>NZ_JBYMUX010000001.1:0-200000 GCF_057815015.1 Sphingomonas sp. SL1004
GTGACGAAGTGGCAAGGATCTGTGACGCACGCGACCGAGGCCGAGAAGGCCTGGGCGCGCGTGCGGACGTCCCTGCGCGAGTCGGCCGGCACGCGACTGTTCGAGCAGTGGCTGAAACCGATCGAGCTGATCCCAGGCGAGGACCGCGACACGATCCGTCTGGCGCTGCCATCCGCGTTCATGACGAATTGGGTCCGCAATCACTACGCCGACCGACTCGTGCTCGAATTCAAACAGATCCTGCCCAACGTCCGCACCGTCCAGATCGAGACCCGGGCGCCGGGTCGCGCGCCGGTCGTGCTCGCGATCGAGACCGTGCCGGTTCCGGCGGACGTCGTCGCGGCGTTGGCGGTCGAGCCCGCTCCGCAGCCCGTCCAGACGTCGATGAAGTTCGGTGTCGATCCGTCGTTGAAGCCTGCGCCGGCGGTGGTCGCCGCGCCAGCGCCCGTGCCGGTCGGCGTGCCAGCCGAACGGCCGCCGCTCGATCCGCGCTATACCTTTGCGCGATTCGTCGTCGATCCGTCGAACAAGGTCGCGTTCAACGCGGCCAAGGTCCTCGCCGAGCCTGGCCCGGTCCGGTTCAGCCCGCTGTTCCTCCACAGCGGCACGGGGCAGGGCAAGACCCACCTCATGCACGCGATCGGCCATGCGTTCCTCGAGCACAACCCGCACGCGATCGTGCTGTGCATGTCCGCCGAGCGCTTCATGTATGATTTCGTCGCGTCGATGCGCGCGCGCGATACGCATGCCTTCAAGCAGCGACTGCGCGGCGCCGACCTGCTGTTGATCGACGACCTCCAGTTCATCGCCGGCAAGGACGCGACGCAGGAAGAATTCTTCCACACCGTCAACGAGATCATGGCGGCGGGCAAGCGGCTGGTGATCTCCGCCGATCGCTGCCCCCAGGCGCTGGAAGGCGTCGAGGCGCGGATCGTCAGCCGGATGTCGGTGGGGCTCGTCGCGGACATCAAGGCACCGGATCTGGTGCTGCGCCGGACGATCCTCGACCGGAAGCTGGTCGACCTGCCCGATATGCGCGTGCCGACCGATGTGCTCGATCTGCTCGCGAGCCGTATCCATGCGAACATCCGCGAGCTCGAAGGCGCGCTGAACCGCGTCGTGGCCTATGCCCAGCTGACCGGCGATACGATCGATCTCGACTTCGCGGTGGCGACGTTGGGTGAGGTTCTCCGCGGGGCGCAGAAGCGTGTGACGATCGACGAGATCCAGAAGCTGGTATCGGCGCATTTCGAGCTGAAGCCGCTCGACCTGATCTCGGCGCGGCGGGCTCGGGCGGTGGCACGGCCGCGGCAGATCGCGATGTATCTGGCAAAGCGCCTGACGACGCGGTCGTTGCCGGAGATCGGACGGAAGTTCGGCGGGCGTGATCACTCGACGGTGATCCATGCGGTGCGGAAGATCGAGGAGCTGCGCGACTCGGATCGTGACATCGATGCCGCGGTGCGCGTGCTGATGCGCGAGCTGGAAGGCTAGGCGGGCTCTCCCTTCCATGTTCTCCCGCGAAGGCGGGAGCCCAGACTGGACCCCCGCCTTCGCGGGGGAACAAGCTTTCTAGCTGAAACACACCCCCAAACCTTCATCCCCGTGGAAGCTGGGAACTTTCCGTTCGGCAGGTTCAGCGTGCAACGAGAGAGACCCTAGCTCAGCTGGGGTGACGGTAAGTCTACGCGTGGCGATGCGTGGAGCAGATCTCCGTCATGCCGGGCTTGTTCCGGCATCCAGGCTTCCGCAAAATCGAGAGACGTGAGATCGCGGAACGGTGGACCCCGGAACACGTCCGGGGTGACGGAGCGGCAGGCGGCTTAAACCTGCAACCCCATCGCGTCCTGCGTCTGCTTCAACACCGGTGCAGCCAGCGCACGCGCCTTCTCGGCCCCCGCCTGCAACACCGCGGTCACCGCGCCGCGGTCATCCAGCAACCGCACCATCTCGTCGCGAATCGGGCCCAGCTTCGCCACCGCCAGATCGGCCAGCGCAGGCTTGAACGCGCCGAAACCCTTGCCGCCAAACTCGCCCAGCACCGTCGCCACATCGCTGTCCGCCAGTGCCGCATAGATCGTCAGCAAATTACGCGCTTCCACCCGATCGCCCAGCTCCTCGACCGTCGCGGGCAACACGTCGGGATCGGTCTTCGCTTTGCGGAACTTGTCGGCGATGGTGTCGTCGCTGTCGATCAGCTTGACCACCGACTGCTCGGACGGGTTCGACTTCGACATCTTCGCCGACGCATCGCGCAGCGACATGATCCGCGGCGCGGCCTTGCTGATCAACGGGGCCGGCAGCGTGAACAGGTCGACCGCGTAGTCGCCGTTGAACTTGGTAGCGATGTCGCGCGCGAGTTCGAGGTGCTGCTTCTGGTCCTCGCCGACCGGCACGTGTGTCGCGTTGTAGAGCAGCACGTCGGCGGCCATCAGCACGGGGTAGTCGTACAACCCGACGCTCGCGCCTTCGCGGTTCTTGCCCGCCTTGTCCTTGAACTGCGTCATCCGGTTCAGCCAGCCAACGCGGGCGACGGTGTTGAGCAGCCACGCCATCTCGCTGTGCGCCGGCACGCGCGCCTGATTGAACAGGATCGACTTCGCCGGATCGATCCCCGCGGCGATCATCGTCGCGGCGACCTCGATCGTGTGCGACGACAGCTCGGCGGGCGCGATCCACTCGGTCGGCGCGTGGAGATCGGCGATGAAGAACATCGACTCGCCACCCTGTGCGGCGACGTCGTCCTGTAGCGTCACCCACTGCTTCACCGCCCCCAGGTAATTGCCGAGATGGAGATTACCGGTGGGCTTGATGCCGGAGACGACGCGCATAGTGAAACCTATCTGGAACGACGCAGAAGCGTGGAAATGTCGCCCAGCCGGAACGCGCCGGTGAGCAATGTCGCGATCGCATAGACCACGCCGCCGGTTGTCGCCAGCACCAGCATGGCGCCCCAACGCTGGACGCTGGTGCCGGTCACGAACGGCTGGAACAGGTCGTTCAGAAAATACATCACGACGCCCATGATCAGCGCGGCGATCAGCAGCCGCCACGTCCGCCGGCGAAGGCGCGCGTCTGCGACGAAATGTCCCCGTCGGGCGAGCGTTCGGTACAGCATCGCGACGTTGACGGTGCTTGCGATCGCGGTGGCGAGCGGTGGGCCCATGTGACCGAGCGGCTTGATGAAGGCGAGGTTGAGGACGAGGTTCACGACCATCGACATCGTCGCATAGCGCACCGGCGTGCGCGTGTCAGAGCGCGCGTAATAGCCCGGCGTCAGGACCTTCACGAGGATATACGACGGCAGGCCGATCGAGAAGGCGGCCAAGGCCTGCGCGGTCAGCACGCTGTCGTCGAGCGCGAACTTGCCGTGCTGGAACAGTGCACCGACGATCGGCACCCCGCACACGATCAGCGCGACCGTCGCGGGCAGCGTCAGGAACAGCGCGAGCTCCATGCCGCGGTTCTGAGTCACCATCGCCTCGGCATCCTCGCCGCGGCCGAGCTGACGCGAGATGGTCGGAAGCAGGACGGTACCGAGACCGATGCCGATCAGCCCGAGGGGAAGCTGGTTCAGTCGGTCGGCGAAATAGATGTACGAGACCGAGCCCGCTGGGAGCAATGCGGCGGCGAGCGCGGTCGAGACGACGAGGTTGATCTGCACCGCGCCTGCCCCGGCGGCGGCGGGCCAGATCAGCGACATGAGTTTCTTTACGTCGGGATTGAGTTGCGGACGCTTCAGCCGGAGCTTCACGCCGGACGCGCGGCATGCCCAGATCAGCCACAGAAGCTGCAACGCACCCGAGACCGTCACCGCGATCGCCTGGTTGCGCGCGGTCAGCAGCGGCTGGTGCTCGTGGAACAGCAGCAGTGCCGCGATCAGCGTCGCGTTAAGCAGGATCGGCGCCGCGGCGTTGATCCAGAACTTGTGCAGCGAATTGAGGATGCCACCGAGCAGCGACACGAGGCTGATCAGCAGCAGATAGGGCAGCGTGATCCGCGAGAGGTGGACGACATAGTCGAACCGCTCAGCGCTCGCGCCGTTGAACCCGAACGTCAGCAGCCACGTCATCGGCCACGCCGCGAGTTCGAAGATGGCGGTCATCAGGATCAGCGTCGGCAGCAGCACCGACAGCGCATCCTCGGCGAACGCGATCCCGTCCGGCAGCCCGCGGCCTTCCTTGTCGCCGACCTTTCGATTGAACATCGGGATGAACGCGGCGGAGAACGCGCCCTCCGCGAAGAGGGCGCGAAACATGTTGGGGAGGCGGAACGCGATCAGGAACGCGTCCGACGCGAACCCGGCGCCGACGAACCGCGCGAACAGCGAGTCGCGCACCAACCCCAGGATACGGCTGGCGAGCGTCAGCCCGCCGACCGATCCCAGCGCCTTGGCAAGGTTCATCTATTCCGCCCCCCGCGTCCTTCGATCAGGCCTGACCGAAATCGCCGACGTTCGGCTGGATGTCCTGCTGCTCCGACTGCTGGATATAGAGCTGCGAGAAATCGATCGGCTCGAGCAGCAGCGGCGGGAAACCACCGTCACGCACTGCATCCGACAGCACGCGGCGCGCGAACGGGAACAGCAGGCGGGGTGCCTCGCCCAGCAAAAACGGCTGGACATGCTCCGCCGGGATGTTGCGGAGCCCGAACAGGCCTGCGTACGACAGGTCGACGATGAACGCGACCTGGCCGTCGGTCTCGGCGCGGACGTCGATCTTCAGTACGACTTCGTGAACCTCGTCGCCGACCTGCGCCGCGCCGATGTTGAACTGCACGTCGATCGCGGGTGGGGTCTGGTTCTGGTAGACGGCGGGGGCGTTCGGGTTCTCGAACGACAGATCCTTGACGTATTGCGAGATCAGGCCGGCGGCCGGGATCGTATCCTCGCCGTTCGCGAGCGGCTGGTCGCCAAACTGGCCGGGGGCCGTCACGCCATTGTCCTGGTCATCCATTCGTCATGTCCTTGAAGATATACGTAAGGGGAAGATTAGCGCAAAGAGGGGACCGAAGCGGAACGCTCGCGCGTTCTGGTTGGTCGAGGCGGTGCGATTAGCAGTGCCGACGGGGCGTTTCAACGGGCGCGGGTTTGAATAAGCGCAGCTTTGGCCTATGTTAGCCCGAAGATCGGAGGCACGGTTGTTTTACGTAGTTCTTCTCGCGATGGTGGCAGGCTTTCTCGCCATGCGCCTGTACAGCGTGCTCGGTAAGCGGACCGGCCATGAACAGCCGTTGCCGCGCGCGGCCGAAGACCGCCCCGCGCTTGCCGTCGTTCCACGAACGGTCGACGCCGTCGCCGAACCGCGCGAGGTCGCCAACCGCAACATCGAGCCTCAGGCGGAGGCAGGGCTTCGTGCCATCGTTGCGGGCGAACCCGGTTTCGACGTCGGTCGTTTCCTCGAAGGCTCGCATGCGGCCTATCGCATGATCCTCGAAGCCTTTTGGAAGGGTGACGAAGACGCGCTGGCCGATCTCGCGGTCGACGACGTTCGTGCCGCGTTCGTCGAGGCGATTGTCGCCCGCCGCGAGGCTGGCGAAGTGCTCGACAACCGTCTGGTATCGATCGAGCGCGCGATCATCGCCGATGCGAGCGTGTCGGGTCGCGATGCGCGGATCACCGTGCGCTTCGATGCCGACATTGCTGCCGTGACGCGTGACGCAGAGGGCAACGTCCTCGCTGGCTCGCTGACCGACGCGGTCGAAACGCACGACGTGTGGACCTTCGCCCGGACGCTCAAGAGCAGCGATCCGAACTGGAAGCTTGCGGACACCGACGAAGCCTGATGCGGCAGTTCAGGGGGGCAGGGCTTGGCGGCGTAGGGCTCGCGCTGCTGTTGAGCGCGTGTGTCGGCGGCGTCGAGCCACCACGTAGCGGTCCGGCACCGATCGATCGCGACACGCGTCCGGCTGAGCCGGTGCGCGTGCATCCGTCGCGGGATACCGGTGCCTCTCCCAACATCCGCGGCATTCAGGCGCCCGCTCGCATCGTTGGCGCGGTGCCTTTGCTGCCCGCGCCGGTGGTGCCTGCGATCGAGCCCTTGAATGCGGCGGCGGCCGGCGTGATCCCTGGGCCGTCGCTAGCGAGTCTGCCGATCGACGATGCGCAGGCTCAAGCCGCGCTTACCGCTTTCGTGACAAGTTGCCCTTCCCTAGTGCGCCGGACCGATACGTCGGGCCTCACTCGCGGCACGGATTGGCAGCCCGCGTGCACGGCGGCGGCCTCGACCGATCGCCGCGATGCGCGCACGTTCTTCGCGCAGTGGTTCGAGACGGCGCAGATCGGCGACGGCAAGGCGTTCGCGACGGGCTATTACGAGCCGGAGATCGCCGGCTCGATCGAGCGTCGCGACGGGTATGCGCCGATCTATGGCCGGCCGAACGACCTGATCGACGTCGACCTGGGCGCGTTCTCGACGGCGCTCAAGGGCAAGAAGGTGCGCGGGCGGGTCGATCGCAGCAACCTCGTTCCCTATTACGACCGGACCGCGATCGAGCAGGGTGCGCTGTCGGGCAAGGCGCCGATCCTCGCCTGGGCACGCGATCCGATCGAGCTGTTCTTCCTGCAGATCCAGGGTTCGGGGCGGCTGCGGCTGCCCGATGGCGAGATCCTGCGGATCGGCTACGCGACGCAGAACGGCCGCGACTACACGGGTATCGGGGCGCTGATGAAGTCGCGCGGATTGCTGCAGCCGGGGCAAACCTCGATGCAGGGCATCGTCGCCTGGCTCCATGCGCATCCCACCGAAGGGCAGGCGATCATGCGCGAGAACAAGAGCTTCGTGTTCTTCCGCGAACTGGAGGGAGCACCCTTGGGCGCACTGGGGTTGCCGGTTACCGGCCAAGTCAGCGCAGCGGCGGATGTCAAATTCGTGCCGCTCGGCGCGCCCGTGTTTCTGTCGCTCGATCGCCAGGATGCGAGTGGGCTATGGGTCGCCCAGGATACCGGCGGCGCGATCAAGGGTAGCAACCGCTTCGACACCTTCTGGGGTGCGGGTGCTGCGGCTGAGGCGACGGCCGGTGGCATGGCCGGGCGCGGCACCGCGTATCTTCTGCTGCCGATCGGTACCGTGGCTCGTCTAAGTGGAGCGCGATATGGCGGGCCGTCCGCTCAACCCTGACGAGGCGCAACTCTGGGCGCGCGTGATGGCGAGCGTCCGGCCGATGCGCACAGTCGCGGTCCGCATCCCCGAGCGCGCGCCGCCGCTGCCGCCCCCGCCCAAGCCGGTGATCGGTCCCAACGGAAAGGCCGTTCCGCCTCCCCCTGCGCCGATGGGACGCGTGAAGCCGCTCGTCCGCACCGTCATCACGCCCTTCGCCAGTCGACCGGGTGCGAAACCGGTGGCACCGCCACGGCCGGTGGCAAAGCCGATTACCGCCAACACGCTCGACGGCGGCTGGGACAAGAGGCTGACGCGCGGTGTAGTCAGTCCCGACAGTTCGATCGATCTGCACGGGCATACGCTGGCATCGGCGCATACGATGCTCGACCTGGGCCTGGGACGGGCGATCGCACGCGGCGACCGCGTGCTGCTGCTGGTGACAGGCAAGCCGCCGCGCCCCGAAAGCGAACGCCCGCACGCGCGCGGCGCGATCCGGTCTGCGGTGACGGACTGGCTGGCCGGGTCGCGACACGCGGACTCGATCGCGGCGGTGCGCGGCGCGCATCCGCGGCATGGCGGGCTGGGGGCGTTGTATATCGTCTTGCGGCGTGGGCGGGATGGGTAACCGGTTCAACCGTTCGTCCCGAGTAGCGATCGAGTAGATCCAACGGAGCGGATCGAGACGGCGTATCGAGGGATGGGTCGGTGCAGAGGACCTGTACCTCGATACGAGCTTGATACGTCCGAATGGGCTACTTGGCCTCTACTTGGCACGAACGGGGGGATGGGGGAGAAGGGGACCCTGTCCAACTTCCCCCGTCATCCCAGCGAAAGCTGGGATATCACGCGGTCCCGCGCGCCGCCCGCCAAACGGGGATACCCCAGCTTTCGCTGGGGTGACGAATTTGGACGGACGTGCAGATTTGGACGGGTCGGAAATTTTAGATGAGTTGTCGGACGTGTGTTGGAATGCGCTGGCGGACGCAGCGCTGCCGTATCTACCTCAGCGCGCGCTCGATCACGTCGGCATAGATATCCGCCAGCGTCAGCAGGTCCTCGACCGCGACCGCCTCGTCGACCTTGTGCATCGTCGCGTTGATCAGGCCGAACTCGACCACTGGGCACAGCTTCGACAGGAAGCGCGCATCCGATGTGCCGCCGGTGGTCGACAGTTCGGGCACGATCCCGGTTGCCGCATGGATGGCGTCCGACAGCAGCGTCGAGAACGCACCCGGCTCCGTCAGGAACGCTTCGCCCGAAACCTTGCCCATCACGATCGCCCCAGCGTCGTGACGTCCGGCGATCGTCCGGATACGCTCGATCAACGCGGCGCCCCGGTGCTGGTCGTTGAAGCGGATGCTCAGCCGCGCCGACGCCCGGGCCGGGATCACATTGTGCGCAGGGTTGCCGACCGCGATGTCGGTCACCTCGATGTTCGAGGGCTGGAACCAGTCGGTCCCCTCGTCCAGCACGACCGTCTCGATCTCCGCGAGGATCGCGATCAGCCGCGGGATCGGGTTGTCGGCCAGATGCGGGTAGGCGACGTGACCCTGCCGCCCCGGCACGTCGATCCATATGTTCACCGAACCGCGCCGGCCGATCTTTACCATATCGCCTAGCCGCGCGGTCGAGGTCGGCTCACCGACCAGGCACAAATCCGGCACGATCCCGCGCGCGGCCATCCGCTCCATCAACGCGACGGTGCCGTAGGTCGCAGGCCCTTCCTCGTCGCCGGTGATGATCAGCGACACCGTCCCCGCATCGCTCCGGCTGGCGGCAGCGACGAACGCGGCCACCGCGCCCTTCATGTCGACTGCACCGCGCCCATAGAGCAATGCGTCGCGCAGCTCGCCAGACCATGGCGATCCGGTCCAGCCCTCACCCGGTGGAACGACGTCCAGATGTCCGGCGAAGACGAGATGGCGTGGACCCGCGCCGCGCGTCGCCAGCAGATTCTCGACCGGACCGTCGGGCACCTCGCCGACAGTGAACCGGTCGACGGCGAAGCCGATCGGCACCAGAGCTGCCTCCAGCACGTCGAACACAGTGCCACGCGCAGGCGTTACGCTGTCGGCTTGGAGCAGCGCCTGCGCCAGCGCGACCGGATCGATTCCTTCACTCATGCAGGCGTTACGACCGGCTGCTCATATTGCTCGAGCACCCATTCCTCTTCCTGTGCCGCGGCGATCCAGTCCTGCATGAACGGATGTTCGAACATCGCCTGCATATAGCCCGCCGCAAAGCGTGCGATCGGCAGCTGGTAGGTGACGATCCGCGTGACGACCGGCGCGAACATGATGTCCGCCGCGCCGAACTGGCCGAACAGGAAATCGCCACCGCCGCCGAAGCGCGCGCGCGCCTGTGCCCAGATTTCCATGATCCGCTGTAGCTCGGCGAGCACGTCGTCGTCGGGCGTCCGTGCGGGGAACACTTGGCGGACGTTCATGCTGTGCTTGCGGCGCAGCGCCTGGAAACTCGAATGCATCTCCGCCGCCATCGAGCGCGCCATCGCGCGTGCCGCGTTGTCCTCGGGCCAGAACCGGTCGCGTCCGACCTTGTCGGCGAGGTAGTCGACGATGGCGAGGCTGTCCCACACCACCGCATCGCCGTCCCACAGGATCGGCACCTTACCCGACGACGGCGCGAACTCGTCGCCCGAGCGGCGCTTTTCCCAATCGGCGTCGTACATCGGCACGACCACCTCCTCGAACGGCAGCCCCGACTGCTTGCAGGCGAGCCAGCCGCGCAGCGACCAGGAGGAATAGGCCTTGTTGCCGATGATCAGTTTCATGACGCGAGGACTAGCGGTGTGCGTGCGCTGCGGCAACGCCACTTATCTCGCGCGGCATGATCCGGTGCAGCGTGGCGATCGCCCCCAGCGCGACCATCGTGCCGAGCAGGATGTCGATCAGGTAATGCGTACCCTCCACCGGCGTCGACAACAGCATCGCGGCGTTCATCGCGAGTACCGGCCAGCGCAGTCGCGGCATCCGCCAGGCGGCATTGATGTAGAGCGTCGCGGCGGCGGCATGGAAGCTCGGCGCCGACACGATCCCGCGCAGATGGCCGAGATCGACCACCCGGACGCTATGGTCGCGCAGCGCGGGGATCAGTCCCTGCTGCCATTGTTCGCTCTCCGGCATGTAGGCGATCGGATGGTGCCACAGATACGAGAACGGGCCGACCGCCGGCATGAAGGTATAGAGGATCAACGTACCGACAGCGGTCAGCCAGAAGATTGCGAGAAAGCGGTGCGCTGCTACCCGGTCGCCCGTGAAGGCGAAGATCGCGAACAGGATGGCCGGGGTCAGGTAGATGCTCCGATAGGCGGCGAGGCCCAGCGTCTGGAGCACCGGGGTCGCCGCGACGAGCCGGTACCAGGCGAGCCAGTCGAAATGCAGCATCAGGTCGATCCGCTGAAGCGCGGCATCGTGGAAGCCCGCGGTCATCGCAGCGATCGGGTAGCTCGCAATGGCACCCATCAGCGCGAGCATCGTGAAGACGCCGTAATATTCCGCGCAGTCGGCAACCGCACGTGCATGACGCCACGGTCGGTTTCGCAGGCCGAACCGCAGCGCCAGCAGGATCACGCCGGCAACGTAGAACGGCGTGACGTCCACGTTCGTCGGATCGATCGACAGACCCGCGACACGCATCAGCAGCGCCAGTGCGGCAAGGCTCGCGATCATGCCGCCACCGATCCACCAGCCATAATCGGGCAGGACGGCGTGCGCGGTTTCGCGGTGGACATCAGCGATTGGTGGGCGCGCTGTACTCGAAACGTCAATCATGGTCGGGGTTGGCGCATCACACTGTAGGAAACAATCCGGGGTCGTCGGCCGAACCGGCTTTCGCTGAGCTGAACGGTGGGGCGCTACGCCTTTGGTCGCCATATCCGATAAGACGACCGTGGCGTTGGCCGTATCATCTCGCGAAGGCGGGAGCTCGGTCTCAATTCCTGCAGATGCGGGAAACGCATAGAGACGCGCCGCCCTTCACCTAGAACGATCCGGGGACCATCCGCTGAGCCGTACTTGGTGCTGCGGGCATCAGCAGGTCCTGGCGCACCACTGCAGTCCGCGCCAGTTGCGCGCTCGCCGTCCCGCCGATCGCGGTGCACGAACGCCCCGCCAGGAAGTCCAACGCCTGGCGCGTGGAGGCCTCGCGAGGATCGCCGAGCGGATAACCGATATCGTCATTGGCCCGGCAGCTCGCCTCGACCGTGGTCGCCAAACCGTCGAAATACGCGCCCTGCCGCGCCGCGTTCTGCGTTGCAAAGGCGATCACCCGCAGGCGATCGTCGCATTCGGCCTTGTCGAGCGCGATCTGACCGACCGGCTTGCCGTAGGTGTTGGTGCCGATCAACGCCGCGTTGGTATGCAAATACGGGATGAAGGCGTTGATCACGAACTCGCTGGCGGATGCAGTGCCGCCGGTGCCGATGAACGCGATCTTGGTCGGTGCGATCGATTCGGGCTGCGGCGCGAAATAGCGCGTGGTGTTGTTCGATGACTTTTCGGTGCGGAACGTCGTGTAGTCGACCACCTCCGAGGTAGACCGGTTCGCCCCCATCAAATCGCTCATCAGTTCGGCGGTCGCGACCAGCCCGCCGCCATTGTAGCGCAGATCGACGATGACGTTGGTGATGCCCTGCGCACGGAATCGCGCGAACGCCTGGCGCAATGCCGGGTCGGCGGTCGAGATGAAGGTGCGGAGGTTGACATAGCCGACGCTGCGCCCGCCGTCGTTGATGATCTGCGCACCATAGCGCGGCGAGATCGGCTGCAGCGTGAAGTCGGACTTGGCGACTGTCACGGTGCGCGTGCCGGTGGCATCGGCGATCTGGAAAACACGCGCCGTGCCGACGGTATCCGGCCCCAGCGCGGTGGTCAGGCCGGCATTGCCTTCCGCCGAAATGATCGCGCTGATCGTCCGCAGGTTCGAGGAGGTGGTGCCGACCGCGACGATCTCAGTTCCGCGATCGAGCCCGGCCGCCAGCGCCGGTGCCCCCTCGAACGACTCGATCACATACAGGCGATTGGTCGAATCGATCCCGAGGCGGAAGCCGAAGCCCGCGCTCGATCCGGAGTTATAATACGCGTTCTCTTCCTTGATCGACGTCAGATAGGTGAAATACCGATCGCGCCGCTGCGATCGTGCGGTGGCGGTCAGCGCGTCGATATAGCCATCGACCGTCGTGAACGGCGTGGGGTCGAGGCTGGGGGGCAGCGTCTCGGGGAACAGATACCATTCGCGCAGCTGCGCGGCGGCCCAGTCCTGGCGACTGCGCAGCGAACAGGCCGCGGTCGGGGTAGGCGTGGTGGAAGGGGTGGGGGTCGGCGTTCCGGAGAACCCGCCATCGCTGTCGCTGCCGCCGCACGCCGACAGCATGGCCGCCACGCTCAACATCGCTCCCAGACGCGTACGCTTCATTGTGGCTCTCCCCCGTTTGTAGCGAGGGTAGATCGAGATGATCGAGCTGTCAGCCGCAATCGCCCGACTTCGGCGCAATCTACATCAAGCTTGGGAACGGCACGCCCGTTCAGCTCACCGCTTCGACCACCGCCGCGCGGAGTTCGGGGATGCCCATGCCGTATTCGCTCGACGTGACGAGGATATCTGGATGCGCAGCAGGACGCTTGCGCGCCTCGATCGCGGTACGTTCGGTGACTTCGACCAGTTCGGACGCCTTGATCTTGTCCGCCTTGGTCAGGACCATGCGGTAGCTGACCGCGGCCTTGTCGAGCATCTCGAGGATCTCGCGGTCGACGTCCTTGATGCCATGCCGCGAGTCGATCAGCACGAGCGCGCGCTTGAGAACATCACGGCCGCGCAGGAAATCGTTGATCAGGAAACGCCATTTCTTGACCACGTCCTTGGGCGCCTTGGCGAACCCGTAGCCGGGCATGTCGACGAGCCGGAACGCGAGCGGCGCCCCGACGTCGAAGAAGTTCAGTTCCTGCGTACGGCCCGGCGTGTTCGACGTGCGTGCCATCGAGTTGCGCCCGGTGAGTGCGTTCAACAGCGACGACTTGCCGACGTTCGAGCGGCCGGCAAACGCCACTTCCGGCACCGACGCGTCGGGCAGGAACTCCAGCGTCGGTGCCGACTTCAGGAAGCCGACATGCCCGGCGAACAGCTTGCGCGCATGCTCGAGCATCTCGGGCGTGAACGGCGCGTCGGTCTGCTCGAGATCTGGACCTAAGTTAGGGACGTCGTTCACTTGGTCACCGGCACTTTCAGGCCCGGATGGCGGGCGTACAACAGCTTCTGCTGGATGATCGTCAGGCAGTTCGACGTGATCCAGTACACCTGGAGGCCAACCGCGAACGGCGCCATCACGAACATCAGCACCCATGGCAGCAGCTTGAAGACCTGCTTCTGCGTGTCGTCCATCGGCGTCGGGTTCAGCTTGAACTGGAAGTACATGCTGATGCCCAGGATGATCGGCACGACGCCGATCGCGATCATGTGCGGCGGCGTGAACGGCAGCAGGCCGAACAGGTTGAGCGGCGTCAGCGGATCGGGCGCGGACAGATCCTTGATCCACGCGACGAATGGCTGGTGACGCATCTCGATCGTCAGCATCAGCACCTTGTACAGAGCGTACATGATCGGGATCTGGAGCAGCGTCGGTGCGCAACCGGCGAGCGGATTGACGCCCTCGGCCTTGTACAGCGCCATGGTCTCCTGCTGCAGGCGGACCTTGTCGTCCTTGTGCTTTTCCTGGAGCAGCTTCGCCTTGGGCTGGACCGCGCGCATCGCCGCCATCGACTTGAACTGGCGCTGGGCGATCGGGAACAGCAGGCCGCGGATCGTTACCGTCAGCAGGATGATCGCGACGCCGAAGTTGCCGATCACACGGAACAGCCAGTCGAGATAATAGAAGATCGGCTTCTCGACGATCCGGAACCAGCCCCAGTCGATCGCATAATCGAGCTTGGCTACGCCGCCGGCCTGATCGGTGTAGCGATCGAGCAGGCGGACTTCCTTGGCGCCGGCGAAGAAGCGCGAGACCTGGGTGATCGCCTGGCCGGGCGCGACCTGCTTGGGCTGGAGCGCGTAGTCGGCCTGGTACGCCTTGTTGGCGCCGGCGCGGAACTGGCCGTCGAACGTCTGGCCCTGGTCCGGGATGATCGCGGTCAGCCAATATTTGTCGGTGAAGCCGAGCCAGCCGCCGGTGGTCGTAAACTTCTGCGCGGCCTCGTCGATGTCCTTGTAGTTTGGACGGTAATGCGCGCCGCCATTGTCGACCGACATCGGCCCGACATGGATCGTCATCGACGACGGATCCTTCGAGATCCCGACCCGGTTGACGAGGCCATAGGTGGCGACGGGGACGGGTGCGGTGCCGGCGTTGAGGACGGTCTGGCGGACCGTGAACATGTAATCCTGGTCGACCGCGATCTGGATGCGGAAGCGCTGGCCGGTGGCGTTGGTCGCGTCGAGCGTGACCGGCGTGGTCGGCGTCAGCGTGGTCGCGCCCGAGGGCGTCCAGACGGCGTCGGCGGCGGGCGGGGCCAAGCCCTGCGCGCGCCAGCCGAAGCTCGCGAAATACGCGTCGGGCGCACCGGCGGGCGAGAGCAGGCGGATCGGCGGCGAGTTCTTCGCGACGGTCTCGTCATAACCCTTGAGCACGAGATCATCGATCCGCGCGCCCTTCAGGTTGATCGAACCGGACACGCGGGGGGTCTCGATGCGGATGCGCGGGGTGCTGGCGATCACCGCGTTGCGATCGCCGACTGCGGCGGCACCGTCGGCGGCGGGATCGGCTGCGGGGTTCGCCACTGCCGTGGTCTTGCCGCCTTGGATCTTCGTGACCGGTGGATTCGCGGTCGGGAAGAACTTGCCCTGGATCAGCGGCCATCCGAACAGGATCAGCGCCGCGATCACCGCGAACAGCACGAAATTCTGCTTGTCGTCTTTCACAGGGCGGCGTCTTTCAATTTCTTGTCGATATCTGGGACCGGATCGGGGCCGTACCCGCCCCACGGATGGCAACGCGCGATACGCTTCGCCGCCAACCAGCCCCCCTTGAGCGCGCCATAGCGCCCAACGGCCTCTATTGCATAGGCTGAACAGGAAGGATCGTAGCGGCAACTCGATGGCAGGACGAGCGAGGGCCCGAGTTGCCAGCCGCGTGCGAGAAGGATGAGGAAGCGGGCTAGCATGATGCAGCCGAGCCTCGGAGACCCTTAGATTGTTTCCCCGCGAAGGCGGGGACCCAGACTGGGCTCTCGCCTTCGCGGGAGAACAAGGGGGAAGAGAACCGCTTCGAGTGAGACATTTCCACCCCGGCGAAGGCCGGGGCCCAATTGGGGAACAGAGGTAACGAGCCGCAGCCAGTCATCACGGCCGCTTTCCCAATTGGGCCCCGGCCTTCGCCGGGGTGGTGGCCTGTGCTGGGGTGGTGGTTTCTGCTGAGGTGTTAGAAGCAGCTTGCGGCGTGACCTTGCGGAACGCCTTACCAAGCTCGCTCCGCAACAAAGCGAAATCCCGCTCGACCCCGCCATTACGCCCGATCAAAACATGGTCGGCCCCGGCAACGCCGCGCTCCGCCAACAGCTCACGCGCCAACGCTCGCAACCGCCGTTTCATGCGGTTCCGGACGACGGCGTTGCCGATCTTCTTGGTGACGGTGAAGCCGATTCGCATCGTCTCGTCACCGTCATCGCGGGGGCGCATGAGCAGGACGAATCCCGGCATCGGTGCACGCTTCCCCGCATTCGCCGCGAGAAAATCGCGGCGTTTGTCGAGTATGGTTAGGCCGACAGCTTCTTGCGACCGCGGGCGCGGCGTGCGTGGATCACTGCCCGGCCGCCGACCGTCGCCATCCGTGCGCGGAAGCCGTGACGGCGTGCGCGTACCAGGTTGCTCGGCTGAAAGGTCCGCTTCATTGGTCATTCCCTAGGTCATCAAATAGAAAACGGCCGCCACGGGGACGGCCTTGATGGCTGGGCGCTTACGGAAAGGGCGGCGGTAAGTCAATTCGCACCCGTCGCGACGGGCGCGTTTTTGGCGACCTTGGCGCGCTCATGCCGACGCATGGCACTCTGCCGCCGCATCATCCGATCGACGAAATGCCCCGTTCTCGGCCAGCGCCGCTTCAACCGAGCCCATTTCAGCCGCGCCCACCGCGAGTTGCGAAGGATCAGCACCATCCCGCCAGCGAACAAGAAGATTCCCGCCGGCCCCGGGAGCGGCGCGAGGAGCGGCGCGGCAATGACCAACAGCACACCGATCACCAACTGACCGATACGGAGGAGGGGGGAGCGGACTGCTTTCACGGAAGGCATGTGGGTCCGGTGTATTAGGTTGGCAAGACGGCGATCTGCCGCTTGCCATTGCAGGCATGGCAAATCGGGTATGAATAAGGCGTGACGTCGTGTCGCGGGGGAGCGGGCATGGCGGCGATCGTTGCGACGGTGGCGTATCTCGGGCTGGAAGCGCGCGCGGTCGAGGTGCAAGTCCAACTGATTCCAGGACTTCCCGCATTCAACGTGGTCGGACTGGCGGACAAGGCGGTCGGCGAAAGCCGCGAACGCGTGCGCGGTGCAATTGCCGGCATGGGACTTTCTTTGCCGCCGAAACGCATCGCAGTGAACCTGTCGCCGGCCGATCTTCCGAAAGAAGGATCGCATTTCGATCTTCCTATCGCGCTGGCGTTGCTGGCGGCGATGGGGGTGGTCGATGCCGAAGCGTTGGCGGACTATGTGATCGTCGGCGAACTCGGGCTCGACGCGCGGATCACTGCGTCGCCGGGCGTCCTGTTGGCGGCGCTGCATGCGTCGGAAATAGGGAAGGGGCTCGTCTGCCCGGCGGCGCAGGGCTCGGAGGCGGCCTGGGCCGGCGAGATCGAGGTCATCGCCGCGCCCGACCTGCTGTCGCTGCTCAACCACTTCAAAGGCCACGGCCTGCTCAGCCCACCCAAGCCTGGCATAGCGGACCAGGCCGAGCACGGTCCCGATCTGCGTCAGGTGAAAGGCCAAGAGACGGCGAAGCGCGCGCTCGAGATTGCCGCGGCGGGCGCGCATAATCTGCTGATGGTCGGCCCTCCCGGCTCCGGAAAGTCGCTGATGGCCTCATGCCTGCCCGGCATCCTGCCTCCGCTCGACCCGGCCGAGGCGCTGGAAGTATCGATGGTCCAGTCGGTCGCCGGCACGCTCTCGGGCGGTCGCATGACCCGCACGCGCCCGTTCCGCGCCCCGCATCACTCGGCATCGATGGCGGCGCTGACCGGCGGCGGTCTCAAGGTCAAGCCCGGCGAAGTCAGTCTCGCGCATCTCGGCGTGCTGTTCCTCGACGAACTCCCCGAGTTCCAGCGTGCCGTCCTCGATTCGCTGCGCCAGCCGTTGGAGACAGGCACGGTCAGCGTCGCCCGTGCCAACGCGCACGTCACGTTCCCTGCGCGCGTGCAGTTGATCGCCGCGATGAACCCGTGTCGCTGCGGCCATCTCGGCGATGCGAGCTTGGCGTGTGCGAGAGCCCCAAAATGCGCCGCCGATTATCAGGCAAAGGTCTCCGGCCCGCTACTCGACCGTAAAGAGCACCTTTCAAGCATTTTTACCGTACTCGTGCTGCGTAGGGCGTTGGGGTAAAACCCGGCAGGAAATACCGAAAACCCCCAGAATTAGCGTCACAGCGCGCTAGAATTGAGGATCACATGGTATTTCACAACGCCCTTGTAGCGATCGTGAAAAGCGTACCTCCAGAGCGTCGATACCACGCGGCGATGTTCGCGATTGCCGTTATCGGGCTTCCAACGCTCGCGAGTTGCATCGTGATGGTCGTAAGAGCGATCTAGCCGCGAAGTTTCCTCTATAAGCGTTTCCACTGCCGTTCATCTCGACCATAATTCGGGAAGGATGGCAGTGAAGGCGTTGGTCGTATCCACTTTGGCCTCCCGCCGCAGGCTGAACATCGCAAGTATCCGGGCAGGCATTCCGCCGCCATATTCTTACGCTTAAAGTAGCACCATCGCGCCAGCACGAGCCGATGTACGACCCCCTTACGACCACACCCGGAGCATGTGCATTCGAGGTTAGCTTCGTGAGTAGTGTAGTCGCCAAGAGTTTTAAAACGAACGTTGCCCATCTGGTTAGAGAGAACATGAGGAGAACAAAAGCAATCTGATTCGTGATCGTTTTGCGAGGCATGCGCTCAGAACTGGGCCGTTTGCGGTAGTTTAAACCGTCCGTAAATAATTTTCCGTTCCCGACTCGTTCTCTTGCAAAGCTTGCACCCCGCTAAGGTCCACGCGTCGTCAATTAGGCGTTCGGCCAACCACGGCGTAAACGCGACGAACTGAGTCCCTTGAGGACCTTGCGTCACTCGGGGATTTGGCACAATCTCTTGGGGTTGCATTCGGGGGCGGACCCAATCGCTGGTTGATAAACCCTCGATGTGACTTCCGTGAAAGCGGAGACGGTAGGAAGGGCCTTGCAAGGGGCACAGCGGTATCGACTACCACGATGCGCGCATGTCTTGGGTGTGGAGCCTCACCCTTCCTACCGTCGTAAGTTGTAGTCCCGAATTCTGGAAAACGGCAAGCGGGATTTTCAACGAATACGACCTAACGCGATGGTCACTTTCTGTTCTCCCGTTAGAAGCGGCCATCTGTCAGGAAACTCAGGAAGGGCCTCGCAAGCGGCAAAGCGGCATCGATTACCACGATGCGCGCATGTTAGGGGTACAGCCCCGCCCTTCCGATTTCGTATCCGCTCTAGTCGTATATTCCGCGCTCACGCATCGCCTGCGCTAAGGCATCCAACCAAGGTACGCCGGGAACGCCGTCACTGGCCAGATACGCAGTCCGGATGGCTTTATCCGACATAGTTGCGATCCGTTCTTGGAAATCCAACGCCGTGGCTTCGGTCTCGTGGTCGTCCATCGCGGTTCCTCTATGATTGGGAACGACGCTTATCGATCTGTTGGGTTCCGAACCAAGGAACATCAACGCCGCCACCATTCCAGATTTAAAGTTCGTCATCATAGCCGGTATTTATCACCGGCTATAAGTTGGCGTGGTCCCGGTTACGAAGGTTTGTACGGACGGTTGTTCGTAGTCTGGTGATATACGAACCAATCCACACCCGCCGCGTTTGGACCCTTCGCCGTTTCAGCAACAAGTTTCTGTTGGAAGCGCTGTTCCGCCAACGTCACCGCGTTATCAAGATCGGTACCGGTCATCCCCATATCCTTGAGTAGGGCAGGACCCGCAAGAATCTGATCCATAGCTTGACCGTCGCGGGACTTGGTTGCGCCACCGCTGGTGAACGTATCCCGACTTGGTGCGGGATGTGCCGCCGCTACCGCTGCGAAGTCCTGCGGCAAGCTTGCCACGTTTCCGCCAGCCGCCTTAATCTCGGCAACACGCCAGTAGGGTGTCAGATAATCCGCATCACCGGCTATGTTGATCAGCGCGCCAGCCGTGACGCGTCCAACGATACGCTTGCGATGCATGGCCAAAAGCCATTCAATTACCGCCTTCGTTTTCGCCGTAGAACCCTTCAAGGCGTCGATGAAGCCAATCTTACTCGCAGCGTGAAGCGCGCTCAACCAATATCCGCTGTAGAAGTCGTGGCAGTGAACGCCGTCTTCCGTCAACTGAACCGGACCGAAGCGCGATGCGCCCGCGAAGACCGCCAATCGCTGATCGATATCACCACCCTGCATGATGTTTGCTGGCGGGTTCAAGAACCCCGGTGTCGCGTCATACCAAAGGTCGTAGAACCGTTCGAAGTCGAACGTGATGAAGTCCATCACTTCCGCACGGCTGTACAGACGATCAGAATTGGCCGATGCCGTCTTCCACGCCATGGCCGTTTGGAAGAACTTCCAAGCCGCGCCGCGCTCATAAAACTCGCTGTTCGAATCGTCCTTACCAAGGATCGCGTTGTCGTAAAGTTTGACCTGATCGAAGAACCGGTGACCCAAGAACGCAAACTCTGGCGTCTGGAACAGCAATGAACCCCAGTGTGGCAACTGGTGACCATGGGCTTCATCGATCATGTTGGTACCGAAGATCGGGCGATCCGAAGTCAGACCGAAGCCGGGAACCTTGACGCGCAACGGGCTGTTCGATTGCTGCCACTCATATGCGCGGCCACCTTGGACGTAATACGCTTGGCTTGCTGGCGTAGCTGCCTGTCCCGGTCCATAATAATGGTTTCGGGCCGTGATGTTGCGGCGCATGTTACCTTTGTAAAGCGGGCGGTTGCGTCCGTTCTCGAAGGTATGAAACGGATCGCTTACATAGCCGGTCAAGTAATCCAGCGCGATCTTCTTCATTGATAGGCCATCATGCGGACGCGTTGTGGCTACGTCGCGCGCATACTGTGCGACCATTTCCGGCATGATCTGGCGATCGTCACGAGTGCCGCCCGGTCCGGTGATTGGCGAACGACCCATTTGGTTGAACGGGGTGTAGCGCAACCAGATACCCGCGTTGGGGGATGCGCCTGAGTCGTTGTAGACGCCACCCTTCCAAGGGTCCTTCGTTGCTGAACCCTGTGCGATAATGTCGGTGTAGGTCGTAGGCTCGTAAGACATGACGCGGTAATTAGCGAAGCCGTTCGCCTGTCCATCACCGAACACACGAGCATCGCCACCGTTGACCGAGAACCCGGTCTTGGAAGCGAAGGGGACGCGCATGTCGTAAACCGGTACGTTGGCGTAAATTTGCGCCTGAGAGTAAGCAACCGGATCGTGGCTACGCCAGATGATACCCGAACGAGTTGTTCCGAACGGATGCCACTGGTTCGTGGCGGTGATGATCGCCACGCCACGACCGTCGTACGAACCCAGCGAAACGACTGGTTTCGATGTCGAGTTGAGCGGTTCACCGTTCGGCTTCTCGATACGCGCAAGGACCGTCCCCGCGCTGTCTTCGATGCGCCATTTGTGTGGGACCATGTACGAATCTTTGTTGGTCGGATCGCCAAACGGATTATTTGGCATCGTTGCAGCGTCCCAGTCGTAGCCGAACTGAAACTGGACATAAGTCCCGATACGAATGCCTTCGCAATAATAGTTGATGCCACCGATGTTTGGCACGGGACCTTGCGGAAGGACTTCCGTCCATGTCGCCTGTGATGCGTAAAGGCTTGCGTCTTCAAACTTACAGTTTTGCGCGCTTGGCTTGGTCATCACCAGATGGTTTGGATGTTCAACAGCGCTACCGCTGCTCCATTGCTACAAGCTTGAGAGACGACCGGGACACCCGATCATTTCTATTTAAGCTTGGGCAACGATTTCGATCGGATCGGAGTTCAGACATGGAAAAGGGGACAGCGTTTCCGCCATCCCCTCGGGTAAATTATTGAGTGCTAGAAGCGCACTGTTTGGCTGCTTCGGCAAACTCTTTGCCATGGAAGCTGCTAACCATCGATCCCGTACCTTGAGCCTTTATCAGGATCATAGACCGGCTTGCGGCATTTCCCGGATAGTTGATGTAGGTTTCGGTCGCGGTCTTGTAGACCTGTGGTCTACTATCAATGCCGGATTCGAATAGTACACATCGTTCTACGTCAGCAACCGTTCTTTGACTGGTAATCGTTGCTTCGGCTCCATCGTTAAGCGTCCTCTGTAGGAACGTTGGTCCGATCAAGAGTAGGGCCGCTGCGAGGATCATGCGCCTTTGGCCGCTTTCCGCGCTTCGATCGATTGGGCGAATTTGGCGCGACGTTCTTCGCTCCAACCCTTACCACCGCCAGCCGACGCAGTGCGTGGAGTCTTGATCTTCACCGTGTGGCCGCTTGTCGTCTCGCTGGACAACTCTTTGTCAAACTCACCCGCGTTGACCGCTTCGATCATGTGATTGATGAACGTCACGAAATGCTCGCTCGGGATGAAGAGCGTGGTCTGGCCGTTCACGACCAAGGGGGCGGAGTCCTTGCGTACCGGCGAAAACGAAACCACGCCATTGGCCAGCCGCCACCACTTCGCCCCACCACCGCGAGTGCTCTCCGTGGCGGAAAATTGCGTCTTGGTCGTTTCTAGCCGACCGACAACCCACGCGCGATCGCGGGCGGGGTCATATTCTTTGCGGTCAAACGTCTCTTTCAACTTTGGATCGATCAACGCGTTCAGCTTTTCGAGAAACGACATTCCGACTACCTTTCTAAAAAGTGGTAGGTCCGCCCCTGATCGGGAACTTAAAGCTTGTCAAATGGAACTTAACCGTCATCTTCATCGGAGGTTAGCTCCGCTGCAACAATAGCCGCCGCCGTCGTTGCACCTACAATCGCAATGCCAGTGGAATCATCGTCCCCATCTTGGTCACAATGATGATGGTGATGGTGATGATGAACCACGTCTTGTGTACGTGTCGTTCTTCCACGCATCGATAGCGAGGGCGGTCTTCCGAGGTTCAGCGGCTTATTCGGCTTCCCCATACTCCAGCGCATCAGCCGGTAAATCAAGATGATTGGCCACGCGATAACGCCAACCACAATGGCAACGCAGAAGATGGCGAGTAGAACGACGATCGCGTGCCAGATGAACCATAGAATGGTTGTCACTGAAAGAATCTCCTTGCAACCGGTATCGCAGCCCCACCACATACCAACAATGATAAATTAATGTGATTAGGGCAATGGGACCCAATGATTCTCGCTCTGTTACTGCAATCCGCTTCGGTCGCCGTTATGCCCGCCGATCGCCCCGGCTACCTATCCGCCGCCCTAAATCGATGTGAAGACGACCCGAGAGTCCGCGCTGCGAGTATCGCGGAATTGCCCGAGCGGGACCGTCCCGTTGTGACGATGCTTTGTGAGGCCTACGACGCCGGTTCACGTTCCAAGGAACTAGACCACGCGGTAGACATGATGAACGCGGCTGCGGACGGAGTACAGGAAGCAGTTGATTGCAAAATTCGCGATTTTGACAGCAGTCAGAAACCGTAAAGCCGCGCCTCGGCTGCACGACGACGGGTAAGGCCGGGAAGGGCTCGACCAGCAGCCTTGTTCCAACGTGCGAACTCAGCTTTCGCCGCTACGGTCTGGCCAGAAAGGTGTTTCTTCAACAACGTGGACGATTGAAGATTTCCAAGGCCGACGTTGTACGCGAACGACACTAGCGCATCAAACTGGCTTTGCGTTGTCGGTGCTTTCACGATCAGCGCACGGACACCAAGCGCGAAGCTTGCAATATCCTGTTTCAACCGGGCATCGGCCTGCGCGAGGGTCCAAACGACGCCTCGCTTGATATCCTTGCCGGTCGAGCCGTAGCCGATGGTCCATGGATCGCCACCGGAGCCGGGATCGGGATAGGCCTTGAGGGATAGGCCCTCGAAGGATTTGATTAGGTCGTAGCAGGCTTGCGAGGGGATTAATGGTGTGGATGATTGCGTCATCACTATTTAATCAAAGACGATTTTGCCGATCGGTAGGTTGGTTAC
The DNA here is from genome assembly GCF_057815015.1 of Sphingomonas sp. SL1004. Classification (NCBI taxonomy): domain Bacteria; kingdom Pseudomonadati; phylum Pseudomonadota; class Alphaproteobacteria; order Sphingomonadales; family Sphingomonadaceae; genus Sphingomonas; species Sphingomonas sp. SL1004. The sequence continues at coordinate 23,500 of NZ_JBYMUX010000001.1, forward strand.
AATGAACTTGTGGTTCGCTGTGGTTAGTTTCGCTGTTCTTGCATTAAAACAACAGTCCGGTTAACAGTCGTACTAAGGAGACTGATTAATGTTAACCGACCAAGAAATAGAAGCGGCCAAGCTTCGGTTGAAGCCCACTGCTGACATATTTCACGAGCACAATGACTGCATTCGGCTCGCGTATGAATGGCTCGATGCGCAAAAAACGATCGCGTCGCCGAACGGGAAATTTCGCGCACTTAAGCACATCATTGAGAAATGGGCCGGGCGCTACGTTAGTCAGTCTGATGTCGAAGTTGCAGCTATTCTGCATCCCCGTATCTCTGGTAAGTATGCAGACTTCAACTTAAGCGCTCGGTTGGTTCTGCCGAACGATCGCCGCTTGGCGGGCATTGGCGAGGCGCTGACGCAAGGTCAGCGCGACCGCATCGACCTGAGCGTCTATGGTGACGTGGAAAAGTAGATTGCTACACCGGGAAGGTCGTATCACTACGATCTTCCCGGCGCTGTCCATCTATCCGCCTATCGACGGTTAGTCGTCGAGATGCTTTGCGCAGTAGCCGCACATCTCGGCAGCGCTATTTTCCTCGAACTCCTCATTAATGATAGCGGAGAATTCGGCGCGGTCGAACATGCCAAGGTCTATATCGCCTTGGGTGATCTTGTAGTTGCCAAGCTTGTAAGCCCCTTCGACATCGCCGTTGCCTTCGAAGAGGTCTCCGTGAATAGGACACGACTTCAGTGCGCCAGACTGAACAAGAATTCCACGGGCCACGCCCGCCAAGTCCTCACGTTCCATCATCATTCTCTTTGCGCCGCCCATAAAAAACCCTTTGTGCAAAAATTTTAGTGAACAAATGCAGATGGCGATGCTCGAAAACATTTCAAGCTCGTCAGTATGATTAAAACTGGGTGGCAGGCGACACCGGGTTGCGGTAGCCTCTGGCCTCAACCGTAAGGAACGCACCTATGTTCATCGTCGGCACCGGGTATCAGCTTACGTTCGGCAACGATCAGGACGCTGAATACAAATACGGATACGTGAAAAGCTACAACCATCCGCTCATTCTCTTCCTCGACAACCACTCCCGGAAAGAGGTCATCTACAATCTTGGATCGTCCTACTTTCTGAAGGCGGAGGTTTGGAATGGTTGAACGTATCGTGGCATCCGTTACCCATTCGGGGCAAGGGCGTTAAAATGAGAGTAGATTGGGATGCGGTAAGCACGGAATTGTCCACTGCGCAGGTTGAGTCCGCCTATTCGCCGGTAGGGCGCTTCGTTCTAATTCACACTCAGTTTGATTTACTTATTGGGCGGCTGGTGACCGCATTTTCGGGGTTGGGTGACAATCAGGTTGCTCAGCACTTAGTCCATGCTTTGGATGCTATCACAAAAAAGAAAATCGTTGAAAGTGTCGCCAGTATATATGGAAGTGACCCCAACGGATTGGTCCCCGACTACAAACCCATGCCGGAACTTCGAGCGCGCCTGAAAAAAGTGGCGCAGGCTTTCAACGATGCTTCCAAAATTCGGAACGTTCTTGCGCATGGTACTTTGGGACGGCTGGATGAACGTGTTTTCATAGGCTCGATGTCCGCCGCATCGTTCTTCAAGAACACTGGTGGCGCGGAGTCATGGGTTTTTATCGACGCGATTGATGATCATGTTTTGAAAATGCTGTCTGCGATGGATGAAGGTCGCGATATGCAACGCGACTTTAAACGTGCCCATGCACTCGCTGTGGCAGGCCAAGAGCAAGATAGGTAAATTGAGTGCCAATCTGCTTTAGTTTGTATTCGTAAGATGGAGGTTTAATCGATATTTTATTGAGATGCGTAGTTTACCAGATTATGTGGACGAAATGACGGCCATGCTTGGCCTGACGCTTGAACTCTTTAATGTGTTCGTCAACCAACTTGGAAATACGTTCTTCTTTGGCCCAAAAGTTTGTGCGCTGTTTCAGATTCGCTAACATAACCATGGGGTCATCATCGAAGCACGACGCTGCAAACCGACACCAAGCATTGTCGGCGACGATCTGGTCGCGGCCATAGCGATCGGACTCTCTCAAATCACTCACCTCGTTGGTAAGGCGGTCGAGGTAAGTTTGTGCGGTGATAATCTCATTTGTCATGATCAACCTACGATCCTCCAACCATGCTGGTTCTAAGCCCTGATCAGCGACGTGAGGGGGCAAGGGTGGGCAACCGCCGCGATGGGTCCTATCGTGACTTAAGAAGCTCGGGGGCGCTAATGGATTTTCCTGAATTTACCGATCTAGGCGCGCTGGCGGACGAACTGGCCAAGCGAGGGGATGTCAAGCTTCGCGCATTTATGACGCAAGCTTGGCGGGTTCAGTCATGCCTTGGGGACATTCGGCAGGCTATCGATTGCATGGACGCCTTAACGGCGCTGGTTGACCGCCCGAAAAGTGAGGATACGGCGGCGCGATTGGCAACTGAACGCGCTCTGATGACTACGATAATCATGCTCTACGCGCGTGCCACCTCGACAAGCACTAGCAAAGGCGAACGTGGGTCCATCCAACTAGATAAGGACCGGCTTAGTGAATCTGAGTGGGCGGACCATACGGCAATCGTAGATGTGCGGAATCAAGCGATGGCACACGTTTACACCTCGCGCTCACTGAGCGACCACGATTGGCACCGTGAGAAGTTTTTTGCGATCCACATTGGCGGCGGTGTTTGGAAGCCCGCATCGGCGACCAACCAAACTGGATACCATCAAGCCACCGCCGACCGTCTGTCGCGGATGTTGCCAATTGCCCAGCGCGAATTGAAGGCGAAGTTCGATAAGCGAATGAATGCCGTATCTAAATTGATCAACGACGACGTGAAAGGCGGGGCGTTGTTCAAACACGTGTTCAACCCTGTCCCCGTGTTCGGTAGTGAAGAGGGTGTTCGATTGGTTCTTGGCGGTGCGCCGCAGGGGGAGTCTGCGTTCTGGATCAATGAAGGGGATCGACGGGCGGGATAGGTTTGGCCGTGGATGCGGAATATCATGGCGTCGCGGGGCTCCGGGGGGGTGCGATTTGGGGTGGTTAGGTGACGTCGAATGGGCGGCGTGGGCTCAGGCGGGGGCGGCGCTCGTTGCGTTAAGTTTCGGTCCGACAGCGCTGCAATCTATCTGGAACCGGTTCTACTACAGTTTCACGGCGGTATCGAAACCGCTGGATATCAAGGTAAAGGACGGCGCTGATCGATGGACAATTACGATCCGCAATCGATCCGAGCGAATGCGCTCACTGGAAACTTTGATCTATCCAAGGCGTCCCGGTAATCTCATTGCCTATGCCGCAGTAGAAACCGGGAACGACGGCGGGCTGCAAATAGATAGCGCGGTGTTGGAGAGCGGGGCGTTGCGCCTCAAGACATCGAGGTTTGGGCCTAAGCGCGAAATAGGAATCGTGATAACATTCGTCGGCGCGGACATTCCCCGGTTTGACCAGAAGCCGGGAATGCTCAAGGCCAAGCTCGACGTAATAACCTATCGCGGACGGGCTGAGAAAAGCGGCGTCGTTCTCTTGGGGCATACCCGCTTGATGATGTTGATGATGAATTTCATTGCCGCAACGGCCATCGTCGTTGGGCATATGATCTACGTTGAATTGTTCGGCTGACCGGGCTTCCGGCTCCGAGCTTCGTGCAGTGCCAATGCGGTCTTGAGGGTTGCGCGGGAGGTGTTGCGCGGTATCGTGATCTGTCGAGGGCAGGGGAGGCACCATGACTGGTAAAAAGCTATTTTGGATCATATTCGGGGCGATCGTTGCTGCGCAACTGTTCGTTGCGGTCGTATCAGCCGGGGTCACGATGCTTTTCGCCAAGGGCATAATCAACATTGACGAAACGCGACCATCCAGCATCGAAGCGCCACGGTTCAGGTCTGAACAGGCTGCGCCAAACAATTGAATAGGAATGGGGGAAATTGTGGAAAGCTACATTCTCGTAAGCGCGGTTATCAGCATCATATTGGCGATCTGCGTCATTGCCACTGCGACAAACACGTCCAGAACGAACGATTACCTAAAGGCCATTCTTGAGGAGTTGCGCAAGCGGCCAATGTAACTGGCGCGGACCGGGATCACAGTCCCGGTCCATTCTCCCGAGCAAACCGCTTCACCGACGACAGCGATATGTCGAAGTGCTGCGCAGTGTCCGCGATCGACGCATGGTTGGCCTTGCGCCACGCCACGACTGCCGCCCCATCGGTCTCGGATGGCCGTCCAAGCGATGCCTTGCCACGATGGGTCTTACCGGTCTTCTCAAGGCTTTCCTTGGCCAGTGCACGACCACCGGCCGCACGAGCGATGATACGGTTCCGCTCCATCTGCGCAAACTGCGCGAGCAACGTGAGGATAAGCTCGCCAGTCTCACCCTCGGTATAGCCCAGACCGTGGACGTAGAGGCGTACACCTTTCGTTTTGAAGTGATCCCGGTAGGTTTGCTGAACATCGATGCTGTCACGTCCAAGGCGGTCAATGGCGGTCACATAGACCGTATCCCCCTCACGCATAAACTCCACCATCTTGGCAAAGCCGGGACGCTTGGTGGCGATCACCGAGCCCGACGTGGCCGCGTCGTGGTACTCCCGATCGAACGTCTGTCCGAGCGTATGGCGTTGAGATTCGATCGATTGATCTGCCGTGCTAACCCTGAAGTATGCGATGTTGGCCATGATGGTCCCCTTGGTCTATAAGTTACAGGGGTATTTATGCGCCATGGTCCAAAACCATGTCAACTATCTTATGAACCATGCGGGGCGATCGTAATCGGCATGGTCCACAACTAGTAAGTTTTAGACCAACGCGCACCAGCTTCACCGGCAACGCCAGCGATACCGCTGTCTTTACGGTCACCCTTTGGTCCTTGGATGCCATCGGGGCCGGTAGGTCCACGATCACCACGAGGTCCGATTTCACCCCGGTCACCACGTGGGCCGGTGTCACCAGTACGGCCATCACTACCCGGAAGGCCACGATCGCCGGTCGGACCGATCAGACCTTGGATACCGATGTCGCCCTTCGGTCCCTCGGTACCCGGCAAACCGTCTAGGCCACGGTCGCCCGCATCACCCTTCGGTCCAATCGGACCAATAGGTCCGGCATCGCCTTCAACGCCGTCGAGACCGGGAAGACCGTCCAGACCGTTGCGACCGTCTAGGCCGGGAGGTCCCATCGGTCCCGTGTCGCCACGATCGCCTTTGTCACCCTTCACACCGATGGTGGACGGCTGCGCTTCCAAGATCAGGACGTTGGGGAGGGGAGGGGTTACGAAGAACACGTCATCCGTGTTGTCGGACGCGCTCACTTGGGTTCACCCTTGTAGCCGTCCCGCTGGATCGCTCCACGCTTCAACACAGTCGGAAGGCCGGTTTCGTCCACAAGCGCGAACTGAGATGGCACGGTCGGAAGCTTTTCAACGTCCGAGCGCGTCAATGTCAGACGCAATGACGTTGCTTCGATTGGATCGGCAGGAAGTAGGAGGCGCAAGCCTGCGGCGGGTACTTCGAAGTAAACCGTGGCGGCAGAAAGATCGATGATCGATCCGTCCACGATAGATTTGATCAGCGCGGAATATCCCTCGCGACCATGAATTGTGATGTTGGTGTCCATCCGTTATTTATGACGGGGGACGAACCAGCCATCCGCTTGGCACGATGGTGGCGTAGGTCGGTTTTAAGCCCGTACAGCGCGTCAATTGCGTGCCGTGCCACGTCCATGCCCTCCGGGGGTATGTTAGCGCCTGCGGCGAGCATTCATGGCGGTTTGAAATCGATTTCATTCGGTTGGTGGAGCCGAAGGCGATGGAGATCGATCCAACATTAAGTTTTCGATATGGCTACCACTTCACCGAAGCCATCGAAGATATCGCTGCGCGATCTATTCGCCGCCATCGGTTCGTGAAGAAAACGATTCATCTTGTTGGCAGCGCACTCCCGCAGGTCGCTTGCAACCATCAATCTGGAATCGCTTTCTTGATTTGGAATTCCTTTTCGGATTGAAAAACGAAGTCGAGAAACGCGTAACACGACACCTATTATAGATTTCTATTGTTACGGGATTAAACCGGCACGGCACGGGTTAAAATCGGCGGGAAACTGCCATTCTTAAACTGCACGAGATCAAAACCGTGGCGATCTTATCGCGGCGGGTTTGGTCGATTGCCCGTGGGCGCTTGCCGCACGCGGATGACACTTTCAAAGATATTGACACGGATTGTACGACTATGACTAAATACCCGTAACAAGAGTTAAACGAACCTTGTATCAACTGTTACGGAGAAACATGCGGATTCAATATTACACAGCGCCTTGCGGGGCAGGAAAGAGTTTTCAAGCTGCCCAACGTATGATCAATTGTTCGGGGCGCTATCTTGTCGTTCGGGACCGTGTTGCGGCTATCGGGGAATACGCTGGTCTACTGTCCAACATGGCAGCGAATGCCGGTGTGTCGATCCCCATCGCGGTCATCACCAACAAGCGTGGCGCGAGCGTACGGCTACAGGTCGAGGATATTCCGAACGACTACGGTTGCTTGGATCATGTCATCGTCCTGATCACCCATCGCGCCATGATGATGTCTGATTTTACCGGGTTTGCCGGGTGGTCCATCATCATCGATGAAACTCCAGTCGTCTTGGATCGCCAAGATTTGCAGACCAGCCAATCGAGCGCGTTCTTCGAGCGCAACTACGATTTGGAACCTATCCACAAGTCGTGGGCAAGCGTGACGTTGAGCCGGGAGGGATGGGAGACCACACCAGCGGATTTGGAGCGTGATGATTGCTTCCGTCTGTTGCGCACGTTCCACGAACGCGTCACCGCTGCCACTGCGCTGCCCGAAGACTGCAACCAGTCCATGGTACGTCGATCGCACAAGCATGAACCGAGCCGTCGAGCCGTGGTTGGCAATCTCATGGACTGGAGTGAGATGGAAGATGGTCGGCGTTGGACGTGGTGGTCGTTGTGGTCGCCCCATCAACTGGACGCCTTTTCGACTGTCGAGTTCATGGCGAACGGGTTTGACCAGAGCCTTACGTTCCAGATGCTGCGTAATCTGAATCCGGACATCCAGTGGGTAGAGGTCCCCCTGACATCATCGCGGACGTTTGCCGAGCGCACGGTCCGTATCGAGTTCTTCGCGAAACAGCACGAGGCGTCACAGTCGCTGTTCGATACCGAGGAAGGCAAGGCCAACCTGAACGCCATCGCAAAGTATCTTCGGAACCGTGACCAAGTGTGGATGTGCAACGATCGCCATGCATCCGATCTGATTGGAACCGGTGGCGTAAAGCTTAGTCCGCTACAGGCTGGATCGAACCAGTACGCGGGATACCACGCCGCCACGATGCTGTATTGCGCGAAGCCCAACGCCGAAGCGCGATCGGTGATGAACTTGCTTGGCGTCAACTCGGACGTGTGGACGCACTCCAACGAGTACGAACCCATCCTTCAATTCGCGTGTCGCACGAGCGTCCGTGATCCAGCGTCCACGGAAACCGTCACGTTGACCGTCTATGACAGTGGCCAAGCCGACTATCTGGCCAACTACTTCGCTGCCCAGCCTCATTGCGTGGTCGAGATGGAGTACGTTGACCTTGGCATCACGGACGAAGAGCGGAACCGTGGGCCGAAGGCCGTGGACCTGTCTGTCGAGGAAGCCGACGCCAAGGCGGTGGCGGACCGGGCCAAGCGTGCTGCTGCTGCTGTTGCCCGTCGCGCCAAAGAGCGTGCCGAACGTGAAGCCAAGGGTGATGTTAGGAAGCCGGGTCGTCCGAAGGCGGTGAAGTGATGGCGCGCTTCACCAACACGTTCCCGGTCAATCCCGCGTATGTCCTGATCCCTATCCATCCTCTGAAGCCGATATTCACCGGGATCATGGCCACCGCGCTCGCCCATCTCGGGATATCCTCCACGAAGTACGAATTGACGATCGACGCAGATGGTACGCCGCAATTGTCGATGAAGCGCATCTCGGACGTGGTGCGGGTTGCGTCGTATCTGCACAACCATGATGCGAGGAAGCGCCGGAAGCGATGATCAGTACGATGACCATCAGCACGATCACCGCAATCGTCGTACCGAACGCGTTGCCGAATACGCCGCAACGAGTTGCCGACCAGTCAACGTATTAGCCAACGAGTTGTTGAAGGAGTAGCCGCAGACCAAGCCGAACCTTTGCCAACCAACTTGCACCATGTAAGCAACCTTCACGCAACATCATGCAACGTCCTCGCAACGCCAACGAAAAGTAGGATGAAGCCGCCAATAATACGCGCAGAGCGAATTGACGCAGCGTTTAAACGCAGTTGTTACGAACGCAGTTTGACAGTCGAACGGACTGTTTTGTTTCCGACTAAGGCGGAAAAGCGCGTCATAGTTGACGCGACGGTCAACAAAAAACACTGCCACCATGGCAGTTCTTGCACTTTACGCTTGCGGTCGGTCCGGTTTGGGAGGTAGGTGGACTAATCCGGGGCCGGTTAAACCGAAACCCCGGATCGTCGGAGGGTAGGGCTGCAACCCGATCCCCTCGATGTTCAATCTTTATACCACGGGCCGTGGAGAAAGAGAGAAACCCATGTGGCAAGCCGCCTTATTAGTCGGTGCCGGATGACTGGCCTATAAGCAAGGTGGAGGCGTGCGTCTAGTAATAGATTGCACGCCTTCATTCGTTTTCACGGTCAACGATAGAAACATATGGCCTTAACTGTTGCCGATCCTGTATAAATAGAATGTGCGCGGTTGATGTTCTCCTAACCCGTCCTGCGCGCTGATCGACCCAAAGGGTTGATGTCGAAGCCCGGTTGTGCCGGGACGTGGCCACACTCTTGTCCAGCCTATCCACCCCGGCTTCCCGCAATCTTCCAAAGAAAAAGTGGTAGAAGATTCTTCTTGTACCGGTCATAGAATCGTGTAGAAGCGGCGTTGCAAGTTCGGCGCGCTTCGGTCGAACTTTTTATGGGGCGCTCTCTGAGCGTGTACGAAAAGCAAGCGTGGCCTGAAAGAATGGTCGACAAGCCGGGTAATCCCGGTGTGGGTTTTACCCGCCATGCTGAGCCGGACGCCGGGTATCGTCTTAGAAAGCCGTATGGCTTCTCGAAAATAGACGCGGGCGGATTTTTGATTTTTTCAGAAACCCGAACCCGAGGACCGTCCAGTGACCGAATTTCTGTACAACGATTTTATCACCGACCGCATTCTGGCTGTCGCCGAAGCCAATGTGAATGGCGGAGGCTTGCCGCATGATTGGTCGCTTCGCGTCAAGTTTGATCTTCCACGTTCGAGGAAGACGTTTTCCTTCGTTCGCGAAGACGCAAAGGTGACCGTGCTACTGGACTGGACCGATCCAGACCCGGCAACGCACAACTTTAAGTTCTCCAGTAATCTGCATGACCACGAGAAATCGTCATTTCAGGCGATGTTGTCGGAAGCTTTGCACGAAGATGCTGCCGAACCCGCGACCTTCGCCGGGGAGATGGACCAGTGACCGTCTCCACGGACCTTGCCGAGATGCTCCACACGGAGTTGGAGTATCTTCACGAGGATCGCGCGCGGACCGATGCCAAGATCGAAGCCATCACGCTGTTGTTGGACACCTATACCCGACCAACCACGACGTTCACCGCCGATGCTGCGCTTGAGCATGATGCCCGCAAGCATGACGCCGAGAACGTACCGTCCAAGCCACGGAAGGCACGATCGACGCGCAAGAGCCTTCGGGTTGGCCTGAGTGCTGCCGAACTGTCCATCATCCGGTCCAGAGCGGCGGAAGGGGAAAGCTACGAGGAACTTGCCGGGGAGTTCTCAGTGTCGAGGTCCACGATTGGAAACATTGTGACGCGGCAGGGGTGCTACTCATGAAGACGTACAGCGAAGACGTAGTGGTCAACACCATCGCGGAGTTGTCCGATTTCTCCGAACTGCAACAGGAAGAAATGGTCGCGACCACGATCATGATGCTGGTGAACGATCGGGAGAGAATGCGGGATTACGGCCATGCCGACTGTCTCGCTTGTCGCACCAAGCTTTCCGTGATCGACCAAACAATCAGCGAACTGAAAGCGATGTTTGAAGACGAGTAGTTCGGCAAGTTTCTTTCGGAAGGGTATTGCGGACAGGTAGTTTGGGGTTGATGTGGTGCGTGTCTCAAGGAGTTAGACATGTCCAAGTTTCCCCAAGCTACCCCCACCGAAGTATTCTATGAAGACTACCGGGAAATCTACGGTCCGCCTCTCATCGTGTTCAGCTTGCCCGATGGTCGTTCGTACCAGTGGTATCCGAAGCGTGGCGAGGAAACGCCCGCCGTCGTTCTCAACGTCTACGACGATGGGACACGGACGGCTTCCGAGCGGACGGTTTTGCGCGACTAAGAAAGGCCGAAAGTGGCAGTTATTCGAAAAGATTTGCCTATGTAACTTAAATATCATCGGAGGGCGTCACTATGACATTTCATGACAAAGCTGCTGCAACCGATTCTTTGCAGACCATCTACCAACCACGGTACCGAATTCGACCGCCTGTTGAAGGCCTTGGACGCTTCTATGGATGAAGTGAAGAAACAGGATGCCATACCCATTCCCGCCAAGCGTGGGATCGTTCGTTGGTTCCTGCGATGATGCCCGCATTCTTGGGCTTCCCGGACCAGCCCGACTACGATGACCCTAACGACGAAGGTCCCCACGAGTCTGCGGTACCGCGTTTGTTTTCAGAGTTGTGGAGTGAGGGAGACGACTAAGATCGCGAGTGGATCGATTCGTGTCTACGTGCTGCGAAGCGTGAGGCGGAACGTAATTTTGCTCGGGACCATCAACGCATGACGTTCGGTCACAGTCTGATTTTCACGACTTGGTAGGCTTCGTGGAAATGAGGGGATTGAAAAAGTTGATCAACTCTTCGGTTGATCGTCGCGCCCAGAATGGCGGGTAGGGGATGGCCAAGCCCGGATCGACATTGGAGTCTTTCCAATTGTACCCGTGATCAACGCCACGTCGCTCAAGTTCGGGTGGCGTGGCCATCATCGCTCTCCTCCAGACAAGCCGCCGCTGGTCGATAGGGTCTTTGACTTTCTCCCATCCACGGTTGGTTTCGAAGTCGCGCAACGCGTCGGCAAGTAGGTCGAGTTGGATATCTATCAGGGTCAAGGATTACTTATGCCAAGGCGCAAAATTCGTGGCATCATCATTTTTGGCTGTTTGGCGGTCTCCCCATCTTAATCGGCATCGACCGGAATACGGTAAGATCGCTGGCGTCAACGTTGCCCGTGAAGACGAAATGCCATCTCCCAAAATACGTCTTCATCGTTTCTTGATAGATGCGTAGTAAGTCGGAGGACTTTTCGACCCCTTCCGCAACTAATTCGATCAGACTATCAAGTAGGGAATCGAGCATGTTGGCATACGGTTCAATCTTATCGTGTTCCTCTTGGGTTAGATGGTGCGTCATTAGCGTACCGTTCGTTGAAGTAGGTGTCGGCATGAGTTCATAGAGCGCTTCATGTCTGATACGATATTCGTTCATAGCAAACTTGATCGAGTCATACCGCGCTAACGCATCCTGCAAATCCATCAGAATGCCCGCACCTTTAACCTTTATCAGAAGACTGATTTCACCCTGAGTAAGATATTCGGTCGGCCTATCCGGTATCCCGAGAGGACGGACGCGCGCAAACTTATGACTCATGAAGCTAACGTGGCCATCGTCCTCCAAGCTTTCCCTAAGATGCTTTGCGACGGTCGCTGTATCGTTGAAAACTTGCAGGGCTTTCCACCCGACCGTTTCCGCCGTTGTTTTCTCGCGTTCCTTCGCGTCCGCGATCCGTTGCCCATGGACGACCCAATAACCATAGAGAGCGGCAACTACCGCCGCAAAGGACATGGTTCCAGCGAACCAGTCCGCCCAACTCCCGGCATCTAGCGACAGGCCTAACAAGATGTAGTTGTGATCCATCAAACCCGTCTCTGACGTGACCGATGCCGCCATGAGTGGAGAGTCATGGTTAGCGGGCAGGCGGTTAACGAGGTGAAAGGGGGCGGCATTGCCGCCCCCTCCTTGGAACTATTTGTAACTCGACAGGACCTCGACGGCCAACATCGAGAAGAGGGCAGCGCCCACGAGGTAACAGAGATATCCAGTCAACATTCACATCACCTCCCTTCGAACGTCACTATTAGACCCGTGTAGTACCGCGAATGAAAGCCCCCCTTCGAGAGCGGAAGTCGTTTTTGTTCGGCGCGGTCGGTGCAGGAAGGCGTTCACTCCCGCACAGCACCATCAGGTCATCCGACGCTCCATGTATGCCCGGATGGTCTCTTTCTCGTCTGTAGAGGCGTTACGGAGCGCCGCGTCCACGTTTCCGCGCTGCACGTCCGCTCGTTCATAGAACATCGCTGGTCGCTCTGGTCCCCGGCCATATGGCTGTGGTGCCGGGATCATGACCATCCCAAGCCCTCGGATCAACTCCGCCCATACCGTACCGTCTTCGGGTTCGAATACGATCCGATCCAAGATATTCGCCAGCGCAAGCTTGACCATGGATCGCGCCTGATAGCGTTCTTCATCGTCATCGCTCTGCATCTGCTCCCGCAATTCTGAGACCCGTACGACATGCTCGGCAGGGGACGCTTGGCCCTTCGCATCAGCCAACGCGGACGAAGCTTCTCCTAACTCTTCTTTGGTCTTCGTGACGCGTTCGCGGGACCCGTGGTAAGCTTCCATCCCAATGTCGTCTCCGTCATCTCCCCCTATCGCGGCCAAGATGCGTTTGGATGCATTCTGTTGGTTGATAAGCTGGCGGGACAGGATGGCCACGCGGCCTTCCAGCCGTGCGGTTAGGTCATCATCGGTTTGGAAATATTGGTCATCCATCGCCCGCGTCATCAGCTTGTCGAGGATGGGCGTTTCGATCTTGGAATACGGCCATCCGCGTGCATTCGTGCAGGATGCTCCCTTCGAAAGTTTGTTGGTCTGGCAGTACAGGAAATAGTGCTGCGTCAAGGACCCATCCTTGCAGACCTTCGTCCGCGCCGATCCCATCGCAGCCATGATCCCGTTGCACGTTCCGCACCGTGCCAATGGACCCAAAAGGTTGGATACCGCACGCCCGCGACCTTGGACGCGCAACTGGTTGGTCAAACGTTTGTCGTTCGCCCGCGCAAATGTCTCGGCGGAAATGACTACCGGGAATACCTTTACGAGATCGCCAATCGGAGTCCGATCCTTCCCGCGTGGTGAATGCGAGAATTGAAGATATCCGGTAACCGCAGGGTCCTGCACGATCCGACCCACAGCGCTGACGGTCCACCGCTCCGGCTGTTTCTTGGTTGTTGACACCCACACCCGGTATTCGTCCTGTCCCTTCGCCGCACGTTCGTTGAACAGCTTCGTAATCGCTGCCTTCCCATGACCGGCGAGCCGCAGCCGAAACATTTCTTCTATTACCGCCACGCGCGCCGGGATGGGATCGAATCGCTTTTCCTCTGCATTCCAAGCCAGCCATTTCCGGCCACGCATCCGGGCAAGGGCGATTCCGTCCTCTTCATAACTGCGGCGACGCATCGCCCACGATCCGTTCCCACGTTCGCGCTGTTTTCTCGAAAACTCGTATGCGGAGAACGCCTGCGACATCAGCGTGACGAACCCACCGAAATCTTCGTTCATCATTTTGAGCGTGACGATTTGCCCGGTGTTCGCAATCGCTACCGTCAGCCCGGACGCCAGTAGCGGCATGATCCATGCGGACATTTCACCCGGTGGACGACGCGATAATCTGTCCAATTCCTCCACGACCAAGATTGTCTCAGATGGATCGATCGCGTTCGATAGCAGCCGTTTCGTTAGCTTTCCGAGTTCGCCCTTGGTCAGATTTTCACCGGTAAACGCAGACCGTCCGGAGTCGATTAGAGGCTTCCCGGCAACCTCCCAACCCTGACGATCGCAAAAGCCGGTGGTGGCGATGATCTGGCGTTCTTCGCTGGACCGATCGCTATTCCCTTGCTCCAAGGTGGACCAACGTGCGTAAATGATTGCCTTTTCCGTCATGATGCGCCTCGTAGCGGAAAGCTTGATTAATAACCACTACTAGACCGAATCGACCTCCACATCGATGTGCAGGCCGTTAGCGCCGCCGATCTGATCCTTCCGCCGCCAACCGAAGGTTCGGCGGAAGTCGCCGCCCGCGTCGCGGCAGCGCGTGCGATCCAGTCTGACCGCTACCGTGACTACCCGGCCCGCACCAACGCCGAGGCTGATGGTCCGCTACTGGACGCGGTTGCCACCCCGGACGAAATGGGACGAAAACTGATGGCCCAAGCAGCCGAAGCGATGCGCCTCACCGCCCGCGGCTACACGCGTATCCTTCGTGTGAGCCGCACCATCGCCGACCTCGCCAGCAGCGAAACCGTTGGCCGCATCCACATCGCTGAAGCGCTAAGCTACCGCCGCCAACCGCCACGGAACTGAACGGCCATAATTCCGCATCAAGCGGGCTTGCGGCGGACGAACGCTTCGTCTAGCCAACCCGCCGCTGCCCCTGTGGCGAAATTGGTAGACGCGACCGACTCAAAATCGGTTGCCGCAAGGCATGCTGGTTCGATTCCGGCCAGGGGCACCATATTTTTGAACGGCGTCAGTCGATCCGGTACTGGATCGGCTTGAAGCTCCCCCCGTTCGATTGCAGCGCCGAGCAGGCAGTCATCCCGATCACCAGGTCCATCGCCGCGCGGAACACGATCGTGTCGCCGGCCTTGCTCAGCGGCGGCTCGACGGTAAACGCACCCGTGGCGCCATCGATCGGCACGTTCATGAAGCAGTTGAACGCGACCGGAATCTGGTCCGGTTCGATGCCCCAGGGTGCCAGCGCCGCGGCAAGGTTGCCGAAACAGCCGCGATGCGGATCGGTGTCGCCATAGATGATTGCGAACGTTTCCTTCGAACACGGCGTCAGCAGGAAATCATGGCGGCCGACATCGTCCGCGACGATCTCCAGCATGACGTTGCTGCGGTTCGAATACAGTATGTCGCCCGTGGTGAGGTACAGCCGGCTCGCATAATCGAGCGTCCGCCCCGACGAGATCGCCTCGCGCACGTCGGCGCGGTTGTACGCAAGCAAATCCGATACCTGCCGCCCCTCGGGATCGATCACGGTCAGCGTCTGCCCCTTGTCGAGCGTGAAGCCGGCGCCCGAGCGTGGCGGGATCGTCTTGATATCAGCCACGTGCTTCACCTCGTTTGAAAGGACATTTCCAGGACTCGTCGACCGCGCGCCCACTGTACTGCCGCGCTTCGCTCGACTCACCATGCCGCGCGAGCATCGGATTCATCGAACCGGCATATTCCAGATCGCGTGCCAGGATCGACGAGCGCAGCTTGTCGTAGCGCTGCTGGGTACGGAGTACCTCGAACTGGTCGTGCAGGTTGAACACCATCGCGGGCGTTTCGAATTGCCTCGCCGGACGGCTCGCATTCGGATGAAGGCCCACCACGAAGAAAGCCTCGCCGGCAAAGCTCAACGAGAAATGCGGGTCGTCGGGATCGCTGCTGACGGAGGGATCGGGGCGGTAGCCGAGCCATTCGTCCTTGTCCGACAGCGACTGCGCGCGCGCCCAGAGATGCGCCTCGAACTGTTCCTCGGACAATAAGGCAGGTGCTTCGAACAGCACGATCAGCGTGCGGAATATGGCGCGATCGGCGCGGTATTTGCGGACCGTTTCGGCCAGCGCCGGCGAAATCCGCATGTCGTCCCATGCCGACCGTACGTCGCGCGCAACCAGGATATCCATCTGCCCGCGGGCCAGCGCGGATTTCGCGCCGACGCAGGGGAATTGGGGCGCCTGCACGGTCGCGATGAAATTGCGGGCCAGGGGGTGGTCGTTTTGGAATATGGGCTGGTACATGGTCGGGACGGAACCCACGAGCGCGCGCAATGTTTCGCTTGCGGTACGAGGTTTGATGTGGATCAGTACGAAAGCAGATCGGTTCTTCTACGCCCGTTGCGGAGCGGGATCGAACGGGGAAGAGACATGAATGATCTCGGGTAAATTTTTGCTGGGGCGCGGTCGCGACGAGCTGAGCGACGACGAAAAACAGGTCCTCGAAGACAGCATCGCATCGGTTCGGGCGGAACCGGCGCGCAAGCAGATCGTCCGCGCCGGTGAACGCGTCGAGATCAGCACGCTCCTGCTGGAGGGGTTCATCTGCCGCTATATGGATGACCGCGAGGGGCAGCGACAGCTTGTGGCGGTGCACGTACCCGGCGATTTCGTCGACCTGCACGCGTTCCCGATGAAGCGGCTCGATCACGACGTCGCCACCCTCGGCCCGGTCAAGATCGCGACCTTCGAACATCGCACGCTGCAGACGATTACCGAGCGTTTTCCGCACCTGACGCGGATGCTGTGGTTCAGCACGCTGCTCGATGCGGCAATGCACCGCGAATGGATTTTCCGTTTGGGTCGGTTGAGCGCGGAGGGGCGGATCGCGCATCTGTTCTGCGAACTCAACGCCCGGCTGGAGATGGTCGGTCTCGCTCAGGACGGCAGCTTCGCGTTGCCGATGACGCAGCCCGACATCGCCGAGACCAGCGGCTTGACGGGGGTCCATGTCAACCGCGTCCTGCGCGCGCTCCGCGAACGTAACCTGCTGACTTTCAAAGGAGGAATCGCGAAAATTCTGGATCCGAAAAGCCTTGCGGCCGTTGCAGAGTTCGAACCGCAATATCTGTACGGTACTCGCGACTGACGACGCGGTGGTCGTCGAGCGGTTGTACGGCACGGGTTTGGAAGGACGCATCATGGTAAAGCCGGAGACCATGCCGGGCACCGCGACAGCCGAATGCGGCCAGGTGACGCTCGACGGACCGAAGGACGTCGCGGTTGCGATGACCCCCGAAGCGGCGGAGGAAACCGGCCGTCGGCTGATCGCCGCCGCGGCCGAGGCACAGACGCAATCGCCGGAAGACCCGCCACTCGACGAGGGATGACAGCTGGCCATTGGCGGGCGCGCCGTTCGCTGCTTTAACACGCTCATGCGTAACCAAGTCCTGATGGCGCTTGCCGCCACGTCGCTCACCTCGCCCCTCGCTGCCGGGACACCGGCACGATCCTCCACGCCGCAACCAGCGATTCCTGGCCAGTCGAAGTCGACGCCATACGAGGCGGTCGATCCGTTCATCGGTACGGGTGGTGAGGGCCACACCTTCCCCGGTGCCAGCGCGCCGTTCGGGATGGTGCAACTCAGCCCCGACACCGATACGTCGTGCGAGATCCGCAAATGCTACGGCCATGCGGCGGGCTATCGCTATGACGATCCGACCATCCAAGGCTTCAGCCACACGCATTTTTCGGGGGCGGGGCATTCCGATCTGGGCGACATACTGGTGATGCCGGTGTCGGGGCCGAGCGTGTCGCTCGATCCGGGCGACGTGGCGCGGCCGGGCTCGGGTTATCGCTCGCGGTTCACGCATGCGACCGAGGTTGCGCATCCCGGCTATTATGCGGTGACGCTCGACGATGCGAAAGTCCGCGCGGAGATGACCGCAGGAGCGCGGATCGGCGTCCACCGCTACACGTTCGGCGCGGGAGCTGACGCGCATCTGGTTCTCGACCTGCGCAGTTCGCTGTACAACTATCCCGGCAAGATATCCTGGTCGTCGCTGCGGCTGATGCCCGACGGTACGCTTACGGGCATGCGCGAGACGCGGGGCTGGGCACCGGGGCGGAAGCTGTTCTTCGCGATGCGGTTCTCGTCGCCGATCACTGGCCACGCGTTCGTCAACCGTGAGACGGACGTGCCGTACAAGGGTTTCCAGGGACCCAGCCGGGGGTCGGATGCGGTCGCCGAGAAACTCGGCCGCGCGCTCGAGGCGCGGCTCGATTTCGGCAAGCTCGCCAAGCCGCTGGAGGTGCGCGTGGCGCTGTCGGGCGTCGACGAGGCGGGCGCGATCGCCAATCTGGCCAGCGAGCCGGGCGATTTCGACGCGGTTCGCGGGGCGACGCGGTCGGCGTGGGACACGGCGCTGGGCGCGGTCGCGATCGATGCCGCCAAGCCGATGCGGACGACCGTCTACACCGCGCTGTATCATACGCTGCTCGCGCCGAGCGTCTGGGGTGATGCCGATGGCCGGTTCCGCGGGCCCGACGACCAGGTGCACATGGCGGACGGTTATACCTTTCGCTCGACGTTCTCGCTGTGGGACACGTTCCGCGCCGAGCATCCGCTGCTGACGCTGATCCAGCCCGAGCGCACCACCGATGACGTCGTCCGCTCGCTCGTCGCCAGCCGGCAGTATAGCCCCTACGGCATCCTGCCGGTGTGGCAGTTCGCCGGGCGCGAGACGTGGACGATGATCGGCTATCACGCGGTGCCGGTGATCGCCGATGCGTATATGAAGGGCGTGCGGGGGTACGACGCGAACGCTGCGCTCGACGCGATGATCGCGAGTGCGGACTACAAGCCCTATGGCGGGCTCGGCGAGTATATCGCGCGTGGCTATGTGCCGATCGACAAGGAGCCGGAGGCGGCGTCGAAGACGGTCGAATACGCCTATGACGACTGGACGATCGCACGGATGGCGCGGTCGCTCGGGCGGATCGACGTCGCGGTGCGGTTCGAGAAGCGCGCGGCGAACTGGCGCAACAGCTTCGACGTGAAGACCGGTTTCCTGCGCGCGCGGAAGGCCGATGGCAGTTTCCGCGTGCCGTTCGATCCGACCGCGATCAACTATGGCTCGGATTATACCGAGGGCAATGCGTGGCAATATTCGTGGTTCATGCCGCACGACCAGGGCGGTCTGTTCCGTTTGCTCGGTGGCGATGCGAAGGTGGTCGCCAAGCTCGACGCGATGTTCGACTTCGACAATTCGAAGGTGGACTACAGCCATGCCGAGGACATTGCCGGGCTGATCGGGCAATATATCCACGGCAACGAGCCGAGCCACCACGTCGCGTATCTTTATGATTTCGCAGGCAAACCTTGGCGGACGCAGGAGCGGCTCAAGCAGATCGTCGATAGCCAGTATAAGCCGACCCCGGACGGCCTGTCGGGTAACGACGACCTCGGCCAGATGTCGGCGTGGCTCGTGTTCACGTCGCTCGGTTTCTATCCGGTCGCGCCGGGGACGGGCGAATATGTGATCGGCCGGCCGTTCGTCGACCGTGCTGCGATGACGTTGCCCAATGGGAAGGTTTTTACGGTGATTGCGGACGGGCTGTCGGACACCAATCGCTATGTCGGGCGGGTGACGCTGAACGGCGAGGCGCTGGCGAAGAGCGTCGTTACGCATGCGCAGATCCTCGGGGGTGGCGAACTGCGGTTTACGATGCAGGCGACCCCGAATACGCGTTGGGCGACGGGGAAGGCTGCGCGGCCGTATTCGATAACGCCGTATTGAGGGGGGTGCGTGCACGCTCTTGCACCACCCCGGCGGAGGCCGGGGCCCAATTGGGAAACGATTGTGGCTGCGGACGATCCTCCGTTACGTTGGCAACGCCAATTGGGCCCCGGCCTGCGCCGGGGTGGTGACTTGGATTGGGAGCCGTCCCGACACAGGGTTCCGCCACGCAACTTTATGTCTATGATGCGGGGCACATCGACCGGGAGTTCCATGTGCAATTTCATTACCTCGCCACCAGTGCAGCCGCGCTGATGGCGTCTACCTCGACCGCCGCGCAGACCGCACCCGCTGCGTCACCCGCCGTGTCACCCGCCGTGTCACCCGCCGTGTCACCCACCGCCAATCCATTGCTCGCCGACTGGACTGGCCCGCTGGGTGGCGTGCCGCCCTGGGACAAGGTTCGCCCCGAGCTGTTCCCGCAGGCGTTCGAGACGATGCTTGCCGAGCGCGCCGCGGAGTATCGTACGATCGCGGACAATCCGGCCAAGCCGAGTTTCGCCAATACGAT
Source organism: Sphingomonas sp. SL1004 (assembly GCF_057815015.1). NCBI lineage: Bacteria > Pseudomonadati > Pseudomonadota > Alphaproteobacteria > Sphingomonadales > Sphingomonadaceae > Sphingomonas > Sphingomonas sp. SL1004. Next base: position 43,418 of record NZ_JBYMUX010000001.1, read on the forward strand.
CGTGCCGATGCAGTTGGCCGGCCAGCGTTTTGGCCGCGTTATGACGCTGTTCGGTGTGATGACCGGCAACATGAACACGCCGGCCTATCAGAAGCTCGATCGCGAATGGTCGCCGAAATTCTCGGCAGCGTCGGATGCAATCACGTTCGACAAGCCGCTGTTTGCCCGTATCCAGGCGATCTACGCGAGCCGCAATTCGAGTGGGCTGGACGCGCAGCAAATCCGGCTCGTAACGCGGATCTACGACAGCTATGTGCGTCAGGGCGCCAAGCTGAACGACGCGCAGAAGACGCAGCTTTCGCAATATAACCAGCAGCTTGCGACCGCGTTCTCGACCTTTGGCGAGAAATTACTGGCCGACGAGAGCAAGGCGATCTCGGTTACGGACGAAACCTATTTGGACGGTGTACCCGACACCGTGAAGGCGGTCGCCAAGGCCGCCGCCGTCGAGCGCAAGATGCCCGGCTGGGCGATCGTCAACACGCGTAGCGCGGTTGATCCGATCCTGACTTATGCCACCGATCGTGCGGTGCGCGAGAAGGTGTGGCGCGCGTTCGTCAATCGCGGCGACAATGGCGATGCGAACGACACGAACGCGACGATCGCGCAGATCGTGAAGCTACGCGCCGATCGCGCGCACCTGCTCGGGTTCAAGACGCATGCCGACTGGCGGATGCAGGATACGATGGCCAAGACGCCCGCCGCGGCGATGGACCTGATGATGCGCGTCTGGCCTGCCGCGAAGGCGCGCGTGGCCGAGGAAGTGGCGGACATGCAGAAGGTCGCCGGCACTTCGCTGACGATCGAGCCGTGGGATTACCGCTTCTACCAGGAAAAGGTCCGCAAAGCCCGGTACGACCTGGATCAGGCGCAGCTGAAGCCGTATTTCGAGCTCGGCAACATCATCCAGGGTTCGCTGTACGCCGCCAACCGGCTGTACGGGCTGAACTTCAAGGAGATCACCGGCACCGTTCCCGTGTTCGAGCCGAACATGCGGGTTTGGAGCGTGACGGACAAGACCGGCAAGGATGTCGGGCTGTTCTACAGGGATGACTTCGCGCGGACGGGTAAGCGGTCCGGCGCGTGGGCGAACACCTATCGTGGCCAGCGCGGCCTCGCGCCGGCACAGCTCGTGCTGTCGTCGAACAACAACAATTTCGCCAAGGGTGCGCCCGGCGAGCCGATCCTGATCAGCCTCGACGATGCGCAGACGCTGTTCCACGAGTTCGGCCATGCGATCCACGCGATGCTCCAGACCGTCTATTATCCGGGGCTCGCCGGCACGCCGCGCGACTTCGTGGAATATCCGAGCCAGGTGAACGAGCATTGGCTGCTCACCCGCGACGTGCTCGACAAATATGCGCGGCATTACCAGACCAAGGCCGCGATGCCGCAGGACCTGCTCGACAAGATCGAGAAGTCGCGGACCTTCAACCAGGGCTTCGCGACCACGGAGTATCTCTCGTCGGCGATCGTCGACATGAAGATCCACACAGTGCCCGACGGCGTGATCGATCCGGACAAGTTCGAGGCGGCGACGCTCGCCGAGATCGGCATGCCGAAGCAACTGGTGATGCGTCACCGCGTGCCGCAGTTCCAGCATCTGTTCGCGTCGGACAGCTATTCGGCGGGCTATTACAGTTATCTGTGGTCCGAGACGATGGACGCCGACACCTTCGCGGCCTTCGAGGAAGCCGGCAGCCCGTGGGACAAGGCGACCGCGGAAAAGTTCGCGCGCGTGCTCCTGTCGACGGGTAACGAGACCGATCGCGCCGAGGCGTATCGCGCCTTCCGCGGCCGCGATCCGGATGTGAACGCGCTGCTCAAGAAGCGCGGGTTTGCCACGACACCAGCGGCGCAGGGAGCTAAATGATGGCGAGCAGCACACTTCCGCCCGAGAAGAACCACCGCCTCAAATCCATCCTCGGCGGGTCGGCGGGCAACCTCGTCGAGTGGTTCGACTGGTACGTCTATTCGGCGTTCGGCCTGTATTTCGCACCGGTGTTCTTCCCCAAGGGCAATTCGACGGCGCAGTTGATGAGCGTCGCCGCGGTGTTCGCGGTCGGCTTCCTGATGCGGCCGATCGGCGCGTGGGTGATGGGCATCTATGCCGATCGCCACGGGCGCAAATCGGGGCTGACGCTGTCGGTGACGCTGATGTGCGCAGGTTCGTTCCTGATCGCGATCACGCCGGGCTTCGCGACGATCGGCTGGATCGCGCCGGCGTTGCTGATCCTCGCGCGCCTGATGCAGGGTCTCAGCGTCGGCGGCGAATATGGCGCCAGTGCGGTGTACCTGTCGGAAATGGCGGGCAAGTCGCGGCGTGGCTTCTTCTCCAGCTTCCAGTACGTCACGTTGATCGCGGGGCAGTTGCTCGCGCTCGGCGTGCTGCTGCTGTTGCAGTCGACGCTGGACACGGCCCAGCTCGACGCCTGGGGCTGGCGCATCCCGTTCGCGATCGGCGGCGTGCTCGCGCTGGTCGTGTTCCGCATCCGTCGCGGTCTGCTCGAGACCGAGAGCTATCAGAACGCCAAGGCCGACGGCACGCCGAAATCGAGCGGGTGGCTGTTGTTCAGCAAATACCCGCGCGAGGCGTTCACCGTGCTGCTGCTCACCGCCGGCGGTACGCTCGCCTTCTATGCGTACACCACGTACATGCAGAAGTTCCTGGTCAACACGAGCGGGTTCAGCCGGGAATCCGCGACGCTGATCATGACCGCGGCGCTGGCGTTGTACGCGGCGTTCCAACCGGCGGCGGGGGCGTTGTCGGATCGCATCGGGCGGAAACCGCTGATGGTCGGGTTCGGGATCGCCGGCGTGCTGTGCACGGTGCCGATCTTCACTGTCCTGGAAACCGCGACCAACCCCTATTTGGCGTTCGGCCTGGTGGTGGCGTCGCTGTTCATCGTGACCGGCTACACCGCGATCAACGCGGTGGTGAAGGCGGAACTGTTCCCCGCGCACGTCCGCGCGCTGGGCGTGGCGTTGCCGTATGCGCTGGCGAACACGATGTTCGGCGGGACGGCAGAGTATGTCGCGCTGTGGCTCAAGAACGAGGGCATGGAGCGCGGCTTCTATTGGTACGTGACCGCGATGATCGGCGTGTCGCTGATCGTCTACCTCCGCATGAAGGACACGCGCACGCACAGCCAGATCGTCGAGGACTGATCTGACTACTCCCTCTCCCCTGCGGGGAGAGGGCTAGGGTGAGGGGCTGCCAAGTAGCGCATCGCCCGGAACTGCCCCACCCCGACGCTCTTCCCGGAGGGGAAAGGGACCAGAACTAGCGCGGCAATTCGATGATCGCGTCGAGGCCGCCGCCAGCCTGATCGGACGGGGCACGATTAACCAGGCGGATCTCGCCGCCAGCCTCCCTCACGATCGCGCGCGCCAAGGCCAGCCCAAGCCCGATCCCTCCGGTCTCCCGGTTGCGCGAACTCTCCAGCCGCGTGAAGGCGTCGAAGACGTCGGTCATACGGTCCTCGGGAATGCCCGGGCCCTGATCGGCGACTATGATGGCCACGCAGCGCGCGTCCGCCTCGACGCGCACCTCTGCCGTCGACCCGTATTTCACCGCATTCTCGATCAGGTTGCGGACCGCGCGGCGGATCAGCGATGGGCGTAGCCGCATCCGCAACCGGTCCGCCTCGACGAAGGTCACGTTGCTGCCGATGTCGCGGAAATCCTCGACCACTGCGTCGACCAGTGCGGACAGATCCACGTCGGTAAGCGGTTCGCTCGGGCGACCGAGCCGCGCCAACGACAGGATGTCGTCGAGTGTCCGGTTCATCTCCGCCACGGTGTCGATCATCCGCGCACGATCCGTATCGTCATCGACCGACTCGATCCGGACGCGCAGTGCAGCGAGCGGCGTGCGCAGGTCATGGCCGATCGCGCCGAGCATCCGATCCTTCTCGTCGAGCATCGCTGTCACGCGCAGCCGGAGCGCATTGAACGCCACGATCAGCGCGACCACGTCGTCGGGGCCGTGCGGCGTCATCGGCGTACCCGGATCGCCCGGACGGAAGCTCTCGGCGGCCCGCCGCAGATCCTGCAGCGGGCGGGACATCCGCCGGACGATCCACAACACGGGGAGGAGCACGGCGATATACAGGATCGCGGTCTGGCTGAGCAGCGCGACGATCAGCCGCCAGCCGGGTTGCGGCCAGGGCGCGGTGATCACCAGCCAGCCACGGCCAGGCTGTTCGACCGCGATCAACAGCGTGCCTTCCTGCCGGTCGTCGCGGCGGCTCCGTTCGCGCCGATGCCCCCCGTCGTCATCCTCGATGGACGCGGGGCGCAGGCCGGTATCGATGCGTCCGACGGTCAGGCCCTGGTCGGTGAGTTGCCGACGCAGTTCGGTGACGACTTCGGGATGGCGTTCATAGCCCTTGGGCGGGATCGGATTGGCGGCCACGCGGCGGACTCGGCCGCGATCCGCCGTGAGCGGACGACCGGCGTGCGCCTCGCGTTCCAGTGCATCGGCGATCCGTGTCGCGACTGGCCGGGTCGCCTGGGCAAGCCGGAACTCCGCCCGGTCGCGGACGATCAGGCCGAAGTTGATCGCCTGCGCGACGAACAGCGCTAGCGCGATCAGCAACGCCATCTGGCCGGCGAGACTACGCGGCCAGGGGTGGAATCGCATCACAGGCGCCAGATCACAGACGGGTGACTTCGGCGGCCAGCGTATAGCCGCCGCCCCACACCGTCTTGATCAGTTCGGGCGTCTTTGCATCCGCCTCGATCTTCCGGCGCAGGCGGCTGACCTGATTGTCGATCGCGCGATCGAACGCGGCGGCTTCGCGGCCTTGTGTCAGATCCAGCAACTGGTCGCGCGTGAGAACCTGACGAGGGCGCGTCACGAGCGCGAGCAGCAGATTATACTCACCGGTCGACAGCGGTACCGACACGCCTTCCCGGTCGATGAGCGCTCGCTCTCCCGATTTCAGCACCCACCCGGCGAACCCGTAGGAACTGCTTTCCGGCGCATGCTGGCGCGATCCGCCCGAAGTTGCCCGCCGCAAGACTACTTTGACTCGCGTCGCCAGCTCGCGCGGCGAGAACGGTTTCACGACATAATCGTCGGCGCCCATTTCGAGACCGACGATCCGGTCGGTTTCCTCGGCGCGTGCGGTCAGCAGGATCACCGGTACGTCGCTGGTCGCCGCGATGTGGCGGCACAGCGACAGCCCGTCTTCGCCCGGCATCATGATGTCGAGGATGACGAGATCGATCGCATAGGCCGTCAGCCGCGTCCGCGCCGCCTCCGCATCGCCCGCCTGGGTGACGCGGAATCCCTGCTTGGTCAGGTACACGGCCAATGGCTCGCGGATCGAGCGCTCGTCGTCGACGAGCAGCAGATGCGGCATATCTCCCATGGGGGCGACGTCTAGCATGATGCGTGTCCGGGGGAAGCATGAGCTCCGTGCGTCCCCGCCTTCCGGTTATTGTGCGGGAGCGGGCGTAGCGGGAGCGGACGTCGTGCCCTCGCGGTGTTCGCGGCGTTCGACGTGGCGCATCTCGGCCCGGTTGGCGCGTTCGGTCGCGTCGATCACGCCGTCGTGATTGGCGTCGACCCGGTCGAAGCGGTCGCCGGCGCGGGTTTCGAACTCGGCCTTGCTCATGCTGGCTTTCGCGTGGCGCCTGTCATCGCCGTTGCCGCCACCGGAGGGCGGTGCATCGCCGCCGCGCGCGATCATGCGATCGTGGATCGCGGCGCGGTACTCCTGCATCTCGGTTGTGCTGATCAGGCCGTCGTGATTGGTATCGATCTGCGCGAACCGAACGTCGGCCTGCGCAATCGCCTGAGCACGAGTCTCCGAAGGTGCCACGGCCGGTGTGCCTTGGGCGTTGGCCGCAGCGGCGGTCAGCGCGCTTGCGGCGACGGCCAAGCTGAGGATGGTCTTGCGCATCGGGGGTCTCCGGTCGGTGAGGCATATCCCCACCCGATGCTGGCCTTGTCGACCCGACATGTCCTACGCGTTTGTCGGGCCACGGCAAAACTGTCGCAAAGTGTGTCGCATCAGGCGAAGATCGCAACGCTCTGCATCTGTTCGGCGATCGGCGTGCCGTCGGCGTTCCAGATCGCCATCTGCTGGCTCGAACTGCCGTCCTTCGTATAGTCGGTGGTCGCGCGAAGCAGCCACCAGCCGTCGCGCGTGACCGGCTGGGGCCCGAGGATGTTGAGCAGCCACGTCATCGAGCTGAGCGGGGCGGGGCCGCCGAGCAGCTTCAGCGCGGCCGGCGGCAGGCAATCGGCGACCGCCATGAGCTCGACCATCGGACCGAGGCCCTCGCGCTCGACCAGCCGGACCCAGCGCAGCCATTCCGCGGGACCGACGCGGTCGTCGCGGCGATCGAGCAGGTCGAAGTTCCGCGAGAACGCGACCGCGCTGTGGCCGCGGAAGGTCTGCGTCTCGGGCCCCGGCATGGGAAAGTCGGGCGCGGAGCCGGCCTGGTGATCGACGCGCGACGCGACCGCACCCATGAACACGAACGTCGCACGAAGCCCGAGCCCAGCCTCGCTCGTGACGTCGGCCTGGACGAACGCTGCGTTGCGCCCGCGCCGAAGCCGGCTCGCGCGGATCACGATTTCACCCGACAAAGGGCCGATGAACGAGACTTGGGCGGATCGCAGCGGCGGCAGGTCGGTATCGGACTTCTGCGCGGCATGGAGCGCGAGCGCGGCGGAAAAGCCGCCATACGCGGTGCGGCCCTGCAACCAGTTCTCCGGTACGCTCCCTCGCCAGCCGCCTTCGACCGGCTCGAGCGCGTCGATCGCCTGTTTGAGGCCGGTCATGCGCCGGTTCCCGTCAGACGCTCGCGCAGTTCGCGCTTGAGAACCTTGCCGATCGCACTGCGAGGCAGTTCGTCGGCGACGTGGAGCGCGGACAGGCGCTGGGTCTTGCCGAGCTGGGCGTTCACCCAGGCGAGGATCGCGGACGCATCGTCCGTTGTATCGGCGCGCGGCACGTAGAATCCGACCGGCGTCTCGCCCCACGCTTCTGACAGAGCGCCCACCACGGTGCAGTCCGCGACGGCCGGGTGCTGCGCCAATACCGCTTCCAGGTCGGAGGGGTAGATGTTGAAGCCGCCCGAGATGATCAAATCCTTCTTGCGGTCCATCAGCGTGAGGAAGCCGTCCTCGTCGAACCGTCCAACGTCGCCGTGGCGGATGTAGCGGTTGCCGTCTTCGTCATACCATTCGGCATCGCGCGTCGCCTCCGTACGGCCGTGATAGCCGTTCATCATCGCCGGGCTGCGGCCGACGACCTCGCCCATCTCGCCGGGTGCGACTTCGACGCCGTCGTCGTCGATCAGGCGAATCTCGTGACCCGGCATCGGCTGGCCGACGGTGTGGAGCTTGGTCGGGTTGGCGGTCGCGTTCAGCGCGCAGCTCGCGCCGCCTTCGGTCATGCCGTAGAATTCTACCAGCACGCCCGGCCAGCGCGCTACGACGTCGGCCTTCAGCGCCGCGGAGAAGGGGGCGCTGGTGCTGGTCTTGAAGCGGAAGGCCGACAGGTCGAAGCGGTCGAAGTCGGGCAGCGCCATGATCCGCTGATACTGGACTGGGACCAGCATGGTGTGCGTCGCGCGGTAGCGTTCGGCGAGTTCGAGATAGGCGCGCGCGTCGAACTTCTTCATCAGCACGACGGTGCCACCCCAGCCGAGCGTCGGCAGGAAGCTGACCAGCGTGGTGTTCGAATAGAGCGGGGTGGCGATCATCGTGACGGCGGTGTCGAACCCGGCGGCGGTGTTGCGCGCGATATGCGCCCAGCGCATCGCGTGGCTCTGGACGATGCCCTTCGGCGTGCCGGTCGTGCCGGAGGAGTAGATGATGTTGAAGGCGTCTTCGGGGGCGATTGCGACGCGGATTGATTTCGCATTGGGAGGGGCGAGCCACGTATCAAAAGATTGTTCCCCCGCGAAGGCGGGGGGCCAGTCTGGGCCCCCGCCTTCGCGGGGGAACATGACCACGCGGGCGGCAAGAGTTTGCCCTTCCAGCGTCCGCGCATTCTCGGCATCCAGGAACACAACAGGCGCGCCGCTATCCGCAATCATCGCAGCGATTGCCGCTGGCGTAGCGGACGGGGCGATCGGCGTTGCGACGCACCGCGCGCGTACCGCACCAAGGAATGCCGCCGCATAGTCGGTCGTCGGTGCTGCGACGATCGCCACCGCCGTACCCGGCGCCACCCCGTCACGCTGTAATGCCGCCGCGACCCGGTCCATCAGGCCGTCGAGCGTGGCATAGTCGATGCTGCCCTGCGCATCGGCCACCGCGACGCGGTCGCCACGCTCTCGGGCGTGCATGTGGATCAGGTCCGGCAAGGTGGCAAAGCCGGTGGCGAGCATCTCTGCGGCGGTCGTCATCCCGGCACCGCTAGGCGAACGCGATCCGCAATGCCATACGCGATATTCGAAAAGTCAGTCGAGGAGAGACCCGCTTGCTGTTCTACGATAGCGCGCTGCCCGCGCCGAACCCGCGCCGCGTCCGCATCTTCCTCGCGGAAAAGCATGTCCGGGTGCCAATGGCGCAGATCTCGATTCCCAAGGCCGAGCACAAGGCAGACCCGTTTCTCGCGGTCAATCCGCTCGGCCAGACCCCGGCGCTCGCGTTCGACGATGGTCGCGTGCTGACGGAAAGCGTTGCGATCTGTCGTTATTTCGAGGTGCTGCACCCCGAACCGCCGCTGTTCGGCCACGGCGCGCATAACATCGCCGAGATCGACATGTGGACGCGGCGGATCGAGTTGCGGCTGATGACCCCGCTGTCGATGGTGTGGCTGCACACGCATCCCTGGACCGCGCGGATCGTGAAGCCGCAATATACCGAGTTCGGCGAGAGCCAGCGCCCGCGCGTGCTGTCGGCGATGGCCGAGTTCGATCATGTGCTCGACGGTCGCGAATGGCTCGACGGCTAGCGCTTCACGATCGCCGACATCGTCCTGCTGACGACGATCGACTTCGCCACCTTCGTCGGCGTGCGGATGCCCGACGAACTGACGCACCTGAGGGCGTGGCACGCGCGCGCGTCGGCACGTCCGAGTGCGCAGGCATGAGCGCGGCTATGAATGGCGCGGTCGCGATCGTCACCGGCGGCGGCACCGGGATCGGCGCCGCGGTCGTCCGGCGGCTGGCGGCGCGCGGCGTATCGTGCGTCATCAACTACGCCAGCAGCCGTGACGAAGCCGAGGCGTTGGCCGCCGAGGTCGGGCGGGGCGCGATCGCGGTCCAGGCGGACATCGTCGACGACGCTGCCTGTCGCAAGCTCGCCGTGGTCGCCACCGACGCGTTCGGTCGGATCGACTTCCTCGTCAACAATGCCGGCCGGACGAAGTTCGCTGCGCACGAGGATCTCGACGCGCTCGATGCCGAGGATTTCATCGACATCTACCGCCTGAACACGGTCGCGCCGTTCCAGATGGTCCGCGCCTGTACGCCTGCGTTGCGTGCGAGCCCGTTCGGGGCGGTCGTCAACGTCGCCAGCGTCGCAGGCGTGTTCGGCATGGGATCGTCGGTCGCCTATGCCGCGTCGAAAGGCGCGCTGGTGACGATGACCAAGAGCCTGGCGCGAGTCCTTGCGCCGCAGATCCGCGTCAACGCGGTCGCGCCCGGCTATGTCGCGACGGGCTGGTACGAGAAGCGGCTGGGCGAAGAGGGGTTCGCCAAGCTCAACGCCAAGGTTGCGGCGTCGGTGCCGATGGGACTCGCCACCGGGCCCGACGACGTTGCTGGGCCGATCGAGATGCTGCTTGACCCAATCAGCCGCGCGATGACCGGCGAAGTGTTGCTGCTCGACGGTGGCGGCCACCTCGACGTGGCGATGTCGCGTCGGCCGGGTCGGGAGAGTTAACCACCTCGTTTCATGCAATAATCAGCACTGTACCCGTACCGCGACAGCAACAGGGGGTCGGCGAGGGCCGGACGTTCGCGGGGGTGGGATCGATGCGCAGACTGATCATAGCGGCGATGGCGTGCGTGCCGGGTGCGGCGTTCGCATCGGATGGGCTGGCCGGCGCGGAGCCCAGCGTACTCGTCCCGGCGCATACCGAAGTCGTGCTGCGGCTGAGCGAGGAGATCGGCTCCGATCGCGCGCGGCTGGGCCAGATCGTGCCGGTATCGGTGGCGCGCGACGTGATCGTCGATGGCGTGGTGCTGATCCCGCGCGGCACCGCCGGGACCGGCGAAGTCGTCTATCGCAGCGGCAAGGGCGCGTTCGGCAAGTCGGGCAAGGTCGATGTCGAACTACGATCGATCGACGTCGCCGGCCGCAGCGTACCCGTGGTCGGTCGGTATCACGCTGCCGGCGGCGGCCGGACCGGCGAGACGATCGGCACGATCATCGTCGGTGGCGTCATCGCCGGCGCGTTCGTCACCGGTCGTCACGCGGTGTTCGAGGAGGGCCACGAGTTCACCGCGTTTACCGGCGCCGCGACTCGGGTCGGTCGACCGACGGTGCGGATGGCGCGCTTCGTTCCGCCGGTAGCGACGGGCATGCCCGCCGGCGCACCGACGTTCGCCGCGACTACCGTCTCGTATCGGCCGCAGGGTGCGTATGTGGCGCGCCAAGCGTCGTCCGCGGTTCCCGCCTACACCGCGTCAGGCAGCTTCGAACACCGCCTCGCCGCCGCCCAGCCCGTCCGCGGTGGCGATCCGCGGCTGGGCTGGACGATCAGCGACTAATGACTAGCGACTAGGGGCCAGCGACTGGCGTTCGTCGACCGCTGATCAGCGTGTTGCCGCGGTCTGGCCGAACAGCGTCTTCTTCGCCTCGTCGGTCATCGGCACGCTTCTGTCATGGATCACCTTGCCCTTTTCGTACGCGGCGACGGTCGCCGGGCGCGCGGCGATCGCCTCGAACCAGCGCTTCACGTTCGGGAAGTCCTCGAGCCGCTGGTCTTGCGCCTCGTACGGCACGATCCAGGGATGGGCGGCCATGTCGGCGATCGAATAGTCGCCGGCAATGAAGTCCCGGCCCTCGAGCCGGCGATCCAGCACGCCGTACAGCCGGTTGGTTTCCTTCACGTACCGATCGATCGCATACGGGATCTGCTCGGGCGCAGAGCGATTGAAACGATGGTTCTGCCCCAGCATCGGGCCGAGCCCGCCCATCTGCCACATCAGCCCCTGGTTGACCGCGACCCGCCCGCAGATCGTCGCCGCCGAACCGTCCGGTCTTCTCCGCCAGATACAGCAGGATCGCGCCCGATTCGAGATCGTCACCGGCGTCCCGCCTTCGGCATTCGCGTGATCGACGATTGCCGGCATCCGGTTTTTGGGCGCGATCGCGAGGAATCAGGGCCGAACTGCTCGCCCTCGCCGATGTTTACAGGCTTGATCGTGTAGTCGAGCCCCGCCTCTTCGAGAAACAGCGTGATCTTGTGGTCGTTCGGCGTGGGCCAATAATACAGGTCGATCATGTGCCGGGTCTGCAGCGATCGTGTCGAGCGGTTGTACGGCGTCGGAAATGGGGCGGCGGCCGGGGGAGCAACCGGCAGCGATGGGATGACCGCGCGCTGGGCAACGCGCGATCAAACCGAAACAAGATGCTTTGCAATGTCGGCAAACTGTGCAAAAGGGCTGCCATACCGGACCTTCAGATGACGATCGAAGCGCCGGACCGAGTTTGGAGAGGGGATCAGGCGGGAGGCTGGCATATGGCCGGACCTTCCGCCATCCTTCCCAAACCGAGCCTATCTCCTCTCCCCACCATCCGACAGCATCGTCGATGCCCGAAATCCGTAGCGTTTTGCTACGCGTTACGTGCTTGACGACATCGTGCTCGAGGTATCTATTCGAATATACGGTACGGAGCCAAAGATGCTCCGGCCGAACAGGGAGAGAGATGTGGCCAAGCAGCGCTATTTTGCCGCGTGCGCGTTTTCCGTGCTCGCATTCGCGACGATTTCACCGGTCGCGGCTCAGAATACCAGTCCGAACGCAGCGCCGACGACGGGTACGCCTTCGACAGACGTTGGGCAGGGCGCAGTCGCCCCCGCGAACGCCGATCAGCAGACCGCCGATATCATCGTCACTGCGCAGGGCCGCGCGCAGGCGCTGTCCGACGTACCGGTCGCGATCTCCGCGGTGTCGGCCGAGACGCTGCAGAATTCGGGCGCGAACGACATCCGCCAGCTGAACCAGCTCGCACCGTCGCTGCTTGTTTCGTCGACCGGCTCGGAGGCGAACGGCTCCGCGCGTATCCGCGGCATCGGCACGGTCGGCGACAATCCCGGCCTGGAAAGCTCGGTCGCGGTGTTCATCGACGGAGTCTATCGCTCGCGCTCGGGCATCGGCCTGAACGAACTCGGCGAGATCGACCGGGTCGAGGTGTTGCGCGGACCGCAGGGGACGCTGGGCGGGCGCAACTCGTCCGCGGGCATGATCAGCATCTTCAGCAAGGCGCCGTCGTTCACCGAATTCAGCGGTGGCGCAGAGGCAAGCTACGGAAATTACGACTATTACCGGATCGCCGGCAACGTGAACGTGCCGCTGTCTTCGAATGTCGCGGCGCGTGTCGACGGCGTCTACGTCAAGCGCGACGGCTTCTACAACGATCCGACGAACAAGACCGACGTCAACGACCGCGACCGCTATTTCGTGCGTGGCCAGCTGCGGTTCGAGCCGACGTCGGACATCGATATCCGCCTGATCGGCGATTATACGCACCGCAACGAGAAGTGCTGCGCGGCGACCTATGTCGATCGTTCGGTCAATCCGGCGATCGGCAATTTGAATGAGCCGGCGACGCCGCTGACGACCGGGCTGGCGGGCGGCAACAACATCGTCAACGTGCTGCGCGATCTCGGCCAGCCGCTCGCGCTGCTCAACCGTCCCGGCTATTCGCGGACGATCTCGTCCAGCCCCGGCCGCAGCTTTGCCGGCGTTACGCGCGATTACGGGTTTTCCGGCCAGATCGACTGGAACCTCGGCGGTGCGAAGCTGACCTCGATCACCGCCTATCGCAACTACAAGGCGGACCAGGGATCGGATACCGACTACGGCGCGGTCGACGTCCTCTATCGCGCAGCCGACGGCAATTCGTCGCGCCAGTTCAAGACCTTCACGCAGGAATTGCGGCTGCAGGGCGACGCGTTCGGCGGCAAGCTCGATTGGCTGATCGGGGGATTCTACGCCGATGAGAAGCTGACGGTGCACGACAATCTGAGGTTCGGGTCGCAATATGGCCGCTTCGCCACGTGCCGAGTCATCTCGGGCGGCGGACTGGCCGGGCTCTATTCGCCGACCAGTCCCAGTTGCGTCATTCCGGGCGTCGGCCAGGCGACGCTTGCGGGCGCCAGCGGGGCAAGCGGTCCCGATATCGTCGCGGGCTTCGCGCGGCTCGATTCGCTCAACGATCTCGGCGTGACGCGTGATACCTATCATCAGAACAGCCGCAATTACGCGGTGTTCACGCACAACATCATCCACCTCGCCAGCACGCTCGATCTGACGCTGGGCGCGCGCTACACGCATGAGCGCAAGAAGTTCGATGCCACGTTCGGCAACGACAACACCGTCTGCACCGCGCTCGAGTCGACGCTGACGGACGATCTGGTCAGTCCGAACGCGACCGCGCGGGCGCTGGCTGCGGGACTGATCGGGCTCGGTTGCCAGGGCAATTCGACCGCCGAACTGAACGGGGTCAGCATCAACGACAGCCGCAAGGAGCATAAGGTCACCGGCACCGCGATCCTGTCGTGGAAGCCGGTCGACGACCTGCTGCTCTACGCAAGCTATTCGCGCGGGTACAAGGCGGGCGGGTTCAACCTCGATCGCTCGGCGTTGAAGCAGCCGATCACGGTGGTCGGTGGCGTACCCACCACCACGTTCGCGGCGGTCGGCGGCGCGCAGGCTCTGGCGCGCGGGCTGCAATTCGATCCGGAAACAGTCAATTCGTTCGAGATCGGCGCGAAATACGGCACCGGTCCGTTCTCGCTCAGCGTCGCGGCGTTCCGCCAGGACTTCAAGAACTTCCAGCTGAACACCTTCAACGGCACCGTCTTCCTGGTGCAGAACATCAACGGCTGCGATACGAGCCTGAGCGGTGGCGACCGCGATCAGAGCAAGTTCGCGGCGGCGCCCAACTATAGTGCGACGGCGGCCGCGACCGGTGCCTGTCCGTCGGGCGATGTCGGCTACGGCGTCCGCGCGCAGGGTGTCGAACTGGAGGCGAGCCTGGTCCCGGTGCGCGATTTCCGGGTCACGCTGGGCGCGACCTTCACCGATACCGGCTACCGCGACCAGCTTGTCGGCAACAGCACGGGCGCACCGCTCGACCAGGCATTGCGCAAGCTGCCCGGGCAGACGCTGTCGAACTCCGCCGATATCGTCACAACCGCGTCGATGGCGTTTACACCGCCGATCGGGGGCAGTGGCCTGTCCGCGCTGTTCTACGTCGATACGCGCATGACCAGCGACTATAACACCGGCTCGGACCTGTTCCCGCAAAAGGCGCAGGACGGCTTCGCGCTGTTCAATGCGCGCGTCGGGCTGCGCGGTAAGGACGAGCGCTGGGCGGTCGAGTTCTGGGGACAGAACCTGGCGAACAAGCAATATGCGCAGGTCGCGTTCAACTCGCCGTTCCAGGAGGGGGCCGCGACCGCGGCGTTCCAGGATCCGCAGTTTCCGGGTGGCCGCCAGCTGTTCTCGCAGTTCCTCGCCGAGCCACGGACGTACGGGGTGACGGTGCGGGGTAAGTTCTAAGGTAAAGGGGGCGGGGCGGGGCGCTAAAGTCCCCCGTCCCAACCCCACCACCACCCCGGCGAAAGCCGGGGCCCAATTGGGGGACGTTGCTGACGAACCGCAGCGCTTCATTACAACCGCCTCTCCAATTGGGCCCCAGCCTCCGCCGGGGTGGTAGTGCTGGATGAGTGGTGACTGGACAGTGCGAGGCCGCTCGCTTTACCCCACCAAACCACCGAACCGACCCTAAAACCTCTTGCCATCACCCCGCGCAGGGCCAGGCTTCCCTTGTCTGGTATGCGCCCGATACCGTAGCATGGCTTCAAATTAGACATCAGGGTATCGCCAATGGCCGCAACGCTTCAGTCTCACCCCGAAATCGCCGACACGTTGGCGATGAAGCGACGGGGCCTGACGCTGGCGCTGCTCACCTTCACCTATTTCTTCAGTTATATGGACCGCCAGATTCTCGCGATCCTGCTGGAGCGGATCAAGGCGGACCTGGTGCTGACCGACACGCAGCTTGGACTGCTTTCCGGGCTCGTCTTCGCGATCTTCTACGCGACGCTCGGCATCCCCGTCGCGCGGCTGGCGGACAGGACCAGCCGCCGCAACATCATCGCCGCCAGCCTGACAATCTGGAGCGCGATGACCGCGCTATGCGGCCTCGCGCAGAATTTCACCCAGTTGATGCTCTTCCGGATCGGCGTCGGCATTGGCGAGGCGGGGTCGAGCCCGCCCAGTCATTCGATCATCGCGGATCTCTATCCGCCCGAGAAGCGCGCAAGCGCAATGGCGGTGTATTCGCTGGGGGTGGTGCTCGGTGCGGGCTTCGGCACCCTGATCGGCGGCGTCGTCGCGCACAGCTATGGCTGGCGGATCGCGATGATGACCGTCGGTCTGCCGGGAATAGTCCTGGCGCTGCTGGTCCGTCTGTTCATGGTCGAGCCCCGCCGCGGCCTGTCCGACGCGGCTCGCGCGGTGGCGTCGCCGATGCCGAGCGTCGCGCAAGGGTTCGCGTCGATGTGGGCAAGCGCACCCGCGCGGCATCTGGTCGTCGGCGTCACGCTCACCTCGATGATCGGTTACGCACTGACCGGCTGGGGCCCGAGCTACATGCAGCGCTCGCTCGGCGTCTCGATGCTCGACATCTCGCGCTACGTCGCGCTGCCGGGCGCGCTGTTCGGCGCGATTTCCGCACTTGCGGGCGGCAAGATCGCGGATGTCCTGGCAAAGCGCCACGGCCTCCACGTCCAGGCCTGGGTGGTGTTGGTGATGAAGGGCCTGTCGCTTCCGTTCGCGCTGGCCTTTTACCTGATCGACGCGCCGGCGGTGGCGATCGGCAGCTATTTCGTTTCGCTGATCTTCGCGAACTCGTATCTCGGCCCCAGCTTCGCGCTGATCCAGCACCTCGCGCCGTTGCAGATCCGCGCGATGTGGGCGGCGATCACGCTGCTCGTCATCAATCTGGTCGGTCTCGGCCTCGGTCCGACGATGGTCGGCTGGCTCAGCGACGTGTTGAAGCCGAGTTTCGGCGAGGAATCGCTCCGCTATGCGCTGGTGATCATCTTCCTGATGACGCCGTGGGCGCTGTTTCATTACTGGCGCGCGGGCGTGCTGTTAAAGCGGGACGAGGATCTTGCCGCTCAGGCACGCACGTCGATAGTCTGACGCACGTAGCGATCGAGCCCGTCGGCGAGCAGCCATTCGAGCGCGCTCGCCCGGTTTTCGAACACCGCCATGTCGTCGCGTACCGCCGCGATCCGCTTGACCTGGAGCCGCGCGAGTTTGCCGTTGGTATAGAAGGCGACCTTGCGAGACTTCAACGTCAAGTTCAGCGCGAGTTCCTGCAGCGCGGTGATCACCTCCTGCGGCTGGATCGCGGCGCGCGAGAAATCGCATAGCAGCATGTGGCGCTTGCCGGTCGACAGCACGAGCCGCGCCTCGCGCTCCAGATCGCGCAGGAACGCCTGGATGTGCTCGACCGTCCAGAACCCCGACGCCTCGACATGGATGATCCCCGAAGCGAGATCCGTCTTGATAGTGTGCATGGCGTCCTCCGTTGAAGGACCGCTTCGGGCGTCGGGTTTTAACGCAAGGTAAGGAAACCGTAACGGGTGGCGATAGCGCGGAATCGCACCCGAATGTGGTTAGGCTTTCGCCAGTCCGTCGTCGAACAGCCCGAACATCAGGGTCGAGGCATACATCGCGATCGCCCGCTCGCGCGGCATGGTCGAGGCCCATTTGCGCATGTCGAACGCCGCGTTCTGCAGCGCCATCAACGCCTGCGCCGCGATCAGCGCATCGACCGCACGGATCGAGCCTTCGCCGATGCCGTCCATCATCATGCCCGCATAGCGCCGCGCGATGCCATTGGAGCGCTCGACCATCGCGTTGCGTACGCCCACCGGCAGGCCACTGAGCGCAGTGGTGCGCAGCAACGGCCCACGTTCGGCGAACTGCACGTCTAGCAGGGTCGCGACGGTGCTAGACAGCTTGTGCCAGAAGCTCCCGCCCTCGGCTTCGCCGCGGCTCTGTGCATCGGCGATCGTGTCGAAGCTGCGGCGGTAGCATGCGATGACGAGGTCGTCCTTCGCGTCGAGATGGTGATAGAAGCTGCCCTTGGTCACGTTCAGCTCGGACGCGATCTTCTGCACCGAGGCGCCGCGATAACCGAGCTCGTTGATCAGGCGGGTGGCGGCCAGCAGGAACGCCTCACGGCCCGGCTCCGCCTCGTCATGGCTCAGATCGAGCAGGGTGGGCGCCCATTTGGCACCCTTGCCGGCGATGCCGTGCGCGAACACGTCCATCAGTCGTTCCTCGACGCGACCATATTGATCGGGCTCGTACCGCGTCAGCCAGATCGGCAACCAGAACGTGTTCTCGAGCAGGACGTGCGCGCGCGCGCCGTTGAGATCGGTCTGCGCACGCGACGAGGTCGGGCCCCAAAGCAGGCGGGTACGGCGGAACACTTCGCGCCACCCGGTCATCAGGCGGCTGCGCATCGGATCCTCGGTCGCGCGCAGATCGGAGAGGACCGCGAACGCCTTCTCCTCGCCGCGCTGAATCCGCCCGAGCCGCGCCATGTTGAGCGCGAGATAGCGCCGCACGCGCTCTTCCGGCGTCGCCTCTTCCATCGCCACGTCGAGCATCGCGATCAGCGATTCCAGCGTGTGCTCGAACGCCGCCGCCGCGAGGTCTTCCTTGCGCTTGAAATAATAGGTAACGCTGGTCGTGTTGAGCCCGACGCGCCGCGCCACGTCTGCGAACGTCATGCCCTTGGCACTCTGTTCGTTGATCGCTTCTGCCGCCGCGGCGAGGATCGCGTCACGCTTCGCACGGAAGCGCTTGGTCCCCTGTTCGCTCTCGTCGCTGACGTCTGCCGGAACCTTCATCGAAACACCCTAACAGCTTCGATTTGAAGATACAGTGCTTTTTAGGCGCTTTCAGGGCGGACTTGAAAACATGCTTTCCGAGGTCCTCCACACGCTTTACCGAATACGCGGTATGGTCTAACCCGCCTCCAAAGCGATGATGAACGGAGAGCCCGCATGGATTTTACGCTGAGCGAACGAGAGACGTATTTCCGGGATCGGGTCCGCGATTTCATCGACCAGAATATCCGCCCGCGTCAGGCCGATTACGACCAGCAGGCGCATGAGGGCGAGCGCTGGAAGGTGATTCCGGTGATCGAGGAGATGAAGGAGAAGGCCAAGGCCGCCGGGCTCTGGAATTTCTTCATGCCGCCGCATTCGGGCCAGACGCATGTCGACGATTCGTTCGAGTTCGAAGGCACGCAGCTCACCAATCTCGAATATGCGTTATGCGCGGAGGAGATGGGCAAGGTCGGCTGGGCGAGCGAATGCTTCAACTGTTCGGCGCCCGATACTGGCAACATGGAGGTGTTTCACCGCTATGGCACGCGCGAGCAGAAGGACGCCTGGCTCGGGGCGCTGATGCGCGGCGAGATCCGCTCGGCGTTCCTGATGACCGAGCCTGCGGTGGCGTCTTCGGATGCGACCAACATTGAGACGAGTATGGTGCGCGACGGCGATCACTACGTCATCAACGGCACCAAATGGTGGTCGAGCGGCGTCGGCGATCCGCGATGCAAGATCGCGATCGTGATGGGGAAGACGAGCTTCGAGGGGTCGCGGCACCAGCAGCAGAGCCAGATCCTGGTGCCGATGGACACGCCGGGCGTGACGATCACGCGGATGTTGTCGGTGTATGGCTATGACCATGCGCCGCATGGGCATGGTGAGGTCGTGCTGGAGAACGTCCGCGTGCCGGTAGAGAACGTGCTGCTGGGCGAGGGGCGCGGGTTCGAGATCGCGCAGGGGCGGCTTGGGCCGGGCCGGATTCATCACTGCATGCGGACCATCGGTGTTGCGGAGACGGCGATCGAGGCGATGGCGCGGCGGCTGCTCGACCGTGTCGCGTTCGGGAAGCGGATTGCCGACTTCTCGGTGTGGGAGGAGCGGATCGCGACCGCGCGTATCGATATCGAGATGACGCGTTTGCTGTGCCTCAAGGCGGCGGACATGATGGACAAGGCTGGCAACAAGTCGGCGCAGATCGAGATTTCGATGATCAAGGTTGCGGCGCCGAATATGGCGCTGCGGATCTTGGACGATGCGATCCAGGCGCATGGCGGCGGCGGCGTGTCGGGCGATTTCCGGTTGGCGCATGACTGGGCGGCGATGCGGACGCTGCGCTTCGCGGATGGTCCGGATGAAGTCCACAACCGCTCGATCGCGCGGAACGAGTTCGGGAAATACGGCGACTTCCGGAAGGGTGGCGTGTCGAGCGGAGATGTCGGGGTGAGCCGGTAAACTCACCGCATTCCCCGTTCGTCCTGAGCGAAGTCGAAGGACCGGCTCGCTTGGGGCAATGTCCTTCGACTGCGCTCAGGACGAACGGAATTTTTGATTGTCCGCCCGCCAATTTTCGGAGCCTGACTACCCATGAAAGCCGCAGTCCTTTTCGAAGCAAACACCCCGCTCAGCATCGAGGACGTGACCGTCTCAAAGCCGACGGCCCATGAGGTTCTGATCCGCACGGTGGCGGTCGGCGTGTGCCGGTCCGACCTGCATTTCGTCGACGGCGCCTATCCGCACGCGATGCCGACGATCCCGGGGCACGAGGCTTGCGGCGTGGTAGAGGCGGTCGGCGACGAAGTACGCGGCGTGAAGGTCGGCGACCATGTCGTCACGTGTCTCTCGGCATTCTGCGGCCAATGCGAGTTCTGCGTCACCGGACGGATGTCGCTGTGCATCGACGCCAGCGTGCGCCGTCCCAAGGGCGCCGCGCCGCGCCTCATGCTCGGCGATCGGCCGATTGCGCAGATGCTCAACCTCAGCGCCTACGCGGAAATGATGCTAGTCCACGAACACGCTTGCGTGGCGATCGACCGCGACATGCCGATGGACCGCGCGGCGTTGCTCGGCTGTGCGATCACGACGGGGGCAGGGGCGGTGTTCAACACTACGGATGTGACGCCGGGCGAGACGGTCTGCGTGGTCGGCTGCGGCGGCATCGGGCTCGCCGCCGTGAACGCGGCCAAGATCGCAGGCGCGGGGAAGATCATCGCGCTCGATCCCGTGCCCGAGAAGCGCGCGATGGCAGAGAAGCTGGGCGCGACACACAGCATCGACGCGCTGTCCGACACGGCCGCGGACGAGGTCGTCGCGATCACCAAGGGCGGCGTTCACCACGCGATCGAGGCGGTCGGACGCGCGCAATCGGCGGCGACCGCGGTGAAGGTGCTGCGGCGCGGCGGTACCGCGACGATCTTGGGGATGATGCCGCTCGGCGAGAAGGTCGGGCTGTCCGCGCTCGATCTGCTTTCGGGCAAGCGGTTGCAGGGCGGGTTCATGGGGTCGAACCGATTCCCGGTCGACATCCCGCGGCTGGTCGATTTCTACATGCGCGGGCTGCTCGATCTCGACACGATCATCGCCGATCGGATGCCGCTGGAGCGGATCAATGACGCGTTCGACGAGCTTCGTCGCGGTGACACGACGCGTAGTGTGATCACCTTCTCGTGACGAGCGACGCGGCAACCAGCATGGTCGGCACGATCGAAGTCGGGGATAAGGACCGGCTCGACCTTGACACGCTTGGTGCGTGGATGACCGCCAATGTGCCGGGTTACACCGGCCCGCTGACCTACGCGAAGTTCGCCGGCGGCCAGTCGAACCCGACCTACCGCCTCGATACGCCGGAGCGCGCCTACGTGCTGCGCCGGAAACCGTTCGGGCCGATCCTGCCGAGCGCACATGCCGTTGACCGTGAATACCGCGTAATTGCGGGACTGCATCCCACCGGCTTCCCCGTCCCACGGCCCTACGGCCTTTGCGAAGACGCGGCCGTGATCGGCTCGGCGTTCTACGTCATGGAGATGGTCGAGGGGCGGACGATCTGGGACGGATCGATGCCCGGCGCGACTCCGCCCGAGCGCACCGCGCATTACGAGGCGATGGTCGACACGCTCGCCGCGCTCCACAACACCGATTACGCGGCGGCGGGGCTCGGCGAGTATGGCAAGCCTGGCAATTATTTCGAACGCCAGGTCGGCCGCTGGACCAAGCAATATCGTGCCGCCGAGACCGAGCATATGGAGTCGGTCGAGCGGCTGATCGAGTGGCTTCCGCGGACGTTGCCCGAGCAGACGCGGACCTCGATCGTCCACGGCGACTACCGCATCGACAACATGATCTTCGCGCCGTCCGAGCCGAAGGTGATCGCGGTGCTCGACTGGGAATTGTCGACGCTTGGCGATCCGTTGGCGGACTTCTCGTATCTGCTGATGAGTTGGGTGACCGAGCCCGAGGGCCGCTCGGGCGTGCTCGGCATGACTGGGCCCGAGACGGGCATCCCGACGATCGAGGAGGTCGTGGAGCGGTATTGCGCCGCTACCGGCCGTGACGGCGTCCCCGATCTCAACTGGTATTTCGCCTACAATCTCTTCCGCCTGACCGGGATCGTCCAGGGCATCAAGAAGCGCATCATCGACGGCACCGCCTCGAGCGCGCAGGCGGAGAAGACGGTGGCGAAGATCCACGGTCTGGCGGATGCGGCGTGGGGGTTTGCTGTGAAAGCGGGGGCCTGACTCATTCCCCTCCCGCATGCGGGAGGGGCTAGGGGTGGGCTCGCGCTCACCATGTCGTACACCGTGTGTGGAAGGCCGGGCGCCCACCCCCGGCCCCTCCCGCATGCGGGAGGGGAGAAGCAAGAATGTCGCAATTCGACCTGACCGGGATGGTCGCCATCGTCACCGGCTCCTCGCGCGGCATCGGCTTGGCCTCCGCGCGGGAACTTGCAGAACACGGCGCGAAGATCGTCATTTCCAGCCGCAAGCAGGACGCCTGCGACACCGTCGCCGCGGATCTGAACGCGAAGCACGGCGACGGTACCGCGATCGCCATCGCCGCGAGCATCTCCGACAAGGCCGCCCTCCAGCACCTCGTCGACCAGACCCGCGCCCAGCTCGGCCGCATCGACATCCTCGTCTGCAACGCCGCCTCGAACCCCTATTACGGCCCACAAGCCGGCATCGCCGACGACCAGTTCCGGAAGATCCTCGACAACAACATCGTCTCCAACCACTGGCTGATCCAGATGGTCGCGCCCGAGATGCTGGAGCGCCGGAGCGGCAGCATCGTCATCATCTCGTCGATCGGCGGGCTGCGCGGCTCGCCGGTGATCGGCGCGTACTGCATAAGCAAGGCCGCCGACATGCAACTCGCGCGCAACCTCGCGGTCGAGTTCGGCCCGTCCAACGTTCGCGTCAACTGCATCGCGCCGGGGCTGATCAAGACCGACTTCGCGCGGGCGCTTTGGGAGGACCCGCAGCGGATCGAGGCGGCGAACACAAGCGTGCCTCTCCGCCGCATCGGTGAACCTGAGGAGATCGCGGGCGCGGTCGTCTTCCTCGCGTCATCGGCCAGCAATTTCATGACCGGCCAGACGATGGTCATCGACGGCGGCGTCACGATCTAACCGAAGGACCATGCGATGCGCTTTACGGACAAATCGATCATTGTCACCGGCGCAGGCTCCGGCATAGGCCGCGCCGCCGCGCTACTGTTTGCAGCCGAGGGCGGCAACGTCATCGTTGCTGACAAAACCGAGGGGGCGGACGAGACCGCGCGGCTCATCGGCGAGGCTGGCGGCACCGCCAAGGCGATCCGCATGGACGCAGGGCTCGAAGACGACGTGATCCGCACGATCGCGCTGGCCTGCGACAGCTTCGGCGGGCTCGACATCATGTTCGCCAACGCCGGCATCTCCGGCGGCATGGCGAACCTGTTCGACACCGACGTCGCGCTGATCACCGAGGTGCTGCGGGTCAACCTGATCGGTCCGTTCCTAGCGATCAAGCACGCCGCGCCGCGCATCGCCGAGCGCGGGAAGGGCGCCATAGTCCTTACCGCCAGCGTCGCGGGGATCCGCTCCGGCGCAGGCTCGCCTGCCTATTCCGCGTCGAAGGCCGGGGTCATCAACCTCGCTGCCGTCTCGGCGCAGCAACTCACCGGCTCGAACGTCCGCGTCAACGCGATCTGTCCCGGGCTGACCGAGACCGGCATGACCAAGCCGGTGTTCGACTATGCGCGCGATGTCAACAAGATGGACCGCGTCGGCCGCCTCAACCCGCTCCACCGCGGCGCGCAGCCGGAGGAGCTCGCCAAAGTCGCGCTGTTCCTCGCCTCCGACGACGCCAGCTACGTCAACGGCCAGGCGATCGCGGTCGATGGCGGGCTGTCGTCGAGCCATCCCGTCACTCGCCAGGAGTATGGCAAGACCGCGGCGTGACTTGCAGCGGTCATGATCGTGCGGCACGATGCCCGTATCAGCGGCGGTATTTGCGGTTTGGAGGATACGCGATGGGTATGTCCCGGTTGGCCCTATCGATACTGATCGGCGGTCCCGCCGCGACCGCGTATGCGGTCGTTCCAGACACGCAGGTGCCGCCTATCGTCGTCGGCAGCGTCCCATCCGGCCCAAGGCTCTCTGCCGGAGCGCCGCAGTACCGGCAGGTCCTCGTGACATGGAATGCGCGCGAGGTGCGCTGCGCCGGCGTGCCGGTTGCGTTCGTTCGTCAGCCGGCGGTCATGCCGATCCTGAACTGGGCAGCGCCGACCTCCGCCATGAAGTCGGTCGAGTTTGGGTTCACGATCGATCCGGTCGGGCGTCCGATCGATATCAAGCGCTTGGCGATGGACTATGTGGCGACCGGTGGCGACCTAGCGCCTGCATTGGCGGTCGCGCAATTCGCTCCGAATAGTCCCCGAACCGCGTGCAGCCTGACGTATGTTCCGGACGCGCAGCCGATCGCGAGCGCCCCGATCGCCCTTTTGATGGCCTATACGATGTTTCCGCAGCAGCACCCAACGCCCGAAATCTGGGCGCGGGTGAAGCCGGCCGGCTCGACCTGTTTCGATCCGGTGCCGCAGGTCCGCAACCGGGCCTTTCCCGATTTCGACGCCCTGCCGCGACAGCCTGGGCGTCAGAGCTGGAGCATGATCGGCTTCGATATCGACGAGAACGGCACGCCGGTCCGCCTGAAGCCGGTGGCGGGCAACGGCAATGCGTCGCTGGACGCGGCATCGCTCAAGGCGGTCGCGGAGTCCCGCTTCGCTGCCGGCGCGAGAACAGGGTGCCAATACCCCTATTGGATCGGTGCGGGGACGGTCCCACCGCCGCCGATGCCGGAGGAGGCGAGCTTCAGGCCGGCCGACGCGACCTGTCCCGCACGGGCGGAATGGGCGGTCTCGCCGACGCTGACCTATCCCGACAATTTCCGCCGTCGCGGGATCGAGGGATGGGCGATGATCGGCTACGATGTCGCGCCCTGGGGGGCTACCGGCAACGTCCGTGTTCTCGCGACGCAACCATCCGACGAGTTCGGCGCGCAGGCGATACGGATCATCACGACGGCCAAGCGCGTGCCGTCGGCGACCGGCTATACCGGCTGCGTCGACCGCGTATTCTTCAAGATGGGCCCGACGCAGCGCAAGCCGGGCGGCCCGCCGGTGATCTTCGATCCGCCGCAGCCCGTCTATTGAGCGCTAGGCGGCTTTCATGTGGAGATCGACGAAACCGGTGAAATAGCCGCGCAGCATGGGGTCGTCGATCGGGGCGATCAAAGCGGCCATCGCCGCGGTGGAATCCCCCAAGGTCGCGTTTCCGCCGGCCTGATAGCCCATCGACCAGGACCCGAAGCTGCGTTCGGTGATCGTCTGCCGCGCGAGCGAGACCATCGCGAAATGCCGTGGGTCGCGCTGAATCCGGTCGAAGGTCTGCGCGACGGCGAGATCGGTGCCCTCGAGCACCTGCAGGAACCGCTTGCCGCCGACGATCAGCAGCCCGGTGACGCCTACGGCGGCGTTGTTGCGGCGGGAGACGCGGAGGATATCGTCGATCACATCCTGCGTGATGATCGCGCGGGCGGTGCTGATGTATAGAAGTCGTTGCATGTCGAATCTCTTACCGGTGTCGCAACCAACATAAATTAGGTGTGCGAACAGCGCGTTAATGATTGGCGGGCAGCGACGGTCGCGCAGCGCGGTGCAAGGCGGCTCGACAAAAACTGCCGACGGGTACGCTTGCGTAACGAGATGACGGGGAGCATTTGCGCTGTGCGGGCGTTGAGCGTCCGACCCCATAAAGGAGAAACCCCATGGCTTTCGAACTCCCACCGCTGCCTTACGCCTATGACGCGCTCGAGCCGGTGATCGACCAGGAAACGATGAAGTTTCATCACGACAAGCATCACGCGGCGTACACCGCGAAGCTGAACGAAGGCGTCGAGAAGGACTCTGCGCTCGCAGGCAAGTCGATCGAGGACATTCTCGGCATGATCTCGTCGCAGCCGCCGCTGGTGCGCAACAATGGCGGCGGCTTCTGGAACCACGACTTCTTCTGGAAGACGATGGCAGCCAAGAGCGGCCAGGCACCGTCGGGCAAGCTCGCCGAGGCGATCGATCGCGACTTCGGCAGCCTCGACAAGCTGAAGGACGAGTTCAACACCAAGGGTGCGGGGCAGTTCGGCTCGGGCTGGGCGTGGCTGATCGCGGACGACAGCGGCAAGCTGAAGGTGACCAGCACGCCGAACCAGGACAACCCGCTCATGGACGACGCCAAGGAGCCCGGCACGCCGCTGCTCGGCAACGACGTCTGGGAGCACGCCTATTACCTGACGTACAAGAACGATCGTCCGGGCTATCTGAAGGCTTGGTGGGACATCGTGAACTGGGACGTGGTCGGCGAGCGTTACGCGAAGGTCGCCGGCTGAGCTTTCGGTAGGATCCGTCACCCCAGCGAAAGCTGGGGTATCCCCGTTGGCGGTCGGCTCGGCTGAAACGGGGAGAGCCCAGCTTTCGCTGGGATGACGATTATAGAATTTATTCTTCGGGCGGCGGGTCGGTGACGGCCTTGTCGCCCGTTTGCAATCCGTGCTTCAGCAGCATCGGAATGTTGGCGAATGCGAAGATCAGCGTCAGCGGGATCGCGCCCCAGAGCTTGAAGCCGACCCAGAAATCCCAGCCGGCATCCTTGCCCCAATGTGCGAGCGTATAGCGCCAGACGAATTCGTTGAGCGCCGCCATGAAGATGAAGAAGACCACCCAGTTGCGCGTCAGCTTGTGCCAGCCTTCCGCGGTGAGCCCGGGATAGGCGCTTTCCAGCAGCGTCTGGAGCAAAGGACGGCCGGTCAGCAGTCCGAATAGCAGGATGGCGGCGAACATCGCGTAGATGATGGTCGGCTTCATCTGGATGAAGCGCTGGTCGTGGAAATAGATCGTCAGGCCTCCGAACACGACGATCAGCGCACCCGACAGCCACAGCATCGGCGAGATATGGCCGGTCTTGAGCTTCGACACGATCATCGCGGCGATGGTGGCGATGATGAACGCGGTAGTCGCGGTGATCACGCGGACGATCGGCAGGCCGGGTGTGAGGAAGTTCACCGCGAAGAAGATCGCGAGCGGGCCGTAGTCGATCGCCATGCGGAGACCGGGGGATAGGGGGGGCTTGGTGGGGGTCACGAGATCAATCCAGACTACCGTTCGTCCTGAGCGTAGTCGAAGGGCATGCCACAAACGGGCCGGTCCTTCGACTACGCTCAGGACGAACGGAAAAGAGGGGCGCAGGGCGAACGGAGGGAGAGATTACTTCCGAACGCTCTCCACACCCGCGATGATCCGGCTCACCTCGTTCGCGTCGAACGGGCGCAGATCCGTCATGCCCTCGCCGATGCCGATCGCGTGGATCGGCAGGCCGTATTTCTCGGCTGCTGCCACCAGAACGCCGCCGCGCGCGGTGCCGTCAAGCTTGGTCATCACCAGGCCGGTGACGCCCGCAACCTCCTTGAAGACCTCGATCTGCTGGAGCGCGTTCTGGCCGGTGGTGGCGTCGAGCACCAGGACGATGTCGTGCGGGCTCTCGGGGTTGATGCGGCCGAGGACGCGGCGGATCTTGGCCAGTTCGTCCATCAGCTCGCGCTTGTTCTGGAGGCGGCCGGCGGTGTCGACGATCAGCACGTCGATGCCGGTCTCGGTCGCCTTCTTGACCGCGTCCCACACCACGCCCGCCGCGTCGCCGCCCTCGGGACCGGTGACGATCGGCACGCCGACGCGCTCGGCCCAGGTGCGGAGCTGGCCGATCGCGGCGGCGCGGAAGGTGTCGCCGGCGGCCAGCATCACGCCGTAATCCTGCTCCATCAGCAGATGCGCGAGCTTGGCGATGGTGGTGGTCTTGCCCGAGCCGTTGACGCCGATGACCAGGATAACCTGCGGGCGCGGGAAGGCGTCGATCTCGATCGGCTTGGCGACCTTGGCGAGCACCTTCTCGACCTCTTCGGCGACGATCACGCGGATGCCGAGCTCCTCCATGTTGCGCTCGAAGCTGCCCTCGGAAAGACGGTGGCGAATGCGACCGGCGGTCTCGGGGCCCAGATCGGAGGCGATCAACGCCTCCTCGATGTCGTCGAGCGTCGCGTTGTCGAGCCGTGCGCCGCTGAGACCGGCGAGGTTGCCGACGAGCCGGTCGGAGGTGCGCTTGAAGCCGCCGATCAGCTTGTCGTGCCAGGTTGGGGTGGTGCTCATGATGGTTCTCGTGTTGCGCTGAGGCGGTCGGAGGTGGCGCCGGTGATCGTGATGCGGACGATGTCGCCGGGTATGGCGGGTTCGTCCAGTGCGACTTCGGCGAAATTGCCGATATGGCCGCGGTCGCCGGGGCGTTCGACGAGCACGTCTTGCGAAGTGCCGACCAGCTTTTGCAGCCACCGCGCGCGTGCCGTTTCGCCAGCCTCGCGGAGGAGGGCGGCGCGCTGGCGGCGGACTTCGGGCTCGACCTGCGGCATGCGGGCGGCGGGGGTGCCGGCGCGGGGTGAATAGGGGAAGATGTGCGGGTGGACGATGTGGCAGTCGTCGATCAGCGCGAGCGTGTTCGCGAACATCGCCGCATCCTCGGTCGGGAAACCGGCGATCAGGTCCGCGCCGATCGCGATGTCGGGGCGCGCGGTCTTGAGGCGGTCGACCAGCGCAACGCTTTCGGCACGCGAGTGGCGGCGCTTCATCCGTTTGAGGATCATGTCATCGCCGGCCTGGAGCGAGAGGTGAACGTGCGGCATGATGCGCGCTTCGGTCGTGAGCAGCGCGAAGAGGCGGTCGTCGATCTCGATGCCGTCGAGCGAGGACAGGCGCAGGCGTTCGAGCTTCGGGACGTGATGCAGGATGCGTTCCACGAGGTGGCCGAGCGTCGGTGCGCCGGGGAGGTCGGGCCCGTAACTGGTGAGGTCGACACCGGTGAGGACGATCTCGCGGTGGCCTGCGTCGACGAGGCCCGCGATACGATCGACGACCGCGCCGGCGGGGACCGAGCGACTGGGGCCGCGGCCGAACGGGATCGCGCAGAAGGTGCAGCGGTGGTCGCAGCCGTTCTGGACCTCGACGAACGCGCGGGCGTGCGCGGAAAAGCTGGCGGCGAGGTGAGGCGCGGTTTCCCGGACCTGCATGATGTCGGAGACGACGACCGGGGCGTCGGTCTGCCAGGCTTGCGACGTGAGCTTGTCGGCGTTGCCGATGACGCGGTCGACTTCGGGCATCGCGGCGAAGCTGGCCGGATCGATCTGCGCAGCGCATCCGGTGACGACGATCTGCGCGTTCGGCCGGTCGCGCTTGGCGCGGCGGATCGCGACGCGCGTGGCCTTCACGGCGGCGTTGGTGACCGCGCAACTGTTGACCACGACCATGTCCCGCCCGGCGACGAGCGCGCGGATGGTCTCGCTTTCGGCGATGTTGAGGCGGCAGCCGAGGCTGATGACCTCTGGCTGCGGGGCAGATGGCATGGGGCGCGATTTAGGAGGGGCTGGGGGGGAAGTCCACGGTTGGTGTTGCAGGGGGTGGTGCGTCCGATATCTTGTTTCCCCACAAAGGTGGGGGGGGGGGAAGAAGACCAACCGGAGCGCTGCTTGGTCCTGGGCTCCCGCGTTCGCGAGAGAACGGGGGTATTGTTGGTGCTCCGTATTTCATCGCACACCACCCCGGCGAAGGCCGGGGCCCAATTGGACCGGTCGCAGTAACCGCGGGCCGTCCGTAGTTAGCAACGTTCCCCAATTGGGCCCCGGCCTTCGCCGGGGTGGGGGGGGGGGCGGTAAGAACGTGCTCGCGGTTAGCCCGCCAACCGCGATGCAATCCCGCGGGGCGGTGGCACGTCGCGATCCGGCCGCTGCGCCAGCAATCGTTTCTCCGCGAGCAACCTCCGGACCTGCGCTGCACCCAGCGGTCGGCCGTACAGATAGCCTTGGCCCTTGGCGCACCCCATGCCGCGCAAGCGTTCCTCAATCGCGGCGTCCTCGATTCCCTCCGCGGTGGTCGGCAGGTTGAGACTGTCCCCCAGCCGCGCGATCGTGTTCACGATCGCCATGCTCTCCGGATTGTCCAGGATCGAGGTGACGAAGCTCTTGTCGATCTTGATCCGATCGAACGGCAGCGCCCGCAGATGCGCAAGGCTCGAATAACCGGTGCCGAAATCGTCGAGCGCGAGGCGGATGCCCTGGTTCTTCAGGCTCCCGACGATCGACTGGGCGAGCGGGAGATTGTCGAACAGCGCGCTCTCGGTGATCTCGATCTCGAGCCGGCTCGCGGGAAAGCCCGTCTCGACCAGCGTCTTGATGATCTTCTGCGCGAGCCACGCGTCGCGTAGCTGCAGCGGGGAGACGTTGACCGAGAGGGTGAGCCCGGCGTCCCAGTCCCGCGCTGCGGTGAACGCCTGGTGCATGATCGACAGCGAGAGGTCGCCGATCAGGCCGATTTCCTCGGCGATGGGGATGAACACGTCGGGTGCGATGATGCCCTTGGTCGGATGTTCCCAGCGCGCGAGGACCTCGAAGCCGGTGATCCGGCCGGTGGCCAGGTCGACCTGCTGTTCGAAATAGGGGACGACCTCGTGGTTCGGAATCGCGTTGCGCAGACCCGTCTCGAGTTCGCCGCGCAATTGCAGCGAGCGCTCCATCGAGCGATCGAACCACGCGTGGCGGCTGCGTCCGGCGGTCTTGGCGGCGTGGAGCGCGATATCGGCGTTGCGCAATAGTGTGTCGATCGAACCGCAGTCGCCATCGGAGCGCGCGATGCCAATCGACACGCTGGTGTGAATATCGGCGCCGTTGCTGCGGAACGGCAGTGCGAGCGCCGCGACCATCCGCTCAGCGATCCGATCGGCGACGTTCTTGTGCGCGGAATCGAATACGAACGCGCAGGCGAACTCGTCCTCGCCCAGGCGCGCGAGCAGGCTGGTGCCCGGTGCGATCGCCGCGATCGTCTCGGCGACATACGCGAGCAGCAGGTCGCCGACTGCATAGCCGTGCAGGTCGTTGACGCTCTTGAAGTGATCCACGTCGATCGTCAGCATGGCCATCGCCTTGCCGCGGCGGCGGGCGCTGGCGAACAACGTCGCGCCGTCCTCGGACAAGGTGCGGCGGTTGAGGAAGCCGGTGAGCGGATC
This sequence comes from Sphingomonas sp. SL1004, assembly GCF_057815015.1. Lineage (NCBI taxonomy): Bacteria > Pseudomonadati > Pseudomonadota > Alphaproteobacteria > Sphingomonadales > Sphingomonadaceae > Sphingomonas > Sphingomonas sp. SL1004. The sequence goes on from NZ_JBYMUX010000001.1 coordinate 74,114, forward strand.
GCGTTGCGCGAGAGCCTGTGCGCGGTGGCCGGCTTCGGTCAGGTCGCTCAATTCCTCGGCGAGCGCGCGGTAGCGGAACCAGCCGAACAGGATCAGCGCGACGTTCAGCAGCATCGCCGCGATCAGCGTGCGGTCGATGACCGCGGTGCTGCCGTGCAAATTTGCCAACGCCTTGACCAGGACCGTGCCGCCGGTGCCGACGAACAGCAGCATTGCGGCGCCGGTGACGGCGCCGGTCATGAATTCCCGACTGATGTTGCGGGGCGCGCGCGTCGCCACCGACTTTGCGGTCATGGGGGTGTCCGGTCGTTGATTGGCTGCCGGTGTGGCATGCGACAGGTGTAGGAGATGTTAAGGAGGCGTCGGCGCGGGGCAGGGAGTGGCACCGGTGCGATTGGTTGCGTACTCAGAATCGATAACAGCGTGTTTCCCCGCAAAGGCGGGGACCCAGTCTGGGCTCCCGTCTTTGCGGGAGAACAAGGAGGGGAGAGATACCGTCAGGTTGCTCCACTCGACCTATCTTGCATCTCTGGCCGCATTCCAGTAGGTGGCGCCCCACGTTCCGTTACGGAGCGCATTGGACGAGCATCCAAGGATGCACGCTGGCCGGTGAGGTTTCGCCCGCCGGCGCTTTTGCGTTTTGTCACGGTGATTTGGAGTATTTCGATGTTCGAAAGCCTGAGCGATCGACTTGGCGGCGTCTTCGACCGCCTTCGCGGCCGGGGTGCGCTGACCGAAGCGGACGTGCGCGCCGCTATGCGCGAAGTGCGCGTGGCGCTGCTCGAAGCCGACGTCGCGCTGCCTGTCGCACGCGAGTTCGTCGAGAAGGCGACTGAGAAGGCGATCGGCCAGAACGTCCTGCGCTCGGTCACGCCGGGGCAGCAGGTCGTCAAGATCGTCAGCGATGCGCTGGTTGAGATGCTTGGCTCGGATGCCGTTGAGCTCGAGCTGGGCGTCACGCCGCCGGCGGTCATCATGATGGTCGGCCTCCAGGGCTCGGGCAAGACGACCACCACCGCCAAGATCGCCAAGCGGCTTGCGGCAGGGCAGGCCAATTTCGGACAGGCCGGTCGCGAGCGCAAGAAGGTGCTGATGGCGTCGCTCGACGTCAATCGACCGAACGCGCAGGAGCAGCTGGCGACGCTCGGCACGCAGATCGACGTCGCTACGCTGCCGATCGTGCAGGGGCAGCAGCCGGTCGATATCGCTCGCCGCGCAATGCAGGCGGCCAAGCTCCAGGGCTATGATGTCCTGATGCTCGACACCGCGGGTCGACTCCATGTCGACCAGGCGTTGATGGACGAGATGAAGGCGGTCGCCGACGTCGCGAACCCGGCCGAGATCCTGCTTGTCGTCGACTCGCTGACCGGCCAGGATGCGGTCAACGTCGCGCAGAACTTCAGCGATCAGGTGCCGCTGACGGGTATCGTGCTGACCCGCATGGACGGCGATGCGCGCGGCGGCGCGGCGCTGTCGATGCGCGCGGTCACCGGCAAGCCGATCAAGTTCGCGGGTACCGGCGAGAAGCTCGATGCGCTCGAGGCGTTCCATCCGGAGCGCGTTGCCGGTCGCATCCTCGGCATGGGCGACGTCGTCAGCTTGGTCGAACGCGCTGCGGAGTCGATCCAGGCAGAAGACGCCGAGCGGATGGCCGCCAAGATGGCCAAGGGTCAGTTCGACATGAACGACCTGCGTGCCCAGCTCGCGCAGATGCAGCGGATGGGCGGGCTCGGCGCGCTGGCCGGGATGATCCCCGGCATGAAGAAGGCGCAGGGCGCGGTCGCGTCGGTCGGTGGCGAAAAGGTGCTGGTGCACATGGACGCGATGATCGGTTCGATGACGATCAAGGAGCGCAACAAGCCCGAACTGATCAACGCCAAGCGCAAGATCCGCATCGCCAAGGGATCCGGGACGACCGTCCAGGAGGTTAACAAGCTGCTGAAAATGCACCTCGAAATGTCGACCGCCATGAAGAAGATCAAGAAGATGGGCGGCATGAAGGGCATGATGGCAATGCTCGGCAAGGGCGGCATGGGCGGTGGTCTTGGCGGCATCGGCAACGCGATCGGCGGGCCGCAGATGGGCGACATGCTCAACAAGGCCGGTGCTGGCGGCCTGCCCGGCGGTGGCGGTGGTCTACCGGGGCTTGGTGGCCCCAAGATGCCGCAGATGCCTGCCGGTTTCGACGATTTTCTGAAGAAGAAATAACCTCTTTATCCAACCACGACACCTCGGCTTTCGCTCGGGGATCTATCTAGAAAACGAAGGAAAATATCATGGCAATCAACATTCGCCTCGCGCGCGGTGGCTCCAAGAAGCGTCCTTACTACAAGATCGTCGTTGCCGATGCGCGTTCGCCGCGTGACGGCCGCTTCATCGAGAAGATCGGCAACTACAACCCGCTCCTCGCCAAGGACAACGAGCAGCGCGTGCAGCTCGACGCCGATCGCGCGAAGCATTGGCTGAGCGTTGGCGCGCAGCCGACCGACCGCGTCGCGCGCTTCCTCGACCAGGCTGGCGTGCTCGAGCGTTCGGCGCGCAACAACCCGAACAAGGGCAAGCCCGGCGAGAAGGCCACCGAGCGCGCCGAAGAGCGTGCGACCAAGGCGGCTGAAGCTGCCGAGGCTGAAGCTGCTGCAAAGGCAGCACCTGCGACCGGTAGCAACGAAGAGACCGAGCAGGTCGCTGCTGCCGAAATCGAAGACGCAACCAGCGCTTCGTAAGATACGGGGGCGGGGCTTGATTGCTCCGCCCTTTCTTCGTCATGCCGGAGCAGGTCCGGCGTGACGACAGGCGGAAGGCATCTCCCGCGTCGATCCCGGGTCGCCAGCCGCACCCGATCGGCCGTTCATGCGTTCTCTTGTCGGTAACCCCGAACAGGAGCGCATGATGGCCCCCGAATCCGACCCCCGCACAGCCCCCGCACCCGAGGACATCGAAGATGCCACCAACAAAGGCGTCTCCGCCGAAGACCCCGCCGAAGGATCCGACGACACCCCCGGTCGCGACCCAGGCTCAGCCGAAGGCTGAGAAGGCGGTTCGGCGCAAGGATGAGGTGACGCTCGCGGTCGTCATCGGTGCGCACGGCATCGGTGGCGAAGTGCGGCTGAAGGTCTTTGCCGAGAATTTCGGGAGCTATAAGAGCTTCAACAACGGCGCGCTGTCGCTGAAATCCGCGCGTAACGGCAACAATGGCATGATCGCGCGGTTTGCCGAGGTTGCCGACCGGAATGCGGCCGAAGCGATGCGTGGCACCGAACTGACAGTGCCGCGGTCGTCGCTGCCGCCGTTGGCAGACGACGAATATTATCACACCGATCTGATCGGTCTCGACGTCGTTTCGACGAATGGCGAGGCGATTGGGCGCGTGGTCGCGATCGACAATTTCGGCGCGGGCGACGTGATCGAGATCGAACGCCTTTCGGTGGACGATAAGCCCGGCAAGCGCTTCATGGTGCCGATGCGCGTCGAAGCGGTGCCGGAGTGGAATGCCGAGCGGCTCGTCGTGGAAGCGTCTTTCACGATCGAGTAAACCTCAACTGACGTTTCCTTGTTCTCCCGCGAAGGCGGGAGCCCAGACTGGGTCCCCGCCTTTGCGGGGAAACAGGTTAAGTAGCGACTACCGACGTAAAGGGCGTTGCTCAGCAAGCATGTTGCGGATGGTGGTGGCCGCGACGCCTGCCTCGCCCATTGCGTGGCTGATTTGATCGAGACCTTTTATCACGTCTCCAGCCGCGAACAGGCCGGGGATCGACGTACGTTGATGCGAGTCGACCTCAAGGCAGCCATCGTCCGACGCGCGCGCACCCGCCGCGACCGCCAGTTCGGAGCGGATGACCGAGCCGAGCGCGGGATAGACGCTGTCGAACGCCAGCCGGCCCTCGACCGTGTCTAGGGCGAGCTTGCCGTCCTCGATCGCATAGGTGCCGCAGGGGCCTCCGATTCGGACTATGCCGGCATCGTCGAGTGCCGCTTCGCACGCGGGATCGAGGTCGTGGCCACCCTCGGGTGCGATCAGCGTCACATCCTTGGTGTAGCCTCGAAGAAACAGCGCCTCACGCATGCCGTGGTCGCCGGTACCGATGACGCCGACGCGCTTGTCGGTGACCTCATAGCCGTCGCAGATTGGGCAGTAGCGCAGTAATCCAGCCTCCAGCGCCTCGTCGTGAAGCGCATCCGGCATGTCGGGGCGGTTGTTCACGACTCCGGTGGCGAGCAATACGCTCCGTGCCCGCGCGCGACGATCGCCCAGCCGCACGGTGAAGCCGTCGTCATCCACCTCGATCGCGTCGACCCGCACACCCTCGCGCACCGCACCGTAAGTCTCGGCCTGCGCCAGCATCCGTGCGAGAAGATCGGTTCCGCGGATGCCTTCGGGATACCCTGCATGGTTATGCGTACACGGGATCAGCGCCGCGCGACTGCTGCCGCAATCGAACAGCCGGATCGAGAGGTGGAACCGCGCGAGATAGATCGCCGCGGTCAGTCCTGCCGGTCCGGCGCCGATGATGATGCAATCGTCCATGCCTCGCGAGCGTTTCGCAGGCGTAATTGTTCCTCATTCCGTTCTGGTATATACGGCATGTGCATACGGAGGCTGGAATGGGTAAGGAATATCGCGCGAAGGTCTTCAAGTCCGGCAACTCCGTCGCGCTGCGCTTGCCGAAAGCCCTTGGCATTGCGGAGGGCGCTGAAATGACCGTGCGCGAGGACAGCGGCAAGTTCATCGTCGAACCCTATTCCCCGTTGCCCAGAAAAATCGATCTCACGGGCATCTACGGCTCGATCCCCGGCCTCAAGCTCATCGACCGCGAGGATCGGGTTTTCGAACCCTCGCCGCGTCCCTGGGACGATCCGTCCTGGCCGGGACGGTCCGATGAGCTATGAAATATCTGCTCGATACCAATATCTGCATCCTGTTGCTCGGCGGTAACGTTCCGCGCCTCCGAAGCCGCGTCGAGCAATGCGACGAGGGCGAGCTGGGGATGTCCGCTGTCGTCTTCGCCGAACTGGCGATCGGTAGCTGGCAAGGCAAGCTGCCACCGATGTCCGCGATCGACGCGTTCAGCCGGTGGGTGCCCGTGCTGCCCTTCAATGAGCTGTCGGCCCGGCAGTATGCGCAGTTGCCCTTCAGGCGCGGAAGTTTCGATCGGCTGATTGCGGCCCACGCCCTGTCGCTCGATATGACCCTGATCACCAACAACGAACGCGACTTCGCCGACGTGCCCGGCCTTCGCATAGAGAATTGGACGCTGTGACTTTCGCTGCCACGATATTGACGCTGTATCCGGAGATGTTTCCGGGGCCGCTGGGGACGTCGCTTGCCGGCCGCGCGCTCGGGGAGGGGCGGTGGTCCTGCTCGCCGGTGCAGATCCGGGACTTTGCGACCGACAAGCACAAGTCGGTGGACGATACGCCGGCGGGGGGCGGGGCCGGGATGGTGCTCAGGGCCGACGTGGTGGCCTCCGCGATCGACAGCGTTGCGGATGGGCGGCCGGTGCTGGCGATGACGCCTCGGGGAAAGCCGCTGACCCAGGAGCGGGTTCGCGAACTCGCACAGGGCCCCGGCGTCACCATTCTTTGCGGCCGGTTCGAGGGGTTCGACGAACGCCTGTTCGAGGCGCGGGAGATCGAGGAAGTCTCGATCGGCGACTACATCCTGTCGGGTGGCGAGATGGGCGCGCTGGTGCTGCTCGATGCTTGCATTCGGCTGCTGCCCGGCGTAATGGGCGCGGCTTCTAGTGGGGATGACGAGAGCTTCGAAACGGGGCTGCTCGAATATCCGCACTATACCCGACCTCAGATATGGGAAGGGCGCGCGATCCCGCAGGTGCTGCGATCGGGGGATCACGCGAAGATCGCTGCATGGCGCAAACGCCGCGCGGAGATCGATACACGGTCACGGCGACCGGACCTTTGGGAGCGCCATGAGGGCGTTCGGGTCCAGTCGCCCTCTGGCGCGCAGCGACACGAGGACGAGACATGAACCTGTTGCAGACGATCGAAGCCGAGAACATCGCGAAGTTCCTGGCCAACAAGACGATCCCCGATTTCCGCCCCGGCGACACGCTGAAGGTTGGCGTGAAGGTCGTCGAAGGCGAGCGCACGCGTATTCAGAACTACGAGGGCGTGTGCATCGCGCGCTCGAACAAGGGCATGGGCTCGAACTTCACCGTGCGTAAGATGAGCTTCGGCGAGGGCGTCGAGCGCGTCTTCCCGCTCTACTCGCCGAACGTCGATTCGATCGAAGTCGTCCGCAAGGGCGCCGTGCGTCGCGCCAAACTGTATTACCTGCGTGGCCGCACCGGCAAGGCAGCGCGTATCGCCGAGCGTCGCGACATGCGCCCTGCCAAGGGCACCGCAGCCGCCGAGTAATCGGAGCCTGCTAGAGTTGAAAAAGGGCGCGGGGGCGATGGTCCCCGCGCCCTTTTTCGTTGTGCGCCTGAAATCAGTGTCTTGCGCCGATGCTGCAGTGCGGAAGTGCACGAAGTTCACAGTCTCACAGCGTTCTGCACATCGCCCGATATTGGGGGTCGATAGGGGCGTTTTGGGCCGAGGTGATGTATGCGGGATAGGCGGGGTTGGGCATCCGCTGAGGGTGCGCTCCGAGGCGCGTGTAGGACAGCGGATTAGCACGTCGGCCAGCGGCGGCCGTGGTGTCTGCGATCTCTCCGCCCTGGGCGTCGGAGGTGGTTGTCGGGTCGGACAGGCGCGCGCGTTCCTTCGCAGGCCGACTTCCGCGTCCTTGTTCTTGCGCTCCCGCTTCCTTGTTCTCCCGCGAAGGCGGGAGCCCAGTCTGGGTCCCCGCCTTCGCGGGGAAACACGTCTTGCTGGCGGATCGGGATGGTCTCTGTATGGACCGTACGAGGCTTTGCCACATGGAGCGCGCTCGCGTGGACATGCCCCACCCCGACCCTCCCCTGAAGGGGAGGGAGTTTTCGTCGGGCCACCATGCAATTTCGGCGCGTCACGCAACGCACTCCCCGCGCGGGCGGGGAACGCTATCCTCGGGACTTACGATCACATTGCGCCACGGAGCGTAGCTCAAAGAATGGATTCACGCGAAGGCGCTAAGGCGCGAAGAGAAGACCGGGCAAGTGCGCTAAATAAGCTGCTTCTCTTCGCGCCTTAGCGCCTTCGCGTGAACATGCCCTTCTCCGTCATCCTGACGAAAGTCAGGACCCAGGATCACGAACGCCGCGCTGCTTGGCTCTAGGTCCTGACTTTCGTCAGGATGACGGCGTGGGTGGGGAGGCCCTCAGCCTGTAATAATGAACGCTGCCCGTCTGATGGGCGTACCTCAGGAGCGTACGCGTCTCGGGTGGCCTGCAGACCGCCGCCAGCCCGCCTCAAGCATCCGTCAGGCGTCGCGCCACGTGCCGGGCTCCAGACCCGCCACGGTCCAGTCGCCGATGCTCCACCGGACCAGCCGCAGCGTGGGGTGGTCGATCGCGGCGGTCATGCGGCGGACTTGGCGGTTGCGGCCTTCGCGGATCGTTATCTTCAGCCAGCAATCGGGGATGCTCGCGCGGACCCGGATCGGCGGCACGCGCGGCCAGAGGTCGGGCGCGGCGATCCGCTCGACATCGGCGCGGGCAGGGCCGTCCTTCAGCACGACGCCGCTCCGCAACCGATCGAGCGCGTCCTCGCCGGCATCGCCCTCGACCTGCACGAGATAGGTCTTGGCCAGCTTGAACTTCGGGTCCGCGATCCGCGCCTGGAGGCGACCGTCGTCGGTCAGCAGCAACAGCCCTTCGCTATCGCGGTCGAGCCGCCCCGCCGGATAGACGCCCGGCACATCGACGAACTGCGACAGCGTCGCACGCGGGGTCGGGCTGTTCACGTCGGTGAACTGGCTGAGCACGTCGTACGGTTTGTTGAACAGGATCACGCGGGGCATGGCGGGGCTTTAGAGGGATTGTCGATCGGCTTCGATCGTAATCTTCCTAAGGAGCGGGCACCCAAAGGCGGAGCTTATAACGTGTTGACCCGCATTGTTGCCTAGCCCGGCTTGCCCGTTCCACTTGCTAAGGTTGCGATTAGAGCAGCGGGCGAGATAGCGGGTGGTCCATCTTCCTTCACCATTCCATCAGCGACCGGCCTAAAAATTACCGCCAACATAATTGCTCGATCTGCGTCGGTTGCGGCACCTTCTTTAGTAAGGGAAAGGTATGTCTCTGTCAGCGCGGACCGTCCTTTAGCATCAATCGCTAAATGATGCTCGGTCGTGTAAAGCCGGACCAACAGTCGCATCGTCCAAAGATACATAGTAAGATAGAGAAGTGTACCCGCTGATGCGAGGAGCAACTCGAAGTGGAAAGATGCGCGCATACCGTTGATATTAGAAAAGCTTCCATCTTTATTTGGAATGACAGCAGCGCTAAATACATGGTGAGCGCCTTCGAACGCCGCTAGCGCAACGCCACATGCCCCAACTAAGCCGATTGTACCGACCCCGATCATCCACCATTTCCGGGATGTAAGTGTCCTCTCATGAGTTGCTGCTCGCCCTTCCCAAAGTGCAACCGGTGCTTCCAACTGGCGTTGTTCCTTAAACGCCTTAAACCAGTTTTCGATTGTCTCTCGCGATGATAGCGTGAGGTCGTCTATCGCGGCGGCGGCTCGCGATGAAATGCTGCTGACCTTTTGATCAAGATCACTAAGCTGCGTATTTGTGCTAAACTCAGCTGCTCCGATTGTCGCCTCCAGTGCGGATAAGCGCTCCCGGCCGTTCGATTCTCCATGATTGGCCGCATTAGTCATCTGGGCGATCAGCCCCTCAACTTTGATCACGCTTTCGTGAACAAGTGAAAGGCGATCTTCGGCGTCCTTGGCTTTACTCTGAATTTGATAAATTGAGTTATCTGCGGTCGCTTCCAATATCTGATTGAGCGAGCGCTCGTATAAAAATACAGCATTCACTTGGTTGGTATCGGCCCAGTTAATACGTGTTCCTGATAGGCCAGCGACTGCCGCGGCCGCGAGAATTCCTTGAGCGCTGAGTTGTCTTGATGCCCAGCTTAAGGCAACGAACACTGGCGATTGATCGGCAATTAGTTCGTCAGAATCGCTGATTGTCAGCGCAACTGGCAGCCCTTTCTGATGGTTCGTTTTAAGGTCATCAGCAACCCTATCCCAAGCCGCGCGTGCTCTAGCAAACGGGTGATTCGGATCTGTGCTAATTATTTCGTGATATTCTTTGTCCCATGCCTCTCGCTGGCGCTGTGACCAAAGAACAGCTTCGGCAAGATCGTTGAACTCTTTTTTGCCGCCTCGTTCGGACGCAATCTCGAACTGGATCACGCTCATATAATGCATCCCCCGTTTTCACAGACTTAACTATATGATCAGTAGCAATTTGCTATGAGAGAATCTTATGTTTGGGCATGACTTATTGGAATCGCTGTCAACCAAATCTGAGGTTGATATGTCATATCGGAGGTGCTTAATTAAATAACAAAAAAGGGCCGCGGTGTTTCCACCGCGGCCCGTTCGTTCGATCAGAAATTCCGCGCCCCTTACTGGTCGAGGAAGCTCCGCATCTTCCGGCTACGCGACGGATGCTTCAGCTTCCGCAGCGCCTTCGCCTCGATCTGGCGGATGCGCTCGCGGGTCACCGAGAATTGCTGGCCGACTTCCTCGAGCGTGTGGTCGGTGTTCATGCCGATGCCGAAGCGCATGCGCAGCACGCGCTCTTCGCGTGGTGTCAAAGAAGCGAGCACCCGCGTGACCGTCTCCTTCAAGTTCGCCTGGATCGCGGCATCCACCGGGATGATCGCGTTCTTGTCCTCGATGAAGTCGCCGAGATGCGAATCCTCCTCGTCGCCGATCGGCGTTTCGAGGCTGATCGGTTCCTTGGCGATCTTCATCACCTTGCGCACCTTCTCCAGCGGCATGGAGAGGCGTTCGGCCATCTCCTCCGGGGTCGGTTCGCGGCCCTGCTCGTGGAGGAACTGGCGGCTGGTGCGGACCAGCTTGTTGATCGTCTCGATCATGTGGACCGGGATACGGATGGTCCGCGCCTGATCCGCGATCGAGCGGGTGATCGCCTGGCGAATCCACCACGTCGCATAGGTGCTGAACTTGTAGCCGCGGCGATACTCGAACTTGTCGACCGCCTTCATCAGGCCGATATTGCCCTCCTGGATGAGATCCAGGAACTGCAGGCCGCGGTTCGTGTATTTCTTGGCGATCGAGATCACCAGCCGCAGGTTCGCCTCGACCATCTCCTTCTTGGCGATACGCGCCTCGCGCTCGCCCTTCTGGACCATGTTGACGATCCGGCGGAACTCGGTGAGCGCCATACCGGTCTGCTGCGTGATGTCGGCGATCTCGGCGCGGATGCGCTCGACCGCCTCGCCCTCGTTGGCGACGAACGCGGTCCACTTCTTGTCGACCTTGTTGACCGTCGTCAGCCAGTTCTCGTCGATCTCGTGACCGATATAGCGATCGAGGAAGTCCTTGCGCGGCACCTTGTGGCGCTCGGCGAGGCGCAGCATCTGACCGCCCAGCGCGGTCAGGCGACGGTTATAGGCATAGAGCTGATCGACCAGATATTCGATCTTGGCATTGTGGAACTGGACGCTCTCTACTTCCGCCGTGAGTTCCTCGCGCAGCTTCTGATACTTGCGCTCGTCGGCCGCGGAGAAATCGCCGCCGATGCCCATCGCGTCGACGCGCGACTGCTGGATCTTGCTGAACTTCTTGTAGAGCGCGGTGATGCTGGCGAACCGCTCGAGCGCGATCGGCTTGAGCTGTTCCTCCATCTGCGCGAGGCTGAGGGTGTTGTCCTCCTCCTCGTCGTCCGATGCGCGCGGGGCACGGCGCTCGCCGTCCTCGTCCTCGTCGGCGGACGGCTCTTCGGGCTCGGCCTCTTCCTTGAACGACGGGCCGGCGTTCTTTTCGCTGATCTCGCCGTCGTCGGCCTCGCCGTCCTCCGCCATTGCTTCGGGGGCGGGGTCCTTCGACAGCATCGCGTCGAGATCCATGATCTCGCGCAGCTGCATCGTGCCCTCGTTCAGCGCGGTCGACCAGTCGATGATCGCGTTGAAGGTGATCGGCGATTCGCACAGGCCCAGGATCATCGTGTCGCGACCCGCCTCGATCCGCTTGGCGATCGCGATCTCGCCCTCGCGGCTGAGCAGCTCGACCGCACCCATCTCGCGCAGGTACATGCGGACCGGATCGTCGGTGCGATCGATGGTCTCTTTCTTCTTCTCGATCGCGGGGCCTGTGTCGGCATCCGCGTCGGCGGCCTCCGGCTCGTCCTCGTCGTCCTTGGCGGGCTCGGTCTCGCCGTCCTCGCCGGCTTCGTCGTTCTCGACGATGTTGATGCCCATCTCGCTCAGCGCGGCGCTGATGTCCTCGATCTGGTCTGACGACATCTCGCCCTGCGGCAGCGCTTCGTTGAGCTGCTCATAGGTGATGTAGCCGCGCTTCTTGGCGCGCGCGATGACCTTCTTGATCGACGCATCGTTCATGTCGATCAGCGGCGCATCGCCGGTTTCGTTCGTCTCGGCGGGTTCCGCCATGTTCGCCTTAGCCATCAATCGCCCTCGGTACCCAACGCTCGGGCGTCTTCGTTCGACTGTACAAGATTTGCAAGTCGGACTTCCAACGCCTGTTTCTCTCTTACCATAGCCACTTGTCGTTCGAACGCATCTTCGGTGAAGTGCGTCTGCATCGCCGCGGTCGCCTGCTTGAGTGCCGCGTCTACCTCAGGGCGGGCGACCATGATCGCGATCGCCTCGTCGAGGTCGGCACGGACGCGGGCTGGATCGGCCGTGGTCTGCGTGAACGAATAGGGCATCGTATCGGCTCTCAACAGGTCACTCGCGACTGAATTGAAACCGGACCTCGCCAATATGGTGAGCAAGCGCCCGCTATCAAGCTTCTGGTCCTCAAGTGCAACATCTACGACCGCTTCGAACAATCGCCCGAGCGCGCCGTCGATCATTTGGAGCGAGCCGAGCACCTCCATGTGACGCGCGATCTCGACCGGGTGGCGGATCAGGCCGGCGAGCACCGCCTTCGCCAGGACGCGGTCGATGCCGGTCGCGAGGAAGGCCTTCGCGTCTTCGGTGACGGGCGCGGCGGGGGGCTTCCAGCCGCCTTTCGGTTTCTCGCCGCGGGGCACGAAGGGGGCGCGGACGGGTTTGAAATGCTCATAGAAGCGGTTCTTGAACTCGGCGTGATATTGCTGCTTCACAGAGGGGTCGGCGATGCCTTCCGCAAGTTCGTGGAGGCGGCGCTTGAGGCCGGCGCGCTGTTCGGGGGTGTCGAGCGCCTCGGCGGCGACTTCGGATGCCCAGAGCCGGTCGACGAGCTGTTCGGGGGTTTTCAGCAACGCCTCGAACGCGGCGGGACCGCCGGCGCGGACGAGATCGTCGGGGTCCTGGCCTTGCGGGAGGGTGACGAAGGCGAGGCTGCGACCGGGCGCGAGTAGCGGGAGCGCGCGGTGGGCGGCCCGGAGCGACGCCTTCTGGCCGGCGCCGTCGCCGTCGAAGCAGAGCAGCGGCACGTCGACCATCCGCCACAGTCGTTCGAGTTGGGCTTCGGTGAGCGCCGTGCCGAGCGGGGCGACCGCTTCGCCGAAGCCAGCCTGGGCCAGCGCGATGACGTCCATATAGCCCTCGACCACCAGCACGCGGCCCGATTTGCGCGAGGCGGGGGCGGCCTTGTCGAGATTGTAGAGCGTGCGGCCCTTGTCGAAGAGCGGCGTGTCGGGGGAATTGAGGTATTTGGGCTCGCCGCCGTCGAGCACGCGCCCGCCGAACGCGATCGTCCGGCCGCGGGGGTCGCGGATCGGGATCATCAGGCGGCCGCGGAACCGGTCGTACGGGTCCTTGCCCTCGACATTGATGAGCATGCCGGACTCGACCAGCATCGGGTCGCCGTAGTCCTTCAGCGCGGTCTTGAGCTTGCCGCGGCTGTCGGGGGCGAACCCCATGCCGAACGCGCGCGCCGTCTCGGGCTTGATCCCGCGACGGTCGAGGAGCGCGCGGGCGTCGGTGCCGGGGAGGCCGTTGAGTTGTTCGACGAACCAGTCGGCGGCATCCGACATGACCTCGTGCAGGCCCTTGGCGCGCTCGGCCTTGGCGGCGGACTGGCGGTCCATCGCGGGCATGTCCATCCCGGCGGCCTGCGCGAGCTCCTTCACGGCATCCATGAAGGGGAGACCGCGCTGGTCGGTCATCCACTTGATCGCGTCGCCGTGCGCGGAGCAACCGAAGCAATGGTAGAAGCCTTTGTCGTCATTAACGTAGAATGATGGCGTCTTCTCATTATGGAACGGGCAGCAGCCCTTGTGCTCGCGCCCGGCCTTGGTGAGCTTGGTGGTCTTGCCGACGAGCGCGCTGAGCGAGGTGCGGGCGCGGAGTTCGTCGAGGAATTGCGGGGTTAGGGCCACTAGATCGCCCCGCGCACGACAGATCCCCCCCGCCCGCTTGCGGGAGGGGGCTGGGGGGTGGGCACGCGCTCGGTTCCGCTCGCAGCGCTCAGAATGGTCTCCAATACGCCGGCCATGTTCGAGGTCAGATCGTTGTTCCAGAAGCGAACGACGCGGTAGCCCGCGGCTTCGAGGTGCTTCGTGCGGGCGTCGTCATGAGGTTGGCCTTCGACATGCTGGCTGCCGTCTAGCTCCACGATCAGATTGTGCGAGCGGCATACGAAGTCCGCGAAATACCCGGCGATCGGCATCTGGCGGCTGAATTTGAGGTCCTGCAGCCTGGAACCTTTGAGTTGCCGCCACAGCATCTGCTCGGCGTTCGTCGCGTCGTTGCGAAGGTCGCGTGCCCTCTCTGTCGGTCGGTCCAGACGATGGCGCGGGCCCACCCCTCGGTCCCCTCCCGCTTGCGGGAGGGGAGGAAGAAGGGGGCCGCGCTCATCCATTTACGACAGCGCTGCCTTTACCAGACCGCTTGCCTTGCTCATGTCCAGCTCGCTGGCGTGGCGTGCCTTCAGCTCGGCCATCACGCGGCCCATGTCCTTCATGCCGGTCGCGCCGAGTTCCGCCTTGATCGCCTCGATCGCCGCCGATGTTTCCGCCTCGCTCATCTGCTGCGGCAGGAAGCGCTCAATCACGGCGACCTCCGCCGTCTCCGCATCGGCGAGCTCCTGGCGGCCGCCCTTCGAAAACATCTCGATCGACTCGCGGCGCTGCTTCACCATCTTTTGCAGCACTTCGACCACCAGCGCGTCGTCGCTCTCGGGCGCCTTGCCGGTGCGCGCCTCGATGTCGCGGTTCTTGATCGCGGCCTGGATCAACGAGATAGCGTTGCGGCTCTGCTTGTCGCCGGCCTTCATGGCGGTCAGCTGCGCAGCCTTGATGTCGTCGCGAATCATGTACTGGTCTTTCAGGTGGTTCGTGCGTAGCCCGACGGGATAGCGCGTCCGCCGCCCGTTTAACAGATTGACGCTGCGGCACGCCGGCCTTAGCGGACACCACTTAGCGACATCGTCAACGTAAAGAGAGTGCCCAGCCTGATGGCCGACGCCCAGCCTATAGCCATGCCTGCCGGTGCAACAGGCGTCCTCGTCCTCGCCAATGGCGACGTGATCTGGGGTCGCGGGTTCGGCGCAGAGGGCAGTGCGGTCGGCGAAGTGTGCTTCCACACCGCGATGACCGGCTACCAGGAGGTGCTGACCGACCCGTCGTTCGCCGGGCAGATGATTTGTTTCACCTTCCCGCATATCGGCAATGTCGGCGCGAACCCCGACGACGTCGAGGCGGACGACCCGCACGCGCTCGGCATCATCGTCCGCGAGGACGTGACGCAGCCGTCGAGCTTCCGCGCGGTCGAGGGCCTTGATGGCTGGATGAAGCGGCATGCGCGGATCGGCCTTTCGGGGGTCGACACGCGCGCGCTGACGCGGCGGATCCGGGTGGCGGGCGCGCCTAATGGCGTGATCGCGCATTCGGCGAGTGGCGAGTTCGACGTGGCGGCGTTGCTGGCGATGGCGCGCGCTTGGCCGGGGCTGGAGGGCATGGACCTCGCCAAGGACGTGTCGACCGAGATGCATTATGGCTGGGGCGAGGATGCGCCCGGCGGTGTCTGGAAGCTGGGCTTCGGCTACAGCGCGTCTTCCCCCCTCCCGCAAGCGGGAGGGGCCGGGGGTGGGCTCCCGGCTTCCTCGACAGATGACGGTGCGGTTGAGCATTCTTCCACCGTCCCCCCGATAGGAGAGCGCGAGCCCACCCCTCAATCCCCTCCCGCAAGCGGCAGGGGAGGCCAGAAGCCCCACGTCGTCGCGATCGATTACGGCAGCAAGCGCAACATCTTCCGCAACCTCGTCGAGGCCGGCGCGAAAGTGTCCGTCGTCTCCGCCACCGCCAGCTTCGACGAGGTGATGGCGCTCGCCCCCGACGGCATCTTCCTGTCGAACGGCCCCGGCGATCCCGCCGCGACCGCCGACTACGCCGTCCCGGTGATCCGCCAGCTGCTGGAGACGGGCAAGCCGCTGTTCGGCATCTGCCTCGGCCACCAGTTGCTCGGGCTCGCGGTCGGCGCGACCACGACCAAGATGTTCCAGGGCCACCGCGGTGCCAACCACCCGGTCAAGCGCCTGTCCGACGGCGCGGTCGAGATCACCAGCATGAACCACGGCTTCGCAGTCGAGCGCGACAGCCTGCCGGCCAACGTCCGCGAGACGCACGTGTCGCTGTTCGACGGGTCGAATGCGGGGCTGGAACTGACCGACAAACCGGCGTTTTCCGTGCAATATCATCCCGAGGCTAGCCCTGGACCTCAGGATAGCTTGTATCTGTTCGAACGGTTTGTCGGGTCAATAAGGTGAAGTTTTGGATCGTCGTCTTGATTGCAACAGCCGCGCTGATCTTGATCCTATCTAGCGTCGATTTTACGTCGACACAGGGCCATGAGCATAGCGACGCCGAACTTGCTAAAGGCTGCCATGTCTCCTTGAGCCAATTTGAAGCAGCAAAAGCGTCTAGCAAGTCGGGCCCAGAGAGAAAACTTCTCAAGATCGGTAGATGCTTCCTGTCGAAAAATGCCGACGGTCGTATTTCGCTTGGAACGATCACTGAACCGCCTGCGGAAAAGAAACACTAATGCCAAAACGCACCGACATCTCCTCGATCCTCGTCATCGGCGCAGGACCTATCGTCATCGGCCAGGCGTGCGAGTTCGATTATTCGGGCACGCAGGCGATCAAGGCGTTGAAGGAGGAGGGCTATCGTATCGTCCTCGTCAATTCGAACCCCGCCACGATCATGACCGATCCCGAGCTGGCCGACGCGACCTATGTCGAGCCGATTACGCCCGCGATCGTCGCCAAGATCATCGAGAAGGAGCGTCCGGACGCGATCCTGCCGACGATGGGCGGGCAGACCGCGCTGAATACCGCGCTCGCGCTGTTCCATGACGGGACGCTGGAGAAGTTCGGCGTGACGATGATCGGGGCGGATGCCGATGCGATCGACATGGCGGAGGACCGGCTGAAGTTCCGCGACGCGATGGACCGGATCGGGCTGGAAAGCGCGCGCTCGGCGATCGCGCATACTGTCGAGGAAGCGCTCGAAGGTCTCGAGAAGACGGGGCTTCCGTCGATCATCCGGCCGAGCTTCACGATGGGCGGCTCGGGCGGCGGCATCGCGTATAACCGCGAGGAATTCATCGCGATCGTCCGCAATGGGCTCGACCTGTCGCCGACCACCGAGGTGCTGATCGAGGAATCGCTGCTCGGCTGGAAAGAATACGAGATGGAGGTGGTGCGCGATCGCAACGACAACGCGATCATCATCTGCTCGATCGAGAACGTCGATCCGATGGGTGTCCATACCGGCGACTCGATCACGGTCGCGCCGGCGCTGACGCTGACCGACAAGGAATACCAGATCATGCGCAACGCATCGATTGCGGTGTTGCGCGAAATCGGTGTCGAAACAGGCGGTTCGAACGTCCAGTTCGCGGTCAATCCGAAGGACGGCCGGCTGGTCGTCATCGAGATGAACCCGCGTGTTTCGCGCTCGTCCGCGCTGGCATCCAAGGCGACCGGTTTCCCGATCGCGAAGGTCGCGGCGAAGCTGGCGGTCGGCTACACGCTCGACGAGATCGAGAACGACATTACTGGCGCTACGCCTGCCGCGTTCGAGCCGACGATCGATTACGTCGTGACGAAGATCCCGCGGTTCGCGTTCGAGAAGTTCAAGGGCGCGTCGAACACGCTCGGCACCGCGATGAAGTCGGTCGGCGAGGTGATGGCGATCGGTCGCAACATCCACGAATCGATGCAGAAGGCGTTGCGCGGGCTCGAGACAGGCTTGTCGGGGTTCAACCAGGTCGATCATCTGGTCGGTGCGCCGCGTGCGGAAATCGAGGCGGCGCTGGCCGTCGCGACGCCGGACCGGTTGCTGGTGGCGGCGCAGGCGCTGCGCGAGGGCTTCACGGTTGCCGAGGTGCACGCGATTGCCAAATATGATCCGTGGTTCCTGGAGCGGATCGCCGAGATCATCGCGGCCGAGGCCGAGGTGATGAAGGACGGCCTGCCGATCGACGCGCCCGGTATGCGCCGCCTGAAGAGCATGGGGTTCAGCGACAAGCGGCTCGCGTGGCTGGCGCTGCAATCCGCCAATCTGCGCGGCATGAACCGCGGGATCGCGCGCGGCTCGGGGCTGATCCACGAGGTCGTCAAGGCGATGACCGGCGGCGTGACCGAGGAGGAGGTGCGCCAGCATCGCCTGAAGCTCGGCGTGCGGCCGGTGTTCAAGCGGATCGATACGTGCGCGGCCGAATTCGATGCGAAGACGCCGTATATGTACTCGACCTACGAGGCGCCGAGCTTCGGCGAGCCCGAGAACGAGTCCGAGCCTACGGACCGGAAGAAGATCGTGATCCTGGGCGGCGGGCCGAACCGGATCGGGCAGGGGATCGAGTTCGATTATTGCTGCTGCCATGCGTGCTTCGCGCTGGCGGACGTGGGCTATGAGACGGTCATGGTCAACTGCAACCCGGAGACCGTGTCGACCGATTACGACACGTCGGACCGGCTGTACTTCGAGCCGCTGACCGCCGAAGACGTGCTGGAGATCCTGCATGTCGAGCAGCAGAACGGCACTTTGGTGGGCGTGATCGTGCAGTTCGGGGGGCAGACGCCGCTGAACCTCGCGCGCTCGCTTGAGGCTGCCGGGATCCCGATCCTGGGGACGACGCCGGACGCGATCGATCTGGCGGAGGACCGCGAACGGTTCGCGGCGCTGATCACCAAGCTCGGGCTGTTGCAGCCGGCCAATGGCCTGGCGCGGAGCCGGGACGAGGCGGTCGCGGCGGCGGAGCGGATCGGCTATCCGGTGCTGATGCGGCCTTCGTACGTGCTCGGCGGCCGGGCGATGGAGATCGTCGATACGATCGGGCAGCTCGAGCATTACATCGCGACCGCGGTGCAGGTGTCGGGCGACTCGCCGGTGCTGATCGACCAGTATCTGCGCGATGCGATCGAGGTCGATGTCGACGCGATCTGCGACGGCACCGACGTGGTGGTCGCGGGCGTGTTGCAACATATCGAGGAGGCGGGCGTCCATTCGGGCGATTCTGCGTGCTCGATCCCGCCTTATTCGCTGTCGGCGGAGATCATCGCCGAGATCGAGCGGCAGACGGTGGCGCTCGCGCATGCCTTATCGGTGGTCGGGCTGATGAACATCCAGTTCGCGGTGAAGGATGGGCTTGTCTACCTCATCGAGGTCAACCCGCGCGCGTCGCGCACCGTGCCGTTCGTCGCCAAGGCGATCGGCGCGCCCATCGCCAAGATCGCCGCGCGCGTGATGGCGGGCGAGAAGCTGGTCAACCTCCCGAAGATCGACCGGCATATCGACTATTATGCGGTGAAGGAGGCGGTGTTCCCCTTCAACAAGTTCCCCGGCGTCGATCCGGTGCTGTCACCGGAAATGAAGTCGACCGGCGAAGTCATGGGAATCGATCCCGATTTCACGATCGCGTTTGCGAAAGCTCAGCTTGGCGCGGGGACGATCCTGCCGACCAAGGGCAATGTCTTCGTCAGCGTGAAGGACGGCGACAAGGCGATGATCGTCGAGGCGGTGAAGGCGTTGGTCGACACCGGGTTCTCGATCGTCGCTACCGGCGGAACCGCGGATCATCTGGCGCGCGCCGGTTTGCCGGTCGAGAAGGTCAACAAGGTGGCGCAGGGTCGGCCGCATATCGTCGACCGGATCAAGGACGGCGATATCGCGCTGATCTTCAACACCACCGAGGGGTGGCAAAGCCTGAAGGACTCGCAGCCGATCCGTGCTTCGGCGCTCGGCCAGCGTATTCCGTACTTCACGACCGCGCCGGCTTCGCTCGAGGCGGCGAAGGCGATCGCCAAGCTTTCGACGCACAGCCTTGAAGTACGGCCGCTGCAATCCTATTATTCGCAGTCGCACGACTGATCCCGACATGAGAATGATGTGTGGGCGGGGCTGGTACAGGGCCTCGCGCGGGGAAATGGATTTGGGGACGAGATGATGGCGACCGTCGAAAAGATGCCGATGCTGCAGGAAGGCTATGAGACGCTCAGTGCGGATCTTAAGCGCCTGAAGGCCGAACGTCCGACGATCGTCGATGCGATCGAAGAGGCGCGCGCTCATGGCGATCTGTCGGAGAACGCGGAATATCATGCCGCGAAGGAGCGTCAGGGCCAGGTCGAGGCATCGATCTCCGACATCGAGGACAAGCTGTCGCGCGCGCAGATCATCGATCCGAAGGATTTGTCGGGTGATAAGGTCGTGTTCGGCGCGACGGTGACGTTGCTCGACGAGAACGACAAGCCGGTGAAGTATCAGATCGTTGGCCAGACCGAGGCTAACGCGAAGACGGGCCGCATCTCGTACAACTCGCCGCTGGGGCGTGGGTTGATCGGGCGGAAACTCGACGAAGAGGTCGAGGTCACGGTGCCGGCCGGCGAGCGGTATTACGTCGTCTCCAAGATCGAGTTCATCTGAGCCTTATGCAATTCTTCGAGACGCGGGCGACGGCGATCATCACGATCGTGACGGTCATCGTCTCGGGATTCCTGGTGCTGAGCGGGTCGCTTGGATACTGGGCGGTGAACGCCGGGTTTATTCCGTTGCGGATGACCGATCTCGGTATTCCGAGCGAGCATTTGTTCGTCGTGCCTGCCTGGGTGACGCCGCTGACGGCGACGTTGATCCATGGCGGCTGGGCGCATATTGCGCTGAACCTCGTGATGCTGGTGTATTGCGGACAGTTCGTCGAGCGGGCGCTCGGGACGGTCGGGTTGGTCGTGCTGTACGTCGTTGGCGCGTATGCCGCCGCCGCCGGGCATTGGGCGTTTGGGCCTGAATCTACTGCACCTATGATTGGCGCTAGCGGATCGATCTCGGCGGTCGTTGGAGCTTATGCGTTACTGTATGGCGAGCGGCGGGCGCAGGCGATCGGGCCGGTGCCGGCTGGGGTCGTGCATGTCGTTTGGCTGGCTGCCGCTTGGATCGGGATCCAGTTGTTGATTGGGCTGGCCGGGTTTGGGGCTTCGGTTGGGGCTAGCGGGCCGATTGCTATTGGCGCGCATATCGGCGGGTTCTTGGCGGGGCTGGTGCTGGCTCGGCCGTTGTTGCTCTGGCACTACCGGGCGGCTTGAGCGGCCTGTCCCTTACAAACGCTCGTTCCGCCCCACGCTGATCCACGCCCACGCCCACACCGTTCGTCCCGACTAGCTGCTGAGCTTGTCGAAGCGGCGTATCGAAGGATGGGTTGGGGCGCGGGGCTGTGCTTCGATACGAGCCCTCGATACGCTCCTTGCGGAGCTACTCGGTCTCTACTCAGCACGAACGGGGGTGGGGAGAGCGGCCTTGGCCGCGATCTGACGAGACCCGTTAGAGCTAGCGGCCTCAGTTCTGCTTATCGTGCCCTCACCCATCGCCGCCTTTGGCGTCTCTCCCTCTCCCCGGTGGGAGAGGGACGAGGGGGCCGTTTATGCAAGCTTGATCGTCAGACAGGTATCCCAGAACCGTCACCCCGCGGAGGCGGAGACCCATAGTCTATGTCGTTGCTATTAGATCGCTAAGGTAGCCAGCATGGGTTCCCGCCTTCGCGGGAATGACCAAAGGGAAGCCGTTACGCTACAGTCGCGCCCAGGTTCGGTTCGAGCATCCGGTGCAAGTGCACCACCACGAACTTCATCTCGGCATCGTCCACGGTACGCTGCGCCGCAGCACGCCAGGCCTTCTCGGCGCTGGCGTAGTCGGGGAATACGCCGACGAATTCGATTTTGCTCAGATCGTTGAAATCCAGGGTGCGCGGGTCGCTGACGCGGCCGCCGAATACGAGGTGGAGCTTGCTCATGCGCTTGCTTTCCTAGGGAGGGGGTTGCCGCCTCCCTAGCGTGTTCGACCCGCGGTTTGAACCCTTAGACGGCAGGCTTCTGCGAAACCGCCTTCGCACCTGCGGTACCAGCTGTCGTGACCGCCTTGACGATACCCTCGAGCAAGCCCTTCGCTTGGTCGCGCGCATTGTCCTTGGTCAGGCCGAGTTCGCCGAGTTCCGAACGGCCTGCATCCTTCGCAGCGGCGGTCGCCGCGACCAGCGTTTCGCTGAGACGCCTGCCGACGGGGGCGAGCAGTTCCTTTTCGCGGGCCGAACGCGGGATCAGCGCTCCGGCGAGGGCGCCTACGGCCAGACCGCCGACGAGGATGCCGAGTGGGTTGGATTCAAGGTTGTTGACGACGCGCTTGGTCTTCTCGCGCGAGACTTCGAGAACCTCGGAGGCCTTGTCGCCGGCGTCGTGATAGACCTTCGATGCGGTCTCGCGGACGGTGTCGAGGCCTTCGCGCAGGCGGCTCTCGGTCTCGTGGGCGGCTTCGTTTGCGGTGGTCTTTGCGTCGGTCATGGAAATGTCCTTCTGGTGGCAAGCTGCTCGCCGTTCAATGCAATGAGGGTTCAACGCGAGCCCGGACTTCTAGGTTTCAATATTGTGACCGTGGTCAGGGCGGTCACCGCCCGCGGCGGAAGAGTCCGACGATCCGGTGGCGCGCGAGGAACAGTCCGGCAACTGCGGCGAACCCCGCGGTCGGTCCCGGATTGCGCTTCACGGTCTCGACGCTGGCGTTGAGCGCGGCGGTGCCGGCATCGGCGACGTCGCGGCTGGCGTTCAGCGCGAGCTTCCGCGGATTGAGCCGGTCCTGCAACTGCCCGAGCGTCATCATGACGCGCTGGCGGGCGAGGGCCGATTCGATCTCTGCGGCGGCGACTTTGGCGGATGTCATGATACGGGCTCGCTCTTCGTCTGAAGCTTCGACTTGCCGATCATCGCCAGGATCGCCGCCACTGCGAGGACGGCCACCACGACGATGGCGGTCGCCCATCCTGGCCCCACCAGCGTCGCCACCGTCAAGATCGCACCGACCAGCAGTGCGATCAGTGCGGCCAAAGCCAGCACGCCGGCGACCGCGAAGAACATCGCGGCCGACTTGTACGCACTCGCCGTCTCGCCGAACTTCGCCTTGTAGACAGCGACTTCCGCAGTCGCGAGACTCTTCGTCTCGGTCGCGAGGCGACCGACGATCGACACGAGGCTCTCGTCCTCGCCGGTCGCGAACGTCAGTGGATCGGCCAAGACGTCAGACCTTCGAGTTGGCATCGACGCCCGACTGCACCAGTCGCGCGACGACGAAGCCGATGGCGGCTGCTGCACCCACCGCGATGGCTGGCGATTTCCGCACGAGTTCGCGCGCGTCGTCGAACAGCTCGTCGATGTCCTTGGCCTTCACCTGACCGGCAAAGCCCGAGACGCTGTCGGCGGCGCTGCGGGCGTAGCCGCCGTACTGCGAGCCGAGCTTTTCATCGACCTGGCCGGCGGCGTCGGTCAGCAACTGCGCGACCTGCTCCAACGCGCCGCTCGCGCGTGCCTTGCCGTCCTCGGCGAAGGTGCGGACCTTGTCGGTCGCCTGCGCGGTGTACTTGTTGGCGCCGTCCTTGATCGCCTGCTTGGCGTCGCCGGCCTTGGCCGAGACATCGCCGTTCTCGATCGTCTTGCTGAGCTCGGTCCCGACCTCGTTCGCGGTCGTTTTCAGGTCGTTGACGGTGTCGTTTACGCTGGAGTCGGCCATGACGGTCCCTTTCAGAATTGTTACGCTCTCAACACCGTCGTTGGAGCGCGGTTCCCGAACCGTCGCGCGATTGCACGACACTATTCTCGGATGTCCGCGCGATTGCCCGATATGGCGTGAGACGGTAGAGGCGGCGCGAACGACCCGGCACCGGGATTTGTAGGAGCATCGTTACGTGACCGCAATCATCGACCTTCATGCACGCCAGATCCTCGACAGCCGCGGCAATCCGACCGTCGAGGTCGACGTGCTGCTCGAAGACGGCAGCTTCGGCCGCGCCGCCGTGCCATCGGGCGCGTCGACCGGCGCACACGAGGCGGTCGAGCGCCGCGATGGCGACAAGACCCGTTGGGGGGGCAAGGGCGTCGATGGCGCGGTCGATGCGGTCAACGACGAGATCACCGACACCGTGCTCGGCATGGACGCGGAGGACCAGTCGGACCTCGATCGCGCGATGATCGAACTCGACGGCACCGAGAACAAGGGCAGGCTTGGCGCGAACGCGATCCTCGGCGTCAGCCTCGCCGTCGCCAAGGCCGCGGCCGAAGCGCGTGGCCTGCCGCTGTACCGCTATGTCGGCGGCGTGCAGGCGCATCTGCTGCCGGTGCCGATGATGAACATCATCAACGGCGGCGAGCATGCCGACAACCCGATCGATTTCCAGGAGTTCATGGTCGTCCCGGTCGGTGCGTCGAACATCCTCGAGGCGGTCCGCTGCGGCTCGGAGATCTTCCACACGCTGAAGAAGGGCCTGAGCGAGAAGGGCCTGTCGACCAGCGTAGGCGACGAGGGCGGCTTCGCGCCGAACATCGGCAGCACCACCGAGGCGCTCGACTTCATCATGTCGAGCATCGAGAAGGCGGGGTACAAGCCCGGCGAGGACGTCATGCTCGCGCTCGATTGCGCGGCGACCGAGTTCTATAAGAACGGCAAGTACGACATCTCGGGCGAGGGCCGGATCCTCGAGAGCGCCGAGATGGCGGAGTATCTCGCGGATCTGACGCGCCGCTACCCGATCTTCTCGATCGAGGACGGCATGGGTGAGGACGATTGGGAGGGCTGGAAGACGCTGACCGACCTGATCGGCGACAAGGTCCAGCTGGTCGGCGACGATCTGTTCGTGACCAACCCGAAGCGTCTCAAGCGCGGGATCGACCAGGGTATCGCGAATTCGCTGCTGGTGAAGGTCAACCAGATCGGCACGCTGACCGAGACGCTGGAGGCGGTGTCGATGGCGCAGCGCGCGAAGTACACCGCGGTGATGTCGCACCGTTCGGGCGAGACCGAGGACTCGACGATCGCCGATCTGGCGGTCGCGACCAATTGCGGTCAGATCAAGACGGGCAGCCTGGCGCGGTCGGACCGGTTGGCGAAGTACAATCAGCTGATCCGGATCGAGGAAGAGCTGGGCGATGCGGCGCGTTATGCTGGGCGCGACATCCTGATCGGGGGCTGATAGGTTCCAACCATACCCTCCGTCATGCCGGGCTTGTTCCGGCATCCAGGTTCCCGCATAATCTATAGGCGTGATTGTGCGGGACCGTGGACCCCGGAACTAGTCCGGGGTGACGGAGTGGGTGGTAGACGAGTTAGGGCGGGAGTACCGGAGGACGACATGGCACGCGTGACGACGAAGACCAGCAAGTTGCGGAAGACGATGCGCAAGGCCGCGTGGCCGGCGCTGGGGCTGACGCTGATGGCGTTCTTCGGCGCGTATGCCGTACTCGGGCCCAACGGGATGTTCGCGTATGGCGATTACAAGCGCCAGCTTGCGAAGCGCGAGCAGGACTATGCCGCGCTCGATCGCAAGCGTGAGGTTTTGAAGAACCGGGTGGCGCTGCTAAACCCGGATCATGCGAACCCGGATATGGTCGACGAGATGGTCCGCAAGGAGCTGAACGTCGCGCATCCGGACGAGGTTATCGTCCCGCTGGGGAACTAGTCATTTGATCCTCCCCCGCCAGGGGGAGGTGTCGTCGCAGGTGACGGAGGGGGAGGATACGGAACAGCGGTTTTGCTTACCTCCCCCTCCGTCAGGCAAGCGCCTGCCACCTCCCCCTTGCGGGGGAGGATTGAGAAATTACCGACCCAGGAAGGTCAGCAGGTCGTTGGTGAAGCGATCGCTCTCGGTGATCGTCAGGCCGTGCGGGGCGCCTTCATATTCGACCAGCTGCGAGTCCGCGATGCCCTTGGCGGCGGCGCGGCCGGTGGCGTCGATCGGCACCGTCTTGTCGCTCGTCCCGTGGACGACCAGCGTCGGTACGCGGAATGCCGCCAGATCCTGACGGAAGTCGGTGTGGCCGAACGCCTTGGCGCACTCCAGTGTCGGGTGAAGGCCCGCCTGCATCGCCAGACTCCAGACCCAGTCGACGACCTCGTCGCTGACCGGCGAGGTGATGAATCCGACGCCGAGGAATTGCTGGAGGAAGGTCTTGAAGAACGCCGGGCGGTCGTCCTCTATACCTGCGCCGATGCTGGCGAGCGTCTCTTCGGGAACGCCGTCGGGATTGTCATCGGTCTTTAGCATGTACGGCACGACCGACGAGATCAGCCCGGCGGCGACCACGCCCTTGCCCTCGTAGCGGCTCATGTAGCGCGCGATCTCGCCGCCACCCATCGAGAAGCCGACGATCGTCGCGTCGGTGTTCGCGCCGGTGGCTTCCATCACGTCGGCCAGATCGTCGGTGAGGGTGTCGTAGTTATAGCCGGTCCAGGGCTGGCCCGAACGACCGAACCCGCGACGGTCGTACGCGATCGCGCGGAAGCCGGCCTGTGCGAGCGCCATCGCCTGCGCGTCCCAGCTGTCGGCATTTAGCGGCCAGCCATGCGTAAGGATCACCGGGCGTCCCGTGCCCCAATCCTTGACGTAAATATCTGTGCCGTCACGGGTTTTTACATAGGGCATAAGGATTTCCAGTCTCTCGAAACATGTCCGGTATAAACGAGCCAGCGGTGGGGCCGTTCCCTCGGCCTCTCGCTCAGGACCTTCGGATCAACGTGCCTGTTGGGCTGGCTGTACGTCCTGCGTTTCTTCGGTCGGCGGGTTGCGGATCGAGGGGCGTAGGCGGCTCAGGCTGCACAGGCCGGCGACCAGCGCCAGGCCGGCAGCGACGAGGGGCGGCGTCATGCCTGCTCCGACGCCCATCGCCAGCAGGGCCGCGACGACGGTGGCGCCGGTCGTCTGGCCTACCAGCCGGACGGTCGAGACGAGCCCGCCCGCGGCAGCTGCACGCTCGCGCGGGGCGCTGCCGATGATGAGGCGCGCGTTCGGGGCCATGAACATCCCGAACCCCGACCCGCACAACGCCATCCGCCAGGCAATGTCGAAATAGCTCGGGTCGATCGGCATGAACGCGATCAGCAGCAGCGCACAGATCGAGATGCCCATGCCAATGCCGCCGAGCAGTCCGGCCGGATAGCGGTCCGACAACCAGCCGGACAGCGGCGCGACGACCATGTTCGCCAGCGGCCACGGCGCGATCGCGGCGCCGACCTCCGCCGCCGAAAAGCCGTAGGCGTGCGTCAGGCGGAACGGCGTCGAGAGCAGCAGCGTCATCTGGGCGATGAACGCGGTGTAGGCACCGATCGCCGACAGCGCGAGCACGGGCCGCGCGAGCAGGTCGATCGGCAGGATCGGTTTGGTCTCGCCCTGTTCGCGTTTCACGAAGAACCAGCCGATGACGACGCCGGTCAGGACGATCGCGGCGGACACGATGGGGCTGTCGCCGTGGACCGCACTCTCGGCGCCGCCGATGACAAGGCCGATCATCGCCGCACACATGACCGCGCCGAGCACATCGAAAGGCCGATCGTGCTTCTGCGGTGCGGGGAGGGCGCGGCCGAGCAGCAGGCTGGCGATCGCGAACGGGACGGCGCTGGCGAACACCCATGGCCAAGGGGCGATCGCGAGGACGAGTCCGCCGATCGTCGGGGCGAGGGCGGCCGAGCTGGAGACGACGACCGAATTGATGCCGAGCCCGCGACCGAGTTGCTTCGAGGGGTAGATCGAGCGGATCAGCGCGGAGGAAACGCTCAGCGCGGCGGCGGCACCAAGGGCTTGCGCGGCGCGGACAACCAGCAGGAACGGCAGGCTTTTCGCAAAGAAGCACAGCATCGTCGCGATGGTGAAGATCAGCTGGCCGTATTGGTACATGCGCTTCAGGCCGATGCGGTCGCCAAGGCCCGAGAAGGGGAGCAGCGCCATCGCCAGGATCAGCTGGTACACCGTCACGACCGTGACGACCGCACTGCTGCCTACGTTCAGGTCGCGTGCGATCGTCGGCAGCGCGACGGTCGCGACTCCGCCGTCGATGATCGTCAGCGCCGTACCCGCCGAAATCGCGGCGATGGCCATGAAGCGGCGGGGCTTGGGCAGGCCATCGCTCGCGGAGATCTGATCTGACTGCATTGCAGACCGCGATAGACCCCGGCATGAAGCCCGCCAAGCAAATCAGGGAGATACGGCAATGCGGGTTCTGGTATCGATGCTTGCTGCGACGATATTGAGCGGGACGGCCGGGCTTGCGGGCGCCGCCGCGCTTGCCCAAGTCGCACCGATGACCAAAACTGACACCGCCACCGATCCGTATATCTGGCTCGAGGACAAGGACGGCGCAAAGCCACTCGCTTGGGTCGAGGCCGAGAACGCGAAGACGTTGCCCCGCCTCCAGAACGATCCGCGCTACAAGACCTTCTATGCCGAAGCGCTGGCGATCGCGTCGGCGAAGGATCGCATTCCGATGCCGAACCAGATGTTCGGGCGGATCTACAATTTCTGGCGCGATGCCGAGCATCCGCACGGGTTGTGGCGCTGGACGAGTGCGGCGGATTACGCTTCGGCGACGCCGAAATGGACGACGGCGCTCGACCTGGATGCGCTGGGCAAGGCCGAGGGCAAACAGTGGGTGTGGAAGGGCTCCACCTGCCTCCAGCCCGAGGAGCGACTGTGTCTGGTCGCGCTGTCGGAGGGCGGCGAGGATGCGGTGACGTATCGCGAGTTCGATCTGTCGACCGGCGCGTTCGTCGAGGGCGGCTTCATGCTGCCGAAGTCTAAGCAGGATGCGAGCTGGGTCGACAAGGATACGCTGCTGGTCGCGCGCGACTGGGGGGCGGGGACGACGACGCAGTCGGGCTATGCGTTCGTGCTGAAGCAGGTGAAGCGCGGCGCTCCGCTGACCGCCGCGACCGAAGTGTATCGCGGCGCGGCGACCGACCAGGGGCCGACCGGCGCGGACGTGCTGACCGACGAGAAGGGCAACCGCCTGATCGTGATCCAGCGGCGCAAGACGTTCTTCGGCGCGGACAAGCTGGTATGGACGCCGGCCGGGACGCGGCCGCTCGCGCTGCCCGACCGGACGTTTCCGGTGGGGATGATCGACGGGCAGGTGATCTTCTCGACCAGCGATCCTTGGGGCAAGATCCCCGAGGGGGCGGTTGCTTCCGCGCCGCTTGCCGAGGTCGAGAAGGGCACGATCAACCCGACAATCGTGTTCGCACCGGGGCCGCGCCAGTCGGTCGACGGGATGGCGCTGACCAAGTCGAAGCTGCTGCTGGTGGTGTCGGACAATGTGCGGGGTCGCGCGTCGGTCTTTACGCACGGGGCAGGGGGCTGGACCGCCAAGCCGATCGCTTTGCCGGACAATGCCTCGATCGACGTGGCGAGCACGACGGATCGTAGCGACGATGCGTATCTAACGGTGACGGGGTTCCTGACGCCGACGTCGCTCTATTCGCTGGATGCGGCGACGGGTGCCGCGCCGAAGCCGATCAAGACCCTGCCGCCGAAGTTCGATGCGTCGAACGATGTCGTCGAGCAGTTCGAGGCGACGTCCACCGACGGTACGAAGGTGCCGTATTTCGTTGTTCACAAGAAGGGCATCGTGCTCGACGGTACGACGCCGACGATCATGACGGCCTATGGCGGTTTCCAGGTATCGATGACGCCGAGCTATTCGGGGAGCACCGGCAAGCTGTGGCTGGAGCGGGGCGGCTCGTATGTGCTCGCCAACATCCGGGGCGGCGGCGAGTTCGGGCCGAAATGGCATGACGCCGGGCGGAAGACCAAGCGGCAGGTAATCTATGACGACTTCGCCGCAGTCGCGAAGGACCTTTTCGCGCGCAAGCTCACGAGTCCGGCGAAGCTGGGCATCTATGGTGGGTCGAATGGCGGGCTGCTGATGGGCGTCGAGTTCAACCAGCATCCAGATCTGTGGAAGGCGGTGACGATCCAGGTGCCGCTGCTCGACATGATCCGGTACGAGGGGATCGCGGCGGGCGCGTCGTGGGTCGACGAATATGGCTCGGTGAGCGTGCCGGAGGAGAAGGCGTTCCTGGAGACGATCTCGCCCTATCAGAACATCAGGAAGGGCGTCGCGTATCCGGAGCCGTATATCTGGACGACCACCAAGGACGACCGCGTCGGGCCGCAGCATGCACGAAAGTTCGCGGCGCGGTTGAAGGAATATGGGCTGCCGTATCTGTACTATGAGGACACCGCCGGCGGGCATTCGGGCGATGCGGATATCGAGCAGGGTGCTCGGCTGCAGGCGTTGCAGATGACGTACTTCACGCAAAAGCTGGTCGGCCCGGCTAAGTAGGGGCGTTATCCTCCCCCGCCAGGGGGAGGTGACAGGCATAGCCTGACGGAGGGGGGGCGGGCAGACCGCTGTTCCGCATCCTCCCCCTCCGTCACCTTCGGCGACACCTCCCCCTGGCGGGGGGGGATCAGAGTCCGGTTCAGTTCAGCGGCAGCGGACCTGGCTGTTGTTCTGGTCCACCGCACGGCCCGCGAGACCACCGGCGGCTGCACCGAGCAGCGAGCCGACGATGCGCGAACGGCCGCCGTCGATGACGTTGCCGAGAATGCCGCCACCGGCCGCGCCGATAATCAGTCCGGTCGTGCCGTCGTTGCGCTTGCAGTAATATTTGCCGTCCTGCCCGGCATAGACGCGGTCGCTGGTCGCCAGCGTGCGTTCCTGATAGTTCGGACCGGCGCGATAATAGCGCGAGGGATCGTAATTCCCCTCGTCGCGCTCGTCGGGATACGCGTCCTGATAGCCGCCGCTGCGGTCCGGTGCCTGGCGATAGCCGCCCTGTGGCGCGTAGCCGCCACGATTGCCACGGGTCGACTGGTAGCGATCGAATTCCTGGCGGAAAATCTGCAGTTCGCTGTCGAGTCGCGCCTGCGCAGCGGCAAAGCGCGCGTCGTCGGCGTTGCTCTGCGCGACGGCTGGCGTGGCAGCGGACAGGCAAGTGGCTGCAATCAACGCAGCCGTGCCGAGAAAACGCTTCATGATCCGGATCCTTCTAGATGGTCACAACGAGAGCGGGCGGCAGCATCGCGCTACCGCCCGCTCGATATCAAGCGCTATCTCAACGGCAGATCTGCACGCGGCGATGATGGCGCCACTCGGTGCGGCAACGGCGATTGTTGTTCCAGTTGCGACGATCGTTGCCACGGCCGCGATAGCGGCGGTCGTCATGGCGGTCGCCGCGATGATCATTGCCGCGGAAATCGCGACGGTCGCCGCGGTGATCGCCACGATCGCCGTCGTGACGCTGCTGGCTATACCCGCGATCGCGCTGCGCTTCGGCAGGAGCGGCGGTGCCGAGGCCAAGCGTTGCGAAGGCCAACCCGGCCGCGATGAGATGCGTAAACTTCATGAGATGTCCTCTCGAACCCGATGATCGGGATGCGCCGTTGATACGGCTGTCGAGAGACATCGTTCCTGAACGAGGTTGTCGGCTGCGGTACATATTGTGAGGCAGCGTGTTGCTCGCTCGACCCTAGCATATCCTGCCGGCAGTGCGCTTTACGGTTACCTAACTTGCTCAAGCGGAGGCGCTGGTACCAGAAGTTCGACGGTGGATCGCTCAGCGGTACTTCAGAAGTTTTCGACGCGAGCCCAATATGAAAGGCGGTAGCAAAAAGCCATTGGGACCAAAACCCGCAAAATCCGGGGCCAACACCGGCGATTTCTCTGCATGGCTAACAACGAACGCCGTAGGCAGGGGGGACTTTGAAAAAAGCGTTTCATACGCAAATCGCGCGATAATATGATTGTACTTGCGGATTTTGGCCTCGTCCTTGGTCTGGACGTGCTTCAAGCCACGACTTCGGTACCTGTGACGATCAACGGTAGACCCTACCAGAACCGTTCGAGGGCTTATTGGAAAGAGAAACTCCTGGGGATGGTTAGCATCGAGCGGATAGGGAACCATCGTCTCGATCGTACCCGACTTAAAATAACAGACTGGGTTGTCGCTGGTAATTAGATCAATTGATGTCTCGTTGTGAGCTATCGTGTAACCGAAGCGTTCCAATGCAGGTCCAAGCTTTGCCATAAGCGAGACCATCGCATGAATAGATTGGTGAGGATCGATCGTAATCTGTATCTCATCCAACAAATTGGGAAATTCTAACGGCGGTTCCATTTTGCCTTCACCTTTGAGACGATCAAAGGCCTGCCGAGCATATCGCTCCATAGAATGCTCAATCGCGTCCCGGAACGCCGGTACTCGTACCCTTTGAAGGCCAACAAATCCTAGTAGAGACGATAGAATATGATTGGCGGGATTGCGGCTTTCTAAAGTTTTTGCGACAATGTCCCATTCGCTTTCAAGTTTTGAAAATATATCTTCCAGGGCGTTGTTATTCTGCGATCCGTTTTCGACCGGTTGGCTATAATAATATCGCCTGAAACCGGTTTCCGTGGGACGCGAGTATGTGAATGCGTCCGGTGCGTCCTTGCGAGTGACAACAACCATTCCTCTATCGTCGGCGAACCGCTCAAGATAAACCACAGGTACGATGTGATGTCGCTTTTTTTGGTTAGCCATCGAGCTACCCTATTGTCACGAAGCTATCCATCACCCGCTTTCGCCCAGACTGCTCGAAGTCGATCTCCAACTTGTTGCCTTCGATTTCGGCGATCGCGCCATAGCCGAACTTCTGGTGGAAAACGCGCATCCCAAGCGACAAGTCGTCGCGGCCTTTGTTGCCGAGGCTGACGGCGCTTGATCGGCTTTCCACCACGCGGGCGGGCTTGGTAGAGAATGTGCTGCCCGTGCCTGACGCGCGCTGCCAGCCGGGACCGCGGCCAGTGCCGCGGGCGACGTCGGCGAAGGGGTCGGCGCGGTCGGACCAGTTGGCTTGCCAGAGGCTCGCGCCGCCGGACATCGTGGTTTCGGTGTCGATGTGCTCGGCGGGGAGCTCGGCGACGAAGCGCGAGGGGATCGACGAGTTCCACTGGCCGTAGATGCGGCGGTTGGCGGCGTGGAGGATCACCGCCAAGCGCCGTGCGCGCGTGATCGCGACATAGGCTAGGCGGCGTTCCTCCTCGAGGCTCTTCACGCCGCCCTCGTCCAACGAGCGCTGCGACGGGAACAACCCTTCCTCCCAGCCGACCAAGAATACCGTGTCGTATTCGAGGCCCTTGGCGGCGTGAATGGTCATGATCGTGACCTGTGGATCCTGCGCGCCGCCCTCGTTGTCCATCACCAGCGAGACGTGTTCGAGGAATGCGCCGAGCGAGTCGTATTCCTCCATCGCGCGGACGAGTTCGCTGAGGTTCTCCAGGCGGCCGGTCGCCTCGACCGATTTCTCGGCCTGGTACATAGCGGTATAGCCGCTCTCGTCGAGCAACTGGCGCGCTAGCTCGGCGTGCGGCAGGCTGGTCGCCATGTCGCGCCAGCGGGCGATATCGCCGACCAGCCGGCCTAGCGACTTCTTTGCGGCGCCGGTCAGTTCGTCGGTGTCGAGGATACGCGCCGCGGCGGTGGTCAGCGGTGTGCCGGTGGCGCGCGCGAGTTGGTGGATGCGCGCGACCGCCTTGTCGCCGAGCCCGCGCTTGGGGACGTTGACGATGCGTTCGAAGGCGAGGTCGTCCGCGGGCTGGTTGACGACGCGGAGGTATGCCAGCGCGTCGCGGATCTCGGCGCGTTCGTAGAAGCGGAAGCCGCCGACGATCTTGTACGGCATGCCGATCGCGATGAAGCGGTCCTCAAACTCGCGCGTCTGGTGCTGCGCGCGGACCAGGATCGCGACCTCGTCTAGCGACTTGCCCGAGCGGCGGACGATGTCGATCTCCTCGCCGACCCGGCGCGCTTCTTCCGGGCCGTCCCACACGCCGATGACCTTGACCTTCTCCCCAACGTCGCGCTCGGTCCAGAGCTGCTTACCGAGGCGTCCGCCATTGTTCGCGATCACGCCCGACGCAGCGCCCAGAATATGCGGCGTACTCCGATAGTTCTGCTCCAGCCGGATGACCTTCGCCCCCGGAAAATCCCGCTCGAACTTAAGAATATTCTCGACCTGCGCGCCGCGCCACGAATAGATCGACTGGTCGTCGTCACCGACGCAGGCGATGTTCTTGCGCTCCTGCGCGAGCAGCCGCAGCCAGAGATATTGCGACGAGTTGGTGTCCTGATACTCGTCGACCATGATGTACTTGAAGCGCTGCTGGTACAGGCTCAGCACGTCGCGATGCGTCTTCAGGATGACGAGCATGTGGAGCAGCAGGTCGCCGAAATCGCACGCGTTAAGCGCGATCAGGCGAGCTTGGTATTGCTGGTACAGCTCGCCGCCGCGACCATTGGCGTAGCGCTCGCTCTCGCCCGCATCGATATCGGCGGGGACGAGGCCCTTGTTCTTCCACTGGTCGATCAACCCTGCGAGGCTGCGCGTCGGAAAGCGCTTCTCGTCGATGTCGGCAGCGAGGATCAGCTGCTTGAGCAACCGCAACTGGTCGTCGGTGTCGAGAATCGTGAAGTTCGATTGCAGCCCGACCAGTTCGGCGTGGCGCCGCAGCATCTTCGCTGCGATCGCATGGAAGGTGCCGAGCCACGGCATCCCCTCGACCGCATCGCCCACCAGCCGCCCCACGCGCTCGCGCATCTCACGTGCGGCCTTGTTGGTGAAGGTGACGCTCAGAATCTCCGAAGGCCAGGCCTTCTTCGTGAAGATCAGGTGCGCGAGCCGGGCGGTGAGCGCCGCGGTCTTGCCGGTGCCGGCGCCAGCGATGATCAGGACGGGGCCATCGGTGGTCAACACCGCCTCGCGCTGCGGCCGATTGAGGCCGCGGAGATAGGGAGGCTCTGCTTGCGGCGCGGACGTTTGGGCGATCTGGTTCACCGGTGAACAGGTAGGGAACGGGGGCCGGTGGGGCAAGCGGGTATGAGCGCCCGCGCTTCGGAGCAGGCGCCCCGGGAAGGTGGGCAGTTTCGAGGCGGCGTGCGGCGTCTGCATTTCTTCCGTAGCCGCCTGACCCAGGTTAAACCGTGGCTGTCATAAAAGCGTCACGCGGCTGCGCGATGGCGGGGCATCATGGCAACCAGCATAATTCCGGCGTCGATCGCGGTGTCCGAGTCGATCGCAAGCCTGCGTACTGCACCGTCGGGTCCCCGGCTCGACCATGCGGTGCATCCGTCGGGGCGGTGGATCTTCCTCGCGATCCTGGTCGGCGGGCTCGCATATGCGGGGTTCAGCATCGCCACCGATACCGCGCAGGTCGGCGAGACGCTGGCGGGCGGGGCGTTCGCGTTCCTGGCGCTCGCACTGCTGATCGCGCTCGGGTTCGAGTTCGTGAACGGGTTTCACGATACCGCCAACGCGGTCGCCACCGTCATCTACACGCATTCGATGCCCGCGCCGCTCGCGGTCGTCTGGTCCGGGTTCTTCAATTTTCTCGGTGTGATGCTGTCGTCGGGGGCGGTCGCCTATTCGATCATCACCTTGTTGCCGGTCGACCTGATCCTGCATGTCGGCAGCGCGGGCGGGTTCGCGATGATCTTCGCGCTGCTGCTCGCGGCGATCCTGTGGAACCTCGCGACCTGGGCGGTCGGGCTTCCCAATTCGTCGAGCCATGCGCTCATCGGCTCGATCCTGGGTGTCGGGCTCGCCAACCAGCTGATCAACGGTGGTGCGGACGGGACCTCGGGCGTCGACATGGGGCAGGTCTGGAAGGTGCTGTCCGCGCTGGCGTTCAGCCCGATCGTCGGTTTCGTCGGCGCGCTGTTGCTGCTGCTAGTGATGAAGCGGTTCCTGCGCGATCGGAAGCTGTACGAGGCCCCCGAGGGGCAGACGCCGCCACCGCGTGGTATTCGCGCGCTGCTGATCGGGACGTGCACCGCGGTCAGCTTCGCGCACGGCGGCAATGACGGACAGAAGGGGATGGGGCTGATCATGCTGATCCTGATCGGCTGCGCGCCGACCGCCTATGCGCTGAACCGGACGATGCCCGAGAGCGCGACACCGGCGTTCGTCCAGGCAGCGCAGGCCGCATCGGCGGCGTATGTCGCGCATGCCGATGGCGCCCCGGCCAGCGTCGATGCCGCGCGGACCGAAGTGACGCGGGCGCTGAAATCGAAGCGGGTGGCCGATCCGGTCGTCTACGGTGCGCTGGCGACGCTGTCGGACGACGTGTCGAGCCGGATCGCGGGCTATGGATCGCTCGGCAAGGTGCCTGCCGCGGCGACGCCCAACCTGCGCAACGACATGTACCTGGTGCTCGACACGACCAAGCTGATCGCTGCCGACAAGGGCGCGCAGGGGCGGTTCACCGCGCAGGAAATCACGACGCTGAAGGCCTATGGCGGCAAGCTGGAGCAGGGCACGCGCTATATTCCGACTTGGGTGAAGATCACGGTCGCGCTGGCGCTCGGGCTCGGCACGATGGTCGGGTGGAAGCGGATCGTCGTCACGGTCGGCGAGCGGATCGGCAAGACGCACCTGACCTACGGGATGGGAGCCTCCGCCGAACTGGTTGCGGCCGCGACGATCATGCTGGCGGAGCGGTACGGCCTGCCGGTGTCGACGACGCATATCCTGTCGTCGGGCGTCGCCGGCGCGAGTGTCGCCAACGGTGCCGGGTTGCAGCGCCGGACGGTCATGAACATGGCGCTGGCATGGCTGATGACTCTGCCGGTGGCGATGCTGCTGTCGGGCGGTCTGTACTGGCTGCTGCTGTCGCTGGCGCATACGCTGGGGTATTGAGGCGGAACCCGCCACGGTGCTGGGGGTTGCGCGGCTATGCAATTGCGGTGTTCGATCTGTGGGAACTGGGACTGGCTCGTGCGCGAGGACTGGTCGGAGTGTAGCCACTGCCGCTTGCTGGTGCGCGACGTTGCGGATGTCGACCGGCTGGCCGGCGAGATCGTTGCGCGCCTGAAGAGCGGCGGTATCGATCTGCAGTGCGATCCCGCCGAGGGTTGGAGGCTCGATCCGGCGGGGGCTCGCAACGCGGCCTGGCGGTTCGGGTTCGAGGTCGAGCCGGTGACGGTTGCTCCGGAGGGACTACGCTTTCCGGCCGACTATAGCCCCGCTCGCGTGGTTGCGACGCCGGCTGTAATCGTGTCGCATGAGGTCGGGTTGGGCGTCATGGCGCGGGCGGCGGACGAGGCGGATATCGTCGCTATCGCGACCGATCTGCGCGATGCGTTCGGCCGCATCGTCATATTACTGGATGGCACCGCGGACGAGGCCCGCGCGCTTGCGACGCAAGTGGCGTGGGTCGAGATTTGCGCGCACCCTCTCGAGGGCGACTTCGCGGCGCAGCGCAACCGGTTGCAGGACGTGATTCGGACGCGGTGGGTGTTGCAGATCGATACCGACGAGCGGCCCGATCCAGCGTCGCTAAGTGCGCTCGGCTGGCTGGTGGCGGCGGCGGACCGGGACGGGTTGCGGTCGCTGGGGTTGCCGCGGCGGAACATGGTCGATGGGGTACAGTCGGCGTCCTATCCCGACATTCAGTACCGGCTGAACCGCAGCGACATCCGCTTTGCCGGGCGCGTGCACGAGCGGCCGGTGGTGCCGTTCGACCAGAGTTCGTTGGCGCTCGCAGGGGCGCTCGAACACCGGCTTGATGGCAAGCGGGTGCGCGAGCGGACGCGGATCTATGAAGCGATGTCGACCGGGGCGGGGCGGCCCGAGGACGAGGCGTTGCTGCTCGCGCCGTATGATTCCGTGGCAGTGCGATAGGCGGCGATGGTTTGGCTGGCGAGCGTGTCGCGGGTGAACATGCCCGATGCGTTGCGACTGGCGGCGGCATAGTGCGCGCGTAACGCCGGGTCCTCGATCAGGCGCTGGATTTGGGTCGCGAGATCGTCGCCGGTACAGCGTTTTGCCAGCAGGCCCGCGCCGCTGTCGCCGATGAACAGGCGGGCACTAGGGTCTTCCGCGCAGGCGACAACGGGGCGGCCGAACATCATCGCCTCCTGATAGACGAGCCCGAAGCTCTCGTAGCGCGACGGTGCGACGATGACGTGCGCGGCGGCCATCAGATCGTGGAGCAGCGGTTCATCGACGCGGTGATGGCAGCGCAGGCGTGCGCGGGCGGATGCCGGCATTGCCTTCAGAACCTCGGCATGGACGCCGACGATGGTCAGGCGGAACTCTGGCATGCCGGCGTCGGCGCGGCGCGAGAGGATCTTCAGCGCGGCGATCAGCGCGTCGAAGCCCTTGCGGTGCTCGTCGCGTCCGACGAACAGCAGTTCGATAGGGGTGCCGGTGGGATAGGGTGCGGCCTGGCCGCGGGCGACGATCTCGGGTGACAGGCTGAGCCCGATCACCGCGTGGCGTCGGTCGTCGGCGGCGGGTGCCGGGACGCCGTACAACGCCGCGATCTTCTCGCCGTGAAGCTGCGTGTTCGAGATGAGCGCCTTGCCGCGCCGGGCCGAGAGGCGTTCGGCGAGCATCGCTGCCCGGCGATCGATCCGGTCGCGAAGAGACGTGACGGTGGCGGCAGAGGTCGCGGCCGGGGTCGAGTTGCGCGTCACCAGCGGGGCGGGGCCAGCGAGCGCGATCGCCAGGCCGGGCGCGTACCAGTTGGTCGCCTCGATTACGTCGAAGGGTTCGCGACGATGTTCGCAGGCGACGGCGCGGCGAAAGGCCAGCGGTGCGACGAGGTGGCCGATCGCGGCAATCTTGCGGATGCGTGCCTGCAGCGATCCTTCGCGCGGCGCACAGCCGATCACGTCGACCCGGCCGTCTCGGCCGTGCTCGCGGCGGTCCATCGTGAATACCGTAACGTGGTGGCCGGCGCCTGCCAGCGACTGCGCGATCTCACGCGCGGCGCGGGTAAGGCCGCTCTTTTCGGGCGGGTAGGCCCAGGTCAGCAGGCCGATTCTCACCGTATTACCGCTGCGCTGGCGAACTGACTAACCTGCATTAATATCAAGGATTTTGATGGCATGTGCCGGGAACCCCGCAACCCCGCAAGCGGTTCCGTTGTCTGAATCATAGATGAACGGGGGAAGGGTGTTCGTTCTCCATATCGCGTTGCAGGGGTGTCTGCGCGCAATCGATGTCGAATATGGCATCACTGCAGATACCGGTGGTCATATCCGCTATCTGCTGGATCTCGTCACGGCCAGCGGGCGGCATCCGGCGATCGACCGGATGGAGATCGTCACGCGCGCCTTCCATCACGCGGTGTATGCGGAATGCTATGCCGAGCCGGTTGAGCGGATCGATGCGAAGACGCGGATCGTGCGGCTGTCGACCGCATCCGACGCATATCTGGTGAAGGAAGATCTGTGGACTGAGCATGACAGCCTGGTCGATGCGCTGGTCGACCATATCGACGCGCTGGACCGCCGGCCCGACGTGATGCACGCGCATTATGCCGATGCCGGGCTGGTTGCCGCGCGGGTGTCGGCGCGGACCGGGATCCCGTACGTGTTCACCGCGCATTCGCTGGGGCGGGTGAAGCGCGCCGCGTTCGATCGCGACTGTGCGGAGACCGCCGGGCTGGATCGACGCATCGCCATCGAGGAGGAAGCGATCGGCGCGGCGGCAGCGATCATCGCCTCGTCGCGCGACGAGGCCGAGGTGCAATATGCCGATTACGATGCCTATGATCCGGGCCGGATCCGCGTGTTCGCGCCGGGCAGCGACCTGAAGCAATTCGCGAACTGCCCGACCGATCCGAAGGTCGATGCGCTGTTCGACCGCTTCCTGACCGAGCCCGGCAAGCCGGTGATCCTGGCGATCGCACGACCGGTCACGAAGAAGAACCTGGCGGCTCTGGTCCACGCCTATGGCAATTCGCCGGCGTTGCAGGCGGCAGCGAACCTTGTGATCCTGGCGGGGACGCGCGACGATCTGACCGCGCTCGAGCCGGAGATCCGCGACAACCTCGCCGAGTTGCTGCAGCTGATCGACCGGTACGACCTGTACGGGAAGGTGGCGTATCCCAAGCAGCATCATCCCGACGACATCGCTGCGGTCTATGCCCATGCACGCGAGAGGCGGGGGGTGTTCGTCAACCCGGCGCTCAACGAACCGTTCGGGCTGACCCTGCTGGAAGCGGCGGCGAGCGGGTTGCCGGTGGTCGCGACCGACAGCGGCGGGCCGAACGACATCGTCGAGACGTGCGGCAACGGCATCCTGATCGATCCGCGATCGCCAACCGCGATCGCCGACGGGCTGCTTAAGATCCTGTCCGATCCGGCACTGTGGACCCGCTATTCCGCGGCGGGATCAGTAGCGATCCGCGCGTATGACTGGGACCGGCACGTCGCGCTCTACGCCGAACTGTTG
The DNA here is from genome assembly GCF_057815015.1 of Sphingomonas sp. SL1004. NCBI lineage: Bacteria > Pseudomonadati > Pseudomonadota > Alphaproteobacteria > Sphingomonadales > Sphingomonadaceae > Sphingomonas > Sphingomonas sp. SL1004. The sequence continues at coordinate 113,728 of NZ_JBYMUX010000001.1, forward strand.
GGCGAGGTGATCGGCGCGGCGACACCGGCGGCGACGCGTACGCCGGAACTGCTGTTGGTATCGGACATCGACGGGACGCTGATCGGCTGTGCGGACGGGGTCGGCGATTTTGCGAAATGGCACGGCGCGCAGACCGACGTGGCGTTCGCGATCGCGACCGGGCGCAGCTTCCACAGCGCGATGGCGGTGCTCGGCCAGCATGATGCGCCGAGGCCGGAGATCCTGATCACGTCGGTCGGGTCGGAGATCTACTACCGGACGCTCGGCGGCGCGGTGTACGACCGCGATACCGAATGGGACGGGATCATCGCCGCGGGCTGGGACCGCGAGGCGGTGGCCGACCTGATCGCGCGCCATGCCGCGCTGACGCCGCAAAGTCCGCTCGAGCAACGCCGGTTCAAGCTCAGCTATTTCGCTGACGGCGACATGGCGGCGGCGGAACGCGTCCGCGCGCTGCTGGCGGAGCACGGCCATAGCTGTTCGATCATCCAGAGCCATGGGCGCTATCTCGACATCCTGCCGCATGCCGCGTCGAAGGGCACGGCGGTCGAGCACGTCCGGCGGCGACTGGGGCTCGGCGCCCGGCAGGTGATCGTCGCGGGCGACAGCGGCAACGATATCGAGATGCTGCGATCGTCGCGCCATGCGATCATCGTCGGCAATTATTCGGACGGGCTGGGTTCGCGTGCCGATCTCGCGCACGGCTATGTGTCGGTCGGGCATCATGCGCGCGGGGTGATCGAGGGAGTGTCGTATTTCCGCGGCGTCGGGGCGGGGATCCGGAAGGCGTCGTGAGTGTCAGCGTCCTGACGTTGGTACGGGGCCGGCGCGAGCATCTCGTCAACCTGATCGCCGGGCTGAACGCGTCGACGCGCGCGCCCGACGAGCTGGTGATCGCGTATATGCAGGACGCGCCGCATGACGGCTTGCCGGAAACGCGGTTTCCGATCCGGTCGGTGTTCGTCGCGGGGGACGAGATGCCGCTGGCGGCGGCGCGGAACCGGGCGGCGGAGGCGGCGAGAGGCGAGCAGCTGATCTTCCTCGACGTCGACTGCGTGCCGTCGCCTACCCTGGTCGAATGCTATACAGAGACGTCGGCATGGCCCGGCGGGATACGCTTGGGTGATGTGCTGTATCTGCCTGCGGGGGCACTCGATGACGGGCTCGATTTCGCTATGCTCGATGCAGTCGGTCAGCGCCATCCGGCCAAGCCGCCGATCGCGCTGGACGAGATACGGCCGACACCCGATCACGGCGAATTATGGGGCCTGTCGTTCGCGATCTCGGCCGAGGACTGGGATCGCGCCGGCGGCATGGACGAGCGCTATGTCGGTTACGGCGGCGAGGAGACCGACTTCGCCGCGCGGCTGGAGCGGGCGGACATCGCGATGTGGTGGGTCGGGGGGGCGCGGGCGTATCACCAGCATCATGTCGTCCACACGCCGGCCTATCAGCATTTCGATGCGATCGTGCGCAACGCCCGCCTGTTCCGCGCGACCTGGGGGCGGTGGTGCATGGACTATTGGTTGGGACAGTTCGCCGAGCGCGGGTTGATTGGGTGGGATGCGGACACGATCACGGTGTTGCGCCGGCCCGGGGTGGAAGAGGTTGCGGCGTCGCGGATGCCCGCGGGGGTCTTGTTTAGCTGAGGTTGGGCGCGTTGGCATCAACCCGGATGGGGCGAAGATTGCCGGTCGCTCCCCGCAAGCATTTCTGCAGCCCGCCCGCTCTAAACGCCTCCGCGATGAGCCCGTCACCCCAGCGAAAGCTGGGATCTCATCGTGGGGCGGCCGCCACCTGCCCCGCGGGAGACCCCAGCTTTCGCTGGGGTGACGGGAGGCGGTGTAGGGCGGGCGGCGGGGCGAGGTAATGGGAATGCTGGACCGTCAGAAAGAACGAGTGATCACATTACGCCGGCGCCCATAACGACACCGCCAGCCCTTCCAGATAGTCGGCCGCGACCTTCGCCGCGTCCGCGTCGTACAGGTCCGCCAGCGCGGTCGGGTCGAGCGCCTTCGCCGCATCCAGGATGCCGCGCCACGGCGCCAGCGCGCCGGGCCATGCGGGCAGTGCGACCGCGGCGCCGAGTTCCGCGAGCCGCTCCGCCTTGCGGGTCTGTTCGCCAAAATACCGCCATTCCGGCGCGCATACATAAGGTCGGCCAACGCGTGCGATCTCGTGCACCGTGTTGTCGCCGGCGGACGCGATGACGACGTCGGCGGCGGCGATGTGATCGGTGACGCCGGGGACCCAGCCCCGCTCGACCAGATTGCCGAAATCGGTCTCGTGACCCTCGCGGTGGACCGGGCCCAACACCAGCCACAGCGCGTCTGGCACCGCCCGCGCCGCCATCGTCAGCGGCGCGTACGGCGTGCCCGCGCCGCCGCCGCCGGTGAGGACGACGATGATCTCCTGGTCGGGATCGAGCCCGAGTTTCGCGCGCGCTTCCGCCTTGGTCGGGACGGCGTCGACCGTCGTGCACAGGCCGCCCGCGTAACACGTCTTCGTGCGCACCCAGTCGGGCGTGTCGGCCTGCTCGAGAGGTTCGCCGAACGGTGCGAGCAGGCCGACGCTCGCCTGGTACGCGCCGAGATGGCCGGGATCGAGCCGGTCGCCGTGCATGCGGATACTGATCGCGGGCACGCTGGCGATCCGCGCGAGCAGTGCGATCTCCGCCGAGACGTCGACCACGAACAGCGCCGGGTCGACATCGTCGAGATGGTCGACGATCGTCCGCATCGTCGACCGCGTCTTGGTCACGCCGAGCGGGACGCAGTGCATCACCTCGGGCGTCGCTTGCGCGAACAGCTCCGGGGTCGGCACCGGCGCGCCGATCATGTCGGGCAGCGCGGCGATCGCAATCGATCGCTCGAACCCGTCGAACAGCGACGGCTTGGCAGTCAGGATCGTCACCGCGCGGTCGGCGGGGAGTTCGCGGATGATCGCCATCGCGCGATTGGCGTGGCCGCGGCCCTGATGATGGATGAAGAACGTGATCGGCTTGCTCATGCGCGTCGTTCTATCGGCGGGTTGCCGAAATGCGACTGATATCGATCAAGACTTTCCCGCAATGATCGATTTCGGCAGTAGGCGCGGGGGTTGACCTGCACCGCCCTGATGCCATGAGCGATGCCGTCCGTTGCATAAAACAGAGTGGTTCATGCCCGCCTTTTCGCGTTTCCTGCGCTACTTCGTCGCGGTCGGGCGGCTCGGCTCGATCCGCAAGGCTGCCGACGTGCTCAACGTGTCGGCCTCGGCGATCGACCGGCAGATCCTGAACGTTGAGGCGGACCTGGGGATGCCGCTGTTTGAGCGCCTGCCGACCGGACTGCGGCTAACCGCGGCGGGCGAGATGCTGATGGCGTCCGGGCTGAAATGGCAGAAAGAGCTAGCCGACGTCCGGACCCAGATCGAGGATCTGCGCGGGCTGAAGCGCGGCCATGTCGACATCGCGATCATCGATGCGCTGGCCAAGGGATATATCCCGAGCATCGTCCATGCGATCCAGACCCAGTATCCGGGCATCACGATCGGCATCAAGGTGCTGAACAACGACGCGGTGCGCAGCGCGATTTTGAGCGGCGAGGTGGATTTCGGCATCTTCTTCGAGCCGCAGTCCTTTCGCGGCATCACCGTGCGCGCGTTCGTCGAGGTTGTGCTCGGGCTGTTGACACCGGCCGGGCATCCACTCGGTCAGCAGCGCGAGGCGCGGTTCTCGGCCTGTGCGGGTTCCGCGTTGATCGTGCCCGCCGAGCCGCTCGCGGTGTGCCAGCAGATCGCGGCGCTCGAAGGGCATACCGGCGTCGTGGTCGACAAGACGGTGCGGTCGGACAATATCCAGATGATTACGTCGCTGGTACTGCAGAGCGTCGGGATCGGCATCCTGACCTCGATCGACGTGACGACCGAGGTGCGACGCGGGCTGTTGCAGTTCACCAGGATTTCCGACGCGATCCTGCGGCCGATGATCCTGGCGCTGTGCACCGCGTCGGCGCGGACGCCGTCCTATGCGGCGGGCCTGGTCCTGCGCGAGATCGAGAACGGCTTTGCGCAACTGAGCTATCCGGCGTCGATGGAAGCCGGTCAGGAGGAGTGATCAGCACTGCGGCGGGCGAAACCTTGGGCTCTGTCCCACGCGACTTCGCCGAGCACGTAAGTCCGGTGGATCGCCCGGTCGTCGGCAAGGATCTGTAGCGCGAATAGGCGTTCGGCGAGACTGGCGCCGCGTGTCCGGCGCGCGAGCAGCGGCGTAGCGGTATCGTCGAGGACGGCGAAATCGGCTTCCTGGCCGGGTTCCAGACTGCCGACCCGGTCGTCGATGTGCAGCAGCGCCGCGCTGCCCGCGGTGGCGAGGTAGAGCGCGCGGAACGGGTCGAGCGAAACTTCGCGGGCGAGTGCGGCTTGGTAGGCGAGCCCTGCGGTGTGCAGCATCGAGAAGCTGGTGCCCGCGCCGATATCGGTGCCGAGACCGAGGCGAACGCCGTGCGCGTCGGCCTGGCCGAAATCGAAGAAGCCGGAGCCCAGGAACAGGTTCGAGCTCGGGCACACGGCGATACCGGCGCCGCTCTTTGCGAGGCGATTGCAGGCGCGATCGGACAGATGCACGCCGTGCGCGAACACCGAGCGCGCGCCGACCAAGCCGAACCGGTCGTAGACGTCGAGATAGTCGCGTGCATCGCTGAACCGTGCGGCGACGGCGGCGCATTCGTGGACGTTCTCGGACAGATGCGTGTGCAGCAAGACATCGGGATGCGCGGCTACGAGGTCGCCGGCGACGCGGAGTTGGTCGTCGGAAGAGGTGAGCGCGAACCTTGGCGTGATCGCGTAGCCGAGCCGTCCTTTGCCCTGCCAGCGGCGGATCAAGTCTTCGGTCTCGCTGCGGGCTAGGTCGGGGGAGTCGGCAAGGCCGTCGGGGCCGAGGTCCATGAGCACCTTGCCGGAGATGATGCGCATGTCGCGGCCGAGTGCGGCCCCGAACAGGGCGTCGACCGAATGCGCGTGGACGGTCGGGAAGACGAGCGCGCTGGTCGTGCCGTTGCGGAGCAGTTCGTCGAGGAACGCGCTCGCCACAGCGTCGGCATGCGCGCGCTCTGCGAAGGCGCGTTCGGCGGGGAAGATGTGGCGGTCGAGCCAGTCGAGCAACTGCGCGCCGTGCGAGGCGATGCGGTCCATCTGCGGGTAATGGACGTGCGCGTCGACGAAGCCGGGGACAACGAGGCCCGGCAGCGTCTCGGTCGGGACGTCGGCGAAGCGCTCGGCGAGGTCGGCGTGGTGGCCGCGGGCGACGACGATGCCGTCCTCGATGACGAGGAGGCCGTCGCCTTCGTGGCGGACCGCGTCCGGATCGTCGCGGGGATCATGGGCGACGGACAGGATCTCGCCGCGGAAGGCTTTGCGCATCAGGGGCTCGTGAGTTGCAGGAGTTGGGCTAGGGCGGAGATGGCGATGACGTCGGGTTCCTTGCCGGCCACGCGGGCGATGCCGATCGGGGAGGTCAGGCGCGCTCTAGCCTCGGCGGGGATGCCTTCTCGGTCGAGCCTTGCGTCGAACCGGGCGCGCTTGGTGGCCGATCCGATGAGGCCGACGAACGCGACGGGCGTGCGTTCGAGCGCAGCCTTGGTCAGTTGGTAATCGATGGCGTGGTCGTGGGTGAGGATCAGGATTGCGCTATCGACCGGCGCGTCCGCGATACACGCGGCGATCGAGGCTTCGGGCACTATTGCGATGCCGTCGATCGCTTCGAACACCGGACGGGTGTCGAACCACGCCAAGCGGAACGGCAGGTTGGTGGCGTGGCGGGCGATGGCCTGGCCGACATGGCCGGCGCCGAAGAGATAGACCGGGCGCCGCCGTCGGCCGACGATCTCGGCGAATGTCGTTCCGGCGAGCGGGATGGGTCCTCGGGCGGAAAGCGCGTTAGGGAGGGTGTCGGCACTCACGTGGCGGTCGATTCTGGCGGCAGTGAGCGTCGAGACGAGAACGCGTTCCTCGGCAGTGTCGGCGATCCAGCCGAGCGTGTCGGCGTCGATATGCTCGACCAGCAACCGCACGCGGCCGCCGCAGCATTGGCCTAGCAACGGCCCGAGCGGGTAGTCCTGGATGCGCCAGCTTCCGGCGGGGTGAGCGAGAATGGCGCGCGCTTGCTCGACCGCGCGGTATTCGAGCTGCCCGCCACCGATCGTGCCGTGAAGCGCCCATGGCGTCACCAGCATGCGCGTGCCGGCACCGCGTGGGGCCGAGCCTTCGCTGGCGAGGACGCTGATCATCGCCGTGGGTTCGTGAGGCGCGATGTCGCGGAGCCAGGTCAGCCAGTCGGTCATGCGTGGTGGCCGGCGATCGCGCGGAGGATCGCTTCGGGGGTGGCGGGCGCGTTCAACGGGGGGAGGGTGCGCCTGTCGGGGGCGGTTGCGGCGATGGCCTGGGTCAGCGCGGAGAAGACGGCGATGGCGAGCATGAACGGCGGCTCGCCAACCGCTTTCGACCGGCCGATCGTCGCCTCGACATTCTCGCCGTCCCACAGCGCGATGTTGAGATGGCGCGGACGATCGGACGCAGTCGGGATCTTATAGGTGGCGGGCGAATGCGTGAGCAGCCGGCCTTTGGCGTCGAACACGATTTCCTCGGTGGTCAGCCAGCCCTGGCCCTGGAGGAAGCCGCCTTCGATCTGACCGATGTCGATCGCCGGGTTGAGCGAGCGGCCGACGTCGTGGAGGATGTCGACGGCCAGGACCTTGTGCTCCCCGGTGAGCGTGTCGATCGCGACTTCGGCGAGCGCTGCGCCGTATGCGAAGTAGAAGAACGGACGGCCTTTGTGTGCGGCGCGATCGTACGCGATGCCGGGGGTCGCGTAATAGCCCGTCGCGGACAGCGAGATGCGGCCCATATTCGCTTTTCGGGCGACTTCGCGGAAGGTTAGGGTTTCGGTGCCGGCGGTCACGCCTTCCGGGGTGAACCGCACGTCGGCGCACTCGAAGGTCCGCGCCAGAAAATCGGTCAGGCGGTCGCGGATCGTCATGGCCGCGTTGTAGGCGGCCATGCCGTTGAGGTCCGCGCCGGACGAGGCCGCGGTGGCCGAGGTGTTCGGGACCTTGTCGGTGCGCGTGGCCGTTATGCGGACTTGCGATACCGGCACCGCGAAGACGTCCGCGACGATCTGCGCGATCTTGATGTAGAGGCCCTGGCCCATCTCGGTGCCGCCGTGATTGATCTGGATGCTGCCGTCCGCATAGACGTGCACCAGCGCGCCGGCCTGGTTGAGATGCGTCGTGGTGAAGCTGATCCCGAATTTTACGGGAGTGAGCGCGATGCCCTTCTTGATGATGGGGCTATGTGCATTGAAGGCGTCCACCGCCTGCCGTCTCGCATCGTAGGACGCGTCTTCTCGAAGTTTGGCAATCAGTTGCGGGGCGATATTGTCGGCAACTGTCATGCCGTAGGGCGTGACGTTGCGATCTGGCGCGTAGAGGTTGGCGAGCCTGACCTCCAACGGATCGCGGCCGAGATGCGCGGCGATGTCGTCGATCACCCGCTCGATCGCCAACATGCCCTGCGGCCCGCCGAATCCGCGAAAGGCCGTGGCGGAGACGGTGTTGGTCTTCAGCCGTTCGGACAGGATCTCGACGTCGGGGAGCCAGTAGCAATTGTCGCAGTGGAACATCGCGCGGTCGTTGATCGCGGGGGAGAGGTCGACGGTGGCCCCGCAGCGCGAGGCGAGGTGGAGTCGCAGCGCGAGGATGCGGCCTTCGTCGTCGTAGCCGACGTCGTAAGCAATCTCGAAGTCGTGCCGCTTGCCGGTCATGATCATGTCGTCGTCACGGTCGCAGCGGAATTTGGCGGGGCGGCCGGTCGTGTCGGCGACCAGCGCGGCGGCGGCGGCGAAGGCGGCGGCCTGCGTCTCCTTGCCGCCGAACGCGCCACCCATCCGGCGGACTTCGACGGTGACGTCGGCCGAGTTGCGGTGGAGCAGGTGCCCGACGAGGTGCTGGATCTCGCTCGGATGCTGGGTCGAGCTGAGGATATGGACTTGCCCGTCTTCACCCGGGGTGGCGACCGCGACTTGCCCTTCGAGGTAGAAATGATCCTGTCCGCCCATTGCGAAACCGCCTGCGATTTTGTGAGGGGCGGTGTCGAGTGCGGCGCGCGCATCGCCCCGGGCCATGCGCTGGGTCGGCTCGATCAGCGATCGTGCGTCACGGGCCGCGTCGATCGTCAGGCGGGCGAGGCGCGGTTCATAGTTGATGGTACCGAGCTGGGCGGCGGCGCGGGCGGCGCGCTGGCTGGTCGCGGCGACGAGGAATATGGGCTGGCCTACGTACAGGACTTCGCCGTCGGCGAGCAGGAGGTCGTCCTTGGCGACGGGGCTGACGTTGTTCGCGCCGGGGATGTCGGCCGCGGTGAAGACCGCGACGACCCCAGGCGCGGCGCGGACTGCGGTGAGATCGATCGCGGCGATCCCGGCATGCGCTTCGCTGCTCTGGCCGAATGCGAGGTGGAGCATGTCGCCGGGTTCGGCGACGTCGTCGACGTACAGCGCGGCGCCGCTGACGTGGAGGCGGGCGCTGTCGTGCGGGTTGCTTGGCTTGGGATTGCGGTCAGGCACCGGCGGATTCCAGGTCGAGCACGGAGACGGTTTCGCCCTGCGCCTTGTACCAGAGGCGGAGGAGCAGGTTGGCGGCGGCGTCGATGCGGTAGGCCGCGGACCCGCGGACGTCGGTGAGCGGGGCGTAATCGGTGCGAAGCGCGTCCATGGCGGTCTGGATCGTGGCGAGGGTGAAGGGCTGGCCGGTGAGGGCTGCCTCGCATCCGACGGCGCGCTTCGGGGTTGCGGCCATGCCACCGAAGGCGACGCGGGCGGTGGTGATCTCGCGGTCGCGGACGGTCAGGTTGAACGCGCCGCAGACCGCGGTGATGTCGCTGTCGAAGCGCCGCGCGAGTTTCGAGATGTGGATCACGGCGTCCGCATCGGGGCGAGGGATGTGGAGGCTCTCGACGAACTCGCCGGGGCGGAGATCCTGGTGTCCGTATTCGACGAAATAGCTTTCGAGCGGCATCGTTCGGCGGCCTTCGGCGCTGCGCACCGTGAGCGTCGCGCCGAGTGCGATGAAAGCCGGCGGGCCGTCGCCGATCGGGGAGCCGTTGGCGATGTTGCCGCCGATCGTGCCGGCGTTGCGGACCTGGAGACCGCCGAGGCGTCGGGTCAGTTCGCCGAGGTCGGGGTGGAGACGGGTGAAGGCGTCATGTGCGTCGGCGTAGCGAACGACGGCGCCGATCGTCAGGCCCTGGGGGGTGTCTTCGATCCGGGCCAGTTCGGGGATGTCGCCGACGAAGATCAGCGTGTCGATCGTTCGCAGGCCCTTGGTGACCCAGAGGCCGATATCGGTTGCGCCTGCGACGATGCGTGCGTCGGGGTATTGCGTGAGCAGGTCGGCGAGCACGGTCGCGGTGCGCGGGATGAACCATCGGCGGTCGCCGAGGCGCCCCGCGACGGTGTCCGTTTCGCCGAGCGCCTTCAGTCTGGCGACCAACGGAGCGTCATCGCGGGAATATGGTGCGCCGGTATCGCCCGCCGCGAGGATTGGGCCATAACCGGTGCAGCGGCAGAGGTTGCCGGCGATCACGTCGGCGACCGGGAGCGTGTGGCCGGTCGCGCCGATGCTGCGGCCGTGGAGCGACATGACGAAGCCGGGCGTACAGAAGCCGCATTGCGAGCTCCCGTTTTCCGCCATGCAGGTCTGGAGGGGGTTGAGCGCGCCGTCCTTCGCGAGGCTTTCGACCGTCAGCAGCGCCTTGCCGTGGAGCATCGGCAGGAACAGGATGCAGGCGTTTACCGCGCGCCACGTTACCGTGTCCTGCGATGCGTCGAGGTCGCCGACGAGGACGGTGCAGGCGCCGCAATCGCCCTCCGCGCAGCCTTCCTTGGTGCCGGTCCGGCGCATCCGGTAGCGGAGATGGTCGAGCAGCGTGGCGGTCGGATCGACCTCGCTGAGTTCGACCACCTGATCGTCGAGCAGGAAGCGGACGGTCATGTCAGCTGCCGCGATAGGTCGAGTAGGCGAACGGGGAGACGAGCAGCGGCACGTGGTAATGGCCGGCTTCGTCGGCGATGCCGAAGTCGATCGCGACGATATCGAGGAACGGCGGGTCGGGCAGGGCGACGTCGAGGCTCCGGAAATACTCGGCGACGGAGAATTCGAGGCGGTAGCGGCCGGGCTTGATGGCGGGCAGGCCGGGGCAGCGGCCGTCTGCGTTGGTGACGGCGGAGAACAGCCAGACGCCCGCCGCGGTCGACAGCCGGACGGCGACATGGGCGGCGGGCCGGCCATGTGCGGTGTCGAGGACGTGGGTGGAGAGGGTCGTCATGCTGCGGTGTCCTGAAGACGGGGCCATTCGCCGACGAATTCGGCTTCGTCATAGGCGAGCAGGTCGGCGACGAGCGCTTCGCGGTCGTCGAGGAAGAGCTGGTCGGTGATGCCTTTCGTCACGCGGGGCAGCGCGGTGCGAAGCCCGGACAGCGCCGACGCGGATAGGCCGAGGCTCACCAGTGCCGCGTAATTGAACGCGAACAGTCCGTGCAGCGCAGGAGCGTCGGCGGGGTCGCGGGGGAGCAGTTCGAAGCCGGTGCCGAGATAGGGATGCGCATCGATCAGCGCATTCGCCTGGCCGGCTGCAGGAGTGTAACGGTCGGCCCAGCGCGCGATCTTGCCGGCGACCAGTTTGAGTTCGGCACGCAGACCGGAATCGCTGACGAGACCGGTCGAGAGCACGACGAAATCCAGAATATGCTCGCCTTGCGGGGTAGCCACCCGGACCTTGCCGTCTTCGGCTGCGACCGACAGCCAGGGTGCGCCGAGGTGGAGCGCGAAGCCCGGTTTCGCGGAAGCGCGCGCGAACGTGTCGTTAGTGGGCGGCTGGTTGTGGCCGAGGAACGCCGTTATCACCGCATATTTGTCGGCGTCGGCGAGAGCTGGGTAGCGGCCGGTGAAACCGACGCGCTCCATGTGGCGGATGGGGTTGATACGCGGCAGGACTTTGCGTCGGATGAAGACCTCGCAGGCGCCGATGCCCGCTTCCAGCGCGGCGTTGGCGTTGTCGAATGCGGACGCGCCGCCGCCGAGGATACCGATCCGCTTGCCCGCGAGCGCGGCATAGTCGATCGGTTCGCTGGTGTGGGCGTAGAGCGTGCGGGGTAGCGCGTCGGCGATCATTGCGGGCACGTGCCATTCGCCGCCGCCCTGGATACCGGTGGCGAGGACGACTTTGCGCGCGAGCAGAGGTGCTTGGCCGGCGATGTGGAGGCGGTAGAAATTGTCTTCGAGCGGTTCTATCAGTTCTAGCTTCGCGTCGTTCCGGACCGGGAGGGCGAGCACGCGGCGATACCATCGGAGGTACGCCATCCAGTCGCCGCGGGGGATCTTGTCGAGGGCGTCCCAGCCTTCGGTGCCGTGTTGGGCTTCGAACCATGCGCGGAAGCTGAGCGCGGGGATGCCGAAGTCGATCGGGTTGAGGCCCTTCGGCGTGCGGAGCGTGATCATCCGCGCATAGGTGTCCCACGGGCCTTCATAGCCTGCTGGGTTCTCGTCGATGACGAGGATGTTCGAGACGCGCTCGCGCAGCAGGCCGAACGCCACGGCGAGTCCGCTCTGGCCGCCGCCGACGATGATGACGTCGTGGACATGACCTTCGAGGTACACGCGGCGGCGGGTCCAGTCTGGGCCGCCGTGGCCGATCAGCGCGAGTTGGCGGGCCAGGTCCGTTTCGAGGGCTTGAAGGCCGATCACGGGAGGTCCTCCAGCCGCAGCCGGACGATCTCGCCGATCTGGTCGAGCGCGGTGGCGACCTCGATGTCGCGCGGGTTGCCGAGACGCTGCTTCATCGCGGCGAGGATGCCGGCCTTGTCGGTGAGGCGTACGCAGATGATGAACGGGAAGTCGAACCGGTCTCTATAGGCCGCGTTGAGGGCGTGGAAACGGTCGAACTCGGCGGGCGTCAGGCGGTTGAGGCCGGCGGAGGCTTGTTCGGCGGCGGAGGCCTCCGTGAGGGTCCGGTCGATCGCGGCCTTACCGGCGAGTTCGGGGTGCGCGCGGATCAGGGCGAGCTGTTCCTCGGGGCTTGCAGCGTGGACCGCGGCCGTCAGTCCGGCGTGGACGTCGGTGATGGGCAGCGCCTCGGCGGCGCGCTCGACCACCCACGGCGAATGCTCGAACAGCGCGGCGTGGCGTGCGACGAACGCGTCGTTGTCGGCGCCGGTCAATGCGTCGTCCCTTCGAGGCTGACATGTGCGGAGACCACTTTCCAGCCGTCGGCGAACTTCACCCAGGCTTGCGTCTGGCGGCCGCGACGATCGCTGCCTTCGCGGTGAAACTCGGCTTCCGCGGTGGCGAACGCGTCGCCGTAGACGGTGATCGCGACGCGGCCGAGCGTGCGCTGGGGGGAGCCGCCGCGGCCTTTGCGGAAGTCCCGGATCGCGTCGATGCCGTACAGGACTTCGCCGACGCCGTAGCGGTTGGTGGTGGGCGCGGCGTGGAACAGCGCGTCAAGCGCGGCAATGTCGTCCGCCATCAGCGCGCGCTCATACGCCTCGAACGCGTGAGTCACTTCGGCGAGCAGGGTTGGATCGTCGATCGTCATGCCGGATGCACCTCCATCCAGTGGCGGGCGATATCGATGCGGCGCGCGACCCAGGCTTCGCCGCTGGCGATGACGTGGTCGAGGAACTGGGCGAGCGCGAGTGCGCGGGCGGGGCGGCCGGCGATGCGCGCGTGGAGGCCGACCGACATCATCCGGCCGCCTTCGCTGCGCAATTGCTCGAACGTGTCGCGGAGGTAGCGGAAGAACTGGTCGCCCTCGGTGAAGCCATTTTGCGCCACGAACTTCATGTCGTTGGCGTCGAGCGTGTAGGGGACGATCAGTTGTGCGGCCGTGTGGCGGCGGTCCCAATAGGGCAAATCGTCGGCGTAGCTGTCGGCGTCGTAGGTGAAACCGCCTTCTTCCGCGATCAGCCGCGCAGTGTTGGGCGAGGTGCGGCCCTGGTACCAGCCGAGCGGGCGGGTGCCGGTGAGGCGGGTGTGGAGCGCGATGGCCTCGGCGATGTGCGCGCGTTCGACGGCTTCGGGGACGGTCTGGTAGTCGATCCAGCGCAGGCCGTGGCTGGCGATCTCCCAATCAGCGGCGATCATGGCGTCGACTGCGGCGGGGTTCATTTCGAGCGCGCGGGCGACGCCGAACACCGTGACGGGGAGGGCGCGTTCGGTGAAGAGGCGGTGGAGGCGCCAGAACCCAGCTCGAGCGCCATATTCGTAAAGGCTTTCCATTGCCATCGCGCGGTCGGGGTGGCTCGCGGCGCCGACCATTTCGGAAAGGAACGCCTCCGAGCCGGCATCGCCGTTGAGGACGCTGTTCTCGGCGCCCTCCTCGTAGTTGATGACGAACTGCAGCGCGACGCGGGCATCGCCGGGCCATCGAGGGTCGAGAGGTGAGGCGCCGTAGCCGATCAGGTCTCGCGCGAGCGTCATGCGTGCCATGCCTCAAGCGCGGCCTTAACCGCTTCGCCGTCGGGGAGGAGGTAACCCTCTGCCTTCAGGCACGCCTCGAGCGCGGCGAGGGTGAGCAGCACCTTATGCTTCATGGCGTTGTAGCCCATCGCACCTAGCCGCCAGACCTTGCCCTGGAGCGGACCGAAGGCGGTGCCGATCTCGATCTCGAAATGCTCGCGCATCGCGGTGCGGACGCTCTCGCCGTCGACGCCGGCGGGGATGTGGACGCCGGTGACGTTGGTCATCCGGTACGCGTCGTCGCCGAAGACGCGAAGGCCCATCGCGCGAAAGCCGGCGGTCATCGCGCGGCCTGCCGAGGCGTGGCGTGCGAAGCGGGCTTCGAGGCCTTCGCCGAGTGCCAGCCGCGCGCATTCCCTTGCGGCGTAGAGCATCGAGGTAGCTTCGGTGTGGTGGTTGAGGCGCTTGTCGGACCAGTAGTCCATGATCATCGCGAGGTCGAAATAGTTTGAGCCGATCCGCGGGCCGGCGCCGTCCGAAATATCGTCGCGTCGGATGCCGCGCTCGACATGGCGGCGTGCGGCGATGTGCTCGGCGGCGGTGTCGGAGATTGTGATCGGGGCGGAGCCGGACGGGCCGCCGAGGCATTTCTGGAGGCCGCCGGTGACGACGTCGATGCCCCAGCGATCGGTCGCGATCTCCATGCCGCCGATCGTTGCGGTGGCATCGACATAGCTGAGCGCGCCGGCTGCTCGGCATAGCGCGCCGAGCCCTTCGAGCGGTTGCGCCATCGTCGTGGAGGTGTCGCCGTGGACGGAGGCGACGACCTTGGGGGCAGTGCGTTCGATGGCGTGGGCGATCGCGTCGAGCGCGACGGTCTCGCCCCATGGTGCCTCGACCGTTTCGACGACGGCGCCGATGCGGGCGAGGATCTCCGTCAGCAACAGTCCGAAGCGACCGAAATTGATCACCAGCACCGTGTCGCCGGGCGCGACGAGGCTGACGAGAGCCGCCTCGATCCCTGCTCGCGCGGTGCCGTCGATCAGCATCGTCCAGGGGTTGGCCGTGCCGAAGACCGGGCGGTAGAGTGCCATGACCTGGTTCATGTACGCGGTCATCTCGGGGTCGAACTGGCCGAGCAGGTCGGCCGCCATCGCACGCAGCACGCGCGGGTGCGCGTTGATCGGGCCGGGACCCATCAGCAGGCGCTGCGGCGGATCGATTTCCCCGAACAACAAGGGATCAAGCAGGGTCAAGAGTTGCTCCCAATCTATCGATGAAGCCGGACATGACCCGTCGCGCGATCTCGGCATCGGCAGGGTCGACATGTTCGGCGGGATTGTGGCTGATCCCGCCACGGCAGCGGATGAAGAGCATCGCGGTCGGGCATAGCGCGGCCATCACCATGGCGTCATGGCCTGCGCCGGAGACCAGGCGGCGGACGGGGTGGCCGGCGGCGGTGGTTGCTGCGTCCAGCAGGTCCATGAGGGCTGGGTCGCAGGGGCTGGCTGGGAGGTCGTGGATGAGAGTTATCGTGATGTCGAGGTTGCGGCTTGCTACGCCATTCTCTGCAAAACCCCTGTTCCCTCGCGAAGGAGGGGGGCCAGAAGCCGCGATCGATATCGTTTGTGATCCTGGGCCCTCCCCTTCGCGGGGGAACAAAGAAGTCTGGCATGGCTTCCTGCCTGCGATCGTACGGATGGCTTCGAGGATTTCCGCAGCGGCTTCGCCGCAGCGGACTTCGTCACCCGATCGAACGTCTAGCGTGAAGGTGACGCTACCGGGAATGACGTTGGCCGCACACGGCGAGGCCTCGATGCGGCCGACAGTCGCGACGAGGTCTGAGGCTGCAGCTCGGGCGATCGTTTCCACCGCGAGGATCATCTCCGCAGCGCCGGCGAGCGCGTCGCGGCGGAGCGGCATGGAGGTGGTGCCGGCGTGGCCCGCGGTACCGGTGACGATGATTTCGTAGCGGAGTTGCGCGGCGATGCCGGTCACGGTGCCGACAGCGAGCCCTTCGGCTTCGAGTAGCGGGCCTTGTTCGATGTGCGCTTCGAGATAGGCGAGGGTAGTGCCGGGCGCGCGGGCGGCCGTCAGGTAGGTGGCGACGTCCAGGCCTATTTCCGCGAGCGCGTTGGGAACGGAAATGCCCTGCGCGTCGATCATATCGAGAGCGGCTGCGTCGAGCGTGCCGGCGACCGCGCGGCTGGTCAGCATTGCAGCAGGGAAGCGCGAGCCTTCTTCGTCGCCGAACGCGATGACTTCGATCGCGAACGGAAGGCGGCGACCTTGCAATGCGGCGACGGCTTCGATGCCGAGCATAACGCCGAGCGGGCCGTCGTAACGCCCACCGTCGCGGACGCTGTCGATGTGGCTGCCGATGATCAGCGCTGGGGCATCGGGCGCGGTAGCTTCGTAGCGGCCGATCAGGTTGGCGGCGGGGTCAATGCGGATCTGCATGCCGGCTTCGACCATCCACCTTACGACGCGGTCGATCGCGGCGCGGTGCGCTGGCGTTAGGTAACCACGGTAAAGGCTGTCAGGCAGGTCGCTGTAGGGCGCAACGCCGAGTTCGTCGCAGCGGGCGACCGCGCGGGCACCGCCGGGAGGGAGGGCGTTCACCATGCCGCTACACCGCCGTCGCTCCGAGGGTCGGTTGCGCCCTCCAGCCGGCCATCGACATGGCGGACTATCGCACCGGCGTGGCCCATCATTGCCGTCAGCGGGCCGACGCGCTCGACGTCGTGACCGGCTTCGGCGAGCGCAACGTAGAGCTCCTCCGGCAGGCCGTCCTCGATCTTCAGCGTTGTACTTTGCTCGCCCCAGGTGCGGCCCAGCAACCACCGTGGTGCGCTGATCGCCGCCTGGAGATCGCTGCCATAGCGGGCGTAGCGCGTGAACAGCGCGGCCTGCGTCTGCGGCTGGCCTTCGCCGCCCATCGTGCCGTACGCCATCGTGCGGGCGTCGTTGAAACGGGCGAGTGTGGGGTTGAGCGTGTGGAACGGCTGGCGGCCGGGTTTGAGCGCGTTCCAGCCGGTCTCGGCGAGGCGGAACGAACTGCCGCGGTTCTGCCAGGTGATGCCGGTGCCGGGCAGGACGATCCCGGAGCCGAACTCGAAATAGGTCGACTGGATCGCGCTGACCACGCGGCCCTCGGCATCGGCGGCACCGAACCAGCAGGTGTCGCCCCATTGTGGCGGCTGTGGCCAAGGGAGCGCGCGGGTCGGGTCGATCTTTGCGGCTAGCGCGTCGAGCGCGGCGGAATCGTCGAGCAAGGCCTGCGGTTCGTCGGTCATGAAGCCGGGATCGCCGCAATGCCGATCGCGCCACAGGAACGCCTGCTTGGTCGCCTCGATCAGCCCGTGGACATGGTCGAAGCCATCGCCTTCCTCGGCCGCGAGCCGGTCGAACAGGGCCAGGATCAGCAGGGAGGCGATGCCCTGGGTCGGCGGCGCCGTGTTGAAGAGGCGTGCGCCCTTGATGCGGACGGTCAGCGGCGCAGGTCGGGTTGCGCGGTGCTTGGCGAGATCGCCGAGCGAAACCGGGCTTCCGAGCGCCTCGAGATCTGCGGCGATTCGTTCGGCAAGCTCGCCGCGGTAGAAGTCGTCGAAACCGTTCGAGGCAAGCGTGCGGAGGGTCTGCGCCAGAAGCGGTTGCCGAAGCCGATCGCCGATCCGCAACGGGCGGCCCTCGGGTTCGAAGATCGCGGCATAGGCGCCGGGCTGCCGGCGGAGTTCGTCGCCCTTCGCGGAGGCGATCGCCGCGCCGCCGGCGGTGACGGCGACGCCGGACTCGGCATGGCCGATCGCGTCGCGCATCAGGCGGTCGAGCGGAAGGGCGCCGCCAGTCCGCTCCAGCGCCGCCGCCCAGCCGGAGATCGTCCCCGCGACGGTGTTCGCCGCCAGAGGCCCGCGCGTCGGTACGGCGTCGAGGCCGGCGTAGAGCGCCAGGTCGGCCTTTGCCGCTGCGGCGCCACATCCATGCACCGCGTGGACCTCGCCGTCAGGCTCACAGATCAGCCAGAAACCGTCGCCGCCGATCCCGGTCATGTGCGGATACACCACGGCCAGCGTCGCCGCGACGGCGACCGCCGCCTCGATCGCGTTGCCACCGTCGCGCAGCACGCCGAGACCCGCCTTCGCCGCAAGGTGATGCGGCGCGGTTACCATTCCCTTCGCGCCGGTGACGGTTGCGAGTGTCATCTCAGTTCGGCAACGCTGCGACGAATGCGCGGACGACATCGGCGGAATTCGAGGCGGCCAGCGTCATGAACACCGTCATCTGGTTTGCGCCTGCGTCGCCGCCGGCGAGGTCCGAGAGACTTCGGAAGACGATCACCGGAACGGCGTTGGCATAGGCGACCTGGGCAACGGCGGCGCTCTCCATATCGAGAACGTCCGCCTTGTACGCGGTCGTGAGGTAGGTGCGGAACTCGGCGTTGTCGGCGTAGACGCTGGCGCTGACGCCCATGCCGCCGACGACGATCTTGGGTGTCTCGGCAAGGCAACTCTGCTCGGTCACGCATCGGCGCAGCGTCACGCCGGTGGCGACCGTACGCGCCAGGGCCAGCAAGCTCGCGTCGATGGGGAAGTCGTAGTGGCGCTTGGCGGGCTCCGCGGCATTGCCGACGTTGACGCCGCGTGGAAACATCATCCCGTAACTCGTTGGTGCAGCTGGATCGAGCGGCTCGGGCGGCGTCCAGCCTTCGCCGGCTTTCCGTGCAAACGAGACTTCGAGGTACTGCGCCCAATGCTCGGGCACGACGACGTCGCCGATCGACAAGGCTGGATCGACACCGCCGGCGATGCCCGAGAACACGATCCGCCGCACCGTAAAGCGATCGAGCACGAGCTGCGTATTCATCGCCGCATTCACCATGCTGACGCCGCTCTGCATGAGCAGCACCGGCTTGCCCGCCATAGTGCCGGTCAGGAACGTCAGGCCGTTGATCCTGTACGTCTTCGGCCGCTCGATCGAATGCGCGAGCGACTCCCATTCGGGCGCAAACGCGGTCATCACGACGGTGCGCGGCGTCCGGTCGAGCGGCTGCGCAACCGCGGGCGTGGCGATGATCGCGAGCAGGGCGAGGCAGAGTATCTTCATGCGCCGGCACTCATCCAGACGAAGCGGACTACGAACAGGCCGGCGAGCAGGAACAGGAACCAGTCCTTGCGCTCCGCCTGTCCGCGCAGCAGTTTCAGCGCCGCATGGGCGGTAATCCCGAAGGCGAGGCCGTTGGCGATCGAGAAGGTCAGCGGGATCAGCGCCACGGTCAGGAACGCGGGGATCGCGGCCTGCGGATCCTCCCACTGGACCTCGGTCAGCGGCAACAGCATCAGCCCGCCGACGATGATCAGCGCGGGCGCGGTCGCCGCCAGCGGCACGATCTGCGCATAGGGCGCGACGAACATCGTCAGCAGGAACAGCACGCCCGTGACGATCGCCGTCAGCCCGGTGCGCCCGCCCTCCTGCACGCCTGCCGCGCTCTCGACATAGCTGGTGACGGTGCTGGTGCCCGCGATCGAGCCGACGATCGTCGCTGCGGCATCCGCCATCAGGATGCGGTTCAGGCCGGGGATGCGTCCTGCGGCATCCATGAGTCCGGCGCGCTTGGTGACCGCGACCAGCGTGCCGATATTGTCGAACAGGTCGACGAACAGGAACACGAACAGGATTTCGAGCAGGCCGAGCCCGTGTTTGCCGCTCAGGCCGAACACACCGGGCAGGTCGAGCGCGAACGCGGTGCCGGTCAGGGCGGACAGGCTGTAGGGCGCTGGCGTCACCGTGACCTGACCGAAGACCCAGGCGACCAAGGTCGTCGCGACGATCCCGATCAGCATCGCGCCGCGCACCTTCCAGACGCTGAGCGTCGCGATCAGGAGCAGGCCGAACAGCGCGAGGGCGGCGCCGGGCGCCTTGAGGTCGCCGAGCGCCACGAAGGTGGCAGGGTTGGCGACGACGATACCGGCGTTCTTCAAGCCGATGAAGCCAATGAACAGGCCGATCCCGCCCGCTACAGCTGCGAACAGGTGCATCGGGATCACCGCGACGATCAACTGCCGCACGCCGGTGAGCGTCAGGATCAGGAACGCGACGCCGGAGATGAAGACGCAGCCGAGCGCGACCGGCCACGGTACGCCCATCTGCTGGACGACCGTGAAGCTGAAATACGCGTTCAGTCCCATGCCCGGCGCGAGCGCGAGCGGCGTGTTGGCGACGAAGCCCATCAGGATCGACCCGAACGCGGCGGCAAAGCAGGTCGCGGCGGCAACGGAGGCGATCGGCATCCCGGCCTGGCCGAGGATCGCCGGGTTGACGAGTACGATGTACGCCATCGTCAGGAAGGTGGTGAAGCCCGCGAGCACTTCGGTTCGCGCCGAGGTGCCGCGTTCGGTGAGCGCGAAATATCGGTCGAGCCGGCTTGCCGTCGTCATGTCTCTATCCCCCGATAGTCAGGTGGCGGAGACGTTCCGATCAAACCCTGGTCCTCCAGCATGGCCGCGAATGCGAACAGCGTCGACTCCCCGTTCGGTCGCCCGATCAGTTGAAGCCCGAGTGGCAGGCGGCCGGGCCTCTTCAAGGGCACGGACAGCGAGGGCAGGCCGGTGAAGCTGATCGGCTGCGTATGGATGCCGAGATCCGAGCGTGCGGGCTTGAGCATGCCGTCGATCATGATGCGCGAATCCGCGATCGGTGGCGCTACGCACGGCGTCGCGGGCGCAAGCAGTACGTCATACTCGGCGACAAGATCGATGATCCTGGCCTTGAAATCGTGGCGAAATTCCTGGGCGGCTTCGTAGAGCGCGCGGGGAATCAGGGCGCCGGCGATCAACCGATCGCGCGTTGCCGGATCGAACGTCATCGCGGCCTCGGCCAGCGCGGCGCGGTGCAGCGTGCCGCCTTCGTACGCGGTAATCAGGAACGCTGCGGACCGGGCTCGGGCGATGTCGGGCAGGTCGAGGATAGGCGCATCGGGTGCGATCGTGGCGATGGCCGCAAGCTGATCGGGATCGGCATTTTCCAGAAAGCGACCGCCGAGTTGGGCGACGCGGCATGATCGGTCCTGGCTGTCCTGGGGAACTGCACCGCGCAACACGTGCCAGATGCAGTGCAGGTCCGCGATCGACGTAGCGAACGGGCCGATGTCGTCGAAGCTCTCGGCGAATGGGAAGACGCCGGCCATCGGCAGGGCGTCGTGCGTGGGTTTCAGGCCGTAGATACCGGTCAGGCTGGCGGGTACGCGGATCGAACCGTTGGTATCGGATCCGAGCGCGAACGGCAGCACGCCCGCCGCGACGATCGCTGCCGAGCCGCCCGACGACCCTCCCGCCAGCCGATCCAGGTCATGCGGATTGCGGGTCGTGCCGTGACGCGCGTTGATCGTCGCGAAACCATAGGCGAACTCGTCCATGTTGAGCGGCGCAACGAGAATGGCTCCCGCCTCGCGAAGGCGCCGGATGGCTTCGGCATCGGCCGGCGCGGGCGGCGCATCGGCGTAGATCGTCGAGCCGGCCGTGGTCGACAGGCCGACGATGTCGAACAGATCCTTCACCCCGTATGGCACGCCCGCTAGCGGCCCGGGATCACGTCCTTGCGCAACCACGGCATCGACGAGCCTTGCCTCGAGACGGGCGCGATCGGCCAGGACGCGCGTAACCGCGCACAAGGGTTTGGCGGCATCCAGTGCGATCAGGCAGCGTTCGATGACCTCGGTCGCGGTGACGCGTCCTGATCGAACATCGCCTGCGATCGCCAGCGCCTGGATCACGCGTCGTCTCGCGGCTGTCGGCCGAGCAGGATGTCGGCATGGCCGTCGAGCAGCGCGAGGTTCGCGACGACGCCGGGCATGCAAGCGTCGGGAATGCCGAGCCCGAGCGTGCTAGCGGAAGCAACGATCTCGCCCTCAAGACGCGGAATAGCGGGGGCGGTACGATCGACTGGAGACAGACTCATCGAACCCTCACATTTTCGGAACGTTCGCCGTGGGGTCTGGAAATCATGTCTACCAAGAAATGAGGGCTTCGGCGCGCTACGAACCGGATCATGCCCTGACGTTAGTGACCGATCCAATGCAATGATACGCATCACGCGTTGCAGAAAACTGCACACTCGGGATGCCAACGCTGATCGATATCGAGCAGTTATCGGGCGTCGGGGCTCGAAAATCGCGCCGTTAACTCGACATGCTTCGATCGTATCGCCGGATCGAATGCGGATGGCATCAATATCTGGACCCATATCCGATGATGATCGTTTCGGTCCCGGAGCATCCATGGCGGGTGCGTAATTGGAGTAGGCGCAGTGAACACGACGACATTGAAGGGCGAAGGCCAGGACATCGGTGGAAATCTGAAGGAAGCCGTCGGCAACGTGACCGGCAACACGTCGTTGCAGAGCGAAGGCGTCGCCGACCAGATCGCCGGCAATGCCAAGCAGCTCGCCGGTGCAGCAAAGGACGTCCTGGCCAATCCCGGACCGACGATCGAGAAGGCCAAGGGTTTCGCGCAGGCGCGTCCGTGGGCGACCGCAGCCTTGGCCGGCGTGATCGGTCTCGCGGTGCTCAACACGCTGCGCGGCAAGTAAGCTCTTGCGGTCTGCTCCACCAATCGACTGGTGGAGCAGACCGGCACTGCTTTCAGACGCACGGATTACCGTGGCTGAATGGCGGTAGTAGCGTCGGTAGATGGCTGAACGGTTTTGACGTGTGAGGCACCGACGACCAGCGGCAGCAGCGCGATCAACTGCGCTTCTTCGGCAGTACGCGGTGGGCGACGGTTGGTTGGACCTTCATCGATCGCGGTGTCCGGCCCAGTCAGACCTCCCGTTTCGAACAGATGACTTCCCCAACCATCGGCAAGTGCCATCAGCCGGTTCATGAACGGATAGCCTGCGCTGGCGACGATCGACGGAAACGGCAACCGTGTCGACGGCCCCAACCGGGCGGCGGCAGCAATAGCATCCTGGCCGAACCCGATATTGAGCGGCGACAGAAATGCTGCGCCGCGGATCGATTGGAGATAGCTGCGGGGCGATAGTTGCGCCCACCACGCGACCGCGAGGCATGCCACGCCTTGTGCGACGATGACTGCGGGCTCCCGTCGACGCGCGAAGACAGAATCCAGCTGCAACGCCCAGCGACCGCTTTGGAATTTTGAGAGGTCCAGCGCGACCTGCGGTCCCGTCGGGACGAGCGGCGGATCGCCGTCGACCGTGATGATCACGGCATGCTGCGGGTCGATCGAGGCGTAACCGTCGGTCATGGCAACTCTCCCAGCGTCGATGCGCAGATCGGACAGCCCGGTGGACTGGCCGAATCGATACCGCGGATCGATTGGGACGAGGATATTCCTACTCTCACGATAGGCAATGGGGTTGCGTTCGATCACCGATCGGACGCGGCGAACGGTCTATCGGTCGAACAGCAGCGGCCGGGTGTCCGGCACAGCCGTCGCCAATCCCCGTGCGACCATCGTCGCGAAATAGTCCGCGCCCTTGCGACCCAGATGCGTGCGGTCGAACGCGAGCTTACGATGCGCGAAGGGCTGATCGTCGGTTTCCCTGGATGGTGCGGTCGGGGGCGCGCCGGTCGGGGGCGCGCCTTTCGGCAACTGTGCGAGCGTGTCCGCCTCGACCTCGCCCATCGCCTCGATGGCCGCGCTACTGGTGGCGTTCAGATCGACCAGCGGGACGTTCATCGCCCGTGCCACTCCGCGGATCGATGCTGCCCAGGGTTCGAGATCGCGCACCAGCTTGCCGGCGACGAACATGCGTCGGGTGAGCGGCGTCAGCAGCACGGGAATCGCGCCAGCCGCACGAGCCTCGACGATATAGCGACGCAGGTTGGCGGGAAACTCGGTCGCGAGATCGGTCGACCGCCCCGGCTTTCCCGGCTGGTCGTTATGCCCGAACTGGATCAGCACCCAGGTCCTGACGAACCCGGGCGTCCGCATCTCGGCGAGCGCGAGCGGCCAGGATCCCTCGGCGATGTAGCTGCCCGAACTACGACCGCCGCGGGCCAGGTTCACGCAGGCGACGAACGAGGTGACATGGTCCGCGCAGAACGCGCCGCCCCAACCGCCGGCGACTGCGGTGGTGGAATCGCCGACCAGGACGATCTTCGACGCCTGGATCGGCTTCACCTCGGGCGTGGTCGCGGGTGGGGCTGGGGGCGAAACCGCCTGGAGCGCGACGCCGGCGAGCATTGCGATGGCCGGGTTCATCGTCGCAAGGCCTTGAACTGAAAATCGCGGAAGCGCGCTTCGCCGGTGCCGGCCGAGTACAGGCCGGGACGCAACATCAGGAAACCGCCGCGGACATTGTGGTGATAGCCCGACACCTCCATGCCGCGGTCGAAGCGTTGCCAGGTCTTACCGTCATCGGTGCTGGTGTGGATCGCGACGATATGACGCGTGTTGGTGATCCGGATCCGCATGCGCCGGCCATGAGGATTGGCGGGGCGCCCACGCTCGTTGCCATATTGATGCGTGACGAAGCGCTTCTCGTCGAAGCCCAATCCGCAATAGAGCTTGTCGTCGTAGAACAGCACGATCCCCGCGGTGCCGCCGGCCGTAATCTCGATATCGCACTCGAACCGGTAGGACTGGTCACCCGCGATCAGCATCAGCGGCGAGGAGTCGACGGGTGCCGTGCCGCTCGCCTTCATGATCAACGTGCCGTTCTCGACCCGTACACGGCGGTTTTCGGTCGGGCTCGGCCGGAAGAAATTCCATTTGCTGCCGAGTTGCAGCGTGCGAAAATCGTCCGAGAGCGGTTGGCCATGCGGAAGCTTCGTGCCGCCGCGCGGTTTTGCGAGCGGTTTGGACAGGTCGCCGCCGGTCATTGCGAACCAGCCGTCCGCGGTCCAGCGGATCGGATCGAGCAGCGCCTGGCGACCGAGCGTCCAATAGCCGTTCTCGAAGCCGTGATAGACCGACCACCAGCTGCCGTCGGGTGCTTCAACGAGGCTGGCGTGGCCGCGCGACCACCATTTCTCGTCGGTGCTGACCGTCCTGACCACCGGGTTTGCGGGATCGTTCGTCCAGGGGCCGTGAATCGAGCGCGATCGAGCGACGATCACCATGTGCCCGGTCGGCGGCCCCGCGGTGCCACCGACCGCGGTGATCATGTAGAACCAGCCGCCGTGGCGGACGATCTTGGGCCCCTCCGGGCTGAACCCCTCGACGTCCCAAGTGTCGGGATAGCGCCACGGATCATAGACATGCTCGATCTTGCCCACCGTCGACAGCCCGTCATCGGCAAGCCGGATCCGGTCGCCGCCCGACAGGAACAGCCAGCGCGATCCGTCTTCGCCGATCGCATGGCAGGGATCGATATGATCGGGCAGCTTGAGATCGACCGGGTCGGACCATGGTCCGTCGATATGGTCGGCCCAGATGACGTAGGTGGTGTTCGGGCTGGCCTTGACGGGGATGTAGAGGAAATAGCGGCCTTTGTACTTTTCGAGGCTGACCGCCCAGACCGAGCCGATATTGCGCGTCAGCGCCGCCCTGCGCGGTTGCCAGTTCACGAGATCGCGGCTGTGCCAGATCGTCAGCCCCGGATAGGAATCAAAGCTGGAGAAGGTCATGTAATAGTCCGCGCCGTCCTTCAGGATGGCGGGATCGGGATGGTCGCCGGCGATCAGCGGGTTGAGGAACGTGCCGTCTCCCAGATCGGCCATGCGCTGGCCGTCGAAGCCGGGTTTCCAGTCGTCGGCGAAGGGTTGCACGCAGGAGGCAGGGGCAGGGGCAGGGGCAGGGGCGGCGGCCGCCACCGGCGGTACCAGCGCGGCGGCGCTGCCGACAAGAGCAAACCCGAAGGCGTCGCGACGCGTATAGTCCATACTGGTCCTGCTCCCGATCCGTGGCCTATCGCCATCACTTCAGATTGGTAGCGATACCATTGACACCGGTTACCCTGCAAGTCTCCAGCGCGTTTTGTTTGCCAGTGCCGCGACTATTCAGGTGTTATCGGCGCCTTCCAGCGTGTCGAGCGGTTGCAGCATCGCGCCCAGAATCCGTTCCATCTTGGTAAGTCCGGCGTGCGTGAACTGCACGGCATCCGCACCATCTGCGACCGTCTGGATCAGGCCGCGCTGTTCGAGCACCTTCACCCAGCGCATCGCGGTCGACGCGTTCAGATCCGTCGATTCCGACAGTTGGTCGACGGCAACGATCCGACCCTCGGCTTCGGCGAGGTAGATGTGGATCATGATTTCGCTGACATAATCCGAGCAGATATCGATCCCGAGTTCCAGTTTCCGGATGCCCGCGACATGCTTCACGTGCAGCGCCGCCTGCCACAGGCGACCCGGCGAACATTCGGTTTCGCGGCGCCGGCCCCAGGACAGGGTGCTGATCAGCCGGTTGGCATTCGAGAACAGCGACACGAGCAGATGAACGTGGACAGTTTCCCCATCGGTGCGACGATACCGCTTTTCCAGGCTGATCGGCGGTGCACGATCTTCCAACGCGTTCAACATGGCGACACTTTTCGCAATATCGTCAGGATGCGTGATAGATCGAAACGACTCTCCGACGAGATTGGCCTCATCTATCTGCAATAGCTCGCAAAAGCTCTTGTCGACAGCGATAATGATGCCGTCGGTCGTCGAAACGCAATGGGCCGTCGGCATAGCGCCCCTATCAAATGACTATTACCAGAGAATAATCTATGTTTTGTCTATAATGAAGTCGGTATGAGGTCTATGTCCATCTAATTCGACGAAATCTTATCGCAGGGGGCAAGCACGCCGGGCGAGACGGGACGTCGGGCCAACCGCGCACAGGCGGCGTCTACAGATTTGGCGTCGGGGATAAGAGATGACCATGGCGGGCGGGGCGCGCCTCGGGAGCGATCGGTCGGCCGAACACACGGCGCCCCTCGATGGCTTTGCCCATCCGAACTGCCTTTCGATATCGTCAGACTTTGGCGGTGTTCTCGTCGGCAACGGAGTCGTTGAACAGGTTCGCGACCTGCGTCAGATATTCGGCGAGTTCGGCGCGTGTCGTATCGGTCAGCGCCACGGTGCTACCAGTCTCGCGGATCAGTTTCTCGGACGACAGGTGCATCAGCCAGCGGATGCCGACATTGGCCGGCGCGCCACATTGTTCCACGACCTCCTTGCCCGTCAACGATCGGCCCTGTGCCTCTGCGATGAACAGGATGAGCAACGCGTTCCAGCCATGCTCGTCGAATATATCGCCCCGAAAATACTCCCATCGCAAGGCACGCATCTTCAAAAGACGCTGCGCAGTGTTGGCTTGCTCTTTGAGGTCCACTCTAACGCTCCAGGAAAACGGGTGGTGCCACGACGCCGGGCATCGACCGCAAATGGATCATCAATCTCTCGACAGCGCAAGCAGACGCTGCTCTGCCCAATGCACCGCCAGCGCGATGTGCGCGGCAAGATTATGCTCACCCGCGCCATCGGCCGCCGACAAGGCGACGTGCAACGTATCCAGTATCGCCGTCAGATTTTCCACGTCCGATCGACCGCGAGGAAGATTATGAGTCATGGCCTCAATGTAATTGGTCGATTATCGATGCAATAGTGACATTTCAGTCATTTCGCGCGGCACGTCATGAATTTCTACCAATTTCGCGATCGCTGATCGGAACGCAAGGCGCAAATCTTGACCTCATTCCGAGCCGCTTGGGTGCAATATGCGTCGCAAATCACATATGTGCCGTCAGGGCTTTGAATTGGGGGACACGATAATGCTCGACGATTTCGCCATCGAGGTGGCGCGTGACGGGGATAGCGAGGAGTTGCGGCGTATCTTGCAGGATGCGGCGGATTTGACGGGGATGGGGTTCGTCGCAGTTGCCCGCGTGACCGATACCCGCTGGGTCGCGTGCCAAGTGCTCGACCGGATCGACTTCGGTCTGTCGCCCGGGGACGAACTCGCGATCGCGACGACGATCTGCAACGACATCCGTCAATATGGCGAAGCGGTGGTGGTCGACGACGTTTCTGCGAACCCGGAATGGGTCACGCATCCGGCGCCTATCCTGTACGGCTTCAAGAGTTACGCGTCGTTCCCGATCATTCTCCCGAACGGAGCATTCTACGGTACGTTGTGCGCGATCGATCCGGATCGCCGCGAACTCTCGTCGGCGTCGATCGCCGCCGCGATGCGCGATTTCGCTGCCAAGGCCGCAGTCGTCCTGTCGCGCGAATGAGGCGTGAAAAATTTCTAATGATCTGAACGTACACAGCGCGTCTCTTCGCTTGGCAGACCCCCTAGGTCCTGATTATACCGATCGGTACTGAAATAAGGGTCGCCCGGTTCGTTTCGGCCGCGGGATCAGCAGGAGGTGGCGATGTCGATATTCATCAACGGATCCGCGGTGGCGGTGCCCGGCGATCCCCGTGTCTCGCTGCTCGACCTGTTACGCGAAGGGCTGCACCTGGCGGGCACGAAGAAGGGGTGCAACCAGGGCGCGTGCGGTGCGTGCACGGTTCTGGTCGATGGAGAGCGGATCGTCTCGTGCCTGGCGCTGGCGGTACAATATGACGGGCGGCAGGTCACGACGATCGAGGGGCTGGCGGACGGCGACACGTTGCACCCGCTACAACGCGCGTTCATCGAGCATGACGGGTTCCAGTGCGGCTATTGCACGCCCGGCCAGATCTGCTCCGCGATCGGCATGGCGGCCGAGGCGAAGCGCGGCGTGCCGAGCCATGTCAGCGCCGATCTGACCGCCGACGTCACGTTGACCCGCGAGGAATTGCAGGAGCGGATGAGCGGCAATCTGTGTCGCTGCGGCGCGCATAATGGGATCATCGACGCGATCCGCGAGACCCTGACGGCCGATACGGGCGCGGCGGAGATGGCGGCGTGACCCCCTTTACCTACGCGCGCGCCGAGGACGCGGCCGATGCTCTGAGGCTTGGGCAGGCAAATGCGTCTGCCTATCTCGGTGGCGGGACCAACCTGGTCGACCTGATCCGCGAGACGGTCGCGCAACCGGCGACGCTGATCGATGTCACCGGTTTGGCAACGACGATCGAGGAAACCGAAGGCGGCGGGCTGATGATCGGGGCGGCGGTCCGCAATACAGCGCTCGCCGAGCATCGCGCGGTGCGGGCGCGCTATCCGGTGCTGTCGCGCGCGATCCTGGCTGGGGCATCGGCGCAGATCAGGAACATGGCGACGGTCGGCGGCAACCTGCTCCAGCGGACGCGGTGCACCTATTTCTACGACACCGACGGTTCACGCTGCAACAAGCGCGCGCCGGGGTCGGGCTGCGACGCGATCGACGGCTTCACGCGGGGACACGCCATTCTCGGCGCGTCGGCGTCATGCGTCGCGACGCATCCGTCGGACATGTGCGTGGCGCTCGCCGCGCTGGATGCGACCGTGCATCTGCAGGGCAGGGGTGGCGCGCGGACGCTGCCGTTCGTCGAGCTTCACCGCTTGCCGGGCGATCACCCGGCGTTCGATACCGTGCTGGAGCCGGGCGAACTGATCACCGCGATCGAACTGCCGCCGCTGCCGTTCGCCGCCAATTCGACCTATCGGAAAGTGCGCGACCGGGCGAGCTATGCCTTTGCGCTGGTCTCGGTCGCGGCGGCGCTCGAGATCGAGGGCGGCCGGATCAAGGACGTTCGCATCGCGCTGGGCGGGGTGGCACACAAGCCGTGGCGGGCCTCGAAGGCGGAGGCGGTGTTGCGCGGCGGTCCGGCGACGGCGGCAGCGTTCCTCGACGCCGCGATCGCCGAGATGGCGGACGCCAGGGCGCTCGGCGGCAATGGCTTCAAGATCGAACTGACCAAGCGCACCCTCGTCGCCGTGCTCGGCGACCTTGCCGGAGCAGCAGCATGAGCATCGTCGATACGGTCAAGGAAACTACTCAAGGCCTGGTGCAGGGCGCGATGAGCAAGCTGGTGCCGCTCGCACCCGACAGCTGGATCCCCGGCGGGGTGCCCGATCCGCTGATCCGCCAGCAGCACGGGCTGATCGGCAAGTCGGTGTCGCGGCTCGACGGACCGCTGAAGGTGCGCGGCGCGGCGCAGTTCGCCGCCGAGGTTCCGCTGGAGGGCATGGTGTACGCTGCGCTCGCCTATGCGACGATCCCGCGCGGGCGGATCACGGCGATCGATACCGCGGCGGCCGAGGCTGCACCGGGCGTCGTGCTGGTGATGACCCACCTGAACGCGCCGCGGATGAACACGCCCGCAGTGTTCGGCTCGTCGCCGACCGCGGCAGGCCCGGCGGACCTCCCGGTCATGCAGGACGACCGCGTGCATTGGAACGGCCAGCCGATCGCCGTCGTGCTCGCGGAGACGCAGGAGCAGGCCGATCATGCGACATCGCTGATCGTGCCGAGCTATGCGGCCGAGCCGTCGACCACCTCGCTCGCCGATGCGAAGGCGGCGGGGCCGCAACCGGCGCTGTTCATGGGCCAGCCGCTCCTGAACGAGATCGGCGACGCGGATGCGATGCTGGCGGCGGCACCGCACAAGGTCGACAACGTCTATCGTACGCCACCGCACAACCACAACGCGATCGAGCCGCATGCCGCGACGATCGCGTGGGTCGGCGACCAGCTGATCGTCCACGACGCCAGCCAGCTCGTCACTGCGGAGGCGCAGACGATCGCCGACGTGTTCGACCTGAAGGCGGATCAGGTGCGCGTCACCTCGCCGTTCGTCGGCGGCGGGTTTGGCGGCAAGTGCCTGTGGGATCACCAGATCCTCGGTGCTGCCGCGGCCAGGCTGGTCCAGCGGCCGGTACGGATCACGCTGTCGCGCGAGGGCGTGTACCGGATCGTCGGTGGCCGCTCGCTGACCGAACAGCGGGTCGCGATCGGCGCGGATGCGGATGGGCGGTTCAAGGCGCTGGTGCACACCGGCATCGCCGCGATGACGCCGCACAACAACATGCCCGAGCCGTTCATCCTCGGCACCCGCGCCGGCTATGCCGCGGACAGCTTCAAGCTGTCGGTCGAGACCGTCACGATGAACATGCTCGCCAACACCTTCATGCGCGCGCCAGGCGAGGCGGTCGGCACCTTCGCGCTCGAATCCGCGATCGACGAACTTGCGATCGCGCTAGACATGGACCCGATCGCCCTCCGTATCCGCAACGAGCCGGACAAGGATCCGACCTCGGGCCTGCCATTCTCGTCGCGGCATATCGCCGAGGCGTGGCGCAGCGGTGCGGAACGGTTCGGCTGGAACGAGCGGAGCGCGACGCCGGGCACGCACCGCGAGGGCGAATGGCTGATCGGCATGGGCTGTGCGACCGGGACCTATCCCTATTACCGGATGCCCGGGGCGGCCGCACGGATCACGCTGAGCCGGGACGGGCACGCGGTGGTCGAGGTATCCGCGCAGGAGATGGGCATGGGGACCGCGACGACGACCGCGATGGTCGCTGCCGATCGACTGGGACTGCCGCTCGACCGCGTGTCGGTCGGCTATGGCGACTCGATCATTCCCGGCGCGATCCTGGCGGGCGGATCGCAGCAGACGGCCGCGATCGGTGCCGCGGTGATCGCCGCGCATCATGCGCTGGTCGCCGAACTGCTGAAGCTTGCGGGCAATGATTCGCCGCTTGCCGGTCTTTCGCCGGACGAGGTCGGCAGCGAGGACGGTGGCCTCGCCAAGCTCGACGATCCGACCCGGCGCGAAAGCTATGTCTCGATCCTGGAACGGGCGCAGCGCGAGACGCTGGTGGTCACGGAGGAGGCATCGCAGCCGCTCGAACTGATGCATTGGTCGATGCATTCGCACAGCGCGTTGTTCTGCGAGGTGCGCGTCAATGCGGTCACCGGCGAAACGCGGGTCAGCCGTTTCCTGGGCGCGTTCGACTGCGGTCGGATCCTTAATCCGAAGACAGCGCGCAGCCAGTTCCGCGGGGGGATCGTCATGGGCCTCGGCATGGCGCTGATGGAGGAGACGCAGTTCGACGAGCGCAACGGCCGCATCATGAACCCGAGCCTGGCCGAATATCACGTGCCGGTGCATCTCGACGTGCCCGAGATCGACGTGATCTGGACCGACATCGCCGATCCGCATACGCCGATGGGCGCGCATGGTGTTGGCGAGATCGGTATTACCGGCGTCGCGGCGGCCGTGGCCAACGCGGTCTACAACGCCACGGGGAAGCGGGTGCGGGACCTGCCGATCACGCTCGACAAGCTTTTGATCTGAACGCCTTTGCAATTGACCGGGAGGCGATTGGCACGGAGTATTGGCGGCAGGAGAGGCCGGTCCAATTTGCAGGATGAGCGCCCGATGTCGTTTCGTTTCATGTCCGCGGTGCGTCTTGCCGCGCTGTTCGTGCTTGCCGTACCGGTCGCGGCCTCGGCCAAGGAACGGTCGGCCAAGCGGCTCGTCCTGATCGACGACGACATCATCGGACTGAACGGCGTACCGACGCTGCTGCTTCAGGCGCCCGATGTCGAGGTGCTGGGGATTACGACCACCAGCGGGTCGGTGTGGCGCGATACCGCCACGGCCTATGCGCTGCGCACGGTCGAGATCCTCAAGCGGACCGATGTGCCGGTGGTGCCGGGCGCAACCTATCCGCTGCTCAACAGCCAGGAGGCGACCAAGCGCTGGGAGGGGATGTATGGCCGCCTCGTCTTCAAGGGGCCGTGGACCGATTACTGGCCGGGCGACACCAAACAGTCGCATCCGGGCGCGCCGTCGCCCGCGGTGGTACCGAACCTGCCGATCGGTAATCCGACCACCAAGCCATCGAGCGAGATCGCGGCGGCGTTCCTGGTCCGCATGGTGCGCGCGCATCCGCATCAGATCACGCTATTCGCGACCGGCCCGATGACCAACGTCGCGATCGCGCAGAGCCTCGACCCGAGCTTTGCGGCGAACGTGAAGGAACTCGTCTACATGGGCGGCAGCCTGAACCCGCAGCAGACGCTCGACACCGTGTCCGCAGAGCAGTTCGCACGCGAGTTCGCCAACACGCCGCGGCGCGAGTTCAACATCCGCTGGGATCCAGAGGCGGCGCGGATCATGGCGCATGGGGCTTGGCCGAAGGTGACGATGGTCCCGGTCGATCCGTCGACCGGGACGCAGTGGACGCGAGAGTTTCTCGACAGCCTGAAACCGGCGCATACCGCGCTGACCGACACGCTGCAGACCGGCCTCGAACCGGGCTTTCCGATGTGGGACGAGCTGGCGGCGATGGTCTGGCTGAATCCGGAGATCGTCACGCGCGCCGACACGGTGTATGTCGATTTCGAGACGAGCCAGACGGCGGCCTATGGCGACACGCTGTCCTGGACCGAGGATTATCGCCCGCATCTCGGCGAGCGCGCACAGACCGTCGTCCGCAGCGTCGACCGCACCAAGATGGAGGCGGCGATGCGCGCGCTCTACATGCGGCCGCTCAAGCGCTGAGCTCGACGTTGAACTTCGCAATCCCCCCCCCGCCAGGGGGAGGTGGCTGGCATTTGCCAGACGGAGGGGGAGGTAAGGGAAACCCTTGTTCCGTGTCCGCCCCCTCCGTCGCCTTCGGCGCCACCTCCCCCTGGCGGGGAGGATCGTTGGCGCTGAATGTCGATCCGATCCTAGTGGGGCAAAGATGTCGCGGTCCGTTGCAAAAGCGCAGCGCCGCGCCGTCCGGCTATTGCCGCGTGTTACGGGCGTGTTACCGTCCTGCTACGGATCCGGGTCACACGGATCGACGCTGGAGGGATGTTTGAAACCTTAGGGGGGAACATCCATGACTCGACCGACTGCGTCTACCATCGCCCGATTGCTCGCCGCGAGCGCGCCTCTGCTCCTCTTCGCCGTACCCGCCGCCGCGCAGGACCAGGCGCAGCCGACCGCATCCAACGACCAGGGTGTCGGCGAGATCGTCGTCACCGCGACCCGCCGCCAGGAATCGGCGAAGGATGTGCCGTTGGCGGTCACCGCGATCAGCGGCGAGAAGCTCGACGTGCTGAACTCGAGCGGCCTCGACATCCGCTTCCTCGCCGGCCGTACGCCGAGCCTCCAGGTCGAATCCTCCTTCGGTCGCACCTTCCCGCGCTTCTACATCCGCGGTCTCGGCAACACCGATTTCGATCCCAACGCCGCGCAGCCGGTGTCGGTCGTATATGACGACGTAGCGCTCGAGAGCCCGCTGCTTAAGTCGTTCCCGGTCTTCGATCTGCAGAGCGTCGAGGTTCTGCGCGGCCCGCAGGGCACGCTGTTCGGTCGCAACACGCCCGCCGGCGTCGTCAAGATCGATTCCGCCAAGCCCAACGCCGACAAGGCGTCTGGCTATGCGACCGGGTCCTGGGCGACCTACAACACGATCAACGCCGAGGCCGCGATCAACCTGCCGATCGGCAACGGCTTTGCCTTCCGCGCATCGGGCATCATCCAGTCGCGCGACGATTGGGTGACCAACGACTCCGCCACGGGCAATGCCGACCGCAAGCTTGAGGGCTATCGCGACGTCGCCGGCCGCTTCCAGCTCGGTTACACGAGCAGCGATTTCAACGCGTTGCTGAACGTCCATGTCCGCGATCTCGACGGTACCCCGCGCATCTTCCGCGCCGGTCTGTTCAAGCCGGGCACCAATGATTTCAACGCCGGGTTCGACCCGAAGCACGTCGCGCTCGACGGCTATACAAGCCAAAGCCTGACGCAATGGGGCACCAATTTGCGGCTCGACTATCATCTCGACGGGATCGGCACCTTCTATTCGGTGACCGCCTACGAGCAGGCGAAGGTCGAGAGCACCGGCGATATCGATGGCGGCAACAACTATACGTTCCTCGGCGGCACGCTGGGCGCACCCAGTGTCGGGCTGTTTCCGTCGAACACCGGCGGCGTCACCCGACCCAAGGAGTTCAGCCAGGAACTCCGTTACGCCAGCGAGGACATGAACGGCATCCGCCTGCAGGGCGGGCTGTATTACTTCCACCAGAAGCTGCAGTACCACGCCTACGACTATGCGTTCGGCGGCACGGGATCGCGCGCGACCGATCTCGACCAGGACATCTTCCACGACAACCGCAACGAGAATTACGGGGCGTTCGCGTCCATCGAGGCGAAGGCGACCGACAAGCTCACGCTGCGCGCGGGCGTCCGCTATTCGCATGATTACCGCAACGACCTGATCACCGCGCCGATCCCCGGCAGCGGCATCACCGACACGCTGCCCGCCCGCGCAGTGGTCCGCGCGTCGAACGTGACATGGGACGCCAGCGCGACCTATGAACTGACGCCGGCGATCAACGTCTATTCGCGGATCGCGACCGGCTATCAGGGGCCGGCGATCCAGGACCGCGTGACCTTCGGCAGCGTCCAGAGCACCGCGCCCAAGCAGACCACGATCTCGGGCGAGAGCGGCTTCAAGGGTACGCTGCTCGACCGGAAGGTGAACTTCTCGCTCGACGCCTATTGGTACAGCACGAAGGATCTGCAGATTACCGCGGTCGGCGGCAGCAGCAATTCGGCGCGGCTGATCAGCGCGGACAAGGCGATCGGCTACGGCGTCGAGGGCGAGTTCGAGGCGCGGCCGCTGCCCGAACTGTCGCTGACCGCGAGCGGCAGCTACAACTTCACCGAGATCCGCGATCGCAGCATCGGCGTCGGGATTTGCGCGACGTGCACCGTGCTGGATCCGATCGTCGGCGGGTTCGCGATGATCGATGGTAACGACCTGCCCCAGGCACCGCGCTGGATCGCCAACTGGACCGCACGCTACGGCATTCCGCTCGCCAATGGCGGCGAGATCTATGCCTATACCGACTGGGTCTACCGGAGCAGCATCAACTTCTTCCTGTACGACTCGGTCGAGTTCACCGGCAAGTCGTCGCTCGAAGGCGGCCTGAAGGCGGCGTACAAGTCACCGCAGGGCTATGAGATCGGCGCGTTCGTCCGCAACATCACCAACCAGTATCGCAGCATCAGCGCGATCGATTTCAACAACCTGACCGGCATGGTCAACGAACCGCGGATCATCGGCGGCCAGTTCAAGGTCGCGTTCTGATCGACCGCGGTACCGCTCGCCATAAGGCTGGCGAGCGGTACCGCGACGAGGCTATTTGCGGCAGGCGCCGGCGACGTGCGCCGCGGATTGATCGATGGTGATCGCCAGCGGTCCCTTGGGCGCCTGTCCTGCCATCTTCAGCCGTCCGACAAATCCGGTGGCGGAATAGGTGCCGGACCGCGTGACCTGCATCGGCCCGCCCTTCTTCTGCGGGCATGTAAGGGTCTGCGCATAGCGACCTCCGCCGATCTGCTGGCTGTCGATACGGCATTGCGCCTTGGGATCGGGCACCAGCAACGCCGCAATCCCGGTCTGCGCCGAGGCGGGCGCGACGCACTTGTATTCGGTCTTCGATCGTCCCTTCATCATCCGCAACAGGAAGCCCGGTGCCCCCGGTACGACCAAGTCGACCGCGGTGGAGACGATGTCCCACCGACCGGGCTGGATCGCCTGTGCAGCGGCGCCACCAGGGACGAGGATAACAAGGAAGAGGAGATACCTGCGCATCGCACTCCAGTGGAGCAGGGGGCAGCGGCCTGCAACCCGGTATGGACGAGACACTACCAACCCGAGAACAGGGCGAGAAGCTATCGAAGCGACGGGAGAATGGACAGGCAATCCGCTGTCGCGGCTGCAGCGCCGACCGCTGGAAAATGGCTCCCTGAGTAGGATTCGAACCTACGGCCACTCGATTAACAGTCGAGAGCTCTACCGCTGAGCTATCAGGGAACGTTGCCGGAGGCGGCTCTATAAACGGCCGGTCGGACGATGCAAGCAGGTTTCCGCGGAAAAACGAAAACTCTGCGATAAACCGCGTTCAGGCGACGAACTGTTCCATCGTGATGCGGTCGTCGAGCGCGTGCTCGGGATCGAACAACAGCGTGAGTTCGCGCGCGCGGTCCATGCAGATATCGACCTGCGCGACGTCACGGATCTCGCGCTGGTCGGCAACCGCGGAGACGGGGCGCTTGGACGGATCGAGCACGCGAATGCCGATCCGTGCCTTGTCGGGCAGGATCGCGCCGCGCCAGCGCCGTGGCCGGAACGGGCTGATCGGGGTCAGCGCGATCATGCCCGACCCGAGCGGCAGGATCGGACCGTGCGCGGACAAATTATACGCGGTGGAGCCGGCCGGCGTCGCGACAAGGATACCATCGCAGGCGAGTTCGGGCAGGACGATGCGGTCGTTCACCGTCACTTCGAGGTTCGCGGTCTGGCGGGTCTCGCGCAGGAACGACACCTCGTTGATCGCGGGCAGAGTGTGGGTGCGGCCATCGACGCCGAGCGCGGTCATGCTGAGCGGGATCACCTTGAACGGCTTCGCGCGCTCCAGGCGGTCGCTGAGGCCGTGGTGGCGCCATTCGTTCATCAGGAAGCCGACCGTGCCCAGGTTCATTCCGAACACCGGCACCGGCGGCTTGCGACGCTCCAGCATGGCGTGAAGCGTCTGGAGCATGAAACCATCGCCGCCGAGCGCGATGATCACGTCGGCATCCTCGACCGAGACCCACTCGCCCATGTCGGCGAGTTCGGCCTCGGCGGCACGAGCAGGCGGGGTATTGGACGCGACCAGCGCCCGCCGCTCGTACCGACTCATCCGCCGGTAACGCTCATGTGACGGGCTACGGCAGGGCCTTCTCCGGCGCCGATGCGGAAGTCATGCGCCTTCGGCTTCGCGTAGAGGCCGGCGTCGATCGCCTCGTCGAGCCCGGCGGTGCCGCCTTCGCGAAGAGCAGCCTTCAGGTCGACCTGATCGTCATGGCCGAGACACATATAGAGCTTGCCCTCGGTGGTGAGGCGGACGCGGTTGCAGCCGTCGCAGAAATTGGCGGTCAGCGGCGAGATTAGCCCGAGCCGGGTGCGCGTGCCGTCGACGTTCCAGTAGCGCGCAGGGCCGCCGGTCTTGTGCGCGTCACGCGCCAAAGTGAACTGCTCGCTGAGTTCGTCGAACACCTTGGTGAGCGGCAGGAAGCGGTCGGTGCGGTCCTCGTCGATCGCGCCCAGCGGCATCGTCTCGATCAGCGACAGGTCGAAGCCTTCGTCACGGCACCAGGCGAGCATCGGCGCGATCTCGTCCTCGTTGAAGCCCTTCAGTGCGACCATGTTGATCTTGATCGCGAGCCCGGCATCGCGCGCGGCGTAGATCCCGCCGATCACCTGCGACACGTCGCCGTGACGGGTGATGTAGCGAAAGCGCTCCGGATCGCGGCTGTCCATGCTGACGTTGACGCGGCGGATCCCGGCATCGACCATCGCCTCAGCATGCTGCGCGAGGCGCGTGCCGTTGGTGGTCATCGTCAGCTCTTCCAGGCCCGACCCGATGTTGTGGCCCAGACGCTGGACGAGCTCGGCA
This sequence comes from Sphingomonas sp. SL1004, assembly GCF_057815015.1. Lineage (NCBI taxonomy): Bacteria > Pseudomonadati > Pseudomonadota > Alphaproteobacteria > Sphingomonadales > Sphingomonadaceae > Sphingomonas > Sphingomonas sp. SL1004. Next base: position 151,533 of record NZ_JBYMUX010000001.1, read on the forward strand.
ACATCGCGGCGCACGAGCGGCTCGCCACCCGAAAGGCGGATCTTCGTCACGCCGCGCGCAATGAAGCGTTCGGCGATGATCGCGATCTCTTCAAGGCTCAGCAGCTTGCTGCGCGGCAGGAACGTCATCTTTTCGGACATGCAGTAGCGGCAGCGCAGGTCGCAGCGGTCCGTCACCGAAATCCGCAGATACTTGATCGTACGACCATGCGTATCCTGGAGCGGTTTCTGCGTAAGGGCGGGCGCGACCATCATCGTATCCGAGCTAGGACGTGGGTGTCCCAGTAACAAGGCCGGATCGGCTGGTAGTGGATTGGCGCGAGGCGATACGCCAGCTAGGCTCGCACCGATGGGCTGGGGTGCGACGGATATGGAAGACATGCAGACGGCAACGACGCTGTTCGCGGTATCGTTCCGTCAACACGGTGAAATCGCAGAGATTTTGGCGTGTGCGGGCGCCGGGGCGGGCTGGCATGCGGCGGTGTTCAAGGATGCCGACGCGGTCGAGAGCCGGTTCCTGGCGAGTGGTGCAGCGGTGGCGATGATCGACGCGCGCGGGGCGCTCGACGAGGGGCTGGCGGCAACGCGCGCGCTGGGCGGGCTGGTCGCGACCAATGGCGCTGCGCTGCTGGTGCTGGTGTCGCGCGGCGACGTCGAGGCGATCGGCGAATTCTTCGATGCCGGCGCGACGCAGTTCCTCACCAGCCCGGCGAGCGAGAGCGAACTGGTGCAGGCGTTGCGCTTTGCCGGACGCCATGCCGCGCGCGCATCGGGCGGCGCGATCGATCGGCGCGGCATACCGGGGGCGTCGCTGTACGACCGCGAGACCGGCGACGCGCGCCGCTGGATCGTCGGACGGATCGCCGAGGATCGGCCGGTCGCGGTGGTGGTGGTCGCGTTGTCGCGGCTCGACATCGTCAATGCGGCGCATGGCCGGCCGGCGGTCGACGGGCTGATCGAAGCGGCCGTCCGCCGTGCGGAGACGGTGGCACGCGAGGCGATCGGCGTCGAGGCGATGGTTGCGCGGCTTGGCGGATCCGAGTTCGTACTGGTCGTCGAGGCGTCGGGCGCGGCGGTGACCGCGGCGATCACCGCGCTGGACGCGGCGCTGGCGCGGCCGTTCGCGGTGGCGGATACGCGCGCGGTGCTCGGCTGCCGGTTCGGCGTGGCACAGCGCCAGCCGGGTGACGATGCCGCCGCCTTGCTGCGCCGCGCGAGCGAGGCGCTGGCGGAGGCCAAGGCGAGCGATGGATCGGTGCTGCACGTCGCGCTGCCCGACGGCGTCGCGCCGATCGATGCGCTGGCGATCGACCTGCACCATGCGATCGAACGCGACGAGATCGATCTGCGCTGGCAGCCGCAGGTCGAGATCGCGAGTGGCAAGATCACGGGCGTCGAGGCGCTAGCGCGGTGGAGTCACCGGACGCTGGGGCCGCTCGGCGCGGATACGCTGTTCGACGCCGCCGACCGCGCCGACCTGGGCATCGCGCTGTCGGATCATATCCAGAGGCTGGTGCTGGCGCGCGCGGTGGCGTGGCCGGAGGCGCTGGGGACGTTGCGGGTGTCGTTGAACCTGACCGCGGCGGACATCACGCGGCCGGGGTTCGGAGCATTGTTCCTCGCCCGGATCGACGAGAGCGGGTTTCCGCGCGGGCGGCTGACCGTGGAAATTACCGAGACCGGGCTGATCGAGGATCTCTCAGCGGCGGCGGCGTTGCTCGCGGAGCTGCGCGGGGCGGGGTGTCGCGTGGCGATCGACGATTTCGGGACGGGCTATTCGAGCCTCGCCTATCTGAAGTCTCTGCCGCTGGATTACGTGAAGATCGACAAGTCGCTGGTGCGCGACATCGACGGGAGCGCGCGCGACCGGGTGGTGGTGGCGGGGGCGATCACGATGGCGCGGTCGCTCGGGCTTGCGGTGATTGCCGAGGGGGTCGAGACGCCATCGCAGCTCGAATTGCTCGCCGCGGGCGGGTGTGGCCTGTACCAGGGGTTCCTGTTTTCGGAGCCGGTCGACGAGGCGGCGCTCCTCGAACTGATGGGACGAGAATGATGCGCAACCTGATGCTGCCGCTGGCTCTGGTGACGATCGCTGCCGCTGCGCCCGCCCAGGCGCCGGCTCGTACGCCGGCCGAGATCGCGATCCGACAGGCGATGGAAACAAGTGCCGCCGGGTGGAACGCGGGGGATCTGCCGCGGTTCATGGCCGTGTACGCCGACGACGCGGTGTTCGTGACGCCGAAGGGGCTGTTGCGCGGCAAGGCGGCGATCTCCGCCAAATACCAGCCGAGCTTCCGCGGCATCGGCAATGCGCGGGGCACGCTGTCGTTCGCATTCCTCGAAATGCGCGGGATCGACCCGGCGCACGCGATGCTGTTCGCGCGTTGGACGCTGACCGGGCCGTCGACCACCGAAAGCGGCATGACGACGTTGGTCTTCGAACGGCGCGGCACCGCGTGGAAGATCATCGCCGATCACAGCAGCTAGCTCACAGATAGCGCATCCAGGCCTGGTCACTGGTGCGCTTCAGCCGCGCGAACCAGCGGCAGGCGAACCATGCCGGTACCGCCATCGCCGCGGCGATCGCCCAGAGCCAAGCGACGCCGGGGACGCCGACCAAACCGTCCGCGCCGATCGCGAGGCCGACCAGTCGGTTGACGGCATGCAGCGCGTAGAGATGGACGAGGTAGAAGAACAACGGCGCGCCGCCGAAGATGGCAAGCAACGCGGCAGGGCGGTCGATCCGCTCGAACGCTGCCAGCAGCAGCGCGCCGATGCCGAGCGTCAGCAGCAGGAAGTCGGCGGACGGCGGGTATTTGGTGACGTTGAGGAATGCCATCACGGTGTGCAGCGTGTCCGTGCTTGGCTGCCACGGGGTGTCGCCGTAAATGTTGAGGCTGCGCAGTGCGACGAAGCCGGCGAGCATCGCCAGGCCTGCGATCGACAGGCGGCGCAGGCGTGTTGCCGCAGGAAGGTCGCGAGCGAACCACGGGCCGATGCCGTAGCCGAGCGCGATCGTGCCGATCCACGGCAACAGTGGGTAGGAGGTACGCGCGCGTCCCCAGGGAAGCTCGATAAAGCCGCGGTCGTGCAGCACCGCCCATAGGGCGTGGCCGGGTTCACCCGCTGAGAACGCGATCGGATCGAGCAGATTGTGCCCGAGGATTATGATCGCACCGACCGCGATCAGTCCGGGACGAGGCAGATGGATCAGCCCCGCCAGCGCGATCATCGACAGGCCGATCACCCAGATAACTTGCAAAAATATGGTCTCTGGCGCGAACGAGAAATTCCAGGCGAAATTGACCAGCGTGAGTTCGAGCAGGATCAGGAACACGCCGCGCTTGAGCAGGAACATAGATGTCTCCGCCCGCGTCCGCCTGGCACCGTAGAGATACGCCGACAGACCGGTCAACGCGACGAACACGGGCGCGCACAGATGCGCTGACAGCCGGGAGAAGAACAACGCAGGCGCGGTCGTCGCGACGTTCATCGGATCGCTGACCTGCGCGTCGATGTAGAAGAACTCGCGCGTGTGATCGACCAGCATCAGCAGCATGACGAAGCCGCGGAGCGCATCGATGCTGGTGAGGCGGGCGGTCTTGGCGACCGGCTTGGGCGCCGGTTCGATAGTGGTGGCCGGCGTTCGTGCGCCGAGCGTGACGGATGTTGACAAGTGATCGCTCCTCCGCGACGAGCAATGTTACATCATTACATCAAGGTCAATATGCTTCGATCCCTCGGCATCGCGCTGCTCCTGCCTTTCGTACCTGCCGCCGCGTTCGCGCAAGAGGCGCGTGACCCATCGACTACCGACGGCGAGGAGATCGTCGTGCTCGGCCGTGAAGGGCGGCGCGGCGACCGCGTCGCGTCGTCGGACCTGGCGACGCAGCGCATGTCGCAGTCGAGCCGGTCGATCGAGCGCGACATGCTGGATGCCTATGGCACGCGCCGGCTTGGCGATGCGCTGGAACTGGTCAGCGGGATCAGCCAGCAGAATAATCTGGGCGGCCTGCGCGACAATTTCGCGGTGCGCGGGTTTCTCGGCTCGCCCGATACGGGAGCCGAATATTATGTCGACGGCTTCCTCGCCAATCGCGGGTTCGGACCGCCGCGCGACCCTGCCAATGTCGAGCGGATCGAGGTGCTGAAGGGGCCGGGCGGGGCGCTGTTCGGCGAGATCGATCCGGGTGGGCGCGTCAACATCGTCACCAAGACGCCGCGGTTCGAGACTGCGACCAACGCCGCGCTGATGGTCGGATCGTTCGGCACGGTGCGCGGCGAGATCGACGTCACCGGGCCGCTGAGTTCGACGATCGCCGCGCGGATCGTGGTTGCTGCCGAGAATAGCGACGGATTCCGCGACACCGTCGACCTGCGCCGCCGCCTGGTCGCGCCGTCGATCCGCTGGACGCCCGCACCGGGCACGACGCTGACCTACGCCGCCGAATTCCTGCAGGTCGCGACGCCGTTCGACCGCGGTATCCCCGCGGTTGCCGGCGACACGAAGGCGATCCCGCGCGAACGTTTCTACGGCGAGCCGGCTGATGGCCGGGTACGCTCGCGCAACGTGCGGCATCAGCTGACGGGGGAGCAGGCCCTCGGCACCGGCTGGGCGCTGAACGGCGGCGTGGCTTGGCGCAGGGCGGCGCTGAACGGATTTTCCAGCGAACAATCGCGGCTGGTCGGCGATCGAACCTTGTGGCGGCAGCGGCGCTACCGCGATTTCGACGTCGACGACCTGTCCGCGCGCGTCGAACTGGCGGGAACGGTCGGCGCGCACCGGCCGAGCGTCGGCGTCAAATACTACCATCTCGACTTCACCGAGCGGCAGGTGCGGCGCAGTCCGTCGGCGGCTTTGCCCTATGCGATCGACCTGTATGCGCCGGTCTACGGCACGACGACCGCCGCTCTGCTGCCGTTCACCGACCAGCGCGAAACGCGCGACAGCCTGACGCTGTATGCGCAGGATTTGTGGGAGGTGACCGATCGACTGTCGCTCGTCGGCGGCGTGCGGTTCGATCGGCTCGACCAGATGCTCGAGAACCGGCGGACGACGCGGACCGCGGACAGCAAGCGTTCGCCGCTCGATTTCCGCGTCGGTGGCCGCTTCAAGCTGGACGAACACATCGCGCTGCATGCCAATTACGGCGAATCGTTCCGCGCGAATTCCAGCACCGGACGGACCGGGGAAGGGTTCGCGCCCGAACGCGGGCACGGCTATGAATTGGGGGCGCGCGGCGCGTGGTCGGGGATCGATGCTGCAGCGACGTGGTTCGACATCGCCAAGTCGAACATCCTGACGACCGATCCCGCCGACGCCAATTTCCTCGCGACCGTCGGCGAAGTGCGCAGCCGCGGGATCGAGGTCGATGCGTCGGCGCGGATCGGGGGCGGGTGGCAACTCGTCGGCAATTACGCCTGGACGCACGCGCGGGCGGACGATCCAGCGTTTCCCGGCAGCGACGTGCTGAACGTGCCGGAGCACAGCGGCACGCTGCTTGCGGTCGGGCGTTTCCCCGATCGGCGCGGCGCGGGTGTCGAGGTCAGCGCAGGCGCGATCTATGTCGGCAACCGTGCGGCGGCGCTCGACGGTGGCAATGTCCGGCTGCCGTCGTTCGTCAAGGCGAAGGCGGCGCTCGGCTATGCAGTCACCCCGAGCTGGTCGGTCCGCGCCGAGGTCGATAACCTGTTCGAGGCGACCTATGCGCAGAGTTCGTACAGCGCGCTGTGGATCATGCCCGGCGCCCCGCGGACATTGTTGGTCACGCTGCGCTACGCGGGCGGATCATGACTGGCGGATCGCGCCGGCGGCGCGGACGTCGGCGATAGTCGGATAGCCATTGACCGCCATCAGCAGGTCCGCCTCCGCGAGCAGGCATTTCAGCACATGCGCCGCGCCGTCCGCATCGCCGAGCGCGAGCCCGTAGGTGTAGGGACGGCCGACCCCCACCGCCGTAGCGCCGAGCGCGAGTGCCTTGACGATGTCGGTGCCCGATCGGACGCCGGAATCGAACAGCACCGGCGTCGTGCCCGAGGCGGCGACCACGTCCGGCAGCATGTCGATCGCGGCGATCCCGCCATTCGCCTGCCGGCCGCCATGGTTCGAGCAGTAGATCGCGTCGGCACCGGCATCGATCGCGCGCCGTGCGTCGTCGGGGTGGCAGATGCCCTTCAGCACCAGCGGCAGCTTGGTCAGCGAGCGCAGCCACGGCATGTCGGCCCAGGTCAGCACCTTGCCGAACACGCCCGCCCATTGCCGCACCGCCGCCGCGCCGTCCTCCTCGGGCGGCCGGTCGAGCAGGCCGCGGAACACCGGGTCGCTGAAATAATTGGCGAGGACGTGGCCGCGTAGCTGCGGAAAGTTCGCGGCGTTCAGGTCGCGTGGGCGCCAGCCGGTCACCCAGGTGTCGAGCGTGACGACGATCGCCTTGTACCCGGCGGCCTCGGCGCGGCGGACGAGGCTTTCGGTCAGCGCATCGTTCTTGGGCGTATAGAGCTGGAAGAAGCCGGGGGTATTGCCGAACTGCGCGGCGACGTCCTCCAGCGGATCGTTCGACAACGTCGACTGGCACAACGGCACGCCGGTGATCGCCGCCGCCTTTGCCGCTGCGAGATCGCCGTGGCCGTCCTGGGTGCAGATGCCATTGATGCCGACGGGACTCATGAACAAGGGCGTCGGCAGCGTCATCCCGAACAGTTCGATCGACAGGTCGCGGCGCGTACAGTCGACCATCATCCGCGGCGTCATCCCCCAATGCGCGAAGGCATCGGCATTGTGGCGCTGGGTATGCTCGTCGCCGCAGCCGCCCTGCAGATAGGCGAGCGTCGCGGGCGGTAATGCGGCCGAGGCACGCGCCTCCAGCGTCGCGAAATCGACCGGCACGCTCGGCAGCACGCCGTTCAACCCCGCGAAGTAGATCGCGTTCTGGTAATCGCCGAAATGCGACGCGTTCTTAGGGGCCACGGCCATCATCCTCTCCCACGTTTTGCGGGCCTTATACGGCGCGACCGGTGACGAAGTCATTCCTTGTGCCTAAGGATGAGCGACCGATCACAGAAAGCCCGACGATGTCCCTTCGCCTGCCTCTTCTCGCTCTCCTTGCGCTGTCGACGAGCGCGATCGCCCAGACGCCCGCGGCCGATCCGCCCGCCGACCCGAACGCGTATCTCGAGGATATCCACGGCGCCCGCGCGCTCGATACGGTCGGCAAATGGAACACGCGATCGCTGGCGACGCTCGAGGCGAAGCCGGGGTACGCCGCGTATCGCCAGCGTGCGCTCGACCTGTTGCAGGCCGACCGGCAGATCGCGACGCCCGATCAGATCATTGGCGATCAGGTGCTGAACCTCTGGCAGGACAGGACGAACGTGCGCGGGCTATGGCGGGTTGCCTCGCTGGCGTCGTTCACCAGCGGCAAGCCGGTGTGGCGGACGCTGATCGACGTCGATGCGCTGGGCAAGGCGGAGGGCAAGAGCTGGGTGTGGAAGGGGGCGACCTGTCGCTCGCCGTCCTATGATCGCTGCATGGTCGCCTTGTCGAACGGCGGCGGCGATGCCGTCGAGGAGCGCGAGTTCGACATCGCGTCGGGCAAGTTCGTGACCGACGGTTTCGTCGTGCCGAGCTTCAAGACCGGGCTGAACTGGGCGGGGCCGAACGCGCTGTACGTCGCGACCGATTTTGGCCCGGACAGCCTGACCAAGTCGGGCTATCCGCGGACCGTGAAGCGGTGGGAGCGCGGCACGCCGCTTGCCTCGGCCACCATCGTCACCAGCGCGACGCAGGATGATGTCGGGATCGAGACCAATGTCTTCACGAAGGGTGATCGACGGTATGCGCTCGTGTCGCGCAACGTCGATTTCTTCCATTCGAAGCGCAGCCACATCGCTGATGACGGCCGGCTGGTGCCGACGCCGCTACCTGACGACGCGGAGATCGATACGGTGCTCGACGGGCGGCTGATCGCGACGCTGGCGTCCGATTGGCGCGGGATCCCGAGTGGATCGGTGATCGCATATTCGATTGCCGACGTACTGGCAGGCCGCGCGCCGACGATCGAGCGCGTGCTGGTACCGACCGCGACCCAGGCGGTGGAGCAGGTCGATTCGAGCAAGTCGGTGCTGTGGGTGAAGATGCTCGACGACGTCTCGGGCCGGCTCGTGTCGCTGACGCGCGGCGCGGACGGCGTCTGGGCGCAGTCGGTCGCGGCGCTGCCGACCGCCTCGACGATCCACCTCGATGCGACCGCGGGCAAGGATGACGTCGCATTTGCGATGGTCGAGAGTTTCCTCAGCCCACCGGCGCTGTATGCGGTGCGGCCGAAGGCGCAGCCGGTGACGGTCGACACGCTGCCCGCACGCTTCGATGCCTCGGCGATGCAGGTCGAGCAGCGGTTCGCGACGTCCAAGGACGGCACGAAGATCCCGTATTTCCTGGTGCGCAAGAAGGGCATCACGGGCCCGGTGCCCGCGCTGGTCCACGCGTATGGCGGTTTCCGCAACGCGCAGACGCCGACCTACCTCGTCGACCAGCCCTATCGTTCGGGACCTGCCGGGCTGTTCTGGGTCGAGGAAGGCAATGCGTTCGTGCTCGCCAACATCCGCGGCGGCGGCGAATACGGGCCGCGGTGGCATCAGGCCACGCTGCGCGAGAACCGGCAGAAGGCGTATGACGATCTGCATGCGGTCGGCGACGATCTGGTCCGGACCGGCGTCAGCGCCAAGCGCAAGATCGCGGTGTCGGGCCGCTCGAACGGCGGCCTGCTGGTCGGCGTCGCGATGGAGCAGCGTCCTGATCTGTACGGTGCAATCGTGATGGGATCGCCGTTGCTCGACATGCAGCGCTATTCGCATCTGTCAGCGGGCGCATCGTGGATCGGTGAATATGGCGATCCGGACAGGCCGGCGGACTGGGCGTTCATCTCGCAATATTCGCCGTACCAGAACCTGAAGCGCGGCGTGAAATACCCGACGCCGTTCATCTACACCTCGACTGAGGACGACCGCGTCCATCCCGGCCATGCGCGCAAGTTCGCCGCAAGGCTGGAGGCGTATGGCGACCCGTTCTTCTATTACGAGAACCCGGAAGGCGGTCACGCGGCCGGCGCCGACAAGATCGAGGACGCCAAGCGCGCCGCGCTCGTCACGGTCTATCTCAACACTCAACTCGGCACCGCTTCGCAGCGCTGATCGTCAGGAATTAGACCCATGCGTAACTTCCGTCTGTTGCTCGGCGCCGCAATCCTGGCGCTGCCCGTCGCTTCCATTCCTGCGCCCGTGCTGGCGGCGCAGGCCGCGGAGAACCCGGCGTTTACGTCGCTGTCGAAGCGCTATGTCGACGGCCTGGCGCGGCTGAACCCGTCATCGGCAACCGGCCTCGGCGATCATCGGTTCGATGCGCAGGTTACGGATATGTCCGCGGCTGGCCGCGCCAAGCGCGAGGCGTTCTCGAAGGCGATGCTCGTCGATCTCCAGCGGATCGATCGGAAAGCCCTGTCGCGCGAGGAGCAGGTGGATGCGGCATTGCTCGACAATGCGCTGCGTTACGACATCTGGGATGCCGAGACGCTCGGTGGGTGGGCCTGGGATCCGCAGGTCTATAACGATATCGCCGGCAGTTCGCTCTATTCGCTCGCGGCCCGCGATTTCGCGCAGTGGCCGCAGCGGCTGAAGGCGGCGACCGCGCGGATGGAGGCGCTTCCCGCGTTGCTGGCGCAGGCGCGGGCGAACATCGTGGTTGCGCGCGTGCCGTCGATCTACGCGACGACCGTGGCGAAGCAGAACAGCGGCATCGTCGACATCGCGGAGAGCATGCTCGCACCGCACAAGAGCGAATTGTCGGCGGCGGACGCCAAGCGGTTCGATGCCGCGCTCGTGAAGCTGAAGGCGGCGGTCGCCGAGCATCAGGTCTGGCTCGACAAGACGCTTGTTCCCGGCGCGAAGGGCGACTTCCGCCTCGGCGCGGCGCTGTACGACAAGAAGCTCGGTTTTGCGTTGCAGTCCGATCTGACGCGCGCCGAAATCAAGCGTCGCGCACAGGCCGCGATCGTCGACACGCGCGCGCAGATGTACGCCATCGCCCGACAGATATTCGGTGCCAAGAAGGATGCGCTGTTGCTTCCCGACACGCCGTCCGATGCGCAGCAACAGGCCGCAATCCAGGCTGCGCTCGAGCTCACCTATGCCAAGCGTCCGCCGCGCGACGGCATGATCGACGCCTCGACCAAGGCCTTGGCGCAGGCGACCGCGTTCGTTCGCGACAAGGGACTGGTCGGGATGCCGGATGGTCCGGTGAAGATCATCACCATGCCCAAGTTCCAGCAGGGTGTCGCGGTCGCCTATTGCGATTCGCCGGGGCCGCTGGAGAAGAACCTCGGTACGTTCTTCGCCGTGTCGCCGATCCCCGACGACTGGACCGAGGCACAGGCGACGTCGTTCCTGAGCGAATATAACGACTATATGATCCACGACCTGGCGGTGCACGAGGCGATGCCGGGGCATTATCTCCAGCTCGCGCACGCCAATGCGACGCAGTCGACGCTGCGCGCGGTGCTCGGCTCGGGGCCGTTCATCGAGGGCTGGGCGGTCTATGCCGAGGGCATGATGGCGGACGAGGGCTATCTGAACGGCGATCCGCTGTTCAAGCTGACCGTGCTGAAAATGCGGCTGCGCTCGATCTCGAACTCGCTGCTCGATATCGGCATCCACACCGAAGGCATGACCCGCGAGCAGGCGATGCAGCTGATGACGCACACCGCGTTCCAGCAGGAGCGCGAGGCGGCGGGCAAATGGGTCCGCGCCTCGCTCGGCTCGACGCAGTTGCTGAGCTATTTCACCGGCTATTCGGAGCATATGGCGCTGCGGGCCGAAACCAAGGCGCGTCAGGGCGCGGCGTTCGATCTGAAGCGGTACAACGACGCACTGCTCGCGCATGGCTCGCCGCCGGTCCGCTACGTTCGCGAACTGCTGCTCGACCTGCCGATTGGTTGAGCATTGCTCTGCCCGGGGCGTTCGCGTTCCGGGCAGCGATCAGAATAGCAGGGTTGGTGGGCCCGGCAGGAATCGAACCCGCAACCTAGCCGTTATGAGCGGCCAGCTCTAACCGTTGAGCTACAGGCCCCACCGGCGCCTGCGTTAGCGCAAGCGATCATCGGGCAAAAGGGCGCAAAGCAAATGCGCAAAGAAAAAGGGCGCTCCCGAAGGAACGCCCTTTCCGACACTAAATCCTATCGAGCGTAGAAACGCCCGACAGATTTTAGTTCATGTTGTCGGTCTTCTCGTCGGCAGCGTCACGGACGTTGTCGGCAGCTGCGTTCATGTTGTCAGCAGCGTTCTCGAGCACGTCGGTAGCGACTGCGTTCGAGGTGTTGTCCGCCATGGCGTCCATGTTGTCAGCCTGCATTTCCATGTTGTCAGCCAGCATGTCCGCGTTGTTCTCAACGGCGGCGGCTTCTGGCGACTTGCTGCAGGCTGCGACGGACATCAGGCCGGCGGCAGCAGCGATCAGAACGATCTTCTTCATTCGAATGCTCCCAAGCATAGTTTCACTCGCGGCCGACCCGATTGCCGTCGCGAAGTCACGTCAAATAGCGGCCCCCGGCGGGCGGTCAATCCGCTAAATTCATCTGTCCGCAAGGTTTGCGGCAGAACGATGACAGATTGGTTCATGCAATTCGTCACTTCTGGGGCACAATTGACCCGATTTCCTCGGGTGCATTGGCCACCGTCGCGATCACCGTGGTCCAGGCCGCGACGTTCTGGCGGAGCTGTTCGGGGTCGATCAGATCCAGCGTGTCCTCGGGCGTATGGTGGTAGTCAAAGTAGCGCAGGCCCGACTGGTTGAGGTCGATTCCAGCGACCCCCGTGGCGATCACCGGGCCAACATCGGTGCCGCCATGCGGGGCATCGGCACCGCGAATGATCCCGAGCGGCGCGAGCGCGACCGCCAGGCGATCCTCGATGGGCTTGGCAGCGTCGGGCAGGCTGCTCTCGAACCGCCAGACGCGATCGGCACCGAAATCCGATTCGGCGGCAGTCGCGTGACGTTCGCCCGCATGCGCCTTGGCGTAGGCGGCTCCGCCGAAGCCGCCGCTTTCCTCGTCGCCGAACCAGACGACGCGGATCGTGCGACGCGGGCGCTGGCCGCCGTCCATGACGATCTTGGCGGCAGCCGCGGTAATCGCGATGCCCGCCCCGTCATCGATTGCGCCGGTGCCGAGGTCCCAGCTGTCGAGATGGCCGCCGACGAGGACGATGCCCGCCTTAGGGTCGGTGCCCGGAACCTCGGCGACGACGTTGCCCGATTCCTGCATGCCGGCCTGCTTGTCTTCGAGCACCAGCCTCAGCGTCACCGGCTTGCCGAGCTTTACCAGCCGCTCGACATGCTCGGCGTCCGCGACCGACAATGCCGCCGCGGGAATCGGCGTCACGCCCGCTTCGAAATTGGTGTTGCCCGCGTGCGGCCCGCGGCCGTGATCGGTGCCGATCGATCGGATCACTATCGCCGCCGCACCCTTCTTGGCGGCGACATTCGGTCCGACGAAGCGCGCGGTGCCTTGCGAGCCATAGCTCGACCCGTCCTGGGTCGGCTGCATCGCGTTCGACACGAAGGCGATCTTGCCCTTCAGGCTGCCGTCCGGAGCGAGCGCCAGATCGTTGTAGGTCGGGAAATACACGATCGGCAGGGTCAGCCCGCCCGGCGGCGTCGCGCCCGAATTGCCGAGGCCGACCAGATGCAGCTTCTGCGCATAGGGAGCGACCAACTCCCCGCTCTCCAGCCCACGCGACCAGACCGGCAGCTGGTACGTCTCGATCCGCACGTTCTTGAACCCGAGCGCCTTCAGCTTGGCGACCGACCAGGCGCGCGCGCGCGGTGCCGCTTCGGTGCCGGTCATCCGCGGGCCGACCTCGGTCGTGATCCCCTCGACGATCTGCCAGGCGGTGTCGTCGGTCAGCGCCTTGTCGCGCAACGCCGCGACCTTCGCGTCGCCGGCAGTCGCCGGGGCGGCGGTACGCTGCGCCGCGACGGGAACGGCGGTGATGACGGCACAGGCCGCCAGAAATGGTGCGATACGCGTCATCGGCTATTCCCCTTAATGTCGGCCCACCGTTAGGTCCGAGCGCGCGCGTTGCCAACCTTCGCGCATGCCCTTACATGCGCAGATCAATCCCGCCCTCACGAACACCCGAACGGAGACCCCCGTGGCCGGCCAATACGCCTATGTCATGAAGGACATGACGAAGACCTTCCCCGGCGCGCCCAAGCCGGTGCTGTCGAACATCAATCTGCAATTCTATCATGGCGCCAAGATCGGCATCGTAGGCCCCAACGGCGCGGGCAAGTCGACGCTGATCAAGATCATGGCCGGCATCGACAAGGATTATATCGGCGAGGCATGGCCGGGCGAGAACGTCACGGTCGGCTATCTGGAGCAGGAGCCGCAGCTCGACGCCTCGAAGACCGTGCTGGAGAACGTCAAGGACGGCGCACGCAGCGTTGCGGACATGGTCGACCGTTTCAACGCGATCTCCGCCGAGATGGGCGATCCGCAGGACGACACCGACTTCGACGCGCTGCTCGAAGAGATGGGCACGCTCCAGGAGAAGATCGACGCGGTCGACGGCTGGACGCTGGACAACCAGCTCGAGGTCGCGATGGAAGCGCTGCGCTGCCCGCCGGGCGACTGGCCGGTCGATAAGCTGTCGGGTGGTGAGAAGCGCCGCGTCGCGCTGACCCGCCTGCTGATCCAGAAGCCCGGAATCCTGCTGCTCGATGAGCCTACCAACCACCTCGACGCCGAAAGCGTCCAGTGGCTGGAGAACCACCTCAAGGATTATGCAGGCGCGGTGCTGATGATCACCCATGACCGCTATTTCCTCGACAACGTCGTCGGCTGGGTGCTCGAACTCGATCGCGGCAAGTATTTCCCGTACGAGGGCAACTACTCGACCTATCTCGAGAAGAAGGCCAAGCGCCTCGAGCAGGAGGATCGCGAGGAATCCGGTCGTCAGACCGCGATCAAGAACGAGCTCGAATGGATTCGCCAGGGTGCCAAGGCACGCCAGACCAAGTCCAAGGCGCGTATCGCCAACTTCGAACGCCTCGTCGCGCAGCAGGAGAACCGCAGCCCCGGCAAGGCGCAGATCGTCATCCAGGTGCCCGAGCGTCTCGGCGGCAAGGTCATCGAACTCGAGAACGTCTCCAAGGCGTACGGCGACAAGCTCCTGTTCGAGAACCTCTCGTTCACGCTGCCCGCGGGCGGCATCGTCGGCGTCATCGGTCCCAACGGCGCCGGCAAGTCGACTTTGTTCAAGCTGATCACCGGGCAGGAAACCCCGGACAGCGGCACGATCGACAAGGGGTCCACCGTGCGGCTGGGTTATGTCGACCAGAGCCGCGATCATCTCGATGACAAGAAGAACGTCTGGGAGGAGATTTCCGACGGTCTCGATTCGATGAAGGTCAACGGGTTCGACCAGTCGACGCGCGCCTATGTCGGGGCGTTCAACTTCAAGGGCCAGGACCAGCAGAAGAACGTCGGCAAGCTGTCGGGCGGCGAGCGCAACCGCGTCAACATCGCCAAGATGCTGAAGCGCGGCGGCAACGTGCTGCTACTCGACGAACCGACCAACGATCTCGATGTCGAGACGCTGGGCGCGCTCGAGGAGGCGATCGAGAACTTCGCCGGGTGCGCGGTGGTCATCAGCCACGACCGCTTCTTCCTGGATCGTCTCGCCACGCACATCCTGGCGTTCGAGGGCAACAGCCATGTCGAATGGTTCGAGGGCAATTTCGAATCGTACGAAGAGGACAAGCGCCGCCGTCTGGGCGATGCGGCGGATCGTCCGACCGCGCTGTCCTACAAGAAGCTGACTCGCTGATTAGGCGGTTCTGAGAGGCCTCGACGAGGAACTGGCGGCTCACAAATACTCGCATGTCGAGCATGAGTGGCGGTTCCTTGTCGATCCTCTGAAGCGGCCATCGCTGGATGGCTGCCGGTCGATCCTGATCGAGGATCTCTACATCACGGATACGCGGTGTCGGCTGCGGCGGATGACCGACAGCGTCGGCGGGCGCGTGGTGCTCAAGCTGTAGAAGAAATACGATGTCCCCGATCCCCTCGCGCGGCCGTTGGTGACGACGTATCTGACGGCTGAGGAATACGCGCTATTCGCGGCGTTGCCGGGCCACTGGCTCCGCAGCGGCGGCATGGGGTTTCAAGCGCGTCGGGCGAGTTCGGCATCGATTTGTTCGAAGGGGTGCTGGCCGGGCTCGATCTAGCCGAGATAGAGCAGCCTGACGATGCGTCGCTAGCGGCCGTGCAGCCACCCGAATGGGCTCGGTCCGAGGTTACGTATGATCCGGACTTTCAGGGCGGCACATTGGCGTTGCTCGATCGATCAAGCGCACAGATATTCGTCCACCAAGCGATGAGCTGATTAAAGCGTCACGGTGTCGACTGTCAGGTCCGGGATGGTCGTCGACTCTATGCCCGCGTCAAAGGGCGCGTCGCGTGATTGGGTGAAGCGATCGCCTACCGGTGCCCACATCTGATGGATCACTCTGGCGCGGACGTTGACGACCCAATATTCCGCGATGCCCTCACGCGCATAGATCTTGCGCTTGCGGCCAAGGTCGTTGCGCAGTGTCGTGTCGGCAACCTCGATCACTAGTGCTAGCGATGCGAGCGGGATCAGGCCTTCGCCCTCCGGCTCCGCGGTTACGGCGATATCCGGCTCTGGGACGTTGTACGGCGGCATCGAAACCGACCCCTCGACGAGCGCCTCCAGACTCCCACCCAGGTCGCGCAACGCTGCCGCGACAAGGAAGTATAGCCGTGACTTGATCCGCGCGTGCGGCCGGTGCTGCGAATTCATGTAGACGATTTCCCCGTCTAGCAGCTCGGTCTTGCCATACGCCTCGAACGCGCCGGCGGCGTCGAGCATCAGATAGTCCTCGACCCGAAGCTTTACGGGGAGCGGCACGGTGGTAAGAGGCACCATCTCGTTCATGGGGGCAATCTACCATGATCTGCGAGAGTCCCCAAGGCGTTCCGATCACGCCGCCGGACGCGTACAGTATAACGGAGTTCAGCGTGGCTATCGTCGAAACCTCTCCCGGTGGGGATGGTCTTCCGGGTGCGGGGGAGCTTCAGTATCGGCTTCGCCAGCAATCGATCCTAGCCGATTTCGGGATCGAAGCCTTGCGCGCGCGGGACCTGGAGCCGATGCTGCAGCGTGCCACCGAGCTCTGCGGCGAGGGGATGCGGTCGCAATATTGCAAGTTCCTCGAATATCGGCCCGAACAGAATACGCTGCTGGTACGCGCGGGGATCGGCTGGGCGCCGGGTGTCGTCGGGTCGACCGAGATGCGCACCGATCTCGGCTCGCCCGCAGGTTTCGCGCTGGAGACGGGCGAGGCGGTGATCTCGAATCATCTGGAGAACGAGCAGCGCTTCCGCACGCCCGAATTCATGGCGCGGCATAAGATCCGCCGCGCGATCAACGTGCTGGTCGAGACGTCGGGCAAGCGGTTCGGCGTGCTCGAGGTCGACAGCTCGGACGAAGGCAAGTTCGAGCCGGCCGACCTGTCGTTCATGCAGGGGTTCGCCAACCTGATCGGGGTCGCGATCGAGCGGCAACAGGCTGAGCAACGCCTGAGCGAGGCGATGGAACATCAGGAGCTGCTCACGCGCGAGGCTAGCCACCGCGTCAAGAACAGCCTCGCGCTGGTGTCGGCGATGCTCAATCTGCAGATGCAGGAGGATGACGATCCGCGGATCACCCGGTTGCTCGGCGATGCGCAGGCGCGGATCACCGCGATCGCGCAGACTCACGACCAGCTCTGGCGCGGGGAACAGGTCGGCATCGTTGCACTGAACGATCTGGTCTGCGGGATCGCCACGGGGCTGGCCGAGCAGGCACCCAACCACCGCATCGAGTGCGACATCGATGCGATCCTGATCAGTGCGGATACGGCCATTCCGGTGGGTCTGCTGGTCACCGAGCTCGTCACCAACGCGATCAAATACGCGTATGACGATGCCGGCGGCGCGATCGCGGTCACGATCCGTAGCCGGGACGGGCGGATCGTCCTGACCGTTTCCGACGAGGGTGCCGGGTTGCCCGCGGATTTCGATCTGAAGACGGCCTCGCGCAAGAGCCTGGGTATGCGGATGATCGGTAGCCTGGCGCGGCAGTTGCGCGGAACGATCGTTATCGAGAACGCGGCGGTCGGTACGTGTGCGACGCTCGATGTACCCGATCCGCGGGTTGATGGGGCTGTCGCTTAGAGGCACTTAGCACTCTGCTCGGCCAACTTTATATCGCTCCGGCGAAGGCGGGGTAGTGCAGAGATACCGACGTAGGATCCGAAGACGTGTTTCCGCGCGAACGGGAGTGACGCCAACCGCCGGCGCCCGCTTCAAGCCGGCGCCATTACCCGGATGATCCCCGCCGCGACCTTCGCGGTAACCGGCGTCTTCGCCAGCACCTCGCCGTCGATCGAGATCGGCAAGGGCGGGATGGTGTTGATCTTCATGCTCTTGCCGCGGAAGTCGCGCACCTTCTCGTGCCGCGATTCCAACCGGAACACGCTGGCGAACCAGTTCTGCACGAGCCGTCGTTTTACGTGGCCCATCACCGCCTGCACGACGATCTCGCCCGAATCGACCGCCGCGGCATCCACCAGCTCGGTGCCGCCATGATACGGCCCGTTCGAAATCCGCACCTCGACGACGCGGATCTTCACCGCCGTCGGTCCTTCGCCGACGATCAGCGTGAAGGGGCGGAAGCGGAGATATTGATATGCCGCCCAGCTGAGATAGCCGACCTTGCCGAGCACTTTCTTGAGACCGTGCGGCACGGTCGCGGCGATCTTCGGGCTGATGCCCATCGCCGCGCAGTTCGCGAAATAATCGCCGTCGATCATGCCGAGGTCGATCCGGCGCGGCTTACCGGTGCGGATCACCTCGACCGCGCCTTCGATGCTCAAGGGGATTCCGAGCGTGCGCGCGAAACTGTTGGCGGTGCCGAGCGGCAGGACGCCGAGGATCACGTCGTGGCCGACCATCAGGTCGACGAGCCCGCTGACCGTCCCGTCGCCGCCGCCGAGGATGAGCAAGTCCGGCTTCTTCGCCAGGGCCCGCAACACCGTCGCCTCCAAATCCTTCGGATCCTCGACCGCGTGCGCGTCGACCTCATAGGGGAGCCCCGACATCGCCGCGCAGGCGCGCTTGAACAGCTTCTGGCCCTTGCGCGACTTGGCGTTGACGACGAGCGCGGCGGAGGTGATCGTATCGTTCGACATGGGGCCCTCAACGCATGGGATGCGGTTTCGCACCCGTAACGCTTTTGGGTAAAGCTTGATCCGTCCGCGTCCATCCCGCAAAGCCGCGGCATGACCGCAAGCTATCCCGCGCTTCGCCTCCGTCGCACCCGCGCTTCCGCCTGGAGCCGCCGCCTTCACGCCGAGACCGTGCTGACGCCTGCCGACCTGATCTGGCCGCTGTTTGTCGCCGAAGGAGAGGGTGTCGAGCAACCGATCGCCAGCCTGCCGGGCGTATCGCGCTGGTCGGTCGACGGGATCGTCGCACGCGGCCGCGAGGCGCGCGATCTCGGCATCCCGTGCATCGCGCTGTTCCCGTACACGCAGGTCGAACGGCGGACCGAGGATGGCCGCGAGGCGCTCAATCCCGACAATCTGATGTGCCAGGCGATCCGCGCGCTCAAGGACGCCGTGCCCGAGGTCGGCGTGCTGACCGACGTCGCGCTCGATCCGTATACGAGCCACGGCCATGACGGGCTGGTCGATGACGCCGGCTATGTCGTCAACGACACCACCGCCGAGATGCTCGTCGCGCAGGCGCTCAACCAGGCGAAGGCGGGCGCGGACATCATCGCGCCGTCGGACATGATGGACGGCCGCATCGGCATGATCCGCAGTGCGCTCGAGGCGGAGTCGCATCACAACGTCCAGATCATGTCGTACGCCGCAAAATATGCGAGCGCGTTCTACGGCCCGTTCCGCGATGCGGTCGGCTCGCGCGGCCTGCTGAAGGGCGACAAGAAGACCTACCAGATGGACAATGCCAACGCCGAGGAGGCGCTGCGCGAGGTCGCGATGGATCTGGCGGAGGGCGCCGACACGGTGATGGTCAAGCCCGGCCTGCCGTATCTCGACATCATCGTCCGCGTCCGCCAGGCGTTCGAGGTGCCGGTGTTCGCATACCAGGTGTCGGGTGAGTACGCGATGATCGAACACGCGGTCGCGGCGGGTGCCGCAGAGCGTGACGTTATGGTGCTGGAGACGTTGATGGCGTTCAAGCGGGCCGGCTGCTCGGGCGTGTTGACGTATCACGCCGCGCATGCGGCCAAATTGCTCGGGTGATGATCGAGACGGCGCAATTGACCTTGCGCGGCTGGCGTGGCGACGATGCCGATGGGCATCATGCGATGTGCAGTGATCCGGCGGTCATGGCGTATCTAGGCGCGTCGCCGTCGCGTGCCGAATCCGCTGCAACCGTTGCGCGCCAGCAGAAGATCTTGGCCGAATATGGTTCCTGCTTCTGCGCAATCGAACGACGCGATACCGGGGCGTTCATCGGCTGGTGCGGGATCAAGCCCGGCCCCGTGGGGACGCCGATCGAAGGCCAGCCCGAGATCGGTTGGAGCCTCGTCCAGACGGAATGGCGGCGAGGGTATGCGCGCGAAGCCGCTGAGGCCGCACTCGCGTGGGGTTGGCGAAAGCTGAGCGTCCCGACGATCTGGGCGATGACCGTGCCCGCCAACCAGCCGAGCCGCGCGCTCATGGAACGGCTGGGCATGATCCGCGTGATCGACGGCGATTTCGATCACCCTAAGCTCGCCGAAGACGACCGTCTTCGCCGCCACATCCTCTACCGGATCGACCGTCCCGCCTATGTCTGAGACCCATTCGGTGGAACGTGCGCCATTGATGGCGCGCTGGTGCCGGGCGATGTTCGTGGCCACGATCCTGACGGGGTCGTTCCTGCTGTTCCTCGTCCAGCCGATGGTGGCGCGGATGGCGTTACCGAGGCTCGGGGGCGCGCCGGCGGTGTGGAACTCGGCCATGCTGGTGTACCAGGCGTTGCTGCTCGCCGGCTATGCCTATGCACATTGGCTCGGGAGGGTACGGCCGCGCGCGCAGGCGGCGATCCATCTCGGCGTGCTGATCGTCGCGGCGCTGTGGTTGCCGATCGGGCTGGTCGCGATGGCGCCGTCGGCCGACGCGCTGCCGGCGCTCTGGGTGCCGTGGCTGCTCGGGCTGTCGATCGGGCCGTTGTTCTTCGCTGTCTCCGCGCAGGCGCCGCTGATCCAGCGCTGGTTCAGCGCGGCGAGCGGCGGCGGCGATCCCTATGCGCTGTATGCCGCGTCCAATCTCGGCAGTTTCGCGGGGCTGATCGCCTACCCGCTGCTGGTCGAGCCGTTGATGGCGGTCCGCGGCCAGAGCTTGCTGTGGAGCGGCGGGTATCTGCTGCTGATCCTGCTCGTCCTCGCGTGCGCGACGCGCCTGCCGAAGACCGCTGCTATGGACCACGTCGCCGCGACCAGCGCGGCCCCGGGCATGAAGCGGATCGCGCACTGGATCGCGCTGGCGCTCGTGCCCTCGGGGATGATGCTGGCGACCTCGACCTATATCACCACCGATATCGTCGCGATGCCGCTGCTATGGGTGATTCCGCTCGGGCTGTACCTGCTGAGCTTCAGCGTGGCGTTCGCGAACGATCGCTGGCTTGCCGACGTGCTGACCCGGATCGCGCCGATCACGATTTTGCTGTTCGGCGGGATCATCATGGGCGGGGTCAACGAGCGGCCGTTCTTCAGCGCCGGGATCGCGCTGGTGCTGCTGTTCATGATCTCGGTCGCGCTGCACACTGCGTTGTATCGGAAGCGACCCGCGCCCGATCGGCTGACCGGCTTCTACCTTGCAATGTCGGCAGGCGGCGCGCTCGGTGGCGTGTTCGCCGCGCTGGTGGCGCCGGTCGTGTTCGACTGGACCTATGAATATCCGCTGCTGATACTGGCAGCGGGCGCGCTGGTGCCGCAAATGTACCTGATCGGGCAGTTCCGGAATATCTGGACGGCTAAAGGGCGGACCAAGTCGATCGCGCTCGCAGCGATCGTCGTAGCCATTGCAGTCATCGCCGGCCTGCGGATCACCGACCCGAGCGGCGTGTTCGGCGAGAGCCGCCAAGGCCTCGATTTCCTCGTCATCGCGACCCTGGGATTTGCTGCGATCGGTGCGCGATTGCCGTATATGATCGTCCTCGCCGGGGCGCTGGTGCTGTTCGGCGGGTATCGATCGATCGAGTTGTCGATCGATCCGGGTGCCCGCGTCCGCAGCTATTTCGGCGTCTATACCGTGCGGAACCTGCCCGGACCGAATGGCGGCGTGCGCGAGCTCGACCATGGCACGACCGTACACGGCATCCAGTTGCGCGGCTCCCCCGAGCGCGAGCGGACGCCTACCACCTATTACGCGGCCGGCTCAGGCGTCGGGCAGGCGATGCAGGCTGCTCCTGCGCTGTACGGCCCAGCCGCACGGATCGGCGTCGTCGGACTCGGGACGGGGACGCTGTCGTGTTACGCGCGCCCCGGCCAGCGCTGGCGGTTCTACGAGATCGACCCGGCGGTCGTCCGCATCGCGCGCGATACCGGCCAGTTCACCTATCTGTCGCGCTGCCTGCCGAACCCGGAGATCCGGATGGGTGACGCCCGCGTGGCGCTCGCGCACGATGCGTCGAACAGCCTCGACTTGCTCGCGCTCGATGCATTCTCGTCGGATTCGGTGCCGATGCACCTGATGACGCGCGAGGCGTTCGCGACCTATGGCCGCGTACTCTCGCGAGACGGGCTGTTGCTGGTGCATATCTCGAACCGTTTCATCGACCTGGAACCGGTGATCGCGGCGGCGGCGCGGGAGGGTGGTTGGATCGCGGTCGAGATGAAATACCGCCCGTCGAGCCTGCTCGTCGATCGCGCATCGGCGTCCGACTGGGTGGCGCTGTCGCGTGATCCGCGTGCGATCACGGCGTTGCGGGCGACCGATCTCGACTGGACCCCGCTGACCGCGGGCAACGGCTTTACCGCGTGGACCGATGACTATTCAACGATCCTGCCTTTGTTGAAGGGGTTCTAGGGGGGCGTTCAATCCTCCCCCGCCCGGGGGGCACCGAAGGTGACGGAGGGGGAGGACACGGAACAGAGTTCATCCCTTTCCTCCCCCTCCGTCTGGCAAGCGCCGGCCATCTTCCCCTGGCGGGGGAGGATCGAAGCTTAGCGTCAGGCGGCTGGCAGGGTCGCCTGGATGCGTCCGATCGCGGCACTCTCTCGGTCTGTTTCAGCCTGCGCCTTGTCCCGCGCGGCTGCCAACGCGGGATAAGCCGGCTGCAGCTTGGCGGCGCGGTCGGTGGCGCGCTGCTCGATATCGGTCACCAGCGCCGAGGATTGCGCGCGCCAATCATCCAGGCCGGCGAGCGCAGTCTGGGCCGCGATCCACGCTTCGCTGCCTGCTGCTGCGCCGCGCGCCGCCTTTGCCGACGTCTCGGCCTTGGCCGCATCGCGATCGAAGCCGGTGACGATCGCGTCAAGCGTTTTCAGGATTCGCACGATGTCGACATCCAGCGCCGGATCGGGCGATGCCTCTACCGTCTTCACCGCAGGCTCCGCAAACCCGAGCTTTTCGACCGGGCGCACGCCCAGTGACGGGTAGCTGCCCGTGTCCTGGCTGCAGGCGCCGGTCGCAAGGACGGCGGCGAGGAGGGGCGCGAGCGACGCGACGCGAAGCGAAGAGGCGTGTTTCATGCCGGTCGCTCTATGCCGCCCGGCGCTTGTGCACAACTTTATCGCGCTACGCCCTTGCGCGGCCGAAAATGCCTGCTATCAGCGCCCCTCCAGTGCACCCATAGCTCAGCTGGATAGAGCATCAGACTACGAATCTGAGGGTCGGGCGTTCGAATCGCTCTGGGTGCACCAGGATCTTCCGCTTCACGGCGGGCTTGTCGAACCGGTCACGGTACGGCGATGCACCCATAGCTCAGCTGGATAGAGCATCAGACTACGAATCTGAGGGTCGGGCGTTCGAATCGCTCTGGGTGCACCATTTTTCCTATCATCGGGCGTCGAGCCAGCGGGCGATGCGATCAAGCAGCCGGTCGGTCGCGTCCAGTCTGCCACCCATTTGCAGGAACGCGTGGATCATGCCGTCGAACCGGTCGTGGTCGACGGTGACGCCCGCGCCGCGCAGGCGCTGGCCATAGGCTTCGCCCTCGTCGCGTAGCGGGTCGTTCTCGCAGGTTACCAGCAGCGTCGGGGGCAGGGCAGCGAGGTCACCTGCCAAGATGGGAGACGCGCGCGGGTCGTTTCGGTCTGCGTCCGAGGCTAGGTACAGGTCGATCTGCCGTTCCAGCGACTTCGCATCGATGATGTTGCCGTCTTCGCTTTGGCGCGACGGGTAGGCGGTATCGCGGCGCAGATCGGTGTTCGGGTAGAGCAGGATCTGGCCTTGTGGGGCTGGTCCGCCTTCGGACGCTGCGCGGGAGGCGAGCGCCGTTGCGAGCGTAGCGCCTATACTGTCTCCGGAGACGACGATCCGAGACAGGTCGATATCCAGAGCGTCGGCTTTTGCGACGAGGCCGAGCAGCACCGTCCAGCTATCGTCGAGTTGCGCGGGGAAGCGGTGCTCGGGTGCGAGGCGGTAGGCGGGCGCGGCGACCAGCCACCCGGTCCGGTTCGCCAGCGCGCGCAAGGCGGGATCGTGACCGTCGATCGACCCGGCGATCGCGCCGCCGCCGTGGATGTGGAGCAGGAGCGGCAGCGGGCCGGGCTTCGGGCGATAGAGCCTTACGGGGAGCGGTCCGGACTTGGACGGCAGTAGGATGTGGGTGATCGCGTGGACCGGTTCCGGATCGCCGGAGAAGGTCTTCAACAGCGCGGTCTGATAGCGGAAGTCGGCGAGCCACCGCGCGTCGTCGGCATGCGGATCGGCGTCCGGGGCGAGTGTCTTTATCGTGTCGAGTATCGTTCGAGCCTGTGGATCCACCGGCGCATCTCCTTCGCGGACCGGACGTTCGGTGGCTGTAACGGGTTCCATGGCGCGGGCGCTGCGACTTTGGACATGGCCGGGCGTTCAGCGCATTAAGGATTTGAAGGAGATAGTGATGAAGCGGACGGGCAAGGGATTGATCGGCGGGGCGCTGCTGGCGGCGGTATCGGGGATCGGGCTGTCGCTCTATTCGAGCCGTGTCGCGCGCAAGGCCGAGGAACTGGTACCCGCGGAGGGCCGCTTTCTCGACGTCGCGGGCGCTCGACTGCACTATATCGATGTCGGCAGCGGGCCGACGATCGTCATGGTGCATGGGCTCGGGGGGCAGTTGCGCAATTTCAGCTATGCGCTCGTCGACCTTCTGAAGGATCAGTATCGCGTGATCGTCGTCGATCGGCCGGGGTCGGGCTATTCGACCGCGACGGGGGCGATGCCAGGGATCATCGGGCAGGGCGCGATCATCGCCGACTTTATCCAGAAGCTGGGGCTCGATCGGCCTTTGCTGGTCGGGCATTCACTGGGCGGTGCGCTCAGCCTTGCGGTCGGGCTCGACCATCCGCATCTGGTCCGCGCGCTGGCGTTGATTGCGCCGTTGACGCAGCCGTTGGAGCAAGTGCCGGAGAGTTTCCGCGGGTTTGCGCGAATTCCGTCGGGTGCGCGTCTGGCGTTCGCGCAGGTGCTGGGGACGCCGCTGAGCCGGTTGACGGCGAAGAAGACGCTGGAAGGCGTGTTCGCGCCCGAAGCTGTGCCGGAGGATTTCATAACGCGGGGCGGCGGCGCGCTGTCTGCGCGGCCGATCGCGATCGCGGCGGCGGCGGCTGATCTTGCCGGGGCGAACGACGACGTGACGGCGATGGTCGGGCGGTATGCGGAGATCGGTTTGCCGGTTCGAATCTTATTCGGGCGGCAGGATGCGATTCTCGATCCGGCGTGGAATGGGCACCGGACTGCGGCGGTTATTCCGGGGGCTAAGATCGACACGATCGAGGGTGGGCACATGATCCCGATTACCGCGCCTGAGGCTTGTGCGCGGTTTGTGAGGGCTGCGTTTGCGGCTGGGTGAGGCGTATCCCGGTAGTTTGTCCACCCCGGCGAAGGCCGGGGTCCAGTTGGAAAGGTCGATGTAACTGAGGACAGCGCTCCGTTAGCGAGGTTTCCCAACTGGGCCCCGGCCTTCGCCGGGTGGTGCAGCATGGTCGGAACCGATCTGCCATAATCGAGCGGCAACTCCCGCTCCTTGTTCTCCCGCCTTCGCGGGAGAACAAGTTTTAGGTTGGGGTCAGCCGGCGACGGGGAGCTTTACCTTGCCGGCTTCGTCGCGTTCCAACGGGCCGTAGGACAGCACGACCTCCAGCAACAGCGGGCCGCCATAGATGTGTGGGAACAGCTGTCCCCCACGCGACTCTTCCCACTTCACGTCGTCGCCGAGAGCTTCGAGATCGATCGCCGCGACGTGGAGGTCCGACTGACCGGCGAAGTGCTTGTCCACCGTCTCCGTCAGCTGCTCCGCGGTCGACAGGTGGATATAGCCATCGGCCAGATCCACAGGCGCGCCTTCAAAGCTTCCGCACTCCAGCGTCGCCAACTGCTCCCCCGTCAGCACCTTGTAGGCGATCGGATCGCGGATCATTCGCCGTCCTCCGGGCCTGCTGCGTCGTCCTCGCCGATCGTCGCGCCGGTATCCGGAGCGACCTCGGGCACGGCGTCCGCCAGGTTGATCTCGGCGTCTTCCTCTGTTTCCTCGATCCGTGCGGCGGAGACGACGTGCTCGCCCTTCGCCACGTCGAACAGCTTCACGCCGGCCGAATTGCGGCTGATGACGCGGAGCGACGCGAGCGTCGTGCGGATCAGTTTCGCCTGGTTGGTCACCAGCATCAGCTGATGGCCCTTGGCGGCAGCGAAGCTCGCCACGACGGGCCCGTTGCGCGCGATGTTGTCGATGTTGGTGATGCCCTGGCCACCGCGCCCCGTGCGGCGGTAGTCATAGGCGCTCGACAGCTTGCCATAGCCGTTCTCGCAGACCGTCAGGATGAACTGCTCGCGGTCCTTGAGATCGTTGTAGCGCTCGAGTCCAAGATCATGATCGCCCTCGCGTTCGCCCTTCCATGGTGCGAACTTGAGGTAGGTCTCGCGCTCCTCAGGGGTCGCGCCGACGCGGTGGAGGACCGACAGCGAGATGACCTCGTCGTCGCCCTTCAGCGTGACACCGCGGACGCCGGTCGAGGTCCGGCTCTGGAACTCGCGGACGTCGTCGCCGGCAAAGCGGATCGCCTTGCCGAGCTTGGTCGCGAGCAGCACGTCGTCATGCTCGCTGAGCAGCGCGACCCCGATCAGCTTGTCCTCCGAACCTTCTTCGAAGCGCATCGCGATCTTGCCGTTCGACGGCACGTTGGTGAACGCATCCATCGCGTTGCGGCGGACGAGCCCGCGCTGCGTCGCGAACATCACGTGCAGGCGGCTCCACTCGCTCAGATCCTCGGGCAGCGGGAGCACGGTCGAGATCGTCTCGCCCGGCGCCAGCGGCAGCAGGTTGATCATCGGCCGTCCACGCGTGGCGGGACCGCCCTCGGGCAGGCGCCAGACCTTGTAGCGATAGACCTTGCCGAGGTTCGAGAAGAACAGCACCGGGGTGTGCGTCGAGGTGACGAACAGCTCGGTGACGACGTCCTCGTCCTTCGTCGACATGCCCGCGCGACCCTTGCCGCCGCGGGCCTGTGCGCGGAACGTGTCGAGGCTGGTGCGCTTGATGTAGCCCTGCATGGTCACGGTGACGACCATGTCCTCGCGCTCGATCAGGTCCTCGTCGTCGATACCGTTGGCGGCGGCGGCGATCTCGGAACGGCGCGGGGTGGCGAATTCGTCGCGGATCGCGATCAGCTCGCCGCGCATCACTTCGTACAGCTTCGCGCGGTCGCCGAGGATGTGGAGCAGCTCGCCGATCGTCGCGGCGAGCGCCTTCAGCTCGTCGCCGATCTCGTCGCGGCCGAGCAATGTCAGGCGGTGCAGGCGGAGATCGAGGATCGCGCGGACCTGCGGCTCGGACAGCTTGTAGATGCCGTCGGCCTGCTTGTCCTCGACCGCCTCGACCAGCGCGATGTACGGCGCGATCTCCTCGACCGGCCATTCGCGGGTGAGCAGCTTGCCGCGCGCTTCGGCCGGGCTCGACGACCCGCGGATGATCTTGACGACTTCGTCGAGGTTGGTGACCGCGATGACGAGGCCGAGCAACAGATGCGCGCGCTCACGGGCCTTGGCGAGTTCGAACTTCGAGCGGCGGGTGATGACCTGCTCGCGGAAGGTGATGAACGCGCCGATGATGTCGCGCAGGTTCAGCAGTTCGGGCCGACCGCCGCGGATCGCGAGCATGTTGGCGGGGAAGCTCGACTGCGCGGGCGTGTGTCGCCAGAGCTGGTTGAGCACCACGTCGACGGTCGCGTCGCGCTTCAGGTCGATGACGATGCGGACGCCCATCCGGCTCGATTCGTCGCGGATGTCGCTGACGCCTTCGATCCGCTTGTCCTTGGCGGCTTCGGCGATCTTCTCGACCAGGCCGTTCTTGCCGGTCTGGAACGGGATTTCGGTGAGGACGATCGAGCGACGGTCGCCCTTGCCCTCCTCGACGATGTGGCGCGAGCGGACGATGATCGAGCCGCGGCCGGTCTCGTAGGCGGACTTGGCGCCCGCACGTCCGAGGATGATCGCGCCGGTCGGGAAATCGGGACCGGGGACGATCTCGAACAGTTCCTCGGTCGTGATCGCGCCATTGTCCATGTAGGCGAGGCACGCGGCGATGACTTCGCCGAGATTGTGCGGCGGGATGTTGGTCGCCATGCCGACCGCGATGCCGCCCGCGCCGTTGACCAGCAGGTTCGGGAAGCGCGCCGGCAGCACCGATGGCTCGCGCTCCGAGCCGTCATAGTTGGGCGTGAAGTCGACCGTATCCTTGTCGAGATCGCCGAGCAGCGCGTTCGCCACCTTGCCGAGACGCGCCTCGGTGTAACGCATCGCCGCGGGCGGATCGGGATCCATCGAGCCGAAGTTGCCCTGGCCGTCGATCAGCGGCACGCGCATTGACCAGTCCTGCGTCATGCGAGCCAAGGCGTCGTAAATCGAGCTGTCGCCGTGCGGATGGTATTTACCCATCACGTCGCCGACGATGCGCGCGGACTTGCGGTAGGGCTTGCCGGCGACGAAGCCGCTTTCGTGCGCGCCGTACAGGATGCGGCGGTGGACGGGCTTCAGGCCGTCGCGGACGTCGGGCAGCGCGCGCGCGACGATGACGCTCATCGCATAGTCGAGATAGCTCGACTTCATCTCGTCGACGATCGAGATCGTGGCGATGCCGGCGGGCTCGCCGCCCTGGGGTTCGGCGAGTATGGTCTCGTCGGTCAAATCTGAACGCTTTCGGCTTGTTGCGGTATGATGACATACCTTAGCCGAGGGGGTGGCGCCTTACTACCCCCGCGCACGCGTACGCACGCGAGGGAAGGAGGTTTCATCGTTAATTCGGGGCTTATTTGCAGGCGGTCTTGGTCTTGTTACCGGCGAGCGAGCAATCATAGGTGACGGTCTTGCCGTTCGCGAGCTTGGCGCTGACCATGCGGCCTTTCTTGACCGTGGTGGTGCGCTTGGCGACCTTGGTGTTGCCCATCGGCGTGGTCGTCTTGGTCGTGGTGGTGTGCGTGGCGACGGTCTTCGGCTTGACGCTGGTCTGCGCCTGGGTCGCGGCGACTGCTGCGGTGCCGGACAGCAGCGTAGCGGCGGCGAGGATCGCGAGGGGGAGGGACTTCTTCATGGGGTATCCTCTCGTTTCGGCCTTGGTGGACGATGCGGCGAGACTGCGCCGGAGGACCTGAACGGAGTGTGGCAGCGAGGTGAAATCGGCGTCATGCGCCGGAGAGGGGCGGTGGGGACGAGCCCCACCCGCTCCGTCATGCCGGGCTCGTTCCGGCATCCACGGTTCCGCACATTCGACGGAATTGGATATGCGGAACAGTGGACCCCGGAACAGGTCCGGGGTGACGGATGTGGGGGCGAAAGGGCAGCGATCCTCCCCCGCCAGGGGGGGGTGGCGCCGAAGGCGACGAAGGGGAGGACACGGAACAGACGTTGCGCTTGCCTCCCCCTCCGTCTGGCAAGGGCCAGCCACCTCCCCCTTGCGGGGGAGGATTGCAGGTTTCTACGGCGTGACCTCGACGCCATCCCACGCGAACAGCTTGCCGCTGTCCGGTGCGCGCAGGCCATCGATCACGTCGAGCAACTGCACCGCGGCGCGGTCGGCCTTGAACAGGTTGCCGGGGGTGACGTTGCCCTGGAATGGCTTCGACAGGCCGGTGTCGACAGTGCCGGGATGCAGGCCGACGACAATCCCGCTGGAGTTCCGGCGCTTGTCCTCGATCGAGATCGTCTTCACCAGCTGGTTCAGCGCCGCCTTCGACGCGCGGTAGCCATACCAGCCGCCAAGCTTGTTATCGCCGATGCTCCCCACGCGCGCCGAGAGCACAGCAAATACGATCCGCCCCGCCTTCGGCATCGTCGGCAGAAAGTGCTTCGCCACGAGCGCGGGCCCGATTGCATTGATCGCGAAGTTGCGCGCCATCCATACCGGATCGAGCTCGCGCATCGCCTTCTCGGGACCCTTGTCGCCGTCGTGCAGCAACCCGGTTGCAACGAGCACCAGCGTTGGGGACCCGACCCGCAAGGCCGCCGCCGCAATGCTGGCCTCGTCCTCTAGGTCGAGATGTCGATCGCCGCTCTCCGACCGCGAGAACCCGTAGACCGTATCGAACGCACCCTCGTCGATCAGCGCCTCCTCAAGCGCCTTCCCGATGCCACCCGACACACCGATGACGACCGCGCTGCTCACTTGCGTACGAACCGGAACTGCGTGTCGCTGCTGCCCGCCGCGTCATACGCATAGCCGTCGCTGTCGAACCCCTTGATCCCCTCGATGTCGTCGACGCGGTGTTCGACCAGCCACCGCGCGACCATCCCGCGCGCCTTCTTGGCGTGGAAGCTGACGAACTTCTGCGCCTCGCCTTCGCGGAAATCGATCGCGACG
The DNA here is from genome assembly GCF_057815015.1 of Sphingomonas sp. SL1004. NCBI lineage: Bacteria > Pseudomonadati > Pseudomonadota > Alphaproteobacteria > Sphingomonadales > Sphingomonadaceae > Sphingomonas > Sphingomonas sp. SL1004. The sequence goes on from NZ_JBYMUX010000001.1 coordinate 181,657, forward strand.
ACGCGTATGGAGGACGGCAATTTGCCATCCGCCGCCGCCCAATATTCCTGGCTGGCGAGGTTCAGGATCGTCCCCGATCCCTCCGCCTCGACGTCGTCGGCGAGCAGCTTGGCGATCCGGTCCCCCCACCAGTCGGTTAGCTTCGTCTTCCGCGGTGCCCAGCGCGTGCCCATCTCGAGCCGGTAGGGCCGCATCAGGTCGAGCGGGCGGAGCAACCCGTACAGCCCCGACAGCATCCGCACGTGATCCTGCGCATAATCGACCGCCGCCTCGTCGAGCGTCTTGGCCTCCAGCCCGGTATAGACGTCGCCAGCGAACGCGAACATCGCCGGCCGCTCGGGTAGTGTGTCGAAATCGCGGAACCGGTCCGCGTTCAGCTTCGCCAGCGCGGGCGAGATATGCATCAGTTCCGACAGCTTCTTCTGCGTCAGATGCGCCGCCGCATGCGCCAGCGTCGTCGCCTCGTCGGCGAACCGTGGCATGGTCGGATCGAGCTTGGGCAACGCGGTCTCGTAGTCGAGCGTCTTGGCGGGGGAGAGGACAGCGATCATTGCCGCGATCTAGCTGTGGCAGGGGCTGCGTTCAATCGACGTTCACCCGCTATTTTCCACAGCGGGGATCCAAGCCGCTTGCTTGAACGTATGCACGGCGGACCATATAGCGTCGCAGCGCGCCATTCGTACGGGGCCGACGCAAAGGGAGAGTTTCCGCATGAAGACCATTTCCAAGCTTGCTCTGGTTGCGGCATTCGCCACCGGTGTAAGCAGCATGGCGCTCACCACGCCCGCCTTCGCCAAGGACAAGAAGGCCGATCCCGCCGCGGCACCAGCGATGAAGCTGAGCCCCGAAGTCCAGAAGCCCGGCATCGCCGCGCAGACCGCGCTGGCCGCCAAGGATTATCCGACAGCGCAGACCGCGATCGACCAGATCGATGCCGCCGCCAAGACCGATTACGAGAAGTATATCGGTGCAGCGCTCCGCTATCAGCTCGAGTCCGAGAAAATCGCGGCGGGCCAGACCGCGAACCCGAACGCACCGATCAACGAGACCACGCTCGCGACCCCGCTCGATGCGCTGATCGCCAACCCGGCGACGCCCGCCGCGGATCGCGGCCGTTATGCGTATCGTCGCGGTGCACTCGCCTTCAACGGCAAGCAGTACCCGATCGCGCTCCAGTATTTCGCCAAGGCGAAGGAACTCGGGTATAACGACGCGAACCTGTCGCTTCAGATCATCAAGGCGAAGATGGACAGCGGCGACGTCGCTGGTGCCACCACCGATCTCGACACGACGATCACGCAGATGACCGCTGCGGGCCAGAAGGCGCCGGAAGAATATTATCGCTATGCGGTTGCCAAGTCGTATGCGGCCAAGCGCAAGCCCGAGACGATGGCGTGGCTGAAGAAGTGGATCACGGCGTATCCGACGGCGAAGAACTGGCGCGACGTGTTGATTCTGTCCGGCATCCAGAAGGACGCGCTGATCACGCTCGACGAGCCGCAGAAGGTCGACATCTTCCGCCTGATGCGTGCGACCAACTCGCTCGCCGACCAGACCGACTATCTGCAATATGCGGATAGCGTGAACCGCCGAGGCTTGCCGAGCGAAGCGCAGGCGGTGATCAAGGAAGGCCTTGCCTCGGGCAAGATCCCGGCCTCGAACACGATGGCCAAGGGCCTGCTGGCCGATGCGACCAAGAACATCGCAGCCGATGGTCCGCTGTCGGGTCTCGAAAAGCGCGCTGCCACCGCGCCGAACGGCAAGCTCGCCGCGGGTACGGCTGACGCCTATCTCGGCCAGAACAACTATGCCAAATCGGTCGAACTGTACCGTCTTGCGCTCACCAAGGGTGGCATCGATGCGGACGACGTAAACCTGCATCTCGGCATCGCGCTCGCTCGCTCGGGCGACAAGGCCGGCGCGGCGACCGCATTCTCCGCGGTCAAGGCGTCGCCCAAGGCGGACATCGCAGGTCTGTGGACGACGTGGCTCGGCGCACCGGCCGTCTAAGCGACCGGGTTTCGATATGAGGAAACGGGGCGGCAGGAATGCCGCCCCGTTTTCGTTTGTGTCGGGCGTTAAATCTATCCTCCCCTGCTAGGGGGAGGGGGCGCCGAAGGTGACGGAGGGGGAGGATGGGCAGCTGAGGTCAGCCTTACCTCCCCCTCCGTCAGGCTGTGCCTGCCACCTCCCCCTGGCGGGGGAGGATTGTGGTAGATCAGTCCACCACGACCGGGATGCCCGACAGCGCCTTCGCCGTCCGGATCGTCAGCGACGTCTTCACACTCGCCACGTTCGGCGCGGGCGTCAGGTGGGTCGTCAGGATTTCCTGGAAGCTCTTCAAATCCGCCGCGACGATCTTCAGGATGAAGTCGATCTCGCCGTTGAGCATGTGGCACTCGCGGATCTCGGGGATATCGGCAATGTGATGCTCGAACGCGGCGAGGTCGTGCTCGGCCTGGCTGCGCAGCGACACCATCGCGAACACGGTGATCGGGAACCCGAGACGGCTCGCGTCGAGATCGGCGTGGTAGCCACGGATCGCACCGGCCTCTTCGAGCGCGCGGACGCGGCGCAGGCACGGCGGTGCGGTGAGCCCCACCTGGTCGGCCAGGTCGACATTGGTCATCCGACCGTCGGCCTGCAACAGCGACAGGATCTGACGATCGATCCGGTCAAAACTCATTTCACGCAACTCCTAATAGGCATCGCAAACCAAGCGATTCATTCCTCATAGCGATAAGATTGTTGCGGCGAAACGCAATTGTCCCACATTGCGACGAACACGATCTAGCGTGAAAATGCGCTGTTCCTTCACGGAGTCGTCGGCGTTAAGGAATCGGTACGGGGAGCGTGATAGGCCCGCTTCAGCCGGGAGACGATGTGCGGTTCGACGATAGCCTAAAGACGATCCTCTCCGCCGACATGGCCACCGGTTTCGGTGCGCAGTCCGCGTGGCGGCAGCTCGTCGACCTGATGGGCCGCGGGCGGATGCCGGTCGACGAGCCGGCGATCGCGCGTCTTCGTATGCTGCGCCAAGCGGTGCCGGTCGACGTCCGTGCCGCCAGCGCCCGCGCGCTTGCCTTCGCCAAGCCCGACGCGCGGCTGGTCGGGTTCTTTGCCGAGGATGCGCTGGCAATCGCCGCACCGGTACTGCGCACCGCGACGCTGGAGCCCGACGAATGGCTCGAAATCCTGCCGCGACTGATGCCGGCGAGCCGCTCGGTCCTGCGGCATCGCCGCGATCTGCCGGCGTCGGTCCAGCGCGGCCTTCAGAGCTTCGGCCCGATCGACTTCGTGCTGCCTCAGCCGGATGCGCCGGCGGAGGAGATCGTTGCGCAGCCGGTCCCTGTCGCTGACGTCCCGGCCGAACCGCCTCGGGCCCGCGATCCGATCGCTGTCAATCCGGCCGAGCTTGAGCCAGCCCGGATCGAGCCGGTCGCTTCGTCACCTATGCCTCCGCGCAATTCGCCGCTCAGCGAAACGCCGTTCATGGCGCTGGGGGCGGTCGCGCGTGGCCTGCCGGTGGTCGCCGAGGCGTTGCGGCATGCCAAACTGGCCGAAACCGCACCCGCACCGATACCCGAACCATCGACCGTTGCATCGGCGGACCGGTTCGAGATTTCGGACCTGGTCGCGCGGATCGAAGCGTTCAATCGCGATCGCACCGTCGAGGACGCGATCCCGGCAGCGACGCCGACCGAAGCCGAGACGTTCCGCTTCGAAACCGACGCGCAAGGCATCATCCGCATGATCGATGGCGTGTCGCGCTCAGCGCTGGTCGGCGTGTCGCTCGGCTATGCGGCGCAGCAGGGCGAGGCGCATCTCGACGGCGTCGCGGCAGGCGCATTCCGCCGCCGGTCGCGGTTCAGCGACGCGCGGCTGGAGGTCGGCGGCCTGTCGGACGCGTTCGGCTCGTGGCGCGTGTCGGGCGTCCCTGCCTTCGATCACGCATCGGGCCGGTTTATCGGCTTTCGCGGTACGGCACGCCGACCGCGCCGCGACGAGACCGCGGAACCGGTCCGCGCTGCCTCGCCCGTCTCCGATTCGCTCCGCCAGCTCGTCCACGAACTGCGCACGCCGACCAATGCGATCGCCGGGTTCGCCGAGCTGATCGAGACGCAGTTGCTCGGTCCCGTCTCGCCGACCTACCGCGACCGCGCGACCGCGATCCGCACGCAGGCGGGCGACCTGCTCGCCGCGATCGACGATCTCGACACCGCGGCGCGGATCGAGGGGCATGCGCTCGATCTGCGCCCGACCACGGTGCCGGTCCGTCCGCTGCTCGACCGCGTGACGCAGGACCTGCAACCGCTCGTCACGTTGCGCGGTGCCAGTCTGAGCGTGGCGATGCCCGCGGGCGATTGCGATGTTCTCGGCGACGATCGCGCGGTCGAGCGGCTGATCGGCCGATTGCTGGCAGCGCTGGTCTCGGCGGCGCGGCAGGGCGAGCAGCTCGCGATCGTCGTCCGCCCGGTCGCGAATACCGTGACGATCGCCTTCGATCGCCCGGCCGCGCTGGCGGCGCACGCGACCGACATTTTGCTCAGCATCGATACCGAGCAGGATGATCGCGGTGACGGCGCGCCGCTGCTCGGCACCGGCTTCGCGTTGCGGCTTGCGCAGAACCTTGCGGTCGAACTGGGCGGCGCGCTGACCATCGGTCTCGATCGCCTGACGCTGCAACTTCCCGCCGCCGATGTCGCCGAAGCGGAGCGCGCCGCCGACGAGCAGCGGTGACGTACCGACCGCCGCGGCCGAGCGATGCGCAGCGGATCGTCTGGCCCGAGGATTTCGGCACGCGCTTCACCGTCTTCGTCGATGTCGAGGAGGAGTTCGACTGGCGTGCGCCGCTCGACCCCTGCAACCGCGCGACGACGGCGATGGCGGCATTTCCCGACGCGCATCGGCGGTTCGCCGACCGCGGCGTCGCGCTCAACTGCATGATCGATCACCCCATCGCCACCGACCCGGCGTCGGTCGCGATCCTGGCGCGCGCGATCGAGGATGGGCGGTCGGAAATCGGCACGCAGCTCCACGCCTGGGTCAATCCGCCGTTCGAGGAGGCGGCGACATCGGCGGCCAGCTATGCCGGCAACCTGCCGCGCGCGCTGGAGGCGGCCAAGCTCGAAACGCTGACGATCGCGATCACGACGGCATTCGGGACGCCACCGCGCGCGTACCGCGCGGGTCGCTATGGCATCGGTCCGTACAGTTTCGAACTGCTGGCAGGGCTCGGCTACCGGATCGATAGTTCGATCCGCCCCGGCTACGACTATAGCGACGATGGTGGTCCTGACTTCTCGATGGCGGATGCCGGTGCCTATCGCGCAGGTGGTATCGTCGAGCTGCCGCTGACGACCGTTTTTACCGGCCACGTGCGATGGGGCGGCGGCAGGCTGTATAACGCACTAGGCCGCCTACCGAAGGGCAGGGGGGTATTCGCGCGCGCGCGCCTCTTGTCGCGCGTCGCGCTGACCCCAGAAGACATGCCGATCGCCGCCGCGCTCGAAGCTGTCGCGGTTGCGGCAGGCGAAGGGCTCGGGCTGCTCAACCTGTCGTTCCACTCGCCGTCCTTGGCACCGGGCAACACACCCTATGTCCGTGATGCTGCGGACTTGAAGCAGTTCCACGCGTGGTGGACGACGATGCTCGACGAATTCGACCGTCGCGGTATCCACAACGCCTCGCTCGCCGAGATTATCGCCGCGCTGGGATGAGCTGGGCGTATCGGAACGATCCTCCCCCGCCAGGGGGAGGTGGCACCGCAGGTGACGGAGGGGGAGGACACGGAACAGCGGTTTTCCTTACCGCCCCCTCCGTCTGGCAAGAGCCAGCCACCTCCCCCTAGCGGGGGAGGATCGCCGCAGACGCCGCTTTCTACCTCGGGCTCCTGTGCGCGGAAGAACGATGTCGTCCTGCACCAGGCCCTAAAACCAGAAAGGGCGGCCCGTTGCCGGACCGCCCTTCTGATACGCAGATACTGAAAGCGAGTTTAGCGCTTCGAGAACTGGAAGCTGCGACGGGCCTTCGCCTTGCCGTACTTCTTGCGCTCGACGACGCGGCTGTCGCGGGTCAGGAAGCCTGCGGTCTTCACCGTTGCGCGCAGCACCGGCTCGAAGCGGGTCAGGGCCTGGCTGATGCCGTGCTTAACCGCGCCGGCCTGGCCCGAAAGACCACCACCCTTGACGGTGCAGACGACGTCGTACTGACCTTCGCGCTCGGTGATCCCGAACACCTGGTTGATGACGAGACGCAGCGTCGGACGTGCGAAATACACTTCCTGGTCACGACCGTTGATCGTGATCTTGCCGGTGCCGGGCTTGACCCAGACGCGTGCGACGGCGTCCTTACGACGGCCGGTCGCGTAGGCGCGGCCCTGCTTGTCGAGGATCTGCTCGCGCAGCGGCATCGGCTCGCGGACGGGCTCGTTCGAGACCGGCGCTGCGAGATCGCCTTCGCTGGTCGGCAGAGCCTGCTCGGCGGGGGCAGCCGGCGCGGGCTGGTTGGTCAGGCTCGCGAGATCGGCGAGCGACTGGCGGTTGTCGGACATTATGCGCCCACCTTGTTCTTGCGGTTCATGCTGCCGATGTCGAGCACGGCAGGGTTCTGTGCCTCGTGCGGATGCTCGGTGCCCTTGAAGATACGCAGGTTGCGCATCTGCTCACGACCCAGCGGGCCGCGCGGGATCATGCGCTCGACAGCCTTTTCGAGAACGCGCTCCGGGAAGCGGCCGTCGAGGACCTTGGCGGCAGTGATGCCCTTGATGCCGCCGGCGTAACCGGTGTGCTTGTAATAGATCTTCTTCGCGGCCTTGTTGCCGGTGAAGCGGATCTTGTCGGCGTTGATCACGACGACGTTGTCACCGCAATCGACATGCGGGGTGAACGACACCTTGTGCTTGCCGCGCAGGACGTTGGCGATGATCGATGCGGCACGACCGACGACGAGACCTTCCGCGTCGACGATATGCCACTGCTTGTCCACCTCTGCCGGCTTCGCCGACTTGGTGGTCTTCATGAGCGCCTTCATGGGCGTTAGACCTTCCAGATTGAATGCAAGCGCACCAAGGGAATGATCCCGCAGCGCGAATGCCGGCCTAATGCTGAAAGGGGGGCTTCAAGTCAAGCTTTCCGCCGGTTTCCTGACGGGTATTATTATACCCGCTGCTTTGAGCGGGGTGCGGTGCTGACCACATGCGCGGCGAACATCGCGGCAATCAGCAGGAGTGCAGCGTTGCCCTGGTGTGCGACCGCGACGTCGATCTGCACGCCGGTCATCAGCGTTGCGATGCCGAGCATGATCTGGAGTGTGACCAGCCCGACGACGAAGAAGCCGGCGCTGCTCCCGGTCTTGGTCGCCTTGATAGCCAGCCAGATCAGCCCGGCGGCGGCGGCGAACGCGAACCAACGGTGGATGAACTGGACGACGATCGGGTTGTCGACGGCGTTGCTCCAGGCGGGGTTTACCATCGGCACGTCGGCTGGAAACAGCCCGTCGCCCATCAGCGGCCAGCTCGCAAAGGCATAGCCAGCGTCGAGCCCCGCGGTGAACGCGCCATAGACGAGTTGCACGAACAGCAGCGCGAGCGCGAGGATCGCTACGGGCGCGAGGCGGGCAGGGGCGGCGAGCGGATTGCGGTGCAGCGCCATCAGGTCGAGCGCGGTCCACACGATCCCTGCAAGAATCGTCAGTGCGGTCAGCAGGTGGACGGCGAGCCGGATGTGGCTGACATCGGTTCGCACCGACAGGCCGGAGGCGACCATCCACCAGCCGATCGCGCCCTGGAACGCGCCAAGCGCTAGCAGCGCCGACAGCCGCCAGCCATAGCCGACCGGGATGCGCTTGCGCACCGCGAACCAGATCAGCGGCACCGCGAACACCAGACCGATGACGCGGCCCCATAGCCGGTGTAGATATTCCCAGAAGAAGATCGCCTTGAACCCGCCGACCGTCATGTCGGCGTTGAACGCGGCATATTCGGGGATGCGCTTGTAGGCGTCGAACTCGGCCTGCCACTGTGCGTCGTTGAGCGGCGGGATGATCCCGCTGATCGGCTTCCACTGCGTGATCGACAGCCCCGACTCGGTCAGCCGCGTGATCCCGCCGATGACGACCATCGCGACGATCAGGCCGGCGACCGTGAACAGCCACAGGGCGACGGAACGAGGACGGGCTTTGGTGAGAAAGGCGGCGCTGGGTTGAAGCATGGTGAGGAGATAGTGGTTTGCGCGGCGGGGCGCCATCGGTTCGTGGTGCGCCGTTGCTTCATGTTGCTGGGGGCGGTTCGGTAAAAGCCGGACTCGCTACCGTCGCACGCTACTTCCTTGTTCTCCCGCGAAGGCGGGAGCCCAGACTGGGCTCCCGCCTTCGCGGGAGAACAAGGAGGAGGGAGTGCCAGCCTCAAACCCTCCATCGCGCTGCCAAAAATCCGCAATGTAATGTTGTATCCTTTCAGTCGACCGTCTATATCCGACGAACGATGACGCCCTCGGCCACGCATACCCACCGCTTCGCCGGTCTCGATCGTTACGCGATCGGACTGTCGGGCCTGTGCATGGTGCATTGCCTGGCGACCTCGGTGCTGGTCGCGCTGATGTCGACCGCGGGCGGTTTCCTGCTCGACCCGATCTTTCACGAAGTTGGCCTGACGATCGCGATCGGCCTGGGCGCGCTCGCGCTCGGCCGCGGCGTGCTCAACCACGGCTATATGATGCCTGCCGCGATGGGTGCGCTCGGGCTCGGCATCATGGCGGGCGCGATGACGCTGCCGCACGACAGCGGTGGCGGCGAGACATTGTGGACGATCGTCGGCGTCGGGCTGCTCGCATTCGGCCACGATCTCAACCGTCGCGCGGAAAGCTGAGCGGGTTGCTGGAACCCTTCCGGCATCCTACTTCACCCAGCATGGCGCACGCTCACAACCACACCGAACCGCAGGGCGCCGATCTCACCGTCGCAGCACAGACGACGCTCGAAAAGGCCGGCGAGCAATGGACGACGATGCGCGCCAGCGTGTTCGCAGCCCTCGCCAGCTTCGAGAAGCCGGCATCGGCGTACGACATCGCGGAGGCCGTCTCGAAAGCCGAAGGTCGCCGGGTCGCGGCGAACAGCGTGTACCGCATCCTCGACCTTTTCGTCGGCGCGAACCTCGCGCGGCGAGTCGAGAGCGCGAACGCCTATGTCGCCAATGCGCACCCGGATTGCCTGCACGACTGCATCTTCCTGGTCTGCGACTCGTGCGGGCAGACCACGCATCTCGACAACGACACGATCACCAAGGGCGTCCGCAGCGCGGCGGAGGCGGCCGGCTTCTCCCCGGTCCGCCCGGTGATCGAAGTCCGCGGGCGATGTGCGGACTGCGAGGCGAAGTAGCCTCGCGCCCTCTACGTCATGCCGGGCTTGTTCCGGCATCCACCGTTCCGCACACTCGATAGACGTAATTTTGCGGCACCGTGGACCCCGGAACTAGTCCGGGGTGACGGGACGTGTGGGGCTAGGTTCTACACCAGATCCTTCCCCATCCGGATCATCGGCACCGGGACCTCGCCCGGCGTCTCTATCCGCTCGATCGGCAGATACCCGCAGGCGTGGTACAGCGGCTCCCCGGCCAGTGTCGCCATCATCTCCGCCCGCGCAAACCCGGCCTTGCGCGCTGCAGCCTCGCAAACCGACAACACCAGCCGCCCGACACCCCGCCGCGTAAAATCCGGATCGGTATACATCGCGCGGATCCGTGCCGCGTCGCGCATCGGATGGAGCAGCGCCGCATCTCGCAACGCCGTACTGTGATCGCCACCATACAGCGTCGCCCGCCGACTCCACCCGCCACATCCGGCCAGCCGACCGTCCGCCTCGACCAGCAGATACGTCCCGTCCGCGATCAACTGCGTATCGAGCCCCACCACCGCGCGGCTCGCCTCGACCTGTGCCGGCGTGAGGAAGTCCCCCTGCAACGCGCCGATCGAACGGGCCATCAGCGCGGATATCGCCGGAATATCCGCGGCGACGGCGACACGGTGCGTAAAGTTCATATTTGTGCACTTCCCGAGCGATTCCAGCGCGAATGCTAGCTCAGGACACGGTAACAATCGACACGATACGCGCGCTGCATTAAGCCCGTCCGATGGCCGACCTTCCCTCGACACCGCTGCTCGACACCGTTTCGACGCCCGACGACCTCCGCAAGCTGCGCCCGGACCAGCTCCGCCAACTCGCCGACGAACTGCGTACCGAGACGATTTCCGCGGTCGGCACCACCGGCGGGCATCTCGGCTCGGGCCTCGGCGTGGTCGAGCTGACCACTGCGATCCACTATGTCTTCGACACCCCGCGCGACCGGCTGGTGTGGGACGTTGGTCACCAATGCTATCCGCACAAGATCCTTACCGGGCGCCGCGATCGGATCCGCACGCTCCGCCAGGGCGGGGGGCTCAGCGGCTTCACCAAGCGAAGCGAGAGCGAATACGATCCGTTCGGCGCGGCGCATTCTTCGACCTCGATCTCGGCCGCGCTCGGCTTTGCGATCGCCAACAAGATTGCGGGCACGCCCGGCAAGGGCATCGCCGTGATCGGCGACGGCGCGATGTCCGCGGGCATGGCGTACGAGGCGATGAACAACGCCGCACAGGCGGGCAACCGGCTGGTCGTGATCCTCAACGACAACGACATGTCGATCGCGCCACCGGTCGGTGGATTGTCGGCATATCTCAGCCGGATCGTGTCGAGTCGCGAGTTCCTCGGCTTTCGCGATCTGGCCCGGAAGCTCGCCAAGCGGCTGCCACGGCCGATCGCCAGCGGCATGCGCAAGACCGACGAGTTCGCGCGCGGCATGACGATGGGCGGCACGTTGTTCGAGGAACTGGGCTTCTATTATGTCGGCCCGATCGACGGCCATAACCTCGAACACCTGATCCCGGTGCTAGAGAATGTCCGCGATGCCGAAGAGGGCCCGATCCTCGTCCACGTCGTCACCAAGAAGGGCAAGGGCTACGGCCCCGCCGAGGCGGCCGCGGACAAGTATCACGGCGTCCAGAAGTTCGACGTGATCTCCGGCGTGCAGACCAAGGCACCGCCGGGGCCGCCGCAATACCAGAACGTGTTCGGCGCGCAGCTCGTCGCCGAGGCCGCGAACGATCCGCGGATCTGCGCGATCACCGCGGCGATGCCGTCGGGCACCGGGCTCGACGCGTTCGCCAAGGCGTATCCCGACCGGTTCTTCGATGTCGGCATTGCCGAGCAGCACGGCGTCACCTTTGCGGCCGGCCTCGCCGCGCAGGGGATGCGCCCGTTCTGCGCGATCTACTCGACGTTCCTCCAGCGCGCGTATGACCAGGTGGTGCACGACGTCGCGATCCAGAACCTGCCGGTCCGTTTCGCGATCGACCGTGCGGGGTTGGTCGGTGCGGACGGCGCGACACATGCCGGCTCGTTCGACGTCACCTACCTCGCGACGCTGCCGAACTTCGTCGTGATGGCGGCGGCGGACGAGGCCGAACTCGTCCACATGACGCACACTGCGGCGCAGTACGACACCGGCCCGATCGCGCTCCGCTATCCGCGTGGCAACGGCACCGGCGTCGCATTGCCTGAGACCCCGCAACTGCTGGAGGTCGGCAAGGGTCGTGTCGTGCGCGAGGGCAAGACCGTCGCGATCCTGTCGCTCGGCACGCGTCTCGAGGAGGCTCTCAAGGCCGCTGAAATCCTCGAAGCCAAGGGCCTCAGCACCACGGTCGCCGATCTCCGCTTCGCCAAGCCGCTCGATACCGACCTGATTCGCAAGTTGCTCACCACGCACGAGGTCGCGGTGACGATCGAGGAAAACTCGGTTGGTGGCTTCGGCGCGCACGTCCTGACGATGGCGTCGGACGAGGGGCTGATCGACGGCGGTCTGAAGCTCCGCACGCTGCGTCTGCCGGACGTGTACCAGGATCAGGACAAGCCGGAAGTCCAATACGCCGAAGCCGGCCTGGATGCGACCGCGCTGGTGGACACCGTGCTGAAGGCGCTCCGCCACAATTCGCGCGGGGTTGCCGAAGCGCGCGCATGACCGGGCCGACCAAGGGCCTCGTGATCATCGCGCTAGCGGTGATCGTGATGGTGTCGCTGAACATTGCGATGTGGCGGCGGATGCGGGGTGGACTGGCGGCGGCGAAGGCTGAGCAGGCGGCGAACCCCGAACTGTTCGACGAGAACGGTACGCGGATTTCGTAAGCCGACTTTGGTAGCAGCCACCACCCCGGCGGAGGCCGGGGCCCAATTGGGAGACGTTGGTAACGGAGCGCGGTGCTTCGTTACTGTGACCTCACCAATTGGGCCCCGGCCTTCGCCGGGGTGGTGTCCTCGTCAGGTAGGTGAGGTTACCCGCCCAAGTAATGCGTCTGCGCGGCGTCTGTAGCGCTCACCGCAAGGATCGACCGCGCTTTACTTGGCGGCAAAGCCTGCCCCCGCCCATCGCCACTCGCCGCGATGACCCGGTCGAGCAAGTCCTGCCCTTCGCGCCACCAGCCGATCCCGCTCGCGGCATTCAAATGCCCTTGCGGTCCCGCATCGACGAAGTGGCTGCCCCAGTCCGCCGCCATGCTGTGCGCGCGTTCCGGCGTCACCCATGGGTCGTCGCTGCTCGCCACCACGATCGACGGGAATGGCAGCGGCGTGCGCGGCGTCGGCGAGAAGCCCTTCAGTTCGGCCTGCGCGCCGCCGCGATCGACGTCCGCCGGCGCCACGAGAAGCGCGCCCGCTACCGGCCAGCCATAAGGCTGCGGGCTGAGTTCCGCCCACCACGCCACCGCGAGGCACCCGAGGCTGTGCGCGGCGAGGATCACCGGTGCCTGAGCTTGGCGGATTGCCTCATCCAGCCGCGTCACCCAGGCGTTGCGATGCGGCGTGTTCCACATGCCGAGTTCGACGCGGACCGTGTCGGGCCGCGCGTCCTCCCATAACGTTTGCCAATGCGAAGGTCCGGAGCCACCAAGGCCGGGCACGGTCAGGATCGTCGGCTGGACGGAATCATACGGTGCGAAAGAACCCACAGCGCTTCTCCTTCTCCAAAACCTCGTTCTTCGAGGCCGGGAGCGTGGCCGAAGGACGCTCTAGGGCACGCCATCCGGTCACGATCCCATGCCTTTAACGTAATCCTACTCGTTCGGTAGGCAATAGCATTGCGGCGAAAGGAAGGCAGCTTGCGGCAATCGGATCGGGCGGCAATAGCGGGCCATGGCAAAGATACGCGCGGACCAGATGCTGGTCGACAGAGGCCTCGTCGAGTCGCGGACGCGCGCGCAGGCGCTGATCATGGCGGGCCTCGTGTTCGCGGGGACGAAGAAGGTTGACAAGCCGGGGCAGACGCTCGCGGACGACGTGCAACTCGACGTGCGCGGTCGCGATCACCCCTGGGTTTCGCGCGGCGGGATCAAGCTGGCGCACGGCCTCGCGCATTATGGCTGGGACGTGACCGGGGCGGTAGCAATCGACGTGGGCTCGTCGACCGGCGGCTTTACCGACGTCATGCTGAAGAACGGCGCGGCGAAGGTATACGCGGTCGACAGCGGCACGAACCAACTCGCCTGGTCGCTCCGTCAGGACGAGCGCGTCATCGTCCACGAACAGACCAGCGCCCGCATTCTCACGCCCGCGCATATTCCCGAACCCATCGACCTGATCGTCTGCGATGCGAGCTTCATCGGTCTGGCAAAGGTGCTCGAACGCCCAATGAGTTTCGCCAAACCCGACGCAAGGCTGATGGCGCTGGTGAAGCCGCAGTTCGAGGCAGGGCGCGGCGAAGTGGGGAAGGGCGGTGTCGTCCGCGATCCCGCAATCCACCAGCGCGTCTGCGACGAGGTCGCGGCGTGGCTGACCGGGCAGGGCTGGCACGTCGCGGGCGTCGTCGAAAGCCCGATCACCGGCCCCGAAGGCAATGTCGAATTCCTGATCGCTGCCCTGCATGGCGGCGATCGGGCGTCCCCCACCGTACCGGAATGAACCACTAGCGGAACGATTCTCCAACACGCACGGTTTACGGATCGCCAAACCCGCGGCAGGACGAGCCCGCGTAGAGACGGAAGGACGTGTGTGGGCGGTATCGCTTCGAAGGGCCAGTTGAGGATGTCGTTCCTCCGCTGGGCGGTCGTGACCGTGCCCCTGATCCTGTTGCTTGGCTTCGTGTCCGGCCGGTCCGTGAGCGTCGGCAGCGACAATGCTTGGTACATGGCGCTCGCCAAGCCCGCGCTGAACCCGCCGGGCTGGGTCTTCCCCGTCGTATGGACGACGCTCTATATCCTGATCGGGCTCGCGCTGGCGATGATCCTCAACGCACGCGGTGCGCGATTGCGGGGACTAGCCGTCGCGCTGTTCGTCGGGCAGTTCGCGCTCAACCTCGCCTGGACGCCGATGTTCTTCGGCGCACACAAGATCGGCCTGTCGGTCCTCGTGATCGTCGCGATGCTGGCGCTGTCGATTGCAGCCACGGTCGTGTTCGCGCGCATCCGTCCTGCCGCGGCCTGGCTGATGCTGCCCTATATGGTGTGGATCAGCTTTGCCGGCGTGCTCGCGTTCAGCATCGGGCAGTTGAACCCCAATGCTGAAACCCTTGCACCCGCTAGCCATACGTCCCAAATGCTGTGACGAACTGATCTTACGGGAATTTGAAGCAATGCAGTCCGAAAACCGCGTGTTCGACGATATCGTTAAGGTCTTGAACGGTGCGGCCGGTACGCTTGCGGGCGTCGGTCGCGAAGCCGGGTCTGGCGCGCGGGAACGCGCCCGCGAATGGCTCGGCGGGCTCGATTTCGTCAGTCGCGAAGAGTTCGACGCGGTCAAGGCGATGGCTGCCGCCGCGCGCGACGAGAACGACGTGCTCAAGGCCCGCCTCGACGCTCTTGAAGCGAAAACCACAGTAAATGCGCCGTCCGGGGCGTCGGTCGACTGACTTTTCCACAGTTTTCCGCAGAAACGGGTTCGATGGGGTTGCCGTGGCGTTTTTGCCTCGGCACCCTTTGTCGTGCGATAAGGACCGCCAGGACCCTATGATGCTCGACCAAGTAGATCACGACCACGAAGACGCCGCCCCGATCGACATGCTCGAAAGCTACTATGCCGCGCACGGCTGGGAGCACGAGCGTCACGAGGATGAGATCGTCGCGACCGTCAAAGGAAGCTGGACGACGTACGAGTTGCGCGCGCTGTGGCGTGAGGACGACAGCGTGCTGCAGTTCCTGGCGTTCCCCGACATCAAGGTGCCCGACGAACGACGCCAGGCGGTGTACGAGACGATGGGGCTGGTCAACGAACAGCTCTGGATCGGCCATTTCGAACTCTGGTCGTCGAGTGGCATCCTGTTGTTCCGGCATGCGGCGATGGTCGATGGCGGAGACGATGGGACGATGTCGCTGGAGGCGGCAGAATTGCTCGTCGAATCCGCGATCGAGGAGTGCGAGCGCTTCTATCCGGTGTTCCAGTTCGTGTTGTGGGGCGGCAAGAGCCCAAAGGATGCACTAGCCGCGGCACTGATCGAAACGCACGGCGAGGCGTGAGGATGGGTATGAGCCTTCCCGTCGGGCCGCTTTGGCTGATCGGGTGCGGCAATATGGGCGGCGCCATGCTCAATCGCTGGATCGCGGCCGGTCTCGATCCGAAGAGCGTGACGGTGATCACGCGGAGCGGGCAGGGCGCACCCGATGGTGTGCGCTCGCTGACGGCGTTACCGGATGAGCACGCCCCCGCCACGTTGATGCTGGCGCTCAAGCCGCAACAGATCGACGCGGCGCAGGCGCTGTTGGCACCGCTGCAGGGCGCTCCGAAGCTGTTGCTGTCGATCCTCGCAGGCGTCGATCACGCCGCGCTTGCCGCACGGTTTACGGCCGACGCGATTGTCCGTGCGATGCCCAATCTTCCGGTCGCGATCGGCAAGGGCGTGACGTCGCTCTACACGGCCGGTGCATCGGACGAGGCGATCGCAGCGGCCGAGGCCTTCGCGGCCCCGCTCGGCCACTACGAATGGATCGCCGACGAGGCGCATTTCGATGCCGTCACGGCACTCGCCGGATGCGGCCCGGGTTTTGTGTTCCGGTTCGCCGACGCGCTAGCCAAGGCGGGCGCCGCCCTGGGCCTCCCCGAGGACCAGGCTGCCCGTCTCGCAATCGCCACGCTCGAGGGCTCCGCGATCATGGCGGCTGACGCAGAGGTGTCGCCCGCCGTGCTCGCCGACCGCGTCGCCAGTCCCGGTGGGTCGACGCGCGAAGGTATGAACGTCCTCGACCGCAACGATGCGCTCGTGAAGCTGCTGACCCAAACCCTGGCCGCGTCCGAACGCCGCAACGCCGAAATGGCCGCTGCCGCACGCTGAGGAAGCCAGGGTAGTTCCTTCTTCCGGTTATTTCACGCGGGCGAGTCGAATCTGACGGTCCCCCTTAACCGCGCAAGCCGATAACCTGCGACCGCTCGCTCTCTGGGACGAGCCCCTCCAGCACGGCCCAGAACCCGGATACCGCGCTTTGCCCAGCATTCGCATAGGCCGCCGCCATCCGTATCCGCGCGGCCTCGAACAGCTCGCGCTCCATGATCGAGCCTTCCTCCGTCAACCGCAGCAACCGTTGGCGTCGATCGCGTTCCCCGGGCCGGGTCTCGACCAGTTTGCGCGCCGTGAGTTCGTTCAGCACCCGTCCCAGCGACTGTTTCGTGATCGCCAGCAGCGACAGCAGATCGCTCACCGTCATGTCCGGCCTGCGCGCGATGAAATACAGTGCGCGGTGATGCGCGCGTCCCAGGCCCTCCTCGGCAAGGCCCTGGTCGATCGACCGCGTCAGGTGGCTGTAGCCGAAATACAGCAACTCCATGCCGCGGCGGAGTTCGGGTTCGCGAAGGAACAGGGGTGAAGCGGACGAAGCTGTGGCAGGCATGTTGACCGGTTTAGACATCGCCCGTAGTCGTCGGCAACCCGCCACGAGAGAGAATTCGATGTCCGCTCCAGCTTTTGCGTCGACCTGTGCTTTCCTGCACGAACAGAATGCGACCCCGGTCGAAGCGAACGAGCGCGCGAAACGGCTGATCGACCCGGGCTTTGGCCGCGTCTTCACCGATCACATGGCGATGATCCGCTACAGCGATACCGAAGGCTGGCACGACGCCCGGATCACCGCACGCGCGCCGCTGACGATCGATCCGGCCTCGTCGGTGCTGCATTACGCACAGGAGATTTTCGAGGGGATGAAGGCGTACCGGCTTGCGGACGGCGGCACTGCGCTGTTCCGTCCCGAGGCGAACGCTCGTCGCTTCCAGGATTCGGCGCGACGGCTGGCGATGCCCGAACTGCCCGAGGACCTGTTCCTCGAATCGGTCGAGCGACTCGTCAAGACCGATGCGAACTGGATTCCGGAGAGCGACGGCGGCGCGCTATACCTTCGCCCGTTCATGTTCGCCTCGGAAGTGTTCCTCGGCGTGAAGCCGTCGGCGGAGTATCTCTACATGGTGCTCGCCTCGTCGGTCGGCGCCTATTTCAAGGGCGGCGCGCCGACCGTGTCGATCTGGGTGAGCCAGCAGTATACGCGAGCGGCGCAGGGCGGTACCGGCGCGGCCAAGTGCGGCGGCAACTATGCGGCCAGCCTGCTCGCGCAGTCCGAAGCGATCCGCAACGGCTGCGACCAGGTCGTCTTCCTCGATGCGGCCGAGCGTCGCTGGGTCGAGGAACTCGGCGGCATGAACATCTTCTTCGTATTCGACGACGGCAGCATGGCGACGCCGGCGCTGACCGGCACGATCCTGCCCGGCATTACGAGAGACTCGATCCTGACGCTCGCACGCGCGCAGGGCATCGAGGTCCGCGAGGAAGGCTACACGATCGACCAGTGGCGTGCCGATGCAGCGAGCGGCCGGCTGGTCGAGGCGTTTGCGTGTGGCACCGCGGCAGTGGTGACGCCGATCGGCACCGTGGCGAGCCCTGAGGGCCGTTTCACGATCGGCAGCGGCGGTCCCGGCCAAATGACGATGCGGATGCGCGACGCGCTCGTCTCGATCCAGCGCGGCACCTCGCCCGACGACAACAACTGGCTGCACCATCTCGCCGATTGAGACGCGGAAGGGCTTTTCACACGCCGCGGCCCCGCTATAAGGCCGCCTCTGTTGGGGCGTCGCCAAGTGGTAAGGCAGCGGCTTTTGATGCCGCCATGCGCAGGTTCGAACCCTGCCGCCCCAGCCAATTTTTCAGCTCAGTAATTGATCGGGTTGGCGAAGCCATCCGATCACCTCGGTACGCGCCGTCGACTGCACCGATGAGGTTTCCGTGAAGGCCGTTTCCCTGGGTCCGCTCCAATAGATCTACAGGCGCAGCCACAAAAGCGGCGGCAAATGGC
>NZ_JBYMUX010000001.1:205000-557500 GCF_057815015.1 Sphingomonas sp. SL1004
GTCGGGTAAGTTCCGACCTGCACGAATGGCGTAACGACTTCCCCACTGTCTCCAGGACATGCTCAGCGAAATTGAATTCTCCGTGAAGATGCGGAGTACCCGCGGTTAGACGGAAAGACCCCGTGCACCTTTACTGCAGCTTCAGAGTGGCATTAGGAAGAAACTGTGTAGCATAGGTGGGAGGCTTTGAAGCATCGGCGCCAGCTGATGTGGAGCCATAGGTGAAATACCACCCTGTTTGTTTCTGATGTCTAACCTCGTTCCGTAAGCCGGAACAGGGACCCTCTGTGGCGGGTAGTTTGACTGGGGCGGTCGCCTCCTAAAGAGTAACGGAGGCGCGCAATGGTGGGCTCAGGACGGTCGGAAACCGTCTGTTAGAGTGCAATGGCATAAGCCCGCCTGACTGCGAGACTGACAAGTCGAGCAGAGACGAAAGTCGGTCATAGTGATCCGGTGGTCCCTCGTGGAAGGGCCATCGCTCAACGGATAAAAGGTACGCCGGGGATAACAGGCTGATAACCCCCAAGAGCTCATATCGACGGGGTTGTTTGGCACCTCGATGTCGGCTCATCACATCCTGGGGCTGGAGCAGGTCCCAAGGGTTTGGCTGTTCGCCAATTAAAGTGGTACGTGAGCTGGGTTCAGAACGTCGCGAGACAGTTTGGTCCCTATCTGCCGTGGGCGTCGAAATTTGAGAGGAGTTGACCCTAGTACGAGAGGACCGGGTTGAACATACCTCTGGTGTACCAGTCGTTCCGCCAGGAGCGCAGCTGGGTAGCTATGTATGGACGGGATAACCGCTGAAAGCATCTAAGCGGGAAGCCTCCCTCGAGATAAGATTTCATAGAGCCGTCGGAGACCACGACGTTGATAGATCGGATGTAGAAGTGCGGTAACGCATGGAGCTAACCGATACTAATTGCTCTATTCGCGCTTGAGAGTCTCACACCATCAATGACAACACTGGGCAACCAGCTAGCCATCAGATGCGTGCGGATGATTAAGACGACGCCAGATTGCCAATCCCCTCGCCGTCGAGGGATTGGTCACAAATACCACTAACCTTGCACGGTATCGATTTTAAGCCCCCTCACCGCGAAAGCGGTGACGGGGTACCCAAAGCATTCCCCAACGTATCGTCGCACCGGCTCCATTGCCTGGTGGCTATAGCGTCGGTGTCCCACCCGATCCCATTCCGAACTCGGCCGTGAAACCCGACTGCGCCAATGGTACTATCGCTCAAGCGATGGAAGAGTAGGTCGTCGCCAGGCATTGAAGCCCGTGCGGCAATACACAGGAACGCTAAACCCATTCACCATGTCTCATACCCCCTTCGCTAACGCGAATGTCGCGGGGTGGAGCAGCCCGGTAGCTCGTCAGGCTCATAACCTGAAGGTCACAGGTTCAAATCCTGTCCCCGCAACCACCTTGATTTGCAACACCTCCTCGGTCACACCGGCGGAGGCTTTTTGCGTTTCTGCTCCAGCACAGAGCGACAGCATTGAGGCGAGCTCGCCTCGTAGATTGATCGCGAGATCGCCGTCTTTCGGCGTCAGCACCACCGCCTCGATGAGCGCGCGCAACCGTTCGAACGCCTGCGCCTTCAGCGCGTCGTCCTCGAAGGCCGCGGTGAGCTGGTCGACCTTCTCACGGTACACGCGGCCCAGGTCCAGGGTAAGCAGCTCGGGCTCCGGGGAAACCGTCCCTGTGGTATCCAGTTCGGCAAGTTCCAGTTCGGCGAGCAGGGCCTTGCGCCGTTCGGTCCAGATTTTCATCTCGTCGACGAACACCGTCGCATCCACGCCTTTGAGGATGGCCGTCTTGGCGCGCGAGAGCTGGTGATCGAGATTGGCCAGTTCGGCTTCCCGCTCGGGGCGGGCGCTGACCGTTTCAGCTGTCAGGCGCCGGGTCTCTGCCTCATATTCCAGAAGGAACGCTGCGACGACATCGTCACGCAGCATCTCGCTCGACAAGCCCGCCAACACGTGCGTGTCGAGTTCGTCCTGGCGGATCGTCAGTCGGTTGTCGCACCAGGTCGGGCCCTTTTTGGCAGCGCCCTGGCAGCCGAACCGGGTCTTGCCCGATTTGGCATAGCTCGCGCCGCAGCAGCCGCAGGTCATCTTGCCGGTCAGCAGATACCGCGGGCGTTGCTGTGCGAAGAAGGGCAGACTGGCCGTCTCCGTACGCGGTTTCGCTGAGCGCGCGAGCGTAGCCTGGCGGGATTTGACCCGATCCCACAGTTCGACGGGCACGATGCCGAGCGCCGGGGCCTCGACGTCATCGGATCGTTTGTCTTCCCGCCCCATCGCGACATACTCGCGTCAAACCGATCATCTACGGAAGATGAATAAGCGTCCGAAGTTGGGGAGGGGGAAGGGAGGCTGAACGTCCACTTGTGGGTCTGGCGGTCGCTACGGCTACGGCGGGAGTCGACCAGACCCCGTCGCTTAGATCAACCACTGCGAACGTCTGCTCCTGACAGAAGCTGCCGTTGGACGCCCCGAAGCGGACTGTCAGCAAGGCACCCAATATCGGTCTTTCCGCAATACCGAGGCTGCCGCTAAAAGCGGCCAACGTAGATCGGGGTTGAGTGCGAGGCCCGCGGCCTTGCCGGCGGCGCGGACGCCGCAGGCCGCTTGATCCTGGACGAACTCGGATCTTGGCTTGGCGTCCGTGCCACCGGGCCCGAGGAGGCGCCCCGAGCACGGATTGCGGAAACCCACCGACTACGCGCAGCCGACCGGATCGATCCGTTGGTGCCGGTCTAGTAGGGGCCGATGCAGCCGAGCTTCAGCCCGGCGGTCGCGATCGGGAAGGTTACTACCAGTATCTCGTTCCCGGGCTCGCCGTAGGAGCTGAAGTCGGTCACCCCCTCGCTTCGTGCCTGCTCGTTCGCTCTGACGACGAAGCGCCACCGCACGATCCGCTCGGCCTCCTCGACCTTGGCGCTGACCAGCCGCAGGTCGGAGTTCGCCTGGAACTTGCCTGGTGCGACGACGGCCGCGACTTCCTTCGTGAAGTCGATCTCTGGGCGGCGCCGCCCGTTCGCAGACCAACCGGCTTGGTCGAGCAGCGTAGTTAGCGCCGACGCGGAAGTGGCGTTCCTACACTTCATCGCAACGCCCTCGCTCCGTGCCAGCACGGTCCAAGTCTCTGCATAGGCGGAGGCGCCTGCGAGCAGGAGTGACAGCGCCAGTTTTGTTCTGAGTAAGGTCATTCGCCCCCCACCTTTGAATCTGACGTCGCCGGCGCGGCTCGCGTCTGATCGCCGGGTGCGCTGGAGGCGGTCTCGCGGACCCGCCCCGGCACAGCCTCGTAGTTGTAGCTCACGGTGCTGCGAGCGTACACCGTGCTGATCACTAGAACGACGCCGAGCGTTATCATCACCAACCCGGGCGAGGAGGTCTTAAAGGAAAGGTTCAGCTTCTCGGCGCCGCCGGCGCTGAGGTCGAACGGCGTGTCGAACACCTTAAACAGGTAGAGCGCGCCGAGCAGCGTCAGCGTAACGCCGAATATGAGCGCGGCGGAACGGATGAGGACGAAATCCAGCGCCCTGTTTGCCGAAATGAGGAAGACCTTGCTGGGCGCCTGCGAATTCATCTCTTGGGTGAGCGCCGTCTCATAGTGGCCCATCTGCGCCGCGACGTTCCAGAGCACGACGCCGACGACGAAGCCTAGCAACAGCAGCGTGCAGGCAAAGATGACGTGGTCGATCTTCAGTCGGCGCATGGCTCGTTCCAATTCACTTGGCGCACAGTTCGGCACGGGCGGGGCCGTGTCAACTTGCAACACGTCCTTGGAAAACGGCCTTCCGGCGCTGAATGGCCGGAAAGTAGGTCTTAGCGGCTTTGCCAGTGGCCCCGTTACCGGACGCCAATTGACCGATTTGTTTTTTCGGACAATAGAATATTGACATATATTTTCCTCAATCCGTCGATCCTCACGAAATCCAGTATTCCCGGTATTTTCAATCCGGCGAGTGAACTGCTCCAATAGGATTTTCACGGGGAGCCGCCTCGTTCGATCTTTTCATAATTTCGAGCGACTACTGCGCATATTCCTTCTCGGCTTTCTTGATCGCTACCAGCGCCGTCAGCCGCGTTAGCTCGGCCTGTAACCTAAGATTCTCGTTCTTGAGTTCGGTCGAAACCGGCGAAGCTTCGGGCACTGGCGGGTTTGCCTGATCGAAGATAGCTTTTTCCTTGGTCGCCTTGTCGATCTGATATTGCAGTTGGGCGATCTCATCATCGCGCACTGCCTTTGCTTCGACACGCTCGACCGTGACGTCTGCTTTCGCATCGTCAATTGCCTTTTCGCGCTCCTCGTCGCGCTTCTTCAGATACTCGTCCATTTTCCCCGCCGAAGCCGCGATGCTCGCCAATGCAGTGGCGGCAATGGCGGATTTCTCAGAGTATTGCATCTTGGTGATGCCCCCATCGGTGCGCAACGAGAGGCTCAGCGCGTTGTTCTGAAAGCTGCCGTTGGAAAGCGGCAGGAAACGAAGCTGGCCCAACTGAGGCGCCATCACCATTTTGCCCTCGAACAAGGGCTTTTCGGCAGTCTTGGCGCAGCCAACATTGCGCCCGCATAGCAGGAGCTGTGCACGGATTGGCTCGCGCACGAATATCCCTTTGTCCGCTGGTCCATCGCGCGCGGAAATAACGCCTATCTCAGTCGAACAGTCGACGAGGGGGCCATCCTGGCCCGTGACGCAGGGTTGTATTGCCTCCTGGTCGGTCTGCAACGATGCATGGAGACCGATGCTGCGGCGCGCACACGTATCGACGCTTTCGCCTGTCTTGCACCCCGGGTCATCAGCGATGTTGGCAATCTCTTTTTGCAGACCGAGCGCTACCGGGTCATCGGCCTTCGCCGCAAGAAGCGCTTTCGCAACAGCTTCGAGAGCCGTTCGATCGGTGACCTGATAGGGGGTCGGGTCGACGTCTAGCCATTTCATCGCCCAAGCCTTTAGCCGGGCCGATCCAGTGATGGGTCCGTCGATCTGGTTGAAGCTCATGGGCCAGCGGATTGTTTCGCTGAAGCTCAATTTAGCCTCATTTTCCGCAATCTCGCCTTGAAACGCAATGAGCTCTTTCGATCTCGCCAGCTGCGCGCTGTGCAGCTTGAGCAGATCGGCACCATCGTTCGCAGCGCCGAGTTTGAGCGTTGCACGCACGGTAATTGTATCTGCTTCCTTCGAACCCTGATCCAGTTCGATCATAAGAGCCTTAACCCGCTTGCGCGCCGCAGACAGTGCATCAGCAAGCTGGATAGCCTCCGGTGTACATATCAGCAGCTGCCGAGATTGGCCGGCTTGGTCGATGAGCGCCTTGATCTTCACACTGGTTGAGTCGGTGCTCTGCGCGACCGCAAGAGGGTTGCCGGCAATCATCGAGGCCCCTGAAATTGCCGTGTCAACGACGGACTTGATTACGTCGCCGGTTTTGTCCTCGGCACTGGCATTGATCGTTCTAAGAGTACCTGAGCCTTCGTATGTCTCGATCGCGAAGTCCGTGACTTTGAAAATGTTCACCAGCGCCATATAATCGATCACATAGCGCTCGCCGGCGATATAGTCGGACGTTGCGGTGGGCTCGACGACAATCTCCAGCTTTGTCGCCGGATCGGCCCCCGACGCATCGCGCGGGCAATCGACGATCTTGTAGGTCGTCTTGATCTCATATTGGAGCATTGGGAGGGAGTATGCGACGCCTGGCAGTGCCTTGTCGCTTGTCGTATGGGCCACATCGGGCCGGGTCGATAAACTGGTTGTGCAGCCTGCAAGCGCGGCGCTGAAGCCCGCGATACCGATGAGTCGTGCGATTATTTTCATCGAAGCCCCCCAGCCTAGTCACGCTAGAGGATAAGAGTAAATCGAGATTTACCAAAGCGCATTTACTCTATTGCACAAATATAACTCTCAAATATTCCGGACAATGCCACAAGGCTAAAATGAAAACCTTAGAGAAGCCATCACGGCCGCAATCGGCGTAAAGTAACTTCCGAGATCCGATGCTGCGAAATGCAGGCCCACGATTTTGCCGGTATCGCTTTCCAGGACCAGCGCGCCCGAGTCACCGCCCTGGGTGTAGGGATCGCAGAGCACCTGCCCGGTAAACCCGATCAGCCCGGCCCGCGGATAGCGCAATTGCACGCGGGCATCGATGTCCCTGGTCTTGGAATGGACCGTGCCACTAACATTGCCTGTGAGTGACACGCCCATGCCTCGCCGCGGAGGGACCGTCCCAAGCGGAAGGCTCGCATTGGGAATCGACGTGCGGACCCAAGGAAGGACCTCGTCCAGCAGCAAAGCCAAGGCTGCATCGGCCGTGTTAACAAAAGCACCTCCCGCTTTGAACGGCCGAAAAGCGGCTAGAGTGGCGATGCGATCACCGGGGTTTGCGCCCCCGCCATCAGCCGCGGGGGAAAGAATGGGATCATTGAAGGCCGCAAAGCCTTCTTCGGCCAGTACATGAGAATTGCTTAGCAGCATCTTGGCACCAGCCTTGTCGATGATCGCGCCTAGGGTGCCACCTGCGGAATTGACGTGCCCGACACCATTGCCGCCCATGATCGACCCTGCCTGAGGCCGGACATCCCCTATTTCAACGACATCAGTGTAGATCGCCTGTCCGGTCGGCGCCGCAATCACGGGCGGGATCACCAAGGCGGAAGACAAGCGAGAGCGCGGCACTTTTCGACGCACATAGAAAACGATGGTTAGTTCGCCAGCGAGCTCGCCATTGGTTACCTTGTCGGCGATACCCAGACCAACAAGATCGGGATGTGCGATAATATGCCGCAGTTTGGTATAATGCGCCGCCGCTACCGGTCCAAGATCAGTCGGCGGAGGAGCATCGAAATCTGAAAGAAGATTCAGCGTTCGCTTAAGATACCGTGGTGTTCCCATCCCCCATCCTTCTCGCAATGGGTATCATCGTTTATACTTCAAGACGAGGGATGTCTTATCCGCAATGGTCAGGCCGCGCCAATCCTGCGGGGCTAGGATAAAACCCTTGCAGTTTGCAGAAATGCGCGGAATTTCGCTGCTCCGCTCAAAAGAAGCTCGGCTTCCGTCCGCCGGCATATGAACTTGCAGCCGAGTGGACTTCACCAGCGGTGAGTGGCCGGCGCATGCTGGCAGGCGCCGCCGGAGCCGGTCCAACCGAACGACCTGCCCCCCAATGAAGAACCCGCGTGAGCGTAGAATGAAACGTGAGTCGCCTACGACCGGATCTAGCGAACGCTGCCGTTCGACGGCCGACCACGGAACGGCGGCTAAGTCCCACTTCTCGCCATTACCGCCAACGCTGATAGAGACGTCGGGCGAACATGAACGGATGTCTGAAGTTGGGGAGCGCGAAACGACGGCTGAATGTCGTATTGTGGGTCAGGACTGCCGGCCGACGTTAGCGGAGGCTGGGGCAGCACTCGAGGGCTGCGCATGCCGGAGGAGGAATCACTCCGCGGCCCTAATGACAGCGGATCGCCACCACGTGCCTTGCTGCTCCCGCCCCCGTCCGCAGCTGTACGAGCGTAATCCCATCGTCCGTTTGGGGTACGTTGCCGACGGTGTTTGCTCCGTTGAACGAGCCGAGCGGCGGCACGCCGCACCTTTGTTTCAGTGTCGCCGAGCAGGTGAACCTCAACGTCTTCCGCAATGGATCGTCAACCGTAACGGCTGAGTCGCGCCCACGACTTGGGGCGCGAAGCAACAAGAACCCGTCCACCATGCCAGCGGTAGTCGCAACAAAGGAACCTAGCGGGAACATCCTGTTGCGCTGCGGGTCAGTTTCAATATGATCCGAGTTGACGATTAGGGAACTGAAGGGCTGCTGAAGGGGATGGTTCACGATCACGAATACGCGCTGCTCGGCGGCTCCAACCGGTCGCACGTCGGGCGCTGGCTCGCAAGCATAGCGGCCGCGATCTCGGCCGGAATCGTGTTCCTAATCCTCTCGCTGGTCGACATTGCCAAGGCGTCGGGCCTTAATGTTAACCTGCCCCCGACCGCCCTCTCGCTGATCGGCGCTGGCGCAGTCTATGGCGCGCTCTACTGGCTTCTTGACCGCTATCTCTGGCGGCGAAAACCGATCGGCCTGCTGCTGAAAGTGCCGGACCTCGCGGGAACCTGGAACGTCGAGGGAACGCCGCTTCATTTGAGCGCCGCCGTGCCGTGGGAAGGGCGGATCACGATCGTCCAGTCCTGGGATAAGCTCCGCATTCACCTGAAAACGAAGCAGTCCAGCTCGGACAGCCTTTCGGCCGCGCTACAGCACGACAGCGCCGTCGGCTACGTGCTGATGTACCACTACCGGAATCAGCCTGGGGTCGCCGAGCGCGACATGGCCCCGCACCACGGCTTCGCCGAGCTGACCTTCACCGCCGACGGGCAGAGCGCGACGGGCGACTACTTCAACGGCCGGGGCCGCAACACTTTTGGAACCATGAAGCTAACAAGAGAGGCATCCTGATGGCGCGCAACATCAACGACCGGCTGAGCCAGCTCAACACGCGCCGGAAGGGGACCGATCGGATCAACCGCGTTGGGACGACCTATGCGACCGACGTGCTTGCCAAGAGCCTGGTTCAGGAGTCCTACCAGAAGCGGGCGACGACGCAGCCCCACACCCGCTATGCCCTCGGCGCAATGCAGGAGGTCAGCGCCGACTACACCCGGATCGGGCTGGACACGGCCGAACGGGTCGGCAAGCAGCTAGTCGCGCTCTCGATGGCGGTCGACTTCCGGCTGCAAGGCTCGGTGCCGCTTAACGTCCATGTCCGGGGCGTGAGCGACGTTGACTTGCTGACCCTAACCACCGGCTACTGGACCTATGATCGGCACGGCGCGCGCGCCCTGGCGGGCCTCTACACCTCGCCCGATTACCGCGGCTCGGTCGTGGTTCTGACAGCGCTCCGCTCTGAGGCCGAGCGGCTGCTGAAAAGCGCCTATCCAGCCGCTACAGTCGATTGTTCGAAAGGCAAGTGCATCGCGCTGTCAGGCGGCTCGCTCGCCCGCCCGGTCGACGTGGTGCCGTCGCATTGGCACGACACGGCCGATTATCAGGCGTCTTATCAGGAACACGATCGCGGCGTGAAAATCCTCGATAAGAACGTGCCGGAAGCGGTCGAGAATATGCCATTTCGGCATATCAAGCGGGTCCATGACCTCGACACGGCGCTGCTGGGCGGGCTGAAGAAGGCGATCCGCTTGACCAAGAACGTCAAGAACGACGCCGAACACGCCGATCGCGCGTCGAAGCTGCCGAGCTTCGATATCGCGTCCCTGCTCTACCATGCAGACCAGAACGCGCTCAGGTCCGGCTATACCTACGAGTTGGCGATCCTGCGCGAGACGCAGCGGTTCCTGGACTGGTGCTACAACAACCAGGCGCAATCGACGCAGTTGCGGACGCCCGACGGGTCGCGCACAATCCTAAATTCGGCCGAAAAAATCAGCGCGCTGCTGACGATCTCGGTCGAGATGGATACGCTCGCTAAGGAAGTCGCCAAGGAACAGGTTGCAACGTTCCGCTACACCGAGCCGAATTGGCTCCAGATCGACGAAGCCCTGCGGAACGCCCGCATCCCTCTGGCGGCTTAGCTGCCGCCTAAAACGGCGTGAACAGAGTCCGGGCGGACATTTTGGCCTGCAAGGCGGCGATAATCTGCGCCATTTCAATGCGCGCTTCCGCTTGCAGCCCCAGATAGCGGCTGATGCCGTCCGCGTCCGTGCTGAGCCGCGCGAAACGTCATACGTCGATCTACCAGACGAGCATCGCCGCGAGCAGCGGAGCGAGGAGGTATTAGTCGCCATCGCCGGTGAACGAGCGGCCGCTTTCGGGAATAGTTTAGGTTCCTATGAACGACCGAAAGTGGGTCTCTGCGTCCCCCTACGTCTATTCGGTTCGTTGTGGCAGGTCGGCAAGGGTCCTACTTCCCGAGCGAGGCCAAGCAACTGCGCACGGATCCGCTTCCGGGGGCTCCGGGTGTTATTCGAAACCGCGAATTAAGCCGGTCAACCGCGTGCCGAGGAGAGATCATTGGCCAGTTGACCAATGTCGGGATGATTTTCGTCAGCTGTCAAAGCGCAGAATCGCGTGAATCATTGAGCCGATAGCCAAAATCGTTGGAGCCGGAACATGCGCCAATATAAAGCCGCTGCAGGCGCGCTAATCGATGTTTCTGGCACAGCAGCCGAGCGCCGTTCCGTGGTCACAATGTAGTTGGCAGCGCCACGAGGTAGACTAGTATTCGGTTATCATTGTCGCGATTGGAATCGCAGGATTGGCCGGCCATCTTTCAATGCCGTGCAATGAAGTCGTTGTCGTTGCCGACAAGCAGGAAATAGTCGTGCGGATGGTCCTGTTCCAGCACAGGCACGAGATCCATCGCCTCCCATTTTTCAGACAGGTCTGCGACGGTCAGTCCGACGCGGGCCAACTGGACCGGGTTGAGCATGTTGATCAACTCGACCCGGTTGGCCGGGACGATACCGGTTTTCAACGTCGTGCCGGCCGGACTCCGCAACACGGAGGCTGTGCCGGTCTCATAGGGCGTACCAGCAAGATTGGTCGCACCGGTGGTGTCGACGAGTAGAATGCTTTTGTAGACGATGGACGTCATCTTCTCCGCGCCGCGACCCGCGGCATCGCGCGCGAGCATCAGGAACCGATGATCGTCGAGCGCGAGGATCTCGCTTTGCGCCGCGGTGCGATTGGGCGCGCTGCCATCACCGTGGTCGGCATAGGCGGGCAGTTGCACCACGTGATGCGCGATCGGGTGCGCCGGCGTCGGCGTGCGGCTCAGGTCATACACAAGGATTCGCGTGTTGATCCTGCCGGCAGCGTTGCCGCTGGCGCTGTCTTGGATCAGCGCGCTTTGCAGCGCCACGAACAGCGTGCGACCGTCGGGGGACAGCGACATGCCCTCCGGCCCCTGGTTGTTGCGCCGACCGGTGTCGGGTGCTTCCAACGATCCGAAATAGCTTCTTCCGGCCCGTCGTGGCGCGATCGCGGTGGGGGGACGGATAACGCCGCGCAAGCGACCTTGCCGGTCGAAATAATAGACATTCGCGGTGTATTCGTCGCCGATGTAGAAGCCCCCGTCGCGTGTGAACTGCAGCGATTCCGCGTCGAACGATACCTTGCCGGCACCTGTGCCGTTGGCCGGTGCGGGTAGAGCGATGCTTCGCTCGGTAAGTGTGCCCAGACCCGGATCGGCGCCGGTGAAGGGCTGGCCGCGAAAGTCCCGCAGTTCCAGGCCGCCATCGGGTATGAGATCGAGCGTGCCGCTGGCCGGCGTGAAGCGGACGCGGAAGCGGTTCAGCCGTGCAGGATAATCGAAGAAGAGCTTGGCCGCGGGATCGTTCCGACCCCGATCTGGCAGGGTCCAGAGCACGCCTTCGTAGTGGTTGCCGACCCGCTTCCAGCTGTCGCGCGCGATCTTCAGCGAGGAGAAGGAACCGAGCGTATCGCCGCGGAAATCGACCGTGTCCGCCGACAGCACACCTGCGCCCACCAGCCCCTGATCGACATAGGTCCGGCCGTGCAGCGAGACGCTGCGCACGCCAGCGGCCCGGTCCAGATGGGGGCGGGTGATCGCCTCCTCGCCGCCAGTGAAGGCGGTGAGGAGACCCATCAGGATCAGCAGGGCAGGCAGGCGTCTAGAACGCAACGCCGAGGGTTCCGAAGACCTGCCGTGGTGCCGAAGAATGGAATACCAGGATCGATCCTGTGGGGTCGTTCGGCGCGAACACGCTGCTGTCGAAATTGGAGGCATAGCGCTTGTCCGTCAGGTTGGTGACGTTCAACGACAGCTTCGTGTTCTTCAGCGGGCCGAAGTCGTCGAAGCTGTAGCTGAGACCGAGATCGACCGTAGCATAGCCGCCGAACCCCTGGTCGTTGGTATAGGTATAGTAGCGCTTCCCCGTATACTTACCCAGCACCGACGCGGAGAAGCCGCCCTGTGTCAGGGTCAGCATGCTCGAATAAAGCTGTTTCGGGGTATCCACCTGCTGCTTGCCATCGGTGGCATAGAGCACGCAGGTGGTCGTGCAGAAGTTCAGATCCTGATCATAGGTCGTCCTGTTCAGCGACGCCGCATTATACCACGTAATCCACGGTGCGGGCTTCAGCAGCACGCCCAGCTCGACGCCCCGGGCGGTGACGCTGCCGGCGTTGTGGAAGGAATTGCCGCAACCTGGATTTTGCTGCTGGTTCGTCGGGCACGGGTTGTACTGCAGCAGGCGGTCGTCGAACTTCACCCAATAGCCGGTCAGCGACACCTGCAGCATCCGGCTGACATACCGGTAGCCGCCCTCGACGCTGCGCGACGTTTCCGGCTTCAGCGTCGATCCCTGCACGTTCCAGATCGCCTGCGTCACCGACTGCGGCCCGAGCTTGAAGCCGCCCTGGTACATCGCGATGTTTTCGGCATAGCTCGCGAATAGTTCGTGCCCGCGCGCGACTTCATAGCGTACGCCGGCCTCGGGGAGGAAGTAATCCTTGGCTACCAGCGTGCCAGTCGCGAACTGCGTGGACGCGGGCGGCGCGGCCTTGGCGATGCCGGGCACGGCCCGCGCTTCGGACCTGGAATAGGTGCCCTTGAAGCCGAAATCGAAGCTGAGCGCATCGTCGAGCAGCGACACCGTGTCCTGCAGGTAGAATTGCCGCGTCGTCCAGTCGGTCTCCTGGACCCATTGCGCCGTCGCCGGCTGGCCGCCCAGGAACCGTCCCAGGTCGAACGGGCCCTTCACGTCGTTGCGGATATAGCGCGCTGCGCTGCTGGTGTTGCCCTCCGTCCAGACGCCCGCTTCGAAATGGTTGAAGCCGATCCGCCAGCTCAGGTTGCCGAGGATGCCGTCGCGGTCGATGGTATAACGGGTGTCTCGGATCTGCACGGGCAGGTCGTCCGCGGTGGTTGCCGTGCCCTGCGTCGAGAGCCCGGAGATGAAGTTGTTACCGGCACCCTTGTCAGTGTGGCGATAGCCCTGGACACGCGCGATCAGGCCCTTGGCGATGTCGATGTCCGCAGCAAGATAGAAGAGTTCGTCGTTACGCAGGATCTGACCATTGGTGTAGGTGACGTCGCCGCTCTTTTCCGGCAGCACCGAGGGCGCGCACTTGATGGGCGTCGTCGTCACGGCGCAGGCGTTGCGGCTCAGATAGGTTTGCCAGTCGGGGGCGTAACCGCCGAGATCCCAGCCGCGGCGTCCGAGCGTTTCCTTGGATAGATAGGCATCGTCGGCCTGGTTGGTGCGCGAGATGTCGGCAAATGCGGTGAGGCGGAAGCCGTCGGTCTTGTACATGATCTTGGCGTTGATCTGTTTGCTGGTCGATCGGGTGTAAGCGGCTTGATCGACGAACAAATCCTGACGGGCATATTGGCCCGAGACATAGGCCGACAGGCCTTCATACTCGCCGGTGTCGAGGCGGACGAAGGTGCGCAGGGCGTTCTCGCTGCCGACGGTCTGGCTGATTTTAAGGCCGAGATCCTTACTTGGGTTGCTGCTGGTATACATCACCGCACCGCCGAGGTTGCTCGTCGAGGCGATGCCGAGACCGGCAATCCCGGTAGCAAGATCGGCACGACCCAAATTCTCTGAGATCAATGCGCGGCTGATCGTGAGGCCGTTGTAATTGTTGTAGGCGCCGTCGCCCAGCGGCATCCCGTCGAGCGTGTAGCCGAGATGCGTCGTGCTGAAACCCCGAACCTGCAGCGACATGGACTGTTCGTTCAGGCCCAGCGCGTCGATAGACTGCGCGCTGACACCGGGCAGCATGTTGAGCGCCTTCTGAATGCTCGTGCCGGGCGGCAGCGCGTCGAGGTTCGCCGGCAACAGCGTCGATACCGAGCGGGTCTCACCGGCGCCGACCACGACGATGTCGGCTGCGGTTTCGGCATCTGTGATAGTCTCGGCGGTCTGGGACTGGGGGTCGGCAGACTGGGCATGCGCACCAGGCGCGAACGCAGTCAGTGCGGCGGACGCCATCAGAACGGCGTAGCCGTGACCGCTGCGCAGTCCGCGGCGCGAAAAATATTTCATAGTGTTTCCCTGTCGCAGCAGCCGAACGGCCGCCCCCTACGTCGCGGCTAGACGCGATGCAGGTCATTTCGATTACGAAACGGCGTCCTTCCGGTGACACCTCTGAGGACAGCACTTCTGCAACATAAAATCTGACGATTGACGAATGTTTCGATGTTGGAAGTTTGAAACGGCTCTAAGCGGCAGTGGTGAGAACGTGTCGTCGGGCCGTATTTGGGCAAGCGGGTACGGCTAAAGGGTCAGTCCGAAGAGATAATCGTCGGCGAAGTCGACCTTGAAGGCCGCCCATAGCACGGGAGGATTGGACATCTGGTAGGTCTGCCACTCGGCGTATTTTGGCGGCTTACCGGACTTCGAAGGCTTGATGTTGTCTCGTCCTCAGCGCGGAAGACGGCGTCGTAGTAGTCAAGTACGCCGCCCCGGTCAGTGGAGTCGAAGCGGCGAACTCGCCCGGTGGCGATCTGGTCGTAGTAATTCGCCAAGATGGACGAGCGTCCGAATCTGGGAAGTAGGAAGAGCGCCTGAATGCCTGGATTTGGGTCCTCGCGATGTGCGGGGATCTACCAGCCGATCGGCCTTCCGGCCTTCGACGGCGTGACCGACTGGGGCGGGGCGGCGGTCGACCCGGTGCGCGGCATCATGACCGTCAACATGATGGAGATGCCGTTCAAGCTGTGGCTGATGCGCCGCGACGATCCGCGCGTCGGACCGCTGATGGCGCAGAGGCAGGGCGGCGAGAACGCGCGGCAGGCGCAGTTGCAGTCGCAGTACAACACGCCGTACGTCGCGGCCGTCCAGGCGTGGATCAGTATCTTCGGCGCGCCGTGCAATGCGCCGCCCTGGGGGCATCTGACCGCGGTCAACTTGAAGACGAAGAAGATTCTGTGGCGCGAGGTGCTCGGTACGGCGCGCGATACCGGCCTGTTCGGGTCGCATCTGGGCGTGCCGATCAAGACCGGCGTGCCGAACCTCGGTGGATCGATCGTCACCGCGGGAGGGCTCGCCTTTATCGCCGCGACCGCCGACCAGTATCTGCGCGCGTTCGACCTGAGGACCGGCAAGGTCGTTTGGAAGGCACGGCTTCCGGTCGGGGCGCAGGCCACGGCAATGACGTATCGGGGCGCGGACGGGTGGCAATATATTGTGATCACCCAGGGTGCGCTCGGAACGCGGTATGGCGACTACACGCTGGCCTATGCGTTGCCCCGTACGTGACAACGAAAGCGAGCAAGTCGCGTAGGTTTTCATGTAGCTAGAGGGGGCGACCCTCCACCGCTATTTCGGCGGAAGATGGTCGGCAAGTTAAGGACGTCGGTGCATCCGCCGCTAAGGATGGCGGGCGGTGCGAGAAGGGGGCCAGGTGTTCGTTCGATTGAAGTGGAGTCTATCGCGCCTCGCGCCGCTCTCGATCCTGATGGGTCTAGGGGGCTGCACAGCGCTGTCGCACGGGTTCTTCAACCCGCAGGGGCCGGTGGCAGGGCACGAGCGCGACCTGTTCGTCACCGTGTCGATCGTGCTGCTGTTCGTCGCGGGGCCGGTGCTGCTGCTGACGCCGCTGTTCGCGTGGCATTACCGGTTGTCCAACCGAAGCGATGCATACCGGCCGAAATGGAATTTCTCGTGGTGGGTAGAAGGGCTGATCTGGATTCCGCCTGCCGGAATCGTCATCGGGCTCGCCGTGCTGCTGTGGCATTGGACGCAGATCGACGATCCGTATCGGCGGTTGCCGGGCGCGGCGCCGGTCGAGGTGCAGGCGATCGCGCTCGATTGGAAATGGGTGTTCGTCTATCCCGACCTCGGCGTCGCGTCGGTCGATCGGCTCACCATTCCCGCCGGGCGCCCGGTGCATATCAAGCTGACCAGCGGCACGGTGATGCAGTCGATGCTGATCCCGCAACTCGCCGGGCAGATCTATGCGATGGGCGGCATGACGACCGAGCTGAATATCCAGGCGCACCGGCCGGGACGGTTCCGCGGCGAGAACACGCAGTATAACGGCGCCGGCTTCCAGCAGCAGAAGTTCGACGTCGTTGCGGTGTCGCCGGCCGACTATGATCTCTGGGCGGCTGCTGCACGTCGCGGTAGTCGCACGCTCGATGCGCAGACGTGGCGGCGGCTGTCCGCGCGGTCGATCATCACGCACCCCGTCGAGTTCGCGCATGTAACGCCACACCTTTTCGAGCACGTCGTCGCCGCGACTGGCGGCATGACCCATTCTTCTCCGAAGGCCGTTCGATGACCGTTTCCGTTCCCCTCTGGCCAGCGGTGCTCGGCCGGTTCGGCTGGCAGGACCTGCCGTTCGTTCGCGCTTGGGAGAATCCGACGATCAGCGAGATCATCGGTGCGTTCGCAGGCGCGCTGGTGGTGGTCGGCGCGGTCGTCGTCGCGGCGCTGCTGACGCGCCATGGCAAGTGGCGGTATCTGTGGACCGAGTGGCTCACCAGCCTCGACCACAAGAAGATCGGCATCATGTATATCGTCGTCGCGTTCGTGATGCTGTCGCGCGCGCTGGTCGAGGCGGTGCTGATGCGGATGCAGCAGGCGGTGGCGATCGAGAACCCCGGCTTCCTGTCGCCCGATCATTTCGGCCAGCTATTCTCGACGCATGGCTCGATCATGATCTTCTTCATGGCGATGCCGTTCCTGACGGGGATGATCAACTATGTCCTGCCGCTCCAGATCGGCGCGCGCGACATGGCGTTTCCCTGGGCCAATTCGATCGCGCTGTGGCTGACGATCGGCGCCGCGGGGTTGATGATGGCGAGCCTCGTCGTCGGCGAATTCTCGACCGGCGGATGGAGCGGCTACCCGCCCTATACCGAGCGCGCGTTCAGCCCCGGCGTGGGTGTCGACTACTGGATCTGGGCGGTGACGTTGGGGTCGATCGGCTCGACGATGGCGGGAATCAACATCGCCTGCACCGTCTACAAGCTGCGCGCGCCGGGGATGCGGTTCATGCGGATGCAGATGTTCGCGTGGACCAGCCTGTGCACGTCGATCCTGATGATCTTCGCAATGCCGCCGCTGACCGTCGCCACGCTGCTGCTCGCGCTCGACCGCTATCTGGGGTTCCATTTCTTCACCAACGACCTCGGCGGCAACATGATGAACTATGCCAACATGTTCTGGCTGTTCGGTCATCCCGAGGTCTACATCCTGATCCTGCCCGCGTTCGGGGTGTATTCGGAGGTCGTGTCGACCTTCTCGACCAAGGATTTGTACGGCTACACCTCGCTGGTGATCGCGACGATGACGATCGCGGTGCTGAGCTTCACCGTGTGGGTCCATCATTTCTTCACGATGGGGCAGTCGGCCAACGTCAACGCGGCGTTCGGGATCGCGACGATGACGATCGGCGTGCCGACGGGCGTGAAGATCTACGACTGGATCTGGACGATGTTTCGCGGCGAAGTGCGCTTCACCGTGCCGATGCTCTACGCGCTCGCGTTCATGATGACATTCGTGCTGGGCGGCTTCACCGGCATCATCCTGGCGATGCCGCCGCTCGACTATCTCGTCCACAACACGCTGTTCCTGGTCGCGCATTTCCACAACATGCTGATCCCGGGGCTGCTGTACGGGATGCTGGCGGGCTATCATTACTGGTTTCCCAAGGCGTTCGGGTTCCGCCTCGACGAGCGCTGGGGACGGATCGCGTTCACCTGCTGGGTGGTCGGCTTCTACCTCGCCTTCTTCCCGCTGTACGTGCTCGGCGCGAGCGGGATGGCGCGGCGGACGCAGGCGATCTTCGAGCCCTCGTTCCGCCCGTGGCTCTACGTCGCCTGCGTCGGCGCGTTCGTCCTGCTGGCGGCATTGACGTCGCTTGGCATCCAGTTGTGGGTGAGCATCCGCGACCGTGCGAAGACACGCGTGGAAGCGGGCGACCCGTGGGATGGCCGCGGGCTCGAATGGTCGGTCAGCGCACCGCCGCCCGAATATAACTTCGCGGTGCTGCCGCTGATCGACGGACGCAACCCGTTCTACGACCACAAGCATGACGAGGGCCAGCCCGATCCCTACGCCTCACCGTCGTCTTACGAGGACATTGTCGTCCCGAAGGGCAGCGCGACCAGCGTCGTAATCGGGCTCGCCGCCGCGGTCGCCGCGTTCGGGCTGATCTGGGAGATTTGGGGGCTGACGATCGTCGCGCTGCAGGTGATCGTCGCAGCGGTCGTGCTGCGCAGCTTCGGTCGCGACCAGCATCGCACGATCCCGGCTGCGGAGGTCGCGCGCGAGCATGAGGCCTGGCTCACGCGCGTCCAGGCGACGCCCGCGATTCCGCGCCAACTGGAGATTGCCGCGGTCAATCGTGGCCTTGCGGAGATCGTGGCGTGAGCGAACCCGAACTGGCGCATGCCGGCCTCAACCTCGGCGACACCGGCGCGCTGACGCAGGACCAGGCGGAGAACGCGATCTTCGGCTTCTGGATATTCCTGATGAGCGACGCGGTGATCTTCGCGCTGCTGTTCGCGACCTACGGCACGATGATCGCGAGCACCGTCGGCGGCCCGACCCCCGCCTCCGAGTTCAAGCTCCTGCCCGCGTTCGTCGAGACGCTGCTGTTGCTGACGAGCAGCGCGACGTTCGGCCGCGCGACGATCGCGATGAAGTACGACGAACCGCGCCGCGTGTTGTTCGGGTGGCTCGGCGCGACGCTGGGCCTCGGCCTCGTCTTCCTCGCGCTCGAGGCCAACGACTTCGCGACGATGTTCGCGCACGGCGCCTATCCGATGCGCAGCGGCTTCCTGTCGTCGTTCTTCGCGCTGGTCGGGCTGCACGGGCTCCACGTCGCGGTCGCGTGCTTCTGGCTGGTCGTGATGGTCGCCCAGGTCTGCGCCTATGGCCTTGATGCCCGCGTCAGGATCAACCTGTTGTGGCTGGGGCTGTTCTGGCACCTGCTCGACATCGTCTGGATCGCGATCTTCTCGGTCGTCTATCTGCAAGGGAACATCGGATGAGCGACCGGACCCGCGAACTCAGAACCTATGCGATCGGCTACGGCCTGTCGCTCGCGCTGACGGCGGCGGCCTTCGCGATGGTCCGCTGGCCGTCGTTCGGCGCTCGTGCGATCTTCGGCGGCGTGTTGGCGCTAGGCCTCGTGCAGATGGCGGTGCAGTTCCGCTGTTTCCTCCACATCAGTCTGAAGCGGTCATCGCGGCACGACCTACAACTGATCCTCTTCTCTACGCTGATCATCGCGCTGATGGTGTCGGGAACGTTGGTGATCCTGTTCAACCTGCGTGGGCGGATGATGGGGTGAAGGGGCCCCGAAGCCTAATCATTGCTATCTCCGTGGGGGCGAGTGAGGCTGAACCAATACGAGACTCGAACATGAACGAATGGCCGAATTGGGAAGCTTGTAGCGCCAATTAGAGGCCCGATTATGGGTCGAGTGTCAGGGCTGGAAGAATGCGGGGCTGTTGCGGGAATCAAGTTACTTCGGCCACGCACCATGGATGCCGGGTGGCACGCGATGCGGGATGCGGACGGACGCCACGGGCGGTGCCTCAAAGTTCCGGGCATCCAGCATCTCTAGCACGGTGGTGTGCCCCCCGGCGTCGATCACGAGCCCAATGAGCCAGCCATCATCCTCGCCAGCGTCCGGCGAGCGCGGCACGAACACGAACTCGCGCGCGATGCGTCCCGGTCCGAATTCGTGCAGCCGTCGCGTGCCATCTCCCAAATCGGGCTTGATGAGCAGCGCCTCGCCAACCAGCGTTTCCGTCATCTGTTCGGGCAGGCCGAGCGCATAGATATGGCGGTAGGGGCAGCTGGTGCGACGCTCGTCTATCGTCGGCAGTTCCTGCGGCGAGAGGTCGATCGCGCGCTGGTCCACCGATCTGGTGAAAGGGTCGATCGTCCATCACTCGAGGCCGCGCGGCTGCTCGTCCGGTGCCAGGTTGTCGCCGGCGAACATGCGGTCGTACGCGACCACGTCGAGCGCCACGCTCCCGTCGCTGCGTCTCCAAATAATGGTCGAAGCGGACCGGCGTGCTGCCGGCCTCGACCAGCGCCAAGCCACTGCCGGCATGGTTCAGCACGCTAGTGTTGAAGGTATCGAAGAGGTGCCGTGGCCCTGGAGCCGCCGGCACGTGCCTAGCTGCCGCGGCATCGGTCGAGCGGACCAGCGATTCCGATACCACCGGGCTCGCCCGTCCTGGAGGCGGATCCCGTGCAGCATCCCGTCGCCGGTGAAGAAGTGGTTGGAGCGCGGGTCGGCGTCGGCGGGGTTCGGTCCGATGCGAACGTAGCGGCCGTCCAGCTCGGGCGGGATGATACCCTCGACGGCGAGGTCGGTGAGGGTCAACTCCTCAGTCATCGGCTCGTGGATGCCGGTGGGCAGCGGATGCGGCGCATCGCGGGGCGGCAGGCGGCGCTTGTTGAACGCGGCGATGCCGGTGACGATCGGCGAGGCGATTGCGCCGCCGACGTTGTCGATCGCCTGCTCGACGCGGCTGGCGAATGTCGGACGCCGACTGAGCGTCACGAAGGCGTGACGGTCTGGATGACGTCGAAGCCTTCGAAGCGGGGCGGCGCCAGGTACAACGGCTTGTGGTCGCCCGCGCTGCGATGGGCCACACGAAACGCCTCGGACCGGGTCCAATTCTCGAAGTCCCCGCGCGACCGCCACACAGTATGCGACGAATAAAGGACGTGATCGTCGGCCGCGGGCCCGCGCAGCATGCGGAACTCGACGAACCCCGGGACGCCAATTCGGTCTCCGCAGTGGAAAGTGTGGCCGCCTTGGCAAGACGATCGAGCGCGGTGCGGACGCCGGCGCCGTAGGCGGGGTCCGCACGGGTGCAGTTGGCGATATGGCGTTCCTGTACGGGGATGGTCGCGCCGCCGACTGCGCGTGCGGTGTTGGCGAACAACGCTGCACGCTGGCCGGCGTCCATCATCCTGAACAGGTTGCCGGGTTGCTCGTAATGATCGTCGTCGAGCCGGTGATCCCAGTGCGCCGCGGCGCCGTGTATCTCGACCGGTGGCTCGGCGAGTTCGGGCTGGTCGCGCCATTCGCCGCGACTGTTGGGGTAATAGCTGGTCGTGCCGCCAAGATTGCCGTCGGTCCGCATCTGGCCGTCACGATGATAACTGTGGAACGGGCACTGCGGCGCGTTGACGGGGATATGGCTGAAATTGACGCCGAGCCGGTAGCGTTGCGCATCGGCATAGGCGAACAGTCGCGCCTGGAGCATCTTGTCGGGCGAATAGCCGATGCCGGGGACGATGTTGGCAGGCGAGAACGCCGATTGCTCGGTATCTGCGAAGAAGTTCTCCGGGTTGGCGTTCAGCTCCATCACGCCGACCTCGATCAGCGGGAATTCAGCGTGCGGCCAGACCTTGGTGAGGTCGAACGGATTGAACCGGTGTTCGCTGGCTTCGGCGCCGGTCATGACTTGGATGTACAGCGTCCAGCGGGGAAAGAGGCCGCCCTCGATACTGTCGTACAGATCGCGCGTGTGCGTTTCGCGGTCGCCGCCGATGAGCGCGC
This sequence comes from Sphingomonas sp. SL1004, assembly GCF_057815015.1. Taxonomy (NCBI): domain Bacteria; kingdom Pseudomonadati; phylum Pseudomonadota; class Alphaproteobacteria; order Sphingomonadales; family Sphingomonadaceae; genus Sphingomonas; species Sphingomonas sp. SL1004. The sequence goes on from NZ_JBYMUX010000001.1 coordinate 226,543, forward strand.
CCGCCTCGGCATCGGTCAGGTTTTCGATGCCCTGTTGCGTCTTGAACGTGAACTTGACGAATGTGCGGCGATTGTCGATGTCGATGAAGCTGTAGGTGTGGCTGCCGAAGCCGTGCATGTGGCGGAAGCTGCGCGGGATACCGCGTTCGCTCATGACGATCGTGACCTGATGCAGCGCCTCCGGCATCAGCGTCCAGAAATCCCAGTTGCTGTCGGCATCACGCAGACCGGTCCGCGGATCGCGTTTGATCGCGTGGTTGAGGTCGGGAAAGCGCAGCGGATCGCGCAGGAAGAACACCGGCGTGTTGTTGCCGACGAGATCCCAATTGCCGTCCTCGGTATAGAATTTGAGTGCGAACCCGCGGATGTCGCGCTCGGCATCGGCTGCGCCGCGTTCGCCGGCAACCGTTGAGAAGCGCGCGAACATCGGCGTGCGCTTGCCGATTTCAGAAAAGACCTTGGCTCGGGTGTAGCGGGTAATGTCGTGCGTCACCGTAAAATGCCCGTGTGCGCCGGCACCCTTGGCATGCATGCGGCGCTCTGGGATCACTTCGCGGTGAAAATGAGCGAGCTTTTCGAGCAGCCAGACGTCCTGCAACAATGCCGGGCCGCGCGGCCCCGCCGTCTGGATGTTCATGTTGTCGATCACCGGCGCGCCAGTGGCGTGGGTCAGCGGAGAGCCGGTATCATCGGAAGATCCCGATCGTGTCATCGCTTGTCATCCTGAAAAACGGAAAGCCGGTTCTGGTCATGCAAAAACGGTTATTCGGGGAATGGTCCGGTCGCGATGATGTCGACCCACGATGGTGCCTTGTACCCCTCGACGAAGCGTTCGCCGTAATCGCGGATGAACGTGTCGTAAGTGGTCTCGGGCTGAGTTTCCGCCAGATGCAGAGCGCAGGCGGCAAACTCGCGCTTGAAGTTCAGCCTTGGAACGACGGCAATCACCGCCTCAATTTCCGCCGCGTCGAGCCTGGCGTAATCGGGCGTCCCGAAATCGACGCCGATGCCGCGTGAGGCGAGGGCGACTTCGGTTTCCTTGAACAGGCTGATCGAGTGTGTGACGTGCAACGCGATCGCGTCCCAGACGAGCTGCGCGCGCCGATCTGCGAAGCCGAGATCGCAGACGAAGGCCTTCGCGACCATGGCGCCATTGACCTCGAAACGGTGCGGCCCCGTACCGTGCGGGGTCATCCCCATGTCGTGCAACAAGGTGGCAACGGCAACGACTTCGGCATCGAAGACATCGCCTCGGCGCGCTCCGACCTTTGCAGCGAAGATCCATGATCGTGTGACGTGATTGAATATGCTGTCGGGCATCCGTTCGCGCGCGAAATCGAAAGCGCGCGTAATGACCGGCGAGTCGGGCAACTCGCTGAATATGTTGCGAAGTTCCGCGTAGCCGAGTGAGTTAGCTTCGGACATGATTGGTCTCCTGCGTCCGCTCGCACGACGCACTGGAAAAAGTCGGGATATGGTAGGGTGGCGGCGGACGAGAGACTTGGTCTCGCCCGCCAGCTCGGTCAGCTCTTGATGAACGCCAGGATGTCGGCGTTGATCACATCGGCGTGCGTGGTCGCCATGCCGTGTGGGAAGCCTGGATACGTTTTCAGCGTTCCGTTCACGAGCAGCTTGACCGCGCGCCGTGCCGTCCCTGCGATCGGTGCGACCTGATCGTCCTCACCGTGCATGCACAACACAGGCTGGGTGATGGACTTCAGATCGGCGGTGAAATCGGTGTCCGAAAACGCCGCGATGCAGTCATACTGCCCCTTGATGTCGCCGGTCATCGCCTGACGGAACCAGTTGGCGATCACGGCTTGCGACACCGTCGCACCTGGCCGGTTGAACCCGTAAAATGGCCCCGTTGGGAAATCGAGGTAGAAACCCGCGCGGTTACCGGCGACCGCGGCCTTGATACCGGCGATCACTTCGGGCGGCACGCCGTCGGGGTTGGTCGGAGTCTGCTTGAGAATGGGCGGAATGGCGCCGATCAGCACGGCCTTTGCCACACGCCCGCCGCTGCCGTATTTTGCGACGTAGCGCACCACTTCACCGCCACCGGTCGAATGACCGATATGGATGGCGTTGCGCAGGCCGAGGTGGGCGGTGACGGCTGCAACATCAGCCGCATATGTGTCCATGTCGTTACCATGCGCGCTCGGGCTGGACCGGCCGTGGCCGCGGCGATCGTGCGCGACGACGCGAAATCCCTGGTCGGCAAAGAACATCATCTGGGTATCCCAGTCGTCGCCGCTGAGCGGCCAACCGTGGTGGAAAACGATCGGCTGACCGGTGCCCCATTCCTTGTAGAAGATCTGCGTGCCGTCTTTGACTGTGATCGTGCTCATGGTCTTGTCTCCGTGAGGTGAAGCGGGGTTGCGAAGCGCGGCCGATGCCGCGGGCTGGGCGAAGGCAATGCCGCCAATCACGGCCGCGCCGACCAACATGTCACGACGCGTGGCGGCCAAGGAGGTGGCAGGCGCTCGATTCGGGAATTCCCCCTCAGGCACAGTCGCGGTCATCGGTTTTCCTTTGAGCGGTGGCGATCCTGTCCGCGGGATGCGGACCAGGTGGGTACGCCCCGCCGGGGGCTGGGCGGCGAGGCGGAGAGCGTCAGTCGCCCTCGCTGAACACAACGCAGCTGCAGCAAATACCCTCACCGGAAATCGTCGATCTGTTTGGAGCGGACCAGCGCGTGCCGCGTATCGGTCAGTAATGCCCGATGATCGACAGTTCGAACCTACGCAGCCGAGGGTCGCCATAAAGACTGTAATGAGTGCTGGCTGCGTTCACGATGATCGGCGGTGAATGACCGAGCAGATTCTGGACGCCAAAACGAATCTCCAACTCATCAAGGCCGCCAACGCCGCGAGGCAGGCCAATACGGCGTGCGGCATAAGCGTCGAAATACACTTGCGCGGGGATACGCGAACTGCCCTGCTGCACGGCGGATTGGGCCATGTTCGCGGCGTCGTCGGTGCTGTTCGCGGTGCGGTAGCCGTGATAATAAGTCGCGTTTAGACCGAGATCATTCGGGCCTCGTTGCCAGTCGATTCCGCCATTCGCCCGCCAGGTGAGCGGCCCATCGGCATAGCCAGCCGAATTGACAACTGCGCTTTCCGGATCATTGCGCCGAGTAAGGCGCGGTTGCCAGTTTCCCGCAGCACGAAAGCGAAAGTCGCCGAGGGTTTCCGTGAGAATGCGATAGTCGAGCTGGAGGTCGACCGCATCGATTTGCGTTCGTCCTATATTGAAGCTCGACGTGTCGATCGTCGTGACCACCCCGCCGGTATAGCCTTTCGCCCGATCCGCGTCGGTTAAGGCCGCGCGGATTACCCGGCCCTGTAGTTCGCTCTCCCGCTCCAGAAAATAGCCCGGATCGATACTGTGGAAGGTGACGATTTCGTCCCGCTTGTTGATACGCGTATAATCGACCGACAGCCGCAACCCCTGGAACACGGCCGGGGTCAGCACCATTCCGACCGAAAGACTTTGCGCCCGCTCAGGGCGCAAATGTGCCGATCCCCCGACGAGCACGCTGTACGCCGCTTCGCTGCCTATTGTGGTTCCGCCACGCTTTGGATCGATCGGACTATAGAAGTCGCCGGCCGAGACCGGGGAAAGGTTGGACACGGCCGATTGCGCCAGTAGCGATGCATTGGATGTAAACGAGTCGGTATAATATCCGATCTGGCTTGCCAATGGCGGGAGGAAGCCGAGAGCGGTGCTTGCCCGGAGCATGACGCCACCAACCGGGGAAACCCGTAGTCCGGCGGTATAGGTCATGGCATCGGCCCGTTCGCGCTGCGTCGGCTCACCGGCAGCATAGAGGCTTTCGGGGATGGTCGACCGGGTGGCGTCGTATCGCACCGCCAATTGGAGCTCGAGGCCGCGCAGCCCCGCCGCCCCGTGCACGCGATCGACTAACGGCGCGCGCAGTTCGGCATAAACCGATCTTGCGCCGACGTCGAACGCACCGCGCTGAACGGGAGCTTCTCCTGAGACCAAGACCGATGCGGCGGGATAATGTTCGCGACGGTCTTCCGCGAGCATCGAAAGCGACAGCGCCCCGCCGCCGAGCTGCCCAACCGGCCCGGCGAGGTGGAGCGTGAGATCGCCGAGATTGGTTTGCCGAAGAGTTTGTGTCGAGTAATTTTTGGCAAAGGGAAGCAGCGACGCCAAGAATGCCTCCTGCCCGGCGAGCGGTGTCGCGTTCGCAGCAAAAGAGGCGGTGTTGTCGAGGTCCACTCCGAAGCTCGAGGTCTTTATCGTTGTCCGAGCCAGGCTATAGTCGACGTTGGCCTTCCAGGCGTGCGGCAGGGTCAGAATGAGACCGGTCGTCAGGCGAACGGTGCGATTGCGGTAGTGGTCGGTGGTGCCGAAGGCGGGGGTTGGCATAGACACGACGATCGGTTGCTGGAACGGATTGGCGGGCGCGTCGGCATCGAGCCAGAAAGTCATTTCTCCGCCGCTGCGGAATGTTGCTTGCCCCGCATTTTCGAGCAGCAGCAGATCGCCATAGGTCTCAAGCGCATCACCGAAGCTGTGGCGGAGATTGACGAGGAGCGAGGCGAGGCGCGGGCGGGTCAGCAGGCTACGCGCGGCTCCGCTGGCATCGGGCGAAAGTGAAAGATCGGTAAGGCCAGCATTGCTGCGGTACAGCGCGCCGCCATCGGCCGCCACTCCGCCATAGGACGCGGGCACGCTGGTCGTGGAGGCGCCAAGGCTGGCCCCGCCATAGGCCGTGTCGAACCGAAGCGTTTCACCCGTGCCGCTGGCGATATTGACCGACGCACTCAGTGGCGGATGGCGCGCGAATACCGTTGCATCGTGCTGCAACAACAGGGCGCGCGCGTTCACCGCGAAATTGCGATCGCCGGTGCGCAGATCTGCACCCCAGGTTCGGCTCGCGGCTATCATGAGTTGCGTACTTCCGTCTTCGGAGGAAACGCCTATGCGCGCGTCCAGCCGCTTGGTTTCGGCATCGCCACGGTCGCTCAGCCCGTAGCTTAAGCCCAGATCTGCACCATGATAGTTGCGCTTCAACACCACGTTGACCACACCGGCGGTTGCACCAGGGCCATAGATCCCGCCGGCAGTCGAATTCAGCACCTCGATCCGCTCGATCGCGCTCAGCGGGATGCCGTTCAAGTCCGCCTGGTACATGGTGAGATCGATCGCCGCACCGGACGGCAGGCGCTTGCCATCCACCAGCACCAGCGTCTGTCCCGAACCGAGCCCACGTAGATTTACCTCGGATGCGTTGCTGCCGAGCGCCATCTGTTTCGCCGAGCCGACCTGCGCGTTGCTTATAACTCGGTTGCGCAGGAAATCGTCGATGTCCGATGACTGCGACTGCGCGACATCCTGACCGGTCCAGACCTTGTAGGGCTGGATGTCGTCCTCGCCACGCCTGATATCGCTGTTCTGAGTCTTCCGGCCGGTGACAAGAATGTCGGGCATCGCCGGCGTATCACTCTCGGTGGGCGCGCGGGCGAGAGTACCTATGACATAAAGACCATCGGCGGACCGCCGCCAGGTTAGCCCCGAGCCGACAAGCAGTGCCGTCAGTGCCTCAGCTAGACTGTACCGGCCATGAATCTTCGGCGCTGCGAGCGTGCGTGCGGTCGCCGTGGCGAGAACCAGTTCGACCCCGCCCTTGGCCGCGACGTCGAGTAAGGCGGTCGCAAGTGTCTGGCTACGCGCGGTAATGCGTATCTCCCGTTCGCGCTGTGCGGCAACCGTCGTAGCGGGCACGATGATCGCGAGGCTTGATCCCATTAGGGCCGCCCACAGGTCTCTGGCTCCCATGCTGATTCAGGTTAACATTTCGCGCTGAAAGAGGCGCATTAAATCGCGATCGCCGCCGTTCCCGTTAAGTGGGGGCACCCGGCAAATGCTGGATCGATCCCCTGCCGTGGGCAATTTATACCGGGAGCATTCGTTCGGCGACCGTATCCTGTAGCAGGGGGCGTCCCGCGGACGGGCCGGCGATCAATCGGAATGATCGCTCGCACCAGTCTGGCACGAAGCTCGAGGCCGGGAGAAGCGCGATCAGGAGGATCTGTTCCCCTATTTGGGCGGGCAGCATTTGCACCACGACCTCCAGCACGACGGCACGGGCCTTGACCGAAAGCGCGCGAACGCGCGTTGCGCGTGCCACGAGGGGCGGCGACGAACAGGGATCGAAGTCGATGGCCATGGCTGCAAACCTTTCGGACGGCGCGCGACGGCGGCCTTGTGGAGCAGCACGCACGAATCGATGGAATCCTCATGGTCGGGTCCGCAATATTTCGAAACGTGCGGTCTTGGCTTGGACCATGTAGGCTTTTCGCTGCTAACGATGTGAGGACTTTCCGGCGGGCTGCGTTGTACTTTGGGAACGCTCCTCCAGCTCGTTCAACGCCTTTCACTTCGGCGCCCGAACAAGGAATGAAACCCGGCATGACTTGGGTTAGCGATACTGCCGTGAGCGAGGGGGATGCGGTCGCTGCGCGGAATGATGCGTTCACGCTGCAGGCCGCGGCGATGCGTAGCCCGTTGCTGGCCTACTTCCGACGGCGCGTGCGCGAAGCGAGCGATGTCGAGGATCTCGTACAGGAGGTGTTTCTGCGGCTGACCGTGCGCGGTACGCCGGACCATCTCGACGGTGCCAGCGGCTATATCTTTCAGACCGCTGCCAGCGTGCTGGCCGATCGGCACCGCCGGCGCACCGTGCGGCACGCAGACGATCACGTCATGCTCGACCCCGAAACCCACGGCGAAACCGATTTCGATCCCCACCGGATAACGGCAGGTCGGCAAGCGCTATGCGCGGCCGCGGCGGCCTTGCTAACCATGCCTGAAAGGACCCGGACGATCTTTCTGCTCAAGCGCCTCGAAGGGCTTCGCCATCAGGTAATCGCCACCCAGCTGGGCATCTCCGTCAGTGCGGTCGAGAAGCATGTCGTACGCGCCATGGAGCATCTCATGGCCCATGCAGGAGACGATCGATGAACGATGCCCCTCCGTCGCTCGACGCATGGCGCGCTCTGACACCCGTCGAAGCCGCAGCGCGCTGGATTGCGCAGGAAGACCGGGACGAAGTGCTGTTCGCCGCGTGGCTCGCCGAAACCGAGGATAATAAGGCAGCTTGGCACAAGGCCCAATCGGTCTGGGGCGTTTTCGACAATGCGGAAGACGACGCGATGATCGCAGCGATGGGTCGTGCCGCGCGCTCGGCCGCGCCTGAGACGCTTTCCGAGCCTTTGCCCCAGCCTGCCAATGATCGGCTATGGCCTAAACTGCTCGCAACCGCAGCCGCGGTATTGGTGGTGACCACATCGGTCGGGCTCGGTCTGCAAGGCCATTGGTACAGCGGCGACCGTTCGACGGTAATAGCCCCGGCTGAGGGCGGCCAGTCGCTCACACGGTTTGGCGCGCCGGACTACGTGACGGTCAAGGGGCAGATGTCGAGCATCTCGTTGCCCGATGGTACGCGCGTCACGCTTGCGCCCGAGAGCGCGCTGGATCTCGCCTATGCCGACGGCGAACGTCGCCTGCGGCTCTTGAGCGGGCGCGGCTATTTCGACGTCGTGCATGATGCCGCCCAACCGTTCACGGTGGAAGCTGCCGGCAGGGTAGTCACCGCACTCGGGACGCACTTCGATGTTCAAATGAAGCCCGACGGCATGCGCGTCGTGCTGGCGCAGGGTAGCGTGGCGATCACGGCCGCGCGGGGCGGCTCGGTGAAACAGCCTATGGTGCAGTTGCGCCCCGGTCAGGCCTTTGTCGCTTCCGGCGCAAAGCCGGGAACGGTGAGAACGACCGATCTTGATCATGATCTCGCCTGGCGCGAGGGATTCGCGGTGTTCGACAACCGCCCTTTGGCGGAGGTGATCAAGACCCTCAACCGGTCGACCCGCGCACAGATCTTCATCCGTGACCCAAAGGTCGCCGCGATGCGTGTGACGGGCCAGTTTCGGACGGGCGACATATCGCGGTTCGGCCGCGCGCTCGGGTTCGTACTGCCCGTCAGCATTCTGGCCCGCGGCCCCGATCGCTATGAGATTGTCCACCGGCGCTGACTCGGGCTGCCACCACCTGCGTATCGGGTTCGGCATGCTGGAGCCGCACGGCTCCGATGGTTGATAGCTAGGACGGTCCGACATAAAGACCGGCGAGAGGATGTCCGGCAAGGGAACCGGCTAGGGGATGTTCGGAAGCGTACGCTACCCGGCGTGTTAGAAACCGCGGTCGCGGTACTGATTGCCTTTCCGGATAAGCAACGGCCGTGCCGCCCAGGCGACGCAAAACACATGATGGCAGCAGTCGCTTGCGCCGGACATTCCCTCTTCGAACGTTTGCATTCGCTTCGCATCGGACACCCCCGGGACGTGGCCTTCCTCCCGTAATAGGTCGCGCTCGACATTTCGTACCCGCTTTGCCTTCCTTGGGGATGCCAATGATTGGCTCTTCCGAAAACGGCTTTCGTTTTCAGACCGAGATACTAACCGGAGAGGGTAAACGCGACACGAGTCGTCACGGCCGTAGAGAACCTGCGGCGGGATACAGCCCGGCACGTCAATCGATCCGTAAGCCGTTGGTCAACATTTCGAGGGCGGCGTCGACCTTCGGCGTAAGCTGCCGGCTTTTCGGCCAGACCAGGTGCAAGGGCAAGCCGACCGTCGCCAGTTCGGGCAGGATCTCGACGAGATCACCGCGTTCGAGTTCGTTCTTGATCAGCCACGTCGCAAGCTGCGCGATCCCGAACCCCGCCCTGACCGCACCGACTTGCGCCTCGGCGCTCCCGAGCACGATGCGTGGCTCCATCGATCGCTCCTGCCTAACGCCCGCTTGATCGGCAAACCGCCAGTTGATCGTGCTGCCGTCGCTGCGACCGTAGAGGATGCAATCGAACCTGGCGAGATCGTCCACCGAATGCGGCGTTCCGCAGCGGTCGAGATAGGCGGGCGCCGCACAGAAAATGACGCGTTCGCTGCCAAGATAACGGTGGCCAAGATTGTCCGCCCAAGGTTCCGAAGCACCGATCCGAATTGCCACGTCGATGCTTTCTTCCACGATGTCGACCTTCCGGTCGGTGAAGGTGATGATAGGGCGCAGGGCAGGGTGGCGCTCGGCGAAGGTAAGCAGCAACGGCATTGCCTGCATCCGCCCGAACGCAATCGGCACGTCCACCTTCAGCCGCCCCATGATGTCCGACCGGTGTGACGCCAGCACCGCCTCCGCATCGGCGAGATCGCCCAGCACGCGGACGCAGGTTTCGTAAAACGCCGCGCCGGCATCGGTCAGCGTCAGCTTGCGGGTGGTGCGTTCGAACAGCCGGCTGCCGAGCCGTGTCTCCAGCCGCGCCACGCTCTTGCTGACTGCCGAATTGGTCAGGTTGAGCCGCAAACCCGCCGCAGTGAAGCTGCCGGCATCGGCTGCGCAAACGAAAGCTTCGATGCCCTTGAGGCGTTCGGACGGAGTCATGTGCGTGCCGATTCTGGAATATTTGTCCTGCTATACGCGAAAACATGCCGCACGACGTGGTTTTTTATCGCGCGTAGAGGCGTTGCGATACAGGAGTTTGCCAATGTCGTCCCCCGTCCGTCCCGTCACCGCCGCGCCGCCAGGCGCGCAGTCCGCGGGGCATGGCCTGGCCGTGTTGCTGCTGGCGATCTCCGCCTTCGTGATCGTCACGACCGAGTTCATCATCGTTGGACTGTTGCCGAGCCTGTCGCGCGATCTCGGCATCTCGATTGCCGTTGCCGGACAGCTGGTGACGTTGTTCGCGTTCACGGTCATGCTGGCAGGGCCGTTCCTGACTGCGATGCTCTCACACTTCGAGCGCAAGCGGTTGTTCGTCGTCATCCTCGTGATTTTCGCCGGGGCCAACGCACTTGCGGCGGCTGCACCCGACATCTGGGTATTGAGCCTCGCACGATTTCTGCCGGCGCTCGCGTTGCCGGTATTCTGGGGCACGGCCAGCGAGACCGCGGGCGAACTCGCCGGACCTGAAAAGGCTGGCAAGGCGGTCGCCAACGTCTATCTCGGCATTTCCGGTGCGATGGTGCTGGGCATCCCGCTTGGCACGCTCGCGTCGACCGCATTCGGCTGGCGGGGCACGTTCTGGGGCCTGTCCGGGCTGTCGCTGCTGATGGCGGTCCTGCTGCTCGTCGTGATGCCGACGCTTGCCCGGCCGGTACGGGTAAAGCTCGCGGAGCAGGCGCGGATCCTCAAGGACCCGTATTTCCTCGGCAACGTGGTGCTGTCGGTGATCGTGTTCACCGCGATGTTCACCGCCTACACCTATCTCGCCGACACGCTGGAGCAGATCGCGGATATCCCGGTGGGGCAGGTCGGCTGGTGGCTGATGGGCTTCGGCATCGTCGGGCTCGCCGGCAACTGGCTAGGCGGGCAGTTCGTCGGGCGGGGGCCGCTGAGAGTGACTGCGATCACCTCGCTGGTGCTGGCGGTGGGCATGGCGGCGACGACGCTGGTTGCCGGCTCGCACGTCTGGCTCGCAATTGCGCTGGCGGTCTGGGGCATTGCCAACACCGCGCTTTACCCGATCTGCCAGGTCCGCGTGATGCAGTCGGCGAGCCATGCACAGGCGCTGGCGGGCACGCTCAACGTATCGATGGCCAACGCGGGCATCGGCCTTGGCGCGATCATCGGTGGTTCAGTCATCCAGCATCTGGGGCTGGGCGCGGTCGGTTATGTCGCCGCGGCAATCGCGCTGCTCGCGGTGCTGATTACACCGGTGGTGAACCGGCTGCAGGCGCGGAGCATCGGCTGACGAACGCGTCGGCAATCTCGATCCCGCTGCTATTCGTGACCAACGTGCGTTTGTCCTCATCACTATCGGGAGCATAGTCATGCCCAAAGTTTCGATCACGACCGATTACGCAACTCGCGATGCCGGCATTGCGATCAACAGCTATACGACGGTGCTGCGCCGACCGCGCGTGCCCCATGACGTGTTCGCGGCCTACTGGCGTGACGTCCACGGGCCGCTGTGTTCGCGCATTCCAGGTCTCGGCTGGTACGTCCAGCACCATCTGAACCGCGAACAGGACGCGCATCTGTGGCCGTCGATCGACGGTATCGAACCATTCGAGAACTATGAACTCGACGGGGGTGTAGAGATCGGCTTCGCGTCGAAGGAGGATCAGGAGGCTTTCAACGCGGCGAGCCATATCCTGTTTGCGGACGAGCAGAACATGTTCGCAGCGACGGTTGCCTATGCCTTGCCGAACGGCTCGCGGACTTTAGTCGATCGTATCCCGGATCCGATCCCCAACGCCGACGACGGCTTCGATCGGATTCACGTTCACTTTGGTGCGGCTGGTAGCGATGCGAAAACATTCGGTGCGGTCATGACCGGCTTTGCCGAAACGCTTGCCGCCGATGACGCCGTGGTGAAGCTTCGCCTGCATCTGCCCGACCGGTACGACAATGCGGAGCCTGCACCGCCTGCGCCAAACGTGGATCATTGCGTACCGCCGGAACGTACGTTGATTGCCGTGATGGAACTCGCCTTCGAGACGCCGCTTACTCGGCGTGCGTTCCTGGAGTCCGACGCATTCATCGCGACGCACGCCCTGCAGAAACGCCATATTGCGTACGTGTCCGCGTTCGCGGTCAGTGGCGTCTACACCTACGTGCGCGACAAGCAACTGACGACGGCCGGGATGCGGGGCAGCCGCCAGGCGCAACTCATCGAGCGGCTCGGCGCCAACAATCAGATCGCAGCGGACGTCCGCCACCTGATGGCGACGGGGGCGGTTCGCTGATCGACGAGGAAATTCGGTAGAGTCGAGGCCGATCAATATCCTGCGCCAACCCTGCGGTCGCCTGTCGACGACTGTATCGGTACAGGCTCACCTACTTGAACGCTGGTTTCGACCACGGGCGGACAGTTTCGCGGGATGACCCCTCGCGACTAGTCCGAAAATGCCCAGCGAAGGGTTCTGGCCATTTGCCGGGTGCCGGATGTGACGATCGGCCGTGTAAGCGACGGCGATGCCTGCAACGCGTGCATATGTCGTGCCCATGCCGGAAGAAGATCGACAGCGGCCTGCATCACGAACCGCTGGATGGGTATCGCGAGAGCATTGGCTGGCGTCTGATGCAGCACAAGCCGGGCGACGTCCCGCGTTCGATTGTCTGCGCAGAGCTTCGGGCGCATCGCGCGCAGGAAGCACTCGGTTTCCAGGCGATCACGTGGGAGGGGATCCGCACCCAGCATGCTTCCGACATCGGCGAATGCGGCGAAATAGCTGTTTTGCTGTACCGGCGTGAGCCGCTGGTTGCCGTATCGCTGCCACGCGGCAAGGAAACACCATGCTTCGGAAACGTGAACCCAGGCGAGTAGAGACGGATCGTCGGCGCGGTACGATGTGCCGTCGGGGAGCGTGCCGGCAAGCCGTGCATGAATTGCACGGACACGCGCGATCGCTGCTTCGGCATCGGCCCGATCGCCATAAGTGGTGACGGCAATGAAACGCGCGGTGCGCCGTAGCCGACCGAGCATATCGGTCCTGAAGTTGGAATGATCCCAGACGCCGGCCAGGACTGCCGGATGCAACATCTGGAGCAGTAACGCCGCGACCCCGCCGACCATCATGCTGACAACGTCGCCGTGAACCCGCCAGATCATCGAATCCGGCAGGAACAGTGCGGTGCTGCTGCGGCCGACAGGCTGCTCGCCGCGCGCCTGATCGTTGAACAGCGTCCGAACGTGGTCGACGATACCGTTTTTCGCCTGATCCCGTAATGACGTCGAGGATTTTCCCATAGCGTTATCAACGCGCAAGGCGGCATTCGGCAACGGCACTTTTTCGCAAGGCGGGCAGGTCACGCCCTGGCAGACCGAAGGCGCGCTGGAAAAAAATGCCTATCATGCCATCATCATGTGCCTCACTCCTATCAGGGAGCAAGGCACTACCGGGCCCGTCGGGGGCGTTTCACAGTCCTGCGAATTCCTTCGGGATCCCGGCTATTTTACGCCCCCGACACAGATCCGCTGCGGGCTACGTCATTCTCCCGTTGTCGCCGTAGCGGCTTTGGCCAGATTGGGGCTCGTGCCCTCTCCAGCAAACGGGGTCAGGCGGAAGGTCACGGCGATCGGCGCAAGCGGGACGCGATAGGCGGCGAGCGGTTTGCCGAATTCGCTCCACTGCGTATCGCCGCCGACTCCCCATTGCGCGGCGTCGACCAGCAGCGTGACCTGTCCGTGCGGTATCACGTCGCTCGATTTCCAGCTGCCCGGCGTCTTGCGATCGAGATCCGCATAGGGAAATGCCAGCGCGTTCATCATCAACGGCCGGTCGCCCTCGACGCGGACGCCGCCAGCCGCACCCGAAATCTCCATCCAGCGCACGTCGACCTTGTTGCCGGTCTCCTGCGGTCGAATGTAATCGTGGTTCTGCGCGGCGATCGCGCCGCGCCACAGGCCGATCGGGGCCGAGGTCTTGCGGTCGACATAGCTCTCGTGCGGTCCGCGGCCGTACCATTCGACGGTCTTCATCTCGGTCGGCATCGCGAACGCCAGCCCGACGCGGAACGGCCCCGGCAGGTCCTGCTTGATCGGCGTGAAGCGACCCGCGACCCCAACGGATCCGTCCGCCGCCATCGTGTAGTGCGTCTCGAACGCCGCCGTACCCGCACCCAGATCGTACGCGACGACGATCCCACCGGTACCGCGATCGGCGGTGACCGAGCGGACCGTGCGTGCGTCGCTCATCGCCTTCCACATCGCCAGTTGCTTGTCGGTGCCGATGCCGATGTCGTTATCGGTCAGGGCCCGCCAGAAATGCGGTTGGCCACCACTCGCGAGCGTGCGACCGTCCTTGGTATAGCCGACCACCAGACCGGTCCTGCGATCGATCGTTAGCGAGGCACCCCCCGCGGTGAGCGTCATGCTGCCACCCGCCTGGCGCACCGCTACCGCGTTCGTGGGGGCGGTCGCCGCGGGGGCAGGAACGGGCGCCATCGCAAACTGCTCGAACCCGATCACCGTGCCGCCCGCCACGAGCGGCACCGAACGGTCCTTGGCGCGCACCGTCACGGTGACGAAATATTCGGCACCGGGACGCCGCTTCACCGCGGAAAGCGGCAGCGCGATCGTCTCCGCGGAGCGCGCCGCAGTGGTCAGGCCGGGCAGCTTGCCCGACGCGACCGCGACGCCGTTCTCCTCCACGGTCCAGTCCATGTCGAAGCCGGACAGGTCGCGGAAATCATGCCGGTTGCGCACCGTCATCTTGCCGCTCGCGGGATCGAAGCCGTCGAACTGGACCGGCGCATACACTTTGCGGAGTTCGTAGAAGGCGGGGTTAGGCGTGCGGTCGGACTGGAGCAGGCCATCGCCGAACTCGATATCGCCGCCCGGGTTGGGGCCGTATTCACCGCCGTCGCCCCAGTACCGCTTGCCGTCCTTGGTGTAGCGATACATCGACTGGTCGACCCAGTCCCACACGAACCCGCCCTGGAGCTTGTTCGGATGCGCGTAGATCGTGTCCCAATATTCCTTCAGGTCGCCGCCCGAATTGCCCATCATATGGCCATATTCGCACTGGATCATCGGCTGCTTGAAGGTCCAGTTGGTGGCGTAGTCTTCCATCTTGACCACCGGATCGTACATCGGTGCGTAGATGTCGGCATAGTAATTGGGACGATGGTCGCTGACACCCTCATAGGTGCCCCAGCCGAGATAGCTGATCAGGCGGTTCGGGTCGCGCGCCTTCGCAGCCGCGGCGGCGGCCTCGAAGTTCGGGCCGATGCCTGCCTCGTTGCCGAGCGACCAGAAGATGATCGACGGATGGTTCTTATCGCGCTCGACCATGTTGACGACGCGGCTGACATGCGCGTCCTTCCACGCCGGATCGAAGCCGACCTGGAACTTGGCGCGGCTCTCGGGGTGATTGTTGCCCTGCTCCATATAGGCGTGGCTCTCGATATCCGCCTCGTCCATCACGTACAGGCCATAGCGGTCGGCGAGTTCGTAAATGTACGGATCGTTCGGATAGTGCGAGGTGCGGAGCGCGTTGATGTTGGCGCCCTTCATTAGCCGGATGTCGCGCTCCATCGATTCGTGGCTGACGACGTGGAAGGTCTCGGGATCATGCTCGTGGCGATTGACGCCGCGGATCGTGATCGGCTTGCCGTTGACGCTGACCAGCCCGTTCTTGATCGCCACGGTGCGGAAGCCGATCGACTGCGCGGTCGACTGGATCAGCCGGCCCTTGGCGTCGGTCAGTTCGACGACCAACCGGTAGAGATTGGGCGTCTCGGCGGTCCACGGCTTCACGCCGGGCACGCGACCGGCGAGCTTGACGGTACGCTCGTCCTTGCCGGCGGCAACGGCGACGCGGCCTTCCAGAACCTGCCGTTCACCGTCCATCAGCACATAGCGCGCGGTACTGGCGAGACCCGGCGTCACCGCGAGATCGAGACCGAGCACGCCGTCGCGATAGTCGTCGGACAGCCCGGCGTGAACGAACGTGTCGCGCACGCGCGTCGGCGGCGCGGCCATCAGGAAGACCTCGCGCTCGATCCCCGACACGCGCCAGAAATCCTGATCCTCGAGATAGCTGCCGTCGGACCAGCGGTGGATCTGGATCGCGATCGTGTTCTTGCCCGGCTTCAGATAGCGCGTGACGTCGAACTCGCTCGGGAGCTTGGAATCTTCCGAATAGCCGACCGACTGGCCGTTCACCCAGACCTGATACGCAGAGCCCGCCGCGCCGATGTGAAGGATGACGTCCTGACCCTGCCAGCCCGGCGCGATCACGACGTCGCGGCGGTACGAACCGACCGGGTTGGTCGCATGGGGGATCAGCGGGCGATTGGCGGGGAAGGGGTAGGTGATGTTGTTGTAGCGCGGCTGGTCATAGCCCTCGGTCTGCCAGTCGGCGGGAACCTTGATGCTCTTCCATGCGGAAACGTCGTAGTCGGGGCGTTCGAACCCGGTCGGGACCGCGTCGGAACTCGGCGAGAACTGGAACTGCCAGGCGCCGTTGAGCGACATGAACCGCACCGATTTCGTGCGATCCCCGGCGATCGCCGCGGCGCGCGTCTCGAACGGAAAGCCTGTAGCGCGTGCCGGCATCTTGCCACGCGCGAATACCGCGGGGTTTTCCCAGTCGGGACGCGTCGGATCGACCTGGACCGGCTGGACCCGTGGTGGCTGAGCCCCGGGAAGTTCGGCAGGAAGTTCGGCGGGAACCCCGGCTGGAACCCCGGCTGGAACCTGTGCGCTGGCGGCACCGATGGCGACGAAATCACCGATCGCGACGATCGCGACCGCACCTAGGAAACCGAATTTTTTCATGCCGAGATCTGGTCCTTGTCAGCCGCTCGCACATCGAGCGTATACGGCGCGGGCGGGATCGTCACCGGATCCCGCCCGCGTTTTGGTATCAGAAGGAGAAGCGTACGCCTGCGTCGTAGCGTGGCCCGAAATTCTGGTACGTCAGCACCTGATTATCGAACCGCCCGGTGGTGATGTACTTCGCGTTGAACAGGTTGGTCCCCTCGAGAAAAACCTGCGCGAACGGCGTGACGTTGACCGCTACGCTGCCATCGAACTGGCCGTAAGTACGGACGAAGATCGGTTCGTTACCGGGGCCGCCCGCCCGACGTCAGGAATAACCCCTTCTTCCGCATATCCCGCTCCCTTTCGCTGCATGATCCGATATGGCCTGCAAACGATTGTTATCGTGGTATGACAATTGCGGTTCTCATGGCAAGCGAGGAAAGCTCCCCGTGCGGCGCCTTTCGAAGCCAGGCTTGCTCGATACGACAGTCGCCAAGGGTATGCCGAGGTTCCGAGGACCTTCTTATGAACAGTCGAGCCTTAGCCAGCATAGGGCAAAGTCACACGCGAAGTTAAGTCACGAATGTTGTCCTAATGGCAGTTGCTGGGCGTTGTATCGCGATCAGATCAGGCTCGGGTGACCCTTGGGAACTGGCTGCGGCGGCGGTTCGTCGAACGAGGTCGTGGGTCTGCAATTGGTAACGGTATAACCGCAACCGCGAGCAATCGCTTATGCCGCTAGAAGGCGACTAATATTACAAGACTCGACGATTTTCTAAAAAGCCCATTGCGGGACTTCAACAATCTTACTATCGAAATCGGTAGCGCTAACATAAGCGCAGCAACGGGATCCGCGAACTATGCGGACAGGGAGAGGGTTGGGGATGGCACGGATCGACCGGGGCGACGTCAGTCGGCTGAAGCTGAACTTGGTTTTACGAACAGGCGTTTCCTGCCTCGCACTCGGTGCGTCGGGCCTGGCTTCGCCAGCGCTGGCGGCAGGGCTGATACAGGCGGAAACGCTCGCGATATCCAAGGACGCCTCGCAGTCGGCAGCGCCTGATGCCGAGGCGGGCGCTCCCGCACAGGTCAGCGATCAGGCTCCGTCCGCGGACGCTGGCGACATCGTCGTTACCGGTCGCCGCGCCGCGCTCGAGGCAGCGGACGAACGCAAGAAGCGTAGCGAAACCATCATCGATTCGGTGGTTGCAGACGATGCCGGTAAACTGCCCGACAACTCGATCACCGAAGTTCTGCAGCGCGTTTCGGGCGTATCGATCGTGCGCTTCGCCGCGTTGGGCGACCCCGATCACTTCTCCGTACAGGGTTCGGGCGTACAGGTGCGCGGCCTGACGGGTGTCGCATCGCGCCTCAACGGTCGCGAGATCTTCAGCGCGAACAACGGTCGTGCGATCCTGTGGAGCGACGTCACGCCCGAACTGATGGCCGCGGTCGACGTCTATAAGGCATCGACCGCCGATCTGATCGAAGGTGGCACGGGCGGCCAGATCGATCTGCGGACGAAGATGCCGTTCGATTTCAACGGTAAGTTCCATGTCGCGGCGACCGGCGAGCTGAGCATGGGCGATCTGATCCAGAAGGCCGATCCGGCAGGTTCAGTCCTGGTGACCGACACCTTCAACACGCCGATCGGCAAGATCGGTATCCTCGCCGACGTTGCCTATAGCCAGTTCAGCTCGCTGTCGCAGTTCATCCGCACCGAACCCTATTACAAGACCCGCATCGGCGCGAACGACTATTACATCCCCGGTGGCTTCACCTATGGCGACGAGGCGTTCCAATATCAGCGCAAGGGCTTTTACGGCGCGGCGCAGTGGGCGCCGTCGGACTCGCTGACGTTCACCGGCAGCTTTTTCCAGTCGCGCTACAAGAGCGAGTCGAGTGATTACGGTGCGCAGGTCAGTTCGCAGACCCTCGCCGTCGATCCGGCCACGAGCACCTTCGACAGCTCGGGCGGGCTGTTGTCGACGACATCGCTGTTCAATCGCGATCCGGCAACCTTCCTGCCGAGCGCCAATCCGGTGACGAGTTCGGGCAACAAGGGGTTCGTCCGGAGCAACACGCGGACGAGCGATTATTCGCTGGCGTTCAACTGGGCACCCGAAGGCAGCCATTTGTCGGTGAAGGGCGCGCTGCAGCGGGTCGATTCCTCGCAGGTCTACGATCGTCTCGACGTGTTCCGCGAAATCGGTTTCGGCCAGAGCTTCGGCATGGACCTGACGGGCGATCTGCCGAAGATCACGGTTTCGCCCGCGACGCAGGCCTCGTTCGCGGACCCGTCCAACTATTTCTGGTCGGCGTCGATGCCGCACAACGAGCGGAACAAGGGGCGCCTGGATGCGGCCAACCTGGACGCCGAGTATAGTTTCGACGACAGCTTCCTGCGATCGATCAAGGTCGGTGGTCGTTATGCGAAGCGTACCGAGCGCGATCTTTCCAACGGGTATAACTGGTCGGCACTGGGTCGCGGCTGGAACGGCGATCCGCAGCTGACCTATGCCAACGCGGCGCCCGGCGACGTCGAATATCATGCGTTCAAGGATTTCTTCCGCGGCGACACGCCGTTGCCGGGCAGCCTGATGTTCGCGTCGAAGGACCTCGTGTCACAGCTCGATCGTGCGCAGTTGACGCAATCGCCGCCCGCGGGCTTCTGTCCTCCCGGGACTGAATATAATTGTTCGGCGTCGGGTCCGTTGCCGGTCACCGGCTATGGCGGCGCATCCGGCATCCGTGCGATCGGCTTCATCCTCCCGGGTGATCAGGTGAACAACGTCACGAAGACACAGGCTGGCTATGCCCTGGCACGGTTCGGACCGACCGAAGGGCGTGGCATTTCGGGCAATGTCGGTCTGCGGGTCGTGCATATCGAGAATGAAGGCAGCGGCTTCATCCAGCAGAACGCCAATACGTTCGTTCGCAATGGCCAGACCCTGACTCTTGGGCAGCAATTCATCGCGCGCGGCGGCGAAGCGGAGTTCACGCGGTTCCTGCCGTCGATAAACTTCGAATTCGCACCGTCCGACAGAACGAAGATCCGTGCGGGCTACAACATCACGATGGACTTGCCGACGTTCCAGGCATTGCGTGCGTCCGGATCGATCGGTGTCGCGACGACCAGCAATCCGGCGAGCACGCCGACCAACAACCTCCCGAACGTCTTCACCAACTTCACCGCCGACACGGGCAATCCGTTGCTCAAGCCGACGATGTCGAACAATTTCGACCTGTCGTTCGAGTATTACGCCAAGGCCGGCACCAGCTTCCATCTGGCGCCGTTCTACAAGCGGCTGACGAACCTGCCGATCTACTCGCTCACGCAGCGTCAGATCACGGTCGTGTATACCGATGGCACTACCGAGACGGCCAATGCGGCCGCGACCGATTATGTCAACGCGACCAAGGCCGCGACCGTCAAGGGCGTCGAAGTCGGTGGTCGCGCGTTCCTGGACTTCCTGCCGGGGGTGCTGAGCGGCTTCGGGGTCGAGGCGAACTACACGTTCATCGAAAGCAAGAACCCAGGCGATCTGTACCGGGACATCAACGGTGTCACCAAGAGCGATGCGCCGCTGATCGGCTTGTCGAAGCACAATGTGAACGCCACGCTGTTGTACGAACGCAAGGCGATATCGGCACGCATCGCCTATTCGTGGCGCTCGCGCTATCTGCAGACGACGAACAGCAACGGCACCAATCCGACCTACGGCTTCTACGGCGCACCCGCGGGGGCGGCGTCGCAGTCGATCCAGATCGCGCTGCCGGTGTACGGAGACTCGTACGGTACTTTGGATGCAGGAGTCCGCTTCAAGGTCACCGATCGATTCTCGTACGGGGTTCAGGCCACCAACCTGCTCAATGCGACGCAGCGTACGTTGATGGGCGGCTATCCCGACGGCAAGGTCTATGGGCGGAGCTGGTTCCAGAGTGACCGCCGGATCAACACTGGTATCTATCTGGCATTCTAGAGACGGCGCGTCCCCCGCTGGCATAGTGCCGGCGGGGACGCACTGGAAGGACGCCAATGACGAAACGCATTCTGATCGCGGGCGGTGGAACCGCGGGTTGGCTGACCGCCGCCTATCTGGCGAAGCGGCTCGGCGCAGACATGCCGGGCGGCGTATCGATCACGCTCATCGAATCGCAGGCGATCGGCGTGCTTGGCGTGGGGGAGGGCACCTTCCCGACGATCCGACGCACGCTGGCGACGATCGGCATCGACGAGGCCGAGCTCGTCCGCCGTTGCGGCGCGACCTTCAAGCAGGGTGCCAAGTTCACGCATTGGCGCAGCGCGCCCGGTGAGGGCGCATTCGATCATTACGCGCATCCGTTCCAGGAAGCGGATGCAAGCAGCGGTCTGGAGCTGTTGCCCTATTGGCTGCTCGGCCTCGGCGGATCCGAAAATTGGGACGACGTGTCCACGCCGCAAAAAATGGCGGCGGACGCGCACCGGGCGCCCAAGCTGCCATCGCATCCCGATTATGTCGCGCCGCTCAACTATGCGTTTCACTTCGATGCGATCGCGCTGGCCGGTCTGCTGAGCGAGCAGGGTGTGCGCAACGGCGTGCGTCACGTCGAGGATACCATTACCGAGGTGATGCTGGATGCCGATGGCGCGATCGGCGGCGTGCGGACCGAACGGAACGGCGTGCTCGACGCCGACCTCTATATCGACTGTACGGGTTTTCGCGCCGAGTTGATCGGTCGCGCGCTAGGCGTACCGTTTCGGTCGTGCCGCGACGTGCTGTTCTGCAACCGTGCGCTGGCGGCGCAACTGCCCTATGCGACGCCGACCGATCCGATCGCGTCCTATACGATGGCGACCGCGCAGACGGCCGGGTGGATGTGGGACATCGGCCTCACCCAAAGACGTGGTATCGGTCACGTCTATTCGTCCGACCACATGGACGACGACGCGGCCGAGGCGATCCTGCGCGGCTATATGGGGCCGCGCGGCGCCGACGTGAACGTGCGCCGCCTGAAGTTCGAAGGGGGCTTTCGAGAGGTCAACTGGCACAAGAACTGTGTTGCGATCGGCCTGTCGAGCGGCTTCTTCGAACCGCTCGAAGCGACCGGTATCGCCTTTGCCGAAGTCGCCGCCGGGATGGTCGCCAACCTGTTTCCGTGGGGCGGGGATTTCGAGACGTCGGCGCGGCAGTTCAATGACAACATGCTGAAGCGCTACGAACGCGCGCTCGACTTCATCAAGCTGCATTACTGCATTTCCGAGCGTCGCGATTCGGCGTTCTGGCGCGACAACGTCGCCGCATCGTCGATCCCCGACAGCCTGCACGAGCTGCTCGACCGGTGGCGTTTCCGGCCGCCCAACGAACTCGATATCGATCCGCGCGTCGACATCTTCACCCAGTCGAGCTGGCAATATGTCCTGTACGGCATGGGCTGGAAGACCGACCTATCGGCGCGCAGCGGCGCGCTCCGCTTCCACGACGACGCGAGCCAGATGTTCGCCGAAGTGAGGCGACAGGGGCACTATGCGGTCCAGCATCTGCCGTCTAACCGCGACCTTGTCACGTACGCTAAAACCCGCGGCTTCGGCGCCCGATGAGCGGCACGCAGGGACAAGCGATCCGCAAGGTCGTGATCGTCGGCGGCGGCACCGCGGGCTGGATGACCGCCGCCGCGGTGTCGCGTCTGGTCGGTCCCGACATGTCGGTGACCTTGGTCGAATCCGACGAGATCGGCACGGTCGGGGTGGGGGAGGCGACGATACCGTCGCTGCTCGACTTCAACCGCCTGCTCGGGATCGACGAGGACGCGTTCGTTCGCGCGACCAAGGCGACGTTCAAGCTGGGGATCTCATTCCGCGACTGGGCACGGCTCGGCGACAGCTATATCAACCCGTTCGGCGTGCACGGACGGGACGTGCAGGGCATCGCGTTCCACCAGCTTTGGCTGCGGCAGTCGAGTGGTGTCGGCGGCGCGCCCGATCCCGGCCCGATCCCCAACTATTGCCTGTCGGCGGTCGCCGCGCGGGAGGGACGGTTCACGCGCCCCGCCTCGAACCCCGCCGCCGTCCTGTCGACGCTGTCCTACGCCTTCCATTTCGATGCCGGACTCTACGCACGATTCCTCCGCGACTATGCCGCCGACCGCGGCGTCGTGCGCATCGAAGGCCGGGTGGTCGCGGTCGAGCAACATGCCGAGACCGGTTTCATCGAGGCGATTACGCTCGCCGACGGGCGGCGCGTGGACGGCGATCTGTTCGTCGATTGCAGCGGCTTCAGGTCGCTGCTGCTCGGCGAGACGCTGGGCGTCCCCTTCACGAGCTGGCAGCATTGGTTGCCCTGCGACCGCGCCTGGGCGGTGCCGAGCCGCCGCGCCGGTCCGGCTGTCCCATATACGCGGGCGACCGCGGGCACGGCTGGCTGGCGGTGGCGGATTCCGCTCCAGCACCGCGTCGGCAACGGTCACGTCTATTCGAGCCACCATCTGGACGACGACACGGCGTTGCAGGATCTGCTGGACGGGCTCGACAGCGAACCGATTGCCGAACCCCGGCAGTTGCGGTTCGTCGCCGGGCGACGCGAGCAGCTATGGGACAGGAACTGCATCGCGATCGGGCTGTCTGGCGGGTTTCTGGAGCCGCTGGAATCGACCAGCATCCACCTGATCCAGTTGGGGATCACGCGGCTGATGAGCCTGTTCCCGAACCGCGATTTCGATCCCGTCGAGATTGCCGAATACAACCGCCTGCTGCTCCGCGAATACGACCAGGTGCGCGATTTCATCATCCTGCATTATCACGCGACCAGCCGATCGGACTCGTCGTTCTGGGATCATTGCCGGACGATGGCGCTGCCGGCCTCGCTTATCGCCAAGCTCGATCTGTGGTCGGGCAAGGGACGACTGTTCCGTGAGGCGGGTGATTTGTTCACGCCCGATAGCTGGATCGCGGTTCTGCTGGGGCAGCGGGTGCGTCCCGTCGGAATCGATCCGCTCGCCGCGATGCTGCCGATCCGCGAAACCGCGGACTTCATGGCGCATCTGCGCGACGTGATCGCCAAGACCGCGGCCGCCATGCCGACCCACGAACAGTTCATCGCGCAGCATTGCGCCGCACCGGGACACTAGCATCATGACTTTCGTTCGATGGGGCGCCCAGGCGCTTGCCGTGCTTCTCGGGACGGCCGCACTGGCATCGCAGGCTGCGGGGGAACCTCTTGCAGCCGCCACGCCCGCACCCGTGCGAGCGATCGATATCGATCTGTCGCGCGGCGGTACTCCGATCGATCGCGCGTTCGATCTGTCGGTTGGTGCGGATTATTCGGGAACGCTCATTCGTCCCGACAGTCTCGCGCAACTCGATACGGCGGTGCGCGAACTGGGCTTTCGCTATGTCCGGTTCCACGACATCTTCAGCGACGCGCTGGGCACTGTGAAGGTTCGCGATGGCAAAACCGTGTACGACTGGACCAAGATCGACCGGCTCTACGACGCCTTGCTGGCGCGCAAGATCCGGCCGTTCGTCGAACTCGGGTTCACCCCGGACGCGTTGAAGACGTCGTCGCAGACGATCTTCTACTGGAAGGGCAACACTTCGCATCCGCGCCCCGATGGCTGGGCAGCGCTGATCGATGCCTATGTCCGGCATCTGCGCCAGCGCTACGGCGCGGCCGAGGTTCGCACCTGGTTCTTCGAAGTGTGGAACGAGCCCAATCTCGATGGCTTCTGGGAAAAGGCGGACAAGGCGGCGTATCTGCAGCTGTACGAGTCCAGCGCGCGGACGATCAAGGCGATCGATCCGGCGCTGAAGGTCGGCGGCCCGGCGACCGCCGGCGCCGCCTGGATTCCCGATTTGCTCGATTTTGCCGCCGCGCGTAAAGTGCCGATCGATTTCGTGACCACGCATACCTACGGCGTCGATGGCGGATTTCTCGACGAGAAGGGGCAGGACGACGATCGCCTGTCGACCAACCCGGACTCGATCGTCGGCGACGTGCGGCGGGTCCGCGCGCAGATCGAGGCGTCGAAGTTCGCCGGCCTGCCGCTGTATTTCACCGAATGGAGCGCGAGCTACAATCCGCGCGATCCGGTGCATGATTCCTACGTGAGCGCGCCGTACATCCTGGCTGAGCTCGCGGTACGCGCGGGCTGGCGCAGGGGATGAGCTATTCGACGTACAGCGACCTGTTCGAGGAAGCCGGACCGCCGCCGACGCCGTTCCATGGTGGGTTCGGGTTTATGAACCGCGAGGGCGTCCGCAAGCCGGCGTGGTTCGCGTACAAATACCTGCATGCACTGAAGGGACGCGAGATCGCCGTCAGCGACGTGCAGGCGCTGGCGGCGACCGATGTGGGGCGGACCAGCGTGCTGTTGTGGAACTGGCGACGGCCCGTGCAGACGTTGAGCAACCGTCCGTTCTTCACCCGGCGGCTTCCTGCGACGACCGCGCCCGATGCTGAGGTGCGGCTGTCGACGTGGCGCCGGTCGGTACGGCGTCCTCGTGCGCCGTACCGGCTACCGCGCGAACGATGCGCAGTCGCGCTATATCTCGAAATCGACTAGCCCGCGTCGCTGACGACCGCGCAGATCGCGGGAACCAGGCGTTGACAGCGAGCCGCCCGAGAAACCGAGCGGGTCGTGACGATCGGGCGGGACGGACGCTATGTCCTGCGCCTGCCGATGCGGAGCAACGACGTGGTGCTCGCGACGCTGGAGCCGGCCGGCGGTCGGGTTAGCCCGGTAGCGGCGTTCCCGCGATGCGTTCGGAAGCAACCGCAACCACCTCTTTTGACGAAAGCCCGGTCGAAACGGTGGAAAACCGTGGCGGCGTAGGTGCCGGCGTTGCATCTACCCGCGGCACAGCGGCGCCACGGGAGGCAAAACTGCTGACGCCGTCAAGCGGCGGCGAGGCCATGACGCGTGCGGTTATCATGCTCAGCGGTTCGGCTCTTGAAACTTAGAGGTCGCAGTGTTCGGTTTCTCGCCGGATATGTTCGGAACCGGGACAGCGTTCTTCGGGGCGCGGCCATGATCGCGACGTGGTCGATGACGTTGACTGGACAATGAGGGGGGCGAGTTTGGCAGGGTCCGCTGCAGCAGCCTGCGCCGGATGCGGCGACAATAAGGCTTTCGAAACTTTGAACGAAATGGCTCTCCGGTGAAATCCACCATGATCGCCGCTCGGTGCTGATTTTGGGGAAGTGCAGAATTACGGTCGTACCGACCAGAGCGTCGCCGATGCGACCGTGGCATTGAGGCGCGTGGCGGCGGAGCGGACGATCGCGAGGCCCAGGCCGCTGCCTTCCGGGCCATTGCCGTCGCCAAGGCGGACGAAGCGGTCGAACGCCGTCGCACGGTGCGCCGGGGCGATGCCCTCGCCATCGTCGGCGACCGTGACTGCGGTTCCGGTGGCGGCTGTCTCGATCGTGACCGTCACGCTGCCGCCAGGCCGATTGTAGCGGATCGCATTGTCGATCAGATTGGCAAGGATCTCGAAGATCAACGTGCGGTGGCCGGGCACGATCGGCACCACGCGTTCGTCGGTGTCCAGCGTCAGGTCGATGCCCGCCTCGATCGCTTGGCTGAACTGGCGGGTGATGACCGCCGCGGCCACCTCGCGCAGGTTGACCGCCTCAAGGGGCGCGGACACGCCGGCTTCCTCGGCGCGGGCCAGCGCCAGCAATTGCGTCACCAGCCGTTCCAGCCGGCTTACGGCATCGCCGATCTCGTCGAGCGCGTCGACCCGCTCGTGCCCCGAACCGCGCCGCGCCAGCGCGACCTGGACCTTCAGCACGGACAGTGGCGTCCGCATCTGGTGCGAGGCGTCGGCGGTGAAGCGTCGCACGCCGCTGGTCGCGCTGTCGAGCTGTGCGAGGAGCCGGTCGAACGCCTGGGCGAAGGGGCGCAGTTCGCTCTGGTAACGGCCCGGTATCGAGCGCGGAGAAATCGGGGCGGGCCTGTTTGTCGCGGGCCTCGATCGCGCCGCGAAGGTGGGCGAGCGGGCGCAACGACCAGCCGAGTGCGGGGCGGAGCAACAGCGCGGTGACGCCGACCAGGATGCATTCGCCGATGAGCAGCGCCAGCATCAGGCGGCGGGTCAGCGCGCCGCGATTGTCGAGCGTCTCGGCGATCTGGACGATCACCGGACGGTCGATCCGGGGCAGCGCGCGGCGGACTTCGGCGATCCGGATCGGCTGGTCGCGGTAGCGCGCGAAACGGTAGCGCGGCACGTCGATGTCGAGCGTTGCGGGATCGGGAGCGGGCAGGTCGGCATAGCCGGTGAGCAGGTCCGGGCCTACCGCAACGCGGTAATAGACGTTGTCGCGCTCGGTGCTCTCCGAGCATCCCGAACGCGGCTGAGGGCAGATCAAGCGTTACCTCGCCGCGTTCCACTTGGACGGTTTCGGCGATCGCGCCGAGCGCACCACCCAGGACGCGGTCGTTGGTTCGGCGTACGACGTCGGCGATCAGCGTCGTCCCGACCACCCCGATCAGGATCGCCGCCGCCAGCAACGGGCCGAGCACCGCGGCGAGCAGGCGAGTGCGCAGCGCCGGCGCGCGGGTATCGATGGCATCGAGCATGTAGCCGACGCCGCGGACCGTGCGGATGCCGGGGCCGTCGGGGGCGAGCTTGCCGCGAAGGCGGGTGACGTGGACCTCGATGGCATTGCCACCGACTGGTTCGTCGAAGCCGAACACCTCGCCGATCAGGAGTTCGCGGGGCACGACCCGGCCTGCTCTGGTCGCCAGCGCTTCCAGTACCGCACGTTCGCGACGGCGCAGGTCCAGCGCGCGACCGGCGATGTCGGCGTCGCCGGTAGAGCGGTTGATCGTCAGCGTGCCGACGCTGAGCACCGGCAGCGGATCGCCGCCGCGCCGTCGACCGAGTGCGCGGACGCGCGCCTGCAACTCCTCGGGTTCGAACGGTTTGCGCAGGTAATCGTCGGCGCCGAGATCGAGCCCGCGTACGCGGTCGTCGAGTGCATCGCGTGCAGTGAGCATCAGCACGGGAGCATGTTCGCCACGCCGTCGGAGCGTCTCCAGCACGGTGAAACCGTCGATGCCGGGAAGCCCGACGTCGAGGATCACCAGCGCATAGGGCTCGCCCGCCACCACCGACAGCGCGTCCTCGCCGGTCGCGACGTGATCGACCGCGTTGCCACCCGCACGCAGCAACGCGGCGATGCTGCGCGCGAGCGCGGCGTCGTCCTCGATCACCAGGATTCGCATGAAACCCCATGAAAGGTTGGGCGACAGGTTCGGTTCGTACTCCACGGATGCAGTCTATCCGAACACAGAGACGGAAGGCGAGGAGAGTGATGATGGCCCGAATTTTTCTGAAGATCGCATTGCTGGCTACGAGTTTCGCGGCGACGGCTGTCGTGGCGCAGCGTCCTGCCAATTATCCGCGCTCCTACGACCAACTGATTTCGGACGCGCGCGCCGAGCGGCAGGTGCGGATCTACGGTAATGCCGATCGCGCCGAGTTGCTGCCGGTCGTCGCCGCGTTCCGGAAGCGCTATCCCGGCATCACCGTGCTGTACGCGGACATCGGCTCGACCGAGATGTACCGCCGCTTCGTCACCGAGACGCGCGCGAAAAAGATGTCCGCCGATCTCGTCTGGTCGTCGGCGATGGACCTTCAGGTCAAGCTGATCAACGACGGCTTCGCGCAAGGCTATGCGAGCCCCGAGAAGCCCGCGCTGCCGCCCGTGTCGGTGTGGAAGAACATGGGCTTCGGCGTCACCGCGGAGCCGATGGGATCGTCTATAACAACGCCTGCATGCCGCCCGGACAGGTGCCGCGCACGCACGCCGCGCTGGAGACATGGCTGCGGAAGACGTCCGCGCTCTCAACGGGCGCGTCACGACGTTCGATCCGGCACGCTCCAACGTCGGCTATCTATCTGTATCGAGAGGACCTCGCGATCACGCGTGATACGCGGTCGTTGTCCGAGGCAATCGCTGCGACCGCCCGTGCTGTCGCGGACCAGTGAGCCGATGTTGCGCGGGGTCGCCGAGGGGCGGCAGGCGATCGCGTACAACGTCATCGGCTCGTACGCGCTGGAACGCGCGCGGACCGACCCTCGCATCGGCGTCGCGTTCCTCCAGGACTATACGATCGTCACCTCGCGGATCGCGTTCATCGCGCGCGAGGCCGCGCACCCGGCGGCGGCAAAGCTGTTCCTCGATTTCCTGCTGTCGCGCGAGGGCCAGTCGCTGCTCGCCAGGCGCGGCCTGTGGCCGGTGCGCACCGACGTTTCCGCCCGCCGTCTTCCCGCCGCCCAGGGCGCGGCCGATCCGCGTGGGCCCGCAACTTCTCGTCAACCTCGACCGCGTCAAGCGCCAGCGTTTCCTGCGCGACTGGACCGCGATTCTCGCCACGGAGCCCAACGAGATCAAGCTCTTCCGTACCGGGTGCGCCGCACTCGCGCTGATCGCCGCGACGCCGGCGCTGGCCCAGGCTCCGAGCGACGCCGACCTTGCCGCGCTGGTCCGTGCGCAGGCCGCCGAGATCGCCGCGCTGAAGTCGCGGCTCGACCGGCTGGAGAACAACGCCGCCGTCGCGCAGGCGTCTGCGCCCGTACCGCCCGTCCAAATCGCACCGCAGGCCGTCGCGCAGAACAGCGAACCGCGTCGCACCGTGCCGTTCGCGCCGCAGCTCGCCCCGCCCGGTCCGGCCGATCGCAGCGTCGCGCAGGCGGTCGCCGCACGCGACAATCCGTCGGGCGCTACGACCGATGAAGAAGACCAGCTCGACGACGACGAGACGCCACCGAGTTCGACGACTGATCCACCGACGGCAAGTTCGAGTTCGACCGAAATACGACGGCCGCAATATCACCACGACGGGCATGCGCGCGCTCCGCCTCGGACTCGAGGGCGGCGTCGGCACGCATTTCTTCTACCAGTTCGAGAGCGACTTTTCGGAGAACGAGGTCGACGTCGTCACCGCGTTCGTCGGCTGGCGCAACAAGATCAAGCCCGGCCTCGACTACGACGTCCGCGCCGGCCACCTGTTCAACGACCGCAGCTTCGAGGGCTCCACGGGCTCCGATTCGACGCCGTTCCTCGAACGCAGCACCGTCTCGACCGCGATCATCCCGCAGCGTGGCTTCTACGGCATCGGCGTGATGCCGCGCATCTTCTGGAAGACCGGCCACGCATCGGTGACGATCACTGGCGACCGGATCGACGGGACGCAGACCGTCGGTGACAGCCGCACGGTGCTCGGCCGCGCGCACTGGAACCCGATCAAGTCCGATACCGGCGTGCTGCACGTCGGCGCTTGGGGCTTCGACGAATCGCTGTCTTCGGTCGCGGGCACGCTGACGCGCAACACGGTGATCGGCGGTCGCTTCAACGGCGCGCTGCGCGTGTCGACCGGGCCGCTGATCGGCGGCACCGGCACGACCGGCTACGGCGTCGAGCTTGGCGGCTATCGCGGGCCGTTGTGGGTGATGGGCGAAGCGGGCCGCCGCAACGCGCGGCTCGACGGCGGTCGTCCCGATTTCGTCAGCAAGGCGTGGAGCGTCTCGGGCGGGTTGTTCCTGACCGGCGACCTGCCGCCGTACAACCCGCGCCTCGGCAGCTTCGGCCAGCCCAAGGTGTTGAAGCCGACCTTCGACGGCGGGGTCGGCGCGATCGAACTCACCGCGCGCTACGAAAGCCTCGATTTCGACAATCTGCTGACCGGCGGCGATGGCTGGGCGGCGACGGTAGGCGTCAACTGGTATTTGAACTCCTTCACCCGCTTCCAGGTGAACGCGATCCAGTGGAACACCGACAATCGCGCCGGCGACTATGTCGGCAACGACAGCGGGCAGACGGTGAGCGCGCGTGTGGGTGTCACGTTCTGATGCTGACAGCCCCAACATCGCTCCGTCACCCCGGACTGGTTCCGGGGTCCACCGTTCCGCACATCAAACGTTCTCGATTGTGCGGCACCGTGGATGCCGGAACGAGCCCGGCATGACGGAGAAATAGCGCGTCCGTTGACCCGGACCGATCGATTTTCAGCGCGCGTATTCGACCCTACGCCAACCCTATTCACGCCCTTTCCTAGGACGATGCGATGAACCTTGCCCTGCTCGGCTTCCTGATGGTCGCCACGTTCATGACGTTGATCATGACCAAGAAGATGACGCCGTTGGTCGCGCTCATCGTGATCCCGTCGATCTTCGGCGTGTTCGCGGGTGAGGCCGCGGGTCTTGGCCCGATGATGATCGACGGCATCAAGAACCTCGCGCCGACCGGCGTCATGCTGCTGTTCGCGATCCTGTTCTTCTCGACGATGACCGATACGGGCCTGTTCGATCCGCTGGTCGGACGGCTGATCCGGATGGTCCACGGCGATCCGATGCGGATCCTGATCGGGACGGTCGTGCTGTGCGCGCTTGTCAGCCTCGATGGCGACGGGTCGACCACCTACATCATCACGATCGCCGCGCTGCTGCCGCTCTACAAGCGCTTCGACATGAATCGCCTGTACCTCGTCTGCCTGTTGATGACGACGAGCGGGATCATGAACCTGACGCCGTGGGGCGGGCCGACCGCCCGCGCGGCGAGTGCGCTGAAGCTCGATCCCGCGACGCTGTTCCTGCCGCTGATCCCCGGCATGATCGCCGGTCTCGCCTTCCTGATCGGGCTCGCCGTGTACTTTGGCCGCAAGGAGCGCGTCCGGATGGGCGAAGCGGGCATCACCGCGGACACCGAGTTCACCGGCATGGCGGTCTCGCAATATCCCGAGGCACGCCACCCCGAACTGATCTGGTTCAACGCCGCCCTCGTCATCACGCTGCTCACGTTGCTGGTGTGGGGCATTCTCCCGCTGTCGGTGCTGATGATGCTGGCGTTCGCGATCGCGATGATCGTCAACTATCCTGGCGTCGCCGACCAGAAGGAGCGGATCTCCGCGCATGCCGGCAACGTGCTCGCGGTCGTTTCGCTGATCTTCGCGGCGGGCATCTTCACCGGGATCCTCGGCGGCACCGGCATGGTCGAGGCGATGAGCAAGGCGGTGGTCGGCGTGATCCCGCCCGCGCTCGGGCCGTACATGGCGCCGATCACCGCGGTGCTGAGCATGCCGTTCACCTTCTTCATCTCGAACGACGCGTTCTATTTCGGGATGCTGCCGATCCTCGCCGAGGCCGGCGCGCATTACGGCGTCGCGCCCGAGGCGATCGCCCGCGCGTCGCTGATGGGCCAGCCGGTCCACCTGCTCAGCCCGCTGGTGCCGTCGACCTATCTGCTGGTCAGCCTGGTCGGGATCGACCTCGCCGATCACCAGCGCTTCACGCTCGTGCCCGCGATCGCGGTCTGTGTGGTGATGACGATCGTCGGCATGATCGCGCTCGCCTTCCCGTTCGTCGCCTGAGGTGAGCATCCCCGCAACCCGCCGCTACCGGAGATTTCGCATGGTCCGACCGCGTACACCGTTGATGCTGCTCCCCGCGATGGGCTGCGACGGGCAGCTCTGGGCGCGCCAGATCGTCGACCTTGCCGGGATCGCGCAGGTCGAGTTCGGCGACCTTTCCCAGGACGACACATTGTCTGCGATGGCGGCACGCGTGCTCGCCAGCGCTCCCGCGCGGTTTGCGGTCGCAGGGGTCAGCCTTGGCGGATACGTCGCGATGGAAATGGTACGGCAGGCCCCCGAACGGATCACCCAGATAGCCCTGTTCGGTACGCGGGCGTCGATGGAGGTGCGCCCGCGCACTGTCGTAGGACAGGGCTTGCTCGCCACCGCCCCGCACGCCGATCCGCGCCTGACGTCGATCGTCGCCGGTCCGGCGCAGGCGATGGCCGAGCGGGTCGGGCAGATCGTCTTCGAGCGCCAGCAACGCGCGCTTCTGGCGCGTCCCGATATCAGCGACGCGATCGCCGCCATTCACGTGCCGACGCTGGTCGGCGTCGGTGACCGCGATCTCATCTGCACGCCTGACGACGCCCGTGCGCTTAGCGACAGGATCGACGGTGCACGCTTTCACCTGTTGCGGTCCTGTGGGCATCTGTCGCCGATGGAACGGCCGGGTGAAGTCACCTCTTTGCTGCGGGATTGGCTACGCGGAGCGTGACCTAGCCGCATGCAAGATACGCCAGGCCGGGACGATGCCCACGGTGTTTACGGACCCCGGCATTTACGGACAACGTGGACGGCAACTGCTAGCCGCCGTGATAGCGAGGCTCGGGGGACACCGGCGCTAGTGAGGCCCAAATCCGCTCGATGACGCTTGCTAGGAGGTATGCGCGACAATCGGCGTGGGACTTCTATCTGCGTAGGCGAAGGGCGCGCAGGTCGATATTCAATCGCTTTACACGGTAATAGAAGGTTTTCCGGGGGATCTGCAGCATCTCGATAGCACCGGCGATCCCGTCGTCAGCCGACGTTACGGCGTCGACGATCGCCGCCCGTTCGAATGCATCCATACGGCTGGGCAGGGACGCGATCGCGGTCTCGGCGATCGTCTCGCTCTCCGCCAGCCCCAGGCATATCCGCTCGGCCATCTTAGCCAGTTCGAGCACGTTGCCCGGCCAGGGGCGGGTCGCCAGTCGGTGAGCATGATCGGCCATTGGTGGGACCGTTACGTTGTGCTGTTTGGCGGCGACCGCCAGGAAATGCGCCAGCAGTAAGGGAATGTCCGCGGCGCGCTCGGCGAGCGGTGGCATGCGCAACGGTACGCTCGCGAGACGATGGTACAAGGCAGGCGAAATCCGTTCCGCACCGTCTTCGTCCAGCGATGCGATGATCCTGACGTTGACGGGATCCGGATCGATGCTGTCGAGGGCGACGGCGCGCGTTTCCGCAAAACGCCCGAGTTGGTCCTGAAGATCGAGGCTTGCCCGCGCGAGGTTATCGAGAAAGACGGTGCCGCGATCCGCGCGCGCGATGACGCCGTTACGGGCGAACAGCTCACGCTCGAGCAGTGGAGCGGTGACGGTGGCGCAATCGATCTTCAGCAAACGATGGCGGGAACGGCGGCCAGCGCGGTGAACCAGTCGTGCGAAATGCTCCCTGCCAGTCCCAAGCTGCCCTTCGATCACGAGATCGAGCGCAGCGTCTGCCAGCATCGGGATCATGCCGCGCAACCGGACGATCGCCGGCGCATCGCCCAGCAGCGCCTCGCCGGCCTCCGCATTGGCCACTGCCCGCAGGCGGCGGTTGTCCAATGTCAGGACCCGCGCCCTGACGGCGCGCGTGGTGGCGGCGATCAGCGCCTCCGGTGCGAATGGTTTCGTCAGAAAATCCCAGGCGCCGGCCTTGATCGCGTTGACGGCCATTTCGATTTCGCCGTGCGCGGTGATCAGAATGACGGGAAGTTCCGGATCGCGATCGTGAAGGATATCGAAGAGTTCGATGCCGGTCATGCCGGGCATGCGAACGTCGGTAATGACGATTCCGGGGTAATTGCCGTCGATGTCGGCCAGCGCCGTCTCTGCATTGGCGAACACGCGGACATCGAAACCGTGGACCATCAACAATTGCGCGGTCGCGGTCCGCAGATCCTCGTCGTCGTCGATCAGGGCGATGCAGGGCTGGGCCGTACTGGGAAGAGCGGGCGAAGCGATCATGCGCGGCGCATCCCGATCTCGAAAATCGCCCCCGCTTCCCCCGGCGCCTCCGACGGCAACAGCCGCAGCCAGCCGCCCAGTTCCGTCATGATGTCGCGTGCGATTACCAGCCCGAGGCCGAGGCCTTGCGGGCGGGTGGTCGCGAAGGGGGTAAACAGTCGGGCGGCGACATCCGGTGCGATACCGGTGCCTGAATCCTGGACCGTGAGGCGCACCGTCTTGTCCTCCGTCATGTCGTGAGCGAGGTGAATCCAAGGCGATGGCCGATCGGCGACGGCCTCCGCCGCGTTCTGCAGCAGGATGACCAGCACCTGTTCCAGCCGCACCTTGCCGCCGATCACCCTCAGGCCGGGATCGAGCGTCGGCGCGGTGAAGGCGATGCCGCGGAGCTGATCCTTCGTGATGAGCAACGCCCCGGCCACCACATCGGCGATCGCCACCGGCCGTAGCGCGCCCGACTGGCGGCGGGAAAACCCGCGCAGCTGTGCCGTCACCGCAGCGATCCGATCCGCAAGCCGACCGATCGTCGCCAGGTTGGTGCGAACGTCGTCGAGCGCACCACGCTCCAGCAGCAGGGCGCTCGACACGGCGTAGCTGCGGATCGCAGTCACCGGCTGTGCGGTCTCGTGCGCGACGCTCGCGGTGATCTGGCCGAGCGATGCCAGGCGATTGGCCTGGCGCAGCCCCTCCCGCAGGTCGGCGGCGCGCGCCTCGCTGTCGGCACGCTCGTCCATCTCGCGGCGCAGGTCCGCGGTGCGGTCTGCAACCGCCATCTCCAGTTCGGCGGTATGCCGCCGCGCTAGCGTCACGCGCTGACGCAACGTCCACGCCAGCGCCGACAAGGCGATCGTCGCCAGCGCGGCCAGCGCGCCGATCCGCCGTGCCGAGGCGATCGCCGCATCGAGCGAGACGAATACGGTAAGTCGCCATCCGGGCTGTGCGGTGGCGATCGTCTGCGCGACGAACGTCGATTCACCTCCGACGACCCGGTCGGGCGCGGTCGATACGGTCAGCGGCAAAGCCGATAATGCAGCGGCAGGCGCGCGCGTTTCCGCGCGGAACCGTCGCGCATCCGCTGGCGACAGCGGCCGGCTGGCGGCAAAGCGCCAATCGGGTCGGCTCGTCACCAGCACAACGCCGAGCGGATCGCGCACCAGCGAGATGTCACCGGCCCGCGCCCATTCCCGCTCGATCCGATCGAACTCCAGCTTGATGACGATCGCGCCGCGGTTGGCGGTGAGGCGCGCGAGGTAGAGGCCCGGGCGATGGCTGACCGTTCCCAAGGCGTATTGGCTCGCCTGAAGCTGCTTGCGTGCCCGGTCGAAATACGGGCGGAACGTATAGTCGCTGCCGACGAAACTTCGCGGGGAGCGCCAGTTGCTTGCGGCGATCGCGATACCGTTCGCACCGACGACATAGATCGCCGGCGCACCGACCGCACCGGCCAGGGCCTCCAGCTTGCGGTCGAGCGCGCGTTGCGCCGAGTTGTTCCCGCCGACCGCCGCAATCACGTCGCGGTCGTCGGCCAGGGTCAGCGGCAGGAGCCGAAACCGAGCGATCTCGCTGTCGAGCAGGGCGGCGCGCAGCCGTGCGTCGATCTGCGCCTGCGTTCGCAGACCTTCCACCGCGCGCCGCTCGGCCAGATGGCCCGCGAGCACCATCGCTGCCAGCGCCAGAAGGAGCGTTCCGATCGGCCACTGCCAATGCCGTACTGGCCAGATCCGCCTCATCCGCCCGGAGTAGCATGCAGGTCGCGATATGCAACTTTCGGCACATTCGGATCACGGCATGTCCCAAAACCTGCCCATCCAGAGCATCGCGAATCAGTATATTCTGATAAATAACCCAAAATATCAGTGTGATAACGCCGAATCTGTTTCCTGCATGGCCCGCAGGGCGGATGGCGCCACATGTCATCCGGCTCAACCGTCCCTGCCGATGCGTCGACGCCACAACATCATGCCGCGAGCGCCGATCATGGCTGCTGACGTGTGCGCCGCAGTCGGAAGGACGAGTTCATGGTTCAATCGCGTATCGAGAATGGCACTGCCCCAACCGCCAGCAAGGTCGGGGCCAAGACCGAGGGCGTAACGCGTCGCGGTCTGCTCGGATCGGCGATCGTCGCCGGTTCGGCATCGGTGCTTCCGGTCGTGCAGGCACAGGGGGCCGCGCCGGAGCGGAAGGTCGACGTGCTGGTCATCGGCGGCGGGATCATGAGCGCGACGCTCGCCGTGCTGCTGCGCCAGCTCGAGCCGAGCTGGACGATCGAGATGGTCGAACGGCTCGACAAGGTCGCCGAGGAGAGCTCGAACGGCTGGAACAACGCAGGCACCGGGCACTCGGCGCTTTGCGAACTGAACTATACGCCGGTCAACGCCGCCGACGGACTGGTCGAGATCAAGAAGGCGATCGAGATCAACGAGCAGTTCCAGGTCACACGCCAGTTCCTGAGCCACCAGGTAAAGGCCGGGACGCTGCACGATCCGCGATCATTCATCAATTCGACCCCGCACATGAACCTGGTCTGGGGGGATGCGAACGTCGCCTTCCTGCGCAAGCGGTACGAAGCGCTCGGCGCGAGCCCGCTGTTCTCGGGGATGGAGTTCTCGAACGATCCCAAGCAGATCACCGAATGGGTTCCGCTGATGATGGCGGGTCGGGATCCGAGCATGACACTTGCCGCGACCCGCTCGCCGCTCGGGACCGACTGCAATTGGGGCGAAGTGACGCGGCAATATGTCGCGGTGTTGCAGAAGCAGCCCGGTTTTGCGCTCAGCACCGGCAAGGAAGTGCGGGATCTGGAGCGCAATCCGGATGGAACCTGGCGCGTGACGTACCGCGACATGAAGACCGATGAAAAGCAGATCGTTACGGCGCGTTTCGTGTTTGCGGGCGCCGGCGGCGGTGCGCTGCCGATCCTGCAGAAGTCGGGCATTCCGGAGGCGGACAATTACGCCGGCTTCCCGGTCGGCGGGTCATTCCTGGTCAGCGATACGCCCGGCGTCGCGACGCGGCATCTGGCCAAGGTGTACGGCAAGGCCGCGGTCGGATCGCCGCCGATGTCCGTTCCGCATCTCGACACGCGCTATCTCGACGGCAAGCAGGCGCTGCTGTTCGGGCCGTTCGCGACCTTCTCGACCAAGTTCCTGAAGGAGGGGTCGTATTTCGACCTGCCCGCGTCGGTGACGATCGACAATTTCCGGCCGATGCTGGCGGTCGGCTGGGACGATTTCGCGCTGGTCGAATATCTGGCGGGGCAGTTGATCATGTCCGACGCGGACCGGATGGCGGCACTGCGCGAGTATTTCCCCGGCGCCAAGGATGCCGACTGGCGGTTGTGGCAGGCGGGCCAGCGCGTCCAGATCATCAAGCGCGATCCGGAAAAGGGCGGCGTCCTGAAGCTGGGTACCGAGATCGTCGCGTCGAAGGACGGTTCGATCGCGGCGCTGCTGGGCGCGTCGCCGGGCGCTTCGACAGCGCCGTCGATCATGCTCGACATGCTGAAGACGGTGTTCGCCAAGAATCTGGCGACGCCCGCATGGCAGGCGAAGATCCGGCAGATCGTGCCGAGCTATGGCCTCGCGCTCAACGACCATCCCGAACTGCTGGCCGAGCATTGGGCGAGCACGGCGGACACGCTGCAACTGAGCGTGCCGTCCCCGGCGGTCCATATCGCGACCCAGCCGCGGCCCGCGGCAACGCGCGTCAAGGTCGATCGCAGCCCCGATCTGGCGCTGTAGGCGTGCCCTAGGCGCTGGCGGGGCCGGTGCGCGATCGCTGCGCCGACCCGCTATGAGCGCTTGAGCAGGGGGGCAGGCTGCGGCACAAGGCATCATGCCTGTCCTCATTGCGCTCGCCGCGGCTGCCGCCGCCACCTCATCGCCCTCGACGGTCCGGTTGAAGGCGGACGTCGCGACCATGGTCGGCTTCGGCACTCGCCATACCGCCTCCACGACGACGGATGCCAAACGGGGCATCGGCGCGGCGCGCAACTGGGCGCAGACGCGCTTCGAACAGATCGCGCAGACCTGCGGCGGATGCGTGCGGGTCGAGCGGATCGAGCGCAGCTTCACCGGTCCGCGTGCACCCGGCGGCGTGATCGTGCAGGACGTGCTGGGGATCCAGCCCGGGCGCGACCCCAACCGCGTCGTCATCGTCGGCGCGCACATCGACAGTCGCGTCACCGACGTCATGAACACGACCAGCGATGCGCCCGGCGCCAACGATAATGCCTCGGGCGTTGCGCTGGTGCTGGAAGCGGCGCGCCTGCTGTCGCAGCGCCGGTTCGACGCGACGATCGTCTACGCTGTGTTCTCGGGCGAGGAGCAGGGACTGTGGGGCGCGACCTTGCTCGCCGACACCGCCAAGGCGCGCGGCTGGACCGTATCGGCGATGCTCAACAACGACATCGTCGGCAACACGATCGGGCAGGGCGGCGCGCGCGAGGCAGGCTGGGTCCGCGTGTTCTCCGAAGGCATTCGCGCGTCGGAGGACATGGCCCAGCAACAGGCCCGGCGCGGCAATGGCGGTGAGGACGACGGCCCAAGCCGCGCGTTGGCCAAGGCGATCGACGGTATCGCGGGCCAGCGTCGGCAGGGTCTGGACGTCATGATCGACCGGCGACCCGATCGCTTCGGCCGGG
Organism: Sphingomonas sp. SL1004; assembly: GCF_057815015.1. Classification (NCBI taxonomy): domain Bacteria; kingdom Pseudomonadati; phylum Pseudomonadota; class Alphaproteobacteria; order Sphingomonadales; family Sphingomonadaceae; genus Sphingomonas; species Sphingomonas sp. SL1004. The sequence continues at coordinate 265,037 of NZ_JBYMUX010000001.1, forward strand.
GCGGCGATCACGAGCCCTTCCTGAAGCTCGGCTATCCCGCGGTGCGTTTCTCGGTGGCGAACGAAAACTGGGACGCGCAGCATCAGGACCTGCGTACCGAAAAGGGAGTCGTCTACGGCGACACGATCGACCGGATGGACTTCGGCTATCTAGCCAAGGTGACCGCGATCAACGTCGCCACGATCGATCGGCTGGCTGCCGCACCGGCTGCACCGACGACGGTGACGATGGCCGGCGCGCTGTCACGCGACACGACGGTCAAATGGGCCAGCGTTCCAGGCGCGGTGCGATACCGGGTGCGGTGGCGCCGTAACGATACCGCCGACTGGACGCAGAGCCGCGACGTGACCGGTACCGAGACGGTACTGACCCAAGTGCCGGTCGACGATCATTTCGTCGGGGTATCGGCGCTGTCCGCCGGCGGCGCGGAGAGCCTGGTGACGTTCGCCGGACGCTAGGCGCGCGCGTAAGTTTCTGCGGTATCTGGCGGGCCGGCCTTCACGGGTCGGCACGTCGCGGTTCGCAACCATAAGCTTCTACTGAAAACGTTTTCTGTTGAAAATGGCGTGATCAGCGCCTATTTCCGGAGTCGATAGCCGGCACGTGATTCTCGGGCCGTACAGGTCCCGCGAACGCGATGCAGAACCGGTGTCGCCGTGCCGTGATGTGGTCCTGAGGGCCGCGTGCCTGCCCACGCAAACCCTGAGAGTTCCCCTTTGAGCACCGACACTTTCTCCCGCGGCCATGGCGCGCGCCTGATGGCGATCGGCGGCGTCCCGCTGGCGTTCCTGGCTTACGCGGCATTCGCGTTCAGCGACGCGTCGGTACGGCTGCTCGACGGAGCGCTCAGTCCTTTCCAGCTGACCTTTACCGGTGCGCTGCTCGGGTTGGTGGCGTTGCCGTTCGTCCGCACGCCGAGCGATCGGATGCGCGACGTATTCAGCGCCACGCGGCGGTCGCTGTGGCTGGCGCGCGCGATCGGATCGTCGATCAGCGGCATTTCGAGCGTGGTCGCGTTCACGCGGCTACCCATGCCCGAGGCGTTCGCTCTCATCTTTCTCATGCCGTTGCTGGTGACCCTGTTGTCGATGCTGTTCCTGCACGAGCAGATCGGGCGATTCCGCTGGGCTGCAGTGGGGATCGGCTTCGTCGGTGTGCTGATGGTGTTGCGGCCTGGGCTGCGCGCCTTTCATCTCGGGCATGCCGCGGCGCTGACCTGTGCCCTGTCGAGTGCAATTGTCATCGTCCTGTTCCGTGCGGGTGGGGCGGGCGAGAAGCGCATCTCGATGCTGGGCGCAGGGCTGGTCGGGCCGTTGGTGATCAACGGCGTGATCCTGTTGTGGCTACAGGCGTTTCGCTGGCCCGACGGGCACGAGATGCTGCTGCTCGTCAGCTATGGGTTGCTGGCGATCCTGGGGCAGGCGCTGCTGATGCTGGCCGCGCAACGCGTCGAGGTCAGCCGGATCGCGCCGCCGCAATATAGCCAGATGATCTGGGCAGTCGGGCTCAGTTATCTCGTCTTTCACCAGCACGTCGACGCACCGACCTTTGCCGGCATCGCCGTCATCATCGGTGCGGGGCTGCTGACCTGGGCGCGCGAGCAGGTTCGCCTGCCGTCGTGGCGTCGTCGCTTTGCGCTGCGCCCGCGCTGAAACCTCATTCGACAACCACGGAGATCCTCACGTTTTGACAGATACCAGCCTCGCGACGTCGTTTACCCGACGCAGTCTCAGCGCGCGCAACGAACCGCGCATTCCGGAGCCGCACGCCAATGGCGACCGCGTGCTGCGCACGGCGGCGTTCGTCGCAGCGGTCTGCGGCGCGCTGTACGGCTATGACACGGGGATCATCTCCGGCGCGTTGCTGTCGATCACCGACGAATTCGGGTTGAACCACCAGATGCAGGAGATCGTCACTGCGGCGATTCTGGCCGGCGCGGTCATCGGCGCGCTGGCGACAAGCTGGCTGTCCGAACGGATTGGACGGAAGCTTTCGGTGATGGCGGTCAGCGCATTGTTCACGGTCGGTGCGGTCGCGTGCGCAATGGCGCCGAGCGTCGGCGCGCTGATCGCGGCCCGCGTGTTGTTGGGGATCGCGGTCGGTGGATCGACTCAGGTCGTGCCGATGTACATTTCGGAACTCGCACCGCAGCATCGCCGCGGCAATCTCGTGACGATGTTCAATGTGGCGATCGGCGTCGGCATCCTCCTGGCCAGCGTCGTCGGCTTCGGGATGCACGACGTCTGGAGCTGGCGGACGATGGTCGCGGTGGCGGCGATCCCAGCTGCGATCATCTTCGTCGCGATGGCGTTCATGCCGCGCAGCCCGCGCTGGACCGCGGAGAACATGGGCATGGAGGCGGCGATCGACGTGTTGCGCCACGTCCGCACCACGCGCCGGGAAATCCGCCACGAGGTATCGCAGATCCGCGAGGCCGCCCGCGAAGGCGATCCCGCCGAAGCGGGCTGGCGTGGCATCCGCCAGGCCTGGGCACGGCCTGCGCTGATCGCTGCGCTCGGCGTTGCGTTCTTCACCCAGTGCGGCGGGTTGGAGATGATGATCTACTACGCACCGACGTTCCTGTCGGGCGTCGGGTTCGGCAAGGAATCCGCGCTGCTCGCCAGCCTCGGCGTGGCGATCGTCTATGCGGTGATGACGCTGCTCGGATGTCTGTTCGTCGACCGGATCGGACGTCGCCGATTGATGCTGGTGATGATCCCCGGTTCGGTGGTCAGCCTGATCGGGCTAGGCATCATGTTCGCGATAGGCGCGCATGGCGGCTGGCAGGGATGGCTGACGATCGCGTTCCTGCTCGCGTTCATGCTGTTCAATTCGGGCGGCATCCAGGTGTGCGGCTGGCTGCTCGGCGCGGAAATGTTTCCGCTGGCGATGCGCGGGCCCGCGACCGCCCTGCATGCGGCGATGCTGTGGGGCAGCAACCTGATCGTGACCGGGACCGCGCTGTCGCTGGTCCATGCGATCGGGCTCGGCTTGACGATGTGGGTCTATGCCGGCGTCAACCTGGCGTCGTTCGTGTTCGTGTTCCTGTTCGTGCCCGAAACCGCGGGCGCCAGCCTGGAGGACATCGAAGCATCGCTGCGTAGCGGAACCTTCCGTCCGACACCCGGGCACACGACGATCGCCGCGGCGGCCTGACGATGGAGCATGCCGCCTTCGCGATCGCGGTGATCGGCCTGCTCGGGATCGGTGCGCAGTGGACCGCGTGGCGGACCGGCTGGCCGGCGATCGCCCTCATGCTGGCCGCGGGTATCCTTGCCGGGCCGGTCACCGGGCTGGTCGATCCCGAGCGCGATTTCGGTGCCTTGCTGAAACCCGCAATCTCGATCGCGGTCGCGCTGATCCTGTTCGAGGGCGGGTTGAGCCTCAACTTCCGCGAACTACGCCACGCGGAGGGATCGCGCGGCGCGGTCGGGCGGCTGTCGCTGATCGGTATTCCGGTCGGCTGGGCGCTGGGTGCGCTCGCCGGCTTCTACGTGGCCGGACTGGTGTGGCCGGTGGCGATCCTGTTCGCTGGCATATTGGTCGTAACCGGGCCGACCGTCGTCTTGCCGCTGTTGCGCCAGAGCAGCGTCGCTGCGCGACCGCGCGCGATCCTGAAATGGGAAGCGATCGTCAACGATCCGTTCGGCGCATTGTGCGCGTTGGTTACCTACGAATATCTGCGCCGCTCGGCACAGGGCGTGTCGATGGCGCAGATCGCGGGGTCGCTACTCGGTGCGGCGATCGTCGCGGGGCTGATCGGGTTCGTGGTGGCACGAGCGATCGCCTGGGCGTTTCCGCGTGGCCACGTGCCTGAATATCTGAAGGCACCGATGCTGCTGGTCGCGGTGATCGGCACGTTCGTCGGATCGAACCTGATCCAGCAGGAAACCGGGTTGCTCGCGGTCACGGTGATGGGCGTCGCGCTTGCCAACATGCGGATGGCCGGGCTGCGCAACATCCGGCCGTTCAAGGAGAACGTGACCGTCCTGCTGATCTCGGGTGTGTTCGTGCTGATGTCGGCATCGCTGAACTTTGCCGTGCTAGCGCGGTTCGAATGGCGGTTCGTCGGCTTCCTGTTCGCGCTGCTGTTCCTGGTGCGACCGATCACGGTGCTGCTCAGCCTGGCATTCAGCAGCGTGCCTTGGCGCGAGCGACTCTTCGTCGCGTGGATCGCGCCGCGCGGTATCGTCGCGGTGGCGATCTCGGGGCTGTTCGCGCTGCGGCTGGACGAGCTCGGCTATGGCGACGGCGAGACGCTCGTGTCGCTGTCGTTCGCGGTGGTGGTGGCGACGATCGTCGCGCATGGCTTCAGCATGAAGCCGATCGCGCGCTGGCTGAAGGTGACCGGCCCCGGCGACCGCGGCCTGCTGATCGTCGGCAGCACGCCGTGGAGCCTAGCGCTGGCGCGACTGCTCCGCGAACTCGACGTGGCCGTGACGATCAGCGATACCAGTTGGCTCCGGCTCAGCGCGGTTCGCCAGGCAGGCATCGCCTTCTATCACGGTGAGATCCTGTCGGAAGCGGCGGGGGACGAACTGCACATCGGCGATTTCCAGCTCGTCGCCGTGACCACGGAGAACGAAGCCTATAATGCCCTGGTGTGCAGCGAACTGGCATCCGAACTCGGCCCCGACGCGGTCTATCAACTCGGCGATTCGCCCGATGAGGATCGCCGCCGGCTCGCAGGATCGCTTCGCGGCGAGGCGCTGTTCGAAACGGGCTGGGGTATCGACGACGTGACCGAGCGTACGCAAGGCGGCTGGACGTTTCGCCGGACGCTCCTGACCGAACGCTTCGACTATCTGGCGGCGCGTGCGGCATTGCCAGATGGGGCGGCCCCGTTGCTGCTGCTGCGGCGGAACGGCAGGGTCCGCTTCTTCACGCACGCCGCGCCGCCGAAGCCGGTGCTGGGGGATACGGTGGTGTCGTTCGTCCCGCCGCGCGCGCTCCGGCAGGTCCATCTTGAACTCAGGGAGCAAGACGCATGACCCGGATACTGCACGGCGTCGCGCCGCTTCTCGCTTTGTGCGCCGTGGCCTGCGACTGCCCGAGCCCATCGGAGCCGCAGATCGCGCAGGCCGCACCAGCGATCGCGGCGAAGTCGATCATGCGCCCGGCAATTCAGGCCGAGGCCGCACCGGTTCCGGCGGCACCCGCGGCGCAGACGATGGTGACGATCGCGTTCGCGTATGACGGCGATGCGCTCGACGATGCCGCACGCGCGCGGCTCGACCGGCTGGCGCAGGCGCCGACCACCACGACCGCGACGTCCATCGTCATCCGCGGCCATACCGATGCGTCGGGCAGCGATCGCGCCAATCTGCGGATCTCGATGGCCCGCGCGATCGCGGTGCGCGACTATCTCGCCGCGGCGAAGGTGCACGTGCCGATGACCCTGGTGGCGCTGGGCGAGCGTCGCCCGGTCCGTCCCGGCGCAACCCCGGATGGTGCCGACGACCCCGCCGGCCGCGCCGCGAACCGGCGCGTGGAAATCACGCTCCGCTGACGATCGTCCCGTCGAACATTCGCTGCACCGGATCGCCGTCGCCGCCCGCCATCCGGCCGACCAGCAGCGCAAGCGCGGCATGGGCCATCGCATCGACCGGTTGCGCGACGATCAACGGGTTGGCATCGAGCAGCCGCAACCACGGCGCGCCGTCGAAGCCGGCGAGGCGAACCGGCGCAGCCGGCGGTCGGGTCTTCAACGCGACGGCGACCTCCAGCATCGTCAGGCTGTCGCCGACCACGATCGCGTCGCACCGATGCTCGGTCAGGGCCGTGCGAACCGCCGCGGCTCGGCGCGCGGTCTCGTGCGGCACGCGGGCGATGTGGACCGGCAGGCCGAGGCGATCCAGCGCCTCGGTAAATCCCTGGCAACGCTCGACCGCGGTACTGCCATGGTCGCCGAACAGGCCGAGTATGCGGGTGCTCCCGGCTGCCGCCAGCGCGTCCACGAGTGCGCTTGCGGCCGCCACGTTGTCGAGCCGGACGCTGTCGACGCGCGGCGTCCCCTCGACGCGATCGATGACGACCAGCGGGGTGGGGATCGCCGGGACGCCCCCCGCCTGCGTCGGTGCGAGCAGGATGCCGGAGACGCGTTCCTCCGCGAGCAGATCGAGCAGGTGCGTCTCGCGCTCGGGATCCTCGGCGCTGTTGCACAGGATCACCCGCAGGCCCTCGCGCCACGCATAGGTCTCGACCGCTTGGACGAACCGCACGAAGAACGGATTGGCGATGTCGGGCACGATCAGTCCGACGACGCTGGCACTGCGCGACCTTAGCCTTCGCGCCGCGAGATTGGGGCGGTAGTCGAGCGTTGCCAGCGCGGTCTCCACGCGATGGCGATAAGCGGGGCGCACGCTCTTGCCCGACAGGACGCGCGATACGGTCGCCATCGAGACGTCGGCGAGCGCGGCGATGTCCTTGATCCCGATCGCCACGTCGCTCACCTCTCGCCAAGACACGGCGCCGTCCGGTGCGGATCATCGGCCGTGACGGGACCGCCCCTTACCGTCGTGCGACCGTCCTTGTCGACCGCGAGGTGCCGGAAGGCTGCCGGGCGCAGAGCGCAGGTCAGGCGCAGCGGGTTGCAGCACTACGCTCCGGCCCAACCTGCGACATTCCAGGGCGGTGGAGGATGCGGGCTTGCCTTGGGCACTATGGCGCGCGCGGGCGGGTGGGACCGTGTCGAGCGCGCTACAACCGGACTCGTCTGCGATCTGTTCAGGCGATCGGCGGGCCGAAGACGGACCAACCGGTCCGCGCGTTGAGCATCTCCAGCGCGCGGACACCAAGCATCGAGTTGCCGTGCTGATCGAGATTGCGCGACCACACCGAGATCGAAGCGATACCGGGAGCAATCGCCAGAATGCCCCCGCCGACGCCACTTTTTGCGGGAAGACCGACACGGACCGCGAAATCCCCCGAGCCGTCGTAATGGCCACATGTCATCATCAGCGCCAGGATCGTCCGCATCCGCCCGGCACGGTCGTCGCCGGTATCGGCGGACATGCGCGTGTCGGCCAGATACCGTCCGGCCTGCGCCAGGCCGACGCAATCGACGCGTACCGCGCACTGCCGCGCATAGGAGTCCATGACCGAGTCGATCGACGAACGGACGTTGTCGTGATGCTTCATGAAATGGAGCACGGCCCGGTTGAGGTCGCCGCCTTCGTTCAGCACGTCAGGATCGAGAGTTATCGCCGTCTTCGATGCGGCATCGTCGATCTTGCTACGGACAAGGCCAGGCACGGCATCCAGCGCGGAATCGCCGAAGTTTTCGACAAGCATGTCGACGATGGCGAGCGCGCCGGCGTTAATGAATGGATTGCGCGGAATACCGCGGGTACGCTCCAGGTCGATCACCGAATTGAACGGATCGCCGGACGGCTCGCGCCCAACCCGCTCGAACACCAGGTCGGCGGAAGTTTCCAAAGCCAGGCTCAGCGCGAACACCTTCGATATGCTCTGGATGGGGAAGGGGGCGCTCGCTGCTCCCGCCCGGGCCAGTGAACCATCCGCCATCGCGATCGCCATCCCAAACGGGCCTGGAGCGAGCCCCGGCGTCTTTGCATCCGCCGCGTTCTCGATCTCATGCGCATCGGCTGTGATCGTATCGGCGATTTCGGAGACGATCCGGTGAATGTCCATTGGTGTGTGGCTCCCTGTCATGGCCCACAACGGTTCCGCACCGTTCCGTCTCCCTTGGCCGGTAGCAAATGCGCGATGACCCCGCTGGCCAAGTATAGTCGCCATAGGCACGCGGATTACCGCTGTGTTACCGCACCAGTTGGATCGCATGGGGCGGAAGGATCATAACCATTCCAGTACGTTGCGCTGGTGGAGCCGAAGGGAATCGAACCCTTGACCTCTGCAGTGCGATTGCAGCGCTCTCCCATCTGAGCTACGGCCCCGCGCGGTTGGCCATAGGCCATTATCGCGCCTTAGCGGGTCGGTTTGGGCGATGCAACCGGCTTGGCTGGCGGGCTTTTCCGCGGCTCTCGGGCCGTTCTACTTTCAGCGCAGCGCGGGTTCGATACCCGTCCGGCCCGTCGTCGCAGCGTTGCGTCGTGTCGCCGTCAAGCTACGGCAAACACAGGAACAATCGACCGGCTTGGCGTTTGTAGTCTTCGGAATGTACGGACTTGCGATCGACTAGGGCGATCGACGAGACCGGCAGCCGCAGGACAGCAATTAGGAGGTTCCTATGGTCTACGAACGCAATACCCGGGATCGTCAATCGGGCGATTATTACGGTCGGCCGAACTCGCAGGATTATGGCCGCGACTTCCGCTCCGACGGGGGCGATTACGGTCGATCCAGCGCGCGCGATTACGCAGCAGCCGGCGAATTCGATCGCGACGGCAATCGCGGGCGCGATGACCAGGGGAGCCGCGGTCAATATGGTCGCGAGCAGAACCGCGACCAGGGCAGCCGCGACTATTACGGCGGTCATAACGATCGCCAGCAGCCATCGGGCGGCGATCGCTATGGACACTCGCGATACGGCCAGGGTTCGGGTCAGGGCTACGGTCAGCAGGGCTATGGCCAGCAGGGCTATGGTCGCCAGGATTCGGGCCAGCCCTATGGTCAGCAGAACCAGCGCAGCCAGGGTTCGGGCGATACCGACTATCACGGCAGCTATGCGTCGGACGGTCGCCGCTTCGAAGACGTTGGCCGCAACCGTCATGCGGACGACGACAATCGTAATGCGCCGCGCGGGAACGATCGTGGGTATGGCCGCCAGCCGCAGGGCTACGACTATGACGATCGCGGGTTCATCGCGCGTGCAGGCGACGAAGTTCGTTCGTGGTTCGGCGACGACGAGGCCGAGCGTCGCCGCGAAGCCGATGCGCGCTATGACGAGCGCTCCTACGGCAATTCCGACAACCGTGCGTTCGGCAATCGCTCGTCGAACACGCATGACGACCATTACCATAGCTGGCGCAGCACGCAGATCGCGGCGCTCGACCGTGACTATGATGAGTATCGCAACGAGAACCGCTCGAAGTTCGAAAACGAGTTCTCGTCGTGGCGCAATGAGCGCCAGGGCCAGCGTAGCTCGCTGTCGCAGGTTACCGAGCATATGGAAGTCGTCGGGTCTGACGGCAGCCATGTCGGCACGGTCGACAAGGTGAAGGGCGACCGGATCCTGCTGACCAAGAACGACCGCGATGCGGGCGGTGTGCACCATTCGATCCCGTCGCGCTGGATCAAGACCGTCGACGGCAAGGTGACGCTGTCGAAGTCGGCCGACGAAGCCAAGGCGGCGTGGAAGGAAGAAGAGCGCAACTCGGCGATGTTCGAGTACGGCGATCGCACGGGCGGCGACAAGAAGGATGCCGGCACCAGCGGTTATGCTTCGAGCTCGCAGACGGGCAGCACGCAGACGGGCAGCACCGGGACCGGCACGGCATCGGGCACCGGCACGACGACCGGCGGCACCACCACTGGCACGACGTCGGACACGCTCGGCAAGTCGGGTTCAACCACGTACTAACTGGTTGAAAGCGTTGGCTGGCGTCGCATGATGTCAGCCGAACAGGGGCCCGGGCGGAAACGTCCGGGCCTTTTTGCAGGTTGCGTTGGGTGTGCGTTTCGCCATACCCGCAACACGAATAATCAAGACAGGAGCAAGTTTATGGCCCGTGCATGGAGCCTGAAGGCACGTCCGCAAGGCATGCCGAAGCATACCGACTTCGCCATGATCGATCTCGACCAGGCGGCGCTCGGCGCCGGCGAGGTGCGGATCGCCAATCGCTGGCTGTCGGTCGACCCGTACATGCGCGGGCGGATGAATGACGTGAAGAGCTACGTCCCGCCGTTCGCGCTGGGCGAGGCGATGCAGGGCGGCGCGGTCGGCGAAGTGGTCGAGAGCAACGACGAGGGCATCAAGGTCGGCGACATGGTGCTGCACATGGCGGGCTGGCGCGACGAGGCGGTGGTGCCGGCCGCGCAGGTGCAGAAGCTGCCTGCGCTCGACGTGCCTCCGCAAGCGTTTCTGGGTCAGCTCGGCATGCCGGGGATGACCGGGTATTTCGGCCTGCTTCAGGTCGCCGAAGCCAAGGCGGGCGATACGGTGTTCGTGTCGGCGGCGGCGGGTGCGGTCGGATCGACCGTGGTGCAGGTCGCCAAGGCCAAGGGCATGACGGTGATCGGTTCGGCTGGCGGCGCGGAGAAATGCGCTTGGGTAAAGTCGCTCGGTGCGGATGCGGTGATCGACTATAAGAGCGACGTTCCGGTGGTGAAGGCCTTGGGCCAAGCAGCTCCCAAGGGCATCGACGTGTATTTCGACAACGTCGGCGGCGAGCATCTCGACGCGGCGCTGGCGCATGCGCGGATGCACGCGCGGTTCGCGGTTTGCGGGATGATCGACGTGTACAACAGCGGCGCGGCGACGCAGCTGAAGTACCTCGCGCGACTGATCGGTAACCGCGTGCAGATCCGCGGGTTCATTGTGAGCGACTACATGAATCGCGCCGAGGAGTTCTACAAGGACATGGGCGGGATGCTGGCGGCGGGGACGCTGAAGCGGCAGGAGACCGTGCACGAGGGGCTCGAGACGATGCCGGATGCGTTCCTGGGGCTGTTCTCGGGTGGGAACACGGGGAAGATGCTCGTCAAGGTTTGAGCTGCTCTTCGATCCTCCCCCGCCAGGGGGAGGTGGCACCGAAGGTGACGGAGGGGGAGGAACGCGCAACCACGGTTATCCCTTACCTCCCCCTCCGTCTGGCAAGGGCCAGCCACCTCCCCCTGGCGGGGGAGGATGCAGTAGAGGGACGGCTGCATCCCCGCGTCACCCCGGACTAGTTCCGGGGGGCACCGTGCCGCGTATCGACGGCTGGCGAGTATGCGGATCGGTGGATGCCGGAACGAGCCCGGCATGACGGAGTGGGTGATCGGTTCCGCTACAACCACTTCGCCTGCTTGAACTTCACGTATAGCGCGGCGCAGACGACACCGATCACGCCCAGTACGACGAAATACCCGTATTCCGTTTTCAGCTCGGGCATGTTCTCGAAGTTCATGCCGTAGATCCCCGCGATCGCGGTCGGGACCGCCAGGATCGCGGCCCAGGCGGCGAGCTGCCGGGTGATTGCACCGGTCCGTTGTTGCTCCAGCAAATTGCTGAATTCGAACACCGAGGTCAGCACTTCGCGCAAGCCCTCGACCATCGTCTGGACACGTCGGACATGGTCGAGCACATCGCTGAAATACGGTTTCGCTTCGGTATCGATGCAGGGAAGGTCGAGGCGGACGATCTTGCCCGCGACCTCGCCCATCGGCCCGAGGATACGCTGGAAGCGGATCATCTCGCGCCTCAGCCCGAAGATGCGGACGATCTCGTCGCGGCCGAGGAACGCGTCGATCGTGCGCTGTTCCATCGCCAGCACCTCGTCCTCGATGCTCTCGACGATCGGGAGGTAGCCGTCGACGACGTAGTCGAGGATCGCGTGGAGGACGTAGTCGACGCCGTTGATGAGCAACGTCGGCGCGGCTTCGAGCTGTTCGCGGAGCGCCTTGTGCGAGCGTGCCGAGCCGTGGCGGACGCTGATGATGTGGCTGTGGCCGACGAAAATCGCGGTTTCGCCGTACGCGATCTTGTCCTGCTCCAGCTGAGCGGTGCGGGCGACCACGAACAGCTGGTCGCCATAGACGTCGACCTTGGGCAGCTGGTCCGCCTTGATCGCGTCCTCCACCGCCAGTGGGTGGAGGTTATACTGGTCCTTCAGCGTCCGCATCTCGGCGTCGGTCGGGTCGCAGATGCCGATCCAAACGAACTCGGAGCGATCCGCGGGGCAGTCGACCTTTTCGTCGATCGAGACCGCGCGGACGCGCTTGCCATGGCGATAGAGATACGCGGCAACGACCGTCATGGAGCCTCAGGGATTACGCTAACGAGGCCGCGCCGGTATCAGAACGCCGGGAGGACCGCACCCCGATAATGCTGCTCGATAAAGGTCTTGGTCGCCGGGCTGCGCAACGCGGCGATCAGTTTCACGACCCGCGGGTCCTTCTCGCCACCGGGCAGGCCGACGACGAAATTGACGTAGGGACTGTTCTTGTCCTCGATCGCGAGCGCGTCGCGGACCGGGTTGAGCTTCGCGTCGAGCGCATAGTTGGTGTTGATCAGCGCGAGATCGACCTCGCCGAGCGTGCGGGGCAGGGTGGCGCCCTCCAGTTCCTTGAATTGTAGGTTGCGCGGGTTGGTGGCGATGTCGTTGAGGCTCGACAGCGGATTGGTCGGGTTCTTGAGCGTGATCAGCCCGGCCTTTTGCAGCAGCAGCAGCGCGCGGCCGCCGTTGCTCGGCTCGTTCGGGATCGCGACGGTCGCCCCGTTGGGGATTTGCGCGATCGACTTCCACTTGCGCGAATAGGCGCCGAGCGGTTCGACGTGGACGCCGGCATAGGTCACCAGATGCGTGCCGCGCGAGGCGTTGAACTCGTCGAGATACGGCTTGGTCTCGAAATAGCTGACGTCGATCTGCTTCTGCTCGACCTGGAGGTTGGGCTGGACGTAGTCGTTGAAGACGCGGATCTGGAGGTCGACGCCTTCCTTGGCAAGCGTCGGCTTGATCGATTCCAGGATCTCGGCATGCGGCACGGCGGTCGCGGCGATCGTCAGTGTCTTGCCGTCATTGGTCTTGGTGCCACCGCAGGCGGCGAGCGCGAGCAGCGAGAACGAGGCGAGCAAAATGCGGCGGTTCATGCGAATTCCTAGCGGCGTTAAATCAGCGGCGGGTGAAGTGGCGGGCGAGCGCGTCGCCGGCATATTGGATGATCTGGACGAGCACGACCAGCAGCACGACGGTGACGACCATGACGTCGGTCTGGAAGCGTTGATAGCCAAAGCGGATCGCGAGATCGCCGAGCCCGCCCGCGCCGACCACGCCCGCCATCGCGGTGAACGAGACGAGCGCGACCGCGGTCACGGTGGCGCCGGCGATCAGTCCGGGCAGCGCCTCGGGAATCAGCGCGCCGGTGACGATCTGACGCGTGGTAGCGCCCATCGCCTGGACCGCCTCGATCGTGGTGCGGTCGACTTCCTTGAGCGATCCCTCGACGAGGCGCGCGTAGAACGGCGCCGCGCCGACGACGAGCGGCGGGATCGCTCCGGCGACGCCGAGCGAGGTGCCGACGAGCATCACGGTGAGCGGGATCATCACGATCAGCAGGATGATGAACGGCACGGAGCGGAGGATGTTGACGATGATCCCGAGCACGGCGTTGGCGACGCGGTTCTGCGACAGCCGGCCCCGGTCGGTGAGGTAGAGCAGGACGCCGAGCGGGAGCCCGAACGCGATCGTGAGGATCAGGGATCCGCCGAGCATGATCAGCGTGTCGAGGCAGGCCTGGCCGATGTCCGACCAGTCGATGTTCGCAAAGAAGCTCATGTCGCCAGTGCCGCCAGCATGCGCTGCGTTGCCGGGTGGGCGGCGTTGGCGAAGATGTCGGCGACGTCGCCGGTCTCGACGATGCGGCCGCGATCGAGGACGGCGACGCGGTCGCAGACGTAGCGGACGACGTCCATTTCGTGCGTGATCAGGACGATCGTCAGGCCGAGGTCTCGGTTGAGCTCGCGGAGGAGGGTGAGGACCGAGCGGGTGGTCTCGGGATCGAGTGCGCTAGTGGCTTCGTCACAGAGCAGGATGTCGGGGTCGGTGGCGAGCGCGCGGGCTATGCCGACGCGTTGCTTCTGGCCGCCGGATAGCTGGGCTGGATATTTGGTGGCGTGATCGGCGAGGCCTACGCGGTCGAGCAGTGCGGCGACTTTCGTCTCGCGCTCGGCCTTTGATACGCCCGCGAACACCAGCGGGAACGCGACGTTGGCCGCGACCGTGCGCGACGACAGCAGGCCGAAGTTCTGGAAGATCATGCCGACCCGGCGGCGTAGCGCGCGCAGGTCCGCCGCCGACAGCGCGGCTACGTCGACACCATCGACTTCGACCCGGCCCGAAGTCGGGCGTTCGAGCGCATTGATCAGGCGGATCAGCGTCGACTTGCCCGCGCCGGACTGGCCGATGACGCCGAATACGCCGCGCGCGGGAATTTCGAGCGATACGCCGTCGAGAGCGGACGCGTCGCTTGCCGGGTAGGTTTTGACGACGTCGGTGAGACGGATCATGCGGTGCCCATGACCTGCGCGGCGAACCGCTCCATTTCCTCGGCCTGCGGGCTCATCTGGAGCAGCAGCAGGTCGAGACCGGCCGCCTCATACTCCGCGACGCGCTCCTTCAACTGCTCGGGTGTGCCGACCAGATTGGGGCGCAGGCCGCGGTTGGAGACGGAGTATTCCTGAATCTTCAGCTCACGTTCGAGCTGCGTGCCCGATAGCCACTGGTCGAAATTCGCGTAGCCGGCGGGGAGTTCGGTGACGCTGGTGATGCGGTCGAGCTCGCGCTTGGCCTCCGCCTCGCTGTCGCGGACGATCGCGTAGGCGGCCATGCCGTATTGCATCGGCGCGCCGCCAGCTGCTTCGCGTCGCGCCGCCATGTCGGCGATCTTCGGGGCGATCGCGTCGGCGGGGTCGCCGTGCATGACGTACGCGTCGCACTGCGCGGCGATCATCGCCTTGGCCTTCTCGCTCTCGCCGCCGGCATAGACGGTCGGGCGCTTGGCGGGCTTGGGGGAGCAGATCGCCTGTTCGGTTGTGTAGAACTGGCCCGCGAAGTCGAATCGCTCCTCGGTCCACAGCCCATCGACGACGGTCAGCCACTCCGCCGTCCGCGCGTAGCGATCGTCGTGCTGGTCGAACTGGAGGCCGTATTGCTTCGCCTCGTCCGCCCACCAGGACGACACGACGTTCAGCGCGAGCCGTCCGCCCGAGATCCGGTCGATGTTCGCCGCGGCCTTGGCGAACAGCGCGGGGTGGTGGAAGTTCGGGCGGACCGCGACCATCAGCTCGATGCTATCGGTCACCGCCGCCAGCGCCGCCGCGGTCGACCACGCATCGAGTGCGGGCTGTTCGATGCCCTTGATGTCGTTGAGGTTCAGCTCGGCGATCAGCGTCAGGTCATAGCCCCAGCGCTCGGCATTCTGCGTCAGCGCCTTGGTGTAGGCCCAGCTTGCCTCCATCCCCTCGTTGGGGACGTTGCGAAGCCAGCCGCCGAAGACGGGAGTCCAGTAACCATAGCGCATCAGCGGGCCTTCTCGATCTGTTCGACGAGGTAATCGACGAGGCGGTCGTGCGGATCCCAGCCGAGCACATCCAATGGCTTGGCGACGAAGTTCGACAGCGCGTTGATGTCGTAGAAGCGCGCGACGCCGTCGCGGTCGTCGATCATGACTTCCACGCCGCCGACGTCGAGATCGACCGCGCGGGCGATCGCTTCGGCGGCGTCTTTCAAGGTCTGCGAAGGCTCGACTGCGGCCATCTTGATTCCTGAGCCGGGAACGACGCACGCGTCCGCCGGGCAGAGATCGAACGCGCCGCCGCCCGCGACCTCGATTGCGTAGAGGTATTTGCGGTTGAGCGTTTCGATCCGGGTGATCGCGCCGTCGCGGACGGGGACGTATTCCTGGACCAGCAGGACGCCGTCTACGCTGCTTGGTAGGCCGGCATCGGCTACGGCGGTGCGGAGTTCGTCGAGGCTATCGAACCGGACGATGCCCGCCCCCGATCCGCCTATGTTCGCCTTCACGACCAGCGGAAAGCGGAGCGTCTGCGCGGCGGGGACGACGTCGGCGGCGCGGTGGACCACGCGTGTCTCGGGGATCGCGAGGCCGAGCGAGGCGATCAGCGACAACTGCCGGGCTTTCGACGCGTCGATCGCGAGGACGTCGGTGCCGTTGATCACGCGCGCGCCGGTGCGGCGCCAGTGATCGAGCATCGCCATCGTGTAGAAGATCGGATGCTCGTCGTTGCGCAGGAAGCTCGACATCGCGATGCGGTTGAAGACGACGGGGGCGGGGGCGCTCTGGTCGGCGGGGTTCCAGAAGCCATCGGGCTTGGCGCGGGTGAACGCGACGCCGCGGCGATCGAGGGCGGCGAACAGTGGTTCGAACCAGAGCGGGTGCTCGTAGATAATGGCGAGGTCGGTCATCGCTCTCCGGATACGCATTGCGCGCGGGCGTGCAAACCCAAGCAATAGTTTGCGCCACGCAATTTCGCATCGTGACCGGCTGACGTTCTCGGCTGACGTTCTCGGCTGACAGGGCGCGTTTGCCGCGGTAGCCTTGGTCATGATCTTAAAAACGCTTGGCGCTTCGCTCGTCCTTCTCTGTGCCGTTTCCGGCTCGGCGCAAACCGTCGCTCCGGTCGCACCGGCTACGCCTGTTCCGGCCGAGGCGGTGCCGGCGGCGACCGTCTCGATCGTGATGACGACCAGCGAGGGGCCGATCACGCTGGCGCTGGAGAAGGAGCGCGCGCCGCTGACGACCGCGAACTTCCTGCGGTATGTCGATCAGAAGCGGCTGGACGGCGTGACGTTCTACCGCGCGATGAACCTGGGGCAGGGGACCGGGCTGATCCAGGGCGGGCCGCAGAACGATCCCAAGCGCATCCTGAAGCCCGTCGCGCATGAGGCGACCAGCAAGACCGGCCTGTCGCATGTCGATGGGACGATCTCGCTGGCGCGGTTGGCGCCGGGGACGGCGACGGCGGATTTCTTCATCACTGTCGGGCCGGTGTTGTCGCTGGATGCGAACCCGACGGGGAGTGGGGATGCCGCGGGGTATGCGGCGTTCGGGCATGTCGTCGAGGGGATGGACGTGGTGAAACGCATCCTTGCTGCGCCGATTTCGGCGACCGCTGGGGTCGGGGTGATGAAGGGGCAGATGATCGCCGCGCCGGTTAAGATTTTGATGGTTCGGCGGGCGAAGTAGCTCGCCCGTCTTTTCCACCCCGGCGAAGGCCGGGGCCCAATTGGTAAGGTCGCAGTGAGGTTGGACTGCGCTTCGTTATAGCTGTCCCCCAATTGGGCCCCGGCCTTCGCCGGGGTGGTAATGAGGGTCGGGTAGATTGAGCGGAAACTTGTCTGCTTCCCCGCGGACACGGTGAAACAGAAGACGGCTAAGCCTCAGGCGGCGACGGCGTCCGCTCTCGTCGCCATCCATGCCTCGGCCTTCGCCAGAGCAGGGGCGTCGTCGACATCGATCCAGTCGATGTCGCTGCAATCGACGATCCGGGCTAGGCCTTGCGCGGCCAGCAGGCGGACGCCTTCGGTCAAAGACGGGCTAGCGAGCGTTGCCAGCGCATCCGACAGCGCAGGGCCGATCGCGAAGACGCCGGTGTCGTAGCAGTCGTGGGGTTCGAGGCCCTTGCCGATCGCGACGATGCGGTCGCCTTCGGTGGCGACGCAGGTGACGTCCTCGGGGTCAACCCAGTCATGGCCGAGCCGTCGGTCGATGCCGAGGCGTAGACCACCGCCAGCGCCGGCTTTCGCCATGCGCGCGTAGAGGTCTGGGCTGACGAGGTGGTCGCACATTGCGAGGACTGCTTCGTCCCCGGCCAGGGCATCGCGCGCCGCCAATACCGAGACGCCGTTGGGTTCGCGGTGATCGGCGAGCACAGTCTCGACTGCCAGCGGCCAGCGCCGGCTCGCTAAATACGCTTCGATCGCCTCACGCCCATAGCTCACCGTCACGATCGCGCGTGTGAACCCAGCTTCCGCCAGACCTTCGAGCGCATGCGCAATGAGCGGCCGCCCCGCCACTGCGCAGAGCGGTTTGTACGGAGCGGAGGTGCGAAGGCGGCTGCCTTCCCCGGCGGCGAGGAGGACAGCCGTCTCGATCATCTCAGGCAGCCTTGATGAACCGCTCGACTTCGATCTGCGCGAGATCGTCGGTCATCTGCGTGCGGGGATGCTTGCAGAAATAGGCCGATGCAGGGTCGATCACGCCGGCGATGCCGCGATCCTTGGCGATCTTGGCGCAACGGATCATGTCGATCGCGACGCCCGCCGAGTTGGGGCTGTCCTCGACCGAAAGACGCAGTTCGATGTTCATCGGCACGCCGCCGAACAGCTGGCCTTCCATGCGCAGGAAGCAGACCTTGTTGTCGTTCTGCCAGGGCACATAGTCCGACGGACCGATATGGACGTTGTCGTCGTCCATGCGCTCGGCCGCGACCGACTGGACGGCTTCGGTCTTCGAGATCTTCTTCGATTCGAGACGGCGATGGTTCGACATGTTGAGGAAGTCGGTGTTGCCGCCGGTGTTGAGTTGGTAGGTGCGATCCAGCTTCACGCCGCGCTTGGCGAACAGGTCGGTCAGCACGCGGTGGACGATCGTCGCGCCGAGCTGCGCCTTGATGTCGTCGCCGATGATCGCGACGCCGGCGTCCTCGAATTTCTTCGCCCAGACCGGGTTCGACGCGATGAAGACGGGGATATTGTTGACGAACGCAACGCCTGCTTCGATCGCGCACTCGGCGTAGAATTCGGTCGCTTCCTGCGAACCGACCGGCAGGTAGTTCATCAGCACGTCGGCGCCCGATGCCTTCAGCTCGGCGATGACCTCTTCACGGGTCGGCTCGGCGGCGTCCGAAACGAGGAACGTGCGGTCGTCCTTGAAGTCGGCCATGTGGTCGGCAACGCCGTCCAGCTTCTTGCCCATCTTCACGATCGTGCCGGTGTTGCCGACATTGGGTGCGAACACCGCGGTGCAGTTGGGCTTGGCGAAGATCGCCTCGGCGACGTCCTTGCCGACCTTGCGACGATCGACGTCCCAGGCCGCGACGACCTTGATGTCGCTCGGCTTGTAGCCACCCATGTCGAAATGCATCAGGCCGACCTGGTCGTTGGCGCCCTCACGGTAGTGCTCGAGGCCTTGCACGAGCGAGCTCGCGCAGTTGCCGATGCCGACCACGGCGATCCGAATGCTATTCATTACTGACCCTGTTCCTTACGAAAGATGCATGCGCGACGCGGTCTTTGGTCGCGTTGCGGAGGTATTACGAACGAAAGCCCGCTCGACACGACGGTGCCAGACGAGCCCGACGATGGCCACGAGCGTCAAAGGGACGATCTCGAACCACCAGAAGATGCGTGGGTTGCCCGCGAAGCAGGCGACGAAGATCGCCCATACCCGGACATTCGCGGTAAGCAAGGCCATGAAGCGCAACGGGGCGACGGCGCGAGCCCCGTACAGCGTACCGAGCGCGACCGGATCGCTCGATTGGCCGAGCGTCCGTTCGAACGGCATCGCGATCCGATCGATGCTGCTCGCGACCCCATCGTAGAAGCGGACGAGCGGGTTGCCGGTCGGGACGGGGGGCGCTTCGAGCGCGACGCCCTTGATCCGGCGATGAAAGCGTGAGCGCTCACCCTCGTACATGTTCGACTGCACCGCGTGGGCGCCGCCGGCGGCAAAGGCGAGGATCCAGGCTTCGGGCGTATCGATCGTCAGTGCGAGCGAGACGTAGATCAGTGCGAACACGCCGTGATCGCACAGACCGTCGAGCATCCGGCCGAGCGGGCTGGCGGTCTTGGTCGCGCGCGCGACCATGCCGTCGAGTCCGTCGGCTATGAGCCACCCCATCGACAGCACCAGACCGACCAGCGCAAGCGCCCAATTGCCCCATTGCGTGTAGGCGAGCGCGGCTGCTCCACCGAGGCAAAGCCCCGCCACGGACACCGAATTCGCGGAAATTCCACGCGCCAAGGCGAGCGGCAGAAGCGCACGGCCCGCCGGGTGAATTAGCCAAAGATTCGATGGGATCTCGATCCGGCGATCGCGCGATCCATCCGGTGGAGCCACTGTCATAGGATTTTCATAATGCGCCCGACACGCGGTTTATGCAAGATGGCGCGGCTAACCCTACGGAACGCTTGACCGCAATTCTTCGATCCAAGCGGTTGCAATTCCGTCCGAAGGCGCACGCCAATCGCCGCGCGGCGACAGCGCGCCGCCCGCCGAGACCTTCGGTCCGTTGGGCATTGCGGACCGCTTGAACTGGCTGGTCGCGAAGAAGCGGAACAGGAATTTCTCCAGCCAGTGGCGGATCGTTGGCAGGTCGTAGGCGACGCGTGCATCGGTGGGCAGGTCCTCGGGCCACGCGCCGACGCTCGCGTCGCGCCATGCATGCCAGGCGAGAAACGCGATCTTCGACGGTGCGAGACCGTGGCGGATCACGTAATGCGCGAAGAAGTCGTTCAGCGCGTAGGGCCCGATCATCGACTCGGTGCTCTGCAATTCGCCGTCCGCACCCGCTGGCACGAGCTCGGGTGAAATCTCCTGCGCGAGGATCGTCGCCAGGATGGCGTCGGTCGCCGCGTCATACTGGTCGGTGCGGATACACCAGCGGATCAGGAACTGGATCAGCGTCTTCGGCACGCCGCTGTTTACGGCGTAATGACTCATCTGGTCGCCGACGCCGTACGTGCACCAGCCGAGCGCCATCTCGCTGAGGTCGCCGGTGCCGAGCACGATCCCGCGCCGCTGGTTGGCAAGACGGAACAGGTAATCGGTGCGCAGGCCGGCCTGCACGTTCTCGAACGTGATGTCGTAGACGGGCTCGCCCTCGCTGAAGGGGTGGCCGATATCCTCCAGCATGCGTGTCGCGGCAGGGCGGATGTCGATCTCTTCGGCGGTGATGCCGAGCGCGCGCATGAGCGCCCACGCGTTCGCCTTGGTGCCCTCGCCGGTTGCGAAACCGGGCATGGTGAAGCCGAGGATGTTGGCCCGCGGGCGGCCGAGCCGGTCCATCGCCTTGGCTGCGACGATCAGCGCATGGGTCGAGTCGAGGCCGCCGGAGACACCGATCACGATCGTCTCGGCGTTTGCGGAAACGAGCCGCTTCGACAGCGCCTCCACCTGGATATTGAACGCTTCGTAACAATCGTCGTCGCGCCGTGCCGGGTCGTTGGGGACGAAGGGGAAGCGACGAATGGCGCGCTCCAGCCCTCTCGATCCTCCCCCTTGTGGGGGAGGATCGTACGCTTCAGTCTCGATCTCGGCTTCACGCCCAGCCATGTGATCGAACGCAATCCGTCGGAACCGCGTCTCCGGGTTGCCGGCGAACACCGCAGCGTCGTTGAACGTCCCGAACCGCAGGCGCTCCTGCGTGATCCGCTCGCAATCGACGTCGGCGACGACCAGTTCGGGCTCGGTCGCGAACCGTTTTGATTCCGCCAACTGTTCGCCAAGTTCATGGATCAGGCCCTGGCCGTCCCACGCGACTTCGGTGGTGCTTTCGCCCGGTCCCGCGGCGGAATATACGTACGCGCAGACTGCCCGAGCCGACTGTGCCGCCGCCAGCATTGCCCGTTCGCGGGCCTTGCCGATGACGATATTGGAAGCGGAGAGGTTGCAACAGATCAGCGCGCCCGCGAGAGCGCCTGCCGTGGAGGGCGGGGTGGGCGCCCAGTAATCCTCGCAGATCTCGGCGTGGAACACGAAGCCGGGCAGGTCGCGCGCGGCGAAGATCAGGTCGGTGCCGAACGGGACCTCAGCACCGTCGAGGTCGATCGTCAGCCCGGTCAGGCCGGCGCCGCTCGCGAACCAGCGCTTTTCGTAGAATTCGCGGTAGTTGGGCAGGAACGTCTTGGGCACCACGCCGAGCACGCGGCCCCTGGCGATCGCCAACGCGCAATTATACAGCCGCCCGTTCCGCACCAGCGCCGCGCCGACCAGCAACACGGGCCGTAGCGTCTCGCTCGCCGCCACGACGGTGGAAATTGCCGCGAGGGTCGCCCGTTGCTGCGCCGTCTGCAGATGCAGATCGTCGATCGCGTAGGAAGTGAGGTTCAGTTCGGGAAACACCACGAGGTCGACGCCGCGATCGTCTGCATCCCGCGCGAGCGCGATCGTCGCCTCCGCATTGGCGGCGGTATCGCCCACCGATGCCCTTGGCGTGGCAGCGGCAACCCGGATCAGGCCGTGGCTATGGATGGCGTAGAAAGGATGCGTCATGGTCAACCGATAAACGCCGTCGTCGTGCGGCGCTACCGGCTTGCTGAAAGTGCCGCGTTAAAGCGGTGGTCGACATAGGACAGACGATACGGCACCGGAGTGTGCACCCCGGGTCCTGGACTTGGTGGACTGCGGTCGCACCGTTTCTACCAAGGCGATACGGCCCCCGCCAGCGGCGCGTCGGCGTCGGCGCGTTTACTGTCGAACCTCGGATCGACAGGTCGTCTTGGTGCCCGCAACCGATATGGTCGCACGCTCACCGAGGGCCATCGGCGTGATGGTCCTGCGTCCCTTCCAGGTGAATTTGAAGTTGACGGGGCCGACGAGCTTGCACACCGCGCCCTTGCCTTCAGGCAGGCACATGGTGTCCAGTCGACGATAATCATCCACCGTCGCCGGCTCCACCGGAGACACGCCGACGCCCGTCGCGGCTGAACCACCAACAAGGAAACGCTGGCCGAAGTTCATGGCGTTGACCGTCCAGGAGGTTGGCCCAGCCGGTGTTGGAGCTCGATCGATCCCATTGTCGGCGGCCAGCCTCGCACAGAAATCACCCGTGGCGGCGGAGGGTGACTGTGCTGGAGCGCCGGTCGAAACGAAAACGATCGCAAAATATGCCAACAGCCTCATCATTCTCAATTCTCCGAACCGCATCGCTATCGACAAGGGGATACCATGCGTGAGGACGTCCGCAATCGGGCAAGCTTCGAACGTGGACGACCGGGGAGCGATAAGCTTAATGTGTCTCCGCCGCCGTCCCTGCGAGCTAGTTGTCAACCGCCTCCATCTCGCGGTCTCCGTAGCTCCAGGCTAAGGGGCGGGGCTAGCGTTACGTACGGTTTCGGGAGGCGATTTTGACGATCACGATGTTCGGCATCAAGAATTGCGACACGATGAAGAAGGCCCGCGCCTGGCTCGACGAGCACGGCGTGGCGTATGCGTTCCACGACTACAAGGTCGCCGGGATCGATCCTGCGCATCTGAACGACTGGATCGGCCGGGTTGGCTGGGAGGTGCTGCTCAACCGCGCGGGAACGACGTTTCGCAAGCTGCCTGAGGCGGATCGCGCAGATCTCGATGCGGAGAAGGCCACCGTGCTGATGCTGGCGCAGCCTTCGATGATCAAGCGCCCGGTGCTCGATACCGGCGAGACGCTGCTGGTCGGGTTCAAGCCCGAGGCGTATGACGCGGCGGGTTTGGGACACGCCTGAAGGAGATCGATATGCCTGTCGCTACATGGAATGGCCACGAGATCGCGCGATCGGACGATACCGTCGTCGTCGAGGGTAACCACTATTTCCCCGCGGACAGCGTCGATCCGGCGTTGCTGGAGGATAGCGCGACGCACTCGAACTGCCCGTGGAAGGGTGTCGCGAGGTACAAGACGCTGGTGGTGGACGGGAAGCGCAACGTCGATGCGGCTTGGTATTATCCGGACCCGAAGTCGGCGGCGGCGGAGATCAAGGATCGCTATGCGTTCTGGAAGGGCGTCGTCGTCGCGTAAGGACGCGCGCGTCATTTTGCATCCTCCCCCGCAAGGGGGAGGTGTCGCCGAAGGTGACGGAGGGGGAGGACACGGAGCAGGTGTGACCCTTTCCTCCCCCTCCGTCTGGCAAGTGCCAGTCACCTCCCCCTGGCGGGGGGGATTGAGACGCCCAGTTCAGATCGCGCCCGAGAACGTGTCGCACTGCTGCGGATCGCCGCTCTCCAGCCCGCGCTTCAGCCATGACTGGCGCTGCGCCGACGTCCCGTGCGTGAAGCTGTCCGGGACCACGCGCCCCTGCGATTCCTTCTGCAGCGTATCGTCGCCGATCGCCTGCGCGGCGGTCATGCCCTCCTGAATATCACCCGCCTCAAGCCGCGACTTGTTCGCCGCCGCCCACACGCCGGCATAGCAATCGGCCTGGAGTTCGAGCCGTACCGACAGCGCATTGCCCTCGGTCTCGCTCGCCTGGCGCTGCGCCTGCTGGACCTGCGCGTTGGTGCCCAGCAGCTTCTGGATGTGATGGCCGAACTCGTGCGCGATCACGTAATCCTGCGCGAAATCGCCCTCCGCCTTGAAGCGGGTCGACAGCTCGTTGAAGAAGCTTGTGTCGAGGTAGATGCCTTGGTCGGTCGGGCAATAGAACGGCCCCATCGCCGATTGCGCCGCGCCGCAGCCCGACCGGCCGTTGCCGTCGAAGAAGACGAGCTTCGGCGCTTCGAACCGCTGGCCGTTCTTCTGGAAGATCGCTTCCCACGTGTTGTCGGCCGAGCTGAACGCGTTGCAGGCAGCCTTGCTTTCGGCATTCAGTGAGCAGCTCGACTTGGTATCGGTGCCTGCGCGCGGCGACCCGCTCTGCGTGGTCGGCGCGGAGGATTGCCCGCCGCCGAGCAGGCCGCCAAGGCCGCCCATGCCGCCGAACACCGCCATCAGGATCAGCACGACGACGATCCCGCCGCAGCCAAAGCGGCTGCCGATCATCGGCAATAGCCCCATTAGCAGCCCGCCGCCGCCACCGCCAAAGCCGCCGCCTCCGCCGCCCGAGCCGCGCTGGTCCTCGACGTTAATGTTCGGATCGTAGTCGTCGAGCCGCATGATATGCCCCTTTTCGTTTCTGCTTGGGAACGAAATGCGCAAGGTGGCGGTAGAGTTGCAAGGGCGCAGGCTCGGCCGTGCGATAGCGATAAGGAGGACGCATGTTCCTGAAGGGCAAGACCGCGGTCATCACGGGATCCACGTCCGGGATCGGGCTCGCTTATGCCAAGGCGTTTGCTGCCGAAGGCGCCGCGATCGTCTTCAACGGCTTTGGTGACGCAGACGCGATCGAGCGGGAGCGGGCGGCGTTGGCGGGCACCAGCGGCGCGGTCGCGCTGTACGATCCAGCCGACATGACCAAGCCCGACGAGATTGCGGCGATGGTCGCGCGCGCCGCGGCCGAGACCGGCAGCGTCGACATCGTCGTCAACAACGCCGGCATCCAACATGTCGCGGGGATTGCGGATTTCCCGATCGACAAGTTCGACGCGATCATCGCGATCAACCTGTCCTCGGCCTGGCACATGATGCGCGCCGCGGTGCCGCACATGCGCGCCAAGGGCTGGGGGCGGATCATTTCGACCGCGTCCGCGCACTCGCTGGTCGCGAGCCCGAACAAGTCCGCCTACGTGATGGCCAAGCACGCGATCGCCGGGCTTACCAAGACGATCGCGCTGGAGACCGCGACCGACGGCATCACCGTCAACTGCATCTCGCCGGGCTATGTCTGGACGCCGCTGGTCGAGAACCAGATTCCCGACACGATGGGCGCGCGCGGGCTGACGCGCGACCAGGTGATGAACGACGTGCTGCTGGCCGCGCAGCCGACCAAGGAATTCGTCACGCCCGAACAGGTGGCGGCGTTCGCGCTGTTCCTGTGCCGCGACGAGGCGAAGGCGATCACCGGCGCGAACCTGTCGATGGACGGTGGCTGGACGGCGGCCTGATCAGGCATCGGGACCGGCGGCGGAAAAGCGTTGCCGATCATAGAGATACAAGCGTAGCTTCGGCACGCGGACGAGGGCGAGGGCGATGCGAATTTCAAGAATTGCGGCCTGCGTCATGGTGATGGAATGCTGTGCAAATGCGACGGCTGGGGCGGCACCGTTTCGGAACGACAGCCGGGACAAGGACTGGCGCCAGGTCGCGACCTCGGCGGACCGTGGTCGATTGCGCGGCTGGCGCGGCGCGTGGGTCGATGCGCTTGCCGAAGTCGATCCGCGCGAGATCGCGAAGGAGCCGCAATTGTTCGATCCGGACCATGCGCTCACCGATGCCGTGCCGCCGTCGGGTGCCTATCGATGCCGGACCTTCAAGCTCGGGGCGCGCGCCGGGATCGGCCCGACGTTCGCGGCGTCGGCCGCGTTCGCCTGCCGGATCGACGGCAGCGGTGAGGGCGATGTCGTCAGTCTGGTCAAGCTGGATGGATCGCAGCGACCGGTCGGGACGATCTTCGCTGATACCGACTCGCGCGCCGTGTTTCTGGGCACGATGGAACTCGGCGACGAGAAGCGGCCGATGCGCTACGGCCGAGACGCCAACCGCGACATGGCGGGGCTGATCGAACGGATCGGGCCGAAACGCTGGCGCGTCGTGCTGCCGTATCCGCGCTTCGAATCGGTGCTCGACGTGGTGGAACTGGTGCCGGCGCCCTAGCGCGGCGCAGAGGCGCGCGGTGCGGTCATCTGGACGGGGCGCGCGACGCGGTCGGGCGCAGTAGTGGCGATCGTCGCGACGGGCGTGAGCGGGGGGAGGCTTGCGAGATAGTCCTTGCCGTGTCGGTCGACGATCGTGATGCGACCCGTGTTCGCCGCGGCCACCGCCTTCAGGAACGACCGCGGTTTCTTCATCAGTTTCGGCTGGTCGAGCCCGGTCAACCCGACGCGCCGCGCCGCCTCTTTCACGAACGTAACGCAATTATGATCGGCCAGGCGGTAGACGCTGTCGGGCTTGCCCTCGCTCCACGCGTCGACCAGCGCGAGCACGGCGGTATATTGCGCGTCCGTCATCACCACCGAAAAGTGGGCGTTGCTGCCCGCGACGTAGAATGGCTTGGCGATGTCGAGCTTGCCCGCCACAGGGCCGAACAGCAGCGCCGGCGAGACCGACTTGGCGGTAAACCCGAAGTTCGCATCGACCGGCGCACCGCCGGCATCGGGCACGCCGCGCACCGTGAAGAACGCGTGCGGAAAGCTGTTGCCGAGTTCGTGGCTCCAGAAGGTTATCGTGACCGCAGCCTGCGCGGGAAGGGCGAAAATGCTGCACAGACACAGCATGGCGAGCAGGCGCAGCAACGGTCTCATGCCGAGAAATTATCGAGGAATAACGAGCCTTACCAGCGCTCTAACCGTGATTTACATCAGTTTTGCATGGTATTTTCATCGGTGTGTTGCGCAAATGTCGATGTGGGGGACAGTGTCGCATTCTCGCGCTTTTCGGGGCGGATGTAGATTGACGACAGAGTCGGCACGGCGGTCCGCAACTCGGCCTCCATCGCCTCGATCATCGTCTCGCCTTCGCCCATCGTGACGGCGTCGTCGAAGTCCGCGCTGATTGCCGCGAAGATGCTGTCGGGGGCGGTGTGGATCGTGCGGACGTGATTGACCGCGACGATCGCCGGGTGCGCGGCGACGATTCTCCGGATCGTCGCGATGACGGTCGGGTCGGCACGCTCGCCGATCAACAGGCCCTTCGATTCGCGCGCGAGCAGGACCGCCACCAGCGCGAGGATCACGCCGATCGCGATCGATGCGGCGCCATCGATCCGCGCGTCGTTGAAGGCATGGCTTGCCCAGATGCCGATCCCGGCGATGACCAGACCGGCGAGCGCGGCCGAATCCTCGAACAGCACGATGAAGCCGGCCGGGTCCTTCGAGCGGTGGATCGCAGACCACCAGCCCATCTCGCCCTTGGTCTTGGCGAATTCGCGCATCGCGATCGTCCAGCTGCTGCCCTCGAGCGCGAACGAAATCGCCAGCACGACATAGTTGATCGTCGGGCTGGACAGCGGCTCGGGCGACTGGATATGGCGCCACCCTTCGTAGATCGACACGCCGGCGCCGATCGCGAAGATCAGGATTGCGACGACGAACGCCCAGAAATACAGCTCGCGGCCATAACCGAACGGGTGCGCTTCGTCGGCGGGGCGCTTGGCCTTGCGCTGGCCATAGAGCAGCAGTACCTGGTTGCCGCTGTCGACCACCGAGTGGAATCCCTCGGTCAACATCGAAGACGATCCGGTCAGCCCGGCGGCAACGAATTTCGCCACGCCGATCCCGAGATTTGCAGCGAGTGCGCCATACAGGACGATGTCGTCCTTGATGCGAGCGGTCAGTGTCTTGGCCATCCCGCCGTCCTACACGAGGAAATGGGGTTGGAAAGGGCGGCATAGCAACAGGTTGGCAAAGACCTTGCTAGCCTCCTCCTGACGGGGGAGGATAGGGACTCGCAGGAATGCCCGCCGGTGGACGAACCACCGGCGGGCACCTTTCCTCCCCAGGAAACTGCGTAAGGCGTGTCAGCCGAGCCGGCCGAGGCGGTGGTACAGCGCGCTCATCCGCATCAGCCGCGTGTCGTCGATCGAGGTCCGGCTGATCATCTCGCCGAGAACTTCCTTCATCAGCGCGAAATCGTTGGTCGAGAAGACGGCACGGGCGCGGGGTTGTTCGGTGGTCGTCTGCATGGCTTGCCTCCTTCGATGGTGTAACGTGGCTTGCAGGGTCGCCTTCAAGGCGCCGGCAAGATCATGTTGTCTCTCTCTTTACAGTGTCTGCGTGCCGAGAGAGGCGATGCACGTGTAATAACGAGCAATGTCGGTTATCTGGAATGCTCGCCGGCGATCGGTGAGCGTCGCGCTGTAGGTCGTTCTTGTTATTCAGCTGTCGCTCTGTAAAGATCGTGACAGGAGGCGGCGATGGCAGAGCGGAAATTGCTGGCGGGGCATGCGATCCGCCGATTGCGGCGCGGTGCCGGCCTGACGCAGGCGGCGATGGCCGACATGCTCGCGATCAGCCCGAGCTATCTGAACCTCGTCGAACGCAACCAGCGTCCGGTGTCCGCGACGCTGCTGGTCAAGCTCGCCGAGAATTTCGACTTCGATCCGCGCTCGCTGGCGGCGGCCGAGCCGGGCGGCGGTGCGGAGGGAATCCGACGGCGGCTGGCCGACCCGATGTTCGCCGACCTCGAGATCGATCGTAACGAAGTCGAGGAGTGGCTTGCGAGCGCGCCCGGCGGCGCTGCGGCCTTCGCGCGCGTGTTCGACCGGATCGGCGGTGGTGCGGTGGTTGAGGCGGGCGACGATCCCGTCACGCTGGTGCGTCGCGAAATCGAGCGCTGGCGCAATCACTTCGCCGATCTCGATGCTGCCGCCGAAGCACTGGCGGACGAATTGCGGCTGGGCTCTGGCGATCTGTATGGCGCGATCGCCGAGCGGTTGCGCGCCAAGCATGGCCTGACGATCCGCGTGCTGCCGGCCGACGTGTTGCCCGATACGCTGCGCCGGCTCGACCTGCACGCGCGGCAGTTGCAGCTCAGCGAGGTGCTCGATCCGGCGTCGCGCACCTTTGCCGTCGCGTTCCAGCTTGGCCAGATCGAGGCGAAGGTTGAGATCGACGCGCTGGCGAAGGGGGCGGGCTTTGCGGATCGGGCTGCCGAACGGCTGTATCGACGGCATCTGCTCGGCTATTTCGCGGCGGCGCTGATGATGCCTTATGCGCGGTTTCTGCGCGGCTGCGAGTCGACCGGCTACGACATCGAACTGCTGCAGCGCCGGTTCGGGGCGGGCTTCGAACAGGTCGCGCACCGCCTGACGACGTTGCAGCGCGTCGGCGCGCGCGGGCTGCCGTTCTTCATGATCCGGATCGATCGCGCGGGGCAGGCCTCGAAACGCTATCCCGGCGCGAGCGGCGCGGCGCTGGTCGAGGCGGATGGCCGCTGTCCGTTGTGGCGTCTCCACCACGCGTTCGACCGGCCCGGCAGCCTTACCGTTCAGCTCGTCGAACTGGAAGATGGCGCTCGCTGGCTGACGATGGCCCGCACGGTGAGTCCGCAGGGCCGACTTTATGGTGCGATTCCAGCGGAGTTCGCGATCGGTCTGGGGGTCGCGGCTGCGCAGGCGGGCGTGCTGGCGGTTGCGCGCGGGATCGACCTGACCGGCGAAGCGATGCCGATCGGTCTCGGGTGTCGCGCCTGTTTCCGCAGCGATTGCCCGCAACGCTCGACCGCGCCGGCAGGTCGTGCGCTGCTGATCAACGAGCGCGAGCGACGGACCTCGGCATTGACGTTTGCGGGCGACTGAGGGGAGTTTCCTAAAGCGTCACGTGGTGGTGAGGCGGGTCGGGGGGGCGCGTCGTGGTTCCGGGAACGGTCTTCTTTTCGACTTCGTGGAGCGCCTGGGTAGGCGCACCGATCACCGCGGCGCGGGCGCGCAGGCTCGCGCGCAGGAACACGGTTTCCCCGCCGATGAACCGGCGCGGCGTGGTGCCGAGGAACGTGGCAGCGTCGCGCAGGAAGTGCGACGCATCGAAATAGCTGCTGTCGATACCCGAATAATCGCCAAGACCTTCGGCACGGATCAGGCCGATAAACGAGCGCAGGAATCGCGACCGACGCAGCAGCAGCTTGGGTGGCATGCCGAAATGTCGGGTCGCCATCCGGCGCAATTCATGCGTCGGAATCGCGAGCCGGTCGGCAACGTCCTTCATCTCGATCACGCCGTCGGTCACCATCAGCGTCGTGAACGCGCGAATATTGTCCTCGTGCGGCGACCGTCTTGCAAACATCGGCGCCAGCAGCGAATCCAGGAACGGCTTGATCATCGTGTCGGTATCGAGCGCGTCGAGCCCGTCGGTGAACCGCTGGGAGACCTGCGGCCCGAGAATGCTGCCGAGCGAGGCGACGCGGTTGTGATAGTCCGCCGCGGGGCGCCCGATCATCCGCGCCCAGCCGAGCGCGCTCAGGCCGATGCCGACCGCCACGCCGCCATGCGTAACGGTCCGGAATGCGCGACTGGTCGGGCCGTAAAGGCTGGCGCGGTCGAGCGGCCCGAACCGGTGGTTGCCGATCGAGACGTCGATCGCGCCGGCATCGACCGTGAACGAGAGCATCGCCGGCGCCGGTAGATACCAGTTGACCATCGGCGCGCGATCGTCGGCGGCGTAGATCGCGTAGCCCGTCACATACTCGGCGAGCGACGCATCGGGCAGGTCGTAGCGCATCCGCATACCCGGGGGCATGGCGAACGCCGCCGAGGGAGCGCCGATGCCGTTCGTACCCCCCAGAACTTGCCCCACGAGCATCGTGCAAACCTTAACATTTATTTAGAATTTCGCGCGACTGCCACATCGGCGGCGGATTGGCTATAAAAACTTAAATGACTGTAGTTACGGTCGATTTGGAAAAGCTGAAATGCCGTTCGATATCGAAAAGTTACATTATCGATGATCGTGATGTCGGACGTATGTATCGATTGTAAAGATCGGATGCTGACATACCAGAGCCGTCATGATCGTGCACGTTCGCACCCGACCCTACCCAGTTGCCCAATACTATGGCCGTATTACTGCCACTTAGATTGGCATCATTGTCTCTTGCATGAGCGTGACGCATGGCGGCGCGGCAGATAAGGGATCGAGATGAGCGACTGGACCACGACACGGCGGACTGCCCTGACCACCATCGGGGCAACTATCGGCGCCACACTGACATATTCCGTCGCTGCGTCCGGTCGCGTGGTGCGGCTCGTCGCCGGGACGTATGCGCGCGAAGGCGGCAAAGGGCTCTACCCGGTCGTCTATGATACCGGCCGCGATCATTGGTCGATCGGCACGCCGATCCAGGGGATCGACGATGCGTCGTTCGGTGTCGGTGGTGGTCCGGGTGGCGCCTATTACCTGGTTCGGGAAAAGACGGAGGGTGAAGTGTCCGCTTATGCGCCGGGGTGGGCCCGGCGTGGCACCGCTGCCACCGATGGCGCAGACCCCTGCTATCTCGCGCTCGACCGGCAGTCCGCCTGCCTGGCGGTCGCAAATTATTCGAGCGGGAGCGTGGCCTTCCACCGGCTCGATACGCGCACCGGCATCCCCGCCGCGCCGATGCTGTTCCGCCACAGCGGCGCCGGCCCGAACCCTGATCGGCAGGAGGGGCCGCACGCACATTGGGTCGGCTTCAGTCCGGATCGGCGCTGGCTGCATGCGATCGATCTCGGCGCGGACACCATCTTCGCCTACCGGTTCGATCCACAGGCGCGGACGTTGGCGCCACCAGTGGTCGCGTGGCGTGCGCCGGCCGGGGCGGGGCCGCGACACATGGTTCGGCACCCCCGGCTGAAGCGCGCCTATGTCGTCAGCGAACTGTTGAACGCGCTCTTCACGCTGGACGCGGCGAGCGACGGGACGTTTGCGACGCGGCACAGCGTGTCGACCTTGCCCGCGGGCCATGCCGGCGCGTCGCAGGCCGCGCACATAGCGATCGATAGCGGGGGGCGTCGGCTCTACGTGTCCAATCGCGGGCATGACAGCCTTGCGGTCTATGCGCTGGATGCCGCGGGAACGCCGACGCTGCTCCAGCATGTCGCGAGCGGTGGCAACTGGCCCCGCATGTTCCTGCTGCTCGACGGCGAACGGCGGCTGATCGTCGGCAACGAGCGATCGGGTACGCTCGTCGCGTTCCGGGTCGCCGCGGACGGTCGGCTCGCACCGACTGGGCAGACGCTGGCGGTGCCGGGCGTCGTCTTCCTGGGACGGCCCGACTAGCCGCGTTTCGCGCAGGCGGACTGCAGGCGGAGCGGCTGTCGATCCGCAGCTTTGCGATTGCGACGGGATCTCCTATGATCGCTGGGGCTTGGCGCCCGATATTGGCGCGCCGGGCGAGAGGAAGGAGTGCCAATTGGCACAAGACGACGACCTGCCCATGCTGGCACGGACAGGAATCGCAGGACTCGACGACATTCTCAACGGCGGCCTTACGCCTGATCGAATGTATCTGGTGGAAGGAACGCCGGGCACCGGCAAGACCACGCTGGGGCTGGGCTTTCTGCTCGCCGGAGCGGAGGTCGGCGAAACCGGGCTGTACATCACCCTGGCCGAGACCGAGGTCGAACTGCGCGCGGTGGCCAAGACGCATGGCTGGTCGCTCGATCCGCTGATGCTGTTCGAGATGGTGCCTGCCGATGGGCTCGGCGAGGATCATGAGCAGACGTTGCTGCATCCGAGCGAGGTCGAGCTGGGCGAGACGATCCGCGACGTGATGGCGAAGATCGACGAGATACGGCCGGTCCGCGTGGTGATCGACAGCCTGTCCGAACTCCGCCTGCTCGCGCAGAGCCCGATCCGCTATCGTCGCCAGATCCTCGCGCTCAAGCACTTCTTTTCGACGCGCGACTGCACCGTGCTGTTCCTCGACGACAAGAGCGGCAGCGGCAGCGATCTCCAGTTGCACAGCATCGCACACGGCGTGATCTCGCTCGAGCAGACGCTGTCGGGCTTCGGCGCCCAGCGCCGCCGACTGCACGTCGTCAAGATGCGCGGCGTCCGTTACCGCGGCGGTTATCACGACTTCGAGATCGAGCGGGGCGGGCTGTGCGTCTATCCGCGGCTGGTCGCCTCCGAGCACGGCGAACCATATGACGACGAGGCGATGACGACCGGATCGAGCGAACTCGACGCATTGCTCGGCGGCGGGCTGATTCCGGGCACGGCGACGCTGCTGACCGGCCCCGCGGGCGTCGGCAAGACCACCGCGTCGGTGCAGTGCATGGTTGCGGCACTGAAGCGCGGTGAGCGGGCGGCGTATTTCCTGTTCGACGAACGCCTGCCGACGTTGCTGAAGCGGAGCGCGTCGCTGGGCATGGACCTGGCGCCGTTCGTCGCCAGCGGGATGCTCGAACTACGCGCGATCGACCCTGCCGAAATGTCGCCTGGCGAGTTTTCGAACGCAGTTCGCGCGGCGGTCGAGACGCACCATGCCAAGGTCGTCGTGATCGACAGCCTCAATGCGTATCTGCAGGCGATGCCGAACGAGCAGTTCCTG
Source organism: Sphingomonas sp. SL1004 (assembly GCF_057815015.1). Lineage (NCBI taxonomy): Bacteria > Pseudomonadati > Pseudomonadota > Alphaproteobacteria > Sphingomonadales > Sphingomonadaceae > Sphingomonas > Sphingomonas sp. SL1004. The sequence continues at coordinate 298,437 of NZ_JBYMUX010000001.1, forward strand.
ATCCTGCAAATGCACGAGATGCTGACCTATCTCGGCCAGAAGGGGATCGTCAGCCTGCTGATCCTCGGGCTGCACGGGATTACCGGCGACGTTCGCTCCGATGTCGACCTAAGCTATCTCTCCGACACGATCGTCCAGTTGCGCTATTTCGAGGCGCATGGCGAAGTCCGTCAGGCGATTTCGGTCATCAAAACGCGCACGGCACGGCACGAACGGACGATCCGGGAGTTTCAGATCGGTAGCAGTGGTTTGCACGTCGGCGAACCGTTGCGGCATTTCCAGGGTGTGCTGACCGGCGTGCCGACATTCTCCGGCGAAGGAAAGACGCTCATGGCCAGCCGGATGGGAAGCGAGGACGCTCGGACCTAGCATGGAAAATCGGGTCCTTATCCTCGCGCCGCGTGGTCGCGATGCCGCGATCGCGGCGGACCTGCTCGACAGGAACGGCATTCCGGCGACGATCTGCAAGGACCGCGCGGATCTGCTCGCGCACCTACAGGCCGCGGCGGGGGTGGTGTTGCTGACCGAGGAAGCGCTGACGACAGATGACCCGACGGTGCTGGCGGACTGGGTCGCGGGGCAGCCGAAATGGGCGGATATTCCGTTCGTCGTGCTGGCAAACGGGACCAAGACGCCGCGGACCTTGCGCGCGACGCAGCGCCTGCGCGATCTGGGCAACGTCGTATTGCTGGAGCGGCCATTGCACGCCGAGGCGATGCTGGGCGCGATCCGATCGGCGCTGACCGCTCGTAGCCGCCAATATGAGTTGCGCGACGTTGCGGTGACGCTGGAGCGCGCGGTGCAGGACCGCACCGCCGAACTGCAGTCCGCGCGCGAAAGTCTCGAAATCGCGCTCGAGGCTGCGGGCATGGGCAGTTGGGATATCGATCTGGCGACAGGCGAAGCACGGCGGACGCCGCGACATGACGAGATCTTCGGCTACCCGAACGGTACGGCGCATTGGACGGTCGACAGCTTTCTCGATCATGTCGAGCCCAAGCAGCGAACCGCGGTGAAACAGGCCTTCGACGAAGCGTTGCAATCGGGCACGCTGGATCTGGAGTGCAGCATCGACGCGGCGGACGGAGCCCAGCGGTGGATCGTGGTCAAGGGCCGCGTGCGTTACAATGACGAGGGCGCCGCGACCCGAATGACGGGTGTGGTATCCGATGTCACGGATCGCAAAGAAGCCGATGCGCAACTCGCACAGGCACAGAAGATGGACGCGATCGGCCAGTTGACGGGCGGCGTCGCGCATGATTTCAACAATCTGCTCACCCCGATCGTCGGCAGCCTCGATCTGATGCGGCGGCGGCACAAGGACGACGAACGGACGCAGCGGATGATCGGTGGCGCGCTGCAGGCCGCCGAGCGTGCCGCGACGCTGACGCAACGCCTGCTCGCATTCGCACGGCGGCAGGCATTGCAGCCGCGCGCGGTCGATATCGGCGCGCTGATCGACGGGCTCGTCGACCTGATCCGCCGCTCGCTCGGGCCGTCGATCACCGTCGTGCTCGAAGTGCCGCGGCATCTGTCGTCGGCGCGGGTGGATCCCAACCAGCTCGAACTCGCGCTGCTGAACCTCGCGATCAACGCGCGCGACGCGATGCCGGGGGGCGGGCGGCTGACTCTGTCGGTCAACCAGGCGGTGGTCGACGATCGCAACACCGTCGGGCTCGCCGCGGGCAGCTATCTGCGGCTGGTGTCGGCGGACACCGGGATCGGCATGGACCGCGCCACGCTCGCGCGGGCGACCGAGCCGTTCTTCTCGACCAAGGGCGTCGGCAAGGGCACCGGGCTGGGCTTGTCGATGGTCCACGGGCTGGCCGCGCAATCGGGTGGTACGCTGCGCCTGACGAGCGAACCGGGGGCGGGGACCGCGGTGGAATTGTGGCTGCCGGCCACTGCCGAAGCGCCCGCGGACACGGTCGAGACCGCGTCGGAACCGGTCCAGGCGCGACGCGGTGCGAAGGTGTTGCTGGTCGACGACGAGGATCTGGTCCGCGCGGCTACCGCCGACATGCTGCGCGACATCGGCTATGTCGTGGTCGAGATTGCGTCGGCGAGCCAGGCGCTGGCGGCGATCCGATCCGGCGTCGACGCCGATATATTGGTCAGCGATTACCTCATGCCTGGGATGACCGGAGGGCAGTTGATCAGCGAATTGCGGTCATCCGGAAACCGGATGCCGGCACTGTTGGTCACCGGCTATGCAGCGGCAGGCGAAGACGTACCCGACGATATCATCCGCCTCGCCAAGCCGTTTCGCCAGGTTGATCTGGCCGCTCGGGTCGATGAGCTGCTGAGACAGTCGCCGGCGGGACGACCGAAGCTGCGCGCGGTCTAATAGGCCTATCGGAATTCCGTCTTGGTCGAGCAGCGTTACGTCTGCAATCCGACCTTACCAGGCCCCTCCTTGTTCTCCCGCGAAGGCGGGAGCCCGGTCTGGATCCCCGCCTTCGCGGGGAAGCAGGCTTTTTCCGAAGGGATATCCGGCGAACCAGTCCAGGATAGGGGAGCAAGTTTCAGGAAATGCGTCATATCGGATTTCGATCGGCCTCAAGCTTTAGCGCATCATCCGCGCGATCGTCTTGGCCGCCGCCGCACCGTAAGGCGGCTTGAGTCCGGCGAGTTTGGCGACGTCGAGCTTCGATTGCTTGTAGACCGCGCGGCCATGGCTGAACGTGCGGAAGCCGTCGAGGCCGTGATACGCGCCCATCCCCGACGGGCCGCTACCGCCGAACGGCAGGTCCTCCATCGAGACGTGGAAGATCACGTCGTCGAGCGTGACCCCGCCGGATATCGTCCGGTCGAGCACGCGACGGCGCTCCGCCTCGTCGCTGCCGAAATAATAGAGCCCGAGCGGGCGGTCGCGGCGGTTCACCTGCGCGATCGCGTCGTCGATGCCGTCGTAGCGGCGGATCGGCAGGACGGGGCCGAAGATTTCCTCCTGCATCACGATCATGTCGTCCGTCGCGTCGCGGACGATGTGCAGCGGCATCTTCCGCGAATTTGCGGCGCCGAAATCCTCGTTGGCGGGGTTTACGACCTCGACCGTCGCACCCTTCGCGCGGGCGTCGGCGATCCAGTCCGTGAGGCGCTGGTGATGGCGATCGTTGACGACGGAGGTGTAGTCGGCGTTGGCGAGCAGGGTGGGGTACATGGCGCTGGCGGCGGCCTTGATGCCATCGACGACCTTGGCCTCGTCCGCCGAGGGGACGAGCATGTAATCGGGCGCGAGGCAGATCTGCCCCGCGTTCATCATCTTGCCGAGCGTCACGCGTTCGGTGGCCTTCGCGATATCTGCCGAGGCGCCGAGGATGACCGGCGACTTGCCGCCGAGTTCGAGCGTGACCGGCGTCAGATTATCGGCGGCGGCGTGCAGGATGTGGCGGCCGATCGCGGTCGCGCCGGTGAAGACGAGATGGTCGAACGGCAGCGCGGAGAAGTCCTTGCCGACGTCAGCGCCGCCGGTGACGATCGCGAGTTCGTCCTGCGCGAAATACTGCGGCGCGATCTCCGCGAACAGTGCGGCGGTTGCAGGGGTGTATTCGCTGGTTTTCGCCATCGCGCGATTGCCCGCCGCGAAGACTCCGGCAAGCGGCGCCATCAGCAGGTTCACGGGAAAATTCCACGGCGCGATGATGCCGATCACGCCCTTGGGTTGGTATTCGACCCACGCCTTCGCACCGAGCAAGCCCAACGGAAACTGCACCGGGCGGCGATCGCGCTTCATCCAGCGGTCGAGATGCTTCGCCGCATGCGCGATCGGCGCGAGCGACGCGCCGATATCGGTGATCATCGTCTGCTCGCGGCTGCGGTGGCCGAAGTCCTCCGACACCGCGTCGCAGAACCGCGCAGCATTGTCCTTCACCATCGCCGCCGCGCGCTTGAGCCGATCGAGGCGGACGGCCTTGGTAACGGGCAACTCGGCCATGAACGCATCGCGCTGGGCGGCGAGGATGGTGTGCATATCGGTCATTGGGGCATCCTCGAACGGGGGACAAACGCGAATACGCATGCAAGACGCTAGGAAGAGGGCTCACCGCCAATGGTTCGGTCGAGAGCGATATGTCCGTTCTCGACAAACAACATCCGATACTCTGCCCTCAGTTAATCATGTAGCCGTTGATAGCCTCTGACCACATGGTCGCAATCTATTGCGGAGCAGCAGCCGGCACTGCTTCTGGTAGTAAACTTGGCAGCTTCCAGCGCAATCGGCCTGCATATGTCGCTGCGACAGGCTTGCCCGCCACGTCCAGCGCTGGTTTGAACTCCGCGGTTTTTCGTAGCTGGCTGCAAGTCTGCTGGTCGAGATCGGCATGATCGCTGGTTTGCGTGACCCGGCATCCGGTGACCTTGCCATTCTTCGCCAGTTTCACCTCGAACGCGACTACCCCTTCCGAACGGGCACGCAGCGCGGTCGGCGGGTAATCCAGCTGGACGGAAATCAACCGCGCCGACGTCGCTGCCCCGGCGGAGGCCAGCAAGGCGAATGTCAAAACCGCTTGCAACATCGTCGTCACCCCTTGCTTGCCACTGTGCGCTATCGAAAGCGCCACAGACCATTGATGACAGCATTGCTCAATGAATCCCTGTAATCAATCGGGTAGCGCGGATTACGTTTTCACGGGTTTCGCCCGTTGCACGATACCCATCATCACGCGCCGACCGGCAAGTCCCGGAATGCCTGATCCTTGTCGACGCGGATTTCGCCGGGCAGGCCGAGGACGCGTTCGGCGATGATGTTCTTGAGGATCTCGTCGGTGCCGCCGGCGATGCGCAGGCCTGGTGCCCACATCGTCGCGGCGTGGAACGCGCCTTTCAGCGGGGTCAGCGCGGGATCGGATATGATGCCGTATTGATCGCCGGCCTCGACCGCGGTGTTGCCGATCGCCTGTAGCTGGTTGGCGGCGACGATCTTGCCGATCGAGCTTTCGGGGCCGGGCACCTGTCCCTTCGACAGCGCGGTGATCGTCCGCATCCGGGTGTTGCGCAGGCCTTCCGCTTGCACCCACCAGTCGGCGAGCGTCTGGCGGAACGCGGCGTCCTTCAGCAGCGGGCCGTCTCCGCCATTGGCCTGGGCGGCGAAGGCGAGGATGTCCTCGGGGCCGACGCCGCCGCTCGTCCCGATCGCGAGACGCTCGTTCATCAGCGTGAACAGCGCGACCTTCCAACCGCCGTCGACCGGTCCGAGGCGTTGCGCGTCGGATATGCGGACATCCTCGAACCAGACTTCGTTGAAGCTCGACCCGCCGGACATCTGGTGGATTGGGCGGATCTCGATCCCCGGCGCCTTGAGGTCGAGCCAGAACATCGTCAGGCCCTGGTGCTTCGGCACGTCGGGATTGGTGCGGACCAAAACGATGCCGTAGTCGCTGTAATGCGCGCCCGAGGTCCAGACCTTCTGGCCGTTGATCACCCAGTCGTCGCCGTCGCGGACGGCGCGTGTGCGGATTGCGGCGACGTCCGACCCGCCGGCGGGTTCGGAGAAGAGCTGCGACCAGATCTCGTCGCCGCGGACCGCGGGGCCGACGAAGCGGTGCTTGGTCGCGTCGTCCGCATAGGCCATCACGGTCGGCACGCACATGCCGAGGCCGATCGTGAAATAGCTGCCGTCGACTGCGTGGCGCGCCTCTTCCTGGCTGAAGATCACGCTTTCGATCGGGGTACCGCCGCCGCCACCCCATTCCTGCGGCCAGGTGATGCACGCATAGCCGCCGGACGCCTTGCGCGCCTGCCATGCCTTCGCCTTGGTCATGTCGTCCGGGTAATGGGCCGCGTCATGCTCGGCGATGTTCGCGTCGAGCCAGTCGCGCGCGGCGGCGCGATACGTGGCTTCGGCGTCGCTGTCCTTGAAGTCCATGCTCGTCCTTTCAGGCGGCCCAGCTAGGCGGCGTTGCGCATTTCGAGTTGGCCGACGAGGCGTTCGCGCCAGGCCGCGGGGCTGCCGGCGACGAGTGCGAGCTGGCGCGAGCGGCGGTAATAGAGGTGGCAGTCGGACTCCCAGGTGAAGCCCATGCCACCATGCGTCTGGATGTTCTCCTTCGACGCGAACCAATAGGCGTCGGACGCGGCGACACGCGCGGTGGCGGCGGCGAGCGGCAGTTCGGCGGCGCCCGCGTTCAGCGCCCACGCGCCATAATAGGCGTTCGAGCGCGCGAGTTCGTTCTTCACGTACATGTCGGCGAGCTTGTGCTTGATCGCCTGGTAGCCGCCGATTTGTCGGCCGAAGGCGTAGCGATCGAGAGCGTAGCCCTTCGCCATCTCGAGACAGCGATCCGCGCCGCCAAGCTGCTCGAACGCGAGGAGGACCGCCGCGCGGTCGAATACCGCCTGCATCGCGGCGATGCCGTCGTCGCTGCCTAGCTTCTCGCAAGGCGCGTCGGTGAAGGTGAGGCGGGCGGCGCTGCGCGTCGGGTCGAGCGTTTCGAGGACTTCCGCGGTGACGCCTGCGCCCTTCTCGACGAGGTAGAGGCCATCGCGCGCGAGGACGACGATCAGATCCGCGACGTCGCCGTCGGTGACGGGGATCTTCTCGCCGGTGAGTGTGCCACCGGAGACGGTGGTGCGGACCGATCGTGCGGTGACCGGGCCGGCGCCTTCCGACGTGGCGAACGCGCCGATGACGTCGCCCGCCGCGATCCTCGGCAGCCATCGGACTTTCTGGGTGTCACTGCCGTAGAGCGCGAGCGCTTCGGCGACGAAATAGACGGTCGAGGCGAACGGGATCGGTGCGCAGGCTCGCCCCAGTTCCTCGGCGATCGCGCAGAGTTCGATATGGCCGAGCCCCAGTCCGCCGAATTCCTCGGGGATCGCTGCGCCGAGCCAGCCTTGTGCGCCGACGGCTTTCCATAAGTTTGCGTCATACGCTTTAGCGGGATCGTCGAGCACCGCGCGAACGCGGTCGCTGCCGCAATGCGCCGCAAGGAACTTGCGCGCTTCGTCCTTCAGGAATTTCTGGTCGTCGGAATAATCGAAGTTCATGCGGACTCCTTGGCTTGCGCCCAATATTCGTCGCGGAGCAGGCGCTTGTAGAGCTTGCCCGTCTCGTGCCGCGGCAACGTCTCGCGGAAGTCGATCCGGCGCGGTGCCTTCACATGGCTGAGGTTCGCACGAGCGAATGCGCTGAGCTCGGCGGCGAGTTGCGCGCGATCCTCGGTCGGGTCGGCGGGGCAGACGATCGCCACCACCTGTTCGCCCATCTCGTCGTCCGGCGCGCCGATCACCGCGACGTCGGCGACCTTCGGGTGCGTGACGAGCAAATTCTCGATCTCGGCGGGATAGATGTTCACGCCGCCCGAGATGATCATGAAGCTCTTGCGGTCGGTGAGGTAGAGATAGCCCTCCTCGTCAAGCCAGCCGACGTCGCCGAGCGTGGTCCAGCCATGTGCGTTGGCGGCCTCCGCGGTCTTGGCGAGGTCGTTGTGATATTCGAACGCGCCACCGCCCGCGAAATAGACATCGCCTTCGGAGCGCGCGGGGAGCGCGTTGCCGTCCTCGTCGCAGATCATCGTCTGTGCGGTCAGGTTGCGGCCGACCGAGCCCTTGTGCGTCAGCCATTCCGCGCTGGAGATCGCGCAGAACCCGTTGCCTTCGGTGCCGGCGTAATATTCGCCGATGATCGGCCCCCACCAGTCGATCATCGCCTGCTTGACCGGGAGCGGGCAGGGCGCGGCGGCGTGCCACACCGCCTTCAGCGACGACACGTCGTAACGCGCGCGGACCTCGGGCGGGAGTTTGAGCAGGCGGATGAAGTGCGTCGGCACCCATTGCGCGTGCGTGATCCGGTAGCGTTCGATCGCGGCGAGCGCAGCCTCGGGGGCGAAATGCTCCATCACGACGACGGTGCCGCCGACCTGATGCACCGCCATCGACCAGCGCAGCGGCGCGGCGTGATAGAGCGGCGCGGGCGAGAGATAGATCATCTCGGGGGTGAAGCCGTACAGCCCCTTGCCAAGCATCACGAGCGGCGAGACGTTCGTGCCGAACGGCTCGTCCGACAGCGCGTGCTTGACACCCTTGGGCTTGCCGGTGGTGCCCGAGGAATAGAGCAGGATGCCGCCGGGGGACGGGTCGGCGATGGGCGTTTCGGGCTTAGCGTCGCGCGCGGCTTCGTACGCCGCGTACCCGTCGATCGCGCCGTCGACCACATAGCGCCGCACGTCGTCGAGCATCGGTACCAGCGCGGCAGCAACCTCTGCGCATCCCCTGCTCACGATCAGCACACGGCAATCGCCGTCGCGGATGATGTACGCCGCCTCTGCCGCGGTCAGTTTCGACGAGAGGCAGGTGCAGTAGACGCCGGTGCGCTCGGCTGCCCACATCACCTCCAGATAGCGCGGCGAATTGTCCATCAGCACCGCGATCCCGTCGCCGCGCTTCAACCCTAGCGAGCGGAGCAGGTGCGCGCCTTGGTTCGCCCGCGCATCGAGATCGCGATACGTCACCGTCTCGCCCGTTGCCGCCATGATGTAGGCAAGCTTGTCGGGCGTCGTCAGCGCGTGCGCGACGGGGTGCATCAGACGCGCTCGATGATGATCGCCGGCGCCATCCCGCCGCCCGCGCACATCGTCACGAGCCCGCGCTTCAGGTCGCGGCGTTCGAGCTCGTCCAGGATCGTGCCGATCAGGATCGCGCCGGTCGCGCCGATCGGATGGCCCAGCGCGATCGAGCCGCCGTTGACGTTCACCTTGTCACGGTCGAGCTTCAGGTCGCGGATGAACTTCTCGGCGACCACCGCGAACGCCTCGTTGATCTCCCACAGATCGATATCGTCGACCGTCAGCCCAGCCTTTGCGAGCACTTTTCGTGCGGCGGGGACGGGAGCGTTGAGCATCAGCGTCGGGTCGTCGCCCATGTTCGCCATTGCGACGATCCGTGCGCGGGGCTTCAGGCCGTGCTTGGCGGCGTAATCGGCACTCGCGAGCAGTACGGCCGCGGCGCCATCGACTACACCGGAGGAATTGCCGGCGTGATGGACGTGCTTGATATCGACGTCGGGATAACGCCGATTGATCTGCTTGCGGAAGGTCGTGCCCTTGTCGTCGAGCGGTATGTCGGCGATCCCGGCGAACGAGGGGCGCAACGCGGCGAGACCCTCGGCGGTCGTATCGGGCCGCGGATATTCGTCCTTTTCGAGGACCAGCGCGCCGGTGGCGTCGGTGACGGGGACGAGGCTGCGATCGAACCGGCCTTCGGCGATCGCCACGGCAGCACGCCGCTGGCTCTCGAGCCCGAGTGCTTCGAGCGTTTCGCGGTCGATCCCCTCGATGCTGGCGATCGCGTCGGCGCAGATACCCTGGTTCGATTGCGGATGCGCGGCGTCGAGTCTGGCGTTGCCCGAGCCGATCCCGAGCGGCCGTTTGCCTGCCGCCATGTCGTCCTGCATCATAGTCGTGGTCAGCGACATCATCTCGGTCCCGCCGGCGATGACGAGGTCCTCCATCCCGCTCATGATCTGCGCCGCGGCGAAGTTTACCGCGGTAATCCCGCCGCCGCAGAACCGGTCGAGCGTCGTCCCGCTCGCCTTGACGTCATAGCCCGCATCGAGCGCTGCCATCCGCCCGAGATCGCCACTCTGCTCGCCGCGCTGCGTCGAGGTCGACCAGATGATGTCGTCGACATCGGCGGTATCCAGCTTGTTTCGCTCGGCAATCGCCTTCAGGACGGTCGCGGCGAGATGTTGGGGGTGCATGTGCGCAAGCGCGCCCTTGCCGGTCTTACCGATCCCACGCGGGGTACGGACGGCGTCGATGATCAGTGCCTCGGCCACATCGCTCTCCTGTTGCACCCGTCGGTCTGCTCCGATCGTGATGCCTGATGCCGGATTGCGTCCGGCTTCGTTACGACGTAACATTCGTTATGGGGAATGGCTTGTCAAGCAGGGTATTGGTGGAAGAGGCGACGGCACCGCGTGGCGATCTCGCGCCGCGCGACTGGCTGGAGATGGGTCTGTCGTCGCTCAAGACCGGTGGCCTTCGCGCGCTGAAGCTGCGCAGCCTGGCGCAGGCGCTGGGTGCCTCGACCGGTAGTTTCTATCATCATTTCAAGGATTTCGACGGCTATCACGCGGCGCTCGCGGGGTATTTCGTCGAGGCGCATATCGATCCGCTGGTGGCCATGCTGTCCGCATCGGACTTGTCGCCGGTCGAGCGGATCCGGGCGTTCGCCGATCATGTCCGCGATCATGACATGGCGCAGCTGGCGCTGGCGATGCGCGCCTGGGCGAGGAGCGACGCGCGTGCGGCGGCGGCGATCCGCGAGCATGACGACACGGTGATGGCGTTTCTCGTCGCGCAATTGTCCGCGCACGGGTTCGACTCGGTCGAAGCCGGGATCCGTGCCTATGCGCTGCTCGCGATCGGTCTCAGCGAACTGCATCCGGACGAGGCGATCGACCGCGACGTGCTGCGCGGAGGGTTGCTAACGCTGCTGTGCGAGCGCTAGCCTGATACCGCGACTCCGTAAGAAAAGCGGAGCGTGAACAAGAGGATGCGGGCATGCAGACGTATGACTACGTAATTATCGGCGCGGGCTCGGCCGGCTGTGTGCTCGCCGCGCGGCTGACCGAGGACCCCGATGTGTCGGTGCTGCTGCTCGAGGCGGGTGGGCGCAACGACGGCGTGCTGGTGCGGATGCCCGCCGGGGTCGGCGAACTCATCAAGAGCAAGAACCCGAGCAACTGGGGCTTTTCGACCGAGCCCGAGCCGCATCTCGACAATCGCCGCCTGTGGTGGCCGCGTGGCAAGGGGCTGGGCGGGAGCTCGTCGATCAACGGCATGATCTACACGCGAGGGCATCCGCAGGATTACGACGAGTGGCGGCAGATGGGGCTGCCCGGCTGGTCGTTCGACGACGTGCTGCCGTATTTCAAGCGGCTTGAGGGGCATCATCGCGGCGATTGCGAACTGCACGGCGGCGGCGGGCCGCTGACGATCTCGGGCGGCGAGTCCGACAGTCCGTTCTACGATGCGCTGGTCGAGGCGGGACGGCAGGCGGGCTATCCGGTGACCGAGGATTTCAATGGAGCGAGCCAGGAAGGGTTCGGGCGCTACGACCTGACCGTCGCGGACGGCAAGCGCTGGAGCACCGCGGCAGCGTATCTGCGGCCGGTGTTGTCGCGGCGTAACCTGACCTGCGTGACGGGGGCGCGGACGACGCGCATCCGGATCGACAAGGCGCGGGCGGTCGGCGTCGACTATGTGCTCGACAAGGGCGCGCGGGCAGAGTCGGTGACGGCGACGCGCGAAGTATTGCTATGCGCGGGGGCGGTGCAGTCGCCGCAGATCCTCCAGCTATCGGGGATCGGAGATCCCGATCGGCTGACCGCGGCGGGGGTCGGCGTGGTGCATGCGCTGCCCGGCGTCGGGGAGAATCTCCAGGACCATCTCGACGTCGTGATGAACTGGAAATCGCGCGGGCTGCGCACCGGCTATGCGATGACCAAGGGTGTCGGGATGATCGGCGTCGGGCTGAATTATTTGTTGCGCGGCAAGGGAGCGGGGCGGCAGCAGTTCCTCGAGGCAGGCGCGTTCGTGTCGTCGCGCGAGGGGCTGTCGCGGCCGGATGTTCAAATCCACGCGGTGCTCGCGATCATGCAGGATCATGGCAAGGTGAAGGCGACCGAGGATGGTTTCACGTTGCACCTGTGCCAGTTACGGCCGGAAAGTCGGGGTCGGATCGGGCTAAGCTCGGCGGATCCGTTTGCCGATCCGGTGATTGCTGCGAACTATCTCGCGACTGCGGAGGATCGACGGGTGATGCGGGCGTGTGTCGGGATCGGTCGCGATGTCGCGCGGCAGGCGGCGCTCGATCCGTACCGGGCGGGGGAATTGTCGCCGGGTGAGGACGTGCGCACCGACGACGAGATCGACGCCTGGGTAAGGCGGACCGCGGAGACGATCTACCACCCGGTGGGGACGTGCAAGATGGGCACTGCGGACGACGCGATGGCTGTTGTCGATGCGACGCTGACGGTACGCGGGTTGCAGGGGTTACGGGTGGTGGATGCGTCGGTGATGCCGACACTGATCGGGTCGAACACCAATGCCCCGACGATCATGATCGCGGAGAAGGCGGCGGATATGATCAAGGGCCGGCAACTGGCGCGGGCGGCCTAGCGCGGTCGGTATTTGCATCCTCCCCCGCTAGGGGGAGGTGGCACCGGAGGTGACGGAGGGGGAGGACACGGAACAGGCGTTTCCCTTACCTCCCCCTCCGTCTGGCAAGAGCCAGCCACCTCCCCCTTGCGGGGGAGGATACGTTTCCTCTTATCCCGCACCCGACCATCCTCACCAACCGCCCTCCCCGAGGTCTCTGGTCGGGTGGGAAGGGTGAGGACAGCTCTTTAAATTATCACCGTGGCGCCATCCGGATCGCGCCGTCCAGCCGCACGTCCTCGCCATTGAAGTACCCGCACTCGATCATCGTCAGCGCCAGCGCCGCGAACTCCTCCGGCCGCCCCAGACGCTTCGGAAACGGCACCGACGCCGCTAGCGCATCGCGGACCTGCTGCGGGGCCGCCGCTAGCAACGGCGTGTCGAAGATCCCCGGCAAGATCGTGTTCACCCGGATCCCCTCGCTCATCAGATCGCGCGCGATCGGCAGGGTCATCCCGACGACCCCGGCCTTCGAGGCGGAATACGCAGCTTGGCCCATCTGGCCATCCTCCGCCGCCGCGCTCGCGGTGTTGACGATCGCCCCCCGCTCGCCGTCTTCCCCCGGCTCCAGTGTCAGCATTCCCGCCGCCGACTTGGCGAGGCAGCGAAACGTGCCGACGAGGTTGATCTGGATGATCCGGTCGAACGCATCGAGCGGAAAATGCTTGATCGAGCCGTCCTGCTTCGAGCGCCCCGCGGTCTTCGCCGCATTCCCCGTGCCCGCACAATTGACCAGGATCCGCTCCTGACCATGCGCCGCGCGTGCCGCCGCGAACCCGGCATCGACGCTGTCGTCGGATGTGACGTCGACCTTGCAGAACACCCCGCCGATCTCGTCCGCGAGCGCTTCGCCCTTGTCCGCCTGGAGGTCGAAGATCGCCACCTTCGCGCCTTTGGCGGCCAGCGCCCGCGCGGTTGCCGCGCCCAATCCCGACGCACCGCCGGTCACCACGGCAGCACTGTTTGCGAGGTCCATGCATCTCTCCTGTCAAAGCCCCGGAGTCCGCGCCCCGGTTGCAGAACATTAGTTATGCCGGTATTCGAGGCTTGCCAAGCCGGCATGTCGCTGAGGATCCGCCGATGAGCCACGCCATGTTGCAGAACGCCAGTCCGCACTGGCTCCCGCGTCAGCGAAAGGACGCGCTCGATCATATTCCGGGGAGCAACGGCCTGCCGTTCGTCGGCAACACGTTCAAGTTGCTCGCCGATCCAATCGCGTTCTCGGAAGGCATGGCGGCGCGATACGGCCCGATCTATCGCAATCGCGCGCTCGGCGGGACCGGCGTCAACCTGCTCGGTCCCGATGCGAACGAACTGGTGTTGTTCGATCGCGACAAGATCTTCTCGTCTGAGCAGGGGTGGGGCCCGCTGCTCAACATGCTGTTCCCGCGCGGCCTCATGCTGATGGATTTCGACAAGCACCGTGCCGACCGGAAGGCGCTGTCGGTGGCGTTCAAGCCCGAACCAATGCGGCATTACGCCACCGAACTCGACGCGGGCATCGAGGCGGCGGTCGGCGGCTGGGCCGGGCAGACCTTGCGCTTCTACGACGCGGTCAAGAAGCTCACGCTCGATCTCGCCGCGACCAGTTTTCTTGGCGTGCCGCTCGGCGCGGAGGCGGATCGGATCAACCAGGCGTTCGTCGACGAGGTGCAGGCGAGCGTCTCGCCGATCCGCAAACCCTGGCCCGGGACGCAGATGCGCAAGGGGGTGAAGGCGCGCGCGTATCTGGTCGACTTCTTCGAGCGTGAAATCCCCGCGCGGCGGACCGGCAACGGCCAGGATTTCTTCTCGCAATTCTGCCGCGCGACCGATGACGACGGCGCGCCGCTGTCCGCGCTGGCGATTGCCGACCACATGAATTTCCTGATGATGGCGGCGCACGACACGATCACGTCGTCCGCGACGAGCCTTGTCATGCTACTCGCGCGCAACCCGGATTGGCAGGAGCGGTTACGCGAGGAGGTCGCCGCGCTCGACCCGCACGTGCCGCTGACCGAGCAACTCGATCGGCTCGTCCTCACCGAATACGCGTTCAAGGAATCGCTGCGGATGATGCCGCCGGTCCCGTCGATCCCGCGCCGCGCGCTGAAGGATTTCAGCTTCGGCGGGTATGATATTCCCGCCGGGACGAACGTCGGCACGGGCATTACCTATACGCACCGGATGGCCGAGCATTGGCCCGATCCCGACAAGTTCGACCCGCTCCGCTTCACGCCCGAAGCGTCGAAGGGCCGCCACCGGTTCGCGTGGGTGCCGTTCGGCGGCGGCGCACATATGTGCATCGGTCTCCACTTCGCGACGATGCAGATGCGACTGCTGATCGCGCATCTGCTTACGCGCTACCGGATCGAGGCGGCGGCGGGCAGTGGCGATGCGTGGCAGGTCTTCCCGATCCCGCGCCCGAAGGATGGTTTGCCGGTGACGTTCGTACCGCTTGCCACCCCGTAATAGTGTGTCATCTTCGCGCGGTTCATTCGAAGGAGCCGTTCGTTGCGCTTGACCCTTGCTCTCCTCCTGCTCGCGGCGACGCCGGCCTTCGCCCAGCAACAGCCGGTTGCGCCGGTACCAGACGGCCCGACGCGCAGCTTCACCGGGAGCGACCTGTTCGGCCTGACGATCGCGGCCGATCCGCAGATCAGCCCGGACGGCAAGACGATCGTCTATGTCCGCCGCACCGGCGACGTGATGACCGACAAGATGCAATCGTCGCTCTGGCTGATCGACGTAGCGAGCGGACGGCAGACGCCGTTCGCGACCGACGGCAGCAGCCCACGCTGGTCGCCCGATGGTGCGCGGATCGCCTATGCCGCGCGCGACGGCGAGGGATCGCAGCTGTTCGTCCGCTGGATCGGCGGCGCCCAGAGTGCGCGCGTAACGAGCTTCCCCGGGGATCCGCAGGCGCTCGCCTGGTCGCCGGACGGGACCAAGCTCGCCTATATCGCGACGGTAGCAGGCGAGGGGACCAAGCTCGGCACGCAGCCGCCCAAGCCCGAGGGCGCGAAATGGGCCGAGCCGCTGACGATCATCGACCGCGTCAACTACCGAAACGACGGGACGGGCTATGTAAAGCCGGGCTACGACCATCTCTTCGTGGTGGGCGCGGACGGGGGCGCGGCTCGGCAGCTGACCTATGGCAAGTTCGACGATGGCGGCCCGCTGTCTTGGACGCCCGACGGCCGCAGCATCGTCTTCGCCGCGATCCGCGGGCCCGCCGCCGATCGCCAGGTGATGAATTCCGACGTGATCGCGGTCGATGCCGCGAGCGGCACGATGCGGACGCTGACGACGCGCGACGGCCCGGACGCGCAGCCGCGCGTGTCGCCCGACGGCGCGAAGATCGCGTGGCTCGGCTTCGACGACAAGCGCCGCAGCTACGAGAACACGCAGCTCTATGTCGGCGACCGCGATGCCGCCTCGCCGCGCTCGCTCACCGCCACGCTCGACCGGGCGATCGAAGACGCGGTGTGGTCCGCCGATGGCCGTAGCCTGTATGCGAGCTATGACGACCGCGGCCAGCGCCGTGTCGCCCGCGTCGGTGTCGATGGCCGCGTCACGCCGCTGATCGACAATGTCGCGGGCGGCGGGCTCGATCGGCCCTATACCGGCGGCGAGTTCTCCGTCTCGAAGGGCGGCACGATCGCCTATACCGGCGGCGATGCGAGCGCCCCCGCCGACGTCTGGGTGCTGGCGGGCGGGAAGCCGCGTCGCCTCACCACGCTCAACGCGGTGCTGACCGGATCGAAGGCGCTCGCGCAGGTCCGGAAAATCGCGGTGACCGCACCCGATGGTCGGCCGATCGACGCTTGGCTCGCCACCCCGCCGGGGCGTGTCGCGGGCCAGCGCGTGCCGCTGATCCTCGAGATCCACGGCGGTCCCAACGCCGCCTACGGCCCCGGCTTCGCGACCGACATGCAGCTCTACGCCGCGGCCGGTTACGCGGTGCTCTGGACCAACCCGAGGGGCTCGACCTCCTATGGAGCCGAGTTCGCCAACCTCATCGACAAGACCTATCCCGCCGCGGATTACGACGACCTGATTGCCTCGGTCGACGCGGCGATCGCGGACGGCACCGCTGATCCGGACAATCTGTTCGTGACCGGCGGATCGGGCGGGGGGCTGCTGACCGCCTGGATCGTCGGCAAGACCGACCGGTTCAAGGCCGCCGCGACGCAGAAGCCGGTGATAAACTGGATCAGCGAGGCGCTGACGATGGACAACACGCTGTTCACCTCGCGCTACTGGTTCACCAAGCTGCCGTGGGAGGATCCAATGAGCTATTGGAACCGCTCGCCGCTGAGCTTGGTCGGCAACGTCAAGACGCCGACGCTGGTGGTGGTCGGGGGCGACGATTACCGGACCCCGGTGAGCGAGTCCGAGCAATATTATGCGGCGCTCCAGATCCGCGGCGTGCCGACCGCGCTGGTCAAGGTGCCGGGCGCGAGCCACGGTGGCCTTGCCGCCCGCCCATCGCAGTCTGCGGCAAAGGCGTCGGCGATCATCGCTTGGTTCGATCGATACCGGAAGCCGACGGTCGCAACGACGCCGGCGCAGGGAGCAGCACAGTGACGATACGGTACATGATGCTTGCTGGCGTGGCGCTGGTGTCGACCGCGGCGGTCGCGCAGGTCGAGCCGCCGCACGTCGCGAAGAAGCCGTTCCAGGTGATGTCGCCCAACGGCGCGCGCGCGGACGACTATTACTGGCTGCGCGACGACACGCGTAAGAACCCCGAGATGCTCGCCTATCTCGCCGCGGAGAACGCCTATGCCGATGCGCAGCTCGCGTCGCTCAAGCCGCTCCAGGCCAAGCTGTACGAAGAGACCGTCGCGCATATCAAGCAGGACGACAGCTCGGTCCCGTATGCGAAGAACGGCTATTATTACGGCTCGCGGTTCCAGACCGGCGCCGATTACCCGATCCTCGAACGCCGCAAGGGGAGCCGCACCGCGCCTGCCGAAACGCTGTTCGACGAGCCGGCGATGGCGAAGGGCCACAGCTTCTTCGCGCTGAGCGACTGGGCGGTAAGCCCCGACAACGCCCGCGTCGCCTGGGCCGAAGACACCGTCGGCCGCCGTCAATATGTGCTCAAGGTGAAGGACCTCGCGACCGGCGCGACGGTGGCCGACACGCTCTCGAACATAGAGCCCAACGTCGTCTGGGCGGATGACAACAAGA
Organism: Sphingomonas sp. SL1004; assembly: GCF_057815015.1. Taxonomy (NCBI): domain Bacteria; kingdom Pseudomonadati; phylum Pseudomonadota; class Alphaproteobacteria; order Sphingomonadales; family Sphingomonadaceae; genus Sphingomonas; species Sphingomonas sp. SL1004. The sequence goes on from NZ_JBYMUX010000001.1 coordinate 315,776, forward strand.
CGGTCCTGTACGTCGAGAAGGACCCGGTCACGCTGCGCGGCTACCGCGTGAAGGCGCACGTCCTCGGCACCCCGGTCGCCAGCGATCGGCTGCTGTACGAGGAGAAGGACGACACCTATTCGATGGGCGTCTCGCGCACCGCCGACGACAAGTTCGTCTGCATCGGCGTGAGCAGCACGGTCAGCGACGAGCAACGCTGCGCACCGGCCGCCGCGCCAACGAATTTCACGATCGTCGCACCGCGGGCGCGCGAGTTCCGCTACGGCGCGGATCATATCGGCAATCGCTGGATCATCCGCACCAACAAGGACGCGAAGAACTACAAGCTCGTGACTGTCGCCGATGCCGATCTGGCGAAAGGAACGACGGCATGGCGCGACCTGACGCCGGCCAGCGACACCGTCTTCATCGAGGGGTTCAAGCCGTTCGACGGGTTCGTCGCGATCGACCAGCGCGAGGGCGGCAACCGGATGATCCGCGTATTGAGCAATGCCGGCAAGTCGACTGCGGTGACCGCCGACGAACCGGCCTATCGCATGTCGCTCGACGTCAACGAGGAGACCGCGACGCCGTGGGTCCGCTACACCTATGGCTCGCTCGTCACGCCGACGACGACCTACGAGGTCAACGCGAAGACAGGCGAACGACGCGTGCTGAAGGTCGCGCCGGTGCCAGGATACGACCCTGCGAAATACGTCACCGAGCGAGTCTGGGCGCCTGCGCGGGACGGCACGCGCGTGCCCGTCTCGCTGGTCTATGCCAAGGGCACCAAGCGCGACGGCACCGCGCCGCTCTTCCAATACGCCTATGGCAGCTACGGCATTTCGAGCGACCCGGGCGTCGATCCCGGGCGCATCGGCCTGCTCGATCGCGGCGTGGTCTATGCGATCGCGCATATCCGCGGCGGGCAGGAAATGGGCCGCGGCTGGTATGACGACGGCCATCTGCTCAACAAGAAGAACAGCTTCACCGACTTCATCGATGTTACCCGCTATCTCGTCGCGCAGAAATACGCGGCGAAGGACCGCGTCGCGGCGATGGGCGGCAGCGCGGGCGGGCTGCTGATGGGCGGCGTCGCGAACATGGCGCCGCAGGATTACAAGCTGATCATCGCGCAGGTGCCGTTCGTCGATGTCGTCACGACGATGCTCGACGCGTCGATCCCGCTGACGACGTTCGAATATGACGAATGGGGCAACCCCGCGCAGAAGGCGTCGTACGATTACATGCTGAGCTATTCGCCGTACGATAACGTCAAGGCGAAGGCGTATCCGGCGCTGTATGTCGGCACCGGGCTATGGGACAGCCAGGTCCAATATTACGAGCCGACCAAGTGGGTCGCCAAATTGCGCGAGCTGAAGACCGACACGAACCCGCTGCTGTTCCGGGTGAACATGGAAGCCGGCCACGGCGGCAAGTCCGGCCGGTTCGAGCGCTATCGCCAGAATTCCGAGTGGCAGGCGTTCATGCTGCAACAACTTGGGCTGGCTAAATAACGGCCCGGCACTCGGAGCGGTGCCGGATCGAAACGAGAAGGTGCGCGGATGCTGGTTCGGATTTTCATGGGCGCGAGCTGGGCTACGGCTGACCGGCAGGAGGATTACGAGTTCGATGCGCTGCCGGCGGTCGGTCACAAGCTGGCGATCGCGTATGACGATGGTTGGGAAGTGGCGACGGTGCGGGACATCGTCCACCGGCTGACCGATCCGGAGACGGCGGCGGATATCGCGATATTGGTGTCGGTGCCGGTTGCGAGCGGGAATGCGGCGGATGCGCTGCCGCTGGCCGGGCTGGATGGCGTTTCCGCGAAGACGCCGGGGGTTTCGGTGCCGAAGACGGCCAGCCCTTGGGGCTCGTAACGAGCACTACGCGCCAGACCGTCGATCCTCCCCCGCAAGGGGGAGGTGTCGCCGAAGGTGACGGAGGGGGCGGATACGGAACAGTCGTTTCGCCTGCCTCCCCCTCCGTCTGGCAAGCGCCAGCCACCTCCCCCTGGCGGGGGAGGATCGTTGGGTCAGGCGCCGGCTTCGGTGAGGGAGTCGAGTTGGTCCTTCGACAATTCGAGCGTCATCGCGGGCAGCAGGTCCTCGATCTGTTTCACGCTCGTGGCGCTGGCGATCGGGGCCGTCACACCGGGTTGCGCAATCAGCCAGGCGAGTGCGATCTGCGCGTGCGTCGCATTGGTGGCCTCGACGACCGCGTCCATCGCCTCCAGGACGGCCTTGCCCTTGCCCTTGAGCAGTTCGCCCATCCGGCCGCCGCGGACGCTCTGGCCGAGATCGTCCTTGGTGCGGTATTTACCGGTGAGGAAGCCCGAGGCGAGGCCATAATAGGGCAGCACCCCGATATTCTCGGTGACGCAGTAATCCTGCAATTCGCCTTCGAACTTGGTCCGGCTGACGAGGTTATATTCGGGCTGGAGGACGTGATAACGCGGCAGGTCCGAGGTCTTGGCGGCCTCGACCGCGGATTTCAGGCGAGCGGCGTGGAAATTCGATGCGCCGATGACGCGCACTTTACCCGCGTCGACGAGCTTGCCGAAGGCTTCGAGGACGGCGTCCTGCGCCACATCCTCGTCATCCTGGTGCGCGTAATAGAGGTCGATGCGATCGGTGCCGAGGCGCTTGAGCGAGGCTTCGGCGGCAGCCGCGATGCGCGCGGGGGCAAGCTTCTCGCCGCCTTCGCCGGGGAGCATGCCGACCTTGGTCGCGATCAGCACGTCGTCGCGCTTGCCGCTGGCCTTGAGCCACTCGCCGATCATCGCCTCGGATTCACCGCCCTTGTGGCCGTCGACCCACGCCGAATAGACGTCGGCGGTATCGATCATCGTGCCGCCGCCCGCGACGAACGCGTCGAGCACGGCAAAGCTGGCGGCGCGGTCGGCCGTCCAGCCGAAAACGTTACCGCCTAGAACGAGAGGTGCGATCTTGAGATCGGTCGAGCCGAGGCGGCGAAGGGTCATTGGGTCTGATCGCTTTGGTTCGAGAGGGGATTCGAGGGTGTTTCGGTATCCGGCGCGGCGTCGTCGGGAGCGGCGGCGACTGCGTTCAGATCGACGCTGTTCGCATCGAGCATCGCGGCGGCTTCGTTCAACTGGTGTGCTTCGTCGGCGGTGACGGCGCCGGGCTCGCGGGCCGGTGAGCAGGCTGCCAACGAAGAAATAGCAAACAGCGCCCCCACCACCACACCGTCATGCCAGCGAAAGCTGGTATCTTTCCGTGCCGGTCGTCGTGACCTGAACCGGGAGATCCCAGCGTTCGCCGGGATGACGGGGAGGTGGGGGCGCCTTGGCAAGGCTTAGTCCTTGATCGCGTTGCCGGCGCGGGTCAGCGCGTTGCCGGTGGCGTCGGCGGCGCGGTCCGCACCATTGCTGATCGAGGCGCCTGCGCGGTCTGCGCCGGCTTCGATCCGGTCACCGGCGCGGTCGGTCTTGGCACCAAGGTTGTCGGTCGCGCGGTCGAGATGGTCGCCGGCATTGTCCATCGTCGCTTCGGCCGAGCCGAGTGCGCGGTCGCTGGCGGCGCTGACGTCGCTGACGGCGTTCTGCGTGGTCGCGCTGGCATCGGCGGCGATCGCGTTGGCGGCCTGGGCGGTCTGGTCCTGCGCGTTGTTGCTGCACGCTGCCAGGCCGGCGGTCAGGGCCAGGGCGGGGATCAGGAACTTCTTCATGCTTACTACTCCCGTTGAGACTATGGCTTATCCCGGGGGGACATGGCCTTGTGGACCAGCGACAGGCCAGCCCATAGCGCAATCGAACGCGGGTAAAGCGTTTCCGATCCGTCATGGTCGGCCACTATGCGATAAGCCGCAGACGCTCACGCTCGCGTTGACCTCATATAAAGAATTCTTTATATGTCCTGGCATGACGATGGCGCTCGAAATCTTCCGTGCTCTGGCGGACGCGACCCGGTTGCGGATCCTTGCGCTGTTGCGACGGATGGAACTGTCGGTCGGCGAACTCGCTCAGGTGCTCGGGCAGAGCCAGCCACGGGTCTCGCGGCACGTAAAGATCCTGTGCGATGCCGGGCTTGCCGAGCGTCGCAAGGAGGGCAGCTGGGTGTTCGTCGCACTGGGAGCGCCGACTGTGGTCGAACCCGTCGCGGGCGCGCTCGATGCGTGGGCGAAGACCGAGCCGGATCACTGGGCGGTGGCGGATGCAGCACGGCTCGCAGCCGTGCGCGCGGACCGGGCCGCGAGCGCGGCGGCGTGGTTCGAAGGGCATGCCGACGAGTGGGACGCGATCCGGTCGTTGCATGTCGCCGACAGCGAGGTCGAGGCGGCTATGGCGGCTGTGCTGGGTGACGCGTCGATCGGTACGTTGATCGATATCGGCACAGGGACGGGCCGCATGCTCGAACTGTTCGGGGGGCGGGCAACGGTCGCGCTCGGGATCGATCGCAGTTCGGAGATGTTGCGGCTGGCGCGGGCGAAACTGCACGACATGACGCATGCCGAATTGCGGCAGGCGGATCTGTATGCGCTGCCGATGGCGGATGCCGCGGCGGACGTCGCGATCCTGCATCACGTGCTGCATTTCGCGCAGCAGCCGGGTGCGGCGGTGAGTGAAGCGGCGCGAGTGCTGGCTCCAGGCGGACGGTTGCTGATCGCCGACTTCGCCAGCCACGACCGCGAGGAACTGCGGTTGCGCGACGCGCATACGCGCCTCGGCTTTGCGGACGAGCAGATGGCGGCGTGGTTCGAGGCGGCAGGCTTGCAGACGGCACGGGTCGAGACGCTCGAGGGTGGCGAGTTGACGGTGAAATTATGGCTCGGCCGGAAGATCGGCGCGAGCTTGCGTGAGGTGAAGGCGGCATGACGAACATTTCCATTCCCCAGTTGGCCGAAGCGCGCCGCGCGCTCGAAGAACCGCTGTTCGCGGATCTTGCGGGTGATGTCGGGCTGAGCTTCGAATTCTTCCCGCCCAAGAGCGAGAAGATGGAGACTCAGCTCTGGGAAGCGATCCGCACGCTGGAGCCGCTCGCGCCCGATTTCGTGTCGGTGACGTACGGTGCGGGTGGGTCGACGCGCGAGCGGACGCATGCGACGGTGGCGCGGATCCAGCGCGAGACGTCGATGAACGCCGCGGCGCATCTGACGTGTGTCGAGGCAACCAAGGCCGAGATCGACCAGGTGGCGGAGGAATATTGGGCGGCGGGCGTGCGGCATATCGTTGCCCTTCGTGGCGATATGCCTACCTTGGGCCAGCCGTATCAGGCGCATCCGGGCGGGTATGAGAATGCGGCGGCCTTGGTCGCTGGGTTGCGGAAGCTGCATCCGTTCGAGATCTCGGTCGCGGCGTATCCCGAATGCCATCCGGAATCGGGTGGACATGACGCGGATATCGACAATCTGAAGCGCAAGATCGATGCCGGTGCGACCCGCGCGATCACGCAATTCTTCTTCTCGCCCGAAGCATATTTCCGATTTCGTGACCGGGTCGCGGCGGCGGGTATTACCGCGCAGATCCTGCCGGGTATCCTGCCCGTGTCGAACGTCGCGCAGACGCGGAAATTCGCGGGGCTTTGCGGTGCGGAGATTCCGGCGTGGATGGATCGGCTGTTCGAGGGCCTCGACGATCATCCCGCCGCACGACAGCTCGTCGCGGCGACGATCGCGGCCGAGATGTGCCGGCGGTTGTATGCGGGCGGCGTGAAGGATTTCCACTTCTACACGCTCAACCGCGCGGAACTGGCGTACGCGATCTGCCACATGCTGGGCGTGCGCGCGAAGCCTGTCGACAAGGTCGCCGCGGCGTAATTCTGCTCCCCTCCCGTACGCGGGAGGGGCCGGGGGTGGGCTCGCGCTCGCCTCCAACGATACCGCCCGAGGATAGCGGGCGCCCACCCCCAGCCCCTCCCGCTTGCGGGAGGGGGGAGTGAAAACGATGACACCACGTGAACGTTTCAACGCGGAAGCCGCCAAGCGCATCCTGATCACCGACGGCGCGTTCGGCACCGAGATCCAGAACTGGAAGCTCGACGAGGCGGCTTACGCAGGGTCGCTCGGGCTGAGCCACGACCAGAAGGGCAACAACGACATCCTGGCGATCACCAAGCCGGAAGTCCCCGAGACGATTACGCGCGAGTATCTCGACGCAGGCTCGGACATCGTCTCGACCAACACGTTCAGCGCCAACGTGATTAGCCAAGCCGATTACGGCGCCGAGCATCTGGTCCGCGAGATCAACGTCGAATCCGCCCGCATCGCGCGTGCGCTCGCGACCGAGTACGAGGCAAAGGACGGCCGTCCGCGCTTCGTGGCCGGGGCGATCGGGCCGACCAACAAGACGCTGTCGCTGTCGCCCGACGTCAACGATCCCGGCTTTCGCGAGATCGACTTCGATTACCTCAAGGGCGTCTACCGCGAGCAGATCGACGCGCTGCTCGAAGGCGGCGAGGGGGTTGGCGTCGACTTCATCCTGATCGAGACGGTGTTCGACACGCTTAACGCCAAGGCGGGCATCATGGCGGCGATCGAGGCGGGCGACGACCTCGGCCGTGATGTACCGATCATGCTGTCGATGACGCTGACCGATCTCTCGGGCCGCAACCTATCGGGGCATACCGTCGAGGCGTTCTGGCACGCGGTGCGGCATGCCAAGCCGGTGACGATCGGGCTCAACTGCTCGTTCGGCGCGGAGCAGCTTCGGCCGCATGTGAAGACGCTGTCGGCGATCGCGGATACGCTGATCATGATCTACCCGAACGCCGGGCTTCCCAACGAACTCGGTGAGTATGACGAGCAGCCGGCGACGACGGCCGGGTTGGTCGGCGAGTGGGCGGTGGCCAAGCAGGTCAACGTGCTCGGCGGCTGCTGCGGGTCGACCCCGGCGCATATCAAGGCGATGGCCGACGGCGTGCGCGGGCTCGAGCCGCGGGTCGTGGCGCGACCTGAAGTCCGGACCAAGCTCGCCGGTCTCGAACCGTTCACGATGGCGGCGTAAATCCTCCCCGGCACGGGGAGGGGGACTGCGCCTGAAAGGCGTGGTGGAGGGGGCTCTCCACCAGGCGTAACGTTCGTGGAGAGCCCCCTCCACCGCTCTGCGAGCGGTCCCCCTCCCCGTACCGGGGAGGAATTGGAAAACCGATGACCACGACCACCTCCTCCTCCACCTCCTTCGTCAACATCGGCGAGCGCACCAACGTCACCGGCTCGGCGCGCTTCAAGAAGCTGATCATGGCGGGCGACTATCCCGCCGCAGTCGAGGTCGCGCGGCAGCAGGTCGAGAGCGGCGCGCAGGTGCTCGACGTCAACATGGACGAGGGGCTGCTCGACGCGCACCACGCGATGACGACGTTCCTGAAACTGATCGCTGCCGAGCCCGACATCGCGCGCATCCCGTTCATGGTCGACAGCTCGAAATGGAGCGTGATCGAGGCCGGGCTGAAGTGCGTCAGCGGCAAGCCGATCGTCAATTCGATCAGCATGAAGGAAGGCGAGGAGCAGTTCCTGGCGCAGGCGCGCAAGTGCATGGCGTACGGTGCGGCGGTCGTCGTGATGGCGTTCGACGAGGTCGGACAGGCGGACACCAAGGCGCGGAAGGTCGAGATCTGCGAGCGCGCCTACAAGCTGCTCGTCGGGATCGGCTTCCCGCCCGAGGACATCATCTTCGATCCCAACGTCTTCGCGGTCGCGACCGGAATCGAGGAGCACGACAATTACGGCGTCGACTTCATCGAGGCGTGCCGCGAGATCAAGGCGCGCTGCCCGCATGTCCATATCTCGGGCGGGCTGTCCAACTTCAGCTTCTCGTTCCGCGGCAACGAGCCGGTGCGCCGGGCGATGCACAGCGTGTTCCTGTACTACGCGATCCCCGCGGGCATGGACATGGCGATCGTCAACGCCGGCCAGCTCGACATCTACGACGACATCGATCCCGAACTGCGCCAGGCAGTCGAGGACGTCGTGCTCAACAAGGACCCCGAGGCCGGCGACCGCCTCGTCGCGCTCGCCGAACGCTATCGCGGTACCGACGTGGTCGCGGAGAAGGCGGCGGCGGAATGGCGCTCGCTGAGCGTCAACAAGCGGCTCGAGTACGCGCTGGTGAAGGGCATCGACCTCCACGTCGTCGAGGATACCGAGGAAGCGCGGCTGATCATCGACGGCAACAACGGGCGGCCGATCGAGGTCATTGAAGGCCCGCTGATGGATGGCATGAACGTGGTCGGCGACCTGTTCGGATCGGGCAAGATGTTCCTGCCGCAGGTCGTCAAGTCGGCGCGCGTGATGAAGAAGGCGGTCGCGCATCTGCTGCCGTATATCGAGGCGATGAAGGAGCCCGGCGCGCGCGGCAAGGGCAAGATCATCATGGCGACCGTCAAGGGCGACGTGCACGACATCGGCAAGAACATCGTCGGCGTGGTGCTCCAGTGCAACGGCTTCGACGTGGTCGATCTCGGCGTGATGGTCCCGTGGTCGAAGATCCTCGAATCTGCGAATGAGAATGATGCGGACATGATCGGGCTCAGCGGCCTCATTACGCCGTCGCTCGACGAGATGGTGACGGTTGCCGAGGAGATGAAGCGCGCGGGGATGACGATGCCGCTGCTGATCGGCGGTGCGACGACGTCCAAGGTGCACACCGCGCTGCGGATCGCGCCGGCGTATGACGGCCCGGTGGTGCATGTGCTCGATGCGAGCCGCGCGGTGGGTGTCGCGTCGACGTTGGTGTCGGACACCATCCGCGACGAGTTCGTGACGAAGACTGCGGACGAGTATGAGGCGGTACGGATCTCGCGCGCGAACAAGGGGCAGAGCGAGTTGCTGCCGCTGGAAACCGCCCGCGCGCGCGGGTTTGTGGCCGACTTTGCGATGAAGCCGCCCGCACCGGTGAAGCCTGGCGTGCACGTGTTCGCCGACTGGGACCTGTCGGACCTGCGCGACTATATCGACTGGACGCCGTTCTTCCGCGCGTGGGAACTGGCGGGGAACTTCCCGGCGATCCTGACCGACGAGGTCGTCGGCGAGAGTGCGAGTTCGCTGTATGCGGATGCGCAGGCGATGCTCGATACGATCATTGCGGAGAAGTGGCTGACGCCGCGTGGCGTCGCGGGCCTGTGGCCTGCTCGGCGCGAGGGCGATGATGTGGTGGTCATCGCTTCCCCCCTCCCGCAAGCGGGAGGGGCCGGGGGTGGGCGCGCGCTCACCTCCACCGTCACGCCCGAGGATGGCGCGAGCCCACCCCCCAACCCCCTCCCGCAAGCGGGCGGGGGGGAAGCGGTACGTCTCCCGATGCTCCGCCAGCAGATCGCCAAGCGCGAGGGCCGCGCGAACATGTGTCTCGCCGATTTCGTCGACACGCACGACGACTGGTTCGGCGGCTTCGCGGTCGGCATCCACGGGATCGACCCGCATATCGCCCGTTTCAAGGCGGACAACGACGACTATAACGACATCTTGCTGAAGGCGCTCGCCGACCGTTTCGCCGAGGCCTTCGCCGAACGCCTCCACAAACACGTCCGCACCGACCTGTGGGGCTACGCACCCGACGAACAGCTTACCAACGAAGCGATGATCAAGGAACAATATCGCGGGATCCGGCCGGCGCCGGGTTACCCCGCGTGTCCGGACCACAGCCTCAAGCCGATCCTGTTCGATCTACTCGACGCCGAGACCGCGACCGGCCTCGAACTGACCGAGAGCTTCGCGATGTTCCCGACAGCGGCCGTCTCGGGCTTCTATTTCGGCCACCCGCAGGCCGAGTATTTCGGTGTGGCGCGCGTCGGGCGCGACCAGCTCGAGGACTACGCTGCACGCCGTGGCGCGGACCTGAAGACGGCCGAACGCTGGCTTCGCCCCAACCTCGACTAACTCCCTCTCCCGTCGGGAGAGGGAGGGAGAGGTTCAGGCGCCCGCTTCGGCCGGTTTCCCTTCACGCGCGTCACCCGGAAGGCCGGTGATCGTCTTCACCTCCATGAAGTCGGTCAGCCCATAGCGTCCGTTCTCGCGGCCATTGCCCGACTGCTTATACCCCCCGAACGGCGCGCCGATATCCGGGCTCCACGAGTTGATCGTCACCAGCCCCGCGCGCAACCTTGGTGCGACCTTCGCCGCCGCAGCCGGATCGCCCGAGATCGTCGCCGACAGTCCGTATTCGGTCGCATTGGCGATGCGGATACCCTCGTCCTGATCGCTGTACGCGGTGATCGTCGCGACTGGCCCGAAGGTCTCCTCCTGCGCGATCCGCATGTCGGGACGCACGTCGGTGAACAACGTCGGCTGGATGTAGAACCCCGCGTTGCGCCCGTCCGGACGCCCGACGCCGCCGGTCACCAAGGTCGCGCCTTCGTCGATCGCCGACTGGATCAACCCCTGGATCTTGTCGAACTGCGCCTTGTTGACGACCGGGCCGATGTGCTGGCCCATCTCGGCGGGATCGCCGACCTTGGTCTGCTCCATCATCGACTTCACGATCGCGGTCGCCTCCGCGACCTGGCTCGCATGCACCAGCAGTCGCGTCGGCGCGATGCAGCTCTGGCCCGAATTGGCAAGCACGCCCGCGACCGTCGGCGGCAACACGGTGGCGAGATCGGAACCCTCCAGCACGAGGTTCGCCGCCTTGCCGCCAAGCTCCTGGTGCACGCGCTTGACCGTAGCCGCCGCGGCCTGCGCGACCGCGATGCCCGCCCGCGTCGAGCCGGTAAAGCTCACCATGTCGACGTCGCGGTGCGAACACAGCGCCGCACCGACGCCGGGTCCGTCGCCGTTGATCAGGTTGAAGACCCCCGCCGGCACGCCCGCCGCATCCATGATCTCCGCCAGGATCACCGCACACGACGGCGCCTCCTCGGACGGCTTCAGGATCATCGTATCGCCCGCCGCGAGGGCAGGGGCGACCTTCGCGCAGATCTGGTTCAGCGGCCAGTTCCACGGCGTGATCATCGCGACGACGCCGAGTGGTTCATGCACGACGGTTGCCTTGCCGATCGTCTCGGAAAACTCGAACGCCGCCAGCGCCTTCGCGGTCGCCGAGAAATGCGCGAGCCCGGTTGGCGCCTGCGCCATTGAGGCGAGCGCCATCGGTGCACCCATCTCCTGCGACATCGCCTTCGCCAGATCGGGCATTCGCGCCTTGTACTCGGTCATAATCCGGCCGAGCACATCGAGCCGCTCCTGCACGCTCGTCTGGCTCCAGCTTTCGAACGCGGAGCGAGCGGCAGCCACGGCCTTGTCGACGTCGGCGGCGGTGCCGAGCGTGATCTCGGTGCACGGCTGCTCGGTCGACGGGTCGATCACCTGATAGACGGTGCCGCCCTCGCTCTCGACCCACGCGCCATCGATATACTGCTTCAAATAGCTTTTCATCGTGCCTCTCCGCATCTTGTCTCGCCAAGGAATGGGCTCGCCGGAGATCGGTTGCAACCCGAAACGCATGCCGTAGGGTGTCGACGAAACGCATCAGGAGGCCGGCATGGCGAGAGTGGCATTCATCGAGAAGACCGGCGGCCCGGAGGTCATCCAGTGGCGCGACGTCGAGCTGCCGCCACCGGGCGAGGGCGAGGTGTGGATGCGCAACACCGCGGTCGGGCTGAATTATATCGACACCTACCACCGCAGCGGCGTGTACCCGGTCGACCTGCCCTCGGGCCTCGGCAGCGAGGCCGCGGGCGTCGTGATGGCGGTCGGCGAGGGCGTGACCGGCTTTGCACCCGGTGACCGCGTCGGCACGTTTGGCCCGACTCGCGGCGCCTATGCGACCGACCGCAATGTCCCTGCCGCCAACCTGTTCCACTTGCCGGATGCGCTCGACGATCGGACCGCGGCGGCGCTCATGTTGAAGGGCTGCACCGCCGAGTTCCTGGTCGAGCGCTGCGCCAGGGTACAGGCAGGCCAGACCGTCCTCGTCCACGCGGCGGCGGGCGGCGTCGGCCACATCCTCGTAGGCTGGTTGAAGGCGATCGGCGCGATCGTCATCGCCAGCGTCGGGAGCGAGGACAAGGCCGAGCGCACCCGGAAAGCCGGTGCCGATCACGTCATCCTCCACAAGTCCGAGGACATCGCCAAACGCGTCCGCGAGATCACCGACGGCAAGGGCGTGCCAATCATCCTCGACGGCGTCGGCGGTGCGACGTGGAACGCATCGCTCGACAGCGCGGCGAAACGCGGCCTGATCGTCAGCTACGGCAATGCCGGCGGCGTGGTCGATGGCGTCAACATCGGCGTCCTCGCACGCAAGGGCTCGCTGTTCGTCACCCGCCCGACGCTGTTCGACTACTATGTAACGCCGGAGGAGAAACAGGCCGGCATCGACCGCCTGTTTGCAATGCTCGACAGCGGCGCGATCACCCCCGAGATCGGCCAGACCTTCCCGCTCGAACAGGCCGCCGAGGCGCACCGCGCGATCGAGGCGGGGGAGACGTGGGGCAGCACGATCCTGCTTCCCTGAAGGATCGCCGTGAGCCAAATTGGTCCGTAAATTCAATCAAAACGAACTTACCAGACCATTAACTTATGTCTAACGCATTGGGCCGTACGAAAATCCATGGCCCGTCATTCCCAGCTCGCATCGACGCTTTGCATCTTCACGCAGGGGGTTGCGGTCGTCCTCGGGTTTGCGGTGTTGATGACGTGGCCGCCCCGGCAAGGGGAGTTCCTGCTGGTGCCGGTCGGGGCGAACGCGGTCGCCGGTTTGCTGCCAACCGCGATCGCGCGCCATGCGTTGCTGATCGGCGCGGGGCCGCTGCCGCATAGCTACGTCGTCAGGGGTGATCGGTCGCAACTGGCTTGGGCGATGCTGTCGCGCGGCATCGTCCCGCTTTCGGCGTCAGGCGCTGGATGCGGTGAAACCGGCGGCAAGACTGGCTCCGGCGCAGGAGCCGTGGCATGAACCTCACCGATCTGGACATCTTTCGAGCGCGTGGCATCTCGATCCTCGCAATGACCGGTTGGGCCTGCACGCTCTGGCTCGGCGTGATGGGACTGTGGCTCGACGCCGACGGCCTTGTGCCGGTGCTGATCGTCGCGGTGCTCGTCAACCTGGCGCCGACGCTGATGGCACGACACCATCGGCATGACTCCGTCGCGCGGCTCGTCCTGGGGACGCCGGCCGCGGTCTATCCGGCGCTCGCCGTCTATCTGTTGCAGGGGCATCCCTGGCAGATGGATGCGCACATGTATTTCTTCGTCGCGCTCGCGGCGCTCGTGGTGCTGTGCGATTGGCGACCGATCGCGCTCGCCGCGGGATTGATTGCGGTACATCACCTGCTGCTGGAGACCGCTGCGCCGAACTGGGTCTTCACCGGATCGGGCAATATCGGCCGCGTCCTGATTCACGCCGCCGCGGTCGGCCTGCAACTGGCAGTGCTCAGCTACGTCACCACCCGGCTGCGCTCCCTGATGATCCGCCAGGAGGCGGCACGATGCGAGAGCGAGGCGCTGGCCAACGAAGCGATCGACAGCCGCAACCGCATGGAGACCGCGGTCGCCGGCATGCGCGCGGCGGAAGCCAGCGAGGCGCGCGAACGCCAGCATCGCCAGGCGATCGAACGCGAACTCGCCGCGCGCCGCGAGGCGGAGATGATGGCGCTGGCAGAGGCGTTCCAGGCGTCGGTCGCCGACATCGTCGAGTCGGTCGGATCGGCCTCGACCAAGCTCGACGGATCGGCGCGGGCGCTGAACGAACTCGCCCAGGCCGCCACCCGCCAGACCGTCGCGAGCGCCGCGGCCGCCACCCAGTCGTCCGAGAGCGCGGGACGGTTGTCTGTGCAGATCCACGCGCTGACCGAGGCGGTCACGTCGATCGCGAGCGTCGCCGAACAGCAGGTCCGGCTCGGAAGCGAGGCGCGGACGGCGTCGACGTCGAGCCATGCGGCCGTGCTTGCGCTGGTCGAGCGGACACAGACGATCGGCAATTTCGCCAATTCGATCCAGCAGATCGCGGCCCGCACCAATCTGCTCGCGCTCAATGCGACGATCGAAGCGGCGCGCGCGGGTGAGGCGGGCAACGGCTTCAAGGTGGTCGCGAGCGAGGTCAAGCAACTCGCGGGGCAGGCGACCGGGGCGTCGAGCGAGATCCGCGAACTGGCGGGCTCGGCGGAGCAGGGGGCGGGGCTCGCCAACGACGCGCTCGGCCGGATCGCGGCGACGATCGGCCAACTCGCCACCGCGGCGGATACGATCCAGGCGGAGGTCCGGCATCATCACCAGACCGCTGCCTCGATCGAGCGCACCGCAGACAGCACAGCGGCGGGGATCGACATCATGGCCGGCGAGATGCTCGGCGTCGCGCGCGTCGCCGGCGAGACGGCAGGATTGTCCGACATGGTCGCGCGCTCGGCGACCGGTCTGCTCGATACCGCGCGGGCTCTGCGGGCGGCGACCGATCGCTTCGTCGTGCAACTGAAGGCGGCCTGAGCCGCGCGCCGGTTTGCGTTGAGTCCAAAGCACGGTAGGGCGGAGACCCCTTACGGCGAGACGACGATGAGCCTGAACCTGTTGCTGGTCGAGGACGATGCGGTGTTCGCGCAGGCGATGGCGGAGGAACTGCGCGGGTTCGATCATCAGGTGACGGTGGCGGTCGATGGACGCGAGGCGCTGGCCGCGGTCGACAGTGCGCCATTCGATGCGGTGGTGCTCGATCGCATGCTGCCCAGGGTCGACGGCATGTCGGTGCTGGCCCGGCTGCGCGACAACGACATGACGTTGCCGGTGATCATGCTCACCGCGCTGGGTCGGTCGGTCGAGAAGGTCGAGGGGCTGGAGGCGGGCGCCGACGACTATGTGGTCAAGCCGATCGCCGCCGCCGAACTCAACGCACGTCTGCTGGCGATGGTCCGCGGCCGGGGCTGGACCGCGGGCAGCGGCGACACGATCCGTGCCGGCGACATCGTCGTCAGCCCGACCAAGTTCCGCGCCTGGCGTGCCGGCACCGCGATCGATCTCGGCAAGCTCGAATTCAAGCTGCTCGCCGAATTCGTCGCCAATGCCGATGCGGTGCTGACGCGCGCCATGCTGATCGAGCGGGTCTGGGGTTACGACTTCGCGCCGACGACCAACATCGTCGACGTCTATGTTCGTCACCTGCGGGTGAAGCTGGCCGCGGCGGGGGGCGAGGATCCGATCCTGACGGTGCGCGGCGTCGGCTATATGTTGCGCGGGTGAGGCGCTTCCGGTCGCTGCGTGCGCTGACGCTGGCGTTCCTGCTGGCGTTCCTGGTCGCGACGGCCGGCACCGGGTTCGCGATCTATTCGGTGACGATGCGGACGATCGAGCGGCTCGTCGATCGTCGTCTGGTGGTGGTCGCCGACACCGTCGCGGGGCCACCTGACGAGCGCCGCCCCGCCGACCTGTTCCGCCGGATCGACGCCGCGATGCGTCAGCGCGACACCGGCGATATCGGCTTCGAACTGCACAATGCGCAAGGTCTGCGCCTCGACGGTAACGTCATCCTGTCGCGACGCCTGCCGCTCGGTTTCTCGACGCTGCACGCACGCGACGAGATTGCCGGGCTGTCCGCCGGCCGCGCGCTGGTCCGCGATGTCGGCGGCGGCATGACGCTGACCACGATCGCCGAGACCGAACCGTTCGACGACTATAACGCCGCCCGCGCGCGCATCTATCTGATCGGGTTCGGCTCGATCGTGTTGATCGTCGTCGGCGGACTCGTGTTCTTCGTCGTCACGATCGGCCGGCGGATCGGCGAGACGCGGCGGACGGTCGAGGCGATCATCGACGGCGATCTGAAACGCCGGGTGCCGATCGACCGGTCGGGCGGCGAGTTCGCGCAACAGGCGCTTGCGTTCAACCGCATGCTCGACCGAATCTCGGAATTGATGGCGAGCATCAGCAACGTCTCCAACGACATCGCACACGACCTGCGCACGCCGCTCGCGCGGTTGCGCAGCCAGCTCGCACTGGCGTTGCGGCGGGTCGAGACCGAGGCGCAACGCGACGACCTGGAAACCGCGATCGCGATGAGCGACGAGCTGCTCGAGATGTTCGCGGCGATGCTGCGGATTGCCGAGGTAGAGGGCGGTGACCGCCGCGCGGCCTTTGCATCGATCGACCTGGCCGCGCTTGCCGACGAAATTGGGACGATGATGCAGCCGGTCGTCGCGGACGGCGGCCGTACGCTGATCGTCACGGCGTCCACGCCGGCGCCGATCGTCGGCGATCGGCAATTGCTCGGGCAGCTCGTTGTCAACCTCGTCGAGAACGCCATGCGACATACGACGCCGGGCACGCGGGTCGAGATCGGCGTGGACGTGACCAGTGCCGGGGCGGTGCTTACGGTTGCCGACGATGGTCCGGGCATCCCCGCCGATCAGCGCACGCTCGCGCTACGACGGTTCGGGCGTCTCGACATTAGCCGGCACGACAGCGGGCAGGGCCTGGGCCTGGCGCTGGTCGAGGCGATCAGCCGGCTTCACCGCGGCACGATCGCACTGGAAGATGCCGCGCCCGGTCTGCGCGTCGTCGTCACCTTGCCAATGCGCTGAAACGACGAAACCCGGACAGGCGAGGCGCCTGCCCGGGTCCGTCGTCGCCTGCAGTCGGATCGATCAGAACTTGACCGACACGTCCATCCCGTAGGTGCGCGGCGCGTTGAAGTTGCCGTAATCGCCCAGCACGTTGTTGATCGAGCCCGCCGTCAGGCTGCTCGTCGGTGCGCCCGGCAGACTGTTCGATGGGTCGACACGGAAGATATGCTGCTCGTCGAGCAGGTTGCGCGCCCAGATCGAGAAGGTCACGTCGGAGGCCGACCCAACCTTGACGTTCGCGAGTGCGATCCGGCCGTTGACGAGGAACGACGCATCCGCCTTGATCGCGAACTGGTCGAAGGCCTGCGTGGCCTGCGAATAGTTGCCGTCGACGTGGAACTTCACCTTGGTGTCGCCGCCGCCGATGCCAACGGGGATCGCATAGTCGATCGAGCCGCTGGCCGCGTTGCGCGGGGTGAACGGGATGTAGAATTGCTGGTCCACCGTCGACGTGGCGCCGGCGACGGTAAAGCTGACCGGAACCAGCGGCACCTTGGTGTAGGTGTAGGCGTACGACGCGTTCAGCGTCAGGCCCTGAACCGGCTGCACCGTCAGGTCCGCTTCGATACCGCGAATCTTGGTGATGCCCGGTGCATTGACGACCTGCAGCACGTTGACGCTGGTGGAGTTGGCGAAGGTGATGAAGCTCACATCCTCCTGGCTGTTCTTGCGGTCCATGATGTAGCCGGCAAGGTTCAGGCGCGCGCGATGATCCCAGAAATCCGCCTTGAGGCCGATTTCGTACGACTTCAGATCCTCGGGCTTGAACGCCTGATAGCTGGGCGTACGCGAGCTGGCGCCGCCGGCGCGATAGCCGGTCGAATATTTCGCATAGACATGCGTGTCGTCGTTTAGGTCATAGGCCAGCGTGACCATCGGATTGAAGCGGTTCCAGGTCTTGTCGAGCGGCGTGTAGTTGTTGGCCGCGAGCTGCGCCGCGGTGGCGGTGTCGTAGTTCAGATTGTTGAAATAGTGCAGGACGCCGCGCTTATGGTCCTTGGTGTAGCGGCCGCCGACGGTGAGGTGCAGCACGTCGGTCGCGTTCCACGTCGCCTGGGCATAGGCGGCGTAGCTCTTCGACCAGACTTCCGAAGCGCGATCGATCGAGCAGCCGTTGACAGCGGTGCCGACGAACGCCGGCGTGCTGGCGGTGCAGAACGGGATCGACACGATGTTCGCGCCGGTCACGACGCCGTTGGTGAGCGTCGCCACCGCACCGAGCGAGCTCGGCGTCGCGGCGTCGTCGCTGACATGCTCGTTGAAGTAATAGAGACCGCCGACGTAATCGACCGAACCGATCGTGCCGACCGCCTGAAATTCTTGGCTGAACTGGCGCTGGCGCAGATCGGCGAGGCTGTAGCGGCTGAACGCGCACGGTGCGGCCGCGGTGCAGGCGGCCGTCAGGTTGACCACGGGCGGGCGATGCGCGCCGCCGCTATTGTCATACTGCTCGACATCGACGCCGCGCCATGCGGTGATCGAGCGCAGCTCGAGCTCGGAGCCGAGGTTCCACTTCAGGGTGTTGCTGAAGCCGTGCGTCTTGTCGACGCTGACCTGCTGCGGCACGCCGATATCGGCGGTCTTCATGCGGCTGTCGCCATTGACGACCACGCCCGGCAAGAGCGACTTTACCGTGCCGGTGAGCGAGGTGTAGTTGATGCTCGGCAGCACGCAGGTGGTGGACGCGGTGACCGCGCCGGCTGCGCAACCATTGGGGTTGGCGTTCAGCAGCTGGCTGTAGAACGGGGTGTTCTTGTCCTTGGCGACATCGACGGCAAAATCGTTCGTGATGTTGCTGGTCGGCTGCCAGCGCACCGCGAGGCGACCGCCCTTGCGGTCGTAATAGTTGAAGCCGGCGGCGCCCTCGTATGGGTTCTTGGTGGTCGCGTCCTGATGCTGCATCACGCCGTCCAGCTTGATGCTGAAACCGGCGAATTTCGGCAGATCGAGGTGGAAGTCGCCATTATAGCCGCCGTAGTTGGCGATGCCGCCATCAGCGCGGCCTTCGAGCTTGCCGCTGGGCGCGCGGCTGACGAGGCTAAGCGCGCCGCCTTCGGTGTTGCGCCCGAACAACGTGCCCTGCGGACCTTTCAGCACTTCGACGCGCTGGACGTCGAACAAGGCAGCGTTCAGGCCGTGCTGGCGGCCGAGATAGACGCCGTCGACATAGATGCCGACGCCCTGTTCGCGCGCGGGCTGGTTGGCGTCGAGCGGCACGATGCCGCGGATGCCGACGGTCAGCGCGCTCTGGCGTGCTTCGAAGGTGGCGATGCGCAGGCTCGGCACCGCGCCGTCGGCGAGGTCGTAGAGGCTCTGCACGTGGCGATCCTGAAGGTTCGCCGCGGTCAGCACGCTGATCGCGATCGGCGTCTTCTGTAGATTGGTCTCGCGCTTCGTCGCGGTCACGACGATATCGCCAAGCCCTGTCTGGTCGGCAGGATCGGCCGCGGCGGGCTGGGCTGTCGTCGGATCGGCGGAGACGGGCGCCGGGTCGGTCGCAACGGCGGTCGGCGCCGTGTCCTTCGCAGCGGTCGGCGTGGCAGCAGCGAAAGCTGGCGACGCGAGCGCGACCGTCAGGGCGGCGCCGGCCAGCAGCCGCAAGCGCAGGCTTGCTGAATTCAACATCGAGGATTTCCCTTTTCAGGCAGTCTTTGCCTTGAAGGGCGCGATAATCCGCGGTCGTGGCACGCTCGTTACGAATATAAGAATCGCGTGTACGGTGTTTTTAATGTTGGCTTAATGTGCGACCGGCGAGGTCTCTCACATGACGGCTGTGTCATGAACCTGTCATGCGCGCGTAACGCCCATGCCATGCGTGCGCGCTAACGCGCCTCCCAAGCCGGCACGACAACGCCGGGACTTTCCGGGGGACTATCATGAAATCCACTCTGTCGCGCCGCGTTCGCGGTCGTGTTTTCGCGCATGTGCTGCTCGCCGGCTGCGCGCTGACGCCGATGAGCGTCGCGGCCGCGCACGCCGGGCCCGCCGATGCGGCGCCGGTCGGCGCACCGCGTGCAGCCGGGTCGGTCGTCGGCACGGTGACGCAGGTCGGCAGCGGCGAGTATCTCGATGGCGCATCGGTCTCGATCCCCGCGCTGGACCTGTCGAGCGTGGTCGACCGGACCGGACGCTTCACGCTGTTCGGCGTCCCTGCCGGCGCGCATGACGTCGTGATCCGCTATGTCGGCTATCCCGATGCGCTACGGACCGTGACGGTCGCCGACTCCGTCGTGACGCTCGACGTCGCGATGGCCGAGGCCGGGGCCGGCGCCGGCGAGGGCGACGAGATCGTCGTTTCCGGTTCGCGACCCATCGCCGAGTCCGAGGCCGCCGCGCTCCAGATCCAGCGGACCAGCCCGTCACTCGTCTCGGTGATCGCATCGGATTCGATCGGTCGCCTGCCCGATCAGAACGTCGCGCAAGCGGTCAGCCGTCTCCCCGGCGTCGGCGTCCAGCGCGACCAGGGCCAGGCGCGCTACATCACCCTGCGCGGGTCGCCGATCAACTGGACCACCTTGTCGATCGACGGCATCAACGTCGTCAGCCCCGAAGGGCGCGATGCCCGGTTCGACTCCATTCCCTCGGCGATCGCCTCGCAGATCGTCGTGCGCAAGGCCGTCACCCCCGACATGACCGGCGAGACGATCGCCGGCAATGTCGACATCATCACCCGCTCGGCATTCGATTATCCGGGCATGAAGGTGCAGGCCAAGGGCGGGCTCGGCCATGTCGAGCTCGGCAAGAAGACGGAATATGAAGGCTCGCTGGTACTGTCCGACCGGATCGACACCGGCATCGGCGAGTTCGGTATCGTCTCGTCGGCCAGCCTGTATCGCCGCGGCATGGTCACCGACAATTTCGAGACCGATTTCGAGGCGGTGGATCAGGATCGCCGCCCCGGATCGCAGGACCGCATCTGGGCGCGCGAGACCGAGAACAAGCTGTATCGCCTGACGCGCAAGAACTATTCGCTCTCGACCCGGCTCGACTGGCGCCCGGCACGGGGTCACAAGCTGTTCGCGGAGACGATCTACTCGGCGTTCCAGGACGACGAGCTGCGCAGCAACTACATCTTCGATCTCGACGATCAGCAGTCGCGTACGCCGACCGGTACGGCGGCGTGCACCGTCAACGCGCGGCCGGCATCGGGCACGACCGGCTATGCCGACGTCTGCACCGGCAACACGCCGCTGCTTGGCACGGTGTACGGCGTCGATCTCAATTCCAACTTCACGGTCCGCAAATACAAGCAGTCGGTGTTCACAAACACGATCGGCGGCGATCACGAGCTGGGCGAGTGGAAGGTCGCATGGCGCGGCAATTTCACGCGCTCGATCGACGACCGCACGCAGCCTGCGCAGCTGAACTATGACAGCCCGGCGTTCGGCACCAATGGCGCGAATGCGGCGAACCGCCTGACCGTCGGCTATGACCTGACCGATCCGCAGCTCGCCAAGGTCGCGCTTTACCGCACCATCCGCAACGCCGACGGGACGTTCTCGCGCGGCGCCCAGGTCACCGCGATCGAGGATTTCCCGCGCACGCTGAACCGCCTGCGCTCGCTCCATGCCCAGGACGTCACCGAGGCCTATACCGCCAAGCTCGACATCAGCCGCGAGGCGTCGCTGTTCGGCGCGCAGACGGTGTTCGCCGCCGGCGTCCGCTACGACGATCGCACCAAGACCGCGAACGAGAGCCTGCTCGAGCTGAGCACCCCCGCACAATTCGCTGCGGCCGGCATCTCGACCGATTATTCAGCGATCGCCAAGTCCGGCGCATTCCAGGGCGAGATCCCGCTCGGCTACACCTTCCAGTATTTCGACCGCGACAAGATTCTTGGACTGGTCGACCAGGCGAAGAGCGTCGCCCGTTATCAGCCGGTCGACGCCAATTTCTACGCGGTCGGCGAGAAGGTTTATTCCGCGTACGGCATGGCAACCGCGACGACCAACTGGGGCAGCATCATCGGCGGCGCGCGCGTCGAGCATATCCGCAACGACGCCCGCGCCTTCTCGATCAACGCGGCGAACAACGTCGCGACGCCGGTCGAGGTGAAGTCTAGCCAGACGCTCGTCTATCCGAGCCTGCATCTGAACTGGGATATCGATGACCGGATGAAGGCACGGCTGTCGTTCAACACCGGTGCAGCGCGCCCCGATTACGACCAGCTTCGTCCGAACCTGACCTTCAACGATGCGAACCAGACCATCTCGGGCGGCAACCCCGACGCCAAGCCCGAAAAGGCCAAGGGCGTCGATCTCTACGTCGAATATTACACGATGCCGCGTGGCTTCCTGTCGATCGGCGCCTTCTACAAGGACGTCAGCGACGTGCTGTTCGACACCGTCGGCACGTTCGGTCGGACCACGCTCAACACCACTGGCAACGATCGCTCGCAATATCTCTATTCGACGATCGCCAACGGCGGCGATGGCTATGTGATGGGTATCGAGGCGGCGATCCAGCAGCAACTGGAGCCGTTCGCCGCCGATCTCGGCCTGCCCGACTGGATGGGCGGGTTCGGCGTGCAGCTCAACGCGACTCTCAACAAGAGCCGCTCCGAGACGCCGGATGGACGGAAGATCCGCCTGCCGGGTGCGTCGGATGCGGTCTACAATCTGATCGGCTATTACGAGAAATACGGCTTCTCCGCGCGTGTATCCTACCAGAACCGCTCGCCCTGGATCGATGCGATCGGCGCGTTCGGTGCGGTCAACGGCGTCACTCGCGGCATCGACGGCGGCGATTTCTCCTGGGCACAGGACGACGAGCTCGATGCCTCGCTCCGCTATGCCATCACTGACAATGTCGAGATCTATGCCGATTTCGCGAACCTGCTGAACGGTCCGGGTCGCCGTTACGTCGGTTCGTCGGCGTACACGATCGAGCACGAGACGTTCGGCCGACGCTATACCGGCGGCTTCCGGGTGACGTTCTGATGCGCGCGCTCCCCATCGTCGGCCTGCTGCTCGCCGGTTGCGTCACGCATGCGGCCCCGCCGATGGTCGAGGCGCCGACGATTGCCGCGACGGCCGAGACCGATCCGGTCGACACCGCCGCGGACGCTGCCGACGATCCCGCGATCTGGAGGAACGCTGCCGATCTGTCGAAAAGCCTCGTCATCGGCACCGACAAGAAAGCCGGCATCCATGTCTACAGCCTGACCGGCAAGCGCCTGAGCTTCACGCCGGCCGCGCGCCTGAACAATGTCGACCTGCGCGATCGTGGCGGGCGCGTCATCGCCGCCGCCAGCGACCGCGCCGATATAGATACCGCACACGTCTCGCTGTTCACGCTCGACACCGCGGCGGCAAAGCTCGTGCCGTTGGGTCGCTTTCCGGTCGGTCCCGGCGAGGCTTACGGCATGTGCCTGTGGACGCGGGCGCGCGACAAAGCCCTGTTCGGCTTCATCGTCCTGAAGGACGGCCGCATCGATCAGGTCGCGATCGACGTTTCGGGCGCGGTGCCCAAGGTCGCGACGGTCCGCTCGATGAAGCTCGGCACCCAGTCCGAAGGCTGCGTCGTCGACGACCGCACCGGGCAGCTCTATGTCGCGGAGGAAGACGTCGGCCTGTGGCGGTTCGATGCCGAGCCGAGCGCCGCGATCACGCCGACGCCGATTGCGAAGGTCGACGGTACGACGCTGGTCGCGGACGCGGAGGGTTTGGCCCTCGCGCCATCCGGCAGGACCGGCGGCTATCTGGTCGTGTCGAGCCAGGGCGACAACGCCTACACGCTCTACCGCCTGCCCGGCATCACCTATGCCGGCCGCTTCCGCATCGGCGGCGGTCCGATCGACGGGACCAGCGATACCGATGGCATCGAGCTTATGCTCGGCGACTTCGGGCCGGCCTATCCCCGAGGGCTGTTCGTCGCGCAGGACGGCGACAACGCACCCGCTACGCAGAACTTCAAATATGTCAGCTGGGACGCCGTCCGTCGCGCCCTGCGATTGCGCTGAATGCACGTAAGACAAGTGGCTGCAATTGGACGGAAAAGGCGGCGAGCTACGTAAGAGCGTGCCGCTTTCCCCTACGGCATGCGTGCATTCGTCGAGCAAATCTTAACCCTGCTCGGGCATCTTTCACCGGTTCCGGCGAAAGGACTTACATGCGCGCCAGTACACGATACGACGCCGCGTTCGACGGACCGGGCAGGATCGCAGCGACCCTCGGCATGATCGAACTGGTCGTCGGTGGCGTCCTGCTGGCAAGACTGTCTCGCTTGAGCATGACGCTGTCGGTGATCGTCCTCATCGTCCTTCTCGTATCGATCGTGGTGCTGTGCGTGGTCACGGTGCCGCGCCGCATCCAGGTACCGATGATCGCGGGCCTGATGATCCTGTTCGTCATAACCGGCGCGCAACTGGACCTGTTCGACGAGGTGAACGGCGCGATTGCCGAGCATCAGGCGGGGCCAGAAGGCGCCCGCCTGATCGCGCCGACGCGGGCGCTCGATCCTACCGCAGCCGCGATCGACAAGGCGTCGGGCGGAGGAACCTCACCGGGAGGAGGGCAGGGCGGCGGCGGGTCGGGCGATGGCGGCTGGGCCTCCGATCTCGCCGTCGCGACGGCATCGGTCGGACCGGACGGCGGCGTGCGTGCGATCGTCAGCAGCATGGTCGTCGATCGCGCCGTCGAGCCGAACCGGGTGAGTTTCGACTGGACGATCGTCGCGGGCGCCAGCCGCAAATATTGTGGTTCGATCACGATGGCCGCGGCGGATCGCCAGGTCGCGCTCGACCATGTCGCTGCGACCGTGCGGACCGCGATCGACAGGTCCCGTGCGACCGGTACTGCCATCTGCTACTGACGCTCAAGCCGCCGCGGTTCCGACTGTCGCCCGTCAGGCTGCCGCCGTGCACCCCGCCGCCGTGCACAACACCATCGCGCCGCCGATCGCGAACCCGTCGGCGATCGGTGCGAGTGCGATCGTCACGCAGCGTTCCTCGCCCCCGTTCGTCAGGATCGCACTTTCGAAAGCGGTCGCGTCCGCCGCGCCGCTCAGCACCGCCTCGATCGCGTCACGCGCCTCGGCGCGGGCGGAGAGCGCAAGCAGATCGACGAAGCGCGCCTGAAGGATGCGCTCGCGGGTAAGGCCGAGCAGCGCCACCGCCTTGTCGTCCACCATCGCGACGGTGCCGCGAACGCTCAACCGCAATACGAACACGCCGCCATGTTCGTTACGGGCTTTTTCCAGCGCGCGTTGTTCGCCGAGCCACAGATCGGCCTGCGTCTCGTAATAGGGCGTCAGGCTCAGCGCGACGCCCGTCACCCACGGATAGACGTGGCCGCGCAGACGCCGGTTGTGATCGCCCGGCAATGGCAGGTCGAACCGCGAATCCTCACCCGACTGAAGCACGCGCCGTATCTCCGCGACCGCGACACCAATGCCCAGCCGGTCGAGTAGCGGCGCGATCGGTGAACCGCGTGCCGTGTCGACCGGACACCCGATCAATACCGCCGCCGCTGTCGACATCTCGCGCACCGCCAGCGCCTCGTCGAGGATCACGAAGCCACCCGCCATCCGTTCGACCAGCGCCTTGTACTCCGCGTCGCGTTCGGTCGCAGGCGCCACCGGTGGCGCGGTCCGATCGTCGCTGGTCTGCCATTGATCGAACGACACCAGGACATAGCGCGGGCGACCGCGGTTCGTGACCACCACGGGTGCATGCGATGCACGATCCTGCCATAAACCGAAATTCCGAACGATGTCGGCCGAACTGACCATCTCGGTTTTGTGCAAGTTCGCCACCCGTCCATTCTATCGCGATCGACGCCTGCAGGATCAGGCGGCGCCCGATCCGACCGTACCCACCAGAACCCCCGATCGCGACCGAGGCCACAATTGATTTATCCGTAAAGGTGTACGGCGTGTAAAATCGACCGTTACGACGGTGATAACCACTTACCGTGCGGTGCTCTATAGTAAAATACAGATCAAAACGGTTTGATCTAAACTCGTAACGGTTGTGTGTAGTATGCGTCGAAGCGGTGTCCGCGTATCTAACCTGTGTTTTACCAAGTCTGTTCCAAATGAGGAGCATGATTACCAACCGAGCATCGACAATGCGCTGGCGGCGGGACAGAATCCTCCGCTCGTTGCTGCGATGCGCGGGCGATCGCCGCGGTGTGGCGCTGATCGAGATGGCGATCACCCTGCCCATGCTGCTGACGCTGTTGTTCGGGATCATGGCCTATGGTGAATGGTTTTTCGTCTCGCATACGGTTCAGCAGACTGCGAACGACGCTGCGCGCTCGGCGATATCGGGGCTGACCAAGGACGAGCGCTACGCGATCGTGGCGAAGTCGGTGAGTGCCGGGTTCGCGCGTGGCAGCACGCTCGATGGATCGAAGGTCACGATCATGGTCGAGGACGACGGCGCGACGATCGTCGTCCGCCTGTCGTACAATGCTGCCGCGGATCCGTTGCTCTCGATCGGGCTGGTGCCGATGCCGAGCAAGACGATCAGCCGCAGCGCCGCGGTCCTGCTGGGCGGAGTCTGAGCGCGTGGGCGGCGGCATGATCGGGTGGGCGGCCGGACGAACGGTCGGATCAACGGGGCGGCTCGCGGCGGATCGCCGCGGCTATGTCACGGTGCTGACGGCGGGTGCGATGGCGATGCTGATCGGGGCGGCCGCGCTGGGGGTCGACATGGGATCGATGTACGTCGCCAAGCGGCAGTTGCAGGGGGTCGCCGATGCCGCGGCGCTGGGCGCGACCAGCAACGTCGCCGATCCCATGCAGGGCGCGCGCGCCGCGGTTGCACTCGGCGGAACTGCCAACACGACGATCGCCAGCCTCGTGCGCGGAAAGTACACGCGCGATCCGAGCATGGCGGCAAGCGCGCGGTTCGTCGCCGATCCGTCGCCCGACGCGGTCGGTGCGAATGCCGCGAAGGTGACGTTGAACCAGGACGTGCCGCTGTTCTTCGGACGGCTGATCGTCGGTCGGCCGACGACGCGCGTGACCGCGACGGCAATGGCGGCGCGCACCGACATGGCGGCGTTCTCGCTCGGTACGCGGCTGGCCGGAGTTTCGGGCGGGCTGCCGGGTGCGCTGCTGTCGGGGCTTGCCGGGACCAGCCTGAACCTGTCGCTGATGGACTATAACGCGCTGCTGTCGACGGATGTCGATGCGCTCGCCTTCGCGGGCGCGTTGCGGACCCAGCTTAATCTCGATGCCGCGACGTTCGGGGAGACGCTGGCGACGACGGTAACGCTGCCCAAGGCGGTCGAGGCGCTGGCGGCGGCGGCCACCAATCCGACTGCGGCGGCGGCGCTGCGGTCGATCGCCGTGAAGCTGCCGCCGACGACCGTCCAATTGTCGAAACTGATCGATCTCGGGCCGTTATCGGGGCAGCGCGAGGTGGATCCCGCCAATGTCTTCTCGTTCGACAGTTATTCGGGCCTTCGCGAAATCCTCCAGCTTGCCAACGGACAGCGCACCGTGGCGCTCGGGGCGGGACTGGCCGTTCCGGGGCTGCTCTCGACGCAGGTGATGATGGCCAGCGGGCAACGCACCACGAGTTCGCCATGGCTCGGGATCGCGAAGGACAATGCGGTCATCGTGCGGACCGCGCAGACCAGGCTGTATATCGACACGCAGATCGCCGGTCCGGCAACGCTGGGATTGGTATCGCTGCGCCTGCCGATTTTCGTCGAGCTGGCATCGGCGCAGGCATCGCTCGGACGAATCTCGTGCGCGCAGGGCGTATCCTCCGCGACTGTCGGTCTCGACGTCACGCCCAGCGTCGGCAACGTCATGGTCGCCGATATCACGACCAGCCGATTGAACGACTTCACCCAGCCGATCGTCGGACAGCGCGCGACGATCGCGCACGTCCTGCTGGTCGACGTCAGCGGCTATGTCGACGTGAAGCTCGGCGGCGTGACGGCACAGCGGGTGACGTTCAGCCCGGACGACATCGCCCAGAACCGCATCAAATCGGTGTCTACCGGCGATCTGACCCAAGGGCTTGCTGCATCGCTGGTCCGCGGTCTCGATCTCAGGGTGAATCTTCTCGGGCTCGGCCTGAACCTGTCGGCGATCTCCGCGGCAGTCGGCAGCGCTCTGGCGGTCGCGGCTCCCGCACTCGATTCGCTGATCACCGAGCTTACCAGCCTGCTGGGCGTGCGCGTCGGCCAGGCCGACGTCCAGATCAACGGCGTGCGGTGCGGCAAGTCCGTGCTGGTCGCCTGACTTCCCCCCCTTCGACGACGGATCCCGACAGTGCGCCAGTTGCCCAAGCCGACCACCGATCGCCGCACGCTGAACCGCTACCAAGTGGCGATGCCCGTAACCCTCCGCGAAGGTCGCGCGTGCGATTTCGCCGTGACGATCCTCGACATATCCTGCCAGGGCTGCCGACTCGATCTCGGTTATTACGCCGTGCCGGGGCAGGTCGTTACGCTGCGTTTTGCCGGGTTGCAGCCGATGCGTGCGACGATCATGTGGTCGGCCGATCGCCAGGCCGGGCTGAAGTTCGCCAGCGCGTTTCATTATTCGGTGCTGCGTCACCTCATGGCGATGATCGGCCAGCCGGTCGCGACGATCGCCGAACCCGTCGACGATCCGCAGTTCGTATGACCGCCGTGCCGACAACCGGCGCGATCGATGCCGAACGGGCATTGGCCGGCTACGAAGCGGCTCTCGAGACGCCGTTGCGGGCGCTGGACTTGGCAACCGCGCATCTGATCATGCGGGCTTTGCCGCACAATGCCGCGCCACCGTCTCCGCATGGCGAGGCAGTGCTTCGACGATAGCGGCGCTTCGCGCCTGAATGCCCGCCAGGAATTGCGTGAGATGCGCAACTGGCATGGCTTCGGCGAGCGGAGACCACGTCTCGGGCTCGACTCCCTGTCCGATCATTACCTGCAACCACGCCGGTTCGGTGAACAGGTCGCCGGGATCGGGCGCCAGGATCGCACCGCTGCGGAACTGCGCGATCTTGTCGGCCAGCGTATCGGGGAGCGCAGCCTCGCGGCACTGGCGCCAGAACGGCTCGTCGCGCTGGTTGGCATGATAGTGCAGGATCAGGAAGTCGCGGATCAGGTCATATTCGGCATGGGTCTGCCGATTATAGATGGCGCGCGCGTGCCCGGTGTCACCCGCCGCAGGGAACAGCCCGAGCAATCGCGCGACTGCCGACTGGACCATATGGATGCTGGTCGATTCGAGCGGCTCCATGAACCCGGACGCGAGCCCCAGAGCAATCACGTTGTGATCCCAGAACCGCGCGCGTTTGCCGGTGGCGAAACGCAGCGGGCGCGGTTCCCCGATGACGTCGCCGTCGAGATTGGCCAGCAGGCGCACCGCCGCCTCGTCGTCGGACAGATGCGCCGCCGCGTATACCAGGCCGTTGCCGGTCCGGTGCTGGAGCGGAATGCGCCATTGCCAGCCGACCGGTCGCGCCGTCGCGCGGGTGTAGGGCAACAGCGGCGCGGTCGATCGACAAGCGACCGCCATCGCCCGGTCGCAGGGAAGCCAGCGCCCCCAGTCCTCGAAGGGAACCGCCAACGTCTCGCCGAGCAGCAGCGAACGGAAGCCCGAGCAGTCGAGGAAGAAATCGGCTTCGACGCTCCTGCCGTCGTCGAGCGTGACGCTGGTGACGTCGCCGCTTTGCGCATCACGCGACGCGGCGACGATGCGGCCTTCGATCCGGTCGACGCCGCCGGCTTCCGCGGTCCGGCGCAGGAAGCCGGCCAGCAGCGTCGCGTCGAAATGATAGGCGTAGGCGAGCTCGGGATGGCGATCGAACTTGGCTTGGGCGGACGCCATCGCGGTCGGCATATAGTCGCCGAGCGGCCCGGCGATCCCCGCCGCGCGGCCGCGAAGCCAGTGATGGTGGAACGGAACGACGCCCAAGCCGCGCCCGACCGCGCCGAACGCGTGCAGATAGCGGCTGCCGGGTTTGGTCCAGTCGACGAACTCGATCCCGAGCTTGAACGTGCCTTGCGTGGCGGCGAGCATCGCGTTCTCATCGATGCCGAGCGCGGTGGTGAGCAGGCGGATCTGCGGGATCGTCGCCTCGCCGACGCCGACCGTGCCGATCGCATCCGACTCGACCAGCCGAATCTTCGTCGCGCGCGGCACGAACCGTGCGAGCATCGCCGCCGCGATCCAGCCCGCGGTGCCGCCGCCGACGATGACGATGGTTTTGAGCGGGATGGGGGCGGTCGGACTGGTCATGCCGCCTTATACGGAAGGTTGGGCGGCGGCCTAGAGCGTTGCTTCGCCGAAGGAATGCTGGATCAATGCGCGCACATCGACGCGCGCTTTCAGGCGGGCGGCGAGCAGGGCGGTACCGCTGATCTTGCGCTGGACGAACAGCGTGTCGATCGGCGGCAAATGCCACGTGTCGCGGTCGCGCGCGATCTCGGTACCTTGTTCGCGAAGCACGCCGACGAACGCGCGGTCGCCGAAGTCGAATGGGCCGGGCTTGGCGAGCTCGGCGAGGATCACGTCGATCATCCGGTCGACCAATGCGCGGTGCTGGAGCACGGCTGCTTCGCCGAGGAAACCCGCCGCAATCGCGGCTTCGCGCACCGCGTCACGGTCGCCGGCGAGGGCTGCGGTAAGCAGGCGACGATAGCCTTCTCCGGTTTCGGCGGGGAGGGGGCGGGCAGCGCCGAAATCGAGCAGGACGAGCTTTTCCGTCTCGGGCTGCCAGCGGTAGTTGGCGAAGTTCGGATCGGTCTGCATCAGACGCCAGTCGAACAACTCGCGCAGCACAAGCGAGATCAGGTCGTGCATCACGCGGTCGCGGACGTCTTGCGGCGCGGTCTCCAGCGTCTCGACGGGCACGCCGGTGACGAAGCTCATCGCAAGGACGCGCGGCGTGGTCAGCTCGGAATAGAGTGTGGGGACGACGAACTGCGGCTGGTCGGCCAGCAGGTCGCCGTAGCGCGCCAGCATCTGCGCCTCGCGAAGGTAGTCGGCTTCCTCGTGGAGTTGCTTCTTCGCCTCGTCGAGCAGCGGCGCAATGTCGAGCGACTTGGGGAGCATGCCCGACACGCGCAGCAGCGTCGCGACGTTGTCGACGTCCGCGTCGATGCTCTCCTTCACGCCGGGATACTGGACCTTGATCGCCAGTTCGGTGCCGTCGGGCAGCCGCGCGCGGTGGACCTGGCCGATCGAGGCGGCGGCGACCGGGTGCGCCTGGAAATGCGCGAAGCGGCGGCGCCAGTCCTTGCCCCATTCGGCGGCGAGCACGCGGTCGAGCTGCTGCGGCGGCATGTGGTGCGCGTTGTTGCGCAGCCGCGCGAGGATGGTCGCGAGCTCGGGCGAGAGCATGTCCCCCGCGTCCATCGAGATCATTTGCCCTAGCTTCATCGCGGCGCCGCGGAGGTGAGAGAGCTGGTCGGCGACGCGCGTGGCGTTGGCGGGGGTGAGGAGCAGGTCGCCGATCCTGGGACGTTCTCCGTTGGCGAGGCGGCGGGCGCCTTCTGCGACGACTCCGCCTGCCACGCCGCCCGCGAGTTTGCCGAAGACGCCAAGGCGGGCGAGGCGGCCGCTAGGGATCGCGCGTCCGGCGCTGTTGCCGCTGTCTTCGGTCACGGGTGTTCCTTGGGTTTTGGGGGCGGTGCGTTGCGATTGGGATATGGGTGGCTCTAGCGGTCGATCAATCGGACCCAACGCGCGAAGTTAACCGAGGCTACCCCCCCCGTGTCCTCCCGCGAAGGCGGGAGCCCAGACTGGGTCCCCGCCTTCGCGGGGAAACATGGTTGGCGTGGATGCACTCCGGCCCACACCCTACCGTCATTCCAGCGAAAGCTGGGATATCAGCGTGAGTCAGACGTCTCGCCCCACAAGGGAGACCCCAGCTTACGCTGGGGTGACGGGATAGCTGAGGTCACCGGATCGTGGTTCAGCTGCCACACGGCTCAAGGAGTTTGGCGTAACAACAGAAAAAGGGCGCCCGGATTGCTCCGCGCGCCCTCTTCCTATTCAGCGACGTGGCAAAGCCACGCCGTCGGTCGTCGCGGTTCGCGACGCCGGCCGGGCTTCGGCATCTCGCGGTCAGCTTGCGCTGGCCGCGTGCGCCGAGCGCCTCAGCCGCTGTAATACATATCATATTCAACCGGGCTAGGCGTCATCTCCCAACGCGCAACCTCGGCGTACTTGATCTCGACATAGCTCTCGATCTGATCCTTCGAGAACACGTCGCCCTTCAGCAGGAAGTCGTGATCCGCGAGCAGGCATTCGAGCGCCTCGCGGAGCGAACCCGCGACGGTCGGGACCTGGGCGAGCTCTGCCGGCGGCAGGTCGTACAGGTTCTTGTCCATCGCCTCGCCCGGATGGATCTTGTTCAGGATGCCATCCATGCCGGCCATCATCAGCGCCGCGTAAGCGAGATACGGGTTGGCCAGCGCGTCGGGGAACCGCACTTCGACGCGCTTCGCCTTGGGGCCGGTGCCGTAAGGAATGCGGCACGAGGCCGAGCGGTTGCGTGCCGAATACGCCAGCAGCACCGGTGCCTCGTAGCCGGGGACAAGGCGCTTGTAGCTGTTGGTCGACGGGTTGGTGAACGCGTTGACCGCCTTGGCATGCTTGATGATGCCGCCGATGAAATACAGGCACATGTCGCTGAGACCCGCATAGCCGTTGCCGGCGAACAGCGGCGTCTTGCCTTCCCAGATCGAGAAATGCGTGTGCATCCCCGAACCGTTGTCCTCCTTGATCGGCTTCGGCATGAACGTCGCGGTCTTGCCGTACGCATGCGCGACCTGGTGGACGACGTACTTGTAGATCTGCATGCGATCCGCGGTCTGCGTCAGCGTGCCGAAGGTCAGGCCCAGCTCATGCTGCGCGGCCGCGACTTCGTGGTGATGCTTGTCGCAGGGCAAGCCCATCTCGATCATCGTCGAGACCATCTCGCCGCGGATGTCGACGGCCGAGTCGACCGGCGCGACCGGGAAGTAACCGCCCTTGGCGCGTGGACGGTGGCCGAGGTTGCCGCCCTCATATTCGCGACCTGAATTGCCCGGCAGCTCGATGTCGTCGATCTTGTAGTAGCTGGTCGAATAGCTGTTCTCGAAGCGGACGTCGTCGAACATGAAGAATTCGGCTTCGGGGCCGACATACACGGTGTCGCCGACGCCGGTGGTCAGCAGATACGCCTCGGCGCGCTTGGCGGTCGAGCGCGGATCGCGGGCGTACAGCTCGCCGGTCGACGGATCGCTGATGTCGCAGATCAGGATCATCATCGGCGTCGCCGAGAACGGATCGACATAGACCGCGTCGAGATCGGGCTTGAGCGTCATGTCGCTCTCGTTGATCGCCTTCCAGCCCTCGATCGACGAGCCGTCGAACATCAGGCCGTCGGTCAGCTCGTCTTCGCCGATCAGGCTGGCGACCATCGTCAGATGCTGCCACTTGCCCTTGGGATCGGTGAACCGCAGATCGACCCACTCGATCTCCTGGTCCTTGATCATATTGAGAACGTCGGAGGCCGAATTCGCCATGATGCTTGCCCTTCGTTTTGAGATTTCCGCCGCGCCATGCGAGGAATCTAATTGCGGTATGGATTGAGATTTCCACACAATGTTGCGCCGCGTCAAATGACGATCTCATCACTCTTCGTCAACGCAATATGCGGGACTAAGACCTAGATTGCGTCATCGTCGCGCTCGCCGGTGCGGATGCGAAGCGCACTCTCAACCGGAATGACGAAGATCTTGCCGTCGCCGATCCGGCCGGTCTGTGCGGCCGCGGCGATCGCCTCGACGACGCGTTGCGCGAGCCCGTCTTCGACGACGACCTCGAGCTTCACCTTGGGCAGGAAGTCGACGACATATTCCGCGCCGCGGTACAGTTCGGTGTGGCCTTTCTGTCGGCCGAAACCCTTGGCCTCGGTCACGGTGATGCCGCTCACGCCGATCTCGTGCAGCGCTTCCTTCACCTCATCCAGCTTGAACGGCTTGATGATGGCTTCGATCTTTTTCACAGGTACGCCCCCGATTGTCGTTGAAACCCTCGCCCTTGCGAGCGAGCCGTCCGCCCTGAAGGGCGCCTTGCACCAAGCGTGCCAGCCGCGGCGCCCTCGGGCAACCGCGGAATATCATTGATTTCACTGCCCGAAATTGCGGCACCTTGGCGGTGCGTGCGCAATCCAAGGGCAGGGGAGGCGATCACAGGATTTCGTGCAGCCGCGCGATTGGGCGGCCGAGCCGGACGCCCTTGTCAGTCTCGACCAGCGGGCGCTCGATCAGCAGCGGATCGGTCATCATCGCGTCGAGGATTGCTTCGGCATCGCCATGCTTGACCGCCTTGGCGCCGTCCTCGGCCATGCGGAGCCCCTGGCGCGGCGTCATGCTCGCGCGGTCATAGAGGCGGACGAGTTCCGCGCGGGAGGGCGGGGTCTTCAGGTATTCGACGATCGTGACGTCCGCTCCGGCCTCTTGCAGCAGGGCGAGCGCCTCGCGGGACTTGGAGCAGCGCGGGTTGTGGTAGATCGTCGCCTTCACGAATGCTCCGTCATCTCGAACTAGCCCCGGCCTGAACGGAGGTCTTACCCACTTCTTGTTCTCCCGCGAAGGCGGGAGAACAAGCTTAGTACCGTGGGGAAGTCACGCCCCCTGCTTGGCCAACCACTCTTCCAGCCACTTGATCGTGTACGCACCTTCCTGGAACTCGGGATCGTCGAGCAGCGCACGGTGCAGCGGGATCGTCGTCGTGACGCCCTCGATCACCATCTCCTCGAGCGCACGCCGCAATCGGCGCAACGCACCCTGACGAGTCGTCCCATAGACGATCAGCTTGGCGATCATCGAGTCGTAGTAAGGTGGTACGCGATACCCCGCATACAGCCCGCTATCGACACGCACGTGCATCCCGCCCGGCGCGTGATACACCTTCACCAGCCCCGGCGACGGCGCGAACGTGCGCGGGTCCTCGGCGTTGATGCGGCATTCGATCGCGTGGCCGCGGAACTGGACGTCTTCCTGACGGAGCGTCAGCGGATGCCCCTCGGCCACGCGGATCTGCTCGCGCACGAGGTCCAGCCCGGTGATCATCTCGGTCACCGGATGCTCGACCTGAAGCCGGGTGTTCATCTCGATGAAGTAGAATTCGCCCGCTTCCCACAGGAACTCGATCGTCCCGGCGCCGCGATAGCCCATGTCGGCCATCGCCTTGGCGACGATCCCGCCCATCCGCTCGCGCTCTTCGGCGGTGATGATCGGCGAGGGGGCTTCCTCGAGCACCTTCTGGTGGCGACGCTGCAACGAGCAGTCGCGCTCACCGAGATGAATCGCATTGCCTTCACCGTCGCCGAAGATCTGGAATTCGATATGCCGCGGATTGCCGAGGTATTTTTCCATGTAGACGGTAGCGTCGCCGAACGCGGCCTTCGCCTCGCTGCCGGCCTGCTGCATCTGCGTTTCGAGTTCGTCGGCGTCGTTGACGACCTTCATCCCGCGACCGCCGCCGCCCGAGGCCGCCTTGATGATCACCGGATAGCCGATGTCCTCGGCGATCCGCTTGGCCTCGGCGATATCGCTGATCGCGCCGTCCGAACCGGGGACGAGCGGAAGCCCGAGAGCGCCCGCGGTGCGCTTGGCCTGGACCTTGTCGCCCATCGTCCGGATGTGCTCGGGCTTGGGGCCAACGAACAAGATGTTGTGCAGCTCGACGATCTCGGCGAACTGCGCGTTCTCGCTGAGGAAGCCGTAGCCCGGATGGATCGCGTCCGCGCCCGAGATTTCGGCGGCCGAGATGATGTTCGGGATGTTCAGATAGCTGTCGGCGGCGGACGGCGGTCCGATGCAGATCGCCTCGTCTGCGAGCCGGACGTGCATCGCGTCGGCGTCGGCAGTCGAATGCACCGCCACCGTCTTGATGCCCATCTCGTGGCAGGCACGGTGAATCCGCAGCGCGATCTCGCCGCGATTCGCAATGAGCAGCTTCTTGATTTGCGGCATTATTCCACCACGACCAGCGGCTGGTCGAACTCGACCGGCTGGCCGTTCTCGACCAGGATCGCGGTCACGGTGCCGGCCGAAGGCGCGACGATCGTGTTCATCACCTTCATAGCCTCGATGATCAGCAGCGTGTCGCCCGCATTGACCTTCTGGCCGACGGTCGAGAATGGCTTCGCCTCGGGGTTGGCGGCGAGATAGACGGTGCCGACCATCGGCGACTTGACTGCGCCTGCGCTGATCGCGGGGGCGGACGCGCCGACCTCGGCCTGCGGGATCGACAATGGTGCCGAGACGGGGGCCGGAGCGGGCGCCGGCGCGTAATGCGCGACGGGGGCAGCCTGGGCGGCCTTGCGCGCGACGCGGATGCGGCGCGAGCCGTCCTCGACTTCGATCTCGGTCAGCTGCGTGGTGTCGAGCAGTTCGGCGAGCTGGCGCACCAGGGTCACATCGACCTGCATCGCACCGGTGTTTTCGGTTGTATCGTTCATGGCGGGGCCTCCTGTCAGAACCGTGCGACGGCTTCAAGCGCGAGCAGATACGAAAGCGCGCCGAAACCCGCGATCGTACCCTTCGCCGCTTGCCCGACCAGGCTCACATGCCTGAACGATTCACGCGTATGGGGATTGGAAAGATGCACTTCGATCACCGGCGTCTTCACGCCCTTGATCGCGTCGTGCACCGCGACCGAGGTATGCGTGAACGCACCCGCGTTGAGGATCACGGCCTTGGCACCACGCGCCTGCGCTTCCTGGATCCAGTCGACGAGGTGTCCCTCGTGATTCGACTGGCGCATGTCGATCTCCAGGTCGAGCTCGCGCGCGCGGTCCTCCAGCATCCCGGCGATATCGTCGAGCGTCTCGTCGCCATAGATCTCCGGCTCGCGCGTTCCCAGCAGGTTGAGGTTGGGGCCGTTCAGGACGAACACTGTCGCAGTGACGGTATCTCGGACGGTATCGGGCAAGAGGATCTCCGGTTCGGGTCTCGGCGGTTGCGGGCGTCGATGCCGCGCGACTATATGTGTCGTCCCACCCTTACCCGTTCGTGTCGAGCGAAGTCGAGACATGAGACCAGCGGCGGACGGGTGGTTTCTCGAACAGCCTGCCGGAGCCATGTCGAGGGCTCGAAACGAACGGAAAGTTTTTGCATGCCCCACACTGACGGCACAGTCTCCATCACCGTGAACGGCGAACACAAGCGCGTCTCCGCCGGGCTCTCGCTGGCAGGACTCGCGACCGAACTCGGCCTCGTACCGGAGAAGATCGCGGTTGAGCGCAACATGGAGGTCGTGCCGCGCTCGACCTTGGCCGACGTGATGGTCGAGGACGGCGACGACCTCGAGATCGTGCATTTCGTCGGTGGCGGGGACCACGAGGACAGCTGGACGGTCGCGGGCCAGACCTTCAAGTCGAGGCTGATCGTCGGCACCGGCAAGTACAAGGACTTCGCGCAGAATGCGGCGGCAGTCGAGGCTTCCGGCGCGGAGATCGTCACCGTCGCCGTCCGCCGCGTCAACGTGTCCGATCGCAACGCGCCGATGCTGACCGACTTCATCGACCCCAAGAAGATCACCTACCTCCCCAACACCGCCGGCTGCTTCGACGCCGAATCGGCGATTCGCACGCTGCGACTGGCGCGCGAGGCGGGCGGCTGGGAGCTGGTGAAGCTCGAAGTGCTCGGCGAGGCGAAGACGCTGTATCCCGACATGGTCGAGACGCTCCGCGCGACCGAGATCCTCGCGAACGAGGGCTTCAAGCCGATGGTCTATTGCGTCGACGATCCGATCGCCACCAAGCGCCTCGAGAACGCCGGCGCGGTCGCGATCATGCCGCTGGGCGCGCCGATCGGCTCGGGGCTCGGCATCCAGAACCGCGTGACGATCCGGCTGATCGTCGAGGGGGCAGGGGTGCCCGTGCTGGTCGACGCCGGCGTCGGCACCGCGTCGGATGCGGCGGTGGCGATGGAACTCGGCTGCGACGGCGTGCTGATGAACACGGCCATCGCCGAGGCGAAGGACCCGCTGATGATGGCGGCGGCAATGAAGGCCGCGGTCGAATCGGGGCGGCTCGCCTATCGCGCCGGGCGGATGGGCCAGCGCCGCTATGCCGATCCGTCGAGTCCGCTTGCCGGCCTGATCTGAAACGCCTGAGCGCAAACGGGGTCATGACGCAAACGTCACGGAACCCACGGTAAAGACGGCCGTTATACCTTCGCAAGTTCAAGCGGCCCGGTTGGCGGGCCCGCACAACAAGTGGAGGCTCTGATGGGCGAGTTCACCGACAAGGTCGCAGCAGCAGGCAACAAGGTTGCAGGCAACGTCAAGGAAGCCGTCGGCAAGGCGACCGACAACGAGAAGCTGGTCGCCGAAGGCGAAGCGCAGCAGGCCAAGGGCACTGCGCAGAACGTCAAGGGCAGCGTCAAGGGCGCACTCGGCGACGACATCTAAGCTTTGGCTTGATGTAGGAATACAGGCCGCTCCGGGAAACCGGGGCGGCCTTTTCTTTGTGCAGTCGATCCCCGGTACCACGACCACTGCCACCCCGGCGAGGGCCGGGGCCCAATTGGGCAACGATCGTGATCAGCTGTATCGCGTCGTTACCTCCGACATCCCAATTGGGCCCCGGCCTTCGCCGGGGTGGTGCGGAGCACAGAATCAAACCGCCTTGCCCAACCCACCAAACCCCATCACGAGCACTCGAATGACCCTCCCCACCCGCAGCTACGCCGCGTTCCTATTCGACATGGACGGCACGATCCTCACCTCGATCGCGTCGGCCGAGCGCACCTGGACCAAATGGGCGATCGCACACGGCCTCGACGCCGCGACGTTCGTGCCGACCATCCACGGCGTGCAATCCGTGGAGACGGTTCGACGCCTGAACCTCCCCGGCATCGACCCGGTCGCCGAAGCCGCCGCGATCACCGCCGCCGAGATGGAAGACGTCGATGACATCGAACCGATCGCCGGCGCCGCGGCGTTCCTGGCCAGCCTGTCGCCCGAACGTTGGACGATCGTCACCTCCGCCCCCCGCGCACTCGCCGAAGTCCGGCTCAAGGCCGCCGGCCTGCCAATCCCCGCAACGATGATCGCCGCCGACGACATCCCCAACGGCAAACCCGCGCCCGACTGTTTCCTGGTCGCAGCCGAACGCCTCGGTGTGGCGGCTGGTGATTGCCTGGTGTTCGAGGACGCCGCCGCCGGGATCGCGGCGGGCGAGGCGGCCGGCGCTGACGTGCTGGTGATCACGGCCACGCATTCACACGGAGTGAAGACGTCGCATCCTACGATCGTAGATTATCGCGGGGTATCGGTTGTTGTCGACGAGAGCCGATCGTTGCAGCTGCGCGAGGCCTGAGCCATCGGTTGTGGCGCACCATTAGGGTCCGCTCGGGTCCAGGCATATCCTCATGGACCGACGAAAGCGTGTTTCCCCGCGAAGGCGGGGACCCAGTCTGGGCTCCCGCCTTCGCGGGAGAACACGGAAGTGCGAACTGCGTTAGGTATCAGCTCCCCTATATCCGGCTTGATGGGGGCTGCTGCGCTAGAGCCGCAATCAGAACAGCCCCTCGATCAGCCCCTCGCCATTCAGATGGATCGCCTCCGCCGCCGGCACGCGGGGCAAGCCCGGCATCGTCATGATCTCGCCGCAGATCGCCACCACGAACCCCGCGCCGGCGGCGAGGCGGACTTCGCGGACCGGCACGATGTGCCCGGTCGGCGCGCCCAACAAGGCCGGGTCCGTCGAGAAGCTGTACTGCGTCTTGGCAAGGCACACGGGCAGGTGGCCATACCCCGCATCCTCCCAGCGCTTGAGTTGCGCCAGCACGCTAGGCTCCGCCACCGCATGCTCCGCGCGATAAATCCGCCTCGCGACGGTATCGATCTTGTCGAACAGCGACAGCTCGTCGCCATAGATCGGCGCGAACCCGCCGCCATGAGTCTCGCAGATATCGGCGACCGCATCGGCCAACTCGACCGCGCCCGCGCCGCCCTCGGCCCAATGCCGGCACAGGATCGCACGTGAACCGTGCTGCGCCGCGGCCTCGACGATCGCGGCGATCTCCGCATCACTGTCGGTGTAAAAATGGTTGATCGCGACGATCGCGGGAACGCCGAACTGGCGGATGTTCTCGATATGGCGGACGAGATTGACCGCACCCTTGCGCACCGCCTCGACATTCTCCTGCGCGAGATCGGCCTTCGCAACGCCGCCGTTCATCTTGAGCGCGCGTGCGGTAGCGACGATCACGACCGCATCGGGAGCGAGCCCCGCCTGGCGGCACTTGATGTCGAAGAACTTCTCCGCACCCAGGTCCGCGCCGAACCCCGCTTCGGTGACGACATAATCGCCGAGCGACAACGCCGCCCGCGTCGCGATCACCGAGTTGCAACCATGCGCGATGTTGGCGAACGGGCCACCGTGGAGGAACGCCGGCGTGCCTTCGAGCGACTGGACGAGGTTGGGCTTGATCGCCTCCGCCAGCAGCACCGCCATCGCGCCGTCGGCCTTCAGGTCGCGCGCGGTGATCGGCGTACGGTCGCGCGTGTAGGCGACGACGATATCGCCCAACCGGCGCTCCATGTCGGCCAGGTCGTTGGCAAGACACAGGATCGCCATGACCTCCGACGCGACGGTGATGTCGAACCCCGACTCCCGCGGATACCCATTGGCGACACCGCCGATCGACTGGACGATATCGCGTAGCGCCCGGTCGTTCATGTCGAGCACCCGCCGCCAGACCACGCGCCGCACGTCGATCTGGAGCGCGTTGCCCCAGTGGATATGGTTGTCGATCATCGCCGCAAGCAGATTGTGCGCCGCGGTTATCGCGTGGAAATCGCCGGTGAAGTGGAGGTTTATGTCCTCCATCGGCGCGACCTGCGCGCGGCCGCCCCCGGTCGCGCCGCCCTTGGTGCCGAAGCACGGGCCGAGCGAGGGTTCGCGGAGCGCGAGGACCGCTTTCCGTCCGGTATGACGCAGCGCATCGGCCAGCCCGATCGAGGTGGTGGTCTTTCCTTCGCCCGCGGGAGTCGGATTGATCGCGGTGACGAGAATCAGCCGTCCTTTAGCGCCGCTCTTACGCGTTTCGAGCCAGTCGAGCGCGATCTTCGCCTTGTAGCGACCATAGGGCTCGATCGCCGCGTCCGGGATGCCCAGGCTATCCGCGATGGTGGCGATGGGGCGCAGCGCGACGCTGCGGGCGATGGCGATATCGGTGTCCATCCGATTGGCCTAGCGAGGGTAACGCGCAGTTTCCAGATGCTAAGCTGGCGCGCGCGATGCCATCGCCGTAAACGCCGCAGCAATGATCGATACCGATAGCAAGACGCCCGAAGCTTCCCACGCGACGACGCCAGTCCTGACACCTGCGCTGACGACCATATTCGCGGTCGCCTGCGGAATGATGGTCGCAAACCTCTATTACGCGCAGGCGTTGATCGGCGAGATCGCGCCGGCGCTGGGTCTGCACGGCAGCACCGCGGGGCTGATCGTGACCCTGACGCAACTTGGCTACGGCGCCGGGCTGTTGCTGATCGTGTCGCTCGCCGACCTCGTCGAGAACCGCCGGCTGATCCTGACGATGGTCGCAGGGACGACGGTCGGGCTGATCGGCGTGGCGTTCTCGACCGGTGCGACGAGCTTTCTCGTTTTCTCGTTCGTCACCGGCTTCTGTTCGGTCGGCGCGCAGATCATGGTGCCGCTCGCCGCCCATCTCGCCCCCGATGCGAAGCGCGGCCAGGTGATCGGCAATATCATGGCGGGTCTGATCACCGGCATCATGCTCGCGCGGCCGCTGGCAAGTGGGCTGGCGTCGATTGCCGGGTGGCGTGCAATCTTTGTGGTGTCGGCGGTAGCGATGGTCGCGCTCGCGGCGCTGCTGGCGCGGATGCTGCCCGAGCGTCGGCCGAGCCCCGGTCTGGGCTATGCGCAGATCCTCGCGTCGAGTTTCCGGTTGCTCGTGCGCACGCCCGCGATCCGCAGGCGGACTGCGTACCAGGCGACGATGTTCGCGATCTTCAACCTGTTCTGGACCGCGGTGCCGCTGGTGCTGGCGGCGCAGTTCGGTCT
Organism: Sphingomonas sp. SL1004; assembly: GCF_057815015.1. Classification (NCBI taxonomy): domain Bacteria; kingdom Pseudomonadati; phylum Pseudomonadota; class Alphaproteobacteria; order Sphingomonadales; family Sphingomonadaceae; genus Sphingomonas; species Sphingomonas sp. SL1004. The sequence goes on from NZ_JBYMUX010000001.1 coordinate 357,245, forward strand.
GGGACAGGGCGGCATCGCGTTGTTCGCCTTGGCCGGGGCGGGCGGCGCGCTGACGGCGCCTGTTGCCGGACGGCTTGGCGATCGTGGTCATATCAGGATGGGAACCGGGATAGCGCTGGGCAGTGCGATCCTCGCATGCCTAGTCGCGGGCTGGGCAGGCGCGGCGCATATGCTGATCCTGCTCGCACTGGCCGCCGTGCTGCTCGATGCGGCGACGCAGTTGAACCAGGTGCTCGGCCAGCGCGTGATCTACTCGATCGCACCTGAGGCACGCGGGCGGATCAACGCCATCTATATGACGATCGTGTTCCTCGGCGGTGCGGCCGGGTCGATGCTGGCATCGTTCAGCCTGTACCATGGCGGCTGGACGGCGACGATGGCGGTCGGCGGCGTGTTCGCCGCGGCGGCGTTCGCGCTGTTCCTGACCGAACCGCGCGGCGATCACATCTTGAGCGGATCCGCATAACCGGTGAGTTCGAGATACCCACTGCCGCCGTTGGTGCGGACCGCACCCTCCCAATAAACCGGCATCCCGCTGCGTCGTGCATCGAGTTCCTGGTCGGCGAAGAGCGGGGCCAGCTCGAACCGGCGAATGCCCTCGGGCAGGCGGATGCTGAGACGCTGCGTGACCGGGTACAGCGCCCCCGTGCGCGGCGAGCGCCACCGCATACGTGGATCGAACCGCACGTCGCCCGGGGCGAACCGGACGATACGCCCGTCCGCGCGGCGCAACGAGCCGCCCGCCCAGATCTGCTTGCCGCCAGCCCCTCGGATACGGAACGCCATCAGCGCGCCACCATCGTCGAGATTAAGCCCGGTCCAGTCCCAGCCGACCGCATCGCCACCGAGATAGTCCGACGACCATTCGCGGTCGAGCCACGCCTGGCCGGTGACCGATTGCGCCTGCCGGTTGCGCGTGAGGCGTCCCGTGACGGCGAGGTGCGGGACCGAGTAATAATAGCTCGCCTGTTCGGGACGAGGGCCCTTCCGGCTGTAACCGTCCTTGCCCTCGAGCAACGGCGGCTGGCGCGGGGTAAGCGTCAGCGCGAGCGCGAACCCGGAGGTTGAGACGGTCGTGACGAAGCGGCCATCGGCAAGGCGGCGGATGCGCCAGTCGCGAATCTGTACGTCGGTGTCGCCGATCCGCGCCTGGGCGATGCCGAAACCGGCGCGCGCGGCGCGTTCGCCGTGCAGAAGGTGACCGATGCCCGGGTCGGACAGCGCGGCATGCGCGAACAGGACCTGTCTGGGCGCGAACTTGCTCGGGTTGGCCGGGTTCGTCCCTGGCGTGGTGCGGAAGAAGGTGATCTGGAAGCCGAGGTCGCGGCCTTCACGGGTTTTCAGCAGGCCGGTGACGTACCACCATTCGGTGCGGAACGCAGGATGCGCTCCGTGTTCGCGCGGGAAGACGAAGCGCGCGCCGGGGCGGACGACCGGATAGTCGGTCGCGGCAGGCGTTGCGGCCGTCAGCGCAAGGGCGGCGAAGGCGAGTATCCGGCGCATCACCAATCCTCCCTGACCATGCGCACCGCGTCGGCGGCGATCGCACGTCGGCCCGCCAGCGTCGCGGTTCCGGCGGCGGCAATCACCAGCGCGCCGGCAACGCTCGCAACGATGCTCCAAGGAACTCGCGTCGCCATCGTCCAGTTGAACGATTGCGGATTGATGACGTGGACGAGGACCTGCGCCATGATCCCGCCAAGCGCGATGCCGGCGATGCCGCCAACCAGCCCGAGCAGCGCGCCCTCGCTTGCCAGCATCGCGACGATCTGGCGTTTCGACATGCCGATGTGGCGGAGCATGCCGAACTCGCGGGTCCGGGCGATGGTCTGCGCCGACATCGTCGCAGCCACCCCAGCGAGCCCGACGAGGATCGCAACGCCTTCCAGCAGATAGGTGACGGCAAAGCTGCGATCGAACAGTTCGAGCGCGTAGCGGCGGAGCGTAGCCGGCCGCGCGGTCGTCACGAAGCTGGCGAGCGCACGCGGCGTGTGGGCGATCAGCGCACGTTCGACTTTTTGTGGGTCGGCGCCGGGCTGGACGGTGATCGCGGCCTCGGTGCGGGTGAGGTCGCCCGTCGCCGTCGCGTAGTCGGTGTCGCGCATGACGATCGCGCCCTGCTGCCGGGCATAGTCGCGCCAAATTCCGGCCACGGCATAGCGGCCGGCGAGCGGTAACGCGACCGACGCGCCGACCTTCCAGCCATACAGTCGCGCGGCGGGTTCGGAGATCCAGATCGGCACGCTGCCGGGCATAGGCGCGTCGGCAGCATCGAGCAGCACCAGCGTCGGATCGCGTCCTTGCGCGACCGGGCGGGCGATCAGCGTCACCGGCGGGCGATCCGCAACCAGCGTGAGCGGAACCTGGCGGCTGAACGCGATCGCCGCAACGCCGGGCGTCGTACGCAACCCGGCTTGGGCCGCAGGATCGAAGCCGGTGCTGCCGTCGATGCGCAGATACAGATCGTCTGACAGGATCTGGCCGAGCCATTCGTCGACTGCGCCGCGGAAACTGGTCACCATCACCGCCATCGCGATCATCAGCGCGGTGCTCGCGACGATTCCGCATAACGCCGTCGCGGCCTGACCCGGCGCGCCGTGGAGATGACGGATTGCAAGGTCGGTCGCGACCGTCCGTCCGGCGCGGCGCGCGAGGGGGGCGAGCAGCGTTCGCGCGAGCCACGGCATGCCGGCGATGCCCCCTGCCAGGATCAGCGCCATGCTCGCGAACCCGAACAGCGGAAGTCCGCCGATCGCCGGCAGCAGTGCCGCACCGCCGCCGAGAACCATCAGAACTGCCGCAGGGCGCCATGGGACGGGCATGCGCGGATCGATCACGTCGCCGGCATTGCGCAGTGCTGCGGCGGGCGCGGCACGGGCGGCGATCCGCGCGGGAAGAACGCTGCCAGCGACCGCTGCGAGCAGGCCGAGCGCGAAGAAGCCGATCGCTGCGGCGGGGGCGAAGGTCAGGCTGACGCTGCCATTGGCGAAATAGCCGGCTCCCAAGTCTCCGCCGAACGTGGTGAGGGCGACATAGGCAAGCCCATAGCCGAGCAGCAGGCCGAGGCTGGCGCCGATCACCCCGATCGCGAGCCCCTCCAGCGCGACGGTGGCAATGATCCCGCCTCGCGGCAGGCCAAGCGTCCGGATCAGCGCGAATGCACGGAGCCGTCGAGCGACCGACAGCGACTGCGCGGAGAAGACGAGGAAGCCGCCGGTCAGCAGCGCGACGAGTGCCAGCATATCAAGATTGACGCGGTAGGCGTGCGACAGCGCGTCGCTGCGCGCGGCGTCGCTGGCGCTCGTCCCGATCGTCGCGTCGCGCGGCAGGATCGCGGCGAGCGCCGCGGTGGCGGCGTCGTCGTGCTGCTTGACGTCGATGCGGTCGAGCCGGCCGAGCCGCGCGAACCGCCACTGCGCGGTGGCGATGTCGACGACGCCGATCATCTGCCCCTCGGCGACTCCGGGCAGCGTACCGGCGATGGTCAGGGGCACGGTCCGGCCATTGGCTGCGACCTCGATCGTGGCACCTGTCCTGGTGCGGAGCGCGCGCAACGCGGCGGACGACAGGAACAGCGCCTGGCCGTCGAACGCGGCATCGGTGCGGCGATCGACGCCAGCGGGCGCTATACCGACAAGCGACGGCGTCACCTCCGCGGCGCGGATGACATCGAGTCCGAGCAGCGCGAAGCGGATCTTGCCGACGGTCGCGCGCAGCACGACGACCGGGCTGGCGTCGGCGACACCGCGGGCGCTGCTGACTTTAGGGTAGAGCGCTTCATCGAAGCCCAGCGGGGAGGTCGCGGTGACCTGAATATCCGCACTGCCGTTGACGGTGCGGAGAGCGCCTTCGAACGACGACAGCGCCGAGCCATTGACGAGGTGCACCGCGAAGCCGAGCGAGACGCCGATTGCGATCGCGACGGCGGTCAGCGCGAGCCGGGCAGGATGCGCACGCCATTCGCCACCGATCAGCCAGCCCAGGGCAAGCCGTGCGGAGAGGATGCTCACCCTCGGCGTTCCAATCCGGTCGCTGTCAGGGTGAGGACCACGTCCGCGATCGCGGCGGCGGCTTCGGAGTGGGTGACGATGATCGCCGCGACGCGGTCCTGGCGGACCGCGTCGGAGAACAGGGCCAGGATCTTGGCGGCCGTCTCGGGATCGAGATTGCCGGTGGGTTCGTCAGCGAGGATGAGTGCGGGGCGGTGGACGAGTGCGCGGGCGATCGCGACGCGCTGCAGTTCGCCGCCCGACAGGTCGCGGGCATACCCATCGCCGCGGGTGCCTAGGCCGACGCGGTCGAGCATGGCATCGGCGCGTGCGGCGATCTCGCGACGGTTGGCGGAGACGAGCGCAAGCGGTAGCGCGACGTTCTGGCGCAGCGTCAGATACGGCAGGACATGGAATGCCTGGAAGACGAAGCCGATACGCGTCGCGCGCAGGTGGGTCAGTGCGGCTTCATCGAGCGTGCCGAGCGCGATATCCTCGATCGCGATCTCACCCGTATCTGCCGTGTCCAGCCCGGCGAGGATGTTGAGCAGCGTGGATTTGCCGACGCCGCTTTCACCGACGATTGCGATGAGTTGGCCCGGGGCGGCGGTTAGGGTCAGGTCGCGGAACAGTTCGCGCCCGCCGGGGACCGATTTTGCGAGCGTGGTGACGCGGAGAAGGGCGCGGTCTGGCATAGGCAAGTCATGCCACGGGGTGCGGGCGGAAGACAGCGGCGCTGTGTTGCCGTGTGTTGCTTTGTAGGTGTTCTTCTCTGCAGCGATACCGGAAAAGTGAGCGACAGAGCGGACACCTGACCATTGTCCCTGGCCCTCGTCATTCCGGGCTCGTTCCAGCATCCACCGCTCTGCGTATCCGAGGAGATCGAATATGCGGAGCGGTGGCCCCGAAACAGGTCCGGGGTGACGGAGTGGCAGGGTCGTAAACGGAGACGCGCCGCGGCAAAGCCGCGTCGTCGTACCGGGCGGCTAGCCCCGCTGGCCGCGCCTGTCGCTGGTCCCGCGCCGGAGCTTGCGCTCCGGCTTGGGCATCATGCCGCGAACTGGTTCATCGTATTTTGCGCGCCGCCCGCCTTCAGCGCCGCCTCGCCCGCAAAATATTCCTTGTGGTCGTCGCCCAGATCCGAGCCGGACATGTTCTGATGCTTCACGCAGGCGATACCATCGCGGATTTCCTTGCGCTGGACGCCCTTCACATAGCCGAGCATTCCGGCATCGCCGAAATACTCCTTGGCGAGATTGTCGGTCGACAGCGCGGCCGTGTGGTAGGTCGGCAGCGTGATCAGGTGATGGAAGATCCCCGCGCGCTTGGCCGAATCCGCCTGGAAGGTGCGGATGCGTTCGTCGGCTTCGTCGGCCAGCGCGGTGCCGTCGTAATCAACGCTCATCAGACGCGCGCGATCATAGGCCAAGACGTCATCCCCCGCCGCCGACCACGCGTCGAACACCTGCTGGCGGAAGTTCAGCGTCCAATTGAAGCTCGGCGAGTTGTTGTAGACGAGCTTCGCGTTCGGCACGACCTCGCGAATACGGTCGACCATGCCCGCGATCTGTTCGATGTGCGGCTTCTCGGTCTCGATCCAGAGCAGGTCTGCGCCGTTCTGCAGACTTGCGATGCAGTCCATCACGCAGCGATCTTCCCCAGTTCCCGCGCGGAACTGGAACAGGTTGGAGGGCAGGCGCTTCGGGCGGAGCAGTTTGCCGTCGCGGTTGAGGATCACGTCGCCGTTCCGCGCGGTCGTCGGGTCGATCTCCTCGCAATCCAGGTACGAGTTATACTGATCGCCGAGATCACCCGCTTCCTTGCTGACCGCGATCTGCTTGGTGAGACCAGCGCCCAGCGAGTCGGTGCGGGTGACGATGATGCCGTCTTCGACGCCGAGTTCTAGGAATGCGTAGCGGCAGGCGCGGACCTTGGCCAAAAAGTCCTCGTGCGGCACGGTGACCTTGCCGTCCTGATGCCCGCACTGCTTTTCGTCGCTGACCTGGTTCTCGATCTGGAGCGCGCAGGCGCCCGCCTCGATCATCTTCCGCGCGAGCAGGTACGTCGCCTCGGCGTTGCCGAAGCCCGCGTCGATGTCGGCGATGATCGGCACGACGTGCGTCTGGTGGTTCTCGATCGCGTTGAGCAGGCGCTGTTCCTCGATCGCGTTCCCCGCGGCGCGCGCGGCATCGACCTCGCGAAACATCATGCCGAGTTCACGCGCGTCGGCCTGCCGGAGGAACGTGTAGAGTTCCTCGATCAGCGCGGGGACGCTCGTCTTCTCGTGCATCGACTGGTCGGGCAGCGGCCCGAACTCGCTGCGCATCGCTGCGACCATCCAGCCAGACAGGTACAGATAGCGGCGATCGGTGGTGCCGAAATGCTTCTTGATGCTGATCATCTTCTGCTGCGCGATGAAGCCGTGCCAGCAACCGAGCGACTGAGTGTAGTTGGCGGGGTCCGCGTCGTAGGCGGCCATGTCCTTGCGCATGATCGCGGCGGTGTAGCGGGCGATGTCGAGGCCGGTAGCGAAGCGGTTCTGGAGCCGCATGCGCGCGACCGATTCGGGTGAAATCGCATCCCAGGTGCCGTTCTGGTCGGCGATGAGGTTGGTCAACTGGGCGATGTGCGTCTGGTAGGTCACGGGCGATCCTTCGCTGCTGCGTTGATCGTCGTGTACGGTTGTTGACAGGGTTTTAGCGGGGAATACGGCGCGACGGTGGGTGTTGGTGTCGGTCGTGCGCGCGCCGAGAGTGTCGGGTTGTGAAGAATGTGACACGCTCCTCCGTCATGCCGGGCTTGTTCCGGCATCCACGGCTCCGCGCGCTCGCCGATCATGAGTCCGCGGCACGGTGGACCCCGGAACAAGTCGGGGTGACGGGAGGGGGCGTCAGTCCGCTTCGGTCACCTGGTCGGCGGAGGCTGGCGCCGCGAGCGGATCCGCCAGCACCGTCTCGCCGAGCGACGCCAGCACTGCCGCCGCGAGCGCGTCCAACCCGTACGGCTTCTCCAGCATGATCGCATCGGTCTGATCCGCGACCGATGCGGTATCGCCGGTCGCAAAGACGATCCCCACCCCCGGCCGCACCGCGCGCGCCGTTCGCGCAAAGTCCGGCCCGGACACGCCAGGCAAGTTCACATCTGTCACCAGCGCATCAATCGGCACGGTCTGAAGCGCGGTCATCGCATCCTCCGCGCTCGCCGCATCGACCACGACGAACCCGCTGCGTCCCAGCATCTCGGCGGTGTTGGCGCGGATCAGCGCGTCGTCCTCGACCAGCAGCACGGTACGGCGAGCGGGCGTGTCGAGACGTCGGTCGGCGTCGATCCGGGCGTCGCGCGCCGCCTTTGCGGCCGAATTCCCCGAGCGCTGGCGGTTCGCGAGAACTTGACGGAATTTCCGCGCCAGCGCCTCGCGCGTGTACGGCTTCGACAGCAGATCGAGGCCCGCATCGAGCTTGCCGCCATGGACGATCGAGTTCTCGGTATAGCCCGAGGTGAACAGCACCGCGATGTCGGGCAGGCGTTCCTTCGCCTTTCGCGCCAGCTCGGGGCTTTTCAACGTGCCGGGCATGACGACGTCGGTGAAGAGCATGTCGATCGGCACACCGCTCTCGATGACGTTCAGCGCGCTCGCGGCGTCGACCGCCTTTAACACGCTATAGCCGAGATCGGTGAGCAGCTCGACGACCGTGCTGCGCACTTCATCGTCGTCCTCGACCACCAGCACGGTCTCGGTGCCGCCGGAGATCGGGCTGGCATCCGCGACGACTTCGACATCCTCGCTCTCCATCGCACGCGGGAGATAGAGCTTGATCGTCGTGCCTTCGCCGACCTCGGAATAAATTTTCACGTGGCCGCCGGACTGTTTGACGAAGCCGTAGACCATCGACAGGCCGAGGCCGGAGCCCTTGCCTTCGCCCTTGGTCGAGAAGAACGGTTCGAAGACCTTTTCGATGATCTCCGGGCTCATGCCGGTACCGGTGTCGGACACGGCGAGCATCACATATTGGCCGGCCTCGACCTCGTCGTGACCCTGCGCATAGGTGTCGTCGAGATGCGCGTTGCCGAGTTCGATGGTCAGTTTGCCCTGGCCGTCCATCGCGTCGCGCGCGTTGATCGCCAGGTTGAGCAGCGCGTTCTCGATCTGCGCGGGATCGATGAACGTGTTCCACAGGCCGCCGCCGACCACCGTCTCGATCTCGATGCCTTCGCCGATCGCGCGGCGCAGCATGTCGTCCATCCCGCGGACGAACCGCGTGACGTTGACGACCTTCGGTTCGAGCGCCTGGCGACGCCCGAACGCGAGCAATTGCGCCGCGAGCTTCGAGCCGCGGGTAACGCCGGCCATTGCATTGGCGACCCAGCGTTCCGCGCGTTCGTTGCCGGCGAGGTTCTTGCCAAGCAGCTGGAGATTGCCCGAAACGACCTGCAGCAGATTGTTGAAGTCGTGGGCGACGCCGCCGGTGAGCTTGCCGACCGTCTCCATCTTCTGGGACTGGGCGAGCTTGGATTCGGCCTGGCGGCGTTCGTCGATCTCGCGAATCACGCGCGCTTCGAGCGTCTCGTTGAGCTGGCGAAGCTGGTCTTCGGCGCGCTCGCGGTGACGAACCTGGCGGGCGAGCGCCTCGGCCTGTTCGCGCAAGGCGGCTTCGGCGGCGCGCTGATGGGTGATGTCGGTGTGGACGCCGACCCATTCGAGCACCTCGCCGACCTCGTCTAGGATCGGCAGGCCGCGCACCGCGAACGTACGCCACGTGCCGCAATGCCGGCGGACACGGTGCTCGAACACGAACATCGACTTGCCGAGCACCGCAGCGGTCCAGGCCTTGATAGTCGCGGCGACGTCGTCGGGGTGGATCGCGTCGGCCCAGCCGAAATTCTGATATTCGTCGATCGACTGGCCGGTCAGCGTCGCCCAGCCGGGCTGTTCGCCCATCATCCGGCCGTCCGGGCTATTGGTCCAGAGCACGCCGTGGACCGCGTCCATCGCGGTGCGGAAGCGGCCGTTGCTGATACCGAGAGCAGCTTCGCGTTCGGCGCGCTCCTCGACGTCGATGCCGAGGATATAGATGCCGGGGATCGAGCCGTCAGCCGCGATGTGCGGGACGTAGCGGAACTCGGAACGCCGCGAGCGGCCATCCTTGTGTGGGAAGATCGCCTGCGTTGTGAAGCTCTCGCCGGCAAAAGCGCGGTCGAACGACGGGCAGCGATCCGCATAGGCCGCGTCGCCGAGCACCTCGCGAACCGGCTTGCCGATCATCGCCTGCGGATCGGCGCCGAGCCATTCCTCGTACTGCGCATTGGCGAGACAGTAGACGTGATCGCGGTCGACGTACGAGATCAGCATCGGCACGGCGTCGGTGACGCGGCGCAGCTCGGCTTCGCTGGCGGCCAAGCGGTGTTCGGCTTCGACACGGCCGGTGTTGTCGACCATCGTGCAGAGTACGCCGCCGACGCCGGCATGCGGGCGGTAAACGGGCGTGTAGAACAGGTCGAGCGTCAGCGTCTCGGGGCCGTCGGAGCGCTGGAAGACGATCGGCTGGTCGCGATAGGCGATGGTTTCACCGCGGAAGCCCGCCTCCAGGACCGTGCGGTTCCAGTCCCAGACCTCGGGAAACGCGGTCGCTACCGGGCTTCCCAGCGCGGCCGGATGGCGGTCGCCGGCGACGGCGCGGTAGCTGTCATTGTAAAGCATGATGTGCTCGGGGCCCCACATCACGACCTTGGCGACCGGTGAGTTGAGAATATTGGCAAGCGTCACGCGGAGTTCGGCAGGCCAGGATTCGATCGGCCCGAGCGGGGTCGCGCTCCAGTCGCGCTGGCGGACCAACATGCCGCATTCGCCGCCGCCGATCAGGCTTTCGGCGGAGAATGCCGCGGGCGTACCGCGGTCGCGCATCTGTTCGAGCGCCGTGCGGATGATGGCGGCGGCGTCGCCACGCCCTCCTGCGATCAATTCGTCGATGTAGCTGCCGAGATCGGATGGCAGGGAAATAGTGCGCGACGAGTCAGGCGTTGTCATGCCGGACTAGTGAGTATGCGGCGCGCGCGTGTCAATGAATACGCGTGGCCTTTGAGGGGTGGAAGGCTGATAGCGCATGCAACGATCTATACCCTAGCGCCACCCCGGCGAAGGCCGGGGCCAATTGGGGGACGTTGCTGGCGGAGCGTTGCCCTTCGTTATTGCCACCTCCCCAACTGGGCCCCGGCTTTCGCCGGGTGGTGGCCAGTAAAAAGCCTTCGAACCTAAGCATGTTTCCCCGCGAAGGCGGGGGCCCAGACTGGGCTCCCGCCTTCGCGGGAGAACAAGGAAGAGGGGGCCGCCCTGCGACGGCGCCACCTTCCTCATCACTCCAACTCGATCATCCCTCGGTGCGCGGCAGGCCCAGTGGGTTGTCGTGCTTGACCGCCTTAGGGAGAAGCATATCCGGCAGGTCCTGGTAGCAGACCGGGCGCAGGAAGCGCTCGATCGCCGCGGTGCCGACCGAGGTCGTGCGCGGGTCCGAGGTGGCGGGGAAGGGGCCGCCATGCACCATCGCCGGCGCGACCTCGACACCCGTAGGCCAGCCATTGGCCAGGATGCGGCCGGCCTTGCGCTCGAGCACCGGCAACAGCGCCGCCGCGTCGGCATAGTCATCTTCGTCGATCTGCAGCGTGATCGTCAGCTGACCCTCGATTTTCTCGAGCACGCTGTGAACCTCAGCGAGATCGGTGCAGCGGACGATGATCGAGGCCGCCCCGAACACTTCATGCGACAGCGCGGGGTCGGCGATAAACGCCTTGCCGGTCGTCGAGAACAGCGCAGCGCGACCGCGGTTTGCGCCTTCGATTTCGGTGCCACGGGCCAGCGTCTCGACCGCGTCATGGCCAGCGAGCGCCGCGACGCCCTTGTCGTAGCTGGCGTGGATGCCGGGGGTGAGCATCACCTGCGGCGCAGCTTCGCCAAGGGCAGTGGCAGCGGCGTCGACGAACACGTCGAGGTCCGGGCCATCGACCGCGATGACGATGCCGGGGTTGGTGCAGAATTGCCCCGAGCCCATCGTCAGCGAACCGATATACGCCTTGCCGAGCGCCTCGCCGCGCGCCGCCAGGGCGGCAGGGAATGCGATCACCGGATTGACGCTGCTCATCTCGGCATAGACCGGAATCGGCTCGGGGCGGGCTGCGGCGAGTGCCACCAGCGCAAGGCCACCGCCGCGCGAACCGGTGAAGCCGACCGCCTTGATCCGCGCGTCCTTGACCAGCGCAGCACCAAGTTCGTTGGCGGGACCCTGGACGAGCGAGAACACGCCTTCGGGCAGGCCGCACTTGGCGACCGCGGCCTGGATCGCCTTGCCGACCATCAGCGAGGTGCCGGGATGGGCGGGGTGGCCCTTGACCACGACCGGGCAGCCGGCGGCGAGCGCGGAGGCGGTGTCGCCACCCGCGACCGAGAAGGCGAGCGGGAAGTTCGATGCACCGAACACCGCGACCGGGCCGACCGCGATGCGACGCTGGCGAAGGTCGGAACGGGGGGCGGGTTTACGATCGGGCTGGGCCTTGTCGATGATGACGGACGCCCAAGCGCCGGCGCGGAGATGCTTGGCGAACAGGCGGAGCTGACCGGTGGTGCGGCCACGCTCGCCTTCGAGGCGCGGGCGGGGCAGGCCGCTTTCCTGGATCGCGCGGGCGACGAGCGGCTCGTGGATCGCCTCGATCTCGTCGGCGATCGTCTCGAGGAATACCGCGCGGGCTTCCGGATCGATCTCGCGGAAATTGTCGAACGCGGCGTCGGCAAGCCTGCACGCCTCGGCGACGTCGGCCTCGCTCGATACAGCGAAGGCCGGCTCGATCTTCGCGTCGGTCGACGGATCGATCGCGAGGAAGGTGACGTCGCTGGTAACGGCGCGCGCGCCGATCGGGAAGGTGCCGTCCATGTCTAATCTCCAAGATCGTTCGCGGGCCGCGCCGATGGCGCACGGAGGAACCGCTGAGGATGCTGACCGCGAGGTAAGGTTGGGAGCGATAACACGCAAGCGCGCGAATGCCGTGAACCGCACGGAAAGCCTCATATCGGGTGATATCGATTGCAGGCTGATTCTGTTGCGATCCCCTGCTAGACCTCCCGGCATGGGGACAGAGACGCGCAAGCCGCGCACCGCAACCGGACGCCGGAGCGGTGCACCGACAATATCCGATGTGGCGACGCTGGCCGGCGTATCGCCGATGACCGTGTCGCGGGTCATCAACGGCGAGGCGAAGGTCCGCGAAACGACGCGTGAGGCCGTGAACGCCGCGATCGCAACGCTCCATTATGCTCCCAACCGCGCCGCACGCAGTCTTGCGGGCGGCGGCCAGATGCGGATCGGGCTGCTCTACAGCAATCCGAGTTCGGCCTATCTCAGCGAATTCCTGGTCGGCAGCCTCGAACAGGCGAGCCGCAGCGACGTGCAGCTGGTGGTCGAGAAATGCGACATCGGCGATCACGAGATCGAGGTGGCGGAGCACCTGATCCGCAGTGGCGTCGACGGCGTGATCCTGCCGCCGCCGCTGTGCGACTCGCGCGGCGTGCTCGACGTGCTGATCGCGGCGGGCGTGCCCAGCGTCGTGGTAGCGACCGGATCGCCACCTTCCGATACCGCGGCGGTGACGATCGACGATTTCGAGGCGGCGCGGGCGATGACCCGGCACCTGATCGGGCTTGGCCATGCGCGCGTCGGCTTCATCATCGGCAACCCGAACCAGACCGCCAGCCGGCAGCGGCACGAGGGATATCTGGCGGCGCTCGCGGATGCAGGGTTGGCGGAGGATCCCGCGCTGATCGTCGGCGGGCTGTTCACGTACCGATCGGGGCTGGATGCCGCCGAGCAGTTGCTCGATGCGAAGGACCCGCCATCTGCGATCTTCGCCAGCAACGACGACATGGCGGCGGCAAGCGTCGCGGTCGCGCATCGCCGCGGGCTCGACGTGCCGGGGGACCTGACGGTGTGCGGGTTCGATGACAGCGCGCTGGCGACGACGATCTGGCCCGAGCTGACGACGATCCACCAGCCGATCGCGGACATGTCGCGCGCCGCGGTCGACCTGCTGGTGTCGGCGATCGTGCATCGGCGCGGCGGTGGGAAGGATGCCAACCGGCACGTCGTGCTCGATTATACTCTGGTGCGGCGGCAATCGGACGCGGCACCGCGGCGGCGGCCGCCCGCGCGGGTGCGTGCTTGACCTGATCCCGTCGGCCACGGTAGCGCTCCCATAGGTAAATCAGCCGCGTTTGGGAGAGTTTGCAGTGGACCGTGTACCGGTGAAGCCGTTCCGATCGCGCGACTGGTTCGCCGATCCCGCGCGGTCCGACATGACCGCGCTCTATCTCGAACGCTTCATGAATTACGGGCTGACCCCGGCGGAGTTGCGCTCGGGGCGACCTATCATCGGCATCGCGCAGTCGGGCAGCGACCTGAGCCCGTGCAACCGCATCCACATCGAGCTTGCCAAGCGCACGCGGGACGGGATTCGCGATGCGGGCGGTATCGCGATGGAGTTTCCGGTTCACCCGATCTTCGAGAATTGCCGTCGGCCGACTGCGGCGCTCGACCGCAACCTGGCGTATCTGGGGCTGGTCGAGACGTTGTATGGCTATCCGATCGATGCGGTCGTGCTGACGACGGGGTGCGACAAGACCACGCCGTCGGGAATCATGGCGGCGTCGACCGTCGATATCCCGGCGATCGTGTTGTCGGGTGGACCGATGCTCGACGGCTGGCACGACGGTGAGCTGGTCGGGTCCGGTACGGTAATCTGGCGCAGCCGGCGCAAGCTGGCCGCGGGCGAGATCGACGAGGAGGAGTTCCTCAACCGCGCAACCGACAGCGCGCCGTCCGCCGGGCACTGCAACACGATGGGCACGGCCTCGACGATGAACGCGGTTGCCGAGGTGCTTGGGTTGTCGCTGACCGGATGCGCAGCGATCCCGGCACCCTACCGCGAGCGCGGGCAAATGGCATACGAAACCGGCCGACGCATCGTCGAGATGGCGTACGAGGATCTGCGTCCGTCGAAAATCCTCACGCGCGAGAGCTTCCTCAACGCGATCCGCGTGGTCAGTGCGATCGGCGGGTCGAGCAACGCGCAGCCGCACATCATGGCGATGGCGCAGCATGCCGGGGTGACTTTGTACCCGGAGGACTGGTCGGATCACGGCTACGACCTGCCGCTGCTGGTCAACATGCAGCCGGCGGGCAAGTATCTCGGCGAGCGGTTTCACCGGGCGGGCGGCGTGCCGGCGGTGCTGCACGAACTGATCGCGGGCGGGAAGCTCGACACGTCTTGCATGACGGTAACGGGCCGGTCGATTGGCGAGAACATCGCCGGGCGCGAGACGCGCGACCGGGAGATGATCAAGCCGTTCGATGCGCCGATGATGGAGCGAGCGGGCTTCCTGGTGCTGAAGGGTAATCTGTTCGACTTCGGGATCATGAAGACCTCGGTGATCTCGCCGGCATTCCGTGCGCGATACCTGTCGACGCCTGGCGCGGAAGATCGGTTCGAGGCACGCGCGATCGTGTTCGAGGGGTCAGACGATTATCACCACCGGATCAACGATCCTGCGCTGAAGATCGACGAGGGTTGTATCCTGGTCATCCGCGGCGCGGGGCCGATCGGCTGGCCGGGCTCGGCGGAAGTCGTCAACATGCAGCCACCCGACGCACTGATCCAGCGCGGCGTGCTGGCGCTGCCGACGCTCGGCGACGGGCGGCAGTCGGGAACCTCGGACAGCCCCTCGATCCTGAACGTGTCGCCTGAGAGCGCAGTCGGCGGTGGCCTTTCGTGGATCCGGACCGGCGACATGGTGCGGATCGACCTGGTCGCTGGGACCTGCGACGCGCTGGTCTCCGACGACGAGATCGCACGGCGGCGGGGCAAGGGGCTCCCACCGGTACCCGAGAGCGACACGCCCTGGGAGGAACTGTACCGCGAGAAGACCGGGCAGCTCGCCGAGGGCGGCGTACTCGACTTCGCGGTGAAGTATCGCGGGATATCGGCGAAGACACCTCGCCATAATCACTGAGGGTTGGGCTTTAGGGGGAGGGCGGTGCTCGCTCTCTTCACTGCCCCCACCCGTTAAGTCCCGGCGCTCTCCGCCGTCATTCCACCATCCCGCCGTCATCCCAGCGAAAGCTGGGATCTCCCCGTGCGGCGAGCGTCATCTGCCTCGCGGGATACCCCAGCTTCCGCTGGGGTGACGGACTTTGGAGGCGGGATTGCGCGTAACTGACCCGGTTAAGCAACTGCATGTAGCTCGCTCGGCACGTCCAAAACGCACCACCCCGGCGTAGGCCGGGGCCCAATTGGAAAGGTCGCAGTAACGAAGCGCTGCCCTCAGTTAGCAACGTCCCCCAATTGGGCCCCGGCCTTCGCCGGGGTGGTGCTGATTATCAGCCTCGAGCGATCGTTAGCCCCATCGCGATCGTCCGCGTCTCCCCCGGCGCCAGGATCGTCGGGTCCGCCAGGTTCAGCGCGTTCGGCATATCGCTCACCGGTTCGACGCAGAAAAATCCCAAACCCGGCGGCGTGAAGACGTGGAGATACGGCGTGCCCTCGCCGGTCAGCGTGATCGTGTCGTCGGGCGTCGCGATCGTCGCCTCCTTGTCCCAACCCTCATACGCGTTGTCGATCAGCGACGACCGCACCACGCCGTCCCCGCGCGACCAGTCCGCGAAGTGCGTCGCCCCGGTCCGCTCGGTCGGCAGCATCGCGTCGTCGGCCAGCCACACGGACCCCGCATCGAAGCTCAGGCGCGTCTCGTCGCCGGCGAGAAAATACGGATGGAACCCAAGCCCCGCCGGCATCGCCCGGTCGCTGTCGTTCCGAACCGACAGCGACACGCGCAGCCCGGTTTCGTCCAGCATTACGAGCTGCTCGGCGCGATAGGACCACGGCCAGTTCGCATCGGCTTCGTGCGTGTGGACCAGCACCGCCGAGCCCGCATCCGACGCCTGCACGTCCCAGCCACGCAGCCAGCCGACACCGTGGAGCGGATGATCCTGCCCCTCCATGTTGCTGGGGATCGCATACGCCTCCCCCGCAAACACGAATCGGCCGTCGGCGATGCGGTTGGCATATGGCACCAGCGGGAAGCACGCGGTCTCCAGCGGGTTGGTCGCGCCTGCTGGAGACGGGCGCAACACATTGCGGCCCTGGTGGGTGAGGGCGGCGATCGTGCCGCCCAGTTCCGGCTGGAGCGCGACCTGCCAGTCGCCCGCTTCGAGGTGCAGCATCAGCCCTCCATGTCCTCGAGCTCGCGACCACGCGTTTCGGAGACCATCTTCCAGACGAAGAAGAACGAGACGAACGCCGACAGCGCGTAGAAGCCGTAGGTGAGCGACAGGCCGAGCGAGATCGCCATCGTCGGGAAACTCACCGAGATCGCGAAATTAGCGAACCACTGCGCAAAGCCCGCGACCGCGAGACCCGAACCGCGGATCTGCGTCGGGAACATCTCGCCGAGCATCACCCACATGATCGGGCCCCAGCTCAGGTTGAAGAACACGACATACGCATTGGCCGCGATCAGCGCGATCAGGCCGTTCTGGTCGGACAGCCGCAGCGACCCCTCGACGATCGCGCCGCTGGCAAAGCAGATGCCGACGATCGCAAGCGTCACGGTCATCCCCGCCGAACCGATCAGCAGGAGTGGCTTGCGACCGACCTTGTCGACCAGCGCGACGGTGAGCAGGCAGGCGATGATCGACAGCGAACCCGACAGGATGTTGATGAGCAGCGCGTCGCTCTCGCTGAAGCCGACCGACTGCCACAGCACCGAACCATAATAGAACACGATGTTGATGCCGACGAACTGCTGGAAGATCGCGAGGCCGATGCCGGTCCAGACGATCGGGCGGATCTTGCCGCTCGCCTTGTCGATCAGGTCGGACAGCTTGGGACGGTGCGGATCGCCCGACAGCGAGGCGCGGATTTCGGCGACCTTGCGCTTGGCTTCAACCGCACCGAACAGGCGGGTGAGGACGGTTTCGGCTTCGTCGAAGCGGCCCTTGAGGACCAGAAAGCGCGGGCTCTCCGGGATCAGGAACAGCGTCACGAGATAGATCGCGGCGGGGATCACCTGCATCCAGAACATCCAACGCCACGCCGGATAGTCGAGCCAGAAGAGTGCGGTCGACGAGCCGGCGATCCGCGCGAGATACCAGTTGGCGACGAACGCCCCGGTCAGGCCGGTGATGATCATGATCTGCTGCACGCTCGAAAGCCGACCGCGGACGTTGGCGGGGACGACTTCGGAGATGTAGACCGGCGCGAGCACGCTGGCGGCACCGATGCCGAGCCCGCCGATGATCCGCGCGAGGACGAACATGGTGGCCGAGGTGGCGGCACCCGCGGCGAGTGCGCTGATGATGAAGAGCACCGCGGCGATCATCATGACGTTGCGGCGGCCCAAATTGTCGGCGAGCCGCCCGGCCATGAACGCGCCGACCGACGAGCCGATCAGGATCGCGCCGACGGTGAAGCCGGTGCCGAGCGACGACAGCGCGAACGTGCTCTCGAGCCCCGCCTGCGTGCCGTTGATGACGCCCGAATCATAGCCGAACATGAACCCGCCGATCGTCGCGACGATGACGATCATCGCGATAAGCGCTCGGTTCACATGTTGGCCGGAATCTGCCGCAATGGTCATTGGTTTTCCTCTCCGAAGCGACGCTCTGACGGCATCGTTCGTGTGTATTTACAGAGTGACGGGTTCGACGGGCACGCCGGGGACCGCGACGCGGAAGGTGAACAGGTTGCCGGCGAGCGGCTGGGCCGCGCGCGCGTCGTCGTCGAGGCCCTTGGCGGCGGTCGTCGCATAGGCCGTCCGGCCATCGGGACCGCCGAGTGCGATCTTGGTGATGTTCGCGACCGGGAAACGGACGGTGTCGGTAAGGGTGCCGTCGGGTGCAAACCGACGTGCCGCCCAGCCACCGAAGAACCCGACCCACACGCCGCCCTCGGAATCGCAGATCGCGCCGTCGGGATGGCCGTCGTCCGGGCCGACCGTCAGGAACACGCGCGGCTCGCCGAGGTTGCCGTCGGCATCGATCGGATACGCATCGATCTGCTTCCCGAGCGTGTCGACGGTGTAAAGCGTACGGCCATCGGGCGCGATCGCGGGGCCGTTGGTGATCGGCACCGCCGGGATGTCCGTCTTGGTCAGTGCACCCTCATGCCAATGATAGACATGGCCGGTCGTGTCGGACTCGGCGTTGTCCATCGTCCCGAACCAGACGCGGCCCGAGGGATCGCGCGCGGCGTCGTTGAGGCGGTTGCCGGGCGTTTCCGCATGGACCGTCGCGATCTTGTCGAACGTACCCGTCGCCGGATCGAAGCGGTGGAGGCCGCCGCGAACGCCGGCGAGGAAGCCGCCGTCATCGGCCGGGATCACCCAGCCGGTCTGGTCGGGCGCGTCCCAGCTGTCGAGTTTGCCGCTTGCTGGATCGAAGCGGTGCACGCACGGCGCCTTGATGTCGACGAACCAGAGTGCTGCATCGCGCTCCACCCAGATCGGGCCTTCGCCGAGCGTCGCTCCGACCTTGCAGATGCTTTCTGCGGTGATGTCCGTGGCCATGTCAGCGCCACCCCGCATCGACGAAATAATCATGCCCGGTGCACATCCGCGCATCGTCCGACGCGAGGAACAGCACGAGAGCCGCAACGTCCGCAGGCTGGACCCGGGTCTTGAGGCACTGTGCGGCGATGATCTCGGCCTCGCCTTCCGGCGTGTACCATTTGAGCTGTCGCGGCGTCTCGACGTTGCCGGGTACGATCGTGTTCACGCGAATGCCATCCCCTCCAAGGTCTCGAGCCATCGCGCGCGTCATGCCCTCGATGCCGGCCTTTGCGGTTTGGTACAGCAGCAGTTCGGGCAGCGCGAGATGCCACGAGATCGAGCCGAAGTTGAGGATGACGCCGCCGCCCGCGCGCTTCATCGAAGGCACCACGGCCTGGCCTGCGAAGAACAAGTGGCGCAAGTTGGTCGCCATCCGCTCGTCCCAATATTCGGGCGTGATCTCTTCGATGGTATGGCGATCGTCGTTGGCGGCGTTGTTGATCAGGACATCGATCCCACCGAGACTGTCCTCGATGCCTGCGATCGTCGTCTTCAGCGCATCGATATCGCGCAGGTCGAGGGGCGCGAAGATCGGCGCGGTCGACACGTCGGGCGTCAGCGTCTCGATCAGCGCATGCGCCGCGTCCTCGGCCATGTCGACGAACGCGACGTGCGAACCCTGGCGCGCGAACGCCTCGACCAGGCCGGCGCCGATCCCCGACGCGCCGCCGGTGATCAGGACGCGCTTGCCCTTCAGGCTGGGATAGATCGCCGTCTGGTCGGCGGTTTCGGTCTTCTGCAGCACGCGGCTATTCCCCCTGAGTCTTGGTATGCGCGAGTAAACCGCGGCCTGCGAGATTGCGCATGAGATCGCCGATCCCGTAATTCCACGGCGCGGCGTCCTTCGACGTGGTCACCGGATTGACCAGTGCGCCGAGCTTCGGGTTCGAGATCGTGACGATATCGCCGACCGCGTGGGTGAAGCCGCGGCCGGGCTCGTCGCGGTCCTGCGTCGGCGCGAACAGCGTGCCGAGAAACAGCACGAAACCGTCGGGATATTGGTGCTCGCTCATTGCCTGGCGGACGAGTTCCTCAGGATCGCGGCTGATCTGGTCCATCGAGCTGCTGCCTTCGAGCCGGTATCCCTCGGCGCCTTCGATCGTCAGCGCGATCTGCGCGGCACGAACGTCGTCCATGCCGAACTTGTCGTCGAACAGGCGGATGAACGGCCCGATCGAGCAGGAGGCGTTATTGTCCTTCGCCTTGCCGAGCAGGAGCGCCGAACGCCCCTCGAAATCGCGCAGATTGACGTCGTTGCCGAGCGCAGCGCCGACGGTCTTGCCGTCCCGGTCGACGATGAGCACGACTTCGGGCTCGGGATTGTTCCAGGTGGAATCGGAGCGGATGCCGATCTCGCCGCCCCAGCCGATCGTTGAAAGCGTCGGGCTCTTGGTGAAAATTTCCGCATCGGGGCCGATCGCGACCTCGAGATATTGCGACCACATGCCGTCTTCGATCAGCGCGGCCTTCAGCGCGGCGGCTTCGGGCGAACCCGGAACGACCGAGCGAATGCTGCCACCAACGCGCTCCTCGAGCCGGGCGCGGACGGCGACCGCTGCGGACGCATCGCCGCGCGCGCGTTCTTCGATCACGCGTTCCAGCGCGGAGACGGCGAAGGTGACGCCCGACGCCTTGACGCACTGAAAATCGATCGGGCTGAGCAGACGGACTTCGGCGCCCGGCTCGGGCGAAAGCGGCAGGTCGTCGAGATGGCCGAGATCGGTGCCCGCGCCGGTGTCGAAATTGCCGCTGGCGATCAGGTCGGCGACGGTCGGCGCTACATAAGACATATCATAGACGCGACCGCCACGGACGATCACCGGGGTCGGGCCGTCGCCGCTGTCGATCCGGCCCAGCAAGGCGGCCTGTTCCCAGTCGGCAGGCAACGCCCACGCCGATGCGAATGCGATCTCCACGATATCCCTCTCCATGTTGTTAGCGGTACCCTATGCGCCGTGACGCGCCCGTCAAGCCCTCGCCGTAACGGCCCGCTGTAATGATCCAACGCCTATGCGATTGCGGATCGGACTTGCGCAATGGCCAAATGCGCGACATTGATCATATAAATCCAACGAACGATCGGAAAGGGCTGCAAGCTCGCCGACGCACAGAGGAGGGCAGGATGGGCAAGCGCAATCTTCGAGCAGCGGCATTCGGCCTTTTAATGGTAACGGTATCATCGGCGACCGTTGCTCAAGAACCGGCGCGCGCGCCTTACGTCTGGCGCAACGCGACGGTCGGCGGCGGCGGTTTCGCGCCGGGCATCGTCTTCAGTACGGCCGAGCGCGGACTCGCGTATCTACGGACCGACATGGGCGGGGCATATCGATTCGATGCGGCCACCGCGCGCTGGGTGGCGTTGCAGGATGGCAATGCGGTATCGAGCTACATGGGCGTCGAGAGCGTCGCGGCCGATCCGGTCGATCCGAACATCGTATATCTGGCGGCAGGGATGTCGTGGCGGAGCGAGGCGGCGATCCTGCGCTCGAGCGATCGCGGTACGAACTGGGCGGTGACTCCGGTGCCGTTCAAAATGGGCGGCAACGAGGATGGGCGGGGGCTAGGCGAACGGTTGGCGATCGATCCGAACCGGACGTCGCGGTTGTTGTTCGGGTCGCGGCACGACGGACTGTGGCGGAGCGTCGATAGTGGCGCGCACTGGGCGAAGGTCGCGGCGTTTCCGCTGGCCGGGCTGGGCACGCCGACGATCGCGCGGACGACGCATGGCGGGTTGTCGTTCGTGCTGTTCGACACGGCGCATCCGGGCCGCGTGTTCGTGGCGAGCGCCGATCCGGGGTCGCGGCACCTGTTTCGGTCCGACGACGATGGCGCGACCTGGGTTGCCGTAGCGGGTGGTCCCGAGACGGCGATGTTGCCGGTCAAGGCCGTACTCGGGTCGGACGATGTCCTGACGATTACCTATGCGAACGGCATCGGCCCCAACGGCATCACGCGGGGGGCGGTGTGGCGGTACGATGTGACGCACGCGCGCTGGTCCGACGTGACGCCCGACAAGCGCGCGGATGTGCCGGTCGGCGGGTATATGGGCGTCGCGGTGTCGGCGCAGGATCCGCGGGTGATCGCGGTGAGTACGGTCGATCGCTACAAGCCGGTCGATACGGTGTGGCGGTCGAGCGATGCGGGCGCGCACTGGGACGAACTCTACACGCGCGGCACGCGCGACGTTGCCGCATCGCCGTTCCTGAAGCTCGCGGGCGATAAAGCGGATTTCGGGCACTGGATCGCGGGGCTGGCGATCGATCCGTTCGATGCGAACCATGCCGCTTACGTCACCGGCGCGACGATGTATGCGACCGGCTCTTTCAGTGCGCGCGGGGCGATGGCGTGGAAGCCGTGGACCGCGGGGATCGAGCAGACCGCGATCATCACGCTGACCAGCCCAACGGGTGGCGCACCGTTGATTTCCGGCTTCGGCGACATTGGCGGGTTTCGGCATGATGACCTGAGCGTGTCGCCGCCGAAGGTGCATACGAACCCGTATCTGACCAACACCAACAACCTCGATTATGCGGGCATGGCACCGCAGATCGTCGGGCGCAGCGGCAATACGCATGCGCGCGAGGCGCCGGTGACGCTGGCTTGGTCGGGCGATGGCGGCACCAGCTGGCAACCGATCGTACCGCCGAGCGTGGCACAGGCCGCCGTAGCGGGGCGCTTGCCGCCGGAGAAAACCGGCGACGCGCCGATCGTGGTGTCGGCGGACGGCTCGACGTTCATAGTTGGAACGCGGCTGGCGTTGCTGACGCGCGACCTGGGGCGGACTTGGTCTGCACCCGCGGGCCTGCCGTTCGAGACGCGGGTCACTGCGGACAAGGTCGATGCACGCAAGTTCTACGCAGTCGATACTGGCCGGCACGCCGTGTTGCGCAGCGATGATGGCGGCGCGAATTTCCGAGTGGTCGGCGGGCGCGGGTTGTCGGCGGACTTGAGCGCGGTTCGGACGACCAATCGCGAACAGCAGAATCCGCTGGTGGCCGTGCCGGGACAGGCTGGCGCGCTGTGGCTGAAGGTCGGTAGCGACCTGTATCGGTCGAGCGATGCCGGCGAGAGCTGGGTCAAGGCCAGTCATGGCTTGGCGGTCGATCTCTACGGCCTCGGCCGCGCGGCACCGGGCGCAAAATGGCCCGCGGTCTACGCGATCGGGCGGAAGGATGGCGTGCAGGCGGTGTGGCGGTCGATCGACGGCGGCGCGGGCTGGCAGCGGATCAACGACGAGCGGCATCAATGGGGACTGCGCTTCCGCGTGATCTCCGGCGATCCGAAGACCTATGGCCGGGTGTATATCGGCACCGATGGGCGGGGGATCGTCTATGGCGACCCCGCTTTTGCAAAACCCGCCTTTGCAAAACCCGGCATCACGAAGAAGGATTGATGATGGTTCGTATGAAACGCGCGCTCGCCGGACTGGCTCTGTCGGCATCGTTGATCGCCGGCGTCGCGTCCGCGCAGACCGCGACCGAGGTTCCGCGGATCGTCGCCAAGGGCGGCAGGCATGCGCTGATCGTCGACGGCGCGCCGTTCCTGATGCTGGGCGCACAGGTCAACAACAGCAGCAACTACGCGGCCGCTCTGCCGCAGGTCTGGCCGATGCTCGACCGCATCCATGCCAACACCGTGGAGATTCCGATCGCCTGGCAGCAGGTGGAGCCCGTCGAGGGCAAGTTCGACTTCTCGTTCCTGCAGACGCTGCTCGATCAGGCGCGCGCGCATGACAAGCGCGTCGTGCTGCTCTGGTTCGGGACGTGGAAGAACACGTCGCCCGGCTACACGCCGGACTGGTTCAAGGCCGACAACAAGCGCTTCCCGCGGATGAAGGCGAAGGACGGCACGGATCATTATGTTCACTCGCCGATGTTCCGCGCGACGCTGGAGGCGGACAAGCGCGCGTTCGTCGAGGTGATGAAATACCTGAAGGCGCATGACCCACAGAACACGGTCATCATGGTCCAGCCTGAGAACGAGGTCGGCAGCTATCGCTCGCCGCGCGATTACGGCGCGCAGGCCAATGCCGTGTTCGCGAAACCGGTGCCGGCGGAACTCGCGAAGGCACTAAAGAAGCCGGGCGGGAACTGGACACAGATGTTCGGCGCGCAGGCGGATCGCGCGTTCAACACCTGGCATACCGCCCGCTTCGTCGACGAGATCGCCGCGGCGGGCAAGGCGATCAAGCCGCTGCCGATGTACGTCAACGCATCGCTTGCCGGGCCGTCGAACGTGCCCGATCCAACCGGCGTCGCGAGCGGCGGGCCGCAGCAGGACGTGCTAGATATCTGGAAGGCGGCGGCGCCCGCGATCGATTTTCAGGCGCCCGATATCTACGATCGCGATGCCGCGCACGTCGCGCTCTACCTTGATGCGTATGCACGGCCCGACAACGCGCTGATGGTGCCCGAAATCGGCAACGCGAAGGAGTTCGCGAGGTTCTTCTGGGCGGCACTGGGGCGTGGGGCGATCGGCTACGCGCCCTTCGGCATGGATGACACCGGGTATTTCAACTACCCGCTCGGTGCAAAGGCGCTCGACGGTGAAACGCTCGATGCGATCGGGCTGAAATACGGCGCGCTGGCGACGATGGGCAGTGACTGGGCGAAGATCGCTTTCGAGCATCCGACCTGGGGTGCGGCAAAACCGGATGATGGCGCGGGTCAGACCACGACGATGGGCAACTGGACGATCGCCACGAGCTATGGCGAATGGCAGTTCGGGCAGAAGGACTGGACCTGGATCAAGTCCGAGCCCCCGGTCTGGGCAAAGGAAGCGGTCGGCGGCGTCGCGGTCGCGCACCTGTCGCCCAACGAGTTCCTCGTGGTCGGCGATCATGTCCGGCTGAACTTCGGCACCGCGAAGGCTGGCCTCAAGAACGGGTCGGTGTTCCGCGTCGAGGAAGGCCGCGTGGTCGATGGGCGTTGGGTCATGAGCCGCATCTGGAACGGCGACCAGACCGATTACGGGATCAACCTCATCACGCCGGTCATCCTGAAGGTGACCATGGGCAGCTACAAGTAACGAGCCTTGCGTTCGACGATTTCAAAGGGATGACGATGACGAAGGCTTTCGGTTTCGCGCTGCTGTTCGCGGGCAGTGCACTTACCCCTGTGTCGGCGATGGCGCAGGCACAGGTCGCCAAGGGCGGTTTCGAGAAGATCACGAACGGCATCGGCGTCGTGCCGTCGAGCGGCCCGGCGGGCTGGGTCGAGGTGACGGTGCACGGCGACGGGATCATCCACGTCGTCGCGAGCCCGACGCGCGTGACGACCGCGCCCAGCCTGATGGTGCCGACTCCACCGATCGCGGGTCAGTACACCGTTACGCAGGAGGGCAAGAGTGTGCTGGTCGCGACGGCACGCGATACCGCCGAGGTCGATCTGAAGACCGGCCGCGTCCGCTTCCTCGACAAGGCCGGCAAGGTCGTGCTCGATCAGGCGGCGGCGCCTGCATTCTTTCCCACCAGCGCGGACGGCAAGCCCTTCGTCGTCGCCTCGCAGCAGTTCAACCGCGGCACCGACGAGGGTCTGTACGGCCTCGGCCAGCACCAGAACGCGCAGATGGATTACAACGGCGAGGACGTCGAACTCGCGCAGCACAACATGGACATCGCCGTCCCGTTCGTCGTCTCGACGCGCAACTACGGGCTGTTGTGGGATAACGACGGCATCACCCGCTTCGGCAACCCCCGGCCATACTCATTGGTCGGCACCGATAGCCTGAAGGTGACAAGCGGCGGCAAGCCCGGCTTCACCGCGCAATATTACCTCGGCGATCCGCTTGCGGTGACGCAGCAGGAAGCGTCGATCAACTACCAGTATATCAAGGATCAGGCGAAGTGGCCCGCCGCCGCCAAGGCGCAGACCGTCGCCGCGACCGGTGGCCAGAACACCGCGGGCAATGCGGTCGAGACGCAGAAGGTGGTGTGGACCGGCGACGTGACGCCCGACGTCAGCGGCGTGCACAAGTTCCAGCTCTATGGCTCGAGCTATTTCAAGGTGTTCGCGGACGGCAAGGAAGTGCTCAACCGCTGGCGCCAGAACTGGAACCCCTGGTACGCGAATTTCGACCTGCCGATGACCAAAGGCAAGCGCGTCGCGGTGCGGGTCGAGTGGGAGCCGAATGCGGGCTATATCGCACTGCTCCACAATAATCCGCTCGCCGCGCCCGATCGCCATTCGGTGTGGTTCACCAGCGATATCGCGAAGTCGGTCAATTATTGGTACGTGCCCGGCAAGGACATGGACGAGGTCGTCGCGGGCTATCGCTCGCTCACCGGCAAGGCCGCGATGATGCCGAAATGGGCCTATGGCTTCTGGCAGTCGCGCCAACGGTACAACACGCAGGACGAGGTCGTCGACGTCGTCAACAAGTACCGCGACCTGAAGATCCCGCTCGATAACATCGTCCAGGACTGGTTCTACTGGCCCGAGAACGCGTGGGGCAGCCACCAGTTCGACGCCAAGCGCTTCCCCGAGCCGCAGAAGATGATCGACAAGATCCATGACATGAACGCGCGCTTCATGATCTCGGTCTGGCCGAAATTCTATCCGACCACGGAGAACTACAAGGAGCTGGCGGCGAAGGGCTATACCTATCGCGGCAACCTCGATTACGCGAACAAGGACTGGGTCGGGCCGGGCTATCTGAACACCGATTACGATCCCTATGCGCCCGAGGCTCGGACGATCTATTGGCGGCAGATCAAGGACAGCTTGGCGAAGATCGGCACCGACGCGTGGTGGCTCGATGCGAGCGAGCCCGACGTGCATTCGAACCTGTCGATCCCCGAGCGGATCGCGACGATGGGGCCGACCGCAGCAGGGCCCGGCGCGCAGTATTTCAATAGCTATCCGCTGGTGCATGTCGGCGCGGTCTATGACGGCTGGCGTCAGTACAAACCGGACGTCCGACCGTTCATCTTGACGCGGTCGGGCTTTGGCGGGTTGCAGCGCGAGGGTGCCGCGGTGTGGTCTGGCGACGTGGCGAGCCGCTGGTACGATCTGCGCGCACAAATCTCGGCGGGCGTGAACATCTCGATGTCGGGCATCCCCAACTGGACGCACGACATCGGCGGGTTTGCGCTGGAGGATCGCTATTCGACCAAGACGCCGACTGCGGCGAACCTCGACGAATGGCGCGAGCTGAACTTGCGCTGGTTCCAGTTCGGCGCGTTCAGCCCGCTGTTCCGCAGCCACGGCGAGGCACCGTACCGCGAGATCTACGAGATTTCGCCCGAGGGCTCGCCGATGCGGCAATCCATGGTGTGGTACGACCAGCTTCGCTACCGCCTGATGCCGTATATCTACACGGTCGCGGCGGACACGTGGTTCAAGGACGGTAGCATCATGCGCGGCCTCGTGATGGACTATCCAAACGACGTGCAGGCGCGGAAGGTGAACGACGAATACCTGTTCGGCGACAGCTTCCTCGTCGCGCCGGTCACCGAATACAAGGCACGGTCGCGGGGCGTGTATCTGCCCGGCGCAACGGTCTGGTACGACTTCAACACCGGCCAGGCGTATCGCGGCGGACAGACCGTGACGGTCGCCGCGCCGTACGAACGCATGCCGCTGTTCGTGAAGGCGGGCGCGATCGTCCCGATGGGCCCGGTCACGCAATATGTCGACCAGAAGCCCGACGCGCCGCTGGCGCTGGCAATCTATCCGGGCGCGAACGGCAGCTTCGCGCTGTACGAGGATGACGGCACCAGCGAGCAGTATCGTGGCGGCGCGTATAGCCGGATTCCGGTGACCTACGACGACACGACCGGGGTGGTTACGCTCGGGGCTCGCGAAGGGCAGGGGTATAAGGCGATGCCGGCGAACCGGACTGTGCGGGTGAAGTGGATGACGGCCGGGCGTCCACTGGATCTGGACGGGGCGGGCGATGCGACGGTGACGTATCGCGGGGCTGCGGTGGAGGTGAAGCGGCCGGCTCGGTGAGGTAAGGGGGTGTTGCGGAGGTTCGACGTCGAACAGCGATAGCGCGCACGTCCTCCCTTCTCCCGTGACCCTTCTCCCCCATCTCGTCACCCCAGCGAAAGCTGGGGTATCCCGCTTGGCGGACGCGGCGGATGCCATGGGAAGATCCCAGCTTTTGCTGGGATGACCGTCTTCGAGCGTTAGATCCCATCTACAAGCAAACCACCCCGGCCTTCGCCGGGGTGGTGTCTTCATGCGGTGGTGCATCTTTGAGGCGGTAGCTCCTTGAGATAGCAGACCACCTCTCTAGACCAGCCCGCGCCCTTCCAGCTTCAACACCGGCACGAACCCGCCGCGCGTATTCGCCGGGATCGTCACGTGCAGCCCTTTCGCATCCTGCCGATGCGCAACCACACCGCCGCCAAGCAACGTAACCCGCTCTACCACGCCGCCATTCACCGTCCGCGCCAGCGACCCGATCGTCGCAGCCCCCTCCGGCCACCCGAGGAACAGCGCGTACAGTGCGCCCTTGTTCGTCGTGAACCGGATGTCCTGCGCCGTGAACGGCTTGACCGTCTCGTTCTGCATGCCCGTCGGCAGGATCGTCGGACCCTCGCCATACCGCCGCCAAGGCCGCGAGCCGAAGATCGCTTCGCCGTTGATCGCGACCCAGTCCGTCATGCCGTCGAGGATGTGCTCGACCTCGCTGTCGATCGAGCCGTCGCCCGGCTGCGGCACCGACAGCAGCAAATTGCCGTTCTTCGATACCACGTCCGCCAGCCGCTGGATCACCTCGGGGGCGCTCTTGTAGCTTTTTTCGCGGAGGCGGGCGACGTTGTAGAACCAGTCGCCGAGGCACGTGTCGGTCTGCCACGGTTCGTCCCAGATATGGTCGGTGTAGCCGCGCTCGACGTCCTGGACCAAGCCGAAGCGCTGGTGCGGCTTCAGTTGCTTGGCGGTGAGGACGACGTCGATCTTGCCGTGCCATTGGATCGAGCGGTTGTAATAGTCGGCGAGCGATTCCAGCCCGATCGGCCCGAACGGCAGTTCGTAATCGTCGAAATAGACCATGTCCGGCTTGTACTTGTCGATCAGATCGGTCTGGCGGAGCAGCCATTTCGCCGCATAGCCCGGCGCGTCCTTCGGGCCGTGCTCCATCCACTGGCCGTCGTTCTTGTCGTGCCAGTCATTCATCGCGACAATGCTGTCGATGCCGTCGGGTGCCGCCATGTGCGCACCGGTATAAAGCTGCTGCGGGTCGAGCCCGTCCCACCATTTGCCTGCACCATCCGCCTTGCGCAGTGTCGACGCGTCATAATGCACGCCCTTCAGCGGCCCGGTCGGATCATAGGCATAGCCGGTCTGGTACCAGTGCCACGCGTGCGCGGCATGGTTCGACACGCCGAACTTCAGCCCGGCTTTCCGCGCGGCCTTTTCCCAAGTG
Organism: Sphingomonas sp. SL1004; assembly: GCF_057815015.1. Lineage (NCBI taxonomy): Bacteria > Pseudomonadati > Pseudomonadota > Alphaproteobacteria > Sphingomonadales > Sphingomonadaceae > Sphingomonas > Sphingomonas sp. SL1004. The sequence continues at coordinate 386,249 of NZ_JBYMUX010000001.1, forward strand.
CCGACGATGTCGCGCTTCGGGCCGACGCGCAACGAGTTCCATGCGTGATAGCGGCTATCGTAGCAGTCGAGATTGTCGTGATGGCACGCCAGCGACATGAAGTATTTCGCGCCGGCCTTCTTGTAGCGTTCGATCAGTGCGTCGGGATCCCAGCGGTCCGCGGTCCAGCGGTTCTGGATATCCATCATGCCGGTCTTCGACGGATGGCCGTAGGTCGCCAAGTGATGCTCGTACATCGGATGCCCCTGCATATACAGGAATCGGCCGTACCAATCGCCTTGCTCGGGCACCGATTGCGGGCCCCAATGCGACCACAGCCCGAGCTTCGCATCGCGGAACCAGTCGGGGTAGCGATACGCGTTGACCAGCGACGGCCAGCTGGGCTGAACCGGGCCCGCGGCAAGTCCCATCGGGCTCTGCGCCACCGCACCACGCGCCGCGCCGAGCGCCGCCATGCCGGCAAGAACCGACCTTCTATTGAAATCCATGGTCTGTCCTTATTGCCGGCCGAGCGTCTTGGTGATCGCGGCGAGCGCGAGCGGCTTCATCACTGCATAGCCTTGCGGCGTCGGGTGGACGCCGTCGCTGGCATAGCCCGGCTTCATGCCGCCATCGGGACCGGCAAGCGCGGCGTGATAGTCGACATAGGTAAAGCCGTTCTTCGCCGCATAGGCGCGCAGCCACCCGTTGAACGCGACGATCTGGCCTGCGGGCTTCATCGCCGGGCTCCAGCGGAAGGCGGCGGCCGGGGGCGTCGAGGCAAGGATCACCTTGATGCCATGCGCACGCGCCAACTCGGCCATCGTTTCGATATTGCCCTGCACCGTCTCGATCGTCGCGGCACCGGTGTTGCCGGCGATGTCATTGGTGCCCGCCATGATGTGTACGGCGAGCGGCTTCAGCGCGAGCACGTCGGCGCGAAAGCGGACCAGCATCTGCGGCGTGGTCTGGCCACTGATCCCGCGATCGACGACGCCGTTGGTAAACAGCGTGTCGTCCGCGCCGATCCAGTTGTCCGTGATCGAATCGCCCATGAACACTACGCGGGTCTTCGCGCCTGACGCGCTCAGTGCAGCGTTCTGCTTGGCGTAGCGGCACAGTTGGCCGAAATCGCGCGTCAGCATGTGCAGTTTCCAGCGATCCCAGCCGGCGCCGTCGGTTGGATTCGGATGCGTCGGGCATGGGTCTGCAATGATCCCGACTGGGTCTCCGGCGTACGGGTCCCCCGAGACCGGCGTTTGTGCGGTAACGCCGGTCGCCGTCAAGGCGAGGCACAGTGCGACGCTGGAAAGCGCTCTGATCATATAATGTCCTTCTCCAGGAGCCGGACTTCGCCGGCGAGCCTCGCGGATTACTGATTGTGACGAATTGTGTCCCAAGTTACCGTTACCGCTAGGGGCGTAACGGCAGATCATAACGCAACTGACAATAAATTCTGCTTCACAAGCGTGAACATCGTGGTAGGACAAATCAAGGCCTGTTAGCGCTAACGCGAGACAAAAGGTCGAAGGAGGGGCGGGCAGGGTCGTGAATGATCCACCGTACCATCGAAACTCAGGCGGGTGATCCCGCAATCGGGAAGCAAACGGCACTGACGCGGCGACGCGGCCTGGCCATTCGATGTGTTGAAGGGAAAATACCAATGTTCGTCCGTTCGCAACGCGCCACCGCGCTTCGCGTGCTTGCCGGTTCGTCGGCCGCCGTACTGGCGTTGAGCTTGGCGTCCGCAGCGTATGCACAGGATGCCGCCACGACGCCGGTCGCCGCCGACGCACAGGCAGCGCCAGAAGCGCAGCAGGCAAGCGGTGCCGTCACCGCACCGAGCGGCGACCAAGGCCAGGGCGTCGAAGCCGCCGCCGCTCCGGGTGGCGATGATATCGTCGTGACCGGCGTCCGCGCGAGCCTTCGCAGCGCGCAGGCGATCAAGCGCAACTCCGACCAAATCGTCGACTCGATCGTGGCCGAAGACATCGGCAAGCTCCCCGATCGTAACGTCGCCGAAGCGCTGCAGCGCATCTCGGGTATCCAGATCCAGCGCAGCTACGGCGAAGGCAGCAGCGTCGCGATCCGTGGCCTCACCCAGGTCCGCACCGAGATCAACGGCCGCGATAGCTTCACGGCAAGCGGCAGCAACGGCCTGAGTTTCGAGGACGTGCCCTCCGAACTACTGGCCGGTGTCGACGTCTACAAGAATCCCGCCGCCGACATGATTGAGGATCAGATCAGCGGCACGATCAACCTGCGCACGCGCAAGCCGTTCGACTTCGACGGCTTCCGCGCCTCGGCGAGTGTCACTAACAGTTATTTCGACCTGTATAAGAAGAGCAAGCCGTCGGGCTCGCTGCTGCTCAGCGATCGCTGGGATACGGGAATCGGCGAGATCGGCGTACTGGTCGATGTCGCGTACCAGAAGACCGCGTTCCGCCAGGACGTGATCTCGACCGAGCCGTTCTACACGCTGAACCCCGCGGTTGCCGCAGACGCTGCGACGTTGGCAGCACTCGGACGTACCGGCCAGGTGACGACGCTGCCGCACGGCACCGGCATTGGTCAGACGCTCGGCGATCGTCGCCGTCTTGGCACCGACGTCTCCATCCAGTGGCGTCCGAGCAGCACGCTGGAGTTCACCGGCGAAGTGCTCCGTTCGGATTACAAGTTCCAGTGGCAGGACTATAGCTACTTTGCCTATACCGGTGGCGACGCCATTACGCCCGCGGCTGGTGCGGCGTTCACCTACGCCCCGAACGGCGATTTTCAGAGCGGGACCTTTGCGAATGTTCCGACTGCGTCGAACACGAGCCTGACGCGCCGTCACTCGATCACGACCGACTATTCGCTTAACGGCAAATGGACGCCGTCGTCGAAGCTAACGATCACCGCTGATGGCCAGTATGTGCGCGGCACGACAAAGAATTTGCGCTCGATCGTATCGCTCGCATCGACTCCGGTGACGCTGTACCAGGATATTTCCGGTGCGGTGCCGGTCGTCAACATCACCAACGCGACCACGTTGACCGATCCGAGCCAGTATAGCGTCGGCTATTATCTCGATCACATCGATCGTTCGACCGCTACTGACAAGACTGCGCGGCTTGACGTTGAATACAAGGTTGGCGACGGCTTCCTCCAGTCGATCAAGGTCGGCGGGCGTTTTGCCGATCGCAAGAACAGCACGCAGGATGCCGGGTATCGCTTCGTCTATGTTGGCCGAGCCATCAGCGACGGCGATCAAGAGCAGGCTAACCTGAGCGACTTCTTCCGCGGCAATGCCGATCTGTTCGGCAACGTGCTCGCATTCCCGGCGGCGACGACGCTCGATTACGATGCAACGCTGAAGCAGCTTCAGATCGATTCGAAGGTCGCCTATGTTCCGAGCAGCCTCAATGAGCAGAGCCAGAAGACGTACACCGGCTACGCGACTGCCAAGTTCGCGGCGAATGACCTGTCGATTCCGATCGACGGTACGCTCGGCCTGCGTGTCGTTCGGACCGAGCTGAATACGTCGGGCTTCATTGAGAATCGCACGTACAATCCGACCACCGGTACCAACAACGATCCGACCACGACGCCGGTAAGCTATGACCAGACCTATACGTCTGTGTTGCCGAGCGCGAACATCCGCATCCACCTGACCGACAAGCTTCAGGCGCGTGTGGCGGCATCGAAGGCCATTGCACGTCCGACTTTCAGCCAGCTGAATGCCAGCGTGTCGTTCTCGGAGCCAGGCCGCAATGCCGATGGGACGGTTGTTTCGGGGCCGTACACGGCGACCTTTGGCAACCCGCTGCTGAAGCCGCTGAAGGCGGATCAGCTCGACGGATCACTGGAATGGTATTTCGCCAAGGCAGGTTCGCTGACGGGCGCGGTGTTCTACAAGAAAGTTCGCAACTTCATCCAGACCGTGTCGGTCGACCAGACCATCACCTATCCGAACGGCAACGCGTATGATTACCGCGTGACGACGTCGGCAAACGGCGACAAGGGCACGATCAAGGGCTTCGAAGTCGCGTATAACCAGTTCTTCGACTTCCTGCCGGCACCGCTCGACGGGTTCGGTGTGCAGGCGAACTTCACCTATGTCGACAGCAAGGCACCAAGCCCGCTGGCGGCGGATACCTCGGGTGCCGCATTGTCGGTGCCGCTCGAGCTGCTGTCGAAGTACAGCTACAACCTCGTCGGCATGTACGAGAAGAACAAGTTCTCGGCACGTGCTGCCTATAACTGGCGCAGCAAGTATGTCGTGACGACTGCGGGCAATGGCACGGGGTCGCTGCCGGTGATCAACAAGGGCTTCGGCCAGCTCGACGCTTCGGTGAACTACAACGTCACTGATCACTTCTCGCTCGGCGTCGATGGCACCAATCTGCTCGATACCCGCCGCGCGACCTACTTTGGCGTCGAGACCCGTCCTCGCGACGTGCAGCTCAATGATCGCCGCATCAGCGGGACCGCACGCATCACCTTCTGATCTTCTCTTTCCACGTCTCTCCCACGACTGGCCGGATCTCACGATCCGGCCATTTTTTTTGTGTCTTGTCGGAATGCGGGGGAAAGATTGGCGCGCCCGGAGGGGTTCGAACCCCCGACCGAGGAGGTAGAAGCTCCTTGCTCTATCCAGCTGAGCTACGGGCGCGCGCTGCGGCGACGACTAGCGCGGATTGTGCGGGCTTGGAACCTCGATCATAACGCGTGGATGGATATTGGTACGGCCAAAGATACGGAACTCGGGCAGCCGCCGGCGCCGGTTGCGGCGAGCGCGGTCAGCGGCGCACAGTTTCGCTATTTCGATTTCGTGATGGCGGCGTTCGTCACGATCCTGCTGCTGTCGAACGTGATCGGCGCGGGCAAGCGCGCGGTGATCGACCTGCCTTTCATTGGCGCGTGGCCGTTCGGCGCGGGCATCCTCTTCTTTCCGGTCAGCTATGTGATCGGGGACGTTCTGACCGAGGTCTATGGCTACGCTTATGCGCGGCGCTGCATCTGGGCTGGGTTCGGCGCGATGTTGTTCATGGTGTTCATGTCGGCGGTCGTCGTCGCCTTGCCGCCCGACGCTGGGTGGACGGGGCAGGCGGCGTACGAGTCCGTGTTCGGACAGGTGCCGCGGATCGTATTCGCGTCGATCTGCGCGTTCTGGGTGGGGGAGTTCGCCAACAGCTTCGTCCTCGCGCGCATGAAGATCTGGACGCAGGGGCGAATGCTCTGGACGCGGACGATCGGCAGCACGGTGGTGGGGCAGGCGTTCGACAGCCTGATCTTCTATCCGCTCGCCTTCTACGGCGCGCCGGACTGGCCGGTCGAGGCGATGCTGATGGTGATGGTCAGCCAGTTTTTGCTGAAGGTGTCGTGGGAGGTGTTGCTGACGCCGCTGACCTATTTGGCGGTGGGGTGGCTCAAGCGCCGCGAGGGGGTGGACATGTACGACCGGGGGACGAACTTCTCGCCGTTCCGCACGCGGGTTTGAGGGGGACAACCTTTACGCGTCCGTCTCCCATCCGTCCCTACACCGTTCGTGCTGAGCGAAGTCGAAGCACCTGAGACTCAGGCCCTTCGACTTCGCTCAGGGCGAACGGGGAGGGTGGGGTGAGGCAGTAGGGCTAAGCGCTCACCGCTTCGAGCAAACCTTCGAACAAGCGTCGGCCGTCCGTGCCACCGTGTGCCGCTTCGATACGACGCTCCGGATGCGGCATCATGCCAAGGACGTTGCCCTTGTCGTTCAGCAAGCCGGCAATGTTGCGCGCCGAGCCGTTGACGCTCTCCGCATAGCGAAACGCAACGCGGCCTTCGCCTTCGAGGCGGTCGAGCGTCTCGGTGTCAGCGAAGTAATTGCCGTCGTGGTGCGCGACCGGGAACGAGACGCGCTCGCCTGCGGCGTAGCCCGATGTGAAGGTCGAGCTCGCCGTTTCGACGGTCAGCGCGACGTCGCGGCAGACGAAGTTCAGGCCTTCGTTGCGCATCAGCGCGCCAGGAAGGAGCCCCGCTTCGGTCAATACCTGGAAACCGTTGCAGATACCGAGCACGGGGAGGCCCTTGCCCGCCTGCTCGACGACCGCACGCATGATCGGCGAGCGTGCGGCGATGGCGCCCGAGCGCAGGTAATCGCCGTAGGAGAACCCGCCCGGTACCGCGACCAGGCCGACGTCCGCTGGCAAGTCGGCATCACCGTGCCAGACCATCAGCGGCTTGACGCCGGTCACCGCCTCCAGCGCGACGGCGATGTCGCGGTCGCAGTTGGAGCCGGGGAAGACGATGACCGCAGTTTTCATGCTTTTTCCACGCGGTAGTTCTCGATCACCGTGTTGGCGAGCAGCTTGCGGCACATGCCGTCGATCGTCGCGTCGTCGGTGTCGTCGGCGACTTCCAGTTCGATCAGCTTGCCCTGGCGCACGTCCTGCACGCCGTCGAAGCCGAGGCTGCCGAGAGCATGGTGGATCGCCCGGCCCTGCGGATCGAGCACGCCGGGCTTCAATGTCACGAAAACCTTGAGTTTCATTTACTTGCCCCGGTTCTTGCGATGCTTTTCGAGGTCGAGGACCGAATTGTCGCCACCTTCGGGCAACAGGCCAAGACGGCGTGCAACCTCTTGATAGGCCTCGACTTCGCCGCCGAGATCGCGACGGAAACGATCCTTGTCCATCTTCTCGTTGGTTTCCATGTCCCACAGGCGGCAGCCATCGGGGCTGATCTCGTCGGCAAGGATGATGCGGCCGAAGTCGTTGTCGAAGATGCGGCCGAACTCGAGCTTGAAGTCGACGAGGCGGATGCCGACGCCGGCGAACAGCCCGCACAGGAAATCGTTCACGCGGATCGCGAGGTCGGCGATGTCGTGCATCTCCTCCTGGCTCGCCCATCCGAATGCGGCGATGTGTTCGTCGGAGATCATCGGATCGCCGAGCGCATCGTCCTTGTAGTAATATTCGATGATCGTGCGGGGCAGCTTGGTGCCCTCCTCGATCCCCAGGCGCGTCGAGATCGAGCCCGCGGCGACGTTGCGCACGACGACTTCGATCGGCACGATCTCGACCTGGCGGATCAACTGCTCGCGCATGTTAAGGCGGCGGATGAAGTGCGTCGGCACGCCGATATGATCGAGCAACGTGAAGATGTGCTCGGAAATCCGGTTGTTGAGCACGCCCTTGCCGTTGATCGTGCCCTTTTTCTGGGCGTTGAACGCGGTCGCGTCGTCCTTGAAATACTGGATCAGCGTGCCTGGCTCGGGACCCTCGTAGAGGATCTTGGCCTTGCCTTCGTAGATCTGGCGGCGGCGAGCCATGCGCGGTCCCCTGGAAATTAGCGGCGAAAAATCGAGCGGCCCCAGCCTACGCGCTATGCACCGCGAAGCCGAGGCCGGAATAGGCCGCGCCTATAGGCGAAGGGTGCGGGGGGTGCAATCGCGGCTTAGCCCGGTGTTAGGTGACAGCGAGGCGCTCGGCGAAGGCGGGGTCTCGCCAGGCTTCGGTTTCGAGCGTTTCGCGCAGAATGTCGCCGGCGCGCCAGACGTCCTGGTAGCTGAGGTACAGCGGCGTGAGGCCGAGCCGGAGGATGTCGGGGTCGCGGAAGTCGCCGATGACGCCGCGGGCTATGAGGGCTTGTGTAAGTTCGTAGGCGTGCGGATGGCGGAAGCTGATGTGGCTGCCGCGTTTGGCGGGGTCGCGGGGACTGACGCAGTCGAGGCCAAGGGCATCCCCGGCTGCCGCCAGGATGTCGAACAGTTGCGCGCTCTTGGTGGCGACGGCGTGCTGGTCGATGCCGGCCCATAGGTCGAGCGCGGTTTCGAGTGCGGCGGTCGAGAGCATCGCGGGGGTGCCCGCGAGCCAGCGCTTCATTCCAGGGGCGGGGCGGTAGGCATCCTCGAACGCGAACGGTGCGGCGTGGCCCATCCAGCCAGACAGCGGGCTGGCGAGCTTTTCCTGCCAGCGTTTGGCGACGTAGAGAAAGGCAGGCGCGCCGGGGCCGCCGTTGAGGTATTTGTAGGTGCAGCCGACGGCGAGGTCGGCATTCGCAGTCGTCAGGTCGAGAGGAACGGCCCCGACGCTGTGGCTGAGGTCCCAGAGCATGATCGCACCGGCGTCGTGCGCGCGAGCGGTCCAGGCGGGCATGTCGAAGCGGTCGCTGGTCTTGTAGTGGACGTGGGTAAGCAGGAGCACGGCGGTATCGTCGTCGAGCGCTGCGGCGAGGTCTTGGCGGGCAACGATCTTGAGGCGCGCGCCGGGTACGCAACTCACCGCCCCCTCGGCGATGTGAAGGTCGGTCGGGAAGTTACCAGCCTCGCTGAGGACGGTATGGCGTTGAGGATTGCTGCGAAGGGCAGCAACCAACGCTTTGAAAAGATGTGTGGACGTGGTGTCGCCAATGATGACCTCATCCGCTGCCGCACCGATCAGCGGCGCGATCTTGGCGCCGATCCGCTGCGGCGCGTCGATCCAGCCCTCGTTCCAGCTGCGGATCAGGCGATCGCCCCATTGGCGGGTGGCGACGTCGGCAAGCACGGCTGGCGTGGCCTTGGGCAGCGCGCCAAGCGAGTTGCCGTCGAGGTAGATCACGCCCTCGGGCAGCGCGAATTGCTCGTGATAGTGCGCCAGCGGATCTGCGACATCGAGCGCGCGGGCATGTTCGAGGGTCACTTGGCATGCCCGAAGTCGGTGAGGATAAGGCGCTTCGCCTCCGCCCAAGCCGCGGTTTCCGGTGCGATCAGCTCGACGTGACCGGTCGCGGGAATGGTGTGGAGCGTAACGCTGTCGCCGGCCGCCTCTGCCTTGGCGACATAGTCGGTCGCCATGACGAAGGGGATGATGTGGTCCTCGTGCCCGTTGATCAGGTCCTGCTTCACGCCCAGCGGTAGGAGGCGTGGCACGGACGTATCGGCATATATGTCGGGATGCTCCGCCGCGGGCTTGCCGACCAGTCCCGCGACAACTTCGGTACCGCAGCCATTGTCGGGACTTGCCGCCGTCGCTTCGAGATCGGGAAGTCCGCCGAGGCTGATGACATGCGCGATACGCAGCGGATGCGGGGTATGGAGCGGGCTGGTCGCCGGAAGCTTCGCACGGGCGGCGAGCCACAGCGCGAGATGTCCGCCCGCGGAATGGCCGACGGCGACGATCCGACGCGTATCGAGATTGAACTTACGAGCGTTCTCCGTGAGTTGGTCTGCGGCCTTCGCAGTATCCGCGAACGTGCCGGGATAGCCGCCGCCAGCGCGGTCGACGCCGCGATAGTCGATGTTCCAGACGGCGATGCCGGACTTGCGCAGGTCGTCGGCGATCCAGTTCATCAGGCTGCGATCGGCGATGCTGCTCGTCCAGCAACCGCCATGCACCATCACGACCACCGGGAACGGCCCTTTGCCACGCGGCAGCCAGACGTCGATCTTCTGCATATCGTCGGTGCCATACGCGATCGTCGCGTCGGCGATCGGCTTGGGGCGGGCGGTGAGCACGGACCAAGTCAGCAGGTCGGCAGAGGCCGGTGTCGACAAGGCGACGAGCGAGAACAGGGCGGCGGTGAGGAAAGAGCGCATTTGCGGATGCTAGCCGAGCAAGTATGCGGCTGTCGCGCGCGGCAACGTCCCCGTGCGAAATTATACCGATCGTAACGTCGCTATCGGCATAGGATGATACGGGCGAGCGCGGGCTACGGGGTGGGCGATGAAGATCTTGGTGCTGTCGAGCCTGTACCCGAACGACGTGCAGCGGCGGCATGGCATCTTCATCGAGCACCGCGTCGGTCACGTCGCCCAGCCCGAGGACGAGGTGCGCGTGGTAGCGCCGATCCCGTGGTTTCCCAGCAGCCGTCCGATGTTCGGCCGATATGCCGAGTTTGCCACCGCGCCGCACGAGGCGGTTCGGCGGGGGATCCCGATCACCTATCCCCGGTACCCGGTTCTGCCCAAGATCGGCATGACGGTGGCGCCTTGGCTGATGGCGGCCGCGCTCTACCGTCATATCGCGCGAATTCGGCGGACGTTCGATTTCGACGTGATCGATTCCTATTATCTCTATCCCGACGGCGTGGCGGCAGGATTGCTGGCCCGGCGCTTCGATCGCCCGTTCGTGATGAGCGCGCTGGGAACCGACGTCAGCCTGATCCCGCAGCATCGGGCGGAACGGGCGATGATCCTGTCCGCGATCGACCACGCCAGCGCGACGACGGCGGTTGCGGCGGCATTGCGCGACGAACTGCTGGCGATCGGTGCGGCGCCGGACAAGGTGTGTGTGGTCGAGCATGGTGTCGACCTGGAGTTGTTCTCGCCGCCTGCCGATCGCGCGGCATTGCGGGCGCGGATGGGTATCGCGGCGCCGACGGTGCTGTCGGTTGGGCATCTGATCGATCGCAAGGGGCACGACTTCGCGATCCGCGCGATTGCGACACTGCCCGACGTGCGGTTGATGATCGCCGGCGACGGACCGCGAGAGGGCGCCCTGCGCGCGCTGGTCGATAGCCTCGGCATGTCGGGGCGAGTCGATTTCCTCGGCCATGTCGACCAGCATCGCTTACCGGACCTGTACGGCGCGGCTGACGTCACGGCGAGTTGTTCGGACCGTGAGGGGATCGCCAACGTGCTGCTCGAATCGCTGGCGTGCGGAACGCCGCTGGTGGCGACACCGGTATGGGGATCGCCGGAGGTGGTGCGCGTGCGCGAGGCGGGCGTGCTGACCGCGGATCGCTCCGATGCGGCGATCGCGGACGGGATCGCACGGCTGCTCGCCGATCTGCCGGATCGTTCGGCGACAAGGGCTTACGGGGAACGGTACGACTGGCGTGAGACTGGCCGGCAGCACCGTGCGCTGCTCGTCGCGGCGGTGGCCGAGCACAGGTCCAGGCGGCGATGAGAACAAAAGGTGACGATAGCGCGCAGGAAGCTTTGATCGTTACGCGCGCGGCTGCTATCGATGCCCGCAATGGCCAGTAGCGACTTCAAAGATCCCTTCGACAGTATCGTCGACGCCCCCTTCGATAGCGCGCTCAGCGAGCGGTATCTGGTCTACGCGTTGTCGACGATCACCGCGCGGTCGCTGCCCGACGTTCGCGACGGGATGAAGCCGGTGCATCGGCGGCTGCTCTGGGCGATGCGGCTGCTGAAGCTGGACCCGGCGCAAGGGTACAAGAAGTGTGCGCGCGTCGTCGGCGACGTCATCGGCAAATACCATCCGCATGGCGACCAGTCGGTGTACGACGCGATGGTCCGCCTCGCGCAGTCGTTCGCGATGCGCTATCCGCTGGTCGACGGGCAGGGCAATTTCGGCAACATCGACGGCGATAACGCGGCTGCTTACCGGTACACCGAGGCACGGCTGACGCAGGTCGCGATCGACCTGATGGACGGGCTCGACGAGGACGCGGTCGCGTATCGCCCGACCTACAACGGCGAGGATCACGAGCCCGAGCTGTTCCCCGGACTGTTCCCGAACCTGCTGGCGAACGGAGCCAGCGGCATCGCGGTCGGCATGGCGACGAGCATTCCGCCGCACAACGCCGCCGAGTTGCTGGAGGCGGCGATCGTGCTGATCGATACGCCCGACGCTGACGACGCGGCGATCCTGGAGCATGTGAAGGGGCCCGACTTCCCGACCGGCGGACTGGTCGTCGACCCGCCTGCGGTTATCCGCGAATCCTATGCGACCGGGCGGGGCGGCTTCCGCGTCCGGGCGCGTTGGGAGACCGAGCGGGAGAAGGGCGGCGGATGGCAGCTGATCGTCACCGAAATCCCGTACGGCGTGCAGAAGGGCAAGCTGATCGAGCAGATCGCCGATCTGATCAACGCCAAGCGCCTGCCGATCCTCGCCGACGTGCGCGACGAGTCGGATACCGAGATCCGCATCGTACTGGAGCCGCGCAGCCGCACGGTCGATCCGCAGATCCTGATGGACGGACTGTTCCGGCTAACCGATCTCGAGACGCGGATCAGCCTCAACCTCAACGTGCTCGACAAGGATCGCACGCCGCGCGTGATGAGCTTGCGCGAGGCGCTGGCGGCCTGGGTCGATCATCAGTTTGTCGTGTTGCGCAGGCGAACCGAGCACCGGCTGGCGAAGATCGCCGACCGGGTCGAGCTGCTCGACGGCTATCTGATCGCGTATCTCAATCTCGACCGCGTGATCGAGATCATCCGCACCGAAGACGAGCCGAAGAAGGTGATGATCGCCGAGTTCGCGCTGACCGATCGTCAGGCCGAGGCGATCCTCAACATGCGGCTGCGCAGCTTGCGGCGCCTGGAAGAGTTCGAGATCAAGACCGAGCGCGACAAGCTCGACAAGGAGCAGGCGACGCTGGCGGCACTCCTGGCGGATCCGAAGAAGCAGCGCGCGCGGATGAAGCGCGACATGGCGAAGATCCGCGATCGCTATGGGTTGGAGACGGTGCTCGGCAAGCGGCGCACGACGATCGAGGAGGCTGCGCCGACCCGCGACATTCCGCTCGAGGCGATGATCGAACGTGAGCCGATCACCGTGATCCTGTCGCAGCGCGGCTGGATCCGGGCGATGCGCGGCCATAACGATCTCGCGAGCCCGGAAGCGCTGAAGTTCAAGGAGGGCGACGGCCCGGCGTTTGCGTTCCATGCGCAGACTACCGACAAGTTGCTGCTCGCGGCCGAGAACGGGCGGTTCTACACGCTGGCGGCGGACAAGCTGCCGGGTGGGCGTGGCTTTGGCGAGCCGGTGCGGGCGATGATCGACCTCGACGGCAGCGTCGGGATCGTCGCGTTGTTGCCCGCGAGCAAGCATCCCAAACTGCTGGTGGTCGCGACCGATGGGCGTGGTTTCTCGGTGAGCAGCGCGGAAGTGATCGCCGAAACGCGCAAGGGCAAGACGGTGGTGACGCCGCGACCAGGCGCGCAGTTGAAGATCGTCCGGCCGATCGGCCCCAACGACGATTACGTCGCGGCGATCGGCGACAACCGCAAGATGCTGGTGTTCCCGCTCGCCGAGCTGGTCGAGATGACGCGCGGGCAGGGGCTCCAGCTGCAGCGCTACCGCGATGGCGGGCTCGCGGATGCGATCACGTTCGTCTTCGCGGAAGGCCTGAGTTGGGCGATGGGCGGTGGTACCGGTCGCACGCGCACCGAATCGGACCTCGGGCCATGGCGCGCGGCGCGTGGTGCGGCGGGAAGAATGCCGCCGACGGGATTTCCGCGGGACAATCGGTTCGGATAGCAGCGTCGCTATCACGCTATAAAACCAGAAGATTGGCGTTAAACGACATAATGGAGCCATTGCGGTTCCTTCAGGACGTCTTAACGAAGCTTCGGTACGCAGGGGCATGGCATTGACCGCCCCGGATGCGATACCGCACGCGATCGTCGCGACCGAACTGGTCGCACGGGCGCTGGAACTCGTCCCGATCCCGGCCGCGCACGTGGTCGTCACCGGCGGCGTCTTCGATCTGTTCGCGATGAACCGGGCCTATCGGCTGGCGGGGCTGGGCGTCGTTGCCGAACGATCGCCGATGATCGCCGATCTAGGGCCGCGCATCATCGCGTTTCTCGATTCGGCCAGCCTGCGCGCCGATTTCGAGTGGGCGCTCGGCGACGAGATTGACTGCCGCTATTACCGGGTGACGATCGCGCGGACGTTCGCGTCGTTTCGCGATCGCTGCACGATCAGCTTCATCGATCAGACCTCGCAGATCCAGACCGAGCGCAGCCTGCGTCGCGAGATGACGACCGACAGCCTGACCGGCCTGCCGAACCGCGAAGGGTTCGAGGAACTGATCGAGGCGGTCGAGGATCGCACTGCCAGCGCCATTCTCGCGGTCGATCTCGATCGGTTCGGTCGGCTGAACTCGTGCCTCGGTTCGCTTGCAGGCGACGAATTGCTGATCACTGTCGCGCGGCGGATCAAGGGGGCATTGCGCGCGCGCGATACGCTGGCGCGCATCGGTGGCGACCAGTTCGGTATCCTGATGACGATCGACGACGATCGCGACGACGCGCATGCACTGGCCGACCGGATCCACCGGACGCTGACGACGCCGTTCCGGCTCACCGATTACGAGATCAGCGTCGAATGCTCGGTCGGCATCGCTTATGGCGCCGACGAGTCGGGCGATGTCGCCGAACTGATCCGTCACGCCCAGTTCGCGGTGAAGCGCGCAAAGGCGAGCGGTCGCGCCGAAAGCTATTTGCCGCAGGATTTCGCGATTGCCCGCGCGCAGTTCGGCATGGAGACGTCGCTACGGCGCGCGATCGAGAACCGCGAACTGCGGCTGGCGTATCAACCGATCTGCGATCTGGCGACCGGGCGGATCGTGTCGTTCGAGGCCCTCGCGCGGTGGACCGACGAACAGGGCCGTGATCACAGCCCGACCGAGTTCATTCCGGTGGCCGAGGAGTCGGGGCTGATCGTGCCGCTGGGGCGCTGGGCGATCGACGAGGCGGCACGGACGCTGGCAAGCTGGGACGCGCGGCACGGCGCACATTGCGGGGTGAAGGTCGCGGTCAATCTGTCCGCGATCCAGCTGCAGCGCGACGACATCGCACCGGTGGTCGAGTCGGCGTTGGCATCGACCGGTCTGACCGGCGATCGTTTCACGCTGGAACTGACCGAGAGCGCGATCGTCACCGATCCGGACCGGATCGCAGGCACCATGCACGCGCTGAAGGCGCTCGGGACGACGCTCGCGATGGACGATTTCGGGACCGGCTATTCGAACCTGGCGTATCTGCAGAAGCTGCCGATCGACGTGCTCAAGATCGACCGTAGCTTCGTCACCGGCATGCTGGCGGACCGCGACAAGGTGTCGATCGTCCGCGCGATCCTGAGCCTTGCGCAGGCGTTGGGAATGAGGACGACCGCCGAGGGGATCGAAACCAACGAACTCGCGCAGACGCTCGCGGCGCTGGGGTGCACGTTCGGGCAGGGGTATTTCTATGCCAAGCCGCTCGAGGCGGAGGCGGCTTACGCGATGATCGTGCCTGGGGCGATGCTGACTTAGGTCGAAGTTTGCAAACGTAGCCGCGCCTCCAATCGTCATCCCAGCGGAAGCTGGGACCTCATGATGAGGGGCTCAGCTACCGCCAAGTGGCATACCCAGCTTTCGCTGGGTGACGGTCTTCGGAGCGGACTGGTATCGGGCATTCGGCGTGCGACTTCGTTGGTTCACCGTTTAAGCCCCGAACCTATCAGCCGCTCAGCGCCTCTGTAACCAACTCGTCGGCGATTGCCGCGACCCGCGCCGCATCGGGGAAGCCTTCCGCGATCCAGCGAGTTTCGATCTGCCGCAGCATCGCCGCGACGTCGGGCCCCTTGCGGAGGCCACGTTCGACCAGGGCGCCGCCCGAGAACGGGAAGGCGGGCGGCGTCCAGTTCTCGATCGTGGAGACGTCTTTGCCCGCGATCAGCAGCCGGTCGATCGCACCGGTCATGCCGGCGCGGTAGGCGAGCGCCTGCGGGCCTTCTTCGCCGGGGCCGGCGGTGGCGGCGATCAGGCGCTTGCGGTCGATATTGGAAAGCTTGAGGCGCGCGCCGACGGCCTCGGCCGCAGTCGGCGCGATCGTCGCGGCTAGGCGACGGATCGGATCGGGTGCGACGCCGGCTGTCATTTCACGATCCGCCAGACGTGCAAGACGATCCGCCCCGGCCGCGTCGATCTCGGGCAATACCGCGCGGAAAATGCCGCGTTCGACCATCAGGGCTACGACGGACACTGCATTGGCGGCCACCAGCAGCTTGAGCACTTCGCTGGCAACGCGTTCGCGGGAGAGCGCCATCAGATCATTCGCGCGAGCCACACACGCATCGAGCCCGGCATCGTCGATCGCCGTACCGAACCGTGCGTGGAACCGGAAGAAACGCAGGATCCGCAAATGATCCTCCGCGATCCGCTGCAACGGGTCGCCGATGAAACGCACGCGGCGTGCCGCCAGATCGTCGAGCCCGCCGAAATAATCGAAGATCTCGCCCGTCACCGGATCGGCGTAGAGCGCGTTCATCGTAAAATCGCGGCGCGCGGCATCCTCGCGCCAGTCGTCGGTATAGGCGATGATCGCGTGACGGCCGTCGGTCGAGACGTCGCGGCGCAGCGTCGTCACCTCGACCGGACCACCGGCAGTCACCGCGGTGATCGTGCCGTGTGCAAGGCCGGTGGGGACCGCCTTGATCCGCGCATCCTCGACGCGTTCGATCACCTCCTGCGGTGGCAGGCGCGTGGCGATGTCGACATCGGCGACGTCGAGCCCAAGCAACGTGTCGCGCACCGCCCCGCCGACGAAGCGCGATTCGCCCTCGGCGGCACCGAGCACCTTGGCGAGCGCTTCGAGACCGTCACGTCGGCGCCATGCCGCGTCCGGCAGGATCATGACCAACGCAGACGGCGCGCAAGGTTGACGATCATCGCCGCGGTCGCGCCCCAGATACGGCGGTCGTTCCACATGATCTCGTAATAATGCCGGTCGTGGCCCTGCCATTCGACCGTCGCCTCGACATGGTTCGCGGTGTCGAGCAGGAACGCGAGCGGCACTTCGAATACGCTCGCCACCTCGGCTTCGCTGCGCGTGAAGACGAGGTCGGGCGGGATCACGCCGATGACCGGCGTTACCTGGAAGCCGGTGACCGTGCGATAGCTGTCCGCCTCGCCGATCACGCGGACCTGGTGGCGCGGCAGTGCGATCTCCTCCTCGGCTTCGCGCAAGGCTGCGGTGACCACGTCCTCGCCGGGGTCGATCCGGCCCCCCGGAAACGCGATCTGGCCCGGGTGGCGGCTCATCGTGTCGGTGCGCTGCGTCAGGATCACGCCGGGATCGGCGCGGTCGGTGACCGCAATCAGGACCGCGGCCGGCAGCAACGTCTCGGACGGCGAGAGATCGCTGTCATGCTGATCGCCGGTCAGCAGGATTATGTGCGCGCCGGTGCCCTTCGCCAGCGCGACCGTCAGTCGTTCCGCCAAGGTCATGCGGCAGGCTCGGGCGCGGCGGACTGGTGCGGCGTGGACTGGTCGGGTTGGGGCTGGGTAAGCGTCGTCGCAGAGCGTGCGGGTTCCAGCGCGAAGAACGCACCGTCGCTCCAGATCCCAGGCGGCGTGTCATCCGCCGCGATCGCGCGTTCCGCCAGCTCGTAATATACCGCGCGCGATACCAGCGCCTCCATCCCGCCACGTACGGCGAGATAGGGGCGGGGGCCGTCTGCGTCCTCGACGAAGCGCAAGGCATGGTCCGGCCCCGCGGTAACGAGGTCGCCGGTGTTGAGCCGGAACGCCAGCTTGGCATCGCGGCCGCTGCCTTCGGCCTTCATCTCGACCGCGATGAACGGCGCATCCTCGACCACGATGTCGAGCTTTTCGACGGGCGTGACGAGGACATGGCTGCCGTCGGGCTCGCGGCGCAGGATCGTCGAGAACAGGCGGACCATCGCCGGGCGGCCGATCGGCGATCCCTGGTGATACCAGGTGCCGTCGCGGGCGATCCGCATCTCGCTGTCGCCGCAGTGGGTGGGGTTCCACTTCTCGACGGGCGGAAGCTTCGCCTCTTCGACCAGTTTGGCAATCTCGGCGAGGCTCAGCGAGGCGATATCGGGGATGGGATCCATGGGCATCGCGGCGGACTAGGCGGGCGCGGGGCCGACGTAAAGCGGCGCCTTATGCGGATGCGACCGCCGGTATCGCCACCGCGCTTCGGGAGCCGAGCATGCCCGCGGATGCCGGCACCGCTGCGCCGCGTGCGAGCAGGCGGTGGCGCTCGACCGGGCCGGGGGCTTCCCAGCGCGCGGTACGGTCGGCGGTGAAGCCGAAGAAGCGACCATAATAGTCCGGATCGCCGATCAGCATCAGCGCGCCGTCGAGATTGTGCGCGGTTGCCGCGTCGATCGCCTGCGTCATCAATCGGCGGCCGATTCCGTCGCCCTGGTGCGCTGGTTCGACCGCAACCGGGCCGAGCATGACCAGCGCCGCCTGCCGTGCCCCGTCGATCAGCGCGATCGGCCAGCACTGGATCGAGCCGACCAGCACGCCGTCCTCGATCGCGGCGAAGCTGAGCGCGGTGACCGGTTCGCTGCCGCCGCGGATCGTATAGGCCGTCCGCGTGAACCGGTCCGGCCCGAACGCGCGATCCAGCAACGCCTCGACCGCGGTCGGATCGATGCTGTCGAGGGGTACGAGAGTGATCACCGATATCTCCTGCCCAGGGCGTGCCGCGTATGGACGTCGAGGGCAGCGCGCTTTAACTTCAGCGCCGCCGAACGCAAGAATAACTCAACGCACGGATGACCGAACGCCGGGAGAGCCGAACGCAGGGATGTCGGGCGGTCGCGGTTTGCGGCGTTCCCGGGCCAAGGCGTGACTTTCATCTGCGCGTACGTCTGCTAGAGGCGCGCGGATGGAAGACAGTCTTCAACTCGAAGTGCACGATCTCGAAGTCCAGGTGCTGACCGGCATCTATTCGGAAGAGACGCATCTGCCGCAGCCGCTGCGGATCTCGCTGACCATCGATCTGGTCTGCCCCAGGCGGTTCGCGCCGGACACGCCGCTGTCGGCCTCGAAGAATTATCTCGACCTGAAGAATGCGGCGACCACCGCGCTGCCGCCGGGCGTGCATTTCACGCTGATCGAGGGCGTCGCCGATCACATCTGCGAGACGCTGTTCCTCCAGGACGCCCGCGTGCTGCGCGTGAAGGTGAAGATCGTGAAGCTGGCGATCGCCGAGGCAGGCGAATCGATCGGCGTGACGCTCGTTCGTCATCGTCGCTGACGCCATGCGGCTGGTGTTGGCACCGGGTGACGATATCGCGGCGTTGGTACGACGGGCTCATGGCGAGTCGGTCGTGGTCGTGATCCCGGCGACGCTCGATCCGCTGGCGATGGCGCAGGCGAGGGCGGCAATCGGGCCGCTGGCGGTCGAACTGGCGCCCGGCTGTCGTCTGAATGCCGTCTGTCCCACGGTAGCTGCAGACCCGGTCGACGTGGAGGCCGCCATCGCGTTCCTGGAACAGGCGCGATCGACGACCGGGCAGCTGCTCGAAATCGTCTAGCTCTTCCGGGTTCTGCCGCACGGGCCGAGCGCCTTCAGCACGAATGCATAATCCTCGCGCGCGATCACCGCGTCGGCCGATTCGAGCGAGGTCGTGCTGCGCTCCGGCAGCGTCTGTGGCAGCGCGCAGGTCAGGCGGTACCACAAGAGCGTTTCGGGAGCGGGCGGGGCAGCCGATTCGTCGACGATCTCGCTCAGCGCGACCGCCCAGCGGGGCTGCTCGCCGGGCCGCCGGAGAATGGACAGGGATACCGGTCGCTGATCGGCGGTCGTCAGAAAGATCTGCGTCTCACCTTCGCCCGGCAATGCTCCGGCGACGTGGAACGCGTTGCCGACCCCCGTGATGACTGGGGGGGCTTCGGTGGCCAGCGCGTCCTGCGCGATTTTCCGTGATCGAGCGTCGGCCGTCGGCGTCCAGTCGAGTTGGGCGTCGGGCGCCACCAGCTGGACCTGGTTCGCCGCACCGGCCACCGGCCGGGCGAAGATCAGCACGCGCGCCTTCTTGAACTTGGGCACGCGACCGCGCGCATCGGGAGAGACATCCAGCAGATACCCGATTCGCGGCGGCAATCCGTCCGATCCGCGAATGAGCGCGGTTACGTCCACTTCGATATAGAGTCGGACGAGGCCCGGCGCGAGATTTGCCGCTTGGGCAGGCTTGATGCGGGTCGTCGATCGAACCACGGCATCGGCGATCACCGGCGCGGCAAGCACCAGGTCGGCCATGTCCGAGTAACCTGGTTGCGCGGCGCTTTGACCAGCCGCGCCATCGCCCTGATTTGTCTCATAACCAGGCGAAACCTGGCCCTGCGCGGCGCTTGCCGGGGCGTTGGCCATGATGATCGCAGCGGCCGAAGCCGTAACGGGAAAGAGAAGTTTCATGCCTTCCGGCTACGCGATCGAAGCTGAACGATACAGAAATAAATCTGTCATGCCGGGCTTGTACGTTTGTTGCGTCCGACAAAGCGTTTGCGTGTCGCATGACGTGGCGATAGGACTTGCGCACTGCCCCGTGGTTATTCCGGCCAACGGCAGACGTATGTGTCACGCACCTAGTGTGGGCGCTGCGTACGGAGCAGGCAGATTAAGGGAGTGTCGTTGCTGAATGGCCTATGTTGACCAGAAGATGTCCGGAGGCAAAATCGTCGCGATCGTTATCGTCGCGCTGATTCATGCGGCCTTGGGCTATGCTTTCGTCACCGGCCTCGCGTACCAGTACGTGAAAAAGGCCCAAGAAAAGCTTAATACGTTCGACGTGGAGCCGCCCCCGCCGCCGCCTCCACCCGACGAGCCCCCGCCGCCGCCGCCTGACCAGCCAAACCTGCCGCCGCCGCCGACTACGGTCGTCACGCCGCCGCCGGTGGTTGTCACGCCCCAGCCGGCGCCTGCTTTGCAGACGTCGAGCATCATCCCGCTCAGCCAGCCGACGGCTCCGCCAGCGCCTCCAGCGCCGCCGGCACCGCCAGCACCGGCGCCAGTGCCAAGGGTGTCGCAGGCTGCAGGCCTCAAGGGTAATCCGGCGCAGTATTTCGGCGCGGACAATTATCCGCCGTCGGCACAGCGCGAGGGTGCACAGGGTCGCGTATCCGCGAAGTTGACGATCGGTACGGATGGTCGCGTGACCGGCTGTACGGTGACGACGGGCAGCGGCAACACGACGCTCGATGACGCGACGTGCCGCATCTCCAAGGCTAGGGTGAGGTTCACTCCTGCAAAGGACGAGAACGGCAATCCGATGGCATCGTCGTACCAGTTGAATGTCCGGTGGGTCCTTCCAGAGGATTGATCCCACCTAACCCTAACCGCACCAGATGAAATTCAGTCAGAGGACTAACCGATCATGATCACCACCATTCTTGCAGCGGCAGCGCCCGCCGCAGCCGACGCCAACCCGTACGGCCTGCAAGCCGCACTCCGCGAAGGCGGTCTGATCTCGCAGACCGTGTTCGGCATCCTCGTGCTGATGTCGGTCGTGTCGTTCTACATCCTGTTCTCGAAGCTGTTCGAGCAGCAGAAGATCATCGGCCAGGGCAAGCGCGTCCGTCAGGCCTTCTGGTCGTCGAACTCCTTGCGCGAAGGTTCGGCCAAGCTCGACAAGAACTCGGCCTACAAGCAGATCGTCGACGACGGCCTGGCCGCTCAGGAGCAGCATTCGAAGCTGACCGATCCGGTCGAAGCGCATGACTGGCTGCACGGTTCGCTGGCGCGTTCGGAAGCCGCGATCAACTCGAAGCTGGGTGGCGGTCTCGCCTTCCTCGCGACGGTCGGTTCGGTTTCGCCGTTCATCGGTCTGTTCGGTACGGTTATCGGCATCTATCGCGCGCTCGTGAAGATCGGCGCGTCGGGTCAGGCATCGATCGACAAGGTCGCAGGGCCGGTCGGTGAAGCCCTGATCATGACCGCTCTGGGTCTGGTCGTCGCCGTTCCTGCCGTGCTGTCGTACAACTGGCTGCAGCGTCGCAACAAGTCGATCGCAGAGGACCTGTCGGCCTTCTCGAACGACGTGCTGGGCTTCCTTGCTTCGAACGGCGCCGTGCGTCCGTCGATCGCAACGGCTGCCAAGCCGGTTACGGCCAAGCCTGCCACGACGACCACGACCGCCGGCCAGACCGGTGGCGTACCGCGCGCCAACTAAGACGCGCAAAAGGCGGGGCTGCTGTTCGCAGCGGCCCTGCTTCATTGCCGCCGGCAGTTCCGGAGGCGATTAAATGGATAGGATAGTTCGCACATGGCGATGAGTGTTGGTGGCGATTCCACCGAGAGTTCGATATCGGACATCAATACGACGCCGCTGGTCGACGTCATGCTCGTGCTCCTGATCATCTTCCTGGTGACGACGACCGTCGCGGTCCAGGCGGTGCAGCTGAAGCTCCCGGAGGTTCGTTTCGATCCGACGATGACCAAGCCCGAGAACGTCTCGCTGTCGGTGACGACCAATGCCGATGGCAGCTGTGCAGTGTATTGGGGCATGAGCCCGGTCACCTCGACCGAGCTGCTCGATCGCGCGGTGACCAAGCTGAAGGCCGAGATCGATCGCCAGGGTGGCGCGAACGCAGCCGGTCTGGAATTGCCCGAGGCGCATATCCGCGGCGACGTGAACACGCCGTACAAGTGCATCGGCGGCACGATCTATACGATGCAGCGCGCCGGCTTCGCCCGCGTCGGCTTCATCTCCGAGCCGCCCCCCGGCGGCACCACCGAACGCTGATGTCGGACATTGATGGTCGCTCGGACGAATTTAGGAGTAGCATAGAATGGCAATGAGCGGCGGCAAAGAAGATGGCTCGCCGATGATGGAAATGAACATGACGCCGTTGATCGACGTCTTGCTCGTTCTCCTCATCATGTTCATCATCACGATCCCGATCCAGACGCATGCGGTGAAGGTCGACCTTCCGGTCAACAGCCCGAACCCGCCGCAGAACCCGGTCAATCCCGAGAAGAACAAGATCACGATCGATCCCGCCGGTGTTATCGCGTGGAACGGTGCGCCGGTCGACGAAGTCACGCTGCGCCAGTATCTGGATCAGTCCGCTGGCATGACGCCGGAGCCCGAACTCCACTTCCAGCCTGATCCGCAGGCGCGCTACGAAGTGGTCGATCGCACGCTGGCTGTCATCAAGCGGTCCGCGATCACCAAGCTCGGCTTCATCGGCAACGAGCAGTATCGCAACGACTTCTAAGTCGTCCTGCATACGGTATCGAGTATCTAATGGGCGGTCCTTCGGGGCCGCCCTTTTTCGTTGTCGGGGGTTTCGGAGCACAGACCGAGCGCACCGCTTGCACGATCGTCATCGAAGTGACACACTGATGTCATAAAAATGAAACCTTCCGATACGCGAAGGTCAGTGGAGATGAGCGATGCGCAATACTGTCCTGTTCGTTCTCGCAAGCCTTGGCACGGCAGTGCCGGCGTTGGCGGCACCATCGGTAACCGTTGATCGAACCGGCTACACCGCGATCGCGGCAGGTGACCTGTCAACGGCAGAACAGCGCATCGTCGCCGAGCGGAAGATCTTCCCGCAGCGTCCCGAATTGATGCTCAATTTGGCGTCTGTCTATCATCGGACCGGTCGCGATTCGGAGGCAAGGGCGCTGTATGCTGCAGTCCTGGAGCAGCCAGCGGTGGCGATGGACCTGCCGTCGGGCGCGATCGTGTCGTCGCACGACTTGGCGAGCCGCGCGCTGGCGCGCCAAACCCGACAGATCGCGACTCGCTGAACGCTTGGCTGCGGGAGCATCGGGGGGGACGTCACGTCTCCCTTGTTCTCCCGCGAAGGCTTGAGCCCAGTTTGAGTCCCCCTCCGCGAGGACACAAGGTTGGCTTGTGAGTCAGAGGCGTGGAGCGGACACCGCGTCGTGTATCGGCGCAGCCTGCATCTATACGGTCTTACGTCGCGCGCGATGCCAGCACGTCGAGGCTGCGTTGGTCGGAGCAGGTCATCGAGGCAAAAAGGCGTTTGTGCGCTTTGCGGTCTGTCCCGGCTTTGCGACTCGCAGATCAGATCTGCGCGACTGGAAGACCAGATCTGGCCGTTCCGCGCACGATCACACCGCCCCACCCCGGCGAAGGCCGGGGCCCAATTGGGGGACGTCGCCAACTGAGCGCTGAATGCCGTTACTGCGGCCTTTCCACTTGGGCCCCGGCCTTCGCCGGGGTGGTCGTGTGCGAGGCGAATGCGGTTTACGACAGCGATTTCAGGTGTTTGACGCAGCGCCCTGGGGAATGCGCACGCGTTTCGGGGGGACTCAAGCAATCTGTCCCCGCGGAGCGACGGCAGCGTTTCAGCTCTTCGCAGCTCTAACCGTCTCCCGCCAACCCTAAAGCCGCGGTAGCGTCACCCCGCGTTGCCCCATATATTTTCCCGCACGGTCGGCATAGCTCACCTCGCACGGCTCGTTCCCCTTGAGGAACAGGAACTGGCACGCGCCCTCGTTCGCATAGATCTTGGCAGGCAGCGGCGTGGTGTTGGAAAATTCCAGCGTCACATGCCCCTCCCATTCAGGCTCCAGCGGGGTCACGTTGACGATGATCCCGCAGCGCGCATAGGTCGACTTGCCGAGGCAGATCACCAGCACGTCGCGCGGCACGCGGAAATACTCGACGGTGCGGGCGAGTGCGAAACTGTTCGGCGGAATGATGCAGACGTCGGTCTTGCGATCAACGAAGCTATTCGCCGCGAAATCCTTCGGATCGACGATCGCGCTGTCGACGTTGGTGAAGATCTTGAACTCGTCGGCAACGCGCGCGTCGTAGCCATAGGACGACAGGCCGTACGAGATGCAGCCATCGCGGCGCTGCGCTTCATGGAACGGCTCGATCATCGCGTCGCCGAGCGCGCGCTCGCGGATCCAGCGGTCGGACATCACGGACATGGGTAGCTCCTCTTCGGCGTGCGCTTTCGCCCGGATGGCGCGCCACGGCAAGGGGCATGCTCCAGCCCGTCAGGGCGTAACTACCGCGGTTGCGGTATCGCATCCGGTGGATGACTTGCACGGGACGACGCCATATGCGGCAGGGCTCAACCGCAAGGACATGGCATGCGATCGTTTTTCGTTCCGATACTCGCCGGGGCCACGCTGGGCAGCCGGTTGCTTGCATGCCTCGGTGCGGGCCTGGGTATCACGCTGACCGGTATCGTGAGCGCGGCGATCATCCATCCGCATGGATCGTTGCTGCTTCTGGTGGCGCCAATGGGTGCCGCCGCCGTTCTCGTTTTCGTAGTGCCAGCCAGTCCGCTCTCGCAGCCCTGGTCGGTGATCGGCGGGAACGTGATCTCGGCGCTGGTCGGCGTCGCCGCGGTGCACCTCGTGCCGGTCCCGGTCGTCGCCGCTGGATTGGCGGTGGGCGTCGCGATCCTCGCAATGTCACTCACGCGATCATTGCATCCCCCAGCCGGGGCGGTCGCGCTGACCGCAGTGCTCGGCGGACCCGCGGTGTGGGACGCAGGGTTCTACTTTGCGCTGGTGCCGATCGCGCTGAATGCGGTCGCATTGGTCGGACTGGGCGTGGTGTTCCACCGGGTTACCGGTCAGCGCTATCCGCATCGCCCGATACCAGCGAGCGGACCGGCGTCCGCATCCGAGGGAACGATGCTGACCAGCGACGACCTAGACCGCGCATTGATCGACTTGCACGAGGCGCTCGATGTGGACCGGGAAGATCTCGACGCTCTGCTCCGCCGGGTCGAATATCATGCGATGCGCCGCCGAACGCTCTCGCCACCGGCCACACGCCGGTGACCGATGCCGTTCAGCCGATGCCGAGATCGGCAGGGCCGAATGCATCGGGAAGGAGGTCCGAAACGGCATAGGTTCGGATCGCATCGCCTTCGGCCGCACCACAATGCACGGGGAGGTCGCGCTTCCCCATCTGTGCGGCTTCGTTGATCACCTGGCGACAGCGACCACAGGGGCTGACCGGCGTCGTACCCGTGGCGCGGCCCTCGGCATCCATCGCGCCTCCGATAACGCCGATCGCGACGATATCGCGCAGCCGCCCCGCGGCGCTGGCGGTGGCGATCGCGACCGTCTCGGCGCACAGCGACAGGCCGTAGCTGGCGTTCTCGAAATTGGCGCCGGTGATGACGCTGCCGTCGTCGAGCAGCACCGCGGCCCCGACCGCGAACCGCGAATAGGGCGCATGGGCGTGTCTCGATGCATCGCGCGCGGCGGCTATCAGTCGAAGTGCGTGTTCAGTCATGATGCCACCACGTCCCAGTTCACCGGTCCCTCGATCCCGTCGATGCGGCGGAAATCGCTCGCGCGCCACATTCGCCACGGCCGCGCGGTGTAGTCGGGCTTGAGGATATTCTCCACCGCCCATAGCGGCCGCGGCACCGCGTCCGACAGCGTGTATTTCGAATCCACCGCCTTGCTGATCCGCAGCATCACCGGTTGCCGGGTATGCGTCTCGACCATCGTCACGAACTGCGCGATATCGGCGATCAGCGTCGCGCGGCCCGGCCGCGCGGTGCAATCGTCATGGAAGGCGATGTCGACCGCGGTCGGTAGTGCGTCGGACGTCCGAGGCACGAAAGTGTTGAACGCGTTCGCCTGCTCGGCCGCGCGTTGGCACAGCGAATAGACATGGACTGCGCCGCGACGCAGGCCCGCGTCGGGCAGCGCCGCCCAGTTCGCCTCGAACGCCGGGTCGCGACGGTCCATGCCAGATGTCGCGACGATATAGGCGAAGTCGGCGCCGCTCGCGCGCACCGTGCCCCATTCGACCGGACCAGGGTTTTCGGCAAGGTCGATGCCCTGCAACGGGTAGTGCTTGACGTCGGGGTGCCAGCCGGTCGCGGCGGTCCAGCCGCAGATGCCGACGAAACCGGCCGCGGCCAGCGCGCCGGCGAATTTCAAAAGTCCGTAGGCCATGGGTCTTCTAGTTGCGGATGTGGAGAACGCAGATCAGCGTGAACAGTCGCCGCGCGGTGTCGAAATCGACCTCGATCTTGCCGTCGAGGCGCTCCTTGAGCAGCTCGGCAGCCTCGTTGTGGACGCCGCGGCGCGCCATGTCGACCGTCTCGATCTGTGCGGGCGAGGATTGCCGGATCGCCTGGTAGTAACTGTCGCAGATCGCGAAATAATCTTTGATCGGTCGGCGAAAACGGCCGAGCGCGAGCACCAGTGTTTCGAGATGCGTGTCGTCCTCGCGGTGGATATGGATGCCGAGGCGCCCTTCCTCGGACTGGAGCTTGATCCGGTACGGGCCCGCATATCCGTCCGCATAGGCACGCTGCGGGGCGAAATGATTGTCCTCGATCAGGTCGAATATGGCGATCCGCCGCTCCTGCTCCACGTCGGGCGAGCGCCAGCCGAGACTGGTCTCGTCGAGTTGCACATCGATGATCCGCGGGTCGGCCATTCCGGTTCGATAGCGGGGCGCGTTCGGCCTGTCACTTATCCCCAGCATTCCGGCGCGACGGCTTGGACGCGCGCGCGCGCTTCGCGTAGGTGCAAGGAATGGCAACTCTCGCATTCCCCGTTCCCGCCGTGGCCGAGCCGCAGCAGCTTCCTCGCAACGTCGAGGCCGAGGCCGCGATGCTCGGCGCGATGATGATCGACAACCGGCTGGCGGACGATCTGGTCGACAAGCTCGAACCGGGGCATTTCTTCGAGCCGGTCCACGGGCGCATCTTCGCGGCGATCAAGACGCTGCGTGGCAACGACATGCTGGTGACGCCGGTGACGCTGCGGCCGATGTTCGATGCAGACGAAGGCATGCGCGAGCTTGGCGGGCCGGCGTATCTGGCCGGACTGACCGGCAGCGGCGCGGGGCTGATCGGTGCGCGCCAGTTCGCGCAGCAGATCTACGATCTGGCGATGTTGCGCGCGCTCGTATCGGTCGGTCGCACGCTCGTCGATCGCGCGATGGATACCTCCGAGGAGGTCAATCCGCGCGCGCAGATCGAACTCGCCGAGGAAGAGCTGTTCAAGGTTGCGGCCGATGGCGGCTCCGAGAATACGGTGAAGTCGTTCGCGCAGGCGACGACCGCGGCGGTCAAGATGGCCGAGCGCGCGCTCAATTCGGGCGGCAATCTTTCGGGCGTCACCACCGGCATCGATTCGATCAACGCCAAGATCGGCGGCATGCATCACAGCGATCTGATGATCCTCGCCGGCCGTCCGGGCATGGGCAAGACGTCGCTCGCCACCAACATCGCGTTCAACGCCGCGCGGCGCTGGATGCGCGACATGGCCGACGGCATCGCCCCGAAGGATTCGGTCGGTGCGAAGGTCGCGTTCTTCTCGCTGGAGATGTCCGCGGATCAGCTGGCGACGCGTATTCTCGCGGAGCAGTCGCAGATTTCGTCCGAATCGCTCCGCATGGGTAAGATCAGCCGGACCGAGTTCGCGCAGTTGGCGGCCGCTGCTGCCGAGCTGGAGAATTTGCCACTGTTCATCGACGATACCGGTGGCCTTTCGATCGGTGCGCTGCACACGCGCGTGCGCCGGTTG
Source organism: Sphingomonas sp. SL1004 (assembly GCF_057815015.1). Lineage (NCBI taxonomy): Bacteria > Pseudomonadati > Pseudomonadota > Alphaproteobacteria > Sphingomonadales > Sphingomonadaceae > Sphingomonas > Sphingomonas sp. SL1004. Next base: position 414,165 of record NZ_JBYMUX010000001.1, read on the forward strand.
CAGCGTCGGCACAACAACGAGATCGGTCTCGTCGTGGTCGACTACCTCCAGCTGTTGTCGGGGTCGGGCAAGAGCAAGGACGGCAACCGTGTCCAGGAAATCTCCGAGATTTCGCGCGGATTGAAGACGTTGGCGAAGGACCTCAACGTCCCCGTTCTGGCGCTGTCGCAGCTGTCGCGTGCGGTCGAGTCGCGCGAGGACAAGACGCCGATGCTGTCGGATCTTCGCGAGTCGGGGTCGATCGAGCAGGACGCCGACATGGTCTGGTTCGTGTACCGCGAGGACTATTACGTCGCGTCGAAGGAGCCCAAGCGGCCGGCGGAAGGGGATAGCTCGAAGATCTTCGAGGACCATGCGTCGTGGGCGGCGGAGATGGAGCGGGTGTATGGCCTGGCGGAACTGATCATCGCCAAGCAGCGCCACGGTGCGACGGGTAAGGTCCGGATGAAGTTCGATCCGACGATCACCAAGTTCTCGGATCTCGCCGAGTATTGATTGCTCAGTCCCTCGCCCCTGCGGGGAGAGGGAAGGGGCCCGCCGCCCTTGCGGTGGGAAGGGAGAGGGGAGTGAGGCTCGGGACGTTGCATCCCAACGCCCCTCTCCCTTCCGTCGCCAAGTGGCTCCTCCCTCCCTCTCCCCGTAGGGGCGAGGGAATTGGATCAGATCATCGGATCGTAATCGGTCGGTGCGTGGATGCCGCATTCGACCTTGTCGAAGCTGCGCCAGCGGCCTGCGCGCGGGTCTTCGCCGGGGGCGACTTTGGTCGTGCACGGCGCGCAACCGATCGAGAGGTAACCTTGCGCCTCCAGCGGATGCCGCGGCAGTTCGTGCTCGGCGAAATAGGCGTCGAGCTTGGCCTTGTCCCAATCCGCCAGCGGGTTGATCTTCAGGCGGCCCTCGTCCTCCTCGAACCGGGGGAGCGCGGTACGAGTGCCCGACTGGAACCCCTTCCGCCCCGAAATCCACGCATCGAACGGCGCCAGCGCCCGGCGCAACGGCTCGACCTTCCGCAGGTCGCAGCAGCCATCGGGATCGTAGGACCAGCGCAACCCCGTCTTGTCCTTGATCGCCAGCAACCGCGGATCGGGACGGAACACGCGTAGATCGGTAAACCCCAGCTTCTCCGCCAGTTCGTCGCGATAGGCCAAGGTCTCGCCGAACATCTTCTGCGTGTTGGTAAAGATCACCGGCACGTCGACGTCGACCTGCGCGACCATGTGCAGCAGCACCGCCGACTCCGCGCCGAACGACGACACCGCCGCAATCCGCCCGCGCAATTCGCCGACGAGCAGTTCGAACAGCATCTCCTGTGCGGAGACGCCTTCGAACTGCTCCTGCATCGCCATCGCATCGGCGCGCGTGAACGCCGGCGTGACGTCGATCATGTCGAGTTGACGCGCGGGCTCACCCATGGCGCAGCTTCCACACCGGCACCGCACCATCGGCAGCCTTCTGGTACGGCGTATCGTAGCGTTCCAGGCTCGCGCGCAGCACGTCGATGTCGATCGGTGCCTGCGGCGCGAAGCTGTCGAACCCGCAGCGCCGCATCAGCGGAATCTGGTCGACCAGCACGTCGCCCTGCGCCCGCAGCTCGCCGGTATACCCCGCCTCGCGCAGGATTCGTGCGGACGAATAGCCACGCCCGTCGCGGTAACCGGGAAAGCTCACCTCGATCAGCGCAAGCTGGTCGATCTGCGGCAACAGCGCGCGTGCATCGTCGCCCGCTTCAAGGCGAACCGCCGCGGCGTTGCTCTGGCCAATTAACGAATCGAGCGTCACCGCCGGCTCGTCATGCGGCTCGTCGTCGCGGAAGCGGAGCAGCGTCTGGTCTGGATACTCAACCATAGATCGCCTCCTTAAACGTCTCGAAGCCGACGCGGCGGTAGGTGTCGAGGAAGCGTTCGCCGGGATCGCGGACCTGCAGGTACCGGTCGGTGACGCGCTCGATCGCGTCGACCACGCCGTCCTCCGAGAAACCGGGGCCAGTGATCTTCGCGAGGCTCACATCCTCCGCGCCCGAGCCGCCGAGCGAGAGCTGATAATTCTCGGTGCCCTTCTTGTCGACGCCGAGGATGCCGATGTGGCCCGCGTGATGATGCCCGCACGCATTGATGCAGCCGCTGATCTTGAGCTTCAATTCGCCCAGGTCGCGCTGGCGATCGAAGCTGCCGAACCGCGTTGCGATCTTCTGTGCGAGCGGGATCGAGCGTGCATTGGCGAGGCTGCAATAATCGAGACCGGGGCAGGCGATGATATCGCTGATCAGGTCGAGATTGGCTTCGGCGAGCCCGGCGTCGTTCAGCGCCGACCACACCGCATGCAGGTCGGCGATCCGGACGTGCGGCAGGACGATGTTCTGCGCATGCGTGACGCGCAGTTCGTCGAAGCTGTAGCGCGTGCCGAGATCGGCCATCACGTCGATCTGGTCCGCCGACGCGTCGCCGGGGATGCCGCCGATCGGCTTGAGGCTGATGTTGACGATCGCATAGCCGGGCTGCTTGTGCGCCTTCACGTTCTGGTCGAGCCAGACCGCGAAGTCGGGGTCGCTGCGGTCGAGCTCGGTCGAGGCGCTAGCGTCGAAATCGGGCGCGCCGAAGTGGCTCGTGATACGCTCCAGCTCGGCCCGCGGCGGATCGAGGCCGAGGCCCTTCACCGCGGCGAACTCCTCCTCGACCTGGCGGCGATATTCGTCGGGCCCGATCTCGTGCAGCAGGATCTTGATCCGCGCCTTGTAGATGTTGTCGCGCCGGCCGTAGCGATTGTAGACGCGTAGGCACGCCTCGAGATAGCTCATCAGGTCGTCGGCGGGGACGAAATCGCGGATCTCGTGGCTGATCATCGGCGTGCGGCCCATCCCGCCGCCGACGAAGATCTTCGCGCCGAGTTCGCCGTCGCGGACGTGCAGCCCGATGCCGATGTCGTGCAACCGCATCGCCGCGCGATCCTCGTCCGCCGCGATCACGCAGATCTTGAACTTCCGCGGGAGGTAGGTGAATTCCGGGTGGAACGTCGACCATTGGCGGATCAGCTCGGCCCAGGGGCGCGGATCGGCGACCTCGTCCGCGGCAGCGCCCGCGAATTGGTCGGAACTGATGTTGCGAATGCAGTTGCCGCTGGTCTGGATGGCGTGCATCTCGACCGTCGCGAGCTCCTGGAGGATGTCCGGGGTCTGGTCGAGCTGGATCCAGTTGAACTGGATGTTCTGGCGCGTGGTGAAGTGCCCATACCCGCGATCGTACTTGCGCGCGATATGCCCGAGCATCCGCATCTGGCGCCCGTCGAGCGTCCCGTACGGCACCGCCACGCGCAGCATGTACGCATGCAGCTGGAGGTACAGCCCGTTCATCAGCCGTAGCGGCTTGAACTGATCCTCGGTCAGTTCACCCGACAGGCGGCGGCGGACCTGATCGCGAAACTCGTCGACGCGCTGGTCGACGATCGCCTGGTCGTATTCGTCGTATTTATACATATCAGATTACCCAGCTGCCGGCGTTAGGGTCGGCGGGTTTGAGAGTCAGGTCGGGCCGCATCGTCGGGCCCAAAGCGCGGATGCGGTCCTTGATGTGGGCGGGGCGGGGGCCGTCCTCTGCCTGCGTTGCCTCGATCAAGTACGGTACGTTGACGCGGCGGGCGCCTTCCTCCGCCTGGAGGATGGATTCGCCCGCCACGCCGACGTCGACCGCGTCCTCGATGTGGCGCGACCAGCCGTTGCCGGTCCACCAGACGACGTCGCCGGTGGGAAGATCGTTTCCGGTCAACAGCTTCATGCGGCGGCGTCCTCTGCTACGCGGGCCCAGCGGGCAAGTTTGTCTTCGGCATCCGACAGTTCGACGACTTCGCCGACGACGATGATCGCAGGGCTCTGCACCGCTTCGCGCGTCACCATTGCGCCGAGATCGGCAAGCAGCGTGCGGATCGCGCGGCTACCCTTGAGCGTGCCGCGTTCGAGGACGGCTACGGGCATGTCAGGCGCAACACCATCGGCCATCAGCTTGTCGGCGATGTCGGTCGCGGTCGCGATGCCCATGTAGATCACCAGCGTGCGGCCCTGGCCGGCGAGGCCGGACCAGTCCTGCTCGGTCAGGCCCTTGCACTGGCCGGCGACGAAGCTGACCGCGCTCGAATGATCGCGGTGGGTGAGCGGCAGCATCGCTTCCGCGGCGCAACCCAGCGCAGCCGAGACGCCGGGGATCACTTCGACAGGGAGTCCAGCGGCGCGAACTGCCTCGACTTCCTCGCCGCCGCGGCCGAACACGAACGGATCGCCGCCCTTGAGGCGAATGACGATCGCGCCGGTCTTCACATGCGCGATGATCAGCGCGTTGATCGCCTCCTGCGGCAGCGTGTGGCGTGCGCGCTGCTTGGCGACCGAGATGCGCTGTGCCGAGGGCGGTGCGATATCGAGCACGCGCGGGTCGATCAGGCCATCATGCACGACGACGTCGGCAGTCTTCAGCGCCTCGACCGCGCGGACGGTGAGGAGACCGGGATCGCCCGGCCCCGCCCCGACGAGGATAACGCGCCCGCGGGCGGTAGGATCTAGAAGGCTTGCCATGCGACCGGAGATGGGCGGCAACGCGCTGCACCGCAACCGAATGATGCTTTGGCGGGAGGTAGGATTGCTTTCCGTGGTCGCTCAGCCGTCGCTGAGGCCGATGCCGATGCTCGCGCGGGCGCTTTCGGATTCGCTGCTGACGACCGGGTAGGCGCAGTAATCGGCCGCGTAATAGGCGCTGGGGCGATGATTACCCGACCAGCCGATGCCGCCGAACGGGGCGCCCGACGAGGCGCCGTTGGTCGGCTTGTTCCAGTTGACGATGCCAGCGCGGATGTTCGCCCAGAAGCGGTCGTAGAGCGCCGGCGTCTGGCTGATCAGCGAGGCGGACAGGCCGTAGCGCGTGTTGTTGGCCTCGGCGATCGCGGCGTCGAAGTCGTCGACGCGGACGATTTGCAGGATCGGACCGAACAGCTCGATGTCGGGGCGGTCGGCGATGTCGGTGACGTCGATCAGCGCGGGCTTCAGGAAAGGCAGGTTCGCGACCGGACGTTCGAGATGGCGGATCGCGCGGCCGCCCCGTGTAAGCAGTTCGAGGAAGCTCTCGCTGAGCTGGTCGGCGGCTTCGTTATCGATCACCGGGCCCATGAACGGGGAGGGGGTCGCGTGCGGTTCGCCGACGATGATCCGGCCGACCATCTTGTCGAGCGTGGCGATCAGCGGATCGTAGAGCTTGGTGTCGACGATCAGCCGGCGAGCGGCGGTACAGCGCTGGCCCGCGGTGGTGAAGGCGGACTGGATGATCAGCACCGCTGCGGTGTGAAGGTCGGGCGTGTCCCACACGACGATCGGGTTGTTGCCGCCCATCTCCAGCGCGAGGATCTTCTCCGGCTTGTCGGCGAACGCGCGGTTGAGCGCGAGGCCGGTGCGCGCCGATCCGGTGAACAGCAGGCCGTCGATATCGGGATGCGCGGCGAGCGCCTTTCCCTCGTTCGGGCCACCGATGACGAGACGGATGCATTCCGCGGGGACGCCGGCGGCCCGGAAGCACTCGACCAGGAACGCGCCGACCGCGGGAGTCTTTTCGGACGGCTTGAAGACGACCGCGTTGCCCGCGATCAGCGCGGGGACGATGTGGCCGTTGGGCAGATGCGCGGGGAAGTTGTACGGCCCCAGCACCGCGAGCACGCCGTGCGGCTTGTGACGGACGGCGATCCGCGAGCCCATCGTCGCTTCGAGACGGCGCTGCGCAGTGCGGTCGGCATAGGCGCTGACCGAGATGTCGACCTTGGCGATGACCGTCTCGACCTCGCCGCGCGCTTCCCAGATCGGCTTACCGGTCTCGCGGGCGATCAGGTCGGTAAAGGCGTCGTTGCGCTGGCGGACGATGTTGGCGAAGCGCCGCATCGTCTCGATCCGGAAGGCGAGCGGCTTCGACGCCCAGCTCGACCAGCCGGCGCGGGCGCAGGCGACCTCCGCGTCGACGTCGCCGACCGGATGGCGCCAGAGGACCGCGCCGGTGGCCGGCTCGTGGGAGATGATCTCGTCGGACATGGCGCTGCTCTTGCCTCAAATCCGGAATGATTCCAATTATTCGGCGAGCGCGTCTCCCATGCCGCGGATCGCGGCGACCTTGGCGTTCAGGCGCGTCCAATCGTCACGCTCGGCAATCGGCGCCCAGATCGCCTCCACCTCGTCGATCAGCATGCTGCACGGCTCGCCCGACCAATAGGGATGCGCGCGATCCTTGCGTGGTGCGTACGACGCGAGTGCGGTGCGGACCTCGGTCCAGGGTTCTGCGTAGGTTTCGGGCAGGTCCCCGCCGAACGCGTCGAAGAAGAAGCGGTCGATGCCGACGCCCGAGGTGCGCAGTGCGCGTTCGGTGGCCTGGACGAGGTCGCGGTCGGTGTCGGGATCACGCGAGCGGACGCCGAGGCGCCAGAGGATCGCCTGCGTGACTTCTGGTTGGTAGCGCGGGCCGAACTGGTCGAGCGCGGCCACCAGGGGATCGCTGTCGGCGATCTGGCGGAGCGCGACGGCGAGCTGCATCACGTCCCAGTGGATCGCCTCGGGCTGGCGGCCGAACGCATACAGCCCCTGGTGGTCGAAATAGGCGGCGGTGAAGGCGGGATCCCAGGTTGGGGCGAACCGCCAGGGTCCGTAGTCGAAACTCTCGCCGGTGACGTTGATGTTGTCGGAATTGAGGACGCCGTGGACGAAGCCGGCGGCCATGTAGCGCGCGGCGAGGCGGGCAGTGCGACCGACGACGAGATCGAGCAGGCGAACCGGGTCTTCGCTGTCCTCGTCGTAGAGGTTGCGCAGGGTGTAGCCGACGAGTTTACGCAATCCCGCTTCGTCGCGGTGATAGGCGAGCCGCTGGAAGCTGCCGATACGGACATGGCTGTGGTTGAGGCGGACGAGGACGGCGGAGCGCGTCGGACTGGGCTCATCGCCGCGCTGCAACTGCTCGCCGGTCTCGATCAGCGACAGCGTGCGCGAGGTCGGGACGTTCAAAGCTTCGAGCATCTCGGTTGCGAGGATTTCGCGGACACCACCCTTGAGCGTGAGCCGGCCATCGCCGGCGCGGCTCCAGGGCGTCTGGCCCGAGCCCTTGGTGCCGAGGTCCATCAGGCGACCGCGATCGTCGCGCATCTGGGCGAAGGTGAAGCCGCGGCCGTCGCCGAGATCGGGATTGTAGTTGCAGAACTGGTGGCCGTGATAGCGCAGCGCAAAGGGCTGAGGCAGCGTGCCGTGGAGCGGCTCGAACCGGCCGAAATGGCGCGTCCATTCGTCGTCGGTCAGCGTGTCGACGCCGATCTGCGCGGCGGCGCGATCGTTGCGGAAGCGGAGCCGGGTCTCGGGAAAGTCGGCGGGGGCCACGGGGTCGAAGAAGCCGTCGCCGAGCTCAAGGAGCTTTGCTTCGGGGCGATAGGCTTGCGGGGAGATAGGCATGTGGCGATATGGTGGCCGCTACCCGAAGGACGCAACCATGGCCGCTTACGAAAACCTCTATTGGTGGTCCAACGACGGCCTGAGACTGCACGCGCGGGACTATCCGGGCGGGGCTGAAGACCAGCCGCCGATCCTCTGCATGGCGGGCCTGACGCGAAATGCGCGCGATTTCGATGCGCTGGCGGCAAGGCTCGCAGGGCGGTGGCGGCTGATCGCGGTGGATTTCCGCGGCCGCGGCGAGAGCGCGTACGCGAAGGACCCGATGTCGTACGTGCCCCTGACGTACGTGCAGGACGTCGAGGCGCTGCTGACCGAACAGGGGATCGACCGGTATATCGCGTTCGGCACGTCGCTCGGCGGGATCGTGACGATGCTGATGGCAGGTCCTTCCAGAGGTCGGATGATGGCGGCGCTGCTCAACGACGTCGGCCCGGAGATCGACGCGCAGGGCCTGTCGCGGATTCGCGGCTATGTCGGCAAGGCGAGCGTGTTCCCGACCTGGATGCATGCGGCGCGCTGCGTTTCGGAGAACAACGCCGACGTCTATCCCGACTTCGCGATCGAGGACTGGCTGGCGATGGCCAAGCGGCTCTATCGGTTGAACAGTTCGGGACGGATCGTGCTCGATTACGACCTGAAGATCGCCGAGCCGTTCCGCGTGCCGGGGAACGAGGCGGGGCCGGATATGTGGCAGGCGCTGGGCTCGCTTCGCGACGTACCGACCTTGATCGTGCGCGGTGGGCGATCGGACTTGTTGTCCGCGGCGACGGCGGAACGGATGGCGGCGTCGCTCGATCGCGCCGAACTCGTGACCGTACCGGGTGTCGGTCATGCGCCGACGCTGAGCGAGCCGATGCTGCACGATTCGATCGACGGGTTGCTGGCGCGCGCGCTTGAGGGGGCCGCGATCCGCGCTTAGGGGAGGGCGAGGCCGCGTACCGCTGGCCGATAATCTGCTGAATAACCGGGATACTTGATGACCGAACTCTCCGACGCCCACACCACTGTCCGCCCGCTGAAGGGCCGCCGCGCGATCATTACCGGCGGAACCACGGGGATCGGCCGGGCGATCGCGGTGATGCTCGCGGCGGAAGGGGCCAAGGTCTTCATCTGCGGCCGCGACGAACGCTATCTGCAGGACGCGCTGGCACGGATCCGCGAGGTCGGCGAGGGCGACGGGATGGTGACCGAGCTCGCCGATCCCGACAAGGTCCGCGCGTTCTTCGATGCGGGCGAGGCGTATCTCGGCGGCTTCGACATCACCGTGGTGAACGCTGCGGTTGCGGCGGGCGGCCTGATGCAGATGAGCGAGGACGAGCTCCGCTATGCGATCGCGGTCGATTTCACCGCGTACCTGCTCAGCGCGCATCATGCTGCACACCGCATGACGCCGATCAGCGACATCGTCATCATCGGCTCGCTGAGCGCGCATATCCTCGGGCCCAGCTCGACGGTGTATGCCGGCATCAAATCGGGCATCGCCGGGTTCGCCGAGGCCCTGCGGCGCGAGGTCGGACCGAAGGGGATCAAGGTCTCGCTGATCGAGCCGGGCAAGGTCGGGTCGAACATGCAGTATCCCGACGTCCCCGACGACAAGCAGCGCCAGATGATCGAGGCGGAGCAGATGTTGCGCGCGGAGGACATCGCGGTCGGCGTGGAGTTCGTGCTGACGCAGCCGACGCGGACCGTGATTCAGCAGATCGTGATCGTGCCCCGGGCGCTGGAGGGGGAATAGGGGCCGACTAACCTCCCCAATTCCGTTCGTGCTGAGCGAAGTCGAAGCACCTTCACTTGGGGCACACCCTTCGACTTCGCTCAGGGCGAACGGAAGGGGTGGGGCGGACGGAAAAGGGTGGGTGAACGGAACTGGGCCGAACGGAACTGGGGGAGGGCGTTGAGGCCCGAACCGATTACGCATCAAAGGAGTACAGCATGTTCGATCAGCTCGTCTTCACCCCCGCCGACATCGACCTGTCGCGCTCGCCGCTGGCGGGCAAGGTCGGCGCAGAGACCTATGTGCTCGGCGCGTTCAATCCGGGGATGACGCGGCTGGCGAACGGCAATCTGCTGCTGATGGTGCGTGTGGCGGAGGCGCTGAAAAAACCGATCAGGGATGGCAACGTCCATGCGATCCGCTGGGAAGACGGCGCGTATGTGCTCGACGCCTGGCCACTGGCGATGGTGGATACGAAGGATCCGCGTAAATTCCTGATCCCCGGTGGCGGGTGGAAGGTGATGGCGCTGACGTCGCTGTCGTGGCTGTTGCCGGTCGAACTGGAGCCTGAGGGGCGCTCGGTCGTCGCGGTGCATTACGACAAGGCGATCGCGCCGCGCACCTCGTATCAATGCTACGGCGTCGAGGATGCGCGGATCTCTAAGGTCGGCGACCGCTATCTGATGACCACCTGTTCGGTCAGCCCCGAGCGCCATTCGACGACGCTGTATACGTCCGCCGATGCGCTCGACTGGCAGCTCGAGGGGATCGTGCTCGATCACCAGAACAAGGACATGCTGATCTTCGAAGGGCTGATCGACGGGCAATATTGGGCGCAGACCCGCCCGCTCGGCGACCTGTATTTCGCGTATCCGCCGGGCAGCGAATGGCGCGCGGGGCCGTCGATCAACCTGTCGCGCTCGCCCGATGCGCTGCACTGGAAGCCGCACGACAAGCCCGGGATCCGGCCGCATGCCGCCACGGTGTCGACCGCGCGAATGGGGGGAGGGGCGCCGCCGATCCTGACCGATCGGGGGTGGCTGACGCTGTGGCACGGAGTCGAGCCGTCGGGCGTGGTCGGCATCTACCGGACCTATTGGTCGATCCTCGACAAGGACGATCCGTCGATCACCGTCGCGACGCAGCATACGCCGTTGCTGGAGCCCAGCCCGGCGCTGACCGAGCCGCTGAAGGACAGCATGTACCTCGACAACGTCGTCTTCACGACGGGGATCGCGGATGCAGGCGACTTCTACGTCATCGCAAGCGGAGAGGCGGATTTAGCCTGTCGAATCACGCACATTTCGAAGACTGTGTTCGCCGCGTAGACCATATGGCCGTTCGGGAGGCGGCGGTCTTGCCGTCTTCCGAACGTTCGATCCGGTAGCGATCGAAGACTTCGAGACGAGGTGGTGGCCGGCGAGCGAGGTCGCTGCGCCGATACAGCAAGGACCAGCACGCCTCCCGCGGCGATATACTCTCGGGTCGCATGAAGTCAGTAACGCCACTGCTGCATGAGGCGCGTCGGCGTCGGGGGCGCTTCGGATTGTTGGCCTCGATCGGGCGCCCTCGAATGCTGCCGGTCCTCTTGAAAGCACAGCCGAAAATCGGCATCGCTCGGGCATGGCCGCTCCCGTGAACATCCTGCATCTCCATTCGTCGTTCAGCCTTGGCGGCAAGGAGGCGCGGGCGGTTCGACTGATGAATGCATTCGGGGATCGGGCTAAGCATACCATCGTGTCGGGCGTACCGGATGCGTTGGGGGCTCGGGATTCGATCGCGAAGGGCATCCGCTACGAGATCGCGCAGAACCCGCCGCCGCTGACCGGCAAGCCTTCGGTCAAGCGCTACGAAGCGATCGCGCAGTATATGCGGCGGTTCGATCTGGTGCTGACGTATAATTGGGGCGCGATCGACGGGGTGATGGCGCGGCGGGCGTTCGGCAAGGGCGCGCCGCCGATCGTCCATCACGAGGACGGGTTCAACGCCGACGAGGCGGGTGGCCTGAAGATCGAGCGCAACATCTATCGCCGGCTCGCGCTGGGTGCGGCACATGCACTGGCGGTGCCGTCCGAAGTGCTCGAGGGGATCGCGCTCAACACCTGGAAGCAGCCGCGCGAGCGGGTGCACCGGATCGTCAACGGGATCGGCACGGCATATTACGCGCAGAAGCCCGAGCCGAAGGCGATCCCCGGCTTCACGCCCAACCCCAAGGAAGTCGTGATCGGCGCGCTGGCGGGTCTGCGCGAGGTGAAGGACCTCACCGCGCTGGTGCGCGCGGTCGGCGGCGTGTCGGGGCGGGTGCGCCTCGTGATCGTCGGTGAGGGGCCGGAGCGCGCGAACATTCTGCAGGCGGCCGCGGCGATGGGGATGGCGGACAAGCTGGTGCTGCCCGGGTTTCTCGACCGGCCCTATCGCTATATCGGCCATTTCGACATGCTGGCCGTGTCGTCGCGGAGCGAGCAGTTCCCGATCTCGGTGGTCGAGGCGATGGCGGCGGGACTGCCGATCGCGAGCTATCCGGTCGGTGACATCAGGCGCATGGTTTCGCCGGAGAATCTGCCATTCGTGACCGAGATAGCCAACGAGGTACGGTTACGGGATGCGTTGCAGGCACTGGTGTCCGATCCGGCACTGCGCGCGTCGGTTGGTGCTGCGAACCAGGCGCGCGCGCGGGCGGAATTCGATGAAGCGGTTATGATCGCTCGCTATCGCGCACTGTACGAAGGTGCGCTCGCACGACCCGGCGCGCTAAGCTAGGTCTTAATATTGCTCGCGCCCTGCGTCCTTGCGATATAGGGGGCCGTATTTTCCGGGAGAGGTGACGTCGTGTTCAAGGGCCTGAAGCCTATCGTCTATAACGGTCGCGAAGTGTGGCCGCTGGTGGAAGGCGGCAAGGGTGTGGCCGCGACCAACCATGCCTCTGCCGGCGCATGGGCCGCAGCGGGCGGCATCGGCACGGTTTCTGCCGTGAACGCCGACAGTTACGATCCCGACGGCAAGATCATTCCGCAGGTCTATGAAGCTCTGACGCGGCGTGCCCGTCACGAGGAGCTGGTCGAATACGCGATCGAGGGCGCGGTCCAGCAGGTCGAGCGCGCGTACGAGATCGCCGACGGCAAGGGCGCGATCAACATCAACGTCCTGTGGGAAATGGGCGGTGCACAGCGCATCCTGCACGGCGTGCTGGAGCGGACTCGCGGCAAGGTGGCCGGCGTCACCTGCGGCGCTGGGATGCCGTACAAGCTGTCCGAGATCACCGCGTCCTACGGCGTCAGCTATCTGCCGATCGTCAGTTCGGGCCGTGCGTTCCGCGCGCTGTGGAAGCGCGCCTATTCGAAGGCGGCCGAGTGGCTGGCCGCGGTGGTGTATGAGGATCCGTGGCTCGCGGGCGGGCATAACGGCCTGTCGAACGCCGAAGACCCGTTGAAGCCGCAGGACCCGTATCCGCGCGTCAAGGAACTGCGCGACGTGATGCGCGAAGGCGGTATCAGCGACGACGTGCCGATCGTGATGGCGGGCGGCGTCTGGTATCTGCGCGACTGGAACGACTGGATCGACAATCCGGAGCTGGGGACGATCGCGTTCCAGTTCGGCACGCGGCCGCTGCTCACGCGCGAAAGCCCGATTCCCGAGGGCTGGAAGAACGCGCTGACACAGATTGAGGAAGGCGACGTGCTGCTGCACAAATTCTCGCCGACCGGCTTCTATTCGTCGGCAGTGCGCAATCCGTTCCTGCGCTCGCTGGAAGCGCGATCGGAGCGCCAGATCGCGTTCTCGACGCAGGAGGCGGGCGATCACGTGTTCCAGCTGGACGTCGGTGTTAAGGGCAAGAACTTCTGGGTCACGCGCAACGACCTGTTGCGAGCGCGAACCTGGTTCGGCGAGGGGCATACCGATGCGCTCAAGACGCCGGACAACACGCTGGTGTTCGTCAGCCCGGACGAGAAGGGCATGATCCGCAAGGACCAGGCCGATTGCATGGGCTGCCTTTCGCAATGCTCGTTCTCGAGCTGGGCGGATACCGAGACGAACTCGACGGGGCGGTTGGCCGATCCGCGCAGCTTCTGCATCCAGAAGACGCTGCAGGACATCGCGCATGGTGGCGATATCGACCAGAACCTGATGTTCGCGGGGCATGCGGCGTATAATTTCAAGAAGGATCCGTTCTATTCGAACGGGTTCGTGCCCAGTGTCGGGCAGCTGGTCGATCGGATCCTGACCGGGGATTGAGGTAAGGCTGAGGTCTTCCCGGTGGGCCTCGCGTTTCCCTGCTCGACACCGTCACCCCAGCGAAAGCTGGGGTCTCTCTCTCTCGTTGCGGGTGACTGGAGTTCCACGATGATACACCAGCTTTCGCTGGGGTGACGGGTTGTGGTGGGCGGAAAGGTGTTCGTACAACGTCCGTTGCCTCGACGTCTGTCGTCCCAGCGTCGTCGCCCTAACGTCCCTCATCCCAATGTCCGTCACCCCAGCGGAAGCTGGGGTACCCCTCGTGGCAGGCGAACGGCGCCACACGACGAGACCCCAGCTTTCGCTGAGGTGACGGAACTGTCGGTATGACGGGCTTGGTTGGGGTAGTTCGCTGAGAATAAGAGGCGTGAAATGACGTTGCATCTGTGGTGGTTGTTCGTGGTCGCGGTATTCCTGCTGTCGGGAACGCCCGGTCCGAACATGCTGCATGTCATGACCCGCAGCGTGGCGTTCGGTGCGCGGCGTAGCGTTGCGGCGATGGCAGGGTGTCTGACCGCGCTGGTGCTCGTGCTGGCGGCGTCGGCGGCGGGCGTGTCGGCGTTGCTGGCGGCATGGCCGCGGGTGTTCGATGCGCTTCGCTATGCAGGCGTCGCGTACCTGATCTTTCTCGGCATCAAGGCATGGCGCGGCGCCGGATCGCCGATCGACGTGGGCACTAGCGGGGGCGAGGACGTTTTGCCCGTCACACTGTCGGCGCGGCGGCTGTTCCGGGGCGGATTCGTGATCGCCGCCAGCAATCCTAAGCTCCTGCTGTTCGCCGCAGCATTCCTGCCACAGTTCGTCGATCGCGCGTCACCGCAGGCACCGCAGTTCGCGATCCTCGTCGCGACCTTCGCGGTGATCGAGAGCTTTTGGTATGGCGTCTATGCAGCGGGTGGCCAGACGCTGGCGCGGTATCTGACGCGACCGGCGTTGCGGCGCGCGTTCGATCGCGTGACGGGGGGTGTCTTCGTCGGCTTCGGGCTGGCTTTGCTGCGGGTGCGAACATGACGCGCCATTGTCGTTTCATGTCATTGCGCGCATAAGGACCTCATTGCGGCGCTTCGTACGGGCATGCCGCGACTGAGAGATGCTTTGCGCTCCCGCTCCGAGCCGGGAATGCCGCATGACCCTCTATTCTTCCATTTCGACCATGAGCTTCACGTTGTGACGACAGGCGAAACGGTCGTGCCGATCTCGCGCGCAGTCAACGTCACTGTCGAACAGCCCGCGGTTCTCGCAATGTGCAAGAAACACGACGCGATTATCAGCGCGATCGAGACGCTGCCCTCCGGCGGGACACGCGTCGTACTGATGAACAGCGATGACGCGGCCAAGATCATCAAGGCGTTCGGGTCGAAAGTGATGACCGGAACCGTGAAGCGCACACACTGGATGCGCGCAGTCTGAGGTGCCTTGGTCCTCCCCCACGAGGGGGAGGTGGCTGGCATTTGCCAGACCGACGGGGAGGAGTGGAAACCTCTGCTTCGTATCCTCCCGCCGTCGCCTTCGGCGACACCTCCCCCTGATGGGGGAGGGGCATTCATTTTACGGGCAAATCGATCAGTCGGCGACGGTGCCGACGACCGCGCCACCCGCGCCACCGACGGCCGCACCCTTCTCGACACTGCCACCGGTTGCGGCGGCGACGCCTGCGCCACCGGCTGCACCGATGCCGGCGCCCTTGAGCGTCGAGCAGGCGCTCATCGAGACGGCGGATGCGAGCAGCAGGGCGGAAACGGCGAACTTCTTCATCGGGGACACTCCATTTTCTCCGGGGGTGGCCGATAAATGCTGCACCGCGGAATCTGTTCCCGTATCTTAACCCATATTATAATTTCCGCTCACGCCCAGCCGTCGAGGACCTGATCCGGCGGGCGGTGGCCGTCGGCCCACATCCGGATGTTCTGGATGACGCGCTCGCCCGACGCCATCCGGCCTTCGAGCGTGGCGGACCCCATGTGCGGGAGCATGACGACATTGGGCAGCGCAAGCAGTCGGGGATCGATCTCCGGCTCGTGCGCCCATACGTCGAGGCCGGCGCCGGCGAGCTTGCCGTTCTCCAACGCGTCGACCAGCGCGCCTTCGTCGACGATCCCACCGCGCGCTGCGTTGATCAGGTAGACGTGCGGTCGCATCAGGCCGATCCGGCGCGCATCGATCAGGTCGCGGCTGTCGGCGTTGAGTGGCGTGTGGATCGTGACGATGTCGACGCTGCCGAGCATGTCGTCGAGCGAGGCGTGGAACGTCGCTGCGAGTTGCGCCTCGCGGACCGCGGGTAGGCGGGTGCGGTTGTGATAGTGGATCGTCAGCCCGAACGCGCGTGCCCTCAGTGCGACGGCCTGGCCGATTCGACCCATGCCGACGATGCCGAGCGCCTTGCCGCCGATCCGGTGGCCGAGCATGCCGCCGGGGCTCCAGCCCTTCCACTGGCCGGAGCGGACCAGCTTCTCGCCCTCCGCCAGCCGTCGCGGGACCGATAGGATCAGCGCCATCGTCATGTCCGCCGTGTCCTCGGTGAGGACGCCCGGCGTGTTGGTGACGATGATCCCGCGGGCGCGTGCCGCCTTCAGGTCGATGTGGTTCACGCCGGCGCCGTAATTGGCGATCAGCTTCAGCCGGTCGCCCGCGCCCGCGATCAGGTCCGCATCGATGTCGTCGGTGACAGTGGGGACGAGCACGTCGCAGTCGACCATTGCGGCGGCGAGCTGGTCGCGCGTCAGTTTCGCGTCGGCGCGGTTGTTGCTGGTGTCGAACAGCGCTTCCATCCGGTCCATCAGCGTGTCGGCCAGCTCGCGCGTAACGACGACCTTGGGGTTCGGACAGCGGCGTGTGTCGGTCATGCAGACGGCTTGGCGAAGCGGCGCGGGCGCGTCAATGATCGCGTCCCCGAAGGCGTCGCGTTGGTAGCAACGTCGGTTGAGCAAAGGGTTAGGTCGCACTAGAGAGGGGTTCGCCTGTTAGGACATGACCATGCGCATTTTCGCCGCCGCGCTCTCCGCCTTCGTTCTTGCCGCATTGGTGCCGGACCCGGCGATGGCCGCCGATGCGACGAAGAAGACGGTGCCCTATTACGCGTCCATCTCGGCATCGCGTGCGCGGATGCGGACTGGCCCTGCGCGGACGTACCCCGCGAGCTGGCTGTACCAGCGCCAGGAATTGCCGGTGAAGGTCGTCGCGATCTTCAAGGAATGGCGCAAGATCGCGGATCCCGACGGTACCGAGGGCTGGATGCAGGCGAACCTGCTGAGCGGCGCGCGTACCGGCATCGTTCGCGGCGGCGCGCCAGTCGATTTGCGCGAGCGTCCCGATGCGTCGAGCCGATTGTCGTTTCGCGCGGCGCCGGGCGTGGTCGGGCGGCTGAGCCAGTGCGGGAATGGCTGGTGCCGGATCGACGTGAAGGGGCAGGCGGGCTTCGTCCAGATCGCAGGGCTGTGGGGCGTCGAGGCTGGCGAAACCCTGCCTTGAGGGTCCGCTGACCTCCGTGCGGATCGTGCGCGACGCGCTGACGCATGCCGATGTAATCGCGCTGATCTCGCTGCATTTGCGGGAGGCCCACGCGAATTCGCCGCCGGGCAGCGTGTTTGCGCTCGACATGACGGGGTTGCGCGATCCGGCGGTGACGGTCTGGTCGGCGTGGGACGGCGAGACGCTGGCCGGAATCGGCGGGTTGAAGCACCTCGATGCGGCACACGGCGAGCTGAAGTCGATGCGGACCGCGCCGACGCATCTCCGGCAAGGTGTCGGGCAGGCGATGCTCGACCATCTGATCGCGGAGGCTCGCACGAGAGGGTATCGGCGGGTCAGCCTCGAAACCGGAACCAACGCGCCGTTCGCACCGGCGCGGGCGATGTACGAGCGATCGGGGTTCGTCGCATGCGGACCGTTTGCCGCGTATGAAGATACCTCGTTCTCGCGTTATTATACGCGCGAACTCTAAGCAGTTCGGCTTGACCTCGCTCAGTACGCGGTAGCGCGAAGGACCTTAGACCCGGCTTATGGAAACACTTATCGCCTCGCTCAAATGGTTCGCGGCCGGATCCGGCGTGATCGCCGCCTTCATGGTGTCGCTCGATTTCGGACGGCGGGTGACGGGGTGGGGGTTCGTGCTGTTCGTCGCGTCGTCGATCGCGTGGCTGAGCGGTGCGGCCTTGACCGGGGACTGGGCGCTCGGCACGCAGAACATCGTGTTGTTCGGCATCAACCTGCTCGGCGTCTACCGCTATCTGATCCGCAAGACCGGTGTCTGAGATCGGCTTCTGGGCGATGGCGCTGGGTGTGCTTGGCGCGATCCTCGGGAGTTTCATCGCGGCGCTGGTGATCCGCTGGCCCGACGAGCGATCGGTGATGCAGGGGCGATCGGCCTGTGACGGGTGCGGACGGACTCTCCGCGCGGTCGAGCTGGTGCCGTTGCTGAGCGCGCTCGTGCTGCGCGGACGGTGCCGCGGTTGTCATGCTGTGATCAGTCCGGTGCATTGGCGGATCGAACTCGCTGCGCTGGCGATCGGCGTCGCGGCTGGGATCGTCGCGCCGGGACCGGTCGGGATCGCAGGCGCTGTGTTCGGATGGCTGTTGCTTGCGCTCGCCAGCCTGGATCTGGTGGCGTTCTGGTTGCCCGACCGATTGACGCTGTTGCTGGCGCTGGCCGGATTGGCGAGCGCTGCGTTCGGCATCGATCCGCCGATTGTCGAGCGGTTGATCGGTGGAGTGGCAGGGTTCGGCGTGCTGTGGCTTGTCGCGTTCGGCTATCGGAGGATCCGCGGGCGTGACGGGATGGGGGGCGGCGATCCTAAACTGTTTGGGGCGATCGGGCTGTGGCTCGGGTGGCAGATGTTGCCGGCCGTGCTGTTGATCGCGAGCATGATCGGGCTCGGCGTCGTGCTTGCCGCGCACCTGAAGGGGCGCGCGATGGCGGCGGATACCGCGCTGCCGTTCGGCGCATTGCTGGCGATCGCGGCTTATCCGGCATGGCTCTTCATGATAGGCCTCGCGCCATGATGCTTGCTCTCGTCCTCTCCCTCCAGGCTGCTGCACCAGCGACTGCGGCCAATCCCGGCGCCAGTCCGCTCGGCGCGATCGGGCAACAGAAACTGCCCGTGCGCGGGTGCGCCGCCTATCTCTGGACGCTCGACGTCAACCGCCAGATGGTGGCGATGGCCAGCGCGGATCCGGCGCAGGTCCGGCTCGCGATCGACGGCAAGGTCGCCGATTACGCGCGTGCAACCCAGACGGATTCGATCGGGTTCGGCTTTGGCGGGATCACGCAATACCGCCGCGATGACGTGACCGCCACGCTCGACATGGCGATCGCGACGCGGGCCGATATCACCGCCGGTGCGACGGTCACCGCGGCGACGCTACGGATCGACCGTCCGGGACGCGATACCGTGGTCGTGCCGGTCGGCGGATTGATCGGCTGCGTTTGACGTAAATTTTGGTGAAACCAAGCCGTCATCCGTGCGTTACGGGACGGAGATGGGGGTTTAGTCGAACACGAACGCCTCCCATGAAGGGGATCGTGTGACAGCTTCGACTAGCCGGCATCATTGGCTCGCTCTGGCGTTGGTAGCGTCAACTACGGGATTCGCGGGATCGGTTTTCGCGCAGATTGCTAAGCCGGGCACCGCCCCGGCCAAGGGCCCCGACGCGCCAAAATCCAGTGACCAGGCGCAGTCGAGCGATCCACGGTCCGACGCGCCGATCGTGCCGGATGCCGAGTTCGACAGTGCGTTGCCGCCGCTCAGTGGCGATCTGAATGCCCCGCTCGAACCGATGTCTGCCACCACGCCGCAGGCAGCGACGCCCGCGACCGCGACGACGCCCGCGACGACGGTAACCGGAGACGTACTGCCTCCGACCGGCCCCAGCGATCCGCAACTGGCGCAACCGCTGACTCCGCTCGCGAGCTTCGATACCGTCCCCTTCGAAACCGCCGCCGACATCAAGGACAAGGACGCGCCGGAGATCCGGTACGACACCGCGATCAAGGGACTCGACAAGGCCGGCGACGGGCTGGAGGGACGCTACAAGGCGCTGTCCGCGCTGGCCGAGGGCAAGGGCAAGGCGGCGAACGCAACGCAGGTCGCCGCCCGCGCGAAGGAGGACGAGGCGCTCGCCGTGCGGCTGTTGAAGTCGCTCGGCTATTACGATGCCACAGCGATTTCGACGATCGAGACGATCCCGAACGCCGACACGACCAAGGCCAGCCGTCTTCGCGCGACCGTCAGTGCACAGCCCGGGCGGCTATATTCGCTGTCATCGGTCACCGTCACGGCGGATGCGACGACTCCGCCCGATCTGGTTCGCACGCAGCTGCCGTTGAAGGTCGGCGACCCGATCGAGGCGGCGCGTATCGAGGGGGCGGAGGCGAACGTCAGCCTGGTGCTGCCGCAACGCGGCTATCCTTTCGTCAAGGTCGGCGACCGCGACATCCTGCTCGACGACGAGACCCCGACCGGCGCGTACACGCTGCCAGTCGATACCGGCCCGCGGTCTTCGTTCGGGCAATTGCGCACCGAGGGAGATTCGGTCTTCAACCTCGAGCATCTGAACGTCTTCCCGCGGTTCAAGGCAGGCGAACTCTACGACAACCGGATGACCGACGACCTGCGCGATGCGCTGGTCGCGACGTCGATGTTCTCGACCGTGTCGGTCGAGCCGGTGCGGACCGGCACGATCAACGCCGACGGCACTGAGCAGGTCGATCTGCTGGTCCGCCAGAGCGCGGGCAAGGTCCGCACGCTCGGCGGCAATGTCGGCTATTCGACGGGGCAGGGCTTCCGCGCCGAGGGCACGTGGCAGCACCGCAACCTGTTCCCCTACGAGGGCGCGCTGATCGCGTCGGTGATCGCGGGCACGCAGGAGCAGGGCGTGTCGGGCACGTTCCGCCGCGCCAACGCAGGCCGTCGCGATCGCACGTTCAGCGTCACCGCAGGCGCGAACCACTCGAACTACGACGCGTACGAGGCGTTCACCACCAGCGTTGGGGTGCGCTGGAGCTATGATTCGACGCCGATCTGGCAGAAGCCGCTGACCTATTATTATGGTGGCGAGCTCGTCGGGACGAACGAGAGCGTCTATGATTTTGCGCAAGGCAAGAGCGTGCGGCGGACTTACGGCATTGTTGCTTTGCCGGGCCAGCTTAAGTTCGATCGTTCGGATAGCCTGCTCAACCCGACCAAGGGTTACCGCCTTACGCTGAACCTCAGCCCGGAAACGTCCGTTCAGGGGTCGGTGAAGCCGTATGTCCGGACCATGATCGAGGGGACGTTCTACTACCCCGTCTCCAGCAGCATCGTCATCGCCGGCCGCGCCAAGGCCGGCTCGATCCAAGGCGTCTCGCGTGACGACCTCGCGCCTTCACGGCGCTATTACGGCGGCGGCGGCGGATCGGTGCGTGGCTATGGCTATCAGCGGCTCGGGCCGTTCGATCCGAATGGCGATCCGGTCGGCGGGCGTTCGCTGAACGAGTTTGCGCTGGAAGCCCGCTATCGGTTCGGCGATTTCGGCATCGTGCCGTTCATCGATGCCGGCAACAGCTATGAGAGCAGCACGCCGAACCTTTCCTCGCTGCGTTATGGCGCGGGGATCGGCGGGCGTTTCTATACCAATTTCGGGCCGATGCGTTTCGATATCGCGACGCCGCTCAACCCACGCGAGGGCGACGGCAAGGTCGCCCTCTACATCTCGATCGGGCAGGCATTCTGATGGCCGACAACGGCACTCTTCCTGCTGAGCAGGTCCCGGTCGAGCAGACCGTCATCGTCGAGCGGCGACCGCTCTGGCAGCGTATCCTGAAATGGATCGCGATTTTGCTGGTCAGCCTGGTCGTGTTGATCCTGCTGGTGTTGTTCGGGATCAATACCGATCCAGGCCGTCGGCTCGTCGCGGACCAGATCGGTGGCTACACGACCGCATCCGGCTTGAACATCAAGGTTGGGCGGATCGATGGCTCGATTTACGGCGCGATGACGCTCAGCGACGTGCGCGTGTCGGATCCCAAGGGCGTCTTCCTGACGAGCCCGAAGCTCAGCGTCGACTGGCGTCCGTTCGCGTTTGCCAAGAACCATGTCGACGTGCGCTCGCTGACGACGCCGCTGGTGACGTTGCAGCGTCGTCCGATACTGAATGCGACGCCGACCGATCCGAACGCGCCGTTGCTCCCCGATCTCGACATCGACGTGAACCGGTTGGTGATCGATCGTTTCCTGATCGCCAAGCCGGTGACCGGCCAGACGCATATCGTGAAGATCGACGGCGCAGTGCACATCGCGGACAAGCGTGCGCAGTTGACGACCAACGCGGCAGCACTGACCGGGCCGGGGATCGCTGGCGGCGATCGTCTGGTGCTAAAGCTCGATGCGGTGCCGGAGCAGAACAAGCTCGACGTGAACGTGAAGCTGACCGCGCCGGTTGGCGGCGTGGTTGCAACTATGGGTTCGCTGAAGGCTCCGCTGACTGCGACCGTCGACGGACGCGGAAGCTGGGCTTCGTGGCAGGGGCGTGCGGTTGCGACGCTCGGTGGCGGACAGCTGGCGAACCTTGGGCTGGTCGCGAAGAACGGCCATATCGAAGTGCGTGGTTCGGCGCGTCCCGGCCTGTATCTCGAAGGTCCGGTCGAGCGCCTGACCGCACCGCAGTTGGACGTTGCGATCGACACGACGCTGAACGATCGCAAGGCCGACACGCGGATGACGCTCAGGTCGGACGCGCTGGCGGTCGACGCGGGCGGCCTGATCGATCTCGCGAACAGCCGGTTCGGCAATTTCGCGGTGAACGCAAAGCTGCTGACGCCGGGAGCGATCCTGCCGAACCTGCGTGGTCGCGACGTGACGGCACGCGTGGTGCTCGACGGCGCGTTCGCGACGCCGACGGTGGACTATAAGGTCCGCGCGGCGACGATCGCATTCGGCGACATGGGCGTCGAGAACCTCTACGCCGAGGGCCTCGCGCGCGTGAACTCGGACCGCATCCTGGTGCCCGTGAAGGCACGTGCGCGTCGCGTGACTGGTCTGAACGCAGCCGTCGGTGGGCTTGCGACCAACGTCGCGATCGACGGCGATTTCGCGATCTCCGGCGTCAACGTCCTCTCCGACAATCTGAAGATCCGCTCGGACAAGATCGATGCGACCGCGGTGGTCGTCGCAAACATGGCAACCGGGCGCTACACCGGCGCACTGAAGGGGCGGATCAACAATTACCGCGTCGACGGTATCGGTATCGTCAACCTGACGACCGACGCCAAGCTGGTACCGGGGCCCAACGGCGGTTTCGGGATCACCGGCCGTGTCGTCGCGCAGACCTCGCAGATCTTCAACGAAGGCGCGCGCAGCTTTCTCGGCGGCAATGCGATCGTTCGCTCGGACATCGGCTACAGTCCCGAGGGCATCGTCACCTTCCGCAATCTTCGGATGAACGCGCCACAGTTCCGCGTCACGCGCGGCGAGGGTCGATTCGATCCGGCGAGCGGCGCCGTGCTGGTGAATGCGGATGCGTATTCCACCGTCTACGGCCCGTTGTCCGCGCGCGTCACGGGTAGTGCGACCGCGCCGGTCGTGGTGCTGCGTGCACCGCGGCCAGGCGTCGGCGTCGGGCTCGTCAACCTGAACGCGCGGATCGTCGGCCGCGGTGGCGCCTATGCCGTCAACGCGAGCGGCGGTACCAATTACGGGCCGTTCACCGCCGACGTGCTGGTGACGCCGGGGACGCAACTCGCGGTCGACGTGCGCCGCGTGGTGTTCGCCGGGATCGTCGGCAGCGGCCGGATCGTGCAGACCGCCGCAGGTCCGTTTGCGGGTGCGCTCCAGTTCGCGGGGCAGGGGCTGTCGGGGAATGTCCGGCTTGCCAACCAGGGCGGCTATCAGCGCGCCGACGTCGCGGCGCGTGCCAATGGCGCCAAGATCCCCGGCATGGTCGACTTCACCATCGGCCGTGCGATCGTCTCGGCGAGCGCAGTGCTGACGCCGACACCGCAGATCGTGGCGGACGCACAGATCGCCGATATGCGCTACGGCGCGATCGTCCTCTCGGCGGCGCGTGCGAAGGTGAATTACGTCGGTGGCAACGGCACGGCGCAGGCCTTGCTGACCGGGTCGAACGGCGTGCCGTTCCGCCTCGCCGTCAACGCCAAGCTCAGCCCCGACAATTACCTCGTCGCAGCACAGGGCCAGGCCAACGGCATCGACTTCCACACCGTCAATCCGGCGCGCATCCAGGCGGCGAAGGGCGTGTACCGCCTGTCGCCGACCCGGATCGACTTCGGTGGCGCAGGCGGCGGCTCGGCGCGCTTGGCGGGCAGCTATGGTCGCGGCACGAACGCGCAGGTGCGCCTCGATCGCCTCGACCTGTCGACGTTGTCTGCGCTGGTCCCGAACCTCGGCATCGGCGGCAAGGCGACCGGCAGCCTCGACTTCTCGCAGGCGAACTCGGCCGCACTGCCGACCGCTGACGCACGCGTGACCGTGACCAACTTCACGCGCTCGGGTCTCGCCGCCGTCTCCGATCCCGTGGACATTGTGTTTGCCGGGACGCTAGGCGGCGAAGGTGGCGTCGGTCGCGCACTGGTGCGTCGCGGCCAGACGGTGGTCGGGCGGATGGTCACGAACTTGCGGCCCTTGCCGGCCGGCAGTGGCTCGTGGAGCACGCGCCTGATGGCCGCGCCGCTCTCGGGTGGGATCCGGTACAATGGCCCGTCCGCCGTACTGTTCAGCTTTGCGGCGATCCCGAACCAGCAGCTCTCGGGTCCGATCGCGATCGCGGCGGACTTCTCCGGGCGTCTGCAAGAGCCGCAGCTCAACGGCGTCGTTCGTGCCGATAACCTGACCTACGACAACGAGACCTATGGCACGCGTCTGTCGCAGATGCGGATCGTCGGACGGTTCACCAACACGCAGCTGCAACTGACGCAGCTCAGCGCAAAGGCCGGCGATGGTACCGTACAGGCACAGGGCTCGATCGGTTTCGCGGCGGACAGCGGCTTCCCGATCGATCTGCGCGCGACGCTGAACAATGCTCAGCTCGCCAAGAGCGACGCGATCAGCGCCACGACGTCCGGCACGATCCACCTGACCAACGGCGCTGATGGCGGGCTGATCCAGGGCGATCTCCAAATCCCCGAGGCCCGCTATCAGATCATTCGCCAGGGCCAGGCCGAAGTTGCCGAACTGACGGGTGTACGGCGCAAGAGCGATGTCGTGGTCGCCCGTTCAACCGATCGGTCTCAGGTGCCGGCCGTCGGGAAGTTCAAGCTCGACCTCCGGGTGCGCGCGCCGAACCAGTTGTTCGTGTCTGGCATGGGTCTCGAATCCGAATGGGAGATGGACATGCGGATCGGCGGCACGTCGGCCGCACCGATCGTCACCGGCGGGCTCGACGTCGTCCGTGGCACCTATTCGTTCTCGGGCAAGCGGTTCGAGGTCAATCGCGGCCAGGTCCGCTTCCGTGGCGGTGCGCTGACCGATCCGGACATCAACATCCAGGCGACCACCACGACCAACGGCATCACCGTCGTCATCAACGTGACGGGAACCGGCCAGAAACCGCAGATCGCGTTCACCTCGACGCCGACGTTGCCGCAGGACGAGGTGCTCAGCCGCTTGCTGTTCGGGGCGAGCCCGGCCAACCTGTCGGCGACCGAGGCGATCCAGCTGGCGTCCGCGCTGAACTCGCTGCGCGGGTCGGGCGGGGGCGGGCTGAACCCGCTCGGCAAGCTGCGCTCGGCGACCGGGTTCGACCGGTTGCGCGTGCTCGGCGCCGATGAGGCGAGCGGTCGCGGCACCAGCTTGGCGGCGGGCAAGTACCTGACCGACAACATCTATGTGGAGATCGTAACGGACGCGAAGGGCTTTACCTCGACCCAGCTCGAGATCGCGCTGACCAAGGCGCTCAGCCTGTTGTCGGCGGCGGGGTCGAGCGGCGGGCAGAGCGCCAGCCTCAAATATTCGAAGGACTATTGAGTTCGGGTCGGAGTGCGATAGGTTCGGTTATGAAACCTACGGCGTAACGCCGGGGGCGTGAGGATGCAGCATGACCGAGCATGTCGACGTGATCGTGGTGGGTGCCGGTATTTCCGGGATCGGCACCGGCTACCACCTCCAGACACGTTGCCCGGATCGGAGCTACGTGATCCTGGAGGGGCGGCAGTCGATGGGCGGGACGTGGGACCTGTTCCGCTATCCCGGCATCCGCTCCGATTCGGACATGCACACGCTGGGGTTTGCGTTCCATCCCTGGACGGCCGCAAAGTCGATCGCCGACGGTCCTTCGATCCGCGCCTATGTCGAGGAGACCGCGCGGGAGTACGGCATCGACGACAAGATCCGCTACGGCCACCACGTCAAGTCGGCGGCTTGGTCTACCGAGGATGCGCGCTGGACGGTCCAGGCGACCGGGCCGGATGGCGCGCCGGTGACGCTGACCTGCAATTTCCTGTCGATGTGCGCAGGCTATTACAATTACGCCAAGGCGTACTCGCCTGACTTCGAGGGTGCGGATAGTTTTGCCGGGCGGATCGTGCACCCGCAATTCTGGCCCGAGGACCTCGATTATTCCGGCAAGAACGTTATCGTGATCGGCAGCGGCGCAACCGCGGTGACCCTTGTGCCGACGATGGCGCAGACCGCCGCGCATGTGACGATGCTTCAGCGGTCGCCGACCTATATCGTCGCGCGACCGGGCGAGGACCGGGTTGCAAACTGGTTGCGCGGCAAGCTGCCGTCTAAGGCGGCATACGGCATCACGCGGTGGAAGAACGTGCTGATGGGGATGTTCTTCTACCGACTCGCGCGGAAAAAGCCCGCGAAGGTGAAGGAGCGGATGATCGGCATGGTCCGCGATCATCTCGGCCCCGACTACGACGTCGCGACGCATTTCACGCCGCGCTACAATCCCTGGGACCAGCGGGTGTGCCTGGTCCCCGACGGCGACCTGTTCGCAGCGATCAATGCGGGGAGTGCGTCGATCGTTACCGACACTATCGCACGGATCACGCCCGAAGGGATCCGGCTCGATTCGGGGAAGGACATGCCGGCGGACGTGATCGTCACCGCGACTGGGCTGGAACTGCAGCTGATGAGCGGCGTCGCGTTCAGTCTCGACGGGAAGCCGATCGAACTGGCGGGGCGGCTCCAGTATAAGGGCATGATGTTCGACGGCGTGCCGAACCTGTGTTCGACGTTCGGCTATACCAACGCGTCCTGGACGCTGAAGGCGGACCTGACGGCCATCTACATGTGCCGATTGCTGAACACGATGACTAAGCGCGGCCTGCGCGCGGCGACGCCGCACAACGACGATCCGACGATGAAGAGCGAATCGTTCCTCGATTTCACCTCGGGCTACGTCCAGCGCGCGGCGGCGTCGCTACCGACGCAGGGCGAACGCAAGCCTTGGAAACTCAACCAGAATTACGCGCTCGACGTGATGGCGCTGAAGTTCGGATCGATCGATGATGCGATGCGGTTCTCTAATCCGGTCCCGATAAAGGTCGCCGTGCATAGCTAAGGCGTCGGGCGGCGGCAGAGTGAGGGCCGGGTTCTGATGCAGCCGTTGGCAGGTACGGCGATAGCGCCCCGATTCTAGCAAGCCAGATCGAGCGCCGAATCGCCGCTGCACCGCGTGAACAGTATGAAGTTTGTAGAAAGTGGCCGAAGCCATCGCTAGGCGATGATCGCTTCAAGATTAGTCACGTCGAGCAGATATCAGTGGGATCGCTCAAGACTCGCAGTAGGTAATTGCCGATCCGAATACCTGAAACACACCTTTATTCAGTGCGTTATTACTATCCGGATCGGCCGAAAGCATTCACCAGGGGCGAATGTTGTCGTAAACGAGCGAGATGAGGAACTTCAGCATATTTATGCTCCCTTGTTGACACCCTTTGGGGTGTGACCCAGCCATAATGGATAACGAAACGTTAAACAATTGCATTTGTAATTTGTTAACCACGTTCCCTGGGCAAAGTATGATAGAGGCTTAAGGGTATCTTTATGCGTCGGCGGATATCGTCGATCCCATGAAAGAATTTCCGCAGTCGCAGTTCGAGCGCATGGCGCGGCCCGCCACCTTGCGGGTCGGTTCCGACGTTCGCGCGGAAATGACGCGGGACGTGCTTTCTTCAGCACTTCAAGCGGGTTGGCGGTTCGTCATCCTCGCCGAAATCGCGAACTTCGCGGTGTTGCGTCGACACATTGGCAAGCCGCGCGCGGACATGGTGATCGTCGACGTCGCTGCCAGGATCGCCGAGGCGCTGCCCGAAGCGAGGACGGTCATCGCAGGCCGCGACGTCGCCGAGATCGCGTTCGAAAGCGACGCCCGGTTCGCGCTCGACGTGGCGCTGACCGCGATCGAGATCGCGTTCGAGGAGCCGTTCGACATCGACGGCGAATCGCACATGGTTCATCTGCAATTGGGTGCCGCCGCCGCCGCAGGGCAGCGCGACGAAGTGCACCTCGTGGAGGAGGCCGAGAATGCGCTGCGCGACGCCCGGACCGAGCGCGTTGCAATCGCGCGCGACGTCACGGGCGATACCGTGGCGACTGATCGGACCGAGCTGGGCCGCGATCTGGCTGCGGCGATCGAGAAGGAGGAACTGTTCCTTCAATATCAGCCCAAGGTGCATCTGCGTCGACAGGCCGTCACCAGCGTCGAAGCGCTGGTCCGGTGGCAGCATCCGACGCGCGGTCTGGTATTGCCGGGCGACTTCATCCCGATCGCAGAAGAGTCGCGGGATATCGTCGCGCTGACACTCTGGACGATCCGTCGCTCGATCCAGGATCAGAAGACACTGGCCGAGCAGGGCCATGACCTGCGTATTTTCATCAATATTGCCGGCGTGCTGCTGGCCGACGAGCGTTTCGTCCGGCGTGCGTGCGCGCTGGTGGAAAAGAGCGGCGCGCAACTCGGTTTCGAGATCACCGAAACGTCGGTGATCCGCGACCCCGAGAGCGCGATCGCGAACCTGAAGGTGTTCGCCGCAATTGGTATCGTCATCGCCATCGACGATTACGGGGCGGGCCTGTCGTCGCTGGCGTACCTGAAGCAATTGCCGGCGCGCGAACTGAAGATCGACAAGCTGTTCGTGACGCAGTTGACCAGTTCGAACCGCGATCCGCTGATCGTGCGGTCGACCATCGATCTCGCGCATGCGCTCGAAATGGAAGTGGTCGCGGAAGGGGTCGAGACCCAAGCAGCGATGGCGTTGCTGTCGGTGATGGGCTGCGACATGATCCAGGGGTTCCTGATCAGCCGGCCGATCAATCTCGACGCGCTGATCCACTTCCTCGACGAGGGCAAGCATCTGGCCGTCGCGGCCAATATGCGCGCGCCGTTCAATCGGCTCGCGACCGTGTGGAAGCGTGGCTGACGGCTGTGCAAGTTCCTCACAGACTTGGCGTCATGTTTTTGGCGGTTGCCGCGATGGTCGTTTCGAGCGTGGGGATGGCGCAATCCGTACCGCCGACAGATACCCGTAGTAGTTACGAATCTATCATTGCGGACGCCAAGGCGGCCATGCTCGTGGATCCCGAGCTTGCCCGTGGTAAGGCGCGTGCTGCCGAAGAGCATGCGCAGAGTATGAAGGACCCGAAAGCCAGAGGCTTAGCGATCGCGACCGCGGAGTGGCTGCAGGGGGAAGCGTTTCTAAGAGCCAATAAATCCCCTCAGGCCAGCGCTCCGGTTGCCAAGGCGCTGAGCCTGGCTGCTAAGCTGGCGCCGGGTGGCAAACTGCACGCCGATATTTTGGTATCGCAAGGCGGCATCGAGAGCGATCAAGGCCGTCCCGGGAATGCCCTTCGGGATTATCAACAAGCATATGGGATATACGCCAGCCTGCATGACGCCCGTGGCCAAGCGATGGCGTTGCTGTTCATCTCGATGATCTACAACGACGGACTGGATCAGGCGTCGGCGCTAAGATATTCGAAACAAGCGCTGGAGGTCTATGATGCAGACCCTAACCTGTCGATTTCCATCTACAACAACCGCGGCGTGGTCCTAAGCGAATTGCAGCAATACGATGCTGCCGCAGAGCAATATCTGGAGGCGCTCGATCTCGCTCGGAAAGTTGGCGGAAAGGCCATCCAAGCCCGAATATTGAACAACATTGCGCGATCGCGTTTGTCGGCAGGCAAACTGGGCGCCGCGGATGCGGCGATCGCTGCTGGTCTCAAGCTAGCGACTGATCATGACGTAGGCGGGCAACGCGCAAAGCTTATCGCGTCAGCTGCGCAATCGGCTCTGCTGCATGGGCAGCCGCAACGGGCGCTGACGCTCATCACCGAAGCGCTGGTTGGTGTCGATCCACGCAAGACGGGCTTGGTCTACAAGGATTTTCATCAAACCGCCTATGATGTGTTCCGCGCGGTAGGCGACAGCAAATCGGCGCTGGTGAACCTTGAGGCGCTGAAACGGCTCGATGACAATGCGACCAAGCTTGCGACCAACACCAAGACCGCGTTGATGGCGGCGCGGTTCGACTTTGCGAACCAGGAATTGAAGATCAGCCAGTTGAAGGCCGACGAGCTGCAACGCGGCATCGCCTTCGAGCGCGCGCGGGCGCAGACGCAGCGCTATGTCTTCCTCGGGGCTGCGGGGGCGGTCGCGATCGTCATCGGCCTGCTCGCCTTCGGTATCGTCACGTTGCGTCGCAGCCGCGATCAGGTGCGTGCCGCCAATGACGATCTAGCGGTGACCAACAGCGCGCTTGGCAAGGCGCTGGCAGCCAAGACCGAATTCCTGGCCACCACCAGCCATGAGATCCGCACGCCGCTGAACGGCATCCTCGGCATGACGCAGGTGATGCTGGCGGATGCCAGGCTTTCGCCGGTGCTGCGCGATCGGCTCGACGTGGTGCACGGCGCCGGGCTGACGATGCGCGCGCTGGTCGACGATATCCTCGACGTCGCCAAGATGGAGACGGGCAACCTGACGATCGAGTCCGCGCCGTTCGATCTGTGCGCGACCGTTACCGACGCGACGCGGATGTGGGAGGAGCAGGCGCGCGCCAAGGGGCTGACGTTCGAGGTCGACCTCGGCGGGTGCCCGGCGATGATCATGGGCGACGCCGCGCGCGTGCGCCAGATCGTGTTCAACCTGCTGTCCAACGCGCTGAAGTTCACCAAGTCGGGCAAGGTGGCGCTGGCGATCGACATCCACGACGATCGGCTGCGCGTCGCGGTGAGCGATTCAGGCATCGGCATCCCGGCGGGCAAGCTGGAGGAAATCTTCGAATCCTTCCGTCAGGCCGATGCCGGCACGACGCGCCAGTTCGGCGGTACCGGGCTGGGTCTGTCGATCTGTCGCAATCTTGCCCGTGCGATGGGCGGCGACGTATCGGTCAGGAGTGTCGAGGGGCAGGGGGCCACGTTTACACTGGTCCTGCCGCTCGTCCGCGCGGCCGTCGCAGTGCGTCAGGAAGCGAACGACGAACGGGCATCCGCGACGTTGGTCGTCGATCGCAATCCGATCACGCGCAGCATGTTCAAGACATTGCTCGCGCCGCACGGTGGCCCCGTGATATTCGCGGTCTCGGCGGACGAGGCCGTGGCGCAGTTGGACGAGCATGACGTTGCAC
Source organism: Sphingomonas sp. SL1004 (assembly GCF_057815015.1). NCBI lineage: Bacteria > Pseudomonadati > Pseudomonadota > Alphaproteobacteria > Sphingomonadales > Sphingomonadaceae > Sphingomonas > Sphingomonas sp. SL1004. Next base: position 445,128 of record NZ_JBYMUX010000001.1, read on the forward strand.
GCGTGCTGATCGACGACGCGACCATCCGGGCGAACGTCGACCCCCATGGCGCGTTGAGGCACATCGCCGCCGCCGCTGCCGCCGCCGGTACCGAAACGACCCTGCTATGGCCGGTTTCAGCGGCCTCAGAACAGGACGAACTGATTGCGACCGGGGTGACGCGCGTGGTCTCCAAACCCGTCAGCGGGGCGGCGCTGATCCGCGCAATGTTCGCCGGATCAGTTGCAAAAAACCACGTGAATCCCGACCTTGTGTCCGATGCAGCATAACGCGTAGATGCTGTATCATGTTCGTAGCGTTCCCCTCGTATCTCCTGCTGTCGAGGACGCCGCAGTGAACGTCTTGTTCATCGAAGATGACCGGATGAATCGACGTGTCGTCAAGGACATGCTCGACGTCGCAGGCGCAACGATGGTCGAGGCGGAAAGCGCCGAGCGAGGCCTCGAGATCATCGACGAACAGGATTTCGCGATCGTGCTCGTGGATCTGCGGATGCCCGGCATGGATGGGGTCACCGCGATCAAACATATTCGCGCTCGCGATGATGCGAAAGGTCGCGTGCCGATCATCGTCGTCACGGCCGATATCGCGCCCGATCTGCGCGAGCGCTGTCTCGCGGCGGGGGCCGACGACGTGATCTTCAAGCCGGTTGCGATGGATGCACTGTTCGATGCGATGGGCCGGATACTCGCCCGCGACGCCGAGGGCGAAGGGATGATCGGCTAGCGTCCGCTACGGTGGGCGCTAGCGCATGAGCGCATCGGTGAGTGACGCAGTGGCACTGCCGCGCCTCGCCGGCTTGGGCTGCGACGGATCGGGTGACCATCCCGTCAGGAACACGATCTGGAATTTCTCCTGCGTGCGACCGCGATCGTCGGCGGCGTCGGCAAAGGCCGCCATCGTCCGCGCGAATACACCCGCGGTCATCGGTTGGCGTTGCGCCAGAACGTTGCTTGCCGCCATGCCGCGCAGATCGCCCAGCAACCGGCCAAGATCACGGTAACCGACGTCAAGCGTTTCGACATCGGCGACCGGCAGCGCGAATCCCGCGCGCATGAGTAGGTCGCCAGCCGAGCGGACGTCGATCTGAGGGTGCACGCGGGCGGCGGGCCGGTCGGCTTCGGCCACCCGGAGGGCGCTCCGCAGCGCCGCCAGGCTGCCCGCACCGACGAACGCGCCGAGGAACAGACCATCGGGGCGCAGCACGCGGCGAATGAGGGACAGGGCGCCGGGCAGATCGTCGATCTGGTCGAGTACGCCGGCGCTGATCACCAGATCGAACGATGCGTCGGCGAACGGAAGGCGATCCTCGTCTGCCTGCACGCCGTGCGATCCGGCGGCAAATGCGAAGCCCGCATCGCAGCGCGCGACGCGGGCGCCGGGCGGCGGCACGAACGCGCCGTCGAAACAGCCGAGATCGAGGATGTCGTGGAACTCGCGCGTCACTGCGTCGAGGCGTTCCGCAATGCCATCGAGCATCGTCGCGCGCAGGAAATCATGCGCCGCAAAATCGGACGCGGCACGATCGCGGCGGTGGCGGCGGGCGGCGCGATCGAAGATCGCGGGCGCCGAGCTTTCGGGGGCTGCAGTGGTCACGGTCGCGCTTGTGCCGCGCGCGCGCATCCGCGACAAGCTCTGCGTTGGAGGGCGCGCGATGGTCATCGAAATGCTGCGTCACCTGGCCGGGTTCGCGTTGCCGCCACGTTGTGCCGGTTGCGGCACGCCGGTCGCCGAGGATCACCGGTTTTGCGCGCCGTGCTGGAGCAGTCTCCAGTTTCTCGGGCCGCCATGGTGTGCCGGATGTAACGTGCCCTTTTCGTTCGATCGTGGCAAGGGTGCGCGCTGCGCTGCGTGCCTGCGCGATCCTCCGTGTCACGCCGGTGTGCGTGCGGCGGTCGCCTATGGGCCGGTCGCGCGTGATCTGGCGTTGCGGTTGAAATATGGCGGGCGGATCGCCTTCGCCGAAACGATGGCGTTGCGGATGCGACGCCTGGTGCCGACCGACGCGGACATGCTCGTTCCGGTGCCGTTGCATCGCTGGCGGATCTGGTCGCGCGGATTCAACCAGGCCGCGTTGATTGCCGACGCGCTCGCTGCAGCGTCCGGGGTGCCGCACGATCGCGACGTTCTTGTGCGCAGGCGGCAGACGATGCTTTTGCGGGGGCTGGGTGGACGGCAACGGGCCGCAGCGGTCGCGGGGGCTTTCGCCGTCGCGACGCCCGCGCGGATAAAGGGCAGGGCGGTCATTCTGATCGACGACGTGTACACGAGCGGCGCCACCGCCGAGGCCTGTACCCGCGCCTTGCTGCGGTCAGGAGCCCGTTCCGTAACGATTTTATGTTGGGCGCGGGTTTTGTCCGCCAGCCGCGATGATTGACAACCGCGGGTCGAAACCACATTTCCCCAACATGGCTAAAGTTGAAATCTACATCAAGCAGTTCTGCCCCTATTGTTCACGGGCGCTGAAGCTCCTCGCGAGCAAGGGCGTCGAACCCGAAACGTTCGACGTGACCATGGGAGGGCCGAAAAAGGCCGAAATGGTCGAGCGTTCGGGAGGTCGCATGACGATGCCGCAGGTGTTCATAGACGGCGAGCATATCGGCGGATCCGATGATCTTGCGGCCCTGGACGCAAAGGGTGGCCTCGACGCGCTGCTCGCCTGATGGCATGGCGCGGGGCATGACGCGGATCGGCATCCTCCAGATGACCAGCGGGATCGATCCCGCGGTCAACGCCGCGACATTGGTCGACGCAATCCGCGCAGCGGCGGCGGGTGGTGCCCAGATGGTGTTCACCCCTGAAATGTCCGGCTTGATCGACCGTGACCGTGCACGCGGTTCTGTATCGATCGTACCCGAAGACGAGGACCCGGTGCTTGCCGCGGTGCGCCAGACGGCCGCCGATGCGGGCATGTGCGTGCATCTTGGATCGCTAGCGGTGCGGCGTTCAGACGGAAAGTTCGCCAATCGCGGTTTCGTGATCGATCCGGCCGGCAGGGTTCAGGCGCGGTACGACAAGCTCCATCTGTTCGACGTCGACCTGCCGACGGGGGAAAGCTGGCGGGAGTCCGCAGCCTATGTTGGTGGAGAGGCAGCGGTCGTCGTCGAAACCCCCATCGGCATGCTTGGTGCTTCGATCTGCTACGATCTGCGCTTTGCCGATCTGTACCGCGCGCTGAGCGACGCGGGCGCGACGGTTTTGTCCGTGCCCGCTGCTTTCACACGACCGACCGGCGCTGCGCATTGGCACGTCCTGTTGCGGGCCCGCGCGATCGAATCCGGCGCCTATGTCGTTGCGGCTGCGCAAACCGGTGTTCACGCTGACGGCCGCGCGACCTACGGCCATTCGCTGGTCGTCGATCCGTGGGGCGAGGTGGTTCTCGACATGGGCGAGGACGCGGGCCTTGCATTCGCCGATATCGACCAGGCACGCGTCGAGGCTGCCCGCTCGCGTATTCCCGTCCTCAAGCATCGCCGGGCAATTCCACCAGTCGCAATTGTCCGATGATCGTGTTCGACCTGAAATGCGCCGGAGGGCATGTATTCGAAGCATGGTTCGCATCCAGCCGCGCCTATGAAGAGCAGCGCAATGCCGGGCTGGTCCATTGCCCGCTTTGCGAGGATGACGACGTGACCAAGGCGGTCATGGCGCCGGCGATTGCAAGCAAGGGCAATCGCAAGCCGGATGCACCGACGGCCGATGCGATCAAGTCTATGATGACGCTGCTGGCGAAAAAGCAGACGGAAGCGCTGAAATCCTCGGAATGGGTCGGCCCTGCGTTTGCTGATCGTGCCCGGGCAATGCATTTCGGTGAGGAGAAGCAGACGACGATCCATGGCCATGCCAGCCTCGCCGAGGCGAAGGCGCTGGTCGAAGACGGGGTCCCGGTCGCGCCCTTGGCGATACCGGTTGCGCCGCCCGAAAAGCTGAACTGACGGTCTGAAGGCGATAGATACGTTGCGGTAAGTTCTAAGCGGAAAACCAACCGCGAATAGGATATTTTTGGCAGTTATGGGATGTCGGGTCGGTGGGACCCCGCATGACGACATTCCTTGTGTTCCATCCAGGCCGGAACCCCGAAGCCTTGGAATCGTTGGGGTGGGGCAGCCGAGCCGGTTGACGCATGAGAGAGTGACTTATGATTAAAACATGGATTCTGGGCGCGTCCGCCCTCGCGATGACCGCCATTCCCGTTGCAGCAAGCGCCGCCCCGGCAGCTTCCAACTCGGCACAGTCGCTCTCCGTATCCTCGTCCGTTCGCGCAGGCACGGCAACGAAGAAGTCGAGCAAGCTGGCCGGTGCGAGCATCGCTCCGATCGTGATCGGGGTCGGTATCCTGGCCGGCGTAACCTATCTGATCGTCGACCACGAGGACGACAACTCGGACAGCAACTAGGTAAGATGGGCCGGGTAATTCCGGCCCGTTTTATTTGCGTGAGCGCACGGCGTTCACAATTGGCGGCGATTTCGATAACGACGCCAAACGCATCGAGCAAACGCTCTGCAGATCACGCTGAATTTGCCCGCTTGCATGCGCGCATTGGCGCGGCGCAATCATACATTTCCGAAATTGCTGCGGCTCGCGCTGTAATTGCATACGTGGCCGCGGTGCTCGATTAACGGCGAACTACGGCAGGGACGGCGATACTCTGTTCGCCCGTTTATAGCGTTCGGTAGCCGAACCTCGTCGCTCTCGCGGTATAACGCGCGGTGATCGATGGTGCCCCCGGCGAGATTTGAACACGCGGCCTACGGTTTAGGAAACCGTCGCTCTATCCGGCTGAGCTACGGGGGCATCCGCTGGCGCATTACGCCGGTCGGGTAGGACGATCAAGCGTCCGACTGGATTGGATTTGCCTCGGCGGCATCCAGTCGTCGGGGCAGGTGGCCGAGCCGACGACTATCGCTTCCACACCGATCGAGCGGCAACGGGGTTCGCTGAACCGCCGTCGCCGCTCGCCGTGATGCGGCGGTTAGGCCTTTACGTGCTGCGAGATGTACTTGTTCATCTCGAACATCGTGCATTTGTCACGGCCGAAGACCTTCTTCAGCTTCTCGTCCGCGAGGATCTCGCGCTTGTTCTCAGGGTTCTGGAGGTTGTGGGCCTTGATGTAGACCCAAACCTTGCTGATCACTTCGCTGCGCGGCAGCTTGTCGTTGCCGACGATCTCGCCGAGCTCGGGAGAGGGCTGGACGGGGGCGTGGATGCCGCCGGTCTTGGGAGCTGTAGCCATAAGCATTCCTTCCTGTTCGCGTGCGTGCGTTAGGGCACTGCGCGCGTGTTCACGCTTGGTGAGCGCGTCCGCCTTTTGCGCTGCCTTTCCGCCATTGTCACTCCTTACGATGGAGAGCGGCCCCTCCTTCCACGCCGTGACGGTTCGACGATCGCGCACACTGGCGTCGGTCGATTTCCATTCAGCCTTGGCCCAAGCCATATCATCGCGCGGCCGTCGCATGGGAGGGTAGCGCAATATCGGCTATTTGAGCCTGCCATCTACTTGATTCGTAACGATCTCGTCTCTGAGCCGTGTCCTGGTCGTGCTGCCGAAGGTTGCGGAAACGGGGAGTTGGAGGCATCTGCGCGGCAGAGGGGGAAGCCGACCACCGAAGACCTGCGCTGCCCTGGTCTTCCAGGCAAAAAAACCGAACGAGATCGTCGAACTCGGCTTTGAATACCGAAATTCGGTGAAGTTCTCGGCGAAATCACGGTGACGGCCGTCTGTCGTACCGATGCGTTCAGGCGCGACGGACTTGATTCGGAAGGGCTTTTCCCGAGTGTATCGGGGCACACCGACGCGGCTATCGTCGGTGAGACCGGTGCGTAGGTAACCACGTCATCCCGCTCCACCCACCCGAATGCCGCTTGAAGGCCCCCCGGTAAGACCTGTCTCAGTCAGAGGATCGACCTGCGCGGTGGTGTATTCGACCTTCCGGTCCGCGATACTCGCGCGGCGTTCGGGCTCGGCCTGATCGGCCCGACCGTGGTACAACATGCGTGGCTTGCAGGGGGGGGGGGCATGATCATGAGCGTCGAGATCAATCCCGACAGCGAGAAACGAGGGCGCCGCTTCGGCATGACGCATGTCGCCAACTCGATCGGTGCCGGCGATATGGTTCGCCAAAGTCGTGCTGGCCGATAACGGTGCGGACCCTATGTTCGATGCGATCGGCGATACGACTGTCATGCGACAGGTGCTGGAGGCGTGCCACCGCGGCGGGGCACCTCCGTTACGATCGGCCTGGCCGGAACGGCCACGTGGCCCGTTCCAGCGCGTCACCGGGGTAGGTGGTGTGGGACGGCGTCCGGTGGCCTGCGGCGGGGGCGGGGGCGGGGCGGACCGATACGCCGAAGATCGTCTACTGGTGCATGACCAAGATCGCGATCGACGCGACGACCATGCACCGGTTGACGCTTGACGCGATCAGCAAACGCCTCAACGTGATACACGTCGGCGAGCGCATCCACTACGCCGGGACCTACTGAGGAACGGCCGATGTTCACGCATATCATGCTGGGCGCCAACGATATCGTGGCGTCGAAATCGTTCTACGACGCGGCGTTGGGGACGCTTGGCGTTCCTGAGGGCGTCGTCGATGATTGGGGGCGGGTGGTCTACGCGCATGACGGCGGACGTTTTCTGCTGACGACGCCGATTGACGGGGAGCCAGCGACGCACGGCAACGGCAGTACGATCGGGTTTGCCGCGGCTTCGACCGGAGCCGCCGATGCTTGGCACGCCGCAGGGCTGGCGAATGGCGGGACGGCTTGCGAGGATCCGCCGGGCGTGCGCGCGGCTACCGGGGGGCGGAAACTTTATCTCGCATATCTGCGTGATCCATCGGGGAACAAGATCTGCGCGCTGCACCGGATCGCGTGACGGAGGCCGTCTCCGCCAGCAAGGTTCATGGCGGCCTCCAAGGCATGTACCGCTCACGCCGCGGCTGCGACTGCGACTGCGACCGGGACCGGGACCGGGACCGATATGACCGTCGCCGTGTACGTCTCGCCGCGTGACGAGCGCGCGCTGTTGTCATGTTGTGGTGCCTGACAGGGTGACCTGTACGCACGCCAACGTCATGGACGAGGCGAGTACCGGCGGCGGGTGCCGAACCGGGCGTGATTCTGGTTGCACCGGATACATCGCCGTGCCGGGACAGCCTGCCTGAAGACGACGCGTACGACTTCGGCAAGGGCACAGGCGTCCACGTCGATGCGACCGAATAGCCCCGGTATCGCCAATTTCCGGTTGGGCCCTCCTGTCGAGGATGAATTTGTAGCGCCGATCGCGGCGGATTTGCTGATGGCCGACATGGCGAAACCCGGGATCAACAGGCATGCGATGGGAGGGCGCGCTGACGATCGTGCCGTGCGATCCCGCTGGCATCCGCAGCGGCTCTGCGATTGCCCCGATCGTGGCGCGGCTGCAGCGTCCATGGCGTGGAAAGTCGGGTCTTGACGGGTTTCCGGACCGGATCGGCCGGCGTGGCGATCGTATGACGCTTGTGCGCTGATCGAGGATGGTCCGCGGGCCGCCGAAATCCTGATCGACCTGGGTGAAGCGGACGGCCTTTTGACGGAACAACCGAAGCCGGAGTTGCCGACCGACCCAGGCAAGATGGCGGGTTGGACCTTATGCTACGGATGCAACCCGGGTACGATCACGGCTATAATTCGATCTCGACGGTCATGGCGGTGAACATCGCTCGGCTCCCCAGACGGCGGACCCGAGGTCGCGAATTCATCAATCCGACGATAGCTGAGATCGCCTCATGTGCGTGCCACGCGAGAGATCCCGACTTTCGCTGGAGGGACAGGTAGGACTTGGGCTGTACGGCCTGACTTTTCATCGGCATCCCGGCGAACGCCTGGATCTCGACGTGGGGCGGATAACGCAGGCCCCGTGTCAGACCTCAGCGCTCGCTGGGTAAACGGATCAGGGGTTCGGCCTCTAGAACTTGAACCCGGCTGCCACGCCGTAGCGGCGGGGTTCCACCGTGAAGACGTTGGTGAACAGCCCTGACGACGGATCGGTGACATATTGGCCGGTTATCGCATCGTTGCTCGTCAGGTTTTGGACGAAACCGCGAATGTAATAGCGCTCACCCGGCCCGTTCAGCTGGATCTGGGCGTTGACCACCTCATAGCCTTGAACGCGGTTGATATTCTCGTTGAAGATGCTCGCGGAGAAGCCGCCGGTATAGGCCAGATCGACCCGCGGGACGATCGTGAAGCCGCCGAAGTCCGCGACATACTGTGCGCCCGCGGAGAATTTGTAGCGCGGCGCCTGTGGCAGTTCGTTGCCGCGGATATTGACCAGCACGCCGCTGCGATCGACCACGAACGGCAACGCGCCCGCGGCGTTGGTGCCGAACCCGGCGTTGAGCGGAGCCTGCAACGCGGCGAGGGCGGGGTTGTAGTTCGCCAGCGCGCCGGCAGTTGCAGCGGCCAGCGCATCGCACACCGAATAGGCCCCGGTGGTACCGTTCGAGAGGAGCGCGGTCGGTGGACGCAGGCCCAGCGCGGAGTTCACTGCGCCAACGAACGCATTGGCCCCCGCCGCATTACCCGGCGTGGTCGGCCGTACCGCGCAGTTGGAGGCATTGGTGATATCCTTGACGATCACCGTATCGGCGCGTCCACCCGATGGGTCCTGTGGATTGCCGATGAACTTGTCACCCGTCACCTTCGACTTCAGATAGCTGAAGTTCATGTTGACGGTGAACTTGGGCGACGGCCGCATGATCGCCTCCGCCTCGACACCGTAGATGTCGGCGTCGATATTGTCGTTGACCGCGGTACGTGCCACGATCCGGCTCAGCTGGAGCCTCTTATACTTGTAGTAGAAGCCGGTAAGGTTGAATTGCAGGGTTCGGTTCAGGAAACTGTTCTTCGAACCGATCTCGAACGAATCGACCGATTCCGGCTTGAACGCCTGATCCACCGCGAAGACCGGAGACAATGGCGGGTTGATACCCCCCGATTTGTAACCGCGCGAATAGGAGGCATAGACCAGATTGTCGGGCTTGATCTTGTATTCGAGCACCGCGCGGCCGGTCAGTCGACCGAACGAGACGTTGGCGACACCGAACGGCTGATTGCCCGCCGTGAACGGATCGTAATCGAGCGAGGCATAGTTGATCGCATTCTCGAGCGCGTTGGTGCCGTAGGGGCTGAGCGCGGTCGCAACCGCAGACACCACGATCGCATTGCCCTCCGCATCGCGCACTGGCGCGCCGCCCGCACCGACCAGTGTCCGGGTCTTGTTGTCGAAGATGAACGAAGTTCGCGCCCGTACATCCTTCTCGTCATGATTGTAGCGCAGGCCGAGAGTCAGCTTCAGCTTGTCCGTAAAGTCGAAATAGGTCTCGCCGAAGATCCCGTACGACTTGAGATGTACCGAGTCCGTGAAGCTGCGATAGAACGGCGTCGAGCCGAATGCATTGGGTAGCGTCGCGCCGGCTACACGTCCGCCGAGCACGTTGGCCGCACCGATGACCGCAGCGCCGTAATCGAGCGGGAAGGCGGTCACATAATAGCTGTTGTCGCGGATTTTCTGATCAAGATAGATGCCGCCGACCAGGAAGTTGAACATCCCGTCGAAGCGACTGTCGAGATGCGCCTCGGCCGAGAATTGCCGGGAACGGGCGTTCGAGCGATCGACGTCCTGGCTGCTGGGTCCGCACAGGCGGCTGCCGCTGAAGACGCCGAGATCGGGGCCGGGTGCAGACTGGCAGATCGTGCCGGTGTTACCGTTCGGGAACAGCGTCGCGACGGCGTTGGTGAACGGGTTGATTCCGCCGGGGAAGGCCGCGCCCGGTGCGCGCGACGCACCGATCAATGTGAGTGCGCCGACATTGGCGCCCAGGGGGTTCTCGACCGCGAGATTGTAGTCGTTGGTCGAATCCACCGAGTTGCGCGCGTACCCGCCAGTGAAGTTGAACGAGACCGGTCCGAAATCGTGGAAGATCTTGGCAGTATATTGTTCTTCGTCGCTGAAATAGGTCGGCTTGTAATCGATGTTGACGGTGCGGACGTCGTTCGGGTTGACGACTCCGGTATAGGTATCGCTGCCATACAGACTTTGCAGCGCATAAGGGACGAATGCGGCGCCGAGCGCGAACCGGTAAAACTCGCTCGACGAATAGGCGGCAGCGAGCGTGGAGTTGCCGTTGGTCGTCCCGTAATCGAGCCGATCGGGAAGGCAGCCTAGCACGCCGGTGGGATCGCGGTGGCAGAGCTGTTTCTGAATGCGCGAGCGATTGTCGCGTTCGTGGAAATAATAGCCGATCAGGTCGACGCGCGTGTCGCTGTCGGGCTCCCATGACAAGGTGCCACGCACCGAATACAGATCGCGGTCGTCGATCCGACCGCCGTCGAACAGGTTCTTGGTATAGCCGTCGCGCTTCAGATACTGTCCGGCGACGCGGATGCCGATGGTATCGGTGATCGGCAGGTTGAACATGCCCTTCACCCGCTTCGAGTCATAGTTGCCGTATTCGAACTCCCCGGCCGCGTGGATACCGGACAGGTCCGGCTTGGCGGTGATGAAGTTCACCACGCCCGCGGTCGCATTGCGGCCGAACAGCGTGCCTTGTGGTCCGCGCAGAACCTCGACGCGTTCGAGATCGTAGAATTCGGACTCGAACAATCGGGTCGATACCAGTGGCATGTCGTTGACGTGGATCGCGGTGGCGCTGTCGCAGGACGCGCCGACGCAGAGATCGCCGATGCCGCGGATCGTGAAACTCGACGAGGTGAAGTTGGTCTTGGTAAAGGTCACGTTCGGCAGGGTCTGCTGAAGCGCGATCGGGTTGACGATCTGCTGTTTTTCGAGATTCTCTGCGGTGAACGCGCTGACCGCGATCGGCACGTCCTGCAAACGCTGCGATTGGCGTTGGGCGGTAACGACGATATCCTGCGAGCCATAGGCGGTCGAGGGCTGGGACGCGGTTACTGCCTCCTGGCCGGGCCCGTTCGTCGGGGCGGTGTTTTGTGCGGAACTGGTAACGGCGGTCTGTGCAACTGCCGGAACAACAGGCAGGAGTATCATCGCCGACGCGGCGAGCAGTTCGAACTTTGCCATGATCTATCCTCTCCCTGAACCGCGTCGGTCTATGCCGTTCACAGTTTCGATTATCAGGTATGTAGAATAAGCGATCAAAAAATCGGAGTCGTCAACGCTTTTCTCTTTAGGGAAACCGTGGCAAATTCAGCAGGAACGCAGGATGAAACAGTTGCAAATTCGAACTTATGTTACGGTGGGCGGACTTGACGCTACGGCAGCCAGCAATGTCGATTGAGCCGTTGCCCGCTGGCGGCGATGCGCTGGGCGAAGACGGCAAGGTCGTCGTGCCACCCGAGGTCGCCGACGCGATCAAGACGCTGATCCGCTGGTCGGGCGACGATCCGACGCGGGAGGGGCTGATCGACACGCCGCGTCGAGTCGCGCGGGCCTGGAAGGAATATTGCGCAGGCTATGGTGATGATCCCGCGAAACATCTGGAGCGCGTGTTTGAAGAGGTTGGTGGCTATGACGAGATCGTCCTGCTGAAGGACATCCCGTTCCAGTCGCACTGCGAGCACCACATGGCGCCAATCATCGGCAAGGCGCACATCGCGTACCTGCCGCGCGATCACGTCGTCGGCATCTCGAAGCTCGCGCGTGTGCTGCACGGGTTCGCGCGGCGGCTGCAGGTACAGGAGCGGCTGACCGCGGAAGTGGCGGACTGCATCTGGGATAACCTCAAGCCGCAGGGTGTCGCGGTGGTGATCGAGGCGAGCCATGCCTGCATGACTGCGCGCGGTGTGCGGACTCCCGGCGTGACGATGGTTACCAGCCGGATGATGGGGGTGTTCCGCGACGACGAACGCAGCCGCAAGGAAGTGCTGGCGCTGATGGGCCGCGGCGTTTGATGCGAGCGGTGCTGGTTACCGGCGGTGCCAAGCGGCTGGGTGCGGCGATCGTGAGGCGGCTGGCGGCGGATGGTCATGCGGTGGTCGTCCACCAGGGGCATTCGCCGGATGAGGCGGCGGCGCTGGTGGCGGAGATCGTCGCTGCCGGCGGGCATGCTGCCGCGGTTGCGGGGGACCTGAGCGATCTCGGCGCGATCAGCGACCTGTTCGCGGCGGCGCGTGCTGCGATCGGTGGACCGATTGACGGGCTGGTGAACTGCGCGTCGCGGTTCGAGTTCGATCGGCCGCCCCAGGTGGATCCGGTGCTGCTCGCCGAGCTTGGTGCGATCAATTGCGGGGCGCCGGTGCTGCTGGCGTCCGCGCTGGCCTTGCAGGACGATGTTGAGGAGGGCGCAGTGGTGAACCTGCTCGACCAGAAGGTGGCGAACCTCAATCCCGACTTTTTCTCGTATAGCTGCGGGAAGATCGCGCTTGAGGGGGCGACGACGATGCTGGCACAGGCGCTCGGGCCACGAGTTGCAGTGAATGCGGTGTCGCCCGGGTTGACGCTGCCCAGTGGCGACCAGAGCGAGGAGGAGTTCGCGGCGGTGGCAGGCGACAATCTGCTCGCGCGCCCGGTCGGAGCGGAGGCTGTCGCGGACGCGGTGGCGTGGCTGCTGACCGCGAAAGGTGTGACGGGACAGAATGTGTTCGTCGATTGTGGACAACGGTTTCTAGCGCGGGACGGCGACGTGATGTTCGAGGGTCGGCATGGCTGAGTTCATAACCATCCTGGATGGGCTCGAGGTCATGATGCGGCTCGGCATCCACCCGCATGAGGTGGCGCCGCAACGCGTGGTCGTCTCGGTCGAGATGACGGTCGTGTATCCGGGCCCGCCCGGCGGGGATGCGATCGAGGAAGTGCTCGATTACGACTTCGTGCGCGCGGGGATCCTGAAGATGGTGGCGGAGCGGCCGATTGCCTTGCAGGAGACGCTCTGCGAGGCGATCGCCGGGCTGTGCTTGGCGGACGAGCGAGTCAGGCGGGTGAAGGTCCGCACGGTCAAGGCCGACGTCTACCCGGACGCTCGTGTAGGCTGCGAGATCGTCCGCACACGCTGATCCTCCCCGCACGCGGGGAGGGGGACCAGCGTAGCTGGTGGAGGGGGCGTTCCGCGGGCGTTGCGCGAGAGGAAGCCCCCCTCCACCCCCGCCCAAGTACGCGGTGGTCCCCCTCCCCGTGCCGGGGAGAATTTGCTACCGTAGTTGTTGCACTGCTCCCTCTCCCCCTCGGGGAGAGGGCTGGGGTGAGGGGCTGTTCCGGGCGTTGCGCTGCTTGGCTGCACCTAACCCCGACCCTCTCCCCCTCGGGGAGAGGGAGTTGGCTTTCTTACGCCCGGTTCGCGGCCGACAACACTGCACGCACCGAAGCGGTCGCGATATCGGTGTCCATACCGACGCCGAACACCGTCTTGCCCTCGGCGGTCCGGCATTCGACATAGGCCGCCGCCTGCGCATCCGCGCCGTGGCCGATCGCGTGTTCGTTGTAATCGACCACGTCGAGCGTCGGCCCTGTCGACTCCGCGATCGCCGCGATCACGCCCGAGATCAGCCCGTTGCCGCGTCCCGAGATCGACCGCTCCTCGCCGTCGATCGCCACCCGGCCGATGAACACGCGCTGTCCCGAGGCACCGCTTTCCTCGTAATCGCGCAACTCCACGCGGTCGTCCGCCTGCGGCATGTAGGTCCGCTCGAACAGGCCCCAGATGTCCGCCGCGTTGAGTTCGCGGCTGGTCTCGTCGGCATAGGCCTGGACGTGCCGGCTGAAGTCCGCCTGCAACCGCTTGGGCAGCTTCAGGCCCTTGTCCTGCTCGATCACCCAGGCGACGCCGCCCTTGCCGGACTGCGAGTTCACGCGGATCACCGCCTCGTAGCTGCGACCGAGATCGGCAGGGTCGATCGGAAGATACGGCACCTCCCACAGCGTGTCGTTCTTCGCCTCCTGCGCCGCGAAGCCCTTCTTGATCGCGTCCTGATGCGACCCCGAGAACGCGGTGAAGACCAGGTCGCCGGCATAGGGCGTGCGCGGGTGGACGGGGATGTTGGTGCAGTAATTGACCGTGTTCACTACGCCGTCGATGTCCGACAGGTCGAGCTTCGGGTCGACGCCTTGCGTGTACATGTTGAGCGCGACGGTCACGAGGTCGCAATTGCCGGTACGCTCGCCATTGCCGAGCAGGCAGCCCTCGACCCGGTCAGCGCCCGCCATCATGCCGAGTTCCGCCGCGGCGACGCCGGTGCCGCGGTCGTTGTGCGTGTGCAGCGAGATCGCCACCGCGTCGCGGTTGCGGATGTTGCGCCCGAACCATTCGATCTGGTCCGCATAGATGTTGGGCGTCGCGCACTCGACGGTCGCAGGCAGGTTGAAGATGATCGGGTTGTCGGTCGTCGGCATCAGGACGTCCATCACCGCTTCGCAGACCTCGAGGCTGAAATCGAGCTCGGCAGTCGAGAAGGTCTCTGGCGAATATTCGAACTGCCAGCGGACGTTAGGCTGCTTGGCGGCTTCGTCTCGCAACACCTTGGCGCCGTCGATCGCGATCTGCTTCACCTGCGCGCGGTCCATGCCGAACACGATCTTGCGCCACGCCGGCGACACCGCGTTGTAGAGATGGACGATCGCGGTCTTCGCGCCGACCAGGCTGGCAAAGCTCGTCTCGATCAGGTCGCGGCGCGACTGCGTCAGCACCTGGATCGATACGTCGTCGGGGATCCGCCCGGTCTTCACCAGCCCGGAGATGAAGTCGAACTCGGTCGCACCCGCGCTCGGGAAACCGACCTCGATCTCTTTAAGCCCGACGTTGCAGAGCAGGTCGAAGAACCGCGTCTTCTTCTCCGCATCCATCGGGTCGATCAGCGCCTGGTTGCCGTCGCGCAGATCGGTGGAGAGCCAGCGCGGTGGCTTGACGATGGTCTTCGACGGCCATTGGCGGTCGGGCAGGTCGACTTGTGGGAAGGGTCGGTATTTGGTCGATGGGTCGCGCAGCATGGCTCGTGTCTCTCGTGTCGTCGGGAGCGTTCGGGTCAGCCCTTAGGCGCGAGGCACGGGGCATGGCCACCGCGCAAACGATCGGCGCGCCTAAGGGCGCGTAAGTCGAAGCAGCAGGAGGCGGCCATACGTCATTGATGGCGTCCTATCGCGCGGACACGTCCCGTGTCCAGCGCGATAGAAATTTTGATAGATTATTGCGCGGAGAAAGCGGCGTTGATCGTCAGGTCGACCTTGTCCGACACCACCGGCGCGTAGGCGCCGATGTTGAAGTCGCTGCGCTTGATCGAGGTCGTCGCGCGGAAGCCGAAGTTCAGCTTCTTGTTCATCGGGTTCGCGCCGGCGCCAATGAAGGTCGCCTGAAGCACCACCGGCTTGGTGACGCCCTTGAGAGTAAGGTCGCCGGTGATCGTTGCCTTGTCGCCGGTCGCGACGACCTTGGTCGAGACGAACTTGGCGGTCGGGTAGGTCGCGGCGTCGAAGAAGTTGTTCGACTTCAGATGGCCGGCGAACGGCGCTGCGGTGACCGAGAGCTGGTCGATCGCAAAGTTGACTTCGACCTTGGTCGCGGTCGGCTTGGCGGGATCGATCGTGATGCTGCCCCCCGACGCGCCGAGCTGCCCTTCGAGCATCGAGAAGCCCATGTGGTTGACCTGCCACGTGACCTGCGTGTGGTTGGGGTCGACCGCGTAGGTGCCGGCGGTGACGCGCGCCTTGACGGGGGCGCCGGGGATGGCGGCGGTCTGTGCCAGCACGGGCGCGGCGGTGAGGGCGAGGATGGTGGCTAGGACTAGGCGCATGCGGAATCTCCTGTTTGATGCGCGATGCTGGCCGAGCGGCTGCGTTGCGTCAAACGGCGTTATGCCAACGCTGTGTTTCGGATTTGGATCGGTGGTGGGGGCGCAGGCGGTTCCCTCGCGGATGCGGGGGGCCAGCTAAACCACGGTCACCGCCCGATACTCTGGGCTCCCGCCTTCGCGGGGGAACAAGAGGGGGGAGAACTGAGTCGGGAAACGAGATTAGCGGGGAACGGGAGTGGGGTAAAAACGGGAGTGTTGGGGGAGAGGAGCGCTTACCCCAAAACGCCACCACCCCGGCGAAGGCCGGGGCCCAATTGGGGGACGGCGGTAACGGAGGATTGTCCTCCGTCACTACGACCTTTCCAATTGTACCCCGGCCTTCGCCGGGGTGGGGTGAGGGGTGTGGGGCAACCGAAGCGCACTCCCCACGCCCGTCCGTCGGCCACGGCGAAACCGCGCCCTATGGGCGGGCTCCGTCGTGCCGGCCGGTCGATAAAGCGAAAACTGACGCCGTCAGTTTTTCGCCTTATCGACGAGCGCATTCTTCCCAATCCAAGGCATCATCCCGCGCAGTTCCGACCCAATCTTCTCGATCGGATGCGCCAGCGCCTGCTTCCGCGCCGCCTTCAACTCAGGCTGACCCGCGCGGTTGTCGAGGATGAAGTTCTTCACGAACCGACCCGACTGGATGTCGGCCAGCACGCGCTTCATCTCGGCCTTGGTCTCCGACGTGATGATCCGCGGCCCCGTCGTGATGTCGCCATACTCCGCCGTGTTCGAGATCGAATAGCGCATGTTGGCGATGCCGCCCTCGTACAGCAGATCGACGATCAGCTTGGTCTCGTGGAGGCACTCGAAATACGCCATTTCGGGCGCGTAGCCGGCCTCGACCAGCGTCTCGAACCCGGCCTGAATGAGGTGGGTGATGCCGCCGCAAAGGACTGCCTGCTCGCCGAACAGGTCGGTCTCGCATTCCTCGCGGAAGTTGGTCTCGATGATGCCCGAGCGACCGCCGCCGACGCCGCTGGCATAAGCGAGCGCGATGTCGTGCGCGTTGCCCGACTTGTCCTGGTCGATCGCGATCAGGCAGGGGACGCCGCCACCGCGGACATACTCGCTGCGCACGGTGTGGCCGGGGCCCTTGGGCGCGATCATGATGACGTCGAGATCGGCACGGGGCTCGATCAGGCCGAAATGCACGTTGAGGCCGTGGGCGAACGCGATCGTTGCGCCCTGCTTGAGGTTGTCGTGCAGGTCGGCAGCGTAGATCGCCGCCTGATGCTCGTCGGGCGCGAGAATCATGACGATGTCGGCCCAGGCGGCAGCTTCCTTGTTCGACTTGACCGCGAAGCCCGCCTCGATCGCCTTCTTGGCGGTCGCCGAGCCTTCGCGAAGTGCGATCGCGACGTCCTTGACGCCCGAATCACGGAGGTTTTGCGCGTGGGCGTGGCCCTGCGAGCCGTAACCGACGATCGCGATCTTCTTGTCGGTGATGAGGTTCAGATCGGCGTCGCGATCGTAATAGACACGCATTGAAATGGTCCTTTCTGGAAGAATTGGGTCATGAAGCGTCGGAGCCCGCAAAATCGTCATGCCAGCGAAAGCTGGTATCTCATGCGGCTCTTGCGGGACAGGAGCCGGGGGAGACCCCAGCTTTCGCTGGGGTGACGAATGGGGGGACGGGTTAGGTAAAATTGAGGTCGGTCGGGAAACTCAGGCCGGCTCTTTGCCGCGGGCGATCGCGACGATGCCGGTTCGGGCGACTTCGATCAGACCGACTTCACCCATGAGTTCGACGAACTTGTCGATCTTGTCGATGCCGCCGGTAACCTCGAACACGAAGCTCGACGTCGTCGCATCGACGACGCGCGCGCGGTAGACGTCGGCGAGGCGCAGCGCCTCGATCCGGTGGTCGCCGGTGCCGCGGACCTTCACCAGTGCGAGCTCGCGTTCGACGTGCGCGCCCTGTGCCGTGAGGTCGGTGACCTTGTGCACGGGGACGAGCCGGTCGAGCTGGGCGAGGATCTGTTCCATCGTCGCCGGCGAAGCGCTGGTGACGATGGTGATCCGGCTGACCGACTTGTCCGCGGTGATCTCGGACACCGTCAAGCTCTCGATATTATAGCCGCGCGCGGTGAACAGGCCGGCGATCCGGGCGAGGATGCCCGGTTCGTTGTCGACGATGACGGCGAGCGTGTGCCGCTCGGCCTTTTCCTGGGGAATGTGCATGGTTCAGTCTCCCCCCCGCCCGCTTGCGGGAGGGGGTAGGGGGTGGGCGCGCGGATGGCCGCTAGCGATGCCGGTCGGGGTTGAGCGCGAGCCCACCCCCGGCCCCTCCCGTTCACGGGAGGGGGGAAGAAGTGACTGCGCCATCAAACCAGCGCCTTCGCTTCGTCGTCCATCGTGCCGGACACTTCGTTCGCCTGCAGGATCATGTCGGTATGCGCCGCGCCCGACGGGATCATCGGGAAGCAATTGGTCAGCTGCGAGACGCGGCAATCAACGATCACCGGGCCGTCATGGGCCAGCATGTCCGCGATGCCGCCGTCGAGCTGGTCGCGCGTCTCGATCAGGATGCCCTTCCAGCCATACGCCTCGCCGAGCTTCACGAAATCGGGCAGGGAATCCGAATAGCTCTCGGCATAGCGGCTCTCATAGGTGAGCTCCTGCCACTGGCGGACCATGCCCATATACTGGTTGTTGAGGATGAAGATCTTCACCGGCAACCGGTATTGCGACGCGGTCGCCAGCTCCTGGATGTTCATCTGGATCGAGGCTTCGCCGGCGATGTCGATGACCAGCGCGTTCGGGTTGCCGAGCTGCGCGCCGATCGCGGCGGGCAGGCCATACCCCATCGTCCCGAGACCGCCGCTGGTCAGCCACTTGTTCGGCTTCTCGAACCCGAAATGCTGCGCCGCCCACATCTGGTGCTGGCCGACCTCGGTCGTGATGATCGGCGAGCGCGCGTGCGTCGCATCGAACAGCGCCCGGATCGCACGCTGCGGCATGATCTCGTTCGGGTCGTTCTCGGGGAAGTCGAGACACTTCACCGCGCGCCAGCCGGCGATCCGCCGCTGCCAGTCGGTCGTGTCGGGCTTCGGATGCTGGCGGCTCTTCCAGATCCGGACCATGTCCTCGAGCGCATGGCCGACATCCGCGATGATCCCGAGATCAACGCGCACGGTCTTGTTCACCGACGAGCGGTCGATGTCGATATGCACTTTCCGCGAGTTCGGGCTGAACGCGTCCAGCCGCCCGGTCACGCGGTCGTCGAAGCGCGAGCCGAGCGCGACGACGAGGTCGGCCTGGTTCATCGCCATGTTCGCTTCGTACGTGCCGTGCATCCCGAGCATGCCGAGCCACTGCGGCCCGGACGCGGGATAGGCACCGAGACCCATCAGCGTCGACGTCACCGGCGCGCCGGTGATGCGGACGAGCTCGCACAGCAACTGGCTTGCGGCGGGCCCCGAGTTGATGATGCCGCCGCCGGTATACAGGATCGGACGCTCGGCCGCGGCGAGCATGTCGACGAGCTGCTCGATCTGCGACTGGTCGGCCTTCACCTGCGGGCGATAGGTCTTGTGCTGGATCGGCCCCGGCTTCTTGTAGCGCGCGGTCGCGACCTGCACGTCCTTGGGAATGTCGACGACCACCGGGCCGGGACGCCCCGAGGTGGCGATATGGAACGCCTCGTGGATCACGTCGCCAAGCTTGGCGGGATCCTTCACGAGATAATTATGCTTCGAGCAATGACGCGTGATGCCGACGGTATCGGCTTCCTGGAACGCGTCGGTGCCGATCAACGCGGTCGGCACCTGGCCGGTGATCACGACCATCGGGATCGAATCCATCAGCGCGTCGGTGATCCCCGTGACCGCATTGGTCGCGCCAGGGCCCGAGGTGACGAGCACCACGCCGGGCTTGCCGGTCGAGCGGGCATAGCCTTCCGCGGCATGCGTTGCAGCCTGTTCGTGGCGCACGAGGATGTGCTTGATCCGACCCGAGCGAAACAACGCGTCGTAGATCGGCAGCACGGCGCCACCCGGATAGCCGAAGACGACCTCCACGCCGAGATCGCACAGCGCCTCGATCAGGATATCGGCTCCACTCTTCTCGGTCATTTCATATCATCCTTTGCGAGAACACTGCCTTTAGCGTCTCGTGGAGGGGCCGGCTACCGATATAAAAGATGCGTGTCAAACATCATTTGAGCAATATAGTTTCAAATTGCTGCAGGCGCGTTGAGAGATCGAGGGCTTCGGTGCGCGTCCAGATGGCGGGAGGCTGGTGCCTTAGCCAAGTGTATTGTCGCTTGGCGTAGCGCCGCGTGGCGAGCGATCCGGCGGCGATGGCGTCGGGTTTCGAGGTCTCGCCGCGAACGAGCGCGGCAATCTCGGGCACGCCGATCGCGCGGCGGATCGGGGCGTCCTGCGGGATGTCGGTGCGGGCAAGCAGCGCGGCGATCTCCTCCCGGCTGGTATCGGCCATCTCGGCGAAACGCTGGTCGATGCGCGCGTTGAGCCAGTCGCGGTCGGGGATCAGGATGAGCGCGCGGACGTCGATCGTCTCGCCGATCCCGCCGACTTTCTCCGTCTGCCAGTCGGCGAGCGTGCGGCCGGTGCCGCGGACGACCTCAAGCGCGCGGGCCACGCGGGTAGTGTCGGCTGCGTTGAGCTTGGCGGCGGCTTGTGGGTCGAGTTGCGCGAGCGCGGCGTGTGCCTCGGCGACGGGGAGCGCGCGGACTTGCTCGCGAAGGGCCGGGTCGATTGCGGGAACAGGCGCGATACCGTCGAGCAAGGTGCGGATGTAGAGCCCGGTGCCGCCGACCAGGATCGGGAGCTTGCCCTCGGCCAGCGTGTCTTGGATCGCCTGCGTCACCTCGGCGGCCCAGCGTGCGGCGGAGTAGCTCGCGTCGGCGGCGTCTACATGGCCGAACAGGCGGTGCGGCGCGCTCGCCTCTTCTTCGACCGAAGGCCGCGCGGTGAGAACGCGGAGGTCGGCATAGACCTGCGCGGAATCGGCATTGACGACGACGCCGTCGTGGCGGGCGGCTACGGCCAGCGCGAGCGCGGACTTGCCGCTCGCGGTCGGCCCTGCGATGAGCGCCACCTTCGGGAGAGTTTCTATGTTCACGGCAACGCTTATAGCCTCGGGCACGCTGACCGCAGGCGATATTTCGACCGCGATGGACCGCCTGCGCGACGCCGTCTGCGCACCGGGCGTCAGCGGCTGGATCGACGAAGGCGACGCTGCCGACCTGATCTTCGGGATGGCGCCGGATGCGGCTCGGACCGCGCTCGAGGGGGCATTCCCCGCGACCGACGTCGTCGTGCAATCGAGCCTGACGCGCACGAAGACGTTGCTCGTAGCCGACATGGACTCGACGATGATCACTGTCGAATGCATCGACGAACTCGCCGACTACGCTGGCATCAAGCCGCAGATCGCCGAAATCACCGAACGCGCAATGCGCGGCGAATTGGACTTCGAAGCGGCGCTCGACGCCCGGGTGGCTCTGCTGAAGGGGCTAGCCGAAAGCGACATCGAGCGCTGCCTGGCCGAACGCGTGAAGATCATGCCTGGCGCGAAGGCGCTGGTGCGGACGATGCGCGCAAGGGGCGCTCTGGCAGTACTGGTGTCGGGCGGCTTCACGCGGTTCGCCGAGCCGGTGGCGAAGGCGATCGGGTTCGATCGCGCGATCGCCAACGTGCTGGAGATCGAGAGTGGCGTGCTGACGGGGACGGTGACCAAGCCGATCGTCGGGTCGAATACGAAGCTGACGACGCTCCACGCCGCGATCGCCGAGCGGGGGATCGCGGTTGAGGAATCACTCGCGGTCGGTGATGGCGCGAACGATCTGGCGATGATTGAGGCGGCCGGGCTTGGTGTGGCCTATCACGCCAAGCCGATCGTCGCGGCGGCAGCCGCGGCGCGGATCAATCATGGGGATCTGACGGCGCTTCTCTATGCGCAGGGTATCGCGAAGCAGCACTGGGTGCTGGACTAGCCGCCCTTACGATCCTCCCCCGCCAGGGGGAGGAGGCGACGGAGGGAAAGGACATGGAACGCTGGTTTCCCTTACCCCCCCCTCCGACTGGCAAGAGCCAGCCACCTCCCCCTGGCGGGGGAGGATGCAAATCGGGTCAGCCCTTCGCCAACGGCGTACCGCTCGCGTTGCACACATAGGTCGCAAGCTCCTCGCGCAACGGCAGGCCCTTGATAGGCCGCAGCGGGCCGTCATGCGCTACGTTGGTCTCGACCAGTGCGCGGTTCGGGCCGACGCCCAGCACGTGGAACAGGCGGTTGGCGCAATCGGTCTCGGTCCGTGCATAGGCGACCTTGCCGCCATGCTCCTGGCGCAGGATCGCGATGATCGTGCCGCCGACGGCTTTCCGCTCGCGCAACAGGAAATGCCGCGAAGTCGGATCGGATGGGGTAGGGATCAACCGGCCCTTGACGGTAAGCTGTTCTGGCTTGGGGACGGCTACGTCCGTCTCGGCGAGGTTGCGCAGCGATACGCCATTGTCCGCCACCGCATCATTGGTCGTGGTCGTCGCAGGCTGCTGGCCAGAACACGCGGCCAACAGCGTTGCGCCGGCAAGTGCCAGCGCCAAGGTCTTCGAATTCATGCATCTAGCTCCCGGTCGATGTCGGGACATAACGACAGGGTCGAGGTTTCGATCCCGGAGACGCGTAATCGGGCTTAGCGTGATCGCTTGTCGGCGGTACGTCGATCCACCTGCTTGGACTGGCGAACGGGCTCGCAGACCCGGCGGATCGGCTGGCAGGCGATGCCGACCGAAGAGCATCCCTGTTTGCCGTCGGTCGGGCAGGCCCGGCATTGCTGCCTGGTCTCTACGCAGGATTGCGGTGTCGGCAGCAGGGCGAAAGCCAGCAGCAGCATCGGGGTCAGACTTTCCGCGAGAGGATCAGGGCGCGACCACGACGCAGGGCGTCCCCGCGGCGGCACAGGCGCGCGTCGCCTCCGCCTTCGAGGCGAAACCGCCGGCCTGAAGCCGCGTCACGCTACCGGCCTTCGGGTAGAAGGGCTGGGCGCCGCGAAGCTTGCCGCGGACACGGTTCCAGAGCGTCTCGGCATTGCCCTGGTCGCGGAAGGCGCCGAGCTGGATGCGCCAGTTGCCGGCCGCCCGCGCGGGTGTCGGGATCGGCTTTGCGGCAACGGGTTTGGGCGGGATCGATTTAGGCGGGACAGGTTTGGCCGTGACGGGCTTCGGCGGTAGCGGCTTGGGCGCAGGCTCGCGCACCGGTTCACGCGTGGGCACCGGAACGCGGGCAGGAAGCGAACTTGGTGCGATCCTCGACGGGCGCGGTGTCTCGGCCACACGCGATGGCGGAACGTCGGACTGGCCGATCGTCGAGCGCGGCGGCCCCTGTGGCTTGGCCTGCAGCGCATATTGCTGGGCGAGCGCAGTACCCTTCTCGCGATCCGCCGGGGAAATGTAATGGTCCATCTGCGCCAGTGTCTGCGAGGCGGACTGCAGACCCGATGCCGAGGCGCGCGTCATCAGTGCATAGGCGCGAGAGAAATCGCGGGGTATGCCGTCGCCGTTGAACAGCATCGTGCCGAGTACGAGCTGGGTCCGCGGCTCGCCGCGCGCGACCGACTTTTCAAGCCAGGGCAGCGCATCCGTCTTCTTGCCGGCCTGGAACAGCGCGAGCCCGTAATTGTCCTCGGCCTGCTGGTGGCCCTGCATGGCGGCCTTGCGGAACCAGCTTTCGGCGAGCGCGGGATCGAGCGGTACGCCGCGGCCGAGCTTGTAGGCCTGCGCCAGATTGAACTGCGCGTCGGCGTCGCCGGCAATGGCAAGCGGGCGCCATTCGCCGACCGCGCGCGGGAAATCGCCCTTGGCCCAGGCATCGACGCCAGCTTTCACGTCGGCCATCGCGGGAACGGCGACGAGCAGGCTGCCCATCGCGACCGTCCCTAAGAGAAGCTTCCCAATCGTCATCGCTCTACCTCAACATCCGCTCGTCGCCACCCTGCCGCCGTTCGTCGCGCAAGGCAAAGCCGAAGCAGCCGGGAGTGCGGTAATATCCAGCTAATATCGCTCGATACGCACCCATTATGAAGCGACGTTAACCGGTTCTTAGACCGCCGCGTGCCATTCCCGTCGCGAATACCAGGGGTTCGGGGACTTATGCGCGTTCTAGCGTTCGCATCGCAGAAGGGGGGATCGGGGAAGACGACCTTGACGGGTCATCTCGCCGTCCAGGCGGAGCGTGCCGGCCACGGACCCGTGGTGCTGATCGACATCGATCCGCAGGGCTCGCTGTCGGACTGGTGGAACGAGCGCACCGCCGAGGAGCCGGCGTTCGCGCAGACCACCGTGTCGCGGCTCGCGGCCGATCTCGAAATTCTCCGCCAGCAGGGCTTCAAACTGGCGATGATCGACACCCCGCCCGCGATTACGATGGCGATCCAGAGCGTGATCCAGGTCGCCGAACTGATCGTCGTGCCGACCCGGCCGAGCCCGCACGACCTTCGCGCGGTGGGTGCCACCGTCGACATGTGCGCGCGCGCCGGCAAGCCGCTGATCTTCGTCGTCAACGCCGCGACGCCGAAAGCCCGCATCACCGCGGACGCCGCGCTCGCGCTGTCGCAGCACGGTACCGTCGCCCCGGTCATCGTCCACCAGCGCACCGACTTCGCCGCCTCGATGATCGACGGCCGCACCGTCATGGAGGTCGATGCGAAGAGCAAGTCGACTGCCGAGATCGAAGCGCTGTGGACCTATGTCTGCGACCGGCTCGAGAAGAATTTCCGTCGCACCGTGTTCAGCGTGCCGACCGCCGCCGGGCAACGCCCGACCGCGGGTGGCTTCGGTCGTCGGGTGGTCGGCTGATATCATGGTGCAGCCAAAGCCTCTCGCGTCGCTGTCGTCGTCGCTGCTGGCCCGCAAGGGTGCCGCGCGTCCGGCGATGCGGCCGCAGGACCTGACCCTGCCGCCAGCGCCCGAAGCAAGCGACGATCTGGGCTGGAACGACATGGGCTCGCCGGTTCCGCCGGTGCTGGTCGAACGCGAGGCGTTGAAAGTCGAGATCGAGGCGCGGCCGGTCGCCGTCAAATCGGTGTCGGTCGCGACCGCGACGCGGATCGGCCGGGAGAGCGCGTCGAAGACCAAGGGGGCGAAGGCCGCCTTCACGCTCAGGCTCGATACCGAACGGCATCTCCGTCTGCGGCTGGCGAGCGCGGTCACCAATCTCTCGTCGCAGCAACTGGTTACGCAGGCGCTCGACGCCTTTCTGCACTCCTTGCCGGAGGTGGAGGCGCTCGTCGCGCAACTGCCGCCGATCAAGCCACTTCGTTAGAACAGGGATCATCCCGATGAAAACGCGCGCACTTCTTCTCGGTGGCATGTCGGCTCTCCTGCTCGGCGGTACGATGGTCGGCTGTGCGGCCAATGGCGGTGCCGTTGCCTCGGCCAGTGATCGCAGCGCAGCGCTGTCCGCCAAGAACGCCGCGACGAATGCGGGCAAGGCACAGACCGCGCTTGCTAAGCGCGACGGGACGGTGGCGATCGGGTATGCGGAGGGCGCCGTTGCGCTGATGCCGCAATCGGCAGACTACCGCATGCTGCTCGGCCAGAGCTATCTGCAGGGTGGTCGTTTCGCATCGGCGTCGCGCGCGTTCGCCGACACGCTGCAACTGTCGCCCGGCAACGGAAAGGCGGCGTTGAACCTGGCCCTGGCACAAGTCGCTACGGGCGATTGGCAGGCGGCCCGGCTGACCCTGGCGGCGAACGCGGCGATCATCCCGGCGGTGGACCGCGGGCTGGCGATGTCGCTGGCTGGCGACACGGCGGGCGGCATCGTCGTGCTGACCGAAGCGGCGCGCTCGCCCGAATCGAATGCCAAGGTTCGCCAGAACCTCGCGCTGAGCTTTGCCCTGGCCGGACAATGGCAGGCGGCACGCGTGGTCGCGGCGGCGGACATGGCGCCGGCGGACGTCGATGCGCGGCTCGAGCAATGGGCGGCGTTCGCGCAGCCCGCCAACGCGTCGGATCAGGTGGCGGGGTTGCTCGGCGTTCGGGCGGTGGCGGATGCCGGCCAGCCCGTCGCACTGGCGCTGAATGCGGCGGCACCCGTCGTACCGGGCCTGCCCGAACAGGCTGTGGCGGCCGCGGATCCGGTCGTGATGGCCGCTCCGGTCGAGGTGGCCGCGGTCTCGGCCGCGGGTGCTGTGACGGCGCCGGCGGCCGGGTTCTCGAAGGTGTCGTTCGGGCCGCGGCAGGAGGTCGTCCAGTCGCTGCCGACGATGATGCTGCGTCCCACCGGCGGGCCGATAAAGGTCGCGTCCGTACCGGTCGCGTCGGCGCGCGGGATGGCGACGTCGGCGTATGAAGTGAAGGCACCGGCGGCGGGCAATTGGTACGTCCAGCTCGGCGCGTTCGAGAGCGCCGGCGTCGCCAAGGATGCGTGGGGCCGAGCATCCCGCCGGTTCGCCGCGCTCGCCGGCTACACGCCGAACGGAATGAACTTCAAGGCGCGCGGCGAGGACTATTATCGGCTTTCGGTCGGTGGCTTCACGCGATCGGCGGCGGATGCGATGTGCCGCCAATACCGGGCCAAGGGCGGTGCCTGCTTCGTCCGCATGGGGGCAGGCGATGCGATGGCGCAGTGGCTCCGCAAGTCCGAGATGCAGATGGCGTCGCGGTCTTGAGGGCTTAGGCTACCACCCCGGCGAAGGTCGGGCCCAATTGGGGGACGTTCCCGACGAAGGACTGCGCTCAGTTACGCCGACCTTTCCCATTGTACCCCGGCCTTCGCCGGGGCGGGGTATTGATCGGGGCAGTCAACTTCAAAGAACCTCGCGGCCACCCTTCCACAGCCGCAACACGCGACCCTGTACCGGCAGGCCGTCGAACGGCGTATTGCCCGCTTCGGCCTTGAATGCGTCGCCGACGATCTGCCACGGCGCCTGGCTGTCGAAGAGCATCAGATCGGCAGGCTTGCCGATCTGCAGCGTGCCCGTATCGAGCCCCAGGACCCGCGCTGGATTCCGCGCCAGCAGGGCAAACAGCCGCTCGAGCGTCAACAGCTCGTCGCGGACCAGCATCAGCGCGAGCGGCAAAAGCGTCTCCGCGCCCGCCATCCCGCTGCTCGAATCGGTGAACGGCAGCCGCTTCTCCTCCGGTCCGCGCGGTTCGTGACCCGAGCACAGGACGTCGATCGTACCGTCGGCTATAGCATCCAGCGCCGCGCGTCGGTCACTCTCCGCTCGCAGCGGCGGAGACAGTAGCGCGAACGAGCGGAAATCGCTGACCGCGATCTCGGACAGGTGCAGATGCGCCGGGGTGATGCCGCAAGTGACGCCGACGCCGCGACGCTTGGCGGCGCGGATGAGGTCGAACCCGGCCGCGGTTGTCACCTGGCGGATGTGGATACGCGCGCCGGTATCCTCGGCGAGCATCAGGTCGCGTGCGATCGCCAACGCCTCGGCTATCGCGGGTGCGGCGGGAAGTCCCAGTCGCGTCGCCGTTTCACCCTCGGTGGCGACCGCGCCCGCAGTGAGGCCGGCGTCCTCGGCATGCGCGATGACCGTCACGTCGAGATCGCGTGCATAGGCCAGCACGCGCCGCATCACGCCGCTGTCGGCAATCCAGTGCTTGCCCGTTCCAACCGCCTTCGCACCAGCAGAGAGGCAGATCGCCATCTCGGCGAGATCATGGCCTTCAAGGCCGCGCGTGGCGGCGGCGATCGGGTGGATCCAGAGGTCTGGCTTGCCGATCAAGGCGGCGCGCTGGACGATGCCGGGGTCGTCCAGCACCGGCGACTGATCGGGCATGAGACCGATCCGGACGATACCGCCTGCGCGGAAGGCTGCGCGATCGACCTTCGCCACGCCGAGATCGACGATGCCAGGCGCTACGGTCTGGCCAGCACAGTCGACGATTTGGGCGTCCGCGGGAATGTCGACGATCCCGGTCGCGACGATCACGCCGTCGCGAACCAGCACATTGCCCTTCGTCACGCCGCCGACGGGGCAGGCGAGGGTTGCGTTCGTCAGTGCGAGGATCATGCCCACCCCTCCACGCCGCGCGCTCTTCGCGTCAGCACGTCGAGGCAGGCCATGCGGACGGCCACCCCCATCTCGACCTGTTCGGTGATCGCCGAGCGCGCGTGATCCGCCACAGCGGAGTCGATCTCGACGCCGCGGTTCATCGGGCCGGGATGCATCACCAGCGCATCGGGCGCCGCCTTCGCCAGCCGGTCGAGCGTGAGGCCGTAGCGCATCCGGTATTCGCGCGTGGAGGGGACGTACGCGCCGTCCATTCGTTCGTTCTGGAGCCGGAGCATCATCACCACGTCCGCACCCTCCAGCGCCTTGTCGAAATCGGTGAACGCGGTGACCCCCATCCGCTCGATCATCGGCGGCATCAGCGTCGATGGCGCACACACGCGCACCTCGGCGGCCAGCGCGGTGAGCGCGAGGATGTTCGACCGCGCGACCCGGCTGTGCAGCAGATCGCCGCAGATCACGACGCGCTGCCCGGCGATCGAGCCCTTCCGCCGTCGGATCGTCAGCGCATCGAGGAGAGCCTGCGTGGGATGTTCATGCCGCCCGTCGCCCGCGTTCAGTACCGGGCAATCGACCTTGTCCGCGATCAAGCGCACCGCGCCCGACGACATGTGCCGGATGACGATCACGTCGGCGCGCATCGCGTTGAGCGTCATCGCCGTATCGATCAGCGTCTCGCCCTTCTTCACGCTCGACTGCGCGGCGTGCATGTTGACGACATCGGCGCCGAGCCGCTTGCCGGCGATTTCGAACGACAGCAGGGTACGCGTCGAGTTCTCGAAGAACGCGTTGATCTGGGTGAGCCCGGCCAGCCGCTTGTCGGGCGTGGCGTGCGTCCGGTTCGCGCCGACCCACGTCTCCGCCTCGTCGAGCAGGAACGCGATCTCGTGTGGCTGGAGCCCGTCGATGCCGGTGAGATGCCGGTGCGGGAAGACGGCGCCGCCTTCGATGAGGGCGGCGGGGCGGTGATCTGAGGTTCGCATTAAAGCTGCGGGATAGTGGCCGCGTTGACGAGGGGCAAGGGGTCGAGCGTATCGATCCATGGCGCGATGGTTAACCGGAATTTAGCACGGGCATGGGATTCGGTTTGCGGACAGGGGGATTGATGCAGGACGACATGATCAACGGGACCGGCGGCCGGTGGTGGGAAACGCGCTGGTTCGCCATCGTACTGATCCTGCTGTCCGCTGTGCCGCTGTTGTCGCCGGCGCTGCCTCCGCTGGGCGATTTGCCCGGACACATGGGCCGCTGGCATATCGCGATGGCGCTCCCGACTTCGCCGGATCTTCAACGCTATTACGCGTATCGCTGGGCACTGATCCCCAATCTCGGAATGGACCTGCTCGTTCCGACCCTGGCGTGGCTGACCGGTCTGGAAACCGCGACCAAGCTCATGGTGACGGCGATCCCGATGCTGACCGTCGCCGGCCTGTGGTGGACCGCGCGTGAGACACATGGACGCGTGCCGTCAACCGCGATCTTCGCGCTCCCACTGGCCTATGCATGGCCCTTCCAGTTCGGCTTCGTCAATTTTGCGCTGTCGCAGTCGTTGGCTTTTTGCGCGCTGGCGTTGTGGATCAGGCTTGGGCGGCAGAATTGCCTGCTGGTGCGCGCGATCGTCTTCGTGCCGATTTCGTGCGCGGTGTGGATCTCGCACAGCTTTGGCTGGGGGCTCCTGGGGTTGATGGCGGCTGGGGCGGAACTGGCACGATTCCGCGCCGCCGGGCGACGCTGGCCTGTTTCCTTTGGGCTTGCGGCGCTCCAGTGTGTGTCGCTCGCGATGCCGTCGATCATCATGGCTGCGTCCACCGGCAAGGGGGCGGGGGGGCTCGGTGCAGCCGACTGGTTCAACGTGCCCGTCAAGGCGCTGTGGCTGTTGTCGCTGTTTCGCGATCGCTGGCAGTGGTTTGATCTGCTGTCCTTGGTGCCGATCGTTCTGCTGTTGTACCTCGTATCGCGAAGCCGGCGGATGGGGTTTTCGCCTCTGCTCGGCTGGCCCGCGCTGTTGTGCCTAGGCGCGTTCGTCGTCCTGCCGCGCTTGTTGATGGGCGGGGCCTATGTCGACATGCGGATGGCGCCTGCGACCATGATGCTCGGGCTGATCGCGATACGGCCGACCGATGGCGTCCGGTCGAGGATCCTCGCGACGATGGCAGTCGCGTTCGCGTTGATTCGTTTGGCCGGCACGACGGCAAGCTTTGCCGAGCGATCAGTGGAGCAACAGCGCGAACTCGCGGCCATCGCCGTGATCCCACAGGGCGCCGCGGTGCTGTCGCTTATCGCCCGGCCCTGCAACGGGGAATGGACCGATCTTCGGCGCGATCACCTTCCCGGTTTGGCGATCGTCCGACGTGACGCGTTTACCAACGAGCAATGGGCGATCGAGGGGCAGCAGGCGGTGCACATTCGCTACGCCGTCGCCGCACCCTATACCTCGGACCCCAGCCAGAGCGTCTATCCGTCGATCTGTCCCGACATCGGTTCGAACTTCAAGACGGCGATCGCGGAGTTCCCCCGTGCCGCCTTCACGCATGTCTGGACGATCGGTTTTCCGCCCGGCGCAGCGAAGGCCGCGGATCTGCGCCTGATCTGGACCAACGGCGGATCGGCGCTCTACCGGGTCGAGCGCCGCTAGATCTGTGCCGTCACCAGCGCGTCGATCGCGCCCTGGAGGATGTAGGCGGCGGCCATCTTGTCGACGAGTTCGGCGCGTTTGGCGCGGCTGGCGTCCTGTTCGATCAGCGTGCGGGTGACCGCGACGGTCGACCAGCGTTCGTCCTGGAGCAGGATCGGCATACCCATGTCCTTCAGGTTCTGCGCGAACGCCCGCGTCGATTGCGAGCGCGGGCTCTCGCTGCCGTCGAGGTTGATCGGCAGCCCGATGACGAGACCGACGACCGCCTGCGCCTTGATGATCTCGGCAAGCGCGGCCTTGTCCTTCTGGAACTTGGTGCGGCGGATCAGGAGCGCGGGGCTCGCGAACGACCATCCGGCGTCGCAGAGCGCGGTGCCGATCGTCTTGGTGCCGACGTCGAGGCCGATCAGCCTGCCGCCATTGGGGAGCGCATCGCGGAACTGCGCGGCTGAGAGCGTGATCATTGCGCGAAAGCCTTCAGGCGGCGGTTGGCGTCGGCGCGGATGTTCGCCCAGAACAGGCTGTAGTCATAGACGTGGTAATTGTTGCCGGGCAGCACGTACGGCCCGAGGTTCGGACCCTCGCCGATCAGCAGGAAGCCGCGGTCGGCACAGCGTGCGGGGACGCTGCCGATCGCCATCGTCGCGGTCTTGAGGTCGGCGGACGGGACGAGCGTGCCGAGATTGGCGGTGGCGGGTGCGGTCGCGTCGGCAGTGCCGGTCAGCGGGTTGGTGCAGATCATAGGCGTGGCCTTGCGCGGCTGGCCGTCGAAGCCGGTGGTCTGGTCGTAGGTGTCGACGATCAGCGACGGATCGGCGGGTTCGGCGAAACTCTCCCACGACAGGATGCAGCCGGTTTGGTCGGCGGTCCGGCATTCGACGAGACCCATCTTAGGAAGATCAGTCGCGCGTGAGACGGGCCAGCCGACGACATACGCTGCGACGATCCGTGCCTTCAGCTTGGGATCGGTAGCGATGCGGTCGCGCAGCAGGCGGGTGAGGTGGAGCGCGCCCTGGCTGTGGCCGGCGAGGATGATCGGGCGGGTCGGGCCGGCTTCCTTGAGGAACCGGTCGAACGCGGCGGAGACATCCCCGTACGCCAGCGCCAGCGCGCGTTCGCTATCTGCGGCGCTGGTCAGGAACGCGCCGAACGTCGCCTGGCGATATCGTGGCGCCCAGATGTCGCCGGCCTGGTTGAACGCGCTTGCCTGGCCCCGAAGGAAGAGTTCCGCCCGCGCATTGGTCTCCGGATCGTCGATCGGCGCGTTCCAGTGATCGCGGTTGATGTACGAGGTCGGGTGAATGAAAAAGATCGCCGCGCCTGTGCCGGGCTTGCCTGGCGTGTAACCGGGCGGCGTCCAAAGCGCGGGGTTGCCGGGCGCGTCGGGGCGGGCGAGCCACATGATTTTCCGCGCGTAGATGTTGCGCGGGGCTTCGCGTTGCGCCTGGAAAGTCTCGCTCGGGACCATCGCCACGCGCATCAACTGCGTGCCGAACAGGCGGTAGGCGAGCAGCGCGGCGATCGCGAGGACGATCATCGCGGCGACGAAATAGAGAAACTTGCGGGCCAAGCGGGACCTTCCGTGCAGGCGGTCCGGCTCCCGTGCCGGAAGCGGGGGAAGGTTGCAACGGGCTCCCTCACGATCCTCCCCCGCCAGGGGGAGGTGGCTGGCTCTTGCCAGACGGAGGGGGAGGACAGGGTAACCGAGGTTCCGCGTCCTCCCCCTCCGACGCTTCGCGCCACCTCCCCCTGGCGGGGGAGGATACGAATATGCCAGGGAAACATATTGCGCGCCCGCGCCACGCGGTGCTAGCCGCACGGCATGTCCGTAGATACTGCAACCGTGAAGCGGATCGCGAGCCTTGCGCGCATCGCGATCACCGACGAGGACGCCGCCCGCATGGCGCCGGAACTCGGAAACATCCTTGGCTGGATCGAGATGCTCGAAGAGGTCGACACGACCGGTATCGAGCCGATGACCGCCGTCATCCCGAACACGCTGCGGCTGCGCGACGACGTCGTCAACGCCGACCCGCTGACCGGCGGCGGGATCCGCGAGCAGGTCTTGGCCAATGCCCCGGTGGCAGAGCATGGCTTCTTCGCCGTGCCGAAGGTGATCGAATAATGACCGACCTTACAGATCTCGGCATTGCCGGCATCCGCGACGGCGTTCGCGACGGTTCCTTCAAAGCCCGCGAAGTCGCCGATGCGTTCATCGTAAAGGTGAGCCAGGCCAAGGCGTTGAACGCGTTTCTTGTCGAGACGCCCGAACACGCGATCGCCGCCGCCACCGCGGCCGATACCGCGCGCGAAGCCGGCGAGACGCTCAAGCCGCTGGCCGGCGTGCCGATCGGCATGAAGGACCTGTTCTGCACGAATGGCGTCACGACGACCGCGGCGAGCCACATCCTCGAAGGCTTCACGCCGACCTATGAGTCGACCGTTTCGCAGAATCTTTGGGACGCGGGCGCGGGGATGCTCGGCAAGCTGAACATGGACCAGTTCGCGATGGGCTCGTCGAACGAAACGTCTGCGTTCGGCAACGTGATCTCGCCGTGGAAGCGCAACGATGGCGGTAATGCGTCGCTGGCACCCGGCGGCTCGTCCGGTGGCTCATCGTCGGCTGTAGCCGCACGGCTCTGTCCCGGCGCGACCGGCACCGACACCGGCGGTTCGATCCGCCAGCCTGCCGCCTTCACGGGCATCAGCGGCATTAAGCCGACCTATGGCCGCTGCTCGCGTTGGGGGACGATCGCGTTCGCCTCGTCGCTCGACCAGGCGGGGCCGATGGCGCGCGACGTCAAGGACTGCGCGATCCTGCTCGAGGCGATGGCCGGGTTCGACGCCAAGGACGGCACCTCGTTGCAGCTCGACGTTCCCAAATGGGAAGCGGGTTTATCGGGCAATCTCAACGGCCTGCGCGTCGGCATTCCCAAGGAATATCGCGTCGACGGGATGCCCGAGGAGATCGAGGCGCTCTGGCAACAGGGCATCGCCTGGATGAAGGATGCCGGCGCGACGATCGTCGAGGTCTCGCTCCCGCACACCAAATACGCGTTGCCCGCTTATTACATCATCGCGCCCGCCGAAGCGTCGTCGAACCTCGCGCGCTA
The DNA here is from genome assembly GCF_057815015.1 of Sphingomonas sp. SL1004. Classification (NCBI taxonomy): domain Bacteria; kingdom Pseudomonadati; phylum Pseudomonadota; class Alphaproteobacteria; order Sphingomonadales; family Sphingomonadaceae; genus Sphingomonas; species Sphingomonas sp. SL1004. Next base: position 478,658 of record NZ_JBYMUX010000001.1, read on the forward strand.
TGACGGCGTCCGCTACGGGATCCGCGACCTGCCGACCGGCGCCGGCTTGCAGGACATGTACGCCGCGACCCGCGCCGACGGCTTTGGCCCCGAGGTCAAGCGCCGCATCATGATCGGCACCTACGTTCTCTCGGCCGGCTTCTACGACGCGTATTATACGCAGGCGCAGAAGGTCCGGACGCTGATCGCGCGCGATTTCGAGCGGGCTTGGGAGACGTGCGACGTCCTCCTCACCCCGACTGCACCTTCGGCGGCTTTCGCGCTCGGCGAGAAGTCGGCCGATCCGATCGCGATGTATCTGAACGACGTCTTCACCGTGCCGTCGTCGCTCGCTGGGTTGCCGGCGATGTCGGTGCCGGGTGGCCTCGACAAGCAGGGTCTGCCGCTCGGGCTGCAGATCATCGGCAAGCCGCTCGACGAGCAAGGCGTGCTGAACGCGGGTCTCGCGATCGAACAGCGGGCGGGGTTCGTCGCGCGTCCGGATGTTTGGTGGTGAGTTGGATCGGCGAGATGTTTTTCCAAGTCATTGGAGAAGGTCTCGCCGAGAGCTTTAAGCGGTTACGCTTCGGTCGATCGCGATCGACGCCCATTAGCCGAGAACGACAGAAAACGCTGAAACGGCGCGCGCTGCAGCGCCAGAACAGACGGAAGAACCGATGAGCGATTACAGAATCCAGGGCGAAACCGGCGAGTGGGAGGTCGTTGTCGGCCTCGAAGTGCACGCGCAGGTGACGTCGAACGCCAAGCTCTTCTCGGGCGCGGCGACCGCATTCGGCGCGGAGCCCAACACGCAGGTGTCGCTGGTCGATGCGGCGATGCCGGGGATGTTGCCGGTGCCGAACCGCGAGTGCATCCGCCAAGCGGTCCGCACCGGCATGGCGATCGAGGCGCAGATCAACAAATGGTCGCGGTTCGACCGTAAGAATTACTTCTACGCCGACCTGCCGCAGGGCTATCAGATCAGCCAGCTCTATCATCCGATCGTCGGTGAGGGCGCGATCGACATCAGCCTCGACGAGAAGAACCCCGATGCCGCGGGCAAGCGGATCGGCGTCGAGCGCATCCATGTCGAGCAGGATGCGGGCAAACTGATGCACGACCAGCATCCGACCCAGTCGTACGTCGATCTCAACCGCTCGGGCGTCGCGCTGATGGAAATCGTGTCGAAGCCCGATCTCGCGTCTCCTGCGGAAACAGGCGCTTACCTGCGGAAGCTGCGATCGATCCTGCGCTATGTCGGGTCGTGCGACGGCAACATGGAAGAAGGCTCGATGCGCGCCGACGTCAACGTCAGCGTGCGGAAGCCCGGCGACGAGCTGGGCACGCGGACCGAGACGAAGAACGTCAATTCGGTGCGCTTCGTGATGGCGGTGGTCGAGCAGGAGGCCAAGCGCCAGGTCGAGGTGCTCGAAGCCGGCGGCAAGATCCAGCAGGAAACGCGGCTTTACGATCCCGATCGCAACGAGACGCGGTCGATGCGGTCGAAGGAAGACGCGCATGATTACCGCTACTTCCCCGATCCCGATCTGTTGCCGCTGGTGCTCGACGACGCGTTCCTGGCCGAGTGCCGCGCGTCTCTGCCGGAACTGCCTGATGCGAAGCGGGCTCGGTACGAAGCGCTGGGGATCACGGCGTATCAGGCGACGGTGCTGACCGCCGAAGTCGAGGCGGCACGGTGGTTCGATGCGTTGCTTGACGCAGGCGTGAAGCCGGCGGCGGCGGCGAACTGGACGACGTCGGAGCTGTTCGGGGCATTGAACCGGACCGGCAAGGATATCGAGAACTCGCCGGTGTCGCCTGCTCAGGCGGCGGAATTGCTGGGCCTGATCGCGGACGGCACGCTGTCGGGTAGCCTCGCGAAGCAGGTGTTCGAGGTGATGCTCGAGACTGGTGACGGCGCGGCGAAGGTGGTCGAGGATCGCGGGTTGAAGCAGACCAGCGATACCGGCGCGATCGAGGCTGTGATCGCCGACGTGATGGCGGCGAACGCGGACAAGGTCGCGGATTATCGTGGCGGCAAGGACAAGCTGTTCGGCTTCTTCGTGGGCCAGACGATGAAGGCTATGGGGGGGAAGGCCAACCCTGCCGTGGTGAACGAGGTGTTGAAGGGGATGCTTGGAGAGTCGGTGGCTTCGTAAAGCTACCCCTGAGCGACTTGACCGATCTCCCGCCCGTATCTGTTCTCCCGCGAAGGCGGGAGCCCAGGGTAACCGCGCGCAGCGCTGCTTGATTCCTGGGACCCCGCGTTCGCGAAGGAACAGAAGGGGGGAATCTCCCCCATCACCACCACCCCGGCGAAGGCCGGGGCCCAGTTGGGGGACGTTGCTGACTGAGGGGGGCGCTTCGTTACTGCGACCTTTCCAACTGGGCCCCGGCCTTCGCCGGGGTGGCGGCAGTTGGGTAGGATCGGGGAGCAGCGGAGGGCGGGAGGCGCGTTACGCGTCCACCTTCTGTGGATGATGCGGCACGAGGATCAGCGTATTCTCCTCCACGCGCCACGACGCCAGCCGCGACAGGAAGTTCATCCCCAGCACGTTGGTGTCCCCAAACGCCGGCGACACCACCACCTGCAAGTCCCGCGCGACGATCGCGCCCAGCTTCAGGTCCGCGATCTTGCCGGTCTTAGCCGCGATAGATCCATTGGCGGTCTGCAAGACGATTGGCACCACACCGACCCGCGCCTCGATCCCGGCCGCATCCGCCGTCTGCTCCGAAATCGCGGTAATCGTTGCGCCGCTGTCGATCAGCAGCCGCTGACTCACCCCGTCGATCGTCGCCCGCGCCCAGAAGTGCCCATCCGGCGACATGCGGATACGAACCTCGCCGCCAACCACCTGCTGATCCTCGATCTTCAGGAACCGCGCGATCTTGCTCACATAGGGATCGAACTGCCGGCGCTGATCGACCGCGACGAACAGCAGGCCGACCAGCACCAGCGTCATGCCGATATTCACGAGCGTGCGCACGATCGGAATGCGCTGCGCGACCACCAGCACAACGAGAGCAATGCCGAGCGCAATATAGAGCGTGTGCGGTTGGCCGGTGTTGGGAAGCGTAAAGATCGGAGGGTCCTGAAACGTGGGGATAGCAATGTCTTAGCGTAGTCGCAGCAACCTGTATCGGTGCTGACCAAGCAGGGGTGAGCTGAACCTATCGAAGGGACCGATCCGAAACCGGTCAGATTGCGGTACCGCTGGATTGCGCGCTTCCCTCCTACCGGCTCCACTGACTCGGGGGAGCGATACATGGCGATCAAATTGGCAATGACGATCGCGTTATCGATGCTCGGCTCCGGACAAGCGTCGGCCGCAATACGCGGGTCCGGCGACGCCCGGCGCTTGGCCAACATGACGCCTGGGCAATTTCAGGCCCGTGCCACACTGCACGACGACGATCTCGACACGGTCGCGACGATCACCACCGCAGACGGGTTTGTCGAGCGACGGCCGCTGCTGAGCTTGGCGCCCGACGACGTCTTTCTCCGAGCATTTATCGATAAGAAAACGGGACGAGCAGCCTACCAAGTCTACGCCACGATGCGGTATCGCGGCTATGGGTGGGCGGATTGGAAGGTGGCGAACTACGCCACGCCAACCGGGCCTCGATCGATACCGACCCGGAGCATCGCACGCCTGCGCGCGTCATGCTCACGGAGCCTTCCATGCCCCCGGTCGGAAACTATCGGCTTTGCCGTCGATGCCGCACTGCTCAAGGAAGTTGCCGCGCTGTATTCTGCTGACGTGATCACGTCCTGGCGCTTCAAGGTTCTAGCGCAAGACGGTCAAGAACGTGGCTTGTTGCTCTCGACGGCGGAGATTTCCGGACTGCTGATGGCGGTCGACGCGTATCGCACCGACCGCCGCCTGCCGAAGTTCTGAAGCCAATTTCGACGTTTACTGTGCGTCACTGTCCTGATTCTTCACGACGCCACCAGTGCCACCCACACCATCGTGTAGCCCGCTATCGGTGAACGTCTCGGGCTCGTCGCCGCCCTCGCCGCGCTCGACCGCGTCGGAACGCGACTCCACCGCCTGTTCGATGTCGCTGCGGGTGTCCTCGTAACGGTCCTCGGGGAGCGTTTCGGGGTTCGTGCCGGAATGCGGATCGCTCATGCTCAAAACTCCGGCTGGACGGGGGCGGGGTCGTTCGACGGCGTTCCAGGGGCGGGTACGTCTATATCCGGCGCGGGCGGATTGAACTCGGGCGGCGGCGCGGTCGGCTCGACGGGCGACGTCGGGGTCGGGAATTCTGCCGGGGGTTGGGTAGCCATGATGTCTCTCCTTCTGGGTGTTCAACGCCCGTAATCATCGGGAGTTGCCTATCTGCTTGCCCCCGCATGCAACGTTGGTATAGACGCGGCCGCTACGGCGATGTCCTGTGCGGGCGTGGCGGAACTGGTAGACGCGCTTGGTTTAGGTCCAAGTATCGCAAGATGTGGGGGTTCGAGTCCCTTCGCCCGCACCAGCCCGCCGCGCAGGCGAGGCGACCGCCCGAAGAATTATCCTGAATGCTCTTTTAGACAAAGGCCGGACATGCAGACTGTCGAGACGTTGAACGAGGGCCTCAAGCGCGCCTTTACGCTCACCATCACCGCGAAGGATATCGATGCCAAGGTCGATGTCGAGCTGAAGCGCCTCGCGCCGCAGATGAAGATGCCGGGCTTCCGTCCGGGCAAGGTGCCGGCGAACCTCATCCGCAAGATGCACGGCCCGGCGCTGACGCAGGACGCGCTGAACGCGGCGATCCAGGAGAGCGTCCAGACGCTCGTCGCCGAGAAGCAGCTTCGCCCCGCGATGCAGCCTTCGGTCGAGCTGGAAGACGGCTATGACCTCGGCAAGGATGCCGTGGTCAAGGTCGAGATGGAGGTCCTCCCGCAGGTTCCCGCACCCGCGATCGACGGCATCAAGCTCGAGCGCCTGACCGTGCCCGTCGCCGACGACGCGGTCACCGAGCAGCTCCAGAAGTTTGCCGACCAGCAGAAGAAGTGGGACGACGCAGCTGACGATTACGTCGCCAAGATGGGCGATCTCGTCACCGTCGATTTCGTCGGCAAGACCGCGGACGGCGTTGCGTTCGACGGCGGCACCGGCACCGACATGGGCGTCGAGCTCGGTTCGGGTCGTCTCATCCCCGGCTTCGAGGATCAGCTCGTCGGCGTGAAGACCGGCGACGACAAGGTCCTCAACGTCACCTTCCCCGAGGAGTATCAGGAGAAGTCGCTCGCAGGCCAGCCGGCGACGTTCGACATCACCGTCAAGTCGGTGAAGACCGCGGGCGAGAGCAAGATCGACGAGGATCTGGCGAAGTCGCTGGGTCTCGAGAGCCTCGAGCAGCTCACGGGGCTGTTGAAGGGTCAGATCGAGCAGGAGCATAACGGTCTCACGCGCACGCACATGAAGCGCAAGCTGCTCGACCAGCTCGCCGAGGGTCACGACTTCGAGGTTCCGCCGTCGATGGTCGAAGCCGAGTTCAACCAGATCTGGTCGCAGCTCCAGCACGAAGCCACGCACGAAGCCGATCCCGAGGCCGCGATGGCCGAGATGGAAGGCGAGCGCGACGATTACCGCAAGATCGCCGAGCGTCGCGTACGCCTTGGCCTGCTTCTGTCCGAGATCGGCCAGGCGAACGGCGTCGAGGTTTCGAACCAGGAAATGCAGCGTCTGCTCGCACAGGCGGCTCAGCAGTATCCGGCCGAGCAGCGTCAGCAGTTCATGCAGTACATCCAGCAGGAGCCGATGGCGGCCGCCCAGCTGCGTGCGCCGCTGTATGAGGACAAGGTCGTCGACTTCCTGTTCGAGAAGGCCGAGATCACCGACCGCGAAGCCACGCGCGAGGAGCTTGAGGCCGCGATCGAGAGCGAAGACGGGTTCGCTAGCGGCACGCACACGCATGATCACGACAACCACAAGCCGAAGAAGAAGGCCGCAGCCAAGAAGAAGGCAGCACCTGCCGACGACGCCGCTGCTTCGGACGAAACCGTGACGGAAGAAGCACCGGCTTCGGACGCAGCTGACGACGCTAAGCCTGCGAAGAAGGCGCCTGCCAAGAAGAAGGCGGCTCCGGTCGAAGCAGAGACCGCCGTGACGGAATCGTCGCCGGTCGCTGCCGAGAACGCAGAGGGCACCGAGGCTGCCGACGCACCGGTGAAGAAGCCGCGCACGAAGAAGGCTCCGACCAAGACCGAGGCGTAATCGTCGTGCGAGCGCCTCAGGGTTGAGGCGCTCGACCCATAATCGGGTCACTTCCCCGGCGGAGGCCGGGGCCCAGTTGGAAAGGTAGCTGTAACGGCGCGCAAAGCTCCGTTATGGACCTTCCCCAACTGGGCCCCGGCCTTCGCCGGGGAAGTGCGTTTTGGGATGGTTCGGTGACTGACGTTTCGACTGCTGCTCGATCTCCGATCCCGTCTATCAACTTCGCAGGGCAGGTCATGACCGAACCGAGAATCGCCGTCCTGCTCCCATGCTACAACGAGGACGCCGCGATCGCGCAGACGATCGCGGGCTTCCGCGCCGCGCTGCCCAGCGCCACCATCTACGTCTACGACAACAACAGCGCCGACCGCACGGTCGAGGTCGCACGCGCCGCGGGTGCCGTCGTCCGAACCGAACGCATCCAGGGCAAGGGCGCTGTCGTCCGCCGCATGTTCGCCGACATCGACGCCGATATCTACGTCATGGCCGATGGCGACGCGACCTACGACGCGGCTTCCGCCCCAAATCTGGTCGCTCGCGTCCTCGAAGAGCAGCTCGACATGGTCGTCGGCTCGCGCATCAGTCAGGTCCAGGAAAGCTATCGCCGCGGTCATCGGTTCGGCAACGCGCTGCTCACCGGTATGCTCGCCCGCCTGTTCGGCCGCAGCTTCACCGACATCCTCTCGGGTTACCGCGTCTTCTCGCGCCGGTTCGTGAAGAGTTTCCCATCGCTGTCGGCCGGGTTCGAGATCGAGACCGAGATCAGCGTCCACGCGCTCGAATTGAAGATGCCGATCGGCGAGGTCGAGACGCCCTATTACGCGCGCCCCGAAGGCTCCGAATCGAAGCTCAGCACCTACGGCGACGGCTGGCGCATCCTCCGCACGATCATGACGCTCTACCGGATCGAGCGCCCGCTCTGGTTCTTCGGTGCGATCGGCAGCGTGTTCGGCCTGCTCGCGCTGATCCTCGGCATCCCGCTGGTGCTGACGTATATCGAGATCCACCAGGTCCCGCGCTTCCCGACCGCGATCCTGATCACCGGCCTCGGCATCTTCGCTGCGCTCAACGTCTTCACCGGCCTGATCCTGGACACGGTCGTAAGAGGCCGCCGCGAAGTCCGCCGCCTGGCCTACCTGGCCTACCCCGCCCCAGGCATCTGACTCCCTCGCCCCTCCGGGGAGAGGGAAGGAGGAGCCGCTTGGCGACGGGAGGGTGAGGGGCGGTTGGCGGATCCCAACCGCCCCTCACCCTCCCACCCGCAAGCGCGGGCGGGCCCCTCCCTCTCCCCGGAGGGGCGAGGGGTTAAGCAGGGCTTGAACTCCCCTCCCGGACCGCCGATGTTAGCGGTTCACTGGGGCATAAGAGAGATTTCCATGCACAATCCGTTCGAGACCGGCGATTTCGCGAGCCCGTTGGCCAGCGCCGGGCTCGGCCTGCAGCAGACGCACGCAGGCCTGGTTCCCATCGTCATCGAGCAGTCGAACCGCGGCGAGCGTTCGTTCGACATCTTCTCGCGCCTGCTCCGCGAGCGCATCATCTTCGTGACCGGTGGCGTCGAGGACGGCATGGCCTCGCTGATCACCGCGCAGCTGCTCTTCCTCGAGTCCGAGAACCCGAAGAAGGACATCTTCATGTACATCAACTCGCCGGGCGGCGTCGTTACGGCGGGCATGGCGATCCACGACACGATGCGGTACATCCGTCCGCGCGTCGGCACCGTCTGCATCGGCCAGGCCGCCTCGATGGGCAGCTTCCTGCTCGCGAGCGGCGAGCCCGGCATGCGCGTCGCAATGACCAACGCGCGCATCATGATCCATCAGCCATCGGGTGGTGCACAGGGCATGGCCAGTGACATCGAGATCCAGGCGCGCGAGATCCTGCGCATCCGCAAGCGCATGAACGAGCTGTATTCGCAGTATACCGGCCAGCCGATCGAAGAGATCGAGCGCCGGATGGACCGCGATACGTTCCTCGAAGCGAACGAAGCGAAGGAATTCGGACTGATCGACGAGGTGTTCGACAAGCGTCCGGCGGTATCCGAGGATGCCCCGAAACCCGCTTGAACGAGACGGGCATGGGGTGAATCGTAAACCCCGCCGGTTTATTTGATTGTAGGAACTCCGGGGTGCGTTACGGTAGCGGCCCCGGAAACGGCACGTGCACCGACATGCGCGAGAGGTGATTGAATGACGAAGCTGAGCGGTGGCGACTCGAAGAGCACCCTCTATTGCTCGTTCTGCGGCAAGTCGCAGCATGAGGTGCGCAAGCTGATCGCGGGTCCAACCGTGTTCATCTGCGACGAGTGCGTCGAACTTTGCAACGACATCATCCGTGAGGAGACGAAGTCGGCGCTGGTGTCCAAGAAGGACGGCGGCGTGCCGACTCCGCAGGAGATATGCGACGTCCTCGACGATTACGTGATCGGCCAGAAGCGCGCCAAGCGCGTGCTGTCGGTGGCGGTGCACAATCATTACAAGCGGCTCAACCACGGCGCCAAGGGTGCCGATGTCGAGCTGTCCAAGTCGAACATCTTGCTGGTCGGCCCGACCGGTTGCGGCAAGACTCTGCTCGCGCAAACGCTCGCGCGCATCCTCGACGTGCCGTTCACGATGGCCGATGCGACGACGCTGACCGAAGCGGGTTACGTCGGCGAGGACGTCGAGAACATCATCCTCAAGCTGCTCCAGGCGTCGGACTACAACGTCGAGCGGGCGCAGCGCGGGATCGTCTATATCGACGAGATCGACAAGATCTCGCGCAAGGCCGAGAATCCCTCGATCACGCGCGACGTGTCGGGCGAGGGCGTACAGCAGGCCTTGCTGAAGCTGATGGAAGGTACCACCGCATCGGTGCCGCCGCAGGGTGGTCGTAAGCATCCGCAGCAGGAATTCCTGCAGGTGGATACGACCAACATCCTGTTCATCTGTGGCGGTGCGTTCTCGGGTCTCGAGAAGATCATCGGCGATCGCCTCCAAGGCAAGTCGATCGGCTTCGGCGCGTATGTCGCCGGGCCCGACGAGCGCAAGACGGGCGAGACGCTGAAGTCGGTCGAGCCCGAGGATCTGTTGAAGTTCGGGCTCATCCCCGAGTTCGTCGGCCGTCTGCCGGTGATCGCGACGCTCGAGGATCTCGATGTCGACGCGCTGGTGAAGATCCTGAAGGAGCCGAAGAACGCGCTGGTCAAGCAGTACCAGAAGCTGTTCGAGATGGAGGACGTCGCGCTCGGCTTTACCGACGACGCGCTGGTGTCGGTCGCCAAGAAGGGCATCGAACGCAAGACGGGCGCGCGCGGGCTTCGCTCGATCCTGGAGAGCATCCTGCTCGACACGATGTTCGACCTGCCCGGCATGGACGGCGTCGACGAGGTGATGATCGACAAGGACGTGATCGAAGGCCGCAAGGAACCGATCCGCGTCTATGCCGAGAAGAAGAAGACCGGCGACGCTGCTTAAGCGCGGGGTTGGTTTGGGATACGGGAAAGGGCGTCGAGCGATCGGCGCCCTTTTTCGTTTTGCCTGAGGAGGGTGGTCCGCAGAGACCGACCCACGGATGAAACTCGCGCATAAAAACCCGGTCCGTCATCCTGATTTCGTCAGGATGACGGACGGCATCAGCCTGGCAAAGATCACTTCGTTTCCCTCCTGGAAGGGGAGGTGGCAGCGCCTGGCGCTGACGGAGGGGTGACCCGCTATCGATAGGCCATCACCCTCCGTCGCTTCGCGCCTCCTCCCCTTTCCGGGGAGGATCTCGCGGCGACCCTGATCCACCACCTGGTTGTCACCCATCGCCGCCTCTGCGTCTCTCCCTCTTCCGATTGGAAGGGGAAGGAGGCCGCGGCAACATCGTGGCGGAAGGGTGGGGGCGGTCCTGTAACTACATCTGCAACGTCAAAAGCCGAGCGCGCTCCAGATCCTTTGGGCGCCCGAACAGCCTGAGCATCCCGGCTAACTCTGCGCGCTCAGGTACATAGATAGCGCACCTCTCGACAAGGACAGGCATGCGCGTCCTCGGCAAAAGCTCCGTCCACCCAGCCGCCGCCGCAACATGAAACCCCGCCATGATCTCGACGACCAGAGGTGGCGTCTTCCACCGTCCGAACAGCGTCGATCTAAAGAGCGAACTCACGTCGTCCTCGATCGGTGGGATGCCGAGCGCATCCATCAACCGCCGAGCATCGCCGACGCTCATAACCACATCGACGTCGCCTACTTCGATCGGCGTCACCCCGTGCAGCGCCACCGCAGCGCTGGAAATGACCCACCATGGAGCCTGCGCATCCCGCATCGCCTCTGCCACCATGACCAGCGTTTCGCGAAGATCGGGAGTCAGCATCACCGCAACCTAGCCGATCCTCACCCTGCCGCAATCGCGCCGACTCGGACCCTTATCGGCCCTCACGCATTCGTTATCCAAGTGGAACGAGGGAGCATGCATGACGATCGAAGTGGCCGACCGACCGACCGAACACGTGGTAGAAACAATGCCGGACCGCATGGCCCTTCCGATCTGGACGCTGATCGCCCCGGTTCTCGGCCTCGTCGCGGTCCTCGTCGGGCTCGCCAAGATGGGCACGCTCGGTACCGCAACCGCGGTGATCGTGCTGATCGGCAGCGTGCTCGCCGCCGTGCATCATGCCGAAGTGATCGCGCACAAGGTCGGTGAGCCGTTTGGCACGCTCGTCCTCGCGATCGCGGTCACCGTGATCGAGGTGTCGCTGATCGTCTCGCTGATGCTCTCCAACGCGGGCGACGCGACCACGCTCGCGCGCGACACGGTGTTCGCGGCGATCATGATCATCCTCAATTTCATCATCGGCATTTGCCTGCTCGCGGGCGCGGTGCGGCATCACGAGCAGCGGTTTACGCTCAAGGGCATGACCGCGGCGCTCGGCGTGCTCGCGGCGATGGCGGTGCTGTCGCTGATCCTGCCGAACTATACCTCGTCGACATCGGGTCCGACCTATGCGGCGTCGCAGTTGATGTTCGTCGCGGTGGTGTCGCTGATCCTCTACGGGACGTTCGTACTGGTGCAGACGGTGCGGCACCGCGATTATTTCCTGCCCTCGACCGACGACAAGGACGATCATGCCGCGCCGCCATCTGGTCGCGCGACTGGGATCGCGTTTGCCGCGCTGTTGGTCGCGCTGGTGTCGGTGGTGTTGCTCGCCAAGACGCTGTCGCCGATGATCGAGGCGGCGGTGATCGGCGCCGGCCTGCCGCTGACCGTGGTCGGCGTCGTGATCGCCGCGCTCGTGCTCGCGCCCGAAAGTCTGGCTGCCTATAAGTCGGCACGACGCAATCGGTTGCAGACCAGCCTCAATCTTGCGCTTGGCTCGGCGTTGGCGACGATCGGACTGACGATCCCGAGCGTGGCGATCGTGTCGCTGGTGCTCGACCTGCCGCTTGCGCTCGGCATCGATGCGAAGAGCATGACGCTGTTGGCTCTATCGCTGTTCGTGGCGACGCTGTCGCTTGGCACCGGGCGGACGACGGTGTTGCAGGGTGTCGTCCACCTCGTGATCTTCGCCGCCTATCTGTTCACGACTGTGGTGCCGTAAGTTCAGGGGCCCTGCGTCGACAAATAGGCGATGACGTCGGCGCGGTCCTTCGGATCGGGGAGGCCCGCAAACGCCATCGTCGTGCCGGGCACCATCTTGCGCGGGTTGGTGAGCCAGGCGTCCATGCGCTTGGCATCCCAGTTGCCGCCGAGTGCTTTCAGCCCGGCGGTGTAGGAGAAGCGTGGGCGTCGCTCGCCGATCGGGTTGCCCATGACCGCGTAGAGGTTCGGCCCATCGGTATCGCCCGCATATTGCCCGATCGTGTGGCACGCGGTGCAGCGACGGAAGACGCGTTCGCCGCTGGCGATCTGGCTGGTGGTGCCGGCGTCGGGGCTCGAACCGCAGCCGGCTAGCGCCAGTGCAAGCAAGGGCCACCGCGGCAGGGTCATTGCTTCTGGCGCGCGGCCAAGGCGAGACCGGCGGCGATCTGCACGACGGCGTAGAGGCGACGGCGGCCGGGCCGGTCGACGAAGGGCTTCACGAGTTTCTCGGTCCCGAGCGCTTCGTCTTTCCAGAGGTCGACGTGGCGGCGGGGTTGGAGGAGGCCGATCAACCCGTCCCCAACCATGAAGATCGCTGCCATCTCAGCCGCGCGAGAGGCCCAGATGTTCTCCTGCGCACGCAGGAGTCCAGGAGCCACGGGCGTCGTCTCTTGGGACCCTGGGCCCCCGTTTCCGCGGGGGAACGGTGGAGAGGTCATTGGGGCTTGGCCTTCGCAGCTTGCGCGGCTTTCCAGGCGGCGACGTCTTCCAGCGCGATACTCCGACGCAGGACCAGCGCATCCGGATCGATCACGACATGCGCGCCCGCCGGGACCGACAAGCTCGCCTTCCCCCCAGTCATCGGCAAAGTCCGCGTCTTGCCGTCGATCTGCACCTGCACCGGAAGCGGGAAGGGGCCGTTGCCCGGCACTTTCCAAGCCAAACCCAGCGTATTTCCCGTCCGCGTCTCGACCAGTTCGGGCAAAGCCGCCTGACGAAGATACACGTCGAAGAACCAGGCATAGTCCTTCCCCGTCACCTTCCGGACGAGCCCCTCATATTCCTTCGTCGACCCGAACCGCGGCGCGAAATTGCCCGGCTTCGGATCCGCGCGGCCATACACCGCGAGCCGGGTGACATCGAAGAACGCCTTGTCGCCGATCAGGCTCCGCAGCGTGTGAAGCATCCACGAGCCCTTGTAGTAGATGTCCTGCCCCGCACCGCCCTTGTCGAGTTCGTACACCTCCTCCTCGGTGGTGATGCGCTGCTGCGTGATCGGCTTGAGGTTCATGATCGAGGTGCGTTCGCCCTGCATCATAGCCGCATACCGAGCACGCCCCTCGCGCCACTGGCCATAAAGCGGCTGCATGTACGTGCCATAGCCCTCGTGCAGCCAGTAATCGTCCCAATTGGCGGCGGTCAGCTGGTTGCCGAACCACTCATGCGCGAACTCGTGCTGGAACAGCCAGTCGAACCCCTCCGGCGCCTTCGCGTACTCGTTGCCGTAGGCGTTGATCGTCTGGTGCTCCATGCCCTTGTGCGGCGTCTCGACCACGCCGAGCTTCTCGTCGCCGAACGGGTAGGGGCCGATCATGCTCTCGAAGAAATCGAGCGTCGGCGCGAACTCTGCGAACAGCTTTTCCGCCTGCGGCTTCTCGCCCGGCAGATACCAGTAATACATCGGGATGCTGTTGCCGAAGCGGCTCTTGTACGTGCCGCTGATCTCCTCATACGGCCCGACGTTCAGCGCGATCCCGTAGGTGTTGGGATGCTTGGCGCGCCAGTTCCAGGTCGTCCGGCCGTCCGCGAGCGTATCGACGCCGAGCAGGACGCCGTTCGAGGGCGCCTTCAATCCCTTCGGCACGGTGATGTGCAGCGTCACCAGCGCGGGCTCGCCGGTCGGGAAGTCGAGGCACGGCCAGAACAGGTCGCAGCCATAGCCTTCCGCGGTGGTCGCGAACCAGGTGCGGCCGTCAGGCGTCTTCGACCAGACCATCCCGTCGTCCCACGGCGCCTTCACCGCGACGTGCGGGGTGCCGCCATAGGTGATCTTTGCGGTAACCTTCCCGCCGGCTGGGACGGGCTTTGGAAGCGTGATCGTCAACCGCCCTTCGGGATTGCTCCAGGCGGAGGGTGCGAGCGGAACCCCGTCGATCGCGATCGCGCTGACTGGTAGATTGCGGTCCAGGTCGATCGGCAGTCGGGTGAAGGCGGCCTTCGCGGTGAAGACTAAGGTCGCGATCCCGTTCAGGCTCTCGGTCTCGGGCAAGACCTCGAACGCGAGGTCCGCGCTGTCGAATCGCAGCGCGGTCTGCTCCGGGCTCAGCACGCCCCCGGAGCGCTGCGTCTGCGCGGTGATCGCCGGCTCGCCTTTCTTCGGCAACGGGGCGGCGGCCAGAAGCGCGGTGGCGCTGGCGGCGAGCATGAGACGTAAAACCATGGCCCGCGTTCTTGCTTGCCCGCTCTTATGATACAAGTCCGATCAGGCGGTTGTGCCGCAACCGATTGATGGACGCGGCATCCTCACCATATAAGACCCGATAGATGCCCCCCATGCAGGCACCCACCGGAGCGTTCATGACCCAGTACCCCGTCCTTCCCCTTCGCGACATCGTCGTCTTCCCGCACATGATCGTGCCGCTGTTCGTCGGCCGCGATAAGTCCGTTGCCGCGCTCGAAGCGGCGATGGCGGCGGACAAGGAGATCTATCTCGTCGCGCAGGTCGATCCCGCAGAGGACGATCCCGCGCGCGACGACCTGTATTCGATGGGCGTGACGGCGACCGTCTTGCAGTTGTTGAAGCTCCCGGACGGCACCGTCCGCGTGCTCGTCGAGGGCAAGCAGCGCGCGACGCTGGAGACGCTAGACGAGAGCGGCGAGTTCCTGACCGCAACGGTCGAGACGGTCGCCGATGCCGAGGTCGAGGGCGCCGAAGTCACCGCGCTGATGCGCTCGGTCGTCGACCAGTTCGAGAATTACGCCAAGCTCAACCGCAAGCTCGCCTCCGAGACCGCGGTCCAGATGTCGGAGATCGAGGACGCGTCGAAGTTGTCCGACGCGGTCGTCGCCAACATCGCGATCAAGGTCGCCGAGAAGCAGGCGATGCTGATCGAGACCAACCCGTCGAAGCGTCTCGAAATGGCGATGGTCGCGATGGAGGGCGAGCTGGGCGTCCTGCAGGTCGAGAAGAAGATCAAGAGCCGCGTCAAGCGCCAGATGGAGAAGACGCAGCGCGAATATTACCTCAACGAGCAGTTGAAGGCGATCCAGCGCGAGCTCGGCAACGAGGGCGATGAAGGCGAAGGCGACGAGATCGCCGAGCTGACGCAGAAGATCGCGACGCTCAAGATGAGCAAGGAAGCGCGCTCCAAGGCGACCGGCGAGCTCAAGAAGCTCAAGACGATGGCGCCGATGAGCGCCGAGGCGACCGTCGTGCGCAATTATCTCGACGTCCTGCTCGGGCTCCCCTGGGGCAAGAAGTCGAAGATCAAGAAGGACATCGCCGCCGCACAGGTGACGCTGGACGAGGATCATTATGCGCTCGAGAAGGTCAAGGACCGGATCGTCGAGTATCTCGCCGTGCAGGCGCGCACCAACAAGCTGAAGGGGCCGATCCTGTGCCTCGTCGGGCCCCCGGGGGTCGGCAAGACCTCGCTCGGCAAGTCGATCGCCAAGGCGACCGGACGCGAGTTCATCCGCCAGTCGCTCGGCGGCGTGCGTGACGAAGCCGAGATCCGGGGGCATCGCCGGACGTATATCGGCTCGCTGCCGGGCAAGATCGTGACGAACCTCAAAAAGGCCGGCACGTCGAACCCGCTGTTCCTGCTGGACGAGATCGACAAGCTCGGACAGGATTTCCGCGGTGACCCTGCGTCGGCGCTGCTCGAGGTGCTCGACCCGGAACAGAACGGCAAGTTCCAGGATCATTATCTGGAGGTCGACATCGACCTGTCGGACGTGATGTTCGTCTGCACGGCGAATACGCTGAACCTGCCGCAGGCTTTGCTCGATCGCATGGAGATCATCCGTCTGGAGGGGTACACCGAGGACGAGAAGGTCGAGATCGCCGAGCGGCATCTCGTCGAGAAGCAGATCGAGGCACACGGCCTGAAGCCAGGCGAATTTACGCTGACGCAGGAGGGGCTTCGTACGCTCATCCAGCAGTACACGCGTGAGGCCGGCGTGCGTACGCTCGAGCGCGAGATCGCGAAGCTGTGCCGCAAGGCGTTGCGTCAGATTCTCGAGAACAAGACGACCAGCGTCACGATTACGCCCGAGAACATCGGCGAATATGCCGGCGTGCAGAAATATCGTCATGGCCTGGGTGAGACCGAAAACCAGATCGGTGCGGTTACGGGGCTCGCGTGGACCGAGGTCGGCGGCGAATTGCTGACGATCGAGAGCGTCACTGTGTCCGGCAAGGGCGCTGCCAAGCTCACGGGTACGCTCGGCGACGTGATGAAGGAGTCGATCGAAACCGCGTTCAGCTATGTGAAGGCGCGCGCGCCCAGCTACGGGATCAAGCCGTCGCTGTTCAACCGCAAGGACATCCACATCCATCTGCCCGAGGGGGCGACTCCGAAGGATGGCCCGTCGGCCGGCGTTGGGATCGTGACGTCGATCGTGTCGACGATGACTGGGGTGCCGGTGCGGCGCGAGGTGGCGATGACCGGCGAAGTGACGCTGCGTGGTCGCGTGCTGCCGATCGGCGGGCTCAAGGAAAAGCTGCTGGCAGCGCTGCGTGGCGGGATCGAGACGGTGCTGATCCCGGCGGAGAACGAGAAGGACCTCGCGGAGATCCCGGCGAACATCAAGGCGGGGCTGAAGATCATCCCCGTTTCGCATGTCGACGAAGTGCTACGTCTGGCGCTGACCGAGCCGCTGGTGGCCATCGAGTGGACCGACGCGGACGAGCTGGCCGCGCTGCCTCCGGCACCGATCGCGCCGGTCGGGGGTGGCCTTCACCACTGATCCATGTTTGCATTACAGGCAATGATGCGGCGGTTTCGTTTGACACCAGACGGGGCCGCCGCATTATTGTCGGCTGACTGCGGCCGTGATTCTATCGCGGCCGAATTGAGACTTTCCCGGGGGACTATATGAACAAGCAGGAACTGATCGCGACGGTTGCCGACACGTCCGGGCTCGTAAAGGCCGACGCGACCAAGGCCGTCGAGGCAGTATTCGACGCGATCGAAGCGTCGCTGAAGAAAGGCGACGAGGTTCGCCTGGTCGGTTTCGGCACGTTTTCGATCTCCAAGCGCAAGGCATCGACTGGCCGCAACCCGCGCACCGGCGAGCCGATGACGATCAAGGCGTCGACCCAGCCGAAGTTCAAGGCCGGCAAGGGCCTGAAGGACGCGGTGAACTAACAAGCCCTCGATCCTCCCCCGCCAGGGGGAGGTGGCTGGCGCTTGCCAGACGGAGGGGGAGGTTAGAGACGACCTCTACTCCGTGTCCTCCCCCTCCGTCGCCTTCGGCGCCACCTCCCCCTTGCGGGGCAGGATCGATGGGATCGTCGTCAAAAGGGCTGGACAGGCAGGCGCGGCCTGCCTAAAGGCCCGCTTCCGAACGAGTTTCGGGCGCGTAGCTCAGCGGTAGAGCACACCCTTCACACGGGTGGGGTCACAGGTTCAATCCCTGTCGCGCCCACCAGATTTACGCCGGTCTTCTCCTTGAGAAGGCTGGCGTTTCTGTGTCTGGCGTGCTGCCTTCTTCTCCTCCCTTCCCACGAAGGGCGGGGAGGAACGTCCGATCGAGCCCAGCCAACCCTGTCCCAAATGACGGATTGTTCATTAGGATCATTCGTTCGATCGAATTATCCGCACAGCGAATGGTTCAGTCCCGACTCTTGGACATCGCGATCAGCGAATTCGGCACCAAGGGGCTGGAGGGGGCGAGCACGCGCGGGATCGCGGCGGCGGCGGGCACGGCGATGTCCTCGATCACCTATCACTACGGTGGCAAGGAAGGCCTCTACCTCGCGGCGGCCGACCGGATCGCCGAGCGCATGTCCACCGTGATGGGCGGTCCGACCGAACTGGCGGCATATCTCTCGACGTCCGACGTCGACGAAGCGCGGTTCCAGATCCACCGCATCCTTGGCCGGCTCGCCGACAAGATGGCGAGTAGCGAGAGCGCCGACTGGACGCTGTTCGTGCTGCGCGAGCAGATGAACCCGGGCGAGGCGTTCGACCGTATCTATGGCGGCGTGATGGGGCAGATGGTTCGCAGACTCAGCGACCTCGTCTGCATCGCCACCGGGTGTCGCGAGATACGCACCGGGCGGATCGCGACGATCACCTTGATGGGGCAGGTGATCGCGTTGCGCGCGAGCCGCGCCACCTGTCTCAAGTTGCTCGAGCGCGAGACGCTGGAGCCTGCCGATATCGTCGAGATCAAGGCGCGGATCGACGCCAATATCGACGCCATCCTCGATTCGATGCGTGCTGCAGAACAGGGCCAGGCATGACCGACCAGAACACTCATTCCGACACCGACCACGACGACGAGGATCGCAAGCCCGATCCGCACAGCGAGGACCAGCAGTCGGACACGGAACAGCAGGACGAGTCTCAAGAGGACGAATCTGAAGAGGACGAGGCTGACAAGAAGCCGTCGGTGTTCAAGAAGCCGCTGTTCTGGATCATCCTCGTCATCGTCGTCGGCGGGCTGATCATCGGCGGGGTGCTCTACTGGCTGCACGCACGGCAGTTCGAATCGACCGACGATGCGTTCGTCGACACGCACATCGTCCGCCTTGCGCCACAAGTCGCGGGGACGCTGGTGCAGGTCGCCGACATCGACAACCGCCACGTTGAGGCAGGGCGCCTGCTCGCGGTGATCAAGGCGTCGGGTCGCGATGCGCAGGTCGCCGAGGCGCAGGCAAACGAATCGCAGGCCCGCGCACAGTTCGCGCAGGCGCAGGCGCAGGTCACCGCCGCCGAGGCGCAACGCCAGCAGGCCGCCGCCCAGGCGCGCGTGCCGATGGCGGCTGCGATCAAGGCGCAGCAAGATCTGGCACGGTACGAGGCGTTGCTCCGGCTCGACCCCAACGCGGTCGCAGGGCAGCAGCTCGATCAGGCCCGCTCGACCGCCCGCCAGACCGCCGCCGATGCCGCCGCCGCGCGCGAGCAGATCGACACCGCCGCGGCGCAGATCGCGGTCGCACGGAAGCAGGTCGGTGCCGCCAGGTCGGTGATCGACGCCAAGCGTGCACTGGTCGATCAGGCCAATGTCAGCATCAGCGATCTCCGCCTGACCGCGCCGGTCGCGGGGCAGGTGGTCAACCGCTCGGTCAATATCGGCTCGTACGTCGCGCCCGGCACGCAGCTCATGGCGATCGTCCCCGACCAGATGTGGGTCACGGCGAACTTCAAGGAAACGCAGCTCACGCTGATGAAGATCGGCCAGCCCGTCGACATCCATGTCGACGCGTATCCCGGCGTCGACTTCAAGGGTCATGTCGACTCGATCCAGCGCGGCGCCGGCCAGGCGTTCGCCTTGCTGCCGCCGCAGAACGCGACCGGCAATTACGTGAAGGTCGTCCAGCGCGTTCCCGTGCGGATCGTGTTCGATGCGAAGAACGGCCCCGATCCTAAACGCTATCCGATCGGCCCCGGCATGTCGGTGGTGCCGACCGTCAAGGTCCGCTGAGGTGGCGAAAGCTCCTGCGAAAGTCGATGCGGGAGGCGGTCACACATGGTCGCCGAGCCGGTCGGCGGCGGGCAAGTACAGCCCGTGGCTGATCGTCGCGATCATCTCGATCCCGACTTTCATGGAGGTGCTCGACACCTCGATCGCCAACGTCGCGCTCGATCATATCTCGGGCGGGCTGTCGATCACCACCGATCAGGCGACGTGGGTGCTCACCAGCTACCTGGTCGCCAATGCGATCGTCATCCCGATCTCAGGCTGGCTGTCTGACGCGATCGGGCGGAAGCGCTATTTCCTGCTCTCGATCGCGCTGTTCACGCTCGCATCGCTGCTCTGCGGCCTCGCGCCGAACATCGGTACGCTGGTTGTCGCGCGCGTGCTGCAAGGTATTGGCGGCGGCGGATTGGCGCCGGTCGAGCAGTCGATCCTCGCCGACACCTTCCCGCCGAAACAACGCGGGATGGCGTTCGCCGCCTTCGCGATCGTCGTCGTCGTCGGCCCCGTGCTCGGGCCGACGCTCGGCGGCTACATCGTCGAATATTCGAGTTGGCACTGGGTGTTCCTGATCAACGTCCCGGTCGGCATCGCCGCGTGGTTCCTGGTAGAGACGTTCGTCGATGAACCGGACCAGGTGAAGAAGGACCGCGACGAGCGGTTCAAGAACGGCCTGACGATCGATTACGTCGGCGTCGCACTGGTGGCGCTCGGGCTCGGCTTCCTCGAACTCACCTTCGATCGCGGCGAGCGCGAGGACTGGTTCGCGAGCGGCTTCATCGTCATGTCGGCGATCATCGCCGCGGTGTCGCTGGTGACCCTCGTCATCTGGGAGCTGAATCACAAGGACCCGGTGATCGACCTCAAGCTGATGAAGAACCGCAACTTCGCGCTGACGATCGGCGTGATGGGCGTCACCGGCATGATCCTGTTCGGCACCACGCAGCTTATTCCGCAGATGCTGCAACAGGTGCTCGGCTACAGCTCGCTCGACGCCGGGCTCGCGCTGACCGCCGGCGGTCTGGCGACGCTTGTCATGGTGCCGTTCGCGGGCCGGCTGAGCGGGCTGGTCGACGTCCGCTTCCTGCTGTTCCCGGCGTTGCTGGTGCAGGCGTTCGCGCTGTGGAACATGAGCCACCTGACCGCCGACATCGCGTTCTCCGATGCGGCGTTCGCGCGGCTGTTCCAGGCGATGGCGCTGCCGTTCCTGTTCGTGCCGATCAACGCAATCGCCTATGTCGGTCTCAAGCAGACGCAGACCGCGCAGGCGTCGAGCCTGCTCAACGTCTCGCGCAACCTGGGCGGCACGATCGGCATCTGTTTCGCGCAGACCCAGCTCGCAGGTGGCTTGCAGCGGCATCAGTTGGAACTGACGCAGACGCTCAACCCGCTCGATCCGAACTATAACGACTGGATTCAGAAGGCGGCGAGCGTGTTCGGCGGGCAGGGCGATGCGACGACGCCTCTGGCCGTTCTCTACAGCCAGATGCAGCGGCAGGCGACGATGCTCGCGTTCCTCGACGTGTTCCGCGCGATGATGGTGGTCGTGCTGTGCGTCGCGCCACTGGTTCTATTCATGCGCTCCGGCAAGACCGGCGGCGCGCCCTCGGGAGGGATGCATTGATGCGTGCGCGGTTCATGGTGGTTGCGGTTGCAGCCCTGCTCGCGGGGTGCACCGTCGGCCCGAACTACACCCCGCCGGAGATGGCGGTGCCGCCGGCATTCGTGGGTCCGCAGGCCACAGTTGGGACGACGGTCGATCCGGCCCGCTGGTGGTCGGCATTCGGCGATCCGCAGCTGGACGGCCTCGTCGAGCGCGCGCTGAAGGGCAACCCCGACATCGCCATCGCAGCCTCGCGCGTGCGACAGGCACGGTTGCAGGAAATCGTCGCACGCTCGCAAGGGTTGCCGAGCGTCAACGCCAGCGCCAGCCCGAGCCATATCGAGTTCAGCAAGAACGCCGGCCTCTCGTCGATCGCGCGCGCGTTCAGCGGCGGTACGGGGGCGGGCGGCACCGGCTCGACCGGCGGCATCGCTCTCCCCGGCAGCGGGATCACGACCTACTCGGTCGGCTTCGACGCAAGCTGGGAGCTCGATCTGTTCGGTGGCGTCCGCCGCAGCACCGAAGGCGCTCGGGCGCGGACCGAAGCGGCGGTCTGGTCGAAGCGCGACGCGGCTGTGACGCTCGCCGCCGAAGTCGCGCAGGCGTATTTCGCGCTCCGGCTCGACCAGGCACAGCTCGCGACGATCGAGGGCGAGATCGCCAACCAGCAACGCGCGCTGACGATCGCGGGTAACATCGCCAAGGTCGGCCTCGTCCCGCCGATCGACGTGACCCGTCAGCGTGCCTCGATCACCGCGACGCAGGCGCGCGCCGAGCCGGTCCGTGCCGATATTGACGTCCGCATGCACGCGCTGGCGATCCTGCTTGGCGAGCCGCCCGCGACGTTGATGACCGAACTGGCGGCGCCGTCGGTCGCGCCGCTCGGTGTGCCGTCGATCCCGGCCGGGTTGCCTTCGGAGCTGCTGCGGCGTCGTCCCGACATCCGCGCGGCCGAGCGCGATCTCGCGGCGTCGACCGCGGATATCGGTGTCGCGGTCGCGGATATGTATCCGAAGTTCAGCCTTACCGGCATGAGCCAGTTGATATCGACCGCGCTCGGCAACCTGTTCTCGGGCGACAGCCTCCAGCTGACGGCGAGCGGTGCCGCACAGTTCCCGCTGCTCGACTGGGGCCGACGCAAGTCGACCGTGAAGTCTCGCGAGGAAGATCGTGAGCAGGCGTATCTCCGCTATCGCTCGACCGTGTTGCAGGCGTTGCGCGACGTCGAGGATCCGCTCGCACAGATCGCTGCCGAGCGGCGCCGGAACACCGCGTTGCAACGCGCCGTGGTGGATGCGCAGAGCAGCGCCAAGGCGGCGGAGTCGCAGTACCGCACCGGCTTCGTTGCGCAAGATACGCTGCTGAATGCGGAAACCGACGTGCTGTCGGCGCGCGAGCAGCTGGTGACGAGCGACGCGCAGTTGCGGCAGCTGACGGTGGCGCTGTTCAAGGCGCTGGGGGGCGGTTGGGAGCAGGCGGAATAGGCGATGCCGCCCTCCCGGCGCTCGGACCCCTGGCGGCGTTCTCCTGCGATCGATACCGTGGCATCCCATGATGTCGGAGGCAGGCGACTTAAGAGCGTTTCACCCGTTGAGCGGTGCAGAGGAGAGCGTTTCATGTCCCGCCATATCCTGATTACCGGCGCCAGCGTTGCCGGAAATACCGCGGCGTGGTGGCTGGGTCGTGCCGGCTTCGATGTGACCGTGGTCGAAAGCGCGCCCGCATTCCGCGAAGGCGGCCAGAATGTCGACGTTCGTGGACCGGGGCGGGAGGTGTTGCGGCGCATGGGGCTCGATCAGGCTGCGCTCGACTATGGCACCGGGGAAGAGGGTACCGCGTGGGTGGACGCGGATAACCGGATCGCCGCGCAGTTCCTGGTCGCCGATTCCGACACCGATGGCATGACCGCCGAAATGGAAATTCTTCGGGGCGATCTGGCGCGGTTGCTCTACGAACCCGCGGCGGAGCACGCTACATACCGTTTCGGCGATAGCGTGACGGCGATCGAGCAGACCGAACACGCGGCATCGGTCACCTTCGCCAGCGGCCGCACGGAGCGCTACGACGCGGTGATCGTGGCCGAGGGCGTGGGTTCGGCAACGCGGAACCTCGTCTTTGCGAACGAGAACGAACCGCGATGGATGGATCTGACGATCGCCTATTTCACGATCCCGCGTATTTCGAAGGATGATCGGTTGTGGCGGTGGTACAATGCGACCGGGGGCCGCAGCGTATCGCTGCGACCCGATCGTCACGGCACGACCCGCGCGATGCTGTCGGTCCGGCAGCCACCGAAGGGCGAGCAGGACTGGAGCACCGATCGGCAAAAGGCATGGCTCCGCGATCGGTTCGCCGACGCCGGGTGGCAATCCCGGCGCGTGCTCGAGGGTATGGACGAGACTGACGACTTCTATTTCGACGTGTTGCGACAGGTGCGGATGAAGCGCTGGTCGAAGGGCAGGGTGGTGCTGACGGGCGACGCGGCCTGGTGCGCGACGCCGATCGCCGGCATCGGGACCACGCTAGCTATCACCGGTGCCTATGTGCTGGCCGCGGAGATGGCGCGGACCGGAGACGTCGTCGGCGCATTCGCTGCTTATGAGCGGGCGATGCGGCCCATGGTGCAGGACGCGCAGGGTGTACCCAAGATCGCGCCGAAGATGATGAATCCGCACAGTCGGATTGGCATCCGCCTTCTGCACACGGCGTTGAGCGCCGCAAGCCGGCCGGCCGTTCGCGGCGTGGTAGGCAAGATGTTCGGTGGTGGCGCGAAGACGCCCGATCTCTCCCGGTATCCGGAAGGCGCTTTGGCTGAGCAGACCGATGTCGCGTGCGCGGACACTCCGCTTTCAGCCAAGACGCCGCCGTCGATCGGGCTGTCACCGCTGACGGCGCTGGGTGCAGTCGGTATCGTGCTTGGCGCGAGTGCGCTGATTGGCCGGCGCAATGCACCCGACCCGTCGCATCCACGCATCCGGCGCTGGTATCGCAGGCTCGAAAAACCGGGGTTCACACCGCCTGACGCAGCGTTCGGGGCCGTGTGGCCAGTGCTGGAGGCGGGGCTTGCGGTTGGTGGCTATCGGCTGTTGCGGCAGCCATCGGGCCCGGCGCGCAATGCAGCCGTCGGACTATGGTTGCTGAATACCGCAATGGTCGGCGGTTGGACCCAGCTGTTCTTCCGCGAAAAGAAACTGGGCGCGAGCGCGGTGGCATCGGCGGCTATGGTCGCGTCCAGCGCCGCCTATGTCGCGACTGCCGCCGAGGTGGACAAGCCGGCTGCCGCGACCGGTGTGCCGTTCGTGGCGTGGCTCGGCTTCGCGACCTTTCTCGCCGAACGCATCTGGCGCGATAATCCTGCCGCCGAAGCCGAGACGTGAGCCGCGTGATCGTCTGGCATGACGGCAACTGTCCCCTGTGCCGACGCGAGATCGCGGTCATGCGTCGACTGGACCGACGGGGCAGGATCGATTTCGTCGACGCGACTGGCGCGGAAGCTTGTCCGATCGATCGCGCCGAGCTGCTGGCTCGCTTTCACGCGATGGAAGACGGGCGTCTCCTGTCCGGCGCCGCGGCGTTTGCGGCGATGTGGCGCGCGATCCCGGTCTTGCGCCCAGTGGGATTGCTCGCGCGAAACCCAACCGTGCTCGGACTGATGGAACGCGCGTATCTGCGTTTCCTGAAAGTGCGTCCACGCCTGCAGCGCTGGCTCGGCAGGCGGGAGGCGCGAGCATGACGCCGCGGCCGAATACTGTGGCGCCCGGGCAGGAGAGCGTCTGGCAATATCCACGGCCCGCCGTCGCTCAGCAGAGCGATCGGCACATTCGCATCGAGCATGCCGCCATCGTCGTTGCCGACACGCGCGCTGCCGTACGGACGATCGAGACGAGCCATCCGCCGAGCTGGTACATCCCCCCCGACGCGATCGCGCCCGGCCTGCTTCGCCCTTCGCAACGACGTTCGTTCTGCGAATGGAAGGGGGAAGCGCGCTATTGGGATATCGAGATTGGTGGACAGATGTTCCGCGACGTCGGGTGGAGCTATCCCGATCCCGCGCCGGCGTTCGCAATGCTGCGCGATCACGTCGCATTTTATGCAGGTCCGTTCGAGCTGTGCGCCGTCGACGGCGAGCGCGTCCGGCCGCAACCGGGCGGCTTTTACGGCGGGTGGATCACGTCGGATCTCGCCGGTCCGTTCAAGGGCATACCGGGCAGCATGGGATGGTGACCGCCCAGCTGCCGTCGCAGCCACTTCCGCGAGGTCTTGTCGATTGGCGCGAGGCACCCCGCGTTCGTGCGATGAACGCACGCCCCGACGTCTCGCATGGACGGTACGTTCTGTGCTGGCTCCAGCAGGCATTGCGCGCGCAGGACAATCCGGTGATCGACGCCGCCGTCCGGCTCGGCAAAGCGCTTGGCGTGCCGGTGCTCGTGTATCACGGCGTACGGGAGGATTACCCCTACGCGTCGGACAGGCTGCACCATTTCATATTGGGCGCTAGTCGTGATCTTGCCGCCGGCTGTCGTACGCGCGGGCTCGCCTGCGTCCAGCATGTCGATCGCGCGGACCACCGCGAGAAGGGCCTCGTCTACCGGCTCGGTGCCGACGCAGCCGCACTGGTGGTGGAGGATCAACCAACCTTCGTCGCACGCTGGCAGACCGACCGCGTCGCGTCGCGGATCGCAGTGCCCGTCTATGCGGTCAATGCGGCGTGCCTGGTCCCGCCTGCCGTGCTG
The DNA here is from genome assembly GCF_057815015.1 of Sphingomonas sp. SL1004. Lineage (NCBI taxonomy): Bacteria > Pseudomonadati > Pseudomonadota > Alphaproteobacteria > Sphingomonadales > Sphingomonadaceae > Sphingomonas > Sphingomonas sp. SL1004. The sequence continues at coordinate 504,376 of NZ_JBYMUX010000001.1, forward strand.
GGCTCCGACGTCGGTAGCCGGTCGACGTTCCTCCGGCGCCATGAACCGGAGCGAACGAACTGGCTCGACTCGATCGACGAGACAGCCGAGATCGCGCCGTTCGACGGTCCGCTGCCATTCACGCCGGACCGACTAGACGACCTCGATCTCGCCGCACTGGTAGCCAGGTTGGACATCGATCACAGCCTTCCGATCAGCCCGGCTTTTCCTGCCGGTCGTATCGCCGCCGAGGAACGGTTGCGGCGCCTGACGCGAGACGTGCTGCCCGGCTATGCCACCGCGCGCAACGACGCTACGCAGCCAGAGGGCGCGAGCGGCTTGTCGGCCTATCTGCATTTTGGCGTGCTCGGCCCCCGTGAGGTTATGCGGACGGTAGCGAGCGCTTCCGCCGGCACGAGGCACAAGGCCAAGTTTGCGGACGAATTGCTCGGCTGGCGTGAGTGGTTCCACTACCAGGCGCATGGGCTGAAGACCCCCGAGACCTATGATCGTATCGCAGTATGGGCGCGCAGCACTTTGGCGGAGCACGCGAATGATCCGAGACCGGACGTGGAGAGCCTGACCGCGTTGCTTCGCGGCGAGACGCGTGACGAAACCTGGAATGCGTGTCAGCGGCAGTTCGTTCGGTTCGGCTGGATGCACAATAATTTGCGGATGTACTGGGCGAAGCGGCTGATCGCCATGACACCCGATCCCGAGACGGCATGGGCGACGGCCTGCTATCTCAACGATCGGCTGAGTCTCGACGGTCGTGATCCCTCGACCTACGGCAATATCGCCGCGATGTTTGGCGGCGCGCCGGGCGATCGGGAGCGTCCCGTATATGGTCGTGTCGCTACTCGTGGTGACGGATCCACGCGAGGCCGCGACGGCGGTTCCGCCTGGCTCGCCAAGGCGGCGTCACGACCGACTCCGGACGTCACCGTCCCGGACGATCTGCCTCGCGACCGGTATTTGAACAACGCGAGCTAACGCGGCTGTCGGCGAACCTCGTTCCGCGGTCGTCGCGATACCCGAGTGCTTCCATAAGCAAACCGCGCGCGCAGCGTTTCTCCTCTGCCACCCCGACGACCATCGTAAGGGTATCGGGGTACTGACGCGCCAGTGGCGAGGCCTGGATCGAACAGGTTTCGCGCCGTCCAGTCATAGGCTCATCCCGTTTTCACCGGCTAATCGGAACGCCGCGCCGTTATCCCAGCTCTCGCAGGGATGACGGATCCTACCGAAAGCTCAGCCCGCGATCTTCGCGTAATGCTCGCAAACGCATACTGGGACGGAGTGGCGTCGAAGTATCGGCTGTGGGGCTCGGCTGCATGGGGCTCAGCGTCGGCTATGGCCCGGCAACCGACCGCAACGACGCGATCTCGCTGATCCGCGACGAGGTGGTGATCGTGACCAAGCTCGGATTCAAGAACAGCGTTCCAAGCGAAGGACTGGACAGCCGTCCCGGCTACCGCCTGCTCGATACCGCTGCGCCCTATGGAACGAAGCGGCAGGCGGCGCCGCGATCAGGAGCCACGGAGTCGACCGCAGCGCCCTGCTCGTGACGACCAAGCTCTGGATCGAAGATGCGAGTTACGAAGAGTGGCACCGAAGAGGTGCACGCATCGTCGTTGAACGGCACCGGCAATGGGTCGCTTGGTCAGCATAGCCTTGCACAGGCACAGGCAGGAAAGAGCGCGGCATCCTCTTTTCCGGGAGCATCAGGCCGGCGGTAGGGTCCTCACCAGTTCCAGAACGCGCGGGGCGAGTTCGAGTCGACAGATCAGCAGGTCGGGCAAATACGGATCGGCGCAGTTGTAGACGAGCGGGGAGCCGTCCACGCGGCTGACGTGCAGCCCGGCCGCCTGCGCCACCGCGATCGGCGCGCAATTGTCCCACTCATATTGCCCGCCGGTATGCAGGTAGATCTCGGCCTGGCCGCGGACCACCGCCATCGCCTTCGCGCCCGCCGAGCCCATCGGCACCAGGGTCGCCCCCATCGCTTCGGCGACGGCGATCGCCTCGCGCGCCGGACGGCTGCGGCTGACCAGCATGCGCAACGGATCGCTCGCTGGCTCCAGCGGCTTCGGCGCGCCGGAGGTCAGCGTCAGTCCCAGTCCCGGCAACGCCACCGCACCGACGGTTGCGACGCCGTCGATGGCGAGCGCGACGTGCACTGCCCAGTCGGTCCGCCCCTCGCCATATTCGCGCGTGCCGTCGAGCGGGTCGATGATCCACGCGCGCCGCACCGAACAGCGATCGCCGGTGTCCTTTTCCTCTTCGGACAGGATCGCGTCGTCGGGCCGCGCCGCGCGCAGCTTGCGCATCAGATAGGTGTTGGCCTGCTCGTCGCCAGCCTTGCCGAGCTCCTTGCCGGTCAGCCCGCCGTTTGCCTGCAACCCGAGCAGGATCGCGCCTGCTTCGGTGGCGAGGCGTTCGGCGAGACGGACGTCGCTTTCGATGACCGTCATTTAAGCGGCATGATCTGGCGGACGATGAATTCGGCGGCCTCGACCGGCGTCATCGCCACCGTGTTGACGCGAATCTCGGCGTTCAGCGGCGCCTCGTACGGGCTATCGATCCCGGTAAAGTTCTTCAAATCCCCCGCACGCGCCTTTTTATAAAGCCCCTTCACGTCGCGACCTTCCGCCACATCGAGTGGCGTGTCGACGAAGATCTCGATGAACTCGCCTTCGGGAAGCATCGACCGGACCATATCGCGTTCGGCACGGAACGGCGAGATGAACGCGGTGAGGACGATCAGCCCGGCGTCCGCCATCAGCTTCGCCACCTCGCCGACCCGCCGGATATTCTCGATCCGGTCGGCCTCGGTGAAGCCCAGGTCCTTGTTCAGCCCGTGGCGGATATTGTCGCCGTCCAGCAGGAAGGTGTGGCGATTCATCAGGTTGAGCTGCTTCTCGACCTCGTTGGCGATCGTCGACTTGCCCGCACCCGACAGCCCGGTGAACCAGAGCACGGCGGGCTTCTGGTTCTTGAGCCCGGCATGCGCGTCGCGGCCGATGTCGGTCGCCTGCCAGTGGACGTTCTGCGACCGGCGCAGGCTGAAATGAACCATTCCCGCTGCGACCGTCGCATTGGTGATCTTGTCGATCAGGATGAACCCGCCGAGCACCTTGTTCGGGGCGGCACCCTCTTGAGCATAGGCTTCGAACACGATCGCGCGGTCCGTCGTGATCTCCGCGACGCCGATCGCGTTCAATTCGAGCGTCTTGGTTGCGAGCCGCTCCATCGTGTTGACGTTGACCTGGTATTTCGGTTCGCGGACCGTCGCCGACACCATCTGCGTGCCGAGCTTCAGCCAGTAGGAGCGGCCGACGATCAGCGGTTCGTCGTCCATCCAGACGATCGTCGTCTCGAACTGGTCGGCGGTCTCGGGCGGCGAGTCCGAGGCAGCGATGACGTTACCGCGCGAGCAATCGATCTCGTCGGCGAACGACAGCGTGACCGACTGGCCGGCAACCGCCTCGTCGAGATCGCCGTCCAGCGTCGTGATCCGGCTGATCGTCGAGGTCTTGCCGCCGGGCAGGACGCGGATCGCGTCGCCGGGCTTGACCGTGCCCGCAGCGATCTGGCCGGAGAAGCCGCGGAAATCGAGGTTGGGGCGGTTGACCCACTGCACGCTCATCCGGAACGGCTTGGCCTGGTCGTCGTCAAGGTCGACGTCGACCGCTTCGAGATGCTCCATCAGCGTCGGGCCGGTGTACCAGGGCATGGTTTCGGAGGCGATCGAGATGTTGTCGCCTTTGAAGCCCGAGATCGGCATCGGCGTGAACGCAGTGATGCCTATGCTCTTGGCGAACACCGAATACTCCGCGACGATCTCGTCGTACCGCGCTTGATCGTAGCCGATCAGGTCCATCTTGTTGACCGCCAGCACCAGGTTCCGGATGCCGATCAGGTGCGCGAGATAGCTGTGGCGCTTGGTCTGCGTCAGCACGCCCTTGCGCGCGTCGATCAGGATCACGGCCAGGTCGGCGGTCGACGCGCCGGTCACCATGTTGCGAGTATATTGCTCGTGACCCGGCGTATCCGCGACGATGAACTTGCGCTTTTCGGTCGAGAAGAAGCGATAGGCGACGTCGATCGTGATGCCCTGTTCGCGCTCGGCGGCGAGCCCGTCGACCAGCAGCGCGAAGTCGATTTCCTGCCCCTGCGTACCGACCCGCTTGCTGTCCGCTTCGAGGGCTGTGAGCTGATCCTCGAAGATCATCTTCGAATCGTACAGCAAGCGGCCGATCAGCGTCGACTTGCCGTCATCCACCGACCCACAGGTGATGAAACGCAGCATCGTCTTGTTGCGGTGCTGGTCGAGATACGCGTCGATATCCTCGGCGATCAGCGCTTCGGTCTGGTAGGCCGAGGTTTGCGGGATTGTAACGGCGTCGGACATCAGAGAACTCCGTCATTCCAGCGAAAGCTGGAATCTCTTGCGGTCGTGAGCGTGCCCTCGCGGCACGAGATTCCAGCGTTCGCTGGGATGACGGGTGGGGGACTGATGGCTGAGGGCGTATGCGGCTCCATCAGAAATACCCCTCCTGTTTCTTCTTCTCCATGCCCGCGCCGCCGGCATCCTTGTCGATCGCGCGGCCTTGGCGTTCGCTCGTCGTGGTCAGCAGCGTTTCCTGGATGATCTCTGACAGCGTCGACGCCGTGCTCTCGACCGCGCCGGTCAGCGGGTAGCAGCCAAGCGTGCGGAAGCGGATCGAGCGATCGACCGGGACTTCGCCGGGCCGCAACGGGAAACGGTCGTCGTCGACCATCAGCAGCATGCCGTCGCGCTCGACCGTGGGACGTACGCCGGCGAAGTAGAGCGGGACGATCGGCACGTCGTTCAGCTGGATATATTGCCAGACGTCGAGTTCGGTCCAGTTCGAGATCGGGAACACGCGGATGCTCTCGCCCTTCGCCTTCCGCGCATTGTAGAGGTTCCACAGCTCGGGCCGCTGGTTCTTCGGATCCCAGCCATGCGTCGCGGTGCGGAACGAGATGATGCGTTCCTTGGCGCGCGACTTCTCCTCGTCGCGCCGCGCGCCGCCGAACGCAGCGTCGAAGCCGTGCAGGTTCAGCGCCTGTTTCAGCCCCTCGGTCTTCCACATGTCGGTGTGCAGCGCGCCATGATCGAACGGGTTGATCCCGCGCGCGATCGCCTCCGGGTTCTTGTAGACGAGCAACTCCATGCCGCTCTCGGCCGCCATCCGATCGCGCAGCTTATACATCTCCTGGAATTTCCAGGTCGTGTCGACGTGCAGCAGCGGAAAGGGCGGGGGCGACGGGTAGAAAGCCTTGCGCGCAAGATGCAGCATCACGGCCGAATCCTTGCCGACCGAATACAGCATCACCGGCTTGTCGGCCTCGGCGACGACTTCGCGCAGGATGTGGATCGCCTCGGCTTCGAGCCGTTCCAGATGGGTGAGTGAATGCGCCATGATGTGTCTCCGCTGCGCCGTTTGCCCGGCAGCGGGCGGTTCGGGCAATCAATGCATTCTTCGGCAGGGGAACGCTTCGCTATCGCATGGTGCCTGCCTATCACGCGCGTAGGCATCGCCCAAATGCCCGCGGAGTTGCCCGGCGATGGCCAAGGCCGTACGCAGTTGCCCTGTTTCGAGCCTGTAGGAACGCCGAGAATGTCCGATCCATCGTCGTTGAAAATGCGGTCCTGGCTGTTCGCGCCGGGCGACAGCGACAGGAAGATGACCAAGGCGATCGAGGGCGGTGCCGACATCGTCCTCCTCGACCTCGAAGATGCAGTCGCGACCGAGAACAAGCCACTCGCTCGCCGGCTGGTGCATGACGCCTTGAACGCGAACGCGCCGCAGCGGTCGCGCCTGTGGGTGCGGATCAATCCGCTCGATGGGCCGCATACGCTGGCAGACCTTGCCGCGATCATGCCCGCGCAGCCCGGCGGGATCATGCTTCCCAAGGTCTATGGCCGGCAGGACGTCGATCGGCTCGACCATTATCTGTCCGCGTTCGAGGCTGCGCACGGCATCGTGATCGGCGCGACGCCGGTCATCGTGCTGGTCACCGAGACCGCGGAATCAATGTTCCATACCGGCGATTACAAGGGCGCGCCTCGCGTCGTTGCGCTCACCTGGGGTGCGGAGGACCTTGCCGATTCGATCGGGGCGAGCGCGAACCGCAATACCGACGGCAGTTACGGCTTTACCTACGAACTGGCGCGCTCGATGTGCCTGCTGGGTGCGGCGACCGCGGGCGTGACGGCGATCGAGACGATCCAGGGCGACTTCCGTGACCTTGAGGGGTTGCGGACGCGTGCCGAAAAGGCCCGTCGTGACGGTTATCGTGGGATGCTGGCGATCCACCCGGCACAGGTCGACGTGATCAACGCCGCTTTCACGCCAACGGAGGCGGAAATCGCCGAGGCGCAGGCGATCGTCGATCTGTTCGCGGCCAATCCCGGCGTCGGCACGATCGGCCACAAGGGCGGCATGCTCGACCGGCCGCATCTGTCGCGCGCACAGCATCTGCTGCGGCAGGTCATGCGCGACTAGGCGACGCCCCAGTCCGCTAGTCGCGCCGCGCCGTCCGTCGTCGGTGCGATCCGGCCCGGCGTGCGCGACAGGCGCGGGGCGGGGGCGGCTTGCCATATGCCGTCGACCACCGCGCCGCGAGCCGCCATGTGGCCGTGCGCCGATACCTCGTCGAGTTCGAGCACAGGCGCAAAACAGGTGTCGGTGCCTTCCAGCACCGCGCACCATTGATCGCGCGATTTCGTTACGAACACCGCCGCGAACCGCCGCGCGGTCTCGGGCCAGCGCTCCACGACCATCTGTTCCGCCGCCAGTTCGGGGGGCAGCCCGAGCCGATCGAGCAGTTCGGCGTAGAATTTCGGCTCGATCGCACCGACCGAGACGAAGCGGCCGTCGGCGCAGGTGTAGCAGCGATAAAAGGGCGCCGCGCCGCCGAGCATGTTGCGGTCCCGGTCCATCGACATGTGTCCGGCCGCGGTCAGCCCCGCGAACATCGTCATCATCGACGCGACGCCGTCGACGATCGCCGCATCGACGATCTGGCCACGCCCCGAGCGTCCACGTTCGAGCAACGCCGCAAGGATCCCGGCGACTAGGTACAGCGATCCGCCGCCGAAATCCCCGATCAGGTTCAGCGGGGGCGGGGGCGGATCGCCGGGCGTGCCGATCGCCGCCAGCGCGCCGGTCAGCGCGATGTAGTTGAGATCGTGCCCCGCGACCTGCGCGAGCGGACCGGTCTGTCCCCAGCCGGTCATCCGCCCGTAGACGAGCCGCGGATTGCGTTCGAGCATCAGGTCCGGCCCGAGCCCGAGCCGCTCCATCACGCCCGGCCGCAACCCTTCGATCACGACGTCGGCACGATCGACGATCGCCAGCGCCCGGTCGCGCCCTTCCGGCGTCCGTATGTCGAGCGGAAGCACCGCGCGGCCGCGATCCATGACCGGGTTGCGCCAGCCGCCACTACCGACCCGCTCGATCCTCAGCACCTCGGCTCCCAGGTCGGAGAGCAGCATCGCGGCGTGCGGACCCGGCCCGATACTGGCGAACTCGACGACGCGGAGGCCCGCGAGCGCGGTCACCGGTTCAGCATTTCGACGATCGTGACGTTCGCCATGCCGCCGCCCTCGCACATCGTCTGCAGACCATAGCGGCCGCCGCGCGCCTTCAGCGCATGGAGCAAGGTCGCCATCAGCTTCGTGCCGCTCGCGCCGAGCGGATGGCCGAGCGCGATCGCGCCGCCATTGACGTTGAGCCGCGCAGAATCGACTCCGGTCGCTTTGAGCCACGCCAGCGGGATCGCGGCGAACGCTTCGTTGACTTCGAACAGGTCGATGTCGTCGATCGACAGTCCGGAGCGCTTCAGGGCCTTGAAGGTCGCCGGGATCGGCTCCTCCAGCATGATGACCGGATCGCCCGCCGACACCGTCAGCGTATGGACACGGGCGAGCGGCGTCAGCCCGTATGTCTTCAGCGCAGCCTCGCTGACGATCAACGTCGCGGAGGCACCATCGGTGATCTGGCTGGCGTTGGCAGCGGTGATCGTGCCGCCCTCGGCGATCGGCTTGACCCCGGCAATGCCCTCCATCGACGCGTCGGCGCGGATGCCTTCGTCATGCGACAGCGCGTCGACCGGGACGATCTCATCGTCGAAAGCGCCGCTGGCGGTCGCGGCTGCGGCGCGCTGGTGGCTTTGCAGGGCGTAGGCGTCCATCGCCTCGCGGGTCAGGCCGTATTTGTCGGCGACCATCTGCGCGCCCTTGAACTGGCTGAATTCGGCGACCTCGAACCGGTCGAGGATCGCCTGGCTCCACGGACCTTTGCCCAGGCCCGCCTCGGCATAGAGGCGGACGTTCGAGCCCATCGGCACCCGCGTCATGCTCTCGGCACCCGCCGCGATCACGACGTCCTGGGTACCCGACATGATCGCCTGCGCGGCGAAGTGCAGCGCCTGTTGCGACGATCCGCACTGGCGGTCGATCGTGACCGCGGGGACGCTGTCGGGCAGCGACGAGGCGAGCACCATGTTGCGCCCGAACGCGAAAGCCTGCTCGCCCACCTGGCTGACGCAGCCGACGATCACGTCCTCGATCACCGCCGGATCAAGCCCCGTCCGGGTCACCAGCGCATCGAGCACGATCGCCCCCAGATCCGCCGCATGAATCCCTGCGAGCGCCCCCTTGCGACGACCGCCCGGCGTGCGCAACGCGTCGACGATATAAGCATGGGCCATCGGACTGCTCCTGGGAAACGGGGCTTGGGATATCGGGTCTTGCGTCGACGGCCTCGAATTTCAGCAGATCGTGGATGCGGCATGTCCGGCGCCGTCACGCCCAACTTGCCGCACCGGTCGTCAGTCGATCAGTTCGACCGCGACGGCGGTTGCCTCGCCGCCGCCGATGCAGAGCGCAGCGACACCCTTCTTCAGCCCGCGCAGTTTCAGCGCAGCGACCAACGTCGCGATGATCCGCGCGCCGCTCGCGCCGATCGGGTGGCCGAGTGCGGTCGCACCGCCGTTGACGTTCAGCTTGTCGCGCGGGATGCCGAGTTCGCGCATCGCGATCATCGCGACCGTTGCAAAGGCCTCGTTGACCTCGAACAGGTCGACGTCCTCTACACTCCAGCCGGCACGGTCGAGAACCTTCCGGATCGCCGAAACGGGCGCGGTCGTGAACAGCGCCGGGGCATGCGCATGTGCAGCGGTGGCGACGATCCGTGCTTCCTGGCTCAGCCCAAGCTTCTCGGCGACGCTCGCGCGGGTCAGCACGAGCGCGGCGGCGCCGTCCGAGATCGAGGCCGAGGTGGCGGCGGTGATCGTGCCGGCCTTGGCGAACGCAGGGCGCAGGCCGGGGATCTTCTCGGGCTTGGCCTTGCCAGGCTGTTCGTCCTCACTGACGATCACGTCGCCGCCGCGCGTCTTGACCGTGACCGGCACGACCTCGTCCGCGAAGCCGCCGCTGGTGATCGCGGCGCTGGCGCGCGTCAGGCTCTCGATCGCGAACGCGTCCTGATCCTCGCGCGTGAACTGGTATTCGCCCGCGGTATCCTCGGCGAAGGCGCCCATCGGCTTGCCCTTCTCATACGCGTCCTCGAGCCCGTCCATCATCATCGAATCCGAGACGACGTCGTGACCGATCCGCGCCCCCGAACGGTGCTTGGCGAGCAGGAACGGCGCGTTGGTCATGCTCTCCATGCCGCCTGCGATCACGACGTCGACGGTCCCCGCCATCAGCGCCTCGGTCGCCATGATCGTCGCCTGCATGCCCGATCCGCACATCTTGTTGACCGTTGTCGCCTCGACCGAATTGGGCAGGCCGGCGCCCAGTGCTGCCTGCCGCGCAGGTGCCTGGCCGAGCCCGGCTGGCAGCACGCAGCCCATGTAGATGCGGTCGATGATCGCCGGGTCGACTTTCGACCGCTCGACGGCGGCACGGACCGCAGTGGCGCCGAGTTCGACCGCGGTGACGCCGGATAGCGCACCCTGGAAGCCGCCCATCGGTGTACGGGCATAGCTGGCGATGATGATGGGATCGGTCGTCATGAATCTTCTTTCGTAGAGGCTGGTATGCGCCGGCGTCGTGCCTGCGCTGAAATTGTCAGGGGGCGGCGCAATTCAGCCGAACGCTGTCGTCACAATGGATCTCGGCATGTCCGCAGCCCTCACAATATGTGTCGGTGAGCCTGTCGCGATACGGCTCGGTAGACAGTCTACTGGCGAGTAGTTGCGCCGTGCGGTGGCCCTGTGTCAAGAAGGGCGATGTCCGTTCAACCTGCTGCCCGATCTTCCTCCGCCTCTCCGTTCCAGACTGGGGCGGCGCGCGAGGCGTTGCGCCTGGAGAAGCGTGACGCGCTGCTGCGTGCGGCCGTGAGCATGTTCAACGCCCGCGGTTTCCATGCGACTTCGCTCGACGATGTCGCGGCAAGCCTCGGCGTGACCAAACCGGTGATCTATCACCATCTCGGCAACAAGGATCAGGTGCTGTTCGAATGCGTCCGGATCGGGCTGGTACAATTGCGCGAGGCTGCCGAACGGTCGCGACACATCGACGGGGATGGACTGGATCGGTTGAAGGCGTTCCTGCGACTGTATGCACAGGTGACGATGGATGATTTCGGCCGCTGCGTGATCCGGACACCCGACGAAGTGCTGTCACCCGGCGCGAGGGCCGAATTTCGCGCGCTGAAGACCGAGATCGATGCGACGATGCGGGGGATGATCGAGGACGCCGTCGCGGATGGCTCGGCGGCGGTGAAGGATGTGCGGCTGGCCGCATTTACGCTGGCAGGGGCGTTGAACTGGCCGGCGCGCTGGTTCCGGGCGGATGGGCCGATGTCCGCGGAGCAGATCGCGCACGACATCGTCGAGCTCCTGTGTTCCGGGTTGCGGCCGGATCCTCGCGCTGCGTCTTAGGGCCGTTGATAGAAGATGTGCGCGTTCACCTGCCCGATCTTCTCGAGCGACGACCGCCAATAGGGGACCATCCAGTCGGTATGGTAATGCGTCGCGCGACCGACCGCGGCGTAGACATGGCCGTCGAGCGCGCGGCGGGCGGCGCGTCTCGCCTGGTCCCATCCGGCATGTTCCGGGCGGCGCAGGAGCGATCCGTCGCAGGTGAACGAGAACTGGCACCCGGTGGTCCGGCCCGAGCCCTGGTAGACCACGCCGCACACCGTCTTGGGAAAGCCGCGCGCGCGGACCCGGTTGAGCACGACCTGGATCACCGCGCGCTGGCCATCGCGGTCGGTGCCCGCTTCGTAGAGCGCGACGGTGGCGAGGCATTCGACCGCCTGTTCACGGGCCGCTTCACCGCCGCGGAAGACGAAGCGGTCGGCAGCTTTGCGATCGCGGCTGATGATCGGCACCAGCGCATTCGACGCGCGCGCCTCGGCCATCGTCAGTATGCGCGGCGAAGATCTGGGCTGCGATCTGGACGGCCACGGGAGGCGCGTGATCGAGCCGCAAGTTACCGCCACCACGACCGCGGTTCCCAGGATCAGCAGCCAATGTTCGTGCGACAGCCCGCCCCGCGATCGGCGGCCGCGACGTCGGCGTGCAGGGGAGGGACGGGCGGTCGCCATGGGCCCAGCATTTAGCGCAAATCGCGTACCGGGCCAGTCGGCAAAGCGGTCCCCGCCGACGCAGCCGGAACGGCACGTCCGGCGTTGGGCGGTCATGAGCCGTATGAAACCTGCCGGGGAAACCCATCCCGTGACTCCCGACGGTCGTTATTTCGTGGTGCGCGGACGATTGTGGCGGACGTCCGATCCCGCTTTGCCGCCGGAACGCCGCGCGACGCTCGTGCATGACCTGATGCAGGCCCGCCGCGACGTCGGTACCGCCGGGCGCAGTGCGGACTCCGCGGCGGAAGCCGATGCGCGTGCGCGGGTCGACGCGGCGAAACGCGGGCTCGGCGAGCGCGGGCCGGTCTGGTGGTCCGACGGCGCGCCCGACCTCAATCGCCACATGGTCGCCAATACCGATTATGCCGCGTGGTATGCGACGGTGGACGCGTCGCGCACAACTGATCGGTCAGTCGAGACCGGCGTTACGACGCACCGCTAGCCCAACGCCCGCCCAGTCGATGTCTTCGCCACCCTGCGCGATCGCCCCGCGCAGATGGTCGCGAACGATTCCGAGCAGCGGCATCGGCGTCCGCGACGCCCCGGCGGCGGCATCGACCAGGTTCATGTCCTTGAGCCCCAGCGGCGCGGCGAACCCGGCCGGCTTGAACCGGTCCTCGACCAGCATCGCGCCGTAATTCTTGTAGACGGGCGCATCGAACAGCGTGCCGGTCAGCACCTCAAGCAGCAGGCCGCGATCGACGCCGCCTTTCTCCGCGAGCGTCATCGCCTCGGCCATCGCCTCGACCGCGGCCATGATCATGAAGTTGCCGCTGAGCTTGACGAGGTTGGCCGCCGACGGCGTCTCGCCGATCCGGAACAGCTTCTGGCCGATCGCGTCGAACAGCGGTTCGCAGCGATCGATCAACGCCGATGCGCCCGCCGCGACCACGAAGAGCGCACCGGCTTCGGCGGCGGGTGGCCGACCGAACACCGGGGCGGCAATGTAGTTGCCCTCGGCAGCGAGACGGTCCGACAGAGTCAGGCTGATCGTCGAATGCGAGACGTGCAGCGCCGGACAGCCGCTGATGCCGCCCGCGCCGTACACGACCGCTTCGAGCGCGCTATCGTCGGCGAGCATCGACATCACGACCTCGCCGCGGGCGACGTCCGCCGGTGTTCTCGCGAGCGTGGCACCGGCTGCGACCAGCGCGTCTGCCTTATCCGGCGACCGGTTCCAGACGGTGACGTCGTGCCCCGCCTTGACCAGGTTCGCCGCCATGGCACTGCCCATCTGGCCGAGCCCGATAAATCCGATCTTCATGCGACGTCTCCTTTCATATGGGCGGCGAATGCCTGGGCATAGTCGGGGTGCCAGCGCGACAGGGCGGGTCGGTTCTCGATGATGTCGCCTGCGGACCATGCGATCCGTCGCTCGTCGACCGCGCGACTGACGTCGTTGTCCGGGCACAGGATGTAGAAATCGCCAGCGGCCATGCGGGCGATCAGGAAGTCGGCGACCTGGTCCGCGGTCCAGGCGGCGTCGGGTTTCTCGACGATGCCGCGGCGCTCGCTGAAGCCGGTATAGGTGAAGCCAGGGATCAGCAGGTGTGCTGTGATCCGCCCCTCGGTCGCGATCAGGTCGTGCGCCAGCGATTCGGTCAGCGCCTTCAGCCCCGCCTTGCTGACGTTGTACGCGGTATCGCCGGGGGGCAGCGTGATGCCCTGCTTCGAACCGGTGTTGACGATCGCACACGGCCAGTCGGCAGCGAGCATGTCGGGCAGAAACCGCTGGATCCCGTACAGCGGCCCCATCAGGTTCGTGGCCAGCGTCCTCTCCCAGATGCCGTCGCCGGCAAGGATCCCGCCGCCGCCCTCGCGCCCGGCATTGTTCAGGAGCAGCGCGACCGATCCTGCCGCCGATGCGACTTGGTGGAGGGTCGCGATCCGGGCGGGGTCGCCGACATCGACCGGGACGGTTCGGACGTCGATCCCATCGTCGCGCAGGCGCTCGGCGGCGGCGTCGAGCGCGACACCGGGAAGGTCGGCGAGGACGACGATCATCCCCGCTTGGCCAAGCCGGCGGCCGACCGCGAGGCCGATCCCGCTAGCCCCGCCGGTGACGACCGCGACCTTGCCCGCCGTGATGGCGGGATGATGGAGTGGTTCGGATAGGGGCACGCATTTCTCCTGGCCGCCCTGACCGCACGCGGCGTGGTCAGGGGGACAGGCTCAACCGGTCGCGTAGGCCTTGCGTTCCCCGGCATACGACATTGGCGCGGATGATCGCGTCATCGTCGGGTCCTGCGACTGGGGCGGGGGGCTGGCGGAAGAGGTGGGATTCGAACCCACGGATGAGTTACCCCATCGCTGGTTTTCAAGACCAGTTCCTTAAACCACTCGGACACTCTCCCTCGCCGGCGCTCGGAAGCGTCGGAGGACGGCGTCTAAGCGGAGAGCGTGCCGATCGCAACCGTTGCGATACGCGGATCGCAGGCATGCGCGCGATTGCGCGGGAGGCGGGCGCTCGGCTAGGCGCCGTGCATGGACCTCGACGCGATCTCGCAGCATTTCTTCGGTACGACCGACATCGATACGCTTAGCCCCGAGGCTTTGGAAGCGGGACGCGAGCGCGTGTCGATCACGTTCGGGACCGAGCGTGAACCGGGGCGGCGGTTTGCGCTGTGGGCGGTACTTCGCGCGACCGGGCAGGCGCCGGCACCGCACGTCGCTTTCAAGGACGCGCGGGAAATCCGGGCGGCCGAGGCCTATGCGGCGGCGATAGGCTTCGCCGAACGGTCCGACGAGCACGACTAGCCGTCAGGCGGCGCGGCGCTCGGTCAGCGCGCGGTCGATCCGGCGGATCAGATCGGCGATCTGCGGTCGGTCATAGCTCGCGGTCAGATCCTGGTGCCTTGGCGACGCGCACATCCGCTTGCCGACCAGCGCGAAGATATCCTGTTTGTGTGCCATCGATCCGTTCCTTCCGTTCGGGCCACTATGCCGGCCAAGCGTTAACCAAAGGTTCGGGGCGGATTCGGATCCGGTTAACCGTTGTCGGGGACGATCGACGCAACGCTCTCGACGGTTTGGCGTTCTAGTCGCAGAGCGGCCGTATCGAATGGTTCGCCGGGCGCGGGGATTGATCCACTGACCAGACTATCGCCGGCACAATCGCCCATTCATCCAAAGGGTTGGACGACCTTGGAATCGGTCCGCGCGCTAGCGGCGGACTGGGATCGCAGCAACGGGGACGAGGTTTTTCCTGCCGACCGCGTCAGGGCGCTACACGCGGCGGGTGCACTCGCGGAGTTCGTCGATGTCTCGGCTCCGGAGCAGACCGACGCACTCGTCGATGTCCTGCGCGCGATCGGGGGCGCCGACCTCAGTCTCGGCCGCGTATTCGAGGGTCACGTCAACGCCGCCCAGCTCGTCTCGGCCTATGGCGACGATGTGCAGCGACGGGCGTTGGCCAGCGATCTGGAAGCCGGGCGGGTGTTCGGGGTCTGGAACACCGAGCCGACACCCGGCCTGTCGATCCGGCAGGACGGGACCGATCGCTGGGTACTCGATGGCCGCAAGAGCTTCGCGACCGGGGCAGGGCATCTCGACGGTATCCTGGTCACCGCGCGCGATGCCGATGGTGGCAAGCAGCTCGTCCTCGTTCCGATCGCCGGCGAAACCGCTCGTGCCGACAACAGCGGCTGGCAGGTGCGCGGCATGCGGGGCACCTGCAGCGGGCTGTTCGATTTCTCCGGCATGGCGATCGGTCCCGAGGGAATCATCGGCGCGCCCGACGTGTACGAGACCGAACCGCGGTTCAGCGCCGGCGCGTGGCGGTTCACCGCGGTACAGCTCGGCGCGATCGAAGCGCTGGTGCGGCATCTGCGCGATCACCTCGTCCAGACCGGCAAGGGCGCCGACCCGATCCAGCGCGCCCGGTTCGCGACCTGCCTCACCGAGACGCGCAGCGCCGGGCTATGGGTGCGCCGCGCCGCGCACCTCGCCGAGACGCAGGCGGCGGAGGCGATCCCGTTCGTGCTGATGACCCGCGGCGTCGTCGAGGAGGCAGGCCTGAAGACGATGGAGGCGGCGGCACGATCGGTCGGCACCGCGTCGTTCTTCGCGGGCAGCCGGATCGACCGGATCACCCGCGATCTCGGCCTGTATCTGCGTCAGCCAGTGCCCGATCAGGCACGCGACCGGGCGGCGGCGGCGTGGCTCGAGGATGATTGCTGGGGCGATGATCGGTGGTGGTAGCGCCGGGCCACCGCGCCTGGAGCGACCTTTTCCGTCGATCGCGCCCGATGTCGGCAGGCAGGGCGGCGGCGCAAGGGCCGTGGTTGATCCTGGCGCCGCATCCCGATGACGAGACGCTCGGCTGCGGCGCGCTGATCGCGGCGATCTCTGCTGCGGGGGGACGCGCCTATACCGCGTTCGTCACCGATGGCGCAGGTTCGCATCCGGATGCACCGGGCTGGAGCGGCAAGCGCATTGCGGCTTTGCGTCGGACCGAAGCCGCCGCAGCCTTGCACATCCTGCGCGGCGCGCCTGCGCTCCATCTCGACTGGCCCGACGCAGCCCCTCCCAAGCCCGGCGACCCCGCCTTCGACCGTACCGCAGACCGGCTGGCAGCATGGTGTCGGGCACGCGGTATCCGCCAGATCGCGGTGACGTGGGTCGGCGAACCGCACTGCGATCACGAAGCCGCCGCCGCGCTCGCGCAAGCCGTCGCGGCGCGGACCGCGGTTCGCCTCTACCATTATCTTGTCTGGGGGTGGACCGTAGCGGACGTCGTGCAGCGCGTCCGCAATCGCCGCGTCGTCTCGATCGACACGAGCGCGAGGCGCCCGCAGCAACGCCGTGCGATGGCCTGCCACCGAAGCCAACGCGGCGGCCGTATCGTCGGCGCCGCCGAGAACTTCCGCCTGCCGGGCGCGATGCTCCGACTGCTCGACCGGCCCACAACCCTGCTCCTGGAGATTCCCCGTGCGGCGTGAACACTCGATCGAACCGGCGTATTTCGAGGCGCTCTACAAGGACAAGGGTGATCCCTGGGACTTCGAGACCAGCGCC
The DNA here is from genome assembly GCF_057815015.1 of Sphingomonas sp. SL1004. NCBI lineage: Bacteria > Pseudomonadati > Pseudomonadota > Alphaproteobacteria > Sphingomonadales > Sphingomonadaceae > Sphingomonas > Sphingomonas sp. SL1004. The sequence continues at coordinate 521,004 of NZ_JBYMUX010000001.1, forward strand.
TACGAAGCCGCCAAATACGCCGATACGCTCGCCGCACTGCCACAGCCGCGCTTTGGCAACGCCCTCGAAGTCGGGTGCGCGAATGGTGTGCTGACCGCGCAACTGGGCCCGCGTTGCGACGCCTTGCTCTCGGTCGACGTCTCGCAAACGGCGTTGGCCTCGGCGCGTGCGCGGTGCGCGGATCAGCAGAACGTGACGATCGAACAGCGCCGCCTGCCGGACGACGCGCCCGAGGGACCGTTCGATCTCGTGATGTTGTCGGAAGTCGTCTATTACTGGGACAGCGCCGACATCGTCCGGCTCGCCGCCTATCTGCGCAGCGCGGTAGCGTCAGGCGGGTACGTGATGCTGGTCCACTGGATCGGCGAGACCGACTATCCCAAAAGTGGGGATGACGCCGTTGCCGAACTCCATGCCGCGCTCGGTGATCGCGTATTGATCGTTCGCAGCGACCGGCACGAGGCTTATCGGCTCGATCTGTGGCGGCTGGAAGGTCCGGCTTAGGCGGATCAGCGACTGGGCTTCCCGGATCGCCGCGGGCAGCGTGGCGAAGGTCAACTGGTCGTCCGGTTTGGCGACGGTGGGGTCGAGCGCCGCCACCACGGCATAGGTTTCGTGCAACGGTGCGTCGATCGGCTGATCGATCCACCGCGCCACTGCATCGGCCATGCCGCCCGGCGCGCGACCCGAGATCCGGCAGGACGTGAACACGCGCACGTTCAACGGGTGACGCACCTGGCCGCCATGCGCGCGGATGCGATCGAACAGGGCACGGTCCTCGGCTACCGACGGCGTGGGCGCCCCGCCGATCCGACGGTACATCGCGTGCGTGAGGGCTATGCTCGCGCCGCCTTCGTAGAAATGGCGAGGCCACGTGTCGTGCGCCTCTGTAACAGCGCGAGCGCGAAGGTAATCGAGTGCAGTGTAATACCGTCCGAGCTGATCCAGCCGTCGCCGCGCCGTGACACCCAGCGACGCTCGATCCGCCTTGAGCGTTAGCGCGCGACCGGCCACGGCATCATTGCCCGCATCGATATGCGCGACGATCCGCACGATCCAGTCGGCGGCAACGTTAGTGTCCGCATCGGTCGACAGCAGCAAATCCGTATGATGGGTAAGCAGGTCCGCGCCCGCGTCCAACGCCAGACGCCGCGCCCAACCAGCATGCCTCGCACCCGGCAAAAGCGAAACGGCCGACCATGCAAGTGTTGCATGGGTCGGCCGCCAGTTATTCAAAATCTCGACCGTGCCATCGGTACAATCGTTCGCCATTGCGACGATGACGACCTTGCCGCCGAAGCGGCCCGCCGCACGATCCAGTGCGTCCAGGCACTCGCCTAGATACTGGTCTTCGTTCTTGACCGGAATGGCCACCGCCACCGCACGCTGAGCGCACGGTGGCGATGAGCCGGGTCTGATCGAAGCGATCAAGCCGCCTCGGGGTCTTCGAACGCGGGGGCATCGAGATCGACGTTCAGTTCGCGATCCCAGATGCGCAGCTTGCCGAGCATCTTGAGGAACGTGTCGACGTCGCCCTTGCCGCCCAGCGCGATCACGCCGTCGTCCATGTCCTCGTCCTCGATGCCGGCCTTTTCCAGGAACGGCTTCGCCTCGGCGTTGAAGCCGATGAACTTGGCATGCCCGAACGCGTCGCTGACGAAGTCCTTGGCAGTCTTGTCCTTGCCGAGCTTCTTCGCCCCGTCCGCCGACACGACGATCGCGACGGCATCGTAGAGCACCGACGGCGCGCCATCGATCTTCTGCTTGCCTTCCGCGAGCGTCCCGTCGTCGAGCGTCGCGCCGGCAACCTTCGGTGCGATGATCTCGTACGTGGCCTTCGCCGCGACGACCCCGTCGACCAGGGCCTGCACGATCGCAGCCGGTGCCCCGTCGGTGACGAGGATGCCGAGCTTGCGCCCCTCGAAGCTGCCGCTGGTGTTCTTCAGGATGCTGAGGGCATCCGAAGCGGGCAGGTCGGTACGCGTCTCGACCGCAGCCTTGGCCTTGGGCGGCATCGTTTTGAGGCCGAGACCGGTCGCGACCGTCTTCGCGAGCTTCTCGTCGATGTTGAGCAGATGCCCGACCATCAGTTCGCGGATGTCGACGCGTTCGACCTTCGACAGCTCGAACGTCAACGCATCACCGATGTGCTTCTGCTCGATCTCGGTCTGGCTGATGAAGAACTGCCGCGCCTGGCTGTAGTGATCGGCGAACGTCGCCGAGCGCACCTGCGCCTTGCGCCCCGTCTCCTGCGACGGGAAGTGCTTGTAGCCCTTGGTCGGGCTCTCGCGCGGCGTGCCGGCCCAGCTGTTCGGCTCATAGTTCACGCGACCCTTGGGGTTGCGCATCGCCATGTGGCCGTCCTGCTGGTAATTGTTCACCGGGATCTTCGGCGCATTGATCGGGATATGCGTGAAGTTGGTGCTGCCGAGGCGCTTCAGCTGCGTATCGAGATACGAGAAGTTGCGGCCCTGCAGCAGCGGATCGTTGGTGAAGCCGATCCCCGGCACGACGTTCTGCGTGCAGAACGCGACCTGCTCGGTCTCGGCGAAGAAATTGTCGACGAGACGATCGAGCTTGAAGCTGCCGATGATGCGGACCGGGATCTGTTCCTCGGGGATGATCTTGGTCGCATCGAGCACGTCGAATTCGAAATTGTCGGCGAACTCGTCGTCGAACAACTGCACGCCCATGTCCCACTCGGGGAAATTGCCCTGGTCGATCGAATCCCACAGGTCGCGGCGGTGGAAGTCGGGATCGGCGCCGTTGATCTTGACCGCTTCGTTCCACGCAACCGACTGGAGGCCCAGCTTCGGCTTGAAGTGGAACTTGACGTAAGTACCCTTGCCCTCGGCATTGACCAACCGGAACGTGTGCACGCCAAAGCCCTCGACGAAGCGGAAGCCGCGCGGGATGGTGCGGTCGGACATGATCCACATGACCATGTGCATCGATTCCGGGGTCAGGCTGATGAAGTCCCAGAAATTGTCATGCGCCGTCTGCGCCTGCGGGAAGCCACGGTCGGGCTCCTGCTTGGCGGCATGGATCAGGTCGGGGAACTTGATCGCGTCCTGGATGAAGAACACCGGGATGTTGTTCCCGACGACGTCCCAATTGCCTTCCTTGGTGTAGAACTTCACCGCGAAGCCGCGCACGTCGCGCGCCAGATCGGCCGAGCCCTTGTTGCCCGCGACCGTCGAGAAACGCAGGAACATCGGCGTCTGCTCGCCGACTTCGGTGAGAATGCCGGCGCTGGTGAACTCCTCGAGGCTCTCGGTCAGCGTGAACGTGCCATGCGCACCATAACCGCGCGCGTGCACGACGCGCTCGGGAATACGCTCGTGATCGAAGTGGAAGATCTTCTCGCGGAAGTGGAAATCCTCGAGCAACGTCGGCCCGCGGTCGCCGACCTTGAGCGAATTCTGGTCGTCGAATACCGGGATGCCCTGCTGCGTCGTCAGCACGTCGCCGTCGCCGCTGGCGACCTGGTGGAGTTCGCCGCCTTCGCCGATCTGCGTCTCGAACTTGGCGCCCTGCGGGGGCGTGCCGGTATCCTTGGCGATGGTCTTGGTCATGTGCCGTCCTCGTAGCTTCTCAGGACCCACAGCGCGCGGGGCGGGCTAAGAGTTGCACTGAAAATGGCGAGTTAACCCAGATCAGCGAGATTGCCCGCCGAGAGCGTGGGTGAGGGCATGGGCAGGGAGAAATGCCGGAGGGCGCGCGTTAACCCGCGATAATCCTCAGCGAAAGATCAGCCATGCATATCGACCTGACAGGCCAGGCCGCGATCGTTACCGGCGCGAGTTCCGGCCTCGGCCGCGCCTCCGCCATCGCCTTTGCCAAGGCCGGCGCGAAGGTCGCGGTCAACTACAACAGCAGCGCGGACAAGGCGCGCGAAGTGGTCGAGGTGATCGAGCAGGCGGGTGGCGAAGCATTCGCATGCGAGGCGGATACGTCCGACGAGGCAGCGGTGCTGAAGCTGTTCGACGAGACGGTCGAGCGCTTCGGCGGCGTCGACATCGTCTTCGCCAACGCGGGCATGCAGAAGGACGCGGCCTATGCCGACCTGACGCTGGAGGACTGGAAGCGCGTCATCGACGTCAACTTGACCGGGCAATTCTTGGTCTCACGCGAGGCCGTGCGCCGGTTCCGCAAACAGGGCGACCGCGGCTTCAGCCGGTCGATCGGGAAGATCCTGTTCATGAGTTCGGTGCACGAGGTCATCCCCTGGGCGGGCCACGCCAATTACGCCGCGTCGAAGGGCGGCAGCGGGATGCTGATGCGCACACTCGCGCAGGAGATCGCGGGCGACCGCATCCGCGTGAACGGCATCGCTCCCGGCGCGATCGCGACCGAAATCAACGAGGATGCGACCGCCGACCAGGACAAGCTGCTCGAACTGATCCCCTACGGCCGGATCGGCGATCCCGAGGACGTCGCCCGCGCGGCGCTGTTCCTGGTGTCGGATGCGGCGGACTATATCGTCGGCTCGACGCTGACGATCGACGGCGGCATGAGCCTGTATCCCGGCTTCCGCGATAATGGGTGAGCTTGGGGACAAGCCCGCCATATCGATCGCGGATCACGGCGCGATCGGTAACCTGGAGACGATCGCGCTGGTCGATACGGCGGGCACGATCGACTATCTCTGCTGGCCGTGCCTCGACAGTGCCTCGGTATTCGCGCGGTTGCTCGACAGCGAGAAGGGCGGGCATTTCGCGGTCGCGCCTGATCTTCCCGATGCGCGGATCATCCAGATGTACCTGCCCGAGACCAACATCCTGCTCACCCGCTGGATGGGGACGAAGGCCAGCGTCGACCTGGTCGACCTGATGCCGGTCGGCAACGACGTTGACGATGCACCGCCGCGGCTGGTCCGACGGCTGACCTGCACGCGCGGCGCGGCGACGATCCGCGTGCGGTGTGCGCCGCGATTCGATTACGGCGCGGCGGGGCGCAAGGCATCGGTGACCGTCAACGGCGCCGCCGTCTCGCGCGGGCGGTTTGATCACGAGACCGGCTTGGCGCTCGCGTTGCACGGTGCGGCTTCGCTGGTCGTAGACGGTTGCGACCTCACCGCCGAAATCCACCTGAGCGAAGGCGACACCGTCTCGCTGATCCTCAGCAACCCCGACGACGTCTCGCTCGATACCGAAGCGCTCGATGCGATCGTCGATAAGGACATCGCTTATTGGCGGACATGGAGCCGCCAGTCGCGCTATCGCGGCCGCTGGCGCGAGACCGTCGAGCGCTCGGCGATGGTGTTGAAACTCCTCACCTCGCGCAAGCATGGCTCGATCGCGGCCGCCGCCACCTTCGGCCTGCCCGAGGCACCCGGCGGCGTCCGCAACTGGGATTACCGCGCGACGTGGATCCGCGACTCCTCGTTCACCGTCTACGCGCTGCTACGGCTGGGCTTCCAAAGCGAGGCGGTCGGCTTCCTCCACTGGACGATGGACCGCGCACAGGCGTGTTCGAAGGGCCACCTCGGCGTGATGTACGCACTCGACGGCGGCCCGATCGCCGACGAACGCGACCTCGACCTTGCCGGATTCGAGGGCGCTTCGCCGATCGTCGTCGGCAACGAGGCGAAGGACCAGACGCAGCACGACATCTACGGCGCGCTGCTCGATGCGACCTATCTCGGCACCAAATACGGCGAGCCGATCGCGCATGATTCCTGGATGGCGATCTGCCGGATCGTCGATCAGGTCTGCGAGACTTGGGCGACGCCGGACTCTGGGATCTGGGAGGTCCGAGGACCCAAGAAGCATTACCTCCACTCCCGGCTGATGAGCTGGGTCGCGGTCGACCGCGCAGTGAGGCTCGCGCAGAAGCGCTCGCTCCCCGCACCGCTCGTGCGCTGGTCCGAGGTCCGGACGGCGATCAACCAGGATATCTGGGCGAATTTCTGGAACGACGATCTCGGCCGTTTCGTCCGCGCGATCGGCGATGCGCCCGAGGACAAGGCGGTCGACGGCGCGTTGCTGATGATGCCGCTGGTGCGCTTCATCGGCCCGACCGATCCCAAATGGCTCGCGACGCTGGAGGCGATCGGCGACGACCTGTCCGACGACGGGCAGGTGTATCGCTACAGGATCGACGACGGCCTGCCGGGCACCGAGGGGACGTTCGTCGCCTGCTCGTTCTGGTACGTCGAATGCCTCGCGCGGGCAGGGCGGCTGAACGAAGCGCGCTGGAATTTCGAAAAGCTGCTCGCGCACGGCAACCATCTCGGGCTGTTCGCCGAGGAAATCGCGCAGGACGGCAGCTTCCTCGGCAATTTTCCCCAAGGTTTCAGCCACCTCGCGCTGATCAGCGCCGCCTTCTACCTCGACCGCGCGCTCGACGATGGCGGCCCCAAGGCCTGGGCATGACCTTCACTCCGACAAGGATACGACCATGAACCTCGATATCGCAGGCAAGATCGCGCTCGTCACCGGCGCCGACAGCGGCATGGGCAAGGAAACCGCCCGGATGCTGCTCCAGGAAGGCGTGCGCGTCGCGATCACCGACCAGCCCGGCGGCGACCTCGACGCGAGCGCCACAGAGTTGAAGGCACACGGCGAGGTGATCGCGGTGCAAGCGGACCTGACCAAGCTCGACGATGTGAAGGCGCTGTTCGCCAAGGTCCGCGAGCAGCTCGGCGAGCCCGACATCCTGGTCAACTGCGCAGGCGTGACCGGCGCGACCGGCGACTTCCTCGACGTTGACGATGAAGGCTGGCAGTCGACGCTCGACATCAATCTGATGGGCGCCGTCCGCGTCTGCCGCGAGGCGATCCCGGCGATGCGCGCCGCGAAATGGGGTCGGATCGTGCTGATGAGTTCGGAGGACGCGGTGCAGCCCTATGTCGACGAACTGGCCTATTGCGCGTCGAAGGCAGGCATCTCCAGCCTCTCGAAGGGGCTGTCCAAGGCTTACGGCTGCGACAATGTCCTGGTGAACACCGTGTCGCCCGCCTTCATCGCCACGCCGATGACCGACAAGATGATGAAGAAGCGTGCCGACGAAAAGGGCACCAGCTTCGACGAGGCGATCGAGACGTTTCTCGAGGAAGAGCGCCCGGGAATGACCCTGAAGCGCCGCGGCACCGCGGAAGAGGTCGCGTCGGCGATCGTGTTCCTCTGCTCCGAGCGCGCAAGCTTCATCAACGGCGCGGATATCCGCGTGGACTCGGGGTCGGTGATGACCGTGGCGGGTTAAGCCGCCAACCATCTACCACTCCTATTGGAGCGGAACCGAGCAACCCTCCCCCGCCAGGGGGAGGTGGCAGGCACTTGCCTGACGGAGGGGGAGGCAGGTGCAACCGATGTTGCGTGTTCCTCCCCCTCCGTCGCTCCGCGCCACCTCCCCCTGGCGGGGGAGGATTGCAGGAGCGGGGCTTATCCCTCGAACAGATCCTTATACTGCCGCGGCTGCGAACGCAGATACTGGTTAGGCGCCTTAACCTTCCCCCCAAGATGCGCCGCCGCATGCCAAGGCCAGCGCGGATCGTACAAAATCGTCCGAGCCAGCGCGATCATGTCCGCATCGCCCGTCCCCACAATCGCCTCAGCCTGCTCGAAATCGGTGATCAGCCCGACCGCGACGACCGGGATCGACACCGCCTGCTTGACCGCACGTGCCAAGGGCACCTGGTAGCTCGGGCCAACCGGGATCTGCTGCGCCGGCGTATTGCCGCCGCTCGACACATGGATCGCACCACATCCGCGCGCTTCCAGGGCCTTTGCAAACGCCACCGTCTGCTCCGAATCCCAGCCACCCTCGGCCCAGTCGGTCCCAGACACGCGCATTGTCACCGCCCGTTCGGCCGGAAACGCAGCGCGAACGGCATCGAACACTTCGAGCGGGAACCGCATCCGGTTTTCTAAGCTGCCGCCATATTCATCCTCACGGCGGTTCGACAGCGGCGACAAGAACTCGTGCAGCAGATAGCCGTGTGCGCCATGCAACTGGATCACGTCGATCCCAAGCCGCGCGGCGCGCACCGTCGCTGCCACGAACGCATCGCGGACCTTTGCCAGACCTTCGCGGTCGAGGGCGACCGGTGCGTTTTCCTCCGGCAGGAACGATACGGCAGAGGGCGCCTCGGTCTGCCAGCCGTTCGGCTCGCTCGGCGCGATCTGCAGCCCGCCCTTCCATGGCAGGTCGCAGGACGCCTTGCGCCCGGCATGCGCCAGCTGGATCGCAATCGGCATGTCGGACCACCGCCGCACGCTCTCGATCACGCCAGCCATCGCGGCTTCGGTGGCGTCGTCGTAGAGCCCGACGTCGCCATACGTGATCCGCCCCTCGGGCAGCACCGCGCTCGCCTCGATCGTCAGCAACGCCGCGCCCGACAGCGCGAGCTGCCCCAGATGGATCTGGTGCCAGTCGTTCATGCAGCCGTTTTCGGCCGAATACTGACACATCGGCGCGATCACGATGCGGTTTGCGAGCGTCAGGTTGCCGACCGTAAGTGGCTCGAACAGTTTTGGCCCGCTCATGCCAGGATCGACCGGGGAGTGGAAGGAATGCGCATGATGGCCCCTTGATACGTGGAATGATACGGCGAAACTCACCGCGTTGAGCGGAACATAGGAAGCCGCGAGCGGGTTTCACGGCAAGGAATGCTGCACCGCGATAAAGCCGCGCCCGCAGCAAGACGATTACGACACGAAAAGGGTCTTCGCATTGCATCTACTGCCCGACACGCTCGACGCCGGCTCGGCCTATCCGCTAGGCGCGACCTTCGACGGCCTCGGCGTCAATTTCGCAGTCTACTCTGCCAACGCCGAGAAGATCGAACTCTGCGTCTATGACGAGACCGGGCGCCGTGAGCTCAAGCGGTACGTGCTTCCCGAATGGACCGACGAAGTCTGGCACGGCTACCTCCCCGACGCACAGCCGGGCCTCGTCTATGGCTACCGAGCGCATGGTCGCTATGCCCCCGAGGAAGGCCACCGCTTCAATCCGAACAAGCTGCTGCTCGATCCGTACGCCAAGCAGATGATCGGCGAACTCCGCTGGACCGACGCTATGTACGGCTATCAAGTCAAGTCGCCGCGCGCGGACCTGAGCTTCGACAAGCGCGACAGCGCGCTGACGATGCCCAAGGGCGTCGTGACCGACAGCCATTTCGACTGGTCGCGCGACGTGCGCCCTAACACGCCGTGGTCCGATACGGTGATTTACGAGGCGCATACCAAGGGCCTGACCAAGCTGTTCGAGGAGGTCCAGCCCTCCGAACGCGGCACCTTCGCGGCGCTCGGCAACCCCAAGGTCATCGATCACCTCAAGCGCCTCGGCGTCACCGCGATCGAGCTGCTGCCGATCCACACCTATATCCAGGACCGCTTCCTCCAGGAGAAGGGACTGCGCAATTACTGGGGCTACAACACTCTCAATTTCTTCACGCCAGAGCGCTCGTTCTTCGCCACCGACAGCCATAACGAACTCCGCCGCTCGATCCGCCGCCTCCACGCGGCCGGGATCGAGGTGATCCTCGATGTCGTCTACAACCACACCTGCGAAGGCTCCGAACAGGGCCCGACGCTCTCGTGGCGCGGTCTCGACAACGCGAGCTACTACCGCCTCGTCAAGGACGACCCCCGCTATTCGATCAACGACACCGGCACCGGCAACACCCTGAACCTGACCAAAGCCCGCGTAATCCAGATGGTAGCGGATTCGCTCCGCTACTGGGCGACCAGCTTCGGCATCGACGGCTTCCGCTTCGATCTCGGCCTGACGCTTGGCCGCACCGACACCGGCTTCGATCCCGGCGCAGGCTTTTTCGACGTGCTCCGTCAGGACCCGGTGCTCGGCAAACTGAAGCTCATTACCGAGCCCTGGGACATCGGCCCCGGTGGCTACCAGCTCGGCAACTTTCCCCCCGGGTTCGCGGAGTGGAACGACAAGTACCGCGACACCGTACGGAAGTTCTGGCGCGGAGATCATGCGCAGCGCGCCGATCTTGCCGCACGCCTGACCGGTTCCGCCGACCTGTTCGACCGCCGCGCACGCCGCCCCTGGGCGAGTGTCAACCTGCTCGGCGCGCACGACGGCTACACGCTCGCCGACACCGTCGCCTACGAGGAGCGCCACAACGAAGCGAACGGTGAAGACAACAACGACGGCCACTCGAACAACTGCTCCCGCAACTGGGGCGTCGAAGGCCCGACCGAGGACCCCGCGATTCTCGAGACCCGCCAGCGCGTGATGCGCTCGATGCTAACGACGCTGTTCGCCTCGCTAGGCACGCCGATGCTGGTCGCGGGCGACGAGTTCGGCCGCACGCAGAACGGCAATAACAACGCGTACTGCCAGGACAACGAAATCAGCTGGCTTGACTGGAACAAGGCCAAGTCCCCCGAGGGCGACGCGCTGATCGACTTCACCGCTCGCCTGATCGCACTCCGCCGCGAATACGGCATGCTCCGCGCCGGCAATTTCCTCTACGGCGAGGATACGCCGGCCGAGGGTCTCAAGGACATCGAATGGTGGGACGAGCGCGGCCTGCAACTGACGTCTGAAGATTGGGAGAACACCAACGGCCGCGCGCTGGTGATGCGACGCGCGTGCGAGCTGGAGTCGGGGGAGGTGCAGGTGGTTTCTCTCCTGCTCAACGCCTCGGAAGGCCCTCTGACCTTCCATATGCCACCCCCGGCAGAAGTCGAACGAACCGTGCTGATCGACAGCAGTAAGCCGGAACAGGGCGCGACCACGATCAAGGACAGCTATGAGCTGCCCCAACAGGGCGCGGCACTACTCTCGTGGAAGATCGCAGCGGCATGACGTGGGGACCGACGCTTGCCGCGGACGGGACGATCTTTCGCCTCTGGGCCCCCGATCGCGACACGGTGACACTCGAAATCGCCGATGGCGACGCGGTTCAGATGACCCCCGAACCAAAGGGCTGGTTCAGCGCGAAAGCACCAGTCGACGCGGGTGCTCGGTATCGGTTTCGACTCGCGGACGACCTGACCGTACCAGACCCCGCCGCACGGGCACAAGACGGCGGCGTCCACGGCTGGAGCGTGGTCGTCGATCGCGAGGCCTATCAATGGCGCACCTCGGACTGGCGCGGCCGACCGTGGGAAGAGATGGTCATCCAGGAAGTCCATGTCGGCACGCTCGGCGGCTTCGAAGGCGTCGCGGACCACCTCCCGTCAATCGCTGCGCTCGGCATTACGGCAATCGAACTCATGCCCGTCAACGCGTTCGGCGGCACCCGCAACTGGGGCTATGACGGCGTGCTCTCCTACGCCCCTGCCGAAAGCTACGGCTCGCCCGACGACCTGAAGGCGCTGGTCGACCGCGCCCACGAGCTCGGCCTCGCCGTGTTCCTCGACGTGGTCTACAATCACTTCGGCCCCGACGGAAACTACCTCGGCGCCTATGCGAAGGGCTTCTTCCACCCCGAAGTCGACACTCCCTGGGGCGGCGCGGTCGCGGTCGATCAGCCGCCGGTCCACCGTTATTTCGTCGACAACGCGCTGATGTGGCTCAACGAATACCGCTTCGACGGCCTCCGCTTCGATGCGGTCCACGCGATCGAGAACGACGCCTTCCTCGACGCGATGGCCGCCGAACTGCGCGAGAAGACCGCCGGCCGCCACGTCCACCTCGTCCTCGAGAACGAACGCAACGACGCCGACCGCCTCCACCCCGCTGCGTTCGACGCGCAGTGGAACGACGACTTCCACAACGTCCTCCACGTCCTGCTCACCGGCGAGACCAGCGCCTATTACGCCGACTTCGCCGACCGCCCCGCCGAACGCTTGGCGCGCTGCCTCGGTGAAGGCTTCATCTATCAGGGCGAAGGCTCCCCCAACCACGACGGCAAGCCGCGCGGCAAGCGCAGCGCGCACCTCTCTCCGACCGCGTTCGTCGCGTTCCTCCAGAATCACGACCAGATCGGCAACCGCGCGATGGGCGAACGCCTGACGCTGCTCGCCGACCGCCAGAAGCTGCGCGCCGCCACCGCGCTGCTGTTGCTGGGCCCGCAGATCCCGCTGCTCTTCATCGGCGACGAGCACGGCAGTGAAAGCCCGTTCCTCTTCTTCACCGACTTCCACGACGACCTCGCCGATGCAGTGCGCGAAGGCCGCCGCAAGGAATTCGCCAAGTTCGCCGCCTTCGCCGCCCCGGAAGCACGGCAAGCGATCCCCGATCCCAACGCGCACGAAACCTTCCACCAATCGCGCGCGCAGCCCGGACCAGATGCGATGGCGTGGCAAGACCTGTACCGTAACCTGTTGAAAATCCGCCACGAGCAGATCATCCCCCGCCTGCGCAATGCGGCCGCGATCGGCGCCGAAGCAATCGGGGAGGGGGCGGTCGTCGCACGGTGGAAGATGGGCGACGGCGCGGTCCTCACGATCGCGCTGAACCTCGGCGACGAGGCGGTTGCGTTCCCCGAGATTGAAGCCGTACCTACCTACGCCGATGGCGAGGCCGGCCAGTCCGGCAGCATCGCAGTCTGGCTAAAACCATGAGCAATATGCAAAAGCTCGCCATCGCCGCCGGCCTGCAGCCCGAATGGCAGGACGCGGGCGGCCGCCGTCAGACGCTATCAGACGACGCGTTGCGGAAGATCCTCGATTGCCTGGGCCACCCATCCGCGAGCGCCACGCAGATCGCTGAAAGCCTCGCCGCTATCGCAGTCAGGACTGCCCGGGCGCCCCGCTTCCTGTCCGTCGACGTCGGCGATCCGATCCAGCTTGCGACCACGCTATCCGGCAAGGCCGAACTCACCCTCGAAAACGGCACGCGGACGTCGGTTGCGATCGACCGGGGCGCGCTCAAGCCGATCGAGCATACCGGTTATCATCGTCTCGAAATCGGTGACGACGTGATCGACCTGCTCGTCGCCCCGCAACGCTGCTACACGATCACCGACGCCGTACCGAGGCGCAAAATCTGGGCGCCCGCGGTCCAGATCCCGAGCCTGCGCGGCGCGACCGCAAAGGCATTCGGCGACTTCGGCACGCTCGCCAACGCTGCCCGAGCGTTCGGGCAGTGCGGTGCCGATGCACTCGCGATCAGCCCCACGCACGCACTCTTCCCCGCCGATGCCAGCCGGTACAGCCCCTATGCGCCATCCAGCCGGCAGTTTCTCAACGGCCTCTACGCCGATCCGTCTGCGTTCGCCGGTACGTCGGACGCCCCCGCGCCAGACCTTATCGACTGGCACAGCGCCATACCCGAAAAGCTCGCACGCCTTCGCAACACCTTCGATCAATATGCTCAAGATCTTGGTAAAACTCTCGACGCGTTCAGGCGCATAGGCGGAGTTGATCTCGAACGTCACGTCGAGTTCGATGCCCTCCATGCTTATTTCTTCGCCATCTCCGGCGCACGAGGCTGGCAGCAATGGCCGACCGAGTATCAAGATCCCGCCAGCCCCGCCGTCCGCCGCTTCGTCGCCGAGCATGCGGACGACGTCACGTTCTACATCTTTCTCCAATGGTTAGCCCGGCGCGACCTCGACGCCGCGCAGACGGCCGCAAAGGACGCCGGCATGGCGATCGGGCTCATCGCCGACCTCGCCGTCGGCATGGACCCTCGCGGCAGCCATGGCTGGAGCCGTCGCGGCGACCTGCTCACCAGCCTGTCGATCGGCGCACCCCCCGATCCGCTCGGTCCGGACGGTCAAAGCTGGGGCATTACCGGCTTCGACCCGCAAGCGCTCCGCGACAATGCCTTCGCGCCCTTCATCGCGACGATCCGCGCAGCCCTGGCGCATGCGGGCGGCATCCGCATCGACCACGCGTTCGGCCTTCGCCGTCTCTGGGTCGTCCCCGAAGGCGTATCGGCTGCGGAGGGCGCCTATCTCGATATGCCGTTCGACGACATGACGCGGATCGTCGCGATGGAGTCGCAGCGTGCGCGAGCGATCGTTATCGGCGAAGACCTCGGCACCGTCCCGGACGGCTTTCGCGCGGCGATGGACGCCCGCGCTATGCTCGGGATGCGCGTGCTCTGGTTCGAGCGGGACGCGGACGGCTTCGTGCCCCCTGCGCAATGGTCTCCCGACGCAGTCGCGATGACCGGCACGCACGACCTTGCAACGATCGCTGGGTGGTGGAGTGGCCGCGATATCGACTGGACCTGGGACCTTGGCCGCAAGTCCGACGCGCCAGACGAACCCGCGGACCGCGCCGCTCGTGCCGAAGACCGCGCCGCGCTATGGTCTGCGTTCGGCACTGACACCGAGCAACCCGCGCCCGACGACACCGCCCCCGTGGTCGACGCAGCAATTGCGCATGTCGCCGGAACCCCGTGTGCGCTTGCGATCGTCCCCATCGAGGACCTCGCCGGACTGATCGAGCAACCCAATCTTCCTGGTACGATCGACGAACATCCAAACTGGCGCCGCCGCATGCCCGACACGACTGAAGCTATCCTGGAACGTCCTGACATCGCCGCCCGCATCGCCACGCTCAACGCCGCGAGACTCGCATGACTGCTCCTTCCACCCCCCGCGCAACCTACCGCTTTCAGTTCCACAAGGACTTCACCTTCGCCAATGCCGAAGCACTGGTGCCGTATCTCGACTCCCTCGGCATCAGCCACCTCTACGCTTCGCCGATCACAACCGCCCGAAGCGGCTCGACCCACGGGTACGACGTCGTCGATTCGACCCGGATCAATCCAGAACTTGGCGGCGAGGAGGCGTTCCGCAGCCTCGTCGCGGCGCTACGAGCGCGCAAGATGGGTGTAATCATCGACATCGTCCCCAACCACATGGGCGTTGCCGGTGGTGAGAACGCGTGGTGGAATGACGTCCTAACACACGGTGAAGCCAGCGAATTCGCGCGCTATTTCGATATCGACTGGCGCGAGAAACTCGTCCTCCCGATCCTGGGCGATCCGCTCACCGAAACGCTGGCCAGCGGCGCGCTGAAGGTCGAGCAGGTCGACGGGCGTGACATCCTCGAAGCTTACGGCGAACACCGCCTCCCGATCCGCGACGAAGACCAGGCGACGGCAGCGACCGACGACATCGCGGCACTGATCAACCGCCAGCACTACCGCCTCGCGTCGTGGCGCGTCGCCAACGACGAACTTAACTGGCGCCGCTTCTTCACGATCAACGACCTCGCCGGCCTCCGCGTGGAGGACCCGGTGGTGTTCGACGCCACGCACGCCCTCTATTTCCGCCTTTACGCAGAGGGACTGATCGACGGCGTCCGCGTGGATCACGTCGATGGCCTGACCGACCCCGCGGGCTATTGCCGCCAACTCCGCGCGCGGCTCGATGCGATCGAACGTCCCGCCGATACGCCCTCCGGCCCAGCCTATATCGTCATCGAGAAGATCCTGGCCGACGGCGAACCGCTGGCAACGGATTGGGGCATCGATGGCACCAGCGGCTACGACTTCATGGAGCAGGTGACCGCGTTGCTCCACGCACCCGCCGGAGCCGAACCGCTCGCCAAGCTATGGGCGGACATAAGCGGACGATCCGCCGACTTCGCGCCCGAAGAACTGCGCGCGCGGCAGGAACTGCTCGCATGGCAGTTCGACGCACAGCACCGCCGCTGCGTCGAGGCGTTCGTCACGCTGGCCCGCTCGACCCCAGACTGCGACGGCCTCACCACCGGCATGCTCCACCGCGCGATCGAGCGACTGCTCTGGGTCTTCCCGGTGTATCGAACATATGGAACGGGCAATGCAGCACCGGCCGCGGACGCAGCGATACGCGAGACCGTCCGCCAACGCGTCGCGCAGTTCGTGCCGCCGGGCGAGGGCGCGGTGGTCGACCGAGTCCTGTCATGGCTGGCAGGTGAAGGCTCTGGCGACGCTGCGCTTGCGGCCGAGGCGGTGCGCAAGTTCCAGCAACTCTCCGCGCCGATCGCCGCCAAGGCAGTCGAGGATACCGCCTTCTACCGCTACGCTCGCCTGCTCTCGCGCAACGACGTCGGCTTCGACGCGGCACGGATGTCGCTGGACATCGACGCGTTCCATCAGGCCATGACCGAACGAGCGCGCGACTGGCCCTCGGCGATGCTCGCAACCGCGACGCATGATCACAAGCGTGGCGAAGAGGTGCGCGCAAGGCTTGCGGTGCTCAGCGAGATTCCGGATATCTGGCGCGTCCGGGTCGAGCATTGGCTCACATTGGCCGCACCGCACGCAGACAAAGTCGACCCCGCAGACGTCTACATGCTCCTCCAGACTCTATTTGGTGCGTGGCCCGTAAAGCTGTCCGCGTGGGATACGAAGGGCCTGTCCGCCTATGCCGAACGGATCGTTGCGTGGCAGGAGAAGGCGTTGCGCGAAGCCAAGCTCCGGTCCTCCTGGGAAGCGCCGGACGCCACCTACGAGACCCGGTGCCATGATCTCGCCAAAGCGCTTCTCGATCCCGATCGATCCAGTGACTTCATCGACGATCTGGCGACTTTCGTCGACCGGGTCGCATCGGCCGCAGATGCCAATAGTCTAGCGCAGGTTGCGCTGCGCTATACTGTTCCGGGCGTCCCCGATTTGTACCAGGGTACCGAGATCGCAGACCTGAGTCTGGTAGATCCCGACAATCGGCGCCCGGTAGACTATGCATCGGTGCAGACCTTGGCACATCCAAAGATGAGGCTCATTGCAAAGCTGCTGACCCTCCGGCGCCAGTATCCCGCGCTGTTCGCGACCGGCAGCTACGAATCGATCGCGATCACAGGTGCTCGTCCCGGCCACGTCATCGCCTTCCATCGCATGCATGAGGGCATAACGCTGCGATGCGTCATGTCATTGCGTTGCGCCGAGCGTTATATCGGTAGCGTCGAGGATTGGTGGGGCGATACCGCGCTATCGTCCGGCGAAGGGATCGGCGATCTGCTCGGCGAGGATGCCGTGTCGATCGTGCTGCTGGAGCCAGTAGCGGGCTGAGCACGTCGTTGCTAAGCGGTGGCTTTATTGACTGGAGCTAAATCATGAAGATCAGCGCGCGCAATCAGATTTCCGGTACCATCGTTTCGATCACGCCGGGTGCGGTCAACGGTTCGGTCAAGGTCGATATCGGCGGTGGCAACGTCGTCACGGCGAACATCACCGAGGAGGCGATCGCTGATCTCGCGCTGGCGACCGGTGACACGGTGACGGTGCTGATCAAGGCGAGCGATGTCCTGATCGGCAAGTGATCCCGCGCCGCCCCGGCTGATCCGGGGCAGCGTTCCCTCAGCGGCCCGCGAGATAGCGCGCGAGCGGATCGATCATGTCCTCGGGAATGCGGCGGGCGATGACCGGCATCGTCGATTGCGACTTCCGCGCGTCGACCACCGTCTCGTCACCGCGCCAGTTGCGCAGGCGTTGCGCGATGTAGCTCGCGCGCTGGCCGGCGAGCACGGGGTAGGGCTTGCCGGGCGCGTGGCAACTCGCGCAGGCGGGTAGCTGCACCTTCGGCAGCCCTTCGCGGTCGATCCGGGCAGCCGCGTTCGAGTCCGACGGCGTGGCGCCGCCGATCCCCGGCATCGCCGCGAAGTGATCCGCGAGCCGCGTCATTTCCGCGGGCGTCAGCGTCGCGGCGGCGTTCGCCATCACCGCGCTCTGCCGCTTGCCGGTCGCATAGGCCTCCAGTGCGGCGCGAAGATACGCGGGACTCTGCCCACCCAGCACGGGCATGTCGGGCTGGCCTCGGCCACGTCCGTCGGCACCGTGACAGCCGGCGCAGGTGGCGATCCTGGCATCGGTGACGCCCGGCACTTCGGTCAGCGAGCGATAGGTTGCGGGTGACATCTCGGGCAGCAGGCGGACGAAGGCGACCATGCGGCGGACTTCGTCGTCCCGGTCCCTGGCTGCCCAGCCGGGCATGCCGGTATATTTGACGCCGTGCTTGAGGATCCAGAAGATTTGCTTGTCGGTCCATTTGCGCGCGTTGATCGACAGGTCCGGGGCAGGGGGCGTCGCGGCCTGCATCACCGGCAGCGGACGCACGCCGGGCGCGCCGTGGCACGACGCGCAGCTTGCCTTGAACAAGCCGGCGGCGCTGACCAGACCCTCGTTCGCCTTGGAATCGTCGGGCGCGGTGACGGCGGCGTAGGTGCGTACCGAGTTGCGCATCGTCCAGTGGAGGAACCAGTCGGTGATCTTCCAATGGCCTGACGATGCGGCGATGTTGAACACGCCCGACCAGGCGAACAGAAGCCCCGCCAGCGCGAGTGCGACGATGGCGGCCGCGGCGCGCGCCCAGGTAATCCGGATCGTCATGCGGTCGCGCTCCGTGTCTTCAAAAGTCCGCCGAGCATCGCGAGCCCGCCGATGAAATAGCTCGCCGCGCCGACCATCAGCATGACGACGCCGCCAAGCTGCTGGTCCTCCAGTACGCCTAGCCCGTGAACCGCCGGATGCATCGCCATCATCAGGTAGAGCGGACGCGGGGCGAGGCCGATCAGCGCGCCCAGCAGCGTCATGTGCATCGAGGTCAGCAACATCGCCGCGACACCCGACGCGCGTCGATCGCTCGCGCCGCCCATGCGCGTGCCGAGCACCGCGCTCCACAGGAGGACTCCCGCGGCGAGAAAGCTTGCCTGCTCGATCAGCAACGCCGTCGGCTGCATGTCAACGCGCAGCCGCAGCGCGGGGAGATGCCAGAGCCACACCACGATCAGTTCGACCAGCGACATCGCCAGCGGGGTCACGATCAAGGGCCAGCGTTCGGCCGGATCGAAGCGCGAACCGGCGATCCCATAGGCCAGGAACGGAGCGGCGACCGCGACTGCGATCATGTGCCCTGTCATATGCCCGACCATCCCGAGCGGCGCTGCGGCGAACGCCCAGCCGAGCGGGACCATGACGGCGCCGAGTGCGAGGCTTCCGCGTCTCATCGGCAATCGCCGAACATGATGACCGGCAGCGCGGTGAAGATTACGGCGACGAAGCTCAACCCTGCGAGCAACCGCGTCGACAGTGCGAGAAAGCGCAGCCGATCGATCGCGGTGCCCTGTTCGTGCGGGGCTGGATCGCCCGGCGTCTCAGACTGGACGCGCGCGATATAGCCTGCGGCGACGATCCCCAGCAGCGCTACGATCGTCGCGATCAGCGTCGCCAGCGGAAACCCGGTCAAGGCGGTCCCCGGGGTCGGCGATTTCGCGCAGGTCACCGCCACCCACAAATAGCAGAACAGGAAATGCACGGCCCAGATCGTTGGTGGGACAATCAGTGTCCACAGCGTCACCTGCAGGTCGCGCGCCCAGTGCTTCCGCTCAGCGTTAGGCTTCTGCTTGGGTTTCGTCATGCGACCCCCGGGAACAAGCCGATCGTGCAGAACGTCACGATGCCCGTCAGCGCGAGGAAATGGTGGTACACGGTGATGTTGCGGAGGTCGGCGTCATAGACCGGCGTCATCTTGCCTGCGAGGCTGCGCGCGAGCGTGTAGGCCTGCATGATGACCCCGATTGCGGCGTGCACCGCAGTCCAGATCGCCAGCGTCCAGACGATCGCGGGATACACGTGGAGTTCGGGATCGAGCCCCGAATACCACGGCCCGGCGAGCCCGGCGAACAGGCTTGCCAGCGTCGCGACGATGCCGACGACCAGCAGCGCGCGACCTACACCGACGTTACCACGGCGATGCACTTCGCGCGCGCCGACCGTTGCTGCCCAGCCAGTCAAGGTGAGGCCCAACGCGACCATCGGCCAGAACACGCCCGGCCCGTTCAGCCCGACCCCGCTCGGCGGGAAATCATTGTGGATCGTCCAGAAGAAGAAATAGCCGAACACGAGCCCGGAGAACGCGGTCGCGTCCGCCATCATCGTGATGAACATCGCCCACCAGCCCGGCGCCGATGACCCCGAGGTATAGAGCGGCACCTCGATGCCGTGGCCGATATGCTTGGTCGGCTTTTCGGGGATCTCCGCGGTGCCGGTCCATAGCCACCACAGCACGCACGCAAGCGTCGCGACGCCGCTGACCGCCGACCAGATATAGAGGTGATAGGTCGTCAGGATGAACACGCCCGCGAGCGCGACCGCGGTCATCATCGGCTTCACGCTCGGCGTACCCAGGCGGATCACCTGCACCGGGCGCGCGTCGAGCACGGAGGTGACGATCGACTCGCGCCGCATCTCCTCCGCGTCGGGCAGGAAGAAGCGACCTTCGTCGACCTTCTGGACGAAGTTCTTCTGGTCCCAGATCGGATAGCGGCTCTCGATCAGCGGCACCGAGCGGATGCCCCAATCCTCGTCGTCCGGGTGCGCGAGCCACTCCAGCGTCCCGGCGTTCCAGGGGTTGCGCGGCGCCTTTGGGCGACGCGGCGACAGTGCGAGGTCGATGCAGACGATCAGCACGCCCGTCGCGAACATGTACGACCCGATCGTCGAGGCGAGGTTGAGGCCGCCGATCCCGAGTTCCTCCGGATAGGTGAACACGCGCCGCGGCATGCCGAGTAGACCCGAAAGATGCATCGGGAAGAACGTCACGTTCATCCCCACGAACATGATCCAGAACGCGATCCGCCCGAGCCGATCGCTGAGCTTCTTCCCCGTCACCAGCGGCCAGTAATAATACAGCCCGGCGAACAGCGGCAGCAGCGTGCCGCCGATCAACACGTAGTGCAGATGCGCGACGATGAAATAGGTGTCGTGCGCCTGCCAGTCGAACGGGGCGACCGCGACCATCACACCGGTCAGTCCACCGATCACGAACACCGCCAGGCTCCCGCTCGCGTACAGAAGCGGTGTCGATTTCTTGACATTGCCCGCCCAGAGCGTCGCGATGAACACGAAGATCTGCACGCCGGTTGGAATCGCCACCGCTTCCGATGCCGCCGCGAAGAAGGCGAGGCTGATCTTGGGCAGCCCGGTCGTGAACATGTGGTGGACCCACAGCCCGAAGCTCAGGAACGCCGTGCCGACCGCGGCCAGCACGATCCACGGATAGCCGAGCAGGTGCCGCTGTGCGAACGTCGGGATCAGCATCGCGAACAGCGCGATCGACGGCAGGAAGACGATGTAGACTTCCGGGTGGCCGAAGATCCAGAACAGATGCTGCCACAGCAGCGGATCGCCGCCCTTCTCCGCGTTGAAGAACGGCCAGTTCAGCAGCCGCTCCATCTCGAACAGCACGTCGCCCGCGATCAGTGGCGGGAACGCGAACAGGATCATCACCGCGACGACCAGGATGTACCAGGCGTAGAGCGGCATCAGGTTCAGCCGCATGCCCGGCGGGCGGCATTTCAATACGCCGACGATCAGCTCGACCGCGGCAGCCACCGACGACACCTCGATGAAGCTCAAGCCCAGCATCCAGATGTCCGCGCCAAGCCCGCTGAGGTCGGTCCGCGTCGTTAGCGGCGGATACATGAACCAGCCGCCATCGGGCGCCGCGTCGAAGAAGATCGAGCCCGACACAAATACGCCGCCGATCAGGAAGCTCCAATATCCGAACCCCGACAGCCGCGGAAACGGCAGGTCGCGCGCGCCGAGCAGCTGCGGCAGGAGGATGATCGACACCGCCTCGAACATCGGCACCGCGAACAGGAACATCATCATCGAGCCGTGCAGCGTGAACAGCTGGTTGAACGTGTTCGCCGTGACGAGGTCGTTGTTCGGTACCGCCAGCTGCGTCCGCATGATCAGCGCGAGCACGCCCGCGAACAGCATGAACCCGAACGCGGTCAGCGTGTACCACACGCCGATCCGGTTGTTGTTGACGTCGGTCCAGCGGAAGAACCAGCCCGAGGGCGGCTTCCACACTTCGCGCAGGCGATCCTCCTGGCCCTTGCGGACTGCGGGATCATTCTGGTCGGGGGCGACGTACTGGGCGCTCTCGGTGGTCATTTGAGCCCCTGAAGATAGCTGGCGATCTGATCGGCTTCGGCGGCCGACATCTGCGGGAAGGCGGGCATCCGCACGCCGGGCTTGGTCTTGGCCGGATCGCGGACGAAGCCAGCGATGTTGGCATGCGTCATCGGCAACACGCCGGCGGCGAGCGTCGGGCGCGAACCGAAGTGCGTCAGGTCGGGGCCGATCTTCGCGACCGGTCCGACCCCGCGAACGCTGTGGCAACCGCTACAGCCATAGCTAGCGAACAGGCGAGCGCCGGGCGATGCCGTGACGGTGGCTGGGCGGCTCTGCTCGGCGAGCCAGCGCTCGAACGCGGCGGGCTCCATCGCGATCACGTCGAACGCCATCAGCGCATGGCCGAGCCCACAGAACTCCGCGCAGACGCCGCGGTACGTCCCCGCCTTGGTCGCACGGACGACGAGCCGGTTGGTGCGCCCGGGGATCATGTCCATTTTCCCCGCGAGTCCGGGCACCCAGAAGCTGTGGATGACATCGGGGCTACGGAGCGACAGTTCGACGGTGCGGCCAACGGGCAGGCGGAGCTCGTTCGCCACCTCGACCACCGATCCACCGGGCGGCGCATAGCGGACGCGCCACCAGAACTGCTCGCCCTCGACGCCGATCCGCAGATCGCTGTTCGCCACCTCGCGTGGGCGCATCGCGGGGAGGGCGTAGAGCAGCAGGCCCAGCAGCAGGATCGAAGGCCCGATGCCGCCCAGCCAGAGCACCAGCTTCATGCCGCCCTTGTGCGTCAGCCGCCCCTCGGGCGCGCGCATGGCGTGGCGCATGAGCAGCGCGAGGCCGCCCGCGAGGATGACGGCGCCAATGACCAGAACGATCGTAATCGAGAGGACCTTGTCCGCTTCCTCACCGAACGGCGCGAGCGTCGACTGATGCTGATTGCACGCCGCCAACAGCGGCAGGCACGCGCCCACGGAAAGAAAAATAGCCTTCCGCATCATCACCTTGCCACCCGTTTGAAGCGGTCCCCCTAGCGGCGGCGGCAGGTCGGCGTAAACCCGAAAATGACAATTATTTCATGTTGGGAATGAAGCGCTGTCATATCTTCGTCCCCCGTCATCCCAGCGAACGCTGGGATCTCATTGTGGGGCGGGTGTCGCGTGCCATGAGGGAGACTCCAGCTTTCGCTGGGGTGACGGGTGACGGCGTGGAGGCGGCGGACTCATACGATCCTCCCCCGCCAGGGGGGGCGCCGAAGGTGACGGAGGGGGAGGGCACGCAACTTGCGTTATCGCTTGCCGCCCCCTCCGTCTGGCAAGCGCCAGCCACCTCCGCCTGGCGGGGGAGGATCGGGAGGGAGTTACAGCCCGAAGCGGAGCGTCGCGCGGAAATCTCGGCCAGCCAAGGGCGCGAAGTCCTTCAGGAAGCTCGTGGCGCGCCGCGCATTCACGTCGAACAGATTGTTCGCGCTCAGCAGCAACGTCGTCTTCGAATCTTTCCCGAACGGGCTGAGGCCGATCGAAGCATTGACCATCGTGTAATCGTTGGTCTTCGTCTCGAACGCGGCGATGCGGTTCTGGTCGAATACGTGCTCGACCTCGACGCGGCCGTTGATCCGGTCGCCCTGTGCCTCGATCCCGCCGAGCACGCGCATCGGCGGAATGCGCGGGACCGGTCCCTGGTCGACGATGTTGGCATGGACGTAATCGCCCAGCGCATCGGCGTTGACCACATAGCCACCAATTCGTGCGAGCCGCACAGATGCATTGGCCTCGAATCCGTAATAGCGCGCGTCGGCCTGCTGATACTGGAAGCAGGGCAGGTCGACGACGCGGTTCGAAGGATCGGCCGCAATCTGGCACACCGACGGCGCAACCTGGTTCTCCGAGATGTAGTTCGAGAACCAGTTGTAATAGGCCGATGCGTCGAAGCTGAAACCGTCGCCATGCGCGTGCAGCGTGCCTTCCAGCCCCCAAGACTTCTCCAGCTTGAATTCGGGGTTACCCAGTTCATACGCCTGCGTGCCGGCATGCGCGCCGTTCGCGAACAGTTCCTCGGCCGACGGCGCGCGCTCGGTCCGCGAACCGTTCAGCCCGACACGGATGCTGTCGGTAAGTGCGTAGGACGCACCGAGCGAGCCCGAGACCGAATGATAGCTCTGGCTGCCGCGGAAGAAGCGCAGATCGTCCTCGGGAGTCCGCGCGGCGAGATCGGTGATCTCATACCGCACGCCACCCTCGGCGTGGAACTTGCCCGATTCATACTGCTGGAGCGTGAAGAGGCCGGTCTGGTTGGTCTCGTTCTTCGGCAGGAAGGCTTCGTCGCCGACCACGTTGAAGATCCGGTTGTAGAACTGCACGCCCGACGCGCCCTGCCAGCCACCACGGTTCGCCTGGACGACTTCGAGGCGTCCTTCGAGGCCCTTGTTGTAGAAGGCGGTGCCGACCGAATTGTCCGGCTCCAACTCGAAATGACGATAGCTCGCCTGCCCGACGCGGACGCGGATCTTGCTGATGACGTCGCCACCCGTGTCGATCTCGCCGCGCAGGTCGACGCGGTTCTGGACGATGTCGAGCCGCGGCGCCTCCTGCTCCTGGCCGGCTTCGGTCGCATAGCGGATCGGCACGCCGTACAGGCTGTCGTAATGGCTGTACGAGATGCCGAGGCTGCCGGTGTCGGTGATGATCGACGCGCCTGCGCCCGCGGTCCAGGTTTCGGCCTGCGTGTTGGGCAGCTTGCCCTTGAGCGCGGCGGAGGCGGCATAGTCGATCGGATCGGTATCGGCGGGGTCGACCGGCAGCGCCGCGGTCGCGAGCGCCTTCGCGCGTTGCTCGCGCGACAGGATATAGCCGCCGGTGCGCAGGTCGCCCGATTTCAGGTACGAGCCATCGGCGTGCAGCACGAGGTGCGGGCCGACCGCGACGTCGCCGGCCATGCCGCCCGACCGCTCGTTGGCAGCCGAGCCATAGTTGGCGATGCCATTCACGCGGTAGCCATTCTCGGGCACCGACCGCGGGATGCGCGTGTCGATGACGTTGACGACACCGCCGACCGCCGACGTGCCATACAGCAGCGCGCTGGGCCCGCGGAGAATCTCGATGCGCTCGGCGAGCAGCGGATCGATGATGACGGCATGATCGACCGAGGTGTTCGACACATCGATCGAGCCGATCCCGTCGGTCAGCACGCGGATACGGTCGCCCTGAAAGCCGCGCAGGATCGGACGAGAGGCGCTCGGCCCGAACGAACTGGCCGACACGCCGGGCTGGCGTGCGAGCGTTTCGCCGAGCGACGGACGCAGCTGGCGCGTGAGTTCCTGGCCGGTGAGCACGGTGGTGCCCTGCAGCACGTCGCGCTCGCTGGTCTGGATTGGTGCGGTCACGATGATGTCACGCTGGTTGGTCGAGCCAACCGACGCCGGGGCAGGCGAGGCGGCTGCAGGATCGGTAGCAACGGTCTGTGCATGAGCCTGCGAGGAGATGAGCGCAGCCAGGGCGGTGGCGCCGAACAGCATCGTCTTCATGAAATTCCCTTGTGTCGTCCCTGTACGACAGGCCGGGTAGGTTTAATGATACATCATATCAAGTGACAATCCTGCCATGTTGACGATGCCAAGCTGGCTGTTGCCGCAATACAACATGGATTAGCTCGCGGGCCGGTATCGGAAGTGCGCATGACATCCAGCATCGCCCGGCATTACTCAGTGGCGATCAACTCCTTGATCCGCCCGGCAAGTGCCTCCATCGCGAAAGGCTTGGTCATCACATGCATGCCGGGATCGAGCTGGCCGTTACCGACCACCGCGTTCTCGGCGTAGCCGGTGATGAACAGGATTTTCAGATCGGGGCGACCAACACGCGCGGCGTCCGCCATCTGTCGTCCATTCATGCCGCCAGGTAGTCCGACATCGGTCACCAGCAGGTCGACGCGCAGATCAGATTGCAGCAGCTTCAGTCCCGCCACGCCGTCGGCGGCTTCGATCGCCGCATAGCCGAGCTCCTCGAGCACCTCGACGACCAGCATCCGCACGGTGGGCTCGTCGTCGACCACCAAAACGGTCTCGCCGGCCAGCGCTCGGGGTGCGTCGGAAAGCTCAATCTCGGCCACGCTTTCCTCGGTCGCACCAAAATGTCGCGGGAGGTAGACGCAGACATTGGTGCCCTCGCCGATCTCGGAGTAGATCCTCACATGGCCGCCCGATTGCTTGGCAAAGCCGTAGATCATCGAAAGGCCCAGCCCCGTGCCGAGGCCCAACGGCTTGGTCGTGAAGAATGGATCGAATGCCTTGGCGATCACCTCCGGGGTCATGCCGGTGCCGGTATCCGACACGCACAGTGAAACATACTGTCCCGGATCGAGCTCGCGTTCGCGCGCCGTCCGCGCGTCTATCCAGCGATTGGCGGTCTCGATCGTCAGCCGTCCGCCCTGCGGCATCGCGTCGCGCGCGTTGATGCACAGGTTCAGGATCGCGTTCTCGAGCTGGTTCGGATCGACCAGCGTCGCCCACAGTCCGACCGACTCGACCACCTCTACCTCGACCTCGGGCCCGACCGTCCGCCGCACCAGATCCTCCAGCCCCGATACCAGCCGGTTGACGTCGGTCGGTTTGGGATCGAGCGTCTGCCGGCGCGAGAAGGCCAGTAGGCGGTGGGTCAGCGCGGCGGCCCGCTTGGCCGCGCCTTGGGCCGCTAGCGAATAACGCTCGACGTCGTTCAGCCGGCCTTGCGCGATGCGTATCCCCAGAAGTTCCAGGCTTCCAGTAATACCGGTCAGCAGATTATTGAAATCATGCGCGATTCCGCCCGTCAACTGACCGACCGCTTCCATCTTCTGGCTTTGCCGCAACGCCTCCTCGACGGCCATCAGTTCGCGTGTCCTCTCGGCGACCTGTTCCTCCAGCGTTTCGTTCCACTGCGCGAGTTGCGCGGTCTGGCGGCGGCTGTCGTCGATGTCGGTGTTGGTGCCGACCCAGCGCAGGATCGTGCCGTCATCGGCGCGCACCGGCTCGGCGCGGACCAGGAACCAGCGATACTCGCCGTTCGCACCGCGGACGCGGAATTCCACCGTATAGGGTGTGCCGGTCGCCAGAGACTGGCTCCAGCGTTCGGTCGCAACGGACAGATCGTCGGGATGGAGGAGGCTACCCCATACCTCGCCGCCGTCGAGTCCGCCCGGTTCGAGGCCGTTATAGGCATAGACCTGCTGGTTGAACCAATACAGATAGCCATCGGGTCGCGCGGCCCAGATCTGGTTGGGCACCGCTTCGGCGAACACGCGAAACTGCTCTTCGCTTGCGCGTCGCGCGCCCTCGGCACGCAGGCGCTCGCTGGCGGCGCGGACCCGTTCGGCGACTTCGCGCATCAACAGCAGGTCGTCGTCACTCCAGATACGGGGTGCCGCGTGATTGGCATAGATCAGCGCGACGAAATCATCCTGTTCGACCAGCGGCATGTTGACGAACGATGCGGCGCTGATTCCCCGAAGTGCATCGGCGAGTTCGGCCGTCCGGGGATCGTGATCGACATTGGCGATGCTGACCGTGCGCCCGGCCTTCAGGTCCTCAATATAGGAGCCGTAATCGCGAAACTGGAGCATGCCGGCCAAGGTGGTGATGCCCGGTGCATTCCAGTCGCGCTCGACCGTGATCGTCTCCTGCGCCTTGTCGATCACCCCGTAGCCGACGCGGCTGACCTGGAGCGCGTTGCCAAGGATCTCGGACGCGGCATAAGCGATTTCGTCGGGGTCGCTCAGGTCGCGGATCGCGTCGCTCAGTTCGAGCAAAGCGCTCTGGCGCAAATCGGCCTGTTTGCGTTCGGTAATGTCAAAGCTAACGCCGGGAAAGCGGAGGGGCTTGCCGTCGCTCGCCAGCCGACAGCGACCTTGCGCGGCGACCCACCGAATCGCGCCATCGGGCTGGACGAGGCGATATTCGGCCGTGAAATCGCCACCTGCTTCCAGGGCATCGGCGATTGCCGCACGCGTGGCGGGAAGGTCGTCGGGATGGATCCCCCCGAAGAATCGTTCGAGCGGTGCGCCCTTGCGACCGAGTTCTCCGGGTACGCCGTAAAGCCGTGAAAAGCGCTCATCGGCCTTGACCCGGTCGTTCGGGATGTCCCAGTCCCAGGTGCCGATGCCGTTGCCAGCCGCGAGCGCCTGGTTGAGCCGTTCCTCGCTCTCCCGCGTCGCGATCGTTGCGAGACGCTGCGCGGAAATGTCAGTGAACAGGACGGCCACCGTATAGGGGTAGGACTCGCCGACCGGGAACGCGTGGACGTCGAACCATCGCTCCATCGTGTCCGAACCCTGATCGAACCGCGCCGCCTCACCGGTCGTGGCGACCTTGCCGTACGTCTCGAACCAGAACGCTTCGAGGTCGGGCACGAGTTCGCCCGCAGTACGGCCTATGACATCCACCAGCCCGGTCTGGCTTTCGAACTTCGAATTGGCCTCGACGAAGCGGTAGTCGACTGCGCGGTCGGCCTCGAAGATCACCTCGATCAGGCAAAAGCCCGCATCGATCGCTTCGAACAAGGCTTGGTAGCGCTTCTGCGCCGGTATGGCGGAATGAGGCTCGGTCGTCGGTCGCTGCATCGTATCTCAGGATCAGGAGGGCGCGACCTTATGCAAACAGGCCGACAGTCAAACGCTTAAATGGACCAGACGATCCCGCCTCGTTCCCCTATCCCGTGGTGCACCTACACGGTGGGCGAAGCCTCGACAGCGGCGGGCAATAGTCGCGTCAGCCGGTCGGCCCACGCCTCGCACCCCTCGGGAGATCCCAGCAGATCCTGGCGAATCTCGATCTCCGCATACGGTCGTCGGTCGGGATAGGCATGGCGCGGTACCGTATAATCGATCAGGTCCATCCGGTACGGTTCGTTGTCGCCCACCGTCAGGTCGGCTTCGGCGCGGAGTACATCGAGCAACGCGTGCGCGAACCCTGTATCGCCGCCATCGTGCAGGATGCCGATCTGCCAAGGCCGTTGCTGGTCGCGCAAGGCACCGCGCATCGCCGGCGTAAAGCTGTGCAACGCGACGATCACCGTCGTCATGCCTGCCGCATCGCGCCGCGCGATCTCGGCTGCGATCGCCGACTGGTACGGCGCGTGGATCTCCGCAAAGCGCGCCGCGCGCTCAGCTTCGCTTAGCCCGGCATTGCCCGGCACGAGCGTCCCGTCGCTCATCTCGGCGATCACGTCTGGTTGCGTCTCGCTGCGGTTGCAGTCGATCACCAGCCGCGAATAGGTCTGGCGGACGAACACCGCGTCCAGCCGCTCCGCGAGCAGCGTGCCAAGCTCGCCGATGCCGATGTCCCAGCCGATATGGCGCGACAGGTCCGCCTCGCTCAGGCCCAGCGACCCGAGCCGCGCAGGCACGGCTTTCCCCGCATGGTCGCCGATCAGCAGGAACGATGAGGCGCCTTTTGGGTTGACCACTGTGACCGGTGCGGCATCTTCGGTCCCAAGCAGCGATTGGCTGGTACTAGTCTTCATGCGACACGGATCCTCGATGCCATCTCTAACGCTCTCTCACGTCACGAAATACTCCTACCGCCAGCCGGTAGCCTTTGGCGAGCACCGGATCATGGTCCGGCCGCGAGAAAGCTACGATCAGCATCTTATCGACGCCAAGCTGACGATCAGCCCCGAGCCGTCGGACGTGCGCTGGCTGCAGGACGTGTTCGGCAATTCGGTCGCGATCGCCACCTTCGACAAGCGCGCGAAGGACCTCGTGATCGATAGTCAGATCCGCCTGAACCACAGCCCGGCCGAGTTGCAGGACGTCGATATCGAACGGTATGCGCGCTTCTATCCGTTCACCTATTCGTCCGAAGAGATGCCCGATCTGCTCCGCTCGATCGAGCGCCAGCATCATGATCCGCTGCGGGAGATCGACACCTGGGCGCGGCGCTTCGTCGGTACCGGCGGCCAGACCGATACGCTCGCGATGCTGTCCGAGATGACCGCGGCGATCAAGCGCGAGTTCACCTATGTCCAGCGCCCGGAAAAGGGCACGCAGTCGCCGATGGAGACGCTCGCCAAGCGCAAGGGCACCTGTCGCGACTACGCGATGCTGATGATCGAGGCGGTCCGCGCGCTCGGTTTCGCAGCGCGGTTCGTATCTGGCTATGTCTACAACCCGACACGACGGGAACTGCGCACCGGCGGCGGCAATACCCACGCCTGGGTCCGCGTCTACATTCCGGGCTCGGGCTGGGTCGAGTTCGATCCGACCAACGGCATCGTCGGCAACCGCGGCCTGATCCGCGTCGCGGTCGCGCGCGACATCTATCAGGCGGTTCCTGTGTCGGGCACCTGGAGCGGCTTTCCCGGCAGCTTCCTCGATATGAGCGTTTCGGTCGACATCAGCGTCGACGATGATATCACCGACTATCAACACTCGTCGCTAACGGCCTGAATAGGGGGATAAGATGCTGATCAGGGCAGGCTACGACATACGCTTCGAAACCGACGTTGCGACACCGATGATGGCGATGCTTAGCCTTCATCCGTCACGCAACAAGGATCTCGTGACGCCGCACCGGATCGTCGACGATCCCGACGTGCCCGCCTATGATTATCTCGACGCGTTCGGCAACGTCTGCACGCGGATCACCGTGCCGAAGGGCGGCCTGACGCTGTCATGCGATTTCACGATCCGCGACAGCGGCGAGCCCGATCCCGTTTCGCCCGACGCGATCCAGCACGCCGTCGAGGATTTGCCCGACGATATCCTGATCTACCTGCTCGGCAGCCGCTATTGCGAGACCGACCGCCTGTCCGAAACCGCTTGGTCGCTGTTCGGCCATGTCCCGGCCGGGTGGCAGCGCGTCCAGGCGATCGTCGACTTCACGCACAACCATGTCGAGTTCGGCTATCACTTCGCCCGGCCGACGAAGACCGCGTGGGACGTTTATCAGGAGCGCCAGGGCGTCTGTCGCGACTTCGCCCACCTTGCGATCACGCTATGCCGCTGCATGAACATCCCGGCGCGCTATTGTACCGGCTATCTCGGCGATATCGGCATCGCGCCGGTGGACGCGCCGATGGATTTTTCCGCCTGGTTCGACGTGTACCTCGGGGGCACGTGGCACACGTTCGATGCGCGCCACAATCGGCCGCGGATCGGCCGGATCCTGATGGCGCGGGGCAGGGACGCGACCGATACCGCGCTCACCACGACCTTCGGCCCGGCGCGGCTGGTCGGTTTCGACGTCCACACCGACGAGGTCGGCTTCGAAGCGCATATCGACGACGGTGTACCGGCTGGTTAATTCCTGCCGTAGCGCCAAGTTAGTTCTTGTCGCGAGTGGCGCGATGGGCCTAACGGCTCCGATCCCTTAACTTATGCTGCGATGCACAACATGACCTCGACCCCCGACGACCAGTCCGCACCCTCGAACGCGAATGCCCTGCTGTTGCAGGCGATCGCGCTGCGCAAGTGCATCACTGCCACCTATAACCGGATGGTCTGCACGCTGGCGCCGCACATCCTGTACACCAAGCATGACGACGTGTTCGTCGATGCGGTGACGCTGGAGCGCGACGGTCAGCCGCCCAAGGAGATCAAGCTCGGCACGTTCAAGCTTGCCGGGCTGAAGGATATCGAGGTCACCGATCGCTCGTTCGTGCCCGACGCGATCTTCAACCCCGGCGACATCAAGTACGACCGCGTCACGCTGTTCGTCGTCGACCGCACCTGAACCTGAATTAATCCTCCCCCGCCAGGGGGAGGTGGATCGCGTAGCGAGACGGAGGGGGAGGACACGGAGCAGCGGTTGTCGCTTACCTCCCCCTCCGTCTGGCAAGAGCCAGCCACCTCCCCCTGGCGGGTGAGGATTATAAACCGGCCCTCAAGTCGCTGGTGGCAACCACGCCGTCTCGATCTCACCGTATCGATCGGTGAATCCCGTCGCCGCGACCAGCGCCGCCTCGTCGACGATCCGTACCCGCCGCCCGGTCCGCTCGATCACCCCGGATTTCTCCAGCGCGCGGATCGTGCGGTTCACATGCACCTTCGTCAGCCCGAGCGCATCGCCGATATCGGTCTGCGTCAGCGGCAGGTCGAACGAGTCGACGATCCCGCCCGCCGTCACCCGCAGCCGTGCCATGATATCGAGCAGCAGCGTCGACAGCCGTTCGCTCGCGCCCATCCGGCCGATCGTCGTCAGCCGGTCGCTCATGGCGACATTCTCCGCCGCGGCGATCGCGTACAGCAGCCCGGCGATCCGCGGTTGGGCGCGAAACAACAGGCCCAGCTCGGTCTTCGGCAGCTCGATCACCCAGCAGTCCGAGATCGCGGTCAGCGTCGCCGCGGCCTGAGACCACGCCATGCTGGACGTCCCGATCAGGTCGCCCGCATAATGAAACCGCAGGATCTGGCGGCCGCCGGTGATGAGCTTCGTCGACGAATGCAGCCAGCCCTGGCGCACCACGTACAGCGCATGACTCTCGCCACCTTCCGCCATCAGCACGTCGCCGGCCTTCAGCCGCCGTTCGCCACGCTCGGCATGCGTGATCGCCTCACGCTCGGCGTCCGTGAGATCGAGATGCCGCCCGAGGCGCGCGATCAGACCGCTTAATTGCATTGCATCCCCCTTATCTATCCTCCGCGTCGGCGTTGCACCAACCGCGCGCCCCGCGAAAGGGGAGAATGACGGTCGCCGCATCACGCAACGCCGATGCGACACGTGACACCGTGTCGACCGATATGACGCCCGATTCCAGCGTCGCGTCACAAGTGACTGCGATCACTC
Source organism: Sphingomonas sp. SL1004 (assembly GCF_057815015.1). Classification (NCBI taxonomy): domain Bacteria; kingdom Pseudomonadati; phylum Pseudomonadota; class Alphaproteobacteria; order Sphingomonadales; family Sphingomonadaceae; genus Sphingomonas; species Sphingomonas sp. SL1004. The sequence goes on from NZ_JBYMUX010000001.1 coordinate 553,486, forward strand.
GGCCTTTTGCAACGCACGTTCGACGACCGGCGTCACCCGCGCCGCAATCCGGTCGACCCCGGTTCGGTTGGGATGAACGTGGTCGCCCTGCATCAACTGTGCATTGCCGATGACCCCGTCCAGGATGAACGGATACAGCGTAGCATGATAGGTGGCGGCAAGAGTTGGCCATATCGCGTTGAATTGCGTGGCATACTCAGGCCCGAGATTTGGCGGCGCCATCATCCCCGTCAGCATCACCGGGATGCCGCGCCGTTTCGCCTCGTCGAGCATCGCGGTCATGTTGCTCCGCGTTTCGGCAGGGGAAATCTGCCGCAACACGTCGTTGCCGCCGAGGCCAAGCAGTATCAGGTCCGGTTTGCGCGCCATGTTATCCAGCGCGAAGGCGAACCGCTGCCGACCCGCCGCGCTGGTATCGCCTGAGACGCCGGCGTTGACGATCTTGGCGTTGATCCCGTCGCGCCGCAGCCGCGCCTGCACCGCATCCGGCAGGCTCTGTCCGCGATCGAGGCCATAGCCGGCATAAAGGCTGTCGCCGAAGGCAAGGATCAGGCGCTCCGGTCCGGCCGGCGCGGGCACCTCGACCACGGGAGCGACCGCCGTCGCAGTTGGCGCCGGGGCAGGGGTCTGTTCGCCGCGACCGCAACCGGTCAGCAACGCCGCTTGGAGAAATGCCAGTCCGACCCCATACAGAGGCCAGTTCCGCGATCGTCTCTCCAAGATAGTGATCTCCCATGTCAGAACCTGCTTCCGCCGATATGGTGATCTCGGCGCGCGATGTCACGTTGACACTCGGCGCATCGATCGCAGCCACCACGATCCTCAAGGGCGTCGATCTCGATATCGTCCGCGGCACCAGCGTCGCGCTGCTCGGGCCATCGGGTTCGGGTAAATCATCGCTGATGGCGGTGCTCTCCGGGCTCGAACGCGCGACCAGCGGGCGGGTCGAAGTCGCCGGACTCGATTTCGGCAAGCTCGACGAGGATGCGCTCGCGCGCGCGCGCCGCGGCCGGATCGGCATCGTCCTCCAGGCTTTCCACCTGCTGCCGACGATGACCGCGCTGGAAAATGTCGCGGTACCGATGGAGCTGGCCGGCATGCCCGACGCGTTCGATCGCGCCGAGGTCGAGCTCGCCGCGGTCGGCCTGTCGCACCGCATCGGCCATTACCCGACCCAGCTCTCGGGCGGTGAGCAACAGCGCGTCGCGATCGCGCGCGCGCTCGGCCCGCGCCCCGATCTCGTCCTCGGCGACGAACCGACCGGCAATCTCGACGCCGCGACCGGTGCATCGATCATGGACCTGCTGTTCGACCGCCGCGCTGCGACCGGCGCCACGCTGATCATCATTACCCACGATCCGGTGCTCGCTGCCCGCTGCGATCGCATCGTCGAACTCGCCGATGGCCGCATCGCCACGGACCTCTCGCGGTGAGCGAATGGCGCCTGGCGTGGCGGCTCGCCCGTCGCGAACTCGATCTCCGGTTTCGCGGGCTTCGCCTGCTGCTCGCCTGCCTGTTCCTCGGCGTCGGTGCGCTCGCCGCGATCGGCAGCCTGACCCAGTCGATCGACGGCGAACTCGCCCGCCGTGGCAGCGCGATCCTCGGCGGCGACGTCGAGTTTGCCGCGTCCCAGCGGGCCGCGACTCCTGGGGAACGTGCCGCGATGGCGCGGGTCGGTACCGTCTCCGAAACCGTTCGGATGCAGGCGATGGCGGTGCGCGGTACCAACAGCGTGCCGATCGAGCTTAAGGGCGTGGATGCCGTCTACCCGCTTTACGGGACGCTTGCATTGCAGGGTGGCGCGGTCGCAAGGGCAGGCGATGCCAACGCGATCTGGATCGTTCCAGCGTTGGCGCAGCGCCTCGGCATCCGAATCGGCGGCACGCTGAAGCTCGGCATCGCCGACTTCACCGTCGCCGGCGTGATCGCGAACGAACCCGACCGGCTCGGCGAAGGCTTCACGCTCGGCCCCGTCGCGATCGTCTCGCTCGCCGGCATCGCGCGCACCGGTCTCGTCCAACCCGGCAGCCTGTACGAAAGCAAATACCGCGTCCGGCTTCCCGCCAGCGCATCCCCGACCACCGCGATTGATCGCTTCAAGGCAGCCTTTCCGACCGGCGGATGGGAAACCAAGACCCGCGACCGCGCCGCGCCCGGCGCCGAGCGCTTCGTCGAGCGCATGGGCCAGTTCCTCCTGCTCGTTGGCCTTTCCGCGCTCGTGATCGCGGGGATCGGAGTCGGCAACGGCGTGTCGTCCTACCTCGCCGCCCGTCGCAGCAGCATCGCCGCGTTGAAGGTCCTCGGCGCGACCTCGGGCCTGATCGCGCGGATCTATCTGCTCGAGGTCGCGGTCGTCGCGGCGATGGGTATCGTCGCGGGGCTGATCGCCGGTGCCGCGACCGTGCCGCTGATCGTCTGGCTTGCCGGTGACGTCCTCCCGGTCGCACCGCAGTTCGCGGTCCAGCCTGCGCCGCTCGCGCTCGCCGCAGCGTACGGCATGCTGATCGCGCTCGCCTTTACCGCGCCACCACTGATCGAAGCGGGGAGCATTCCCGCGGCGGGCCTCTTGCGAGGCGTGTTCGGCAATCGACCCGTCCCGTTGCGCCGGACCCTTCCCTGGGTGATCGGGGCCGGCATCGCGATCGTCGTGCTCGCCTTGTCGACCGCGGACCAGCCGGGATTGAGCGCCGGCTTCCTCGCGGCGGTCGCCGGCGTTCTGCTCGTGCTGGCGGCATTCGGCTGGGGCGTGCGGCGCGCGGCTGCAGCGCTTCCGCGAACGCGTCGCCCATTGCTGCGGCTCGCGGTCGCCGGCCTTCATCGTCCCGGTGCGCGGACCGGCACGCTGGTGGTTGCACTCGGGCTCGGGCTCACATTGTTCGTGCTGCTCGCCGGTATCCGCACCAGCATCGACGCGAACATCGCGCTGACCGTGCCGAAACGCGCTCCCGCGTTGTTCGCGCTCGACGTGCCACCGGACCGCGAGGCAGAGTTTCGCCGGACGATCGAGAATATTGCGATCCACCCCTTGATCCGTACCGTTCCGGCGATGCGCGGTACGATCACCGGGTACGGAACGACGCGCGTCGCGGATCTCAAGACGCTTCCCGAGGGGGCTTGGGCACTGCGCGGCGAGCGTGGTCTGACCTATGCCGCGAGCTTGCCCGAGGGAAGCGAACTTACCGCAGGCCGCTGGTGGCCCCGCAATTACGCGGGACCGCCGCTCGTCTCGCTCGACGAACGGCTCGCAAAGGTGCTCGACCTGAAGATCGGCGATCCGCTCAGCTACACCCTGCTTGGCGTCGAGCGGACCGCGCGGATCGCCTCGTTCCGCCGGATCAGCTGGGATACGCTCGGCTTCAATTTTGTCATGGTCTTTTCGCCGAACGCAATTCAGGACGCGCCCCATAACCTCGCAGCGACGATCGAGCTCGCACCGGGGCAGGAGGCGATGGTCATGCGCGCCCTCCTCCCGCGTTTCCCCTCCGTTTCGGTAATCGAGGTTCGCGGCGTGCTCGGCCAGGTCCGCGACATCGTATCGCAGATGGCGACCGCGATCACCGCGGCGGCATCGGTCGCGATCCTCGCCGGGATCGCCGTGCTGATTGGCGCGATCGCCGCGGCGCGCGAGGCGCGTACCTATGACGGCGTGATCCTGCGCACGCTTGGCGCGACGCGGCGGCAGGTGCTCGCGGTGCAGGCGCTCGAATACGCGTTTCTGAGCATCGTGTTATCGGTACTTGCCTTGCTCCTGGGGCTCGGCGGCGCCTGGTATGTCGTCACGCAACTCTTCAGTTTCGAATGGCGGCCTGACTATGCGACGGTGTTGGCGACGTTGCTGGGCGGTGCCGGATTGACGATGGTGATCGGATTGATCGGCGCATGGCCCATTCTCGGTGCGCGACCTGCACAGGCGCTGCGGCAACTCTGACGGCACGTTTGCGTCCGCGCGGCGTTAGGCCGGAATAGACCGGGACCAAGGGGCAAGACGCTGAGCAGTGAAGTACGATCCGAGAAC
>NZ_JBYMUX010000001.1:562500-1497500 GCF_057815015.1 Sphingomonas sp. SL1004
AGGGCTTTTATGGCCTGACAGCGTACCTCTTGCATAATGGGTCTGTGACTTAATGTATCAAGCAAGCTTAAGCCGATAGGTGTAGGCGCAGCGAAAGCGAGTCTGAATAGGGCGCCAGAGTTTGATGTATTAGACCCGAAACCCGGCGATCTAGGCATGACCAGGATGAAGGTGCAGTAACATGCACTGGAGGTCCGAACCGATTAACGTTGAAAAGTTACCGGATGAGTTGTGTTTAGGGGTGAAAGGCCAATCAAGCCGGGAAATAGCTGGTTCTCCGCGAAAACTATTGAGGTAGTGCCTCGCACGAACACCTTAGGGGGTAGAGCACTGGATGGGCTAGGGGGTCGCGAGATCTACCAAACCTAACCAAACTCCGAATACCTAAGAGTGATATGCGGGAGACAGACGGCGGGTGCTAAGGTCCGTCGTCAAAAGGGAAACAGCCCTGACCTACAGCTAAGGCCCCCAAATCGTATCTAAGTGGGAAAGCATGTGGGACTTCCAAAACAACCAGGAGGTTGGCTTAGAAGCAGCCATCCTTTAAAGAAAGCGTAACAGCTCACTGGTCTAAACAAGAGGTCCTGCGGCGAAGATGTAACGGGGCTCAAGATACGTGCCGAAGCTTAGGGTGTGCCACTTATGTGGTACGCGGTAGCGGAGCGTTCCGTAAGCCTGTGAAGCGATCTGGTAATGGGTCGTGGAGGTATCGGAAGTGCGAATGCAGACATGAGTAGCGATAAAGAGGGTGAGATGCCCTCTCGCCGAAAGACCAAGGGTTCCTGCGCAAGGCTAATCCGCGCAGGGTGAGCCGGCCCCTAAGACGAGCCCGAAGGGGGTAGTCGATGGGAACCACGTTAATATTCGTGGGCCTGGTGGTGTGTGACGGATCATGTGTGTTGTCATCCCTTATCGGATTGGGATGGCTTCGAAATGGTTCCAGGAAATAGCCCCACCGTATAGACCGTACCCGAAACCGACACAGGTGGTCAGGTAGAGTATACCAAGGCGCTTGAGAGAAGTGTCCTGAAGGAACTCGGCAAATTGCCTCCGTACCTTCGGAAGAAGGAGGCCCTCACTATGCGCAAGCACTTTGAGGGGGCACAGGCCAGGGGGTAGCGACTGTTTAGCAAAAACACAGGGCTCTGCTAAGTCGGCTTCAAGACGACGTATAGGGCCTGACGCCTGCCCGGTGCCTGAAGGTTAAGTGGAGGGGTGCAAGCTCTGAAATGAAGCCCAGGTAAACGGCGGCCGTAACTATAACGGTCCTAAGGTAGCGAAATTCCTTGTCGGGTAAGTTCCGACCTGCACGAATGGCGTAACGACTTCCCCACTGTCTCCAGGACATGCTCAGCGAAATTGAATTCTCCGTGAAGATGCGGAGTACCCGCGGTTAGACGGAAAGACCCCGTGCACCTTTACTGCAGCTTCAGAGTGGCATTAGGAAGAAACTGTGTAGCATAGGTGGGAGGCTTTGAAGCATCGGCGCCAGCTGATGTGGAGCCATAGGTGAAATACCACCCTGTTTGTTTCTGATGTCTAACCTCGTTCCGTAAGCCGGAACAGGGACCCTCTGTGGCGGGTAGTTTGACTGGGGCGGTCGCCTCCTAAAGAGTAACGGAGGCGCGCAATGGTGGGCTCAGGACGGTCGGAAACCGTCTGTTAGAGTGCAATGGCATAAGCCCGCCTGACTGCGAGACTGACAAGTCGAGCAGAGACGAAAGTCGGTCATAGTGATCCGGTGGTCCCTCGTGGAAGGGCCATCGCTCAACGGATAAAAGGTACGCCGGGGATAACAGGCTGATAACCCCCAAGAGCTCATATCGACGGGGTTGTTTGGCACCTCGATGTCGGCTCATCACATCCTGGGGCTGGAGCAGGTCCCAAGGGTTTGGCTGTTCGCCAATTAAAGTGGTACGTGAGCTGGGTTCAGAACGTCGCGAGACAGTTTGGTCCCTATCTGCCGTGGGCGTCGAAATTTGAGAGGAGTTGACCCTAGTACGAGAGGACCGGGTTGAACATACCTCTGGTGTACCAGTCGTTCCGCCAGGAGCGCAGCTGGGTAGCTATGTATGGACGGGATAACCGCTGAAAGCATCTAAGCGGGAAGCCTCCCTCGAGATAAGATTTCATAGAGCCGTCGGAGACCACGACGTTGATAGATCGGATGTAGAAGTGCGGTAACGCATGGAGCTAACCGATACTAATTGCTCTATTCGCGCTTGAGAGTCTCACACCATCAATGACAACACTGGGCAACCAGCTAGCCATCAGATGCGTGCGGATGATTAAGACGACGCCAGATTGCCAATCCCCTCGCCGTCGAGGGATTGGTCACAAATACCACTAACCTTGCACGGTATCGATTTTAAGCCCCCTCACCGCGAAAGCGGTGACGGGGTACCCAAAGCATTCCCCAACGTATCGTCGCACCGGCTCCATTGCCTGGTGGCTATAGCGTCGGTGTCCCACCCGATCCCATTCCGAACTCGGCCGTGAAACCCGACTGCGCCAATGGTACTATCGCTCAAGCGATGGAAGAGTAGGTCGTCGCCAGGCATTGAAGCCCGTGCGACAATACGTACAAGGAACGCTAAAACCCATTCACCATGTCATCTACCCTCAGTCCCTAACAGGACCGTCGCGGGGTGGAGCAGCCCGGTAGCTCGTCAGGCTCATAACCTGAAGGTCACAGGTTCAAATCCTGTCCCCGCAACCAAATCCAACATACCCACAACCGCCCAGGACATCCTGTGGCGGTTTTTTATTGCCTTTTTTCCACGACTTGCGCCGTCTCAGAGCCGGCATTGGCGTGCCAGCGAATGTCGCTGGGTGCCACTATGTCGATTTGCAATTGGGGGTATCTTCGGGGGTATGATGCCGGCCTCGGCAGGAGATACCCCCATGGCTCTCAAGGACCTCGAAGCACGCTACGCGACCAAACGCGACAAGGATTACAAGCTTGCTGACGGGGAGGGGCTGTACCTTCTCGTTCGGCCTAACGGCTCCAAGCTCTGGCGCTTCAAATACCGCTTTGCCGGCAAGGAGAAGCTGCTGTCGTTTGGACAGTACCCAAGCGTCGGGCTTGCTGATGCACGGCTGCGCCGCGCGGAGGCGAAGGTCGCGTTGGGGCAGGGGCTGGACCCGGGGGCCAGGGATAAGCCGACCGCCGTCACAACCTTCGAGGAGGCTGCACGCGCGTGGCACGCAAATAGGCTGGCCTCGCTCGACGAAGGTCATGCTTCGCGGCTCCTGACCCGGCTGGAGCGGGATGCGTTTCCGGCCTTCGGTAAAGTCGACCTTCGTGCCGTTACCAGCGCCGATGTGCTCGCGATGGTGCGTAGTGTGGAAGCACGCGGTGCACTCGACGTCAGTCGTCGTCTCAAACAGCATGTCAGTCAGATCTATCGCTTCGCGATTCCGCAGGGCTGGGCTGACAGGGATCCGGCCGAACATCTGAGCGACCTGCTCAAGCCGAAGCCTCGGACCCGGCATATGGCAAGGGTCGGTCTGGACGAGTTGCCGCAGCTCGTTCGCGCAATTGACCGCTATGATGGTGATGAGACGCCCAAACGGCGCGCGGTCACCCGCGGCGCGTTATTGTTCACGCTGCTGACCTGGGCGCGGACGAACGAAACCCGGCTGGCGACGTGGGACGAGTTTGAGGGGCTCGATACGCCTGACCCGATCTGGCGGGTGCCTGCTGCCCGCATGAAGATGGAGCGCGAACATATCGTCCCGCTTGCACCGGCGGTCGTGGCGCTGCTGGCCGAACTGCGGAAGATCAGCGCGGTGACGTATGTGTTTGCCGGCGACAAGCCCGGCAAGCCCATATCGCAGAACACCATGATCTACGGCTGCTACCGGATTGGCTATCGTGGCCGCCAGACCGTCCACGGGTTCCGCGGGATCGCGTCGACATGGGCCAACGAGGCCGAATGCTACCGCCCTGACTGGATTGAAATGTCGCTTGCTCATGTCGAGCGCGATGACGTCCGCGGGGCCTATAACAGCGCGCAGTACCTCACACCGCGTAGGCGGATGCTTCAGGCTTGGGCGGCTACCGTCATGCAGATGATCGACGCCGTGTCCGACCAAGACGCAGCTCCAATCCCGGCGAAATTCGCTTCCGATAGCGTACTCGTTGCGTGAGCGCATTTGAAAGCGGACCGTCCGCATTTCTGGTGGATAGCGGCCTGACCGCTTTGGAGAAGCCGGGGGCGGTAAGCAGCCCTTCATTCAGGATCGGTCGGTCGGCAGCTGTGCGCCCCGATGTCGCCGTGCAGCGGCCGATCCGCTAGGGCTGAGACTCAATCAGAGCCAGAATGCGAGCGCGGTTGCGATGGCGATGCCAGAGAGGAAGTTGGCGGCGAGCTTATCGTAGCGGGTGGCGACACGGCGGAAGTCCTTGAGACGGCAGAAGGCGTTCTCGATCAGGTGGCGGCCACGGTATCGGTCCTTGTCGTATCAGATGGCGCGTTTGCGGTTGCGCCGCCCCGGAAGGACAGGAACGACCCCGGCGTCACGCAGCGAGCGGCGCAGCCGGTCGGCATCATAGCCTTTGTCAGCGAGAAGGTAGCGCATGCGGCCGGCACGTTCGAGGAGTGCGGGCGCCGCTTTCACGTCGCTGACATTGCCGGCCGTCAATATCAACGCATAGGGGCGGCCGATGACATCGGTGAGTGTGTGGATCTTGGTCGTCCATTCGCCGCGCGAGCGACCGATCGCCTGGATCTGGCGCCCCCTTTTGCGCCGAAGGCCGCGCGTTGCGCCTTGATGTAGGTGCTGTCGATCGCCGTACTCTTCGTCACCGCGCCGGCATCCACCAGCGCGGCGAGCAGCTTGGCGGCGCAATCAGGCGTTCAGATGACGAACAACGGATGGGTCGGCGCGGAGGGGCCGCCGACCCGTTGCGTCAAGCTAATGGGCAGGCCATTATCGGTGCGGCAGATCGTAAGGTCGACGGGCCAATCCACGGCCGCGCCGGCTGCAGACCCCTGCGCCTTGTCGATGCAGGCCATCCCCCATGCAGCCAGGTCGAACGAACCGGCGCCGACGTTCTTGGCGGCGAACTCCGCCTTTGCGATCGCCAGAAACCCTGGCTGATCGGTGCCATCCGCATAAACGGGTCCGGGCTGCGGAGTGACCGCCTTGGAGCGCCAATCGAGGGTCATGATCTGTGCGGCGCCGCCGTTGCGGGCTGCTTCGGTGACGATCAGCGTCCCGTCAACTTTATGGGCGTTCGACTGATGCTTGAGCCGATCAATCTCCGCCTGCAGGCGCCCGTCGGCCACCTGCCCAAAGGCGTGCGCGATGCCGGCCGATGTCAGCATGCTCGAGTTACGATGCTGCCAAGACATCAGCTCGCCGATGAGCCGCTGAAGGCCCTCGCCGAAGCCCGTCTGCGAGATGACTACGTTCTCGCTCCAACGAAGCGCCTTGGGCGCGATGGTCGCAAAGCAGTAGACTGCGCGCTTGGTGTCGCTCGCGGTGAATGCAACGTCACCGCCCACATAGGTGAATATCGCCGTCAAAGTTCCTGCCTCCAATCGCCAGCCGTCTCCGGCGTCGACCGTCGCCGGGTCGCTGCGGTCGCCCTCGCGCCTGCTGCCACGCAAGGCTTACGCCGGCAAGCAGCCGAAGGCGACCATCGTGTTCCGCGCAGGTGCTTGCGGCTTATCGAAATGGCAATTGACCAACAAGAGCAGCAAGATGCGAAAAGACCTGAGCTGCCTCACGACCGCTTGCGCGCGTTCAGGGGCTACAAGCGGCCTGTCTCCTTCCGACCAACTCAAGCCCTTCGTGAAGCGAGTTGCGAATGGCAGCTTCGGACGGAACCCGTCATTCAAGGCCAAAACGATCGGCGGTCGCCGATCTTTGCGACCGAGCCCGTCCGGTAACCGGTCTTGAACACCGTCGTTCCTGACGTCACTCGGCACGAGCATCAAGCCGACCGGCGAGGGGTCATTGCCAACGGGCATCTATCGGGCACCTCTGTGCGGATAGCCGTACATGGGCTTTCCTGCACATTGTTTTCCAAACCGGTTGATGAACATTGGCCCGCGGCAACGGCCGGCTCTGGCGGGCCCGTATGCCGATGTTCGGAAAACGGCCGTTTTACGCACACCGCTTCCCGCCGCTTTTCTCAAAAAGGATGCTATATTGGGAATGCGAAGGGCCGTTCGCGCTCGCTTAGCTATGCTGATCGTCACTAATGGTAACGCCATCTGAGTCCAACACATCGCCCGAGACTGCGGCATCCGTATCACGCAACGCGAATAGCGCGCGTAGATCGGCCGGTCGGGTAGAAAGATCCGCGATCGTGTAGCGATCCAGCGTGGCAAGGAATGCCTTTGTCGCCTCAGCCAAGACGCGCGGCAGGCCACACGCGGGCGCGATCACGCAACCACCGCATTCCACCAGGTCAAAGCCGCCCTCGGTGTGACGCACCAAATCGCCAACGTTGATTTCTGCTGCTGGCCTCGCCAGCCGCAATCCCCCATTCCGTCCTCGGATCGTTTCCACGAAGCCGGCACGGCTGAGGTCCTGCACAACCTTCATCAGGTGATTTTGCGAGATCAGATAACGCGAAGCGATCCGACCGATAGAGGCCAGCTCGTTCTCATGCACCGCGAGGTGGATCAGCACGCGCAGCGCGTAGTCAGTGTATCGGGTCAGCTTCATTCAGATACGCTAATACCGGTATTCCGGTTGCATGTATATGGCAACGATAATAGAGGCATCTGCAATACCTCTTTATGGAGTCGCCCATGTCCGCGTCGTTGTCACCGCAAACCATCACCATCGTGAAGGCCACCGTTCCAGCGCTGGCCGAGCATGGCAGCGCCATCACTGGGGCGATGTATCGCCGGCTTTTCGAAGACGCGGAGATTGCCGCATTGTTCAACACAGCCAATCAGGAGAATGGCGCACAGGTCCATGCGCTGGCGACCGCCGTCCTTGCCTACGCTCGCAACATCGAGAATCTTGGTGCGCTTGGGCCTGCGGTCGAACGGATCGCGCAAAAGCATATCGGCTACGCCATCAAAACCGAGCATTATCCCTATGTCGCAACAGCCTTGCTCGGCGCGATAGAGGAAGTGCTCGGCGACGCTGCCACGCCAGAAATTCTAGCTGCTTGGGGCGAAGCATATTGGTTTCTCGCCAATATCCTGACGGGGCGCGAAGACACGATCCGCGCCGAAATTATGACGCACGAAGGTGGGTGGACCGACTGGCGCAAGTTCGTCGTCGCTGAGCGTCGGTCGGAGAGCGAAGGCATTGTGTCGTTCATTCTCAAGCCCGTCGATGGTCGTCCAGTGCTGCGCCATCGCGCCGGCCAGTATCTCACGTTCCGCTTCGACGCCGCGGGCTTGCCCGGTTTGAAACGCAACTTCTCAATTTCGTCCGGCCCAAGCGACGATCATTATCGCATCACCGTGAAGCGGCAGGCCGACGGGGGTGCGTCGGCGTTCCTGCACGATCAGGGTTTCCCTGGCGTGATCGTCGAAACTACGCCGCCTGCCGGCGATTTCTTCCTCGCCGACGTGCCGGAGCGCCCGATCGTATTGCTGTCTGGCGGTGTGTGACTGACGCCGATGGTCAGCATGATGGAAATGATTGCAGAGGCACATCCCGCCGCTCGCGTTTGGTACGTCCACGGGACGGCGAGCCGCGAAGCCCACGCTCTCGACGCCCATATCCGCGAATTGGCCGGTCAGCATGGCGGTACGAAGGTCCACACATTTTACGAACGGCGCAGCGAGGCAGACGATGCGGAAGCCGGGCTGGTCACGGTCGACTGGCTGAAAGCCAACACGCCATTCGAGCAAGCCGACTTCTACCTATGCGGTCCGCGTCCCTTCCTGCGCTCCTTCGTTCCCGGCCTGATCGGGGCGGGCGTACCATTGGGACAAGTTCACTACGAACTGTTCGGTCCGACTGACGAAGCGTTTGCGGCATAGGGATGCAAAGAATGCTCAACCGGCTCAACATAACGCTTCCCATCGTCCAGGCACCGATGGCCGGTGTCTCAACGCCAGTACTAGCAGCAACGGTATCGAATGCGGGCGGGCTAGGGTCGATCGGGGTCGGCGCGACCGACGCCAACGGCGCACGCGCGATGATCGAGGAAACCCGTGCGCGTATCGATCGCATCGACGGAGCCTTCAACGTCAACCTGTTCGTCCACGGCAACGCCACGGCCGATCCGGAGCGAGAACGGGTGTGGCTGGAATGGCTCGCGCCGTTGTTTGCTGAGTTCGACGCCGAGCCGCCCAAGGCATTGCGGACGATCTATAAGAGCTTTGCCGACGATGCCGACATGCTGGAAACGCTGCTCGCTCTAAAACCACCCGTCGTCAGCTTCCATTTCGGCTTGCCGTCTGCCGATACGCTCTCTGCCCTGCGCACGCGCGGGATCTACCTGTTGGCGACGGCCACCAGCTTGGAGGAAGCCCGCGCAATCGAAGCAGCCGGTATCAATGCTATTGTGGCGCAGGGTATCGAGGCAGGCGGGCATCGGGGCGTCTTCGATCCGGCAAAGCTCGACGATGCATTGGGGACGCTGGCGCTGACGCGCCTTCTGGTGCGGAAAACCAAGCTCCCTGTTGTCGCTGCTGGCGGGATCATGGATGGGGCGGGCATCGCAGCCGCACTCGACCTTGGCGCGGTTGCAGCGCAACTCGGCACGGCCTTCGTACCTTGTCCGGAATCCGCTGCTGATGATGCTTACCGCGCCGCATTGACCGGTCCGGGAGCGTATCACACGACCCTGACACCGCTGATTTCAGGACGCCCCGCGCGAGCGATTGCCAATCGTTTTACCGCGCTGGTCGAACACCTCTCCGGGCGGTTGCCGCCCGACTACCCCATTGCCTACGACGCCGGCAAAGCCCTCCATGCTGCCGCCAAAGCGCGCGGTGAACATGGCTTTGGCGCGCAATGGGCGGGACAGGGAGCACCGCTGTCTCGCGCCCTGCCTGCCACCACCCTCATTGAAACACTCGTGGGCGAGCTGCACGCCGTCCGCAATCGGAAGGACCAGTAATGCCGCTGCTCAACATTCATATCGTCAAGGGTCGCCCTGCAAATGCAGTCGCCGAATTGCAGCAGGTCATCCATGAAGCGATGGTGGAAGCGTTCCAGGTGCCGGTTCGTGACCGCTATCAGATCGTCACCGAGCACGAAGCTACTCACCTTGTCATGGAGGATACGGGCTTGGGCTTTGAGCGCACCGGACAGCGTGTTTTGATCCATATGACGACACGTCCTCGCTCGCAGGAAATGAAACAGGCATTTTACCAAGCGGTGACGCGCGGCCTTGCCGAGCGCTGCGGGATTGAGCCGCAGGATGTGATGTTCTCTGTGATCGAGAATAGCGACGCGGACTGGAGCTTTGGGTTCGGGACTGCGCAATTTCTCACTGGCGACCTATAAACAAGGGTCGTTTTCGGCCGTTTACGCACAGCGCCTCGCCTTTCTTTCAAACTGGATCTGAACAAAGACGATCAGAGGGAGACGGCATGGTAATCTAACAGTTCCGACCGGTTTCGGACCTCGTTGGCGCTGCGCTCTCGTTCGTGATTGTTGCAGCCCCGCAATGCTACGGATACGTTGCCGGGGCAGCGGTCGTGCTATGCTCGACATTGCACCAGCCCCACAGGATATGATGGATCTCTCGACCCGCCTCCTTATCGTCGATGACGATCCGGGCATTCGCGAGCTGACCACCGCGTTTCTTGTCGGGCACGGCTTTGTGGTCGATGCCGTGCCGAACGGCTCCGAGATGCGCGCCGCGCTGGCACGCGACCGTTATGATCTCGTAATTCTCGACGTGATGATGCCGGGCGAAGATGGACTGTCTATCCTTCGCTCCCTCGATCGAACAACCGGCCCTGCCGTCATCATGCATTCAGTGATCGGGCAAGAAGTCGATCGTATTATCGGTTTGGAGATGGGGGCTGATGACTATCTGGCCAAGCCCGCCAACCCGCGCGAACTACTGGCACGCATCCGCGCGGTCCTGCGCAGAGGTGCGAGTACGTCAGCGCCGCTTGTTCGAAGCCGGGTGTTTTTTCGTTTTTCTGGATGGCGCGTGGATCCGGTTGCGCGCGAACTGCTCGATCCCGACGAAGTGCTCATCAATCTAACCGATGGCGAGTTTCGCCTGCTGTTGACGCTGATCGAGCACCCGCGCCGTGTTCTGACGCGCGACTTCATACTCGATCATTCGCGCGGCATGAACGCGGAACAGTTCGACCGTGCGATCGATGTCCAAGTTAGCCGCCTGCGTCGTAAGCTCGCGCGCGACGATGGGCGCGGCGGTGAAGAGCTGATCCGGACCGTCCGCAACGAAGGATATCTGTTCACCGCCGATGTGCAGCGGCGCTGATATGCCCGCCAAACGCGCGGCGTCGATTGCGCAACCGATCTTCCTGTTAGTTATCGCCGCAATCGTGCTCGCGACTGTCGTCACGTTCGCGATCACGTTCAATGGCCCCCCGCCACGTCCAAGACCGATTCCTGATACGGACATCTTGGCAGCCTTGCGTGGCACGGTCGTGCCAGGCCTCATCGTTCTTCCAGGACGGCAACCCGCCCGCCCCGGCGAAACGCCAGACCTTGAACATGATGCCGCCCTCGCCCGAGCTCTGGGAAGCCCGGTTTTCGGCTTCTACGCTCAGCAAGAGCAAGAGCGAGAGCAGGCAGGCGAGGTCCGTGGTGGGTTCACTGTGTCCGGGCGTACGATGGACAAGTGGCGCACCGTTCGCAGCCCCGATCGTCCACTCATAACCAGCTGGCACGTTGTAACATTTGGCGGGATGGGATTCGCGCTGATCCTTCTGTCGATTCCGGCCTGGATAATCACCCGCCGCATCTCGCGTCCGCTCCAGCATCTTGCCAGCGCAGCCCAAGCTGCGCGGATAGGTTCGCCATTGGCGGCACCGCAAGAAGGCTCGCGCGAAGTACGCGAATTGGCTGTCGCATTTAGCGACATGCACGATCGTATTGGTCACCATGTGGAAGGTCGCACCACGATGCTCGCGGCCATTGCGCATGATCTTGGAACGCCCTTATCGCGCCTCGCCTTCCACATTGAGGGTCTACCCGAAGCGGCGCGCGCGCGCGCCGCTGCCGATGTCGATGAAATGCGCGCAATGATCGGTGCAGCGATCGGCTTCGCACGTGACGAACTCGTGAAAGGACCAGCGCTCCGCTTCGACTTGGGGAGCCTGCTCGACAGTTTGGTCGAGGACACGCGTGCAGCGGGGAAGGATGTGACGATCACTCCTGATGCGCGCGTGGTGGTGGTAGGTGACCCTGCTGCGCTGAGACGGCTATTCGCCAATCTAATCGACAACGCCATCCGTTATGGCGACCGCGCACGCGTTGGATGGCGTAAGCTCGACGGAGCGGTGGCTGTCACGGTGGAGGATGACGGCCCAGGCATAGATCCTGAACAAGCCGAACGTCTCTTCGAGCCGTTCGTTCGCGGCGACCCGTCCCGTAATCGGGAAACCGGCGGCACGGGCCTTGGACTCGCTATCGCTCGGGCCATCGCCACCCGCCACGGAGGACGGGTGACGTCCGAGCCAAGCGAAAACGGCGCGCAAATCCTAGTCGTACTGCCCTGCTGAAATATTCTGCAATAAATCCAGCCAGTCCCGAAATACGGTCGTCCAGCGCCTCCCCGACAAGCGTGATTTAAAGCACGAGGAGAGACGCATGAACGACCCGCACATGATCGAAGAAGCAGAGCATGGTCACGGCCTGGCCGAGGACTTGGTCCTCATGCACCGTCTTGCTGATCGTCGGCGCGCTCTGAAGTGGTTTGCCGGGGTCGGCACCGCTGCGCTGGTGACGGGCTGCGGTGGAAGCAGCAGCGACAGTTCCGGGACTGTTTCTGTCGTTTCGGGCGGGACGACCACCGCAACGCCGACGCCGACCACCACAACGACCACAACGACAGCTACTCCGACTAGCACAGCCACGTGCATTGCCGATCCAACGGAAACCGCAGGCCCCTATCCAGGCGATGGCACCAACACAGCCAGTGGATCGACGAGCAATATCCTTACCATAAGCGGGATCGTGCGAAGCGATATTCGGAAGAGCTTTATCAGCACCACGACGGACGCAGGAGGGGTGCTCGTTACTGTCACCCTGACGCTGGTGAACGTCAACGCCACGTGCGCGCCACTCAGCGGATACGCCGTTTATCTGTGGCACGCCGATCGGTATGGCCATTACTCACTCTATACAGCCGCGGCCGAGAGCTACCTTCGCGGTGTCCAGGTCACCGACGCTAACGGACAGGTCACCTTCACCACCTATTTTCCGCCTGCCTATGACGGTCGGTGGCCGCATTATCATTTCGAGGTTTTCTCGTCGCTCTCGAATGCACTCAGCGGAAAATACTCTATCTTGACCTCGCAGCTTTGTATGCCAGCAGCGATTTGCAACACTGTCTTCGCTGACACAACGACATATCCAAGTGCAAAAGGTATCTTTGCAGGTCTGTCACTCAGCACTGACAACGTGTTTGGTGTTAATACGGCCGCGCAGCTCGCGCAGCAGACGCCAACATTTACCGGTAGTGTCGCGAGTGGCTACACAGCGACAGCATTGATCGGGATCGCTCGGTAAGAAGTCATCGGCCTCGGAATGACGATCAACGCATAGAATGGACCCTGAAATGCGCTGACGACGAACGGGCTGCCGGGAAACCCCACGCCGGGGTTTCCCGGTACTGGACAGAGGCATCAAGCCTTGTTGAATGCTCCGAACTTCCGCTAGCTTCTTTGCAGCGCCCGCGTGGCGGCTGTATGAGCCTGTGTTCTCTACCGAGCCGATGGTGTGCGGCTACGCCTGCGCGCGCCGCTGGATCGAAGGAAGGCTCGCCATGGTGTTTACCAGCGCCGGCCCGAAGCTCTTCACCGCCTGCTGAACCAAAAGGCTCACTCATGTCCACGCTGTTCACCGGCCTGTCGGCTTTCCCGCTTACTCCCGCAGATCCCAATGGGATC
Organism: Sphingomonas sp. SL1004; assembly: GCF_057815015.1. Lineage (NCBI taxonomy): Bacteria > Pseudomonadati > Pseudomonadota > Alphaproteobacteria > Sphingomonadales > Sphingomonadaceae > Sphingomonas > Sphingomonas sp. SL1004. The sequence continues at coordinate 575,529 of NZ_JBYMUX010000001.1, forward strand.
GTCGACACCACGGCGATCGGCGTGCTGGTCGAGCGCCTGGTGGCGGCCGGTGTGGACTCTATCGGACTGCTCGGCAGCACCGGCATCTACGCCTACCTTGATCGCATCCAGCGCGGCCGGGCCGTGGCTGCGGCGGTGGAAGCGACGGGCGGGCGGGTGCCGCTGGTCGTCGGTATCGGCGCGTTGCGGACAAGCTGGGCAATCGAGCTTGCCGTCGATGCGGAGCGGGCCGGGGTATGCGGCCTGCTGCTCGCGCCCATGTCCTATGCCACCCTGACCGATAACGAAGCTGCGGCCCATTACCGCGCCGTCGCCGGTGCCACGGCGCTCCCGCTTTGCATCTACAACAATCCCGGCACGACCAATTTCAGCTTCTCCGACGCGCTGATCTGCGAGCTGGCGGCAATGCCCGGCATCGCCGGGATCAAGATGCCGCTGCCAGCGGATGACGACTATGCCGGCGAGCTGGCGCGGCTCCGCGCTTCAACACCCCAAAAGTTCGCGATTGGCTACAGCGGCGATTGGGGCGCCGCCCCGTCACTGCTCGCAGGTTGCGACGCTTGGTTTAGCGTCGTTGCGGGCCTGTTGCCTGAACCGTCGCTGCGGATGACCCGCGCAGCGCAGGAGGACGATGCCGCTGAGGTGGCCGCGATCGACGCTGCTTTCACCCCCTTATGGGCGTTGTTCAAAGCGCATGGCAGTCTGCGGGTGATGTACGTTGTCGCTGACCGGCTCTCCCTTTCGGTCGGCGATCCGCCGCTACCTATCATGCGCGTCAGTGCTGACGTTATGGCAGCCGTCGAGACAGCCTTGGAGCATCTGGGTGTCTGACGGGCCGCATGTGGCTTTCCCGAGCAGGCCCCCGATCGGGAAATAAGGGCGGTCCAAAACGCCCGGACACAGCCGCTAAAATGGGGAGTTTGATCTCTCGAAAGCGACCATTCGTTCAACACCTCCTTTCCAGCTTACCATCTTCAAACGGCAATTTCGGACAGGCAACGGCAACAGTATCTGGGAAGCTGGCAACATTGGGTGGCCGTCAGCGCGACCGGCTGGCGACCGTCTCCCGCTTTGGTTCGTGTGCGAGGAGGTACTATGTCGCAGAACGGGGTTCAGATACGCTTCTTCGATGACGCTACGAATCACTATCCCCGACAGCCCCTCCGAGACGGACCGCGAGGCAATAAGTGCGCCACTGCGCGCCTACAACATCCGTCAAGCGGGCGATCCGCGCATCCGCCCTGTGGCGATAATGCTGACCGATGAGCGTGGTGATCATGTGGGCGGCTTATGGGGCAAGTGCGTTTACGATTGGCTCTTTGTAGAGCTTCTGGCCGTCCCGGAGCAGTATCGAGGCGGAAGCTATGGCAAGGCGCTGATGAGCGAGGCGGAAGGGATCGCCCGAGCCAACGGCTGTGTCGGAATTTGGCTGGACACCCATGAGTTCCAAGCCCGCGGCTTTTATGAGAAGCTGGGGTTTGAGGTGTTCGGCACGCTGGACGACCATCCTATCGGCCAAAAGCTTATCTTCCTGCAAAAGCGGCTCTAGCGAGCAGGTTCCCTTTCGATCGAGTTTCGGGAATGTCCGAGATGGGAAGGAAAGCGGACTGTCCGCTTTGGAGGCAACGCCCCGGGAAACCTGCCACTGAACGGGTATTCCAAATGCATCAGTATTTTGCATCGCCCGAGCCGTTGGCTTCTCTCAGTTTTTGGGCTGATGCGAAATCCGTGAGTTTTGCATCAGGAACAGAAGATAGCGTCGGTCGGAGGCTGGGGTTTGCTCAAGTTCAAGCTGAAACCTCGACTGTCACATAATTGGTGCGCAACTGCTGGTACGCAGTCGGGCCGGCAATACTCATCAGTTTGATGAGAGCCCGAATTCGATACCGTCCGGGATTGGGAAAGACGTTGGTGGCGCGCACACCTACTTTGATTTCCAAAGGGCTGTTGGGCGTCACTACCGTAAGTTTTCCCTCGTCCAGCGGTGGCGCCGGGGGCGAGATGGCGATTGGCTCGCGCGGAGCGACCTGCTTTCCGTTCTGATCGATAACCTCAAAAGCGATTCCGCGCGTTGCCGTTATGAAGGGTGAAACCCGAAACTTCCCGTCATTGGATGATAGAATCACCGTGAGCGCAGCCGAACCGTTCATTGAAACCTGCTTGTCGTGAGACGCCATTCGGGCCTTGATGTTCGATCCGTCGCCCGCCCATTGTGCTTGAACGGGAGGAGCCCAAGCCGCTGTCACCACCTGAACTAGCATCGCGAGAATAAAGCTTATCATGAAAGTTCCTCATGCGGCGCGTTGCTAACTACTTAAACGCAATGGCAAGTGTCGGGAAGCCTTAGACGAGGCCCAGGACCGATTGTGAACCCCATAGACCAGCAGGCTTGGGCACGCCGCTGATGCAAAACTTTTGATTTTTGCATCAAGCCGGCATTCTCGGAATCGATCGAGAAATGGGAATCGTGCACGCCATGGGCTGATCCGCTAAAGGGCGATCCATCACGAGGTGACGAATGACAATGGACCACTCCGCTGGCTGGGAGGCAGTCTCTGACAAGTTCATAACCGTCCGCTCTGAAGTCGGGGCGGCGTTGGTTTTGGGATGGGCAACAGATCGTCTCCCGCGATCGGCTGCAATCTTGGACATTGGATGCGGCTCTGGTGTGCCAATCGCTCAAGGGCTGGTGGACGTTGGTTTTTCCGTATGGGGAGTCGATGCATCACCGTCGCTAATCTCGGCATACAGGCTCAACCTTCCCGACATGCCTGTGGTCTGCGAACCGGCTCAGGACAGTTCCTTCTTCGACAGAACGTTCGTCGGTGTGATCTCGATCGGACTCATCTTTCTGCTTGGTGAGGGCGACCAGCGGAAGCTTCTCACCAACGTCGCTAATGTGCTGGAACCCGACGGACGATTTCTGTTCAGCGCTCCACGTGAGGTCTGCCGTTGGAATGATACGCTAACGGGCCGTGCATCAATGTCGCTGGGAGCGGACGCATATGCTGCGCATCTTACCAGCGTTGGGCTGCGGTTGGACGGCTGCCGATCCGACGAAGGCGGGAACAACTACTACGAGGCGGTCAAACCCATCTGACGCGCCTCTGTTGGCCTTCCCGCAAACGAACGGCAGCCAAGACAAGGCGGGCGTTCCCGAAATCGATGCTGAATTGAGAAAGCCGGCTTTGGAAATCTCGAACTAGCCAAGTCCAGCATATCCTCTATGCTGGATATATGGAAAACGAATCGGCTATCGCTTCGCTTGGTGCGCTCGCACAGGCCACCCGCCTCGATGTGTTCCGCCTCTTGGTGCGGCACGAACCGGCCGGCATGGCAGCGGGCGAAATCGCTCGCCAGCTAGACGTACCGCAGAACACCATGTCCGCGCACCTCGGCATTCTCGCGCGGGCCGGCATCGTGCGCTCCGAACGGCATAGCCGATCGATCATCTACCGCGCCGATCTGGACGGGCTTCGAGCGCTGACGCTGTTCCTCGTCAAGGACTGCTGCGCCGGCTCGCCTGAACTGTGCGCGCCGCTCCTGGCCGAACTCACCCCCTGCTGCTGAAAGGACGCCCCGTGGCCGTCGATATCGTGATCTATCACAACCCCGAGTGCGGCACGTCGCGCAACACGCTGGCGATGATCCGCAATGCCGGCATCGAGCCGCATGTGGTCGAATATCTGAAGACGCCACCCTCGCGCACGCTGCTGGTCGATCTGATCGATCGCGCCGGGATGACGTCCCGCGATCTGCTGCGTGAGAAGGGGACGCCCTATGCGGAGTTGGGCCTAGGCGAGACCTCGCTGCCCGACGAAGCGCTGGTGGACGCGATGATGGCGCATCCGATCCTCATCAACCGGCCGCTGGTCGTATCGCCGCTTGGTGTGAAGCTGTGCCGACCTTCCGAAGCGGTCCTCGATCTGCTGCCTGAGCCACAACAGGGTGCGTTTGCCAAGGAAGACGGCGAACAGGTCGTGGACGCCGCTGGTCAGCGCGTCGCCTAATGCTGCTCGCGCTCGCTATCTTCGTCGCCACGGTCACACTCGTCATCTGGCAGCCCAAGGGCCTCGCCATTGGATGGAGCGCATTGGGCGGAGCGGCGATTGCGCTGCTCGTCGGGGTCGTTTCGCTCTCTGACGTGCCGGTGGTGTGGGGCATCGTCTGGAATGCGACCGCGACGTTTGTCGCGATCATCATCGTCAGCCTGTTGCTCGATGAAGCCGGGTTCTTCGAATGGGCGGCGCTCCACGTCGCGCGCTGGGGCCGGGGGCATGGTCGCCGGCTGTTCGTGCTGATCGTGCTGCTCGGCGCGGCGGTGTCGGCGCTGTTCGCCAATGATGGAGCGGCCCTGATCCTGACGCCGATCGTCATCGCGATGCTGCGAGCGTTGGGATACAAGGACAAGGCGACGCTGGCGTTCGTGATGGCGGCGGGGTTCATCGCCGATACTGCCAGCTTGCCGCTGATCGTCTCCAACCTCGTCAACATCGTGTCGGCCGACTTCTTCCGGATCGGCTTTGCCGATTATGCTTCGGTGATGGTGCCGGTCGATCTGGCGTCGATCGCCGCGACACTGGTCGCACTGCTGCTGTTCTTCCGGCGCGACATACCGGCGAATTACGATGTGGCGCAGCTCCGCACGCCCGGTGATGCGATCCGCGACCCTGCCACGTTCAAGGCGGGCTGGGTCGTTCTCGCCCTGCTGCTCGCCGGCTTCTTTCTGCTCGAACCTCTCGGCGTACCGGTCAGCGCCGTGGCGGCTGCCGGCGCAATCCTTCTACTCATCGTCGCCGCGCGCGGCGATGTCATCAAGACGCAGAAGGTGGTTGCCGGTGCGCCGTGGCAGGTCGTGATCTTCTCGCTCGGCATGTACCTGGTCGTCTACGGCCTGCGGAATGCTGGCCTGACCGACCACCTTGCCGGCCTTCTCGATCGCACCGCGCAAGGCGGCGTTTGGGGCGCGGCATTCGGGACCGGGATCATTGCCGCGCTGCTGTCGTCGGTGATGAACAACATGCCGACCGTGCTGGTGGGGGCTCTGTCGATCGACGCGACCCACGCCACGGGCGCGATCAAGGAAGCGATGATCTACGCCAACGTGATCGGGTGCGACCTCGGGCCGAAGATCACACCAATCGGCTCGCTCGCGACGCTGCTGTGGCTGCACGTCCTCGGGCAAAAGGATATCCGGATCGGCTGGGGCTATTACTTCAAGGTCGGCGCAACGCTGACGATCCCGGTGCTGCTGGTAACGCTCGCGGCACTCGCGATCAGGATCAGCATGGTATGACGACACTGCTATTTTTGGCCGCGTCGCTCGCGGAAATAGCAGGCTGCTTTGCCTTTTGGGCATGGTTGCGGCTGGACAAATCGCCCCTGTGGCTGGCTCCGGGCGTGGTCTCGCTTATGCTGTTCGCCTGGCTGCTGACACGCGTGGATAGCGATGCAGCGGGGCGGGCCTATGCTGCCTATGGCGGCGTCTACATCTGCGCATCGTTGATCTGGCTGTGGGCTGTCGAAGGGGTAAGGCCCGATCGCTGGGATGCTGGTGGAGCGGCACTCTGCCTGATCGGCACCTGTATCATTCTGCTTGGCCCAAGGACCGCCTGATGCCGCTCCGCGCTCTCTCCGATCCTTATAATTTGCCCGCGCTTGATCGGCGCTATGCGCTCGATCGTCCCGCCCTTGGGCTGGGCGCTGGTGATCCGCCTCCGCGCATACTGTTGCTCTACGGCTCCCTGCGGGAGCGGTCGTTCTCGCGGCTGTGCATCGAGGAAGCTGCTCGCCTGCTGCAATTCTTCGGCTGCGAAACGCGGATCTTCGATCCTTCGACCCTGCCGCTACCCGACCAAGTGACGGGGGACGATCACCCGGCCGTCCACGAACTGCGCGAACTATCGATGTGGTCGGAAGGGCATGTGTGGTGCAGCCCCGAGCGGCACGGCCAGATTACCGGCATCATGAAGTTGCAAGTCGATCACCTGCCGCTGTCGATGGGGGGGATGCGCCCGACGCAGGGCCGAACGCTCGCCGTCATGCAGGTGTCGGCCGGGTCGCAGTCGTTCAACAGCGTGAACACCCTGCGGGTCCTCGGCCGCTGGATGCGAATGGTGACGATCCCCAACCAATCCAGCGTAGCCAAGGCGTTTGCGGAATTTGACGACGCCGGCCGGATGAAGCCGTCCAGCTATTACGATCGGATCGTGGATGTAATGGAGGAACTGGTACGCTTCACGGTCCTGCTACGCCCGCACACCACGCAGCTTGTCGATCGCTATTCCGAGCGAAAGGAGGCAGGCGTGCCGATCGATAGCGCCACGGACCTTTCGAGCATCGCAACCTCGCCAACATACCGCAAAGGCGAGTAAAGCCCGCTTAGTGTGGTAAACCGCTCCTGCGACATTGTGCATCACTGAGTGTGCTTCTAGATGCACCCAATGAAACGCCGGGCTCGCCCAGTCTCCAAGATATTGCATTCCATGGCGTTTTTCGTCCTGGCAGTGATGTTGCTGGTCCGGCTTGGCCCGCTCTGCGAGACGATGGCGATGGCCGCGCCTCCGGCTGCGTCCGCGATGATGGACTGCGCCAGCACATCAGCAGGCGCTCCCATCAAAAAGGCCCCTGCGTCGGCTTGCGCCATACCGTGCGTTGCGGTTGCCGGCGAAACCGTCGAGCATATCGGGCTGGTTCCTTCCTCCCGTCTATCGCCTTGGCCGGCTCCACAGACCGGCCTTTTGGGCATGGCATACGCTCCGGCCACACCCCCTCCGCAAACCGTGTGACGTCGAACACCATCACACGTAAATTTCGGAGAATATCATGACCAAGTTCAAGCTCATCAGCGCTGCCTTCGCCCTCACCCTGTCGACTGGCGCATTCGCCGCTGTCGCCAATTGCTGCGCCGACATGGCGTGCTGCAAGGACGGTGCGGACTGCTGCAAGGATGGCGCAAAAGCTAAGGCTGCTGACTGCTGCGATCATACCAAGGGCGGCATGAAGCACGGCTAAAAGTCGGATAGGGGCGGGCAACCGCCCCTATCAAACCGCAATATTCCGTCGCGCTACATTCCTACATCGTGCGAATGGATATCCCGGGCTGAACCTGTTCGATGCCTGCCTTTCAATCCTCGCCATTCGCGCGAGGGTTCAGCCGCTAATTCGCGGCCCCCGTTTCACCCCCTCGCGCCACGGGCGCATCGTCGAGGGCAAAGAAAGGCGCAGCGTTGCCGCTCGCCCGCGTATCGCATCCTGCGTCCGCCCCAGGTCGCGCGCGATCTGGCTGACCGTCTGGCGTGCATCGATCCTCTTGCGCAAATCGGCATCGTCCACGTCCGACCAGAGGGGGGACCGGCTAGAGGATGTTCGGAATCGTACGCTAAGCGCTCCAGCCGTCCCGATTGGGATCGAGTTTCGCGAAAGGGCGGCGATGTCAGGCGGTCAGCGCTGCATCCGCCTGTCTCACCGCTAGCATGAACGCATCCAGCTTCACTGGATCGAGGTTGCCGTCGCTGCGAACCCCGGAACATAGGTCTAGGCCATAGGGCCGGACTTGATTGATCGCGTCCGCGACGTTCATGGCCGACAAACCGCCGGCAAGAAACACTGGCCTGTCTGTTGCCCGGACAAAGGCGGCGCTCACCGTCCAGTCGTGCGCCCGGCCCGTTCCACCCAGTTCCGCAATTGCGGCATTCGGCCTGCCGGAGTCCAGCAAGAAGGCGTGAACGTGTGGAGCGTAAGCGGGGATCAGGCCGATCGCTTCCGGTCCTTCGACATGGATAACTTGAACACGCCGTACATGCGGCTCCAGCATTGCCAGCTTTGCGGATTCTGCCGGGTCGATATGCGACACCACCTGCACCGTTGATGGGTTGGTTGCACGAATATGCGCCGAAATCGCTTCCGCTGTCGTTTCGGAGGTCAACAGAAATGTCCCTACCGGCGGTGGCGTTATCGCTGTCACCATAGAAATCATATCATCGGAAATTGGACCAGGGCCGGACGGCATCCGAGCGACCAGACCCAACGCATCGGCTCCCGCCAGTACCGCAGCGCGCGCCTCTTCCGGTGAGGCAATGCAGCAAATCTTGACCCGCGTTCTCATTGATAAACCATGCCGCAGGGCATGACCGGTCGCAATCTTCGTTTGCCCGGCATCATACTCCCCCCCGGGGCAATCATGGGTTTGATGCGTGGAAATGTCGTCAGGCGGTCGTTAGGATTGAAGCACGAAGGACATGATATGCAGATACGAATGGAAGCACCGGGCGACGAGGATGCGATCTCGGCTGTGACTGAGGTGGCCTTCAGGAACGCGCCACATAGCGATCAAAGCGAGGCGGCGATCGTCGTCGCGTTGCGCAGGGCTCACGCATTGACGATCTCTCTGGTGGCAACGGACGCGGACGGCGTAATCCTCGGCCACGTCGCCTTCTCCCCCGTGACGGTCAATGGCGAGGACCAGGGCTGGTACGGACTGGGACCGGTTTCGGTAACGCCAACGTGCCAAGGCCAAGGCATAGGTCGCGACCTGATCAAAGATGGAATTGACCGGTTGCGGGCATTCGGGGCACGGGGCTGCGTCGTCCTTGGTGATCCGGCGTACTACGGCAGGTTCAGCTTCAGATCGAACGGTGCTCTCACCTATCCCGGCGTACCGAACGAGTATTTCCAAGCTCGAAGCCTTGCCGGTCCAATGCCTGCCGGCGTCGTGGCCTACCATGCGGGCTTCGACGCGAAATAGCATGTGGAGCTCGCAAGAGGCTTTGATGCTCTTTCCCGAAAAGGAACGTCGATCGGGAAACCTGACCCGTCGATCCGGCTGACAGCCGCAGACGGGTGCTTTTTCTCAAAATCTGTTCCCGATTTGAAATTCTCAAAATTGCGAATTTTGATGGCATATTGGGAAAGATGCCGATCACTCTTGGCGGATATGGAGTGACGCCTATACCTGAACCTGACGCCGAGTGCTCATGTACACAACACCTCAGCAGCGCCGTCTGTGTATGTTCAACAAACGGACGTTTTCTGTACAGGTGCTTCCCGTTCCCTGAGATGCTGCAAAAAGATGCGCTCTCAGACAGTTAGACAGGGAGAGTGTTCAACAAACGGGTGGGCGCCTGTGAACAGTCCAACGCGAGTGGTTGCTAGCGACCTGCAAAGCGCAACCGGTTCGATCGCACCTACCCTAAAGGCGTTACCGAGGCGGCCACATCCGAACGTTGGCCGTCTGGAGACCCACGCTGCGAGCGTCTGCTTTTATCTGATCCCGCCGTTCGCGTCCGACGACTTTAAAGACCGCTTTGTCCCAAATTTCGCCATCTCGGTGCCGCTGCAAAACGATTGCAAGCCGATGAATGAATGTCCGGAGTCGGGAAGGTCGAGGAGGGCGTTGAGCGTCTGGCTCTGGGTCGTGTGACCCTCCCCAAAACCCGCTGTCTGGGAACGCTGAACATTCCCATAACTCCGTCTTCTTCCTGTGCTTTCGGGAAAGAGCAATTGGGAACGGATTTTGGGAAAATTGGGCCGCAAAGCCTTCGCCGGTGTGATCGCTGCGGACGTATTCGCAAACGGGTTCGCTTGTGGGAACGCGGACGCTAGCGGGGTCGAGTTTGGTTTACGATCCAATCGCCTACGGTTCGCAAGGCGTTGGGAGCGATCGTCTGCTCAATGAGACCATACTCGCCGACTTGCCCGGTGTCGGCGGTCTGAAGGAGGTGGTTCAAGCCTGGCAGCTTCACGATCGTTACCTCGGGGTTGGCGTGAAGCGCCAGCTTGATGCCGGCGAGATTGCTGTCGGATGCGACCTGAAGGTCCTTTGACCCGCCCACGGCCAGCACGGGGCACCTGACCTTGGCCAAAACGGAGCGAGGATCGTAGCGCACGAACCATCGCATCCAGGGTGACGCGACAACCTTGAGCTGTGCCGGCACGCTGCCGGATGGCCGGCCTTGCTCAGCGGCAATGGTTTCCCATGCCGTTTGCAGCGACGCGTCCGCTGAGGCTTGGTCAGGCGCGTCCTTGACTGCGTCATAGAGCCTCTGCATCGTCTGGGCGGATCGATCCACCGCCGCAGGCGGTAGGCCCATAGCGGTTTCGATCAGCCGCTTCTGTTCGAGCATCAGGGCTTCGCCTGTTTCGCCGGACCCGGCGAGCATTACGATGAAAGCGATACTTCGATCCTGCGCTGCGATCATCGGGGCGATGATCGCTCCCTCGCTATGGCCCATCAGCCCGATCCTGTGCGGATCGATGTCTCGGCGGGAGCGAAGAAACGCAACGCCGGCAGCCACGTCGCCGGCGAAGTCGGCCGTGGTGGCGGTACGGACCTCGCCTGTTGATCCACCTACCTGCCGATCATCTACCCGCAGCACGGCAATGCCACGCCTCGTCAATGTGTCAGCCCAGAGGAGGAAAGGCTTGTGGCCGAACACCGTTTCGTCCCGGTCCTGCAAACCAGAGCCGGTGATGAGCAGCACGGCTGGGAACGGTCCCGGCCCGCTCGGCAACGTCAGTGTGCCAGCTAGATGGGCGTGGCCAGCTGGGTTGTCATAAGCGACCTCTTCGCTTCGGTAAGGAAAAGGCGGATGGGGCATTTGCGGGCGAGTCACGGAAGCCGAAGCCGTGGTCGCTGCCCGCGTCATGGTAAGAGGCAGCGACGCGCCGCCCTGGTACCACTGCCCGACAAGAGTCTGACCGTCCGGCGAGAGCGATGCGATGTAGCTGACTTCAGGGGCAGTGATCTTGAAACGGACTACCGTGCTTTCCTGCACGACCTCGGCGACCGGTAACCCCAGCGCACCTTGCGATGGGCTATCGAAGGTCGCCGTCAAATGACCGGGCGTCCCCGCGACATGCATCACCAGGGGAATGGATCGACCTGACGCTGACAATGCGCCATGCCACTCACCTAAAGCTGAACCGGCCGCTGCTCCTGCGGGTGTTGGTAAGGCCTGAGCGTTCTGGATAGGCATTATCAATGCCCCCAACAGCCCCAACATCGCGCGCATCGACCTACTCCGCCAATGTTCGCAGGGTGCTATAAGCTTGAACGATTAAGGCCGCGAGAGTAGATCGCAATCAGGGGGCGCCCGTTCTCGGAATTGTTAGTCGAAGGGGTTCTGGGATCAGTTCACATCCCCATTTCCCGATCCCAATCGGGACCGCCGATCGCCACACCCTCTAGGCGGCAGAGCTTTCGGTATCTTTTATCCATCCGGCCGTCTTGAGGTGCGTAACAGCCGATCGCGCGACGGGTGCAACTACCCCGTTGGATAGCCGCAGGCGCATGGAGCGGGCGTTGCCTTCGACGGCTGTGACGGCATGGGCCGCCACCCACCACGATCGATGCGTGCGTAGGCCGTCTGCCTCGACCGCCTTGATCGCACGGCTGAGCGGCATAAGGATCAGCTCGGAACCGGCAGGGCGGTGCACGCGGACGTAATGGTCCTCCATCTGCAAGGCCAGCACCTCCCTGCCCAATGGCGTCGCGATTGGATCAACCACGGGTGCCGAGACGGGATTGCCCTGCGATACCGATGCGGATCGAAGCAGGACAATGGCGACACCTACCATCGCGATCACCCCAATCGTCGCCGTCTGCGCGAACCATAGGGGGAATGACAAATCGAACCGCACGAGTTCGGGCCACAGCCGGAACGCGGCCATCCGCGTTGCCAAGGCTTCAGGTATGCTGGCGAGCAAGGTTGCCCCGATCAGGGTAAGCCACCAGCGTCGCGAACCGATCGCGGTCAAAACGCTGACGATTCTGTATGCCGCGCCGTAGAGCGCGAGCCCGAGCAACATCGCGCCAATCCAGTACGTCAGCAGCCGGACCGGGCCACCGTTCATGTAGCTGCCGAACGGTCCGAGAATCGCCAGGAGACTACCAGCAACGATAGCCAAGCTAACCCAGCGCACTGCGGGCGACGCCATCAGGCTGCGATTAAGAACGAGGAAGGGCGAACGGGTCACGCCATCTTCTACCGCGATCACGACGACGAACAAAACCCGGTTGCCGACTGGCGTATCCATTCGCCCATTCGCGAATAGACGACTTCCGCCGAGAGGGTGTGCCGGGTCATTGGGACGCATCACCTGGGAGTCCCTTATGTCGTTGCGCCTCGCTATCGCTGCTCTGATCATCACCGTTGTCACTCCTGCGGCCGAAGCCCAATCGGTGCAGGCCGGGTTTCAGCACCAGATCACAGCGGACGGTATCGAGGTGGGTATTTGGTATCCCACATCCGGTACGCCCGTTCACCAGCGGCTCGGGCTTTATACGCAAGACGTGGTCGCCGGCGCGCGCGTTACGGATGGCAAGCATCCGCTGGTCGTCATCTCGTACGGCACCGGGGGAGATTTTGCCGGTCACGTCGATACGGCCGTGGCGCTTGCCCGCGCTGGCTTCATCGTCGCCGCGCTCACCCACCCCGGCGACAATTGGCGCAACAATAGCCGCGCGACCAGGATCGAAGGGCGACCGGCCGCGCTGAGCGCCACCATCTCGTACATGCTGCAGGCATGGCCAGCGCATGCCGCCATCGATCCCGATCGCATCGGTGCTTTCGGCTTTTCGGCAGGTGGCTTTACTGTTCTCGCAACGGCTGGGGGGAAGCCAGACATGACGCGCTTTGCCGATCACTGCGCACAGCATCCCGCCTCTTTCGTCTGCACGCTGCTGAAGTCGCAGCCTCGAACGCTGACGAGCGCCTGGCCGTCGATGACCGACCCGCGCATCAAGGCGATCGTCGTCGCCGCGCCGGCGATCGGCTTCACCTTCGATCGTGCTGGACTGGCGGACGTCCGTATCCCCGTGCAACTCTGGCGCGCCGACGATGACCGGGTTCTTCCGGCGCCCTTCTATGCGGATGCGGTTCGCGCGGCCTTGCCTAACAAACCTGAGTTCCATGCCGTACCCGGCGCGGGGCATTTCGACTTTCTGGCACCTTGTGCCGATCCCGCGACCATGCCGCAGCTATGCGCCAGCGGGCCGGGTTTCGACCGCACTGCGTTTCATGCGCGCTTCGATGCAGAGGTCGTGCGGTTCTTTACCGAAAAGTTGAATCGACCTGTCGTGGCGGCAGTGCCCGATGGTACGCGATTGCGGCCCCATTCGGCCTGCTATGCCATCGTCGGATTATCAGCCGAAGGCGCGCCCGTGATCGGCTCGGCGTGGCAGTCCGTTCGCAAGGAAAGGATAGGGCGACAGGCGGTCTGGCGGATCGTCGTGCATCAGCGCCTTGCCAGCGGTCGGTTCGATCTCCGCGACGCTTTTGCACTCGATGCCCGCACCTTGCGACCGATCAGCCTGACGACGACACGCGACGGCAAACCCCATGCCGAGCTGTCCTACACCGGCGATCATGTCACCGGGTACAAGCTCGATCGGCAGGGCAGCCGCGTGGTAATCGATCAGGCGCTTCCAAGCCCCGTCTGGGAAGGCAATCTCTTCGGGCCGACCTTCGCGGCGTTGCCTCTGGCTATAGGGGCGAGCTTCACGCTACCTTTCTACCAGTATGACCGTGGTTTGGGTGAGTTCACGATCACTGTGAAGGGAACCGAGTGGGTGACGACACCGGCAGGGCGAGTGGAGGCTTGGGTACTCGACGCAGGGTCAAGCGTAGCCCAGCGGTTGACGTATTGGATTGCCAAGCGCGACAGAAAAGAAGTTGGTTATAATTCGCCACGCGGCGGGCAACGGCTCGGCGGAACGTGCGAGGGCCTAGAATGACCCTCCCAAAATAGCATCGCATTTCGGGAATGTCGTGGCTCGGTGTACATCGAAGCGGCAGCTTTAGCTCGCGCCGGCTGTACCAGCCGAGTACCATATCAGCCATAAGGTTGGCCTCTTGGGAATGGGCCACAAGGATCACATAGATAATGAACGCTGGCCTTATCAACGATCTTGGCAACTTGGCGCCAGCGCTGCGTTTGGCACTTGATGAGGAAATAGCTTGGTGGGCCCCCGACGTCCCTCCGGTTACGATTGCAGCCGGGACACTTGCTACAAGCCTAAGTGCCCAGGTCAGCCATATTCCGCCAGAAATTCTAGCAGAGATATTTTCCAGATGCGAAGAGGCCCTGTCTCTTCCGCTAACTGACGAGCGCAATGCAGTGGCTACGGGGTTTCTTGAGGGGTTGCAGCATGCAGATGGACGCGGAGACTTTGATTTCACAATAATTGTCAGCTATCTTGGTCCAAAATCACGAGCCCATTGCGTTGGTATGGATGCTTTTCATGGAGCAACTACGCGCGGTTTATGAAAACGATCTGCGTTTGCCAGCACCGAACGGCCAGCGAGAAGTCATCGGCATTCTCGGAATAGATCATTCGCGAAATGAACTAGCGTCCGAAGTTGGGAAGCGAGCAGGGCGGCCTGAACGTCCACTTGTGGGTCGTCTGACCTTTTTCGCCGAGCCGTTTAGATCGACCGGGGATAATCGGTCTTCAAACCGTTACTTTTGAAGTTACTTCTGCTTTTCTTTTCCCGAACAGCTTCGATCCCAGAAATCCTGCGGCAAGAAGGCCTACGACGACCCAGGTGAGATTGCCGAGTAAGCTCGCCACGGTCTGAACCTGATCGCTAAATTGGCGTCCCAGCGAGACGTATATGAGAAGCCAGAGCAGTTCGCCGGCAACGTCGAGCAGGATGAACCATCCCCAGGGGTATTGCGTGAGGCCGCTTGTCACGTTGATCCAGGGTCCGAGCGGGCCGATCAGCCAGCGGCTGAAGAAGATACCCCAGCCTGCCCATTTGCGCGAGTAGGTCTCCGCTTGCGCCACCTTGTCAGCGCCGCCGATCCGCGTCGTCACGGCAGCAAGAAGCGGGCGGCCCCCGTAACGGCCAAATGCATAGCCGATCTGGTCGCCGAGCACGGCGCCGCCCGCACCCGAAAGCACGACCGGCCAAAAGCTCAGTTCGCCCTGCGCGACGAACGATCCCATTGCGATGAGCGTCAACGAACTGGGGAAAGGAAGCCCCGCAGCCGCCAGCACCATCGCGCCAAAGAGCGCGGGCAGGCCGTAGGTCGTCAGCAGTTCGAGCAGCTGGTCGGTCACGGCTTCGCGCTCGTCGGCGGGCAAGACCGTGAAGGCGGGGCGGGGGGCGGATAGGGCGGCCGGGCGTGGACGATCGCGTAGGTGAGCTTGCCGTCGATCTGCGTCATTGTTTGCCCGGTGTCCTGCGCGATGCGGCCGAGCGGACGGCGATCGGGTGCCGGGGGCAGGTTCAGCGCGCGGTGCAAGACGTGGGGTGGCACATGGTACGAATGCGCGACGTACCCGATCGTCATCCAGCGCTCGATCGGTTCGTCACGGTGCGCGTTCCAGTAGATCGCGTCGCTGACGGTGCGCGCCGCATGGTAGCCGGTGAATGCGACCACGGCGACGAACAGGGCGATCAGCAGGCGACGCCACATCCGATCGCGCGTCATGCTATCGTGCGTCATGCGATCCCGTGTCATCCCAGGGTAATCCTGACGCCTAGGGCAGCGATCAGCGCCAGCGGCATCGCCACCGCGCCGACCTTCAGGAACCGCCAGAACCCGATATCCTCGCCCTCCCGCCGGATCGCCTGCAACCACAATATCGTCGCCAGGCTGCCGGTGATGGACAGATTGGGGCCAAGGTCGACGCCGATCAGCAAGCCGTCGACGACCAGCTTGGGTGGCTGGGCCTGGGCAACCGCGGTGCTGGCAACCAGGCCCGCGGGCAGGTTGTTCATCAGGTTCGATCCGAACGCCAGGATCGTCCCCGATACCGCCGACGCCTGCGCCGGATCGGCCGACGCGGTGCGGATCGCGTGCGCGACCCACGCGATCACGCCGGTCAAGTCGAGCGCCTCGACCAGGACGAACAGTCCCGCGACCAGCGGCAGCACGCTCCACGAGATATCGCGCAGCAGCGCAACCGGCGACGACCGGGCGATCGTGCAGACCGCCAGCGTCGTGACGATACCGGCGATCGCGGTTGGCAGGCCGAGTCCGATATCGAGCGCGGATACAGTGAGCAGCACGATCGCGGTAGCGACGATCCCGACGAATGCGGCCTTGCCGCCCGCGGTCAGCGGGGTGCGCTCAACCGTGCTGGTGCAACTGCCTGCCAGCCGCGTGCGCTCAAGCCAGCGCAGCACGGCGAAGGTGACGACGATCGACGCCAGTGATGGCAGCGCGAACGAGGCGAACCACTGGCCGAGCGGCGGCATCTTGCCACCGTAGAGGACGAGGTTGGCGGGGTTGGAGATCGGCAGGACGAAGCTTGCCGCATTGGCGATCAGCGCGCAGGCGAACAGCAGCGGCAGGGGGTCGGCCTTCGCCTTCTTTGCCGCGGCATAGACCGCCGGGGTCAGCACCACCGCGGTCGCGTCGTTCGACAGGAAGGTCGTCGTGACGATGCCGGTGACGTAGACCAGCGCGAACAGCCGTGCGGTCGATCCCTTTGCGTGGATCGCCGCGGTCGCCGCGACCCAGTCGAACAGCCCTTGTGCGCGCGCCACCTCGCTGAGCAGCATCATGCCGATCAGGAACAGATAGACGTCCATACCCTTTTCGACGGCATGGAGCGTCGCGGGAAAGGGCATAAGCCCGAACAGCAGAAGCAAAGCTGCCCCTGCCACCGCCCAGATCGCCTCCGGCCAGCGGAACGGTCGTGCGATCACTGCAGCGGTCGAGGCGGCGCAGATACCCCAGGTGGCGCCGGTCGCGAGGATCACCAGTGCTTCCCGTTCTTGTTCGGGCCGAGCTGCGTGCCGGCGATGCCGTGCTCGGGCCATGCGCCGATGCTGTGGAGATCGCGACCCGGCGCGATCGGCACGCCGCGCCGCGGGATATCCGCTTCGCCACGGACCAGGATTTCGACCGTGTCGCGGTCCGTGCCGACGCTGGCCGCAACGCGGTGGAGCCCGGCGTCGAGCGTGATGCGCAACGACCAGAGCGCCGTGCCCGACACGGCGAGCATCGGCTGGGCGATGCCGTCGTTGACCGACAGCATCACCGGCTGTGTCGTGCCGCCGAACAGCTTGGCGACGATCTCGACCTCGCCCGGCCGCGGGGCCTGCGTGGCATCGGCGGGGCGCGTCACGAGCCGGATGTCGGCTGGCGCGACGATCTGGACGAACGGCCAGTCGCCGCCGGTCTCCTTGAACCGCCAGCTCGGCACGCGGCCGTGGAGCGTGACGATCGAGAAACCGGGCTTGCCGCTGCCTTCCTCGATCTCGCCGGTCGAACGCGTTGCGCCGTAGACGACCCGTCCGTCGTTGAGCAGCTCGTTGTAATGCGTATGCCCGGTATCGACGAAGGCGACGCGGGCGTCGGCGAAGATGCGGGCGATATCCTCGCCATCCGCGGCGAGGTCGCCGGGGTAGGCATGCATGAACACGACCGGCGTCTGCTGTTCCGCCTCGGCGCGCGCGAGTTCCTCGAGCAGGCGGTTGCGATGGTGCATCGTCAGCCGAAAATCTGGGCCGCCCGCACCCGCCGAGACGATATCGAGGAATATGCAGCGATGCCCGGCGATGACCTCGACCTCGGGCCGGTTCGCTTCGGCAAACGCGGCGTCGTAATGCGCGAGATCGCCGAGTTCGAAATCGTGATCGCCGGGGATGACCCGGTAGGGCAGGCGCAGCGGGGCGAGCGTATCGGTGATGACCCCGTATTGTTCGGCCGTCGCGTGATTGGCATTGTCGCCGGGCAGGTAGACGAAGTCCGCGGCGTCGCCGATATGCGCGTTGATCTCCGCGACGATCGCGGCGAGCCGGTCGCGGCTCTGCCAGCCGTTCGCCTCGTCCATGTGCAGATCGCCGATGTGCACCCATGTGATGGAGGAAGGGTGGGTCACTTGTGTGTCTCCGGCATGGCGGTGAGGTACAGCACGAACCCCGCCGCCGCGATCCCGGCGAGCGTCAGGAAGCTTGCACTGTATCCGGCCCAGACGATGATCGATCCGGCCAGCGTCGCCGACAATGCCGCCCCCAGGCCGAACACGCTCGACACGACGCCCTGGCTGACGTTGAACCGGCCGGATCCCTTGGTCAGGTCGGCGACGATCACCGGGAACAGCGCGCCGAAGATCCCCGCGCCGATCCCGTCGAGCGCCTGCACGCCGACCAGCCACCAAGGATCGTTCGACACGGTGTAGAGCGCGCCGCGCGCCGCCAGGAAGCCGAACGCGACCAGGAAGATCGGCTTGGTGCCCCAGCGTTCGGTGTTGCGCCCGACGACGATCGCGACCGGCACCATCACGAGCTGCGCCGCGACGATGCACGCGGCGGTCAGCGACGTCGCCTTGTCGGTGCCGACGGTGCGACCTAGCAACTGGCTGACCGAGGTCAGCGTCGCCGCATTGGCGAGATGGAAGGTGAATGCGGCCGCCGCGAAGATCATCAGCGGACGGTTCTCGATCAACGTCTTCCAGCCGCTCGGCTCCTCGCAGCCTTCTTCCGGCTCGCAGTCGAGGCCGCGCGCGACCGCATTGTCGATGTCGTCGTTCTTCAGCCGCCCCGCCACGATGACACTGGCGACCGTCAGCCCCGCCATCAGCCAGAAGACGACGACCGGACCGAACGACCAGGCAAGGACGCCGGCCAGCGCTGCGGACACGGCATTGCCGGCGTGGTTGAACGCCTCGTTGCGACCGACCCGCTTGGCGAACAGCTTCGGCCCGACCAGCCCCAGCGTAATCGCCGAGATCGCCGGTGCAAAGATCGCGCCCGCCGCAGCCGCGATCGACTGGGTGATCGTCACCATCGTGAAACCCGAGACGATCGGCAGCGACAGGCTGCTCAGCGTCACCAGCAGGGCGCCGGCGATGACGATGCGCGGCTTGTTCTTCGCCCGGTCAATCAACCCGCCCGCCGGCGTCTGCGACAACAGGCCGACGATCCCGGCGATGGTCAGCACGAGGCCGACCGTCGCCTCGTTCCAGCCATGCGAAGGCCCACGTACGACCAGCAGGTAGATTGCGAGATACGGCCCGAGCCCGTCGCGGACGTCCGCCAAGAAGAAGTTGAGCGCGTCGAGCGTACTGGTAGGCACGCTGCGCTGCGCCGGGTTCTTCGTCTCGGGCATGGCTGCCGCAGAGGCCATCGGGTGTCTCCAGATTTCGCGTAAAGAAAAGTGATCCGCGCAGTAAAGCGCTTCAGAGGCGGCAGCCTGAACGATGCCGTTCAGGTTCGATTTACAATGGCTTGAGGCATGCCGGATTAGCTGCGCAATATCGTTTCGGAGCTCATACAAGTTCCGAAGTGGACCGATATTCGTAAGAAATAACCATACATGACAGTATGTTAAAGATTCTGTGAATCGGATTTCACAGTCTGGTAGAGTGCGTTGACGATGGGGCGCGTTCCACGAAAGGGTGATTGGCATGCCTTTGGATCGGCAAGCTATCATTCGAGAGAAATCCGAAGGAATGTCCCGAGTCTGACGAGTATGGGCAAGGTGTCGAAGTGATCTCTTGTTGCGGAAAGCGACAGTTTTGCAGCCGACGAACGGACCCGGCGCGGTGCGCCTGATGCCGGGGGCACGCAAGGCGGTCATGGTGCCGAGATGAATGGATGTCCGAAGTTTGGGAGCGGGCGAGGCCGCCTATGCATACGGATGTAGGTTAGCGCCCGGGGGGGGCGGCGTCGTGTCATCGAAAGCAGGAAGTTGCGGATGGGAATGATAGCCATCTGGCTGTTGGCGCCTAAAGCCGCCCTTTGGATCACCCAGAAGGCCAGGTTAAGATCAAGGGCCAGGCGGACTTTCCTTTTTCGCGTTTTAGCCGCAAGAAACGACTAGATGGCGCTCTCACCCGACTATTATTCTGTTCTAGGGGTGCCCTCGACGGCAAGTCGCGACACTATCCACGCCGCGTGGAAAGCGCTGCTGCGCCAATATCACCCCGATGCCAATCATGGAGCGGACGTTTCTGCTCGTGCGAAAGAGATCAACGAGGCGTATTCCGTTTTGGGGAAAAAGGAAGCACGCGCCGCCTATGATCGGTCGCAGATCAGGCCGTCTGCCCACCGAGCGAACGCGGACCGCCCGTTTCACCCCAGGAAAACCGGCAGGCGTGCGATGCGACCTAGCCCGTCGGTTGCTGACCGGCAGCTTCACCGAGCGCCTACGGCCGCTCTTGTCAGAATAGGACGTCCACACCGGGCCTCAGAAGCGTCCGGGCTTGGTCGCAAGCCGCCCGACTGCTGCGAGCCGCGAGGACCTCAAGCGGTCATCCACGTGCCTCTACCCGCCTCCCAACTTTGGACACTCGTTCATTCGGACTGAGCAGGATCGTCATCGAGCGTAGCGACCCCCATCAACGGATGCATGACGAAGGTCCAGCCGTCGCCGCCGACAATCATAAGGCGCAGCGATTGACGATCTGCGGTGCCGAGCAACGATGCCGCTCCTGACGAAGCCGGCAATGTGACCGTCCTGCCATCCTGTAGAATACCCGTTGCCCAGCCACGCCGTCCATTAATGATCTCGTTGGCAAGGCGCTCCAGGGCCGTCTCGAGCGCAGTGCGCGCACGTTTTCCTGTAACCCACGCATAACCGCCCGTCCCCAATTCCGGCGGCGTTACTTAGGGCTGTCTGGGGACTGGAGACGGCTGTCCAACGATACGGCTCGGGTTTTGTTTCAGGGTGTTGAGAGGACGCACGCCCTCCATACTCATCATGCGCGCAAACTCATCCATCGCTGTTTCCTCAGTGGTAGCGCTCGGAGCGAATAGTTTGACCACTGGTTCCTTCCTGGTGCGAGGATAGCCTAAGAAGGGCGAATTTCGCTGCCGTGTTTTCCGTGCCCAGATCTAAGCGGATTCCAGATGGCGCACCTCTCGCAGGGGACCTCTTTTACGGGAGCACAAGGCTCATTACGCGGAGCAAGCAACCACTAAGCCCGCCGCTGGTTTATAGTAAACATCATCGGCGGCCGGTCCGGTTCATCGCGGGTGCTTTCTCGACGAGGCACTATGCTCATCCACGCTGGCTATACCCTGACCTTCGACTGCAATGCTCCGACGCCGATCATCGCCATGCTCAATCTTCACCCTTCGCGACTGGTCGATCTGCGATCACGCTACGCGATGTCCATCGGCGCGGCGACCGATCGGGAAGATTACCGTGATGCGTTCGGTAATATCTGTACCCGCCTGATGCTGCCAACCGGCACGACGACGCTGTCCTGCGACTTTGCCATTGAGGATAGCGGCAAACCCGATCCCCAGTATCCCGCCGACCAACACCCAGTTGAGGGACTTCCAGCCGAAGTACTGACCTATCTACTAGGCAGTCGCTACTGCGACACCGACCGCCTGACGACGGAGGCCTGGCGTCTGTTCGGCGGAACCGCACTAGGGGCTCCGCGCGTCCGCGCAATCGTCGACTTCGTTCATCAGCATATCACCTACGGGTACTGCTACGCTCGCGCTACACGGACCGCTTACGAGGCGTATAAGGAACGGGTTGGCGTCTGTCGCGACTTCGCCCATCTAGCAGTCGCCTTGTGCCGCTGCATGAATATCCCGGCGCGCTACTGCAGCGGCTACCTCGGTGACATCGGCGTACCGCCCGTCGACGCAGCGATGGATTTCCATGCCTGGTTCGAGGTTTATTTCGGCAATTCCTGGCATGCATACGATGCACGGCATCGCATCCCGCGCACCGGCCGCATCTTGATGGCAGTGGGCCGCGACGCAGCTGATACCGCCCTTACCACCGCTTTTGGCTGGGCGCGCCTCATCCGCTTTGAGGTTCACACGGAAGAGATGTCAGCGCTTGCATCGCGAATTGTACCGCGTCACGATCCCCTCCTAGCGCACGATGGCATCCTGGAACTCGTCGTTTAGTCCAGCGAACTTAGTGCTTCTAAGCCGTCCCTTTCTTGTTTGCCGATCCAACCTGACCCAGAAGCAGACGTCCCCGCCCCCTTCCTAGCTTCCCAACTTCGGCCGCTCGTTCATCTCCGCGTTACGACCGCTTTTAGCGCCTGACCCTGCGAACTCGAATGTCGCGACTGGGCAATAGTTTAGGAAGCAGGTCCAAGTCCGAGTTTTGTGCCCGATGAGCTGCGGACGGCTTTTGCAGGTGCCTCATGCACGGGATGAGCAGTGACGCTACGTCGAACCGTAGGTGCCACTCCGGATTCCTCATTCCACAGAACCAGGATTGTAGCGATAGGTGCGGCAGTGAGGATCAGCAGGAAAAGGCCCATCAGCCATTCGTTGGGCTGTAGCGGCTGCGAGAAGCTACCGCTGGTCTGCATCGCGCCGATCCGGCTATCATTATTTACACCACATCGGGACAAAGCCGATCGTCTAAGCAACCGCTATTAGTGATCAAAGGCAGTGCGGGCGGCTTTCACTCCATCCGCATTGCCAGCGACCCAATCGACCAACCCCTGAAGCGCAGGCAATAAAGTCCGGCCCATTGTGGTCAGCTGGTATTCCACACGCGGTGGGACTTCCGCAAAAACCTCCCGGGACAGAAGACCATCACGCTCCAAGCCGCGTAGCGTGAGTGACAGCATGCGCTCGGAAATCATCGGGATCGTTCTATGCAGTGTCGAGAATCGTGCTCGGTCCTCCGGCATCATCGAAAGCCCGAGCAATATGAGGATGCTCCATTTGTCACCGACTTTGGTGAGAAGCTCCCGGAACGCAATGGGGTCCTCATGGCCACAAAGCAAAACCGGCGCATCTACTGAAATCTGGTCGACAAGTTTCATGCTTACATCCATGTTAGCTTCGGCAATTTAAGTGCGTTCTTGTCGATATATGTTCCGCTGCATATAAAGTCGGTGACAGGCGAGCAGCTCTGCACAGAATTACATACGAAGTTGTCTTGAGTAATTCTCGAGATGACGAAACACATCTCAGAAAGATCGGAATTTTACCTTGATAAACCACATCATATTGAGCGTCGCTGACGTGGAAAAATCGCTGGCCTTCTATCAGGCAGCGCTCGCGCCGCTCGAAATTAAATTCTTCATGCCCTTCAAGGGCGAGAATGGCCACCCCGACCTCTGGGGATTCGGCGACGGGCAGAGCGCGCATTTCTGGCTTAAGCAGGGCACGCCCAGCCCAGACGCAATCCACTGGGGGTTCGATGCTGTCAGCAACGTCAATGTTGACGAATTTTACGCAGCAGCGATGGCGGCAGGGGCGAAGGACAACATCTCCCCGCGCGCGCGTCTTGAATATTATCCCGGGTATTATGCCGCGGACGTGTTCGACCCCGACGGGTACTCGTTCGAAGTTGTCTACAAGAGCTGATCCAGCACGTTGGTCCAAAGTCTGAAAGATCTGATCGTGCGCAATTTTGATGCGAACTCGACAACGAACGACGTGCTTGCCGGTCTGAACCTCGCGGGCAAGCGGGTCCTTGTCACCGGTGTCTCGGCTGGCCTCGGCGTGGAGACGGCGCGTGCTCTGGTCGCCCACGGGGCCGAGGTGATCGGCACTGCCAGAGATCTCGCCAAGGCCGAGATTGCCACGGCCGGTGTTCGGGAGGCCACCAAGACAAGTGGTAGCCGGTTCGATTTGGTCGAACTGGACTTGGCATCGCTGGCGAGCGTCCGTGCCGCTGCCGACATGCTGCTCGCGGACGGACGGCCGTTTGATGCGATTATCGCGAACGCGGGCGTGATGCTTACGCCGGAAGGCCGCACGCAGAATGGCTTCGAAACGCAGTTCGGCACCAATCATCTGGGACACTTCCTGCTGATCACGCGGCTCGCCCCGCTAATCTCCGATGGCGGACGGGTAGTGGTCCTCTCATCATCCGGCCACCGCACAGCGGACGTTGATCTGAGCGACCCCAATTTCGAGCGGCAAGCCTATGATCCTTGGATCGCCTATGGTCGTTCCAAGACTGCAAATGCATTATTCGCCGTAGAGTTCGATCGGCGGCATCGCGACCGCGGCGTGCACGCCTGTGCGGTGATGCCCGGTGTGATCAACACCGAGCTTGGACGTCACATAAAGCCCGATCAGCTAGATGCCATGATGGCCGATCTGCAACGCGAGACCGAGCTGTCGGGAGCGCCCCCGTTGACGTTCAAGTCGGTCGAACAGGGGGCCGCGACCTCCGTATGGGCGGCGGTGGTGGCCGATGGCGATCTGGTTGGCGGGCACTATTGCGAGAATTGCAGCGTGGCATCGGTCGCCGATCACGAAGGCTTTCGTGACGGCGTGCGTTCCTACGCGTTGGATCGTCAAAGCGCACAGGCGCTGTGGCATCTGAGCGAACAGTTGGTGAGCGAACGCTGAGCCAATGCTGCACTGAATAAGTGATTCTCTGACCTCTCGATGCGAAACACCGCGCGCTTGAATGATGCCGATACTCGCCGTGCGCATCCATTCGATCAACCTTACACGCTGAACGGACAAACAACATGTTGAACCCCGAAGATAATCTCGATCGTCGCGATATCCTTGGCCTGATGACTGGTGCCGGCACCGGCCTTGCGACACTCGCGGCTGCTTCGTCGACTGCCGCAGCGGCTTCGGTACACTCTGTCACTTCCGTCGATGCTCGTACCGTGCTTGGCAGCGCGACGCTGACCACGGAGGACGGCGTGACCATCTTCTACAAGGATTGGGGCCCAACGTCGGCGCAGCCGATCGTATTTCATCACGGCTGGCCGCTGACGGCGGACGACTGGGATAACCAGCTAATGTTCTTTCTACTGAAGGGCTATCGCGTCATCGCGCATGACCGCCGTGGCCACGGCCGTTCAAGCTCGACATTCACCGGCAACGACATGGATCATTATGCCGCCGACATGGCGGCCATCGCCGCACATCTTGATCTCAAGAGCGCGGTTCATGTCGGCCATTCGACCGGCGGCGGAGAGGTTACGCGCTACGTAGCGCGACATGGTGGCAACGGCCGCGTCGCGAAGGCGGTGCTGATCGGCGCGATACCGCCGATCATGTTAAAGACGGCTATCAATCCGGGCGGCTTGCCGATGGAGGCCTTTGATAGCTTTCGGTCGAGCTTGACCGGCAATCGCGCGCAATTCTACACGGACATTCCCACCGGGCCGTTCTATGGCTTCAACCGGCCCGGTGCCAAGGTGCAACCCGGCGTAGTCGCCAATTGGTTTCGACAAGGGATGATGGGCGACGCCAAGTCGCAATATGACTGCATCGTCGCCTTTTCGGAAACCGACTTCGCCGACGATCTAAAAGCAATCACTGTCCCAGTGCTTATTCTGCATGGTGAGGATGATCAGGTCGTACCAGTCGACAACACCGCGCGGCGCGCCGTGACGCTTTTGAAGCAGGGCACGCTTAAAACCTATCCCGGCCTCCCGCACGGCATGGCAACAACGCATCCGGAGCTCATCAACGGCGACTTGCTGACATTCATCCGAACCTGAGCCTTAGCGCGATACTGCATCTGACAACTCGGTCCGATTGCCTTTTTTTCATCCCACGCTGCGGAAGGAAGGCGCAGCCCCGCAACACTCGAAGACTCCTACGATACGCCGCTCGGCCGGCCAGGATGATCACTTTTCTAACTGTATCGTCGGCTTCCATCGCAAGCTGCCCTTCGTGTTATGCGCGGCGAATGACTGAAATGTCCCACTTTTTGCCCTCCGAGGCCGGCTTTGGTGGCCGGTCAAGCGACCGTCTGGCTAAGAGTAATGAGCGTCTGAAGTTGGGAAAGCCGGGAAGGGCTCTGAACGGCGACTTGTGGGTCCAGTTCGCAGAAGCGGTCATTTAGCGGGCGACGAGGAGGGGAGCACCGCCGCCAAGCGAGACATGAGCGTCGATGTCAGTGCGCACGAGCGCCAGCCCGGGTACGGCAAAGCTAATATCCACTCCGTCGATCTGCTCGAACGGTGGCATGATTTTGAAAGTGATCGGGCGGCCGGCTGTGATCGCGTAGAGCCCGTCTCCACCCGCTACCCACAAGCCGTCGGCGGCGGTCGTCAGTGCGTAGAAGGGCACTGTTTCAAAAGGCAATTTCGGTGGATCGGCAGGCCAGCTCTTCTGCATTGTGTACGGTTTGTAGTAGAGGCGTCGGACCTTGTCGCCGCACGCCTCGACCACCTGTCCGCTGGGAAAGAAGTGAACTAGGCCGACGGTGGCAACGACGCAGCCCGGGTGGCCAGGTTCGGGTCCCACGCCGTTGATCGGGCCGCCAAGTCCGGGGATTTTACTGACCGCGCCTGTATTTGTATCGATGCGCTCGAGGCCGCCACCCCACTCTCCCTTAGCGAGCCCCAGCAACAGGGTCGTCCCGGTATCGAAGGGCGCCGTTCGTACGATGGGACCGGTGAGCGGCGCCGAGAGGGGGACTGTGCGTTGCCGCCCGCCCGCGCTGACCACGAGGCGGTTCCGGCTCACCGCAATCACACGTTGGTCGGTGCAGCTCAGAGCCTGAACCGCTTCCCCGTTTAGGTCCAGGCGTTGCATCGCGTGCCAGGAACGATCCTCGAGGCGGGACATCTGGCCATCCACGCCGAGGATGACCAGTGCGGCGCCCGCGACGCAGATGTCGGCCGCCAGCCCGGGCGTCGTCTCAGTGCGGCGGTTGATCTCTCCCGGTGCGACGCTCGACAGTGTGCCGCGCTCGGTAAGCAGCCACAGGCGATCAGAGGCCCAGACCGCTCGCTTGATGAAGCGGTCCTGTCCGCGCAGCATATTCTCCGGAGTTGGGGCCGCAGGGTTCGTCGCTGCGCGCACTGCTGCTTGATGCTCGCGCACGAGAGCGGCGGCCACAGGGGCGGCCGGAACGCGGAAGCGTGTCGATGGGATGGCGGCGGTGCTGATCGAGACCAGTTGCGAGCCAAGGAGGTCGATCGGAGCACCCTGCGCGATTACCTCGCGGAAGCTGACGCGCTCCGGACTGTCGGCGCCCGGGAAGTTGCTCTGCTGCATTGCCGCGAGGCGCCGGTGGCCGGCCGCGAGCATTGCCAGCGAAGGATCGCGGCTGATGACCAGCGGCATGGCACCGGGATTGTGGCTAACGCCGTTGATAAAGTAGCGGGTGCCCTTCCGGCCGTTGATCGACACTGTGTCGACCGGCAGCCAGGCTTGCATGATCTCCGACGCGGGACGTATGCCCGCGCGAGCCGCAGCGGTGTCCGCCGTCCGGATCACCGTAGGGCCGCCCGGCCCGGGTCTGACCTCGTATCCTTTGCCGTTTTTCCAAAGATAGTAGCCGCGATCGTCGTTCCCGGCTCGAACGTCGCCGTTTGACGCGACCTCTATGGTGAGCACGCCTGCTGTGCTTACCGCACCAGGCCGCTGGTAAGTCGCCGTCATATCCGCGCCCGCTCGGGTGGGCGCAAGCGCGAGCAGCGCGACGCCTAATAGCGATGAATATCGTACCATTAGACGGCAGCCTTTCTCTGAACGGCGATAATACACCTTTGACTCACCGAACGGGAAGGCAACAACGTTCCGTGCTCAGGCTGAACGAACGTCCGAAGGTGGGGAGGGCGCTGGCTGCCGCGAGTGTCTGGAAGTGGGTCTTCCGCGCCACGATCTTGTTCTATCAACTGCGTCAGCGGCGGTTGCGGCTCTTTTCGTAGGCGACCTTGCCGGCATGTCGGCGGATCGCAATCGCTGCGACTGCATTCTTCGAGGCGACTTCATCGATGTCGAGCGGGTCGAAGGGGCCGCCGTACCATTCGTATAGCTGTTGATGTTCCTCGTGGGCCACGTCGCCCAGCTCCTGGAGGAAGCGCTCAAAGCCGGGTAGGCCGCCGACATCCTCGGGCGGGCATCGTCGCTCTCGGGAAACGAGGCGGGGATATTTGATTTCGTGCTCATCCAGTTCGACTGCCTCGACGGCGACAGTGTGCTGCCAGTCATCGCCCATGTCATAGGTATAGGTGAACTGCCGGACGTCGCGATCGATGAGCGTACCAAGCTTTACGTTTCGGGCTGCGGCGAGGTTGCGGTATGGCCATTCCGGGTTTGGTACGCCGTAGCGGCGTTCACCGGCCTCGAAATGCCAGAGATGATAATCCTGCCACCCCATTGCGGCCTGGATCACGTCATGGAGCATCTTAAGGCTGCCCGCGACAGGCATCTCGACGATCCGCCAGATCTCAGGCCCGATGTCGTTAAGGTTGATGCGCACGCGCGCGATGGTCTCTTGGGTCATGCCGCAGTTTTGAAGAATGGGGCACTCGTTGCCTGTGGATAGGCGTCGAAAGCTCTGCCACGGCAGAGTATCGCGAATTTATTGGAACTACCTCGAAAACCTACATGGTAGGGGACTAGATCGGCGCCGATCGGAACCATTCCCTGACCGACATTTTTCAAAAGATTGCAGTCAGTTGCTTCGCTAGCAGCAGGGCTCGCTTTCGACGCTGATACGCACGCATGCCCGACGCACGTAACGGCCGGCATGCAGCTAGGCGTCTCCGATCGCCTGGATGATGCAATACGCGGCAACAACATCGCGCTCGACCACTGCGGACGTGAAGCGTTCGATGATGGCGCGCAGGCGGTTGGTCGGCGCCGTCGCAGCGCTCAGGAGCGGGCCATCGATGAGGCGACTGCCCCATTCCATGCCCAGGCGCTGCGCTTCATCATCGGCGCCGACGACGATCGATGGGAAGGGCAGGCCGATCTTCGGCGCCGCAAAATGACGCTGGTGCAGGCTCGTACCTTCGGGGGCGACCAACAGGGCGCCGGCAACGTTCGCGGTATAGGCTTTCGGCGACAGTCGCGCCCACCATGCGGCGGCCGCGCAGGCACTGCCCTGCGCGAGGAGCATAACGGCACGATCGGACGCCGATACGGCGGCATCGATTCGCGCCGCCAGCGCTGTTCGCTCAGCGGCGGTACGACTGCGGACAGCGATATGCTGCGCATCGCCAAACCGTGGAAACTCCCGGAACCGCTCGAATATGGAGACGGCCTTGTCGGGGACGAGCGCGATGAGCGTTAGCCGATGGCTATCTAGGACGGCAACAGACACAATCCGGTCTCCCTTTCCAAGAACGCGGAAGCTGCCTTGTTCCGGTCAGCGGCGCAACGCAGCAGCACAGATACGCGCCAGACCGTTCTATCCCGAGTTTCGGCTGAGATCAGGGCGTTTAGATTTCACGCGATATGTCACCACGTCCTGCAAAGCGGTGCTTTCCCCATTTCGACTCAGCGAGTTCCATCCGTCTGGAAAGGCTTTTCCGGGTGCATGAAGAACGACAGGTCGGCGCCGACCAGGATTAGCGCCAGCGATGCGCAGAACGGGATCGACCAGCTGCCCGTCAGATCTACCGCCGCGCCGAACACTAGCGGAGAGAGGATACCGGCGATCCCGAAGCCAAAGTTCATCATGCCGCTGGCGGTGCCGGCATATTGCGGCGCGATGTCCCTCGGTACCGCCCAGATCGGCGCCACCACTAGCTCGGAGAAGAAGAAGGCGAGCGACAGGCATAAGGCGACCGTCGTCAGGTCGTGGGTGAGGACCACGGGCACGAGAAACACGAACGCACCGACCATCTAGAGAATGGCTCGCCACGCTTATTAGCGTTGCAAATACGGGCTCAAAGGATCACCGATTTCAACGTGTTGTCCGGCCGGCAAAGAAAGCCTTTGCGACCGTGAAGAGAGTCAATCTGCGCTGGCGGATTCGACGATCGAACGAAGGACGACGTCGTGGAGTCGGTCGAGTACCGGATGTCGCGTATCGTTGATGTGCAGGACATAGGCGACGCGGGGCAGCGCGGGGAGCCCGTCGTGGATTTCCGGATCGAGCCCCATCAAGGCGTCGGTCCGGCAGGTTATACCGATCCCGCCGGTTACTGCCGCGCGCAGCGCCGACAGGCTCGGCGTCTCCAGGACGATCCGGTAGGGCCTGCCCGCCGCCTCCAGCGCGGCGATCGCGGCATCGCGGAAGCGGCATGGCTTCTGGAGCACCGCCAGGGGCAGGATCGCGGCGGAGGTCAGGCGTGGATTGCCGAGCCAGTGCATGTCGGCGGTGACGACGGCGGCCGTGTCGGTGTCCTCGCCGATGCACAGGACGATATCGAGGCGGTCGGCCGCGAGCAGATCGAGCAGTTCGGCCGACCCTGCGACGCGGACGTCGAGCGAGGCGTCGGGGTTGCTCGACGCGAACACCGACAAGACGCCGGACAACAACGTCTCCGCGAAATCCTGGACGAAACCGATCCGTGCGGGGCCGGCCAGGCTGCCGTCGCCAAGTGCTGCCACCGCACGATCGTTGACCGCAAGCAGCTCGCGCGCGTGCGGCAGGAACCGTTCGCCCTGCACCGACAGGACGAGCCTGCGTCCCTCCCGCCGGAACAGCGCGACCTGGAGCAGTTCCTCAAGCCGTTTCATCTGCAGGCTGAGCGCGGACTGGCTGACGAAAACGCGGTCCGCGGCACGGAGCATCGAACCGGCATCGACGATCGCGACGAAACTGCGCACGACGTCGGTGGGAATGTTGACGGCCATCATCGGTCCTAGAAGCCACGCTCATATGCGTTAGCAGACAATCTACATTGATTCGATGGGAAATGAAGCGCTCCATGCTGCGAGAAGGAGCGCAGCCTTGGAATATCCTAATCCCGGACCAGGATCGCAGCACGGCAGCCACGCGCCGTGCGCGACCGATCGTCTTTACGCGAAGCCGGTCGACGACCTGATCGAGATGGTCCTGCGATGAGTGCGCAACTCCTCTCAATCGCGCCGCAGGGTCCGACGCTTGATCTGGATGCGATCCTGCCGGGGGTCACGGCCGCGTTCGCTGCAACCGCCGCACAGCATGACCGCGCCGGCACGTTGCCGGTCGAGAACTTCGCGCTACTGCACCGTCACGGCCTGCTCGCGCTGACCGCGCCTCATCGGCTTGGCGGTGGTGGCGGCGATCTGGCGGAGGCTCGGCGTGTGATCGCCGCGGTCGCGAGCGGTGAACCGGCGACCGCGCTCGTTCTGACGATGCAGTATCTGTTTCATGCCGGGCTCGACGATCGCTCCGGTTTTTCGGAAAGCCTGAAGACGCGTGTCGTCGGCGAGGCGTTGCGCGATGGCGCGCTGATCAATGCGCTGCGGGTGGAGCCGGATCTGGGCACGCCGGCGCGCGGCGGCCTGCCCGGCACGATCGCGCAGCGCACGGCCGAGGGCTGGCGGCTCGACGGGCGGAAGATCTTCTCGACCGGCTCGACCGCGCTGACGTGGATGGTGGTCTGGGCGCGGTCGGACGACGCCGAGCCGCTGGTCGGCGGCTGGCTGGTACGCGCCGATACGCCGGGCGTCCGGATCGAGGAGAGCTGGGATCATCTCGGGCTGCGCGCGAGTGCCAGCCACGATGTGGTGTTCGAGGACGTTCTGGTGCCGTTCGATCAGGCGCTGGAGCCCAGGCCGGTCGGCAAGCAGCCGCCCTATTCCGCTACGTTCGCCAACTGGTCCGCGGTGCTGACATCGGCGATCTATGACGCCGTCGCACGGAATGCGCGCGACTGGCTGGTCGGCTGGCTGATCGATCGCAAGCCGACCAATCTAGGTGCTTCGTTGTCGACCTTGCCGCGGTTCCAGGAGGTCGTTGGGACGATCGACGGCTTGCTGTTGCAGAACCGTCTGCTGCTCGATGCGGGTACGTCGGGCGCTACGAGCGGGCTGGAGGCGGGGATGGTCAAGCACCTCGTCACGGAGAACGCGATCGCCGCGGTGGAGAAGGCGATCGCGGTCACTGGCAATGCGGGACTTACAAGACACAATCCGTTGGAGCGCCACCTGCGCGATGTGTTGTGCGGACGTATCCACACCCCACAGGGCGATGTCGTGCTGGGCAGCACCGGTCGCGCGGCGTTCGCGGAGCGTGGCGCGTGACGCGTGTGCAGGTCGCCAGCCAGTTACCGATGCTCTTCAACGACGCCTTTGCAGCCTCGACGCAGGCGGCTGAGATCGTCAGCGTCGCGCCGGGATCGGCAGGGCTCGCGCACGGGCCCGAAGTCCTGATCGCCGCGCCGTTCCGACGGCCGGGCGATGCGTTTCCGGTGCGACCCAGGGGCTGGCCGTTCGATCTGCGCTGGATTCAGCTCGTCTCGGTGGGCATCGATTTCTATCCCGACTGGCTGTTCGAGGGACCGGTCGTCACCACCGCACGCGGGGCGTCGGCGATCGCGCTGGCGGAGTTCGCGCTTGCCGCGATCCTGGCGGAGGCCAAACATCTCCCCGACATCTGGATCCGCGATCGGAAAGACTGGGTGGCCAAGCCGCTCGCCACCGTCGGCGGCACCACGCTCGGGCTGATCGGGTTTGGGGCGATCGGCGAGGCGCTCGCCCCGCGCGCGCAGGCGCTGGGGATGCGGGTGATCGCCACGCGCCGCTCGGACCTGCCGCTCGCAGCGGGTGTCGAGCGTGCCGATCCCGCGGCGATCTTCGCGCAGGCCGACCACGTCGTCCTCGCCGCGCCCGCGACTGCACAGACCGAGCGGATGGTCGACGCGAAACTCCTGTCGCTGGCTAAACCGAACCTGCACCTCATCAACATCGCCCGCGGCATCCTGATCGACGACGATGCGTTGCTTGCCGCGCTCGACGAGGGGCGGGTCGGGCGCGCGACGCTCGACGTCACCTATCCGGAGCCACTGACCGCCGGGCACCGCTACTACACGCATCCCCGCGTCCGCCTGTCGCCGCATACCAGCGTCCACACGACCGAGACGCGCCGCAATCTTTCGCTGAGTTTCGCCGCCAATCTCGATCGCTTCCGCCGCGGGCAACCGCTCGACGGCGTGGTGGATCGCGCTCGCGGCTATTGAGGAGACCGACGATGACCAACCCGCTTCCCCTGCGGCGCCAGGAGCCGAACGAGACTGCGATCGTCGAGGCGCTGTTGCCCGAGTTCGGGTCGTCCGTGATCCCGGTTCACGCCGATCCCGCGGTCGAACGGCTGTATCGCAAACAGCGCCTGGCCGCCGCGTACCGGCTGTTCGGGCGCAACGGCTACGACATGGGCGGCGCGGGGCACATCACGGTGCGCGATCCCGAATGGCCCGATCATTTCTGGGTCAACCCGTTTGGCGTGCATTTCGGCCGGATCAAGGTGTCGCACCTGATGCTCGTCAGTCACGAAGGCGCGGTCGTCGAGCCCCCCAAGGGCGTGCCCCCGCGCCTCAACCGTGCAGCGTTCGCGATCCATTCGGAGCTGCACAAGGCCCGGCCCGACGTTATCGCGGCGGCGCACTCGCATTCCTTGTACGGCAAGGCATGGTCGTCGCTCGGCCGGCTGCTCGATCCACTGACGCAGGATTCGGCGGCCTTCTACGACGACCACGCGCTGTTCGAGGAGTATAGCGGCGTCGTACTCGACGCGAGCGAGGGCGAGAAGATCGCGCACACATTGGGCCATCGCAAGGCGGTGATCCTTCAGAACCACGGCATCCTGACGGTCGGTCATTCGGTCGAGGCGGCGGTCTGGCGCTATCTCGCGGTGGAGAATGCGTGCCAGGCGCAGTTGCTCGCCGAGGCGGCTGGCACGACCAAGCCGATGAGCGACGCGGTCGCGCGGCACACCGCGTCGCAGGTCGGCACGGAGGTCGGCGCGCTGTGGGCGTTCCAGCCCTATTGGGACGTGATCGTCTCGCAAGAGCCGGATTTGCTCGATTGACCCCGCTGCTGTCCCGCCGCGCGGTGATCGGGGGCGCGCTTGCCCTGTCGGCGTGCGGACGCGGGAGTTCCAAACCGGTCGCGCTGAAGGACGTGACGCTGCGCGTCGCCACCTACAAGGGGCAGATCGACTCGTTCTTCGCGCAGGCCGGCGAAGCGGCGGCGCCCTATACGGTGAGCAAGGCGCTGTTCGCGGGCGGCAACCAGATCGTCGAGGCGATCAACGCCGGCGCGATCGACTTCGGCGGGATGAGCGAGATACCGCCGATCTTCGCCGCCGCTGCGGACCCGCTGTTCCGGCTGATCGCGGTGCAGCAGTACGATGTGAACAATCAGGTCGTGCTGGTGCCGGCTGGCTCGACCATCCACGATGCGGCGGGTCTGCGCGGCAAGCGCGTCGGCTATGTTCGCGCGACCACCTCGCATTATATACTGTTGCGCCTACTCGACGAAGTCGGGCTGACGTTCGCGGACGTCCTGCCGATCGCGCTGTCGCCATCGGACGGACTAACCGCGTTCCAGCAGGGGCGGCTCGACGCATGGGTAATCTACGGCGTGCAGGGCAGTCTCGTCCGGTCGACCGGCGCGCGCGTGCTCGCCACCGGCAAGGGGAGGCTGTCGGGCAATTACGTCGTCGCGGCGTCGACCGCCGCGCTCGCCGACCCGCTCCGCGTCGAAGCCATCGGCGACTATCTCGGCAAGATCGCGCGGACCTTCGCCTGGTCGGTGGCCAACCCCGCGGCCTGGGCGGCGGCACTAGCCAAGGATACCGGGGTGCCCGAGGCGATCTGGCTCCAGCAGTTTAGAGAGCGCAGTGCCGATCCGCGCATAGTGCCCGTCACCGATGCGGCGATCGCCTCGCAGCAACAGGTTGCAGACCGGTTCGCGACGGCAAAGGTGATTCCGGCGAAGGTGGATGTCCGTCCGCTCTGGTCGACCGCACTCAATGCACGGATCGGGAAAATATACTGAAGAACAGTCAATGATACATATGTGTATCGACGAACAATCGGTAGTTTGAGGCCGGATACCTAAAGCAACTCGTGCCAATACCAGATCGACTCCATAGTTCAGCGACATAACAAGGGGTCGCATTGATGGGTCGTACTATACGGCGTTTGCTGAAGATATCCGTCGCAACCATGGCTTTCGGGTTGGCGTGGTCCGCGAGCGCGCAGACGACGGGCGGTCCGTCGACTACGGATCCGGTCGATACGTCGGACCGAACCGACACGTCCGATCGCGGTGAGATCATCGTCACTGCCGAGCGCCGTTCGACCGACCTGCAGAAGACGCCGATCGCGATCTCCGTGTTCGGCGGGCAGCTCGCGCAGGATCGCGACATCCGCGACGTGCGCGATCTGGCAGGGCAGGTCCCCAATCTGTTCGTGCCCCGCACCTCGATCAGCCACACCACGCAGACTTTCTCGTTGCGCGGCGTCGGCGAAAGCGACCCGATCCAGGAGCCGGTGCTCGCGGTCTATGTCGACGACGTCTACATCCCGCGACAGATCGGCTCGATGGTGGAGTTCAACGATCTCGAACGGATCGAACTTCTGCGGGGCCCTCAAGGCACGCTCTACGGTCGCAATTCGAGTGCTGGCGCGCTGCGGATCATAACCCGCGATCCCGATCAGGAAACGCACCTCAAGGCCGCGATCGGTTATGGCAGCAAGAACGAGGTCGACGCGCGCGCGCTGGTCAGCGGTCCGCTAAGCGATACGCTGGCGGCAAGCTTCTCGTATATCCACCACAGTCGCGACGGTGTGACCAAGGATCCGACGCTCGGCCACGACGTCAACCGGATCGACGTGGACTCGTTCAGGGCCAAGCTTCGCTGGACGCCGAATGCCGATCTCGACGTGTTGTTGACCGCCAATCTCGTCCGCGACCGCTCTGACTCGCGTAGCTACATCCCGGTCAACCAGCCAGGTGTCGTGTTCGACAAGCGTACCTCCTATTCCGAGGTCGAGCCGCTCCAGGATCTCGACGGCCGTTCGGGGTCGCTCAGGGTCAAATACGCGCTCGGCGAGCATCTCAGCCTGAAGTCGATCACCGCGGTCGGCGGGTTCAATCTCGACCCGGTCTCGTACGACAATGACGGCCAGTCCGCGCTGATCCAGAAGAACCTGATCCATTACAATGATCGCTACGTGACGCAGGAAGTGCAGTTGAATGGCGATTACGGCGCACTGACCTTTACCGGGGGGCTGTTCTATCTGCACGAGCGCTTCTTCGTCGAACGCGACGGATTCACGCGCCTTGGCACGTCGCCGACGGCCGCCGTATCTGGGCTCCGCGCACACAACATCACGACCACCGACGCGTATGCGATCTTCGGCGAGGCGACGTATCGGCTCGGGTCCGTGTTCAGTGTCACCGGCGGGCTTCGCGGCACGATCGAGCACAAGGATTTCGTGTTCGACAACAAGGTCATCAACCTCGCGCGCGTGCCCACCGCACAGTCGATTGCGGGAGAAGCGGACAAGACGTGGCGTGCGCTGACCCCGAAAGCCTCGGTGCAGGCGCAATGGAACCCGACGCTGCTGCAATATGCCAGCTATTCGCAGGGCTTCAAATCGGGCGGGTATGACAACCGTGCGACGCGGCTCGACCTTGCGACGCTGCCGTTCGCGCCGGAGAAGGTCAGCACCTACGAAACCGGGCTGAAGGCGACACTGTTCGACCGCGCGCTGCGCTCGAACATCGCGGTGTTTTACAACGACTATCAGGATTTGCAGGTGTCGTTCTTCGATCCGGTCTATCAGGGATCGCGCCGCGGCAATGCGGGCAAGGCGCATAGCTGGGGCGTCGAGATCGAGAACAGCGCCACCCTGACCGATCGCTTTAGCCTGCAACTCGCGGGCGGGTATCTCCACGCGACGTTCGACGACTATAAGGGCGCGGGCGGGGCAGGGGTGAACGCCGACGGCAACCGCCTGACCAATGCGCCGGAATGGACCGTCACCGGTGGCGCGAGCTACGAACTGCCCTTGGCCACCGCGGGTTCGCTGAGGCTGGCGGCGGACGTCAATTACCAGTCGTCCTATTATGCATCTGCGCTCAATCGCCCGCAGGACCGCTCGCCCGGCCAAGCCTATGTCAACGGCACGATCACATGGAATACCTCGAACCCGCATGTTGACGTCGCGCTGTCGGTCCGCAACGTGCTGAACACGAGCAAGCAGGTTGCGTCGGTCTACAACCCGTCGATCGGTGCATGGTACAAAAACTTTCCCGACCCCGGGACGGCGTTACTGACGCTGCGCTTCAGCCGGTAGATGCCGTAACACATAACAAAATTATTTTAACTTGCATATCGGGAGGTAAGCTAGGTATCCAGTATGGGGATGGCCAACATAGAAAGATAGGCTAGAAGTCGACACATTGCTTTCTGTCTAGATATACAAAGAGTAATAGGTAAAGAACCTGGAAAAGATGTTCTGGCAGCTTAATTTTATTGCGGGGATGAGTTGTGAGTAATCATACGATCTTGCAATATCTGTATCCTATCCATCTTTTGATAAAGGCATTCTGGGCGGGGGTTTGAGGTTTGTAAATCTTATCGCGGAGATGAACGAACGGCTGAAGTTGGGAGGTGGGGAAGGGCGCGCGAATGTCCGGGTATGGGTCATTTACTTACGATTGCACGTTGGCCGACGCGTTTAGCCACAATTGCAGAAGCGCGGCTATATTTGCCCAACAGGAAAATTACACTGCCGCCGATCAGCAGAAGGATGTCTACTCCCAAGCTGGCCGGCGTGACGAAATAAGCCGTAAGATGGCATGCGCCTAGTGTGATCATTGCTACTGCCAGCGCGAGACGTAAGCCGTGCGCGATCGCAGTCGCTGGAAAGCGCAGCGCCCCGGACCCTGACAACAGAACCACGGTTGCGACGAGCCAGGTCCATAATGCCGCCCCGCCAGTTGGCACGGCGATCGTTACGAGCGCGGCCAGCGCGAACGCGAGCGGTTGCCCCCAGGCGACCGACGCCCACAACCGTTCCCATTGCGGCACCGCGCGGCCCCGGTCGCGGCGGCGGGCGAGCCAGATGGTCACGCCGCTCGACGTGAGCACGCACAGTGCAAGGCCGAGTAGACCATAGATGATCCGCACCGGTAGCCCGCCATACCAGCCGAAATGCAGCTGACCGATACCGCCCAGGATCTTTGTCCCCGCGGCCAGATCACGGGGGTGCCGATCCTTCAGCACGCGGCCCGCCGCGTCGAAGCTCGTGGTGTCTTGCGGGACGAGTAGCCGTAGGCGTTCGGAGGTGACCGTGATCCGTGCATCGGCGCGACCGGCGTTCTCGATGATCAATTGATGCGGCGCCGCCTCGGGTGCACGGCGTCGCGCCTCGGCGAGCAGGGCAGCGAGCGGTGGCAGTGGCGCGGGCGAGGCGTTCACGGCGGGCGGCGCGTCGATGAAGAGGCCGTACACTTTCGCCGTATCGCCACGGTACAGCAGCATGGCCAGCACCCCGACGATCAGGGTGCTGAGCCCCAGCAGTGCTCCGGTCAGCGCGATAACGACATGGAACGGAAGTGCCCATATGCCCAGCCGGTTGTGCAGGTCGGCCTCCTGCAACCGGCGCGAGCCGCCGCGGCGCAGGTGGAAGGCGTCCTTGAGTACACGCGGATGCGCAAGGATCCCGGACACCAAGGAAGACAACAGTGCCACGCCGGCCAACCCGACAATGAACTCGCCCCAACTACGCGGCAGGTGCAGCGCGATGTGGAGGTTCACGACAAATTCGGAAAACGCCGTAGCCTTTTCGAGCAGTGCGCCATGCGCATCGATCGACCATTCACGCTCGAATGTGGGCGAATACGCGGTGATCTCAGCGCCGGGTTCGCCAGCCGACGGCAGCGAGGCGTAGAGCGTCGTGCCCGTCGGTACCTGCGCGCGTGCTGTATCGAGCGCACGCATCATCGCCGTATCGTCGATCCGGGACACGACTGGCCTGGCCGGCTGCTCCCAGCGTTCCAGATCGTGGACGAACACCGTCAGCGTACCCGACAGGCACACCAGGTAAATTATCGCCGCAAAGGCCAGTCCAAGAATACCGTGCCCGCTGAGTACCGCGCGCACCGTTGCAGGCGACAGCGGCCAGCGGCTCTTCACCTTCGACATGGTCATGCGAGGCCTCGCATTGCCGCCAGGGCGAAGCCGACGACCGTCGTTCCCACCAGCACCCCCAGTGCGCGCAGCAGACGCTGGTCGGCCAGCGTCCACGTCATCGCCAGCGCCCAGGCGACGGGCATCAGGAGGCCCCCGATGATGATCCGTGTCCGTGGATCACCCGGCGCCCAGGCGGCGTAGCAAAAGGCGAGGCCCATTGCCGCGGTCATGCCAAGCGGACCGGCAAGTAGGAACTTCATCCACCCGCGCCACGCGCGCGACGGCCCCTCCAGCGGCTCCGGTGCCAAGCTGTCGCGCGATGCCCGCGCCGCACGTCGCACGCGGCCCTGTACGACGACGCCAAGCGCACCGATGCCGATCGCTGCAACCCCCACCGCTATACCCTTTACCGGCCCGATGCTCCACGCGGCGAGCAAGACGGTCGCGAGCAGCGTCACCCATCCGGCCGCAACCAGCACAGGGCGCTCGCGCGTGCGATCTGCCCACGCATGGCGCAGCAACACAGCGCCACCGGCGCCGCCCGCCATGCTGGCGAGCGCCACTGCCAACATCAGAAATGCACCTCCACACCGCCGCCGAACGTTTGCGGATCGCCGAGGATCGCACGGCTGCTGCTGGCGAAATCATACTGCTTGTAGTCTTCGTTCAGCAGGTTGCGCGCGAAGGCGAAGATCGTGACGTGATCCATCTCCCAGCCTAGTCGTGCATTGACGACTGTACGCCCGGGCAATCGCCCCTGCACCTGCGTCACGCCGACATCGCTGAATACCGGCCCGCGGTAATTGGCGTTCAGGTTGCCGACGACAGGCCCCACGCGCGCGTTCACCCCGCCTGCGATCGTCCAGTGCGCGGCATAGGGAAATTCCGATCCGGCAAGGTCGACAGCGCTGGTCGAACCGTTCGGCAGCGTGAAATCGTCGAATTTGGTACGGACATGGCCAACGGACACATAGGCGTCGACCGCGCGGCTGATCTGCCCCTGCGCCTCCACCTCAAACCCGTAGAGGTGCGACTTGCCCGCATTGACGGTATTGTAGTCGAATTCGTTCAGGCCGAAAAAGGCGTTCGTCTGCTGGTTTTTCCAGTCGATGTAGAAAACGTTGGCATTCAGTGTCAGCTTGCCATCAAGCCAGCGCGATCGCAGCGAGCCTTCGTAGTTCCAACTATATTCGGGGTCATACGCCACCAGCAGCGCGCGCGCCGGGTTTTGGCTCGATCCGCCCGAGCGATAGGCGCGCTGCACGGTGAAGGCGGTGCTGACATCGCGTGTCCATGCCATGTTGAGCCCTGCCTTAGGCAGGAAGGCATCGAAGCTGCGTGCATTGCTCGCCCGCGCCGAATTGGCGTTGCCCACCAGA
Organism: Sphingomonas sp. SL1004; assembly: GCF_057815015.1. Taxonomy (NCBI): domain Bacteria; kingdom Pseudomonadati; phylum Pseudomonadota; class Alphaproteobacteria; order Sphingomonadales; family Sphingomonadaceae; genus Sphingomonas; species Sphingomonas sp. SL1004. The sequence continues at coordinate 615,599 of NZ_JBYMUX010000001.1, forward strand.
CCAAGCACGCCTTGATTGACCGCAGAGACGGCGAGGAACAGCGGAGTTCCCGGTGCGCCGAACGCGGTGGGGCTGGGCAGGGTGCCGGTGAAGGTCGCTACCGTCTCCGCAGTATAGCGGTTGGTCTCGTGATCGTAGCGGAAGCCGCCAATCAGCGAGAGCCGGTCGGTCAGCTTGTAACGCGCATCCCCGAACAACGCGGCTGTGCGCACGCGCTGTGGAAAATCCGCAGCATACGCCACCGGGATGACCGGCAGCGCCGCGGTGTAGAGGTTGGCGATCTGCGTCGCGGCGGCCGCAGGGAAACCACCGCCCTGCAACAGTGCGGCGATCGTGCCCGTCGGCGTGTTGATGTTGAGCCGGTTCGCCGCGACAAGTCCGCCGGAGCGGCTGTAGGCCCAGGCGCCAAGCACGCCGCTCAACCGGTCGCCTTCGTAATTGAGCCGCAGTTCCTGCGTCCACGTGCGGAAGTCGTTGGTGTTATCGACCACCTGCAGGTTTGCCGCCGTCCCGTCGGTATCGATCACCGCGCGCGTATGGGTCTTGTTGAAAGACGTGATGCTGGAGAGCCGAAGCCGAGGCGTGATCTCGTAGCCGGCATTGAGCACGGCGATGTCGGTCTTGATATGCCCGCGGCTCGGCGCGTCGCCGGTCGAGACGCGATTGTCGTAGAAATCGGGCACGTCGGTGCGGCTGTATTCGTAGAGGTAGCCGCCATCGCGCCGGACGCGATTGTAGCTCGCCTGAACGTCCAGCCCAGGCAACGCGTGCGGCGTCCATTTGAGTTTGCCGCGCAGGTTCAGAGATTCGAGCGCATCGTCATAGCCGCCGCGGGTGACGTTGCGGATCAGCCCGCGATCATTGCGGCGCCCCGCCGAGATGCGGACGCCCAGTTCGTCCTTCACCAGCGGGCCGCCAACTGCAGCCGAGAATGTGCGGTCGTTGAACTCGCTCCAAAGCACACGCGCATCGGCGCTGTATTCGGTGGTCGAGGCGTCACGCGTCTTCAGTACGATCGCCCCGGCGAGCGCGTTGAGCCCCTGGATCGTCGATTGCGGGCCGCGCAGGATCTCGACCTGCGCCACGTCCCATAAATCTGTAGGACCACCGAACAGCGCCTCGCGCGGGATCGGCGCTCCGTCGACATACACGGTCGCGGTATCAGCACTGCCTCCGGCGCCGACCCCCTGGTTGCTGATCCCGCGGATGGTAAATCCCGCCGCGCCATACGTCTCTGCGACGTTGGCAGTGCGGCTGTAGATATCCTGGATCGTCAGTATATTTTCCTGCCGGATCCGCTCCGGCGTTGTGACCGCTACGCTGGTCGGCGTATCCTGCAACGTGCGGTTCGACTTTTCACCGGTGACAATGATGTCGTCGCCTTGCGGCTCGTCCGTTGCCTGCTGAGCGCTCGCGGAACTCGCCCAACATATTGCGCACGCGAGCGCCGAGATATGAATAATACGCATTGTGTCCCCCACGATCGACGCACTTGACGGAGGGGCTAACGCGAGTCAATCGCATTATCGTTCAGCAGGTCTTCGCCGGCTGGCGGATCGCGTGGCACACTGGGGTGACCGCTGAATGAGGTCGCACTCTGGGCGTTCGATCCGCCGGATTCCACGTAGCCGGGTGGCGTCGTAATGCCGGCAATACAGCCAACGTGGGTCATCTGAAGATACACGTAAGATGAACCTGGCGGTTGACGGAGGAGCGCTGTCTTAGTCGATTTCGCACGAAGCTGAACGAACGTCCGAAGCTGGAAAGGGTCTCCGACCGTCGCAGCGTCCGATTATGATGACGTGGACGGCTCTCCAACCCTCAAGCAGTATGTCCTGCGGAGAGTCGAAGGAGAGTCACGATGGGAAACGTCACAACGATCGGTCTGGATATCGCGAAGAACGTGTTTCAGGTGCACGGAGTGGATGCTGATGGCGCAGTGGTTGTTCGCCAGCGTCTGACGCGTGGGCGGATGTTGAAGTTCTTCGCCAAGCTGCCCCGGTGTCTGATCGGCATTGAGGCGTGTGCGACATCACACTTCTGGGCGCGCGAGCTGGTCGCGCTCGGGCATGACGTGAAGCTGATGCCGGCGCAGTACGTGAAGCCGTACGTCAAGCGAGGCAAGAACGATGCGGCTGATGCCGAGGCGATCTGCGAGGCCGTGACCCGCCCGACCATGCGCTTCGTCGGGATCAAGTCGCCCGAGCAGCAGAGCGCGATGATGCTCCATCGTGTCCGCCTGATCCTAAACCGCCAGCGCACGCAGCTGTCGAACGCGATGCGGGCGCACTTGGCCGAGTTCGGGATTGCAGCGCCGATTGGCAGAAACGGCATCGAGCAGCTCCTCGACGTAATCGCTGATCCTACCGATGAGCGCGTACCGGCCGATGCGCGGTTCTGCCTGGAGATGCTGGCAGCCCAGTTGCGCATCGTAAAGGAGCAGATCCTCGAGAACGATCGTCGCATCCTGGCGAGCGCACGCGAGACCGAGCTTGGTCGCCGGCTGATGGAGATACCCGGCGTGGGGCCACTGCTCGCCAGCGCCATCGTCGCCACGGTTCCTGACCCCGCGATCTTCCGCTCGGGCCGCAACCTGGCTGCTTGGATAGGCCTGGTGCCGCGGCAGAACTCGAGCGGCGGAAAGGAGCGGCTGGGCAGCATCACGAAGGCGGGCCACCAATATCTGCGTCAGATGCTGATCGTCGGCGCTATGGCAGTCGTGCGCTATGCCGAGCGGAACGGGGCTAAGCGGCCCTGGCTGGTGCAACTGCTTGCCAGGCGGAAGACCAAGGTCGCCGCGGTCGCGCTCGCTAACAAGAACGCCCGCATGATCTGGGCAATGATGGCCAGCGGCGAGCGCTATCGCGAGCCGCAGATCGCGTAACAGGATACGGTGCGGGCGACCACACCGGACGAGGTTGGGAAGGGCGGATAGGAGCTAATGCAACAAGCCGGTTGAACCGCCGGATCGGGAAAACCCACAAAGACCCAAGCACCTCGAGTGCGTGTTTGTGATCGGGACCCGAACCGCGCGAATGGCATTATGGCCAGCGGCGCTAAGAGCCGCACAACAGGTCGGACACATGGCCGCACCAACCAGCATTGCAACGCGACTGTTCAAGCTTGCCAACGGAGGGCCGTCCACACATGGGTCTTTGGATCGATCTCGGACGTGCCACCCGACTGGGGTCTGCCTTGCCAAGGATCGGGTGCGAGACCAACGGTGCGCGCATGACGGAAAAGCTGGCGATGTCCGAAGATTATGCACGCGGGCGGCGAGATGGACTGCGCTTGGCGCTGTCGATCCTGGAGGCAGAGGAGGCGAAGTGGGAGGCGCTGCTTGGTGAAAGCCCATCATGGCGGACGAATGCGACGCGTGCGATCCGACACAAGGCATATCAGGTCGCACGCAAGCGAGTGCAGACTGCGTTTAACCGGTTCCTGCCAAAGTCAGAGTCCGCATTGCCGGTCGAGGTTGCATCCATGATTGACCAAGCTGGATTGTAGGATGGTCGCCTTTGCGGGCTCTACCGTTCAACCCAGAATCGAGTTCGATCAAGGCGTTCAAACGTGATGAACGAACGGCAGGTTTTGGGGACCGGCAAAATTCCACAAGTGGGTCGATTCTAAATCTTTTTGGGAGTCATTTGCAGAAGTCGGCGAGAGCCCGAACTTTAGATCGTCAATCAGTCAATGAGGCTGGTTTCTCTTGAGTGCACCTATGCCGAAACACATCAGCGCCGCTCAAGGCGGCAGGCGTCGGATAGCCACGTGTCGATGAGCCTGCCCAATAGCGGATGCGACATGACGATCCCATTGGTGCCGAAAACTACGCCTTATCGCGCATATTTTCCCGAGTCCGAACATGGCGGCAGGACAGGGATGCGACATCATTGACGCCGGCCAGCGTCAGCGTGCGCTCGATTTCCTCGGTCAGCAGCGTCAGCACCCGGTCGACGCCTGCTTCTCCGGCGGCTGCGAGGCCGTACAGATAGGGACGCCCGATCGAACAGGCGGTCGCGCCTAGCGCCAACGCCTTCACCACGTCCGAGCCGCGCCGGATGCCGCCGTCGCAGATGACGTCCGGCGCATCGCCGACGGCGTCGCGTACCGCTGCGATCTGATCGATCGGCGCGGGCGCGCCGTCGAGCTGGCGACCCCCGTGATTGGAAACCATTACGCCGGTCGCGCCCGACGCGATGGAACGTCGCGCGTCCTCGGGTGTCATCACGCCCTTTATCGCGAGAGGACCGTTCCATTCGCGCGCGAGCCATTCGACGTCGCGCCAACCGACCGAGCGATCGAACTGGCCACCGATATAGTCGAACAGGCTCATCGGCCCCGATGCCAGCGCGTCGATCTTGTGACTGACGTTCGCAAGATCGAATCTCGATCCCGTCAGCGCGGGCAGCGACCATGAGGGATGACGCGCGAAGCTCAGCAACGACTTGAGCGTCAGCTTGGGCGGCAGCGACAGTCCGCTGCGCCGGTCTCGCTCGCGGTTGCCGGCGACCGGCGTGTCGACGGTCAGCGCCAGCCCGTGGAAGCCTGCGTCGCGACAGCGCGCGACGAACTCCGCGGTGAGGCCGCGGTCCTTGAAGATATAGATCTGGAAAACCTTCGGTCCGGCGAATGCCTGGGCAAGGTCTTCCAGCCGCGTCGTTCCCATCGTCGACAGGCTGTAGAGGATGCCGTGCCGCGCGGCCGCGCGCGCGACGGCGAGTTCCGCATGCCCGTGGAACATGCGGGTGAGACCGGTTGGCGCGAGCATGAGCGGCCATCGCGATGGTTGTCCGAAGAGCGTCATGCCGGTCCGGATCGCCGAGACATCGTTCAGTACGTCCGGGACAAGCTCGTAGTCCGAAAACGCGCTGACGTTTCGACGCAGCGACACCTCGTCGTCGGCCCCGCCGTCGATATAGTCGAAGATCGGTCGCGGCAGCCGTTTGCGTGCCATTAGGCGCAGGTCGGCAACGTTATTCGCACGACGAAGCTGCTTCATGATTGTCGCCACTTTTCGATCGCTGCCAACAGACCCTCTTTCACCATCGCCCTCCCACGTCGTAACGCCTCGCCGATGTCCGGAATGCAGGCACGGCGAGCAGACGTAATCTCGACGCGTCGTCCTTGCGATTCGGATTTCAGGGGCGCCGTCGCAGTCTGCGCGCATTCGGTGCTAGCGACGAAAGCATTCGCTGTGCGCGCCCGCTGCATGACTGTGCTTGCCGAGAAGCATATGCGCGTCGAACGAGGTTTCGGTAGTATTGCGACGCGTCGAACACATCGGGACATAAGCGCGTGGGCATATCGCATCGACTGATCGGCAAGGCGGCCAGATTGTTATGCCGAATCGGCAAGCCGCGCACGATCGGTGTTCGCGCGCTCCTGCTGGATCGGGACGGGCGGGTCGCGCTGGTGCGGCATACCTATGCCGATCACTGGTATCTCCCGGGCGGCGGCGTCAAGAAGGGCGAGAGTATCGAAGCGGCGCTGATGCGCGAGCTCGCAGAAGAGGTGGCGATTGCCGACGCGGTGATCGAGCGGGTCCTAGGGGTCTATCACAGCCGCCGAGAGGGCAAGGACGACCACATCGTGATCTTCGTCGTCCGAACCGCTACAAGCGGTATCCTCGCCCGTGCCGACCTGCGGGAGATCGAACAGGCTGGCTGGTTTGCGGTAGATGACCTGCCGGAGACGACATCTCCCGCGACCCGACGGCGAATCGCCGAATACCGGCAGGGGGCGACCGGAACCGGGGCCTGGTAACGCGGGCGCTCGCCAGCCCGCCGGACTGCACGATGAAAGCAACGATGGGCATAACGTGAGTTCGCGACGTACTTTGCCGGGCTGCTACCTTTGTTCTCCGACCGCGGCTGCGGATCGGGAGGAGAGAACATCGTGAGCCAACCCATCGTCTCGACCGCCGACGGTATCGTGCAGGGGAGCGCCGCGGGCGACGTACGGCGGTTCCTCGGCGTGCCCTACGCCGCGGCGCCGGTGGGTGCGAACCGGTTCGCACCGCCACAACCTGTCGTGCCGTGGTCAGGCGTACGCGACGCGACATTGGCCGGACCGAACGCACCGCAGCGGACCAAGGCGTTCCCCGGCCTCGATACCGTACCGCTGATCGGCGAGGGCTGGGCGCCGGGCGACGAGTATCTGACGGCGAATATCTGGCGGCCCGATGACGACCGAACTGGCCTGCCGGTGATGGTGTTCATCCACGGCGGCGGGTTCGTCATTGGTAGCAAGGATGCGCCGGTGCAGGACGGCGCGACGTTCGCGCGCGACGGCGTGATCTGCGTCGCGATCAATTACCGGATGGGCGTGGACGGTTTCCTGCCGATCCCCGGCGTGCCGACCAACCTGGGTCTGCGCGACATGATCGCGGCGCTGACATGGGTAAGAGACGGGATAACCGCGTTCGGCGGCGATCCGGACAACGTCACGGTGTTCGGTGAGTCCGCGGGGGCCATGGCGATCGCCGATCTGATCGCCTCGCCGCTCGCCAAGGGACTGTTCCGGCGGGCGATCGTTCAGAGCGGACACGGCGGAATGACGCGGTCGGTCCCGGTGATGCAGCGACTGGTGAAGAAGCTCGCGAAGATCCTGAAGATCACCCCCGACGCGACCGGCTTCGGCAGCGTGCCGTACGACGCATTGATCGACGCGGTCGAGGCGGTATCCGCACCGACCGCGCGGATCGATCTGCGCGACGAGGCGGGCCACGAACCGGTGTTCGGGATCAGCCGCTTCGTCCCCGTCCACGGCGACGACGTGCTGCCGCAACGTCCGCTCGATGCGCTGGCGAACGGCGCTGGCGCGGAGGTGGACCTGCTGATCGGCACCAATGCGGAGGAGATGAACCTTTATCTCGTCCCCACCGGCGTGCGTGACAAAATTGGGCGGTTGCTGGCGACCTATGTCCTTCACAAGTCGCAACCGCATGCGCGCAAGGTGGTTAAGGCCTACGGGATCGGCACGAAGGGCAGGAAGCCGGGACAGGCGCTGACGGACGCGATGAACGACCTCGTCTTTCGCTGGCCAGCGCGCAGGTTTGCGGAAGCGCACAAGGGGCGCACGCACATGTACGAATTCGACTGGCGCTCGCCGATGTTCGGCGGCGAGCTTGGTGCCTCACACGGGATGGAGCTTCCGTTCGTGTTCGATACCTTGGCGTGTGCGACCGGCGAGCAGGGTCTGTGCGGACCCAATCCGCCGCAGGATCTGGCCGAACGGATGCACGCGCTGTGGATCCGGTTCGCGACCGATGGCCGCCTGCCCTGGGTCGAATTCGATGCCGAAACGCGGCAGGTCTATTCGCTTGTCCGGCAGGAGGCGCGGCATGAGCCAGTCATGCCGGCCGCACCCTTCCTGCCCTGAGGACCGACGATGTATCTCGAACGACTGAAGCTGACCGGCCGTCGTGCGCTCGTGACGGGGGGCGCGGCGGGGATCGGCCTGGCGTGTGCCGAAGCGCTGGCCGAAATGGGCGCTTACGTGACGATCGCCGACCGCGACGACGGTGCGATCGCTTCCGGGCAGGCTGCGCTCTCGGACAAGGGCTATGCGGTCGACGGTATCGCGATGGACGTGACCGACTCGGCACGCGTCACCACGGTCGCAGATCAGCTCGGGGCGATCGACATCCTCGCCAACAATGCCGGGATCGCGCGCAGTGAAACCCCAGCGGAAGACGTCGCCGACGAGCATTGGCTGAACGTGCTCGACGTCAACCTCAACGGCACCTTCTGGTGTGCGCGCGCCTTTGGCCGTCACATGCTGGCGGCGGGGAGGGGCGCGATCGTCAATGTCGGGTCGATGAGCGGTTTCATCGTCAACCGGCCGCAACCGCAGAGTTATTACAACGCGTCGAAGGCCGCAGTGCACCAGCTTACCAAGAGCCTCGCTGCCGAATGGGCGCCACGCGGCGTCCGCGTCAACGCGGTTGCGCCGACCTATATAAACACCGTCCTCAACAGCTTCGCGGATCGCGAGGGCGAAATGTACAAGCGCTGGATCGACGGCACGCCGCAGGGCCGACTCGGCGAACCCGAAGAAGTCGCGTCGATCGTTGCATTCCTAGCCTCGGATGCGGCGAGCCTGATGACCGGCAGCATCGTCCTCGCCGACGGCGGCTATAGCTGTTGGTAACGCACCGATCGGCGAAGCCCGCGAGCCGGACGGCATAGCGCGGAACCTTTCATACAGGTAAGCTATCGGATAGCTCTGACTGTAGAAGTAGCCGGCGATGGATCGGCGCTCTAAAGGGATGAGGATCCAATGCGCTTCAAGACATTGCTCGCCGCAGGATGCGCCGCCGCCGCCTTCACGACCGTGCCGGCCTACGCACAGGACGCCGCCGATACGGCCAAGACCGCAACGCCCGTCAGCTCCGATGACATCGTCGTCACCGCCCGCCAGCGCCAGGAGTCGCTGAAGGATGTGCCTATCGCAGTCACCGCGATCACGGGCGACCGGCTGAAGGAGCTGCAGGTCAACACCGTCAAGGACGTCGCGTCCTACACGCCGGGCCTCAACATCAATTCGGACAGCGTAGGCCGCGCGTTCGTGTCGATCCGCGGCATCGGTACGACGCTGATCGACACCGTACAGCCGGGCGTCGGCATCTTCATCGACGGCGTCTATCAGCCGAACACCTCCTACCTCAACTCACCGATCGTCGACGTTGCACGGATTGAGGTTCTCCGCGGACCGCAGGGGACGCTGTTCGGCAACAACACGCTGGGCGGCGCGATCAACGTCATCACACGCCAGCCGGGTAACGAATGGGAAGGGCGGTTCGACGCGGCCGTCGCCGGCACGGACAATTACGCGTCGGTCTCGGGCTCGGTCAGCGGGCCGATCGTCCGCGATCTGCTCCAGTTCCGGATCGGCGCCTCCTATCACGAGCAGGACGGCTTCATGCGCAACACGCTGACGATCGGCGACATGAACCCGCTGAAACAGCAGAGCGTCGGCGGCACGTTGCGCTTCACGCCGGCGGATTGGGCGGTGTTCACCGTCAACGGCAATTACGACCGGACCGCGGGCGGCAGCACGTCGTATATCCACGTCGCCGGGCCGACCGATTACCGCCTGGACGGCGCGACCAACGTCCTGAACCGCGCGGTGATCGACTATTACGGCGCGAGCGTGAAGGGCGAGTTCGATGCCGCTTCGCTCAAGACCAAGATCACCGCGATCGGCGCCTACAACCAGAAGAATGTCGCCGGAATCAACGACGGCGATTTCGGCCCCGTCGACCTGCTCCGCACCCGCGGCGGTTCGACCTTGAAGACCAAGACCGCCGAACTCCGCTTCGATACGCAGTGGAGCGACGCGTTCTCGACGTTGATCGGGCTGTACGGCAACCGCTACACGCAGACGAGCGATCAGCTGACGACGATCGACTTCCGCGCGCTGCTGGGGCCGACCTTCCCGGCGCCGGCCTCGACCACGCCGTCGTCGACCTATGTCCGCAACGACACGCGCGCGATCTTCGCCACCGCGTTCCTGAAAGTCGGCACGCTCGATCTCGCCGTCGGCGGCCGGTACGATCACCAGAAGCTGGTCGCCAGCCAGGTCAACGGCACCACGCCCTATACCGCGCCCGAGTACAAGAAGAACCAGTTCCAGCCGCGCGTCACGCTGACGCAGCACTGGACACCGGCAGTGATGAGCTACGCCTCGGTCGCCAAGGGTATCCGCGGCGGTGGCCAGAACGGTCCGGGCACGCGGCCGGAGGATGCGACTTACAAGGGCGACAATGTCTGGACCTACGAACTCGGCACCAAGTTCGACGCGTTCGACCGTCGCCTGACGATCAACGCAGACGTGTTCTACAACGACTACAAGGACTTCATCGGCCAGAACTCGCTCGCGCCCAACACCAGCGGCGGATTTGTCGCGATCAACCTGAACACCGGCACTGTTGAAAGCTACGGCGCGGAAGTGGAGGCGCATCTGCGCGTGACGAACCAGTGGCGGATCGATGCCGGCGCGTCCTATCTCCATGCCCGCATCACCGACGACAGCCAGTATTTCGCGACCACCGGCGTCCACGTATCGAGCGACCGGATCATCTTCACGCCCGATTACAACTTCAATTTCAACACGACCTACACCGTGCCGGTCGGCGACAATGCGGTGCTGCTCGATGCCGGGATCTTCGGGAAGGGCAGCCGCATCGGCTCCTCGCTCGACCCCAATGTCGCGCCGAAACTATCGGCCTATGCGATCACCAACGCCTCACTCGGCTTCCGTTTCTCGAGTGGCCTGACCGTCACGGCGTTCGGCACCAACCTGTTCAACACCAAGTTCATCGAGAGCTATATCGACAAGTCGGCGCTGGTGCGGGCCGGGCTCGCGCCGCTGGCGTCGAACCTCGCCATCCAGGGCGATCGCCGCCGCTACGGCGTGCGCGCCAGCTTCCGGTTCTAGGATGACCATGCATTTCGACCCCATAGAGCGCGCACCGCTCGACCCCGCGTTCGTCGCGGCGCTCAAGCAGCGGTTCGGCGATGCGCTCCAGATGAGCGACGCGATGCGGCTCCACCACGGCAGCAGCGAGGCGCATTTCGCGCCGATGCTGCCCGACGCGGTCGTCTTCGCGCGATCGACCGAGGAGGTCGTCGATCTCGTCAAGCTGTGCACCGCCGCCAAGGTGCCGATCGTGGCTTTCGGGGCTGGCACCTCGATCGAGGGTAATACGCTGGCGGTGCAGGGTGGCGTCTCGGTCGACCTGTCCGAGATGACGCAGATCGTGTCGATCAACGCCGAGGACTTCGACTGCACGGTGCAGGCGGGGGTCCGCCGCGAGCAGCTGAACGAACATATCCGCGACCTGGGGCTGTTCTTCCCGATCGATCCCGGCGCCAATGCGACGATCGGCGGGATGGCGGCGACGCGCGCGAGCGGGACCAACGCGGTGCGCTACGGCACGATGCGCGAGGCGGTGCTGAGCCTGCGCGTGGTGACGCCCGACGGCCGCGAGATCCGCACCAGCCGCCGCGCGCGCAAGTCAGCGGCGGGGTATGATCTTACCCGGCTATTCGTCGGCTCCGAGGGGACGCTCGGCATCATCACCGAGGTGACGCTGCGGCTGCACGGCATTCCCGAGGCGATCTCGTCCGCGGTGTGCAGCTTCGACACGCTGAACGGCGCGGTCGATACCGTGGTGCAGGCGATCCAGATCGGCGTGCCGCTCGCCCGCGTGGAAATCCTCGACGACATGCAGATGAAGGCGGTCAACGCCTGGTCGAAGCTCGACTATCCCGAACTGACGACGCTGTTCTTCGAATTCCACGGCTCGCCGCGCTATGTCGACGAACAGGCCGAGACGGTGCGTGAACTCGCGGCGGCGAACGGCGGCGGCGACTTCCGTTGGTCGAATCTGCCCGAGGAACGCTCGAAGCTGTGGAAGGCGCGACACGAGGCGTATTACGCGGCGGTCAACCTGCGTCCGGGCGCGGTCGGCTGGGCGACCGACGTGTGCGTGCCGATCAGCCGCCTGGCGGAGTGCATCGGCGAGACCAAGGCCGACCTCCAGGCGTCGTCGGTCCCGGCAACCATTCTCGGCCATGTCGGCGACGGCAATTTCCACGTCGTCTTCTCGATCGATCCGGAGTCCGAGGCGGAACTCGCCGAGGTGTCGGCGATCAACGCAAGGATGGTCGAGCGTGCGCTGGCGATGGACGGCACCTGCACCGGCGAGCACGGCATCGGCATCGGCAAGCAGGATTGGCTGGTCGCGGAACTGGGCGATGCGGTCGATCTGATGCGGACGCTGAAGCATGCGCTCGATCCTGACAACCTGTTCAACCCGGGCAAGATCTTCGCGTTCTGAACGCCGTTCCGATATCGAACGTGCGTCAAAATGAAAATCGTGGAGAGAATGATGGACAGCCTGCACCTGGTGGACCCAACGCTGCGCCCGCTGCTGGAGATCTTGCCGCCGATATCGCTCAATGCCGATATCCTGCCGGCATTGCGGAACCGGCCGCCGATGTTGCCGCCGGCCGACGAGTCACTGGCGACGCGTGAGATCCATACGGTTCCAGGGCCTGCCGGAGCGCCCGATATCGACCTGCACGTCTTCCGCCCGGTGGGCGTCACTGGCGTCCTGCCCTGTATCTATCACATCCACGGCGGCGGCTATGTGATGGGCAAGGTGTCCGAATATGATCCGCTGGTCCGTCCGCTGATCGCCGACCTGCAATGCGTCATGGTGTCGGTCGAGTATCGCCTCGCGCCCGAGACGAATTTTCCGGGTCCGATCGAGGATTGCTATGCCGGGCTCGCCTGGACGATCGCGAATGCCGAGGACCTCGGAATCGATCCGACCCGGCTCGGCGTGATGGGGCAGAGCGCAGGCGGCGGGTATGCCGCGGCGCTGGCGCTGATGGTGCGCGATCGTGGTGAGTATGCACTAGCGTTCCAGCACCTGATATACCCGATGCTCGACGATCGCACCTGCACCGCACCGCCGCATCCGTACGCCGGCGAGTTTATCTGGACCGCGCAGAGCAATCGCTTCGGCTGGAGTTCGTTGCTCGGCCACGCCCCCGGTGGCGACGACGTCTCGCCCTACGCGGCACCGGCCCGCGCCACCGACCTCGGCAACCTGCCGCGTGCCTATATCGCGACCGGTGCGCTCGATCTCTTCGTCGACGAGGACATCGACTATGCCACGCGGTTGATCCGCGCCGGCGTGCCGGTCGAGCTTCACGTTTATCCCGGCGGCTATCACGCCTTCGATGTCTTCGCCGACGGTCCGGTCTCGCAACAGGCGCGCCGCGACAGCCACGAGGCACTGCGCCGTGCGCTTGCATAAGGACCTCCCATGACCGATTTCGCCCGACCGATCGAGGCGGCCTCACCGCCGTTCGCAAGGACGCTGCTGCCGTTGCTCGCGCTCGCGCTCGCGATGGCGGTCGGCTTCACGATGATGGGCTCGTTCGGGACGGTGCAGGAGGGCGCGAAGGCCGAACTCCACCTCAGCGACTATACGCTGAGCCTGATCCAGGGACTGTCCGCGGCACTGCCGCTCGCGGTGTTCTCGATCCCGATCGGTATCCTGGTCGATCGCTACAACCGCGTGCGGATGATGATCGCGCTCGCGCTAGTGTGGACGCTCGGCACGGTGCTAACCGCGTTCGCGCAGGGCGTGCCGGTGTTGTTCGTGGCGCGCATGCTGACCGGGATCGGCACGACCGGCGCCTTGACCGCGGCGCTGTCGCTGTGCGCCGACTTCTGCGTTCCAACGCAGCGGGGTAGGGCCATGCTAATCGTCAACCTCGGCAAGTCGCTCGGCGTTGCGCTCGCCCTGGGCTTGTCAGGCGCGCTGTTCGGCCTGTTCGCGCATGGCGGCGCGCCGGCATGGTTCGCAGGCATGATGCCGTGGCGCAGCGTCCATCTGGGCCTTGCCGTCGTCAGCGTGTTTGCCATCCTGCCGCTGTTCTTTTTGCGCGAACCGGCGCGGCAGGAGGTTGCGGCGGGCACGCATGCGCCGTTCAAGGTCGTCGCTGGCGAACTCTGGGCGCGTCGCGTGTTCCTGATCCCCTTGTTCATCGGCCAGATCAGCGTGGTGATGGCCGATGCCGCTGCCGGAATCTGGGTCTCGCCGGTCCTGTCGCGCAATTTCCACCTGCAGCCCGACCAGTTCGCGGGATGGATGGGTACGCTGCTCTTTGGCTCGGGCGTCGTGGGTGCGATCGTCGGTGGCCTGTCCGCCGACCGCGGGCAGAAGAGCGGTCAGCGCGGAGGCCTGCTGATCGGTGCGATCGTTGCCGCCGCAGTCGGCGTACCCGCCGCGCTGTTCCCGATCATGCCCTCGGTCCCGCTGTTCGGGGTCGCGGTCGGCCTGCTCGTGACGTGCGGCGCGGTGACGGGCGTAGTGACCTCGGTGGCGTTGACCGTGCTCATTCCCAACGAGCTGCGTGGGTTGTGCATCGGCGCGTTCATCGCGATGGCCGGGCTGATTGGCTACGGTCTCGCACCGACGCTGGTCGCGGCGGCAAGCGGCATGCTGGGCGGCGAGGCGCATCTCGCGCAAGGTCTTGCAATCGTCGGCGTGGTGACCAGCGCGATCTCCGTCGTCGCCTTCACGGTGGCGATGCGTCGCGCGCCGGTATCGGCAACGGCCTGACCTGTAAGATAGCTCTTGCGCGAGCTATCCGATAGCTGCATGATCGACCCAATCCCGGCAATCGGGAACAGGAGATCGGTGTTGGGCGAGGGTAGCATGCAGAAGGAACGGGTCACGGTGTCGACCGAGATGGCGGCATTCATCGGCGAGGGCCTGGTCGATCCGGCGGCTGTTTCCGCCGACGCGGTGGTCCTCTGCTTCACGCTCGGCGAGGACGCGCCAGCGCAGGTCACCGTCACCACCGTCACGGTTCCTTCGGAGGAGCGCGCGATCCTCGTGCTTGCGGTCGAACGTGGCGCCTGCCTGCGGGTCTTCGATTACGCGCCCGACGCGAACATCGCGTGCCATCTGCCGAGCGAGTTGCGGATGATGGTCGCCGCGATCCTCGATTGCACGCTGCCCGAACCCTGGCGCAGCACGCATCGTTCGGCAAAATGCATCGAGCTCCTGTCCAGCACGTTCCAGCGGATCGTCGAGGACGACCTGGTGCCGCTCGCGGGTGCCGGGCAATTGTCCGCTCGCGACAGCCAGCGGATCGTCGCGGCGAAACGGATGATCGACGAGCGCTGGGGCGAGAAGATGACGCTCGACTCGATCGCACGCGCCTGTGGACTGAACCGGGCGAAGCTCACGCGCGGCTTCCGCGACATGTTCGCCTGCACGGTCGCCGACGCGCTGCTCGACCGGCGGCTGGGAGCGGCACGCCAGATGCTGATGGCGACCGACCTGCCGGTATCGTCGATCGGGTACCAGTGCGGCTATCTCAACAACGCCAGTTTCACGCGCGCCTTCTCGCGGCAGTTCGGCGCGACCCCGTCGTCGCTGCGCGCACCACGGCTCGCGGCATGAGCGCGGCGAGCCTGCGACTAGTCGAGGGCGGCTCGCTCGTCGATCAGGCAGTCCATGCGGTCCGCACGCACATCCGCACGAACGACATGAAGGTCGGCGACACGCTGCCCTCCGAAGGTCATTTCGCGACCGAGCTGGGCGTCAGCCGGCCGGTGCTGCGAGAGGCGTTCGGCGCGCTGGCGGCGTTGCGGCTGATCGACGTCGGCAACGGCCGGCGCGCGCGGGTCGCGGCGATCGACGGATCGGTGATGGCGACGTCGCTCGATCACGCGGTGGCGACCGCGCAGATCTCGATGGTGCAGATCTGGGACGTGCGCCGCACGCTGGAACTCCGCACCGCCGAACTCGCCGCGATCGAACGCACCGACGACGAGGCGCGGACGATCGTCGGCCTGGCCGAGGCAATGGAAGCGGCGGGCACCGATGTCGATGCGCTGACCCGCCACGACATCGCGTTTCACCAGGCGATCGCGCAGGCGGGGCGCAACATGCTGTTCCTGCAGATCGTCCGCTCGTTCGCACCGATGATGGTCCACGCCGTGCCCGCCGCCTGGGCAACGCGAACCACCCCGCGGCAGCGTACCGCCGTGCTGGCGCATCATCACGACTTGGCGCGCACGATAGCCGATCGTGATCCGAAAGCTGCGATCGCAGCAATGAACACGCATTTTGTTGCGTCCATAGGAGATCTGTTTGCTCGTCGTGAGAATGGTAATTAGTCGGCGCCCATTATCCGAGCATCGACTGGTGTTAAAAGCGGTTGGCTGCAACAGCATTACCCCAACATTTGTCGGGTGTGGAAGCTTATAGGCTGTTGTGTAGGACGTATCTATGCCAGCCGACACCTGCCAGGAAGCGTGCGTCAATTGCATGACCTTTCAGGGTCTTGTAAGCGGGCTGCAACTGACGATAAACGAGCGTCAGTTTCCGGGACGCCACCGACTGCACTTGAACGTCCGCCACATGGGTCAGACTTCCGTCCGTTCTGACAGTTCCAACGCGTCTTCGACATCAACGCCAAGGTAGCGGACCGTGCTTTCAATCTTTGCATGACCGAGCAGAATCTGCACCGCTCGAAGATTTCCCGTAGCCTTGTAAATGATCGATGCCTTGGTGCGTCGAAGCGAATGAGTGCCGTAATCCTCAGCTTGGAGGTCGATACCGATGATTCACTCCCGAACGAAGCGCGCATACTGCCTTGTGCTCATGTGCCCCATATAATCGTTGCGGCTTGGTAAGACGAAGTCGTTCAAAGTGCCACCGCGACGCTCAAGCCAAGCTGGCAACGTCTTGCGTGCCGGTTCGACGATTTCGAACTGCACGGGGCGTTTGGTCTTTTGCTGCACTACGACGGCGCGATCCCGAATCCTGCCGCCGGCGACTATGTCACCGATGCGCACCTTGACGACATCGCAGCCGCGCAGCTTGCTATCGATCGCAAAGTCGAAAAGCGCTCGGTCCCGGAGACGCCGGTGCGGGTCAAGCCAAAATCGAATGGCCCAAACTTGCTGCGGTTTAAGGGCGCGCTTTGCGCCCCGAACGCGGCCGTCATTCCAGGGGCTGAGTTCATGAAAAGCTGGATTTAACGCGCGCGAGCGCCTCGCTCTGCGGCCACTTCGGACAGCTAGGTGATCCTGATTCTGCCGGACCCCGGCAGCGATTCGATAAGCCCGGCACCGCATAGAAGCGCCGGGGTTGTGTATCCCGGCTCGAGCGTGGCGGCTTCCATGATATGACGAAGCACCGCCAGCGCACCGTCTATCGTCACTTGGTAGCCATTTCCTGTGCGAATGCGCGCCGTCCGGGTCTTTCCGGCCACGTTACGCACTTCACCCCATAGATACGTTGGCGCGTTCTCGCGGGCGGTCGCATCTGGGCCGATCACCGCACCCGCTTTTGCAAGCATTCGCTTGCGGATCGCCGGCATCCGCAGGATCGGAGCCAGCATATTTGACGCTAACATTGCGACGCGGAAGGCAGGCGCTACCGCTAGATAGACCGTAATAGAGGGAATGCCGGTCGTCTTGTACGCCGTGCTGACATCTCCCCATGGAAAAGCGACAGCAAGGCGCGTGCCTAAACCGAAGTCTATTCGGCGGGCGAGAACACCAAGCGGCTGGGTGCGAATGGTGCCGCCTCGGCGGATTTTGGTGCCCGTACCGATGCCTTCCACAGTCGTCTTGGCAGTGCCTGGTGATTTGAGCGACTGGGATTGAAAGCCAAGGCTAAGCGAGATCGCGTCCGGCAGTGACTGCTTAAGCGCAAGCGCCAGGCAATCCGTCGGAATAACATCGAAGCCAACGCCTGGGCACAGGATGACATTAGCGGACCGCGCCTCGATGTCGAGCGAGCGAGCATGCTCGAAAACATCGATTTCGCCAGTGATGTCAAGATAGTGGACGCCGGCAGCGATCGAGGCAGCGATGATTGGCCGGGCCGTTGCCGAAAACGGGCCTGCGCAGTTGAGGACGAGCGTCAAGCCCGAGAGGTCAGCCGCGTCTACCGAAAAAACACGGTGAGAAAGGCCGAGCTCGACTGCGAGTGCGGTAACCTGACTAGCATTACGGCCTGCTAAAATGGGCCGAAGGCCGCGCCGCGCCGCCTCTCGAGCGATGAGCTCGCCCGAATAACCGTTGGCGCCGTAGATCATCCATTCAGCCATTACGTCCCTCCCGAAGCGGTGACAGCAATCGGATACATGCACACTGTCTTGTGTAGGCACCGGTGACATAGGTCGCCGGTGCCGGAACGCTTCAACTTACTTTTGTGCCCGTCAGCGGGAATGCACCGAACGCGCCCGTGTCGATCTTTCCATCGACCGATCCGTTCTCAATCGTCGCCGTACAATCGAGTGTTAATGGCATGGGGACTGTAATTGCCTGTTTCCAGCTCAAAGTGTTTCCGCTCACACGACCAGAAATGTTAGCTGCGCCCATCGAGCCCGAGCTGGCGCCGGTAAAGGTATCGCCATCAACTTGCACCGTCAGCGTCATCTTCTGCTCGCCGAGCGGGGTGGTAGTAGCCACGTCGTAGCTGCCGTTCAGGTCACTCATGTATTGTACTCCTTTGTTGAACCAGCGAGAATGCGGTCGTTGATCCAGGCAAGCAGCGTTGCCAAAACCTGTTCAGCAACGGCGTCGTTGAGCAGCTCGTGGCGACCGTCCGCCACCAGATCCAACGTCTTGTCTCGGGCAAGAAGACGGTCGAAAAACACGGCGCTATCGACGGCGGATGCAACCATCGGTGCGGGCAGAGGACCGCTCAGCCCGATCACGCGGGCAGGCGGAAACGGAGTCGCCGAATACGGTTCAAACGCGCGGGCAGGGGGCGGTGGCAGCTTACGATACGCAGGGTTGAGGGCGGGACGGAGAGTTGGATCGGCGCCCCGCGCCGGGCGTTGCCGGACGGACGAAACCACCACATTCGTCCTGCTCGGAGCGGTCATGGTTCGTCCGTTCGCTTCAGAGGACTTCGAACAGGCCGGCAGCACCCATACCGCCACCTACGCACATCGTCACAACGACATACCTGGCACCGCGACGCTTGCCCTCGATCAGAGCGTGACCAGTCATCCGCGCGCCCGACATGCCATAAGGATGGCCAATCGAGATCGCGCCGCCATTCACGTTCAACAGTTCGTCTGGGATACCGAGCGTGTCGCGGCAATACAGCACCTGCACAGCGAACGCTTCGTTCAGCTCCCAAAGACCGATATCGTCCATTTTCAGATTAAATCGTTCGAGCAGTGCAGGGATCGCGTAGACCGGACCAATGCCCATTTCGTCGGGCTTGGTGCCGGCTACCGCCATGCCGACATAGCGGCCGAGTGGGGAGAGGCCGCGTCGCTCGGCGACTTTACCCTCCATCAGAACGCTGGCCGAAGCGCCATCGGACAGCTGACTAGCGTTGCCCGCGGTGATCGTGCCATCAGGGCCGACAACGGCCTTCAGCGATTGCAGCCCCTCTAGCGTGGTGTCAGCGCGATTGCCCTCGTCCTTCGACAGCGTGGTCTCCTTGTAAGATACCTCCTTGGTGACCTTGTCAGTAACAGCCGTCGTCGCGGTCACGGGCACGATCTCGTCATCGAACTTGCCTGCCGCCTGTGCTGCCGCCGTGCGCTGCTGCGATTGCAGGCTGTAGGCGTCCATCGCATCGCGATCGATGCCATAGCGCCTGGCGACAACCTCGGCAGTCTGTAGCATCGGCATGTAGATGTCGTTGTGCATCGCGAACAGTTCGGGGTCCGGCGCAACACGCATCTGCGGTGTCTGGACCAAGCTGATGCTCTCGACGCCCCCCCCGATTGCGATATCCATATTGTCGACAATGATCTGTTTGGCGGCGGTAGCGATCGCCATCAGGCCCGACGCGCACTGACGATCGAGCGACATGCCTGCAACCAACGTCGGCAACCCGGCCCGCAGGAGCGCGTTGCGCGCGATATTTGCGGCCTGACTACCTTGCTGCAACGACGCGCCGAAAATCACGTCTTGGACCTCGCCACCGTCGATCCCGGCACGTTCGACAGCGGCTTTGATTGCATGGCTTGCAAGCGTGGGTGCAGGGAGGGTGTTGAACGCACCGCGATACGCGCGACCTATGGGAGTACGAGCGGTGGAAACGATGACGGCGTCACGCATGGATCTGATCCTTCAGGCGCTGATGGTGTTTTGAATGGTCTTGGCTTTGGCGGCGGCGGTCAGTTCCTGTTGGATCTGCGCACCTCCGGATTCAGGAACGGTCTCGCCACGGCGGTCTGAAATGTCGTCCCAATGTGCAGCGACCTGCTCGGCAGCATCGTCGCCGTCACCGGCATAGGCACCAGCAGTCAGCGTGACGTACGCGCGTCCGAAATGCCCTGCGCCGGCGGCCAGGATGACGCGTGTCGGCGCCTCCTCGCCGACCAACTTGACGAGCCCCGGGCTAACGCGCTCCGGTTGCAGCAGTGCCTTCATGGGCGGTGGCAGAAGTCCGTCGGTCATCGCTGTCGCAGCCGTCGGTGCAAGGCAGTTCACGCGGATGTCGTTCTTCGCACCTTCGATGCTGAGGGTCTGCATCAGGCCGACCAGAGCCATCTTCGCCGCACCATAATTCGACTGGCCAAAATTGCCGTAGAGGCCTGAAGACGAAGTGGTCAGCACGATGCGGCCGTAATTCTGCTCGCGCATGCCGTTCCATACCGCCTTGGTGCAGATCACCGCGCCCATCAGGTGGACGTCGACGACACTGCGAAAGTCGGCAATGCTCATCTTGGCGAAGGACGAATCTCGCAGGATGCCGGCGTTGTTCACGAGGATATCGACACGGTCCCACTTCGCCTTGGCAGCTTCGACCATAGCGGTGACCTGCGTCTCGTCGGTAACGGATCCGGTGACCGCAAGTGCTTCGCCGCCCGCCGCGCGGATTTCTTGGGCAACCTCCTCAGCGCCGTCGCCAAGGTCGTTGACGACGATTTTTGCGCCGTAACGGGCAAGCAGTAGCGCATGTGAACGGCCGAGGCCGCCTCCGGCGCCAGTGACGATGGCAACGCGTCCCTGCAAAGTCATACGATTATCCTTCTCGTTCGCTTGGTTCAGGCTGCGCGGAAGCGGTCGCGCAGCTCACGTTTCAACACTTTGCCGATGGCACTGCGTGGAAGTTCGTCGATCGCCTCGGCGGCGGACAACCGCTGCGTCTTGCCGACACGCGTGTTGGTCCAGGCCACGACGTCAGCGGGTGTGAGTTCGGGTATGGCTGGGATGTAGAAGGCGTAGGGGGTCTCGCCCCACACGTCGGACGGTACGCCGATGACCGCAGCGTCGAGGATGCCGGGGTGCCGGAGCAGCACGGCTTCGATATCGGGCGGGTAGATGTTGAATCCACCGCTGATAATCATGTCCTTTGACCGACCAAGCAGCGTCAGGAATCCGTCTTCGTCAAACCGTCCAAGATCACCATGGCGAATAAAATGATTGCCCTCGGCGTCGATCCATTCCGAAGCGGAAGTAGCTTCGGGACGATTATGGTAACCCGCCATCATAACGCCGGACCGGCCGACCACTTCACCGATCCCGCCCCGTGGGACTTCGCGACCATCTTCGTCGATCAGCCGGATGTCGTTGCCAGCTGCGGGTTGTCCAACGGTATGCAGTTTATCGGGAAAGGCGTTCGCATTAAGGACACAGCTCCCGCCGCCTTCCGTCATGCCGTAGACTTCCAGCAAAAGGCCGGGCCAGCGCTTGACGACATCAGCCTTCAGCTCGGCTGAAAACGGCGCGCTGGTAGACGATTTGAACACGAAGCTCGACAGATCGAATCTGTCGAAGTCCGGTACAGCCATGATCCGCTGATATTGAACAGGTACCAGCATCACGTGCGTCGCGCGCTCCCGCTGAGCGACTTCCAGGAACCCTCGCGCATCGAACTTGCCAAGCAACACTGCGGTGCCGCCATAAGCCAGCGTCGGTAGAAGACTGACCAACGTAGTGTTCGAGTATAGTGGGGTCGCCACTATCGTCGTCGACTGATCGAAACCAGCGGCTGCGTAAGCCTTGATCTGCGCCCAGCGCATCGCGTGATTATGGACGATGCCCTTTGGTGTGCCGGTCGTTCCCGACGAGTAGATAATATTGAACGCCGACGTGGGCCCGATCAGCACAGGGGATGGCGTGACACCAGCAGGCGGCAACCATTCTTCCAGCAGCTCAGTCGGGACGAGTTTCACGTCGAGCGGCGGCAACGTACTTCTGACATCGTCGTCAACGAAGATAATCCGGCTGCCGCTGTCCGCGACCATCGACGCGATCTGCTCGGGGGTCGACGACGGCGCGATCGGTGCCGGAATGCATCCGGCACAAATTGCGCCCAAGAATATGGCCACACCCGCTGCAGTGGTGGCGCCCAGCATCGCGACCGGCTCTCCGGGCGCAATTCCGTCCCGTTGTAGTCCCGCCGCAACACGCGCGATCAACGTACTTAGCTGCGCATACGACAGCGCGATGTCATCTTGAACGAGCGCCCGCACGTCGCCATCGCTGGCGGCATGGGCGCTGATTAAATCAACAATGGTCGCGAATTCGCGCGACAACACCTCTTGGGCGCCGTTCATAGTACGCGTTCCTTTAGCGATCCTCTTCTGCCCGACTGCATCGCCGAGATTGAGTGATCCGGCAAGGTGTTGGTTTCGAGCCGTGTCGTTCCATTTTTGGTACCTTCAAAATTGGCGAATGGGATCAGCCAGGCACCCTCAACGTTCTGAAATCGGCGCGCTGCCGCTCGATTTGCTCGGCCACGAAATCGAGAAAGACCTTCAATTTCGGGGAGACTGCCAGACGTTCCGTGTACAAGGCGTACAGCGTCGATGGATCGTAGATTTCATAGTCCGGCAAAATCCGAACGAGTTCGCCGGACCGGAGCGCGTCAACGATCCGGACGGCAGCGATCGGCGCAATCGCGGTATCCTGTCGTACGAGTTCGAGCATCATCATGTGGTCTGTGGACGTGAATCGCTTCCAGATCGGCACCGTGTACCGATCTTTCCCGCGGACCAATTCGAGAACGGGAACCCGCGCTGGAAGCCGGCCGATCTCGCTTGCGCCGGGGTCATGATAGAAATTACCGATGATCGCGTGATCCGCGAGTGCCTCGATCGAGTCCGGCCTTCCATGGCGCTCGATATAGCTGCGGCTGGCAACCAGTAACGTCCTCACTTCTGTCAGTTTCTGAACGATCAGCCGGGAATCGGCCAGCCATCCGGCGTGCAGCACGACGTCGAGTGTACTGGGCTCTGGCAGCAGTCGTTCGCCAACCCGAATCCGCAGATCGATATCGGGATATCGTCGCAAGAATTCGGGAATGCGCGGTCCCAGAAGTTCGCGGCCGACGTCTGCGGAACAGCCAACCCGCAGGGTCCCGGCAGGCACCCCCCGATGCGCTGCGATCTGCGCTTCGGCTTGTGCCATCTCGTCCAGGACGCGCAGGCACGAGCGATGAAGCGTCTGTCCGACCTGGGTAAGGCGAAGGCGCCGATTGGTACGGTCGAGCAGCGCTACCTTGTATGTTGCTTCTAGCCTCGCAACCGCCCGGCTGACGTTGGCTTTGGGTAAGCTGAGCGATCTGGCCGCTCCGGAGATCGACTCGAGCTCGCCTACCTTGGCGAAAATCGCAAATGCCTCGACATGATCCAACGCCAAATCCTTCCGTTCCAGAACTGGAACGTCATGATCCGTTTTGGTGATCTAGTCGATACGCCCTCGCTCTGCGACGGTGCAAGCATCACGGATAGCCTGTCAACAGACTGGGCCGCGTGAAACGTCGATGAGACGGGGAGAGGTGACATGAAGGCTAGTCTGCGCTCGGGAACCGCCATCGGTTCTGTAATCACGATGCTTGCTCTATCGACTGCGATGCCAGCGATGGCACAGACGATCCCTCCACAAAACCAGGACGCAGGCCAAGTCGGTGGCCCTGAAAAGCCGGTAGCCGCAACCGCGCAAGCTACAAGCGGTACGACGCAGTCTGCAGACGATGGGAACATCGGCGACATTGTCGTCACCGCGCAGCGTCAGTCGGAGTCGCTCCAGCGTGTGCCGATCGCAGTAAGCGCCTTCACTGCCGAGACGCTTGCAGCGCAGCAGATCAAGAACGCGAACGATCTGCAGCTCAGCCTCCCGAACGTCACCTTCACCAAGACAAACTTCACCGGTGGTAGCTTCACCATTCGCGGCGTCGGCGACCTCTGCGTTGGCACGTCGTGCGATCAGGCGACGGCGATCCACGTCAACGACATGCCGCTGTTGCAATCGCGCCTGTTCGAAACCGAATTCTTCGATCTCGAACGTGTCGAAGTGCTGCGTGGCCCGCAGGGAACACTGTTCGGGCGCAACGCGACCGCGGGCGTCGTAAACTTCATCACTGCCCGTCCGGACCTCACGGGGATCCACGCTGACGCGCAGGTTGAATATGGCAGCTACGACACAAAGAAATTCACTGGCATGATCAATGTGCCGCTAACGAACACAATTGGTCTTCGCGTCGCAGGAACCTATTTGAACCGCGATGGGTATACCAAGAACGTATTTGACGACAGCCGGGTCGACGGCCGTGATCTCTATGCGGTCCGCGGTACGCTTCGGTTCCAGCCTACGTCGAACACAACTCTAGATATAATCGGCTATTACTTTCGAGAGAAGGACGACCGTACGCGGTTTCAAAAACAGGTTTGTGGGCGGGATACAACGGGCATTCTTGGCTGTCGCCCTGACCAACTCGGCTTCGGATCGGTCAACGCCAATTCGACTTTTGGCAACTTGCTCGCGTCGCGTGAGTTTTTGAACATTGCAGGCGGCGGTGCACTGATCGGAAACCTTGGATTGGGCAGCATCTATGGTACGGATGGCTATGCGAACTCGGTAAATCCAGCGAATCTTCGATCCGTCAACGCTGACTATAAACCGAACTATTTCGCCGAAAACTACTTCATTCAGGGACGTCTCGAGCAAAACATCGGCGACTCGTTGGCGCTGACGGTGACTGGCGGCTATAATCACGACACTGTCGATGCACGGTCCGACTTCAACAACCTCGTTGCTAGCTCACTGGTCGGTAACGCAGGCATCACCGGTCTCACCACACTTGCGGCGGCGCCCGGTGCAGCGTTCCCGGGCGGCGTAAATCCTTTCACCAACGCCGCAAACGCTTTGGCACCAAAAGGTCCCTCGGGCAGTTTCTGTTTTTCCGAACCTACCAATTCGTTGACCGGGATTTTTGGCGGCAACGTGGCCGGGTGTTCACCAAGCGGCGGCGAGTTCGACAGCAGTCAAGCAACCAGTCGTCAGTATTCAATCGAGGCACACCTCGACAGCAAATTCGATGGCCCGTTAAATTTCCTCGTAGGGGGAATTTATCTCGACCAGAATATCAAGAATAACTATTTCGTAAGTTCATTCACAATTGATTACGCGGCGGGCGTACTTGGTGCAGCGACCTCGCTCGGCCAGCGAGCCGCAGGAAACACGAGCTACCCGAATGTATTTCTTGCGCCGCCATTCTTTGACGGAGAGGTCTCGGACTACGGCCTGAAAAGCTACGGTTTGTTCGGTGAGGTCTACTATCAAGCAACTGATCGCCTCAAGTTCACTGGAGGCCTGCGTTATTCAAATGATCGTAAGCGTCAGATAGGGCGCAATTTGACCGTCTCGTTTCCGGTCACTTACGGGCTCACGGATGCGTCGCAATCACCGTATTTTGCATCCTATGATGCCGTTGCGGCACAACCGGGTATCCAGCCGGTCAGCGAGAGCCGTGCAAAATCGGACGCGCTTACCGGACGGTTCGTCGTCGACTTCCAACTCGACCGTCGGACGATGTTCTATGCGTCCTACTCACGAGGTTACAAGTCCGGCGGCATAAACCCGGCCGTCCCGGCAGCGTTCAACGTATCGAATTCCTTTTTGCCGGAAAAGTTGGACGCGTTTGAGCTCGGAACGAAGACCACTCTCCTCGGCGGCACCCTGCGCCTCAATGCCAGTGCTTTCTACTACAAGTACAATAATCTCCAGATCAGCCGCCTGGTGGCGCGGACCGCACTAAACGACAATACCAACGCTGACATCTACGGCGCTGAGGCGGAAGCGGTGATCAGTCCAACGCGCAACTTCCAGGTCAATCTATCGGCAAGCTATCTGCATACCAAGATCAAAAGCCTGTCGCTGATTGATCCGCGGGATCCGTCGGGTGGCCGTTCCGACACCGTGATCCTGAAAGATATCAACTCCGGATCGCTCTGCACTGTCCGGCCGAACACGGCAGGGAATGCCACTGGCACGAACTTATTGGTAACTGCCTTTAACTCGGCCATTGGCTTGCGCGGCCCTACCGCGATCCCGGGTACGAACACGACGGGTGCTTTCAGCATCTGTAACTCGCTGGCGTCGACCATCGCGAACCCGGCCACCCCGCTGCGAGCCCTGTTCGGCGTTCCTACGGGTGCGTTGCCGTTCACCGTCTCCGATGGCAACGCTGTCGATGTATCGGGCAATCAATTGCCGCAAGCACCGCAAGTCAAATTCTCGGTCGGTGCACAGTATAAAATCGAGTTTGCCAACGGCATGACGCTAGTGCCCCGTGCCGACCTAACCTATACTGGTGAATCATACGCTCGCCCTTTCAACACTATTGTCGATCGCATCCAAGGTTATGAGATCGTCAATGCGCAGGTTCAATTGAACGGCGCAGATAGCAATTGGTTCTTGCGCGGCTTCGTTCAGAACCTGACCAATAATGACGCGGTCACCGGCCAGTTTCTAGCTGACACGTCTTCGGGTGGGTTCACTAACCTGTTCCTGCTTGAGCCTCGTCGCTATGGTATCGCTGCGGGTATCAAGTTCTAATGTTAGACCTGTGGAAGTTGCTAATAGCATCCCGACGGAGCCTGGTATGAAGAAACGCTACCTCCTGCCGGCCGTCGCGCTCGTCATTCCGGTCGTTGCTTTCGCCGCCCATGCGTTGACGGTCAAGAATGGTGGGAGCGTTGCGATGCAAGCCGCGACGCTGGCGATAAAAGCGCGCGGCAAACCTCTTGCTGATCCGGATGCGTTCCGGGTGGCGATATTGAAGCGCCCCTATCCGTCGCCAGCACCGATTCCCGCGGCGATGCGGGACGCGTTCGACATCCATGAGATCGATATCGACGGGCACAAAGTCATCGTCGTAGCCCCCAAATCCGGCGTGAGCCGATGGAACATCATCTATAATCACGGCGGCGCTTATGTGAACGATCTCGTTGGTCCGCACTGGGACATCGTGAAGGCGTTGGTTCAGGCTACCGGTGCAACAGTCACGGTGCCGATCTATCCGCTGGCGCCTGAATTCAACAACCGGCAGGCTTACCCCTTCCTGGCGAACGTGTACCGCAGCGTCCTGTCGAAGACGGCGGCGTCAAACGTAGTGCTGGCAGGCGATTCCGCTGGCGGCGGTCTCGCCATAGGCGAAGCGATCGAGTTCAAGCGTCTCGGTCTGCCCGCACCGGCACGCATCATCGCGTTCTCCCCGTGGCTCGATCTGACGTTGGCTGACCCTGCCGCGCAAGCGGTCGAGCCGTACGACATCATGCTCGGGATCGACGCGTTGCGGCTCTGTGGAAACTGGTGGGCAGCGGGCGACGATCCGAAGTCGCCGCGGTTGAGTCCGCTCTACGCGGATCTCAAGGGATTCCCTCCGATCGATATATACCAAGGCACCGAGGATCTTCTCGTTGTCGACGCGCGCACATTTGCCGCCAAGGCGAAGAAGGCCGGAACGCCCGTGCATTACGGCGAATATAACGGCGCGTTTCATGTCTTTGTAGGCGCGACCTTTACGCCCGAGGCGAAGGACGTGTTCGCGCGCATTCGTGCAGATCTTCCATCGGGTACGCCAGCTGGAACGAAAAAGTGACATCGATGATGGATAAATCGATCACGCAGCTAGCGCCGGTCAGGCACCAATCGTGACTCCACCAAGCGCGGTGCCAAGGCCGCTGACAACTCGCACGCGCTTGTTCTACGGCTTCGGCTCCGTCGCCTTTGGCGTGAAGGACAACGGCTTCGCGTATTTCCTTCAGTTCTTCTACACGCAAGTGGTGGGGCTACCGTCGGCGACGGTCGGCGTGGCGATCCTATTTGCTTTGGTCCTGGATGCCTTCATCGACCCGATAGTCGGTCAGGCGTCAGACAACTTCCGTAGCCGGTGGGGCCGTCGACATCCGTTCATGTATGCTGCCGCGTTGCCGGTGGCGTTATCGTATCTGCTGTTGTGGAATCCACCTTCAGGGTGGAGAGCTGGTGCAATGATCGGCTATCTCATCGTCACGGTAGTGCTGATCCGAACGTTCATCACCTGCTACGAGATACCCTCTACCGCGCTTTCGGCCGAGCTTTCCACCGACTATGACGAACGCACGCGGCTGATCAGCTATCGCTACCTTTTCGGTTGGATCGGCGGTCTGGCCATGTATACCTTGGCCTTGCTAGTCTTTCTGCGTCCTGCTGCGGCGGGGACCGTCGGTCAATTGAACGCGGCCGGCTACCGCAACTATGGCCTGTTCGCAGCAGGGCTCATGCTTGCTGCAATCCTGATTTCGGCGCTGGGAACACATAATCGGATTCCCGATCTTCCGCAGCCGGCCCGCGTGCGGGTACCGCTTGGTCAGTTAGCCCGACAGATGCTTGGGACACTGTCACATCGGACGTTTCTGTTCGTTCTCGGCGCGAGTTTCTTTAACGCCATGGCGTTGGGGCTAGCGCTATCGATCAACCTGTATATTGTAACATATTTCTGGTTGTTCACGGCCTCCCAGATCGCGCTGCTTGGAGCTTCCAGTTTGCTCGCGGCTGTGTTCGCATTCTGGATTGCGCCGCGTATCTCTTCCCGAACGGACAAGCGCACCGCCACCATCACACTGATCCTGCTGGGCGCGCTTATCACCGTGCTGCCTGTGACACTAAGACTGCTCGGCCTGCTTCCGCCCAATGGCAACGCTAGCGTCTATTGGCTAGTTTTTTGCGCAAACGTCGCCGGCCTCGGTCTCGGTATTACCGGCCAGATCCTTTCGGCGTCGATGATTGCCGACGTCGTTGAGGACTCCGAATTGCGGACCGGTCGCCGCCAAGAAGGCTTGTTCTTCGCGGCCGCTGCGTTTGTGAACAAGGCCGTCACGGGAGCTGGGATCTTCGTCACCAGTGTTATCATCAGCGCTGTTGGCTTCCCCCGCGGAGCGGTGCCGGGCTCGATCGCGTCGAAGACCTTAAGCGAATTGGGGCTGATTTACTCGGTCTCGACGGTCGCGTTGTTCGCAGCGTCGGCCGTGCTGCTGCTCGGCTACAAGATAACTCGCGCAAGCCACACCGATACGCTTGCACTGCTTGCCGAACGAAAGAGATCCGGCACGAACGATCCGTTGGCGCACGGATGACGACCCGCGACGACCGGACCTTTCCTTGCACCTGAAATTCGCCCGCATTTCTAAGGATAAACCAGATGGACACTACCACCCTGTTCCGGCTCGACGATCGGACCGCGCTGGTCACCGGCGGCTCGCGGGGGATCGGCAAGATGATCGCGGCGGGTTTTATCGCTCAAGGCGCGACCGTCTATATCTCGTCTCGGAAGGCTGACGCATGTTTTGCGACCGCGTGGGAACTCGGTGAGCGCTGCATTGCACTGCCGCAGGATGTCTCCGTAGTCGAGGGCTGTAAGGCGCTAGCCGCACAACTAGCCGAGCACACCGACACCTTGGACATCCTGGTCAATAACGCTGGCGCTGCGTGGGGTGCACCGTTCGAAGAGTTTCCTGAGAGCGGTTGGGACAAGGTGATGGACCTGAACGTCAAATCGCCATTTTTCCTCACCCAGGCTCTGCATGGTGCGTTGAAGGCTGCAGCACGCCCCGAGCGCCCAGCAAAAGTCATAAACATCACCTCGGTGGACGGGCAGCGGCTGAATCCGAGCGAGACGTACAGCTATCACGCGTCGAAGTCGGCCCTGATCTACCTGACGAAGCGGATGGCTGCTCGGCTCGTGCGCGATGGGATCAACGTTACATCGATCGCTCCAGGGGCGTTCGCCAGCGAAATGAACCGCGTCGCGCGGGATCACGCCGACGCCGTCTCCAAGATGATCCCAGCGGGGCGTATTGGAGTGGACGAGGATATGGCGGGTGCAGCGATCTATCTGGCCAGCCGCGCTGGCGACTATGTGATTGGCGACACGATCACCGTGGACGGCGGGCGCGTCAATGCGAACATCGCCTGAAGGCGATCTTCACTCCGACGTGGTACTGCGCTTCAGCTAGGAAGTTTTCGATGTCTCTCGCCAGTCTTTTCTCACCTTTCACGTACAAATCGCTGACCTTGGCGAACAGGATCGTCATGGCGCCCATGACCCGATCACATTCGCCCGGCGGTGTGCCAACCGCTGACGTCGCCGCTTATTATCGCAGGCGCGCTGCGGCCGATGTCGGGCTCATTATTTCGGAGGGCGCCGGCATCAACCGCCCGGCCGCACTCAATGGCCCTGACATGCCACGCTTCCACGGCGAGAAGGAACTGGCGGCCTGGCAAACAGTGATCGACGAGGTGCACGAGGTCGGCGGCGTCATGGCTCCGCAGCTCTGGCACGTCGGCGCGGTCAAGACGCGGGAGAAAAGCTGGGTTCCATCGGGTCCTTACGACAGTCCATCTGGCCTGGCTGGCCCAGGCAGGGCGTTGGGCAAGGCAATGGCAGATCACGAGATTGCCGATGCGATCGCTGCGTTTGCGCAAGGCGCAGCAGACGCTAAGCGGCTCGGCTTCGACGCGGTCGAGTTTCATGGCGCACACGGCTATCTGATCGATCAATTCTTTTGGGAAGGAACCAACACACGCGACTGTCGCTACGGCGGTGCTTCGTTGCCACAGCGCATCAACTTCGCCGCCGACATCTTGAAAGCAACACGGCTCGCAGTCGGTGCCGATTTTACGATTATCCTCCGTATCAGCCAATGGAAATCCCAGAACTATCTAGCTAGGCTGGCAAACACGCCGGGCGAGATGGAGGCCTGGCTTACGCCTCTGGTCGATGCAGGTGCTGATATCCTACACTGCTCGCAACGACGGTTTTGGGAGCCCGAGTTCGAGGATCAGGGGTCTGACCTGAACTTTGCGGGCTGGGCAAAAAAGATCACCGGCCAACCGACGATTACGGTGGGGTCCGTGGGCTTGTCGGCCGATTTTTTTGGAGCATTCGTCGGCATGGGCTCCGAACTCGCTTCGCTAGACGAACTCTTCCGCCGCTTGGATCGTGGCGATTTCGATCTTGTTGGCGTGGGCCGCGCTCTGCTTCAAGATCCACATTGGGCAAGCAAAATAAAGCAGGGTCGACTTGACGAACTTCAGCCGTACAGCGGCGATGCGTTAGCCACATTGACCTGATGCTCGAGCAGCTTGGGTACCGCGCGCTGGAAGCCGTGGGTGGCTCGCACAAAGATGACATAGGTCCTTTCAGGGCTGGAGCCCGTGGAAGGTGTGATCCGTAGATTTGGTTGTCGCGACGTCTTTTCCGGACAAATCGATGTCATAGCCATCTCGCGTCCCAGGAGACGCGCCACATTGCTACTTCAAGGCGATACGACTAAACGCGCTCCATCGCTGTTCGAAGACCTCGATCTTCTCTTGCTCGGACACTTTCCGCGTCATGGCGAGCTTGTCGGAGCCGCCGTTCATCAGCTCGCCGAGGATTTCGGCCTGCAGGTATATGTCGCCATCGACGCGCTTGCCGCGCGCATCAATTTCCTCGAGATACCGGACGTACAACAGTAAAAACCGTTCGCGCCACTGCAGCATTCGGTCGCGGATCCTGTCGTCCCGCAATCCCTCCACGCGCAGAAAAGTCGCTGTGCGATGGGCCATCACGACGTCCTTGTCGAAATGCGACCAAAGCAGGTCACGCAACGCCAAAACCGGATCATCGTGCGCCGGGACGGGCTGCTGCAAACCGTCGTCGAGCAGTCTGTCGATCGAATGCGCCAGGAGATCAAACTTGCTGTCCCAACGCCGATAAATGGCCTGCTTGCTGACCCCGGCGAGCTTTGCCACCTGGTCCATGCTGAACTCGTTGCCGTTAGTCGAGAACGCCTCGATCGTTGCTTTGACAACCACGACGCCGATTTCCGCGACACGCTCTGTGGTAGGGCGCCCACCTAGTGGCTTAGCTTTTGCTGTCTTGATCATCCGCTTGGTTCCTAGGCCCGTCGATGCGCGTTGATCAATGGCGGCGAGTGCCTCAGTCCCATCTGTTTAGGTTTCTGACAAATAGGCGAACCGTCAGCTCAGCTCGATGCACGCGCCGGGTTCGCCATCTGCTCGTTAGCGAAGAGCGAAGACCGCTGCCTTTCTGCACAATCAAAGTGTCGTCTTACTGTATCGCTTCACACCGAACTCCCATTCACCGGCGCCGAGCGGATGAAAAGAGATGCACGGGGGGGATCGTCGCGCACTGTCCAGACCGATCGATCCGGTTGCGCCACCACCTACAGCAAGAGCTGACGACGACGCCAGTTCGAACTTTCAAATGCGATCGCCAGACTTTTCACCCAACACGCAACGCAACTAAATGGTTGCGTTGCGTGTTGGGTACTCGATGAGATTCACTATCATGCCTACCGGCCCTCATGCGTTCGGCACAATCCCAGCCAAGCCTGCAACCGATCGCGGGCGTGGCCAACGCGGCGGCCCGAGCAGGACGCTTACCGGGACGATCGACGTTTCGGCGGGGCCCTGCGACATTGAGGCGCAGGTCGTCTTGCTCGTCGAACGCTGGGAATCATCGGGTTTGCTGGCCATTTGGGAGGCGAGCAACGACAACCAGCGCCGGGGTATCCGGCCTTGCGGACCGCAGACGGGTGCGAACGACCGTGCGTAAGACATGGCGTGCGGTGCGTCTCCGCCTCCTCCTTGCCGCGGTGGGGTTGCCGTTTTCCGCCTATGCGAACGCGCAGGCGCTCACACCCGGGAACTGGGACGTGAAATCGACCGCGGTTGAACTGACCGTGCCCGGGGCGCCGGGGTTCATGCTTCGCATGATGCGCGGAAAGTCGAAGGTCGAACATAAATGCGTGGCGCCCGGCGATGCGAAGATCGGCGTCGCGACGCTGGTCGCACCCGACCCGGCCGCGAGATGCACGGTCGAGAGGGCGCACATCGCGGACGGGCGGATCGAGCATGTCATGGCGTGCCCACAGAAGAAGGGGCCACCCATGCGCATCGTGCGTGCTGGCGCCTACACCGCGACCGGCTTCACTGCGCGCATGACGATGACGGGCGAGACCGACAAAGGTCCGATGCGCATCGTAGCCGATCAGGTCGCCACGCGAACTGCGCCGATCTGCAAGCGCTGAAAGCAAATCACGGAACGATGGGCAACCGCCTGCCGTCCATATCGCGGACCGGATGCGTTCGCTGTAACCTAGGAGTTTACCGATGAGTGCTCATGACGCGACCGACGCCGTCCCGGTCCCCGCTCGCCAGTTGCCGGTGCCAGCGCATCTCAGCGATATCGCGCGAGCGTATCTCGTGCCGCAGCCTCCCCAGGCGCCTTACCCGCCGATCGACGACAAGGCCGCCTGGGTGGCCTATGTAGAGGCGCAGGACGCAGCGGTCCTGCCGATGCTGCAGGGCATGATCACGCAGGTCGCTGCCGACGTGACGACCCGCGATGCTGACGGTGCGAAAGTCTATGACATTGCATTGACCGATCAGAATGCGGATCGGACAATCATCCTCGACATTCATGGCGGCGGCCTGATCCTCTGCGGTGGAGAGATCTGCCGGATGATGAGTATCGGCATGGCGGCGCGCATGCGTCGGCGGGTCTGGGCGGTCGACTATCGGATGCCACCAAAGCACCCTTATCCGGCGGCGCTCGACGACTGCATAAACGCCTATCGCGCGCTGCTGCGCGAGCGCGCGCCTGGCGAGATCATCGTCAGCGGCGGTTCGGGCGGCGGCAACCTTGCGGCGGCGCTCATTCTGCGCGCCCGCGCCGAAGGGCTGCCGATGCCGGCGGGTCTCATACTGGTCACGCCGGAGGTCGACCTTACCGAGTCAGGCGATAGTTTCCAGACCAATGACGGCATCGATCCCGCCCTGCATAGCCTGATGCCGGTCAATCTGCTCTACGCGGACGGCCACGACTTGGCGGATCCCTATCTTTCGCCGCTGTTCGGCGACCTCAGCGGCTTCCCGCCAGCGTTGCTGACGACCGGCACACGCGATCTCTATTTGTCCAACACCGTCCGCATGCATCGAGCGCTGCGGGCCGCGGGCGTCGCGGCGGACCTGCACGTGACGGAAGCGGGTCCACATACGGGCTTCCCGGGGTCGCCGGAAGGGGAGCAGATCGACATCGAAATGCGCCGGTTCATAGCGACGGTCGTCGCATGAGCAGGCTAGAGTTGGTGACTGGAAAACGGCGTCCCGTACGACGCGTCGTGATGAGGACGCTGCTCGCCCTACTGGCGTTGGGTGCGCTCGGCACTGTGGCGGTGGTCGCGATCCTCTTCTACCAGGGTCGCCGTCCGCCCCAGGGGCGCCCCGAATATGTAGCTCTTGGCAGTTCGTTCGCGGCGGGCTTGGGACTGGGCGACCGCGCGCCGGGCAGCCCAATCGCGTGCCAGCGCAGCGTTAACCGCTATCCGCAGCGGTTGACGCGAACTTTACATTTGTCGCTGGTCGACATGAGCTGTTCCGGCTCTACCGCGGCGCAGGTCGTGCAGGGCGGACAGTTCTTCCAGGGGCCGCAGATCGAGGCGGTGCAGCAGACGACCCGCCTGGTTACGCTCACGACCGGCGGAAACGATATTGCGTATATCGGCGACCTGGTCGGGATGAGCTATGCAAACCGCGGCGGCGTGATTGGTGGCGTTGCCGGGTTGCTGATGAAGGCGCCACACGCGCCTGCGGAGAGGAACATCGGCGCCGTCGCGGCCAATATCAGGAAGGTGATCGTCGCGGTTCGGCGTCGCGCGCCGTCCGCGCAGGTGATCGTCGCGACTTATCCGGCGGTGCTGCCGGAGCATGGGACCTGCGCGGCGCTGAACCTAACCGAACGCCAAGTGGCGCTGATGCGACCGGTCGCGGCGCGGCTGGCCGATGTAACCAGGGCGGCCGCGCGTGCTAGCGGGGCGACCGTGGTTGACATGGCGATAATCGGAAAGGGGCACGACGCTTGCTCCGCCAATCCATGGGTCAACGGCGTGGCGCCCGAGACCGGGGCGCCGTTCCATCCGACCCAAGCGGGCGCTGCCGCGACCGCTCAGGAAATCGCACGCGCAGTGGGTCCTAGCCTGCCCAGTTAAAACACCGGCATTAACGCAACTATGCAGTTGTGTTAATGCCGGTCTACTCGTAGAGCGCCGCTGCACGGCATCGTGCTGCAGAAGCTTCAGCGGCCTCTCGACCCGGCGCGTTCCGCGCTGCCGGTCGTGCAGGGGCGGGCGGGAGGACATCGTGGCGGTCTCCAACCGGTGCAAAGGTGAACGATGACACATCACAACGGGATTGATCATTGGGTCGGCACGCCGCTTCGTGCGGCGTTCCCGCCGCGAGTCGATATGGCGCTGCCGCACGAACTCGACCGGTTGATCGGACAAGTCGACGCGACACTCGCCGACCGCGCCTTCGGACGCGACCTGGCGGCACTAGGACCTAGGCTGAAGGCCTATGCTCGGTCGCTGACGCGGGGCGCCGAGGGTGCCGACGACCTGGTACAGGATACATTGGTGCGGGCATGGGTGGCACGCGCTGGCTTCGCCGAGGGCACCAACCTGCGCGCCTGGACCTTCACCATCCTGCGCAACTTGTTCCTCAACCAGCGACGCCGCGCGCGGTTTGAGGGCGAGTATGACGAGCTGGCTGCCGAGAAACGGCTCGCTCGACCCGAGGTCCAGTCGATCGTCGTTGAAGTTACCGACGTGCAAAAGGCAATGGGCCGGCTGTCGCGCAACCGTCGCGAGGCGCTGCAACACGTCGCGATTGAAGGCCTGTCGTACGAGCAGGCTGCGGTCGTCATGGGGATTTCGCTCGGGAGCCTGAAAAGTCACGTGTTGCGCGCGCGTGCCGAGCTGTATGCGATGCTGAACGACACGGCCAAACCGCCGGAAGTCGTACCTGATTGCGCCACACAGGCGCGCGGGCCGGCGCGCCGCCCGGCGCGCGGTGGTGCCTGGACCGCCGCCAAGGCGACCGGACGCCCACTATGGATCGGGTGAGACGAGCCTGTCCGCATGATTCCGCCCCGGCCCAGTACAGGACATTTTCATGATTCGCGTTTTTCAAAGTCGTGCGCTCGTCGCCTGCATGCCTGCGCTCCTGCTGGGGGCCTGTTCGACAGGTGGGCAGAAGCTTACGCATTCGGGGTTCCTGCCTGATTACGCACAGCTGCAGAAACCGGCGAAAAAGAAGAACGTCGCGGTCTGGGTATCGCCCGATTACCGACCGGAGCGCTACCAACAGGTCGTTATCGAACCGGTCGAGTGGCGCGCCCCGCCGCGCGATGCGAAAGCCGAAAAACAGTTGCGTGACGCGCTGCACCAGCATCTGGTGACTGCATTGTCGGGGCGGTACCAGGTCGTCGAGGGGAGCCAAGTACGCGGGAGCGCGCTACGCGTCCGGAGCGCGATCACCGGCGTGCGCCGTACGCGCTGGTTCTTGAACGCGCCGCTGCAGGTCGCGACGCTTGCGGCAGGTGGGCTTGGCGTACTGGCCCCGTTGCGCGGCGGGGGCAGCGTAGAGATTCAGATTGACGATGTCGGCACACAGCGTCCAGTCCTCCAGCTCGCCACCTACCGCAACGGCCAGCCCTGGAACATCAAGGGCTCCTACGTGGCGTACAACCACGCTGAGCAGGCGTTCGAGGGGGCGGCCGCCCAGCTGGTCGGCTATCTAGACGGCACTTCCGCGGCCCCGACACCGGGTGCGTCCAAAGCAAAGACCGCGCAATAAGATCGCTATCGCCGCATGCAGCTTGGTGGAGAATGGTAGCGGGCGCTGAGCAATCTTCCTTTCGTATGAAGGGTTATGACGCCTGACGCTTCCGATATAGTTGGAGTGGAGCGGCGACGCCCGTAAGCGTCGCCTCCAATATCATCGACGATGGCGGCGATGGCCGCGCTGGTGGTAGACCGGGCGGGCGTGATAGCCACGATGACCACGGTAGGCACGGCGGGCTGACGCGCGACGGTTGTAGCGATACGCCCGAGCACGCTGCGCACGACGCACCTGCGCGGGGCGGACTATCGGACGGTGCGCGCCGCGATCGGAGCGATAGGATTGCGCCTGGGCATCAGTGGGCGCGACGGAGACGCCGATCCCCGTGAACATCAGACTCATGGCAATGAGCATCAGCAGTTTCTTCAATCGACAAACTCCATAGGTAAAGGGCAGCAGATAACGCAACCGGTGAGTCTGCTTGCGCGTTCCGGGGCGATCGAATTAATTTATGTCATGGCTTTGCACCGTCCGGTGGTGCGCTCCAGCCGAGGCCCAGGCTCTTCTGGACGGCGATATAGCTGTTCGTCAGCGCGGCCTTGCCCTGCGCGACCGAAATGGCAGCGGAGAGACGCTGGCGCTGGATGTCGAGCTGGTCGATGACTGAGCTGGTGCCGGCGCGGACGCGCTGGTCGTTGAGTACCGCGGATCGCGTTGCCGACACTTCGGCGCGGCCCAACCCGGCCAGTTGCAGCCGCAGATTACCGAACCGCGACAGTGACGTCTCGGCGTCCTGGAGCGCCTGGAGGACGGCTTGGCGATACTGAGCCTCTGCCTCGTCGCGCTGCGCTTCGGACTGGCGGACGGCGGCGCGGTTCTTGCCGAAATCGAGGAAGGACCAGCTGATTGATGGTGTGACGAGCGTCGTTAGCTTGCCAAAATCGAAGACGTCACTGGGATCGGTGCCGCCGAGACCAAGGATGCCCATGAACCGAAGCCCCGGCAGCTGCTTTGCTTTGTTCACGCCGATCGCGGCATAGCTGGCCGCCAACGCGCGTTCGGCGGCCCGGATGTCGGGGCGGTGCGCGATCAGTGTTGCGGGGTCGGCGATCGCAACCTGCGCAGGGGGCAGTGGTACGGCCACGACCGTCGTCAGCGTCGCGTCGAGCGTGCCTGGCTCGCGGCCGGTCAGCACGGCGATCTGGTCGCGATACTCGTCGATCTGCGCGGCGAGCGGGATGTTCTGTGCATCAGTCGATTCGAGCTGGTTCTGCAACCGTTCGACATCGAGCGCGGAAACCGTGCCGCCGGCGTAGCGCTGGCGTGTCAGTTGCAACGCGCGCCGTTGCAGCTCGCTCGACTGCGCATTGAGCCGGGCTCGGTCCTGCGTATCGCGCAGATTGACATACGCCTGCGCGACTTGTGCAGAAAGGCTAACCTGCGCGTCGGCCAAGTCGGCGAAACGCTGCCCGATCTGCGCGCGCGATTGTTCGACACCGCGGCGTACGCCGCCGAACAGGTCTGGCTCCCACGATGCGTTCAGTCCGAGATTATAGAAGTCCAGCTTGGTCGACGAATCGGATCCCGTCGTCGCGCCGTCGCTCGCCGTGTCACCACTGCTGCCGATATCTACGCCGGGCAGCTGCGCGTGGAGATAGGTGGCGTTGGCGCTCGCGCTCGGCAGCTGCGCGGCCTGCTGCTGGGTGAGCGACGCGCGCGCTTGGCGGATACGCGCCTGTGCGATGTCGATCGACGGGCTGTGGGCGAGCGCATCGTCGATCAGGCGCGTGAGGATGGGGTCGCCAAGCCCTTCCCACCAACGCGCGACGGCGGGGGAGGGGACTAGCGTCGCATCGCCGGCCCGGACGAACGTGCCGCGCTTGGCGGCGTCCGATGCGGCGGCGGGCGGCCCCTTATAGTCGGGACCGACGGTGCAGGCGCCGAGCGCGGTCAGCGCTAGCAGGGCAGGGAGCGGGTGCGTCATCAATGTACCGCCGCGGGTGCGGCGTCCTTAGGCAAGGTGCGGAGGAACAGGACCAAGGGTAACACCGCGAGCGTGCCGACGCCCATGATCCAGAAGATGTCGTTATAGGTCATGACGAGTGCCTGGCCTTGGATCTGCTGCCCGACGAGGCGCAGTGCGGTGGGGCGCCCGCCCATCTGCTGACTTAGGCTCGCAACATAGCTTTGCACCGCCTGCGAGTTGGCGTTGAGCGACTCCTCGATCCGCCTGGAATGCAGCCAGCTGCGCTGCTCCTGCAGGATCGAGATGCCGGCGAGCGCGAAGCTGCCGCCCAGGTTGCGCACCGCGTTGAACAGGCCCGACGCATCGCCCGCATCCTCGGGCGCTACGGCGCGGACGACGGCTTGGCTTAGGAACAGCATGCCCAAGATTTGGCCGACGCCGCGCATCAGTTGCGACACGGTGAAGTCGCTGCCGACGGAGTTGGCCGTCAGGTTGGCGTCCATCAGCGCCGAGAGGCCCATGATCGACAGTCCGAGAGCGACCGCGATGCGGATGTCGACGCGCTTCAGTAGGATCGGCACGATCGCCATCATGACGAGGCTGGGCAGCCCGGAAAGCAGCACGACATAGCCGGACTGCAGCGCGTTATAGTCCGCGATCGAGGAGAGGAACTGGGGGATCGCGTAGGAGGTGCCGTACAGGACAATGCCGAGCACCACGCCCATCAGCGCGACCGACCCGAACTGCCGGTCGAGCAGGAGCGACAGCTTGATGACCGGCCGCTTCGCCACGATCTGACCTGCGAACAGCATCGCGAAGCCGGCCGCGGACACAACCGCCATCATGCGGATGAGCGACGAGGCGAACCACAGTTCGCGTTGGCCTTCTTCGAGGAGCACGGTGAGTCCGCCCAGACCGAGGGCGAGTCCGGCGATGCCGAGCCAGTCCGCCTCGCGGATCAGATGCAGCCGCAGCTTCTCGTGCGGCAGGCCGAGCAGAAGCAACGCGACCAACGCAGCGCAGAGCGGCAGGTTGAGGAAGAAGGCATAGTGCCAGCTGTAATTCTCGGTCAGCCAGCCGCCGATCAGTGGACCGATGACCGGCCCCAGAATCGCGGTGACGCCGAACAGGGCGATGCCGATCGGCTGCTGGCTGCGCGGCAGCCGCTGCGCGATGATGGTCTGCGCGGTTGGAATCATCGCGCCACCGGTAAAGCCTTGCCCAACGCGCCCGATGATCATCATTGTCAGGCTGGTCGACAGCCCGCAGACGATCGAGAAGATGGTGAACAGCCCCGCGGCGATCAGCAGGAAGGTGCGCAGGCCCAGCATCCGTTCGAGCCACGCCGCCATCGGGATAATGATGATTTCGGCGACCAGATAAGCGGTCGCCACCCAGGTGCCTTCGGTGCCGCTGGCGCCGATCTCGCCCTGGATGGTCGGCAACGCCGAGTTGACGATCGAGATGTCGAGCGTCGCCATCAACGCGCCGAGCGTACCTGCCGCCACCGCCAGCCATGCGCTCGCATCGGCGCGCTCGGCCGGCTTCGCGCCGCTCGCGCCTTGGATCGCAGCGCTCGCCATGTCAGCGATGCTGCTTATCGAGGCGCTTCTGCTCCTCCTCGATCCGGTCCTGCGCGTCCTTGGCGGCGATCGTGTCGACGCTCACAGTCACGGACAGGCCCGGCACCAGCAGCTTCCGGGTCTCGGGGCCCGCCTCGACTGCAATACGGATCGGCACGCGCTGGACGATCTTGGTGAAGTTGCCGGTCGCATTCTCGGGCGGTAGCAGCGAGAATTGCGATCCTGTGCCCGGCGACACGCTGACGACGCGGCCACGCAGTTCGACGCCGTCGAGGGCATCGACCGTGATCGTCGCAGGCTGGCCGACGCGCATCAGGCCGATCTGCGTCTCCTTGAAATTGGCAACGATGTAGAGCTGGCTCAGGGGGACGAGCGACATTAGCCTCGTGCCCGACTGCGCATATTGGCCGATCGTGACTGTCTTATCGCCTACGCGGCCGGCAATCGGCGCGCGGATAAGCGTCGCGTTGACGTCGACGTTCGCCGACTCCAGCTGTGCACGCGAGCCCCTGGCCTGAGCCTCCCCTTGCCGCACCTGCGCCTGCAACGAACCGACCTTGCGCTGCTGCGCGACAAGTGCCGCCGCCTGCGCGCGCGCATCGTTGGCGGAACCAATTGCGGTTGCGCGTAATTGAGCGAGGCGTTCGCGCGGTTCGGCGCCAGAGGCCGCAAGCGGCGTGTAGCGCGCGACTTCGGCGGCATCGTACGCGGCCTTGGCACGCGCGGCAGCAAGCTGTGCGCGTGTCTGCTCGATCGTGGCATATTGTTCGCTGATCGAGGCGCGGACATTGTCGGCGGTCGCCTGCGCGACGGCGATCTGCGCCTCGGCCTGCGCTGCCTGCGCGCGATAGTCGCGCGGATCGATGCGCACCAAAGGTTGTCCCTTGGCGACGTCCTGATTGTCGATCACCAGCACCTCGGCGACATAGCCGGCGGTGCGCGGCGACACCGTCACCGCATCGGCGCGGATCGTCGCATCATTGGTCGACTGAAGATATTTGCCGCGCGTTTCGTGTCGCACATACCAAGCGATGCCGGCGATCACCACCACCGCCACCAGCACCAGTAGGATAAGCTTCGCCCGCCCGCTCAGCTTGCGTGGGGGCTTTTCCTCGGGTGCGTCGGTCTCGGGCGCATCGTGCGGGGTGTCTTGATCCATCATGGCCTTCTTGGTGATATCGGTGTGGCGGGAGGGGACGGCGCCGGACGCGCAAGACAGTCGCCCGCCTGGCCGACACTCAGGCCGTAGTTATAGAGCGCGCGCATATAGTTGGGATCGAACAGCGTGCTGTCCTTGACCTGAAAACCGTCGTCGATTGCGCAGACCGAGACGGCGGTACCATGATCCGCGCCATAGGCTTTCAAATCCTTGACGCCGGTGCGGTCGATTTCCCCCAGCACGGTTGCCAGCGCACGACCCATAATGCCGAAGGTACGCGGCTTGACGACCGCAAACTGAGGATCGATCCGGCCATTGTAAAGGATCTGGATCGTGCCGCCGGGGCCGTTCTGGCGATTGCCCGCCTCCAGCATGGCGCGAGGCATAACGAAGAAACCGCCGATTGCGCCGCCATCGACATGCATCTCCGCAAAGGCGTGGCCGTTGCCGACGACGTCGACCATGACCGGCGGGAACGCGCCGGGGATGCTGGCAGAGGCGAGCAGGATTTGGCGGAACAGGATCAGGGTTCGCGGCGCGGGACTGGCGGCGATCGCGCCCATGTCCCAGACGACGCCGCGCTCTGCGTCCAAATTTGTGGTGAGGACGAGGAGGCGCCGGCCGCGGCGATGCTCGGCGGCGACGCGCGCTAGAAAGTCCGACGTAACGTAGCGCGCGATCAGAGTTTGCAGCGGCTTAGTGTCGAGCAGGCTAGCGCCGCCAAACAAGCCGCCGAGTACGCGCTGCCGATAAACGTCCTTGCCGTTGATGCCTGTATAGATCGCGGTCAGCGACGCATCCTCAGCCGACCCCAGAAATGCGAACGGCGCAATCAGCGCACCGGTGCTGACGCCCGTGACAATATCGAATTCGGGGCGGCCGCCGCGGCCGGTCCAGCCGTTCAGTAGCCCGGCGGCATAGGCGCCCTTGTCCGATCCGCCCGACAGCGCGAGCAGCGCCATGCCGTGCGCAGGCGTGACGCCACGGTCGCGGACCAGCGTGTCGCCCCACCGCGCGTAAGTTCTCGCGTCGTCATCGGCCCAGAACCGCACCG
The DNA here is from genome assembly GCF_057815015.1 of Sphingomonas sp. SL1004. NCBI lineage: Bacteria > Pseudomonadati > Pseudomonadota > Alphaproteobacteria > Sphingomonadales > Sphingomonadaceae > Sphingomonas > Sphingomonas sp. SL1004. Next base: position 657,838 of record NZ_JBYMUX010000001.1, read on the forward strand.
GATCGCCAGGGACCGCCCGCGCCGCGGCGAGATCGACCTTCGTGAAGGTCACCCGGTCGGGCAAGGTCGCGCAGGCGGTCACGGTCGCTACCAGACCGACCGACACGGCGCGGCGCAGGATCCGAACGATCGATCGCGGACGTGATGACGTGGCAAGAAGCATGTCGGATTTCAACGGTACCGGTGAGTTGCGATAGCGCCCCTAGCGCGGACGGGGAGCAATGACCACCGTAATCTTTGTTCACTACAGCACGTTAGGAACGAGGGTTTGAGATCGTTGCTTCCGACGCAGTTGCAAACCGCACACTCAGGAACCAGAGCAACGAGCATCATGGTGCACGCTGGTTCCGCGGGGCGCGCTATGTCGACCAGTTCTACAGCGTGCTCGATCTCGCACGGTTGGCGGGGCAACCGAAGGACGACGGCACGTCGATCATCCGCAACATAGCGTTCGAGAACACCACCCTGGAGACGATCGGCGAAAACGCGATCTACCTGGCCGCCCTTCCCGAAAGCCCGTGAGGGATATTCGGCTTGAGAATGTGGCTGCGGTCGGGCTCCACGGTTTCGTTGCCTATAACATTCGCGGGCTGGCGTTGAACGCGGTCTCAGTCGACGCGCGCAACGGGAGCGGAATGTGCTTCGTCAACGTAGCGGCATAGGGAAGACCAAGCGCATGGATCGTCGAACTGGACTTGCCGCGATGGCTGCATCGGGGCTCGTCGCACTGGACGGTACCGTCAGCGGGGCCCCTCACTCCCCACCACGTCCCCCCGAGCCTGATGCTGAGCAGCACGGTCTTTGCCGTGACCATCGACGAGATGTCGGAAGCTCGCGTCGTGTACCCTATGGGTATACCGTGAGGGAACACCCGGCGTTGAACAGTCCCCCCGTTCAAGCAGAGTCATTTGCGTAGAGATTGAACACTCCGTGCAGGGGGCTAGAGCCGGACTGAACAGATGGGGCTTTAATGACGCGTTTCGGATAAACGTCGTGAGGAGGAGAATCCCACCGAGATATTTAAGACAGCGTTGGCCGGGGCAGGGCATCCAGCGCTGCCGATACTTGGAGGCGTAAATCGTTGTCCCGGGTAATTTCCAGCATCGCGCTGAGACTGGTGCGGGCGCCGGCCACATCTCCTGCGACCAGCTGAAGTCTGGCTCGCTCCCACCAACCATGAGCGTGCGTGGGTGCCACGATCGTCATGCGGTCGTATAGGACCAATGCGCGCGCGGGGTCGCCAGCCTGCTCAGCACGGGTCGCCTGGTTAAGCAGCAGTCGAACGAGTGCCGATCGGTTCGACAGGGGAAGCATCCCGTCGGAAAACCGTGCCTGGCCCGTCATCTGCTCCAACAAGGCCTCCACCTGTTCAGGGTCGACGATGCGACCGTCATTGAAGGGATCGATAATCAGCGCATCCGACGCGTCGCCCAGGCGCACCAGAACGTGGCCGGGGGTGTTGAGCGGCATCGCCGACCAGCCGAGGCGTCGTGCCATCGCCACATAGAGGATTGAAAGACTAATCGGCAGACCGAGCCGTCGATCGACGACGGCGATCAAATCTGCATTCTGGGGATCGTCGTAGTGCGTGCGGTCGCCGGAAAACCCGAACTCCTCAACCATCACGGTGCTCAGTGCCTGGGACTGAGCTACGCTGCCTGCTGTGTCGCCTTCGGCAGCGCGTAGGGCTATTTCTATGTCGGCGAGCTCGGCGATGTATCCATCGAGCTCGACATCGGGGTGATCGAGCGCTGCCAATTCAAGTGCGGCCAGATCAAGCTCGATCTCCCCGTCTTCCATAAGCCCGAGATAAAGAATGGTATTAGTCATAAGACCCTAGATAGAGATTATCCGGATCGTTCCCATAACAACGCAAGATACGGGGTGGCCAATCCGTCGACGCGCTCTATCGGTGCGCTCGGCCTCGACGCACAGTGTCCACCGTAGTTAGCGACGCGTGATCGCGGGCTGCCGTCATGAGGGTCTCCATCTAACGAACCGACACCATTGGTAGGACGGAAGGGCATGAATCTATAAGGGCTACACTGTGACCGCAAGGGAATGTCCGGCTTTGCTAGGGCGGCTCCTCGCAACCACTTTTGACGACACCCCTAGCCCCGTAGCGCAAGCTCCGGGGCTAGGGGTGTCGTCGTTTCTGGTCTCTTTCCTTTCGCGCGCGCCATCGCGCAATTACGCCAACCTCTCGAGCGTGATCGGTAGGCTGCGTATCCGTTTACCTGTGGCATGGAAAACGGCGTTGCCGATGGCTGGCGCCACTCCGACCACCCCGATTTCGCCGACCCCCTTACCGCCGAGCGCAGTCGCCCTCAGGTCTGGAATGCCGACCGAGATCGCCTGCATTTCAGGAACGTCGGCGTTTACCGGCACCGCATAGTCGGCGAAGTTAGCGTTGACGGTGCGGCCGTCGCGCTGATCGATCAGCCCTTCTTCGAGCAGGGTTTGTCCAAGCCCCATGACCATGCCGCCGAACCATTGGCTTTCGGCGAGCTTCGGGTTGAAGATGCGGCCGCTGTCGAACGCCGATACCATGCGCTTCACCCGGATCGCGCAGAAATCCTCGTCGGCGCGCACCTCGACGAACTGCGCGCACCAGGCATGAGCGGACACGCCGCCCTCCGTCGCGCCCTTTAATTGCGCAAAGCTGCGGTCGACGCCCTTCTTCATTTCCCCGGTGGCATCCGCGGCGAAAGTGTTGCCTTCGATTTCGAGTTTGGCCTTGCCGACCGCCTTGAGCAGATCGGCGATCGTGAGCCCTTTGCCGGGACGGCGGGTCGGACGTATCGCGCCTTTGGCGTAAGTCAGATGCCCAACCTTCGCGCTCGCGAGTGGCGATCCGGGATCGTTCGCCACCAGGGCCACCAGCGCGTTGCGCGCGTTCCTTGCGGCGCGCGTGACGGCACCGCCGAGATTGTTCGCCTGTTGCGATCCGCCGGCGAGTGCCGACCGCGGCAGGATGGTATCGCCCAGCCGCACCTTGATAGTGTCGACCGGTACGTCGAGGACTTCGGCAGCCGCCTGGGCGAGGATCGTGTAGGTGCCGGTGCCGATATCGGTGCCCGCGCTCAACACTTCGATCAGGCCGTTCGCATGAAACACGATCTTCGCTTCGCTGGCCGTGCCGATCATCGGATAGGCGCCGGCCGCCATGCCGTAACCGATCAACTCCCGCCCCTCGCGCATCGAGCGGGGACGGCGGTCCCGCTGCCACCAGCCGATCGCGTCCGCCCCCGCGGCATTGGCTTCACGCAGCTGACGCGTCGACCAAGGCATCTGGTTGCTCGGATCGACGTCGGCCCAGTTGGCGAGGCGCAGCGTGATCGGATCCATGTCGAGCGCATAAGCGAGCTCGTCCATCGCGCTTTCCAGCGCCCAGGCACTCGGGTTTTCGCCTGGGCCGCGCTTCCAGCCGGGCATGACCGTATGGACCGGCGTGACGTTGATGCGCGAGGCGAAGTTCGGCGTCGCGTACATGATCTTGGTGACGTTGTTGCAGGCCTCGACGTGCACCTCATCGATCGCCGTCTCGTTCCAGCTTTCATGGACGATCGAGACGATCTTGCCGTCCTTGCTCGCACCGATCGCGATGTTCTGCCGCGTCGCCGGCCGGCCGCCAAGGCCGGTGAAGGTCTGTGGACGGGTCAGCGACACCTTTGACCGGCCGCCCGAGTTTGCGCGAGGCGGCGCAGGCTAGCCCGACATGGGGATGCGCACCGATCTTCGAGCCAAAGCCGCCACCGACATAGGGCGAGATGATCCGAACGTTCTCTGCCGGAATGCCGAGCCATTCAGAGACGACGCTGCGCGCACCGCCGACCCACTGGCTTAGTTCCCAGACGTTGATCCGGTCCCCCTCCCAGGATGCGATGCAGGCATGGGGCTCTAGCGGTACGTTGTACTCGCGGGCAGGGCCGGAGTTCATGAAAAGCTGGATCTAACGACGGGTGCACCATCGCATATCTCCACCGTGTCGAGGAGTTAGCGCGGCAGAGTACGTCTGCAAAAGCCGTGTCAGCACGCGAATGTCCCCACTTGGGTCAACTGGAACAGCACGTAGAGGCAAAACATCGCACCGTATTGTCGGATTTCAGGGCGATACGTGGTGGAAAAGCAGCAGGCCTCCTTCGGAGGCAGAGTAAGAGGTGGCGTTGACGACGTCGATTATCATACGCCCTAAAGGTCATATCGCGCATGGCTTGACTGGGTGGAATGAGGGATCCGCCGGGCGACGAAACGGCGAGACGACCTCCGATTTTCGGCCCCGAACAACGGCCGCGGCGGATCGTGCGCCGCCCGAAAACTTGGCAAAAGCGCTATTTTGCTCTGATTTAGGACGAAGAAGATGACCGATACCAAGCATGATATTGTCGATACCGCCGTTGCTGCGGGCTCGTTCACGACGCTGGTCGCGGCGGTCGGCGCCGCGGGGCTGGTCGACACGCTGAAGGGCGAGGGGCCGTTCACCGTCTTCGCACCGTCGGACGACGCCTTCGCCGCGCTGCCGGCCGGCACCGTCGACGATCTGGTCAAGCCAGAGAACAAGGCCAAGCTGACCGAGATCCTCCTGCTCCACGTGCTGCCCGGTACGGTGATGGCGGCGGACGTGAGCGGCAAGGTGCTCGACCCGGCCACCGCAGGCGGCGCGACGGTCCATGTCGATGGCACCGACGGCGTGACCGTCAACGGCGCCAAGGTGGTGACTGCCGACATCGCCTGCACCAACGGTGTGATCCACGTGATCGACAAGGTGCTGCTGCCAACCGGCTGAGCCCCTGTACAATCCGGCACCGGGGCAGCAATGTCCCGGTGCCATCGGTTGGAGATATGCGTGAAGATTGCGATCGTCGGTGCGGGCATTGCAGGGCTGTCCTGCGCCCTACGGCTCCAGCAGGATGGCTGCGACGTCACGGTGCTGGACAAGGGGCGTGGTGCCGGTGGACGGATGTCGACGCGGCGCATCGCGATGCCCAAAGGCGGGGGGCCTGGAGGCGGGGGGGCCGGCAGCGAGGTCGCCTTCGATCATGGTGCGCAGTATCTGACGATGCGTAATCCCGCGTTTGCCGAGGCCATGCATGTCTGGGAAGCCGACGGGGTGGTCGCACGCTGGCCCGCTGCCGGCGAGGACGCGTGGGTCGGCACCGATGGCATGAGCGCGATCGTCAAGCACCTCGCGGCGCAGACCAAGGTCCACTGGAACTACCGCGTCACAGATATCCGCAATACGGCCGAAGGGTGGCGGGTCGAGGCGCCGGTGACAGAATCTTTGACGAAGAGCTATGACGCCGTCGTCGTCGCGACGCCCGCCGAGCAGGCCGCGCCGTTGCTCGCACCGCACGATCCGGCGATGGCGAGCGAGGCGCTCGCCTGTCGATCGACGCCGTGCTGGACGGCGATGCTTGCGTTCGACCGTCCACTGGCGATCGCGCACGACGTGATCCGGGACGCAGGGATCATCGACTGGGCCGCGCGCAACAGCGCGAAGCCTGGACGAACCGGCCCGGAAGCCTGGGTCGTGCACGCGACGCCGGCATGGTCGACCGCGCATCTCGAGGAACCGGCGGATACCGTCGTCGATCGTCTGATCGCGGCCTTGGCGACGCAGTGCGGCGCCGACATGCCTGTGCCTATCGTTCGTGCCGGGCATCGGTGGCGCTATGCGCGCGCTACGGCCACCGACCTCGGCTGTCTGTGGAACGGTAGCGATCGGATCGGTGCTGCGGGCGATTGGCTGATCGCGCCGCGCATCGAGAGTGCATGGCTATCCGGGCGGCAGCTTGCCGAGCGGATTTTGGCCACCGCGTAGCGCGAACGCCGGGGGCGGACCGTTCAGACTTCCGCCCGCTCCGTCGCCAGCGGTCGATCATCGGCGACCTCCGACGGCACGCCGCCGACGATCCGCGGATCTATCGCGAAATCGCGCGCGATCTCTCGCACCGTCATCTTGGCGGACATCATCACCGAGGGCGTGCCGCCGCCCGGCTGCGTGCCCTGGCCGACCAGATAGAGGTTCGCGACATCCTCGCTACGGTTGTGCGGGCGGAAGAACGCGGTCTGCGTCATCCGTGGCTCGACGCCGAAGCCATTGCCGAGATGCGATCCCAGCACCTCTTCGAAATAGTCCGGCGTCACGAAGCTGCGATGGACGATCCGCTCACGCAGGCCGGGAATGTAGCCGCGTTCGTCGAGGAACGTCAGCACCGTGTCGGCAAAGCCTTCGCCGACCGCATCCCAGTCGATATCGCTCTGGTTGTTGGGCACCGGGATCAGCGTGTACGCCGCGTGGTGCCCCGCCGGCGCGAGGCTGGGGTCGGTGATCGTCGGGATGTGGAGATATTGCGAGTAGTCGTCGGCGAGGATCTTGCGCTCGAAAATGTCGGTCAGAAGCTCCTCGTAGCGCGGGCCGAGGATGATGTTGTGGTGCCGCAGGTCGGGGGCGCCCTCCTGCATCCGATAGCCGAAATAGATCACCATCAGCGACATGCTCTGCTTGCGGAACTTGACCAGCGCGTCGCGATTGATCCGCCGGTGCGCCTTGTCGACGAGCTTGAGATAGGTGGTCGCATAGTCGGCGTTGGAGACGACCAGATCGGCGGCCAGCGTTTCGCCGTTCGCCAGCGTCACGCCGGTCGCGACGCGCTTGCGGCCGCGCTTATCGACCTCGATCCGGTCGACCTTGGCGTTCAACCGCACCGATCCGCCGAGTTCCTCGAACTTGCGGACCATCGCCTTTACCAGCGCGCCGGTGCCGCCGATCGCGAAATGCACGCCCCAGGTCTTTTCGACGAAATGGATCATCGCATAGATTGCGGGCACCTTCAGCGGATTGCCGCCGATCAGCAGCGGCTCGAAGCTGAACACCTGCCGCATCTTGTCGCTCTTGAAATATTTCGAGATCAGCGAAAACAACGGCTGGATCGCGCCGAGCTTCAACAGGTCCGGGAGCACGCCGACCATCGAGCCGAGCGAGCCGAAATAGGTATAGCCAAGCTCAAGGAAGCCGCGCTCGAAGATTGCGCGGGCGGCCTCGTGGAAGCGTTCGTAGCCGTCGAGATCCTCGGGGGCCAACCGCGCGATCTGCGCCCGCACGTTGACCGGGTCGGCATCGTAATCGAAGAAGCTGCCGTCGTCGAAATAGATCCGGTAGAATGGCAGGATCGGCACGATGTCGACATAGCGGCGCGTGTTCGGGCCGCCGCTGGCGCCCGATACCACCCGGGCTCCCTCGGCGAGCACTGATGGCGGAAAGTCAGGTTCGTCGAGCATCGCCGCGTCGCGCTCCAGCGAGAACAGCTCCTCGATGAAATGCGGGACGGTGAGCACGGTCGGCCCCATGTCGAAGACGAAGCCGTCGACGCGGCGGACATAGGCGCGGCCGCCGACATCGGCGAGCTGCTCGACGATCTGCGTATCGAAGCCGAGGCTCTGCAGGCGGATCGCGCAGGCGATGCCGCCGATCCCCGATCCGATTACTATAGCGCGCTGGCGGGTCATGACGGTCGTCTTTCCTGGGGGCCGGTCGAGAATCTGCGGCACGCTACGAGCAGTCGTTCGATCCCGCGCGATAACCGCGGGTGCGGCACCGCAACAGGGGCGAAGGCTGCAACGTCCGGTCGGTGCTGGTGGGGGCAGACCCGCGGGTTGGTTGCGTTACGCTTTCGCCGAGCGGGTCACGATACGGACCTTCGGCCGTATCCCATTCCGGCCATCGTCGCGTCGTTCTACGAAAGATCTGATCGCCCAGCAGCGGATCGGGGGTCGCATTGTTCGCTCAGGAAGGTCGGACCTGTCCTTTGGTCCGTATTGCCTCGCGAACGCTCAGTGCCGAGACCGCGGGTGGGCTGATGGTGAGTGATTGTGCGCCCCTGAAAGGCGCTGTGACTACCCTTCAGGTCCGTCGCTTCAGGATCCCGAACGCTTGTCGGTGGCCGGCAGACGGGAATGTAAGATGCTAGGAGAACCAAGATGACATCACGGATAGCGCGCACATTGGGCGTTTGCCTCGCACTGTCGGTTGCAGTGCCGGTTATTGCGGTCGCGGCTAACCCGAAGGTTGGCGGCGCCGTCATGTATGCCAGCAAAACCATCGTCCAGAATGCCTCCGCCGCCAGCAACCTGACGACGCTTGTCGCCGCGGTGAAGGCGGCGGATCTCGTCGAGACGCTGTCCGGTCCCGGCCCGTTCACGGTGTTCGCGCCGACGAACGCGGCCTTTTCGAAGCTGCCGGCCGGTACGGTGACGGCGCTGTTGAAGCCCGAGAGCAAGGCGCAGCTTGCGGGTATTCTGACCTACCACGTCGTGCCGGGGAAGATCACCGCGAAGGATGCACTCGCTGCGATCAAGGCCGGGGGCGGCAAGGCGACGCTCACTACCGTGCAGGGTGAGGCGCTCACGGCGCGCGTCACGAACGGCAAGATCGTGCTGACCGACGCCAAGGGCGGCAAGTCTACCGTGACGACGGCAGACGTGATGCAGTCGAACGGTGTGGTCCACGTGGTGGACACGGTACTCATGCCGTGACGCAATTCGTGGCGCCGGCGTGTCCGGCGCCACGTCCTCTCTGCTCCCGGCAGTGTTTACGGTAAGAGCTGCATCTGCGGCGCCGCGACCGAGGTCTATCAGATCGATCAAACCCGCTCGATCACTCCCCAGACCCCTATTGGGTGTGGATCGACCGCTGACTGCCAGAAGGCGTGCGACTTCATCGCGAACGCGGACTGGTGCATCCCGAGCGTTGAACTTCCACTCCTTCTCGGCCGTGAATGCGGAAGGCGGACACGGAACGAGCGTGTATTGGTGCGGCCTGACAGCCGACACGACCCGAAATAGCCGGTCGTTGGGAATGCGTTGTTTGCTGAACCATATACTTTTGAGGGTCGGTACGCCGCTTCCCAGCGATGCCAATCAGGGGGGTGGGCACAGCCTTCGATGAGCGTTCGAGATAGATCGGAAGCTGTGCCGTTCAACCAACCTATGATGGAGCACAGCGCAAGCGCGCCGTACATACGTGCAATGGAAAGGGCCGTTTGGCTCTAGCCGAAGGTGCAGTCCTGCGTTTTAGGTGGTAAACCTAAGTGAAGCGCGCATGAAATGTCAATAGTATCTTTGAAAGTGATACAAACGGGCGAATGTAGGCCGAATCTTACCAAGCTTCACGAGTCCTAATCAAGAGAAAGGGTTGCACAATTTGTCCGTGAATCCTCACGACTCTCCTATTTTACGGATAAAAGCTGATAAATATAATCTATATAAACAAGAATTAGGGCGATCGATCCGCACTGCTTCGCTCGCATCTTGAGCCGCGTTTCCTACGGTGTCGATCTTTACCCACGATTATGTTCTTAACGATTTTATGCAGAAGCATGGTATTCAGCATCAGAGGGCGCAGGCGACTGATCAAGCGTCGGGGGATCGATGCGGGATGACTATAGGCACCATTTCAATCGACAGTGCCGAGGCAAGGTCGAACCAGCGCCTTATGCGGCTCGTCACCGACAGCCCGATACCGTCGGTAATCAGCGATCCACGTCTGCCCGACAACCCGATTGTCGCATGCAATCAGCCGTTCTGCGATCTGACGGGCTATGCGACGGACGAGGTCGTGGGACGCAATTGCCGTTTTCTTTCGGGACCGGCGACCGAACCTTGGCTATCGGAAGAAATCCGACGCGGAGTGCGGGAGCACAAGCCGGTGCTGGTCGAGATACTCAACTACAAGCGCAACGGGCAGCCGTTCCGCAACGCCGTCCTGGTCGCGCCGCTGTATGACGAGGAAGACCGCCTGCTGTATTTCCTGGGCTCTCAAGTCGAGATCGACACGAACGCTGCAACACCGACGAGCATGCGCCGGATCAGGGCGGCAGAAATGGTCAAGGCGCTGTCAACACGGCAGGGTCAGGTGCTCAAATTCGTTGCACAGGGTCGCCTCAACAAACAGATTGCCGCCGAACTTGGGCTGGCTGAGAAGACCGTCAAAATGCACCGAGCCATACTGATGGACCGGCTCGGCCTGACCACCACGGCGGACTTGGTCCGGCTCGCGGTCGAGGCCGGACTTTGATCTGAGATCTAACCTTCGAGTTAATTTGGCAGCGGGTATGGGCCAAGGTCCGTATCGCCCCGTGCTCCCCTCCGGCGTATCCAATCCTTGGTCGTCACAGCGGCTGGGTCGCGGGCTGTATTAGCCATCGGTTCCGTGACTTGGGTGGAACTCCCTCCGTTGCCCTTCAAGTCGCTGTGGCGCCATCTCCGGGTGGGCAACAGCCGATCTCTCCATCGGCCCTCGCTCTCCCGCAACAAGGCCGGTTCGCCAGCGTAGCGGGCTTGGCACAGCAAGGCGATGGAGACCTTAATGGACAGCATAACCCCGTTCCAGTTCTCACTGGTGTACAACGCGTTTTCATTCACGTTCGCGACGATGGCCGCAGCGACCGCCTTCCTGTGGCTGTGTCGATCACAGGTCGCGTCGGCGTACCGCACTGCGGTGACCATCTCGGGGCTGGTGACCGCTATCGCCGCCTATCATTACCTGCGCATCTTCGAGAGCTGGAACGCTGCCTACACTCTGAAGGACGGCATCATTTCGGCGACCGGCTTCGCGTTCAATGACGCCTATCGTTATGTCGACTGGCTGCTGACCGTGCCGCTGCTGCTGATCGAACTCGTGCTGGTGATGCGGCTGTCACCCGAGCAGACCTCATCCAAGACCGTCCGGCTGGGTTCGGCCGCGGCACTGATGATCGTACTGGGCTATCCTGGTGAAATTGCGATCGACATTCCGACCCGCGCCCTGTGGGGTACGTTGTCGTCGATACCCTTCATTTACATAGTCTGGGAGTTGTTTCGCGGGCTCGGCGAGTCGATCGAACAGCAACCTGCCGCCGCGCGCGATCTGGTGCGGAAGGCGCGCCTGCTGACCTTCGCCTCATGGGGCTTTTATCCGATCGTCTATATGGCGCCCTATGCCGGTATCAGCGGTGCGACGGCAACGACAGTTATCCAGCTTGGATATACCATCGCCGACATTATCGCGAAGGCCGGAGTCGGCGTGCTGATCTACATGATCTCGGTCCGCAAATCCCAGGTCGAGGCGAATGGCATCGCACTCCACGCCCATTGATACCAACGCCAATGTTCGGGTCACGGCATATGCTGCCGTGACCCGCTTGGACCGCCGCGCCGCCTCGGTGCGCGGCGTCGTCCACCCCGCCTTCTGGCTTGTCGCCATCTATCTTGGCGTGGCGCTGGCCGCAGGACTACCGCTCGAAGGACCGGTCGCGACCCTGATCGCGACACTGGTCTTCACTGGCGGCGGGATGCCACATGGCGCCTACGACATTGCCTTGCTCGCGCGCGCAAGCCGTCTCGGGCGCTTCGACCTAGGCCTCGCGGTAGGTGGCTATATCGGCATCGCCGCTGCAATGGCCACGCTATGGATTGTGAGTCCCCTGATCGCGTTGGTCGCGTTCGTCGCGGTCGCGTCGGTGCATTTCGGCGAGGACTGGACCATGATCGACGAGCCGTTGCTCAAGGTTGCTGCCGGTACAGCGGTCATCGCCGCACCCGCGATTGGCCACCCCGCCGATGTCGCGCGGCTGTTCGTCGCGATGGTTGGTGGCCCCGGTGGCGAAACGATCGCACGGTCGCTGATCGCGGTTGCGCCCGTCGCACTGCTTGTCACGATGGTAGGCATCGTCGACGCTTGGCGGAATGGTGCACGCGAATGGGCTGCGGCGACGGCGGTTGCGATCTTGGTACTGGTCGTTGCGCCGCCAGTCGCGGGGTTCGCGCTGTTCTTCGTGTTCCTGCATTCGCCACGTCACCTCGCAGATGCGCGGATCACGTTGAGCGGAGTTTCGCATCGCTGGTGGCTGGCGACGGGGGCAGCCTTGTCGGTGGCAGCGATCAGCGGCTGGGTCGTCTTTGCGACCAGCCTCGGGCGGTTCCTGCCCGCCGACCTGACCGCACAGGCGTTCCAGCTTCTCGCAACCGTCGCGGTGCCGCATCTGGCATTTTCGAAATGGGTCGAGCGGCGGCTGGCGCTTGGCGATCGTCAACTATGCGTGGTGTGACCGGCGGCGCCATGAGTGAGCGAGGATTTGCGCGGCGAGGTGACGGCCGAATAGCGAAGCGCCCTCGATCCTTGGCGAGTGTCGCCTGCGGCACCGATCCGTTCGCCGGCATTCCAGAGAGAGCCGAGATCGAGCCCTACCGTCGCTGCAGATCGCCAGCGACGGCAGATGCGAACGATCGGCAAAGAAAAGCCGCCTGACTGTACAACGCCAGAGCTGCCGGCAGTCGATCAATTGCGGAATCAACACACTCTTCAAACGGCTCGCGCGACCAATCCGGAGTTGGCTGGACCACCCATGTTTCCAGCTTGTGGCGACCCGACTTCGCGCTGTTCCGCGCAGCCCAGCCAATGGTTCCGGCATCCTTGAGTACGTCATGAGAAATGCTGGGTGCCGAACGCGCCGAGAGGGCGCGGGAACGTCCGCAAGTGGGTCTTCCGGCATCTGAAAGACGGAAGACCCAAACCCGGACGGCTTCTAACAGACAATCTCGGCTCAGCGACTTCAGCTCTGCCCTTGCGTATAACTCGGCAACGGCTCAATTCGCGGAGCAGATTAGAGATAGCGGAGAACGCAAATGACCGAGACAGCCGAATATACGCCGCCGAAGGTCTGGACCTGGGACAAGCAGAGCGGAGGCCGGTTCGCGAGCATCAACCGCCCGATCGCGGGTGCCACGCATGACAAGGACCTGCCCGTCGGCAAGCACCCGCTCCAGCTCTATTCGCTGGCAACGCCCAACGGCGTGAAGGTGACCGTTATGCTCGAGGAGCTGCTCGCCGCCGGTCATACGGGGGCCGAATACGACGCCTGGCTCATCAAGATCATGGACGGCGACCAGTTCGGTAGCGGCTTCGTCGACGCCAATCCCAATTCGAAAATCCCCGCGCTGGTCGATCGTAGCGGCGCCGATCCGATCCGGGTGTTCGAATCCGGCTCGATCCTTGTCTACCTTGCCGAAAAGTTCGGCGCGTTCCTGCCGACCGATGTTGCCAAGCGCGCCGAAGTGCTCTCGTGGCTGTTCTGGCAGATGGGTGCGGGGCCGATGCTGGGCGGCGGGTTCGGGCATTTCTACGCCTATGCCCCCGTGAAGATCGAATATGCGATCGACCGTTTCGCGATGGAGGTTAAGCGTCAGCTCGACGTGTTGGACCGGCGGCTGGCCGAGAGCGAATATGTCGGTGGCGACGCGTATTCGATCGCCGACATGGCGGTATGGCCCTGGTACGGCGCGCTAGTGACGGGCCAGGTGTACGACGCCGCCGAGTTCCTTCAGGTGAGCGACTATAAGAACGTCCGGCGCTGGACCGACCTGGTCGGCGCGCGGCCGGCGGTCCAGCGCGGGCGGATGGTCAACCGCGTGATGGGCGATCCTGCCAGCCAGCTCCACGAACGCCATGACGCGAGCGACTTCGACACACGGACACAGGACAAGCTGGAAGGGGAAGCGACAAAAAGCTAGGCGCGGCGACGCTCTGCGAGGCGGATGCGAGGTGCTCGTCGACAGGATTGGAGAGCACCGGACGCGTCGCCGCGACGTCAGCCGCCGGGGCGGTAGCTACGCTCGACGTGCCCCTTGAGGTCTTCGGGATAGAAATAGACGGGACGCAGCCTGCCCTCCGCGTAGCGCGACGTCTGGTCGGCGAAGTGCGGTGACGTCGGGTCGCCGCTCTGGCCGCCGGCCATCACCGCCATCGCCTTTACGCGCGGGCCGAACTCGACGACCGCGACGAAGCTGTTGCCGCCGGTGCCATAATAGCGTTTCGTCCCCGGCCAGGGCTTGGCGCCGAACGACGCGAGACTGCCCCATTGCGCCGAGGTGAACGGCACCGAAATCGATCCGCGCGCGTCGTCGAAATGCGGCTGGATCGCGTCGTCGAGCCGCTGGAAGCGGTTGATCTGCTGCCACGGCGTGCGCCAGTCGCCGAAATCGCGCGTCAGGCGGTCGACGGCGGCGGACAGCGCGGCCAGCTTGGCGTCGGGCAATACGCGCGCGTCGATGTAGTCCGGCACGTTCAAGCGCTCGGCCTGCGCGAAGCTGCCGACCTCGCGCCACAACTGGTCGCCCCAGAACACCGCGAGGCTGGTCGCAACCGAGTCGTAGCGCCAACGGTGATCCCATCGCTTCAACAGCGCGATCGGCGCGGCGAGCGACGCGCGCCGGGGATCGCGGGCAGGCAGCGCGTCCCAGGCCTCTACCAGTCCGGGGATCAGTCGGGCGAAGGCGGGCAAATAGGAATCGAACGCGGCGGCGCGGAGCGTCTCGGGAGTCCAGCCGCGTCTGCCGGTCAGAAGCAGGTCGGCATGGACGCCGCGCGCGTTGCCGCCGACCTGATCCATGTACTTCGGATAGTCCGCAGCCTTGGGGCTGTCCGGCCCGGCCGCGCTCCAGGGCCAGTCGTTGGTGTTGTGTGCCCAGCCGGTCCGCGGGTTGGCGACGCTCGGCAGGCTGGCGAGCGTGTGGAGCCCGTGCCAGTCGGTTGCGGGATCGCTGCCATCGACGGGACGGGTATAATCGAACCGGTCGCTGCGGATCGGCATGAACTGCGGCATCAGGAACGCGATCTCGCCCTTGTCGTCGGCGAACAGCGTGTCGTTGGACGAATTCGCCTTCCGCTCGGCGACGGCGATGTAGCTGGCGAGATCGGTCGCCTTGGTCCGCAGATAGCTTTGTTCCAGGGCGGGGACGGGCTTCCACATCAGCGCGGTCGCGATCCATCGTCCGCCCTTGATTGCGACGATCGGTCCGTGATGCGTCGCATAGGTGGTGAAGCGGCGCTCATCCATCGTGCCGTCGGCTCGGCGATAGCGTATAGTGACAGTGCGCGTGGTGACCGGGCGGACTTCGGTGCCGTAGCGATAGGCATAGCGGTCACCGGTCCGCGCGATCCGTTCGGCGAACTCGTCGATATTGTCGACCGTCGCGGAGGTGTGCATCCAGCCAGCCTTGGAGTTGAAGCCCTGATAGACGAAGAACTGCCCCCAGGTGCTGGCGCCGTACGCGTTCAGGCCTTCGCCGCTCGTCATCTGCGCCTCGGAGCGGAAATAGAAGCTGGTGTGCGGATTGATCAGCAGCAGCGCACGGCCGTTCGTGGTGAGGCGGGGGGCTATCGCGATACCGTTCGAGCCCGACGGCTCGCGCGGCACCATGCCGCGTTCTTCCGGCGAGGGCGGGGTGGGCTTGCCGTAGAAGGTCTTCAGATCGCTGAGCGAGATCCGTTCGATATCCCCGCCGATGCTCCCTTCGGTGAAGCTGAGCGCCATCCAGGGTTCGAACCGGGTGAGGACTCTCGGCTTGGTCTGCGGATGCGTCGCCAGATAATAGTTCAGTCCGTCCGCCCATGCCTGCATGAGCGGACGCAACCAGGCCGGGCTGGCGGCATACTGGCTTTTCAGGTCCGCGGGATCGACGAACAGCCGCTGGCGAAGGTCCGCCCATACCGCGTCTTCGCCGTCTGCTTCGGCGCTACGCCCGAGCGCGATCAGGTAATTCGCCTCGATTCGCGCGAAATCGTCCTCCGCCTGCGCGTAGATCAGTCCGAATACCGCATCCGCGTCTGATCGCCCACGGATATGCGGGATGCCCCAGTCGTCGCGCGTGATCGTGACGCGCGACGACTGCGCCTGCCACCGCGCCATGTCGGTCGGTGGCGCACTGGGCGCAGCCGTCAGCAGGGCCAACAGGATCACCGGATTGCGCGCACGCCGAAGGAGCTTATCCATGGTCGCAGCGTAAGGCGGGAACGGGGGAAAGACCATGCGGTGGCTGACGACGATGATGCTGACGACCGCAGCGGTCCTGCTCGGACCCTCGAGCGCGGTGCCAGCGTCGGGTCCGGGGTCGATCCTCCTGAAACCCGCGGGCGTTTTCGACGGCGCGGACGGGACTGTCCATGCCGGCTGGCAAGTGCTCGTGACGGGTGCCCGGATCGTCGCGGTGGGGCCCAGCCTTCCGTTACCCGTCGGTACGCAGATCGTCGACCTTGCCGGCGATACGCTGATGCCCGGCATGATCGAGGGGCATGGGCATCTGTTCCTGCACCCGTATGACGAAACGAGTTGGGACGATCAGGTCCTGCACGAGCCGCTCGCGCTGCGCACCGCGCGCGCTGTTGCAAGCGCAAAGGCGACGTTGCTCGCAGGCTTCACCAGCGAACGCGATCTTGGCACGGAAGGCGCAGGCTATGCGGATGTCGGGCTGAAGGCGGCGATCGATCAGGGCATCGTGCCGGGGCCGCGGCTATCGGTCGCGACGCGGGCGATCGTGGCGCTTGGCGCTTACGGTCCGAAGGGTTTCGAGCCTGGCGTCCCGGTACCACAGGGTGCCGAGGAGGTGTCGGGCGTCGACCAGATGGTGGCCGCGGTGCGCCGCCAGATCGCGGCGGGTGCGGACTGGGTGAAGCTGTACGCCGATTATCGCTGGCGACCCGGCGAGGAGAGCCGGGCGACGCTTAGCCTCGCCGAGATTACGGCTGCCGTGACGGCGGCGCACGACGCGGGGCGGCCGGTCGCCGTCCACGCCGCGACCGCCGAGGGTATGCGCCGTGCGGTCTCAGCCGGAGTCGATACCATCGAGCATGGCTATGGCGGTACCCTCTCGATCTTCGCGGCGATGGCCGCCAAGCGCATCGCGCTCTGCCCGACGCTCGCGGCGTCGGATGCGACCTCGCACTATCGCGGATGGAACGGGAGCGAACCGGCGCCGCCCGCGGTCGAACTGAGCCGTTCGAGCCTCAAGCTCGCGCTAAAGGCTGGCGTGCCGATCTGCGTCGGCGGTGATGTCGGGGTGTTCGCGCATGGGCAGAACGTGCGCGAGATGGAATTGTTGGTCGATGCCGGGATGCGCCTTGCAGACGTCCTGTTAGCCGCGACCTCGGGCAACGCGCGGTCGCTCCATCTTGGCGACACGCGGGGCACGGTCAAACCTGGCCTGCTGGCTGATCTGGTTGCGGTATCGGGCGACCCGACTGCCGATATCGGCGCTCTTCGCCGTATTCGAATGGTTATGAAGGGCGGCACCATCGTCCCGGACTCGTACTCGAGCCATTCGCCACCGTCCTCTATCCGAAAGTCGGAAGATGAATGAGCGTCGGGTTTAAGAGACGGGCAACTGCACAACGAATGTCGCATTGTGGGTCGTTGCTGCCCCAATGTCGCACTTGGGTGCAAAGATCAGATCGCATCGTAGCTGAACAGCCACATCGACGAGGCTTGCCTGCTCGCTTTGTCGCCGGTGCTTTGAAGTCGGCCGA
Source organism: Sphingomonas sp. SL1004 (assembly GCF_057815015.1). Classification (NCBI taxonomy): domain Bacteria; kingdom Pseudomonadati; phylum Pseudomonadota; class Alphaproteobacteria; order Sphingomonadales; family Sphingomonadaceae; genus Sphingomonas; species Sphingomonas sp. SL1004. The sequence goes on from NZ_JBYMUX010000001.1 coordinate 675,176, forward strand.
CCGCGGTATATCTGGTGCCGTTCCGGAGTGCGCCGGACGGCATCAGGGGTGCGAGGCGCGGTGCGACGTAAAGCACGAGGTCATGGCCATCGTCGGTGGTCATGCTGACCGCCGTGTAGCCAAGCTTCCCACCCAGGAGTCGTTCGTTTGCCTGGCCGTATCCGGTTGGCGACTTGAGGCTCGTAATGCGGCCCGTCACCCGGACGAGGTTACCGTTGGGCTGGTCGCTCGCGGCATTGAACGGCCGCTTTGTCTGCATCCGCGCGGCATTGATCCCATTGTAATGATCGAGCAGCTGGCCGAGGCTCTGGTAGCCGATCGTCCATTTGCTGCGCTCGGCCCAGAACAACGTCCCATCGAACACGGTGAACAGGGCGTCGGTCCAGCCGGCGCATCCGTCGGCATCCTCGCAATTGGGCCATGCGGCATCGATCCATTGCACAAGCTGCGTGTTCGGATCCGAGAATTCGGCTTCCTTGGCAAGACCGGGCCCGAACGCGACCGCAGCCTGATGTTGCCGCGGGGCGACGACCGCGACCGCGCCGTTGCCGACATCGAGCTTGCCGATCCGCAACTGCCGCATCATCGCCCAGGCATAGTCGTTCGCGGACAGCCCCTTGAGGTCGTCGACCACCAGGATGCTCATTTCGACGCCCGAATCCTTGGCAAGGCGATACAGCTTTTGCTCCATCGTTTTCATGCGCGCCGGATCGAGCCGTCCGGTCTCGTCGACGATGAAGCGGCCATATTTGAAGGGTATCGATCCGGGTGCCGGTAACAGGCGGGCGGGGACCGAGGCGTTAACGATCGCCGGCGTTGTTGCGGGGGATGGCGCTGTCGGACCTTGGGCGATCGCGCCCGTCGCGGCGCCGCCCGGCGCCGCGGGCGCTTTCCCGCCCGCGCACTCGAGACCGCCCGATTGCGTGCAGGACTGCTGCCACCCTTGGCGGATCGCGTCCGCGCGCTGGTCCTTTGCCGGATGGGTCGGCGAGCCGTGGCTGCTGCCGACCGTCAGGATCATCCGCTGCGCCTCGGCGAGCGGCGCGCCCATCTTCTGCAGGACGTAGCCGCTGAACTTGTCGGCTTCCAGTTCGATTTCCGGGCGACTGCCGCCGGGTACGATCGTGTGCCCGGACAGATGATGCGCGATTTCGTGCGCCATGATGCTGATCGGACCCCAGGGGCTACCACCGACCTGCGCTTCGGCGGCTTTCATGAACGTGGGATTGAACGCGATCACTCGGCGCGGCACCCGCTTGTCGTCGAGCATGATGACCGCGGCGGCGTTCGGCACCGGTCCGGACACGACGACGAAATTGGCGGGCAGGCCGGTATAGCCCATGATCCGCGTGACGGCGCTGGCGCAATCCTGCGGCGCGCCTCCGGTCAGCGCGGCGGCATCCGCCTTGACCGGCTTGCCGTCATAGGAACAGGCCTGGAGCGTCGATGCGATCGCCTCGACCTTGGCCGCGCTGGACGCCGTCTTGCTCGTGTCGTTCGCCTTGCCGCATCCGCTTGTCAGGAGGGCCGCCAGCGCACTCATGGATGCCAGATGCAGGGTCCGCATGTCACCGTCTCCTCGTCAGCGGCTTACCAGCCACAGGATCGCCCATGCGTAGATGCGCAGCAGCGTCCAGTTGATCGCGGCGACCATGATGCCGGCTAAAACCAGCCTTGGCCAGTCCGTCCGCCATGACAGGAGGAAGAACTGGCGATAGGCCAGCACGACGATCAACGTCTTGAGTATCGGGACATAAATCTGCGACGCCGCCTTGTGCGCCAGGATGAAGGCCGGGTCGCGCCAGATCAGCGTCGGCAGCAGGTTGACACTGATGAACGCCAGCACGATCGACTGGCAGTAGATCGCCAGGACCGTCACTTCGACCAGATTATAGCCAAGCCGGCGCCGGAACACGATCGCTGCCGTAGCGACGATGGCGACGATGGCCAGCGAGAAGCTCCAGTTGGAGTAGGCGAGCACCTGCGCGGCCATGCGCTTAACGACGCCGTCGCGATCGACGCCTGCATAGACAGTGAAATACTGGTTGGTCGCGAGTAACAGGACCAGGACGGCAACAGTCGCCACAAGCAGCTTCAGCGGGTGCATCCACGTCGTCCGCCGGCCCATCACATATTCCCGGGCGACCGTACCGGGCGTGACGACAAGTTTGCCGAGCGTGCGCACCGCCGGCAGCTCGAACAGACGGAGTCGATCCCAGGTTTCCTTGCGGATATCGCCCCAGACAAACCGCTTCGCGGCTTTCTGCCCGCATCCACTGCAATACGCGGTTGCCATCGGCCTCGCGCAATTGCGGCACGTCGGTTGCTCGAACCAGTCATTGGAAACCGGAACGCTGGGGAGGGGAGGAGTGTTCTGTTTGCTCGGACCGAACGCACCGGCAATCCTGCGGCGGACATCAAGCATCTTACCTCCCCCACGTTGCTCTGCTTCGACTTAGCATAGGGCCGATAGACGGTGGAACAGTATCCTCATGGACCCGATACTGCCCTGCGATCCGGTTCATTTTTGAAGCAGCCGGTCGGTGGCCGGCTGAACAAGGCCGAACACGCTAGATGAACAAGGGTCCGTTTCTAGGAAGGGGGCGAACAGCCGCTGAGTGGCCGGTTCTGGGTCGGCTTTCCCGCGTGCTGAATTTGTCGCGCGCTTCCTCGAAGCGGGCAAGATTTTCTTCCGCCCAGATCCAGACACCGCAGAAGACGGCGCCAAGGCTCGCACTGAGTTCAGTTAGCGAATGGTCGACGCGTGTTCATGTCGTGTTCCTCAGCCCAGATCGCCGCCCGCCACGGGCAGCACCGAACCAGCGATATACGATGAGGCCGAGGCGAGGAGTAGCGCTGGTTCGATCCCTCAGGTCTACAACGTCGCCTGGAGATGCAGCGTGGCGACGACGGTATCGGGCCGCGTATCATAGCCGCCGGGGTGGACGACATATTGAAGGCCCGGACGCAGCAGCAGCCATGGCGCGATCTGGGTGCCGTAGTTCACTTCCCAAAGCTGCTCGTTGCCCTGGTGCGCGGTGCCGGCGGCGATCTGCGTGTCGATCACGTTGCTGTTGATGTTCGCCTCGGTCCAGCTGATGCTGGCGATGTCGTTGCCGCGGCTCGGCACGATACCGCGCCAGCTCGCCCCCAGTTCATAGAAGGTGCGTAACAGCCCGGTCTCCGCGTCGTTCAGCGTGGCGACGCCGAACACCGATACGCCCTGGACCAGACCCGGATGCGGTTTCCAGATCTGCTGGGCGGCCTGGATATAGCCGCCGGTCCGGCCATGCGCGCGGCGCGTCGGGTCGGACAGGTTGGTGGTGTTCGACGTGTCGTAATAGAGGCCGATCTTGTAGGTGCCGGCATAGTCCGACGGCGTCTTGCCGTGGACGTAGCCGATTTCCAGCGGCGCGATCACGCCGGTATTGTTGTCGAAGCCGATCTGGAAGCCGTGCTCCTGCCGCTTGCGCGACGGGGTGACGTCATAGACGCCGGTTTCGGCATAGAAGCCGGAGCGGTCGGTCCATTTGACTCGCCCGCCCCATTGGCCGGTGGGATTGTCGACCCAGCCGCTGCCGTACAGCAGCCCGAGCGGATGGCCGCAATTGCCGTTATTGTTGAAATTGCAGGTATAGGGCAGCCCGGCGAAATCATTGCCCATCGCATAGAAGCCGCCTTTGACGCTCAGCCGCTTGTCCATGAAGACGCGCTCATAGCTCACCTCGTCGAACCGGGCGTTGGCGCCCTGGCCGAAATACGCCTGGTTCTGGATATACGCGCCGGTGCGATCCTGGTGCAGGCCGTGGCCGAGGCGGTCGGACACCGCGATGCGGACGATGCCCGAATTGGCGACGCCGAGCTTTTGCAGGTCGATCACGGCGCCGATATCGATGCTCTGCGTATAGTCCCAGCCCGCGCTGATATAGCCGCGATCGTTTCCCGCGACCTCGCCGATGACGTGCGCGGTGACGTCGATGCCGCGTTCCGAGAGCCACGCGCGCGGCTTCCAGTTCTGGAGCAGCGGCGTCTGGCGCACGCTGTCGAGCGGCTCCGGCTTGGGCGTCGCCACCGGCTGGTCGCGCGTGACCACTTCGGGTGCATCCGACCCGCTGCGCGTCTGTGCCGCGAGCGTCGCCGGCGCGAGCAGCGCAAGAGCGGCCGCGGTGGAGAGGAGGGCGCGGTTCATCGTGCGAACACCCGCTGGCGACGGCGACGGCGAACGACGAACCAGGCGATCGCGGCAAGCACCACGACGATACCGGCCGGCATCCCGATCTGGACGAGCCGGAGCAGCAGCGGCGGTGGTCCACCGTTGCGTGCGGTCGCGACGTCGGCGGCGGTGATCGTGCCGCCGGGGCCGAAGGTCGTCCGGACATAGCTGGCCACCGCGGCGATCTGGTCGTCGCTGAGCGACTGGACCATCGATCCGCCGCCGAAGCTCGGCATCAGCACGTGGTGGCCATCGACGGTGCGATCGACGCCGTGGATGATGACCGAGATCAGATTGTCCGGACGTGCTGCGCCCACCGTGCTGTTGTGAAACAGCGAGGGATAATATTGGTCGCGACTACCGGCGCCGTCGTCGCCGTGACAGCTCGCGCACGCGCCGCTGTACAGCGCATGGCCGTCGGTGCCGCCCTTCGGGAAGGTCAGCCCGCGCGTCCCCGCCTCGTTGTCGACAGGCGCGCCGTACGCCGTGGAGGCCTTGGCCGCATCGCCGCCATCGCGGATCGCAGGCGCGCTCTTCACATAGGTCGCGAGCGCCGCGATGTCGGCGGCGTTCAGGTGGCTGAGGCTGTTCGTCACCGCCTCGGCCATGCCGCCCGCGGCCTGCGCCTTGCCGGCGACGCGGCCGGTCTTGAGATAGGTCGCGATCTCGTCCTGGCTCCAGCTGCCGATGCCGCTGACCGGATCCGAGGTGATGTTCGGCGCGTGCCATTCGCCGAGCTGTCCGCCGCCGAGCGCCGAACCGGACTTCTCCTGCATCAGCACGCCGCGCGGGGTGTGGCACGACGAGCAATGCTCCAGTGCGTTCGCCAGATACGCGCCGCGGTTCCACGCAGCACTCTTGGTCGGATCTGGCTCGGCCCGCTTGTCGTCGAGGAACAGCGCGTTCCAGATCGCCATCGAGAATCGCAGGTTGAACGGGAAGGGCAGGTTGGTCACCGGCCCGGCCCGATCCACCGGTGCGACGCCGCGCATGAAATAGACGTAGAGCGCGTGGATGTCCGCGTCGCTCAGCTTCGCGTAGGACGTGTACGGCATTGCCGGGTACAGATGCGAACCATCGGCGCGGATACCCTGGCGCAACGCACGCGCAAACTGCGCCTCGGTATACTTGCCGATCCCGTGGCTCTTCGACGGCGAGATGTTGGTGGCATAGATCATGCCCAGCGGCGAGGCGATCGCATAGCCGCCGCCGAACGCCTGCTTGGCCTTGGGATCGGTGTGGCAGGCGGCGCAATCGCCGGCGGTCGCCAGGTAGCGGCCGCGTGCGACGGTGTCGTCGGGCTCCGCGGCGGTCGCGGCGCTGCCCGCCAGCAGGACCGACAGCGCGGCGATCAGGACACGGCGGATCATGCGTGCACCAGCGTGCGCTCGATCGCATCCGCAGCCTTGAGGCCGAGTGCCGCCATGCTCAACGTCGAATTGACGACGCTGGCGGACGGGATCGGGCCGCCACCGGGGAGCCATAGATTGGCGTGATCGTACGTGCGGCAATCGCCGTCGACGACCGAATCGCGACGGTCGCTTCCCATGATCGTGCCGCCCATGATGTGATTATTGGCGTTGAGCGCCGTCGTGATGTGGAACTCCTCGGCATTGAACAGCGAGCCGATGTGACGGAGCTGGTCGCACGCCTTGTCGTAGCCACGCCGGGCATAGTCGCCGAGTTTGTAGTGGATGTCGGGGCAGGGCAGTCCCAGCCCGTCGCGCCGCGTCTTCGACAATGTCAGCCGGTTGTTCGGATCGGGCAACGGCTCCAGGCTGATCGACAGGTCGACGCCGAAGGTGGCCCGGCGGCGGATCTCGTTGTCGAGTGCCTCCCCGACCAGCCCCAGCTTCAACGCCTGGTCGGTGGCCGGCGCCACCCGGTTGATGTTGTTCAGGATCATCTTGTTGGCGGAATATTCCGAGCGGAACGCGCCGTCGCGCGGGCCGACCATGCAGCTCGACTGCGCGGGGCCGCGACCCAGCCACATCGGCCGGTCGGCGATGAACGTGCAGTGGAAACCGCTGTGATCGAGCATGTTGCGCCCGACCTGATCCGACGAATTGGCGATGCCGCGCGGGTTGCGGTCGTTCGCGGCAAGCAACAGTAGCCGCGGCGTTTCGAGGCTGTTGCAGGCGAGCACGAACGTCTTGCCGGTCGCCTTGTGGCTGACCTTGTCGGTATCGTACCAGTGGACCGCGACGACGCGGTTGTTCTCGTCGGTATCGATCTTGTAGACGACCGCCTCGGCCAGGACCTTGGCGCCCTTGGCCTCGGCCGCCTCGACGGTGTGGATGCCGTTGTACATCGCACCGATCGGGCAGATCGGCTGGCAGTTGTTGTTGCCGCAGCAGGCCGGGCGATCGTTCCACGGCTGGACCATGCGACCCTGCGGAATCGGCACCAGGTTATAGCCGTGCGGATTGACCACTTCGGCAAACGTGGTGTCGCCGTGCGCCCAGGGGATCATGTCGGCGGGATAGGGCTTGCTGCGCTCGCGCGGCGACTGCTTTTCAGGGTCGAGCGGCCCGGATACGCCCATCGCCTCCTCGGCGCGGCAATAATAGGGCTCCAGATCCTCATAGCTGATCGGCCAGTCGCGGCCGACGCCGTACGTCGACTGCATCTTCAGATCGACCGGCAGATGCCGCCAGCACGATGCGGCCCAGTGCCAGGTGGTGCCGCCGACCGCGCGGATATAGCCCTGCTTGTAACTGGAGCCATCGGGGCCGGACAGCGCGACATAGTCGTTCGGCGGGAAATACAGCGGCGCGGTGGCGTGCGGAGACTGCGGGTAGAGCCCCTGGTAATCGCTACCGATCCGCCGCTCGAAACTGATGTTGCGCCAGTTCTCGACCACTTCCGCGCGGTCCAGTCGAGGGCCCGCGTCGAGCATGAGCACCGAGTGCCCCGCGCCGACGAGCTGGTTGGCGATCAATGCGCCGACCACGCCCGTGCCGACGATCACGACATCGGCATCGGCGTCGCCGTTGTTGAAGCTCGGCGTTTTCATGGCTTGCGGGTCTCCGGTGTACCGACGGTGGGCGGGGCGGGTGCGGTTTGCGTGGTGGACTGCACGACCCGCACTTCGGGAGGCTCCGCGGTCCACCAGGCGGGGCCGCCCAAGGCATAGGTGGGTGGATAGAGACCGTCGGCGACCGCGCGCTGCATCAGCGCGTCGCGGTAGCTGACGGTCACGGCCTTGGGGCCGGTGCCGGCGGTGCCCGTGTACCAAGCCGCCACCACGGCCAGCGCGACCGGTTCGAGCCCGGCGGCTTGCGCGGCAGCCAGCGCTGCCTCTGGGGACATGCCGGCGTTCCAGATCCTGGGCAGGCGCATGATCTTGGCGTGGACGTCAGGTGCGAGATCGGCGAACGCCTTCGACAGCCGCGCCCCGGTGATCGGGTTCAGATCGCCGTGCCCGGTGATGATCCGCGAGATCGACAGGAACAGCGGGTCGGGCGTCGGCGCGTCGGCCGCATCTGACACTGGCAAAGCGGCCTGCCTGGAACAGGATGCCGCGAGCAGCATCAGCGATGCGAGCAGGACGCTGCGCCGTGTCGTGGCGGTCGCGTCGCCCCCAATATCTACCGAGTTCATCGATTTTCACCGTTTCCAAGACCGCGCAGCCATTGCCGCCGATGCGAATCGCCCCTAGGCTGCATCGCGATGCAAGGCAATGCCTTTGGCGATCGGTCATGGCTCGTTCAGCTTGAGCTATTGCCAGGTTGCAGCTCTCGAATACTGCTATGGATCCCGGTATGCGCGCTGGATGGTTGCAGACATGCCGGCCAACCCACTGATCTTTAGGAAGGATCGATAAATTGGCGACACCGGAGTATGACGGCGGATGACTGACGCTCCCTCCCGCCCGATCACGTCGCACGATGTCGCGAAACGTGCCGGCGTATCGCAATCGGCGGTATCGCGAGCCTTCACGCCCGGCGGCAGCGTATCGCCGGCCATGCGCGCGCGGATCGACGCTGCGGCGTCGGCGCTCGGCTACATGCCCAATTTGTTGCCGCGGATGATGCTGAAGGGGCGCATCGGGATCGTCGCCGTCATCATCGGCGATCTCTACAACCCGTTCCACGCCAAGACGCTTGATGCATTCGCGCGCGACCTTCACGCTGCGGGCTACAAGCTGATGCTGGTGCCCGTCGAGGGCTCCGTCATCCCCGACGGCATGATCGACGAGCTTCTGGGCTACCGCGTCGACGGCGTGGTGACGGGTCTGTCGATCCTCACCACGCCCGACGCGGACCGATTGAGCAGTTTCCGCATCCCGGTGGTGGCGCTGAACTCGCCGACCGGCGGCGACTGGATCCGCAACGTTCGCTCGGACAACGAAGCCTCGGGCCGCGCGGCGGCGACGCTGTTTCATGAGCGGGGCCGGCGACGGTTCGCGTTCCTGACGGGGCCGGGCAGCTTTGCAAGCCTAGGCCGCCAGCGCGGTTTCGCCGAGCGCGCCGTCGACCTCGGGCATGACGATCCGGTGATCCTGCCCGGCGATTACACCCATCAGGGGGGCATGGCCGCGGCGCGATCGATGCTGGCCGGCGCGGCGCCGCCGGACGCGATCTTCTGCGCCAACGACCTGAGTGCGATCGGTTTGATCGATGGCCTGCGCGCCGGTGGCCGTCACTGCCCGGAGGACGCGATGGTCATCGGCTACGACAACATCAACGCGGCGGCATGGCCCAGCTACGATCTCACGACCTTCGACCAGCAGATCGATGTGATGACCGCGGCGGTGGTCGAGTTGCTCGGCAAGCAGCAGGCTCCCGACCGGATCGTGCCCTCGTTGCTCGTCGAGCGAGGCAGCACGAAGTAATCGCCGCAAGAATAGCGCTCGCTAAGAGTTTACGTTCAGGATTCTCCATAGGCGGCCCGCATCGCTGGCTGCATCGCCATGATCGTCTGATTATCATCCTGATCAAGTCTTACGCAGATGAGTGTTGAAGGTTTCCGCCCGACTTTATACCAGCACCGGGTTTATGACTTTAACCGCCTCGCGCTCGGCAACCGCGCCAGCGCCAGCGCCACATATGAAGCTAGATCGTCGGGATTTTGCATCGCAATGAATTATCGCCATTCCTTCCATGCGGGCAATAGTGCCGATGTCGTGAAGCATAGCCTACTAATCACCCTCGTGCGGGCCTTGCAGCAAAAACAAGGCGCGCTGACGCTGATCGACACCCATGCCGGTTGCGGGCTGTACGACCTCAACGGCGAGGATGCCGAACGTACCGGCGAGTCCACGGAGGGCGTGTTGCGGGCCTTTGCCGACCCGAACCCCTTGCTGAACGACTATCGCGCCGTTGTGCAGGCGGTGAATGCCGAGGCCGAGCCGCGGTTTTACCCCGGATCGCCGCGAATCCTGGCGCAGCTTCTGCGCCCGCAGGATTTCCTGATCCTGAACGAAAAGCATCCCGAAGACGCCTATACTCTGCGCGGTGTGATGCGCGACACATCCGCTGCCGTGCATGAACGTGACGCCTACGAGCTTTGGCTGGCGATGCTGCCGCCCCGAACCGCGCGCGGCGTGGTGGTGGTCGACCCGCCGTACGAGCAGCCCGATGAACGCGCACGTATCACAGCCACCCTCGCCGCCGCTCACCGCAAATGGGCACATGGTGTGACGGTAATCTGGTATCCGCTGAAAGACCGCGCCACGCATTCGCGTTGGACGGAGCAATTGCGCAAGCTCGGCATCCCGAAACTGCTGCAGGTGGAGCATTGGTTGTACGATGACGATCAGCCCGGCATCTATAATGGCGCAGGTCTTTACATCGTCAACCCGCCCTACGCCTTTACCCAGGCACTGCCGCCTCTGCTGGAAGCCCTGCGCACCGTGCTGGCGCCGGATGGGCATAGGGGCCAGATCACGGCCGATTGGCTGAGCGGTTAAATTAAATCCTGATCGCCCTCTTCTCGCGAATGAGGTATTGCCGCGCTGAAGGTTTCCGACAAAGCATCTCGGGAGATTTGCTCGTTGTCGTAGGTTGGCTGGTAACCATCGCCGCTTGCGCTCCGCGTTTACCGGGGAGCGCGGGTGGTTCTGCTTTCTCCGAACAACAGTCGATTGCCGAAGATGCTGGGTACGGCGGATAAGTCCCCCTTCTTGTCTCTCCAAGGCCGCTCGTCGATGCGTAGGGTCGACATGAACGGATGTCGGGAGTTGGTAGGCGCGAAACCGCGCCTGAACGGCTGGTTGTGGGTCTGAGCCGCGAATGCGCTTGCCGCCGGGGGTAGCCTAACTGGCCCCGGGACTTAAAAGAACGGCATGACTGGCCTGTTCAATCGCCTTCTCCCGTCCAGACGCTGGACGCCCTCGCGGTACAGGGCGTTATTGCGCGCGCGCGGGCCGCGATCTACGCAGTTTCGAACGCGTGGTGCGATCCTCACGGGTGCGATCCTGATCGGGATCGTTGCGACGCTGTTTGCGGAGGCGGCCGATTGGGCGGGCGAGGTTTTCAGCCACTTTGCCACGACCTGGCATTGGATCCCGCTGATCACGACGCCGCTGACCTTCATGGGGCTGGTCTGGATGACCCGTCGCTATGCGCCGCTCGCGCGGGGATCCGGTATTCCTCAGGTGATCGCGGCTCAGGCCAACCCGAACGATGCGACCGGCACGCTGATCTCGATCCGGACGGTCGCAGCCAAGGCGGTGCTGACGATCGGCGCGGTACTGGGGGGCGCATCGGTCGGTCGGGAAGGACCGACCGTCCAGTTGGCGGCGGCCGTGATGGGTTTCACGCACCGCGTCGTCCGCGTACCGTTGCGCGGCGGGGTCGTCATCGCCGGCGGTGCGGCGGGCGTCGCGGCGGCATTCAACACGCCGCTCGCAGGACTCCTGTTCGCGATCGAGGAACTCGCGTCGGCCTATGAACAGCGCGTGACGCTGCTGGTCCTCGCCGCGATCGTCATCGCCGGGATGGTCGCCCAGTCGGTGCAGGGCGACTATATCTACTTCGGCGCGATCGGCGCGCATATGCCGCTGCTGTCCGCGCTGCTCGTCGCGCCGGTCGCCGGCATCGCCGGTGGCATGACCGGCGGGCTCTTCTCGCGAATCCTTTTGGGAATGGCGGTCAGCCGCAATCGACTGACGCGTTGGACCCGCGCGCATCCGGTGGCGTTCGCCGGTTTTTGCGGCGCTGTGGTCGCGGTGCTCGGCGTCGCGACCGGACTGACGTGGGGAACCGGCTACGCGTCGGCGCGCGCGATGATCGTCGGCGTCGATGCCCCGCTCTGGTTCGGGCCGGCCAAGATGATCGCCACCGCCGCGACGGCAATCGCCGGCCTGCCGGGCGGGATCTTCGCGCCGTCGCTCGCGGTCGGCGCCGGCGTCGGCAATCTGCTCCGCGAGATATTCCCCGGCGAGCCGGCCAGCGCGATCGTGATCCTCGGAATGGTCGCCTATTTCGCCGGGGTCGTCCGCGCGCCGCTCACCGCGGTCATCATCCTGTCGGAGACCACTGCCAGCCGAGGTCTCATGCTGCCGATGTTCGCGACCGCGTTCATCGCCGATGCCGCCAGCCAGTGGGTATGCCGCGAAAAGCTGTACCATGGTCTTTCAAAGACCTTCGCCATGACGGAGACGACCCGATCCACCTGAACCCTGCAAAATTCGTTACGCTCCCTCAGGCGTGGCTGGCCAAGGTCACCGAACGCGTGGACCATGACGGCGTCCTGCGACAGATCGCCGAGGAAGCGGGGTGGTCGGGCCGCTACGCCTTCCTGATCGTCATCTCGGCCGCGATCTCGCTGCTCGGGCTGCTGATGCCCTCGGTCGCGGTGCTGATCGGCGCCATGCTGCTGTCGCCGCTGATGATGCCGATCATCGGCCTGGGCTTCGGCATCGCCACGCTCGACTTCCACGAGATACGCCGCGCCGCGACCGCGCTGACCCTGGGCGCAGCGCTCGCGGTGGCGCTGTCCGTCGTGCTGATCCTGCTGTCGCCGGTCCAGACGATCACCAGCGAGATCGCCGGACGGACGCAGCCGACGCTGTTCGACCTGCTCGTCGCACTGCTGTCGGCCATCGCGGGCGGCTACGCCCTGATCCGCGGACGCGGCGGTACGGTTGTCGGGGTCGCCATCGCGATCGCCCTGATGCCGCCGCTGGTCGTGGTCGGGTTCGGCATCGCAACCTGGAACTGGGTGGTCTTCTCGGGCGCGTTGTTGCTCTTCCTGACCAACGCCATCACCATCGCGCTGACCGCCGCCCTCGTCGCGCGCTGTTACGGCTTCGGCAGCCACCTTTCGCCGCACCATACCGGCGGGCAACTCGTCCTGTTCGCCGTGGCGATCGGGGTCCTGTCCATTCCCCTCGGTGCCGGCCTGCGTCGCATCGCCTTCGAGGCGGTAGCCCAGCGGCAGGTACGCGATGCCCTGGGTCAGGATTTTCCACCCGGTGCGCGATTGAGCCAGGTCGAGATCGACCATGGGGCGAACCCGGTCCGCGTTCGGGCTGTGATGCTGACGCCGCGGATCGAACCGGGGGCGGACCGCAAGCTCGCGGCCGATCTTCGCCAGCGGCTCTCGCGGCCCGTCGACGTCCATGTCGATCAGGTGCGCATCTCGCCCGAAACCGGCGCGGTCGAGGCCGCACAGATCGCGCGAGCGGGCAATGGCGATGCGCTGCGCGCCGCACGCGAGCGTGATCGCGCAATCGCCGACGTTTCGCTGATCGCGGGCGTTCCCGTTTCATCGGTGCAGTCGGAGGCGGCCGGGCGGACGATCCGCGCCACCGCGGCGCCATTGTCCGGCCTCGACATCGCTGGCTATCGTGACCTGGAACGTCGCGCGGACGCCGCGGTCGCCGACTGGCGCGTCATACTAAGTCCGCCGAACGACGTCGCTCTGCCGGATATCGCGATCACCTCCGGTGTCATCGACGATCAGGCGCTCGGCCAAGCGGGCTGGGCATCGGCTCGGCTCGATCGGACGCTCGACGTGTCGGGCGGGACCTTGCGGCAGCGCACGGCGATCGCGCAGGGCATTGTCGAGCGAGGGGGCAGGGCGGAACCCGGCCGTGCGGACGGTCGCCTGCGCCTGATATGGTCGATCGATACCGAGCAGCCTGCGCCCGGATCAGACCAGAGCAGGCCATAGCCGCGCATAGCTCCCCTCGAACACGGCGCGGTCGTCGCGATCGTCGATCGTTTGACGCACCCGCTGGGCGTGACGCGAATCCCAACTCGCGATCGGCTCCCGCATCGCTGGCAGGTTCGCACGCATAGCCGAGAGCGTGCTGGTCAAGTGAAGAGACACTTCGACCTCTTCGCTACCTTCAAGAACGGCCGCTCTGCCCTTTCGCCTCGTCTACGGTGCGTGTGGAAGCGACAGCTACTCGTCGCCCGCCCATCGCTCATCGTCCACGGTGCCGCGCGCCAGGCGAAATCCATGTTACACCTAGGGCTGCCGATCGGCCGTATTATAGATTGATACGCATTCGCAATAAGGCTAGGGGTGGCGTCAGGGAGAGGGTTTGGGGCCGAGGTAAAATGCCTTCGTCGCCGCCATCGGTTCAGTCGAAGAACGGAATTCTCCTTGTACCATAACCGCCGCGCGCCCGCGCTCCTGGCCTCGATGTTGGCCGCCTTCGGTCCGGCCCCCGTTTTCGCGCAAATCGCCGGAGACGGTGCCGAAGAAAGGATCGAGCGCGACGACGAGATCATCGTCACCGGCCGCGCGCGAAAACTATACCGCGCGAATGTGACCGAGATCGGCCGCGCACCCGCCAATCCGCTCGACCTGCCGCAATCGGTGCAGATCATCACCGCCGACCTGATCCGCGACCAGGGCGCGCGTGACATCACCGACCTGTACCGTAACATCGCCGGCGTCAGCGCGAGCCAATATGCGACCGTCACCTATCGCGGATTCCGCCAGGACGGGATCTTCTATGATGGCTTGCGCGGCGATCCTTTCCAGGGCTTCGCGGTCCCGAGCCTGTTCAGCATCGACCGCGTCGAGTTCCTGAAGGGGCCGGTCGGCATGCTCTACGGCGCCAGCGCGCCTGGCGGCATGATCAACTATGTCACCAAGAAGCCGGCTGAGACGTTCGGCGCCTCGCTGCGCGGGATCGTCGGGAATCGCGACCGGTATGGCGCGTCGGCTGAGGTCACCGGGCCACTTGACCGGGGCGGCGTCCTTTCGGGACGCGCGGGCGCGTTCTACGAGAGTCTCGATACCGTCCAGGTCAACAGCCGCAGCCAGTCGTTGGTGCTCGATGGCGGCCTCACGACGCGGCTGGGTGCCAACACGAAGCTGACGACGCAGCTGACGCATTTCGAGCAGGACCTGCCGGGGCGGTTCCGCGGGATCCCGATTGACGACAGTGGCAATTTCCTCGCCGATCGCCGCTGGAACCATCTCGAGCCAACCGACTTTTCGAAGCTCAGCGGCACGGTGGCGCAGGCGCGGCTCGATCACAGGCTCAGCGACGCGGTGTCGTTCAACCTGGCGTCACGCTGGTTCCGCTACCGCGAGCATCAGGAATATCACGAGCCGCGCGCGGTGGTGGACAGCGATCGCGACGGGATCTTCGATACCGTACCGCGCGAATATCGCAGCCAGCGCTACGACATCACCGGGCTGACCGTCGCAGGCAATCTAATCGCCAAGTTCGAGACAGGCCGCTTGCATCACACGATCGCGGCGGGCGGCGACTGGTATCGCCAGCGGTCCAAGCTCGACAGCGTGGCGGTGCGGTCCGGCGTGCCGGCGCTGTCGCTCACCGACCCGGTCTATGGGCTCACCTCGGGTGTCGATTACGATTTGAGCGCGGGCAATGCGGAACGGACCGACGTGCGCTCGCATCGCTATGGCCTGTACGCGCAGGACCAGATCGATATCGGCCGCGTCATCGTCGTCGGCGGGCTGCGCCAGGATTGGTTCGACGACCGCGATCCTGTGGCCGGCGACGATCGGACGTCGGGCGACAGACTGAGCTGGCGGGGCGGTGCGATCTACAAGCCGATGAAGACCGCCTCGCTCTACGCCAACTATTCCCAGAGCTTCGAACCGCAGTCGCCGGGCGTCCAGAGCTCGAGCGTCGGCGGCCCGTTCGCGCCGGTCGCCAGCCGGCAGGTCGAGGTCGGCGCCAAGGGTGAATTCCTGAACGGCGCGCTGCAGCCGACGCTCGCGCTCTACCGCATCGTGCGCCGCGGGATCGTCCAGGCAGATCCCGATCTGCCGCCGATCGGCGGGATCGACCAGCTCGCGCCGGTTGGAGAAGTGACGAGCAAGGGCGTCGAACTGACGCTGGCCGCCGACATCGGGCGCGACTGGGTGGTGACCGCGAACTATGCCTATAACAACGCGCGCATCACCGACAGCGCAGGGCCGGCGATCGACAATTCGGTCGGCGGCCGCTTCCCCAACGCGCCGCGGCACCAGGCGGGCGCCTGGAGCCGATACCAGGTTCGTCCGCTTGGCACGGCGGTGGCGCTGGGCGGGCAATATGTCTCGGGCCAGCTAGCGCGCGGTGGCGCACATATGAAGGGCTTCGCGGTGTTCGACGGCAGCATCACCAAGCAGCTCGGCTTCGCCGACGTGATGCTGCGCGCGGAGAATATCTTCGACAAGGTCTATGCGACCTCCGCCTTCGATTCGCGGCGCGGCGCCTTCGTCGGCCGTGCGCGCACCGTGTTCGTCGAACTGCGCGCGAATTTCCGATGATGCGCCGCGTCCTGTTCCAGATTCACTGGTTCGTGGGGATCACCGTGGGCTTCGTGCTCGCGCTGATGGGGGTCTCCGGCGCGATGATGAGCTTCGAGACGGAGATCATGGCGACGCTGTCGCGGCCGATGCTGAGCGCCGCGCTGCACCCCGACGCGACACGGCTGGCGCCCGACGTGCTGATCGCGCGGATCGCGGCACAGCGGCCTGGAACGCGCGTCCAGCGGCTGACGCTGCACAGCGATCCCGCGCTTCCCGCCGAGGTTCGACTGCAGGGCGGAAAAGCGCGCGAGGATGCGCTGGTCGATCCAGCCACCGGGCGTCTGATCGGGACCAGGACGGGCCAGTCGGTCTTCACCGTCGTGCGCCAGCTGCATCGCTGGCTTGCGCTGCCCGGCAACGGCAACGGGATCGGCCGGCAGATCACAGGGATCGCGGCGCTGTCGCTGATCTTCTTCGCGCTGTCCGGGCTGTATCTGCGCTGGCCGCGGCGCGCGCTCGACTGGCGGTCGTGGCTGGTGCTCGATCTGCGGCGGACGGGGCGCAACCTGTACCGCACGCTGCATGCCGTGATCGGAGGCTGGGTCGTGGTGTTCTATCTTGTCTCGGGGTTCACCGGACTGTGGTGGTCCTATGGCTGGTATCGCGACGGGGTGACCTATGCGCTGACCGGCAAGCCCGCGGTCGCGGAACGACGCGAGGGGGGCAGGGATGCACCCGCGACGCCGCGATCGGTGACGGTCGCCTGGACCGGCCTGCGTATCGCGACCGGGCCCGATTTCGGCACCGTCAGCTTCGCACCACCGACCGACGCCAAGCCGGTCGAATTCAGCGTGCTGCCGATCGGCGCGCGATACGACCGGATGACCGACGACCTTTCGGTCGACCAGGCGAGCGGGCGGATCGTCAAGGCCGATCGCTATGCCGACAAGCCGTGGGGCAAGACGATCATCGGTGCCATGCTGCCGATCCATCGCGGCGATTTCTTTGGGCTGGCGGGGCGCGTGGCGATGATGCTCGCGAGCCTGACCATGCCGTTGTTCACGGTGACCGGGCTGCTGCTCTATCTCGGCCGGCGCAAGCGCGCGCGCGCGGCGCCTGTAACGATGCCGGCGTCGTCGCAAGAGGCTGCGGACGGTTCGCTGCTGATCGCCTATGCCAGCCAGACCGGTGGCGCCGAACGGATCGCACGCGCGACCGCGGCGATGTTCACCGACACCCCGGCGCGCGTGATGCCGTTGACGCAGGTCGACGACGCCGTGCTCGCGCAGGCGCGCCGCGCGCTGTTCGTCGTCAGCACCTATGGCGAGGGCGAGCCGCCAGACATAGTGCGCGGCTTCGCACGCCGGTCGCTCGCGACGCCGCCTGCGGTGGGCGAGCTAGAGTATGCGGTGCTGGCGCTCGGCGACCGTGAATATGCCGATTTCTGTGCGTTCGGGCACCAGATCGATCGGTGGCTGCACACCGGTGGCGGCCGGCGGCTGTTCGACATGATCGAGATGGACGGCGACGATGTCGATGCGCAGCGCCACTGGCAGCGGCAGGTCGCGTCGATCGGCGCGAACGGCGACGTCGCCGACTGGGCACCCGCCGCGTTCGCGCGCTGGCGGCTGGTCGAGCGTTGCCTGCTCAATCCCGGCAGTCTGGGCGGTAAGGCCTTCCATCTGGCGCTGGAGCCGATCGACGGCGATCTGCCGATCTGGCAGGCGGGCGATATCGCCGAGATCGCGCCGCGCCATGATCCCGCTCGGGTGGCGGCGTTCCTGGCCGTGACCGGACTGGACGGCGAGGTCGAGGTGCGGGGGCTGCCCCTCGCGGACCATCTGTCCGGCGCGATCCTGCCCTACCCGGAAACGGTCGCGGGGCAGGATGCCGCGCACGTCGTCGCGTCTCTTCGCGACCTGCCGCACCGCGAGTATTCGATTGCCTCGATTCCGAGCGACGGACGCCTGGAATTGCTGGTCCGGCAGGTCGCGCGGCCCGATGGCCTCGGCTTCGGTTCGGGTTGGTTGACCGCGCTTGCCCCCATTGGCGGCGAGGTCCTCCTGCGGATCAGCGACAATCCCGGCTTCCATGCGCCCGCAGGCGATACGCCGATGATCCTGATCGGCAACGGCACGGGGCTCGCAGGGCTGCGCGCGCATCTGCACGCGCGTGCCGAACGCGGGGCGGGTGACGCGTGGCTGCTGTTCGGCGAAAGAAGCCCGGCCATCGACGATTTCTATCGCGACGAAATGGAGTCGCTCGCCGACCGCGGCACCCTGGCGCGCGTCGACCGCGCTTTCTCTCGTGACCAAACGTCCCGCCTGTACGTCCAGCACATCGTGAAGCGTGCGGCAGACGATATCCGTGCCTGGGTCGATCGCGGTGCCACGATCCTGGTCTGCGGCAGCCTTGCGGGCATGGCGCCCGCGGTCGACGAAGCGCTGCGACTGGCGCTCGGTGATCCCACGCTCGAGGCGATGACCGAAGATGGACGTTACCGGCGCGACATCTACTGACGAACTCGAAGATCTCGACTTCTCGAACCTCGACCGCCCCGGATCTGCCGGCGGCCAGGGGTTGTGAGTCAGGCTGCCTATCTTAGTCGCTCCGATGTCGATCGGGCTGTTGGCATCGGCGATTCTCGGCATCGTCATCGCGCTCACCAATCGATCGATGCGACGCACGTCGGTGATAGTTCTCGTGGCGGGAGCCGCGTTGCCGCTTCTGCTGCTGGCCTGACACCGCGATCGGCCGTCAGCGGCTCGCCAGAATGGCCCGCGGTCTGGACCGGATACCGGCGCTGTCCAGCGCATAGGAGAGCATGACCCCGACATGATCGGACAGCATCGCGTTCGCGCCATCATGGCCGAACGGCGCGCTCAGACCGAGTGGTCGGATCGAAAGAGCGTTCGGGGCGCGATACATCAACCAGTCCTTCGCGCGGGCGGTCGAGATCGCGATATCGGTCGGCTCGCTCACCACGCAGGCGCGCGTCATCCGGCATTGCAGCGATCCGCCGGTCAGAGCGATTGGCCCGCCGAACATCCGCTGGGCGAAATAGCTGCGGCGAGCGAGGTCTCGCCCGACGTTGAAATCGCCCGCCACCAGGATTGCGGCGTCGGGCCGTGCGACCGCACCGATGAAGCTGCCGAGCAGGTCGATCTGCCGTTTATAGGCATAGAGCGCGCGCGGTTCCGACACCCCGGTTGCGCCATTGGAGTTCAGATGGGTGTCGATGACGGTGACTGGCCGGGCCATGCCGGGGATCGCGATCGAGGCCGCCATCGCGCCCTTGTTGGCGAGGCAGTCATAGCCCGCGCAGACCGGATAGCTCATCCGGCGCACGGCCAGGATCGGGTAGTCGGAAAAGATCGCCAGACCGCTGCCGACATGCTTGCCCACCCGTTCGCCGCGCAACATGCTGCCCTCGGACACGAAGCGTCGGTCGTCCGGGGTCGTGGCGGACGACGAGTCTTCGGCAGGCGCGCCGAACGCGATATAGCGATAGCCCGCCGCGATCCCGATCGCCTTGGCATCGGGCACGAACGCTTCCTGCAGCGCGACGATGTCCGGCTGGCGGCGGGCGGCGCGCATCGCGCGAAACTGCGCGGCGATGGCGGACAGCGACGCGGTGCGATCCTCCGCGATCGGCCAGGGCAGGCCGTGCACGTTATACGTCATGACCGACACCATCGGATGCGGTTCGCTGGCGACGGCGGGCGCGGCACAGGCCATCAGCGCCGCCACCCGAAGTCCGAAATTCCCGATCCGTATCGACACCATTCGGTCTCCCGTTACTGTTTTCTACACAGACGCCGCCGCGCAGGATCAACCGCATATCGAAATTGCCAACCTGCGATCGTGTGCGGCGGCTCCCGTCCTGGCCGGTCGACGGAATCAGTGCTTGAGCGGCGCGAACGAGAATAGTCCGCTGCGATAGTTCATGACGACCGTCGTCGCGGTCAGACCGGCATGCGCGACGATCCGGGCCTGGTCTACATCGGGCTTCGAGTGGCCGAGCCGTGGATTGCCGGCAAAACCGATGCCGTCGTGGAGCAGGCTGAAACCGTGGCCGCCCGTACGGCTGTGGACGACGCTCAGCGCGTAGGCGCCTTCGCCGGGTACGCGCAGGCACAATTGCGCAGGGCCGGATGGCGGCACTGCGATCACCGCGCGGCGGAAGGTCTTGCCCTGTGCGATCAGGACGTTGTCGTCGGCGAGGAAATCCCCCTCGACAGCCGGATAGACTTCCGCCCGCAGCCGTCCCGCCCGATCCTTCAGTCCGTCGACGGTCACGACGATCGCGGGGCCGGTCTCGTGCGGCCGGCACCGCGCCGCCTCGGTTCCCAGCGCGGGTGTCGACGGCAGGGTGGCAGCTAGGACGGTCATCAGCGACAGGATCATTGCGTACGCTCCGGGTTCAGGATCTCGACGGCGGCAAGGATCGCGCCGAGCAGCAGATGCGTGATCAGCCAGAGCGCGGCGATCATCGTCAGCATCGCGGTCACCTGCGACGACTGGCCCACCGTGAAGGCGACCAGCCCGGCGAAGACGATGTCCTTGTTGGGGATCAGCGGCAGGCGCGACACGAGCATCCGGAGCGTCGCGAGCACGAGCCACCAGGCGAGAGGCGCGGTCGGCAGCGTGACCGCCCAGAGCGCCGCGGCGAGCACCGTGGTCGCGACGATGCGCAGCAGGTGGATTATGGCGATCCGGCGAAGATCGCCGCGCGGCAGGCTGAAGAGCCGCTTGCGCATCGCCAGCGCCACGAGCGAGGGCAGCGCGATGCTCGCGGCCGACAGGATCATCACCTTGGCATCGGTGCCGAGGTTTAACGCGACGAGCGCGCGCCAGCTCAGCGCGGCGAGCGCCAGCGTGCAGACGTTCGCAACGACCGCGGACAGGACCGAGACGTCCTTGATCGCGCCGAACGGTGTGCCGACCATCGTCGCATGGCGACGTGCCCAGGCGTAGAAATAGAGCTCGCCCGAATAGCCCGCGACGATCTCGTTGCTGATCCGCTTGCGGAGCAAGGCGAGGAATCCCTTGGCCGGCAGGGTCCACAGCCGGCGATAGATGACCCATTCGCTTGCGGGCATCGCCAGATAGCCGGCGGCGAACACCAGCCAGAACAGCGGCGACCGCGGTACCATCGCGATGACGCCGCGCACGTCCAGATGGCGCAACTGCCAGAGCGCGGCGATCAGGATCGCGGCGGACAGGAGCGGCGTCAGCCAGCGTGCGACGAGCCCCTTGTGAACCACCATCGGCTTCAGCGGCAGCGCCGCTGCGGACAGGATGGTTCGGCTCGGGGTCCCGCTGGGCGTTCGGTGCAGCGCGTCGCTCATGCGGCACTGACCTTTGCCATTGCCCGATTGAGACGGTGCCGCGAGGCCGCGGCGGCGAACGAACCCGGATCTGTCATGGCATCTCGACGCCGCGGCGCCGGGCTATCCCCAGCCCGACCTTGGACGGCGAGGCAAAAATTTTGCGAAGGACTGCGGATCGGCCTCCGCAGTGCCGTCACCAGAGCATGGACGGACACGCTGCTTTCTGGACGGTGCGATGGTGACAGGTTCGAGGGATCACACGCCCGAAGCTCCGCGCGACAAGCGCCTGATCGTATCGATCCACGATGTCTCGCCTGCCTTTGCCGATCCGATCGAGCGACTGGCGGAAACGATCGGCGAGATCCTCGGCGGCCCGCGGTTCGCGATGCTCGTGGTGCCCAATCATTGGGGCGCGGCACCGCTGGACCGCGCGCCGGCGTTCGCGCGTCGGTTGCGTGGCTGGGCGGATGCGGGCGTCGAGATGTTCCTACATGGCTGGTTCCACCGCGATACGAGCGACCACGAAGGGACCGCCGCCGCGATGAAGGCACGGTACATGACGGCCGGCGAAGGCGAGTTCCTGGGCTTGAGCGCGGACGAGGCGGAATGCCGGATGCGGCGCGGGCGCGATGTCGTGGAGCAGGCGATCGGTCGTCCGGTCGCGGGGTTCATCGCGCCGGCGTGGCTTTATGGCGCGGGGGCCAGGGCGGCTTTGAAAACCTGCGATTTCGCGCTGGCCGAGGATCATTTCCGGGTCTGGCAACCGGCGAGCGGCGCGGTTGTCGCGAAGGGGCCGGTGGTGACCTGGGCCAGCCGATCGACCGCGCGGACCGCCAGTTCGCTCGCGGTGGCCGCCGCCGCACGCGCGCTGCCGGACTGGCTGCCGACGCTCAGGGTCGCGGTGCATCCCGGCGACGTCACCAAGGAGTCTCTGATGACGAGTATCGACAGGACGATCCGATCGCTGTCGGCACGACGCACCGTCGCGCGCTATGCCGATCTGCTGCCCGTGGGGGGACGCGCGTCATGAAGATCGTCGATGTCTGCGCCTTCTACACGCCGAGCGGCGGGGGCGTGCGCACCTATATCGATCGCAAGCTGATCGCGTTCGCCGAGCGCGGACACGAGGTCGTCGTCGTGGCGCCGGGCGACCATGATGGCGAGGAGCGCCGGGGCCCGCACGCCCGCATCCGATGGGTGCGATCGCCCCGCTTCCCGCTCGACCGCTCGTATCGCTATTTCGCCGATCGCACCGCGCTGCACGCGGTGCTCGACGACGAGGACCCCGATCTGGTCGAGGTCTCGTCACCGTGGCGCAGCGCGTCGATGGTGGCCGACTGGCGTGCCGAGCGTGGCAGCGGCGCGAAACTGTCGCTGGTCGCGCATGCCGATCCGCTGTCGGCCTATGCTTATCGCTGGTTCGAGGGGGTCGCATCGACACGGACGGTCGACCGGGCGTTCGACTGGTATTGGCGCCATCTGCGGCGGCTCGACCAACGGTTCGATCTGGTGGTGAGCGCGAGCGACAGCCTGACCGAGCGACTGCGGGATGGCGGCCTGCAAAAGGTCGTAACCGATCCCATGGGCGTCGAGCCCGGGCAATTCTCGCCGACGCTGCGCGATGCCGCGGCGCGACGCGACATGCTGGCGTTGTGCGATCTGCCCGAGAATGCGCTTCTGCTGATCGGCGTCGGACGGCATGCGCCCGAGAAGCGCTGGCCGATGGTCGCGCAGGCCGCGACCCTGGCGGGTGCGCAGGTGCCGGTCGGGCTGGTGATCGTCGGCGGCGGATCGCGGCAGCGCCCGGTCGTCGAGGCGATCGACGGCAATCCGCATGTCCGCCTGGTCGAGCCGACCACCGATCGCGCGGCACTGGCGCGGATGATGGCCAGCGCCGATGCCGTGATCCACGGATGCGAAGCGGAGACCTTCTGCTTCGTCGCAGCGGAGGCGATCGCCTCTGGTCGCCCACTGATCGCGCCG
This sequence comes from Sphingomonas sp. SL1004, assembly GCF_057815015.1. Taxonomy (NCBI): domain Bacteria; kingdom Pseudomonadati; phylum Pseudomonadota; class Alphaproteobacteria; order Sphingomonadales; family Sphingomonadaceae; genus Sphingomonas; species Sphingomonas sp. SL1004. The sequence continues at coordinate 698,381 of NZ_JBYMUX010000001.1, forward strand.
GATCGCGGGGGTGCCGCGGACCTCGCGCGCGCAGGCGGCGGCGTGACCTATCGATCGGGCGACGCGCAGAGTGCGGCCGATGCGATCCTCGCGGTGGCACGCGCCCGCGAGACCCCCGGCCTCCAGCGCACAATCCGCACGATGGACGATCATTTCGACGCACTGCTCGCGCTGTATGCCGACGGTGCCGCCACGAGGAGAGAAGGATCATGCCGATGACCGCGATCGCCTTTGCGATGCCGCTCGCCGCCGCGACCGATCCGCCTCTCGCGACGACGCCGTGCAATGCCGATGTCTGCGACTTCAGCGGCGACGGCCGGCTCTGTATGGCTGGTGTGGAAAGCCGATCCGCCTGGGCCTGTCCGGGCTTCTATCTGGCGATCCTGGCATGCGCGGTGCTGTCGATCGCGGTCATGATCGTCCGCTTGGGCGGCATGATCCGACACAAGCCGCGATGACCGACCGCGACCACGCGGCGCTGGCCAAGGTGCCCGCCGTCACTGTGGTGTTCTGGATCATCAAGATTCTGGCGACCACGCTCGGCGAGACTGCTGGCGACACGGTGAGCATGTCGATGAACCTCGGCTATCTCGTCGGCACCGCGATCTTCGCCGCGATCCTAGTATTGCTGGTGTGGCGGCAGGTGGCGGCACCGCGCTATCGGCCGTTCCTCTATTGGGCGACGATCATCGCGTCGACGACCGCCGGCACGACGATGGCGGACTTCGCGACGCGCTCGCTCGGGATCGGGTATCCGGGCGGGTCGCTCATCCTGCTGGCCGGCGTCGCAGCATCGCTGCTGGTATGGCATCGCGCATTGGGATCGGTGTCGGTCGCCACGGTGCACGAGCCGCGCGCGGAACTGTTCTACTGGGTCACGATCACCTTTTCGCAGACCCTGGGCACCGCGCTCGGCGACTGGACCGCGGACACCGGTGGGCTCGGCTATAGCGGTGCCGCGATCATATTCGGCGCGATGCTGGCCGTGATCGCCGCGCTGTATCTGTGGACCGCGATCGACCGCGTGCTGCTGTTCTGGGCGGCGTTCATCCTGACCCGACCGCTCGGCGCGGCGGTCGGCGATTTCCTCGACAAGCCGCTCGATCACGGCGGACTCGCGTTCAGCCGTCCGCATGCCTCCGGCGTGCTGGCGGTCGCGATCGTCGTGCTGATCCTGATCTGGCCGCTGCATCCCGCCGATCGGCACGCCGCCTGACGCGATAGATTTCTGGGGCGACTTACCGTTCGCACAAGGGCATTATGTCCATGCGGCCAAGGCGCTGCACTTGAACGCGGAGCCCTGTCGTAGCCGACGCCGACCCGATCCCGCCCGCCGGCCTGTCCGCGGTGCTTGCGGCCAACCGCCCGCAACTCGTCCGGTTCTTCACCGGGCGAACGGGAAGCGTCGCGGAGGCCGAAGACGTGGTGCAGGAAATATGGCTGCACGTGGCCGAGCCCATGACGGGCCCGATCGCGAACCCGCTCGCCTATCTGCACCGCGTCGGCATGAACATCGTGCTCGACCGGGTACGGGCCGGCGGGCGACGGCAGCGGCGCGACGCGGGCTATGTCGAAGTCACGACGTCGGTCATGGGCGCGGAGGCGATCGACGATGCGCCCTCCGCCTTCGACGCGGCGATGGGGCGTGAGCGGCTCGACCGGCTCGTTGCCGCTTTGTCCGGGCCACCCGAAGGCGCGATGCGCGTGTTCCGGCGGCACCGCATCGACGGCGCATCGCATGCCGAGATCGCCGCCGAACTGGGCATATCCCGCAGCGCGGTCGAAAAACACGTCGCGGTCGCGCTCCGGCACCTCAGAAAGGCGCTCGATGATTGATCGAGACAAGCAACTGCGGTCCGATACAGGCGGCGGCGTCTATCATTCGGGCGGGGAAAGGAGGGCGGCATGACGGACATACGCACGGCGATCGACGACGCGGCCTCCTGGCACGCCCGGCTCGATTCGCCGGAAATGGACTGGGAGGCGTTCGGCGCCTGGCTCGACGCCGACCCGTCGCATCGCCGCGCCTATGACAGCGTCGCGGTGCTGGACGCCGAGATCGGCGAGGCCGCGCCCGCGATCGCAGCCGCGATGCCCGCGAACGACGACATGGTCGCCGAGACGCCGGCGCCGGCACGATCGCCGCGCTGGCGCTGGGCTGCGCTCGGCACCGGCGGCGCGCTGGCGGCAGGGCTTGCGGTGCTGATTGCCGTCCCGTCGGCCGATACGGCGGCACAGCTTTACACGACCGGTCGCGGCGAGACACGCGCGGTCACGCTCGCCGATGGCAGCCGCATGCAGATCGACCGCGGGTCCCGCCTCTCGGTCAGCGGCGGGACCAGTCCGGTGATCGAGATCGCCGACGGCGCCGCGAGCTTTGCCGTGCGCCATGATCCCTCGCGCGTGTTGATGGTCCGCGCCGGCGGCTACGAAGTCCGCGATATCGGCACGCGGTTCGACGTCGTCAGCGCGCGCGGTCGCGTCGCGGTCACGGTCGCGGAGGGCGCGGTGGACGTCACGCCGATTGGCGGCTCCTCGGCGGACACGACGATGCTGCACGCCGGGCAAAGCCTGGACATCACACCATCGAAGCAGATCGCCGAGCGCCGCACCGTCGATCCTGCACGCGTTTCGGACTGGGCCGATGGACGGCTCGATTACGATGGCGCACCGCTGGCGCTGGTTGCCGCCGACATATCGCGGTATGCCGACGCCCCGCTGATGGTCGATCCGTCCGCGGCGAACCTGCGTTTCTCCGGGGTATTGACGATTGGTGATGGATCGCGGCTCGTCGATCAGCTTCGCGCGGTCCTGCCGATACGCGCTCGTCGCGTCGGCGGCGTGGTGCATCTGGACGCCGCCGCTTCACGCTGAGCAGACGCGGCTGGAGCTGACGATTCCGGCCGGCACGCTGCGATCCGCGCTCGACGTGCTCGCGCGACAGAGCGGCATCTCGATCGGCATGGCGGGATCGCTCCCCGATCTGCGTGTCCGGCGGATCGATCGCGCGGGCGATGTCGGCGATGCGTTGCGGCGGATGCTGGCCGGCAGCCGGCTTCGTGCGATCAGGATCGACGCGACGACGTGGCGGATCGAGGCTGTCCCGCAAAAAACCCCGCGTCCACTCGGCCGCCGTGCGCCGCCGCCCGAGCTGGCCAGCGGCGACATCATCGTTACCGCCAGCAAGCGCGACGAACGCCTCTCCGATCTACCCGCCTCGATCAGCATCGCGGACGGGCAGGTGCTCGACCGTCTTGCCGGGCGGCGCGGGCTGGTCGACGTGATGGCAAGCACCGACAGCGCGTTCTCGACCAATCTGGGCCCCGGCCGCGACCGTATCTTCCTGCGCGGCGTCGCCGACAGTGCGTTCAACGGCACCAGCCAGTCACTGGTCAGCCTGTATCTCGACGACGCGCGGATCGGCTATGCCGCGCCCGACCCCGATCTGCGGCTCGTCGATGTCGACCGCGTCGAGGTGCTCCGCGGACCGCAGGGTACGTTGTACGGCACCGGTGCGTTGGGCGGCGTCGTCCGCATCGTCACGGTCGCGCCCGATCTCGATCGCTTCGCCGGTAGCGCCGCGATCGAGGGAACGAGCGTCGCCAACGGCGCGCTGGGCGGCGCGGTCGAGGGCATCGTCAACGTGCCGATCCTGCCCGGCACGCTGGCACTGCGCGCTTCGGGCTGGAGCGAGACGATGCCCGGCTGGATCGACGACACCGGGCGAAACCGCCGCGACGTCAATCGGACCCGCCGGATCGGCGGCCGCGCCGCGTTGCGCTGGGCGTTCGGCGACTGGCACGCGACGCTCGGCGGCGTCGCGCAGCGGATCGATGCGCGCGATAGCCAATATGCGACCGATGGCCTGTCGCGCGCGACCCGTATCGCCGAGCCGCAGGACAATGACTTCACCTCGGCAACGCTCACTCTCGATGGGCCGATCGGCAAGCTGAACGTGCAGGCGACGACCGCATTCGTCGACCAGGAATTCGGCAGCACCTATGACGCCAGCGTTCTGGCGCCCTCGCTCGGTCTGACCGCGCCGCTCGCCTATATCGAGGATCGCTCGGCGCAACTCCTGTCGCAGGAGGTCCGCGTCAGCGACCCGACTGCGCGCCATCCGTGGATCGTCGGCGCGACGATCCTGCATTCGACCAGCCGGCTGGACGGCCGGTTCATGGCCACCGGCGGCTCTCCTGCGGTGACGGCACGACGTGACGAAGAGGATGTGATCGACGCAGCCCTGTTCGCCGAGGGCACGCAGCAACTGACGCAGTCGCTCGATTTCAAGCTCGGCCTGCGCGCGTTCTCGACGATCAGCCATCTCGAACAGGTCGACCCCGACCGCGAACGCGCGGCGCGGGTCGGCGTCACGCCCAGTGCGACACTCAGCTGGCATCGCGACGATCTCGGTCTCGTTTGGCTGCGTTATGCGAGCGCGGTCCGTCCGGCGGGTGTCAGTCGCACCGCGCCCGTCAACGATCGCCGCATCCCCGGCGACGAGTTGCAGAGCCTCGAGCTTGGGTGGCGGATCCGCGTGGACGGCGACCGTCTCGCGCTGCACGGCGCGATCTTCGGCTCGACCTGGGAGCATCTGCGCAGCGACACCGTCGGCGCGGACGGCCTGCTCGGGACGATCGATGCGGGCAACGCGGTCAATTACGGGCTGGAACTCGGCGGTCGGCTCGACCTCGTGCCGGTCGCGATCGATTTCGGCACCACGCTGCAGCGTGCGCGCCTGACCTCGACCTCGTCGGGTGTGACGATCGATGACGACGATCGCCGGCTGCCCGTGGTGCCCGACATATCCGCACGGCTCGCCGCCTCGCGAAGCTTCGACGTGCGCGGCCTGCCTGCGCAGATTTATGCGGCGGCTCGTTATATCGGCCGCACGCGACTGAGCTTCGATCCGCTGCTCGATCGTCCGGCGGGTCATTATGCCACGATCGATACCGGCGGCTCGATCGATATGGGGAGGCGACGCTGGTCGGTCGACGTCACCAACCTGCTCGACAGCCGCGGCAACAGCTTCGGCTTCGGCAACCCTTTCACGCTCGACAGCTTGACGCAGACCGTGCCCGTGCGTCCGCGGACGATCACGCTGCGGTTAGCGATCGGGCTCTGAACCGCGTCGGACACTACCGATCAGGCCCTAATGAGTTTTTCCGGACTATTGGGTGCGAGCGTCCCATCCGGCCATTGCCACCAACGTCAGATTCTCCAGCTCGGAGCGGCTGGCGCTATCGCGCGCCAGGATCGACATACCTGTTTGAACCGCTTGCACGAACCGGGCGAGCGCACGACCATCGGTAGCTTGAGGAATTTCACCGCTCTTCTTGGCTTGCGCAAGACGCTCTTCCAGCCGCTCGAGCGTGACGGCTCGTGCGGCTTTGACGATCTCGCCGAGGCCGGCATGGCCCTCACTGCCGACCGACGAGAGTGTCACCATACAGCCGCGGGGCATGTCGGCGATGCAACCGGTCAGCGCCGCAGCTGAGTCCATCAGGAGGGACTGGACGGCGCCTCTTGCGCTGTCCGCAGCCTTGAAGGCCGCCCAGACGAAATGCTCATTGCTGTCGACATAGTGCTGCAACGCCTCGGCGTAGAGCGCCTCCTTCGAGCCGAATGCGGCGTAGAGGCTCGGAGACCCGATCCCCATCGCCCCCGTCAGGTCCGTCATCGAGGTCGCTTCATAGCCCTTGCTCCAGAACAACCGGGTGGCCTGTTCCAGCGCCGCATCACGATTGAACGCACGGGGCCGGCCGCGTGATCGCGTTGCGGCCGTTCCAGCTTCTCCCGACGAGTTAGATTTCTGCATCGATCGATATGTAATACATTGACGCCGGAAGACAACGATCCTAGCTAATCTGTGTCGAACGATACAGAAAGACATTATCATGACCGAACTGACTGGCAAACGTGCGCTCGTGACGGGTGGATCGCGAGGCATCGGCGCCGCCATCGCTCTGGCTCTGGCGAAAAAGGGTGCGGATGTTGCCGTGACTTACGAGCGTTCCGCAGACCGGGCCGCAGAGGTCGTGCGAGCAATCGAGGCGGAAGGGCGGCGCGGCTTCGCCATCCAGGCCGACAGCGCGGATCCCGCCGCCATCAAGCGATCGGTCGAAGACGCCGTGACCTCGCTGGGGGGATTGGACATCCTCGTCAACAACGCCGCGATCGCACTTTACGGCACGATCGAAGACTTCAAGATCGAAGACATCGATGCCCTGCTTGCGGTGAACGTACGGGCTCCCGTGCTTGCCGCTCAGGCTGCGATCCGGCATCTGGCGTCGGGCAGCCGCATCATCACGATCGGATCCGCGGGAGCAGATCGGATCGTCGGCGCGACGGGCACGGTGTACTTCATGACGAAGTCGGCGCTGCAGTCATTCACGCGCGGACTGGCGCAGGAACTCGGCCCCCGGGATATCACCGCAAACCTGGTGCAGCCCGGTTCGACCGACACCGACATGAACCCAGCCGACGGGGACTATGCGGACTTCCAGCGCAGCCTCAGCCCCTTGGGCCGCTACGGTACAGCGGAGGACGTCGCCGCTGCCGTGGTATTCCTGGCCAGTCCGGCGGCTCGCCACGTGACCGGGGCCATCCTGAACGTCGATGGCGGGCAAACTGCCTGAATCCGATTGAGACGGCATGGGTGCGATGGAGCGTGCCCATGCCGTCTCGATTTTGACCTGCACAAACGTCTGTATGCGAAGGCCGTCGTACAGCCTTCGGATCGTTAACGGATCGGCTCCGCCGCAAAGCGGGACACCGAAGAGCAGCCTTCATTCCGCTCAGGCGAGGATAGCTGAAACCTTCTGGTCCGCGCGGGCCATCGCGGCCTCGAGTTGTACGGGCCCTAGCAACACTCCCTCCGCGACACGAACTCAGGCGCGACGCCGATGAAGGCGAATACTGTCGACAATAGGTTTCGAGATGCTCGCCGACAATATGGTTTCGCCGTCACCAACGGCCGGCTGCCGACCAGGCGGGGAGATCGGGGGCAGCCGAGTTGCACGTCCCCGGTCATCTCCCGCCGAGTCGAGACTGCAATTGCGCCTTCAGCCGATCGACCAGTACGCGGACCTTCGGGAGCAGATGGCGCCTGTGCGGATAGACCGCCCAGATCGGTTGCGCGGAGGGTTCGAACTCTTCGAGGAGCGCGACGAGGCTGCCGTCCTTGATCGGCTCGCGCACATAGAAATCGGGAAGTTGGCAAACTCCCATGCCGGCGATCGCCGCCTCGACGGTGGATTCCCCGCTGTTGCAATGCCACCGCCCTCTGACCCGACGTACAACCTCGGCACCATCCACGGCGAAACTCCAATGGGGGTTCGTGCCGAGCAGGCAAGAATGCAGGTCTAAATCTGCGATTTCGCCCAGGCCGGGCTTTCCCTCTAGGTAGGACGGCGAGGCACAAACCTGCAGCCGCCTCGACGCGATGCGCGTCGCGACGTAGCTGGAATCGTGGAGCCCGCCGGTGCGGATCGCGATGTCATATCCTTCCGCGATCAAATCGACGATGCGGTTGGTCAGATCGATTGTGACGCTGACGTTCGGATAGTCCGTCGCGAATTGTCGGACGATCGGCACGACGAAGCGATCCCCCAGCGCGATCGAGCAGGTCAGCTTCAAGTCCCCCTGGGGTTCACCGTCGACCGCTACGCTGGCGAACGCCTGGTCGCGGTCGTCGATGACCCGGCGGAGCTGGTCGAGCAGAAGCCTACCCTGCTCGGTCGCGACGACGCGGCGCGTGGTCCGGTTGAAGATCTGAACCTGGAGCGTCGCCTCGAGCCGCGCAACGGCGCGGCTAATATGCGACGTCGACACCTTCAAAGACCGCGCCGCGCCCGCAAACGTGCCGGCGGTATCGACGGCGACCGCTTCTGCAATTCCGTCCCACCTCCGCACGATCATCCCCACACAGCAACAATGAATTGCCGAATGCCCGGATTATCCCGCGGCGTCGAGCATGGCATGACCTGGTTCAGAGAATTGGAGATCAACATGAAAACGCGTGCCGCAGTCGCCTTCGAAGCAAAGAAGCCCCTGGAAATCGTCGAGCTCGACCTGGAAGGGCCGAAGTTCGGCGAGGTCCTCGTCGAGATCATGGCGACGGGCCTGTGCCATACCGACGCCTATACGCTGGGCGGCCTCGACAGCGAAGGCCTGTTCCCGAGCGTGCTCGGCCATGAAGGCGCCGGCATCGTCCGGGAGGTCGGCCCCGGCGTGACCAGCGTGAAGCCGGGCGACCACGTCATCCCGCTCTACACGCCCGAATGCCGCCAGTGTAAGTCGTGCCTCAGCGGCAAGACCAACCTGTGCACCGCGATCCGCGCGACGCAAGGGAAAGGGCTCATGCCCGACGGCACGACCCGCTTCTCGTACAAGGGCCAGCAGATCTTCCATTACATGGGCTGCTCGACCTTTTCGAACTTCACGGTCTTGCCGGAGATCGCCGTGGCGAAGATCCGCGAGGACGCGCCCTTCAAGACGACCTGCTATATCGGTTGCGGCGTGACCACCGGCGTCGGCGCCGTGGTGAACAGCGCAAAGGTCCAGGTCGGCAACACGGTGATCGTGTTCGGGCTCGGCGGCATCGGCCTGAACGTGGTCCAGGGTGCCCGCATGGTGGGTGCCGACATGATCATCGGCGTCGACCTGAACGGCGACAAGGAGGAATGGGGCCGCAAGTTCGGCATGACGCACTTCGTCAATCCGTCGAAGATCGACGGTGACATCGTCGCGCACCTCGTCGCGCTGACCGATGGCGGTGCGGACTTCACGTTCGACTGCACCGGCAACACGATCGTGATGCGCCAGGCGCTCGAAGCCTGCCATCGCGGCTGGGGTGTCTCGACCGTGATCGGCGTGGCGGAGGCCGGCAAGGAGATCTCGACGCGACCGTTCCAGCTGGTCACCGGCCGCGTCTGGCAGGGCAGCGCGTTCGGCGGCGCCCGCGGCCGCACCGACGTTCCGAAGATCGTCGACTGGTACATGAACGGCAAGATCGAGATCGACTCGATGATCACGCACGTCCTGACGCTCGACGAGATCAACAAGGGCTTCGACCTCATGCACGAAGGTAAGAGCATCCGTTCGGTCGTCGTCTACTAATCACACGGAGTTACCCCATGACCATATCCCTCCACCCTATGCTCGATAGCGGCGTGACCCCCGGCACCGGCGATTTCGCCGGCGGCACGCTCAGCTGTCATTGCACCGACCGCACCGTCACGGTGACGGTCGACGGCGACGTCGCGCACAACCATGCGTGCGGCTGCACCAAATGCTGGAAGCCCGAGGGCGCGGCATTCGCCGTCGTCGGCGTCGTCCCGCGCGAGAAGGTCGCGATCGCCCGGAACGGCGACAAGCTGGCGATCGTCGACGAGAGGGCCGCGATCCAGCGCCACGCCTGCACCGTCTGCGGCGTGCATCTGTACGGCCGGATCGAGAACAAGGACCACGGCTTCTACGGTCTCGATTTCGTCCATGCCGAGCTGTTCGATACCAAGGGGGCGGCCGCACCGGGCTTCGCGGCGTTCGTGTCGTCGATCATCGAAGGCGGCGTCGATCCGGCGGAAACCACGCCGGTACGCGCGCAGCTCAAGACACTCGGGCTCGAGCCTTATGACTGCCTCAACCCGACGCTGATGGATGTGCTCGCGACGCAGGCCTACACGCTGAAGCAGGCGGCGTAATGGCTATGATCGAGACGGTTTCTACCAATCGATCGCATGGTGGCGTGCAAGGCGTGTACAAACACGCCTCTGCCGTCACCGGGACCGAGATGACTTTCTCGGTCTATGTCCCGCCGCATGACGAGGGGGCGACGCTGCCGGTCGTGTGGTTCCTGTCGGGGCTGTCGTGCACGCACGCCAACGTCACCGAAAAGGGCGAGTTTCGCGCGGCCTGTGCGGAGCTCGGCCTGATCCTGGTCGCGCCGGATACCAGCCCGCGCGGGGAAGGCGTGCCCGACGATGCCGCCGGTGCCTATGACTTCGGTCTCGGTGCCGGGTTCTACGTCGACGCGACCGAACCGCCGTTCGCGGCCAATTACCGGATGTGGAGCTATGTCACCGAGGAATTGCCCGCGCTCGTCGCCGCCAATTTCCCGGTCGACATGGCGCGGCAATCGATCATGGGCCACTCGATGGGCGGGCATGGTGCGCTGACCATCGGCCTGCGTCACCCCGATCGGTTCAAGGCGGTCTCCGCACTCGCGCCGATCGTCGCGCCCAGCCAGGTGCCGTGGGGCGTCAAGGCGCTCTCGGGCTATCTGGGCGACGATCGCGCGACATGGCGTTCGCATGACGCGGTCGCACTGATCGAGGACGGCGCGCGCATTCCGGCGATACTCGTCGACCAAGGCGATGCCGACCAGTTCTTGGTCGAACAGCTCCGCCCCGAACTGCTGAAGGCGGCATGCGATGCGGCCGGGATCGACCTGACTTTGCGGATGCAGCCCGGGTACGACCACAGCTATTACTTCATCTCGACCTTCATGGCCGACCATCTACGCTGGCACGCGCAGCGTCTGGCGTAACCCGGTGAACCCGGCCGGCCGACAGGCTGGCCGGGTCCCCTTGGTCGATCAGGCCTTGCTTGGGTGCAGTGCTACCCAGGCCGTAAATGCCGTTACGAAGCCTTCAAGGAAGGTCTTGCCGCTGCCTTCGACCAGGTTGCTGGCGTCGTCGAACAGGCTGGCGGCGTGTCCCAGATAAGCCTCCGGCTGCTGCATCGCCGGCATGTCGAGGAATACCAGGCTCTGCCGCAGGTGATGGTTGGCGCCGAACCCGCCGATCGCGTCGAGCTTCTGGATCGCAATCGCGAGTTTGCGGGTCAGGCCGTTGGTTCGCAGGCTGCCGATGAGGATGCCGATTGTTGGCTTGCCGGTCATGATGATTTCCCTTGTGTTTGAGGAGTAAGTGGAGGCGCGGCCGTGCCGAAATTCGGCAGCAGCAACGCCTTGTTCGTGGCGATAGCGGCGACGAGGACGTCCTGGACCGCCATGATCCGCGGCGCGTGGCGGGTGTCGCGGTGGACGCCCATCCATATCTCGCGCGTGAGGGCTTCGCCGGTACCGAGGCGGACCAGATCCGACTGATGTGCGGCGAGGTAACAGGGCAGGTGACCCAGCCCGAGGCCTGCCTTGACGCCCTGGAGCTGAACTTCGCGGCTGTTCGCGAGAAGCGCAGGTTCGGCGCGCGTCGTGCAGTCCGCGAACCAGCGTCCGTCCGGCGTGTCGAGCAGGTCGTCCTGTACTCGCACGATCCTGTGCCCCGGTGCGCCCGTCGCCCAGTCGGGCCTGCCCCGAGCGTCCAGATAGGCGGCGGAAGCATAGACGGCGAACGCCATCTCGCCGATCTTTCGCACGACCGTTTCATGGGCATCGAACCGGCCGAGCCGGACGGCTACGTCAGCTTCGCGGCGGGCGAGGCTGAGCGAGCGATTGTCGGTGATCAGCTCGATCACGATACCCGGATGCGCGTCGTGGAGCGGCTTGAGACCGGCGGTGAGGATGTGCGCGGCGAGCGCATCGACGGTGGTGACGCGGACCAGGCCCTCCAGGCGCTGGTCCCCGCCGCTGATCGTGCGCTCCAGCGACAGCGCCGCATCCTCCATGCGCTCGACCTCGCCGAGGATCGCCGCACCCGTCGGGGTCAACCGGAACCCCGTCGGCGTACGATCGAGCAGGGTTGCGCCGGCCCGACCATGGAGATGGTCGAGCCGGCGGCCCATCGTCGTCTGGCTGACCTTCAGCGCCCGCGCGGCCGCGGACAGCGTGCCGTGCCGGGTGATCGCCAGGAACGTCTTGAGGTCATCCCAGTCGAGCATCATGCACCGCGCTTGGCGTCGATGCTCCAGGGGCCAGAACCCGCGGCAGCTAGGAAGAGGAAGGCGAAGGTGTAGATCACCGCGAGCTCGCCGCCGTTGAGGACGGGAAAGAAGCCCTGGGGAGCGTGCACCATGAAGTAGGCGACGGCCATCTCGCCTGCCAGCACGAAGGCGATCGGGCGGGTGAACAGGCCGACGAGCAGGGCTAGGCCGCCAACCAATTCAAGGACTGCAGCAAGCCCGAACAGGCTCAGCAGCGGCACCTGGCCTGGTGCTGCGCCGGCGGGAAAGCCGAACAGCTTCACCAGTCCGTGCGACAGGAACAGGAGCGCCAGGACGATACGGAAGATGGCGTGCAGGCGAGGCGCCCAAGAGGAGGCGGTGGTATCCAGGGTGTTCGTGGTCATGATGTCATCCTTCGATCGTAAGTGCGGGGGTGAGTTCGGGGGGGCGTGGGGAAGCGGTCGCGGCGAGCCAGCTCGCGATCGAGGAAAGTGTTTGCGCGCCGATGCCATGGCCGATCCCGGCGGTCAGGATCTGGTCGACATGATGGCCTGCCGCGCGAAGCCGTTCGGCGGCGTCCTGCGACAATCCCTGTGGCATCACCCGGTCGACCGAGTCGGCGATGACGAGCAATGACGCGGGGTGTGTAGCCGCTGGGATGACAGGCGCTGCCAGTCGGCCTGCGATCGCGATGGCGCGCCCGGCGTGAAACCCCTGCGCCACCATCGCGAGCGTCATGATCGCGCCCTGGCTGAAGCCGAGCAGCACGAGATCCTCTCGCGCGACGCCGTGCTGTCTTGCCAGGTCGTCGAGCCGCTTGAGCATGCGAGGCAACGCACCCGCCACGCGCCGCGGCCGGTCGGCCTCGGTCACGCCGCTGACCGAGAACCATTGCCGTCCGCGGCCACCGCCGTCGAAAGGTTCGCAGCCGTCGAGTGCGATCACCTCGGCAACGGCAGTCAACGGCGCGAGGGCTGCGCCCATGTCGGAACCGGACGATCCGACACCGTGCAACGCGACGATCAGGGGCCGGTTCATGCCGCTCCTCCAAATGCAAAGGCATCCATCCGCAGGATGCCGTGCGTGGTGCTCGCGTGTAGATGCTCGGCCCGTCCGGCCTCGCTACCGCCGCTTCCGGCTCCCAGCGCCACGAACAGCGGCAGTAGATGCTCCTCGGTCGGATGGTTGCGCACGGCTTGCGGCGCGCGGTTGCGATAGGCGAGCAGGTCGTCGATGCGGCCTTCCTCGATCGCATCGGTCATCCAGTCCGCAAACTGGTCGACCCAGGCCGGGGCAGGGGCGTGCAGGGCATTGTAATATTGGCGGAAGCTGGACAGGTCGTGGGTGAAGCTGCCCGAGCCGACGATCAGCACGCCCTCCTCGCGGAGCGGTGCCAGAAGCTGGCCCAGCTTGTAATGATAGTCCGGCCCGAGAGCGGTCTGGACCGAGAGCTGGACGACGGGGATGTCGGCCTCGGGATAGACGAGCCGCACCGGCACCCATGCGCCGTGATCGAGACCGCGGCCGGGGACACGGGCGACCTTGCCGCCAGCCGTTTCGATCAGGCCGGCGACACGATCGACCAGCCAGGCCGAACCGGGCGCTGCATAGCGGATCGCATACAGCTCGGCGGGAAAGCCGGTGAAGTCGTGGATCGTCTCGTTGACCGCGCTTGCGGTCACGCTCGGCGCGGCGGTCTCCCAATGCGCGGAGATCACGAGGATCGCGCGCGGCCGTTCAGGAAGATCAGCCCCGAGTTGCTCGAGGAAAAGGCGGGCGGGCGCATCCGTCAACGGGAAGGTCGGCGCACCGTGCGATACGAAAAGGGCGGGAAGCATTTGGACACCTCGTTGCTACCCCGCTGATATGGACGCTGCATAATGCTTTAGCGATCTGCGATATACGCGTAACCCATATGCGTTTTCGCATAGACCGGAAGGGGAAATGAAGTCCCGCCATAGGGACTCTACCCGGTCGTTCAGGCGGCAACAGGCTCGCGAGCGACCCGCAGGATCGGCTTGATCGTGACGCCGCGTTCGGAATCCTCCATCGCCTGGTTGATGTCGTCGAACGCATAGAACCGGACGAGCCGGTCGAACGGGAAGCGGCCCTGCTTGTACAGGTCGATCAGGACCGGGATGAATGTCTTGGCAACGACGTCGCCCTAGACGATGCTCAGGAGATACCGGAGAGGATCTTCGACCGATCGTTCGAGGTGAACGCTCTCGCAGCCCTTTGCGCGTTTGAACAATGGCACGGCGGCCGAGAAACTCCGCTCGAACTGTTCTCCCATCCCGGCGCGGATCAGGATGTTGGCGAGTTCATGTACCATTGGGCGGGTCCTTCCGATCGTCGGCACGTCGCCCACATGAAGGGGGCACGGCCCGGTCTGTCTGTGTAGCGTGTACGACCGGCGAAGGAAGGCGAACCTCAGTCCACTCTCTGCAGCCGGACGGTGCGTCTGCGGGGTCGTGCGGCAGGATAAGACGATCTGATGCGGCAATGAACTTCTCGAACATCGCGGGCTAATGTTCCTGCCGCTAATCGCGCCGAGTTTGGGTGAAATCAGCGTTTGGAAAGGGTAGGCGAGTCCCCGATCTCCAGCCAATAGCCATCGGGATCCTGCGCATAGATCTGGCGGACGCCGTCGAACCGGACCTGCATCGCGCGCGGCTTGCCCGCGAGATCGGTCCAGACGACGCCATGTCGGTCCAACCAGGCGGTGACGGTAGCGAGATCGTCGACATGCAGCGCCAGATGCTCGTTCCGGTTCGACGGCTTCGGTGCGGTGCGGCCGTCGAGGATGTGGAGCGCCAGGCCGTTGCCGAGGTCGAGCCAGCGGCGGTTCTTGAGCGGCGTCGGGATGATCCGCAAGCCGAACGCCTCATGGTAGAAGGCCGCGCTGCGATCGATGTCCGCTGCCTGGATCGCGACATGTTCGGCTTTCGCGACGGGCGCGACCGTCGCCTGCGCTGCCGCCAGTATGAGAAGAACGGACGGCACGATCATGAGCGACGATCCTCGAAACATGGGAGATGGTATGAGCCGATGTTTGAACGCTCGTCATCGGCTCCTGCACGACGTTAGCCGGGTTGCGCATCTTCCAGGTTCGGCAGCAGAAGATGGACGATGGCCAGCGCGACGAAATAGGCGATGCCGGCCCAGACGAACACCGGGACGTAGCTGCCGACCGTTTCGAGCACGTGCCCGACATAGCGCGCCATGATCATCCCGCCGACCGCCCCGGCGGCGCCGCCGATCCCCATGACCGACGCGACCGAACTCTTGGGGAACGTATCGGAGACCATCGTGTACAGGTTCGACGACCAGCCCTGGTGCGCGGCAGCGGCCACGCCGATGATCGCGACCGCGGCGAACAGGCTGGACACGGTGCTGGCCAGCATGATCGGCAATACCAATATGGCAGAGGCGAGCAGCGCCAGCTTGCGGCCGGCGTTGACGCTGTACCCGCGCTTGATGAGTGCCGACGACAACCAGCCGCCGCCGATGCTGCCGACGTCCGCGAGCAGATAGACCGCGATCAGCGGCGGACCGAACGTCTTGAGATCGAGGCCGTGGCGCTTGGCAAAGAAGTCCGGCAGCCAGAACAGGAAGAGGTACCAGACCGGATCGGTCAGGAACTTGGCCACGACGAAGGCCCAGGTGCCGCGATAGCGGAACAGGCGACGCCACGGGATCGGCGTCGTGCCCGCATCATTGTCCTGATCGGCGCGGATATAGGCAAGCTCCTGTGCCGAGACCCGGGGGTGATGTTCGGGCGCGCGGTAAAAGATAAGCCACGCCGCGAGCCAGACGAACCCGAGCAGGCCCGTCACGATGAACGCCGCGCGCCAGCCATAGGCGAGCGTGATGATCGGCACGACGATCGGCGTGGCGATCGCGCCGACATTGGCGCCGGCGTTCAGGATGCCGGCGGCGAGCGCGCGTTCCTTCTTCGGAAACCATTCGGCGACCGACTTGATCGCGGCCGGGAAGTTCGCCGCCTCGCCGAGCCCCAACGCAAAGCGGGCGATCGAGAAGCCGCCGGGGCTGCGGACCAGCGCATGGAACAGCGCGGCGAGGCTCCACACCGTGATGGCCGCGGCATAGCCCATCTTCGAGCCGATCTTGTCGATGATCGGCCCGCAGGCGAGCAGGCCGATCGCATAGGCCGCCTGGAACCAGAACACGATCATGCCGTAGTCGACTTCGGACCAGCCCAGTTCGCCCTGCAGCGTGGGCTTGAGGATGCCGATGACCTGACGGTCGATGTAATTGATCGTCGTCGCGAAGAACAGCAACGCACAGATGACCCAGCGGACATTGCCGCCGGCCTTTTGCGGGCCGGGATCCGTCGCCTGTGTTGAACCGTCCACGCTCGCTCTCCCCTCGCGGTTTGTCCGCTTTTATCGTCTGCCGAATGCTGCCGGTTTGTCGGCTAGTATCGCGCGGTCCTGCGGGCGCGGTCATAGTCGGGCCGTGCGACATGCGCCGACAGCCGGTCGATCGTGGCGGCGGACAGTCTCACACGCGGTAGGCTCGGCGCGCGAGTCCGACGGTCAGTTCGTGCGCGAGGTCGGCCGCTTCCCAATCCGCCAACCGATGCTCGGCGACGAGGCGCGCAAGGAACGCACAATCGACACGTCGTGCGACGTCATGGCGCGCGGGGATCGACAGGAACGCCCGCGTGTCGTCGTTGAACCCGACCGTATTGTAGAAGCCCGCCGTCTCGGTCGTCATCTCGCGGAAGCGGCGCATGCCTTCGGGCGAATCATGAAACCACCAGGCGGGGCCGAGACGCAGGCAGGGATAATGGCCGGCGAGTGGCGCCAGTTCGCGCGCATAGGTGGATTCGTCGAGCGTGAAGAGGATGATGGTGAGGCTCGGATCGTTGCCGACCTCGTCGAGCATCGGGCGCAGGCCATGCACGAAATCGACGCGGGCGGGGATATCGGCGCCGCGGTCGCGTCCGTGGCTGGCGAACAGGCGCGCGTTGTGATTGCGCACGCTGCCGGGATGGATCTGCATGACCATCCCGTCCTCGATCGACATGCGTGCCATCTCGGTCAGCATCTGCGCACGGAACAGCTCGGCATCGGCAGGTGTCGGGTCGGGACCGGTGACGCGGGCAAACAACGCCGCGGCGGCGCCGGGATCGAGGTTCGCGGTTTGCGCGGTCGGGTGGCCGTGATCGGTTGCGGTCGCCCCTGCGGCGCGGAAGTCCGCGCGGCGCTTGCGGTGCGCGGCGAGATAGCCGGGCCAGGTCCAGACATCCTCCCCGGTCAACGCGGCAAACCGCTCCATCGTGGGGCGGAACCCCTCGTGCTCCACGTCGATGACGCCGTCTGGACGATAGGTCGTCACGACGCGGCCCGCCCAGCCGGAGCCGCGGATCGCACGGTGCGCGTCGAGCGGATCGTCGGCGCCCTCGGTGGTCGCGAGGAATTCGATCCCGAACCGCTCGAACAGCGCACGCGGGCGAAACGCCTCGGTCGCGAGCCGCTCGGCGATGCCGTCGAAATACAGGTCGCTCGTCGAGGCATCGAGCGCCACGTCGAACCCGAGCACCTCTGCGAAGACATGATCGAGCCACGCCTGTGACGGTGTCCCACGGAACAGATGGTAATGAGTGGCGAGCGTGCGCCAGGCTTCGCGCGGGTCGGTATCGGGCACGCCCTCCCGCGACGGAACGCCGAGACGATCGAGCGCGATGCCCTGGCTGTAGAGCATCCGGAACAGATAATGGTCGGGCGCCAGCAACAGGCTGGTCGCGTCGCGCCACGGTTCGTTGGTCGCGAACCAGCGCGGATCGGTATGGCCGTGCGGCGAGACGATCGGCAGCGTGGCGATCTCCGCATACAGCGCGCGGGCGATCGAGCGCTGGTCCGGGTCGCTGGAGAACAGTCGATCTGGCGAGAGGCGAAGCGGGCGGCTCAAGCGCGCACCGCCATATACGCGATCCCGCGCTCGAGACCGCGCAGCTCGGCAAGGCCGCGCATCCGCCCGAGCAGCGAATAGCCGGGCAGCGTGTGCTTCGACAGGTCATCCAGCATCTGGTGGCCATGATCGGGGCGCATCGGGATCGAGCGTCCCTCGCGCGTCTGCAGGGCATGAATGGCCGCGACCAGCGCGACCATGTCGGCATCACCGGCGAGATGCGCGGCCTCGTGGAAGGCGCCACCCGGCTCGCGCTGGACGGATCGCAGGTGAAGGAAGCCGATCCGGTCGCCAAGCCGCTCGATCATCCCGGGCAGGTCGTTGTCCGCACGGGCGCCGAACGAGCCCGCGCAGAAGCACAACCCGTTGGAGCGGTTGGGCACTCGCGCGAACAGCGTCGTCACATCGGCCTCGGTACTGACCACGCGGGGCAGGCCGAACAACGCAAAGGGCGGGTCGTCGGGATGCACCACCAGCCGCATGTCGAGTGCGTCCGCCAGCGGGCAGACCGCCTTCAGGAACGCGATGTGGTTGGCGCGAAGCCCCTCGGCATCGATCGCGTCATACTGCGCCAGCGCGTCGCGAAACCGATCGGCGGTGAAGGTCTCCTCGCTGCCGGGAAGCCCTGCGATGATGGTCTTCTCGAGCAGGCGGCGCGCGTCCGTATCCATCGCAGTGAACCGGCGCCCTGCGCTTTCGACCAGCGCAGGAGAATAATCGCGCTCGGCCCCTGCGCGCTGTAAAATATGAATGTCGAAGATTGCCGCCGCCTCGAGCTCGAAGCGAAGCGCGCGCGCGCCGTCGGGCATCGTCCAGGCGAGGTCGGTGCGGGTCCAGTCGATGACCGGCATGAAGTTATAGGTGACCGTACGGATGCCGCATGCGGCCAGATTGGTCAGGCTCTGCCGATAATTGTCGATCAGCCTGTCCCGGTCGGCGCCGTACGTCTTGATCGCTTCGTGCACCGGCAGGCTCTCGACCACCGACCAGACGAGCCCGGCCGCCTCGATTTCGGCTTGCCGCGCGGCGATCGCATCCTGGGGCCAGACGTCGCCATTCGCGATCTCGTGGAGCGCCGTCACGATACCGGTGGCACCGGCCTGGCGAATATCGCGTAACGTTACCGGGTCGGAAGGGCCGAACCAGCGCATCGTCTCGATCATCGGCACCCAGCGTCCTCTCTCGATTGTGCGGACCTTGTGGCCTCGCTGCGGTTACATGTGTCTAGCGATCCCGAACCTATTAGGCCAGATGCTATAAAGTGGTCAGGCCATTTTTCGTCGGTGAAGGTTGATGGTGACTGGAGACGTATCTGGGTTCCGCTCGAACAGAAAAATCGGGTGCGCCGCTACACCGTGCGGCGCACCCTGAGTTGGTCGACATCGGCAGGGGGCGTCGATGTCGATGGAGGGAAGGGGTATTCAGAACTGGAAGTTGACCGCCAAGGCGTAGGTGCGACCAAAATAGGACGTGTAGAGCGGATCCTTACGCACCGTATCGACGGTCAGGCGATTGGTCTCGTTGGTGACGTTCGAGACTTCGGCGATCAGCTTGATATGCTCGTTGAGATTATACGAGGCCGATGCATCGACGAAGATCGAGCTCGCATTCGACGTCGAATCCGCGTCGACCGAACCGCTCGGAACCGCGGTCAGGAACGCCGCGCGGTAGTTTACCGTCGAGCGGATGCTGAACTTGTCGTCCTCGTAATACAGCGTCCCGCTTGCCGTTTCCGGCGACAGGCCCACCAGCGGCGCCGTGCGGGATAGCGTCGGCGATATGACGTAGTTGATGTTCGAACGGACGCGCGTGAAGTTGCCGAGTGCGCCGAAATTGCGCAGCACGCCGGGCAGGAAGGTGAAGGGCAACTGGACGTTCACCTCGAACCCGCGCAGCGGCCCGCCCTCGGTGTTGTTGCTGCGCTGGACCGTGAACACGTCGGTCGGGCGAAGCTGCGTACCGTTGAGCAGCGTCAGCGGCAGGCCGATATCCTGGAACGCGACCGCCTGGCTGGTCGTCTGGATGTAGCTTTCGATATTCTTGTAGAAATAGGCGACCGAAATCAGCGAGCCCTTGGCGAAATACCATTCGAGCGCCGCGTCGAACGTATTGGCGCGGATCGGTTCGAGGAAGGGATTGCTGAACGATGCGGTCTGGATGACGAGGTTTGCCGAGCCTGCGGGAATCAACTGGCCGTAGGCGGGCCGTGACATGACCCGCGCCACCGAAGCGCGCGCGATCAGATTCGGCGTGATGTCCAGCGCGAGATTCGCGGACGGCAGCCAATCGTCATAGCTGCGGCTGACCTCCGATATCACGAAACGCGAGGGATAGAGCGATCCGGCGGGAGCCGCCGAAGTGATCGGACCATAGGTGCTGAGGCTAGTATGGACGTAGCGGACGCCGGCATCGCCGCGCAGTGCGAACGGCAGGGTGTCGGCGGTGTTGAACTTCACCATCGCGTAGCCCGAGCCGTATTTCTCGTAGACGCCGCCAAACGTACCCTTCGCGCATTCGATGCTGCAATAGGCATAGCTGTCGAGACCGACGGCATCGCGGAACTTGTCCGGATCGATCGAGACGAAATCCTGCAGCAAGCCGTCCAGATTGCTGCCGACGCCCTTCGTCACCGTGGTCAGGCTCGCGAGCGTGACGCCCGCCGGCAGTTCGAGCGGGGTGTTGGTGGCAAGCTGCCGCTCGCGCGCGGTATATTTGTTCGTGCGATACTGGCCGCCGACCTGAAGCGTGAAGCCTTGTGCCGCCTCCCATTCGCCGTTGAGTTCGAAGGTCTTGCTGGTGATCGTGTTGCGGCGGATAAAATTCGACAGCTGGCCGCGCTGGTCGCCGTTCGCGAGCGGCGGTCCGTATTGGAACAGCGCGGGATTGGTCGTGTCGATCCCGTAGCCGATCTTCGGAATGTCGGGATTGTCGCGGAAATCGATCGAGAAGTTCCGCGTATCGTTCGAATCGATCGCCACCTGCAGGCGGTCGACGTCAAGCCGCGACTGGTTGATGCCGGCCAGGCCGTAGACCCGAACCGTGTCCGAGAAGCGCTGGTCGAAGTTCAGATTGACCTGGCGGTAGGTCGAGGTGAACTTCTCCTGCTGCATCTCCGACCGCAGATCGACGCCGTCGAACAGGCCGTGGACCAGAGACCCGTTATCGTCGACTTCGATCTCGCGGACCGAGGTCAGAGGCTGGCCGTTGTTCGAGATCGCGCGCCCGAACGAGCGCGCATCGAACATCTGGTCGAGCCGGTCGACCTTGAAGCGCGAATACAGGCCGTCGAGCGATATGTCGGTATTTGCGCTGGGCTTCCACTGCAGCGTCAAGGTACCGGCGAGACGCTCCTGATCCTGGCTGCTCTTCACCGGGCGCGGCAGGCGCGGCAGATAGACACCGCCGCCCGGGCGACCGTTCACCCCGGTACGGCTCATGATATAGTCATACGCCGCGGCGGTGCTGGTACGCGGATTGCCGGTGCTGCAATTGTTGGCGTCGGCGCCGATCGGCGTCCCGTTGGGCTGGGTATAGCCGCCGACGGGGCTGTTCGTCGCGGCCCCACGATAGCTGTAGCCGACGGGCGTGCAGAACGGGAAGATCACGCCGGCGTTCGCGGTGCCGGCGGGCTGCGCCTGGCCGTAAACCGTGGTCGGCACGACATCGACCGCCGAATAGGCATATTCGTCGATATGCCGCTTCGAATAGGCTATGCTGCCGAGGATGCCGAACGTGTCGCCGAACTTCTTGGAGACCAGCGCGGACAAGCGAGGATCGGCCTTTTTGCTGATGTCGTTGTAGATACCGCGCGCGGTGCCGGTAAGGACGAAATCCTTTTTCTGGTCGAACGGCTTGGGCGCGCGAAGATCGACGGTCGCGCCCAGCGAGCCTTCCTCGACGTCCGCCGATAGAGTCTTGCGGACCGAAAGCGCGGAGAAGATCTCGGTCGGGAAGGTCACGAAATCGAACGAGCGACCGGTCGCGACGCCGCCGCGGATATCGCTGCCGCTGACCTGCGATACGCCTTCCATGCCGTTGATGCGCACACGCGTGAACTGCGAGCCGAGGCCGCGAACCGAGATGTTCCGGCCCTCGCCGCCGTCACCGCGCGAGAGCGCCACGCCGGGAATACGCTGCATCGATTCCGCGAGGTTGGAATCGGGGAACTTGCCGATATCCTCCGCGACGATGCTGTCGATCGCTGCGGTCTCGTTACGCTTCTGGTTCAGTGCGTTGTTCAGCGCGGCACGAAACCCGGTCACGACGATATCTGCGGTTTCGGCCTCTGGAGCGGCCTGGGTAGCGGGATCGGGCGGGCTCGTCTGACTGTCCGCTGGCTGTGGCATCTGGCTGCCCGCAGTCTGCTGGGCCATGACGGGCGCGGCAACGAATAGGCTGACGATACTCGTCGAGATAAGCAGTTTCCGCTTATCGAAGCTCTTACGGCTCAAAGACCCTCTCCCGATAGGCCGGCGCGCTGAGTTGACGCTGTCCGACAGTTTGCCGCCCTAGTTTTCTAAAGTCGGCGTAATTCGTCAGGTATCATTACAAACCAAATATGACAACGCAGAATCATTTGGTCAGGGAGATTGTTTGACCACTATGGTTGCGCAGTGGCGCTATCATGCTGTGATAGGCTGAAAAGCTCGATGGCACGCGCGCTCAGGCTGCAGGCGCGACTGGCCGTTCGGTCCCGTTGGACCGAGTCAGATCAGGTCGAGCGTCGGGTCAGACCGAGCGTCGGGCCAGCGCGCGTCGACGCTGGTCGGTAGCAGCGCGTGCGCGCTCGACGGCTTCGGTTTCGGTAACGTCGAGCAGGTGATCGATCACGCGGGCGAGATGATCGCGCATCGCGTTGCGTGCGTCGATCGGCGAGCGAGCCTCCAGCGCACTCAGGATCCGGCCATGTTCGATCATGCGGTTCTCGGTGCCGAGGCTTCCAGCCTTCGCCAGCACTTCGCGCGCGAGTGGCGAGCGGAAGCGCATGTCCCAGAAGTCGGTGACGGCGGAGATGATGACGGCATTGCCCGTCGCCTCCGCGATCGCGATGTGAAAGCGACGATCCGCGTCCTCAGCCGCTAGCGTGTCGTCCTGATTCATCTGACCCAGCAGGCCGCGCAATTCGAGCAGTTGCTGCTCGGTTATCTCCGTCGCGGCGACCGCGGCAACCTCGCCTTCGAGCAGGCGGCGCGCCTCGGTGATCTCGAACGCGCCGATGTCGAGCTCTTTTTCCGAGTCGTTCGAAGAGGAGGCGAGCACGAACACGCCCGATCCCTTGCGAGCCTCGACCATGCCCTTCATCTCGAGCGCGATCATCGCCTCCCGGATCGTCGGGCGGCTGACCTGGAACCGCTCGGTCAGGTCGCGTTCGGCGGGCAGGCGCGCGCCGACCTGGTATACGCCGGCCGTGATGTCGGCGATGATCGCCTGCACGATCTTGCGATAGAGTTTGCCGCCGCCTTCAGTGCCTTGCATTATATTCCTCGTTCGATGCGCGCCCGCCAGAGCGATGGCGCCGTCTTTTACATCGCGATGCGTAAAGCATCGTCAAGCCTCGTGCAGCCGAAAAGCGCGCACTGGTCGGATTAAAATGCCTTACAATCCTGTTGCATGTGGCCCGACCACAATTTAAGACGTGGTTCAGGAGAGGCCGTACGACAGCGACATGTCGGCGGTAAACGATGCGAGACGACCGGACCCGTCCGGACAGGGTTGCCCAACCCGCGCTCGCAGAAAAGAGAAAAGGGGAAGCGAATGGCTCGAGCGCTCGCAATTCTGACCTTGGCGGTCGTGCCGTTGATGGCACAGTCATCGGTCAATGCTGCACCGACGCAGCAATCCTCCACCCATCAGGTTCCCGTTAATCAGGCAAAGGCGCCGTGGCGCGATGTTACTCCCCGCGCGGGATTGGCCGGCTGGCGCGCGACCGGCGGCAAGGCGAGCTATGCGTTCGAGAATGGCGAACTGATCGGACGCGCCGAGCCCGGCAAGACCAATAGCTGGCTGGTATCCGAGGCGCAGTATGGCGACTTCATCATCGAATTCGATGCGAAGACCGATCCGGCGCTCAATTCGGGCATCATGATCCGCGGTCAGAGTCGACCCGATTACCGTGACGGCGTGGTGCATGGGTATCAGGCGGAGATCGACCCGTCGTCGCGCCGCTGGAGCGCCGGGCTATACGACGAGCAGCGGCGGCAATGGCTCTATACGCTGGGTCGCAACGAGGCGGCGCGCCATACCTTTCGCTCGGGCGACTGGAATCACTACCGTGTCGAGGCGATCGGCAACCGGCTGCGGACGTGGATTAACGGCGTGTCGGCCGCCGATGTCGTCGACGACATGGATGCGCGGGGCTTTATAGCCTTCCAGGTCCATGCGATCCCCGATGCGGAGGCCGCGCGGCATCCAGAAGTGCGGTTTCGCAAGGTGCGGATGATTACCGATGCGCCGGCACGGTTCGCGCTGCCCGCGACCGCGCTCGCCGAGCAGGGCTGGCTGACCAATCGCCTGTCCGCAGGCGAACAGCGCGCCGGCTGGAAACTGCTGTGGGACGGTAAGACCGGTACCGGTTGGCGCAGCGTCAAGGGCCAGGGGTTTCCGGCATCGGGCTGGTCGATGGCCGACGGTGCTTTGCGCGTCGATGGTGGCGGCGGTGGCGGTGGGGGCGATATCGCGACGACCCGCGACTACCGCAATTTCGAACTGTCGATCGATTTCAAGCTGACGCCCGGCGCCAATAGCGGGATCAAGTATTTCGTCGATGCCGGGCTGCTCAAAAAGGGCGAGTCGATCGGGCTCGAATACCAGTTGCTCGACGACGAGCGGCATCCCGATGCCAAGATGGGACGCGATGGCAACCGGACGCTCGGATCGCTGTATGACCTGATCGCCGCGAAGAACCTCTCCGATCCCGATAGCCCCGGCAAGCGTATCAACCCGCCGGGCTCTTGGAACCGTGCGGTGATCGTCGTGCGCGGTGCGCATGTCGAGCATTGGCTGAACGGCTTCAAGATGGTCGAGTATGACCGCGGATCCCCAGCCTTCCGTGCGCTGGTGGCGCAGAGCAAATACGCCGGCGTGCCCGGCTTCGGCGAAGGCAAGCAGGGACCGATCCTGCTGCAGGATCACGGCGACCGGGTCGAATTCCGGTCGATCAAGCTGCGCGAACTCTGAGGGGGATGGATCGATGGACCGTCGGACGATGATCAAGGGCGCGGGCGCCACGGTAGGGCTGGGGCTCGGTGTGGCGATGAGCGCGCGCAGTTATGCGCGGATCAAGGGCGCGAACGACCGGCTCAGCGTGGCGATAGTCGGCGTCAACGGGCGCGGCCAGGCGCATATGGGTGCGTTCACGAAGCTGCCGAACGTCGAGATCACGCATTTCTGCGACGTCGATTCGGCGGTGCTGGCCAAGCGCGCGGGCGAGTTTGCGGCGCGCGGCAATCCGGCACCGAAGACCGAAGGCGATTACCGTCGCCTGTTCGACAACAAGGCGCTGGACGTCGTTACGATCGCGACGCCGGACCATTGGCACGCCAAGCTAGCGGTCGACGGAATGAAATCCGGGCATCACGTGTATTGCGAAAAGCCGATCGGCATCGCGCCTGCCGAGGGCGAGGCGATGATCGCCACGCAGAAAAGCACCAAGCGCATCCTGCAGGTCGGCAACCAGCAGCGATCGAGTCCCGAGACGCGGCAGCTGCTCGCGCTTGTACAGGCCGGCGAACTGGGCGACGTTTACGAGGCGCAGACCTGGTATGCGAACGATCGCAAGACGATCGGCAAGGGGCATGTGACGACGCCGCCCGCCAATCTCAACTGGGACATGTGGCAGGGACCACGGCCGCGCGCGCCGTACCGGTCGAACCTGGTCCCCTATAACTGGCACTGGTTCTGGCAATACGGGACCGGCGAACTCTGCAACAACGCGATGCACGAACTCGACGTCGCACGCTGGCTGATGGGCCTGACCTATCCGAAGACGGTGTCGGCGCAGGGCGCCAAGCGCTTCCATGCCGGCGACGACTGGGAAATGTACGATTCGCTCGCGCTGGACCTGACCTACGACAACGACCGGGTGATCCGCTGGAACGGGCAGAGCTGCAATGCGATGCTGACCTACGGCCGGGGACGCGGCGTCCTGTTGCTCGGCACGAAGGGGTCGGCGGTGGTCGATCGCAACGGCTTCGAGCTCTACGACCTGGCGGGCAAGTCGATCCGGCAGGTGATGGCCAAGGCGACGTCGGAGACGACCGGCACCGTCGGCGAGGGCATTCTCGACGTCTATCACGCCGGTAATTTCGTCGACGTGATCCGCGGCAGCGCCTCCGCGCTCAATTCGCCGATCGCCGAGGGGCATATCAGCACGACGCTCTGCCATCTGGGCAACATGGCCTATCGCACCGACAGCGTGCTGACCGTCGATACGACGACCGGCAAGCCGAGCAGCGCGGAGGCGATGAAGCTGTGGTCGGTCGCGTATCAACCGGGCTGGGAGGTCAAGGCCTGACGTGAGTATCGTCGCGCAGGTCGAACGCTTCGGTGCGATGGGAACGCGGGTCGAGCTGCACGTGTTCGGCGGCGGGTTTGCGGATGCGCTGGTCGCGGCACGGCGCGCGATCGAGGACGTCGACGATGCGTTGACCATCCATCGACCGTCGCCGACGACTGCGCTCAACGACGAGCTTCTTGCCGGTCGGGACGCCGCGATCGACGATCCGGTGCTGATCGAGGCGCTGATCGCGGTCCAGGAGGTGCACGCGCTGACCGACGGGGCGTTCGATCCCGCCATCGATCACCGCTTCGGTGGGGCAGGGTGGGCCGACATTGTCTTCGACCCGCGCGCGGCACGGATCTCGACGACGCGACCGCTGGCGCTGGATTTCGGCGGCTTCGGCAAGGGGTTCGCGCTCGATCGGGCCGGTGCGGCGTTGCGCGGTGCGGGCGTCGTCTCTGCGTGTCTCTCGGCGGGCGAGAGCTCGCTGACGGTGATCGGCGAGCATCCGCTCGGGGGGGGCTGGCCGTTCGCGATACCCCATCCGTTGGTCGACGGCGCGGTGCTGGTCGAGCTCGAACTGCTCGACGAGGCGCTGTCGATCTCGACGACGGTGGGCGCGGGTACGCACGCGCCCGAGCGTGCGGCGATGATCCGGCCGAGCGATGGCACGATAATCACCACGGCGCGCTGTGCGGTGGCGATCGATCGCAGCGGCGGCCGTGCCGAGGCGCTGAGCACCGCTCTGCTGGTCGCGAATGACGCTGGCGCGCGACGGCTGCTGGACGGCGAGCCGGCCCGACGTTTTCTGTATGATCTTTCCCAAGAGGCGGCGCCGACCGTCGACGTAGCGAGGATGCAAGCGGCATGACCGACAAGGATTTCGACCTCACGCGGCGATCGTTCATCGATCGCGTGATGATGGCGACCGCGGGTGCGGGGATGGCGGCGGCTGCGCCCTGGGCAGCCTCGGCTGCGTCGGCGGCAGATGCCGATCCGGTGAAGACCAACCCGGTCCGGATCGGCGTGATCGGCACCGGCGACCGCGGCCGCACGCTGATCCAGAACATCGCCAAGACGCGCAACTGCACGGTCGTGTCGATCTGCGATACCTATGCGCCGAACCTGGCGAAGGCGCGGCAGTGGGTTGGCCCGACGACGCGCGTCTTCAGCGATCACCGCGCGATGCTCGACGCGGGTGGGATCGATGCGGTGGTGATCGCGACGCCGCTCAACATGCACGCGCGGCACAGCTTCGACGCGTTCGATGCGGGGCTGCACGTATGGTGCGAAAAGGCGATGGCGCGCACGATCGCGGATTGCGGCGCGATGGTGACCCGGTCGCAGGCGGCGAACAAGGTGCTCCAGATCGGCCACCAGCGGATGTTCCACCCGACCTATCTCAACGCCCTGAAGCGCGCGAAAGCCGGCGAGATCGGCTCACTGACGCAGATCCGTGCGAGCTGGCACCGCAACAATGCCTGGCGTCGCGCGGTGCCGGCCGACGCCACCGATCGCCAGATCAACTGGCGGCTGTACCGCGACAGCTCGGCGGGGTTGATGACCGAACTGGCGACGCACCAGCTTCAGGTCGGCAACTGGTTCTTCGACGCGGCGCCGACGCGGGTAATCGGGTCGGGCAGCATCTGCTTCTGGAAGGACGGCCGCGAGGTCTACGACCATGTCGCGCTGATCTACGAATATGCCGGCGGGCGAAAGTTCATCTACACCTCGCTGCTGAACAACGCGCGCTATGGCTGCGAGGAGCAGATCCAGGGTAGCAAGGGCACGATCGAGCCCGAACTCGGCCGCATCTATCAGGAGGTGCCGGCCAAGGTGCTGGCGCTGCAGCGGATGCAGAAGGACGTCGCGCGGGGGCACAAGCGCACCGTGCCGATCGGTGGTGCCACCTGGTTCCCCGAGCTGCCCGTGACGACGCCCGGCGAGTCGCTCGGCTGGGGCGAATATGACGAGACGATGCTGCAGTTCGAAGGGTTCGGTGCCGCGGTGCGTGCCGGCAAACCGCTGCCCGGCCTCTTGCGGCAGGCCTATCAGGCAAGCGTCGCGTCGCTGCTCGGTGAACAGGCGATGGACCGCGGCGAAGCGATGACCTGGCCGACGAATCTGGTTGCGATCTGACAAGGGGAATAGCTGTGACCGATACCAACCGACGCGGGATCCTAGGGCTTGGGCTGACCGCTGGCCTAGCCGCCGGGTTCGCCGCCGACGCGTTCGCGCAATCCGCCACGCGCGGCGATGCGCCCACCGAAGGTGCGGTCGCGCGTCCGGCACCGGAGGCGAAATACCGCCTGCCGTTCGCGGTGATCGGCATGGACCACAACCACATCTATGGCATCACCGACGCGATCATCCGCGG
The DNA here is from genome assembly GCF_057815015.1 of Sphingomonas sp. SL1004. Taxonomy (NCBI): domain Bacteria; kingdom Pseudomonadati; phylum Pseudomonadota; class Alphaproteobacteria; order Sphingomonadales; family Sphingomonadaceae; genus Sphingomonas; species Sphingomonas sp. SL1004. The sequence continues at coordinate 727,036 of NZ_JBYMUX010000001.1, forward strand.
CGGCGGCGTGCTCACCGCGTTCTATGCGACCGATCCGAAACAGATCGCGATGTTCAGGAAGCGCTACGGCGACGTGAAGCTTGCCCGGTCCGAACAGGAAATCCTCGACGACCGCGCGATCAAGCTGGTGTGCAGCGCAGCGATTCCTAGCCTGCGCGCACCGCTGGGCATCCGGGTCATGCGTGCGGGCAAGGATTACCTCAGCGACAAGGCGGCGGTGACGACGCTGAAGCAACTCGCCGACGTCCGCCGCGCGATCAAGGAGACCGGGCGCAAATATGGGATCATGTATTCCGAACGGCTCGAGGTGCCCGCCGCAGTGATGGCGGGGCAGCTCGTCCATGACGGCGCGATCGGGCGCGTGATCCAGACGGTGAACCTGGCACCACACCGGCTGTCCGCCGCGAGCCGTCCCGACTGGTTCTGGGACCCGGCGCAGAACGGCGGTATCCTGACCGATGTCGGCAGCCACCAGGCCGACCAGTTCGTCTACCTGACCGGCACCAAGCGCGCGCAGGTGCTGGCCTCGCAGACCGGCAATTTCGGCAATCCCGCGCATCCCAAGTTCGAGGATTTCGGCGACATGATGCTGAGTGGCGATGGTGGTGCCGGCTATGTCCGCGTCGACTGGTTCACCCCCGACGGCCTGCCGACCTGGGGCGATGGCCGCCTCTTCATCCTCGGCACCGAGGGCTATATCGAGCTCCGCAAATATGTGGACATCGCCGGGCGACCGGGCGGCAACCACCTGCTGATCGCCGACAAGAAGGGGACGCGCTACCTCGATTGCTCGAAGGTGCCGTTGCCGTTCGGGCCGCAGTTCGTGACGGATATCGTCGAACACACGTCGGTCGCGCAGGATCAGGAGGGTGCGCTGCTCGCGGCCGAACTCGTGCTGACCGCGGAGGCGCGTGCGACCCCGGCGAGACGGTGATCTGGTCGCATCTCGGGTCGGCAGGCGCACCGCCTCTGCGGTGAACGGCATTACAATCGCTACTAATCCCAGCTTCGGTATCGGAGGCTTCTGAACAACCGCATTGACCTGGCGCAGCGCGACCTGTTTAAAGAAAGAAAATTGTCTTAAGGAGAGGACAGTGGGTCATATCCGCTCCATGCTGTTAAGTATGGTTGCTTTGACGGCGGCGACGGCAGCGGCGCAAGACGTTGATCAGGCACACAATGCGGATCTAGCGGGAAGCGTGAATCCATTCGTTGGTACGACGAATGGCGGCAACACGTTTCCGGGGGTCACAAGACCATTTGGAATGGTCGCTTTCAGCCCGGAGCAGACGCCGCTTGCCGGGAAGCGTCTGCCGATAGCAGCCCCTGGCGGGTATGAGTGGCGAGCCAACGGCGTACGCGGATTTAGCCTCACCCATGTTTCCGGTACCGGTTGCGCAGGGGCCAGCGGCGACGTTCCGATCATGCCGGTAACAGTCCCGGTCGAGCGCTCACCCTCTTCGGTCGAAGCGGGATTGAGCTATGCCAGCCTGCTGGATCACAAAGCCGAATCTGCCAGTCCCGGTGCCTATTCCGTAAAGCTGGACAATGGCGTCAAGGTCGACCTGGGCGCGACTGATCGGACCGCCGTCGGTCGCTTTACGTTTCCCGCTGGCAAGCCCGCCAATTTGTTGTTCAGAACCTCTGACAGCGAGGTGGGCAGCACCGCGTCGACGATCAAGATCGATCCCTCGACCCGGACCGTAAGCGGAACGGTGACCAGCGGCAATTTCTGCGGCTACCTCGCCGAGGATCGCCGTGAAAGCTATTACACGCTGCACTTCGTTGCCGTGTTCGACCAGCCATTCGACGTCGGCGGGACATGGCGCGACGAAACGATAAACAAACGCGCTGCGACGGGGGCGGGCGGCACCGGCTATGGCACCCAAGGCCATCCACCAGCAGGGAAGGGGAGTGGCGGCTGGATCAGTTTCGATAGCAGCCACGGTGCTCCCGTCACGGTCCGGATCGGCATCTCCTATGTGGACCAGGCCGGTGCACGCGCGAACCTTCAACGTGAAAGTCCAGCGGGAACGAGTTTGGAGGCCGTGCAGGCGGCAGGAAGGGCGGCATGGAACCGTGCGCTCGGCAAAATCGATATCGAGGGTGGCGCTCGAGATGATCGATCCGTCTTCTATTCCGCGCTCTACCATTCTCTCCTGACGCCGAACCTTACGAGCGACGCCGACGGTCGCTACCGCGGGTTCGACGGCAAGGACCATCGCCTCTTCCGAGGGCAAGCCGCGCAATACGCGAATTTTTCCGGCTGGGACGTTTATCGTTCGCAGTTGCAACTCGTGACCTTGCTCGATCCGCGACGCGGGTCCGACATCGCGCAGTCGCTGCTCAACCAGGCCGACCAGAATGGCGGGGTCTGGGACCGCTGGACACATCTGACGGGCGCGACCAGCGTGATGAACGGCGATCCTTCTCCGCCTTCGCTCGCCGCGATTTACGCGTTTGGCGGTCGTTCGTTCGACCTGAAGCGCGCCTACGCGTCGCTCAAGCAGGCCGCGACCGTTCCGACCGCCAAGGACCTCAGCGGCAAAGGATGTCCGGTGATGTGCGTAGGTCAGCGCCCTGGCCTCGATCAGTGGTTGCGGTTGCATTACATGCCGGTGGGCAGCCGGGGATGGGGGAGTGCGTCCGACACGCTGGAAATGGCGGCCGCGGATTTCGGCTTGGCGCAACTTGCGCGCATGGCTGGTGATCGTGCGGGTGAGCGACGCTTCCTGGGTCGGTCCGGGTGGTGGCGCAATCTGTTCAACCCGAACGCGACCGCGCAGGGCGGATACATTCAACCTCGCAAGGCCGACGGCAGTTGGCCACCCTTCGACCCCGCTGCAGACGACGAGTTCGTCGAGGGGAGCGGCGCTCAATATTTGTGGATGGTGCCGTTCGATCCGGCCGGCCTGATCGACGTCCTAGGCGGTCGCGACGCGTTTGCCCGCCGTCTCGATGCGTTCTTCCGTACATCGACGGGGGCATGGGCCGTGACGAAGGCTGGGCCGCTACACGCCGAACTGGACAACGAACCCTCGATTGCCTCGCCGTGGCTATATCTGTTCGTCAACCAGCCCTGGAAGACGCAAGCGACGGTGCGCGCCGCGATGCGCCAGATCTGGACGAACACCCCCGAAGGCATCTCGGGCAATGACGATCTTGGCGAAATGTCGTCCTGGTACGTCTGGTCGGCGCTGGGCCTGTATCCGCTCTACCCCGGGCGGAGCGAGCTGGTGATCGGCAGCCCGCTGTTTCCGCGTGCGACCATTGACCGGCCCGGCGGTCGCATCTCGATCCGTGCAACCGGTGCCGAACCGGACGCGCCGTATATCCGCTCGCTGCGGTTGAATGGACGAGCGCTCGACCAAGCCTGGCTCCCCGCGGACTTCGTCGCTCATGGCGGCACGCTCGACTTTACGCTGGCGAAGAACCCTGAACGGTCCTGGGCGACAAAATCCCCGCCGCCCTCATTCCACTGATCGGTAAGCAGCACCTTCACGGTGCGGACTCGGTACAAAGGAAACGCAATGCAGATCCGCTCGACCATGACGTTCGCACCGCTTCGCCGCCTCGCCCTCGCGGTGCTGGCGACCGGCGCGTGCATGGCTGGTGTGCACGCACAGGAGCCGGTCCTGACCCGTACGCCGGCGACGCCACTGGTCGCGCACGATCCGTATTTCAGCATCTGGAGTTTCAGCGATGCGCTGAACGATCAGCCCACCCGTCACTGGACGGGATCCGAGCAGCAGATGAGCGGCTGGATCCGCGTCGACGGCAAGCTGCTGCGATTCCTCGGAGCGGGGCGAGGGGATGCGATGCGCCAGGTTTCGCGCGCGCTCACGCCCACCCGCACCATTTATGATTTCGAAGCGGGGGGCATCAGGCTCACGGCGACCTTCTTCACCCCGGCGTTGCCAAAGGATTTGGACGTGCTGTCGCGGCCGGTCACCTATCTCAGTTGGACCGTGCAGGCGACGGACGGCGGTCATCACAAGGTTCAGCTTCTGTTCGACGCCAGCGCGCAGCTCGCCGTGGACAACGATCAGCAGAGCATCGTGTGGGGAACCAGCCGGGTCGGCGACATGGCGGTGATGCGGGTCGGAACCGACACGCAGCAGGTGTTGCAGAAGGTCGGGGACAATCTGCGCATCGACTGGGGATGGGCGCAGCTCGCCGTGCCGCGTCAGGCCGGTACCACCACGGCGATAATCGGCGAGCGCGAACGCGGCATGATGCTCGACAAGGGTGTCGTGCCCGATGCGGACGACCTGGCCATGCCGCGTCTCGCACATCAGAACCGCCCGCTGATGACCCTGCAGGTCGACTTCGGTGACGTCGGTGCACGTGCCGATACGCGGCGGGCGATGCTGGCGTACGACGACATCGATTCGATCGAGTATTTCAAGCGCCGCCTGCCGGCGTATTGGCGCCGCAACGGCATGACGATGGCGACGCTGTTGCAGACGGCGGAGAACGAGGAGAGCGCGCTGCGTCGGCGGGGTGAAGCGTTCGACCGGGAGCTGATCGGGGATCTGGAAAAGGCTGGCGGGCGAAAATATGCCGAATTGGCCGTACTCGCCTTTCGTCAGACCTTGGCGGCCAACAAGCTGGTGGCCGACATCGACGGTCGACCGCTGTACTTTTCGAAGGAGAACTTCAGCAACGGGTGTATCGGGACGGTCGACATCACCTATCCCTCTTCGCCGTTCTTCCTGCTGTTCAACCCGGATTTGCTTGAGGCTCAACTGCGCCCGATCCTTGACTATGCGGCGATGCCGCGCTGGCGCTTTCCATTCGCCCCTCATGATCTCGGTACCTATCCACAGGCGAACGGCCAGGTCTATGGCGGCGGCGAGACGTCCGAGGATGACCAGATGCCGGTCGAAGAGAGCGGCAACATGATCCTCATGCTCGACGCGCTTGCCAAGATTAGGGGCAACGCGGATTTCGCCGGTCGGTATTGGCCACAGCTGCAGCGTTGGGCGAGCTATCTCCGCGAGAACGGGCTCAACCCTGAGAACCAGCTGAGCACCGATGATTTTGCGGGGCATCTCGCGCACAACGCCAACCTTTCGATCAAGGCCATCAGCGCTCTGGATGGCTATGCCGACCTCGCTAGGATGCTGGGCAAGAAGGATGAGGCGACGCGCTACCATGCCACGGCGCATCAGATGGTCGGCAAATGGCTGGCGATGGCAAAGGACGGCGACCATACCAAGCTGGCCTTCGATGCTCCCGGCACCTGGAGCCAGAAGTACAACCTCGCCTGGGACAAGGTGCTGGGCCACGATCTGTTCCCCAAGACGCTGCTCCGAGACGAGGTCCGCTTTTACCGCAAGCATCAGCAGACCTACGGTCTCCCGCTCGACAGCCGCAAGACCTACACCAAGCTCGATTGGATCATCTGGAGCGCAACGCTCGCCGAGGACAGGGCGGCGTTCGAGGAGCTTATCGCCCCCGCTCACCGCTACATGCAGGAGTCGCCCACTCGGGTGCCTTTGAGCGACTGGTACGAGACCAAGGACGGAAAGCAGGTCGGCTTCCAGGCGCGATCCGTGGTGGGAGGCGTCTATATGAAGATGCTGGCGACGCCTGGCATGTGGGCCAAATGGGCCGGCGCTTCAGTCAAGACGAAATAGGCTTGGCAAAAATCGAGACGCGGTGTGGAGGTGTTCGCAAGACGTACGTCCTGCCGTTCCGCGACCGAGGGTCACTTTCCGTCGGTCGGTGGTTCGGTAGTTCGACGGTCGAATTGGAGCTTGGCCCAAACCGGAAAATGGTCCGACGGGTAGGTGGCATTTTTGTGGATCGTGCTCGTCTCGATCTCCGTGGCATGCACACCGCGCAGGAAGAGATAGTCGATCCTGCGGTCCGGTACGCCCGTGAAGTCGTGGAAGGTGTTCTCGGGACCTCGCCGCCTGCCAGACTGCTGGCGGGCATCCGTCAGCGCCGCCGAAAGCGTCGCGTAGGTGCTGCTGGACGGACCTGCGTTCATATCGCCGGCCAGGATCACCGGCAGACCTTTCGCAATATGCTGCAAGCGAGTGAGGATGAGCTCCGCCGACCGCCGGCGAGCGTCCTCGTCCTGGTCGCGATGGGGCAGATGCGTATCGACGAACAGGAAGCGCCGTGACGGTCGGGCGCGCGTTTCGAATATCGCCCAATTCGCCATCCGGGCCAGATCGGTGCCCCAACTCATGCTGCCGACGACTTCGGGCGTGTCCGACAGCCAGAAGTCTCCGCGCTCGACGACGCGGAGACGGTCGGGCCGGTAGAATATGCCCATATGCTCGTCGGTATGGCCACCATGGCGATCACGCCCGAACCAACGATACTGCGGCAGTCCGGCGGCGAGGTCGTCACCCTGGCGTTGCAGCAGTTCCTGCGTGCCGATCAGGTCGGGATGTACGCGCTTGATCAGGCCGATCATGACGGGCCGGCGTTCAGCCCACGGGTTCGGTGCTGCGTCGGAGGCGTAGCGGACGTTGAACGTCATGACGCGCAACGAGGGCGTACATCCCGCGAGGAGCGCTGCGAGCGGCAGGGCGGCATGTCGCCAGAATGTGTTCGTCACGGCCTTCTCCTTACGTGAACCCTTCGGCTTGACGTCGCCCGGTCGACATTAGTGTGTCACCATCCGGATTTGGCGCTTTTAGGAGCTTCTACCGATCCATGTGGACCACCGGAACCGAACCTCATGCTTCGATGCGCTTTCACCCGGGCGGCTCGAAGCCGACCCGCCGCTCGACAGCGCGGGGGGAGGTAACGCCTAGTCCGAAGCATCGAACGTTCTCAACGCCCTAGCCCAGGCCGCAGGTGTTATCCGGCCAGCGCCGTGAAGCACGATCCACCAAGTCCGGTTTCATCGTGGGCTTGCCGCCATCGCAAGGGCGATCGATCCAAGCGGCCCTGCGAGATCGCCCAGCGCAGGTGCGACGATGATCGGTCGAACGGGGGGAAGTGCCATGTATCCCGCCAAACTGGTCTCCAACTCGGCTTCGATCTGTGCGAGCAGATGTGGCTGCCGCGTTACGACGCCACCGCCGATCGCGATGCGGAACGGCCCCGTCGTTGCAATGAGGGTATGGGCCATCGCAGCGAGAGCCGAGATCATGGGTTTCCAGACGGGATCATCGGCGGTCAGACTATCGACTTCCCGTCCGTCCAGCCGCAAGACCAGCGCCGACCCGGATGCCAGCCCCTCGACGCAATCGGCATGGTAACGACAGGAACTGGCGACCGTGTCGCCAGGCGTCCGCGGTACCCGGATGTGCCCGATCTCGCTGTGCCCGATCCCGCGCGTAGGCTGCCCGTGAACGATAAGCCCCACGCCGATGCCTGTTCCTACCGTGACGTACGCGAAGTCCTGCAACCCTTCGGCGCAACCCCAGCGCATCTCGGCCAGGGCTGCGCCGTTGACGTCCGTGTCGAACGTGAAGGGTTGCTTGAAAGGCCCCGCGATCGCCGAGACGATATCGCAGTCGCGCCAGCCCGACTTGTTCGTTGCCAAGATCGATCCATACCGGTCATCCGCGGGATCAAGACAGATGGGACCGAACGACGCGATGCCGATCGCGGCGAAGCCATAGGCTTCGTCCCATTCGCGCAGCGTCGCGACGATCGCCGGCAAAGTGGCCTCGGGCAACGTCGTGGGGATAACGCGCTGCTGCAATATCGCGTCCGGCCCGTAGGCAAGCGTGCAGACGCATTTCGTTCCTCCGAGTTCGACCCCGACGAACGGTGTGCCTACCGATGTGCCTGCCGACATTTCCACGGTCCTTGCCCTCTCCCTACGGCTCGCCTCTACCCGGCTGCTCGTTCTCGATGTCGGCTAGCAATTATTACATCAAATTTCCTAATTCAATCGACTTTTGCCAAGTGTGCCGCAAGGCAGGGCAAGGCCAGTGCGTCATCCGCGCAACGGCAGCCGAGATGTACTTGACGCTCGACTGCACTCGGGGGATGAACCACCGAACTCTTTGCGGGCGGAATGCATGAACGGAATGGAAGGCACCTCTCGCGACGCCACCGGCCATGCCTGCACGACCAGCGGCAACTTCGACAGGCGTACATGACCCAAGGTGAACGGCCCCGACTGTCGGGGACCAATCTCGAGCGCGCTGCAGATCATAATCAGCGCGTCACGCTGCAGGCCATCCGCGTTGGAGGCTCGCTGACCCGCGTCGATCTTGCACGGATCACCGGGCTTACGGCGCCGGCGATTGCGAATATCACGCGGCGATTGACCGAGGACGGGCTCATCGAAGAGGCTGGACAACGCCGCGGCGGACGCGGACAGCCACCGACCAACCTGAGGGTCCGTCGCGACGCCTGCTACTCGGTCGGCATCAACATCGATCGCGATCACGTGACCTTGGTGTTGGTCGATTTTGCCGGCCAGGTTCTGGCGCGCAAATCTGTCGAGATCGATTTCGCGCTCCCTGACCAGGTCCGGTCGCTCTATCGTCGATCGATCAAATCGATGTTGCGTCGCGCCGACGTCGACAGCGCGAATCTGGTTGGTCTGGGAGTAGCGATGCCCGACGATCTGGGCTCGGTCAGTCTGCCGGGAAGACCTGCGGGATACGCTGCGTGGGAGGGGCTGGACGTTGCTGGTCTTTTTGCCGAGCCGCTGCCGCTTCAGGTATTTGTCGAGAATGATGCGGCCGCGGCTGCCTTGGGAGAGATGCAGCTGGGGCTGGGCCAACGCTACAATAGCTTCTTCTACGTTCTTATCTCGGCGGGGCTCGGTGGCGGTTTCGTGCTGGATGGGAACTACGTCCGCGGTGCCAATGGCCGAAGCGGAGAGCTTGGCTTCATGAGGGCATCGCTTGCGGCTGGACAGCAAGAACAGGTGCAGAAGCTGGTGTCGTTATCGGGCCTTGCGGAGCATCTTGCAGGCAGTGGCTTCGGCGTGGCGGCGCTTCGCGAGGAGGCCCCACCGCCCGATTTCCTGCGCTGTCTGGACGAGTGGGTCGAGCAGGCTGCACGCCGGCTCTGCACGCCGCTCGATGCGATCAACTGTCTGATCAACCCATCCGTGGTGCTGATCGGCGGGCGGTTGCCGCGCCAGATCGTCGAGCGGCTCGCCGATCGATTGAACGCCATCATCGGCGATGCCACCGACGCTCCGTCGATCGCGAAGGTGGAGCGTGCTGCGTTGTCCGAGGACGCCCCGGCCGTCGGCGCCGCGATCCTTCCGTTCAGCCACTTTCTGCTGCCCAAACCCGGCGCCCTTTGGAAGGCATCCGGACTGGATGCAGGTTAAGAGGCGAAGCCGTAGCTGGCGATGCCGGACCGGCGGATTCCCGGCGGTTTCGTGAACGCGACTCGAGACGCCTGATTTCGCATCGGAGTCGCCAGTCGGTCCGGACCCGCCCAGTTTCGTGCGAGTCCGTAGCGGCGTTAGCGCAGCCCTGCCGCCGCCATTTGCTCTCCGCCCCTTCTGCAACGGATGCTTCGTCTGCCGTGAGTTCGACGCGTCGATGCGGTCGCCAAAATATGGCGGACAATTTAATTGACAATTTGCTTTGTGTATTGGCAAAACGGCAGTGTTGCTGCGCTGATTGCTGCCCGTTCGAGGCCGCTGAGGGCATGCTGACGAAGGACATAAGGGAAAAGGGCCGTCTGGCATCTTGTCCCACAGGAGGAGGAATTCAGGATGGCTACTCGCCCCATTAATCGCACAGCCGCATCGCCGCGCAGTCGCGCAATCGCTCGACTCTTCGTATCAGTCAGCCTGCTGGCGGGAACAGTCGGCATCGCCCACGCTCAGCAAGCCGCGCCCGCTGGTGGCCCTCAGAACGTCCCTACCCAACCGACGGGTATTGAAAACCTGCCGGCGCCGGCTGCAGATGGTTCTACCGCGACGGCAGCGCAGGATGCGGGCAACGCCAACGATATCGTCGTGACAGGCTACCGTCAGTCGATCGAGAAAAGCCTTAGCCGCAAGCGCGAAGCCAATGCCTTTGTCGATGTGATCACTGCCGAGGATGTGGGCAAGTTCCCGGACAAGAACATCGCCGACTCGCTGCAGCGCGTACCAGGCGTCGTCATCGAGCGCAGTGGTGGCGAAGGTAGCCGGGTCAGCATCCGCGGTCTCCAGTCCGATCTGACGCTGACCGAACTCAACGGCAATTTCATTGCGGGTGCCGACAGCGGCGATCCCTCGCGCTCGTTCAATTACGTGCTGCTGCCATCGAACATGATCGGCAGCGTCGAGGTGTTCAAATCGCCCGAAGCAAGGCTCGATGAAGGCGGCGTCGGCGGCACCGTCATCCTTCACACCCGTCGTCCGCTTGATCTCAAGCCGTGGTCCGGCTTCGTTTCGATCGAGGGTACCGATTCCGACGTCACCAAGAAGGTCGAGCCGCAGGCGTCCGGCCAGCTTTCCTGGCACAATGAGGACAAGACCATCGGCCTGCTGGTTGGCGGCACGTATCAGAAGCGTACCAACCGCGAGATGGATGGCTCGACCGAGAGCTGGCAGTGGTGGGCCGACGGCGGCCGGGGCGGTCCGACGCCTGCAACGGACGTCAATGGCAAGACCTTCGCCAACGACGATTCGGTGTCCTACTGGTCGGAGGACAGGGCCCCCACGACCCAGTCGGGCCAGCATTATAATGGCTATTGGGCGCCGCAGTCGGTCAACGAGACGATCGTCACGGAGAAGCGCGAACGTATCGGTCTGCAGGCGACGCTCGAACTGAAGCCGACCGACAATTTGCACATCACGGCAAACTATTTCCGTTTCCAGCTTAACAACGACCGTCAGACGAACTCGCTCAAGATTCCTGAATGGGGTTACGGCAATTTCTACACCGGTGCGCAGTTCGACAAGAGCGGCACGATCATGCAGTCGGCAACGTTCCAGGTGCCGGCCGCGGGCACCGGATGCCTGACGAGAACCCCGATCTGCACCATGGAAACGCCGCAGATTTCCGGCAGCTATGCGCGAGAGAAGGACATTTCGAATACGTTCGACGTCCATGGCGACTGGACGAGGGATCGGCTCGACGTATCGTTCGTCCTTGGCAAGACCCGCGCGACCGGCGGCCCTTCCCAGCAGTTCAGCGTCGCCGCCAAACCACGTCTGACGGGTGCGGTCACGGCGAACGGCAACAACCTCAGCAGCTGGGATTTCAGCGACGGGGGGCTCGGCATGGCGTTCTCTCCGGAGCTCCAGGCAAACCTCAACAACGGCATTGCGCAGATCGATACCGGTTCCACCGGTTCCGGCTTCACCAACAGCTCGATCCAGCAGCGTTATGCGCAGATCGACGTGACTCGGCACTTCGATAGCTTCATCGATTCAGTCCAGATCGGCGGCAAGTGGCGGGACGGCAAGATCCACCGTGAAACCGGCGAGCTCAACTGGTATGTCGATCCGGCGACGAAACTGCGGTTCCAGGACACGCCCGGGGGCGCGGTCGCGCAGCCGAGCTTCTTCTATAGCGATGGGATCGGCAACATCCCGGGCGGCTTCAGTGCAACGTCGTTTCCGGGGATCAACCTCGATAAATATCTGGGCTATCTGAATGCCACCTACGGCGACGCGGTAACGGTGCCGCAGCCGCAGAACCGCTACGACATCAACGAGCGGATCTGGGCAGGGTACGCTCAGGTCAACTACAAGACCGGGCCGATACGCGGCAACGTCGGTCTCCGGGTGGCGAGCACGAAGCAGTCCGGCCGCTCGACCGACACGCTCTATTTCGAGAATGATTACTGCGTGAACGGGCCCGGCGGGGCGTTCGATCCGGCGGTGCCGCTCGGCTCCGACGGAAACTGCCAGGTCATTCCGCAAAGCCAGCGCGAAACGCGCGTCTTCGCGCCGGTCCTCGAGACCAAATCGTACACGGATTTCCTGCCGAGCTTCAACGTCGCCTGGGACGTGACCAGCGATATCCTGGTTCGCGGCGCGGTGTCGAAGGTCGTCGCGCGCCCCGCATTCAATGATCTCGCCTCATCCCGGTCGCTGACCTACCATTCGCCGGAATACACCTTCGATCGCGCACAGTTCGGCGAACGCGTGGGCTGGTTCGGCAACGGGGGCAATTTCGATCTCAAGCCGTTCTCTGCCTGGGCGTACGACCTGGGTGCAGAATGGTATTTCCATCGTGGTTCGGTGCTCGGCGCAGCGTTGTTCCGCAAGGACGTGAAGAACTTCGTGGTGCCGCTCGTCCTCGATCTGACCCAGACGGTTCAGGGCCAGGAGGTCGTGGTCCAGCAATATTCGACGCAGGCCAACGGCGGCAGCGCGGTGTCCGAAGGCATCGAACTTTATGCCCAGCACACGCTGGACTTCGGTTTGGGTGCACAGGTGAACTTTACATACAACCACACGTCGACGGCCGACGTCACGCTGAACGGCGAGAATATCGGCACGTCGCCGCTGGTCGGCAGCGCGAAGACCCAGTGGAACGCATCCGTGTTCTACGAAAAGCATGGCGTGCTGCTGCGTGCGTCGTACAACCGCAAGGGCGAGCAGGTGGGTGGCATCGTGTCGGGCCTGAACGTGTACTCGGCACCGTACGAGCAAGTCGACTTGAACGGTCAGGTCAATATCACGCCGCAGTTCTCGCTTACGGCTTCGGTCATCAACCTCACGAAGTCCGAGCAGACGGCGCATCTGGGTAACGATACCGACCTTCGCTACTATTCCAGCCAGTACACCGGTCGCCGTTTTTACGCCGGTCTGCAGTACAACTTCTGACGCTCGTATGATTGTGGAGGTGGCGATCGGAGCCACCTCCTTCCAGGCCCTGATCGAGGGTCGTCAGGTCCGGAACGGGAAAGCTCATGAGATTGTGTTGAATAGAACTCGGGCAGCCGTCTTCGCAGGCTTCGCCGTGCTCGCGGCGGGCGCCGCCTATGCCGTCAATCCTGCTTTTCCAGGATGGTACGCCGATCCCGAGATCCGGATGTTCGGCAATCGCTACTGGATCTACCCGACCTATTCGGACGACGCTGGAAAGCCCGATGTCTCACCGCGCTTTTCGCCGGCACAGGCAATATTGCGCAAACGGCACACGGTACGGCCATCGTACACGAAACAGACCTTCTTCAACGCCTTCTCGTCCCCCGATCTGGTCCACTGGACCCGGCACGAGCATGTGCTCGACGTCGCTGATGTTGCCTGGGCCGGCTATGCTGTCTGGGCACCCTCGGTCATCGAGGCGAAGGGGCGGTATTACATGTTCTTCGCTGCCAACGACATTCAGAGCGATGCGGAGAATGGCGGGATCGGTCTCGCCGTGAGCGACACGCCGGGCGGCCCGTTCAAGGACGCGCTCGGCAAGCCGCTGATCGGCGCGTTCCACAATGGAGCCCAGCCGATCGATCCCTTCGTCTACCGCGACGACGACGGACAGGTGTATCTCTATTACGGCGGCTGGAAGCACTGCAACGTCGTCCGCCTCAGTAAGGATCTGCGGTCCGTCGTGCCGTTCGCCGACGGTACGACCTACAAGGAGATCACGCCCCCCGGCTATGTCGAGGGCTCGTTCGTCATCAAGCGCAACGGCGTCTATTATCTCATGTGGTCGGAAGGCGGCTGGACCGATGCGGACTACCGTGTCGCCTACGCCATGGGCAAAACCCCGTTGGGGCCGTTCAAACCGATGGGCACGGTGCTCGCGCAGGACGAGCACATCGCGCGCGGCGCCGGGCACCATTCCGTGGTCAACGTGCCGGGAACCGATGACTGGTACATCGTCTACCATAGGCGCCCGCTGACCGACACCGTGGGCGAGCATCGCCAGGTCGCGATCGATCGGATGCGCTTTGCGCCGGACGGCACGATCCGCCCGGTCGTGATGACCCGGCAAGGCGTACTGCCTGTACCGAACCGCGGGGGGTAGGCGACGGGCGCGACGACCGCGCCTTGCCGTTCCGCCGCGAAACCGAAAAAATCATTCCGTCTCCAGGGGAGAACTGTTTTGAAGACCCTCGTTCCCGCACTGCGCGGCGTCGTCGCGCTGTTCGCCAGCACCGCTCTGGTGGCACCGCCGATCGGCTCGGCAGCGCTCGCGCGCGAGGCGGCACCGGCCAAGGATGACGTGCCGCTCGTCGATCTGGTCAACCCGCTGATGGGTACGGACTCAAACCACGAGCTGTCGTACGGGAACACATATCCCGCCGTCGCGGTACCCTGGGGCATGAACTTCTGGACGCCCGTGACGGGCAAGCCCGGCAGCGGGTGGGGCTACATGTACCATGACCCCAAGATCAACGGCATCAAGCAGACCCACCAGCCCAGTCCGTGGATGAACGACTACGCCGCGTTCTCGCTGTTCGCGGAGACCGGCGAACTGAAGCTGAAGGAAGACGAGCGCGCGAGCTGGTACAGCCACAAGGCGGAGGAAAGCCACCCGTACGACTACAAGGTCTACCTGGCCGATTATGATGTGACCGCCGAAGTCACGCCGACCAATCGTGCAGCGCAGTTTCGTTTCACCTTTCCCAAGAGCGACGACGCACACATCCTGCTCGACGGCCTCGCCGGTGGATCGATGGTCAAGATCGACGCCGCCCATCGCCGGATCACTGGGTACGTCCGCAACAACAACGGCGGCGTTCCGAGCAACTTCCACAATTACTTCGTCGCGCAGTTCGACCATGATTTTACCGTCAGCCGGACCTGGGACGACAATTGGCAGATGACCGCCGAAACGACCCGCGAAGGCGGTCATGTCGGCGCGGTCGTCAGCTTCAAGACGCAGGATGGCGAGCAGGTCGGCGTCAAGGTCGCCTCGTCGTTCATCAGCCCCGAACAGGCCGTCCGCAATCTCGACAGCGAGATCGGCAGCGACAGCTACGCGCAGACCCAGTCCAAGGCGAAGGCCGCGTGGGAAAAGGAGCTCGGCCACATCCAGGTCAGCGATCCGAACCTCGACAACCGCCGGACCTTCTATTCGGCGATGTACCGCATGCTGCTGTTCCCGCGCATGTTCCACGAAGTGAACGCGACCGGCAAGACGGTCCACTACAGCCCCTATGACGGCAAGGTCCACGACGGCCCGTTGTTCACCGACAACGGGTTCTGGGATACGTGGCGCGCGGTATTCCCGTATTTCGCGCTGGTCCGTCCCGATCTCGACGGACAGATCATGCAGGGTCTCGCCAACGCGTATCAGGAGGGCGGCTGGCTGCCGGAATGGATGAGCCCGGGGCAGCGCGACGTGATGATCGGGTCCAATTCGGGCAACATCATCGCCGACGCCTATCTGAACGGCGTGCGCGGTTTCGATGTCGAGAAACTCTACGAAGCGATGGTCAAGAACGCGACGACCTCCGAAGGCCGGCCGCGCGACGTGAAGGGTAACGTGATCAGCGCGGTCGGTCGCGAGGGCGTCGAATACTACAACAAATACGGCTACGTGCCCTACGACGTCGGCATCAACGAAAGCGCCGCGCGGACACTTGAATACGCTACCGCGGATTTCTCGCTGTCCCGCCTCGCTGCCGCGCTCGGCAAGACCGCGGACGCCACCAAATATGCCGCGCAGGCGCAGAACTATCGCAAGCTCTACGACGCGCAATCGGGGTGGATGCGCGGCCGTAACAAGGACGGCAGCTGGATGACGCCGTTCAACCCCTATGCCTGGGGCGATGCGTTCACCGAGGGCAATGCGATCCACTACAGCTTCTCGGCGATGCAGGACGTGCAGGGCCTGATCGACCTGAGCGGCGGCGACAAGGCGTTCACCGACAAGCTCGATTCCGTCTTCACCCGCCCGCCGCTGTTCGACGACAGCTATTACGGGTCGGTGATCCACGAGACGCGCGAGATGCAGATCGTCAACATGGGGCAATATGCGCACGGCAACCAGCCGATCCAGCACATGATCTATCTCTACGACTGGGCGGGCCAGCCATGGAAGACGCAGGCGCATGCGCGCGACGTGATGGCGCGGCTGTATTCGCCGACGCCCGACGGCTATCCCGGCGACGAGGACAACGGCCAGACCTCGGCCTGGTACGTGTTCTCGGCACTCGGCTTCTATCCGGTCACGCCGAGCGTCGGCCAGTACGCGATCGGCAGCCCGCTGTTCCGCTCGGTCCGCGTCACGATGCCGGGCGGCAAGGTGCTGGCGATCGAGGCGCCGAACAACGGGCCGAAGAACGTCTACATCCAGTCGGTGAGCTTCAACGGCAAAGCCCATGACAAGCCGTGGTTGTCGCGCGAGATGCTCCAGGGTGGTGGCACGCTGCGCTTCGTGATGGGGCCGACTCCCAACAAGAGCTGGGCGACGGCGAAGGCGAATGCGCCGTTCTCGATGAGCGCACCGCAGTCGCGGCCCTGAGCACCGGTAGGAATTACGGATCATGACCATGATAGATCGACGCGACGTGCTCGCCGGGACCGCGGCAGCCGCGCTCACTGCGATGCTTCCATCCGGCGCAGCGGCTGCGACTGGGTTCGCTAGCAAGCGGCCACCTAAGGCGCAGCGACGGTTCACCAGTCCGGCGGTGGAAGCCGAGATCAAGCGCGTGAAGGCCAAGATCGCCGACCCCGAACTCGCCTGGCTGTTCGAGAATTGCTACCCCTGCACGCTCGACACCACGGTGAAGCTCGGCGAAATCGACGGCAAACCCGACGCCTTCGTGATCACCGGCGACATCAACGCGCTGTGGCTGCGCGACAGTTCGGCGCAGATGCAGACCTATGTCCATCTGGCGCCCAAGGATGCCGGGCTGCGGCGCGTGTTCCACGGGCTGATCCAGCGTCAGGCGCGGTGCATCCTGCTCGATCCCTACGCCAACGCGTACATGGAGGATCCGACCGCCAGATCGAACCTGTCGGCGATCAACGACAAGACCGACATGAAACCGGGCGTCGCGGAACGGAAATGGGAAATCGACTCGCTCTGCTACACGATGCGCCTCGCGCACGGATACTGGACCGCGACCCACGACAAGGCGCCGTTCGATGCGCTTTGGGCGCAAGGCGCAGCCCGCGCCGTCGCGACCTTCCGCGAGCAGCAGCGCAAGACCGGTCCGGGACCGTATCATTTCCAGCGCGTCGATCCATCGCCGACCGAAACGCTGATGCTCAAGGGCTATGGTGCGCCGACGCGGAAGGTCGGTCTGATCCATTCGGGCTTCCGACCCTCGGACGATGCCTGCGTGCTGCCCTTCCTGATCCCGTCGAACCTGTTCGCCGTATCCGCGCTGAAGATGCTCGCGCAGGTCCACCGCGAAGCGCGCGGCGATGCCGCGGCGGCGCAGGATTGCCTCGCGCTGGCAACAGAGGTGCAAGCCGCGCTCGATGCGCACGGCAAGATGGCGGACGGCAACGGCGGTGAAGTCTGGGCGTTCGAGGTCGACGGTTTCGGCAACGCCATCTTCATGGACGATGCCAACGTGCCGAGCCTTTCGGGACTGCCGCTGATCGGCGCCGCAGACCGCGCCGATCCGCTGTTCCGGCGCACCGCGGCGCTCGCCTGGAGCAATCGCAATCCCTATTATTTCGAGGGGACCGCGGCCCACGGGATCGGAGGGCCGCATATCGGCCTCGACCAGATCTGGCCGATGTCGATCCTGACGCATGCCATGAACAGCGACGACGACGCGGTCATCCGCCAGTGCCTGCGCTGGCTGAAAACGACGCACGCGAACACCGGCTTCATGCACGAATCCTTCGACAAGGACGATCCGGGCACATTTACCCGCACCTGGTTCGCCTGGGCCAACGGGCTGTTCGGCGAGCTGATGCTCGATCTGGAACGCCGCAAGCCGGCGTTGCTCGCCGAGCTCTACTGACACGCAACGAAGGATATCAGCGATGACGACAGCCAATCGCCGACAGCTCCTGCTCGGCACCGGACTTGCCTCGCTCGCAGGTGTGCTGCCCGGCGCCAGCTGGGCCGCAGCCGCAGCGCGACCCGCGGCGGGAAAGCCCGACCTTTTCGTCGGTACCGGCGGTCACGGCCACACGTATCCGGGGCCGTCGCTGCCGTTCGGCATGGTCCAGCTCGGGCCTGATACCGACAATGCGCGTTGGGACGCCTGCTCGGGTTATCACCGCGATGACGGCTCGATCATGGGCTTCTCGCACACGCATCTGTCCGGCACCGGCATCGGCGACATGCTCGACGTGCTGGTGGTGCCATCGCGCGGGCCCCTGAAGCTGGTTCCCGGCGCGCTCGACAAGCCGGACGAGGGGTACCGACAGCGCTTTTCGGACGAGCGCGCCGAGCCCGGCTATTACCGCGTCCGGCTGGAGTCCGGCGTGCTTGCCGAACTCACCGTTACAGAGCGCACCGGTCAGCACCGCTACCATTTCCCCGCAGGGGAGGGGCACATCCTCATAGATTTCGCCCATATGATCCAGGACGTCTGGGACAAGGGTACTCTCATCGACGAGGCATCGCTCCACCTCGACGCCGACGGACTGCTGACCGGTAGCCGCCGGGTGCACCGCTGGGCCAAGGGACGGCGTATCCACTTCGCGATGCGATTGTCGCGCCGCCCGGATCGCGTGCAGTTCTTTGGAGACGGCGATGTTCCAGCTGCCAAGGGCACGACCGGGATCAATGGCGCCCGCCTGAAGGTGGCACTCTTCTTCGATGACGCGGGAAGCGCTCCCATAGAAATCAAGACCGGGATCTCGGCCGTCGACGTTGCGGGCGCAAAAGCGGCGCTGGCAGCAGAAGCGCCCGGCTGGGCATTCGATGCCACGCGCGCGGCTGCTGCACGTCGATGGGCGGGAGAACTCGACGCGGTTCGCGTGGAGGGTGGAACGCCCGAGCAGCGGACGATCATGGCGAGCGCGCTGTATCACGCGTTCCTGTCGCCGACGCTCTTCACCGATCGAGACGGCCGCTATGTCGGGCTCGACCGGCAGGTCCATACCGTGCCCGCGGGCGAGGCGGCATTCAGCGCCTATTCGCTGTGGGACACGTATCGTGCGCTTCATCCGCTGCTGACGTTGGTTCGCCCCGATCACGCAGGGCTGCTCGTCCGCGATCTGGTCCGGCAGACGATCCAGAGCCCGGCGGGGCCGCCGGTCTGGCCTCTGCAGGGTGTCGAGACCGCGTGCATGATCGGCTGGCACGGCGTGTCGGTGATGGCTGAGGCGTGCGCCAAGGGCATCAAGGCGGATTACGCGTCGGCTTGGCCGCAGATCAGGCGCCGCGCGTTCGATCGTACCTTCAAGGATATCGACAGCACGCTGGGCCGCAGCTTCTATTACGACCTCGGCTTTGTCCCCGCCGACAAGACCTGGGAGTCGGTCAGCCGCACGCAGGAATATGCCTATGACGATTGGGCGATGGCGGTGCTCGCCGACGCGGCAGGCGCGCATGACGATGCCGCGACGCTTCGCAAGCGCAGCCTCAACTATCGCAACGTCATAGATTCGACGATCGGCTTCGCACGTCCTCGCTTCGCCGATGAGAGTTGGTGGAAGGACTATGATCCGATCCAGCTCGGTCACCAGCCGGACAAGCAGCGCGATTACACAGAGGCGAACGGCTGGCAGGCCACGTTCCTCAACCAGCACGACACCTACGGGCTGATCGCGATGTTCGGTGGGGATCAGGCGTTCGAACGCAAGCTCGATGCGCTGTTCACCGCGCCTTCGACGATGCCGCGGAATGCCCCGCCCGACATTTCGGGGCTCGTCGGCCAATATGCGCATGGCAACGAACCCGATCAGCACGCCGCGTATCTTTACGCTTTTGCCGGTGCGCCGTGGAAGACGCAGGCCATGGTCCGACGGTTGCTCACGGAGATGTACAAGGCGGCGCCAGACGGCGTGATCGGCAACGACGACTGTGGGCAGATGAGCGCATGGTTCGTGCTGTCGTCGCTCGGCTTCTATCCGGTTGATCCCGTCAGCGGCGTCTATGTATTCGGCTCGCCGCTGTTCGACGCGGCCGAGGTCCGGCTAGGCCAGAACAGAACAACCCGCGTTCGCGCGATCGGCAATGCCCCCGATCGGCCATATGTCCAGTCGGTGCGCTGGAATGGCAAGCCGTGGACCAAGAACTGGATCGCGCACGCAGACCTCGTTCACGGCGGCGAACTCGTCTTCACGATGGGCGACAAGCCGTCGCGGTTCGGGACCGCCAAGCAGGATCGGCCGCCATCCTACGGCCACCGCGCAGTATGACGCGCGGCGCACGCACGGTATTACCGGCAACGTCAAAAAAACGCTCCGGGACACGGTGTCCCGGAGCGTCATAAGACCGTGGGGTTCACAAGGGGGAAGGCGAACCTCACGGCGCTCGGCCCGTCATGGAGCGGGCAGAGAGGGTGAAGTGGTCGAGAGGGAAGGGGGGGCATCGGCGACCGCGCTGCCCCAGGCAGGATTGGGCTTGGGGCCCATCTGCAGCACCAGCGTGGCGCCGTCCTTGATATCGGCATGGCTGAACCACGGCTTGGTCCAGACGCGTCCGTTCATTGTAGCCGACTGAATATAGATGTTGGTCGGCGAGTTGCTCCGCGCGGCGATCTCTAGCGTATGGCCGTTGCCGAGCCGCAGCTTCACGTCGTCGAAGACAGGGCTGCCGAGTACATACACGTCGCTCGACGGATCGACCGGATAGAAGCCAATCGCGCTCATCGCATACCAGGACGACGTCGCACCCTGATCGTCCATGCCGGGATAGCCATAGCCGGACGCATCGCTGCCATACAGCGTATCGAGAATCCGGCGTGTGATCGCCTGCGTCTTCCACGGCTGCCCGCTCCACGCGTAAAGATAGGGCGCGTGCTGATCGGGCTGGTTGCCCTGGACATATTGTCCGATCATGCCCGTACAGTCGCGGCAGATGCCCTTGGGAGTGTACGGCGTCGCAAAGAACCGATCGAGCTTCACGTTGAACTTGTCCCGCCCTCCCAGCGCCCGTTCAAGCCCCGCAACATCGTGCGGTACCAGCCATAGGGTCGACCAGCCTGAAGCTTCCTTCATCATGAAATTATAATAGGGCTCCTGAGGATCGAACGGCGTGATCCACTTGCCATCGGCGGTACGTCCACGGACGAAGCCGGTCGAGGGATCGAACACATTGCGGTAATTCAGGCTGCGCTGTCGAAACATGCGCGCGTCGTCGCGCTTGCCGAGCTTGTCGGCATACTCCGCCATCGCCGCATCATCCCAGGCATATTCCAGCGTCGTCGCAGCGCCTGCCTTGCCGCCCGCATAAGGCGGACTTGGGTTGCCGGTCGGTATCTCGTCCGCGATCCATCCCTGCCGCTGATATTCGGCGAGATAGCCCCGCGGGCCCTTTGGATCGGTCGCGTTCTTGCGGAGATATTCGTACACCGACGCATAGTCGAACGGAATGCCTCGCTTCCATGCGCCGAGGTACATGAACACCGCGTTGTCACCGTGGAACGACGTGTTCATGTAGCCGCGCTCACGCGCCATATCGAGTTCGGAACGCATCACGTTCTCGATCACGGCGGGCTCCATCAGTTCCATCAGCACGATCTGGTTGCGACCGGTATCCCAGAACGGCACCGGCCCGTAGCGATCGTACGTGGCGGTATGAACGCGACCCTGCGTGTCCGTGAACGTCTCCCCCTTGGCCGCGATCAACCTTGGGCTCGCAAACGACTGGAACAGCGTCGAGTAGAACAGCATCCTCTGTTTGGCAGTGCCTCCGGTTACCTTCGCCTTGTCCAGCAGCGACGCCCATACGGTCTTTGCGTCCGCATGTACGCGAGCGAAATTCCAGTCCGGCAGTTCCTTGTTGAGCCGCGCCGTCGCGTCGGCATAACTCGTACCGTGCGCGATCCGCATCAGGACGCGGTCTCCGGCGTTCGTCATGAAGGTGAGGTATCCGCCCGCGAATGCGCCCTTGATGTCGCGCCGGCCCGCCTCGACGTTGGCCTCCCCGATGCCCCAGCCCTTGCGATCTGTAAGGCCTTGGAACGTGCCGAAGCGCGCGAACGGTTTCGAGAATTCCGCGACGAAATACTTACCTCGGTCATGCTCGCGATCACCGTCTTCGGCCGCGATCCCGCGCACAATGTGATCGCCGACGATCTCGACTTCGCCGCCCGATCGCCGCAGGTTGACGATTACATTCGATCGCTCGCTGGCCGGAAACGTGAACTGCATCAGGCTCGCCGACGCCGTTGCCGTCAGCTCTACCTGGGTATGGAAGGTATTGAGGTATACCGAATAATAGCCCGGCGACGCAATCTCGCGCGCCTTGTCGTAGTAGGATTGGCTGTACGCGGGTGGCACGGTCCAGTCCCCCACGACCGGCATGATCATGGGCTGGGCACGGCCGCCATAGGACGGTCCCCCGCCACCCGTGAATCCGATCATGCTGGGGTTCGGATAATTGTAGGGCGCTGGGACGCCGTTGGGATAGCTCAGTTCCAGATTGACGTTCACCGGCGCGGCTTCGGTCGCGCTGTGCGGCAAACGTGCACCAGCCGAGGTGATACCGGAATATACCGGCTCGCCGGGTGGGGGCGCGTTGCCGATCAGCTCGGGAATGTCGAGCGGGGCGGTGCCGACCAGAGGATTGGCCTCGTCAACCGGATGTTTCGCGACTGATGAATTCGCCTGCGCATGTACCAGCGACGACACGGATGCGATCGCAATTGCCGCAATGCAGCATTCTCGGAAACAGCGGCGGCGTATCGAAATGTCTGCCTGGTATCGACCGGCACGTGCAGAATGTTCCATTCGCCATCCATCCCGACGGCCGCTGATTACCTGCTCTCTAACGGAGCGGCAGCCGATCCGTGCATTTCTTTAATAAAAAAGTTTGTTTGTCAATTGGACGCGTTTCTTGGAAGTGCTGGGATTGCGAAATGCGGCAAATCCTCGTTCCTGCCACATTGCTTCCAAACTGTACCGACCGCTTGAACTGTTACGATCCCTAACGATGCGGTCGATCCGACTTCAGGGCCCTACGCCGCGTTCGTGTGCCCAGACGATCGCGGCGCTCCGCCGGTTGACGCCGATCTTCGCATATAGTCGCGCGACGTGGTTACGGACCGTGTTGCGCGACAGCCCAAGCCGTTCCGAGATCGCTGCATCGTCGAGGTCCTGGCAAATCAGCTCGAGCACCTCTCGCTCGCGCTTGCTGAGATCGGCGGCGGGTGCCGCGGACCCGGTCCTGGGATTCCGCAAGGTCGCCAGCTTGTCCATGATCGACCGGCTGAGCCAGTTGGCGTCCTTCATCACCGCGTCGATCGCCTCGACCAGTTCCAGTTCGCCGCGTCGCCGGGCCGAGATGTCCTGGTACAGCCACAGCACGCACGGCGTCCCGTCGACGCTGATCCTTTCGGCGGACACCAGGCAGTCGAGCGCTTCGCCGGCCTTGTGCAGCAACTGCACGTCGCGGCTGCGGAAGCCGCCATGTTCGCCGATCTCGGTTTCGAGCTGCTGGCGCTGGGCGGCATCGTTCCAGAGTTGCAGGTTGTCGGCGCTGCGGCCGATCACCGCGCGGTCGGTATAGCCGGTCAGCGCCTTGAACGCCGCATTCACCTGGACGATGCGGTTGTCGCCGCCTTCGGTCACGACCATCGCGACCGGGGCCATCTCGAACACCGAGGCAAAGTGGCGCTCGCTCGCCTTCAGCGCATGTTCCGCGCGCCGCCGTGGTTCGAGATCGGCGAAGGTGAACAACAGGCAGTCCTCGTTAGCGACCTCGATCGGTTGCCCCGCAAGGATGACGAGCGTCTTTTCCCCGCCGGCGAGAGGCAGTTCCGCCTCGAGCTGCGGGATCGTCTTGCCCGCCGCGACGCACTCCTTGACGAACGCCTTGCGCTCGACCTCCGCCAGAAAGTCGAAATCGAACAGCGTCTTCCCGACGATCTGGTCGCGCGCATAGCCCGACAGGTCGAGGAAACCCTGGTTGACGAGCACATAGCGCTGGTCGGCAACGCGGATGATCAGCGCGGGGGCGGGGTTGGCGTGGAACATCGCCTCGAACCGGTCCTCCGCGTCGAACCGTTCGGAGACGTCGTTGATGACGAGGCCCAGGCAATCGGGCTCGCCCCCATCCTCGTCCATGACGATGTCGCGGACCTGGTGAACCCAGCGCGGTTCGTCGGCATCGACCGGTGCGACCTCGACGATCAGGTCGGGGAAACTTTGCCCCGCGAGCAGCCGCATCAGCGGATAGTCCCGCCGCGGCAGCTTGCGACGATCCCGGTAGCGCAAGCTGAACCGCGTGGCATAGCCGTCCGCGGTCTGCCCGAGATCCTCGACCGCCCTGACCCCGTGCATCTTCAGCGCGGCTGGGTTGGCGCTCAGGATGATTCCGGTGGGATCCATCAGGATCACGCCTTCGAGCAGCCCGGTCATGAGCTGTTCGAGGTGATGCAGGGTAGGGGCGTGAAGCTGTTTCGCGGGCATCTTGGTCATCCCGGTTCAGCGCCGATAGAGGCTTAGGGTTCCGGTTAGGACAGCATAAATATACCAATGGCCCCGGTACTTGCGCACCAATTCCAAATTCACCGGAAAGCGCGCGAACTGAACGGATCGGGCGTCGAGACTGTTGAGCCATCTGTAACCATATCGAACAGGAGCCTCATCATGAACCTCATCATCCTTCTCGTCGTCGGCGGACTCATCGGCTGGGTCGCCAGCATGATCATGCGGACCGATGCGCAGCAGGGCGTCTTCCTCAACGTCGTCGTCGGCATCGTCGGTGCGCTGCTCGCCGGCTTTCTGATCACGCCGTTGATCGGTGGCGCATCGATCATGGACGGCGCGCTCAACATCCAGTCGATCCTGATCTCGCTGGTCGGCGCGGTTATCCTGCTTGCGATCGTCAACATGTTTCGTCGCGGTACGGTTCGCTGAGCGAACGGGAGGGCACGCTCGCGTTGCCCTCCCAAACCCCGGAAAATACAGACACTTAGGAGAGTGCAATGACCGTTCGAGTTATCCTGGCATGCGGCGCGATGCTGCTGGCCTCCGGCGCCGTCGCGCAGACCGCGACGCATACCGGCGCGCACAATCCCGCGGTCAAGGCGAGTGCGGCAGCCCACGTCGCCGCCCCCGCCAGCGGTGCCAATTCCTTCTCGGAAGACCAAGCCCGCGGTCGCCTGACCAAGGCCGGCTATCGGTCGATCTCGCGTCTGGCGAAGGACAAGGACGGCGTCTGGCGGGGCACGGGCACCCACGCCGGCAAGACGGTCCATGTCGGGCTCGACTACAAGGGCAACGTGTCGTCGCGCTGAAAAAATTCGATAGGAGAGAGATTATGACCAAGACCATTACACGCCTGTTCGACGACTATTCGGACGCAACCTCGGCGCTGCACGATCTCGAGCGCCTCGGCGTGCCGCATGACTCGGTCAGCATCGTCGCCAACAACGCCGACGGCGCGCACGGCGACGCGACCTCGACGCTCGGCGACGTCAACGATCACGGCGACGTCAGCCGTGGCGTCTCGACCGGCGCTGCGGTCGGTGGCGTCGGTGGCCTGCTCGCAGGGCTGGGCCTGCTGGCGATCCCGGGTCTCGGTCCGATCGTTGCGGCCGGCTGGCTGGCCTCGACCGTCGTCGGCGCAGGCATCGGTGCTGCCGGTGGAGCCGCGACGGGAACGATCGTCGGCGCCTTGAAGGATGCCGGCCACTCCGACTACGAGGCGCACGTCTATTCGGAAGGTGTCCGCCGTGGCGGCACGCTGCTCAGTGCGCGTGTCGACGACACGCAGGCGACCGAGGCCGAAGCCATACTCGACCGTCATCGGTCGGTAGACGCCACGACACGGGGGACCGCGTATCGTCAGGATGGCTGGTCGTCGTTCGACGATACCGCGCCAGCCTATAGCCGCGATGAAGTCGCCGCCGAGCGCGATCGCTATCGCTCCACGTCGACCTCGACCACGTACTGACATGGCGAAGCCGCCGACCTGCGGACAGGTCGGCGGCGTACCATTTTCGAAAGAGAGCCACTGAAATCGGTTTAGACGTATCGCTGGCGTCTGCGCCGCTCGGTGCCGGGACGGAGCAGGTATCGACGCTTGCCGCCAAGCGGCCGGACGGAAGTGGCTCGGTCTTGCGCATGTCTTGTCAGCACGACTTGCCCTACAAGCTGCCAAGCGGAAGGCTCGACGTACCGTTTCGCGCCTTCCGTTGTTCGTATTTCAGGTGCATGTAACACGAAGCGTTCAGGTTTTTCGGTTTACCGTGGGTACGTCGCTGAAGGACAATACTCGAGGACGATCGATGCACGTGCCCCTGCTTTCTCGCCTGCTTCTCGTTAGTATCGCCACAAGCATCTTGGTCCCGGCACCGGCGGCCGCAAGCTCCCCTGAACTCATCGGGCTTGAGCGCGCGCTGAGCACGCTGATCGCGGAACGCTCGGGAGACTACGGTATTGCCGCCCTCGATCTTCGCGATGGCACGACGGTTTCCGTCAACGGCGACACCCCGTTCCCGATGGCGAGCACGGTCAAGATCGCTATCGCCGCTGCCTACCTGGCCGAGGTCGATCAAGGGCGACGCAGCCTTGGCGACATGATCGCTGGCCGATCTGCAGCAAAGGTCATGGAGCTGATGATTATCCGCAGCGACAACCTGGCAACCGATCAGTTGCTTGCCACGCTTGGCGGCCCGATCGCGGTCCAGCGGTGGCTGTCGTCCCATAACATACCCGGCATCCGGATGGACCGGACGATAGCCCAGCTGCTGCGAGAGCGCGGCCATCTTGCCGACAGCAAGGATGTTGCCACGCCGCTTGCGATGGTCACGCTGTTGAATAAGCTCGACAACGGTACCGTTCTGACGGCGCAGAGCCGCGTCTTTCTGCTCGAACTGATGAGCCGATGCGCGACGGGCACCCGCCGCATCCGCGCTCTGCTTCCTGCAGGTACGCGCGTAGAGGACAAGACCGGCACGCTGGACGGAATCACCAACGATGTGGGCTTCATCACGATGCCCGACGGCCGCCGCGTGGCAGTTGCGGTATTCGCACGAGGTGGGCGCGACCGCCAGCCTGTCATCGCCGAGGTCGCACGCGTGATCTATGACCGCTTTGCAGATAGCGTCCGCAACGCGCTCGCGATCTTCATGCAGATGCGGTGACCAGTATTTAGCGATGACCGCGTCGGCGGCCGATATCGACGATCATGCGCCGTGCGATGCCCGGCTCCTTCCCGCGGACCTTGGTCGACGGTACGGATAAAAGGCCGGCGGACGAATGGAGCGCGTGGTCGCGGACGCTTCTCGGGCTGATATCGGCCGGTTTCCGAGCCTGTTCCAGATCGCCGGGCCAGATCGATCAGGAGATCAGGATCGGCCCCCCTACGCAGAAAGCCGATGAACTGCTGCGGCCGAAAAGCAGGAACGAAATCTTCACGTGAGCGAACTAGGCGTCGGTCCGAATGGCAGGAATTGGCTTTCAGTTAGCGAAGATCGCGCGCGAAGGGGGCGTCGGCGGGATCGCCGGTGCCGCGGCTTATGGCGCAATCATCAGCGCAGGGCCCTGGTTGATCACGGCCGTCACGATGGAATTGCTCGAGCATTGGGCCGTGGTTCATCTGGGGCCTGGCGAAGGCCGGATCGTGCAGGCAATCCTGGTGTATGCGTTCAGTCTATCGGCCTTGGCGGCAGCGCCGATCGGCATCGTCGCAACCCGATTGGTCGCCGATCGGATTTTCGCGCGCGATGCGGCTGGTGTACCTGGAATATTGCTGACGGCGCTCGTCGTCGGCGGCGGGATCGGGCTGATCGGGGGCGTACTGGTGTTCGGTGTGTTCGCACATTTGCCGCTGATGCAGGCGCTTCTCGGAACGGCTATTCTGGCCTGGCTGACGCAGATCTGGATCGCCGCCCCCTTGTTGACCGCGCTCAGGCGCTATCATGCGGTGCCGGGCGCGTATCTGATGGGTATTTTGACCGCTACGGCGGTATTGGCGGCCTGGCCGCATCCGACCGTTACGCTGGTGCTCGGCGTGATCGCCGGCGGTGTCGGGCTGACACTGGCGGCGATCGTGCTGCTCGTCCGTCGGCAGTTCGGAGCGATACCCGTGCCGCCGCCGCGTGATGCGATGGCACCGCGCCTCGCGGCGATGGTCGCAGCGGCGGGCGTCGCCGGCGTCGCGGCGATCTGGGTCGACAAGTGGATACTCTGGGTCGGGCCGGGCAGCGTCCATACGATCGGACTGTTGAGGCTCAATCCGATCAACGACCAGGGAAGCTTTCTGGGTCTGCTCACGCTGGTACCGGGTCTGACCCTGCTGCTCATCGTCAGCGAGACGCGGTTCGATCGTGCGTTCGGGGACATGATCGCGCGCTGTACGGGCACCTCGACGCTGCAGCGGATCGAGGAAGCGCGCAGCGATGTCGCGCGGACGATGCTCGATGGGTTGCGGTTGCTGGTGCTCGTGCAGGCGCTGGTCGCTGCCCTCGCCTGGGTGCTCGCGGTGCCGCTGTTCGACGCGATCGGCGCGGACGCGCGTGCGGTCTTCGCGTTCCGCCAGACCTCGCTCGGTGCGGTGTTTCATATCGTCGCAATCGCGGCGACCGTGGTGCTCGCCTATTACGACTTGTTCGGGCGCATCCTGCTGACCTGGGCGACGTTTGCGATCGGCAGCGCGATCGCCACGCTGCTGCAGTGGGACGCGGGTTTCGCTGCGTTCGGTTGGGGCTATATGGCCGGTGCCGTGATCGGTGCGTCGACCGGGCTCGCGCTCGTCGCCGAGGCGACGGTGAATCTGACGTACCTGGTGTTCGTCGGCAACAACCCCGCGGTGGTGGGACGTGGGGGACGTTTGCTGTGAAGACCTTGACGATGGGGCGCCGCCGGCTGCTGGCACTGGGCAGTGGCGCGATTGGCCTGACGCTGGGGTTTCGCGCGCCGCCGAAGACGCGCGATCCATGGCGCTGGGGTGTCGACTATGGGCCCTCGACCGATCCCGTCCTGGCCAGAGCATGCGCGTTGCTGGTATTGGAGCCGCATCATGCCCGCCCGATTGCGCCGCTACGGGGACCTGGCAGCAGCCTGCTCGGCTATATAAGCCTCGGCGAGGTGGAACGCAGCCGGCCGTATTTCGCGACGCTCGACGCAGCCGGCGCGCTGGGTCCCGTCAACCCGAACTGGACCGACGCCAGGATGGCCGACCTGCGCCATCCGGCTTGGCGCGCGGCAGTAATCGAGCGGATCGTCCCCAACGTCCTGCGGCTCGGCTATGACGGCATCTTCATCGACACGATCGACAATGCCGAGGCGATGGAGCGACGAGATCCGCGGGCCAATGCCGGCATGACCGCCGCCGCCGCGTCGTTGATCGCTGCGATCCGCACGCAGTTCCCAAAGATCCGCCTCATGCTGAACCGCGGCTATGCGGTCCTGCCGCACGTAGCGCCGGTGATCGATCATGTGCTCGGTGAGGCGATGGCGTCCCGTTGGAATTTCCAGACCAGGACATATGAATTGCTGAGCGACGCGGACTGGCGGTGGCAGGCCGATCGTCTGCAGGCGGCATCGCGGCTCAACTCGCGGCTGACCCTGACGACGCTTGACTATTGGGATCCGACGGACAGCGCGCAGGTGGCGGCGCTGTATGCGCGCGAACGGGCGGCGGGGTTTCGCCCCTACGTGGCTACGCTGGCGCTCGACAGGCTGATAGCGGAGCCGCGTGCATGATGCGCCGGCAGCTCAAGGGCTGGTTGGCCGTCATCGTACCGATTATCGTCGGTCTGGTGCTGCTGGCGATGGCGTTGCGGTTGTTGCCGGGGGACCGGGAGGTCGTGACCGCATCGGAACGGGCACGACCTGCGCGTGCCGTAGCAACATCGTCGGTGGTAGCTCCGACGGTCGCCAAGACGGAAACGGTCCTGCAAATTCCGATACTGGCAGCCGCAATCCGGACCGACGATGCGTCCGCCCTTGCAGCGTTGACCGAACAGCTGATCGCACAAGGGCGAGCGGTAACCACGGCGCAGGTTGCGTACGATCTGAACGCGGCGGGCCGTACATCGGTGGCGCTGGCCTACCTTGCGGTCCGTCCGGACGGCCAAGCTGCAGCGACGTGGAGGCTGCGGTTCGATCTATTGCGGAAGGCTGGACGGACCGCGGAAGCGAGCGCGTTGCTGGCGGAAGCCGTCCGCGCACCATCGCACATTCCGGCGGCGGACATCGTCGCGGCCGGTTACGCGCTCGAGCGCCCCGATCTTGTTATTGCCGCTGCGGCTAGCGGCGCGATCCCGGCCCCCGACGCGACGCTCGCACTGGACCTCGCGCGAAGGGTGGAGCGGCGGTGGCCAGACCTGATCGCGGTGCTCGACCGTGCAACGCGGGTCGACTGGCGCGCGGGCGATCCATGGCTTGCGCTGCGCCTGGCGCAACGGTCGGACGATAGTCCGGCGGCGTTGCGCGCAATCGCTACCCTTCCGGCGGACCAACGCGACGCTGCGCGCGAGGCCATGCTGACGAAGTCCGGTGACCGCGCCGGGCTACGTGAATTGCTCCTGGCGCGCGTTCAGGCGGGTGCTGACGGCGAGACCGTGGCCGAGCAACTGCTGGCGGCAGGATACCGCAACGATGCGATTACAGTGTTGCGGCGAGCAGCGACCGGCCAACCGGTCGATGCGAAACCGTCCCGGCGATTGCTCTATCTGATGGGCCCGCGACCTGGTGCGAACGACGTCGCTTGGCTACGCGAACAGACTGAGCGAGGGACGGCGGACGACCAGATGCGCTGGCTTACCGCGTACGCGGAAAGGGTTTCTCCTGCCGAGGCTTTGCCGGTGCTCGCGCGGCACCGCCTTGCGGCGCGCACGGAGTTGCTGTTGACCCGGCTGTCGCTCGCAAATGCAGCGGGCGATGACGCGGCGGCACGTAAGGCAGTCGCGCTATTGGTCGATGGCCGGCCCCTCGATCCGGTACAGCTGCGTCGCCTTTCCGCCACGTTGCCCAGACGGATAGATCCAGGTCAGGCCAGCGCGGTCGGCAGGCTGCGGGTCGCGGCTGGGATTGCGGAACCGAGCGACCGGCTCGATCTCGCCTGGGCGGCTTGGAACGACGGCGATGCGCCGGCGGCGGCGCGATGGCTCCGCGATCATCTTGCGGTGCGGCCGACAGACTTGGTCGCATTGCGACTGATGGCCGACGTCCAGACGCGACTGGGTGGCCAGGCGGCGGCACGGCCATGGCTGGAGCGCGCGTTGGCGCAGACCCCGCCGAACAGTCGCGCGCGCGCCGAACTTCTCGACCGGCTGGGCAGGCGTGCCGAGGCGCTGACGCTGGTCGAGAGGCTTCGACAAACCGCGCCCGACGATCGGACATTGGCGGCGCTTCAGGCGCGGTTGCTGATTGCACAGGGGCAACCCGGCCGCGCCCGTCAGGTGCTAGCGCAATGATCGCGCTGCTACTCCTGAGCGCAACCGTTCCGATGCTGAACGTACCGGCTGCTGCGATCGGCGACGATCATACGACCATGCCTGCGGCTACGCTGGCTTGGCCGGACGGCACCGAAGTCAGCGTGGAAGACCGTGGCGGAGAACTCGTCATGCGCTACGATCGGCCGCTGGCCGGGGAACGGATCGCGGCATTCCAAGCTGCTGGCAAAGTAGCGATCGGCGACCTGCGCTGGAACGACGACAGCCTCGTGCTACGTCCCGTGGCCGGCTGGGGCATGCGCTGGGCTAGCGTCGGATCGATCGTGACCGTCGCCTTCACCGCGCCGCCCGGCGAAACCGTCGCAGACACGACAGACGTCGGGCGCGACGCGGAATTGGTGGCGATCGAGGCGAATGTAGCGGCAGGGTATACCGGGCAGGCGCGCCGCGCGGCGGCGGCGCTGGCGGCGCGCAGTCCGGACGACCGCCAGGCGGCACGGTTGCTGGCCGATACGCTGGTCGCGTCGGGCGATGTGCGCAGCGCGGCTCGCGGGTACCGTGCGCTCGACGCCAAAGATCGGGCGGCGCGGCGTGCCATAGCGGCAGCTCCCGGCATCGCCAGCGTCGGCGTCATCGCTCGGGGTGGTAGCGATCTATCTCAGGTGGAGTTCGGCGCGCGCATCGACGCCGCAATCGATGACCAGCTGAGCGCAGGTGGCGGCGTTCGGCACATCGCCAGCCGCGTGACGACGAGCGTGCCGGGCGGACGCGTCGGCGAGACGGTGATCGATGCATCGCTCGCTGCGGCGCTGGGCGACGCCGTACGGCTCCAGATCCTCGCGTCCGCGGCGCTCGATGATCGTGTCACGGGCGGCGGCGCGAAGTTGACCGCGGGATCGGCCGAGGCTCAGTTCCGTGCGACGCTGTTGCGCCATATGCCGGACTATTCGACGCCGGCACAGGCGCTGGCGGGGGGATATCTGTCGCGTGTGGCGGGCGGGTTCACGTATCGGCTGACACCCGGTTTGGTCGGGCAGGCAGACCTTGGCTGGAATCGCTACGGTCTGGCGGGCATGTCGGCGGCCAGCGACACGATCACGGCAAGCGGCGGGCTCGACTATGTGCTCCGGCGTCAGTTTCCGACACTGGGGCTCAGCTATCGGTTCGAAGCCGAATATGTCGAGCGGATGCGGCTGGACGCCGAGGGACGCGGGATTGTGTCGTTGGCGACGCGCGAGAACCATACGCTGCAAGGCGTGATCGGTGGTAGTTTCGGCGAGGTCCAGTTGACCGGGCTCGCGGGATGGACGGTCGATCGCTTCGGCGGCAATGGCCCGACCGCGAGCGTCGGCATCGTCGCACCAATCGCCATCGCGTGGCGGATCGAGAGCGGCGTCGGCGTCACTTCGGTCTCGCGGCCGGGTTTTTCAGGAACGCAGCTGTTCGCGCGCGCGCAGGTGTCGCGCGCGCTGGGGGATGGGAAATGACGCTGGATTGGCGGCGGATGCTGCGGATCGCACTGGAGATGGGCGTCGGGTTCGGCGCACTCGCCCTGCTCGATATGGGATTGACCGGAGGGACCGGGTTCCCGTCGATCGAGCCGAACCCGTTCTGGCTGCCAGTCCTCGTGATGGCGCTGGCATACGGCACCGGCCCGGGGTTGGTCGCCGCCGTGCTCGCATCTGCAGTGTGGATCACCAACGTGACCGAGATGCCGGGCGCGGGTGATTATTTCGATCATCTGTTCCGCGTGTCGGTACAGCCGCTCCTCTGGTTCGTCGCCGCGGTGGGAATTGGCGAAGTGACGATGCTGCGGATCGCGCGCCATGCTCGACTCGAGAAGCGCTGCGGCACCGCGATGCGCAACGTCGCGCGGCTGACCGATGCATTCGACGGTTTGTCGCGCACCAACCGGACGTTGCAAGTCCAGGTCGCGACCGACGAGCGGACGATGGGTCACGTCATCGCGACCGCTACGCAGCTTGCCGCAAGCGAGCCCGCCGCACGCCGAGACGCGGTCATCCACCTGATCGCGATGGCCGTGCGAACCGAAGATTTCACCTGTTACCGCCTCGTCGGCAACGTAGCGCGCGCGTGGCTGCGCGGTGGCGCGGCGATCGGGCGGCGGGATGTGACCCCGGCTATCCTGCTCGACCGGCTGCGTCTGCGCCACGGCGTTGTCCACGCTGCTCGCCAGGCTGATCGCACCGCTCTGGACGGCGTCGGGGTGGCTGCGATCCCGCTGCAGCATGATGGAACCGGCGAACTCCTTGGCTGCCTGGTTCTGCACAGCCTGGCTTTCGACGCGCTCGGGCCGCACCGCCTTGCCGAACTGACTGAAATTGGCGACTGGCTGACCCCATTGCTCGCTGATCTTTCGCCATACGGGCAACGCGTCGCCCGCCTCACCGGCGTGGTCGCATGACACCGCGCTTGCTTGCGCTGTCGATCATCGATGGCGGCGTACTGGCAGGGGCGATCATCGGGTTGCCCGTCGCGTGGTCGATGCCCGCGCATGCGTTGTTGACGGTGCTAGGGCTTGCAGCGTGGCTGCGCGGCGGTGGCGCTCCTGGATTTGCGCCAGCTGTCCTCGGCTTGCTGGGGCCGATCGCCCTGTTGCTGGCCTTGCCGCTTGGCCGGCTGTTTGCGCGTCGCCGAGCGATCGCGGCGTATGAACTGCCATTCGAACCGCCTCGGCAGGTGGCCCGGACCGGTGCCAGGCTGAAGGTCGCGCGGATGCTGGATGGTCGCGTCGTCCATGCCGAGCCTGAGACGCTCCACTCGCTCGTCACGATCATGCGCCACGGTGATGTCGGCGCGCGACGCCAGGCGCTGGAAACGGTCGTCCGATCGTTCCAGCCGGCGCTGTCGCCGCTGATCGCGCTCGCGCTGACCGACTCGGACCAGACCATCCGCGCGCTTGCCGCGGCGGCTGCCGCGCGGGTCGGGCAGAACCTGGCATTGTCGCGATCGGCGCTCGAGACGCGTGTGCTGGACGATCCTGCCGCGTCGGCCACGCTTGCCGCGCTGCTCGCCGACCACGCGCGCGGCGACGTGCTGCTGTCGGACTCGCAGCGCACCCATCTGCGCGAGGATGCGGTGGCGATCCTGTGCGGGCAACCCTCGGTTACGGACGAGACGATCCTGTTCGAGGCACTGTGGGCGACGGGCGACTATGACGCGATCGACCGGCTTGCGGGCGCGGTCCCTACGGCGTCGCCCGCGGCACCTATGGCGGCATGGTGGCAGACGGAAGCAGCCGCATGACCGATACGGACGCGGATATCTGCCTGATCGTCGAGGGCGCCTATCCCTACGTGATTGGCGGCGTGTCGGGCTGGTTGCAGGATCTCATCACGCATTTGCCCGATGTCCGCTTCGCGATCGCGGCGATCAAGCCTGGTGCGGAACTGCTTCCGTTCCTGCTGGCACCGCCGGCCAATGTCGTCGCGATCACCGAGATCGGTCTGGCACCGGAACCTGCCATGCCACGACGCTGCGACGAGCGTACCGTAGCCGCGATCGCCGATGCGCTGATCGGGTTCGTCGCGACCGGCGGTACGGACCAGCTCGCGGCGTTGATCGATCTCATCGGCGGGTTGGCCCGCCCGCTCTCGACCGGCGACGTCCTGTCGCATCCCGCAACCTTCGCCCGCCTGCGGCACCAGTACGAAGCGGCGCTGCCCAAGGCGTCGTTTCATCATTATTTTTGGGCGATGCGGGTGCTGCTCGGCGGGTTGCTCGCAGTGCTGACCGCGCCACTGCCCCGCGCCCGTGCCTATCATACCATTTCGACCGGGTTCGCGGGGCTGTTGGCGGCGCGAGCGAGGCGCCAGACCGGTCGGCCGACCTTCATCACCGAGCACGGCATCTATCTGCTCGAACGGCAGATCGAGGTCATGATGGCGGACTGGATCGGCGACCAGGTAGATACCGGCCTCGAGCTCGAACGGAGCGTGAGCGACCTGCGCGACTTGTGGGTGCGCGCGTTCACGAGCTACGCGACCGCGTGCTATGATGCCTGCGATCCGATCGTCTCGCTCTACGGCGACAACGCGGCGGTGCAGCGGCGGCTCGGCGCCTTGCCGTCGCGCGTCCGAGTCATTCCCAACGGCATCGACGCAGGACGGTTTTCGGCGATGCCCGATGCGCGTGATCGCGCGCATCCTATCGTCGCGTTGCTGGGCCGGGTGGTGCCGATCAAGGACATCAAGACCTTCATCCGCGCCGCCGCGATCGTCCAGGTCGAACGTCCCGACCTCCGCTTCGTCGTACTTGGCCCCGAAGACGAAGATCCGGAATACGCGGCCGACTGCGCGCTACTCGTCGCACACCTGAAACTCGGCGACGTCTTCCGCTTCGTCGGACGTGTCCGTATCGAGGACTGGATGCCGCGTATCGACCTGCTCGTGCTGACCAGCCTGTCGGAAGCGCAGCCGCTCGTCATTCTCGAAGGCGGCGCGTGCGGCATACCGGTGGTCGCGCCCGACGTCGGCAGTTGTCGCGAGATGATCGAGGGGCGGGGCGGGGAGGATTGTGGGCATGGCGGCGTCATCACGCCGCTGGTCAACCCGGCGGCCACCGCCGCGGGGATCCTTGCCATCACCTCCGACCCGGCATTGCGTAAGGCAATGGGGGACATCATGCGCGATCGTGTGCGGCGGGATTATGATCACGACACGATCATTGGCGCGTACCGCGACCTATACCGCGAACTCGCGGAGCGCTGACCCGGCGGAAAGTTCCCGAACAACAAGCCGAACCGCGCGTGGATCGTCCATCGCTTTGCGAATGCCAAAGCTTCCGTTCTGCGAAGCGAGTGAGTTCCAAGTCATCCGGCGAGACACTGTGGATCTGGGTGATCTGGCTTCAACCGGACTTCTCGTCGTCAAAGGCTTGGTGGGAATGGCGTTACAGGGCGATCCGGCCTCTTTCACAGGTCTGAATTCTATGCCGACCGGAGAAAGGCATAGCGCGGCTCATCTCTGCTGCCCGTCAAGATCACCGCAGGCCTGATGCACGCGTACGGGGTTGCAACGGGCGATCTCGTTGTCGGGCAAGCTCACATGATAGCCGCCAGCCAGACGAGGGTCGGGCCAGAGATAGTCGGTGGAGACGTATTGCGCACCGCCGGCGAGCGCAGTGTCGCGCGGAACGGTGTCGTTCGCGCGCGCCTCCCGCGTGTTGGCATCGGCGCGGGTGCGGACGATGAAGCCGGCGGCGACGTCGCGGCGGATGCGGTCTGCGTCGCGCACCGGATCGTTGAGCGTGAGATAGGCGGCGGCGGGCGATGCCTCGTCGGTGCTGATAAAGAACACCCGGCCTTCGAGCGAGCGCCGCTTGCCGCGATACACCGCGACCTTCGCGGGCGGCTCGTCCATCGCGAACAGGAACTTGCCGCGCGAACGCTCCAACAACGGCCAGTTGTCGGCGAGCACTGCCTCGCGGAGCGTCGGGTAGCGACCCTGCACGTCGTCGGGGACGATTAGCTTGCTCGGCGCCAGGACCGAGCGGATCTCCGCGTCGAGCGCATCATAGGCCGCCTCATCGTACGGCAGCGCATCGATCCCGCCGCGCGCGGCGTTTTGCTCGTCCTTGGTGTTGAACATCAGCATGATCGGCACGTGGCGTGGATGCTTGGCCGACCAGTCGCGGACGATCGTCAGGCACTCGGTCAGCAACACGCAGCTCGACGCATTGTCGATGCCGGGGATGTGCAACACCTTGAAGCCCGGCTGCATCAGCTTCGGATCGTTCGAGCCTCGCGCGTAGTGGCCGCCCTGCGGGTCGTAGTTCACATCGATCTCGAGCTGTCGCGCGCCGGCATCGAGTTGCTCGACGAGGCTGCGGTGCGAATAGTCGAGCGCATCGGCCATCGCCGGATCGATCGCGCGGATCCTCGCCATCGTCGCGGCGGGCATCGGCTGCTTGTAGCTGTTGTGCGTGCCGATTACCGCGACGTCGTTGATGCGCAGCGCGCGCACCGGGGCGGCATCCTTGGCCATCGCGGTCCCGGCCATGAGCGCGAGCACCAATCCCGCTGCGAACGATCGTGTCATGCGTTTTCCTGTCTAATTTCGAACGACGTCGTGGTTCAGCGAGGCAACGTGCAGTCGGCGGGCGCGTTGACCGGATTGCAGCGCGCGGCACCGCCGCCGGGCAGCCGCACGACGTAGGGCGTGCCATAGCCGTTGCCGGGCTTGTAGAAGTCCGTCGACACGATCTGCGCACCGCTGCGGAACGCCTGGATTGCGCGCGCAGGGTCGTTGATCCGCGCCTCGTACGTCTCGATGTCGGCGCGCGCGCGGACCAGATAGCCCTGCTTGACGAGCGCGGGGATCTCCTTGGCGCGCATGGTCGCGTTGTCCATCAGCAGGAACGCGGCATAGATGTCGCCCGGGCTGGCGCGCAGGAACGCCGCGCGCCCTTCGAGATTGGGATGGCCCTCATGATAGGCGGCCAGCGCGATCGGATCGAGTGCGGTCAGCAGCAGGAAGACGAACTTGCCGCGTGACGCCTGCAGGGTCGGCCAGTGATGCGCGCGGACGCCTGTCTCAAGCGTCGCATAGTCGCCGCGAACGGCATCGGGCGTCACCAGATGGTCGCGGCCGATCACGTCGTAGATCGAGGCATCCATTTCTGCGAACGCCTTGGCGTCGAACGGCAAGGGCTTGGTCGATCCGGGGAAGATCGGCAGCGGATCGCTCTTGGCCTCGACGAGGATGAAGATCGGTTCGTGGTTCGGATGCGCGTCGGACCAGGCGCGCAACTGGCCGAGGCAGGTGCGGAACAGGTTGCAGCTCGATCGCACGTCGAAATCGGCGATGTGGAAAACCTTCAACCCCGGCTTGTCCATGTCGGTGCCGTCGAGCGGCAGCGGATCGACGACGCCTTTCGCCTTCAGTGCGGCATAGCCCGCGGGGTGCGCGTAGCGGCCGCCCTCGGGATCATTGTTGATGTCGATCTCGAGGCTGCGCATCCCCGCGTCGAGCTGCGCGGGAAGCGAGGCGTAGCGATAGTTGAGCCCTTGGCTGAGGCTGCCCGGATTAGGGTGATATTCGAGCGCCGCTGCCTTTGCCGCGCCGGTCAGGGTGCTCATGCGCGCCATCAGTTTTGGGCCCACCACCTCTTCCGCCATCGCCATCAGGCGCGGGTCGATGCCCTGCGAATAGCTGTTGTGCGTGCCCACCACCTGGATCTGGTTGAGCAGCACCTCTGGGGCACGATCCCTGGCGCCGGCCAGACCCGACGTGGCACCGATCACGGCGCACGTCACGGCCAGGCCGACTGCGAGCTTTTTCATGCGGATACTCCTTTGACCCGGCATCGTCAGAAACCGAATTTCACGTAGCCACCGATCGTCCGATACGCGTCCGGCGTGCTGTAATGCAGCAGGCCAAGGTTCCCGTAGATCTGATAGCCGGTCGAGAAATACGTGTTGAACAGGTTGCGGGCATAGACCCCGACCTCGACCGAGCCGTTGATCTTGGCGACGCTCAGGCGGGTGTTGACCAAGCCGTAGGCGGGGATGAACGAATAGCTCGCGTTCGGCGTGGACGTGCCATCGGCATTCTTGACCGCTGCGGCGAGCCAGTCGCCGAGCAGCGCGCCGGTGACGGTCTGCGTGCTGCTGCGGTACGCATAGTCGATATGCGCCTTTACCTTGAGGTCGGAGCTGATCTCTATGCCGTAATCGCCGTTGATCGTGAACGACCAGCGCGGTGCGTTGGTAAGGCGCGTGCCGGTGTAGTTCGCGGTCGGGCTGGCGACGTAATCGGTGAACTTGGAGTCGTTGAACGTCACCGCGCCACCAATCGAGAAGTCGCGCACCGGCTTGACCGCCAGCGACGCCTCGAAGCCGCGCGAGCGCAGGCCGGGGGCGTTGCCGATCGCCGAGGCGAGGATCGAGCCGCCGACGCCCGTATTGACCGGGGTCAGGATCGTTGCCTGGAAGTCCTTGTACTTCGACGAGTATAGATCGAAGTTCAGTCGAACGCGGTGATTGAGGAATTCGGACTTGATGCCCGCCTCCCAGCTCTTCACCGTTTCGGGATTGTACGGATCGTATTTGTTGCCAACAAACGCGATGCCGCCCGGCTTGTAGCCGGTCGAGTAGGTCGCATAGAGCATTACGTCGGGGGTGATCGTGAACTGCGGCGCGATCCGGTAGGTGAAATGCCCTCCGTTCTTGGTGCCCGACCGGAAGTCGGCGGTCGGCGCGATGCTGGTCGCGGCGGCGATGAAGGTCGGCGAATACCCGGTCAGCGCGATCGGATCGGTGTTGAAATAGCCGATAGTCTGGCCGTTCCAGTCGTAATTGTAACGCCCTCCGAGCGTCAGGCTAAGCTGTGGTGAGGCGGTGAACTTGGTCTGCCCGAAGATCGCGGCGGTCTCGTTGTACGACTTGAACCGCACGGTGTTGCCGAGCAGCTGCCCGGTGACGGGATCGTTGGCGCCGGTGTTCGCCGTGAGAACGGGCGTGCCCACGCCGTTTGCGCCGTAGACGGGCCCGGCACCGAGAGGGCCCCACTGCACCTGCGACTGGGTGGCGTTGAGCTTGTTGTAGAAGCCGCCGACAAGATATTCGAAGAAATGCCCGGTCGGCGAGGCGATATGGACCTCTTCGCTGAACTTGTCCGAATGGAGCTTGCCGACGTTGAACGGGAGATAGGCGTTGACGGTGTCCGGAAGCAGATCGGCCGGGGTGACGTTGACGTAGCTAGTCTCGCGATAGGCCGTGATCGAGGTCAGCGTGGTATCACCCAGCGCATAATTGACGTGCAGCGAGCCGCCCTTGTTGACCATCGTGATCGAACCGAGCTGGCTGTCGAGCGAGTCGGTGTTCTTCTCGTCGGCGACCAAACCCAGTGCGGCCATCTGCGCGGTGATCGCTGCGGACGGCGCGAAGGCCGAGCCTGCAGGGCCGCCGACAGGAGTGCGGACCGAGGTGTCGTAGTGGCGGGTATATTCGCCGGCTAGGATCACTTCGAGCTGGTCGGTCGGCTGGTAGAGCAATTTCCCGCGGATGCCGTACTCGTGAACGCGGTTCAGGTTGCGGCCGATCGTGAGGTACTTGCCGGCACCATCCTGGCCCTGTTCGAATGCGGAGACGCGGAGCGCCATGGTGTCGCTGATCGGCAGGTTGATCGTGCCGTTGACGATATGATCGTTGCGCTCGCCATAGCTGCCGTAGAAATTGCCGGACGTCTCGCCGATCATAGGCTTGTTGGTGGTCAGCGAAATGACGCCCGACGTCGAGTTCTTGCCGAACAGCGTGCCCTGCGGACCCATCAGCACATCGACGCGGGCGACGTCGACCAGTCCGATCAGGCCGTTATCGCGCTGGTTGTCCATGACGACATCGTCGACCACGACGTTGACCGACTTGGCGTTGGAGAGATCGAACGAGCTGCTGCCGACGCCGCGGATCTGGAAGGCGGCACCCTGGGTAGGGTTATACTGCACCCCGGGGACGACATATTGCAGGTCGGTCAGGCCGATATAGCCGGTCTTCTCGAACTGCTCGCCGCTGATCGACGTGATCGAGATCGGCACGGACTGGGCTTTTTCCAGGCGACGCTGCGCGGTTACGACGATTTCGCTCAGGCCCTCGCCATTGTCGCTCGCGTCGGCCGTCGTCGGGGTCGCGCTCTCTTGAGGGGCAACCTGCGCGTACGCTTGTTCAGCCGTTGCGCCGGACATCAGCAAGGCGGTTCCGGTGATCAGGCGTTCGAGTTTCGAAATCTTCACTTTAGCGTTCCCCAATTACCGTCGATCCGTCAGTAGGCATTGCGGTCCTCTAGAAGCGTTCGGTGACAGAGAAATTACAGTTGTTCAGCTTCCCTAAATTATTATTTCGGTCTGCGGCATGGCCTCGCAGCGGTCGGCTCGCGCGTCCGCGCGCCCCTGTCGGACCAGCCAGATCGAGGTTGCCATGAGAAGCACGGCGCACAGGGCGGGCATGAGCTGCGCGGCTACATACGGATGTTCAACGCCGTGCGGCACGGCGGGGTCGAACCCGAGCAGCCGGTACCCTGCGAACAACAGTCCCGTCGCCAATGCGCCGCACAGGTTGAAGGGCAAGTGGAAGCCTGCATAATGCGCCGCGGCGCGCGCATCCGCGTGGCCGGAACGCGCCGCGAGGTCGAGCCGCTCGCCGAGCAATAGTCGCAACGCCATGAAGTCGACCGCGGACACCAGGCCGAACAGCACCGTCCAGAGCATCAGCGCCGCCGGACGGCCAGGCGGAAGCGCGATCAGCGCAATCGCCAGTAGAAGAT
Organism: Sphingomonas sp. SL1004; assembly: GCF_057815015.1. Classification (NCBI taxonomy): domain Bacteria; kingdom Pseudomonadati; phylum Pseudomonadota; class Alphaproteobacteria; order Sphingomonadales; family Sphingomonadaceae; genus Sphingomonas; species Sphingomonas sp. SL1004. The sequence goes on from NZ_JBYMUX010000001.1 coordinate 768,591, forward strand.
TTACCCAGAATACAGCCTGCAGCACCCGCGCGGCTGGCACGCGCGATCCGCAGGCGATCGCGGCGGCAATGCCGATCGCAGCACAGACCGACTGGACCAGGATGCCGGTCGGTCCCCAGCCGGGAAGCGCCAACGCGTTGCCGACGAGGTAGAGATAGGCGGTGCCGGTGATCGCGGTATGCGCGCCGTTTAACGCGAAAAGTACGGCAAGCCTGCGGTTCTCGCGATTGGCGAACAGCAGGCGCACCGGGTCCAGCAGCGTACCGCGGTGGCGTGTCAGTCCCGGCGAGGCGCGGTCGGGGACGAGGAGGATCAGGCCGGCATGTGCCAGGGGCGCGCAGATCGACACCGCTGATAGGATCGCCGCGAACGGGGACGCGTGCCCGATGTGCAACGCGCCGATCAGCGAAAAGGCCACCATGCCGAGAATGCCTGCAAGCGATCTCAGGCCGAACACGCGTGCGCGGCCCACGCCGTTTTTCGTCGCCTCCAGCGCCCACGCTCCGTGCGTGACGTTGCAGATCGCCCAGCCGACCACCAGCGCAACCAGCGCGAGCGCAACGATCGCAAGGCTGCTCGTTCGATCGAGGCACAGCAAGACGATACCACCGGCGACAAGCAGCGCGGTGCCGCACAGCATCCATGGCACGCGTGTTCCGATCCGGCCTGACCCGCGGTCGCATAAGGCCCCGGCGATCATTTCGGCAGGTATGGCGGCGAGACTGGCAAGGATCACCAGCCAGCCGACGATCGCTATGGGCAAACCGAGGTCGTACGAAAGATAGGCTGCGAGGAAGCTGCGTCGCGCGAGGTCATAGCCTGCGAACACCCAGGTGGGCAGCGACAGCGCCAGCATCTGAAAGCCCGAGGGCGTGCTCGGGTCGGTTGTGTCATGGTCCACGCGGTCGCTTAGGCCGCAAATGCTCCCGTTCGATGACAGCGACGCGGAAGTTCGGCGCCGGAGCCCCTTGTTCGGCGCTCAGTCCTTTCGGTCGGCGGTCCAGGCATCGAGAGCCGCGAACGCACTGCGATAATAGGCGTGTTCCGGCAGCGTGCGGCTCATGGCGACCATCCGCATCCCAAACAGCGCGATCGAGACGACCTGAGCTGTCGCGCGATCGAACGCCTGATCTGCGTGCGGATCGAACCCCAGCGTCACCATATCGCTAGCGCGAATATTCTCGCCGCGCCGTCGCCGCATGTCGACGGCATAGGGGCGTAGACTAGCCGCGCGCGCACTGGCCAAGGCGATCATCGACGTCGCCTTGACGAGATCGCGAGCTTCCAGATCGTCGCCCGGTGCGGTTTTCTCGGCAAGCGCACGCTCACGCGTACCGTGGAAACGGGCGATTACCGCATGGAGGCCCGCAGCGACCAGGGCGCCGCGTCCGCCGAAATGGTAGACGACGGTCGACGCCGGCACCCCGGCCGCCTGCGCCACCGAGCGATGGGTTGCCGCATCCATGCCTTGCGAAACGATGATCCGCGCGGCGCTGTCGGCGATACGCTGGCGCTTGGGATCGTCGGTCGCCGTGATCGTGAGATCATTCGGTTTGAGCGTTGCGATCAGTCGCTCGATAGCCATACCGTCCGCGCCGCCGCGCGGCCGCAGCCCGTCGGCGAACCGGTGCAGGCATAGTACGCGCAATGCTGCATAGGCGGGCTCGTCGTCCGCGCCGAGCGCGAACCCGGCCTCGTCGAGCACATAGCCGAGCGCAAGGTCGGCCAGTCCAGACGAGCCGAACACCAATGTCGACCAGAAGGTCCCCGCGCACGCCAGCCATCGATCGAGCGTAGCCGACGGCGTTTGCTGCAGCGCGTGATGGTGGACCAGCTCGATCAGGAAGACCGCCTGTTGCCGGCCTGTCGTCGTCCAGTCCCGGAAGGCTAGATCCGCCAGCACTGCGCGGGTGGTGGCATCGCGGGGCGAGACGGTGTCGGCCAATGCGCGCCATCGCGCGAAGAAGCCCTGATCGCGTTGCGCGGCAAGATCGATGACGCGGTCGATCAGCTGATCCTTGGTCCCCATCCGCACCGATATCGCGGCGACGCTGACACCGAGGTTCGATGCGAGCGGGCGCAGGGTCAACCCGGCAAACCCGTTGCGGACGATGATGTCGATCGCGGCATCGACGATCGCGTCCTGACCAATGCCTTCCCGGCCACCAGAGTTCTGTACGTCCACGGGACTGGAGCTAGCGGACCTCGTGCGCGACGTCACGACCGATCGCTTCCCTTTTCGAGGACTGCCACCACTCCGGTCCGCTTATTCGTACGCTGGCAATGCTCTATCGAGTTCTTGCATCACGGTGCGGACGACAAAGGCGACAGGGACGCTGATCGACCAATTTCGAGCGCCCCCGGACGGCCGAAATGCCCGTGCCGGCGGAATGCTATGCTGACACTATGCGATCGGCGCGGATCGATCTCGCAGCGCTATGCCGCACTCCGTACATCACGGGGGCGGGCAGGACGCTCGCGATACGAAAGGCAACGCGGCGAGATGTCGTCTGAACCCATATCGGAGCCCGATCCTAGCGGGCTCGTCATCTATGTTGGACAGGACCGTGCGGGGCATTGGCTGGTCCAGGACAGCAGACGGAATCTGGAAGGCCGTTTCATCTCCTACGGCGCCGCCATGCGCTATGCGCTGGCGGAGCGAGACATCTACCATGCCAGCGTCCAGATCGCAGACCTGCCGCTTACGCCGCTCGTGTCCTTTGCTCCGGTCGGCCGCAACGAGCGTGCGCGGCCATGTCGCGTGACAGAGGAATGGCAATGAACGTGCGCCCGCTACCCGCCCGGTCGGGTATTGCTCCTGGAAAGGACAGGCGGACCCATTCGACGCGGCGCGCATCGAGGACGGCCGTCCATGACCCGCGCTGGCCGCTGGTCGAATCCGCCTTGTCGGCGCTGCGTAAAAGCGGCCGGCACGCAGTCCGTATCGTCGATGCCGATTGCGGCGCCGGGGCACTTCTGCTCCAGGCGCTGGAGCAGGCCAGGCAGCTTGGCTTCACCGCGATAGAAGGCCATGGCATCGATCGATCGCCCCGGTTGATCGGTCGCGCGCGCGCCGCTGCGAGCCGAGCGGAAGACCCGGCGATCGGCGCCGACTTCGCGGTGGCGGACATGATTGCTGCGTTGCAGGCGGAGCAAGACTTTCCCGCCGACATCGTGATCTGCCCTGACATCGCGCCCAACCGGAGCCCGGAGGTGGTGCGCGCGTTACGCAACGCCGGGCGGGTCGTCATCGTCGACGGTATCGGCGCATATGCTGGGGAGATCGCATCATGACCAGACGCGATATCGTCTGGCGTGGGATCGGTCTGGTGCTGGCGGTCGGCGCTTGCGGCGTTGCTACGGCGATGCAGGGATCGGCGCGGGCCCTATTCGTGTTCCCGATCGCGTTGCTCGGCCTGACGCTGATGTTCAACGGCAAGCGCGTCCTGGTGGCATTGCGTGCCGAACGTCACGGCCACCGGCATACCGCCGAAGCGATCCACGGCGTGCGTCTTCGTCGCAACGGCCGCCGATCCGATCCTCTGCAGTCCCGTTAGCAGGTACCGAACGACCATGAGCTATTTCAATTCGCGAAACGGCGTCCTGTACGCCGAAGACGTGCCGTTGCCCGTCATCGCCGAGGCAGTGGGCACGCCTGTCCATGTCTATTCCACCGCTGCTCTCCGCGGCGCGGCGGGGCGGTTAGCATCCGCATTGTCGATTCTGCCGCGGGTGCGTACCGCATTTGCGGTCAAGGCGAACCCCAACCGCGCGGTGCTGCAGCTGCTGGCCGAGTGCGGTTTGGGCGCCGACATCGTCTCGGGCGGGGAGATGCGGCGGGCCCTCGACGCGGGCATGGCGGCGTCGAACATCGTCTTTTCGGGCGTCGGCAAGACCGATCGTGAGCTTGCCGACGCGCTCGCTGCCGGTGTCGGACAGTTCAATCTCGAGCTGGAGGAAGAGGGCCATGTGCTAGCCGCGCTGGCGCGCGCGCGGGGCTGGCAGGCGACAGCCGTGTTGCGCGTCAATCCCGACGTCGATGGCGGCACGCACGCCAAGATTTCGACGGGGCTGCGTGGCAACAAGTTCGGCGTAGCGATCGCCGACGCCCCCAATGTGTACGATCGCCTGTCTCGAGTCGAAGGTCTCGATCTTGTCGGGGTCGCGGTTCACATCGGCAGTCAGCTTCGTGATCTCGCACCGCTGGAAATGGCCTATGATCATGTCGGCCGGCTCGTGGCGGACCTGCGTGCGCGTGGGCACGCCGTCAGTCGCGTCGATCTTGGTGGCGGCCTTGGCATTCCCTATCGCGACGACGACGTCGTCCCGACGCTGGACGCCTATGCGGCCATGGTCGCCAGGGTCACGCGCGAATGGGACGTCGAACTGACATTCGAGCCCGGGCGCGTTATCGCAGGTCTTGCCGGCGTGTTGATGACGCGAGTGATCTGGACGAAACCGGGCGTCGACCACCCGTTCGTGATCGTCGACGCCGCGATGACCGACCTCGCTAGGCCGGCACTATACAATGCCTTCCACCGGTTCGCAGCGGTTGCGCCTGACGGTGAGCGCATGGTCGCCAACATCGCAGGCCCGGTATGCGAGAGTGGCGACATGTTCGCCGTCGCCCGCGAGATCGATCATGTCCGCCGCGGCGATCTGGCGGTCTTCTACGCCACCGGCGCCTATGGTGCTGCAATGGCATCGACGTACAACTGCCGGGCGCTCAGCCCCCAGGTTCTGGTCGACGGCGATCGGTTCGAGGTCGTCGCCGACCGTTACCTGCCCGATGAGTTCGCGCGATGAGAGCGTTCCCGTCGGACGGCATGGATGCGCCGCTGCGATTCAAGTCCAGACTGATTCGCAGGTGCATGGGAATGGTCGTGCCTGGCGTGATCGTGGTCCCGCTCACGCGACATCTCCCGGCTCTATCCCTTGGCGGGAAATGCTGTCCGCCGGCACGCGCCTTCCGCCGAACCGAGCGTAAAGCGTCGGCAGGACGAACAGGGTCAGCAGCGTAGCCGAGATGAGACCGCCGATCACCACGGTCGCCAGCGGCTTCTGGACTTCGGCACCGGCGCCATGCCCGAGCGCCATCGGCACGAAGCCGAGGCTTGCGACCAGTGCCGTCATGGCTACGGCCCGCAGTCGCGCAAAGGCGCCATCGTGCGCCGCCTTCGCCCTATCCAAGCCTTGCGCCATCAGGTCGTGAATCGACGACACCATTACCAGCCCGTTGAGGACCGCGATTCCCGACAGCGCGATGAAGCCGACTGCGGCTGAGACGGAAAACGGCATCCCGCGCAACGCAAGCGCGAGCACCCCGCCGACCAGCGCCAGCGGCACACCGGTGAACACGATTACCGCATCGCGGAGCGAGCCGAGCGCGCCGTAGAGCAACAGCATGATGACCATGAAGCAGACCGGCACGACCAGCGTCAGCCGGTCGCGCGCCGACGTGAGGTTCTCGAACTGACCGCCCCATTCGACATAGGTTCCCGGCGGCATCTTCACCGTCGCGTCGATCGCCGCGCGCGCATCGGCCACCACGCCCGCGACGTCGCGGTCGCGCACGTTCGCCTGGACGACCACGCGCCGCTTGCCGTTCTCGCGGCTGATCTGGTTGGGGCCGTCGACGACCGCGATGTCGGCGACCGTCGACAAGGGCACGAACCCGCCCGCCGATGTCGCTACGGGTATCTGCGCCACCTCGGTCAGGTCCGAGCGCGAGTGTTCGGACAGGCGGATCACGACCGGGAAGCGTCGATCGCCTTCGAAGATCATGCCGGCCTCCCGTCCGCCGATCGCAGCTGCCACGGTATCCTGCACGTCGCCTGCGGTGACGCCGACGCGTGACATCGCCATGCGGTCCGGGCGGATGTCGAGCATAGGCAGGCCCTCGGTCTGCTCGACGCGGACATCGACGGCCCCACGTGTCCTGCGCAAGACGTCGGCGATGCGATCGGCGGCGGCGTTCATGCCGCCGAAGTCGTCGCCGAAGATTTTCACCGCGATGTCGCCGCGGACGCCCGCGATCAGTTCGTTGAAGCGCATCTGGATCGGTTGCGTGATCTCATAGGCGTTGCCCGGCAGCGTCGAGAGCTGCTTTTCCATCCGTTCGACCAGCGCTTCCTTGGCAAGCGTCGGGTCGGGCCACGCCGTCCTGGGCTTGAGGATGACGAAGGTGTCTGTGGCGTTGGGCGGCATCGGATCGCTGGCGATCTCCGACGTACCGGTGCGCGAGAAGGCGAAGCGCACCTCGGGCTGGCGCGCGAGCATCTTTTCGACCTGGAACTGCATCGCCTGACTCTGGTCGACCGACGTGCCGGGAATGCGTACCGCCTGAACCAGGATGTTGCCCTCGTCGAGCTGCGGCAGAAACTCCTGGCCGAGCGTGGTGAAGGCGACGCCCGCCACCGCCAGCGCGCCGACCGCGATACCCAGCGTGACGGTCGGGCGGCGCATCGCCTTGCCGAGGCCCGGCTCGTAACGACGCCGGAGCCAGCCGATGATCCTGCTCTCCTTTTCGTCGATGCGCTGGCTGAGCCCGATCGCGATGGCAGCGGGCACGAACGTCATCGACAGGATGAAGGCGAAGACGAGCGCGATGATGACGGTCAGCGCCATCGGTTCGAACATCTTGCCCTCCACGCCGGTAAAGGTGAGGAGCGGGGCGTAGACGAGGATGATGATCGCCTGTCCGTAGACCGACGGCCGGATCATCTCGCGCGCCGACGCTGCGATCAGATCGAGCCTTTCCCGCAGCGGCATTGGCTCGCCGCGACCGTGTTGTGCGTCGCCCAGGCGGCGGAGCGAGTTCTCGACGATGATGACCGCGCCGTCGACGATCAACCCGAAGTCGAGCGCACCGAGGCTCATCAGGTTCGCGGACACGCCGGCCTTCAGCATGCCGATACTGGTCAGCAGCATCGTGATCGGGATCACCAGTGCCGCGATCAGCGCAGCGCGGAAGTTGCCGAGCAGCGCGAACAGCACCACGATGACCAGCACCGCCCCTTCGGCGAGGTTGCGGGCAACCGTTGCGATGGTCGAGTTGACGAGTTCGGTACGGTTCAGGACCGGCTTGATCACGACGTCGACGGGCAGGGCGCGACCGATCTCCTCCAATCGCGTGCCCACGCCGGTCGAGACCGTGCGGCTGTTCTCGCCGATCCGCATGACCGCGGTGCCGACGACGACCTCGTGGCCGTTCTCCGACGCCGAGCCCATCCGCAACGCCTGGCCGGTGCGGACGGTGGCGATCTGGCTGAGCAATATGGGGACGCTCTCGCGCGTCGCGATCACGGTGCGTGCCAGCTCGTCGGCGTTGCGGAGACGACCATCGGCGCGGACCGCGAGGCCTTCGCCGTTGCGGTCGACGACGCCCGCACCCGCACTGGTGTTGTTGCGCTCCAAGGCCGTCGCGAGATTCTCCAGGGTTATCTTCATCGCCGCCATCCGCTGGATGTCGGGGACGACGAGATATTGCTTGGTGTAGCCGCCGAGGCTGTCGACCCCCGCGAGGCCTGCCGTGCCCTTCAGCTGCGGCGTGACGATCCAGTCCTGCACCGTGCGCAGATACGTCGCCTTGTCAGGCTCGCTGACGAGGTGGTCGCCTTCCGGCGTGATGTAGCTACCGTCCATCTGCAAGCCCGGCTCGCCGTTTCGGTGACGGATCTGGTCGAGCTCGCGATATTCGACCGTCCACATGAAGATGTCGCCGAGCCCGGTGGCGATTGGCCCCATCTCGGGCGTCACGTCGTCCGGCAGGTCCTCTTCTGCGGTCCTCAGCCGCTCCGCCACCTGCGCGCGCGCGAAGTATATATCGGTCTTTTCGTCGAACACCGCAGTCACCTGCGCGAAACCGTTGCGACTGAGCGAGCGGGTGTATTCGAGGCCTGGAATGCCGGCGAGTGCGGTCTCGACGGTGAAGGCAACCTGCTTCTCGATCTGGTCGGGCGACAGCGCGGGCGCCCGGACGTTGATCTGGACTTGGTTGTTGGTGATGTCGGGAACGGCGTCGATCGGCAGCCGCTGGATGGCGAACACGCCGGCGAGCGCCGCGGCGGCGGTCAGCAGCAGGACGAGCCAGCGTTTTTCGACGGCGAGCGTTACGATACGGGCGAGCATGGCCTAGTCCTCCTCTTTCGCTTCGCTCTTGCCGAGTTCGGCCTTGAGCGTGAACGAGTTGGTGGAGGCGATGCGTTCGTCACCGTTCAGCCCGGCGGTCACGGTGACGGCGCCGCCGTTGGTGCGGCCGAGCGTTACCGGGGTAGCCCTGAAGCCAGTCGCCGTGCGGACGAACACGTGGGGCTTGTCGGCGATCATCTGTACGGCAGCGGAGGGTATCGCGACGCTGCGGTCTCCGCTGGCCGGAAGGAGGACGGAGACGCCGACATTCTCGCCGATGCGCCAGATGCCGTCCGCGTTGTCGATGGCGGCGATCACCGGGACGAGCCGCGTGGTTTCGTCGAGGATGGGCGAAACGAAGGTTACATGACCGTCCTGACGTCTGCCCGCGGAAGTCACCTCTACGCGCGCGCCCGGTTTCACGCGTCCCGCGTCGGCGGGCACGAGCGACATCGTTACCGACACCTTGCCAAGGTTGGCGATGCGGAACAGCTCCGCATCGGCGGCGACCTGTTGCCCGAGCGTAGCCGACCGAGCGATCACCTGGCCTGCGATCGGCGCGCGTACCGCGATGCGGTTCAGCGAACCGGCACTGCCGCCCGTTGCCGAGAGCTGCTGCCGGGCAAGACGCAGCGCGATGCTTGCCTCCGTTGCGGCGGTACGCGCTGCCACCAGGTCCTGTTCGGGCGATACCCGTTCGGCGAACAGTCGCTGTTCGCGCCGAAGGTTCGACTGGGCGAGTGCGGACCGTGCACCGGCGGCCTCGACCTCGGCGTTGAGCGAGGCCGCCTCGCGGCTCTCGATGATCGCCAGCGTTTCGCCGCGACCGATCGACTGGCCCAGGTTGCGCGTCAGCGAGACCAGCCGGCCGCCGATCGTCGCCGACACCACCTGAACGCCCTGCGGATCGCCCTCGATGGTCGCGGGCAGTTCGATGGCGCCGGCGGCGCCGCCTACGGTCGGGCGCGCAACTTCGATCCCGGCATCGGCGATCTGCTGCGCCGACAGGCTGATGACCGAGATTTCGCCAGAAGCCTTCTCGCTATCCTCGCCAGCGGCAGTGTTCGTATCGGCCGCGGGGCCGGGGGAGGGGCCACACCCGGCTAGGGCTACGGCGATGGCGGCAGGCGCGATCGCCTGCAGGATCGTGCGGTTCATCGGTCGGTTTCCTTGGCGATAGGCGCGACGGTGGTCAGCCGCTCGAGGCGCGCTTGCGCGTCATGATAGGCGGCAAGCGCATCGATCGCGGCCGTCCGGGTTTCGAGCAGGGTCCGCTCGGCGTCGAGCAGGTCGAGCTGCCCGAACTTGCCTTCGCGGTAACCAATGCGTGCAATCCGCGCGGCTTCCACGGCCGCTGCCAACGCCGGCCCGGTGGTGTAGCGCGCGGAGGTCGCGGCGTTTTCGGCCTCGGCGTGCGTGGCCACGATGTCCTGTTCGGCGTCGAGCAGCGCCACCCGGCGCAGCGCGTTCGACTGGTCGCGTTGCGCGTCCGCGACCGCAACGGCCGAGCGGCCTCCGTTGAACACGTTCAAGGGGATCGACACGCCGAACACGGCGGCGACGTCATTGGTTTGCTCGAGCCGTCTGGCGCTGGCGCTCAGCGTCAGGTCCGGCACGCGTTGACTGCGCGCCAGCCGGACCTGCGCGGTCGCGGTGTCGAAATCCGCGCGGGCCGCAGCGGCGGTCAGCGTGCCCGTCGAACCACGCGGCTGGACCGAGCCGACCCCATCCACCCGCTGGAACCAGGCGTCGTCGAGTATGCTCACCTTTACCCCGATGAGCCGCGCAAGACTGGTCGAGGCGACGGCGGCCGATCGCTCGGCACGCTCCACCGCGCTTTCGGCAGAAATCCGCGCGACATCGGCGCGCCGTTCCTCCAGTGGCGACGCCCGACCGGCCTGCACACGCACCGCGGCGGTCCGCAAAACTTCCGTGGCGATGTCACGTTGATTGCGGGCGATCGCGATGTGGCGTTGCGCGGCGACTGCGAGGACATAGGCCTGCGTCACTCTCAGGCGAAGGTCGGCGCGCACGATCTCCGCCTGGATGTCGGCACGGTCGATCTGGGCATCGGCGACGGCGATCCGCGCACGGCGCTTGCCGCCGCGTTCGAGCGGCAGCGCCAGCCCGACGGTCGTCTCGGACGAGCGCAGGCCCCGATAGATGCCGGATCCGCCGACATTCTCGGTCTCGGCGACGAGCGAGGGGTTCGGACGAAGTGCTGCGACCCGGCGCAGCGCCTCGGCGGCGCGGGATCCGGCCGAGGCGGCGTCCTGGAATGGCGAGGACGCGCCTGCGCGTTCCAGCGCCTCGGCGAGCGAGAGGATCGGCGTCGCCGACGCCGGCGGATTGGTCTGGGCCTGCAGCGACGATGCGCAGACGCCTGCGGCCATGACGGCCGCAATGATGCGATGCATGGAAATGCTCCTGACGATGGGGACGCGGGCGCGTGTGGCGCACCCGATCGACGCGTCAGGCCTGTGGCGGTCTCAGTGCGGTATCGGCATCGCGGCCGACGAGCGCGGCGCCATCGACGCGCGCGAGCGTGGCGATGGCAGGCCCGGTCATGCCGGCCATCGTGTCGGCGTCCGGCGCGCTCAGATGGTGCGCATGGCAGCTGCCGTGATGATGCGGATAGCCCTTGTCGGCATCGGCCGGAACCTGATCTGCGTCGCCATCGACATGCGCCGCGGCTTCGTATTGGCTGGTCTCGATGCAACCGCCGATTTCAGCGGCATGCGCCACGCCGACCCATGCGGTCAGCACGAGCATCAGACAGGCAAGGAAGGGCAGGAGCCTACGCATTGGCCGGGGATTACCAGATCTTGGGGCCGCTGTAACCAGCGACTCCCGGCCGACGGAGCGACTGAGGGGCGTAGCCGGACGGTTCACCGCTATCGGACAGCAAAAGGATCGGCGTGTGCATCACGGCTGAACCCGACACCGCCGGGACGGCATTGTCCCGACGGTTCGTTCAGGTGCCTCGTTGGTGCCGGGTTGAACTGTTATCGACGCGGCCGTTGGCTATGCAGCGGCATCAGGCAGGGCATATTCCATTGCCTCCAGATCGGCGATCAAGCCCGGTCCCGTCGGCGTCCAGCCAAGCTCAGCCCGCGTCCATGCGCTGGAGGCAAGCATGTCCAGCCCCGCGAAGATCCCGAACCATCCGAAATAGTCCGACGCCTTTGCAGGGGGCACCGAAACTACCGGAACACCCAGACCCGCTGCGACCGCTTCGACGATCGTCCGCGCCGCAACCCCCTCTTCGCCAACGGCATGATAGCGCGCGCCCTTGCAGCCATGGTCGAGAACCAAGGCGTACAGCTTGGCCACGTCGAGCACATGGCCAGCCGACCAGCGGTTCGCGCCATCGCCGACATACGCCGCCTCGCCCTTCTCGCGCGCAATCTCGACGAACGGCGAAATCAGTCCTTGCTTGACCGTATCGTGGACCTGCGGGAGCCGCACCACGCGGACGTCGACCCCGGCATCGAGCAGCGCGTGGCCAGCCTGTTCCGATGCGATCCGCGGATTGGGATGGTGGTGATTGAAGGTGTCCTCGGTTGCCGGACGACCCGGGCCGTTATCACCGAGGCCAACGCCCGAGGTGATGAGCAATGGCCGATCGCTGCCTTCGAGGACGTGACCCAAAGCGGTGATGACGCTCCGATCCTTCTCGCAGTTCGCAACGAAATTGGTGAATTCGTGATCGAACGCCGTGTGGATCACGGCATCGGCCTGCGCCGCACCGGCGCGCAGGCTGTCGAGATCCTCGAGTGTCCCGCGATGTACGTCGACCCCAAGGGACGCCAGCGATCGCGCGCCCGCGTCGGATCGCGCCAGCCCCGACACCTGGTGACCGTTGCCGAGTAATTCGGGAATGATATGAGAGCCGATGAAACCGGTCGCACCGGTAAGAAACACGCGCATGGGTCGCTCCAAATTTGTCTGAAGCGACGGTTTGGCGCATTGCTTTCCCTGTTAAAGTAGTGACTTTATCAGGGTATAGAAACCAACAGGACCACCATGCCGCGCGATACGATCAATCCGCTCGGGACTTTCCTGCGCGATCGTCGATCACGAATGGACGCCGCCGCGTTCGGCTATGGCGGGACGCGTCGGCGCACGCCGGGCCTCCGCCGCGAGGAGGTCGCCCAGCGTTCCAACATATCGCCGACCTGGTACACCTGGCTGGAGCAGGGGCGTGGTGGCGCGCCGTCTGCCGATGTCCTCAATCGCATTGCCGCCGGACTGATGCTGACGGAGGCGGAGCGTGAGCATCTGTTCATTCTCGGACTCGGGCGGCCGCCAGAGGCACGCTATATCTGCTCCGACGACGTGACGCCGCGTCTCCAGCGGGTGCTGGATGCGCTGCCGATCAGTCCGGCGATCATCAAGACGGCAACGTGGGATGTCGTGGCCTGGAACGCTGCAGCGGCGATGTTGCTGACGGACTATGGCAAGCTACCGCGCGAGCAGCGCAATATCCTGCGTCTCATCTTCACCAACTCGAGCGTGAAGGCGGCGCAGGAGGATTGGCTGAGTGTCGCACGGTACGTCGTCGGAGCGTTCCGGGCAGACGCTACCCGCGCCGGATCGGCTGTGGAGATCACCCGGCTGGTCGAGGAGCTTTCTAGCCTCAGCCCGGAGTTCGAGGCGTTGTGGCGGAATAACGACGTGGCGGGACATGCGGACGGTCTGAGGCGGCTGCACCACCCAGAACACGGCTTGCTCGAGCTGGAATTTTCGGCGTTCGCCATCGACGGTCGACCAGACCTGGGTATGATCGTCTACAACCCCGCCTCGCCGGATACGACCCGGCGGATCCAGGCGCTGCTCGCCAGCATGCCCTCTACGGAAACGCCCTCCACGCGATAGCGGACCATTCGCAGTGCCCATGAGCGCGCCGGTCGATCCGGACCAGCGCCCGCGTGATCGACGCGGGAAATCGCCAATTCGATCATCCGACTGTTGGCGGTGCCGCAGCGCATCGACCAGCAAGGCAAACGCCGCCGACGGTTGCCGGCGCCGACCGTGCCGACATCGTCGTGATCGGCGCGGCATTCTATAATTTCTCCATTCCCAGCCAGCTGAAAACCTGGGTGGATCGCATCGCCGTGAAGGGCAGGACCTTCACCTACGGCAAGAATGGTCCGATCGCCCGCGGCAACGTCTATGGCGAGGGATCGCCCTACGCAGCCTATGAGCATGCCGAAACGCTGCTCCGTTCAATTCTTGCCGTGAACCTTTGGCCGAACGGCCCCGTTCATGAACCGACCCGACGACCGTGCGCGGGGCGGATCTCTGTCCGGCCGCATGCGGGACCACGGGACATGATCTTACCGAAACGCCGTTTCCTGCAGCGCACCAGTCGCGCGAAGCAATGCGGTTTCGCTGGTCAGCAGGTCGCTACGACTGCTCGCCAGCGCCAGTTGCGCACCACGCAGACTTTCGTCGGCGATCAGGATGTCGAGCGTCGAGCGCAAACCGACCGCATATTCGGCCTTCACGCCGGCCAATGCGCGATCGGCGGCGGTGACCGCCTGCGTGTTAGCATCGACGCGCGTCCTGGCGGCGGCGACATTGGCCCAAGCGGTGTCGGTCGCGCGGATCACGTTGCGCGATACGGCCTCGGTATCGTAGCGCGCGGCTCGCGCATCGGCGGTCGCCTGGCGGACCTGCGACGCGACGAGACCGCCGGTGAGCAAGGGCAGGCGAAACGTCGCGCCCGCCGCAGCGCTGCGGACGTAGCCACCATTGTCGCTGCCCGCCGCATAGCCATAGCCGTAGCTCGCGCCGACCCCGACGCTGGGCGCACCGTTGCTCCGTGCGACGCCGATCCGCGCATCGGCCGCATCGCCTGCCGACTGAGCCTGACGATAGACCGGGTTGGCCGCGATCGCCTGCGCGCGCGCATCCTCGATCGTAGCGGGCAACCCCGCGAGCGTTGCCGGCGGTGGCGCGAGTTGCCCTGCATCGACGCCGACGACGGCGCGGTAGTCCGCCGCCGCAGCCGCGAGCGCGGCGACCGCGCTGGCTTCGGTCGCGCCGGCCGATGCACGTTGCGCAACCAGCCGGGCGACATCGGTCTGCGTCCCCGTTCCCAGATCGAACCGCGCCTTCGACTCCGCCACCTGGCTGTCGAGCAACTGGATGTCGGCGCGAACGATCGCGACCGACTCCTGCTGGAACAACAGGTCGGCATAGGCACCCGCAATATCGCTGAGCACCCCGGCGGCGATGTCGCGCACGCCTTCCCCGCCCGCCGCGACATCGGCATTGGCAGCGCGGACCGCGGTGCGGACCCGACCACCGGTCCAGATCGGCAGCGATGCCGATACCGTGCCGCCGCCGCTCGTACCGCGATCGTAACGGTCGTAGCCGCCGGTAGCACCTGCGTCCGCGGTCAGCCGGCCGAGCGATCGCGCCTGCTCCGGTGCCTCGGCGAGCGCATCCTGCCGGGCATGCGCGGCGGCAAGCGTCGGATTGCTTGCCACGGCGGCCCGCACCGCATCCGCCAGCGTCTCGGCCGATGCCGGCGACGCCGCGACGAGCAACGCAGCGCCGGTAAACCAGACCCTATTCATGGCGAAGTGCCCAGGCTGGCGTTGCCCGCGACGCCCGGATCGACTGCGAGAGAACCGTCGCGATCGCGATCACCAGCGCGAGCATGCTCGCAGCGACGAAGTATAGCGGTGACAACGCGATCCGGTCGTCGAACCCGGCAAGCCACGCGCGCATCGCGACATAGGCCAGCGGCCAGGCGAGCAGGTTGGCGATCAGCACCGGCCGCAGGAACTGCCCGACCAGCAGCTTCACGACGTCGCTCGACGATGCGCCGAGCACTTTGCGAATGCCGATCTCGCGCACCCGCCTCGCGGTGGTGAACGAGGCGAGCCCCCATAATCCCACGCAACCAATCGCGACCGCCAGCCCGGCGCCGATCGCGAACAGGTTCGCCATACGGTCATCGGCCTTGTAGAGCGTATCGAGCGCCTGCAGCGTGGTGCGCGCTTCGAACGGCACTGCGGGTACCTCGCGCCGCCAGGCATCCTGCGCCGCGTCGGTAATCGCCTTGGTATCGCCGGTGTAGCGGATCAGCGCGACGGCCGATTTCGGTGGCCGCAAGGTGAACTGATACGCGGTCGGCGAAACCTTGTCGCGCGGCGAGCCTACCCGCATGTCTTCGATCACGCCGATGATCGTGCGCGGCGTCTCGACGCCGACGGTCTTGCCGATCGCGGCCTCGGGGCTTGCGAAATGGAAGGCGCGCGATGCGCTGCGGTTGATGACCATGTTGCCAGGCCGGCTATCCGACTGCTCGACGCCGGGCTTGGCCGGGTTGATGTCGGCGGGGCGCGAGGGATCGAACAGTCGCCCGGCGATCAGCGTCGCGCCCAGCACGTCGAAATAGCCCGGAATGACGTCGTAGCGTTCGAGCGATGGCCCAGGCCCAGACGAGCCCGGGATGGGGTACGTCGTCGTGGACACGTAGAGGCCGACCCCCGGCACAGACGTTCCCACGCTCACGCCGCGCGCGTTCGGCAGCGCGGCGAAGCGGTGGATCAGCGATTCCTGCTGCGCTTCGTCGAGGCTGTCGCTGCCGAACGAACGGACCAGCAACAGACGGTCGCGGTCATATCCGACATCGGCCTCGCGGACGTGCCGGGTCTGCGCGACCAGCACCATCGTCCCGACCATGAGCGCGATCGTGACGGTGAACTGGAACACGACCAGACCCTCGCGGATCCGCGCGCCTGCACGCCCCCCGCCGGGCGAGCGCGCCGACGCGAGCACCGCCGCGGCCGGCACACGCGACAGGATCAGCGCCGGATAGAGACCGGACACTGCGCCGACGACGATCGCGAGCAATACCAGCGGCAGGACCACGCCGTCCGATCCGGCATAGTGGATCGACAGATCGAGCCCGGTCGCCGCGTTGACCATCGGCACGCCAAGCTCGGCCAGCGCGAGCCCGAATACCGCGGCGATCAGCGTGGTCGCCACCGCCTCGCCGACGAAATGCCGGAGCAGCGTCGCCCGGTCCGCGCCGAGGACCTTGCGCATCCCCACTTCACGGGCGCGCAACCCTGCCCGGGCGGTCGCGAGGTTCACGTAATTCACGATCGCGACGATCAGCGTCAGCAGGCCGATGATCCCGAGCGTGGTCACCATCAGCTTTGCACCGGGTGTCTCGAAATGCGTATCGACCAGCCGCTGCACCGACAAAGTCAGCGCGAAATTGTCGTTACCCGGCGTCTCCGTCTTCACGTGACGCGCCGTGATCCCCGGCAGTGCCGCGGCAAAGCGCGATACGGCGGCGGCGTCGCGCAACCGGACATAGGTCGCCGTGCCGCCGTAATTCCACTGGTGGCTGTTGGGATAGCTTGGGTCCGCGCGATCCTGCGTAACCATTAGTGGCGCGAGCAGGTCGAACTCGAGCCGCGTATTTTCCGGCAGGTCGTCGATCACTGCGGCCACGCGATAGGCGTAGCGCTGGCCACCGAACGACACGGCAAGCGGCGCGCCGATCGGTGAATGGGTACCGAAATATTTGGTTGCGGTACGCTTCGTGATGACGACGGACGTGGGGTCGACGAACCGTCGGGGCAGCGTCCCGGCGATCGCCTTGAAGGCGAATACGTCGAAGATCGCGGGGTCGACCAGCCCGATCCGCTCGCGAATACCGACCCCGCCCTTCACGACTGCGGCCGTCTTGCCGTCGATCCGCGTGCCGACGATATCGGGCAGGTCCGCCTTGATCGCGGTCCATGCAGCGATCGGCGTCGATTGCCGCGCGCGGATGCTGCTCAATTGATCGTTGGTCCGGCTCTCGACCAGATAGATCTGCCGATGACCGGGCAGCCAGCGCTCATAGCTCGTCTCGAACCGGACATAGAGCGCGAGGACGAGGAACACGGCGATGCCGAGCGCCAGCCCGCCGATATTGAGGGCGGCGTAGAGCCGGTGGCGGGTCAGCGACCGCCAGAAGCTGATCAGGGCGAAACGGTTCATCACGGGTCCCCTCAGATCTGACGCGCGACCGAGGCGACGATGCGCCCGTCGAGCATGTCGATGCGGCGGCCGACGAGATCGGCATGCGCGGGGCTGTGCGTGACCATGATGATCGTCGCGCCGGCGGCGTTCAGGCTTTCGAGGATCCCCATCACCTGCGCGCCGTTCTCGGTATCGAGGTTGCCGGTCGGCTCGTCGGCGAGGATGAGTTTGGGATCGCCGACGATCGCGCGGGCGATCGCCGCGCGCTGTTGCTGGCCGCCCGACAGCTGGTGCGGGTAATGACGCGCGCGATGCGAGATGCCGACGCGGTCCATCGCCGCCTCGATTCGCCCGCGCCGGTCGCCCTTCTGGTCTTTCCGATAGGCCAGCCCGAGCTCGACATTCTCGGCGATCGTCAGCTCGTCGATCAGGTTGAAGCTCTGGAACACGAAGCCGAGCGTCTGCGCGCGGAACTGCGCCAGCGTCGCCTCGCCCTCGCTCGCCAGATCGCGGCCGTCGAACAGATAGCGTCCGCCGGTCGGTCGATCGACCGTGCCGAGCGTGTTGAGCAAGGTCGACTTGCCGCAGCCCGATGGGCCCATGATCGCGACGAACTCGCCAGCGGCGACATGGAGGTTGATATCGGCAAGCGCAGTCGTCTCGACCGCATCGGAGAGATAGCGGCGCTGAATGCCGTCCAGGGTGATCATGATTTTGGACCCTTCACTTGAGGTTGATCGAGGCGGCTTTGTTGAAGCCGCTGGTGTCGGAGGTGACGATGCGTTCGCCGGCGGCGACGCCGGACAGGATCTCGACTTGCCCCGCGTTGCGGCGGCCGATCCGGATCGTGCGGCGCGTCGCATGCGTGCCGCTCGCGTCGAGGACATAGGCGGCGGCGCCACCGTCGCTGTCGAGCCAGCCGCCGAGCGGCGCTACGATCGCGGGACGCGCTGCACCGAGCCTGATCCGGGCATCGAGCGCCTGGCCGCGGTTGAGGCCTAGCGGCGCCGGTCCGCGAAAGCTGAGCTCGACGCGGAACCGACCGTCGGTCACCGCGGGCAGGACCTTTGTGACGACGAGGTGCGGCGTACCTTCGCCGCTCGCCTGCTGCCCGATCTGGACGCGACCGAGAAAATACTGGTCGACGTCGGCGATCAGTTTCCAGGAGCCTTCGCTGTCGACTTGGCCAGCAGGATCGCCGGGCTTGAGCGACTGGCCGGGCTGGATCGTGAAGTTGGTGAGGCGGCCGGTCGCAGGCGCACGAATGGTCAGCGCGTCCAGGCCATCGCGCACCGCCGCCAGATTGCTCGACAGGCGGCCGCGCGTATCGGACAGCCGGCTCGCCTGAAGCTTGGCGATCCGCTGTTCGGCACCTTCCGCCGCATGCAATTGCGCGACGCGCTGGCGCTGATATGCGGCCTCCTCCTGATAGCTTTTCAGCCCCGCGTCGGACACGAACCCCTTGTCGTGGAGTTGCTGGCGGATGCTCAGGTCGCGCCGCGCCTTGATCAGGTCATAGTCGGCGCCCGCCACCTGCGTATCGCGGTCGCGCGAACTGCGTTCCAGCGAAAGGTCCTCGCCCGAAACCTGGCCGAGCTGGCTCGCGATCGCGGCCTCGCGCGTCAGGATATCGAGCTTCAGCTGCGGATTGGCGAGCGTGGCCAGCGGTTGGCCGGCAATCACCGCCGCGCCGTCCTGCACGATCAGGCGCTCGATCTGGCCACCGGATACCACGCCGACCAGCGTCGTGATGTTCGGTGCGACCGTCGCGCGAACGGGAACCGCGTCGTCGAACGGTGCGCGCGTCACGGCACTCGTCTCGACATCGGCCACCGCGACATCGGTGGAATGCGCCGACGGAAGGAAGCGCCACAGCGCAATTGCACACACGACCGCAAGCGCCACGGCGGCCCATATCCCGAGACGGCGGCGCGAGAGTCGCGGCGTCTCGACGCGGCGATCCATGCTGGCACCGCTCGTCGCGGTCGGGCTGGGAGGAGAGTCAGAGGTC
Organism: Sphingomonas sp. SL1004; assembly: GCF_057815015.1. Lineage (NCBI taxonomy): Bacteria > Pseudomonadati > Pseudomonadota > Alphaproteobacteria > Sphingomonadales > Sphingomonadaceae > Sphingomonas > Sphingomonas sp. SL1004. The sequence continues at coordinate 787,729 of NZ_JBYMUX010000001.1, forward strand.
ACGATCGGTGATCCATGCGTGAGTGTCCAAATCCGGACGGCGACTGTCCAGCGTCGGACAGTCGCGGCCCCACCAACTCAACCACGCAGGGCCTGACTATCGAGGCCGGCGATGCGGTGCGCTTGCTCGACGACATTGCGCCGGCAGGATAACTCCGACGTCGTCAACATCCGGGCTCCGTCCGCGCAGACCAGGTTGGCGGCGCCGGCGACACGACGGTCGAAAACGGCCCGGCCGGCGGGGTTGGTGAGATCGAGATCGCGGTATTTCACCGTGGCTTGCCGGGGAGCGTTGATACCGGCCGTGCTTGCGCTGGCAGGGTTGGCGAAGGCGACGAGACTGGCAGCGCCGGCAAGGCTCAGGACGGAACAGACAATCCGTTGGGAGGTATTCATGGCAGGACCCTTTCCGTCGGCGATGCTGCCGACCCATCCTGCTGAGCATGAGCCGTGCCAAACAGGCTAAGCTGCTGGTTTGCAGGAGAAGTCCGCTACCTCCGCCGTCCGGTCCGCGATGATTGATGACCATGATCGGACATCGGGTGTCCACCTCCGGACACTGGCACGCATCTTGATTGTAGAGCGGGTATGACCAAAGCTGCGCCGATGTCGTCCAAGCCCTCCTTCGATCGCTGCCTCGTCGTCGACGATGACGAGGACATTCTGCTCGCCGCGCGCCTGCTGCTCGCGCCGATGTTCAGCGAGATCGTGACAACCACGTCCCCGGACGAGGCTATAGCGGCGATGGAACGCGGGCATTTCGACGCGGTGCTGCTCGACGCCAATTTCGCGCGCGGTGCGACCGACGGCTCGGAGGGGTTTCGCTGGCTGGGTCTGATGCAAGCCGCCGATCCCGCCGCCGCGATCGTGATGATCACCGCCCATGGCAGCGTCGCGGTGGCGGTTGCCGCGATGAAGCACGGCGCGACCGATTTCGTCTCGAAACCCTGGAACAACGATCGGCTGCTGGCGACGGTGCGCAACGCCGCCGCACTCGGCCGAATGCGCCGACCCGATACCGGCCCTGCGACGGCGAAAGCGACCGGCTCGCCGTTGCTCGGCACGTCGCCGGCGATGGCGCGCGTCCAGTCGCTGATCGAGAAGGCCGCGCCTACCGACGCGAACGTCCTCATCCTCGGCGAGAACGGCACCGGCAAGGAACTCGTCGCGCGCGAACTCCACCGCCTCTCGCGGCGAGCCGCAGGAGAACTGGTGACGGTCGATCTCGGTGCGATCGCCGAGACATTGTTCGATTCCGAACTGTTCGGCCATGCCAAGGGCGCGTTCACCGACGCGCGGACGGATCGCATAGGACGGCTGCAGTCGGCCGATCGCAGCACGCTGTTCCTCGACGAGATCGGCAACCTGCCGCTCCATCTCCAGCCCAAATTGCTGACCGCGCTGGAGCAACGTCGTGTGACGCCGGTCGGCACGAACCGGCCGGTGGCGATCGACATCCGCGTCGTCTCCGCGACGAACATGGCTGTCGCCGGTCTCGCCGACGAGCGGCTGTTCCGCCAGGATCTGCTGTTCCGGCTCAATACCGTCGAGATCGAACTGCCGCCGTTACGCGAGCGCCGTGAGGATATCGCGCTGCTGCTGAACACGTTCCTCGACGAGTTCCGCACCCGCTACGACAAGCCGGATCGGAACTTACCTGCCGATGTCCTCGCCGCCCTGATCGCGTACGACTGGCCCGGCAACGTCCGCGCGCTTCGCCACGCCGCCGAGCGCGCGGTCATCCTTGCCGAAGGCGGAGCCTATACCTTGGCCGACTTCCCCCTCGGTCGATCGGCGCCGGTAGCCGAGGCGGCACCGGTCGACGACCTCAACCTCGACCGGGTCGAACGGCAGGCAATCGAACAAGCCCTGAAGAAGCACGCGTTCAACATCTCGACCGCAGCCACTGAACTCGGACTGTCGCGCGGCACGCTGTACCGGCGGATGGAGAAGCATGGCCTTTAGACGCCGTTTCGCAGTGCGCCTGGCCGCCCGAGTCCTGCTGCTGCTCGTCGCGCTGAGCGTCGCGAGCCTGCTCGCCGCCTATCAGCGCGCGCCGACCGCGATGCTCCTGGCGATCGGCTTTGCGCTGCTCGTCACTATCGGCCTCTGGCGGCTCGTTTCCGAGAGCAATGCAGACCTCACGCGGTTCGTTGCCGCGCTCGACCGCACGGACCTGAGCCAATCATTCATCTGGAGCGGCCGGGGCGCAGGGTTCGACCGGCTCGGCGCAGCGTATGAGCGTGCACTCGCGCGGCTCCGCGAAGAACGGACCGGTGGCGCCGTCGCGGCGACGTTCGCCAGCGCACTCGCAGACGGCGCTCCCACGCCGCTGCTCGTCCTGGGACCGGGCGACGCACTGACGCTGGGCAACAAGGCGGCAAGGCGCCAGTTCGGCCGCGGGTCGCCGACCGATATCACGGGACTGGACCGTTACGGCGAGGCGTTCGTCGACCTGCTCCGGGCGTCGGCCCCTGGTCCCAGCCGGCTCGGCCGGATCGTCCTGGACGGCCTGTCGCAACGCGTCGTCGTCGACACCACGCTCATCGATCTCGGCGGCGACGTTCGGCGGATCGTTGCCGTGAAGGTGATCCAGGCCGAACTCGACGGTGCCGAACTCGCCGCACAGATCGACCTCGTGCGCGTCCTGACGCACGAGATCATGAACTCGCTGACCCCGGTGACCTCGCTCGCCGCAACCGCGAAGCAGCTGCTCGATGCGCTGGATGCCACCGAGCACCCGGCGATCGGCGACGCGCAACTCGCGGTTGGCGCGCTCGCGCGACGGGCCGCCGAACTCGAACATTTCGTCGAAACCTACAAGGGTTTCAGCGAGGCCCCGACGCTGCGCCGCGAACCGATCCACATCGCCGACTGGCTGAGACGGACTGCTGCGATCCAGGCCGCCACACCCAGCGCCATCGCGCCGGTAACGCTCCAGATCGCGTCCGGACTGCCACCGCTGGACGGCGACGTCGCGCTGCTGACGCAGGTCCTGCTCAATCTTCTCAAGAACGCCAGTGAAGCGATCGCCGCGACCGAATATCCGCACATCGAAGTGACCGCGGAAGCACGATTGCCGGGGCGCATCAGGATAACCGTCACCGACACCGGATCGGGCGTCGCTCCCCATCTCGCCCGAGAGGTCTTCCTTCCCTTCTTCACGACCAAGCCCGGCGGCAGCGGGATCGGGCTGAGCTTCGCCCGCCAGATCGTCCTGCTGCACGGTGGGCAGATCGAAGTCGGTGAAGGCCTGCCGAGCCGTATCGTCATAACCCTTCCGGTTACGTCCGATCCCGCTGCTCGTTGACGCGCGCTGGCCTAATAGGCGTGACGGCTCCGAACACCGTTCGGAGCCGCCCTTGCTTCCCGTACTAAGCGGCCTCTTCCCAATCCTTGGTCTCTTCGGCAGGCATCCGGATTAGATAGTCGAACGCCGATAGCCCTGCCTTCGAGCCTTCGCCCATCGCGATGACGATCTGCTTGAACGGCACGGTCGTGGCATCGCCGGCCGCGAAGATGCCGGGCTGCGACGTGTGACCGCGGTGATCGATCTCGATCTCGCCGCGCGGGGTGAGGGCGATCGCATCCCGCAGCCATTCCGTGTTCGGGACCAAGCCGATCTGTACGAAGATGCCCTCCAGTTCGACCTGGTGCATCGTGTCGTGATTGCGATCGCGGTACGAGAGGCCAGTCACGCGGTCCCCGTCGCCATGAACCTCGGTGGTCAGCGCCGAGGTGATGATGCGGACGTTCGACAGGCTCGCCAGCTTGCGCTGCAGCACCGCGTCCGCACGCAGATCGGTATCATACTCGACCAGCGTGACGTGCGCGACGATGCCGGCAAGGTCGATCGCCGCCTCGACGCCCGAATTGCCGCCACCAATGACCGCGACGCGCTTGCCCTTGAACAGCGGACCGTCGCAATGCGGGCAATAGGCCACGCCCTTGTTCTTGTACGCGTCCTCGCCCGGCACGTTCATCTGCCGCCAGCGTGCGCCGGTCGACAGGATAACGGTGCGCGCCTTCAGCGACGCGCCGCTCTCGAACACCACCTCGTGCAGGCCGCCTTCGCTTGCGGCCGGGATCAGCTTTTCGGCGCGCTGCAGGTTCATGATGTCGACGTCATAGTCGCGGACATGGCGCTCCAGCTCGGCGGCGAGCTTGGGCCCCTCGGTGTGTGGCACCGAGATGAAGTTCTCGATCGCCATCGTGTCGAGCACCTGGCCACCGAACCGCTCGGCGGCGATGCCGGTGCGGATCCCTTTACGCGCCGTGTAGATCGCCGCTGCGCCGCCGGCGGGTCCGCCACCGATGACGAGCACGTCGAACGCATCCTTCTGCGAGATCTTCTCGGCGATCCGGCTGGTGGCGCCGGTGTCGAGCTTGGCGACGATCTGCTCCAGCTCCATCCGGCCCTGGCCAAACGGTTCGCCGTTCAGGAAGATCGTCGGTACCGCCATGACCTTGCGCTCGGTGACCTCGTCCTGGAACAGCGCGCCGTCGATCGCGGTGTGCGTCACGCCAGGGTTGAGGACGGCCATCAGGTTGAGCGCCTGCACGACGTCGGGGCAGTTCTGGCACGACAGCGAGAAATAGGTCTCGAAGTGGAATTCGCCGTCGAGCGCCCGGACCTGCGCGATCAGGTCCTGCGCAGCCTTCGACGGATGGCCGCCGACCTGGAGCAGCGCCAGCACGAGGCTGGTGAACTCATGGCCCATCGGCATGCCGGCGAAGCGCACGCCGATGTCGGTGCCGGCGCGGCGGATCATGAAGCTCGGCTTGCGCTTGTCGTCGGCGGTGATCACCGTGATCTGGTCCGACAGGACGGCGATCTCGTCGATCAGTTCGCCCATCTGGCGGGATTTGGCGTCGTCGCCCAGGCTGGCGACCAGTTCGATGGGCTGGCGGATGTTGACCAGATAGGCCTTCAGCTGCTGCGTCAGATTGGCGTCGAGCATGGGGTAAACTCCAATATTTCCCGGTATTTTCGGGTCGAATTTCTATGTCTTGAACGCAAACGGCCCGGGAGGATGCGCTCCGCCCCGGGCCGCCTTCGCTCAATTCCCTGACGGGAGCCGAGAAAGCTTAGATCTTGCCGACGAGATCCAGGCTCGGGGCGAGCGTCTCTTCACCCTCTTCCCACTTGGCCGGGCACACTTCGCCCGGATGCGCGGCGATGTACTGCGCGGCCTTGATCTTGCGCAGCAGTTCGGTCGCATTGCGGCCGACGCCTTCCGAGGTCACTTCGACCAGCTGGATGACGCCTTCCGGATCGACCACGAACGTGCCGCGATCCGCCAGGCCCTGGCCTTCGCGCAGGATGTCGAAGTTCAGGCTGATGCTGTGGTTCTGGTCGCCGAGCATGAAATAGTTGATCTTGCCGATCGCCGGCGACGTGTCATGCCATGCCTTGTGGCTGAAATGCGTGTCGGTCGAGACGCTGTATACTTCGACCCCCATCTTCTGCAGCGTCGGATACACGTCGGCCAGATCCTCCAGCTCGGTCGGGCACACGAACGTGAAGTCCGCCGGGTAGAAGAAGAACACGGCCCACTTGCCCAGCACGTCGGTGTCGCTGACGGATACGAACTTGCCCTGCTTGTAAGCCTGGGTGGTGAACGGCTTAATCTTGCTGCCGATAAGGGCCATGAAACGTCTCCGGTTGATTGCGTCGACCGCGATGTAGGCGGTTTATGCTGCAGTGCAAAATTAATCTAATCGGGCTGGGTGATCGACTCAACCGATCAATCGCAGCGCGTCGGTCATGTCGAGGCTGTCAGCACGTCGACCAGTGTTTGCGCTGCAGCGGAAGAAGACCCGGGGTTCTGTCCGGTGATCAGCAGGCCGTCCCGGCGCACGTACGAACCCCAGTCGGGGCCGCGCGAATACACGCCACCCAAGGCCTTCAGCTCGTCCTCGACCAGGAACGGCACGATCTCGGTCAGGCCCACGGCGTCCTCCTCGGAGTTGGCAAATCCGGTGACCGTCTTGCCTTCGACCAGCGGGCGACCGGCGGTCGTCTTCACGTGGCGCAGCACGCCGGGTGCGTGGCAGACCAGGGCGACCGGCTTGCCGGCGGCCAATACGCTCTCGATCAACGCGATCGACATCGGGTCCTCGGCGAGATCCCACAATGGGCCATGGCCCCCCGGATAGAAGACGGCGTCGAAGTCGTCCTGCACCACGTCCGACAGCTTCACTGTCTCGGCAAGCGCCGCCACGGCCTCGCGGTCCGCCTCGAACCGGTGGGTGTCGTCGGTCTGGCTGGCAGGCTCGTTGCTTTTCGGGTCGAGCGGCGGCTGGCCACCGTTTGGCGATGCCAGCGTGATCTCGGCGCCGGCCGCCTTGAACGTGTAATAAGGCGCGGCCAGTTCCTCGAGCCAGAACCCGGTCTTGCGGCCGGTATCGCCGAGCTGATCGTGCGAGGTGAGTACCATCAGGATCTTCATGGGACGTCCTTTCATGTTGCGACCGAAAACCGGTCCTGCGGAAATGCGCTGACCGCATGGAAATAGACCGGTCATCTTCATATTGCGCGAAGACGATGCTTTCCAATCTGTAAATCGGATCGCCCGTCGATCGGCAGGCGGCAGATACACGCCGCTAGACCGATCGTCTAGTAGTCGGATCGAATATTTCGGGGGGGGTATAGCAACGTCTCAGGCAAGAGGCGGAATATGCCGATGACCAGTCAAGCTAGACGACTGGTCTAACGAATGGTATCAGCGGGCATGGCGCTTGCACACCAAGATCAGAATACCCGCACGACGATCCTTGCTGCGGGCCAGCGGATCATGAGCCGGAAAGGGTTCTCCGGTGTCGGCCTGACCGAGATCCTCAAGGATGCCGGGGTCCCGAAGGGGTCGTTCTATCATTATTTCGCGTCGAAGGACGCGTTCGGGGAGGCTATGCTCTCGGCGTATTTCGAGGGATATCACGCCGATATGGACACGGTGTTCGCCAAGCCCGGCCTGACCGGGGCGGAGCGGCTCATGCTGTATTTCGCGGCGTGGCGTGAGAGCCAGAGTGCCTTCGACTGCCAGGGCCGGTGCCTCGCGGTAAAGCTGGGCGCCGAAGTGGCGGATCTGTCGGAGCCGATGCGCCTGGTGCTCAAGTCCGGCACGAACGGTATCATCGCGCGCTTGGCCAGCGCGATCGGGGCCGGGATCGCGGACCGTTCGCTGGCGGTCGAGGAACCCGCTGGAGATCTGTCGGCGTCGCTATATCATCTATGGCTCGGTGCCAGCGTGATGGTCAAGATCCTCCGCACGCATGAACCGTTCGAGACAGCGCTCCGGTCGACGCGGGCGATGCTGGGAATGACGGTGCGGTAACGGAGTGGTGGTCTAAACTACAACCTCGACGACGGGCGTCGCGATCGCGCGGTGCGCCGGATGCCAGGAATCCAGACGCGGGAGAAGGCGGTCAGGCCGATCCCACCGGCATCGCCGCCGATCCTCCAGTGACAACGCCTGCTGACCGGCGGCAAACCCGGCGATCGACATGAATGCACGCCGATCACCGGGCTCCGTCAGGCCGCCTTGGCAGCCATCCGCGCGGCTAGCTTCTCTTCCTCGGTCCAGATCTTGCGCTCGCGCGGCGCCTTGGCCGGCTTGACCTGCTTGACCGGGCCACCGCCCAGGACGGGGGCGCGCTTGGTCGAGTGGCGCGCCACTTCGCAATGCCATTCGTGATCGTCCTGCACGGTCAGCGTGCGACCGATCTCACGCTCGACGTCGTGCAGCCAGGCGCGCTGCTCGGCATCGCACAGCGTGATCGCAAAGCCGCTGCGGCCCGCGCGACCGGTGCGACCGATGCGGTGGACATAGCTTTCCGGCAGGCTCGGCAGGTCGTGGTTGAAGACGTGCGTGACCGTGTCGACGTCGATACCGCGCGCCGCGATATCGGTGGCGACGAGAACCTGCACCGTGCCGGCGCGGAACGCGTCGAGGGCGCGCTCGCGCTGACCCTGCGACTTGTTGCCGTGCAGCGCTTCGGCGGTGATACCCGCTTCGCCGATGAACGCGCAGACGTCGTTCGCAATGTTCTTCTGCAGCGTGAAGACGACCGCCTGGCCCATGTCCGGCGTCTTCAGCAGCGCCAGCAGCGCCGCCTTCTTGTCGGCGGCGTCGAGGAACATCACCGACTGGTCGATCCGATCGACCGTGGTGGACGGCGGAGCGATTTCGACCTTGGCCGGATCGCGCAACAGGCTCTCGGCCAGCGCGGCGATCGACTTCGGCATCGTCGCCGAGAACAGCAGCGTGTGTCGATCCTCGGGCGTCGTCGCGACGATGCGCTCGATCGGCTTGGCAAAGCCCATGTCGAGCATCTGGTCCGCCTCGTCCAGCACCAGCGCCCCCAGCTGCGACAGGTCGCAGTGGCCCTGCTCGACCAGATCCAGCAGGCGCCCCGGTGCGGCGACGATGATGTCGACGCCCGCCTCCAGCGCCTTGACCTGATGGAACTGGCTGACGCCGCCGAAGATCGTCATGACGCTTGGGCGCAGATGGCGGCCGAAGCTCTCGAAGCCGGCGGCGATCTGCGATACCAGTTCACGCGTCGGCGCGAGCACCAGAATGCGCGCGCCGCCCTTGGGGGCGGGGCGGGGATCGGCGGCCAGACGGTGCAGCAGCGGCAGCGCGAAGGCGGCCGTCTTGCCCGTTCCGGTCTGCGCCATACCAAGCATGTCGCGGCCCTGCAGCAGCATCGGGATCGACTGCGCCTGGATCGGAGTCGGATGGGCATAGCCTTGCTCGGCTAGCGCCTGCAGCAAAAACGGTGCGAGCGAGAGATCGGCGAAAGTCATGGTCATGGTAACGCGGCGCCTCCAGCGCTGAGCTAAAGCTGCGCCTGGTAGGGCTTAGCGTCGTGAGCGCGGCCAGGTAGGTTTTATGCTGCACTGCGTCAATGCGGAAAGCCGCGAAACTGCCGGTTCGATGTTCGCCCGCGTGTACCGGCAGGCAAGGACGCCGCTCAGTCGTCGGCCACGGCAATGGTCGGCAGGCTGCGGATCGGCTCGATCGTCATGGCGCGAAACCATGTTTCGGCGCCTTCCGACTGGAGCTGGATATGGCCATGGGTCAGTGGCTGTCGTGTGCCGTCGGGGGCGATCGTCGCGATATCGGTGACGGCGGCCACCGGTATGCCGTTCACGACATGCACGGCGCGATCACCCACGACATAGAGATCGAGCGTATTCCACTGTCCGATCGGATGTTCGGCATCGGTGGCGGCTTCGACGTTCCAGGTCGGGGTGCCGTTGACCATGTCGATCGGTCGCCCGCCAACCCGAAACCGCAGATGAGGTGCGACGATCGTCGGATCGAAGGTAACGGTCGTCCGGCTCCGGACCTTGCTCCCGACGACCACCGCCATGCCGGTCGAGCCCTTCATGATCTCGAATTCCATCGATGGCTGCCATGTCCCGAACACCGCGCCGGGGGTGCCGTGGCTATGGTAGAGCAGGCCGTTGTTCGGCGGTTGGCGATCGCGCGGCGCCCAGGTTGTCGTGCCCCATTTATACTGGAGCCGGAGATGATAATTGCTCAGGTCGGCACGGTGGACGAGGCTGCCCCAAGTCTCGCCCTTGATCCAGATCGCCGGGCCGCCGTCGATCTGGCGGACGGCGAAATCGCCACGATCGCGTCCGGGAACGCCGATCGGCTTGCCGCCGGGATCGCTTTTATACGTCACGGCCGGGTCTGCGTAGCCGAGCCAGGGTTGCCAGTCTTTCAGGCTGCGACCGTCGAACAGCGTCACCGTCTTGCCCACGGCCCGCGGCAGGTCGGCCAGGATCAGATGCTGCTGGCGGGGAACGGGGTCGCCGCCGATGGCCTGTGCCTGTTCGGCCGAACTCTGGGCGGCCGAACTCTGGGCGGCCGAACTCTGGGCGGCCGAACTCTGGGCAAACGCCACTACGGGCGCCACGCAGGCGAGAAGAAGAGCGCAGGTCTTGAGCATGGACATTCTCTCGTCGATTGCGGTTATCGGGTGCGGGGGATCGCGGTGCTGTTTCTCACCACGAGTTCGTGGCGCAGCGTGACCTGCTTGAGCGGGCTGTCGACGCCGCGAAGGATGTCGACCAGCAGTTCGACCGCGCGGCGACCGATCATCGCCTTGGGCTGGGCGATGGTGGTCAGCGGCGGCTGGAAATAGCGCGCGAGCGGTAGATCGTCGAAGCCGATGATCGAGACGTCGCTCGGGCACGACAGCCCCGCATCACCGATCGCACTGAGCGCGCCCATCGCCATCTCGTCGCTGAAGCAGAAGATCGCGGTGACGTCATGGGCGAGCAGGTCATGGATCTGGTCGACGGCCGAGCCGGCGGAATAGTCGCCGATGCGGATGTGGAGGCTATCGCGCAAGCCCGCGCGGGTTGCGGCACCGATCGCCCCGGCGAGGCGGTCGCGGCTAATCGGGCTGATCTCGGGGCCGGTGACGACGCCGATCCTGCGGTGGCCCAGGGCGATCAGGTGCTCGATCGCGTCGGCGCTGGCGGCGGCATTGTCGATGTGGACGCTGGGGACGCCCAGGTCTGGGCTATATTCACAGCCGTTGACGATCGGTGCGGCGGCACCCTTGCGGGCCAGCAGCGGGGCGAGGCTGGCGGGCAGGCGATGGCCGAGGAAGATCAGCCCATCGACCTCGCGGCGCGAAAGCATGTCGGCATATTGATCCTCGACCTCCGGATCGTGCCGCGTGTCGCCGACCACGACTGAGTATCCTGCGTCCCTCGCGGCCTCCTCGGCGCCGCGGATGACGCTGGCGAAGAACGCGTTGGAGATGTCGGGGACGGTCAGCAGGATCTTCGCCGCGCGCAACGTCCGCAGGCTGCGTGCGGCGACGTTGGGCGCGTAGCCGGACTCGTGAACGACCGCCAGCACGCGCCGCCGTGTCTCTTCGGACACCTGTTCGGGGCGGCTGAGAACGCGCGAAACCGTGGCGGTCGAGACGCCCGCGAGTGCAGCCACTTCGATGATCGTCGGCATAAGCGTCGTCATGGATCCAGCGTTCGACACTGTCGATATATATCCGATGTAATCCTTTACATTCGTTTCCGGCCTCCGTAGCTTTGCCATCGACAAGCAGTAAAACTGCGATCGGAGAGGTAGCGAATGGCGCTTGCAGATACTCGGCCCCAGGCCACGACCGGCGGCCTGCTAACCGGCCGCCTGAGCGCCATGATGTTCATGCAATTCTTCGTATGGGGCGCCTGGACCGTAACCCTCGGCCTCGTCATGCAGACCGTCGGGATCGGCAACCTCATCGGCAACGCGTTTTCGGTCGGGCCGATCGCGTCTATCGTCGGCTCGTTCCTGCTCGGCATGGCTGCAGCGCGCTATGTCAGCCCGCGGATGCTGATGGTGATCCTGCACCTGATCGGCGGCGTGCTGTTGTTCGTGCTGCCGTCGCTGGTGACGCCGGAGAATGGCCGGACCTTCGTCTGGCTGCTGCTCTGCTACATGATCCTCTACATGCCGACGGTCGGCCTCGCGAACACGATCGCGCTAAAGAGCTTTGGCGAGCGGACCGATAAATTCCCGTTCGTCCGGGCGTTCGGCACGCTGGGCTGGATCACCGCGGGGCTGCTCATCGGCTGGGCGGGCCTGTCCGCGAGCCCGGAGATTTTCCGCGTCGCGGCGGTCGTGTCGATCGCGCTCGGCCTCTACAGTTTCACGCTGCCGAACGTCACCGCGGACGCGCCGCGTGACGAGAGCGTGCTTCGCCAGGTGTTCTGCGTCGAGGCGTTCGGGTTGCTCAAGCAGCGCTCGTTCCTGATCTTCATGACCTGCGCGACGCTGATCTCGATCCCTCTGGCGATGTATTACGCCTATGCCTCGCCCTATGTCGGTGCGACCGGGATCAGCAACGTCGGCGGCACGCTCGCGATCGGGCAGATGTCCGAACTGGTGTTCATGTTCTCGATGCCGTGGCTGTACCGCCGGTTCGGCGTGAAGCCGCTGCTGCTGGTCGGCATGGCCACATGGGCATTGCGCTACGCCTTGTTCGCAATCGGTGATGGCGGTTCGTCGATCTGGGCGGTGTATCTCGGCGTCGCGCTGCACGGCGTCTGCTATGATTTCTTCTTCGTCGCCGGCGCGATCTACACCGGCACGATCGCCACGCCCAAGGGCGTCAACGCGCAGGCGCAGGGCATGCTGACGCTGTTCACCTACGGCGTCGGCATGCTGCTCGGGTCTCAGATCGGCGCGCTTCTGTATGCGCAGCTGCCCGCATCGCCGACCATCGCCGACTGGCAGCATATGTGGTGGTATCCCGCCATCGCCGCCGCGGTGATCGCACTGCTCTTCCAGTTCACGTTCCGCGACGACACCAGAAAGAGTGCAGCATGACCGGCATGAAGGGCCCCGGGATATTCCTCGCCCAGTTTCTCGGCGACGAGGCTCCGTTCGACACGCTCGACGGTTTGGCGGCATGGGCGGCGGGGCTCGGCTATGTCGGCGTCCAGATTCCCTGCAACGCGCAACTGATCGATCTGAAGCTCGCCGCCGAGAGCAAGATCTATTGCGACGATCTTCGTGGGCGGCTGGCCAAGCACAACATCGAAGTCACCGAATTGTCGACGCATCTGCAAGGGCAGTTGGTCGCCGTCCACCCGGCGTATGACACGCTGTTCGACGGCTTCGCGCCCCCCGAAGTCCACGGCAAACCCGCCGAGCGTCAGATTTGGGCGGTCGAACAGGTCAAGCTCGCCGCGCGCGCCAGCGCCAATCTCGGCCTGTCCGCGCATGCCACCTTCTCGGGCGCGCTGGCATGGCCGTACGTCTACCCCTGGCCGCAACGTCCCGCCGGGCTGATCGAGGAGGCCTTTGCCGAACTCGCTCGCCGCTGGACCCCGATCCTCGACGTGTTCGAGGACGCCGGCGTCGACTGCGCGTTCGAGGTCCATCCCGGCGAAGACGTCCATGACGGCGCGACCTGGGAACGCTTCCTCGCCGCGGTCGACAACCATCCGCGTGCGCGCCTGCTGTTCGATCCGTCGCATTTCGTGTTGCAGCAGCTCGACTATCTCGACTTCATCGACCGCTATCACGACCGGATCTCGTGCTTCCACGTCAAGGATGCCGAGTTCAACCCGAACGGGCGTACCGGCGTCTATGGCGGCTACGAGAACTGGGTCGACCGCGCCGGCCGTTTCCGCTCGCTCGGCGACGGGCAGGTCGATTTCTCTGCGATCTTCAGCAAGATGGCGCAGTATGGCTATGACGGCTGGGCGGTGCTCGAATGGGAGTGTGCGCTCAAACGGTCCGATGACGGCGCGCGCGAAGGTGCGCCGTTCATCCGCGATCACATGATCCGGCTGACCGAGCGCCCGTTCGACGACTTCGCCGCCAGCGGCATCGATCGCACCGCGATCCGCAAGCTGCTCGGGTTGTCGGAGGAGCAGGCATGAGCCGCCTCCGTCTCGGCATGGTCGGCGGCGGGGAAGGGGCCTTTATAGGCGCCGTCCACCGGATGGCAGCCGCGCTCGACGGCGATTGGGACCTCGTCGCGGGCGCGTTCAGCACCGACGCCGGGCGCAACACGCGCACCGGCACGCTGCTCGGCCTCGATCCGCAACGCGTCTATCCGTCGCTCGACGCTATGATCGCGCACGAGCGTGCTTTGCCCGCGGACCAGCGCATCGAAGCGCTCGCGGTCGTCACGCCGAACCATCTCCACGCGCCGATGGCGATCGCCGCACTCGACGCTGGCTTCCACGTATTCTGCGAAAAGCCGATGGCGATGAGCGTCGTCGAGGCCGAAGCGATCGCCGCCGCCAAGGCTAGTGGTCGCCAGTTCGCGCTGGCGTTCACCTATAGCGGCTACCCGATGATCGAAGAGGCGCGCGCGCGGGTCGAACGCGGCGATTTCGGCGCGATCCGCCTGGTCCAGGTCGAATATCTGCAAGGCTGGCTCAGCCAACCGATCGACACCGACGGCAACAAGCAGGCCGAATGGCGCACCGATCCCGCGCGCGCCGGGCTCGGCGGCTGTCTCGGCGACATCGGCACACACGCGTTCCAGCTTGCCGAGCATGTCTCGGGCCTGTCGGTGCAATCGGTTTCCGCGGACCTTACGACGCATGTCGACGGTCGTCGGCTCGACGACGATGTCAGCGCGCTGCTCCGGTTCGAGGGCGGCGCCCGCGGCGTGCTCAAGGCGAGCCAGGTTGCGGCGGGCGAGGAGAACGGCCTTCGGCTCCGCATCCACGGCGAACGCGGCGGGCTGGACTGGTCGCAGATGGAGCCGAACACGCTGACGCTCCGCTGGCTCGACCGTCCCGCCGAGATCGTGCGGACCGGTGGCCCGGGCATGCTCGACGCGACCGCCTCGCTGGTGCGTACACCTGCCGGTCATCCCGAAGGTTATATCGAGGCTTTCGGCAATCTTTACCGCGCGTTCGCCTCGGCGATCCGCGGCGATCAAGACGGCAGTGGCGGAGACGACCGCTGGTTTCCGGGCGTGACCGATGGCCTGCGCACGATGCGCTTCATCGAGGCGGTGATCGCCAACGCCGACGCAGACCAGAAATGGACTTTAGTAAATCCGGGAGAGAATGAATGAAGCTGCTCATGGCTCTGGTCGCGGGAAGTATCGCGGCAGTTGCGGCAGTCACGGTCTCAGCGCCGACCACTGCGCAATCCACCGCTGCTGCACCGTCGGCCTTCGCGGCGTGCCGCGCGTGCCACACCGTCGTGAAGGGCGGCAAGAACGGCATCGGCCCGAACCTGTACGGCGTGGTCGGCCGCGCCGCCGCTGCGGCGCCGGGCTTCAACTACTCCCCCGCGATGAAGGCATCCAAGCTGCGCTGGGACGAGAAGACGCTGAACGACTATCTGACTGCGCCGCAGAAGAAGGTGCCGGGCACGCGCATGCCGATCGCCACTCCCGATCCGGCCAAGCGTGCGGCGATCATCGCGTATCTCAAGGCCGAGGGCTCGAAATGATGGTAATGGTCGCATGACGCTCTCCCGCCGAAACCTGCTCGGGGCCGGGCTCGCGGCAGGCGCCGCCGCATCGCTGGTGCCGGGCATGGCCGCAGGGCAACGCCGCAGTTCGAACGCCGCGCGCTTCTCGCTCGGCTATGCGCCACACGAGGGCAGCTTCGCCAGCCGCGGCGGGCGGATCGAGCAGATCGCCTACGCCGCCGATCAGGGCTTTACCGCCTGGGAGGACAACGAGGCGGCGACGCGGTCGGTGGCCGAGCAGGAGCAGATGGCCAAGGCGCTCGCGCAGCGCGGCATGACGATGGGCGTGTTCGTCGCCAGCATGCCCAAATGGTCGAAGTCGCGGCCGTTGCTCGGCGCGACCGACGGCGCCGAGCGCGAGGCGTTCCTCGCCGACATCCGCGCCTCGCTGGACGTTGCCAAGCGCCTGAACGCGAAGCACATGACCGTCGTCACCGGCTTCATGGACCCGAAGGTGCCGGTCGATATCCAGACGGCGCGCGTGATCGACATCATGCGCCGCGCGGGCGACATCGTCGCGTCATCGGGCACGGCGATGGTGATGGAGCCGCTCAACACGCGGACCAACCATCCCGGCGTCTATATGCAGACGATCTCGCAGGGCTATGCGGTCGCGCGCGGCGCCAACAGCCCGGCGGTGAAGATCCTCGCCGACCTGTATCACGAGCAGATCCAGTCGGGGAACCTGATCCCGACGCTCGACACCTGCTGGGACGAGATCGGCTATATCCAGTTCGGCGACAATCCGGGTCGCAACGAACCATCGACCGGCGAGATCAACTTCAAGTCGATCGTGAAGTGGCTGACGGCGAAACGCTACGCCGGCGTGATCGGCATGGAACACGGCAATTCGATCGCCGGACGCGCGGGCGAGGATCGCCTGATCGCTGCCTATCGCGAAATCGATGCAGCATGACGGGGACGGGGATGAGGGGAAGACGCATGAACACCTGTTTGATGGCGAGCGCTGTCACGGCGATGGCGCTGATGACGACGGGGCCAGTCGCGGCCCAGGAGAAGCCCGGCTTCAAGGACACGCCGATGCTGCCCGGCGGCCAGTGGCGCGTCCACGACGCCGACCGCCCCGCGCCGGTCGTGGTCGCACCCGCCGCGACCCCCGGCGGTGCACCTGCCGATGCGGTCGTGCTATTCGACGGGCGCTCGCTTGACGCGTGGAAGCCGGATCGCATCGCGTGGCCGATCGACAAAGGCGTCCTAACGATCCCGTCGCGTGCGAAAAGCGGCGGCGAGAACAACCTCGTCTCGAAGCAGAGCTTCGGCGACGTTCAGATGCATCTCGAATTCCGCTCGCCAAACCCGCCGACCAAGACGTCGCAGGATCGCGGCAACAGCGGCATCTGGTTCATGCAGCGCTATGAATTGCAGATCCTCGATGGTTCGCAGAACCCGACCTACGCCGATGGCACCGTCGGCGCGGTCTATGGCTGGAAACCGCCGTTAGTGAACGCCGCGCGTCGACCGGGTGAGTGGCAGACCTACGATGTCGTATTCGAGCGGCCCCGCTTTGCCGCCGACGGCAGCCTGCTCCGCCCGGCGTACGTCACCGCGCTGCTGAATGGCGTACTCGTCCAGAACCACCAGGCGATGCTCGGCACGACCATCTGGCGCAAGGTCGCGAGCTACACTGCGCACGCCGACGCCGCGCCGATCCAGCTCCAGGATCACGACTCGCCGGTGTCGTTCCGCAACATCTGGGTTCGTCCGTTGCCCGAGGCGGCGATCGCGCAGGACCTGAAGAAGGACGGCAAATGATCGATCGCAGAACTGCACTCGCCGGTGTCGTCGGCATGTTCGGCAGCGCTTTGTTCGCGCCGATCGCGCGCGCTGCCGGTGTCGGCCAGGCACCCGGCGCGGCGGCGGGCATTCCCGTCATCAGCGAAGGCCCGCCCAGCGTGGCGGTCTTCACAGCCCCCCAGCGCGCGCTGATGACCGCGCTCAGCGAGCGCGTCCTGCCGACCACCGACACGCCGGGCGCGATTGCCGCGGGTGTCCCGGCCTATATCGAAAAGCTGCTCGCCGACTGGGCCGCCCCGGCCGACCGCGTGCCGATCCTCGCCGGGCTCGACGCGATCGAGGCGCGCAGCCTGAAGGACTATAAGGTGGCCGGCGCAAAGGCGACGGCGGCGCAGCAGGATGCGCTGCTCACGCTCGCGATGAACGACCAGATCCCGTCCGGCGGCGTCTTCTTCGAAGCGTTCCGGCAACTCGTCGTGACCGGCTATTATACGTCGGAAATCGGCATGACGCAGGAGCGCGAATATCTGCCGGTGCCAGGCGAGTATAACGGCCAGTTCCCCTATTCCCAGGTCAACAAGGTGTATTCCGCATGATCCTCAGCCGTAGAAATCTGCTCGCCGGCTCCGGCGCGGTCGCAGCGCTCGCGTTCGTGCCGACCGCGTCGGCGGCGCAGTTGGAGGCGATCGGCCTGCAACTCTACACGATCCGCGACATCTTCTCGAAGGACCCGGTCGGCACGCTCGGACAGGTCGCGAAGATCGGCTACCGCGAGGTCGAATTCGGCGGTGGCGGCTATGACGGCATGGATCACGCGATGCTGCGCCGGACGATGGACAAGCTCGGCCTGACCGCGCCCTCGGTGCATATCGGCTACGACGCGTTGCTCAAGCAGTTCGACCAGTCGGTGACGATGGCCAAGACGCTCGGCGCGACCACCGTCGTGCTGCCGTACATGACTGACGAGCATCGCAACGAAGCGGGCTGGGCCGCGGCGCTGCCGAACTTCAACCGGTTCGCGACCGATCTGAAGAAGGCCGGGCTGGGCTTCGCCTATCACAATCACGATTTCGAGTTCACCACCAAACCGGGTGGCGTCAGCCTGTACGAGCGGCTGCTGAAGGAGACCGATCCCGCGCTCGTGAAGCTCGAACTCGATCTCTACTGGGCATTGCATGCCGGCGAAAACCTCACGACGCTGATCGAGCGGCTGTCGACGCGTCTGTACGCGTATCACGTCAAGGACATGCGCCCGGACCGGAGCATGACCGCGGTCGGGCAGGGTACGATCGATTTCGCCGCGCTGTTCAAGCTGAAGGGCAGCGCAGGCGTGCGGCATTTCTACGTCGAAAACGATCAGGCTCCCGCGCCCTATCTGCCCGACATCACCACGAGCTTCCGGACGTTGCGCGCGCTTCGTTTTTGAACGGGGGCGTTTTTGACCGGACGCGTTTCTGAGAATTAGGAGAGGAAGATCATGGCCGAGACCAACAGGTTCGACGCGATCGTTATTGGTTCGGGCGTAAGCGGCGGTTTCGCTGCGAAGGAATTGACCGAAAAGGGCCTCCGGGTCCTGATGCTGGACCGCGGCAAGATGGTCGAGCACGGCGAGGGCTACACCTATGACGGCAAGCCCGCCTACGAAGTGCCGGCACGCAACATCATGCCCAAGCACTTGATCGACAGCGACTATTTTATTGCCACGCACGGTTACGTCGCGCCCAGCAACCGTGAATTCTACAACGACGACCGGCTGAATCCCTATGCCTATGACGAGGGCAGTAAATTCTACTGGATCCGGCCCGCGGCGGTCGGTGGCAAGTCGATCATCTGGGGACGGTGGTGCTTCCGCTGGAGCCCGGAAGATTTCGAGGCGAACAAGCGCGATGGGATCGATGGCGACTGGCCGATCCGCTATGACGACGTCGCGCCGTGGTACAGCTATGTCGAGAAGTACATCGGTGTATCCGGTTCGCGGGAGAACCTTGCCTACCTTCCCGACAGCGAGTTCCAGCCGCCGATGCCGATGAACGTCGCCGAGAAGTGGCTGAAACAGGGTCTCGAGACCAGGTTTCCCGGGCGAAAACTGATCAACACGCGGTTGTCGAACATGACCGAGGACAAGCCCGACCAGAACCGCACCAAATGCCAGTTCCGCAACCAGTGCAGCAACGGATGTTCGTTCGGTGCCTATTTCTCGACCCAGGCCGTCACCTTGCCGGCCGCGCGCGCGACCGGTCGCCTGACGCTCAAGTCGGACTCGGTCGTCACGAACCTAGTATACGACGCAGCGCGGAAAAAAGTGACCGGCGTTCGCTACATCGATGCAAAGACCGGCCAGGCGGAAACGGTGCAAGCCGATCTCGTCTTCCTCTGCGCCTCGGCGATCGCGTCCACGCAGATCATGCTGAACTCCCGCGCGCCGGGCAGCGACCGCAGCTATTTCGACGAGAGCGGCACGCTCGGCCGCTATGTAATGGACCACATCTTCCGCGTCGGGATCGAAGGCGACATCCCCGGCATGGAGGAGTTTATCGAATTCGGCCGTCGTCCGGGTGGCGTCTACATCCCGCGCTTCCGCAATATCGGCGGTGACGAGGGCGTCGGCTTCAAGCGCGGCTATGGCTATCAGGGCAGCGCCTATCGCAATCCCGCCGCGCCAGTCGGCTTCGGCGCATCGATGAAGCAAGGCATGCGCCAATACGCGCCATGGAAGTTCAGCATGGGGGCGTTCGGCGAATGCCTGCCCTATGCCGACAACAAAGTCTCGCTCCACCAGAACAAGGTGGATCGGTTCGGCGTCCCCCTGGTCCGCTTCGACGTCCGCTTTCGCGACAATGAATTGAAGATGATGACCGACGCCCGGGCTCAGGGCGAAGCGATGCTCAAGGGGGCAGGTCTCACGAACGTCAAGAGCACGGAAAAGGAGCACGTCCCCGGCGACGCGATTCATGAAATGGGTGGCGCGCGGATGGGTCGCGATCCGGCCAGGTCGGTACTCAACGAATGGAGTCAGGCGCACGCGGCGTCCAATCTCTACGTGACGGACGGCGCGCAGATGGCATCGATCTCGTGCGTGAACCCGTCGCTCACCTTCATGGCCCTGACGGCGCGCGCCGTGGATCACGCGGTGCGCCAGCTACCCGCTAGGCGCAACGCCTAGCGGGCCAGCGCGAAGGTTCCGGGCGGGCCCTGCGAAGGTTCCGAGCCGGATCGGCGCGAAGGTCTGCGCCTCACCGGGCGTGGGCCAGACGCTGGAAGGCGACGGCAAGGGCGTCTATCGAATAGGGTTTGCGGAGCAACTCGAATTCGCCTGCGCCTTCCCGCGACAGGATCTCGCTGTACCCGCTCGTCAGGATGATCGGCATATCGGGTCTGCCTCGCTGGATCTCGTGCGCCAGCTCGATGCCGTTCATGCCGGGCATCATGACGTCCGAAAAGACGACGTCGAAGGGCAGGCGATCCTGCGACAGGCGATCGAGCGCCTCGGCCGCGTTGCGCGCGAGAACCGTGTCGTGACCAAGGTCGCGCAGCGCCGCCATGGCGAAGTTACCGACCTCGGGATTGTCTTCCACGACCAGCACCCGGAGTGCCAGCGGGGCTTCGAATAGCGGCGACCGGAGGCCGGTTTCGAGTGCGGGCCGCGCATGCTCGCGCGGCAGGAAAAGCGTGAACGTCGCGCCTTTGCCGGGCTCGCTGGCGACAGCGACGTCGCCCCCCGACTGTTTGGCGAAACCGAATACCTGCGACAATCCGAGGCCGGTGCCGTGTCCAACGCCCTTTGATGTGAAGAACGGTTCGAAGATCCGTTCCAGGTTCTCCGGGGCGATGCCGCTGCCGGTGTCGGAGATCGCAACCGAAACCCAGTCGCCGGCGCGCGCGTCGTGGCCGCGCAAACGCGGTATCGTATCGCAGGTATCGACGGTGATGGTCAGGCGTCCCTGCTGCGCCATCGCATCGCGGGCGTTTACCGCCATGTTGACGATCGCCGTCTCGAACTGGCTGACATCCGCGTTGATATAGCAGGCGGCGGACGACAGCTTCAGGTCGACTTCGATCAGCGAACCGGCGAGCATCTCCATCATGTCGTTGAGCCCGCGGATGGTATCCCCGACATCGAACACCTGCGGCGTCAGCGACGAGCGGCGGGCGAAGGCGAGGAGCTGGCTGGTAAGCTTCGTCGCGCGATCCGCGGTCTGCGCAATGGCATCGGTATAGCGCTCCCGTCGGCTCTCGCTCAGGCCCGGCCGCCGCAGCAGTTCGGTCGACCCTCGAATGACGGTCAGCAGATTGTTGAAATCATGCGCGATTCCGCCGGTCAGCTGGCCGAGCGTTTCCATCTTCTGGGCCTGGCGCAGCGCCTCGTGCGCCCGGGTCAGCTCGTCGGTTCGTTCCATGACTCGGCGTTCCAGCGTATTGTTCACGTCCTGGACCGCCGAGAAGAGCCGGGCATTGTCGATCGCGATCGCGGCCTGGGCGGCGACGCCGGCGAGCAGGCGTTCGTGCCGCTCGCTGAAACGACCGGGCTCGGGATGACCGAACAGCAGCCCGCCCAGCACCTCGCCCGACCGCGACACCACCGGCGCGGCAAGATAGCTGCGGACCGGCAAGTGGCCGGGCGGCATCCCTGCGAACGGCGCGTTGCGTCCATAGCGCGGATCGACGAGGATATCGTCGGCGCGAAAGACGCCGACATTGCGGAACGTGGGCTCGAACACCGCGGTCGCGCGCGGGCGGCCTAGCGCTTCGAAATCGGCGCGATCGGCGCCCGACAGCGTGAACAGGTGCAGCCGCTCCCCGCTCTCGTCCATGAGGTTGTGGAAATACGCACCGAATTGCGCGCCGGTAAGCTTCACGCCGGCGTCGGTCACCATCTGCACGAGCGGCTCGAGGTCCAGTTCGGCTGCCAGCGCGGCGCCGGTTTGGTTCAGCGTCTCCAGCGTCTGCGTCTCGGCGATGAGGTTTCGCTCCATCGCAACCGTCTTGGTCACTTCGATGACCGTCGCGATCACACCGGCAGGCTGCCCGTCCATATCGAGCATGGGCGCGTAGTTCAGGTCGAAAAACACCTGTTCGGCGCGCCCCGCACGGTAGAGCGTCAGCTCCTGTCGGGAGAATGTGAGTGGCCGACCACCAAGGCAGGTGGCGAGTATATGGCGATTGAAATCGACCGCCTCGGGCCATGCGTCGGCAACCGGGCGGCCGAGCATCGCCGGGTGATACGCGCCGGCGATCTCGATATAATGCTGGTTGTAGAGCAGTATGCCGTCTGGACCCCAGAGCAGGGCCATCGGCATCGGCGATTGCAGGATCATGCCGACTGCGATCTGCAGATGCGGCGACCACGCCTCGATGGGCCCGATCGGCGATCCACTCCAGTCATGGCTCGCAACCAGTGGTCCCATGCGGTCGTCACCCCGGAGGAATCCTGGCAAGCCGTGCATCACTGGTACGCTCCATAAAATCGGGTAGGCAGAGGGGGTTGTCCGGTTCTTACCAACACGCGACGGCATGCTTAAGCCCATATCTTTATGCGCCACGGGATGCGTGCGGAACCGCGTATCGGCCGGGTAGCAGTAACCCACGTTGAGGAACGTCGCTTTTGCGTGCCCACAACCCGCAAGCTTGCCGCGCTCCGTGGGAAGCGAACGCGAGGCGGTTGCCAGGCCGGGCAGGGATCGTCGTGCCGTGCCCGGTGGGATTTGCGGGGCGCGGCGTCGCTCTGATTCCGATCGGTCTGCTTTTCGCGCCAGGTTTCGTAAGTGCCGGCCAAACCCCGGGTCAGACCTCGATTTTCGGCTGGGCTTGCCGGTGCTTGGGTGATTTTTGCTCGTCCCATCGCACCGCCCGCCGCCCGTTGCGTCCGGTCATGACCCGCCGATGGGGACGCCTTGCCAGTGGGTCAACGTCAGGCGGACGCTGGTGGGCGGATGGGATGCGGCATCGTCACGCGGGTCGTCGCGATCGCGCCGAGGATCATCAGCGCGCCGCCGAGATACAGGATGTTGCGCGGTTCGCCGCCGAGGAGCGAATGGTAGAACAACGGCACGGTGAGGCTCTCGATGATCATCGGGATGACGATGAACATGTTGAAGATGCCCATGTAGACGCCGTTGCGCTCGGGCGGGATCATGTCGATCAGCATGATGTACGGATTGCCCATCATGCTCGCCCAGCCAATGCCGATGCCCAGCATCGCCACGAACAATGCCGCCTCGGTGCGCAGGCCGGGGATCGCCAGCATCGCCACGCCCGATGCGAGCAGGCAGGCGGCATGCGCGCTCTTGGCGCCCCAGCGTCGGGCTAGCGGGACCAGCGCGATCGCCGCGATGAACGCGACCGCGTTGTAGAACGCGCCGAGCTGGCCGACGGTGAGCACGGTATCGCGGAACGCTTCGCTCTTGGCATCCGACGTGCCGTGCAGCGACCGTGCGACCGCGAAGGTGATGAACTGCCAATAGGCGAACATCGCATACCATTGGCACAGCATCGCCAGCGCGAGCTGCCGCATCGGCCGCGGCATCTCGACCAGCGCAGTCCTAAGGTCGCTCAGCGTACCGCCGAGCGTCAGCGGCTCCTTCGCCAGCCGCGCCTTTTCCTCCTCAGGCAGCGGCAGTTCGGGGACGCGGACGACCGACCAGACGATCGTCGCGAGCGACAGCACCGCACCGATCAGGAACGCGATCCGCGTGATGTCGGGAATGCCGTTGCCATCCACGGCGTCCTTGTTGAAGCCGATCCATACCAGCAGCGACGGTGCCAGATAGGACAGCGTCTGCGCGAGGCCGGTGAACGCGGATTGCGTCAGGAACCCGGCGGCCCGCTGGTCGTCGGGCAGGCGATCACCGACATAGGCGCGGTACGGCTCCATCGTCACGTTGTTGGCCGCATCGAGCACCCACAATAGGCTGGCCGCGACCCACAGAGTCGGGCTGTACGGCATCGCCAGCAGGCACAGGCTGCACAGGATCGCGCCGACCAGGAAATAGGGCGTGCGCCGGCCGATCCGGGTCGAGGTCCGGTCGCTCATCGCGCCGATCAGCGGCTGGATCAGCAGGCCGGTCATTGGCCCGGCGAGCCACAGCAGCGGCAGGCTCGCCTCGTCGGCGCCGAGATAGCCGTAGATCGGCGCCATGTTGGCCTGTTGAAGACCGAACGAGAATTGCAGCCCGAGGAAGCCGAGGTTCATCTCGATCAACCGCATCAGCGACAGGCGGGGCTTGGTGAGGTGGCCGAGGTTCATCAAAATGCCCCTTGTTCGAGCCCGCGAGGCGTGGACCGGTCGATCCTCCCCCGCCAGGGGGAGGTGGCTGGCACTTGCCAGACGGAGGGGGAGGAAAGAGCAACCGCCGTTGCGTGTCCTCCCCCTCCGTCACCTTCGGCGACACCTCCCCCTTGCGGGGGAGGATTGCGAAAGTGCAAGTTCATGCTGTGGGGCCTGCCCAAATGACGCCCCAGGGTTCGACGGCGAGGGTGGCACCGCACGGCTGTTCGGACAACCGATCCTGCCAGCTCGCCAACCCTTCGATCGAGACGGGCTTGTCGGAGAAGTTGAGGAAGACGCGGTCGCTACCACAGCCGATCCCGAGCAACGCAGCCGAGCCCGTCGCTATCGTCACCGGCGAACCCGCGCCACCGCTTGCTATACGTGCCGCGCGCAGGGCTTCCAGGTCGCCGCTGATCCGTCGTGCGGCGGGGCCGTCGAGCGCCGTCCAATCCATCTCGGGCCGGTGCAGCCAGCGACCTTCATGCGCGCGCTCCAGATCGCCCAGATAACTCGTGTCGTTCAACAGCCCAGCCTCGTCGCCCATATACGTCGTCGCCAGCCCACCACTCGCGATCGACAGCGCATTGAGCAATGCGATCCGCCGAAACGCCATCTCGCGGGCCTCGTCGTCCACCGCCGCTTCGAGCCCGGCGAGCGACGCCATCGTCCCGTTCGAGCCGTGCAGCACCGAGCCGTCCGACTGGAACGGCGCCCCGCGCGCCCAGCTGCCATCGCCGCCTTCAAGGAACCGCGCCGCTACCTTCAGCCGCGCGACGGGATCAGGATCGATCCCGGCGAGATCACCGATCACCGCGCCCCAGCCGATATCGTCGTGGCATCGCGCGTAACTCAGCCAGTTCGCACCGCGCGGCAGGCCACCGCTCGCCTCGACGATCGCGTGGGGGAGGGTGGCGGACTGTTCGGCCAGCGCAACCCAGCCTGCGACCATCAGCGAATTGTTATAGACCAGATGGCATTCGGGCTCGAACCCGCCATCCCAGTCAGTGCCTTCATCCGCGCCGAAATACGGCGGTACGAGCGCGGTCGGGACGATCGCTTCCGCTTTCAGCAACGTCGCCGGCGCGACGATGTCGAGCGCCGCGCGCAAGGCACGGACGATGAAATGCGCCTCCGGACGGTTGCGGCAATCGGTGCCGATCTGCTTCCAAAGGAACGCGATCGAATCGAGCCGGAACGCCTCGAAGCCGTGGTTCGCCAGCCGCAGCATCGTATCGACGATCGCCAGCATGACCTCGGGATTCGACCAGTTCAGGTCCCATTGGAACGGATAGAAGGTCGTCCAGACCTGCCCGCCCATTGCCGGCACGGACGTGAAATTTCCCGGCGCCGTGGTCGGGAATACTTCAGGCAGTGCCGCCTCGTACGCTTGAGCCTCGTCCTCGCTCAGCACATGATAGAACGCGCGGAAATGCGGATCGCCAGCGAGTGCCGCCTTAGCCCAGGCATGATCGTCCGCGGTGTGGTTGAGCGCGAGATCGACGCACAGGCTGATCCGCCCTTCGCGCAACCGGGCCGCAAGCCGCTCGACGTCGGCCATCGTTCCCAGCCGCGGCTCGATCGCCAGATAGTCCGCGACCGCGAACCCGCCATCGCTGTCGCCCTCGCGCGCCTTCAGCAACGCGAGCAGATGCAGATAGCGGACCCCGAGCGATTCAAGATGATCGACCTTGCCGATCAACCCCTCGACCGTGCCGGCGAACCGGTCGACATAGGTCGAATAGCCCAGCATGTCGGGTGCGACGAACCAGTCGGGATCGGCCAGCCGCGCCTCGTCGAGCGCGACCATCGCCGCCGGCCGTTCGCTCGCCCGGTCGCGGAGGATCGTCTCCATCCGCGGCCAGAGCGCCGCCAGCCGATCGCTGCCGTACAGCCGTTCGAGCTGGCGTTTAAGCCGGGGGGCGAGCGCGTCGAGACGGCGTTCGGTCGAGGATAAGGTCACGCTCACCCGCCCGATCAGAAGCCGACGCGGACTGCGGCGGAGATCGTCCGGCCGGTGATCGAGCGCGCCCGGACGATGCCGTTGGTCGGGATCGCGCCTTCCTCGGCCTCGGTGATGCCCTTCACGTCGAACAAATTGTTGCCGTTGACCGACAGCGTCACGTTCTCCGCGGGGCGTACCGAGACGAACGCGTTGACCTGCGTATAGCCGGGCATCTTGAGGACGTTATTGTCCTGCGCGAAGCTGTCGGTGGTGCCGATCACGTTCGCGCCGACGGTCAGCCGGCCGACATCGACCTGCGGGGTCGCCTGGAAGATGAATTTGGCCTGGCGACGCGGGCGATTGCCCTCGACCGCGGGGTTGAGCACGTCCTTGGTGATCTCGGCATCGGTGTAAGTGCCGCCCGCCGACAGCGAGAACGGCCCGCGTGCGATCCGGCCTTCGAGCTCGACGCCCTTCGCCTCATATTCACGGTTGAAGAAACGCTGCGTCGTCGCCTCGAAATTCTGCTCCTCGGTGCGCGCCCAGAAGCCGGTGGCGTAGAGCGAGAGGCCGTTCTGGCGGAACTTGAAGCCACCTTCGAGCTGGCGGACGAAATCGACCGCGGCGCTCTCGTCGGTTAGGCCGCCCGTCGTCGTGTTGATCGACGGGCCGAACAACAGGCGATCGGCGTTGGCGCGACCGCCGCGGCTGTAGCGGGCGAACACCGCCGTGCTGTCGGTCAGGCGATAGTTCGCGCCGCCCGAATAGGACAGGTAATCATAATTATAGTTGAGCGGCGACCGGACGTTCGGGATCACCGCGACCAGGCGCTCCGCGGCCGAGATCACGCCGTCGCCGTTGATGTCGAAGGTCGTGATGCCGCTGCCAAAGCCCGCACCCAGATCGGCGCCGGCGACGCTGCCGCGGGCCCGACCGAAATCGTAGCGCAGCGAGCCGTCGATGTTGAAGCGGCCGATCTCGAGCCCGAGCTGCGCGAACGGTGCGTAGGTCGTGTAGTCGAGATCGTACGACCGGCGGCAGCAATTGCCGAAGCCGCTCGCCGAATAGCCGGGGACGCCGTTCTGCGTGACCGGCACGCCCGCCGCGGTTCGGATGTCTACGAGTTCCGAACGGCCGTCATCGGCGACGGTCTGGACGAACGAGTTCCACAGCCAGTCGGTCTTGATGTCCTGACGCGAGGCGTAGAAGCCGCCCGTGACCGACAGCGACCCACCGGCGAACGGCAGCGAGCCGTTGAGGCGGATGTCGTTGGTGATGTTGTTGAGGCTCTTCAGGTCGACGTCGAACAGCACGACGTTCGCCAGCAGGCCATTGCCGTTGAGCGACGCCGGGTTGGTGATCCGCTGGCCGTTCTGCGAACCACTGGCGTAGAACAGCTGCGCACCCGCGCCGCCGAGGCCGTTGGCGATCGTCTGCGCGGAATCCACGGCGGATGGGAAGGGCGAGGTGAAGCCGCCCGAGATGTCCGAATAGCGGAAGCGCTCGACGATGTTCCAGCCGTCCGTGACCGGGATCTGCGTCTCGAGCCCTGCCGAATAGACCACCGGATGCTGGCCGTCGCGGATCGAGCGTGTGACGAGCTTGTTGTCGCCGTCGAGCGTCTGCACGGTGCGGATGTTCCCGCTGTGCAGCGTGCCGTTGTTGATCGAGAAATTGGTGATGTTGCTGTAGGTCGGGTCGCTGTTCGTGCCGCTCACCTGCACCGGGTTCGGCAGATAGCCGATCGCGCGGTCGTCGAGATACTTGCCGTAGAGCCGGACATAGCCGCCGTCGCCGAACGACTTGGTGATGTTCGCCTTGAACTGGCCGCCCTTCACGCCGTCATAGCCGACCTGCCGCTGGCCGTCGCCGATCCGGTAGAAGCCGCCGAAATGATAGGTCAGCGTGTCGGACAGCTTGCCGCCCTGATCGAAATCGACGCGGAATTCGCGGTAGTCGAGCCCGCTGGTCAGCTGGAACGCGCCGCCTTCCTGCTCACCGGTCTTCGAGATGAAGTTGATGACACCGCCGGGCGAGTTCGACGCGAAGGTCGAGGCCGATCCGCCGCGGACCGACTCGATCGTCCGCACGTTGAAATCGGCGCGCAGGAAGATGTCGGCATTGCCGAACGTGATGTCGCCGAATTCCAGGATCGGCAGGCCGTCTTCCTGCAACTGGAGGAACTTCGAGCCGCCCGATGCGACCGGCAGGCCGCGGACCGAGATGTTCGCGTTGCCGTCGCCGCCCGATGCCTCGACGCGGATGCCGGGGAGGTTGCGGAGGAGTTCGCCCGAGGTGCGCGGTGCGAGCTGGACCAGCGTGTCCGAGTTGATCGAGCTGGTCGTGATCGAGGTGTTGAGCTTGTTCGTACCCCGCGCAACCGCGGTCACGACGATATCGTCCTGCGGCGCGTCTGCGGCAGGTGCCGAGGCTGCATCCGTCTGCGGATCGGCGGTCTGCGCCGACGCCCCCGTTGCGAACGATGCGGCGAGCGAAGCGGCGGCGATGCCAGCCAGCAAAACGTGACGAGTGTTCATGCGATCCTCCCTGCAGGGTGGCTTTCTGCGAAGCCCAGAATCGCCTCCTACGCTTTTCGCAATCGATTGCAATAACCTTCCGCAATCGATTGCGAAATTCAGGCGGACTGTCGTGCGACCAGGCTCGGCGGCACGATCGCGGACTCCGCAGGCTCGCCCGCGATGCGCTTGAGCAGGCGGTCGACCATAAGACCGGCACCGATCGCCAGATCCTGCCGGATCGTGGTCAGCGACGGCGATGTATGCGCCGCCAGCGTCACGTCGTCATACCCGACGACGGCGGTGGTCCCCGGAACGTCGATGCCGGCCTCCGCCAGCGCGCGCAGGACGCTCATCGCCGCGACGTCCGATGCCGCGAAGATCGCGTCCGGCGCGGGACCTCGCCCGAGCCGTTCGGCGACCGCCGCATGGACGATTTCCGGCATCATCGGCGTCGCGAGCACTTCGCAAGCAAGTCCCCATTCGCCGGCGGCCGCGGCAAATCCGGCCAGTCGGTCCGCGAATTCCGGCGGGGCAGGGTCGCCCACGAACATCAAGCGTTTGCGCCCCCTTGCGATCAAATGCTCGGCCGCCATCCGACCACCCGCGACATTGTCCGATCCGATCGTCAGATGATGCTGGTCCGGGCGATGCGCCCCCCACACCACCAGCGGCCGATAGCGCTGCGCGACGCGTTCGATCACTGCGAACTGGTCCGACTGGCCGACCAGCAGCAGCCCGTCGATCCGCCCGCTGTCGACCACTCGTTCCAGCCAGTCGTCGGCATCGGGAATGACCCGCGACAACAGGATGTCATAGCCCCGCTCGACCAGCAGGTCGGCCAGAAACCCGAGCAGCGTCAGGAAGAAAGGATCCGTCAAATGCTGCGTTTTCGCGTGGCCGAGCGGTAGCACCAGCCCGATCGCGCCCGTGCTCTTCAACCGCAGGTTGCGCGCGAGTTGGTTCGGCCGCACGTCATGTTCGACCGCGAGGGCGCGAATGCGGTCCCGCGTTCGCGCATTGACGGAGGAATGCCCGGCCAGCGCGCGCGATACCGTGGCCGTCGAAACGCCTGCGAGTACCGCCAGATCGGCAAGTTTCATTCTTCGAGTGATCCTAGCGGAAGATACGATGGCGATTGTCGTACAATGCGCCGTGGCCCGCTACAATTGTGCGGGCAAGTTATGCGGCGCGCGCACCCGCGGGGCATCCTTCATCATTGCGCCGATCGCTTCGGCGCGTTCGGTGCGCCTCCAGGCCGAAATGCTCTGGTTCGGCCCTCGGCATGTACGGATCGCCGTCGATGCCGATCTGCTCGCAGCCATCGTCCGACAGGTCGATAAAACCCTGGTTGACGCGCGCACGGGGCGTCGTCGCACAGCTTGCAGCGTATGAGTGTCGATGATCTCGGTCCGCTGGTCTCCGGCTGACGGTGTCCGATCCGGCCGGAGATATCGCGGTGGGGGCTGGAGGTGTAGGCCGCTCCCATGGCACATCGCGGGCGCGCCGTCGCTCGCGGCACAGCAAAGGGTGTAATCGTGCGCAATATCGATTTCAGTTCATGGCAAAGCGTGTTCGCGACGCTATTCGGGTTGGTGCTCGTGACTCTTCTCGGGGTCGGCATCCGGCTGCTGACGATGATGGTGTTCCAGCAGCGCCGCGAGCGCATGAACCGTCAGATCAACGAGCGCCTGCGCACGCTGATCGCCGCGTACAAGACGCTGGGTGGATCCTTTACCGGCGATCTGACCGTCGACCCGGCGCACAAGCGCGACCTGCGCCGCCGTGCGCCGGCGGGTCCGGCGACCGAACCGATGGCCGCGCTGGATCTCAGCGCAGAGACCGCGTCGAGATCCGATCGTACCCGCCGGATCCGTGATGCCGTCGAGGCCGCATTGTCCGATATCATCCTGCTCGGCACCGAGGAGCATGTCCGCCTGGCCGACCGCGCGGTGAAGGAACTGGTCGCCGGCCATCCGGTCCATACCCACGAACTGGTCGTGTCGTTGCGCGCGTTCGTTCGCGATGCGCTCGACCTCGATCCGATCCCGAAGGACCTGGTGATCGCCCTGCAGGGCCCCGCCCGCCCAGGAGGCGGCGCAAAGGGATCCGCCGGGCGGGATGATGGCGGCAAGTCGGGCGGTGGCGGCGGTGGAAGCGGTGGTGGCGGTGGCGGTGGCGGTGGCGGCATGACGAGCATCGAGACCAGCGACGACCCCCATCATCCGCTGCGATGAGCCGGAACCTGTTCCGCGATTATCTGCTTCACGCCAAGAACGTCAGCATCGACGATGCGGTCAGCATCATCGGATCGAGCAACGTCGATCTCCGCTCGTTCCAGTCGAACGAGGAAGTCGGTTTGTCGCTGCATGATCGCAGCAGCATCGCGGTGCTGACCGCGGTGCTGGCCAGCTATCTGGCGAACAGCGATACGCTGGAACGAAACGCCGGTGCTGGATCCGCAAGTTCAGCGAGAATATCGCGCGCATGGTGAGCCCGCGTCTCTGACCCGGCCGCGTGCCCGCGTTGGTCAGCGGTGCAATAAGATTGGCGTCGGAAGGGCGGTGACGGTAACCGCGCGGGAATGTGTTTGCCGGCTCCGTCCATCCTGATCGTGCTCCATGATTTTGCGCTGGGCGGTACCGAGCGCGTTGCCGTTCGCCTCGCGATGGCATGGGCACACAGCGGCGCGGCGGTGACGATCTTCGCCGGCGCCGACACCGGTCCCTTGCGCGCACTGGCGGGACCGGACGTGGCGGTCGTCGTTGCCGATCCTCCTGTTCCCAGGGGGCGGGGATCGCGCCGGCGTCTTGCGCAGGCGACGCGGAGGTTCGTCGCGCACCGTCGGTTCGATGGGATCTTCCTACCCGGAAATTTTCACTGGCCGGTCGCTGCAGCCTTGGGCGGAAGTGGCGTCCCCGTCATCGCGCAGGTCAGCGCGGCGTTGGACAAGCCGCAGCGTGGTCGGGTCCGGCAATGGGCGTTCGAGCGGCGAATGCGGCGGCTGTTACGGCGCGTGGATGCGGTCGTCGCGCTGTCGGACGTCGCGCGGGATCAGGCGAACCGGATTTTGCGCCGCAAGGTCGCGACGACGATCGCCCTGCCTGCGCTCGGCGACGACCTGGCGCCGCCGACGGCGATCCCCGCTACGCAGCCGCCCATCGTCCTGGCGGCGGGGCGGTTGGTGCCCGAAAAGGGCTTTTCACGGTTGATCGAGGCGGTTGCTACGCTGCCGGGAGATACAGCCCGGCTCGTGATCGTCGGAGACGGACCGGAGGCCAGTGCGCTCCGCCGGCAAAGCGCGGCGCTGGGGATTGCCGACCGCGTCGTGTTCACCGGCTATGTCGCGGATATCCGTCCGTGGCTCGACGCCGCGCGGCTGTTCGTGCTGGCGTCGGATTTCGAAGGGTACCCGGCGGTCGTCGTCGAGGCACTCGCGGCGGGGCGGTCGGTGGTCGCGACCGATTGCACGCCGGCGACGCGGTTGCTGGCGGCTCCGGGGGCCGGGATGATCGTACCGCTCGGCGACGGCGCGGCACTGGCGCAGGGGATCGCGGCGATGCTGGCCCAGACACCGCCGGACCCCGTGTCGCTGGCGGCGCTGGTCGCGCATCACCGGATCGGTGATGTCGCGTATGCGCTATCAGTCGGGATTCCGGACCGGCGGAATTACGGTCGCGCCGGGGGTCGGACGGGTTGCCGATCTGGTGCCCGACACGATCCATGTCGCCGAGATCGGTATCCGCAAGGAACGCGGAGGGCCGACCGGTCTCGCCGGATCGCTGGGCGCATCGCTGGCGGACTGGCGCCATATTCAGGCGGATCTCGTCGATCGCACCGGGTTTCCGTTCACCACCAACCTCGGCAACAGCCGGATTCGAGGGCTGGAGGGAAGCATGAACTGGGTGCCGCTGATCGGCTTGCGGATCGAGACGGCGATGTTCCTGAACGACACACGGGTGACCGACCCCGATCCCACGCTGCGCCGCCAGGTGGGCGCACGGCTGCCGAACACACCACCGTTCGCAGTGTCCGGTAGCATCGGTTACGATTGGTCGGTGCGCGCCGATGCCAGCGCCAGCGTTGACGCCGGCTGGCGTTACGTCGGCCGGTCGACGGTCGGGACGCAGGTACCATTGGACGTATCCCAGGGCGAATACGGAACCGCGCATCTCGGCGGGGCGTGGACGCAGGGCGGGATCCGATTGACCGCGACACTCGACAATGTGTTCGACGTAAAGGGGGACCGCTTCGCGGGCGGCAATCCGTTCGCACTCGCAGCCCGTAACGAATATACGCCGCTGCGACCGCGCACGCTCAGGATCGGGGGATCGCTCGCGTGGTAGCGCGCTAGTCGATCGGCTTCAGCGAGCCGCCCTGGAGATAGGTGAGCGTGACGGGAACGACGGTCGTGCCGGAACCGACACGGACCTGGACGATCTTCGGATCGGGCTTGCGCGAGAACAGCATGTCGAACAGCGTGACGTGCGGGTTGCCCGACGCGCCACCGCCGTCGCTACGATCGGTCTTGCCGTTCGCGTTGCTGTCGTGTCGGACGTCGACAGCATAGACGCCCGGTCGCTCGACGGGCATGCAGATCGCGACGGGTCCTGCGCGCGGCACAGGTATTTCGGTCCGCAGCAAAGCCTTCTTCTTGTCGAAATACGTCGATGTCGCGCCGCCGAACACGCGCACGCGGACGGTTCCCGCACGGGACTTGAACCCTCCGACGTCCACCAGAATGGCCGAATGCCCGCCGCCGGGCATGCATTTCGCCGCATCGGGGCCGAGCGGCCTCACAGCGGGGGTAGGCGCAATCAACAACGCCGCAATGAATAGTCCAGTCATAGGCCGTGAGCCTATGCGCGCTTCGATCTCGTATGCAAGGCAGACTCGGGTGGAACGTGGCGTCCGTCCGGTGCACGCACCAGATGTGGTCCGGTCTCTCGACGAACATCCCAGGCGATCGTCGGTCGGTGTCGACGACGGCGGTGAAAACGCGCCGTCGAACGCCTCCCGATCCAAATTAGTTCCGAAAGCGGAATCCTAGCATCGCTGCAACCAGATGCGCCGTTCAATCCTCGCGGGAATTTGCCGCTCTCGATCATCGCTTGGTCGGGGGGAGCCAAATGCAGTGCGATCCAGGAGTAGACAGCGATGAACGTGGATGTGATCTCGAAGGCCACCGGCACCATCAGCCAGGTTTCCAGCGATACTATCGATCTCAATGCGCCGAGCATCGTCCGGCTCGACATCGCACGTGCCGACGTCGCGGGCTTCGAACGACAGGGCCATGATCTCGTCGTCAAGCTGGTCAGCGGCGAACAGATCCGGGTCGTCGATTTCTACCCCGACAACGTCACCGTCCCGAACGACATCGTCCTGCGTGAGCCGGATGGCACCCTGTGGCTTGCGCATACGGCGAGCACGCCGGCACGCTTCTCGCTGATCGAGGACCTCGACGATCTCACCGCGGTCGTCGCATCGGGCGGCGGATCGTCGCTCGCACTGCCGGCGATCCTGGCCGGCGTCGCGGGCGTGGCCGGCCTGGCTGCGGTTGCCGCCAGCGGTGGTGGCGGCGACGACAAGCCCAGCCAGCCCAATCCCGGGACCGGCGGGGGCGTCACGCCCGACACCACGCCGCCGTCGCCCCCGACCGTCACCGTGCGCGGCGACGGCGCGGTGCTGAACGGAACCGGCGAGGCGGGTGCGACGATCCAGGTTCGTGATGCCAGCGGCGCGGTGATCGGGACCGGCGTCGTCGGCGCCGATGGCACGTATTCGGTCACGTTGACGGCCCCGCAGATCAAGGGCGATCCGGTCGTCGTCACGCAGACCGACCCCGCCGGCAACGTCTCTGGCGGGACGACGGCTGCAACGCCCGATCTGACCGCACCCGCCGCCCCCAGCGCGACCGTCGATGCGACGGGAACGACGATCACCGGTCGTGGCGAACCTGGCGCGACCGTGACCGTCACCAACGCCGCCGGCGTCGTGATCGGCACGGCCGTCGTCGCTGCGGACGGCACCTATAGCGTCGCCCTGGCCGTGCCGAGTGTCGATGGCGCGCCGCTGTCGATCGTCCAGACCGACGCCGCGGGCAATGTCTCCGCGCCTGTCTCCGCCGCTACGCCCGACCTGACCGCGCCGGCCGCGCCGACCGCAACGGTCGCCGGGAACGGATCGCAGGTGACCGGTCGCGGTGAGCCCGGCGCGACGGTGACCGTGCGCGATCCGGCCGGAACGGTGCTCGGTACCGCGGTCGTCGCAGCCGACGGAACCTATACCGTGACGCTTGCAACGCCCCGCGTCGATGGCGCCGAGCTTTCGATCGTTCAGGCGGACGCTGCCGGCAACGTGTCCGCTCCGGTGACGGCGGCAACGCTCGACCTGACTGCGCCGACCGCCCCGACGGCGACGATTGCCGGCGATGGAACCCAGGTCAGCGGTCGCGGTGAGCCCGGCGCCACGGTGACCGTGCGGGATCCCGCTGGAACAGTTCTTGGTACCGCGGTCGTCGCAGCCGATGGAACCTATACCGTGACGCTTGCGACTCCCCGCGTCGATGGCGCCGAGCTTTCGATCGTCCAGGCGGACGCTGCCGGCAACGTGTCCGCACCGGTGACGGCGGCAACGCCCGACCTGACTGCGCCGACCGCGCCGACGGCGACGATTGCAGGCGATGGGACCCAGGTGACCGGTCGCGGTGAACCCGGCGCGACGGTTACCGTGCGTGATCCGGCCGGAACGGTGCTCGGTACCGCGGTCGTCGCAGCCGATGGAACCTATACCGTGACGCTCGCGGCTCCCCGCGTCGATGGCGCCGAGCTTTCGATCGTCCAGGCAGACGCTGCCGGCAACGTGTCGCCGCCCGTCACTGCGACGACGCCAGATCTGACCGCCCCGACCGCGCCGACGGCGACGATCGCGGATGATGGAACGCAGGTCACCGGTCGCGGCGAGCCCGGTGCCACAGTGTCGGTCACGGACTCGACCGGCGCAATCGTGGGTACGACGGTCGTCGCGCCCGATGGGACCTACACGCTGACACTACCGACCCCGCAGGTCGACGGGACCAATCTGTCGATCGTGCAGACCGACGGCGCCGGCAATGTTTCGGCGCCCGTCACGATCGCCACCCCCGATCTGACCGCGCCGACCGCGCCGACCGCGGCCATTGCCGGCGACGGGTCGCAGGTGACGGGCCAGGGCGAACCGGGCGCGACCGTGACGGTCCGCGATGCGACGGGCGCGGTGATCGCGACCGTCGTCGTCGGCGCCGACGGCAGCTACGCGGCGCCGCTCGTACCGGCGCAGGTCGACGGCACCACGCTGACCGTCGTCCAGACCGATCCCGCCGGCAACGTCTCGCCGACCGTCGATCTCGGCACGCCCGATCTCACCGCGCCCGCACTGCCGACGATCGCGATCGACGCTACCGGAACGCAGGTCAGCGGTACCGGCGAGCCCGGCGCGCAAGTCGTCATCACCGATCCGGCAGGCACGACGCTCGCCACGGTCACGGTTGCCGCCGACGGCAGCTATACCGCGATTCTCTCGGCACCCCAGGTCGACGGCGAGGTGATCGACGCACGCCAGATCGATGCCGCCGGCAATGCGTCCGGCACCGCCAGCACCATCGCGCCCGACTTCACCGCGCCGGCACAGCCGACCGCGACGATCAGCGCTGACGGCACCTCCGTTGCCGGCACCGGCGAGCCGGGTGCGCGCGTCGTTTTCGCAGACCCGAGCGGCACGGTGATCGCCACGGCGACCGTGGCGGCAGACGGCAGCTACACCGCCGCGCTGACCCCGGCGCAGGCAAATGGCGAACAGCTCACCGCGACCCAGGTGGATGCGGCCGGCAATGCGGCGCCGCCATTGGCGCTGACCGCACCCGATGTGACGGCACCGCTAGCGCCCGCCGCGACGCTCGACGCCAATGGTACGATCGTCACCGGTTCGGGCGAAGCAGGCGCCACCGTCACGGTCCGCGATGCGGATGGTATCGTGCTCGGCACCGCGACGGTCGGCGCGCAGGGCAATTATGCGATCACGCTTGCCGCCGTGCAGGGCAATAGCGAGACGCTGTCGGTAACGCAGGCGGATGCGGCCGGGAACATATCGCCCGCCGCCACGCTGGTCGCACCCGACCTGACCGCACCGCTCGCACCGACCGGCATCGTCGGCGGCGACGGCGCCAGCATCAGCGGCTCGGGCGAAGTCGGCGCGACCGTGACGATCCGCAGCCCGGTCGGCGCGGTCATCGCGACCGCAGTCGTCGGCGCAGACGGTAGCTATACCGCGGTACTCACGCCGGCACAGATCGACGGCGAGGTGCTGACGGTGCGTCAGGCCGACGCCGCCGGCAACGTCTCGCCCACCGCGACGGCGACCGCACCCGATCTGGTCCTCGACGACGCGCCCGATGCACCGACCGCCACGGTCGCCGCCGATGGCACGGCCGTGACCGGCGTCGCCGTCGCGGGCGCCGCGATCACGCTGTACGATGCCGATGGAACGATCATCGGTACCGGTGTCGCAGGTGCCGACGGGACCTATTCCGTCGCCCTTACGCCGGCGCGCATCGACGGCGAGACGATCAGCGTCACGCAGGCCGATGCGGACGGCGACGTCTCGCCGCCCGCCACCGCCATCGCACCCGACCTGACCGCCCCCGAAGCCCCCGGCGCGACCCTGGATGCGACCGGCGCCGTGGTCACCGGTAGCGGCGAGGCAGGCGCCACGGTCACCGTGCGCGCCGCCGATGGCACCGTGCTGGGCACTGCCACCGCGAACGCAAACGGCGACTACGCCGTCACGCTCGATCCGGTGCAGAATGCCGGTGGCACGATTTCGGTGACGCAGGCCGACGCGGCTGGCAATGTCTCGCCGCCAGCCCGCCTTGCCGCCCCCGACTTCGCTGCACCCGATGCGCCTGTCGCCACGGTCGCGCCCGACGGTAGTGCCGTCACCGGTACCGGCGAGGCTGGCACCACCGTCACGGTCCGCGATCCCGCGGGCGTCGTGATCGGCAGCGCGATCGTTGCTGCCGACGGAACCTATTCGGCGCCGCTCGCAACCCCGCAAGCCAATGGCGAGACCGTGTCCGTCACGCTGACCGACACCGCCGGCAACGTCTCGACGCCTGTCAACGCGATCGCGCCCGACATCACCGCGCCCGGTACGCCCACCGCGACGCTGTCCGGCGATGGCGGCCTGGTCGCTGGTACCGGCGAGCCTGGTGCCATCGTCACCGTCACCGCACCCGGCGGCGCAGTCATCGGGTCCGCGACGGTCGGCGCCGGCGGCAGCTATGTCGTGACGCTCACCACGCCGCAGGCCAATGGCGAGACGCTGACCGTGACGCAGGCCGATGCCGCGGGCAACACCTCCGCGCCCGTCAGCATCGTCGCGCCCGACGTGACCGCACCTGCCGCTCCGACGGTCGCCGTCAACGCCGACGGCACGGCCGTAACCGGCACCGGCGAGCCGGGCGCCACCGTCACCATCACCGACCCCGCAGGTGTCGCGATCGGCACCGCGCTGGTCGATGCCGGCGGCACCTACACCGCACAGCTGAGCACGGCGCAGGTCAATGGCGAGACGTTGACCGCAACGCAGGCGGACACCGCCGGCAACGTGTCCGGCGTCGCCACGACAATCGCGCCCGACTTCACCGCGCCCGCGCCTGTGGACGCCGCGATCAACGGCGACGGCACGCGGGTATCGGGTACCGGTGAGGCCGGCGCACGGATCGTCGTCGTCGACGCCGCCGGAACGACCATCGGTACCGCGATCGTCGCCGCCGATGGCAGCTTCGGCGTCACCCTCACGCCTGCACAGGCCAATGGCGAGGCGCTGAGTGTCGTGCAGACCGATGCGGCCGGCAACGCCTCTCCGTCGCTGGCACTGACGGCACCCGACATCACGGCGCCGCCGGCGCCCGATGCCGCGCTCGACCCGTCCGGTACGATCGTGACCGGCACCGGCGAAGTCGGCGCGACCGTCTCGGTCCGCGATGCGGGCGGGACGGAACTCGGCACCGCGCTCGTCAACGCGCAGGGCGCCTACACGGTCGTCCTCGCCGCCCCGCAGGTCGACAGCCAGGCGCTGTCCGTCGTGCAGACGGATGCGGCGGGCAACACCTCCGTTCCCACGCCACTCACTGCGTCCGATCTCACCGCGCCCGACGCGCCGGTCGCGACGGTCGGCGCGGATGGCCTGAGTGTCACCGGGACCGGAGAAGCCGGGGCGGCAGTCGTCATTCGCGATCCACTCGGCGTGGTGATCGGCAACGCCGTCGTTGCGGCCGATGGCACCTACACGGCAACGCTATCGTCCGCGCAGGTCGATGGTGAAGTGCTGACCGTTCGACAGACCGATGGTGCGGGCAATGTCTCGCCGCCAGCGACGACGACCGCGCCCGATCTTTTCGCGGATACCGATCCCGACGCGCCGACCGCGGCAGTAGGTGCCGACGGTACGACCGTGGCAGGCACCGCGATCGGCGGCGCAGCGATCACGGTCTACGACGCCAACGGCGCGGTGATCGCAACCGGCGTCGCCAATGGCGATGGCAGCTACAGCGTAGCCCTCACGCCGGCCCGAATCGACGGCGAGACCATCCGCGTCACGCAGACCGAAGCCGATGGCGACGTCTCGCCGCCGGCAACCGCGGTAGCACCCGACCTGACCGCGCCGATCGCACCGACGGCGGCGCTCGATGCGACCGGCAACGTCGTTACCGGAACGGGTGAAGCCGGCGCGACGATCACCGTGCGCGCTGCCGACGGCTCGCCGCTCGGCACGGCGCTCGTGAACGCGGGCGGCTTCTACGCCGCAACGCTTAGCGTGGCACAGATCAATGGCGAGGTGCTCAGCGTCACGCAGGCGGACGGGGCGGGCAATGTCTCGCCGCCGATCGCGCTGACCGCATCGGATCTGATCGTCCCCACCGCGCCGCTGGCAAGCGTCACCGCGGATGGTACCGCGGTGACGGGCACAGGCGAGGCGGGAACCACGGCGACCGTACGCGATGCGGCAGGCGTCGTGATCGGCAGCGCGCTCGTCGCCCCCGATGGCAGCTTCACGGTGCCGCTCGCCGACGCGCAGGATAATGGCGGAACCCTGACGGTCACGCTCACCGACGCGGCAGGCAACGTCTCGCCGCCGGCCAACGTGGCGGCGCCCGACATCACGGCGCCGGACGTGCCGACCGCGGTGATCGCGGTGGACGGCAGCGCGGTGACCGGCGCCGGCGAAGCGGGCGCGACCGTCTCCGTAACGGATGCGAACGGCGCGGTGCTCGGCACGGCGGTCGTTGCCGCCGACGGCAGCTATTCCGTCGCACTGACCCCGGCGCAGGCCAATGGCGAAGCGCTGACCGTGACTCAGGCCGATGCGGCGGGCAACGCCTCCGGTCCGGTCACCATCACCGCACCCGACATCACCGTGCCGACGGCACCCGTGGTGAGCGTCGTGGCGGATGGTACGGCAGTGACGGGCACGGGAGAGGCGGGAACGACCGCAACCGTGCGCGACGCCGCAGGGGTAGTGATCGGTATCGCGCTCGTCGCGCCCGATGGCAGCTTCACGGTGCCGCTCGCCGATGCGCAGGACAATGGCGGCACCCTGACGGTCACGCTGACCGATACGGCCGGCAACGTCTCGGCGCCCGCGAGCGCGCTGGCGCCCGACATCACGGCTCCCGACGTGCCGACGGTGGCGATCGCCGCCGATGGCAGCGTCGTGACCGGTGTCGGCGAAACGGGCGCAACGGTGTCCGTGATCGCAAACGGTGCCGTGATCGGTACCGCGGTCGTTGCCGCCGACGGCAGCTATTCCGTCACGCTGACCCCGGCACAGGCCAATGGCGAAGCGCTGACCGTGTCGCAGGCCGATGCGGCAGGCAACGCCTCCGGCCCGGTCGCCATCACCGCGCCCGACATCACCGCGCCTGCAGCGCCGGTGGTGACCGTCTCGGGTGACGGCACGCAAGTGACCGGCACCGGCGAACCGGGGGCGACGGTTTCGATCGTCGGTCCCACCGGGGCGACCATCGCCACCGCCATCGTTGCGGCTGATGGAACCTACTCCACGGCTCTCTCGCCGGCCCAGGCCAATGGCGAGCAGCTCCAGGCGACGCAGGTCGACGCGGCGGGCAACGCTTCGCTGCCGACGCTGGCGACCGCGCCGGACATCACCGCACCGACCGCACCGACGCTCACCATCACGCTCGACGGCACCGCCGCGAACGGCACCGGCGAGCCTGGCGCCACCGTGACCGTGCGCAATCCCGATGGCAGCACGATCGGCACGACCGTCGTCGCGGCGGATGGCAGCTACACGCTGGCTCTCGATCCGGCGCGGATCGACGGCGAGGTGCTGAGTGCGATCCAGAACGATCCGACTGGCAACGTATCGCCGCCGGTGACCGCGGCTGCGCCCGACTTCGATGCGCCCGTGGGTCTCACCGCCGACGTGTCCGGTGACGGCACGACCGTGACCGGGGCCGGCGAGGCCGGCGCAACGGTGACGATCCGCGATCCTGCGGGGCTCGCGATCGGCACTGCGCTGGTCGGCGCCGACGGCACCTACGTCGCCACGCTGACGACGGCGCAGACCAACGGTGAGGTCCTGAGCGCGACCCAGGTCGATCCGGAGGGCAATGCCGGATTGCCCGTGGCCGCCACCGCACCGGATCTGACCGCGCCCGCGCTTCCGACGGCCGACGTCAATGGCGACGGTACCGTGGTCACCGGCACCGGCGAAGCGGGTGCGACCGTGACGGTCACCGCGCCCGGCGGCGGCGTCGTTGCAACGGCAATCGTCGGTGCGGACGGCACCTACACCGCGTCGCTCACGCCTGTGCAGGCCAATGGCGAGACGCTGTCGGTGGTGCAGGCTGATCCGACCGGCAATGTCTCGCCGACCGCCACCACGCTCGCGCCCGACATCACGGCGCCGGTTGCGCCGACCATCGCGATCAACGGCGATGGCACCGTGGTCAGTGGTACGGGCGAGCCCGGCGCGACCGTGACGATCACCGGCCCCGATGGCATCGTCGGTACGGCGGTGGTCGCCGGGGACAGCACCTACACGATCACGCTCGGCGATCCGCAGATCAACGGCGAGACATTGACCGCTACGCAGGCGGATGCCGCTGGCAATGCGTCGGGCCCGGCTTCCACGATCGCCCCGGACTTCGTCGTACCGCTGGCACCGACCGCGGTCGTCTCGGCCGACGGTGCGATCGTGACCGGCACCGGCGAGCCCGGCGCGCAGATCGTCGTGACCGATCCCGCCGGCGCCGCGATCGGTGTCGCCACGATCGGGGCTGACGGCACCTATTCCGCGACGCTCGGTACGCCGCAGCTGAACGGGGAGGTCCTGTCCGCGACACAGACCGATAATGGCGGCAACGTCTCGCCGCCGGCCGCCGCCACGGCACCGGACCTGACGGCACCGGCAATCCCGACGCTGGTGATCGCCACCGATGGCGCGAGCGCGAGCGGTACGGGCGAACCCGGCGCTAGCATCACGCTCGTCGGACCCGGCGCCGCAGCGATCGGCCCTATCCTGGTTGGGCCTGACGGCAATTATACGGTCGTGCTCGATCCGGCGCGCCTGAACGGCGAAACGTTCACCGCGACGCAAGCAGACGCGGCGGGTAATGTCTCGCCGCCTGCTACCGCGACGGCGCCCGACCTGACGGCGCCCGACGCTCCCGTGGCCGTGCTCGGTGCCGATGGCGCCAGCGTGACCGGCACGGGCGAGGCCGGCGCGACGGTCAGCGTCACCGGCCCGAACGGCCTCCTGGGATCCGCGGTCGTCGCGGCGGACGGCAGCTTCACCGTGCCGCTGTCGTCGATCCAGGCCAATGGCCAGGCGCTGACGGTGATCCAGACCGATCCCACCGGCAACGGCTCGTTGCCGACCGGGATCACGGCACCTGACACCACCGCACCGACCGCGCCGACGGCAACCGTTGCCGCGGACGGCGCGAGCGTGAGCGGCATCGGCGAACCCGGCGCGCTCGTGACGATCACCGCGCCCGGTGGCGGCATCCTGGGATCGACGACGGTCGCAGCGGGCGGCGGCTACACGGTGACGCTGTCGACCGCGCAGACGAACGGCGAACTGCTGACCGCAAGTCAGACCGATCCGACCGGGAATTTGTCTCCCACGACACCTGCGCTCGCGCCCGATACCACGGCGCCGACGGTACCGACGGCGGCCGTATCGGCCGATGGCGGGTTCGTCACGGGTACCGGCGAACCGGGTGCGACGGTCAGCGTCACCGGGCCGGGCGGTCCCCTCGGGACGGCGATCGTCGGCACGGACGGCAACTACGTCGTCCCGCTGTCCTCCGCGCAGACCGACAGCCAGACGCTGACGGTCACGCAGGCCGATGCGTCGGGTAACGTATCGCCGCCCGCAACCGCGATCGCGCCTGACGATACCGCGCCGTTCTCGCCGACTGCCACCGTTTCCGCCGATGGCGGCGCGGTCCTCGGCAGCGGCGTTCCTGGTGCCACGATCACCGTCAGTCGCGCGGGCGCGGTGCTTGGAACCGCGATCGTCGGCGCCGATGGCACCTACACCGCGCCGCTCGACGTAGCGCAGCGCAACGGCGAGGTGTTGAGCGTCGTGCAGTCCGACGGGGCGGGCAATGCCTCGCCGCCAGTGCCTGCGATCGCACCCGATCTCACCGCGCCG
Organism: Sphingomonas sp. SL1004; assembly: GCF_057815015.1. Taxonomy (NCBI): domain Bacteria; kingdom Pseudomonadati; phylum Pseudomonadota; class Alphaproteobacteria; order Sphingomonadales; family Sphingomonadaceae; genus Sphingomonas; species Sphingomonas sp. SL1004. The sequence continues at coordinate 830,907 of NZ_JBYMUX010000001.1, forward strand.
GTCACGCCCTCGATCGCCGTCGGCGGCGGCGGCGATGTCGTGACGGGAACCGGAGAGGCCGGCGCAAGGGTCACCATCACGGGTCAGGGCGGCGTCATACTGGGCACCGCGATCGTCTCCGGCGGTGGCACCTATCTGGTCACGCTCGATACGCCGCAGCGCAACGGCGAAACGCTGGTCGCAACGCAGAGCGACGCGGCCGGCAACGTGTCCAACCCGGCCAGTGCGGTCGCACCCGATCTGACCGCGCCGTCCGCACCGACAGCTTTGGTCGTCGCGGGGGACGGGACGTCGGTAACGGGTACCGGCGAACCCGGTGCGCGCGTCGAGGTTCGCACCAGTGGCGGTGCCTTGCTCGGCACCGGCGTGGTAGGCGCGGACAGCAGCTTCACGGTCGCGCTGACCACGGCGCAGGTCACCGGGGTGACGCTTGCGGTGACGCAGACGGATGCCGCGGGCAACCCTTCGCTACCCGGCAGCGTCGTCGCGCCGTTCGACATCGCCGCGTTCGACAACACGAACACCGCGTCGATCGACCTCGTACCGCCGACCACGGCGGTGAACTTCGGCACCGCCAACTACCTCGCGCTCGTCTCGCTCGGGGTGGTCAACCTGCAGGCCCAGGTGCTCGGGGTACCCGCCGTGCAGTTCACCGTGGAAGGCGGACATAGCCTGGACGCCGTGTTCACCTATGATGCATTGCTGAACGTCGGCGTGGTCAGCGGCTATGCGGTCGTCGTGCAGCGCTTCGACGGGACCAACTGGGTCGCAGTCGAAGGGTCGGGCAACGCGTCGCTGCTGGAGGTCGGATTGCTCAACGGCAATCTGAGCGCCACCGACACGCTGGGCCCGGGCGAATACCGCGCGTTCCTCACCTTCGATGGTGTCTTGGGCGTCGGGCTGCTCGGTAGCCTCAACGTCGGCGGGGTCGAGTCCGACTTCACCGCGATCGGCGGCGCGGTGCCTTCCGCTGCGGCCGGCAACGTCATCACCGATCCCGGTGCGGGCGGCGCGGTCGATATCGTCGGACCCGGCACGCATGTCGATAGCGTGACCATCAACGGCGTGACCACCGCGGTCACGGCGAACGGCACGGTCGTCGATGGCGCGTGGGGCACGCTGGTGATCAATCTGAACGGTAGTTATACCTACACGCCGGATGCCAGCGCGCTCGCGATCGGTCATACCGATGCGTTCACCTACACGTTGATCGATCCGACCGACGGCGAACGCGAAAGCGCCATCCTGTCGATCGCGATCGGCAGCCCCGACATCACCGGCGCGCCGGTGGCCGTCGCGGACGTGGCGGTCGCAGCGGTGACGTACGACAACGTCGTGACGACGACCGCACCGGCAGCGGCGTTCTCGTTCAACTCGACCGGTCCGCTCGGTCTCGCTTCGACGGGGTCCGGGGCCGGCGGCTTCACGGTCGCGGCAAACAGCGTGGCGGACATCTCGATCGCGGCGGCACGCGCGCCCGGTCTCTCGGTCTTGCCGAGCTACACGCTGACCGTCCGCGACGACGCGGGCACCGTGATCGACCGGGTGACGCAGGTGGCGGTCGTCGGGTTGCCGATCGGCACCGGCACCGTGTTCACGGTCGAGGATCTCCCGGCGGGGCACTACACCTACACGATCTCGAGCAGCGCGCTGGCCGGGACGTTCGCAACGCAGGTGTCGGTCGGGGCGACGACGACGTTCCTCGACCAGTTCACGCTGGGCAGCGCGGCGGCGGCGGCAGGCAACCTGCTCGAAAACGATACCGCGCACACGGCGTTCGCTGGAATCCGGGTGGATGCGGGCACCGGCTTTGCGGAAATCGGCGATACCGCGGTGGTGCTGACCGGCCAGCACGGGACGCTGACGGTCGATGAGACGGGCGATTACCTGTATCGTCCAAGTCCGACGCTCGGCTATTCGGCGGTCGATCTGCTGGATACGTTCACCTACCAGGTGATCCAGCCCAACGGCACCGTGGCGACGTCCACGCTGACGGTGACGATCGACGTGCCGGGAGACAACGGGGCCGCGGCGGCAAGTCTGGCCAGCCACGTCACCAGCCACGTCACCGTCGAAACGGACGTCATCGCGCTCGATGCGTTCCTTGCCCCTGCGGTCGATGCGGATGCATCGGTGACGGCGGCCCACGACAGCAACGCGATCGGGCGCGCGATCTACGACGTGTTCGAAGGGCAGGGCGATCTGGAGCACGTCCTGGCGAACTACCTCCCGCCGGAACAGCACACCGCGCTGGAAGGCGTTGGCGAAACAGGACACCCGACCTTCGCCGTCGATGTGGCGATGCCGGCAATGGCCGATCCACTCGACTATATCGTCGCGCCGGAAGATCCGGACCGGCACGGTACCAATACCAATTCCGTTTATTAAGAACTCAGAACGGATTTAATATAATGAAATCAATGCTGTAAAGGCTCTAGCCTTATACATTTTATTAAAGGTACCGGGTCTTCTGTGTGTTCGACGCAGAGGACCCGGTACCCATGCAATACAGCGCACGATACGTACGATCGATACTTGCACTAGGCGGCGTGATGTCGCTGGGCTTGGGCGGTATCGGCAGAGCAGAGGACAAGGGAACGGGGCCGGTATCGGACATGCTGCCGGTAACGGTGGCTGACCGGACGGCGCCCGTGACCCTTGCCGAAGCCGCCAAGGAGGCGTTGACCTGGCATCCGTCGATCACCGAGGCGGCCGGCGTCCTCAGCGCCCGCGGCGAGGAAATCAATGCGGCCCGCGCCGGGTATCTGCCGACCGTCAGCACCGGCGTCGGCAGTGGCTATGACAACCGCGTATCGGGCTCCTGGCGCCCGCGACCACAGGTCGGCGCATCCCAGATGCTCTATGATTTCGGCAAGGTATCGAGCGACGTCGCGGCCGCACGGGCAGGGACGCGCGGTGGCCGCGCCGAACTGTTGCTCGCAGTCGATACGCTGATCCGCGAAAGCGCGTACGCCGTCATCGAGCTCCAGCGCGCAACCGCACTGTACGCCGTCGCGCAGGACCAGGCATCGCGGATCGAAGAGATCAGCGCGCTGGTCGGTCAGCGTTCGAAGATGGGCGCGGCGACGCAATCGGATGCACTCCAGGCCGAAGCGCGGGTCGAGGCGGCGAGCGCTACGGTGACCCAGATCGAGGCATCGAAGCGGCGCTGGACCAGCAATCTCGCCTATCTGCTCAATCGCGACACGCCGCCATCGGCGGTCGCGCCCGACGTGCCGGACTGGTTGATGCGCAGCTGTTCCAGGCCAATGCCGGAATGGAACACCGTGCCGTCGGTGATGGTCGCCGACGCGCTGATCGACCGGGCCAACGTCACCGTCCGCCGGAGCCGCGCCGATCGCTATCCGACCGTATCGCTGGGCGGCGACGCCTCCAGCGACATCGCCTCGCCGTTCGGCCAGCGCAGCATCTACAATTTCGGCCTGCGGGTTTCGAGCAACGTCTTCTCCGGCGGCGTGACCAAGGCACGACTGCGCGGCGCGGGGTATGAACTCGATGCGGCTCAGGCGAGCGCGCGGCGTGCGCGGCTCGATACCAGCCAGGGCATGGCCGAAGCGCAGCAACAGATCGACAGTTACACGCGTGTGATCGACACGCTGGTCTCGCGGCAGGGCAACATGCGCGAGACCAATCGGCTCTACCGGATCCAGTATCTGGAGATGGGCACCCGGACGCTCGTCGACCTGCTCAACGCCGAGCAGGAACTTCAGCAGGTCCGCTTCGAGGCGATCAACTCGGCGCACGATCTGCGGCGGCTTCAGGTCGATTGCCTGTTCCTGTCCGGGCGGATGCGCGATGCCTTCGGGTTCTCGGGCACGACGTTGCGCGGGGTGACGCTGTGAGCGCCGTGCTCGCCCCGTCGCCAGCCATGGCGATCGACAGCTGGCTCGAACTGTTCGGCCGCGTGGCACGGCATTACCGCCTGCCGGTGTCCGAACAGCGCGCGCGGCTCGCGGTGCAATGGGATCTCGGCGGCGACGACGAGACCCGCATCCGGACACTGGGCCGCGCGACCGGCCTGACCGTGCGGTTCGAGACGCCGCGCGCGGTCCGCCTGACGAGCTGGCGACTGCCCGCGATCGTGCGCTTCGCCGATGGCGAGATCGCCTTGATCGAGGGGATCGATGCCGACGATCAGGTCCGCCTGACGCTGCCCGGCGATCGTGGCGGCCAGACCCGGCTGACGCTCGCCGAACTGATGGAGTCGGCGACCGGGTTCGTCATCCCGCGTCCGTCCCGTTCCGCGCCCGACATGCGCGTCGACACCTATATCCGCCCGTTCCAGGATCACTGGCTGCGGCAGATCCTGATGCGAGACGCGCCCTCCTACGGCCATGTCATGGTCGCGTCGGTGGTGACCAACTGCCTGGGGCTCGCGGGCGTCCTGTTCTGGATGCAGGTGTATGACCGGGTCGTGCCGGCGGGGTCGATCCCGACGCTGACCATCCTGTTCATGGGCGTGCTGATCGCGATCGGCTTCGACTTCGCGTTGCGGCGGCTGCGTACCAACATCGTCGACGTGCTGGGCAAGCGCGCCGACCTGCGCATCTCGGACCGGGTGTTCGGGCATGCCTTGCGCGTTCGCAACCGCGCACGGCCGGCGTCGACCGGCACCTTCATCTCGCAGCTGCGCGATCTGGATCAGGTGCGCGACATGCTGACGTCGACCACGGTCGCGACGGTGGCGGACATGCCCTTCTTCTTCCTGTTCCTCGCCGTGCTCTGGTACATCGGCGGAGCGCTTGCGCTGGTGCCGCTGGGCGCGCTGGTCCTGCTGTTGCTGCCGGGCCTCCTCTCGCAACGCAAGCTGCGCATGCTGGCGACCGAATCGATGCGCGAATCGTCGCTCCGCAACGCGATGCTGGTCGAGGCGGTGCAGGGGATCGAGGACATCAAGGCGCTCCAGGCCGAGGAACGCTTTCACCACCAGTGGAACCACTACAACGCGGTCGCGGGCGAGGCGCAGTTGCGGTTGCGCGGCGTCACCAACGGCCTGTCGGTCTGGACGCAGAGCGTGCAGAACGGGGTGTATGCCGCGATCATCTTCGTCGGCGCGCCGCTGGTGATCGCCGGCGACATCACGACCGGCGTGCTCGTCGCCACCTCGATCCTCGGCTCGCGGATGATGGCACCGATGGCGCAGGTCACGCAGCTGCTCGGCCGGTTGCAGCACGCCCGCGTCGCGATGGGTAGCCTGAACCAGATCATGGCGCTGCCCGTCGACAGCGCCGACGGCGATCACCGCATCCCGCTGCCGGCGGTTACCGGCGACTTCACGATCCGGTCTGGCGTCTTTACCTATGCCGATCCCAACGCGCCGCCGGCGCTGTCGGTCGCCAGTCTCGATATCACCGCGGGTCAGCGGATCGCGCTGCTCGGGCGTAACGGTGCGGGCAAGTCGACGCTGCTGCAGGGCCTGTCGGGCATGCTCCAGCCCGTGTCGGGCGAGGTCCTGCTCGACGGGCTTGCGCTGCACCAGATCGATCCGGCCGACGTCCGCCGCGACATCGGCCTGCTGACGCAGAACAGCCGGTTGTTCCACGGGACGCTGCGCGAGAACCTGACGCTCGGTGCGCCATCGGCATCCGACGCGGAGATCGTCGAGATCCTCGGTATGGTCGGCGCGGAGGGCATGGTACGCCGGTTGCGCGACGGGCTCGGCCATGTCGTGCAGGAGGGCGGGCTCGGCCTGTCCGGCGGGCAGGTGCAGGCGTTGCTGCTCGCACGGCTGCTATTGCGGCAACCGATGGTCGCGCTGCTCGACGAACCGACCGCATCGATGGACGAGGGTGCCGAGCGTCACTTCATCGAGCGGCTCGGGCATTGGAGCCGGACCCGGACGATCGTCGTCGCGACGCACCGGATGCGGATGCTCGACATCGTCGACCGGATCATCGTCATCGACAACGGCAAGATCATTCTCGACGGGCCCAAGGATCAGGTGCTCGCGACGATGCGCGGAACGCGGAGTGCTGCAGCATGACCACCATCACAGCCGAGGACGACCATCTGTTCGGCGGCGAAGGCGAGGCGCGGCTGGCGTCGTCCAAGCGGCTCGTCTGGGTCCTTGCGGCGATGTTCGCAGCGATGTTTGGCTGGGCCTGGCTCGCCAGTCTCGACGAAGTGGCGACCGGAGAGGCGCGTGTCGTGCCGACCAGTCGCGAGCAGGTGCTGCAATCGCTGGAGGGCGGTATCCTCGCCAAGATGCTCGTGCGGCAGGATGATATCGTCAAACCCGGGCAGCTGCTGGCCCAGCTCGATCCAACCCAGGCGGGCTCGACGATGGACGAAAGCGCCGCCAAATACCGTGCCGCGCTCGCCAGTGCAGCGCGGCTGCGGGCGGAGGCGAACGGCACGCCGTTGCAGTTCCCGAGCGAGTTGGCGCCGTACCCCGACCTCAAGGCCGCGGAGACGCAGTTGTACGACACCCGTCGTCGCAGCCTGCAATCGTCGGTCGGCCTGATCGACGAATCGCTGCAATTGATCGGCCGCGAAGTCGCGATCGGCCAGTCGCTGATCGCGGTCGGTGCCGCCAGCAGCGTCGAGGTCCTGCGCCTGCAACGCCAGCGCGCCGATCTCGAACTGAAGAAGGCCGATCTCCGCTCGCAATACATGGTCGAGGCGCGGCAGGATCTCGCCAAGGTCACCGAGCAGGTCGACTCGCTGGCGCCGGTGGTACGTGGCCGCTCCGACACGTTCCAGCGCCTGACGTTGCGCTCGCCGGTGCGCGGCGTGGTGAAGAACATCGAAATCTCGACGATCGGCGGCGTCGTTCCCCCGAACGGCAAGATCATGGAGATCGTCCCGCTCGATGATCGCCTGCTGATCGAGGCACGCATCCAGCCGCGCGACATCGCTTTCATCCGTCCCGGCCAGCCTGCGAACGTCAAGGTCACCGCTTACGACTATTCGATCTACGGCGGCCTGAAAGGCACGGTGACGAGCATCTCGCCCGACACGATCCGTGACGAAGTGAAGCCCGATATCCTCTATTACCGGGTGTTCGTGCAGACCAAGTCGGATTCGCTGACCAACAAGACCGGGCGCAAGTTCGCGATCACGCCGGGCATGGTCGCGACCGTCGACATCCACACCGGCAGCAAGACCGTCCTCCAGTACCTCCTGAAGCCGCTCAATCGCGCGCAGGAAGCGCTGAGGGAGCGATGAGCCCGCCGCGTTCCGATGGCGCCGTCGATCTGGCGGCGCGCCGTGCCAGGGCAGGGGGGCCCGCGGGGGGACTCGTCGCGATCTCGCCCGCATTGCTCGCCCGTGCCCGACAGGCACGTCAACTCCGCTCGACGATGAGCGCGTTCCTGCCGCGCGACCTGCTCGTCGATCCGGCATGGGACATGATGATCGACCTGTTCATCGCGGTGGCCACTGGCGAGCGTCTCTACGTCAAGGATCTGATCCTGATGTCCGGGGAAAGCGTCGCAAGCGCGATGCGGCGTATCGATCGGTTGCAGGAAGCGGCGTTGCTCGCGCGGCATCCCGATCCGACCGATCATCGCCGCGTCCATGTCGGGCTGACCGCGCGGGGCCAGTCGGCGATGGCCGCGATGCTCGAGCATCTGTTCGACGCCGGATCATCCGGCAGCGAACAGAGCGCCAAGCCGCCGCGGTCCTTCTACCCGGATGTCGGCACGATCAACGCCAGGGACTGATCGAGACGAGACTTCACCGCTTCGCCAGGGCACGCATTCGAGCCTTGACCCCTCGGTCACGTCCGACCGGCGGATCCGGTCGCCAGGCCCCGATACTGCGTCGTGCGAACGTCAGGACGACTGCTGAAACTGCCCCCGTTCCGGTGTGACGCGGCGCGCACCCGGCATCTTGGACCGCGTACAAGGATCCACCATGGGCACGGGTGCCGTTCCGGCATACCAAACGTACGGGCGCACCCCCGCCGGGGATGCGCCCGCTGCCATCGCCATGGACGTCGCAGATAAACCCGGGAGACGCCGCGTCATGCTTTGCCGTCTCGCTCAGGGCAAATAGTCGGCAAATCCGGTCGTCAGCAGATATGCTGCGCCCAGATGCCAAGCTCAACCATCGCGTTCTGCGCGCTTGCGGTCGGCCTTGCGAGCGCGGCTGATCGCAGCCGCGTGCGCCCGCGCCCGCTTTTCGGACGGCTTTTCGTAATGCCGGCGAAGCTTCATTTCACGGTAGACGCCTTCACGCTGCAGCTTCTTCTTGAGGGCGCGGAGGGCTTGGTCGACATTGTTGTCGCGGACGATAATTTGCATGCTAGCTCGGCTTTCGACTGTCGTGGCGCTGTGTTGATCGTCGCCCGCTTTATGAGCAGAAGCGGTGCAGGCCAAGATGCGAAATACACCAACTGCATTTAGCTTGCATTTGGCGGGTCGCTGCATGCCGCCGCAGACCGCTTCGCGATCATGTATTCGGGCCATTGCCGTTCATGTCGGTATGGACCTCCGTCAACGCGGTGCCGAGATCGCAGCCGACGGTCTCCGTGATCGGGATGGCCGCGGTCAAACCCGGTCCCGCTTCGAAATCGTCGGCCATCTCCCTGTAATCATGCCTGAATCTGCAGGAGACAGGCTCGGGTCAGCGTTGCTTCTTGGCCGGCGCCGCGGTGAAATCGGGGTCCTTGTTCGCAACCCAGTCGACGAATTTGCGCATGGTCGGGTTCGCCAGGATGGCATCCACGTCGGTACCGTGGCGTTGCAATTCCGAGTTGGTGAAGTTCGTGGTCAGAGTCTGCTGACAAACCGGGTGCATCGGCACGACGTCGCGGCCGCCGCGGCTTTTCGGCACGGGGTGATGCCAGACGATGGTCTTGCCGGTCGGCCGACCGCAGAGCCAACACGGCACGATTACCACCGGCGTATCCTCTTCGGTCTGCGGGTCGTCATACGGGCCATGTTTCGAATGCTTGCGGGCCATGTGCTGTCTCGATTTCCTGAACCTGTACTGCTCGCCTCTTAACGACGTGACCGGCACTGCGTCACCCGCCTTGTCGCGGCTTCGGGTCCTCGGCTTTGCGATCGCCGCGCAGCGTCCGGCCGGGGCATCATACAGCGATACTCGGCGCGACCCGCGTGATCGGCATACCCGTCGCGTCGATCGAACTGCGCTGCTACAGCGATCATCGACAATGGTTTCGAGGGCGTATGCGGTGAGGGGGAGGTGGCATTGGTCGATGGCGATCGCGCTGGCGGCGACCTTCCCGTCGACGGCCGACGCGCAGGCGGCGCTCAGCTTCGACGCGGCGCAGATGCGGTTCGACCGGACCTCGCGCGCGCTCAGTGCAGCCGATCACGGTGTCGATGCGGCCAAGGCGGGGGCGGATGCGATGCGGACGCTGCACCGACCGATCGTCACTGCGTCGGCGCAGTATCTCGTCTACGAGAAGACGCTGTCGGTCGACCTCGCCGGCGCCAAGGGCGATGCGCTGGGCAACACCCAGGATTTCCTCGCGGCCTTTCCCGGCAGCGTCCCTCCGGCGTTCCAGCAGATCGCGAGCGAGATCACCGGGCGGCTGTCGCAGGCGCTGCCGGGGCTGTTCGATGCGATCCCCGACCAGCTCAGCTACCGCTTCCGCGACGAGGTGTTCCGGCCGACCGTGCAAGCGGCGATGCCAATCTATACGGGCGGCGCGATCCCGGCGATCCAGCGTGCGGCGCAAGGCGGCGTCGCGATGGCCGAGGGACGCCGCGCGCAGGTGATCGATCTAGCGCGGATCAACCTGATCCGCGCGTATTTCGGGCAACAGGCCGCCGCCGGGCTGCTCGAAGCCGCCCGCCACAGTCGCGATGCGCTCGACAAGATCCTGTCGGATTCGCGCAAGCTGGAGGCGGCGGGAGTCATTCCGCACGCCCGGACGCTGGAGGTACAAGTCGCGCGCGACACCGCCGAGCGCACCTATCAGCGTGCCGACCTGTCCAGCGCCACCGCCCGCGACGAACTCGCGCGGCTGCTCGAGATCGACGGCAGCGTGGTGCCGACGACCGCGCTGTTCGTGCAGACCCGTCCGCTCGCGCCAGTCCAGACCTATCTCGGCAGCGAGGGCACGGCACCGGAGGCGCGCACCGCGGACGCCGGGCGCCAGATCGCCGATGCCGGCGTCGCGCTCGCCCGGTCGCGCCGCCTGCCGCAGGCCTACGCGTTCGGCGAATATAATTTCAACCGCTCGAACGCGCTGCCGATCGAGCCCGACTGGATCGCGGGCGTCGGCGTTCGCTACACCATCCTGTCGAACATCGACCGCAGGCGTACCGAGGACGCCGCGCGCTCGCAGGCGGCCGCCGCCGCGGATACCGCCGCCGAAGCGCGCAGGATCGCCACCAGCGCGACGATCCGCGCGTACAATCTCGTCGAAGGCGCGCGCCGCTCGTTCGTCCTGCTCGACAGCAGCCTGATCGCGGCGCGCGAGAATGTCCGTGTGCAAGCGGTGGCGTTCCGCGAAGGCGAGGGGACCGCGACGCCGGTGATCGCCGCGCAGGCCGCACTCGATACCGCCGAGGCACAACGCATCGCCGTCGCCTATGAATACGACCTCGCGCTCGCGGGACTGCTCGCCTCGGCCAGCCGGCTCGATGCGTTCGGCGCGCACCTCGCCCAGGCCGACCAGCGCCTCACCTACGGAACCGACCGATGAGCGATCCCACCGCCCCGCCGACCCGCCGTGCGCGCATCCTGTTGTACGTCGGCCTGATCGTCGTGGTGGCGATCGTCGGCATCGGCTTGTGGCTCGCCAGCCGACCGGGGCCCGAGCAGATCCAGGGCATGGTCGAGGCGGACAGCGTCAACGTCGCGACCAAGGCGTTGGCGCGTGTCGACCGGTTGCTGGTCGACGAGGGCGCGCGGGTGAAGGCTGGGCAGCTACTCGCGACGCTGTCGAGCCCCGAACTGGGCAATGCCGAACGCCAGGCGCAGGGCGCACTCGACACCGCCCGGGCGCTCGATGCGGTGGCGCAGGCCGGCGCGCGCAGCGAGGATGTCGGCTCGCTCCGCGCGATCTGGCAGTCGGCGCAGGCCGCGGCGGATCTCGGCGCGACCTCGAGCCGCCGCGCGGACACGCTCTATGCTGAGGGGGTCATCGCCGCCCAGCGACGCGACGAGGCGCATGCCGCGCGCGACAGCAGCCGGATGTCGGCCGAGGCCGCGCGGCTGCAATATGAAAAGGCGCTCGCAGGACCGCGCAATGAGGACAAGCAGGCCGCAGCGGCGCAGGTCCGGATCGCGCAGGCGGGCCTGTCGACCGCGCGATCGTTGATGACCGAGACCCGGCTGGTGTCGCCGATCGATGGCGAGGTATCGCGCAAATTGCTCCAGCCGGGCGAGATCGTCAGCCCGGTGCTGCCGGCCTATCAAGTGATCGACATCGGTCATCCGCGCGTCGAGATCACGGTGCGCGAGAACCAATATGCCGGCGTCCGTCCGGGCGGCATCCTGGTCGGCCATGTCCCGGCGCTGGGTCGAGACGTCCGGTTCCGCATCACGCATATCGCGCCCGAAGCCGCCTTCGCGACGGTCCGCGCGACGCGGCAGTCGAGCGGGTACGACGTCCGTGCGTTCGCAGTCCAGTTGCGGCCGGCCGAGCGGGTGGCGGATCTGCGACCGGGGATGAGCGTGCTGTTCGACTGGCCGCGATGAGCGCGTTCCGGCGGGCGCTGGCCGAAGAAATCGCGCATCTCTGGCGCGACCGGTTCGACCTCGCGCTGCTCACGCTGGTGCCGCTGGTCTGCCTCCTCGTAATGGGCGGCATGCTGTCGCAGGGCTCGCCGCGTGGCCTCGGCGTGGTGATCGTCGACCAGGATCGCAGCGTCGCGTCGCGGTCGATCGTCCGGGCGATCCAGGCGGTCGATGCGCTGACCGTGGTCGGTGAAGTGTCCAGCCTCGCGGACGGTTTTTCCGCGATCCGGCGCGAGCGGGCGATTGCGGTGGTCGTGCTCCCGTCCGGTCTTGGCAGCGGTCGGACGGCAGCGACCCCGCGGACGGTCGAGATCTTCTACCAGACCGCATTCCTGTCGACCGGCGCGCTGACCTCCGCGCTGCTGCAGGCGACGATCACCGCGGACCTGCTCAGACAGACGCCCGCGAACGCCGGCCTCGCCGGGATCGCGCTGCTCAGGGTACCGCTGCCGGGCGTGCAGGTGACGCTGCTCGGCAATTCGTCCGCCAGTCTCGAATGGTATCTCGGTCTGCTGATCGGTCCGGCGATCCTGCATCTGCTGATCGCCGTGACCTGCGCCGCGTCGCTCGGGCGCGAGCTGGTCGGCGGGTCGATGGGTCCTTGGGCGATCCGGGTCGGAGCCCCCGCAAGGGCGGCTGTGGGGCGGCTGGTGCCGCACGTCGTGATCGGCACGCTCTGGCTGTGCCTGTGGCTGTTGTGGCTGACCCTGGGGCAGGGCTTCGCCTTCACCGGCGCGATCGGGCTCGTCGCGCTCGGCGGACTGTTGCTGTTCGTCGCGACCGCGGCGATCTCGACGTTGCTCATCGTCCTGACCGGCGAGGTCGCCACCAGCCTGTCGGCAAGCGTGATCTATGCGGGGTCGGCGCTCGCCTATTCGGGCGCGTCGCTGCCGATCACCGGCGGCATCGCGGTCGCGCGGATCTGGAGCGCGATCCTGCCGCTCACCCATTACGTCACGCTCGAGATGGACCAGACGATCGGCGTGGCGGGCGCGATCTGGGCGAAGCAGGCGGCGATCCTTGCGTTGTCCGCACTGGTCGCAGGCGGCGGGGCGACGCTGCTGCTGCGGCGGCAGGCGCGTAAATCGGCATGAGTTTTCGCCAGGCCTTCGAAGGCGCGTTGCTCGAGATCCTGCGGACGCGCGATCTGGTCGCGGTCGCGGTGATCTCGGTGCTGTTCTACGCCTTCTATTACCCGGCACCCTATGCGCATCAGGTGGTCGAACGGCTGCCGATCGTCGTCGTCGACGCCGATCGCAGTGCCGTCTCGCGCGCGATCGTCCGCAACCTGGGCGCCGCACACGAGGTGGAGATCGCCGCCGACGTATCGGACATGGCGGCGGCGCGCATGCTCGTCCGCAACCGCCAGGCCGAGGGCATCCTGCTGATCCCGCACGATCTCGGTTCGGCGCTGATCGAGGGGCGGCCCGGCGCTGGCATCGCGGTGTGGCTCAACGGCGCCTATCTGCTCCGCGCGGAGGCGGTCGGAAAGACGGTCGGTGCGGCGATCGGCGCGACACTCGAAGGGCGGCTGGCGGGGCTTGCGGGATCGGCGGCCGTGTCCGTCACACCCGTCGTCACCCGCCCGCTGTTCAATACCACCGAGGGCTATCGCGACTATATCTTCCCGGCTGTCGCCAACATCATTCTCCAGCAGACGCTGCTGTTCTCGGTTGCCCGCCTGATCGCCGAGCGCCGCCGCACGGGTCGGTGGCAGCACGGCATGTTCCTGGGAACATGGGCCGCGTGCACGACGATCGGAACGCTCGGCGGGCTGTTCTATTTCGGACTGGTCTACTGGCTGCAGGACATTCCGCACGGCGGCAACATTCCCGCGCTGCTGCTGACCGTACCGCTGTTCGCCGCGACCGTGTCCGCCCTCGCGCTGACGGTCGGCAGCTTCGTGCGGAGCGGCGACGATGCGCTGAAACTGCTCATCCCGACGTCGATCCCGTTCGTCTTCCTGTCGGGCTTCGCGTGGCCGCTGTTCGCGATGCCCGGCTGGGTACAGGCGATCGCGTGGATGATCCCCGTCACCCCGGCGACGCACATCTTCGTACCGCTCAACCAGATGGGCGCATCGCTCGGCGAAGTCCGCGGTGCCGTGGCGATCCTCCTGACGCAGCTTGCCGTGTTCGGCGCGCTCGCCGCCTATCGTCTGAACCGATCGTCGTCACGTCGCCGATCGCCTTGAGCGATACCGACGCTGATGCCCACAACCCCGTGAACTTCCGCAAGGACCCCAGCCCATGATCATCCGAAGTGACGAATATGCCGACCTGCCAGCCGCCGACGGGGGCGTCATGCGCGTCAACCTGTTCCGTCCGGCGATCGAGGGCCGGTTTCCGGGCGTCTTGTTCTTTTCCGAAATCTATCAGGTCACTGCGCCGATCCGGCGTCTCGCGGCCTATGTCGCCGGGCACGGCTATTGCGTCGCGGTGCCCGAGGTCTATCACGAATACGAGGCGCCGGGCACGGTTCTGAACTATGACCCCGATGGAACCGATCGTGGCAACGCACTGAAGATCGCCAAGCCGGTCGCGGCGTTCGATGCCGATGCGGCTGCGGGGCTCGAGTTCCTGGCCTCGCATGCGGCCTGTTCCGGTCGCCTCGGGACGATGGGTGTTTGCCTTGGCGGACACCTCGCATACCGCGCCGCGCTCGACCCGCGCGTGCTGGCCGCCGCCTGCTTCTACCCGACCGATATCCATTCCGGCGCGCTGGGCCTTGGCAGGCAGGACGACAGCCTCGCGCGGATGGCGGCGCTGAAGGCCGAGACGATGTTCGTGTTCGGACGCCAGGATCCGCATGTGCCCTTCGACGGGCGCCAAGCCATTCGTGCGCGGCTCGAGGAGGTCGGCGCGCGGTATGAATGGCATGAGGTGAACGCCGCGCACGCCTTCCTGCGCGACGAGGGACCGCGCTACGATCCTGCGCTGTTCGGGCAGGCGACTGGCTGGATGCTCGCCTTGTTCCAGCGCGTTCTGCACGGGCGCGATTGAGCGTCGCCGCGTTGCCCGGAAATCGCGCTGGGAAAGTGAACCGTTCGGCGGAGGGGGAGTTGACCGCTCGATCGTTTGCCCCCGCGTGGGAGACGAGCGGATCAGGCAAGAAGGATCGACCATGAAAATTCAGCATGCCACGGCCATCGCCGCCGCGTTCACGATGATCTGCGGTACGCCGGCGCTCGCGCAGACGACCCACCAGACCAAGGTCGATCATGACACCAAGGTTCATGACGGCGTCGCCACGACGACGACCAAGGTCACCGAGACCAGCAAGCGCAAGACCCGTCAGCCCAAGAAGGTGCTGGGCGTGAAGGTCGGCCACAAGACGGTGACGCACAAGGTCGTGCACGAGAGCTCGGTCAGTTCGGACGGCGATCGCAGCGCTACGGTGAAGACCTCGCGGTGATGATCCAGACGCTGGTGGATCCCCTGCCAGCGCCATCACCGACGGCAATTCATCGGCTAAGCCGTTGAAACGCATAATGGAAGATTGCGTCTCCCCCGCCGTCCACTAGGCTGTGGATCGGTGAAGGTCGGAACGGCCGGGGGAGAGATATGCCAATTCAGGCCCGTAGAGGCGTCATCGAGCGGATGTTCGCGCGCAAATCCATCGCGCAGGTCCAGCGCGAGACCGCGGCAAGCGAACTCAAGCGTACGCTCGGCCGGTGGAACCTGCTCCTGCTCGGAGTCGGGTGCATCATCGGGGCGGGGATCTTCGTGCGTACCGGCTCCGCGGCCGCGCTGCACGCCGGGCCCGCGGTTCTGCTGTCGTTCGTCGTTGCCGGGATCGTCTGCGCGTTCGCCGGGCTGTGCTATGCCGAGTTGTCGTCGACGCTGCCCGTTTCCGGTTCGGCATACACCTATGGCTATACCACGCTCGGCGAGTTCGTCGCTTGGACGATGGGCGCGCTGCTGATGCTCGAATACGGGCTCGCGGCGTCGGTGGTCGCGGTCGGCTGGTCCGGCTATGTCGTCAGCCTGCTGGGTGATCTGGGGCTGCACATCTCGCCGCGCTTGACCGGTCCGTCGGGCTATACGCTGATGCGGGGCGGTGTGCCGGTGCTGGTCGACGGGCGGACGGTGACGACGCTGTTCAACCTGCCGGCGTCCCTGATCTGCCTTGCGCTCGCCGCGTTGCTGGTTCGCGGCGTTTCGGAATCGGCGAAGGTCAATACGGTCATCGTCGCGATCAAGGTCAGCGTGCTGGTCGCCTTCATCGTGGTCGGCGGGGCGATCGTCCTGACGCACTTCGACGCGCTGGTTGCGCGCAACTGGACGCCGTTCATCCCGGCCAACCAGGGCGACGGCAAGTTCGGCGTCGACGGCATCATGCGCGCCGCGTCGATCGTTTTCTTCGCCTATGTTGGCTTCGAGGCGGTGTCGACCGCGGGGCAGGAGGCCAAGGATCCCCGCAAGGACATGCCGTTCGGAATCATCGGCGCGCTGGTCGTCTGCACCGTGATCTACATGCTGGTGGCGGCGATCATGACGCTGCTGGTGCCCTATACCGCACTCAACGTCCCCGATCCGGTCGCGGTGGTGGTCGACAGCTTCGGCCCGACCTGGGGCTGGCTGGCGAAACTCATCAAGATCGGCGCGATCATCGGCCTGACGTCGGTCGTGCTCGTGCTGATGTACGGGCAGACGCGCATTTTCTACACGATGGCGCGCGATGGTCTGCTGCCGCGCGTGTTCGCGACCGTGCATCCGAAGTTCAGGACGCCGTACGTCAATACCGTGCTGGTCGGCGTGGTCACCGCGATTGCGGCAGGGTTTTTCGACATCAACGTGCTGGGCGACATGACCTCGGTCGGCACGCTGGCGGCGTTTTCGATCGTCTGCCTGTCGGTAATCTATCTGCGCCGCGCGGCACCCGAACTGCCCCGCGGCTTCTCCGTGCCGCTGTATCCGGTGATCCCGCTTCTAGGCATAGCGTCGTGCGTTTACCTGATCACGACGGTGCCCGGGCGCATCCTGATGTTCTTCCTCTGGTACGTCCTGGCCGCGATCATCCTGTATTTCGCATACGGCATGCACCATTCGAACCTGCAGCGCGGCGAGCCGCAGGAGGATGCCCCCGATATGGGCGAATATGTCGCGCCTGTCGGGCAGCAACCATGAACCGGCCCCGCGCTCTCTACTTTGCGGAGACCCGGACTATTTCGTCAGGTCGGTGAACAGCGACCGATAATAGGTGATCGCGAGCGGGATGTTGTCGACCGGGGTACGTTCGTTCAGGCCGTGACTGAAATCGTCCGACTGCTTGATGAAGATCGGGCTGACGCCGTAGCTCGGGACGCCGACCGAGCGATACCACATCGAGTCGCTCGCACCCGCCGACATGCTCGGGAAGATCGGCACGCCGGGACGGATCCTGCCCATCGCCGTCTTGACCGCCCCGGTCAGGTCCGCGCGCAGCGGCGATGCATCGGTCGGGTTCGAGCCCTCGGTGACGTCGCTGAATTTCACGCCCGGATCGCCTGCGACCTTCGCCAGTTCGGCCATCACCGCGGCAGGCTTCACGCCCGGGAAGATGCGGCAGTTGATGTTCGCGGTCGCGCGCTGCGGCAAGGCGTTCAGCGCGTGGCCGCCGCTCACCATCGTCGTGACGCAGGTCGTGCCGATCTGGCCGACATAGCCGGTATTGGCGGCGAGCGTCTCGATCGCCTTTTGATCGGCGGGATCGGCGACGAACGCGCGCATCGCGGCACCGATCTCGGGAGTCTGGCGCGGCGCGACGCCTTCGAAATAGCCCTTGGTGATCGGCGACAATTGCGGCGTGAAGCGATAGGCGCCGATCTTGACCAGTGCCGCCGACAGTTCGTTGATCGCGTTCACCTTGCGCGGTGCGGACGAATGACCGCCGGGGTTGGTCACCTCCATCTGGAAGTCGGCATAGGTCTTTTCGGCCGCGCCGATCGTGAAATATTCGGGCTTGCCGTTTTCGGCGTAAAGTCCGCCGCCGCCGTCGATGTTGAGCGCCATCTCGCTCGCCTTGAGCCGGTCCGCGATCAGCGACGAGGTCTTCATCACCGTTTCCTCGTCACCCGACAGCGCCAGCACGATGCCGCGCTTCGGCGTGTAGCCGGCCTTCTTCATGTCGAGCAGAGTGGCGATCACCAGCGCGGCGTCGAGCTTCATGTCGGTTGCGCCGCGGCCGTAGAGATAGCCGTTCTCGACCACCGCGGTGAACGGATCGCGCTGCCAGTCGGAGGGCTTAGCCTCGACCACGTCGATGTGACCCGAGACGA
Source organism: Sphingomonas sp. SL1004 (assembly GCF_057815015.1). Lineage (NCBI taxonomy): Bacteria > Pseudomonadati > Pseudomonadota > Alphaproteobacteria > Sphingomonadales > Sphingomonadaceae > Sphingomonas > Sphingomonas sp. SL1004. The sequence continues at coordinate 848,845 of NZ_JBYMUX010000001.1, forward strand.
CGATCGGTTTCAGCGCGGGATCGCTGCCCTTCCACGTCGCGATCAGATAGGCGGTGTCGTCGACCGGGGTGATCGTCACGTCGCCATCCGCGAATCCGCCGGCGACCAGCGTCGCCTTCAGATACGCGGCAAGCTGCGGCGTCTGATTGCCGGGCCCGCGCACGCTGCGAAACGCGATCATCTTCTTGGCGATGTCCAGCCCGTTGGTCGCCGCGGTCTGCGCCCCGGCGGGGAAAGCGGCGGTCAACGCCACGGCGGTCAGGCAAAGTTTCAGTTTCAGTGTCATCGTCGTCTTTCCTCGGGGCTCACCGGCCCATGTCAGTCCGCCTGCGGCCGATCGATCGCAGGCGGTATCGATCAGAATTTCGCGCCAGCCCTGAGCCCGATCGTGCGTGGGGTACTGGTGACGACATAGGTGCGCTGCGAACACGTCCCGCATTGCTGGAAGCGCGAGAGTTGCGCCCGTTCGTCCCACAGGTTCTGCACGAACACCTCGAAGGTATAGCCCGACAGCTCCGCCCCGACCGAGGCGTTGCCGGTCGTATAGGCCTTCAACCGCCCGAGGCTCTGCGCCTGCAGCGTCCGGATGTCCGCCGACGCCGAACTCTGGTGCGCGACCAAGCCCTGGATATAGGCCTTCATGCTGCCGATGGGGACGCTGTAGCGCACGGTGCCGCTCGCCTTGAAGCGCGGCGTGATCGGCAGGCGCGTGCCCTTCACCGCGAGAACGTCGCTGCCGTCGCCGATGCACACCTGCGTCGCGCACAGATCGTTGCGGGTCTTCGCATCGGTGTAGGAGCCCGCCGCGGTCAGCGACAGGCCGCCGGTCGATATGTTCGCGTCCGCCTCCACGCCGCGGATCCGGGCATTCGGGCCGTTCTGGATGATCGTGAAGCTGTTCGCTCCCAGGAACGAGAACTGGAACTTGTCCCAGGCCTGCTGATAGATCGCCGCGTTGAAACGCAGCCGATCGAACAGCGTCGTCTTCAGGCCCAGTTCGTAGTTGGTGAGGAAATCCGCGTCATAAGGCGCAACGTCGCCGCGGCGATTGATTCCGCCCGGCCGATACCCGCGCGAAAAGGTGGCATAGGCCATCACCTGGTCGCTTGGCTTGAAGGTCAGGTTGAAGCGGTAGGTAGCCCCTTGTCCCTGCGTCTTTTTCGGGACCAGGCCGGTGGTCGTGTACGTCGCGAGGTTGGTACAGGGCGAGCCGGAAACCGCCGCCGGCAGCAAGGCAGACGTATCGCCGCCGCTCAGATAGGCTTCGCGCAGCGTCTGGCCGTTCGCAAGATAGCATCCCGCGACGCCGGTCTGGCTGCTGCCCGCGGCGTTGAACGGCGTTGCGGTATAGGGGCGCCCATCGTCCGGATCGACCGCCGGATTGCGGCCGAACCCGTAAAAGCCGATCAGCGAATTGTCGTAGATATACGCGCGTCCGCCAGCAGTCGCGGTGAGGTTCGGCAGGATGTCGTAGCTTGCCTCGCCGAACATCGCATAGTCGGTGTCGACCCGCTTCTGCTTGGTCAGCCACAGCGTGCCCGGCGAGCCGTTGACCGACACCGCGGTACCCAGATTCGCGATCTGGTAATCCTGGAAGATGGCGTTGGTCTGGCGCTGGTAGAAGGCGCCGCCGACGACCCGGAAGCGATCGCCGGCGGGCGATGCGACGCGCAGTTCCTGGCTGGTCTTCTTGAAATGGTCGGTGCCGATGATCTTCTGCCGCGGATCGATCGTCCGGCCGGCATTGTCCTGGTAATAGAAATAACCCGCGAGGCCGCCGACCGACGAATACATCGAGTCATAGGCTTCGGCATAGTCGGTGTAATCGCTCGACGTGTAGGTCTTCCGGTCGAGATACGCGCCTGCATAGGTGACGTCCCAGTTGCCGACCTTGCCCTCGATCGTCAGCGCGCCCTGGATGAAGCGGTCCTTGCGATATTCGGGGAAGAAATGCTGGAGCTTCAGGTCGCCGACCTTCGGGTCGTAGCCATAGGTGCCGTGGTTGCGCTGCTCCTGGTACAGCACGGTCGGCGTCACGGTCCAGTTGCTGTCGAGATCGACCTTCAGCGCCGCACGACCGCCATAGGTCTCGGTATCGTTGTAGTTCTTCTTCACGAACGCGGCGTTGTCGACGACGATTCCGCCGTTGGTCGACGTGCACGATGTCGCGGTCGGCTCCGGCAGGTAGCTGCGGCAACCCGCGACGTTGTCGATATAGCCGGCATCGCGCTGGTAGAACCCGACGATGCGCAACGCCGCGGTCTGTGCCAGCGGAATGTTGAGCATCCCCTCGAACTTGTCGCCGACGCCGCCGTACCGGACGCTGTTCACCTCGGCATCGACGCGGCCGTAGAAGCCGCTGTAATCGGGCTTGTTGGTGATGATGCGGATCGTGCCAGCTTCCGACGAGGCGCCGTATAGCGTGCCCTGCGGCCCGGCGAGGCTCTCGATCCGGGCTATATCGTAGATATGGACGTCGAGCGTACCACCGATCGTGGTGACCGGCTGCTCGTCCAGATAGGTGCCGACCGACGGCAGGGGCCCCGAATGGTTGCCGTCCCCGCCCGAAGCGACGCCGCGCATATAGACCACGGTCGACCCCGGCTGGGTGGTTTGGAACGACACCGACGGCAGCAACTGGGTATATTGGTTGAAGTTCGAGATGTTGAGATCGTCGAGCCGCTTCGTGCCGATCGCCTGGATACTGATCGGGACGGTCTGGATATTCTGGTCGCGCTTCTGCGCAGTGACGACGATGTCGCCCTCATATTCGCCGACGGGCTGCTCGGCCGCGCCAGGTGCCGTTGCAGGCGCGGTTTGCGCGGCGGCGGGGAGAGCAAGGGCGGAGGACGCCAAGAGCGACGCGATCATTACGCGACGATCGAAAAATTGCATGATTGACTGCCCCCACGACGAATTATGTCCGGAGCGTGTGTTGCGACGCAACAAAGGTCAAACGAAGCTTGAGTGGTCGATACATTTTATGACGCATCCGTGACGTTTTCGCCACGGCTCAGGGACAGAGCAGATCCCCCAGCGCGGCACGCAGCGGACCAAGCCACGGCTCGAAGGGCCGCCACGCGTCGATTCCGTCGCGGTTGATCGGGCGGCGGACCTGCTCGGAACTGGCGGTGCGCACCGCGCGCTCCGTTTCATGGAAGGCGAGGCAGGCGGGCTCGAACGACAGTCCGCACGCCGTCAGCAATGTGCGGACTTCGGCTTCGGTGTTGTCGATCAGCGCTTCGTGATCGACCCGGTGAACGCGGCCGGGCAACACCATGTCGACATGCGCCATCAGCCGCACGTAATCGCGGTAATAGCGGCCGAGATCGTCGAGACTGTAGCTGAACACCTGGCCTCGCGCATAATGCTGTTTGAAGTTCGAGAAGCAGCAGTCGAGCGGATCTCGGCGGGCGTCGATGATCCTGGCGTTCGGCAGTGCAAGATGGATCAGCGGCACGTGCGCCCAGTTGTTGGGCAGCTTGTCGATGAAGAACGGGCGATCGGTACGCCGCTGGATCGCGGCCCGACGCAGATACTCCTCGCCGATATCGCGCAGCGTGTCGGAGGACAGCGCGTTGATACCATCCGGATAGTCCGTGATCGTGCGGGCTAGCGCCGGCATGTCGGGCAGTTCGGTCGTCCCCTCGACCAGACTATGGCTGGCTAGGATCTGCTCGATCAGCGTCGAGCCGGCGCGCGGCATGCCCAGCACGAAGATCGGGTCCGGTGCCGCGCAGCCGTGGTTCGTACGCGCCGTCAGGAAAGCGGTGGTCAGCACCGCGATGCTGCGATCGACGAAACGCGTGGTCTCGTCGGCGTCATACGCGCTCCGGGTGCGCCGTAGCGCGTTGCCGGCGTCGTAATGCGCGAACGATCGGACGGGTTCGCGCCGGTCCTCGAAAGCCTTGCCGAGCGCGAAATCGATATGGAACCGGTCCTCGGCATCGATGTCGCTGCGGGCAAGCGCTGCTTCCATCAGGGCAATATCGCCATCGTCGAACCGTACGGTCTTCAGGTTGGCCAGGCTCCACCACGCATCGCCCAACGCCGGCTGGAGCGACAGCGCGCGGCGATACGCGGCGATGCCCTCCTCGCGGCGCCCCACGGTCTTAAGCATATGGCCATAGCTCAGCCAGACGCGAGGCTGGTTCGGTGCGGTCTCGAGTACCTGTTCGTACAGCGCGATCGCGTCGTCGAACCCGCCCAGGCGTCCGAGCGCGGCGGCCTTCAGATTGGCGTGTCCGGGATTGTCGGGCTCGTCGGCGATGACTGCGTCCAGAAGGGTCAGCGCCTCGGGGGCTCGGTTCTGGCGGTAGAGCACCAGCGCCAGGTTCGCGCGCGCGGCCGTGAAGCCGGGGGCAAGCTCGACCGCGCGCCGCAACAGCGTTTCGGCATCCTTGTATCGGCCGATCCGCCCCGCCAGTTCGGCCAGCATCCGGATTGCGCGCGCGTCGAACGGATCCTGCTTGAGATAGGCCTTGAGCAGGGGTTCGGCGACGTGAAGCTGGTTGTCGTGCAACGCCAGCGCCGCCTGCATCAGGTCGCTGGGCCAACGGGAATTCGGGGTGGAAGCCATCGCCGCGGACAGTCGCGGTGGACAGGCCGGGCGTCAAGCGCGCGGCTGGCCGTTCGGCGGCCGAAGCGGCGAAGACGAGCGGTGCTCCGCCCGTCCACCGGGTTGCGTGCGCGTCGATTTTCCGGCCCTGCCATTTTCCGCCTTGGCCTGCTAACGCGGGACATGCTGAAAACTCGAATTAAGCGACGCACCGTCGAGGCCGCCCAGGCCGTTACCTGTGTAGCGGCAGTGCGGGCGTCGATTGCTGCCCTGAAGGACGACGACCTGCTCGATCTTGCAGACATCTTTTCGGATCCGACGTCCGGGCCGTTGAACCAGATGGCCGTCGCCGAAATGGCGGAGCGGAACCTGAGCATGACGGGCGCCGCGCCCCATGTCTCCACGCACTGATCGCGGGACGTCTGTATGAAACCCCTGGCATCCCGGCTCCGTCGTCTCGACGATGCACTGGCAGATCTTCCGCTCGAGGAGCCGATGCTGCTCACCGAACTGGACGGCTATCTCACCGGCATCGTGATCAGCCCCGAACCGGTCCCGCAGACCGAGTGGCTGCAGGGCATATGGGGCCTGGACGAGGGGGGCATAGCGCCGTTCGAAGATCCGCTCGACGTCCAGTGGTTCGTCGATGCGGTGATGGCGCGCTACGCGGAGATCGTCCGCGGCCTGACGCGGGGGAAGCCCAGACCGATCTTCGACATCGACGAGCGCAACGGCGATGTGCTCTGGGAATTGTGGATCGACGGGTTTGCCGAGGCAATGGCGTTGCGGCCTGACGGCTGGGATGCGTTGGCGAAGGGCGACGACGCCAGGACCGCCGCCGCGCTCGAGCGAGTGTCGCTGCTGATCGACGTGGCGCGCAACGAGAGCGACCTCGATAGCGTGGAGATCAATGCGCTTGAGGATCGCGCTCCGACCATCCTAGTCGAGAGCGTGATCGCGCTGTACGCCCCGCGGTCCGACACCGGGATCATTCCCTCGGGTTCGGCAAACGCCGTGGACGCGACACCGGCCAAGGTGGGGCGTAACGATCCCTGCCTGTGCGGATCGGGGAAAAAGTCGAAGCGCTGCTGCGGATGAGGCGTTGCCGGCGATATTCGTCGCCGGTAACGATCCAAGGCTACCGACGGCTGCGGTCCGGAACCCTGGCTCGCGGCTTAGTCCTTGTGCAGAGCGCTTGCCTTGTGCGCTGCCTGCTTGCCGTCTTCGGTTTCCACGATGAATTCCGGGTTATCCTTCGACGCGGCGACCTTGTGGCCCTTGATCGTCGTCGGGCTCGTCACTTTCTTGACGACCTTGCCGTGTGCTTCGCCGCCATGGCTGTTCCAGGCGACCTTGGTTCCTGCCTTCGGATCCTTGTCCATCTACGCTCTCCTCTGCAGTCATAACCGTCGTCGACGCGGTGCGTTGCGCGGACGTGGCGGATTTTCGGCAGGGTGATCGTCCGGGGGCCGGGGGGGCGACGAAACTCCTGTTCCAATCCACCCGTCGCGAGCTAGACGCGGACGTCGACCTTTTCGACGAGGCGCCAGATCCTGCACGCTCGCTCCCTTCTCCAATGGATCCGTCGGCGCGTTCGTGCCAGCGAGGCCGCGTTCATCGTGCTGGCGACGCTGGTGGGGGCGGGGGCGGGGCTGCTCAGCGTGCTCCAGGGTGCCGTCGCGCGGACGATGCAGCATCTCCTGTTCGGCCTCTCGTCGGCCGCGCGCCTGAGCGCGTTGCCGGCACTCCCGCTCGCAACGCTGGTCGTCCTGCCGATCGGCGGGATCGTATTTACGACCTTTTCCTGGGTGACCCGCTCCCGCAAAAGACCCCTGGTCGACGCGGTGGAGGCGAATGCGCTGCACGGCGGACGCATGTCGGTGCCCGACAGCCTCGTGATCTCCGGACAGACGATGCTGTCCAACGGCTTCGGCGCCTCTGTCGGCCTGGAGGCCGCGTATGCTCAGCTCGGCGGCGCGATCGGATCGGTTACTGGGGCTGCGTTCAATTTGCGCCGCGCGGACCTGCGCAATCTGGTCGGTGCCGGCACCGGGGGTGCCATCGCCGCGGCATTCGGTGCACCGTTGGCAGGCGCGTTTTATGCGTTCGAAATCGTCATCGGTGCCTACACCCCTACGGCACTGGCCCCGGTGGTCGCGGCAGCGCTGGCGGGCACGCTTGTCGCCCAACTGTTGGGGATCCAACCCTATGTCATCGATTCCGTCGCGACAATGCCGACCGAAACGCATCACTATCTCATCTATGCCGGACTTGGCGCGCTGTGTGCGGGCGTCGGTATCGTCCTGATGCGGGCGGTCGCGCTGGTCGAGGCGGGGACGCGGCGTGCCAAGCTGCCCGATTGGGCGCGGCCGGCGATCGGCGGCGGGTTGCTGATTCCGATCGCGCTGGTCTCGCCGCAGGTTCTATCGGCCGGGCACGGCGCGCTTCATGCCGATCTCGCTCTGGGTGCACCGCTGGCGTTCATCGCGACGATTTTTCTAGCCAAGTGCGCCGCGTCGATCGTGTCGCTTGGTTTTGGGTTTCGCGGGGGTCTGTTCTTTGCTTCGCTGTTCCTGGGGACGTTGATCGGGCATCTGTTCGCCGGAAGTCTTGCCGTGGTCGTCGGCTTCGACGTGGTCGATCCCCGCAATGCGGCGCTCGTCGGGATGGCGGCACTCGCGGTGGCGGTGGTCGGCGGGCCGATGACCATGGCGATGCTGGTACTGGAGGCGACACATGATTTCGCCCTGACGGGGGCAGTGCTCGCGGCAGCTTTGGTGTCGTCGACGATCGTCCGCGAGACGTTCGGCTACAGCTTCTCGACCTGGCGCCTCCATCTGCGGGGCGAAACGATCAAGAGCGCGCGCGACGTCGGCTGGGTCAAGACGTTGACTGCCGGGCGGATGATGCGCCGCGATCCCAAGCCGTTGCGCGCCTCGACGACGATCGCAGAGTTCCGTCGGCGCGTCCCGCTCGGCGCGACCAGCCGGACCGTGCTCGTCGACCCCGACGATCATTACGCCGGGATCGTTCAGACACCGACGGCCTTTGCGGAGGGGCTCGATCCGCAGTCGCCGATCGGATCTCTCGCGGTCGCCGTCGATGCCGCGCTGGCGCCGACCATGGACATTGCCGACGTCATGCGTCGCTTCGATGCATCGGGCGCGGACGAACTTGCCGTGCTCGACGACGACCGCATAGTCCTTGGCATATTATCCGAGACGTTCGTCAGACGACGCTATGCCGAGGAGCTGGAAAAGGCCCAGCGAGACCTGTTCGGCGAACGCTGACGCTTTATCCGGTGAGCAGCGGTTCTCTGCTGGCCGGCGGCATCGCAACCATCATCATTCCGATCCTTCAATGAGATGAAGCAGAGCTGCCCGTTCCCGCTATCGCCGACGGATAAGCACTGGGTGGCGAGCGTGTCGACGATGAAGCGACGGATACCCTATGGTCCGCAAAGCCTGGCGATTAGCGGACTATCCGTGCTGGCGCTCGCATACGTCACAGCGCCGGGATCGACGCGATCGGCATCCTAAAGCGAAGCCGCGCGCGCGCTGCCGGAAAAGTCCGCACGTGGTGAAGCGCTGAACCGGTGGAAAGGGGTGCCCTCTTCAGTGCTCGTCGTTGATCGGTGCGGCGACGGTCACGCGGAGGCCGGGATCGTTGTCGGCTTCCTCGATCGTACCCGACAGACGCGCGACCATCGACGTCAGCATGCGCGAGCCGAACCCCTTGCCCGCGTCGAGCTTGCCGCATCCGCGATCGGCGACGATCAGGCGGAAGCGGTTGCGATGCTGTTCGAGCGCGATCGTGATCGGCCCTGAGCCGCCCGCATAGGCATATTTGTTGGCGTTGATCACGAGTTCGGTCAGGATGAGACCGACGTTCACCGCACGATCGGTCGAGATCAGGATCGGCGCGAGTTCGAGCTGGACCTGACTTCCCCAGGACGTATCCATCGTCGACTTGATCTCGGTACACAGGTCGCTGATATAGCGGGCCAGATCGACCGCCTGGACATGCTCGTCCGAATGGAGTCGGCGGTGCACCATCGCCACTGCGGATAGTCGCCGCTGTGCCTCCGCCAGATGCCCGGTCAGGACGGAATCACCGACGGCGCGCGCCTGCAGACCGAGGAACGCCGACACGAGTTGCAGGCTGTTCTGCACCCGGTGATGGACCTCCTTGATCAGATAGTCCTTCTGCAGCAACAGGCTCTCATTGTCGGCGATCGTCGCGGTCAGCTCTCGATTGACTTCGAACAGCCGGCGGTTCTGCCGCGCGTCGAACATCGTCCGCCTCAACCGGCCTGCAGCCTCGATCTCGAACATCGTCCACGGTGCGGACCGACCGCGCACGGCTTCGCTCCAGCTTTCGAACGAGGCGCGCGGCGTGAGCGGCGTATGCGGATCGGCGGGAATGTCCTTTTGCGGATTGCCCGCCCAGTTGACGACCTCGATCTGCTCGGCACGGAACCAGAGCAGGATGGTCGGTTCGTCGGTCGACATCGTCACCGCGATGACGCCGCTCGCCAGATCCTGGCAGCATTGCGCCTCGGGCAGCTGTTCGGACAGCCGATCGGTCGCGAACGGCAGCGCACGGCCCAAGTCGATCACGTACGCGGCGATCGTGCGGATGTCGTCGTGGCGCGGCGACCGCCCCGCCACGAACAATTCGGTGCCGCGGACTGCTGCAAAGCTGTCTGCGCCGAGCATCCGGCACATGTCGTCGCCGGCGGTGGCAAAAAACCCGGCAAGCGAGATATCGCTGCCGAGACGGAGCATGACCGCGTCTTCGGCCGTGCGCAGGCGGATGCGTTCGCGGTAAAGTTCGGCGTCCTCCTTTGCGCGGATCTGACGGGCTAGGCTGCCGGCCAGCGCGCGGCACGCCATGCGGACGTGGAGCGGCAGGAACCGGGGTGTCGGGTGATGGCAGGCGATGAGGCCCCAGAGCGCACCGTCACGGACGATCGATACCGATGCCGACGCGGCGACCCCCATGTTGGCAAGATACTGGAGGTGGATCGGCGAGACGCTGCGTAAGGCGAGATCGCTCATGTCGATCGTCGCCGCGCCCGAAGGCCGCAACGGCGCCGGTTCGTAGGCGACATCGGGGATGATCCGGACCCGGTTCCGCACATACAGCGCGCGTGCCTGCCGGGGGATGTCCGACGCGGGGAAATGCTGGTTGAGGAAGCTGCCGAGTGACGGATCGCGGTCCTCGGCGAGCACGACGCCGGCATCGTCGTCGAGAAACCGGTATAGCATCACCCGGTCGAAGCCGGTGAGTTGCCGGAACGTGCGGGCGGCGCGCTCGCACAGTTCGCGCAGGCCGAACGCCTGCTCGAACGTGGCCGCCGCCTCTTCCATGTCCGACAGCACGTCGATCGGCGATGGCATGATCTCGGGTGCGGATTCCAGTTCGACGATGATCGCGGTCGCCGTCCGGTGTGCGATGGCATCGAACATGCCGAACCGGCCTTCGATCCTGGCGAGCATCACCGTCCGGCTGGCAGGCCTGGCGGTCAGCTGGGCAGACGCCGATGGGCCGAGCAGATCATCGAGCGTAGCGCCGAGCCAGTGCGGCGCCAGCATGGTTTCGATATCGCCGGCCCCGGCGGTGACCGTCAGGCTCGCCGGATCGCAGATCAGAACGATCCCGTGCGGCTGGATCGATCCGGGACGATGGATCGGTTCGCGGTCGCAGGCGGAGGCGTCGGGTAGGGGCGGTTGAGTATCGAGGCTTACCGCGGCCAGCGCAGACCCAGGCATTGCTAATCCGATCCGGACGGAGGCGATCAGTCAACGCGGCACTCCGCATCGTTACGCACGCGATACAGCAGGGGGATCGCGCCAATGTCAACGACATGGATCAACCGCGCCTACAGGCGACTTGGCTCTGCGTAGTTCCCGAGGGTCATCGCCACCCATCCGGCGCGCTAAACCGCAAGCGAACCAGGTTCGAGGTTTTATGGCGGGGCGCTGCAATGACGGACGAGAAGCGAGTTTTGACGGGCGGCCGGCATGCGGTGATCCTGTGCCATCCGGATCCGACGAGCTTCAACCACGCGGTCGCTGGCGCCTATTGCAACGCGGTGCGCTTGGCGGGGCAGGAGGTGGTGCTGCGCGATCTGTATGCGATCGGGTTCGATCCGGGACTGAAAGCGGCGGAGCGGCCGACCAATGTCGCGGCGGTATATGGCCAGGACGTGCTGGACGAGGTCGACATGATCGGCGGCTGCGACGTGTTCGTGCTGGTCTATCCGATCTGGTTCGGCACCCCGCCGGCGATGCTCAAGGGCTATGTCGAACGCGTGTTCGGTGCGGGCGTACAGCCCGAGGCTCTGCAGGGGAGGGTGCGGACCGACTTGCTCGGCGGTAAGCGGTTGCTCAGTTTCTCCACCTCGGCCGCCAGCAAGATCTGGCTTGACGAGCAGGGCCAGGGTCAAGGGCTCAACAGCGTCTTCGACCAGTATCTGGTCCACGCGTTCGGGATGCGATCGCAGGAGCATCGGCGGCTCGCGCATATCACGCACGACCTCAGCCAGCATTTCGCCGACCAGTATCTCCGCGACGTCACCGCGCAGGCGCAACGTACCTGCGCGCAGATTGCGTTCGGCGACGAGGCGCTGCTCGCGGATCCTTCCCTCGTCACCCGGATGGCGCGCTGACTTTCCCGCATCTTCAAGGACATCCCATGACCCGTCTGATGCAAGCCGCCGTCGTCGAGGCATTCGGCAAACCCCTGACCTTGCGCGAATGGCCGGTACCGGTCGCAGGGCCCGGACAGATCGTCGTCAAGACCGAAGCGTGCGGGGTGTGCCACACCGACCTGCACGCGGCGCGGGGCGACTGGCCCGTCAAGCCAGTGCCGCCGTTCATTCCCGGCCATGAGGGAATCGGCATCGTCGTCGAGGTCGGCGCGGGCGTGACGATCGTCAAGCTCGGCGACCGGGTCGGCGTGCCGTGGCTGTATTCCGCGTGCGGGCACTGCGAATATTGCCTGTCCGCGTGGGAGACGGTGTGCGCCGAGGCGCAGTTCGGCGGGTACACGCGCAACGGCGGGTTCGCGGAGTATATCTTGGCCGACCCGAACTACGTCGCTCATATCCCTGCCGGATTGTCCGCGGTGGAGGCGGCCCCGATCATCTGCGCGGGGATCACGACCTACAAGGGCATCAAGGAAACGGCTGCGAAGCCGGGCGAGTGGATCGTGGTTTCGGGCGTCGGCGGGCTGGGCCATCTGGCGGTGCAATATGCCAAGGCAATGGGTTTGCGCGTTGCCGCCGTCGATGTCGACGAAGGCAAGCTCGCGCACGCCAAGGCTCTGGGCGCAGAATTGTTGATTGACGCACGAGAACCCGATGCGATCGCCGCGTTGAAGGATGGGACGGGGGGAGGCGCCCACGGCGTCCTGATCACCGCGCCGTCGCTGACCGCGTTCAATCAGGGCGTGGCGATGACGCGGCGCAAGGGGACGTGCGTGCTCGTCGGACTGCCGCCGGGCGACTTTCCGTTGCCGCTGTTCGACGTGGTCGCGAACTGCATCACGGTGCGCGGGTCGTTCGTCGGCACTCGGAAGGACATGGCCGAGGCGCTGGCCTTTGCCGCGGACGGCAAGGTGAAGGCTGACATCGAAGTGCAACCTTTGTCTGCGATCAACGACATCTTCGACCGGCTCGAACTCGGGCAGGTCGCGTCGCGCGTCGTCCTCGACTTCGAGAGCTAAAGATGGCCGATCTTTCAACGCTCGCGCCGACCAGGGCGCACCCGTTATCCCCCGACATGCTTAGGCGAATGGATGCCTATTGGCGGGCGGCGAACTATCTGTCGGTCGGGCAGATCTACCTGCGCGACAATGCGTTGCTCGATCGGCCGTTGACGATCGCCGACGTCAAGCCGCGGCTGCTCGGACATTGGGGGACGACGCCGGGGCTGAACTTCCTGTACGTCCACCTCAACCGCCTGATCGTCGAGCATGATCTCGACATGATCAATATCATCGGGCCGGGGCATGGCGGCCCGGGGCTGGTCGCGAACACGTATCTGGAGGGCTCGTACACCGAGCGCTATCCGGCGATCGAGCGGAGCCGCAGCGGCGTGCACCGGCTGTTCCGGCAGTTCTCGTGGCCGGGCGGCATCCCGAGCCATGTCGCGCCCGAGACGCCGGGGTCGATCCATGAAGGCGGCGAGCTGGGGTATTCTCTGGCCCACGCGTATGGCGCGGCGTTCGACAATCCGGACCTAATCGTCGCCTGCGTGGTCGGCGACGGCGAGGCGGAGACGGGCGCACTGGCTGCGAGCTGGCATTCGAACAAGTTCCTCAATCCCGCGCGTGACGGCGCGGTGCTGCCGATCCTGCACCTCAACGGCTTCAAGATCGCCAATCCGACGATTTTAGCTCGGATCGATGGGCATGAACTCGACGCGTTGCTGCGCGGCTATGGGCATGAGCCTTATTATGTCGGCGGCCGTCCACCAGCAGCTCGCCGCGGCGCTCGACAAGGCGCTGGCGAAGATCCAGGCGATCCAGGCGGCGGCGCGGGGCGCGGGCGTGACGCCGGAGCGGCCGCGCTGGCCGATGATCGTGTTCCGCACGCCGAAAGGCTGGACCGGGCCGAAGTTCGTCGACGGCAAGCCGGTCGAGGGCACGTGGCGCGCGCACCAGGTGCCGATCGCGGACTTCAAGGATCCCGAGCATCTCCGACAGCTCGAAGACTGGATGCGGAGCTACCGGCCCGAAGAGCTGTTCGACGAGACGGGGAAGTTTCTGGAGGAGTTTGCCTCGCTTGCGCCGACCGGGCATCGGCGGATGGGCGCGAATCCGCATGCCAATGGCGGCGAGCTGATGGTGCCGCTGTCGCTGCCCGATTTCCGCAGCTTTGCGGTGCCGGTGGACGCGCCGGGCAAGGTGAAGGCGGAGGCGACGCGGGTGCTCGGTCGCTATCTGCGCGACGTGATGAATCTTAACCTCGCGAGCGCCAACTTCCGCCTGTTCGGCCCCGACGAGACTGCGTCGAACCGGCTTGCCGACGTGTACGACGTGTCGGGGAAGGTCTGGATGGCGGAGACCGAGGCGGTCGACGAGAATCTCGGACCCGACGGTCGGGTGATGGAGGTGTTGAGCGAGCATCTCTGCCAGGGTTGGCTCGAAGGGTATCTGCTGACCGGGCGGCACGGGCTGTTCTCGTGTTACGAGGCGTTTGTCCACATCATCGATTCGATGGTCAATCAGCATGCCAAGTGGCTGAAGACGACAAGGACGATCCCGTGGCGGCGGCCGATCGCGTCGCTCAACTATTTGCTGACGTCGCATGTCTGGCGGCAGGATCATAACGGGCTGTCGCACCAGGATCCGGGGTTCATCGATCACGTCGCGAACAAGACCGCGGACGTCGCGCGGATCTATCTGCCGCCCGATGCGAACTGCCTGTTGTCGGTCGGCGATCACTGCCTGCGCAGTCGCGGCTATGTGAACGTGATCGTCGCGGGGAAGCAGCCGGAGTGGCAATGGCTCGGGATCGACGCGGCGGTGCGGCATTGCACCGCGGGCGCGGGGATCTGGGAATGGGCGGGCGACGATGCCGATCCCGACGTCGTGATGGCGTGCGCGGGCGACGTGCCGACATTGGAGGCGTTGGCGGCGGTGACGATGCTGCGAGCGTACGTGCCCGACATCCGCATCCGGGTGGTCAACGTGGTTGACCTCATGGTGCTGCAGCCACGCTCCGAACATTCGCACGGGCTCGACGAGCGCGAGTTCGATGCGCTGTTCACGCGCGACAAGCCGGTGATCTTCGCGTTCCACGGCTATCCGGCGATGATCCACAAGCTGACGTACCGGCGCGCCAACCACGCGAACATCCACGTCCGCGGCTACAAGGAGATGGGCACCACGACGACGCCGTTCGACATGGTCGTGCTGAACGATCTCGACCGGTACCGGCTGGCGCTCGACGCGATCGAGCGCATTCCACGGCTGCGTGATCAGGTGCCACGCGAGACGGCGCGCTACTGGACGACGATGGAGCGGCACAAGCTCTACATTGCCGAGCAGGGCGACGATTTGCCGGAGGTGCGTGACTGGCAATGGTCGCGGTAGTCCTTGCGCTCAACAGCGGGTCGTCTTCGCTGAAATACGGGTTGTATGCGGTCGATGGCGATCCGGTCCTGCTGGTTGGTGGGACGATCGAGACGGCGGAAGATCATGCGCGCTTCTTCGACACGGTAGAGGCGGCGTTGAAGGGGTGGCCGGCGCCGACGGTGATCGGCCACCGGATCGTCCACGGTGGCCCGCACCGCTACGCACATTGCCTGATCGACGGCACAGTGATGGCGGATCTGGCGGCGGTCTGTGCCTTTGCACCGCTGCACGGGCCGTCGTCACTGGCGCTGATCCGGGCTGCCGAAGCCCGCTATCCGCGCGTGCCGCAGGTGGCGTGCTTCGATACCGCGTTTCATGCGGGGATGCCCGAAATCGCCCGTGTTCTGCCAATCCCCCGAGCATATCAGGCGGACGGCGTCCGGCGCTATGGCTTCCACGGTCTGTCCTGCGAATCGATCGTCCGCCAGTTGGGCGGGGCTATGCCCGCACGGCTGGTGATCGCGCATCTCGGCAATGGCGCCAGCGTCACGGCTATTCTCGAGGGGCGATCGATCGACACGAGCATGGGCCTCACTCCGTCCGGCGGCGTAATGATGGCGACGCGGACCGGCGACATCGATCCGGGTGCGCTGCTCTACCTGTTGCGCGAGACGGGGCTGGACGCGGCGGCGCTGGCGACGATGGTCGATCATGCTTCGGGGATGAAAGGTGTTTCGGGACTGTCGGGCGACATGCGTGTCTTGCGCGCCGCTTCGACCGAAAACGCGAACCTCGCGATCCGGATGTTCGAGCGATCCGTGTGCAAGCAGGTCGCGGCTATGATCGCTTCGCTCGGAGGTGCCGAAATGCTCGTGTTGACGGGCGGCATCGGCGAGAACGACCTGCAGACCGGCCGCGCCGTTCGCGCTGCACTGGCGTGGATACCGGGCTTGGAGATCCGAACTGTCGCATCGCAGGAAGACGCGCAGATCGCACTGCACGCGGCGGCGCTTGCGTGAGAAACCCTGCGAGTACGTGCTTTCCGAGTCCCGACGTCGCTCTCTACCGTCGTTAAGGTCTGAATACGGATCAGCTTCATCAGACCCCGCATCATGCGGCGGCAAGGGCGGACCAGCGGGGAGTTCGCCATGAACGCTATCCACACTGAAATGCGCTACCTCCAGCGCCGCCTCGACGCGACGCTCATGATGGCCGACGCGGCTGCGGAGCCCTGCGCCCGCAAGGCGCACGAGCTCCTCGCACAGCTCTACGGTGAGGCGCTGGACGCGCTCCTGATTGAGGTTTCGCCCGCTCCGGCTCGACGACCGCCGATGTCTCTCGCCATCAGTCTTCGGCTCGATCGTACCATGGGGCCGCGCGCCCTCCGGCATGCGACGCTGCGGATGCAACACGAGCTGAAGCTCGCTTCGTAAAGCGACCACATCCGTTGCAGGATCGATGGCGTTGCCCGTGATCCTGCAGCGGGACCAGCCTAGCGTCGAGCTCGCTCGCGTCGGGCGCTATATGGCGCCTGTCGTTGAGAAGCAGCCGCGTATGCGACGAGTTCGTCGTCACTGCGTTCCCGTCGAAGATATCTTCCGTTGCGGCGTTGTCGCGTTCAGCGTCGGGATCGAGACGAACATATCGATCGTGCACGACGGTTTCGATGCAAGCAGCCTCCCGCCGCAAAGCGAATAGCCGTCCGCCGCCATCGAGGCCGCCGCCGAGCAGCGGACCTTTCGTCGATGATCGTGATGCCCGCCCCACGCATGTCACCGTCGCGGATCAGAAATGCGGCGGCGGCCAACGATGCAATCCCCGGCCGACTAGGAACGCGGGCCTTCGTCGCGCGGTATCGGCGCGGTGTCCGGGTCTTCGAAATGGTCGGTAGCGGTCATGCGAAGATACTTGGCGTGGGGAGGGGGGCCTGTTCCTGGCTCGACATCACCCGGTCACGTTCCAGCCGGACCAGGTGCGGTCGATCGAGGCGGCGATGGCGGTAAGGAGGGGCGCGTCGCCAGTCGCACGATCGAGGATGCGGTCGCCGTGGCGTTCGGCGGCATGGACCAAAGCGGGCGACGGGATGCTGCCGTCGAGGAAGATCGCCTTGCCGCGCCAGCCCGACATGCGCATCGCGTGTAGCGCGATCATGCCGCCATCGCTGCTCCCGAGGTCGATGATGATGCAGGGGCAATCGCGAGATCTTAGGTCGGCCAGCAACGCTTCGCTGGTTGCGTAGGAGCGGACGTCGTAGCGTTCGGACAGAAGCATGATCTGGCGCGCGCGGCGGATTGCGGGGTCGCCATCGACGAGCGAAACGGCGATGCCGGCACGGGGAGCGGTGATGGGGTCGGTCATCGATGGTCCTTGTCGCGACAGTCGATGACAGGACTGCCGGGCCGCGTCTGTACGTAGAAGGCGAGGGCCGCTCAGGCGGGAGCGACGACCTCGCCAAGGCCTGCGGCGAAGGCGATGCGGAGGACGTCCGACAGGCTGCGCGCGGACAATTTCTCCATCAGGTTGGCGCGGTGGACTTCGACGGTGCGCGTGGCGATGTCGAGGTCGAAAGCGATCAGCTTGTTGGGGCGACCGAGCACCATGCCGTCGAGCACGTCGCGTTCGCGCGGCGTGAGCGCGGCGAGCCGCACGACTGCGTCCGCTGCGGCAAGATGCGCGCGATCGGCGCGCGCCGCGTGCGCCAGCGCGGTCTCGATCGCTGCCAGCAGCGCGGTACGTTCGAACGGCTTTTCGAGGAACTCGATCGCGCCGGCCTTGATCGCGCGGACCGCCAGCGTCACGTCGCCATGGCCCGTCAGCATGATCACGGGCAGCGCGATACCGCTCTGTGCAAGCCGCGCCTGCACTTCGAGCCCGTCGAGATCGGGCATGCGGACGTCGAGCAGCACGCAACCCCGCGTCTCGCGCGTGACGGTTTTCAGAAAATGCGTGCCCGCCGGATAGGTCTCGACGACATAGCCCGCCTTGCGCAACAGGAAGCCGACCGACTGGCGGATCGCCTCGTCGTCGTCGACGATGTGGATCGTGCGGAGCGGATCAGTCATCGGCTTCGCCTTCCTCGAGCGTGGCGAGCGGTACGATGAAGTGGAACGCGGTCCCGCCGCTGGCCACCCCGTCCGCCCAGATCCGGCCGCCATGCGCCTCGACGATCGTCCGGCAGATCGACAGGCCCAGGCCCATGCCGTCCGCCTTGGTGGTCGCGAAGGCCTCGAACAGGCGCGCGCGGACCGCCGCGTCGATGCCGGTGCCGGTGTCGGCGACGGTGATCCGCATCCACCCGTCGCGGTCGGGCGCAGTCACGATCGTCAGCGCCCTGCACGGCGAGGACGCCATCGACTGGATCGCGTTGCGGATCAGGTTGACCAGTACCTGCTGGATCTGGATGCGATCGACGCGGACCATGATCTGGACCGGAGCGATCGCCTTGGTCACGGTGATGCCTGCCTCATGCGCGCCGAGCAGGCCGAGACTGGTCGCTTCCTCGATAAGTTGATCCAGCGGTTCGACGCGGAACCCGGTATCGCCGCCATCGACGAAGGCGCGCAGCCGGCGGACGATCGTGCCGGCCCGAAGCGACTGTGCGGCCGCAAGGTCGAGCGCCTCGGCGATGTCGGCAAGCAACGGCGTGTCACCATCGCCGATCATCGCCCGCGTCGCCTCCAGGTAATTGGCAATTGCGGTGAGGGGCTGGTTGATCTCGTGCGCCAAGGTGGAGGCCATGGTGCCCATTGCGCTGATACGGGAAACATGGATGAGTTCGGTCTGAAGTTCGTGGAGGCGCCGTTCGGTCGCGTGGCGGTTGGTGAGGTCGCGGATGAAGCCGGTGAAGATTCGCTCGCCGGCGATCGACGCCTCGCCGACCGCGAGTTCGATCGGGAACGTCTCGCCCCCCTTGCGCATCGCGCGTTCGAGGCGGACGTTGCCGATCACGTGGCGCTCGCCGGTGTCCCGGTACTGCCGCAGGTGCGCGTCGTGATCGCGCGCCTCGGCCTGCGGCATCAGCATCGCGACGTTCCGGCCGATCACGTCGCTTGCCGCATAACCGAAGACGAGTTCGGCGGCGGCGCTGAACGAGGCGACGATGCCGTTCTCGTTCATCACGATCATCGCATCGGGCACGGTATTGAGGATCGAGCGGAGATGATGTTCGCGCCGCACGATCGCGGCCTCGGCGGCCTTTTCGTGGGTGATGTCGCGGATCACCTTGCCGAACCCGCGCAGTGCGCCGGCATCGTCGTGCAGCGCGGTGATGGTGACGTGCGCGAGAAATTCGGAGCCGTCCTTGCGGACCCGCCAGCTCTCCTCCTCGACCCGGCCGCAGGCGTGTGCGCGCGCGAGGTCGGCGGCGGGCTTGCCCGCGGCGATATCCTCGGCAGGGTAGAAGATCGCGACGTCGCGACCGATGATCTCCGCTTCCGCCCAGCCCTTGATCCGTTCGGCACCGCGGTTCCAGATCGTCACCCGGCCCAGCGGATCGAGCATGTAGATTGCATAGGTCGTCGCGCCGTCGATTAGCAGGCCGAGTTCCTCCGCCAGCGCCGCATCGCCGCGTGTGCCGGCATCGCCTGGCGACGACCCCGCGTTCAAGCGCGCCGCCATGAGGGCGGGGCGCTCGCTTCTGACGCGCAGCGGCAAGTCATTGAGACGCGGGCCTTGTTCGGCTGACCGCACCGATCCGCCGACCGTCGAGATCTCGACATCCGACACCGGAACATGACGCATGTTAAACCAAAGTTCCGCGATAGGCCAATAGTCCTTCGACGATCGCGATCACGCACAACACTGTCCCGCCTACGACAAGTCTGCGGTTCGCGCCGCCGAGCGGCGCCAGATACTTGCGGAATGCCGCCGCGATCACGGGCTAATGCGACAACAAGGTACAGCGGCGGTCGCGCAGCAGCAGATCGCGCGTGACGCCCCCGAACGCCCATTCGCGGAGGCGGGTGTGGCCATAGGCGCCGGCAACGACAAGATCGGCCTCGACCTCGTTGGCGATCGAGGCGAGCGTGTCGATGCTCGTGCCCTTCATCCGCGCGACGATCTTGTCCGCATCGACACCCTGTCGTGCCAGCCACGCGGCGACGTCTTCGACCGGTTCGCGTGCGCCGGGCGCGTCGAGCGTCACGGCCGCCACGATCACACGGTCGGCGGCGTGAAGCATCGGCAGCGCGTCGCTTACCGCGCGGCGGCATTCGCGGGTGTCGGTCCACGCGACCAATATCGTCGCCAACGTCGCGGTCGCGTTGCCGTCGGGAACGACCAGCACGGGACGCCCGGCGCGCAGGATCAGGTCGCCGGTGTCGGCATGCGTCGACAGGTCGGCATATCCCGGCCCCGCGCTGGTGATGACCAGGTCGGCGGCGCGCGCATGCTCGGCGACGACATGCGCAACGTTGGTGAGCGTCGGGATCGACCGCCATTCGAGCACGTGCCGCGCCAGCCGTTCGTGCGCGTGGAATTCCACCTTGGCACGCGCCAGTTCGTCGGCAACGATCTCGCGCTCGATCACCGCATATTCGCCGCCGAGATACCCGTCGCACGACCCGATCTGGACCGGCTGGCAGGCCGCGATGCCGATCACTCCGGCGTCATGCTGATCGGCGAGCGTCGCCGCGACGTCGAGCAGCGCAGCGTTCGGTCGGCCACCGTCGAGATGCACCAAGAGGGTCGAGTAGGTCATATCGGTTCTCCCGTATCTGGTCCCGTATCCGCAGCGGTTTTCGGTGGTTCCGCATTGGTCGAAAAGCGTCGGCAATTACGCAGGGATGTGCTTTGCAAGATCAACGACCGGGTGATGGCCGGGACCGTCGAGCGCGATCCGCAACATCATCGCCGCGGGATCACCCGGACAGGGCGAGGCGATCCAGCCGCGTTCGCGCTCCAGATCGATCGCCCGGTGATTGTCGCGGCTCTCGATCGATTCCAGCGACCGGATACCCTTGGCCTGCGCGAACGCCGCGACATGATCGAGCAACGTCCAGCTGATCCCGCGCATCTTGAAATCCGCCCGGATCGCGATCGCCACCTCGGCGCGTGTCATCGTGTCGTCGGCGGCGAGCATGGCAGTCGCGATGATCTGGTCGGTCGTGGGATCGAACGCGAGGAAGTGCTCGGTATGATCGTGATCGACCGTCACCAGTGCCTGGAGCTGATCGTGGCCGACCTTGTGGATCGCACTGAGAAAGCGGAACCGCAGATCCTCCTTGTCGACATGCTCGAAAAACGCGCCGAGCGCGGCTTCGTCCGCGGGTGCGACCGGACGGACGTGGAAGACGAAGCCGTCCCGCGTCGTCAGGTCGGCGGTCCATGATCGCACGGGCAGGGTGTTCGGCGCGGCGGTTGCGCGCGCGCTGACGAGGTTGACCATCATGCTGTCCTTTGCCGATTGCGCAGCCCGACCGGGGGCATCGACCGATTAGCCGCAAAGCCGCGACCGCCGCAGTGTCGGAAAACACGTAGTTCCCGAGCCTATCGACGGCCGGCGAGCGATCTACGGTCGTGACGGCGGGCGGCGCTTCGTCCCCGCGCAGGCCCGACGCAGGCCCGAAGCAGGAGAGTATATGCCCGAGCACGGCAAACGGCACGCTACCGTCCCCGGGCGGACCCCGGCATGACGATCGAGATACAGCGGATGCGCGACCTGGCGCAGGAGATCGTCCGGCTCCAGGGCGAGCTGGACCGTGAGATCGAGGGCCGGCGGCGGGCGCTGGGCGTCCAGATCACCGGGCGGATCGTCGGCTTCGAACACGGCGTGCTCGAGGCGCAACGGCGGCTGAAACTGTCCGTGCTGCGCTTCGTCGTGCGCTCCGACCTGAGGTCGATCGTCACCGCGCCGGTGATCTATTCGCTGATCGTCCCGCTGCTGATCGTCGATGCCTGGGTCAGCCTGTATCAGGCGATCTGCTTTCGCGCCTACGGGATCGCGCGGGTCCGGCGCGCCGACTACATCATCTTCGATCGCGCGCATCTGGCGTATCTGAACCGGATCGAGGCGCTCAACTGCGCCTTTTGCTCCTACGCCAACGGCCTGGTCGGCTTCGTCCGCGAGGTCAGCAGCCGAACCGAACAATATTGGTGCCCGATCAAGCACGCGCTGCGCGTCGATGATCCACTCCACCGCTATTACGAGTTCCTAGAATATGGCGACGCGGACGGATACCGGGCGCGGCTCGCCGAATTCCGGGACCGGCTGCGCGAGTGACGGGCGCCGTGATGGTGGAACGCTGCGGCCGTGCCCATATAGTCGGCGACGGCCGGGGTAGCTCTGGCCACGCGTTTGCCGGAGACCATGATGACTGCTCACCTCAAGATCGATTTCGTGTCCGATATCGCCTGTCCGTGGTGCGTCATCGGCCTGCGCGCGCTGGAGGATGCGCTGGCGCATTCGGCCGATGCACTCGACGCGGAGATCGCGTTCCAGCCGTTCGAACTCAATCCGTCGATGCCCGCGGGTGGCCAGAACATCGGCGAGCATGTCGCGGAGAAGTACGGATCGACCCGCGAGCAATCGGTGGCCAACCGCGCGATGATCGTCGGCCGCGCGGCGGACCTGGGCTTCACGATGGCGATGAACGACGACAGCCGGATCTACAACACGTTCGATGCGCACCGGCTGCTCCACTGGGCCGGGCTCGAAGGGCGGCAGGCTGAACTCAAGCACGCGCTGTTCGCCGCCAATTTCACCGACAATGCCGATCCCGGCGACCACGACGTGCTGGTGCATGCCGCGGAGACCGCGGGGCTCGATCCGGTCGCGGCGGCGGCAGTGCTCGGGTCGGACCGCTATGCCGACGCGGTGCGCGAGGCAGAGGCGCTGTGGCGCGCGCGCGGCATCAACGCGGTGCCGGCAGTGGTGATCAACGGCAAGCATCTGATTTCGGGTGGCCAGCCCGCCGAGGTCTTCGAACAGGCGCTACGCCAGATCGCTGCTACGGCGTAGCGGAACGGGGGTGTCGCGGGCTGTTCTATCGTAAAGCGGACGATGCGCGCCGGCATCGTCCGCTTTTTGCAGCGCGGCGTTACCGGGCCGGAGACTGCCCGGCGACCTTGACGAGGCTTGCCGCGTCCTGGCCGGTCGGCAGTTTGCCCGATGCGGTCAGCCGCTTGCTCGCATCGTCCCAGCGCAACGTCGCGACGCTGCCGCCCGATTTCTTGTAGTCGTTCGTGACACCATCGTCGTCGTACAGCGTGAAGTCGCTGCTGCGGCCGGGATAGACGCGGATGCTGTCGAGCTTCTGGCGCGTCGCGGTGCTCTGGATCTCGGCGCCCATCGGGATGATCGAGCCGGCACGGACGAACAGCGGGATTTGGTCGATCGGTGCTTTCACCGTGATCGCCTGGCCGCCCGTGAAGCGCTGCTCGGTCCAGTAATCATACCAGTCCGTCCCGGCGGGCAGGTACACCGACCGCGTCGTCGCGCCCTGTTCCGTCACCGGCGCGACTAGGAACGCCGGCCCGAACATGTATTGATCGCCGATCGCGGCGACCTTCGGATCGTTGGGGAAGTCCATGAACAGCGCGCGCATGAACGGTGCGCCGGTCTTGTACGTCTGATAGCCGAGCGAATATATATACGGGATCAGCGCGTAGCGAAGCTTCAGGAAGCGCGCGAGGACGGGTTCGGCCGCCGCGCCATATTCCCAGATCGCGGTCGCCGGGCGCTGGCCGTGGATACGCAGCGTCGGCGTGAAGCTGTTATACGCGAACCAGCGCGCGAACAGCTCGGGATAATCGGCATAGCTCGGCGACATCGCGGTCGCGCCGGCGGGATCGAGCAACACGGGGTGCGTCGCCTTCGGCCCGTTCGGATACTGCCAGCCGCCGGTGTCGCTGCTCCAATACGCCATGCCGGTCGCGGTGAAGCCGAGGCCGCTCGGGATCTGGCGACGATACGCGTCCCAGGTCGCCTGGATATCCGACGACCAGAACAGTGCGCCGTTGCGCTGCGTGCCGAGATAAGCGGCGCGCGACAGGATCAGGTTGCGTTTGTCGGGTCGATCGCGTGCGGAGCCTTCCGCAACGCCGGTCGTGTGCACCAGCGGGAACAGGTTGTGATAGCGATCGCCCGAGCCGAGCTGATAGAAATGACCGTCGGGCACGAGGTCCGGCTCGGTCTCGTCGAGCCAGAACCAGTCGAAGCCCTGCGACGCGATATTGTCGCGGATCTTGCCCCAGAACCATTCGCGCGCTTCGGGATTGGTCGAATCGAGCAATGCGCCGGCGCGATCGGCGCGGACCGCGAGGCCGTCGACGACGCTGCCGTCGGCATCGTGCAGCAGCCAGCCCTTGCTCGAGAGCAGGTCGAAATAGCGCGATTCCCGCTCGAACCGCGGCCAGACGCTGATGATCGAATGCATGCCCAGCGTCTTGAGCTTGTCGTTCATCGCCTTGGGATCGGGGAAATAGGTCCGGTCGATGTCGAGCTGGCCCATGCGGGTCCAGTAGAACCAGTCGAGCACCATCACGTCGAGCGGATAATTGCGCTTGCGATACCCCTCCGCGATGCCGAGCAGTTCCTGCTGCGTCTCGTAGCGCGCCTTGGACTGGATCAGTCCGAACGCCGCCTTGGGCGGCAGCGGGGTCGCGCCGGTCAGCTTGGCGTATCCGGCGTACAGCTCGTCGGTGGTGGTGCCGGTGATGACGAAGAACGAGACGCGCTCGCCGACTTCGGACTGCCACTTCGTCGCATTGTGCAGGCCGGGCGAGACGGTGGTGACCGACGGGTTGTCCCAGACGATCCCGTAGCCCTTGTTGGTGACCATGAACGGCACGCAGACCGTCTCGCCGGCGGGGGCATCGTAATTGTGGCGGCAGTCGATCGTCCGGCCCTTGAGGTCGAGCACGCCGTCCTGGTTCTGGCCGAGGCCGTAATAATGCTCGTCCGGCTGCATCGCGAAGCTCGCGCCGACGCGGAACGTCTTCTCGCCGTTGACGGTGTGCGGCGCGCGCTCCCAGCCGTTCATCTCCGCGATCGTCCGCCCATCGGCGCTTACGATGCCGATCGAGACAGGTGGCAGCGACGGCGCGAAATAGCGCTCCATCTGGCTGGGTGCCTTGGGCCAAGGCTGTGCCTTTACCGTCAGCTGGAGCGCGGCGGAGGCGAACACGTCGCCGGTGGTATCGGTACGATGCGTCCAGCCGGTCGCGTTCGGCTTGGCGTTGGGACCTTCGCCGGGCGCGGAATCGGACTGCGCGCGATCGAGCGCGATCGTGACGCGCACGATGTTCGGGGCATAGGGTTCGATCGCGACCAGCGCGCCGTTGCGGTCGACCGTCGCGAGAGGCTCGGCGAGCGCCGGGCTCGCGATCATCGCCAGCAGCGAGGCGCCTGCCGCCCATGCTGTCCGTACAGTGTTGCTCCGCCGGTCTTTGCCCGATCGTGCCGTCATATCGTCTCTCCCATTTCGTGGTAGCGCTAACGGCTTTGACCGCGAAGGGGAAGGGGGGAGGCGCGCTCCCCCCGGCTAATAGCGTCAGAAGCCCTTCTTCAACGAGATGAAGACCTGGCGTGGCGTGCCGGCGAGCAAGGTCTGGTTGTCTCCGCTGGCGGTGAATCCGTTCGAGCCGATCGTCGAGATATACTTCTTGTCGGTCAGGTTGGTGACGCTCCCTTCGATCGCGACACCGTGCAACGCGCCGTCGCCTTCGAACCGATAGCCGATGCTCGCGTCGACCAGCACGCGGCCGGGCACGGACTGGTCGTTGAGATAGGTGAAGTAGCGCTTGCTCATGTAATCGGCGCCGACGCGTCCGGTGAAGCCGGACTGTTCGAGGACGATCTCGCCCTTGATCATGTGCTCGGGGCTGTCGACAGCCATCTTGCCGTCGGTCGCGACCAGCACCGCGCCGTTCGCCGCCAGGACGTTGTCGGCGTATTTGGACTTGTTGTACGAATAGCTGGCGAACAGCGACAGCGGCGTGAACACGCGGTAGTTCACCGCGACCTCGGCGCCATAGGTGTGGACGCTGCCGACGTTGTTGAGCGTTGCCGGGTTGCCGATGATGCCGGCACCGTTGGCAAAGCCGAGCAGGCGATTGGCGAAGTCGATATAATAGCCGACCGCCGACGCCTGGAACGGTCCGGTGCGGAAGCGCAGGCCACCCTCTGCCGTCTTCGAGCGCTCGGGCTTCAGCTGGCCGCGGATCGCGTCGAAGCCGGCCTGCGTGGTCGAGAACGGCCCGGTCGTCGCCGACGAGACATAGGCGCGGACGTTTTCCTTGTAGTCTGCGAAGACCTCGGCACCGGGCGTGAACTTGAACAGGATGCCGGCCTGGGGCTGGAACCAGTCCTTGGCACTGATCGTCCCGACCGCGAGCGGCGAGGTCGTCGCGGGCAGCATGATCGCGCGGTTGGTGACGTAGAAGCCCTTCCACCCGGCGTTGAGGACGAGCCGATCGTCGGCGAGGCGAATGGTGTCGCCGACATGATACTGGATCGTGTCGGTCGTGTATTTGCCGTCCCACTGCGTCGCATACGGGTTTTTCTGGAACTCCAGCACGTCGCGGTTCGGCGTGGCAGTGTCGGTCATGCCGTAGAAGCGCCGCGCCTGCGTGAAGGTGTTGCTCTCATACCAGGCGCCGAGTTCCAGCGTGTTCGTGCCGGTCTCGTACGCCAGGTTGCTCAGCGCGCCGCCGCGCTTGATCGCGTATTCGGTGGTGCGGAACCCGAGCGGGCTTGCGGCGGTGATCGGTGAGCCATCGGCGTTGGCCGCACCGACCGGGGTCGGCGAATAGGGCGTGACCCACGATCCCTGCCCCTTGTTGTCGTGATAATAGCCGGTCGTGGTCAACGACAGTTCGGGCGTCAGATGCGCGTCGAACGTGACGCCGCCGAGGTAATCGCGCCGCACGCCACCGGCGTCGAAATAGGCATCGTCGACCGTGCCGAAGCCGGTCGGGAAGGTTGTGCCCGCACCGGCCCAGGGCTGCGCCTTGCTGGCCGCGACCGCCGCCTGGTTCTGGTAGATCTTGCCGATCTGCAGCGCGAGCGGATAGTTGTCGGCGATGTTGTCGTTGCGCAGGCCGCGGCGGCGGATGATGTCGTAGCTCAAATCCTGGTAATCCTGCTCACGCCGATCGGAGAAGTTCAGGAATGCCGACAGGCTGCCGATCGAACCCAGGTCCTTGACGATCTTCGCGTTGGCCTGATGCTGGCGCTGGACGCCGTCGCCCTTCCACTTGTCGGTGGTGAGGAAGCCGTAGCTGAGATAGCCCTTGAGGCCGCCGCCGAGATCGCCGCTGTCGATGCGGGCGAACGCACGATAGGTGTTATCCGAACCATAGGTGCCGCCGCCGGTGACGTTGGCGGTGTCGCGGGGCTTGTCGCTGAAGAACTCGATCGTGCCGCCGAGATTGCTGGTCGATGCGGTGCCGAGCGCGCCGGCGCCTTGCGCGACGTCGGTGCGCGCGACGTTCTCGGAGATGATCGCGCGGCTGATGTGCAGGCCGTTGACGTTGCCGTAGCTCATGTCGCCGAGTGGTACGCCGTCGAGCGTGAAGCCGAGCTGGTTCTGGTTGAACCCACGCAGCGAGATGCGGACTGCCCATTCATACGCGCCGAACGGATCGGCAGCCTGGAAATTCACGCCCGGCAGCTTCTCGATCGCTTTCAACGGACTGGAGCCTGGGGTCAGTCGGCTGAGGTCGGCGGCGTTGACGCTCTGGACCTGTCGGCTCTGCCCGAAGCCGAGGACGACGATGTCGCCCGCTGCATCGGCCGCGGGTGCGTCGGTCGTAACCGATGTGGCATCAGGCAGCGTCGCCGGCTCGGTCTGCGCCGAGGCCGAGGCGGAAATGGCAAGCATGGCAACGCCTGCGAGCAGGCCGGAAAGACGGTTCATGATAGTCCCCTGGGGCTGCTTCGCTGCAGCTTCGTCAGGGGCCATCGTCGATAGTCGTTACGCCAGCGCGATGAAACGGTGACGGTTCCGCGTCACGCCGGTCGATTGTGCGAGATCGATCCCGACCGGGACCGATCTCGCACCGACATTCTCAGCTGATATGCACGGCCTTGGTAATGAGATGCGCCCGGATTCCCTCGGGGCCATCCTCGGAACCGTGGCCGCTGTCCTTCACGCCGCCGAAAGGGCTGTCCGGATAGCTGAGACGGACGTTGTTGATCGCGATCATGCCAGCTTCGATCGCGTCGCCCAGGATGTTCTGGCGCCGACCATTCTCGGTGAAGCAATAGGCGGCGAGGCCGAACGGCAGGCGGTTGGCTTCGGTGATCGCTTCCTCGTCGGTTTCGAACCGGGCGAGCAGCGCGACCGGGCCGAACGGTTCCTCGTTCATCGCGCGTGCCGACAGCGGCACGTCGCCCAGCACGGTCGGCTGGAAGAAGAACCCGCCCGAACCGCCATATTCGCCGCCCGCGAGCAGCGTGGCGCCGTGGCTGGTCGCATCCCCGACCAGTTCGGCGATCGCATCGGGGCGGCGCGAATTGGCCATCGGCCCCATCTGGCTCGCCGAATCCATGCCGTCGCCAACCTTCAGCGCGCGGGTGCGCTCGGCGAAGCCCGCTGCGAAACGATCATAGATGCCGTCCTGGACGTGGAAGCGGGTCGGCGCGACGCAGACCTGGCCGGCGTTGCGGAACTTGTGTGCCACCAGCGTGTCGAGCGTCTTCTCCAGATCGCAATCGTCGAACACCAGTACCGGACCGTGACCGCCGAGTTCCATCGTCGTGTGCATCATCGTGTCGGCGGCCAGCTTCATCAGTGCCTTGCCGACCGGTACCGATCCGGTGAAGCTCAGCTTGCGGGTGATCGGCGACGCGAGCAACTGACGCGAGACCATGTCGGGTACGCCGAACACGCACTGCGCCGCGTCACCTGGAAGGCCGGCATCCTGGAAGCACTTCAACACTTCAACCGCGCTGCCCGCGGTTTCCTCGGACGGCTTGATGATGATCGAGCAGCCTGCAGCCAATGCCGGCGCGAGCTTGCGCACGACGTTCATGATCGGGAAGTTCCAGGCGCAGAACGCGGCGACCGGACCGACCGGCTGGTGCAGGACGAGGCTGCGCGTACCGGACGGCCGCGGCAGGACCCGGCCATAGACACGCATGGCCTCGGCGGCGTGGAAATCGAGGAGGGCGGCGGCGAAAGCGACTTCGCCCTTGGCCTCGGCCTGGATCTTTCCCTGCTCCAGCGTCGCGATCCGTGCGAGGTGATCGGCGCGTTCGCGAAGCAGCTGGGCGGTGCGGACGAGGATCGCGGCGCGCTTTTCGGGGGGTGTCGCGCGCCACGACACGAAACCGCGCTGCGTCGCCTCGAGCGCGCGATCGAGATCGGCCGCGGTGGCAAGCGGCAGCGCGGCCTGGCCCGCACCGGTCGCGGGATTGAGCACGTCGCGCGTATCGCGCCCTTCGCCGCTCAGCCATTCGCCATCGATGTAGAGCCCGAGTTTCGTATCGTAAGCGGTCGTCATTGGTCGTCTCCGTTGATGGCGTTGGGCGTAAAGCGTCCGGTCGCTGTCGCGGCATCACGTCGCAACTGTATCCGCCTGATGCAACCGGAGGATGACCGAGGATGCGGTCGACCGGCTCTGTCGTACGTTTACCGTTCGTGCGACTGGGTCAGCGTGATCGACCGCAATCAGGCTCCAAACGGTACGCGGTTCTCGTCGGTGTAGACTTCGAAGCGGGTCAGGGTGGTCGGCCCGAAGGTATTGGTCAGCGCCACGTCGGTCGCGTCACGGCCACGCGCCATCAGGATCCGGCCACGGCGCGGATAATTGTGGCGCGCGTCGAACACGTACCAGATGCCGCCGAGATACACTTCGAACCACGCCGAGAAGTCCATGTCGCCGACCAGGGCGGGCAGGTCCATGTCGCCCATGTAACCGGTACAATAGCGTGCCGGGATGTTCATGCAGCGGCACAAGGTGAGCGCGAGGTGCGCGTAGTCGCGGCATACCCCGACCTGTTCCTCATGCGCGTCGAACGCGGTCTTGGTCGGGCGCGCGCATTGATAATCGAAGCGGATGCGCTCGTGGACATAGGTGACGATCGCCTGGACCATGGCCCAGCCGGGTTCGAGATGCCCGAACAGCGACCAGGCGAGATCGCTCAGTCGATCGGTTTCGCAATAGCGACTGCCGAGCAGGTAGATGAGGACGTCGTCGGGCAGTTGCTCGACCGGCGTCGCGCGCGCATCGGGAGCGACCAGATCGGGGGCGAACGAATCCTCGATCACGAAGCCGGTCGAGATCGTGATCCCGCCCGCCGGGATGGTCAGCCGTGTGCAGACATTCCCGAACGAATCCAGATAGTCGTAGATCGGCACGTCGGGCGTCGTCATGATCCGTTGCGCGGTGCGCAGGTCGCGGTTGCGCGACGGATGCACGCTGAGATTGGCGAGCATCGGTACGCGCTGTGCGGTCTCGACGGTGATGGCGTAGCCCGCACGAATGAGCATGGGTGGTTCCCGTATCTGGGCGCGAGGCCGTGGCGAAGAACGGTATCCCTAACACGCTCGCGCCGCCGCACATCCGAAATCGCGGGGTAGGTCGCGGATTTTTACGGTCGGCCAATGCCTTAAGCCGGTGCATCACGGCTAGGCGGAGGGGGGCATCGGCTGCTAACTTGTATTAATATGCTGCCGCAGCGGTTCACGGCGACGGGCATTCGGAGAACGCCATGATACGACCCGACGACTCTCCCGATGCCCCTACCGAGACGACGCTCGGTCATCTGCGTCGCCATCCGGTATCGGCCGCGGTGATCGGTGTGGTGCTCGCCGCGACGGTCGGCGGGTTCGTCTATGTCGGCGGCTTCCTTACCCCCGATAGGCTCAGTTCGGAGCGGGTCGCCGATGCGATCGAGACGACCGGTGGCGGCGCACATGCGGGGTTCCGCCGCGCGCATGCGAAAGGCATCTGCATCGCCGGGACCTTTACCGGCAGCGCCGCCGCGCGCGCCGTATCGCGCGCCGAGGTGTTTGCGGGTGGCGCGGTACCGGTCACCGGTCGCTTTGCCGAGGGGACACCCGATCCCTATGCGAAGGATCCTGCGGTCGGCGTCCGCAGTATGGCATTGCGGCTCCAGCCGACCGGCGGTGGCGGCGAATGGCGGACGGGCATGAACGATACCCCCGGTCTGCACGTAGCGACGGCGGAGGCGTTCTACGAAAACGTGGTCGCGTCGACTCCCGATCCGAAGACCGGCAAGCCCGATCCGGCGCGGATGGCGGCGTATCTTGCCAAGCACCCCGAATCCGCCGCTTTCATGGCGCGGATGAAGGCCAAGCCGCTGGCGGCGGGGTTCGCCAACGACACCTATAACAGCGTCAACGGGTTCGTCTTCGTGGCGCCCGACGGCACGCGGCGTCTGGTCCGCTGGTCGATGCGCGCAGAGGAGCCGTTCACGACGCTGTCGCCGGACGATCGCAAGGGACGCTCGGCGAACTACATGTTCGAAGACGTGCTCGCGCGCGTGTCGCATGGCCCGATCAAGTGGCGGCTGGTCGCGACTATCGCCAAGCCCGGCGATCCCAACCGCGCGACCGAAATCTGGCCGGCCGATCGCCAGACCGTCGATCTGGGCGAACTCGTGATCGACCATGTCGAGAGCGAGGCGACCGGGAATTGCCAGGACATCAACTTCGACCCGCTGATCCTGCCGCCGGGCATCGCACCGTCTGACGATCCGATCCCGTTCGCGCGATCGGCGGTGTACGCGACATCGTTCCGGCGCCGTGCCGGGGAACCCAAGCCGCCCAGTGCAGTCGCTGACCAGTCCGCAGGACCACGCCCATGACCCGTTCCACCGAGCGTTTCCCGCTGCTGTCGCGCCTCCTGCACTGGAGCATGGCGGTGCTGATCCTCGCGATGTTGTTCATCGGCATCGGC
Organism: Sphingomonas sp. SL1004; assembly: GCF_057815015.1. Lineage (NCBI taxonomy): Bacteria > Pseudomonadati > Pseudomonadota > Alphaproteobacteria > Sphingomonadales > Sphingomonadaceae > Sphingomonas > Sphingomonas sp. SL1004. The sequence continues at coordinate 880,355 of NZ_JBYMUX010000001.1, forward strand.
ATGGTGAGCACCACGTCGCCGCGCTATTTCGAGCTGCTGTCGATCCACAAGACGATCGGCATCGTCATCCTCGCGCTGGTCGCGGTCCGGTTGATCAACCGGCTGTTCAACCCGCCGCCGCCGCTGCCGCGCGACTTGCCGAACTGGCAGGCGTTCATGGCGAAGGCGTCGCATTACGTGCTGTACGTGCTGATGTTCGCGTTGCCGCTGATCGGCTGGGCGATGCTGTCGGCGGGTGGGTATCCGATCGTCGTCTTCGGCACGTTGCACCTGCCGGCGATCCTGCCGCATGATCTGGCGATGTTCGCGGTGCTGCGGACCGCGCACACGATCCTGGCGATCACCTTGTTCGCGACGTTTCTAGCGCATCTCGGTGCCGCGCTGTTCCACGGGTTCGTCCGCCGGGATCATGTCCTGCAGAGCATGACCTGAGCGGCGGGATCAGAGCGCGATCTCCCGGCGTTCGGCGGCGCTGCGGAGACCGGCGTCGAGTATGTCCATGACCTGGATGGCCTCGGTCGCGGGTACGGGGTTCGGGCCCTCACCCCGGATCGCTGCGGCCAGGGCCTGCCAGAACAGCCGGTAATCGCCGCGGTCGTTCGGCAGGGTCTCGACCGTATCGCCGATCGTGAGCAGGCCCTCGGTCGGATCGTGGCCCCAGTCTTCGCCACCGGGCGCGCGACCGGCAACGGTCGCCGCCTCCTGCGGATCGATGCCATGCTTGATCCAGCTGCCGCGCGTGCCGTGCACGACGAAGCGCAAGTCGTGCGCGGCGGCCAGCTTGCTCGAATGCAGGATGACGCGTCGGTCCGGATAGCGGAGTACGACGTGGAAGTAATCGGGCGCGACCGCACCGGCGCGCAATGTCGCGATGTCCGCGGTAATCGCGATCGGGCGGCCGAACAGGACGAGCGCCTGATCGACCAAATGCGGTCCCAGATCGAGCCACGAGCCGCCGTCGCGGGCCTCTTTCCAGGTCTCTGCGGGGACAGGCCTCCAGCGATCGAAATGACTCTCGAACTGGACGATCTCGCCCAGCCGACCTTCCGCTATCAACCGGCGAAGCGTGCGGAAATCGGCATCCCAGCGCCGATTGTGAAACACGGCAAGGATGCGCTCCGTCGTGTTTGCCGCCATCACCCGGCGGGCGTCGACCAGCGAGGTGGCGAACGGCTTGTCGATCAGGACGTGCTTGCCCGCCTCCAGCGCGGCGATCGCGTGATCCGCGTGCAGTCCGTCGGGGCTGGAGACGATGACCAGGTCGATGCCGGGATCGACCAGCAGCGCCTCGACGCTGGGCACGACGCGCATGTCCGGCAGGTCCGCGTGCACCTTCGCGGGATCGCGTGACACGACGGCGCGCAAGGCCATCCCGGGCGTCGCCCCGACATAGGGCGCGTGGAAGGCGCGTCCGCCCAGGCCATAGCCGATCAATCCGACCCCGATCGTCTGCGTGTCGATCATCTCTGCTCCTGTCGTTCGTTGCTCGTCGTCCGACGGCCAGCCATCACGCGGCCGCCCGCTGTCAGCCCGGCAGGCAGCGCCGCGTAGAGCAGCGCCGTAGTCATTGAGACAGTCCGGGGTTGCCGACGAGCGCGCGGCGCAGTGCCGCGACTTCGGCGTTCAGCGCCGCCAGCCGATCGAACGTCATGCCGCTGCGCTCGACGATTATCGGCCCGAGACAGCCGGTTTCGGCCCAGCGCGTCTTTCCCTCTTCGGTCAGTCGCACGCGAACCTGGCGTTCGTCGGCCGGGTTGCGGATCCGGGTGACGAGACCCGCTGTCTCGAGCCGCTTGGCGAGCGGGGTGATCGTGCTGGGCTCGAGCGCGAGACGTTCGGCGATCGCACCGATCGATCGGCCGTCCTCCGCCTCGTTCAGCGTTTGGAGCACGAGGAACTGCGGATAGGTAATACCGAGCCGGTCGAGCATCGGCTTGTACGCGCGATTGATCGCGATCGTCGCGGCGTAAAGTGAGAAGCAGAGCTGCTCGTCGAGAGGCAGGGGATGGGTCACGCAACACTCCTTCGCGCGGCGCGTACCACGAAAACCATTATCGCGGCAAATGTCTCTGGACATCATCCGCGGCCGACTCTAGAACGTTTATCGCGATAACTAAAAGGACCATTCGGTATGTCGATCGACGTGAAGTACAGCACCAAGGCCACTGCAACCGGTGGTCGCGATGGTCATGCCCGCTCCGAGGACGGTCGGTTCGACGTCGCCTTGTCGACGCCCAAGGAACTGGGCGGCGCAGGCGGCGACGGCAGCAATCCCGAGCAGCTGTTCGCAGCGGGCTATTCCGCATGCTTCATCGGCGCGCTCAAGGTGGCCGGCCAGCAGCTGAAGATGAAGGTCCCTGATGATGCTGCGGTCTCCGCGATCGTCGGGATCGGTCCGCGTGCGGCCGGCGGGTTCGGCATCACCACCGACCTGACGGTAACGCTGCCGGGCCTCGATCGCGATCAGGCGCAGCAGCTGGTCGATGCGGCGCACCAGATCTGCCCGTATTCCAACGCGACGCGCGGCAATGTCGACGTCGGCCTTACGCTGGCATGACCATGGTGCGGCGGATGGGTCGTCCATCCGCCGCGACGCGCCAGTCCCCCGTGGACCGCGGCGTTCCCGGACGGCCCGAAGTCTTCACGCCGCCTGGTAGCCGAGCACGAAGGCGATCACCGTCTCGACCGGCATCTCGCAGGGGCGAAGTGCCGGTCGATCGTTCGTCAGCCGGTAGAGGTTGAAGCTCACGCGACCCGGCCCGCCAAGTTCCTCGCCCCAAAGCCAGTTCCGCCGACGGTCTGCGGATACGTCCAGCGTCACGCCCCAGCGGCGGCCATCATACCGGCCTTCGCTGTAGCCGATCGGGACTCGGTCGAGCGCGGCGAGGAACGCGTCCATCCGGTTACCCGTGCCGTTACAACGTGTCGATGATGCCGCCATCGACACGCATCGCCGCCCCCGTGGTCGCCGACGCGAGCGGCGAGGCGAGGAAGACGACGAGGTTCGCGACCTCCTCGACCGTCGCGGCGCGCTGGATGAGCGAACCCGAGCGATGCTCCTGTACGAATGCGGCGGCGACCTCCTCGATCGGCTTGCCGGTCTTGGCGCGTTCGGTTTCCAGCATCGCCTGGACACCCTCCGACAGCGTCGGGCCGGGCAACACCGAGTTCACCGTGACGCCGGTGCCGGCCATCCGCTTGGCGAGACCGCGGGCGAGCGCGATGTCGGCGGTCTTGCTGACGCCGTAGTGGATCATCTCGACCGGGATGTTGATGCCCGACTCCGACGACAGCATCAGGAAGCGTCCCCAGCCGTTCGCCGCCATGCCGGGCAGATACGCCCGCGCGAGGCGCACGCCGGCCATGACGTTCACCTGCCAGTGCCGATCCCAGGTCGCGTCGTCGACGTCGAAGAAATCGGCGGGCTGGAAGATGCCGAGATTGCTGACGACGATATCGGCATGCGGCTCGGCGGCGACCAGCGCGTCATGCCCTTCGGCATTGCCGAGATCGGCGGCGACGCCGCGGGCGCTGCCGCCCAGCCGTGCGACCGCGGCGTCGACCTTGGCCTGCGTGCGCCCGTTGACGATGATGGTGGCGCCTGCATTGGCGAGGCCTTGTGCGATGCCGAAGCCGATGCCTTCCGTGGAGCCGGTGACGAGCGCGGTCTTGCCGGTGAGATCGATGATCATTGTTTGCTGTCCTGAAAGAAAGTCGAAGGGGAAGCGCATCGGCTACGGCTTTGTTTCCGATGCGCGGGAAGAGGGAACGTCAGGCGGGGACGGCGTGCGGTCGTCGGCCACGGATGGCGACGAAGGCGATGGCTATCGCCGCCAGGGGAAACAAGGCGGCGGTCCAGGTGATCGCGCCGAGCCCGATCCGGGCGAGCGCGACGCCGCCGATCCACGCGCCGATCGCGTTGCCGAGGTTGAACGCGGCGATGTTGACGCTCGACGCGAGACTTTCGCCTGCGCCGCGCGCGTTCGACATCACCCATAGCTGCAACGGCGCGACGGTCGCGAACGCGGCAAAGCCGAGCGCGGCGACGGCAACGAGGGCGCCTGCCTTGGTGGCGAGCAGCGGACCCATTACCAGCAGTACGACGAGCAACGCGATCAGGCTGGCGAATACCGCCGGCACCAGTGCCTTGTCGGCGACGCGACCGCCGGTGAGGTTGCCGAGCACCAGCCCGGCTCCGAACAGCAGCAGGATCGGCGAGATTGCGCTGGCAGCAAAGCCCGTGCGCTCGATCAGCAGCGGCGCGATATAGGTGAACACCGCGAAGACGCCGGCATAGCCAAGCACCGTCGTTGCCAGCCCAAGCAAGACCGGTCGCTGCCCCAACATGCGGAGGTCGCGGCGCCAGTCGGCTTCGGCGGGCGGCTCTCGGTCGGCCGGCACCGCGGCGGCGATCACCGCGAACGCGACGACGCCGATCACCGACACTGCCCAGAAGGTCGCGCGCCAGCCGGCTTGCTGGCCGAGCCATGTGCCCATCGGCACGCCGAGGATGTTGGCGACGGTCAACCCGGTGAACATGATCGCGATCGCCGACGCCTTTTTCTCAGGCGGTACGAGCTGCGTCGCGACGACCGATCCGACGCCGAAGAACGTCCCGTGCGCGAGTGCCGCGACGACCCGCGCCGCCATCAACAGGCCATAGGTGGGCGCGATCGCACAGGCGATGTTGCCGACCACGAAGATCGCCATCAGCGCGAGCAGCACCTGCTTGCGCGGCCAGCGTGCGGTGGCGACCGTCAGGATCGGCGCACCGACGACGACTCCCAGCGCATAGCCGGAGATCAACAGGCCAGCGGCGCTGGTCGAGACGTGCAGGTCCGCGCCGACGTCGAGCAGCAATCCCATGATGACGAATTCGGTGACACCGATGCCAAAGGCACCGGCGGTGAGCGCGAGCAGCGCAAGCGGGGGGCGGGAGCGGGTCATGTTCATAGTTATGGCATCGATGGCATCGATGAATTAGACGGAGCCGCGGAACATCATCTGTGAAGCCTGGGAACAGTCATGGCCAAGGAACCCAATCGTGCGGCTGAGATGGCGGTCTTCGTCCGGGTCGTCGAAGCCGGCGATTTCTCGGGTGCGGCGCGAGCGCTGGGGTTGAGCCCGTCGGCGGTGAGCAAATTGGTCGCGAGGCTGGAGGCTCGGCTCGGCACGCGGCTGCTCCGGCGATCGACGCGACGACTGGCGCTGACCGCCGAGGGTGAAGCTTTTCATGCGAGGGCGGCAACGATCCTGTCCGAGATCGACGCGGCGGAACGCGAGGCGGGCGGCGCGCGACTGCCCGCCGGTCGCGTGCGGATCGCGAGTAGCGCGTCCTATGTCGCACATGTTCTCGCGCCGATCCTGCCGGATTTCCTGGCGCGCTATTCGGAGATCGCGATCGATATCGTCCAGAGCGACGCGATCAGCGACCTCGTCGCCGATCGTACCGACCTCGCGATCCGCGCCGGGCCGCTGGTGGATTCCACCCTGATCGCGCGATCGCTGGGAGAAACGCCGTTGATCGTCGTTGCCGCGCCGTCCTGGATCGACCGGCACGGCTTGCCCGCCACACCCGAGGATCTTGCCGCGCACGCTCGCCTCGGCTTTTCCTACCCGCGCGCTGCCGGCAACTGGCTGCGACCGTCGCGGCAGGATACCGACCGGGTCCAGGTCAACGACGGCGAGGGCATACGGCACCTAGCGCTCGCGGGCGTGGCGCCCGCGCGCCTGGCCGGCTTCACCATTCGCGACGATCTGGCGACCGGGCGGCTGGTTCGACTCCTGCCAGGCCTGCCGGTCGCCAGCGAACCGTTCCACGCGATCTATGTCGGCCGGTCCGATACGCTGCCGCAGCGCGTTCAGGTGTTGCTCGACGAACTCACGGCGCGCGGTATGGTCGGCTAGGTTCGCTTTACCGCGCAAACCGCTGCAAGGGGGGCCGCGCGCGATTGGGCGACCGAATGGAGACAGACGATCTTTAGCCTTATTTTCGCGATGCCGTGCCTGCTCGTCATCATCCGCTGGCTGCTGCCCTTGGCGCTGCCGTTCTGGGCGAAGGGCGGCCTGGCGATCCTGCTGATGGTGGCCGCGCAATATCATTTCTGGAGCCGGCTCTCGTCCGGGTCGGTGTTCGCGCCTGAATTCCCGCGCGCGATCGTGATCCTGTTCAACTGGGCGTTCGGTGCGATCCTGTTGCTCGCCGTCCTGCAGATCATGCTCGATCTCGGGACGTTGGCGACGATGCTGGCCCGGCGAAGCATGATCCACGTACCCGATGGCGTACGGTATGGCGCGGCCGGTCTCGCAGCCCTGCTCGCGGCCATCGGCGTGGCCAATGCCGTGCGCGTACCGCCGGTCGTGGATGTCGAGGTCGCTATCCGAGACCTGCCGCCGGCCTATGACGGGTATAAGGTGCTGCAGCTTACCGACCTCCACATCAGCCGCCTGTTTCCAGCCGGCTGGGCACGCAAGATGGTCGCGCGGGCGAACGGGGCGGGGGCCGACCTGATCGTCGTCACCGGCGACTTCATCGACGGATCGGTCGCGATGCGCCGTGCCGACGTCGAACCGCTCCGCGATCTGCATGCGCCGGACGGGGTGTATGCGATCCCCGGCAACCACGAATATTTCTTCGATTACGACGACTGGATGCGGCATTTGGGCGCGCTGGGCATGCGGATGCTGCCCAACGCCCATGCGGTGCTCGCTCGCGGCGATGCAAAGCTGGTGATCGCAGGCGTCACGGATCTTTCGGCGCCCGGTGCCGGCAAACCCGGTCCCGACCTGACTGCGGCGCTTGCAAACGCCCCCCCCGGCGCGCCCGTCATCCTGCTCGATCATCAGCCGAGAGCGGCACGCAGTGCAGCCGCCCACGGCGTGGCGCTTCAGCTGTCCGGCCACACCCATGGCGGCATGATCGCGGGGCTCGACCGGCTGGTCGCGCCGGCCAATGGCGGGTTCGTATCGCGGCGCTACGATGTCGACGGGATGACGCTGTACGTGAGCAACGGCACGGCTTTGTGGCCGGGCTTCGCGCTCCGTCTCGGTCGACCATCCGAGATCACGCGGATCACGCTTCGCCGGGTAGCGCCTTGATGAAGTCGAGGAACGCGCGGAGCGGGGGCGGGACGAGGCGGCGACCCGAATAATAGAGGAACGGTCCGGAGAAAGGCTGCCACCAGTCCTCCAGCACCGGCTCCAGCGCGCCGCTCGCGAGATGGGGCCCGAGCCAGTCTTCGAACAGCGTGACGATCCCGACCCCCGCGACCGCCATGTCGACCGCGAGATCGATCCCCCCGCCGACGCTGACCACCAGCGGCCCCTGCGGTTCGACGCGCACGATCTCGCCCTCGCGCTCGAACTCCCACGGCGTGGTCAGCGCACCGCTCGCGAACCGGCCGCGCAGGCAGGCATGCGCGAGCAGGTCGCCGGGATGCGCTGGGCGGCCGTGACGATCGAGATAGGTAGGCGAGGCGGCGGTCGCAAAACGCTGGATCCGCGGACCGATCGGCACCGCGATCATGTCCTGCTCCAGCCGCTCGTCATACCGGATGCCCGCGTCGCACCCCGAGGCCAGCACGTCGACGAAGCTGTCGTCCGCGACGATTTCCAGCTGGATTTCGGGATAGGCGGCGAGGAAGTCCGGCAGGATCGCGGGCAACACCAGCCGCGCGGCGCTGACCGGCACGTTGAGGCGCAGCTTGCCCGCCGGACGATCGCGGAAGCCGTTCACCGTGGCGAGCGCCGCCTCCACTTCGTCGAGCGCGGGCGACAGCCGTTCGAGCAGCCGCGCGCCGGCCTCGGTCGGCGCGACGCTGCGCGTGGTGCGGTGAAGCAGGCGGACGCCGAGCCGTGTCTCGAGCCGGCGTACCGCCTCGCTCAAGGTCGAGGGACTGACACCACCGATCCGCGCGGCATCGCGAAAGCCCCGTGCACGGGCCACCGCGAGGAACGCATTCAAGTCGGCAAGATCGACGCTCATTGTTCGGTATCCCGCACAGCCCGTGCGGATAGTGGTGGATTATCGACGCGATGCGCAAGGTCTATCTGGGGGACATCAAGGAGACGGGCATGCACATGATCGATCAAGCCGGTACTTATTCCCTCGGCGACTGGACCGTGAAGCGACTTGGCTACGGGGCTATGCAACTTGCCGGGCCCGGTGTCTTCGGGCCGCCGCGCGACCATGACGGCGCGGTCGCGGTCCTTCGCGCGGCAGTGGCAGCAGGCGTGGATCACATCGACACCAGCGACTTCTACGGTCCGCACGTCACCAACCGGATCATCCGCGAGGCGCTGTCGCCTTATGCAGACGACCTGACGATCGTCACGAAGATCGGCGCGAGACGCGGCGAGGACGGATCGTGGCTGCCGGCGTTCGGCGCGGACGATCTCGCACGCGCGGTCGACGACAATCTCCGCAATCTCGGATTGGAAACGCTCGACGTGGTCAATCTGCGGATCATGTTCGGTGTTCACGGGCCTGCCGAAGGTGCGATCGGCGAGCAGGTGAAGGTCCTCGCCAACCTCCAGCGGCAGGGGCTGGTGCGTCATATCGGCCTGAGCAACGTCACCCCGCGGCAGGTGGAGGAAGGGCGCGGCATCGCCGAGATCGTCTGCGTGCAGAACCAGTATAATCTCGCGCACCGCGACGACGACGCGCTGATCGATACGCTCGAGAAGGACGGCATCGCGTATGTCCCGTTCTTCCCGCTGGGAGGCTTCAGTCCGCTGCAATCGGCGACGCTGTCCGAGGTGGCTAACGAACTGAATGCGACGCCGATGCAGGTCGCGCTGGCCTGGCTGTTGCAGCGCGCGCCGAATATCCTGCTTATCCCGGGGACTTCGTCGGTTGGGCATCTGCAGGAAAATCTGGCGGCGGTCTCGCTCGTGCTTTCGCGGGATGCAGTCGCTGCGCTGGATGGCATTGCCGGGGCGCGTTCGGCCGACTGAGGCATGCCTGCGTCGGCGAGGGGCGGACGTTTCGCCTGGGTTCGTTCGCGAACCTGTCCTAGAGAACACGCCCAGGCCGGCGACCGGAACGAAGTCGACGCCGCGATCGGAGGATAGGCATGCGCGTGAAGACCCGATGACCCCGGCCGACTTTCGTCTCGTCGCCGCCGCGCTGTTCGGGATCGCGCTTGCGGTGGGGCTGATCGTAAAGGGGCGGCTTCATCCCTTCATCGGCCTGTTATGCGGTGCGTTCGCGGTCGGGCTGGTCGCCGGCCTGCCGCTCGGCGATACCGCGAAGGCGGTGCAGAAGGGGGTCGGCGATATCCTCGGCGGCACGGGGCTGGTGGTGGCGCTCGGCCTGTCGCTCGGCGCGATGCTGCAATTGTCGGGCGGCGCCGCGGCGCTCGCGCAGACCGGGCTCAGGTTGACCGGGCCGCGCGCCGCACCTTGGGCCAGCATGGCGATCGCGATCGTCATCGGCCTGCCGTTGTTCTTCGAAACGGGCCTCGTCCTGCTGCTGCCGATCGTTGCGGCGGCGGCGGCGTCGCTCCCCGAGGGCGAGGGCAAGGATCGCGCGAAACTGCGGCTGATGCTGCCGGCGCTTGCCGGCCTGTCGGTGGTGCATGCGCTGGTCCCGCCGCATCCGGGGCCGTTGCTCGCGGTCAACGCGCTCGGCGCGGATCTCGGCAAGACGATGATCTACGGCATCCTGATCGCGATCCCGACCGCCGCGCTGGCGGGACCGGCGCTGGCGTTGCTGACCGCGCGCGGTGTGCGGCTCACGACGCCGGTGATCGAGGCGCCAAGCGTGCAGGTCACACCGCCCAGCCTCAGCGCGGCGCTGTTCGTGGTGCTGCTGCCGGTGCTGTTGATCGCGTCGGGCGAGCTTGGCCAGGTGGTGCCGGGCGCCAGCGGATCGCCGTGGCTGACCGCCGCAAGCAATCCGGTGCTGGCGTTGCTGCTCACCAACCTGATCGCGCTGCCGCTGCTGTTCGGCCGGCGGCTGCGCGAGGCGGCGATCCAGGAGGCTGTGTGGACCGATACGATGCGGTCGGCGGGCGCGATCCTGCTCGCGATCGGGGCAGGCGGCGCGCTGAAACAGGTGCTGGTCAGTGCCGGCCTGTCGGACCTGCTGGCACGGCTGGCATCGTTGCAGGCGATTTCACCGTTGCTGCTCGGCTGGCTGATCGCGGTGGCGATCCGGATCGCGACCGGCTCCGCGACCGTCGCGACGATCACCGCGGTCGGCGTGATGCCCGGCGTCGTTGCCGCGACGGGCGCTTCGCCAGAACTGGTGGTGCTGGCGATCGGATCGGGATCGGTGTTCTTCAGCCACGTCAACGATCCCGGCTTCTGGCTGGTGAAGGGGTATCTCGGCACCAGTACGCAGGACACGTTCCGGACGTGGTCGCTGCTCGAAACCGCGATCTCCGTGGTCGGGCTGCTGCTGGTGATCGCGGTGAGCTACGTCGTCGGGTGATGCCGCTATTACGATTCCGCAGGCATGACCGAATCGACCCAGGCCCAGGTCATGGCCGACAGAGTCGCCGGCGACGCCTGCGCATCGAGAATGAGCGCGCATTCGTCCGGGGTCGGGCGTTCCAGTGTCGCCAGCTGGCTGTCGAGCAGGCTCGGCGGCATGTAATGGTCGCGGCGATGCACGAGCCGGCGGGAGAGCTCGGTCGGATCGGTGTCGAGCAGCACGAACAGCAGCGGTACGCTTGCGGCACGCGACAATCGCACGCGGTAGCTGTGCTTGAGGGCGGAACAGGCGGCGACCGCGAGCCCGTCGGCGTCGACCGCGGCACCGATCGCCGCGCCGACCCGGTCGAGCCAGGGCCAGCGGTCCGCATCGTCCAACGCCTCGCCCGCGCTCATCTTGGCGACCGCGTGCGCGTCGTGAAAACTGTCGCCTTCGAGGAAGCGGCAACCGGCGGTTGCGGCCAGCGTGGTGCCCAGCGTCGATTTGCCGCTACCGCTCACCCCCATGACGACGATCGCGCATGGTCTCAATTTGAGCGAAGAAACCGTTGTAATGCTCGGGTCTGACTGCACATTTCCTCGCTTGTCGAGCGTCCCTGTCGACGCCTGGCCAGCTTGCGTAGCACGATCAGGCGGTTGCCGCCTCGCGCTCGCCGGTTTCCGCCTCTGAGTCCTTCGTCTCGGGCATGGCGACGAAATACAGCGCGAGTCCGGCGCCTGCAATCGCGGCGAGCGTGAGGAAGCTCGTCGTGTAGCCGGCCCAGACGATGATCGCGCCGGCCAGCGTCGCCGACAGTGCCGCACCGAGCCCCTGCGCGCTCGCCACCGCGCCCTGGCTGACGTTGAAGCGGCCGGTACCCCTGGTCAGGTCGGCGATCACGACCGGGAACAGCGCGCCGAAGATGCCGGCGCCGACGCCGTCCAGCGCCTGCACGCCGACCAGCCACCACGGATCGTCCGACACGGTGTACAGCGCACCGCGCGCGGCAAGGAAGGCGAACGCGACGAGGAACAGCGGCTTGGTCCCCCACCGATCGGCGTTGCGACCGACGACGATCGCGACCGGCACCATCACCAGCTGCGCGGCGACGATGCATGCCGCGGTCAGCGAGGTCGCCTGATCCTTGCCGACGGTCCGCGCGAGCAACTGGCTGACCGAGGTCAGCATCGCCGCGTTGGCGAGGTGGAACAGGAAGGCGGTGACCGCGAAGATCATCAGCGGCTTGTTCTCGATCAGCGTCTTCCACCCGCTCGGTTCCTCGCAATCCTCGTCCGGTTCGCAGTCGAGCCCGCGCGCGACCGCGTTGTCGATCTCGCCATTGTCGATCCGCGACGCGGTGACGATGCTGGCGACGGTCAGCGCAGCCATCAGCCAGAAGACGACGACCGGACCGAACTTCCAGGCGAGAACGCCGGCCAGCGCGGCGGATACCGCGTTGCCGGCGTGGTTGAACGCTTCGTTGCGGCCGACCCGCTTGGTGAACAGCTTCGGCCCGACCAGCCCCAGCGTGATCGCCGAGATCGCCGGTGCGAACACCGCGCCGGCAATCGCGGCGATCGACTGGGTCACGGCGACCGCGGTGAACCCGGAGACGATCGGCAGCGAGATGCTGCTCAGCGTCACGAGCAGCGCCGCGATCATCACGATCCGCGGCTTGTTCTTGCTGCGATCGATCAGGCTGCCGGCGGGCGTCTGCGACAGCAGTCCGACGATCCCCGCGATCGTCAGGATGACGCCGACGGTGGCCTCGTTCCAGCCATGCGCAGGCCCGCGCACCGCGACTAGGTAGATCGCCAGATAGGGACCCAGACCGTCGCGGACGTCGGCGAGGAAGAAGTTGAGGGCGTCGAGCGTCCGGTTGCCCGTCCTGGTTTGTCCCGTCCTGGTTTGTCCCGTCTTGGTCTGTCCCGTCTTGGTCGGCGCGGCCATGGATCGATTCCTGGAAAGAGTGTGACGGACTGACCGCTAAAGCTGCGGCGTCATGCAAAGTTTCCGTCGTCGAAAAATTTAGGCAATTCCAAGATTTGCCCATGATCTCAGACCGTAAACCGAAACTGAACGGTTTCGTTAAGCTTGAAAACATAACGTAAATGTCACGGAACGACAGTGGCTCCGCATCGCTGTCAGCGCGGCTCACGCCGATGCTTTCGCCACCCTTCCGGCCATGGATACCAACCGCCCGATGCCCGCCGAAATTCTTGCTAGATATGGAATCTGGGCGATCTGCCTCGCTGCGACCGCATGCGTGATCGTGCGTCCGTTCAAACTGCCCGAAGCGGTTTGGGCGGTCGGCGGCGCTGCGTTGCTGGTGCTGCTGGGGTTGATCTCGCCGCTCGGCGCCTGGAATGCGGTGCTGAAGGGCGGCGACGTCTATCTGTTCCTGATCGGGATGATGCTGCTGTCCGAGGCGGCGCGTGCGGAAGGGCTGTTCGACTGGGTCGCGGGCCATGCGGTGACGCTGGCGAAGGGCTCGACCAGCCGGCTGTTCGCGCTCGTCTTCGGCGTGGGTATCGTCGTGACGGTCTTCCTGTCGAACGACGCCACGGCGGTGGTGCTGACGCCGGCCGTTTATGCCGCGGCGAAGAAGGCGAAGGCGGATCCGTTGCCGATGCTGTTCGCCTGTGCGCTGATCGCCAACGCCGCGAGCTTCGTGCTGCCAATCTCGAACCCCGCCAACCTCGTGCTGTACGGTGGAGCGATGCCGTCGCTCGGGGCATGGATGGCGTCGTTCGCGTTGCCCTCGCTACTCTCGATCGTGGTGACGTTCGGCGCGTTGCGCTGGGTCGAACGCGATCGCCTGAGCGGGCGGTGCGAAACGGTGGTCGAGACGGCCATCGAGACGGGCGCCTTGCCGCTCGGCGGAAAGATCGCGCTCGGCGGCATCGTCTCGACTGCCGTGCTGCTGATCGTCGCGTCGGCCGAGGGGTATGACCTCGGCCTGCCGACCTGCCTGGCGGGGGGCGCGACGATCGTCGCCATCAGTATCGGCAGGCGCACGTCGCCGGTCGAGACGGTACGATCGGTATCCTGGGCGGTGTTGCCGTTGGTCGCCGGTCTGTTCGTGCTGGTCGAGGCGCTTGCCAGCACCGGCGTCATCGGGATGCTGGCCCGGTGGCTGTCAGCCGGTGCGGCGCAGGCACCCGCGCTGACCGCCGGTATCGCGGGCACGACGCTGGCGTTCGGATCGAACCTGATGAACAACCTGCCCGCCGGACTCATCGCGAGCACCACGCTGCAACAGGCGCATGTGCCGCAGATCGTCACCGATGGTCTGCTGATCGGCGTCGACCTGGGGCCCAATCTGTCGATCACCGGTTCGCTTGCCACCATCTTGTGGCTCACCGCGATCCGCCGCGAGGGTGAGGATGTCGGCTTCTGGCGGTTCCTGAAGGTCGGCGCCGTGGTGATGCCGCCCGCGCTCGCAGCTGCGCTCGGGGCGAGGTTGCTGATCGGCTGACCGGATTGGCGGTCAGCGCTCCATTGACAGTTGCGTATCCTCCAGCGCGAGATCGACCAACGCGCGCATGGCGTCGCTCGCACCGGTCGCGTCGCCCGCCGCGATCGCATCGTACACGCGGACATGGTCGGGGATCGGATTCCGGGGCAGGGCGCGGGCGCGCTGCTTGAACTGCGTCGTCCAGCTGACCGCGGCGCCGATGCTCGCGCTCAGCACGACCAGGGCGTCGTTGCGGGTCGCGTGAAGGATCGCGTTGTGGAAATCGCGATCGGCGGCGCGGCCGGCTTCGGTTGCCAGCGTATGCCGACGCATTGCCGCCAGCGCGTCCTTCATGATTTTCAGGTCGGCGCGCTCGCGACGCTGTGCGGCGAACGCGGCCGCGGCCGGCTCGACGACGCCGCGCAGTTCGAACAGGCTGCGGATCAGGCCGACATCGGGCTCGCCCGCGAATGCCCAGGCGAGCACGTCGGGATCGAGCAGGTTCCACCGGCTGCGCGGCAGTACGCGCGTGCCGATCTTCGGCCGGCTCTCGACCAGGCCCTTCGCGGTCAGCACCTGCACAGCCTCGCGATAGGCGCTGCGCGAGACGTCGAGCGTCTTGGAAAACTCGACTTCGCCGGACAGCGTGTCGCCGGGAACATATTCCCCCGACAAGATCGCCGTGCCGAGTTTATGCGCGACCGCCCCGTGCAACCGCCGCCCCGTACCCCGCGGTGTCCGCGGCGCCGACGCATCGCCGCTAGCATCCTCAATCGCTTCGATCTTCGTCATAGCGCCACTCCCTGCCGGAGACGTAACAGTCGAACTTCGATCAAGGAACGATAAAGATCACCAAACAGCGGCATCCCGCAAATGTAGGAGTAGAAACTGCGTATTTGGCGTCCTTTCGATCACGGCAGGTGCGATCGGTGACCAGTTGAGCTCAAAATGCTGCAGTGCAATGCACCCTGATTAAGGGCCGGCGCGTTTGGAGTTCGATCGCCATGTCGGTTGGAAGACCGGCGCGGCCTACCGCCATCGCCGGAGACCTTCATGTCCAAGACCATCATCGCCGACCTGTTCGCCGAAACGCTTCACCTCGCCGGCGTCGAGCGGATCTACGGCGTCGTCGGCGATAGTCTCAACGGCCTGACCGACAGTTTGCGGCGGCAAGGCAAGATCGAGTGGATCCATGTCCGCAACGAGGAGGCGGCGGCGTTTGCGGCGGGGGCCGAGGCGCAGTTGACCGGCAAGCTCGCCGTCTGCGCGGGGTCGTGCGGACCGGGCAACATGCATTTGATCAACGGGCTGTACGACTGCAACCGCACCCGCGTGCCGGTGCTGGCGATCGCTGCGCAGGTACCCAGCGGCGAGATCGGCTCGAACTATTTCCAGGAGACCCGTCCCGAAGCGCTGTTCCGCGAGTGCAGCGTCTATTGCGAGACCATATCGGATGCCGACCAGATGCCGCGCACGCTGGAAACCGCGATCCGGGCCGCTATCGGCCACCGCGGGGTTTCGGTCGTGTCGATGCCGGGCGACGTCGCACTCCGCCAGACCGACGGCGTGATCGCGCGCTCCGCCGCCGCGTTGCTGCCGTCGCTGGCGACGATCGTACCGGCCGAGGCGGATGTCGCACAGCTCGCCGCGCTGCTGAACGGCGCGGGCAAGGTGACGATCCTCGCCGGACGCGGCTGCAAGACCGCGCATCCGCAATTGCTGAAGATCGCGGCCGCGCTGCAGGCTCCGGTCGTCCATGCGCTGGGCGGCAAGGAGTTCGTCGAATACGACAATCCCTATGATGTCGGCATGACCGGGCTGATCGGCTTTTCGAGCGGGTACGACGCGATGATGAGCTGCGACGTGCTGCTGATGCTGGGGACCGACTTTCCCTATCGTCAATTCTATCCGGTCAAGGCGAAGGTCGCGCAGATCGACCTGCGTCCGGAGAATCTGGGGCGGCGCACCCCGATCGACCTCGGCCTGGTCGGCGATGTCGCCGCGACGATCGACGCGCTCTTGCCGCATCTGACAAGCGCGCGCGATGACGGCTTCCTGCGCTCGGCGCGCGAGAATTACGTCGAGAGCCGCAAGGGGCTCGACGATCTCGCACGGGGCAAGGCGGGCAGTGGCGTTCTCCATCCACAGCACGTCGCGCGTGTCGTCGACGAACTGGCCGACGACGATACGGTCTTTGCCTGCGACGTCGGTACGCCGACGATCTGGGCGGCGCGCTATCTGACGATGAACGGGAAGCGCCGGTTGATCGGCTCGTTCAATCACGGGTCCATGGCCAACGCGCTGCCGCAGGCGATCGGTGCGCAATCCGCCTATCCAAAGCGCCAGATCGTCTCGCTATCGGGCGATGGCGGGCTGGCGATGCTGATGGGTGAACTGCTGACGGTGCGCCAGTTGGGCCTGCCTGTGAAGATCATCGTGTTCAACAACGGCACGCTGGGCTTCGTCGAGATGGAGATGAAGGCCGCGGGACTGGTCGAGACCGGGGTGGCGCTCGACAATCCGGACTTTGCCGCGATGGCCCGCGCGATCGGCATTCACGGCGTGCGGGTGACCGATCCTGGCGAGGTCGAGGCGGGCGTGCGCGAGGTATTGGCACATCCGGGGCCTGCCTTGCTCGACGCCGTGACCGCGCGCACCGAATTGTCGATGCCACCCAAGATCACGTTGGAACAGATGAAGGGCTTCACGCTGTACATGGCTAAGGCGATCATCAGCGGGCGCGGCGACGAAGTGGTCGAACTCGGCAAGACCAACGCCGGTCTGCTCAGCCGATTCTTCTGATCGGGATGCGTGCAGGGGAGCCGGCCGTGAAGCGCGATGACCTTGCAGGCACAACTCGACGGCAACGACGTCACCGATGCCCGGCCTCGGGTTCGCGACCTCGAACCGCGTCCAGCGGGGTTGTCTCTACCCGGTTGGTCGTCTGGCTTCGCAAGCTGTTCTAGGCCGCGACACGGCGAGCCGGAACGAGCGCGCGAACCGCGGCGATGACGGCATCCGGTTCGGTCCGTTGCATCCAGTCGGGCGCGATGTCGACAAAGCTGGCGATGTGATCCTCACCGATGACGAGCACGGTCGGGAAGGGGAGTTCCCATGTGCCGGTGCCGGTGATCTCGCCGAGCGGCGTTGCCGCCGCGGCGCGGGTGGCGGCGTTTGACTCGAACACGATGCCGAGTTGACGCGCCAACCCGTTATCGTGGTCGCTGGCAACCGTGAAGCCGAGGGTGTGGCGCTGCTCGATCGCCGCGAGCCTCGACGGAATCTGGGGGCTGATCGCGACCAGCGGAACCTTCAGTTCGCGCAAGGTCGGCCAGAGCGTGCGCTGGTAGACCGGCAGCGCGATGTTGCAGGCCGGGCAGCCCGCGAACCGGAAGAAGATCAGAACCGCCGGCCCGTTCGCGACCAGGTCGTCCAGGCGGATCGTCGTGCCGTCGACGGCGTCCAGCGCGAAGTCCGGCACCGTATCGCCAGCCTTGATCGCGCGCGACGGATCGAAGTGCTCGACGAGTTCGCGTCGCTGGCCGGCGTTCAGGTCGAGCTGCGCGGGCGTCCAGTCGCGGTCCCGCTCGGCTTGCAAGGCGCCTAGCGCAGCGCGGACGGATTCGGTCATGATCGATCTCCTCTGGTGTGGAAGCTGTTGGCGGGACGGTCGAGGCCGAGATGGCCGCGCAACGTCGATGCGGTGTAGTCGCGGCGGAATATGCCGCGCGCCTGGAGCAGCGGGACGACGTCGCGCAGCATCCGGTCGACGCCTGCCGGCATGAAAGCAGGCATGATGACGAACCCGTCGCACGCGTCCTCGACCAGCCAGCGCTCCATCTCGTCTGCGACGGTGCGCGGGCTGCCGATTATCTTGGCGAACGACAGGCTGGAGCCGTACCAGCGGCCGAGTTCACCGAGCGTCCAGCCTTCCTCGATCGCCTTGCCGATGACGTAGTGGAACCGGCCCTTGCTGCCGCGGATCAGGTCGCGGATGTCGGGGACGGGGTCGTCGATCGCATGACCGGCGAGATCGTAGTTCATGCTGCCGGACATGAAGCTCAGGCCCGCGAGGGGCTCGACCAGCGCGTCCAGTTCGCCGAGAAGGTCGGCGGCGGCATCGTCGCTGTCGGCGATGATCGGGACCATGCCGGG
Organism: Sphingomonas sp. SL1004; assembly: GCF_057815015.1. NCBI lineage: Bacteria > Pseudomonadati > Pseudomonadota > Alphaproteobacteria > Sphingomonadales > Sphingomonadaceae > Sphingomonas > Sphingomonas sp. SL1004. The sequence goes on from NZ_JBYMUX010000001.1 coordinate 898,384, forward strand.
AAGGATCTTGACGGCGTCGCGGGAGCGCCCGGCTGCAGCGACGTCGTCCTTGAAGCTGCGATAGCCCGCCTTGGCGCGATCGACGTCGGGATAGACGGCGAACACGATTTCGGCGTTGTGCGTCGCCAGATCCTGGAACGCACCTGATGCACCGGCCTGGATCAGGACCGGGTGACCCTGCGGCGGGCGTGGGAGCGACAACGGCCCCTTTACGTCGAACCAATTGCCGACATGATCGGCGTAATGGACCTTGGCTGGATCGCCATAGGTGCCGGCGGCCTGGTCGGGGGCGATCGCGTCTTCTTCCCACGTGTCCCAAAGGCGGCGGACAACGTCGAGATATTCGGCGGCGCGCGCGTAGCGGGTGGCGTGGTCGTAATGCTCGGCGCGGCCGAAATTATGCGCTTCGGCATCGCTGACGGAAGTGACCGCGTTCCATGCCGCGCGGCCGCCGCTGAGATGGTCGATCGACGCGAACATCCGCGCGACGTGATAGGGTTCGGTGTAGCTGGTCGAGATCGTGCCGCCGAGGCCGATATGCTCGGTCGTGGCCGCCAGCGCAGACAGGAGGGTCAGCGGTTCCGTCCCGCGCGACGCGCGGTAGCGGACCGTCGTTGCGAAATGCCCGCCGTACAGGTCGTCGATCGCGAGCTTGTCGGCGACGAACAGCATGTCGAGCTTGGCGGCCTCGGCCTGCGCGGCGAGACGACGGTAGAAGCCAAAGCCCTGGTCTGCGCTGCTTGCTTGCGGATGCCGCCAGCCGCCGTGGTGTATCCCGTCCGCCGTCACGAACAGTGCGAGGTGCATCTGCCGGGTCACAGCGACACGCCGACGCGGGCGTAATAGGAGCCGCCGCTGAGCCCGAACGGGGCAAAGCCACCATAGGCGCCGCTGCCGTCGGCCGCGATCAGGCCGTCACGGTCCGGGTAGGTGTCGAACAGGTTGTTTGCCCCGACCGCCAGCGTGATCCGATCGGTCAGGTCGTAGCCGATATCGAGATCGGCGACCCATTTGCCGCCGAAGGTGCGGTCGCCGGTCGCGACGTTGCTCGACTCCGTGTAGCGGCCGTAGCGCGTGGCGCGGGCGAGCGCGTGGACCTTGCCGAGCGACCAGTCGTTGGTGAGGACCAGCTTGGTCCGTGGCAGAGCGACCACGAGATCGCGCTGAGCCTGGCGGCCGAACAGCACGACGTTGAGCGAACTGAGCGCGGCCGGATTGTCGGCGATGCTGAGGATCTTGGTCCTGTTGTAGCTGTACGCCGCGCTCAGCCGGAACGCGCCGAGGCCGGTCGTGCGCAGCGTGTATTCGGCGACCGCATCGATGCCGCGGGTGCGCGTGTCGATCGCGTTGGTGAAGAACTGCGCGCTGTCGACCCCGGTCACGCCGTTCGCGATCAGGATGTCGCGGATCGCGGTGCCGCCGTTTGCCGCGGTGCCGAGGAACTCGGTCTTGACGATGCGGTCGTCGACGCGGATCTGGTAGGCGTCGAGCGTGAGGTGTAGCGCGCCCGCCTCGTAGGTGATGCCGGCGGTGTAGTTGAGCGACTTCTCCGGCTTCAGGGGTTGCGCGCCGAGCGCGATCGCCGCGGCGCTGTTTACCGGGAGGAACTTCGCGATCGTCGAGACGGGCGTGTTGCCGATCACCGTCGTGGTGTTCTGCGTGGTCGAGAAGCCGGTCTGTGCGAGGGCCGGCGCGCGGAACCCGGTGTTGACGCCACCGCGGATGGCAAGCCCCGGCGTCAGTTCGTAGCGGGTCGAGAACTTGCCGCTTACCGTGTTGCCTGCGCTGTCGTCGTAATGCTCGAACCGCCCGGCGACGCCGATGAACCACGCATCGGTGACGTTGGTCGAGAGATCGACATAGCCCGCCAGATTGTTCCGGCTGAGCGAGGCTGCGTCGGCGGGTGACGTGCCGGTGAACGACACGAGCCCCGGCGACGGATAGCGGCCGCCATAGAGTTGGCCGAACGGGGTGTCGTCGACCGGTATCTGGTAGCCGCCGTTGCGGTAGCTGTCGGGTTCGCCGGCGCGAGACTGGAAGCGTTCCCAGCGGTGCTCCGCACCGATCGAGATCGACAGCGGCTTGGCGAGACCGATCGCGACGTCGCGACTGAGGTCGAGATTGTTGACCCACAGATCCTGGATCTGCGTGCCCATGTAGAAGTTCGTCGGGCTGGACGGTCCGATCGAGGGGTTGAGCGTGTTCTCGGCACCCAGCCAGACGCGGTCGCGACCGACGCTGGAGCTGAGATCCCACGCCCAGCCGGCAAGCTCGCCCTTCACGCCGCCGGTGAGCTGGAAATCGGTTTCCTTGATCCGGCGATAGGCCTGGAACCCGGTCGGGTAGAGTTGCGGCAGGACCGAGGCAGCGCTGGTATTGGCCTGGCCGCCATAGCCGGTGGAGGAGGGGATATAGGCGCCGCGGGCGTCCTTGATGTCGCGGTAGCTGAGCGTCGAGAAGCTGTAGAGCCGTAGCGTGTCGCCGACCGGCACTTCGGTATTGTACGATCCGTTGATCATCTTGTCGCGGTTCGAGCGGCCGTATCCGCCGGCGTAGACATGATCGAGCGACGCCTCGCGCGGGTCCGGCTGGCCGTTCACCAGCGGCAGGATGCGCGGTACGGCATCGGCCGAGGAGTCTGCGCGATCATGGTATTTCGCCTCGACAGCGGCGCGGAAGAACCCGCCTTCGCCAAGTTGAGTGCCGTAGCTGAGATCGGTCTGGAGCAGCGGCGCACCTTTCGAATATTGCTGGCCGCCGGTGATCGAGAAGCGCCCGCCCTTGGGGGCGTCGTCGAGGATGATGTTGATGACGCCGGACACCGCGTCGGACCCGTATTGGGCCGCCGCGCCGTCGCGTAGCACCTCGATATGCCCGACCGCATTGGTCGGGATCAGGTCGATGTCGACCGGGGTGGAGCCACCCGAGATGCGTGAGAGGTTGTTGATCAGCGAGGTGGTGTGGCGCCGCTTGCCGTTCACGAGCACCAGCAGGTAATCGCCCGACAGTCCGCGGATCGCGATCGGCTTGACGCTGGCCGACGTGCCCCCGCCGCCGAGCGCGGGCATCGTCAGCGACGGCACGATGTTGCCGAGGATTTCCTTCAACCCGGTGCGGCCGGTCGCCTGCAGTTCGCGGCGGCCGATGACGTCGATCGGGACGGGACTGTCGGCGACGGTCCGTGGCTGGCCGCCACGGACGCCGGTGACGACGATCGTGGCGTCATTGCCACCCGCGTCGTCGGACGCAGCCAGGGTCGTCACGGGGGCCGGGGGCGTGTCTTGCGCAAAGGCGGGTACGGTAAAGGTCGCGAGGGCGACACCGGCAAGCAGGCGGGAGATCGATGTCATGATGATGTCCGTGAGCAAGGCGCGCGTCTCCGATCCCGCCGAAGCGGGGACGCACGAGGTAAAGGGAAATGCGGTCGGGCGGCGCGGGGCCGCGGCGGTTCAGCCCGGCATTCGGCGCTTACCGGGCACCGGGACGACCTTGGTCGAGCGGCAGATAGGCGTCATCGAGCGGACGGTTGCCGGCGAGTGCGCCGGCCTTGCGGAACTGGGCGACGACATCGCGTTCCTCGGCCTTGACGGCGGCGTCGACCGGGACACGGGCCATCGGCAGATGCTTGGCGTGGAACAGCGCTATCTTGAAGGGTAGCCCGGTCTCTCTGGCGAGCACTTCGGCATAGGCGTCCGGATGCGCGCGAGCCCAGTCGAGGGCACGGGATTCGCGTTGCAGATAGTCGGTCAAGATGGCTTTCTTCGCCGTTGCCGCGCGCGCATTGGCCGCATCGAAGCCATAGCCGCTCAGATAGTCCGCGCCGTCGGCGACGACGCGCGCCCCCTGTGCCAGCGCGGTCCCGCTATAGGGGGACCAGATCGACCAGGCGTCGATCGATCCGGTGTCGAAGGCGGCCTTGGCATCGCCCGGCGCCAGAAAGATAAGGCGGACGTCGCTCGGCTTGAGCCCCTTGGCGTCCAGCGCGCGGAGCAGCAGGTAATGGCCGACCGAGCCGCGTGTCGTTGCGACCCGCTTGCCGCGCAGGCCGCTCACATCGGCGATCCGCGACCGCGCCGGTACCAGGATCGCGAGGCTGTCCCTCGGCCGTGAGGTGGCGGACTGTACCGCGACCGCCTTGATCGGCGCGCCGCTCTGATAGGCGAACTGGAACGGCGCATCGCCGACCATGCCGACATCGACCGCGCCGGCGCCGATCGCCTCCAGCAACGTCTGCGCGGCGGGGAATTCGGACCATTCGACGCGGTAGGGCGCGCCGTCGAGCGCATGCGATGCGAGCATCAGCGCCTTGGTCCCGCCGCGCTGGCTGCCGACATGCAGCACGTCGCCGGCGGGCGCGGCGCGCCCGAGCCACGCATAGAGTGCCGCTGCCAGCACCGCCGCCAGCAGCAACGGCCACCAGCGCTTCACGCCTTCCCGCGGCGGGGGTGACGTCGCTGCCACCCCCTCGTCATCCGTCCAGTCCGGCATCAGCCCACTGCCCGCTGCGGTTCGAGTTCGCGCTCGGCATCGCGTGCGGCGACCAGTTCATGGACGGCCGGCAACAGATCGCGCCCATAATCGATCGCATCCTGCAACGGCTCGAACCCGCGGATCAGGAAATGGTCGATGCCGAGGTCGTAATAATCGAGCATCGCGTCGGCGACCTGTTCCGGCGTTCCGACCAGCCCAGTCGAGTTGCCCGCCGCTCCGCCGAGGGCCGCGACCCCCGTCCAGAGACGCTTGTCGACGCGGTAGCCCTGGTTTGCGGCCTCCAGCAGACGCTGCGACCCGGCATTGACCGGGGCATGACCGCTGGTCGCGACCCCGGCTGTTTCGCGGAGATCGCGGACCTGCTCGACGATGCGGTCGGCCTTTTTCCACGCCGCTTCCTCGGTATCGGCGATCACCGGGCGCAGCGACAGCGAGAAGCCGGGGTTGCGGCCATAACGCGCGGCGGCGTGGCGGATCGTGCCGACCGCCTCGCGGACTTGCGCCTGCGTCTCGCCCCATAACGCGTAGACATCGGCATGGCGCCCGGCGACGTCGATCGCCGCCGACGACGATCCGCCGAAGAAGACGGGCAGGTTGGTCGGCTTGATCTGGCTGAACGCTTGGCGGACGTTGTAGAAGCGCCCGTCATGATCGAACGGCGTGGCGGACGACCATTCCTGCTTCAGGATCTGGAGGTATTCGTCGGTGCGTGCATAGCGCTCGTCCTTGACCGAATGATCACCGTCGCGCGCCATCTCGCTGTCCGCACCGCCGGTGATGATGTGGACCGCAACGCGTCCACCGGAGAGCTGGTCCAGCGTCGCCAATTGCCGTGCGGCGAGGGTCGGCTGGGTGAAGCCGGGACGGTGCGCGATCAGGAAGCCGAGCTTGGTGGTGATCGCGGCGGCGTGCGCGGCGACGATCTGGCTTTCGGGGCTGTCGGAGCCGAACGGGATGAGGACGCGGTCGAAGCCGCCTCTCTCCTGCGCAATCGCGGCGGCCTCGACATAGGCCTTGTCGAGGCCCCGGGCCTTGCCGACGCCGTGGATTTCCGAAGCGTCGTTGAAGCCGATATAGCCGATGAACTTGACGGGCATGACGTGTCTCCTGTGGGTCGTTCGGGGAATTAGATGACGTAGAAGCCGTGCGTACCGTCGCGCGCGAGCTGGTCGACGAGGCCGTATTCCCAGTCGAGATAGGCCTGCATCGCGGCGGCCGCGTTGTCGGTGCCTTCGTAGGGGCGCTTGTAGCGGTGCGCGGGATCGCCCGGCGGGATCGTCGGACCGGGGCCGGTTTCGAGCGCGCCGTCGAAGCCACCGTCGAGGAGGAACACGTCCCAGCCGAGTTGCGCGAGCCACGACGCGGTCATGTCCGCGCGCGCGCCGATATCGTCGGCAAGGACGATGCGCGCACCGCGGACGGGGGCGGCGATGTCGGTTTCCTGCACCAGCTGCCCGCCGGGATAGGATCGGAACCCTGCGATATGGCCGGCGGCGTATTCGTCCGGACGGCGTACGTCGAAACGGTAGAGCGTGCGGCCGGTGTCGCGTTCGAGCACCGCTAGCTCGGCGGGCGTCAGGCGCTTGACCCCGGCGCGATAGGCGACGGCCCGGGCGGTGGCGGCGGTCTCATCACTCTGTCGCACCTCGGGCGCGGGGCGATCACTGCCATGCGCCAATGACTGGCCGGCGAGCGTCCAGCCGATCGTGCCGTTGCGCAGCGCGACGACGCGGTTGGGCACGCCGGCGTTGATCAGCGACTGCGTACCGATGATGCTGCGCGTGCGGCCGGCGCAGTTGACGATGATCGTCGTGTCGGGATCGGGCACCGCCTCGGCCACGCGCAACACGAGTTCGGCACCCGGCACGCTGGTCGAGCCGGGGATGTTCATCGTCGCATATTCCTCGAACCGGCGCGCATCGAGGATCGCGATGTCGGCCTTCTCCTCGATCAGCGCGGCGACGTCCTCGGCGGCGAGCCACGGCGTGTGGCGGCGCGCTTCGACCAGTTCACCGAACGCCTTCGAGTAGGAATTCACGTCCTCGAACACTTCGAAGCCTGCGTCGCGCCAAGCTGCGAGACCACCTTGGAGAACGTCGACGTCGGTGTATCCAAGCGCAGTCAGCGCGGTGGCAGCGGCGGCCACAAAGCCCTCGCCATCATCGTACAGCACGATCGGCACGTTCTTGCGGGGCAGGCGGATGGCCGCTTCCAGTTCGACGCGATCGAAGGCGAGGTTGGCGGCGAACAACGGATGGCCAGTAGCGAATGCGGCCTCATGACGGACGTCGAGCAACGCGATCTCGTGTCCGAGCAACAGCGCGGTGCGGATATCGATTGGGGTGGTCATGCGGTTGCTCCCGATCTGTCCCAGAGGTTTGGCAGCACGGCGTTGGCGTAGCCCGAGACGAACCGCTTCGGCGTGCCAGTCGCGTCGTAGGTCGCGCGTTCGACGGCGCCGATGTTGCTGCCGTAAAGGTGGATGCTGATCGACACGCGGTCGTCGAATGCGTTCGAAACGCGGTGAATATCGCCGACGGAGGGCGAGACCGCCTCGACTTCGCCGGCTTCGAGCCGCTCGATCGCGCCGACCGCGTGTAAGCCGCCGTCCGGGTACCGCGCGAACCGTTCGGAGAGTTCGGCGCCGCGCAGCAGGCCGACCAAACCCCAGACGCGGTGATCGTGGATCGGCGTGGCTTGTCCCGGCCCCCAGACGAAACTGACGACGGAAAAGCGCTCTCGGCTGTCGCAATGGAGCAGATATTGGCGGTAGCGATCGGGGTCGGGCGCGGCATAGGCGTCCGGCAACCAGTCGTCGTGCGCGATGAGTTTGCCGAGCGCGGCGCTGCCCTCCTCGAGCAGCGAGCGTTCGTCGCGCGTCCGATCCAGTACTGCGCCGATGCCGGTGACGAAGTCGCGCAACCGGTCGAGCCGGGGGCGAACGAGGATTTGGCTGGCCATCATTCGGCTTTCACGAAGGGCAGGGGCTCGTCCCGTTCGACGCCGAGCGATCCCAGCAACCGCTCGCGCAACGCCGTCGCGATGCCGGTCCGCTGCCCGCGCGGGATCGAAATGCGCTCCTCAACGACGATCCGACCGGCGTCGAGCACCAGCACGCGATCGGCCAGCGCGATCGCCTCGTCGACGTCATGCGTCACCAGCAGGACGGCAGGCCTATGGACCCGCCACAACGCCATCACCAGGCCGTGCATCTTCACGCGGGTCAGCGCGTCGAGCGCGGCGAACGGCTCGTCGAGCAGCAGCAATTTGGGCTCGCGGACGAGCGCGCGGGCGAGTGCCACGCGTTGCGCCTCCCCGCCGGACAGGGTCAGCGGCCAGGCATCGAGCCGGTGGCCGAGCCCGACCTCGCGCAACGCCGCCTCAGCGCGATCGCGCACGTCGGGGCCCTTCAATCCGAGCCCGACGTTGCGCCACACCCGCTTCCACGGCAGCAGCCGGGCATCCTGAAACACTACCGCACGGGACGTCGGGATCGTTACGTCCTGCGCCTCCGCGGTATCGAGACCTGCCAGCGTCCGCAGCAGCGTCGTCTTGCCCGATCCCGAGCGGCCGAGCAGCGCGACGAACTCGCCCTGCGCAATTTCGAGGTGCAGGTTGTCGAGGACGGTATTGGCCCCGAAGCGTCGTGAGAACTGATTGAGACGGACAACCGGGCGGATCGGCTGCGGCATCGCGATGATGTGCGAGTTCATGGTCATCTTAAGCCTCCACGAGCTTGGGGCGCCAGGCCAGCGCACGATCTTCGATCAGGCGCACGGACTGGTCTGCGGCGAGACCGAGCCCGGCGTAGACGAGCAGGCAGACGACGATGATGTCGGTCCGCATGAAATCGCGCGCGTTGTTGATCAGGAAGCCGAGCCCCGCCGAGGCGTTGATCTGTTCGGCGACCACCAGGATCAGAACCGCGACCGAGAAGGCGTAGCGCAGACCGACGAGCAGTTGCGGCAGCGCGGCAGGGAGGACGATGTCGGCGACGATCTGCGTGCGCGTCAGGCCGAAGCTGCGCCCTGCGTCGATCAGCCGGACGTCGACTCCCCGGATGCCGTTGTAGAGGTTTAGATACACCGGAAACAGCGTGGCGAAGGCGATCAGCGCGATCTTCGGCGTCTCGCCGATGCCGAACCAGACGATAAACAGTGGCGACAGTGCCAGCGCGGGCAGGGTCCGCAGCATCTGTACGGGAGAATCGACCGCCGCCTCGCCTTCGCGCGTCAACCCGGCGACCAACGCGAGGACGATGCCGAGACCGACGCCGATCACGAGACCCGCCGCAGCCCGACCCAGCGACACGGCCAGATTGGTGGGCAGTTCGCCCGACACGATCATCTCCCATAACGTGCCCAGCACCTGCGACGGCGCCGCCAACGTTCGTGCGGGAATGAGCCCGCTGCGCGAGGCGGCTTCCCATGCGAGCATCAGCAGGACCGGCGACAGCCAGCGACTACGCTGCAGCCTGCTTAGCCGGGAACGCTGGGACGCATTTGCAGGGGATCGATATAGGGCATTCGCCATGAACAGCTCTTCCGACGCTCGTTTCCGGTGCGGCGACAATGCTTGTTTAATTCCCACTGGTTCAATAGAGAATGCCTCAGAGGCTCATTAGCAATGCTAATGTAACGGACGAAGTGGCGGAAAACCGGCACTAAAAGGCGACGGATAGAAAGGCTTTGCCGGTGCAAAGTCAGGCTGTGGAGCTGCCAATGGCGATCAACATACCGACCAATCTGCTGCGCAGCTTCGTGACGATCATCGACAGCGGATCGATGATGGCAGCGTCAGAGCTCGTGTTCGTGACGCAGGGCGCGCTCAGCTTGCAGATCAAGCGGTTGGAGGACATGTTGCAACAGCCGTTGTTCGTCCGCGACGGTCGGCGGTTGGTGCTGAACGCCGCGGGCGACACGATGCTGGCGCACGCACGCCGGGTGCTCGACGCGCACGATCAGGCGGTTGCAGCGCTGGCGGGAACGTCGTTGAGTGGCCCCGTCCGGATCGGGATGGTCCAGGACTTCGCCGAGACGTTGCTGACCGGCGTCCTTGCCCGGTTCGTGCGGCTGCATGAGGATGCGCAGATGTTCGTCCGGGTCGCCGGTACCGCGGAACTGCAGGATCTCATCGCGCACGGCAGTCTGGATCTCGCGATCGGGTTCGCCGCGCCGGACTGGCCCGATGTGATCCGCACCACGCCGACCTGGTGGTACGGTGCGACGGATCTGCTCGACCGCGATCCACTGCCGCTGGTCGTGCTGGAGCGGCCATGCCGGTTCCGCGATACGGCGATCGCGGCGCTCGACCGTATCGGACGGCGTTATCGGATCGCGGTCGAGACTCCCAACCTCTCGACACTGCGGTCGGCTGTCCTGGCGGGGATCGGCGTCACATGCCGCCCGCCGCTGTTCCTCCGCGACCTGCCCGCGCTACCGGCCGAAGCGCTACCTGCACTGCCGGCGGTAGGCACCATGATCCTCGGCGGCATCGACCAGGGGCAGGCCGTCACGCGGTTGCGCGAACTCACCGTCGAGGCGATCCTGGAGCTGTAACCGCCAGACCTTAGATGAGTCGCGTCTGGGTCAGATTACCGCGCAGACTGTCTTCCATTCGAGATAGCTGTCCATCGCCTGCTTGCCGCTGTCGCGGCCCCAGCCGGAGGCCTTCATGCCGCCGATCGGCAGCGATGCGTCGTACATCGCGTGGCAGTTGATCCACACCGTGCCCGCGCGGAGTTGCCCGCTGAGCCGGTGCGCGCTGGAGAGCGATTGCGTCCAGATGCTCGACGCGAGGCCGTATTGGCTGTCGTTCGCCGCCGCGACCACTTCGTCGAGATCGTCATAGGGTTGTGCGACGAGGACCGGGCCGAACACTTCCTCGCGGACGATCGTCATGTCGGGGCGGACGTCGACCACGACCGTCGGCGCGACGAACGTGCCGGCTTCGCCCGAGCGGTCGCCGCCGGTCAGGACGGTTGCGCCTTCCTCGCGCGCACCCGTGACGAAACCGGCGACGCGTTCGGCCTGCCGTGCCGAGACGAGTGGGCCCATCTGCGTTGCGGGGTCCAGGCCGTGGCCCATCGCCAGCCCCTTCGCGTAGGCGACGACGCCCTCGATCACCTGGTCGTGGATCGAGCGATGCACGTACAGGCGCGAGCCGGCGATGCAGACTTGCCCTGCGTTGAAGAAGATCGCGTTGGCGACGCCGGGGATGGCGAGGTCGAGGTCGGCGTCGGGGAGTACGATCGCGGGCGACTTGCCGCCGAGTTCGAGGCTGACGCGCTTGAAATTGGTCTTGGCCGCATCGAGGATCGCGCGGCCGGTCTGGGTCGAGCCGGTGAAGGCGATCTTGTCGACACCCGGATGCGCGGCGAGCGCGGCACCCGTCTCGCTGCCGAGGCCGGTGACGATGTTGAGCACGCCCGCGGGCAGCCCCGCCTGTGTCATCAACTCGCCGAGCCGGAGTGCGCTGAGCGAGGTGTCCTCGGCGGGCTTCAGGACGATCGCGCAGCCGGCCGCCAGCGCTGGCGCGAGCTTCATCGCGGTCAGCACCAGCGGCGAGTTCCACGGCACGATCGCAGCGACCACGCCGACCGGCTCGCGTACCGTCCATGCGGACATCTGCTTGCCTGCTGGCTGATAGTCGATCGAGGTGTCGACCGTGTTGCCTTCGATCGCCATCGCCTGGCCGGCGAAGAAGCGGAACTGGTTGATCGCGCCGGGGATCTCGGCCCAGCGTGCGACGAACAGCGGCTTACCCTGATCGAGCGTTTCCAGTTCGGCGAGTTCGTCGACATGCGCCTCGATCAGGTCCGCGATCGCCCACAGCACGCGCGCGCGGTTGACGGGGGTGGTGGTGCGCCAGCCGTCGAAGGCGATGCGGGCGGCGGTCACCGCCTGGTCGACGTCGCCCGCCGAGGCGGATGCGATGCGGCCGATTTCTTCGCCCGTAGCCGGATCAAGCGTAGCTAGCGTGCGCCCGCCTTCTGCCGACTGCCAGGAGCCGTCGATCAGCAACCCTGCCCCTGTCGCACGGCGATCGAGGAAGGCGCGCGTATCGGCGCGAAGTTCGGGGCGGACGATCATGACGGCTTCTCCTGCAAGGCTGGCACCGTGGCGAACGTGGCGAAGCGTGGCCAACCGCCACGCCCGAAAAGTCGCACAGCGGATAGTCGCGGTGACGCGGGCCAATCGCATCATCGGCCGGTTCTAGGAAGGCCTCAGCAAAAGCGGTGGCCCGGGCGGCTGTCGCGTCATCATTATCGCGGGGACATCATGGCTTATCGTTTGGGCGTCGATGTCGGTGGGACCTTCACCGACCTGCTGCTGCTGGATCAGGAGAGCGGCGGGTTCTGGCGGCACAAGACGCCGTCGACGCCGCATGACAGCTCGGTCGGTATCCTGACCGGGGTCGAGGCGATCTGCGGCCAAGCGGGGATCACGCCTGCCGAGATCGAATTCTTCCTGCACGGCACGACCGTCGCGACCAACGCGGTACTCGAAGGCAAGGGCGCGCGCGTCGGCCTGGTAACCAGCGAAGGGTATCGCCAGATCATGCAGATCGCGCGCAGCTTCGTCCCCGGGGGCCTCGCCGGCTGGATCGTCTGGCCGAAGCCCGAGCCACTTGCCGCGCTGGAGGATACCGTCGAAATCCTCGGGCGGATGGACGCGCAGGGCAACGAGGTTCGCCCGATCGACGACGCAAACATCCGCGCGGCGCTGGAGGCGTTGAAGGCGCAGGGCATCGAGGCGCTGACGGTGTCGCTGATCAACGCGTATCTGAACGGCGCACACGAACTGCGCGTGGCCGAACTGGCCGCGGAGATCCTGCCCGACGTGCCGCTGTCGCTCAGCCATGTCGTGCTGCCCGAGATGCAGGAATATGAGCGAACGCTGACGACCGTCGCCAACGCTGCGGTCCGCCCGATCATGCGCAACTATGTCCGCAACCTGCGCACCAAGCTCCGCGACAGCGGGATGGCCGGGAGCCTGTCGCTGCTCCGCTCGGACGGCGGCCTGATGTCGTCCGAAAAAGCCGAGGAGCATCCGGTCTCGCTGCTGATGTCCGGGCCGGCGGGCGGCGTGACCGGCGCACTCTGGGTCGGCAAGAACGCCGGCATCCGCAACATCCTGACGCTCGACGTCGGCGGGACCTCGACTGACGTCGCGCTCATCGAGAACCTCGAAGCGCGCCGTGTGCGGACCACCGAAGTCGGGCATCTGGCCGTTCGTGCCTCGGCGCTCGACGTGAAGACGGTCGGCGCCGGCGGCGGGTCTATCGCCTATGTTCCCGAACTGACCAACGCGCTGCGGGTCGGCCCGCGCTCGGCGGGCGCGGTGCCGGGGCCGGTCGCGTACGGCAAGGGCGGCGTCGAGCCGACCGTGACCGACGCCAACGTGGTGCTCGGATACTTGCCGGAATCACTGCTCGGCGGCGCGTTCAAGCTCGACCGTGAGGGGGCGAAGATCGCGGTGCAGGGGATCGCCGACAAGCTCGGCATCGGCCTGATGCAGGCGGCGCGCGGGATCATCGACATCGTCAACGAGAACATGTTCGGCGCGCTCCGTATGATCTCGGTCCAGCAGGGCTATGACCCGCGCCACTTCGCGCTGATGGGTTTCGGCGGGGCCGGGCCACTCCACGTCAACGCGGTCGCGCGGCTGATGGGCAGCTGGCCCGCGGTGTCGCCGGTTTCGCCTGGCGTGTTGTGCGCGCTCGGCGACGCGACGACGCAGATGCGGACCGAGACTGCGCGTAGCTTCTCGCGCCGTTTCAGCGAAACGGATGAGGCCGAGGTCCAGTCGATCCTCAACGAGATGGCCGCACAGACCCGCGCCGAACTCGCCGCCGAGGGGATCGCGGAAGGCGACATCACGTCGCTGTTCGAGATCGACGTGCGCTACGAAGGCCAGGCGTTCGAGGTGCCGCTGTCGATCGATGCCGAGACCTTGGCGCGTGACGGACTCGCCGGCGTCACCGCGCGGTTCGACGAAGAGCATCACCGGCTGTTCACCTTCAACATGGAAACCGCGCACGAACTCGTGAACCTCCGCGCGGTCGCGCTCGGGCCGCTGCTCGACCTGAAGGCACCCGTGCTGGAGGAGGGCGACGGCGATCCGATCGCCGCAAAACTGCGCGATCACGAGCTCTGGACCGACGGCGCGATGCGCCCTGCGGTCATCTACGACCGCTCGAAGCTCCGCGCCAACGACGTCATCCCCGGCCCGGCGATCATCGTCGAGATGGACTCCACGACGCTGATCGAAGGCGGCTGCATCGGCATCGTCGACTCGGTCGGCAACATCCTGATCAATCTGGCCTGAGAGGACCATCATGCCCGCACGCATCATCCAGGCCAACGCCACACCGTTCGAGACGGTGCCGATTGATCCCGTCACGCTGGAGGTTATCGAGAACGCGCTCCGCAACGCCCGCATCGAGATGGACGCGACGCTCGTCCGCACCGCGATGTCGCCCGGCATCCGCGAACAGGGCGACGCCTTCCCGCTGATCGCCGACAGCAAGGGCCGCATGATCGTCGGCCAGTTCGGCTCGTATATCGGCCCGTTCCTCGAAGGCTATGACGGCACGGTCGAGGACGGCGACCTTATCTTCCTCAACGATCCCTACTCGGTGCAGGGCGCGATCAGCCATCTGAACGACTGGCTCGTGCTGATGCCGGTGTTCAAGGACGGCCGCGTCGTCGCCTATACCTCGATGTTCGGTCACATGAGCGACATCGGCGGCAAGGTGCCCGGATCGATGCCGATCGACGCGACCAGCATCTTCCAGGAGGGGGTTCGCATTCCGCCCGTGAAGCTGTGGAAGCAAGGTGTCTACAATGAGGACCTGCTCAACCTGGTGATGCACCAGACGCGCACGCCCGACTGGTGCCGTGCCGATCTGAACGCGCTGATCGCCTCGTGCCGCGTCGCCTCGCGCCGGATCATCGAGATGTGCGAGCGGTTCGGCGATGACGTCTACGCGTCGGCCACCGATCTGCTGCTGGAGCGCAATTACCGCGCGATGAAGCAGCTCGTCGAAACCGCGATCGGCGAGGAGAAGGTGAGCTTCGAGGATTATATCTGCGACGACGGGCTCGGCTATGGCCCGTACAAGATCAAGTGCACGATGTGGCGCGAGGACGGTCGCGTCATCCTCGATTTCGACGGTACCGATCCGCAGAGCCAGGCGTCGATCAATTTCCTGCTCAACGAAAACATGATGAAGATGTTTTTCGGCATCTACATGATCATGGTCTTCGATCCGCAGATCCTGTTCAACGACGGCTATTACGACCTGATCGACGTGCGGATTCCGGAAGGATCATTGCTCAAGCCGCGCTTCCCGGCGGCACTGTCGGGGCGGACGCACGCGCTGGGCCGGTTGTTCGACATCCTCGGTGGGCTGCTCGGCCAGAAGACGCCCGAGTTCCTCAACGCCGCCGGCTTCTCGTCGTCGCCGCATCTGTTCTATTCGGGGCTCGATGCGAGCGGCAAATGGTTCCAGCTGTTCCAGATCGGGTTTGGCGGCATTCCCGCAAGGCCGATGGGCGACGGGCCCGATGGCCATTCGCTGTGGCCCGGCTTCACCAACGTGCCGAACGAGTTCCTCGAACGCTATTTCCCGCTGCGGATCGAGACGTACGAGACGGTCGCGGACAGCGGCGGGGCAGGGCTGCACCGCGGCGGCAACGGCATCAACATGGTGTACCGCTTCCTCCAACCCGGCGTGATCGCGATCCACGACGATCGCTGGTTCGTCCCGCCCTGGGGCGTCAATGGCGGCGAACCCGGCACGCGGGCGCGGAAAGTCTTGGTTAAGAACGACGGGACCGAGATCGTGCTCGGCAACAAGCTGGAGGATTATCCGGTCGAGGCTGGCGAGCAGCTGAAGTTCGTCACCTGGGGTGGCGGTGGCTGGGGCGATCCGCTGGAGCGCGATCCGGCGTTGCTGGCGAAGGAACTGCGGCAGGGGCTGGTCACGGCCGAGGGCGCGAAACGCTACGGCGTGGTGCTGGTCGACGGCGCGGTCGATGCGGCGGCAACCGAAGCCTTGCGCACGACGATGCGTGCAGGCCGTCCGGCGGAACTGCCGACTTTCGACTACGGCCCCGACATCGATACGTTGCGCGCCAACTGCCTCGCCGAAACCGGCCTGCCCGCACCGAAGCAACCGCGCTGGCATGCCACCGCTATCGCTGCCGAATAAGGACTGCACATCATGGCCAATTCCATCCTCCGCACGAAGCTCGCCGAGGGCAAGTTCTTCGTCGTTCCCGGCGTCCACGACATGATCTCGGCGGTCATCGCCGACAAGGTCGGGTTCGATATCCTCTACGGCACCGGCTATTGGCTGACCGCCTCCGCCTACGGCCTGCCCGACGCCGGGATCGCCAGCTACACGCAGATGGTCGACCGCATGGCGACCATCGCCCGTACCAGCAAGGCGGCGCTGATCGCCGACGCCGACACGGGTTACGGCGGCCTGCTCAACGTCCATCACACCGTGAAGGGCTACGAGGCGGCGGGCGTCACTGCGGTGCAGCTCGAGGACCAGGAATTTCCCAAGAAGTGCGGTCATACGCCCTTCAAGCGGTTGATCTCGCTCGAAGACATGGTCGAGAAGATCAAGGTCGCGTGCGACGCGCGGACCGACAAGGAGAACGTCCTGATCGTCGCGCGGACCGATGCGCGGCAGTCCGAAGGCCTCGACGGATCGCTGCGCCGGCTGGAAGCGTATGCGAAGGCCGGTGCCGACATCCTGTTCCCCGAAGCGCTGCAGAGCGAGGAGGAGATGCGGACCGCCTGCGCCGCGTTCGACAAGCCGGTCATGGCCAATATGGCGAACGGTGGGCTTTCGCCGGTGCCGAATGCTTCGGTGCTGGTGGAACTCGGCTATGCGTTCGCGATCTATCCGTCGCTGACCAGCCTGGTGGCGGCGACCGCGATGGAGAGGGCACTGATCGACCTGAAGCAGAACGGCGTTGGCGAGCCCGCCGACATCTTCGATTTCAAGGAGTTCTGTTCGCTGATCGGCTTCGAAGACGTCTGGGCGTTCGAGAAGAAATGGGCCAAGGGCGACGCATGACTCTTCAGATCACGGCGGCCGTGCTCGGCCGGAGCGGCGACAACCCGCGTCCTTATGCCGACACGCCGCCGCTGACGCTGAAGACGCTAACGCTCGACGATCCGAAGCCCGGCGAATTGCTGGTGCGGATCGATGCCGCCGGGATCTGCCATTCCGACCTGTCGGTGGTGAACGGCGATCGGCCCCGGCCGATGCCGATGGCTTTGGGGCACGAAGCCGCGGCGACGGTCGTCGGGCTCGGCGATCCGGCGGACGCGCACTTTGCCGTCGGCGATCAGGTCGTACTGGTGTTCCTGCCCTCGTGCGGCGAATGCGTGGCATGCGCGTCGGGGGAGGGGTATCTCTGCCCCAATGCTGCCGCAGCGAACGGCGCGGGCGAACTGATGCGTGGCGGCGGCCGCCTTTCGGACTGCGGCGAGGCGGTGCACCACCATCTCGGCGTGTCGGCATTCGCGACGCATGCGGTCGTCGATCGCCGCTCGGCCGTGAAGGTCGATCGCGATATTCCGGCGGAGACCGCGGCGCTGTTCGGCTGCGCGGTGCTGACGGGCGTTGGTGCTGTAATGAACACGGCACAGGTGCGGCCGGGTGAGAGCGTGCTAGTTTACGGGCTCGGCGGGGTCGGCCTTGCCGCGCTGCTCGGAGCCCTCGCAGCAGGCGCGCAACCCGTCACCGCGGTCGACCCTTCGCCTGAAAAGCGCGCGCTGGCCCTCGAACTGGGCGCTACGCAGGCCGTATCGCCCGACGAGGCGGCGTCGTTACCGAAAACCGACGTCGTGATCGAAACGGTCGGCAAGGCCGCCGTGCTGGCGCAGGCCTATGCCGCTGCGCGTCGCGGTGGACGCGTCGTCACGGTCGGCCTGCCCAATCCGTCCGAGATGCTGTCGATCCCCGCGGTGTCGCTGGTCGCAGACGGCAAGACGCTGATGGGCAGCTACATGGGCTCGTCGATCCCGGCCCGCGACATTCCGCGCTACGTGGCGCTGTGGCGGGCGGGGCGGCTTCCGGTCGAGCGGTTGCTCACCTCGATCAGCCCCTTGTCTGAAATTAACGGCCTGCTGGATCGACTGGCGAGTGGCGAAGCCATCCGGCAGGTGGTCAAACCTTAAGATGATGGCCTGTCCGCCAGGCGGATAAAGATTGTCACGTGGCGGTCAACCGCGCATTCCCTGTCATGTTGGTGTCACAACACGGCTTCGGAGACTCGCGAGCATGGAAAAGGGTGTGCCCATCCGATCGATCAGCCGGTCGATCGCCGCGCTGAAGGCGATCAACCGCCACGGCTCGCTGTCGATGATGGAGATCTCGAAAGCGTCCGAAGTCCCGTACCCGACCGCGTGCCGGATCGTACAAACGCTGTTGTATGAGGGACTTATCGAGCAGGAACCGGCGCGTAAGCGGTATCGGCCGACGGCGATGGTGCAGACGCTGGCGCATGGCTTCCAGCAGGACGACCGGCTGGTGAAGGCGGCGCGGCCGCATATCGTCGAGTTGACCCGACGGTTCGGCTGGCCGGTCTCGATCGCGACGCGGGTCGGACGTAACATGATGCTGCGCGATTCGACCCACGCGAACACGTCGCTGACGTTCGAGCAATATTATCCCGGCTTCACGCTGCCGATCCTCGACAGCGCATCGGGCAAGCTCTCGATGGCGTTCGCGCCGGAGGAGGAGCGGTTGATGATCCTGAAATGGATGCGTGTCTCGCAGGAGATCGACCTGCAATATCTCGCCACCGCGCAGGCCAGCCTTGATGTCGAACGCATCCGGCGACAGGGCTATGCGGTGCAGGGGCGCAATCACTTCAACCTCACGCCGGGCAAGACCTCGTCGATCGCCGTGCCGATCTTCAGGAACGGCGTGTTCGAGGCGGCGATGACGATGGTGTTCTTCGTGACCGCGATGAAGCTGGAGGTGGCCTTGGAGACGTATCTGGAGGAGCTGAAGGCGGCGGCGATCTTGATCAGTCACGATCTGAGCGAGGGGGCGGCGGCTTAGACCGGCATTCGCCACCACCACCCCGGCGAAGGCCGGGGCCCAAGTGGAAAGGTGGCAATGATGACGGGCCGCCCTCCAGTATAACCGTCCCCCAATTGGGCCCCGGCCTCCGCCGGGGTGGTGGTTTTGGGGGAGGTACCCTCACAACCGCGCCGTTACTGCCTTCGTCTCGAGATACGCATCGAGCCCTTCACGACCGAACTCGCGACCCCAGCCCGACTGACCGTACCCGCCGAACGGGATGTTCGTCCCTACTGCGCCGTGGCAGTTGATCGACACCTGGCCCGCCCGAATCCGCGATACCAGGCGGTGCGCCGAGGACAGGCTCTGCGTCCAGACGCTCCCGGACAGCCCGAACGGCGTGTCGTTCGCCAGCCGCGCGATCGCGTCGAGATCGTCGGTCGCGAACTTCGACACCGCCATCACCGGGCCGAAAATCTCCTCGCGCACGACGGCCATTTCGGGCCGGGTATCGGTGAAGATCGTCGGCTGGATGAAATTGCCCGGTCGGTCCAACCGCTTGCCGCCAGCAACCAGCGTCGCACCCTCGGCGATCGCGCCATTGATGTAGCCCATTACCTTGGCGGTATGCCCGTCCGAGATCATCGGCCCGAGCATCGTCGAGGGATCGAGCCCGTGGCCAAGCGTCATGCCGCCGGCAAATGCCGCCAGCCCCTCGACCAGTTGATCGTGGACGCTCTCGTGGACGAAGATCCGCGTGCCGGCCATGCAGTTCTGGCCCTGCAGGAAGAACGTCGCCATCGCCACGCCGGGGATCGCCAGCGCGAGATCGACGTCGGCCAGGACCACCACGGGTGACTTGCCGCCGAGTTCGAGCGAGACTTTCTTGAGGTTGCCGATCGCCGCCTGGACGATCCGCTTGCCCGTCGCGGTCGAGCCGGTGAACGAGATCTTGTCGACATCGGGGTGTTCGGCGAGCGCTGCCCCGACGCTCGAACCGAAGCCGTTGACGATGTTGACCACGCCGTCGGGGAAACCGGCGTCGAGGATCACCTGGCCGAGCCGGAGCATCGACAGCGGCGTCTCTTCGGACGGCTTGATGACTACGGTGCAGCCGGCCGCCAACGCCGGCGCGAGCTTCAGGATCGCGGTGGACAGCGGCACGTTCCACGGCACGATCTGGCCGACCACGCCTACGGGTTCGCGCAACGTATAGGTCAGCGCTTCGGCTTCGGCGGAGACATGGCGGGGCGGGGCGGTCGTCGTGCCTTCGATCCGCATGATCCCGCCGGCATAATAATCGACCATCTCGACGCAGTTCGCGACCGTCAGGCGTGCGATGAACATCGGCATGCCGTTGTCGATCACGTCGAGTTCGGCGAGCACCTGCGCGTCGTCGTTCATGGCGCGCGCCAGCCGCATCAGCAGCGCGGTGCGCTCGGCGACGGTCAGCCGCGACCATGGCCCCTCGAACGCCCGTCGCGCTGCCGCGACCGCGCGATCGATATCGCTCGCGCCACCGATCGCGAACCGCGCGAGGATCAGCCCGGTCGCCGGATCGCGCGTCCTCATCGTCTCGCCGGTCTCGCCGTCGACCCACGCGCCATCGATCAGCAGCTTGTGCGACTGGCCGAGAAACGCGTGCGTCTCGGGCGCGATGGCGTGGCCGTCGAAGGGCACGATGTTGGCGGTCATACGGGTACGCTCCGGCAATCATAATCGAACAGGCCGAGGCTTTCCTCGTCCTTCATCGCGCCGAGCCCGAATAGCGCGGCGTCGTCCGCCTGCATGCGATCGGCGTTGGCGTTGGACTCGGCCTGGATGAAGCTTGCGCGGTCGTGGCGTGCCGCGACGTAGCGGCGCAGGCCTTCTTCCGTCGTCTTCGATGCGGCGAGCGCACGCGACAAGACAACCGCATCCTCCAGCGCGCAGGCGGCGCCGTGGCCGAGGAACGGCGTCATCGCATGCGCGGCATCGCCGAGCAGCGCGACGTTGCCGTCGATCGTCCAGTCGGGCAGCGCGGCGCGTGCGTTGATCGCCCATTTGAACAGCGGGACCGTCGATGCCGCCGCGATCATCGCCTGGACCTCGTCGGACCAGCCCGCGTACGTAGCGGCAAGATCTGCGGGATCGGCGGGCAGCGTCCAGCCATCCTCGGTCCAGCCGTCCTGCCGCGCGAAGAACACCATGTTGAGCAGACTGCCGCCACGCACGGGATACCGCGTGATCATCTTGCCGGGGCCGATATGGATCCCCGGCCATTCGGTAACCGAGCTGATCGCGTCGTCGACAGGCACCAGCGCCCGCCATGCGACATGGCCGGTGAACTTGGCAGGCGTCGTTTCGAACCGCTGGCGGACGACGGACTTCACGCCGTCCGCGCCTATGATTACCTCACCCTCGACGCGGCTGCCGTCGGCGAGGGTCACTGTGGTGTCTTCGGTCGACGCGGCGGGGGCGCTGGTGCGCAGGTCGACGCCCGCCTCAGTCGCCGCGCGGACCAATTCGGCGTGCAGGTCGGCGCGGTGGATCGTCACATAGGGCGCGCCGTATTTCGCGCGCGCGCTCGCCCGTTCCATCGGCACGAGCACGCGGTCGTCCTGCCAGTGCTGGATGCGCTGGCGCGTGGGCTCGACACCGGCGCTGGCGACCGCCTCCATCACGCCGATATGGTCGAGCGCCTTCATCGCGTTGGGCGACAACGTGACCCCCGCGCCGATATCGCCGAACTGCGGTGCTGCCTCCAACAACGTCACCGGAAAGCCGGCCTGCGCGATCGCGGCGGCAGCGGTCATCCCGCCGATGCCGCCGCCGACGATCGTGATCCGTTCGCTACGGGCCACCTTAAGTAGCCTGGCCGAGCTGACCGGGAATATGCGACTCATGGTTCTGGAGATACCAGTCGGCAATCTCCTCGCGGGTCGCCCACCAGACGCCGGGCAACGACTTCGCATGTTCGATGAACTCACGCAGCGCGCGGATGCGGTGCGCGCGGCCCGAGACGTGCGGGTGGAGCCCGACGTTCATGATCCGGCCGGTGGTCGCGCCTTCCTCGTACAGCACGTCCAGCTCCTCGATCAGCGCCTGCGAGAACTGGTCGGTGGTGAAGTTCTTGCGCGTGATGAAGGTGAAGTCGTTGATCTCGTTCGAATAGGGCACCGACACGATCGGCCCGTTCGGCGTCTTCAGAAGATAGGGCTGATCGTCGTTCATGATGTCGCAGTAGAAAGTGCAGCCATATTCCGCGAGAATGTCCGCGGTCTGCATCGTGCCCCGTAAGGACGACGACAACCAGCCCTTCGACTTCCGCCCGGTGAACTTCTCGAACTGGTCGAGCGTCCGCAGCACGATCTCGCGCTCCTTCTCCGGATCGCCTGCGAAGTTGGTCAGCAGCTCGCCCTGCTCCCAATTGTGCGTGAGCAATTCCCAGCCGCGCTCCAGCACCGCATCGGTCATCGCCCCGCGCCGTTCGAAAGTCACGCCGTTGGTGGTGCAGCTCGCCTTGACGCCAAGCTTGTCGAACAGTTCGAACAACCGCCAGATGCCGACCCGCTGGCCATATTCGCGCCAGCTGTAATTCGGGAAATCGGGAACGTTGCCGGGCAGGATATCGGGCAGGATCGACGGACCGCCGGCATAATAGGGCTTGTCGGTATCCTTGGTCAGATCCCAGGTCTCGAGATTGAACGTCAGGATCAGCGCGACGCGCGCACCGTTTGGCCACACGAGCGGCTGACGGGCGGGAAGCGGAATGTAATCATAGTCCATGCGCGTACTCCTGGGGGTCAGCAGTGGCTGAGCAGATGGCCGAAGCCGTCGATCTGATCGGAAATGCCCATCGTTCTGAGCGCGTGCCAATAGGTCGCGGTATTGATCGCGATCACCGGTTTCTCCAGCCAGAATTCGGCAATTGCCGCAACCTCGGCAAAGGCGAGATTGGTACCGGCCTGGATGATCGCGTCGACGCCGTCCGAGACGTCGATCGCGGCCTGTTTCAGTATCTGCTTGGATTCATGGGCAATCATCATCGGCGAGGGCGATTTCAGGCCGACGAGATTGACCACCTCGTAACCCTGGTCCTCGAAGAACTTTTGCACGTTGCGGTCGCCGACCGGCATGTACGGCGTGATGATGCCGATCTTGCGGATGGGCTTGCGATCGGCTTCGTACGCCTTGATGGCCGCATCGACCGCGGTCGATCCCATGATGACGGGTACGCCGCCGGTCCGCTCGACCATCTTCTTGTGAAGCCGGTCCGCACCCTCCGCACCATCCCAGAACGTCTCGGCCGACATGCCCATGACGACGCAGCCCGGGTCCATCGACATCGACACGTCGACCGCGTCGAAGGTCGAGGCGCGGATGGTGTTCAGCATCACCATGAAGCTGTCGTCGTCGGTCACCTTGGTGTCGGGGATCGCGATGCGGCTGAAGTGATTGGTCACGCCGCGCGGCTGCATCCGGGCGTATTCGGGTTCCACGCTGGTGTTGGTGGACGGCGCGACGACCGCGAACTTCATCCGTGACCCGAGAGAATCTACCATCCGTGCGCCTCCTGTAAGCGACGCTCACACAACCATCCGGCGGCATGGACCGTAACGGTTTCGGATATATGTCTCCGCTTGGCGGTCATTCGAAAGCGGGCTGACCCGATTGTTCATGCGGTTCAGCACGCCTGTTTGGTCGTCTGTCGAACAGTATTGATCCATGCGCAGGCCGGTTTTCGCACGGCCGCTACCCCAATGCGACGAGTAGGCGATTGTACGGGGGAAGCTGTGTGGCGGACATGACCGGAACGAACACGAAGATCCGGCGAACGCAGGTCGTCGTCGCAGGTGGTGGCCCAGTAGGGGCGGTGGCGGCGTATCGGCTCGCGATGATGGGCATCGACACGATCCTGGTCGAGGCGTTGCCTGACTGCCCGGAGGACATGCGCGCCTCGACGCTGCATCCGCCAACGCTCGACATGCTCGCCGAGTTGGGCGTGCTGGGCGAACTAGAGCAGGTCGGCTTGCGTGCACCGACCTATCAGTATCGCAACCGTCGCAGCGGCGGCGTGATCGAACTCGACCTTGGCGAACTGGCGGACGTGTCGGCGCATCCGTATCGGCTGCAATGCGAACAGTTCAAGCTAGCCCGGCTGCTGACAGCCAAGCTCGATGCGCTGCCGAATGGCGAAGCACAGTTCCAGCGGCGCGTGCTGGCCTATGACCAGGACGTCAACGGCGTGACGGTATCGGTCGAGACGCCGATGGCGATCGAGACGATCCGCGCGGACTATCTGATCGCCGCGGATGGCGCCAATTCGACGGTACGCAAATGGACGGGCACGAGCTTCGACGGTTTCACCTATCCCGAACGTTTCCTGACGCTGTCGACGCGCTATCCGATCGAGCAGCATTTCGACGGGCTGGCTGGCGTCAACTACGTGTCGGATCGCGACGAATGGTGCGTGCTGCTGCGTGTGCCGGAGTTCTGGCGCGTGCTGGTGCCGACCAACATTGCCGCGCAGGATGCCGACCTGCTGTCCGATGCGAAGAAGAACGCGGTGTTCGACGGCCTTGTCGGTGACGGCACCAAGGTCGAGACGTCGCACCGTACGCTGTACCGCGTGCATCAGCGCGTTGCGGGTGCGTTCCACCACGGCCGCGTGCTGCTCGCCGGCGACGCGGCGCATCTCAATAATCCGCTCGGCGGGTTCGGGATGAATTCGGGGATTCATGACGTGTGGAACCTGACAACCCGGTTGCGCGACATCATCCTGGACGATGCCGACGCGGAGTCTTCGCTGGCGCATTACGACCGCCAGCGGCGGACGATCGCCAACACCTTCGTCCAGTCGCAGACGATCGCGAACAAGAAGATGATGGAGTCGCAGGGGGATGGTCGCAGCGAGCAGGAAGTGCGGCTGGCGGCGCTGGCGGATGATCCGGAGAAGCGACGCGCATATCTGTTGCGCCAGTCGATGTACGAGAGCTTGAGGGACGAGGCTGCGATCGTTTGAGAGCGCTGTACCTTGCAGGCTTTTCACCACCCCGGCGAAGGCCGGGGCCCAATTGGGGGACGTTCCTAACGGAGCGCAGCGCGTCGTTGTTGCCACCTTACCAATTGGGCCCCGGCCTCCGCCGGGGTGGTGTTGCTTGGAAAGGGCCCATTGCCATTTCAGCTGCCCCGTTCTCTCGCGAGGGCGGGAGTCCAGGGTCACGGGCGGTAACGCTTGCGACTCGTGTTCCCCTGCTTTCGCGGGGGAACACGAGTTAGGTCAGGCCGTTAGTCGAGGCCTATACGCTCACCCCTCGGCGATCTCCGCGATCGTCGAGCGATACCCCTCGTGCGTCGCAGCCTGCCCGGCCTCATGCGCGTCCTTGCGCATCAGATAGAACAGCCGCTCCAGGAAGTCCTGACGCCAGGCCTCGCGCGTCTCCAGCGCAGCCTGGTCCAGTTCCAGCGTCTCGATCCCAGCCGCCAGGTCGATGCCATGCTTCGCCGCGACCCGCTCGACCGAGTCCAGCCGGTCGTGGACAACGGAAATCTCGTTCGCCAGCACCATGATCATCGACATCGCCTGGTCCATGCCCGGCGCCTCGTAGAACACCGGCCGCTTGCCCTTGGCGTCCTTGACAACGTGCGGGCGGTCTTGGGTCTCGGTCGTCATGCTGCCAGTGCCTTTGCGAGGGGTTTGCGAGCGATCAGGACTTCCCAGCCGCCGCCGGGGGCGAATTCGCCCGCGGTGAAGTCGCGCTCGGCGACCGCGGTTGCGGCTTCCTCGCTATAGCCGCCGGATTGCGCGGCGAATTCCATCACCGCCATCGGCGCGGTATCGAAGCGCACCTCGGAACGATCGAACCCGGCCTTCTCGGCAAGCGCGACCTGATCGGTATCGCGCATCGCGCCCCAGAACGGCTCGTTGTTATACCAGGTCTCGTTGTCGAGGATGAACTGCGTGAACGGGTCCATCAGGTCGAACGGCGGCAGATCGGCGTGGATCATGTACCCGCCCGGCGACAACAGGCGCGCGCACTCGTCGAAGATCCGCGGCATCGCCTTGCCGCTGGTCTCGTGCAGCAGGATGTGGCTGACGATCAGGTCGAAATGGCCATCGGGGAAGCGTGTCTCCTCGGCATTCATCTGCGCGAAATTGACGTTCAGCCCGACCCCCGCGGCGCGCGCGTGCGCGTAGCGGATCTGCGGTGCGGCGACGTCGATCCCCCAGATTTCGGCGTCCGGAAACAGCTCGGCATAGGGGAGCGTCGAATGGCCCACCGTGCAGCCCATGTCGAGGATCCGCTTCGGCGAGAATCCCTTGAGGTTGCGCTTGACGTAATTACATACCGACCGACCCATGTCGTCGTTCATCGGCCCGGTATAGCCCATCGCGTAGAGGTACACGCCGCGATCGTAGAGCACGCCGACCGACACGTCGTCGGGCGCGACCTCGGTCGCATAGCCGCCTGGCATGCAATGAATATCCAGCGCGGTGATGTAGCGCGGCGTCTCGAACGTCTCGGGGATGTCGAGCACTGCGCTCGATCCGGCTGAGAGCGCCTTGGCCTTTTCGATCAGCTCGGGCAGTTCGCGCTCGACGCTGATGTTGGTCGCTTCCCACAGCAGTTCCTGCGCGGTGCGGTTGGCCGAGGCGTAGTGCTGGAAATACAGGTCGTCGACCATCGCGGTCCGGATGTCGCGGCGATCGGCCGGCGCGCGGCCATGCTCGCGCTCGAACGCCTTGGAGACGCGGCCGCCGTAGACGGGCCCGAGACCGGGCAGCAGATTGGACTGGATGAACCCCTTGAAGCTCTTGGTGAACTCCTGCCGCGCTGCCTCGTCGTGCGTGACGGTCGGCAGCATGGGATGCAGCGCCTGCTGGAAGGTGTTGAGCATGTACTAGAACTCCAATGCTGGCTGGTGCCAATTTTGCGGAACTCACGGACCGCAAGATAGGCGTTGTGGAGATTTATCCGCCTGACGGATATCTGTTCGAAACCGCGCTTCGTCAGTCGGGGTCGACGAGCAGGCGCATCTCGACCGTGCCCGCACCGACGCGGAGCGCCGCAGCGGCGAGATATTCTGCCGATTTGGCATAGCTGCGTGCGGCTTCGGCGGACGGGTAGCGGCTGACGACGACACGCTCGCTGGGCGAGACGTCGCCTTCGAGCACTTCGCTGATGGCACCGCGGACGATATATTCGCCGCCATGGCGTTCGCTGAGACCGGCGATGGCCTTGCCGTACGCGGCGAAGCGGACCGGATCGGTGATGTTGACGGTCGCGATGATGTAGGCGGCCATGGCGATATCCTTGAAGCTGACGGGGAAGCGGTCAGCCTAGCTCCGACCGCCGATGCGCGAAGGCCATGCGTGTCGCTGTCCGCCTGCCGGTCAAAGACCGAGCGCGCCGGGGTTCATCAGTCCCTTGGGGTCGAGCGCCGCCTTGATCCCGAGCAGGAGCGCGCGCGCTTGCGGGTCGAGCCGATCGCGATAGGGATAGGCACGGCCGATCTGGAAATGCGCGGCACCGAACTGTTGGTACAGCGCGATGATGTCCGCTTTCAGTTGGTGCGTGTACGCGCGGGCTTCGGCGTTCTCGGCATAGGGTTTCAGGCTGGCGACATGGTCGGGCGCGAGCGTATTGCGGTGATAGTCGGTGCGATCGTCGGGCCAGTAGAGTGCGACCTCGTAGAGGAAGCCGCTCGATCCTGCTGGGCTGAACATCGTGCCGGACCATATGCCAAGCCGATCCATCTCCGTCTTGCGCGTCTCGTACAATGCCTTGAGCGCGTCGTGGAACGGCACGACCTTGTCGTGCTGCAGCACGCCGTGGATCGGGACCCAGCGTTCGCCGCTGGGCCCCAGGATGTTGGTCAGCGGCGCGAATGGCAGCGAGCGGACGAAGCTCGGCACGCTGTTGGCGATCTCGCGGCCATATGGCGCGATCACGGCGCGGAGCTTGGTTGCGCGCGCGACGGCGTCGGTCGCGTCGACGCCCTCGATGATGAAGTGGCACATATAGTCGCCGGCCTGCATCGCCTTGTCGCCGGCCAGCGCCATGCGGATCAGCTGCTTCACGCCGACGAACGCGTTGGGGGCCTTGGCAAACAGCTCGCGGGCGATCTTCAGCTTGGCGCCGACGCCGTCCTGGCGAGCGATCTGGCCCTGCGACAGTGCGAGATCGAGGCCAAAATGCGAGTCGTCGAGGCCTTCGCGTTGCGCCTTGCTGACGCCAGCATGGCACGCGGCGAAACTGTCGAATGCGAAGCTGACGGCCTCGGAATGCGGCCGGATCGCGATCAGCGGCAGGCGGATCGTCGCCTTGATCCCCAATGCGCCGCAGTCGCCGGTGAACAGCCCGGTGAGATCGGGGCCATAATAGCGCGTAGCCTGCGAGGTGCCGGTCTTGAGCAGGTCTCCCGACGCGAGCACTACGTCGAGCGACAGC
Source organism: Sphingomonas sp. SL1004 (assembly GCF_057815015.1). Classification (NCBI taxonomy): domain Bacteria; kingdom Pseudomonadati; phylum Pseudomonadota; class Alphaproteobacteria; order Sphingomonadales; family Sphingomonadaceae; genus Sphingomonas; species Sphingomonas sp. SL1004. The sequence goes on from NZ_JBYMUX010000001.1 coordinate 926,364, forward strand.
ACCGACTGCGCGGAGATGCCATAGGCGCCGCTGCCGTGGCTCAGCGTATTCTGGCTGATGCCGCCGCCGACCGTGGCGACAAGCCCGGAGAAGGGACCCCAGAACGGCGTGCGCAGACCGTGTACCGCCAGCGCGTCCTTGAGCTTGGCCCAGGTTGCGCCAGCGCCGACCGTGACGACCGCGTTGTCGACATCGACCTCGATGCTGTCGAGCGCACCGGTGTCGAACACGACGTGCCCGCCCGCATCGACCAGATAGCCGTCGGTGTACGAGGCGCCGCCGCCGCGAGGTACCATCGCGACGCCCGCCGCCGCGCAGACGCGGACCGCGGCCTGCAGCGCCTCGACCGTCGTGGGGCGAACGATCAGGGCAGGGACGCCGGCCCCGCGATAGACATCGTTGCTCATCACGGCGCGAGCGGCGGGATCGTCGCTGACCGCATCCTTGCCGATGGCGGCGATCAGGTCGTGCATCAACGTCATCATCATCCCCGGATCGTCAGCGATACCAAGCACCGCCAGTGCATCATGCGGACGCGTGATGCGAGCGTGGCAGGTGCGCTATCCGATACTCGATGACGCGATCCGTCCGCGAACCTATCCGCCTGGCGGCCAAACCCGACGCTGCGAACGACTGTCGGTCGCGCTTGGCCATTCTGGCCGAATGACAGAGGCATCATCGCTCGAATCCGTTCGCACCGACATCGGAGTAACCCCCATGACCCGCGCGCCGTTGATCGTATCGGTCGGCATCGCCGACGCGCGCCTGAACGATCCCGCCTGGGCGGCAAAGATCGTCGCGCTCGCCAGTACCGCCCGGGTTGCGCTGTTGCTGCTCGGCGATGGCGGTGCGGCGGGGTTCGATTCGATCGCGATCGGCAAGTCGATGGCGCCGGACGCCGGTGGCCTCGCCTTCGTGCCCACGGTGGATACCGGGTTCGACAACCCCGTGACCGTCGCGCCGTCGCTCGTCGAACTCGACCGGCTTGCGTCGGGTAATGCCGGTTGGCAGCCGACGACGCTGGTGCAGCCGCACACCGCGCAGAGCCTAGCCGACGGGGTCGACTTCGTTGCCGCCACGCATGCCCTGTGGGCGGAGCACGAGCGGCCGGTGCTGGTCCAGAGCGACGCGGACCCCCTCTGGTCGCGGATATCGCCGGACATCGTCGTCATCGACCGCGATTCTCCCGCACCCAAGGCTGGTCCGAAGGTGCTGCTGCGTACCTTCACGGCGATGGCGGGGCTCGACCAGATCGAGGCGCTGTATCTGGAAGGGGTCATCGACGGCATCCACCTGACCCCGCCCGATATGGAGGAGGGGCTCAAGGCATTCGCGGAAACGATGCTGCCGGCGCTGATCGCCCGCGGGCTTGTCCTGGCGGAGGAACCGGAGGGTTCGCTCAGGGCGCGGCTGGGGATCGCCTGAAGCCGCATTGCTCTCCCGTTTCCGCGGGAGAGCAATGTCTATCAGCGTTGCGCGATATACCGGTCGAACACGTCGCTGCCGGTTGCGAACCACGTCTCTGGTCGCCCCGTCAGCTCGGCGAGCAGCGCTTCGAACACGTCCATTCGGTACGGTAATCCGATGATGTACGGCGTCAGGTGCAATGGCAGCAGGCGGCCGCTACCCTGTGCCGCAGCCTCCGCACTCAGCCAGTCGTGCGCGTCGAGGATCTGCTCGGCATAGCTGTCGACTGACTGCTGCTGGACGGTGAGGATCTGGCGGTCGGACAGTTCGTGGTTGAGCGGCACGTTGACCACCCCGTTCGCGAACGTCCAGGGAAGCTCGTCATTCGCCCAGTCGACGCAATAGTCGACGCCCAGCGCCTTCAGCAGCGGCACGGTGTTGAAGCTCTGTGACCGGGCGATCGAGTGCCAGCCGCGCGGGCGAATGCCGGCGACCCGCTCCAGCGTGTCGAGCGACGATGCGATCAGCGCACGTTCCTCTTCCAACGGCAGACCGCTGGCGATCGTGCCGTTCATGTCGGTCGAATGCGCGATGATCTCGTGCCCGGCCGCAACGATGTCGCGGATGATCGACGGATAGCGTTCGGCGATCGCGCTGTTCGCCGCGACCGACACCCGGACACCCGCCTTCGCGAAGGCATCGAGCAGGCGATAGAAGCCGACACGGGTGCCATATTCGCGCGCGGTGTAGTGGCGGTAATCGGGATAGGCGGTCTGCATGTGGCCCGGCGCGCGGAACGGCTTGTCCTCCGGCGTGATCGGGAACCACTCCAGGCTGACGACGATCCACGTGGCGACGGTCCTGCCGTCCGGCCAGGCGATCGGAGCACGCTTGGGCAGCGTTTCGTACGGATAGAGATCGTGGTCGTAGCCGAGCCGGCGTTTGGCATAGTCGAGATAGGTCGGGTCGAGACTCATGCGATCTGCTCCCGACCAATCTGATTTCGATACGCGTCGGCGATGTCGCCGGCGCGGGTTATCCACGCGCGACCGTCCGCGGCAATGTGCCGCAGCACCTCCTCGAACGCGCCGATCCGGTGCGGCTGGCCGATCAGATAGGAGTGGAGCGGGATGCACATCACCGTGCCGCCTGCGCCGCCATCCTTCTCGGCCTCGTCGGCGAGCCGCTCATACTGGCGGATCAGCGTCCTCGCGTATTCGCGCGGGCTCATGTTGTAGATGAAGAAGCCGTAATGGTCGTTGACCTCCAGGCTGTACGGCATCGAGATCAGGTCGCCACTCGCGGTCGTCACCGGCATCGGCTGATCGTCGTGGTACAGGTCGCAGGTGTAGTCGAGGCCGTATTCGGCGATCAGGTCGAGCGTGCGCGGGGTATGCGTCAGCGCAGGCGCGAGCCAGCCGCGGATCGTCTGGCCGGTCGCCTCGTGCACCGTGCGGATTGAATCCTCGATGATCTCGCGCTCCTGCGCCTCGTCCATGCCGTAGCTGTAGCGCGTGTTGTAGATGCCGTGGCTGAAGAACTCCCAGCCGCGCGCCGCGCCGTCCGCGACGACCTCCGGGTGATGCTGGCACAGCGCGACCGAAAGCGAGACCGAGCCGGGAAAGCCGTGCTTGCTCATCACCTCCGCCATCCGCCAATGGCCGACGCGGTTGGCGTGGTCGCGGTGGCTGTAGCCGACCACGTCGGGATGCGGCTTCGCCCAGCTTTTCCGATGTGGATTGGCGGGCGGATCGATCTCGTAATATTCGAGGTTGGGTGACACCCAGACGGCGACCTTCTTGCCGCCCGGCCAGACGATCGGTTTCCGGTCGCGATAGGGACTGAAGTCGTACAGGCCGGGATCGGCGGCACCTTCCTGCATGGCCGTTTTCATGGGCGGGCCTCCAGCCAGTCGATCACCGTCTGCACCGGCTCGACGTCCGCATATTTCAGCTGGAGATCGGTCAGGTTCGCGAAGTGATAGCTCTCGTGCTTGTCCGCGCATGTCTCGATCGGCACGATGGTCCGGTAACCACGACTGAGACTGTCCACCGCAGCGGCGCGGACGCAGCCTGACGTGGAACCGCCGGTGATGACGACCGTGTCGACCTTGTGCCACACCAGCAGGCTCTGCAGCGGCGTTTCGAAGAACGGCGACGGCATCCGCTTGGTGTAAACTGCGTCCTTCACGTGATCGATCTCGCAGCGATCGTCGAAGGCGTGCCGGCGCGAGCCGTATTTGATGTTCTGTAAGCTGTCGGGCGTATCGGTCCGCGTGCCCCACACGCCTGCGTCGCCGGCGTCGTCCATATACGCGACATGCGTCCACACCACCGGCATGCCCTTTGCTCGGGCCAGGCGCGAGATCGTGTTGGCATATTCGATCTGGCGCGGGTCGGTCTCGTACGCAGTCTTGAACTCGTCGATCCGGGTATAGGCGTTCTGGAAATCGATGTTCACGATCGCCAGCTTCTGCCCGAAGCCGAATTTCGTGCGGGTCGGATTGGCCATCACCGCCTCGAACAGCTGCCGTGCAGTCTTGTCCTCGCGGACCATTTTCGTACCCAACATGGTCATGCCTGCCTCCAGCCGAGCGGAAGTCCCGCGTCGGGCAGGAAGCCGAACAGCGGTTCGCCGGGCAGAGCCTCGGCCAAAATTGACCGCACAGCGACCAAAGCGTCGAGGTCGATCCCGGTTCGCAGGCTCATCGCGGCCAGCATGAAACATAGATCCTCGGTGACGATATTGCCCGACGCACCCGGCGCGAAAGGGCAACCGCCAAGCCCTCCAAGTGAGGAATCCAGCGTCGTCAGCCCGCATTCCAGCGCCATCAGCGCGTTGGCCAGCCCGAGCCCGCGCGTGTTGTGGAGGTGGATCCCGGTTAGCGCATCGTCGCCCGCCGCGCGCTTCACGAGCGTGATCAGCCGCTTGACGGCGGACGGGTCGGCGTAGCCGGTCGTATCGGACAGCCCGACCTCGTCGCAGCCCGCCGCCATCAATCCGTCCGCCAGCCGCGCGATCTGCGCATCGGGGATCGCGCCCTCCAGCGTGCAGCCGAAGACGGTCGACAGCGATCCCTCGAAATGCGGGCGCTCACCCTCGGGCAGTGCCCTGATCATCTCCGCGATCGTCTTCGCCTCGACCAGGACCTGGGCGTGCGTCCGGCGAAGATTGGCCAAGCTGTGCGTCTCGCTGACCGAGAGCGGCAGCGTGATCTTATGCGCGCCTGCCGCAATCGCTGCCGCAGCGCCCTTGGCGTTCGGCACCAGCACCGCGACCGTCAGGCCGGGGATGGTGCGGGCATGCGCGACGATCTCGGCGGTGTCGGCGAGCTGCGGCAGGAGCTTGGCGGGGACGAAGCTGCCAACCTCGATCTCGCGCAGCCCCGCTGCGGCTTCGGCGGTGATCCACGCCTTCTTGGCAGCGGTCGGCATGATCCGGTCGATGCTCTGCAAGCCGTCGCGCGGGCCGACTTCGCTCACCAATATGTCGATATCGGTCATTTTTTCCGGTCCTCGGATAGTCGTCTCAGCGTGGTGGTCAGCGATGACGCGGGTGCCGCAGGGTGGCGACGGACCAGGAGAAAGTGACCGGATGTCGGATACGGAAATGTCGTCGCTGGGCGACCTGCCACTCGCCGGGCTCAAGGTCGTCGAGTTCACGCACATGGTGATGGGCCCGTCGACCGGGCTGATCCTCGGCGACATGGGTGCCGACGTGATCCGCGTCGAGCCGATAGGCGGCGATCGCACGCGCCGGCTACTCGGCTCGGGCGCGGGCTATTACCCGATGTACAACCGCAACAAGCGCAGCGTCTGCCTCGACCTCAAGTCCGAAGGCGGCATCGCGGCGGCGCGCGCGCTGGCGGCGGACGCGGACATCGTCGTCGAAAATTTTCGCCCCGGTGCGCTAGATCGCCTGGGGCTCGGCTACGACGCCCTGTCGGCGGACAATCCCGGTCTGATCTATTGCTCGGCCAAGGGCTTCCTCGCGGGGCCGTACGAGAACCGCACCGCACTGGACGAGGTCGCGCAGATGATGGGCGGGCTCGCCTATATGACCGGCCCGCCCGGAAGGCCGCTCCGTGCGGGCGCGTCGGTGATCGACGTGACCGGCGGGATGTTCGGCGTGATCGGCATTCTCGGCCTGCTCGAACGTCGCCATCGCACCGGTGCTGGCGGTCAGGTGAAATGCTCGCTGTTCGAAACGACTGCATTTCTCGTCGGCCAGCACATGGCGCAGAAGGCGGTTACCGGCACCGCCGCTGCACCGATGCCGGCACGCATCTCGGCATGGGCGATCTACGACGTGTTCGCGACCGCCGGCGACGGCCAGATCTTCGTCGGGGTCGTCAGCGACCAGCAGTGGATCGCGTTCTGCGCCGCGTTCGCGCTCGACGATTTCGCAGCCGACGAGACGCTGGCGCTCAACAACGACCGCGTGCTGGCGCGCGATCGCATCCTGCCGCGGATCCGTGCGCTGTTCGACGACATCGACCGCGACGTGCTGCTCGCGAAATGCGAGGCGATCGGCCTGCCGGTCGCGCCGATCGCCCGCCCTGAGGATCTGTTCGATGATCCCCACCTCAACGCGCAAGGCGGTCTGGTCGATCTGCACTTGCCGAACGGCACGCCGGCACGCCTCCCTGCGCTGCCGATCGAGGTCGACGGCGAACGCTTCGGCGTCCGCCACGACTTGGGCGATCCCGGCGCTGATTCGCGCGCCCTCCTGCTTGATGCCGGCATGTCGAACGACACCATCGACGCGCTGTTCGCGTCGGGCGCGGTAGCCTGAGCATGGGGCTGACGATCTTCGAGAAGATCTGGCACGATCACGAGGTCGCGCCGCTCGCGGATGGCGGGTTGATCCTGATCGACCGCGTCCTCCTCCACGAACGCACCGGCGGGATCGCGCTGCAAAGTCTCGCCGAGGCTGGCCGCACGGTCGCAGCCCCGCGGCAAGTGTTCGCGACGATGGATCACGTCGTCGACACGCTCCCCGGCCGGACGGATCGCACGATGATGCCGACCGGCACCGACTTCATCCGCGCGACCCGCACCGCCGCGAACGCAGCCGGCATCACGCTGTTCGACATCGGCGATCCGGGGCAGGGGATCGTTCACGTCATCAGCCCCGAACAGGCGATCGTCCTGCCCGGTGCGACGCTCGTCTGTCCCGACAGCCACACCTGCACGCAGGGCGCGCTCGGCGCGTTGGCCTGGGGGATCGGTTCGACCGAGGCCGAACACGCGCTCGCCACCCGGACTCTTCGCGTGCTGAAGCCCAAGACGATGCGCGTCACGATCTCGGGCGAACTGGGGCGCGGTGTGACCGCGAAGGATCTCGCCCTCCACATCCTCGCGAGGCACGGATCGAGCGGCGGCCACGGACATGTCGTCGAATATGCCGGAGACACGGTCCGCGCGCTCGACGTCGAGGCGCGCATGACGTTGTGCAACATGGCCACCGAATTCTCCGCCTTCACCGCGATCATCGCTGCCGACGACAAGGTCTTCGCTTATCTGAAGGGCCGCCCCCACGCCCCGAACGGCCCCGGCTGGGACGATGCCGTCGCCTATTGGCGAACGCTCCCCACCGATGCCGACGCGGTGTTCGATGCGGAGATTGCGATCGACGCGACCCAGGTCGCACCGACGATAAGTTGGGGCATCAGCCCGCAGGACTCGGTCGCACTCAACGGCAAGGTGCCCGCCGACGCACCCGTCCGCGCACTTGCCTATATGGGACTGGCCGCAGGCGAGTCGCTGCTCGGCCTGCCGATCGACGCCGCCTTTATCGGTTCCTGCACCAACAGCCGCCTGTCCGACCTTCGTCGTGCCGCCGCGTTGCTCGACGGGCGCAAGGTGGCGGACGGCGTTCGCGCGATCTGCGTCCCCGGCTCGACCGCGGTCAAGCATGCCGCCGAAGCCGAAGGGCTCGACGGTATCTTTCGCGCGGCCGGTTTCGAATGGCGCGAGTCCGGCTGCTCGATGTGCTTCTTCGCAGGCGGCGAGAGCTTCGGCGCGCGCGAGCGGGTCGTGACCTCGACCAACCGCAATTTCGAAAGCCGCCAAGGCCCCGAAACCCGCTCGCATCTCGCCAGTCCGGAGACGGTGGCCGCCAGCGCGATCGCGGGCCGGATCGCCGACCCCCGCCTGTTGGAGCGTTGAGCGATGGAACCCTTCACCCGCCTGACCGCCGTCGCCGCGCCGTTGCTGCGCGACAATATCGATACCGACGCGATCATCCCCTCGCGTGAGATGCGGTCGGTGTCGAAGACCGGCCTGGCGGATGGGCTGTTCGCAGGCTGGCGCTATATCGGCATCGGTACGCGCGATCTCGACCCCGCGTTCGTCCTGAACCAGCCTGCCTATGCGGATACCCGGATCATCCTTGGCGGTGCGAATTTCGGGTGCGGTTCCAGTCGTGAACACGCAGCCTGGGCTCTTGCCGAATTTGGCATTCGAGCCATCATCGCACCTTCATTCAACCCGATCTTCCAAGGCAACTGCATCCGTAACGGGATCGTCCCCGTGACGCTCGATGCAGTTGCCATAGCCTCGCTCGCGGCAGCCTCGACGCGTGATCCGCAAACCTGTCGGATTACGATCGATCTGCCAGCGCAGAGCGTTACGGCAACGGGCGGCTCCGCCTACGCGTTCGCGATCGCGGACGAAGCCAAGGAAATGCTGCTGGACGGCCTGGATGCGATCGACCTGACGCTCAAACGTCGCGAGCAAATCGACGCGTTTATCGCCGCCGATCGTACGTACAGGTCCTGGGTCTACCGCGTATAGTCATTGCGCGCGCGACAAGCTCTGGAGGAACGCGACCGCCTCCCCCTCGCGCACCACGTCGGCATATTTGGCATTCATGTCGAACAGGTTGGCATCATGTGGTGCGGCATGACGGTCGCCGCATGCGTCTGCGACGACCGCAGTCCGGAAGCCGTGCGACATCGCATCCACGCAGCTCGCACGGATACAGCCACTGGTCGTGAGGCCGGTGAGCAACACGCTGTCGACGCTCAAGGCCGTCAGCGTCGAGGCGAGCGAGGTTCCGAAGAATGCACTTGGATATTGTTTGGATATGATCAGTTCGTCCGGCTCAGGGACAAGGCCAACCGGCCATGCGCCCATCGGACTGCCCGCGAGGAAATACCGCAGCGGTGCCGCCTTCTCGTAGAAACGCCCGCCATCGATCGCGCTTGGATGGTAGACGACGTTGGTCAGGATCACGGGGATACCTGCCGCCCGCGCCGCGGCACGAATGCGTAACGCCGATGCGAGCGCGTCCTCGACACCGGAATACAGATCGCAGGCAGGATCGAAATAGCCCTGGCAAAAGTCGACCAGGATCAAGGCAGGGCGCAGGCCGAAGCCGACTCGCGTGCCGTAGACGCCGGCGTAGTTCGCAACCAGATCGTCGCTCATTGCATGTTCTCCGTCTCGTACAGCCAAGGCTGGACGCGGTGTTGTCGTGCCTCGAACAGCGCAATGTCCGCGCTATGGCCGTTGAGGACGAGGTCCGTCTCGTCCCAGCCGTTAAGCAGTGCGAGCCGCTGTTCGGGGGCGATTTCGAACGGGACGGGTGTGCTGTCGGGGATGGCGATCGTCTGCGTTTCCAGATCGACGACCAACATGTGCCCCGCCACCGCCGCCGCTGTCACCCCCGCCGCCACCGCCGCATCGCTCAGGACGATCGGCAAAACCCCGTTTCGCAGACAGTTGCCGTAGAAGATCTCGCCGAAGCTCGGCGCGACAACGCAGCGTATCCCGCGGCCAAGCAAGGCCCAGACCGCCTGCTCGCGGCTTGATCCCGATCCGAAATTCGCGCCCCCGACAAGGATCGGCGAACCGCGCCAAGGCTCGCGATTCAGGACGAACGCCGATATTTCACGCCCATCCGCGTCGAACCGTCGATCGTGGAATGCATAGCGGCCCAAACCCTGTCGCTCGGTAATCAGCAGGAATCGCGCCGGGAAGATAATGTCGGTATCGACATTCTCCTCGAGCAGCGGCGCCGCGGTCCCGAACAGGCGGGTAAAGGGGATCACGCGATCGCTCCCTGGATCGTGCGGACGTCGACCAGATGCCCGGTGATCGCCGCTGCAGCCGCCATCGCCGGGCTCATCAGATGCGTTCGCCCGCCGGGACCTTGGCGTCCTTCGAAATTACGGTTCGAGGTCGATGCCGAGCGTTCCCCGGGGTTGAGACGGTCGTCGTTCATCGCGACGCACATCGAACAGCCCGCATGGCGCCATTCGAACCCCGCCGCACGGAAGATCGCATCCAGACCTTCCGTCTCGGCCTGATGCTTGGTGGCGGTCGAACCCGGCACGACGATCGCTGCGACGCCCTTCGCAACATGCCGCCCTGCGACGATCGCCGCCGCCGCACGCAAATCCTCGATCCGGCCGTTGGTGCACGAGCCGATAAACACCCGGTCGATCGCAATCGACGCCAGGGGCGTGCCTGCCTGCAACCCCATATAGGCAAGCGCCTTGCGGATCCGCCGCCGCGTGCCCGGATCGGCGATCGTTTCCGGATCGGGGACGCAGCCCGTGATCGGTGCGCAGTCTTCCGGGCTGGTCCCCCAACTGACATGCGGGGTTACATCGCCGAGGTCGAACGAGACATTGGCGTCGAACGTCGCCGCCGCGTCGGACCGCAGCGTCCGCCAATACGTCACGGCGTCGTTCCACTGCGGGCCCCGTGGTGCCAATGCACGCCCTTCGAGAAATGCGAACGTGACGGCGTCCGGCGCGATCAGTCCAATCCGGCCACCGGCCTCTATGGTCATGTTGCACAACGTCATCCGGGCTGCCATCGACATGGCCGCGACCGCTGGTCCCGCATATTCGACCGCATATCCAGCCGCGCCGCTGGCGCCCAATCGCGCGATAAAAGCCAGCGCGACGTCCTTGGCCGAAACGTGCGGCGATAGCGTGCCGGTCAGCTCGACGCGCATCGTCTTCGCGCGCTTCTGTTTGAGGCATTGTGCCGCCATCACCGTCCCACACTCGCTTGCGCCGATCCCGAAGGCCAAGGCCCCGAACGCCCCATGGGTGGTCGTGTGGCTGTCCCCACATACCAGGGTGATGCCCGGCAACGTGAACCCGGCCTCGGGCCCGATGACGTGGACGATGCCCTGGCCTTCGCTGTCGAGGCGGCGATAGGGCAGGTTGAACTGGGCTGCATTGGCCTCGAGTTCGGCGACCTGTGCCGCGGCGAGCGGATCGGCAATCGGCGCGTCCCGGTCGCGCGTCGGTACCGCATGATCCGCGACCGCGAGGTGCGTCTCGGGTCGTCGTAATCGCCGTCCGGCGTCGCGCAATGCCTGGAACGCCTGCGGGCTGCTCACCTCATGGACGAGATGGCGATCGATGTAGAGTAGCGCGCCGCCGTCGGGGAGGTCGGCGACGACGTGGCTGGCCCAAAGTTTTTCGTACAATGTCGATGGCATCGTATCGGCCTAGCGCGATGTGGCGATACCAGCGCCGTATCGCGTCGGGCTGTCCGCGTGGCGGTCAAGCGCTGGCAGACTCACTGGCGGTGGTTGGGTTCCCCGTCGTGCCGCGTCCGCCTAAGCTGCGGCATCGAGCAACGGTTGAACGGAGCGCATCATCACCGGGCCAAGCGTCATTCTGGCGATCCTTGCGTACGGCGCATTGCTGTTCGGCATCGCATGGCTGGTGGATCGGCGTGGCCTGTCCCGCCGGTTGGGCCAGATCGCCTATCCGCTGTCGCTGGCGGTATATTGCAGCAGCTGGACGTTCTTCGGCGGGGTCGGCACGGCGGCAACGCGTGGCTGGGATTACCTCGCCATCTATCTCGGGCCGGCGCTGATGTTTCTTCTGGCGCCGAAGTTTCTCGGGCGACTGGTGCGGCTGGCGCGTGAGGAGGGGTCGAGTTCGATCTCGGATTTCATCTCCGCGCGCTATGGTCGCAGCCGGGGCACCGCGGCGATCGTCGCAGGGACGGCGATGCTGGCGTCGGTGCCCTATATTGCGCTCCAGTTGCGATCCGTAACACTGAGTTTCAGCGCCATTGCCGGCGTGGGCAGTTCGGCCGAGGTCGGGACGTTCGTCGCGCTGTTGCTGGCGGTTTTCGCAATCGTGTTCGGTGCGCGGCGGTATGAAGTCGCGGGGCGCAACCCCGGCGTAGTCGCGGCGATCGCCGCGGAGTCGCTGATCAAGCTGCTGTGTTTCGTCGTGCTTGGCGTGGCGACGGTGTCGTTGCTCGTGGACGTGCCGCCCGAGACGCTGGAGGCACCGTTGGCTCGGCTCGAGTCCGGCTTTACCTGGGGCGCGCTGACATCCGACTTCTGGGTGCGGACGTTGCTGTCTGCGCTCGCAATCCTGTGTCTACCGCGGCAGTTCTATGTCGGGGTGATCGAAGCGCGCAGCCCCGAAGCGATGGTACGCGCGCGCTGGCCGTTCATCGGCTACATGGTGCTGATCTCGCTGCTCGTGCTGCCGCTGGCACTTGCGGGGATGACGCTGTTGCCGGGCGATGCCGAGCCCGACCTGTATGTGCTGACCGTGCCGCTGCAGCAGGGCAAGCATCTGGTCGCGCTGATCGCGTTTCTCGGGGGGTTCTCGGCGGCGACGGCGATGGTGGTGGTCGAGACGATCGCGCTGTCGACGATGGCGACCAACGACCTGCTGGCGCCATTGCTGCTGCGGCGGCACGGCGAGGCGGGCGAGGGCGAGCTCGGCCGGCGGATGCTGCGCGTGCGACGCGTCATCATCGCGGCGATCGTCGCGGTCGCATTGCTGTATGGCCGGAGCCTCGGAGCGGACCTGCCGCTGGCGTCGATCGGGCTGATCGCGTTCGCGGGCGTCGCGCAGTTCGCGCCTGCGCTGATCGCGAGCGTGGGGTGGAACTTTGCCAATCACAGCGCGGCGCGGGCCGGACTGATCGGGGGTGTGGTCGTCTGGATCTACTGCCTGTTGCTGCCGTCGATCGGGGAGGGTGTTGGGCCGGCGTTGGCGCAGTTCACGCGGGGGTGGCTCGATCCGGATGCGTTGCTGGGGTGGCGGATCGGCTCGCCTCTGGTCAACGGCACGGTGTGGAGCCTCGGCGTCAACGTCGCGCTGGTCGCTGGCCTGCACCTTCGCGAGCGGCATCGGGGGAATGCGGCGCTCGACCATGTCACGACGCTCGGCGAATTGCGGATGCTGGTTGCGCGGTTCGTCGGCGACGGCGAGGCGGAGGCGATCGGTTTGGCTTCTCCCGATCTTCGCGCACCGATCGATGGCCCCTCGGCGCGCACCGCCGAGCGGCTGATCGCGGGCGTGATCGGCGCACCGTCGGCGCGGAAAATCGTCGCGTCGAGCATTGCCGGGTCGGCGATCGACGTCAGCGACGTGGTGCGGCTGCTCGACCAGCGCGGGCGCTCGCTGCGGTTCTCGCGTACGCTGTTGTCGGCGACGCTGGAGACGATCGATCCGGGGGTCAGCGTGATCGACGCGGACCTGCGGCTGGTCGCGTGGAATCCGCGCTATGTCGAGATGTTCGATTATCCCGAGGGCTATGTCGTGGTCGGGCGCTCGATCGCCGACCTGATCCGCTACAATGCCGAGCGCGAGGGGGTGGGCGATATCGCCGCGCATGTCGGGCGCCGGGTGGCGCATCTTGCGCGGGGCACGCCGCATAGTTTCGAGCGGCAGCGGCCGTCGGGGCGGTGGATCAAGATGGTCGGGCGGCCGATGCCGGGCGGCGGGTACGTCCAGAGTTTCACTGACATCACCGCGGAGAAGGAGGCGCAGGCCGATCTGGAGGCTCGGGTCATCGCGCGGACGCAGGATCTGGCGCGGTCGAACCACATGCTCGACGAGGCGCGGGCGGTGGCGGAGACCGCGACGCGCGACAAGACTCGGTTTCTGGCGGCGGCGAGCCATGACCTGTTGCAGCCGTTGCATGCGGCGCGGCTGTTCTGTGCGGCGCTCGACGAGGGAAAGGCGCCGCATCAGGGTGAGCTGGTACGCGCGATCGATGGCGCGATCGGCTCGGCAGACACGTTGCTGCGCGCGTTGCTCGACGTGTCGCGGCTCGATGCAGGGGGCGTGGTGCCGAAGGTCGAGAGGTTTGCGCTGGGCGCGCTGATCGAGGAGCTAGCGGTGCAGTTTCGGCCGTTGGCGGGCGAACGGGGGCTGGTGCTGGCGTCGCATCCGGGGGCGTTCAGGGTGGCGACCGATCGATCTTTGCTGCGGTCGATATTGCAGAATTTCCTGTCGAATGCGGTGCGTTATTCGGCGGACGGACGGATATGGATCGGGGCGCGGCGCAGGGGCGACGACGTGCTGATCGAGGTGCGCGATGCTGGACCGGGGATTGCGGCGGGGGACCGCGAGCGGATCTTCGAGGAGTTCGAGCGGCTGGAGAGCAAGGGGAGCGCGGGCGGCGGCGTCGGGCTTGGGCTGGCGATCGTCCGGCGGATCGCGCGGGTGCTCGGAGTGGCGATCGAGTTGCGGTCGGCGCCGGGGTGCGGGACGACGTTTGCGGTGCGCGTGCCTTTGGCGCCTGCCGGTCTGGATGTGGCATTGCCGGCACCCTTGGTTAGTCGTGCGCTGGTGCCGGGGTTGCGGGTGCTGTGCCTCGACAATGATGCGACGATCCTGGCGGCGCTCGATGCGGCGTTGCGCGCGCGGCGGTGCGTGCCGCTGCTGGCCGCGACGATCGCCGAGGCGATGGAACTGGCGGCGGACGAGGAGCCGGATGTCGCGCTGGTCGACTATCATCTGGACGAGGCGGAGGACGGGCTCGACGTCGTCGCGCGGTTGCGGGCGATGACTCCGGCGCCGGCGATTGCGTTGGTGACCGCGGACCGTGCGGTCGTGGAGGATGTGCGGTGTGCGGGGCTTGTGGTGCTGACCAAGCCGGTGGTGCCGTCGGATCTGTGGCGCTTTATCGAGGAGGCTTCGGCGGCCGCGGCGCGGGGGAGTTGAGCCTCCTTGATCCTCCTCCGCCAGGGGGAGGTGGCAGGCGTTTGCCTGAGGAAAGGGAAACGGGCGTTGCACGTTCCCCCCCCTCCGTCGCCTTCGGCGCCACCTCCCCCTGGGGGGGGGAGGATTGAGAGGGGCAGCATTCAGCCGTGCCAGAGAGGCTTAATTATCTTCGTCATGCCGGGCTCGTTCCGGCATCCACGGTGCCGCACATCGTCGGCCGCTGGTTCGCGGAGCGGTGGACCCCGGAACCAGTCCGGGGTGACGGAGTGGTTGGGGTGTTTGTGGCGCGAAGCTTCGGGGTGCGGTGTGCATCAGTCGGCGAAGTGGATGTCCATTGCCCGTGCTGCCAGCACCGCCTGTGTGCGGTTCTGGACTCCGAGTTTTCGTAGGATCGCGGTCATGTGGCCTTTTACCGTGCCTTCGGAAATACCGAGGTCGAACGCGACTTGCTTGTTCAGGCGGCCGGCGAGGACACCGAGCAGGACCTTCAGTTCGGTGGGGGTGAGACTGGCGACGCGGGTGGACATTTCGTCGACGGGGGCGCCCTCGGTTGGTGCGTCGCGTTCGCCGGCGAGGGCTCGGGCGACCGCGTTTTCCAGCGTCGCGAGGTCGGCGGTTTTCGAGACGAAGCCGATCGCACCATACGCCCGCGCACGCGGTGCCGCTTCGGCTTCGTCCGCCGAGGAGATCACCATGATCGGCGTGTCGGGACGTTCGGCGTGGAGCAGCGCTACGCCGGCGAACCCTTCCGACCCCGGCATGCGCAGGTCGAGCAGGATCAGGTCGAGGCGGTCGGCACCGCGTACCGCGTCAACCGCCTCGCAGAGCTGCCCCGCCTCGATCACCACCGCGTCGGGCGCGGCGCGGCTGACCGCCAGCTTCAGCGCCTGGCGGAACAGGGGGTGATCGTCGGCGATGAGGATCGTTCGGGTCATGCAGGGACTGGAATGGCCTCCTCGCGGCCGGCGATCAAGGCGTCGACTACCGCGGGATCGGCAAGCGTCGAGGTGTCGCCGAGCTGGTCGAGCTGGTTCTCCGCGATCTTGCGCAGGATGCGGCGCATGATCTTCCCCGAGCGCGTCTTGGGGAGCGCGGGCGCGAACTGGAGGATGTCGGGCGTCGCGATCGGCCCGATCTCGCGACGGACCCACTGGACCAGTTCCTTGCGCAAGTCCTCGCTCGGTTCCGCGTTCGCGTTGAGCGTGACGTACGCGTAGATGCCCTGGCCCTTCACGTCGTGCGGCATGCCGACGACCGCGGCTTCGGCGACCTTCGAATGTGCGACGAGGGCGCTCTCGACTTCGGCGGTGCCCATCCGGTGGCCGCTGACGTTGATGACGTCGTCGACCCGGCCGGTGATCCAGTAATAACCGTCTTCGTCGCGGCGGCAGCCGTCGCCGGTGAAATACTTGCCGGGATAGGTCGAGAAATAGGTCTGGAAGAAGCGCTCGTGATCGTTCCACACGGTCCGCATCTGGCCGGGCCAGCTGTCGGCGATGACGAGGTTGCCCTCGACCGCGCCCTCCAGCACCTTGCCGTCCGCATCGACCAGCTCGGGCAGCACGCCGAACAAAGGCTTGGTCGCGCTGCCGGGTTTCAGCGCGGTGGCGCCCGGCAGTGGCGAGATCATGTGGCCGCCCGTCTCGGTCTGCCACCAGGTGTCGACGATCGGGCAACGGCCGTCGCCGACGACGTTATGATACCAGTTCCACGCCTCCGGATTGATCGGTTCGCCGACCGAGCCGAGCAGGCGCAGCGACTTGCGGCTCGTCCGCGTCACCCAGTCGTCGCCCTCGCGCATCAGCGAGCGCAGCGCGGTCGGTGCGGTGTAGAGGATGTTGACCTGGTATTTGTCGACGATCTGCCAGAAGCGGCTGTGATCGGGGTAGTTCGGTACGCCCTCGAACATCACGGTGGTCGCGCCGTTGGCGAGCGCGCCGTACAGCGAATAGGTGTGACCGGTGACCCAGCCGACGTCCGCCGCGCACCAGAAGATCTCGCCGGGGCGGTAGTTGAAGACGTATTCGTGCGTCATCGACGCCCATACCAGATAGCCGCCGGTCGAGTGGAGCACGCCCTTGGGCTGGCCGGTCGAGCCGCTGGTGTAGAGGATGAACAGCGGGTCCTCGGCGTTCATCGGCTCGGGTGCGCAATCGGTCGACTGGCCCTCGACGCAGTCCGCATACCAGCAGTCGCGGCCTTCGGTCATCGAGACCTTGCCGCCGGTGCGTCGGACGACGATGACGGTCTCGACCGCAAGGTCGCCGTGGTCGAGCGCGGCGTCGACATTGGCCTTCAGGGGCACGGTCTTGCCGCCGCGGAGCCCTTCGTCGGCGGTGATGACGATGCGGCTGTCGCAATCGTGGATGCGGTTGCAGAGACTCTCGGGCGAGAAGCCGCCGAACACCACCGAATGGATCGCGCCGATCCGCGCGCAGGCGAGCATCGCGAACGCCGCTTCTGGGATCATCGGCAGGTAGATCGTGACGCGGTCGCCCTTCTGGACGCCCTTCGCCTTCAGCGCGTTGCCAAGCTTCGACACTTCGTCGCGGAGTTCGGCGTAGCTGATCTTGCGGTCGTCGGCGGGGTCGTCGCCTTCCCACAGGATCGCGGTCGCATCGGGGCGCGTCTCGGCGTGGCGATCGACGCAGTTGGCGGCGACGTTGAGCTGACCGTCCTCGAACCAGCGGATGTGGAAGTCGCTCTCGTCGAACGAGGTATCCTTGATCTTGGTCGGCGGCACGATCCAGTCGAGCCGCTTGGCCTCCTTGGCCCAGAATGCGTCGGGATCGGTCGCGGCCTCGGCGTACATCCGGTCATAGGCGGCGGCGTCGATCAGGGCGTCCTTCGCCCATTCCGCGGGGACGGGATAGCTGGCCTCGGTCATCTGGCTCTCCTTTTGCCGCGCTGTACGCGGTCGTGTTCGGGCGATCACCCCTCACCAAAGTAAGGGGTGGACGCGTGTTCGCAATGCGGCATGATGACCAGGCTCATATCCACGCGTCAGACAAGTGGAAGAGTACGGAGACGGGGATGACACGTATGGCGTTCAACAAGCAGCTGGCCCTGAAACGATGGGCCCTGACGGCTTTGCTTTCCGGCAGTGCGCTGGCGGGCATGGCGCCCAGTGTGGCGCAGGCCCAGACGGCGCGCGAGATCGAGCTCGAAACACGGTTGAAGGCGCTCGAAGCCGCGGTCCAGGATCTGCGCGGCGAGTTGAATGCCGCCCGCGCCACGGCGTCGGCTGCCCCGTCGTCTTCGCCTGCTCCCGCGACATCGGTGACGGGCCCCACCGCGGTCGCTTCGTCGTCGACGGCACCGCATCCCGTAGCACCCGCCGGTCCGACGGCACCCACCGCGCTTGCCGAGACGAAAGCGGGAGCCGCTGCACCCGGCTCGGCCGATGGGTTCAAGGTTGCGGGCACGACGGTCAAGCTGAACGGCTTCATCAAGACCTGGGCGTCCGTCAGCCGGTATAGCGGCGGTAACATCGCGCCTGAATCGGTTGGCCGCGATTTCTATTTTCCCAGCATGATCCCCGTCGGCGGGCGCAACGAGGGCAACAGCCCGG
Source organism: Sphingomonas sp. SL1004 (assembly GCF_057815015.1). Classification (NCBI taxonomy): domain Bacteria; kingdom Pseudomonadati; phylum Pseudomonadota; class Alphaproteobacteria; order Sphingomonadales; family Sphingomonadaceae; genus Sphingomonas; species Sphingomonas sp. SL1004. Next base: position 944,294 of record NZ_JBYMUX010000001.1, read on the forward strand.
AATCGCATGCCAAGCAGACGCGGATCGTGCTGTCGACGGAGACGCCGGTCGCGGGGCATACGCTCAAGGGACTGGTCGAGCTCGATTTCCAGGTCGTGCCGGGCACGCAGGGCAACCAGCGCGTCGTCAGCGGGTATAATCCGGGCCTGCGCCGTGCGTTCTTCACCTACGACAACTGGCTGTTCGGCCAGGAGTGGACGACGTTCCAGTATATCGGTGCGCTGCCCGAGACGACCGACTTTATCGGGCCGTCGGAAGGCACCGTGTTCGTTCGGCAGGCTCAGGTGCGGTACACGCGCAAGTTGAGCGATACGCTGTCGCTGTCGGTCGCGGCCGAAAACCCGGAGACCGCGTCGACCAATCTGGTGTCCGCGGCCGTCGTCGAGAATGCCGATGACCGCCTGCCCGATGTTGCCGCGCGATTGAACTACAAGACCGCGTTCGGCGAATTCTCGCTGGCGGGCCTCGCGCGCAAGCTGACGATCGACACCGGCCCACTGAACGAGAGTGCAACGGGCTGGGGCGTGTCGTTTGCGGGCAAGGTGCCGCTCGACGTGTCGGGGCGATCCGACATCCGCTTCATGGTGACGCATGGCGACGGGATCGGCCGGTATGTCGGGCTGAACCTGGCGCCGGATGCGGTGTTTGCAGCCGTGCCGGGCGCGGAACTGCAGACGCCTAGCCTGACTGCCGGTTTCGCCGCACTGAAGCTGGGGTGGACCGAGAAGCTGCGCTCGACGTTCATCGGCAGCGTCCAGTCGATCGACTATCCGACCGGCGGCGAACCGATCGGCGCGAGTGCGTCGGCGTGGAGCGCGTCCGCCAATCTGTTCTTCTCGCCAGTCAAGGCCATCGATCTAGGTGTCGAATTCCGTCACGCGGAGCGGCAGCTGGTCGATGGACAGGTCGGCAAGATGGACCGCGGCGAGCTTGCCGCGCGGTATTCTTTCTAGGGCATGAGTTCACGATCCTCCCCCGCCAGGGGGAGGTGTCGCCGGAGGTGACGGAGGGGGAGGATACGGAACCGATGTTTTCCTTACCGCCCCCTCCGTCAGGCAAGTGCCTGCCACCTCCCCCTGGCGGGGGAGGATTGCGAGCCACCCTCGTACACTCGGGGATGGCGTCAGTTTTTCATAAGCCGGCGACGATCGGCTGTTCCACCCAACCCATCTGAGAGGACACCGCCATGGCGACGACAACAGGGGATGTTTCGCCCCTTGGGCATGTGAAGCAGAGCCAGCCGCTGATCATCATCGCGTCCTCCTTGGGCGCGGTGTTCGAATGGTATGATTTTTACCTCTACGGCCTGCTCGCGACGATCATCACCGCGCAATTCTTCTCCGGCGTCAACGAGACCACCGGGTTCATCTTCGCGCTCGCGGCGTTCGCGGCCGGGTTCGCGGTGCGGCCGTTCGGTGCGCTGGTGTTCGGGCGGATCGGCGATGTCGTCGGGCGCAAGAACACGTTCCTCGTCACGATGGCCATCATGGGCCTGTCGACGTTCCTCGTCGGCCTGCTTCCAAGCTACGCGTCGGTCGGCGTCGCCGCGCCGATCGCGCTGGTCGTGCTGCGCCTGTTGCAGGGTCTCGCGCTCGGCGGTGAGTATGGCGGGGCTGCGACCTATGTCGCCGAACATGCGCCCGACAAGAAGCGCGGGCTGTTCACCAGCTTCATCCAGACCACCGCCTCGCTCGGGCTGTTCGCGGCGCTGCTGATCGTGATCGGTGTCCGCACGCTGGTCGGCGAAGAGGCGTTTGCGGCTTGGGGCTGGCGTATCCCGTTCATCGTCTCGATCGCATTGCTGGCGGTGTCGCTCTGGATCCGCATGCAGCTCGAAGAGAGCCCGGTGTTCCAGAAGATGAAGGACGAGGGCAAGACCTCGAAGGCGCCGCTGACCGAAGCGTTCGGGCAGTGGAGCAACTTGAAGGTCGTGCTGATCGCATTGTTCGGTGCGGTCGTCGGCCAGGGCGTCGTGTTCTACACCAGCCAGTTCTACGCGCTGTTCTTCCTCGAAAAGAACCTGCGCGTTGACGGGCCGACCACCAACATCCTGATCGCGATCGCGCTGTTGATCGCGACCCCGGCGTTCATCTTCTTCGGCTGGTTGTCGGACAAGATCGGTCGGAAATACATTATCCTGACAGGCTGCGCGCTCGCCGCACTGACGTATATGCCGCTGTTCCACGCGCTGTCGAAGGCCGCCAACCCCGCGCTGTATGCGGCGCAGGCCAATTCGCCGGTGAGCGTCGTCGCCAATCCCGACGAATGTTCTGTACAGTTCGATCCGGTCGGCAAGAACAAGTTCGACAGCAGCTCGTGCGACATCGCCAAGGCGTATCTGGCGAAGGCGGGCATCTCGTATGCGAACGTGATCGCGCCCCCCGGCACCGTCGCGCAGATTCACATCGGCAGCGCGACCATCCCAGTCGTCAATCCGGCGGTCGTTGCCGGCCCCGAAAAGGCAGCGGCGATCAAGGCGTTCGGTGCCGAGGTGAAGACCGCCCTGACCGCGGTGGGCTACCCCGAAAAGGCGGACCCGGCGCAGATCAACAAGCCGATGGTCATCGGGATCCTCGTCATCCTCGTGCTCTACGTAACGATGGTCTACGGTCCGATCGCGGCGCTGCTCGTCGAGCTGTTCCCGACGCGGATCCGCTACACCTCGATGTCGCTGCCCTATCATATCGGCAATGGCTGGTTCGGCGGGTTCCTGCCGACCGCGGCGTTCGCGATGGTGGCTGCGACCGGGGACATCTATTACGGCCTCTGGTATCCGATCCTTGCTTGCGCGGTGACGGCGCTGGTCGGGCTCGTGTTCCTGCCCGAGACGTTCCGCCGGTCGCTCCACAGCTGATCGACTACGGCATCGTCGCCTTACGTTGGTCCGAACCCGAGCCACAGGTTGGTCTTCAGGTTCGGACCTTTTTTACGACTACCGAATTTCCCCGACGAGCGGCGCATGGCGAGCCAGCACGTCGGGGTGATAGCCGCCGCATATCGCATGCCGGCTCAGTCGCCGCATTTGGTCATCGGTACGGGGGCGGAATCGATCTTCACGTCGGAGATCGAGACGCTGAGTGTACCGTCGGTGGCGATCACGAAGGGTGCTGAAACATGCGCCATGTCGATGCCGCGCTTGGCGAAGCACTGTAGCGGCACGATGACCTGCTGCCAGTCGCCGGGTTTGCCGGCAGCAAGTGCCTTGGTGATCGGAACGGTCACCGCCTTGCCGTCGTTGCTCACCATGCCGAGGCCGACCGGCGCGCTGGCGGCGCGATCGACGCGGACGTCGACGACGAGGCTCAGTTCGCCATTGCTCTCGCGGGTGAGGTCGAGCGGTCCCGAAGCTTCGACACGAACGTCTGCCGCACCGCCCGCCCAGACGAGTGCGCGTGCGTCTTCCTGGCGACGGCGATCGACGGCCGAGGCGGTGAGGCGCTTGGTCGCGGTAGTCGCGCTGACGCCGAGCAAGCGGACCTTCGACTGGCCCTGCTCGACCAGCGTCAACGACCAGCCCTCGGGAACGCGCCCCTTGCCGAAGATCGTGCCGTTCGACGACGCAGCCATGCCGGCGGGGCGGGTTTCGTCGAGCTTCTGCACGATGCCCGGCTTGGCGTAGCTGAGGCCGTAGCCGAACGCGAACAGCGGGTCGTAGCCGGGATCGGAGCGGTTCAAGACATATTGATCGGGGCGCTTCGGCCATGAGAAGCTCAGCTTGCCGCGGAAATCGTTGGCGACGCTGCCGTCCTTCTTGCGGAACAACACGTCGGCCACGCCGCCGCCTTCGCTGCCCGGCAGGAACGCCGCGACGAACGCATCGGAGGCGTTCAACTCGGCATTCACCCAGAGCGGGCGGCCCGACAGGAACACCGCGACGACCGGCACGCCCGCCGCCTTCAGTTTCCGCAGAAGTTCGAGGTCCGACTTGTCCTCGGGGCTGTATTCGAGGTTCGGACGGTCCCCCTTGAACTCGGCATAGGGCTGTTCGCCGAACACGACGATCGCTGCGTCGGGCTTCTTGGCGAAGCTGCCGTCCGCCGATAGCGTCGCGGTGCCTCCCGCAGCTTTGACTGCGGTGTCGATGCCGGACCAGATCGTCTGGGCGTTGGGGAAGTTCGCATTGGTGGTGCCGCCGCCCTGCCACGTCAGCGACCAGCCGCCAGCCTGCTGCGGAATGTTGTCCGCACCGCCGCCCGCGACGAGGATGTTCGCGGAGGGTTTCAGCGGGAGCAGACCACCTTCGTTCTTGAGCAGCACCATCGATTCGCGGACCGCCTGGCGGGCGATCGCGCGGTGGTCTGCGGCGCCGATGAGGTTCATCTTGCCCGCGAGTGCGCGCGACGAAGGGCGACCGCGATCGAACGTGCCGGCGCGGATCTTCACGCGCAGGATGCGGCGAACCGCGTCGTCGAGGCGCGCTGCGGGGATCTCACCCGACTGCGCCTGCTTCAGCGTGTTGCCGTAAAGCGTCTTCCACCCGCTGCCCGAATACATGAACATGTCGAGCCCGGCGTTGATCGCGGCGGCGCAACTTTCGTTCGAGCAGCCTTCGACCTGGCCGTGCCCGTTCCAGTCGCCGACTACGAAGCCGTCGAAGTGGAGGCGGTCCTTGAGTACGCCGGTCAGCAGGCTCTTGTTGCCGTGCATCTTGGCGCCGTTCCAGCTCGAGAAGCTGGCCATCACCGATTGCGTGCCTGCCTCGATCGCCGCGGGATAGCCGCCGAGATGGATATCGCGCAGCGTGGTTTCGGGGATCAGCGCGTCGCCTTGGTCGCGCCCGCCAGTGCCGCCGTCGCCGAGGAAATGCTTGGTCGTCGCGATGACATGGTCGGGGGCGAGGAACGCCTTGGTGCCCACCTTGCCCTGGACGCCTTCGATCACCGCACCGGCGTAATCGGCCTGAATCGTCGGTTCCTCGGAATAGCTCTCGTACGTGCGGCCCCAGCGATCGTCGCGGACGACCGCGAGCGTAGGGGCAAAAGTCCAGTCGATGCCCGCGGCGGCGGTCTCGATCGCGGTGACGTGGCCGATTTCGCGCATCAGGTCGCGATCACGCGCCGCGCCAAGGCCGATATTGTGCGGGAAGAGCGTTGCGCCGGGGATGTTGTTATTGCCGTGGACCGCGTCGGTGCCCCAGATTACGGGAATTGCAGGCCGGCCGTCGGTACGCGTCATCGACGCGTCGTAGAACGCATCGGCTAGTTTCAGCCATTCGACGGGCGGCGCGAAATCATCGCCGCCGGGACCGGCATTGCCTCCGTTGAGGATCGATCCGAGCTTGTAGGTGCGCAGGTCCGATGGCTCGATGCTGGCGATGTCGACCTGGATCAGCTGGCCGATCTTGTCCGCGACCGACATGCGTTTCATGATCGCCGTGATCCGCGCTTCGACCTTGGGATCGCGCGCGGGCCGGGCGTTTGCGGTCGGCCAGATCTCGGGATGCGCGACGGCAGACAGGGGCGGCGCCGGTACAGGGACGGGCGTCGTCGCGGATTGCAGCAGCAGCGCGATCGTGAAGGTGGAAACACTGGCGGACATCATACTCTCCCTGAGCGGTACGCGACCAGGGTCGGTACCTTTGCAGCCGTGCTACCGGGTGACGGCAACTTGGGGCAAATCATTTGGTTGTTTGCGCGTCCGCATCGCGGGAAGCGCATCGCTATAGGTCGACATCGCGGTAGTGTTCGGGCCTCGTCGGTGGTCGACGGGTGCGCGTCGCCTGTAATGGCGAGGCCGGTAACGGGCAAGAACGCGATGGTGCATGCGCTATTGGTCTTGAGAGGCCGTCAGGTCCACCGCGATGTCAGCTGCCATCATGGCTCCACGACCATGACGGCAGATCCGGCGCAAACACGCCGGACAACCAAAATTTGCACGCGGCAAAGCTTAAAGCGTTGCGAATTCCTACTCTCTTAGGGGATATTGGCTGAATCGAGAGGCGGTGGCGATGCAGTATCGAGTGAAGCGTTCGAGCGTGAAATGGCCTACTGTGGTGCTGACGGCCGTGATTTACGGCGGATGGCTGATGGCGACATCGTTTCACGCGGCGATCCCGACACCGTTTCTGATCGCGATCGGCGGCTGGTTGCTGGCATGGCAGGGATCGCTCCAGCACGAGACGATCCACGGGCACCCGACGCGGTACCACGCGATCAACGATGCGATCGGGTTCGTGCCTCTGGCGCTATGGCTGCCTTACCGCCTCTATCGCCGGAGCCACCGCGCGCATCACGGTGCCGCCGTCATCACCGATCCGCACCATGATCCGGAATCGCGATATCACATGCAGGACGATGGTCTGTCAGGCGTCCTCGGGCGGTTGCAATCGACCTTGGTCGGCCAGATGGTCTTTGGGCCGCCGATCTCGGTTGCGCGGTTCGCGCTCGAGGAGGCGCGGCGCGCGGGTCGGGAGCCGGCGCGGGTCGTGCGGGACTGGGTTCCGCACCTGATCGCGGTCTCCGTAATCCTATGGTGGCTCGATCGGGTCGAATTGGGCGTCGGCCGGTACATGCTGACCTTCGTCTATCCTGGCATGGCACTGACGATGCTGCGGTCCTACGCCGAGCATCGCGCGGATCTGGAAAGCCCAGGACGAGCTGCAAGCGTCGAGCGCGGTGGCCTGCTCGGAATGCTGTTTCTCAACAACAATCTGCATGCCGCGCATCACGAGCGACCGGCACTCCCCTGGTACGAACTGCCGGCGTATCATGCGCAGAACCGGGCGCGGTTCGTCGAGGAGGGGGCGCCGATCTATCGGGGGTATGGCGAGATCGTCCGGCGGTTTGCGCTGAATCCACATGACGACATGATCCACCCGCGTCACCGGAGCCGAGGATCATGACCAACCGGGTCGCCTCGCTTGGAATGTACGATCATCCGGTGCAACACGACGCGAACGACCGGCTGTGGGCGGCGATCGTTCGGTGCCTCCGGGTGCGCGGCATATCGCGGGTGCCGGATCGGCTCGACCGGACGCGTGACGTTCATGCGATCTGGCACGATCCGACGCTGTTGCTCGGGCAGGCCTGTGGATATCCGCTGGTTGTCGATCCGACGCTGACGCTGCGGATCGTCGCCGCGCCGCTATACGACGCGCCGGGGTGCTCCGGCGCTACGCATGCGAGCCTGCTGGTAGCACGTGCCGACGATCCCCGTCTTTCGCTCCAGAATTTTCGCGGGACGCGCGCGGCGATCAACGATCCGCGGTCGAATACGGGGATGAACCTGTTCCGCGCAGCGCTGGCGCCCGTTGCGGGGCAGGGCGCGTTCTTCGACGCGGTGATCGAAACGGGATCGCATCGGGCCAGCATCGTCGCCGTCGGCTTGGGCAGGGCGGACATCGCCGCGATCGATTGCGTGACATACGCCGCGATCGCCCGGTCCGAGCCCGGCCTGACATCGGCGTTGAGGATCGTGGCGCAGAGCCCGGCGTCGCCGACCCTGCCGTTCGTGACGGCGGCCGCGACCGATGCCGAGACCGTCGCTGCGCTTCGGTTCGCGCTTCATCAGGTGATGCTCGATCCAGATTTGGCCGATGTTCGCGACACCTTGTTCCTGGCCGGGATCGCCCCCGCCGGCGAAGCGATGCTCGCCCCGATCGTCGCGCTTGAGGTCGACGCCGTCCGGGCCGGCTATGCGGAGTTGCGCTGATATGTCGAAGGAGTCCACCATGGCACACACCGCCGCACCGCTGGATCTGACCGCGGCGATCGAGGAATTGCGCCTGGCGCGCGCATCATGGCGGCAGGATGCCGGGGGGCGGCACAACGTCGCGCGATTTCCCTCCCAGGCCGAGACCGCGCGCGCGATCGAGGATCTGGTCGCAGCGCTGTTCCCGGGGCGGCTCGGTGCATTTGCCGGACCGCCGGACCTGGAGGACGTCTTCGTCGAGACGCGGTTGCGCCGTGCGCTGGCAGGCTTGCAGCGACAGATCGAAAGCGAGTTCGACTATTGGCAGGAGGAGGCGCTGCTGTCGTTCGACGTCAGCCAGGCGGCGATGATCGTCGGGCTGTTCGCCGCCGAACTGGGACCGATCCGCGAACTGGTCGACGATGATGTCCGGGCGGCGTTCCTCGGCGATCCGGCGGCGCGCAGTGCGGACGAGATCCTGGTCTGCTATCCCGGCGTCGTCGCGATCCTGTATCACCGGATCGCGCACGCGCTGTACGGCCTCGGCGCGCCGATCGTTGCGCGGATCATTTCCGAACTCGCCAACAACCGGACCGGGATCGACATTCATCCGGGCGCGACGATCGGGCGGAGCTTCTTCATCGATCACGGCACCGGCGTGGTGATCGGCGAGACCGCGATCATCGGCGACCGCGTGCAAATCTACCAGCACGTCACCCTCGGCGCGCGCAGTCCTCTCGGCGTCACCGAGGTCTCGCCGCGCGAACGGCTCGCACGGCATCCGATCGTCGAGGACGACGTGGTGATCTATGCCGGCGCAACGATCCTCGGTCGCGTGACGATCGGGCAGGGGGCGACGATCGGCGGCAACGTCTGGCTGCTGGAGGACGTCCCGGCGGGCAGCGTCGTGGCACAGCCGACCGCGGTGATCCTGGCGGGCGATGCCGCGGTCCAGTTGCATGAGGCGCTACGGGGGCGTGCGACATGATGCGGTTCGCGTGCTGTCGCAGCGACGACGGGCCGATCAAGCCGGTGATCGGCGTGCTGTGCTGTAACGAGATCGCCGACCGCCCGGTTCAGGCGGTCGCGACGCGGTTCGTCGAGCCGCTGGTACGCTATGCCGGCGCGACCGTGCTGCTGGTGCCGGCCGTGGCGGATGCGATGGATACGCGCGCGCTGGCGGGACGGCTCGACGGACTGTTGCTGACCGGATCGCGGTCGAACGTCGCCGGCGCGCGCTACGGCAAGGCGGATGCGGCGGACGATACGCTGGACCTCGACCGCGATGCGGTGGCGCTTGAGCTGGCGGGGCGGATGATCGAGGCAGGGCGGCCGGTGTTCGGCATTTGTCGCGGTCTGCAGGAACTGAACGTGCTGTTCGGCGGCACGCTGACCGAGACGTTGCAGGACGGGCATCACCGCTCGACCGACGATGCGACCGCGTACGAGACGCTGTTCGATCATGTCCATGACGTGACGTTGTGCACTGGCGGCTTGTTGGCGACGGCGATCGCGGAGCCGAGCATCTCGGTCACCTCGGTCCACCGCCAGGGGATCGACCGGCTGGGGGCAGGGCTGAGCATCGAGGCGCACGCGGTGTCGGACGGGCTGGTCGAGGCATTCTCGGCGCGCCCCTGCGGCGGCGACGTGCTGGCGGTGCAATGGCATCCCGAATGGGACGTTGCAGCACGCGCATCCAGCCGCGCATTCTTTTCACTTATCGGACAGTCGCTTGGCACCTATCGGGACCGCTGAGTGCGTTCGGAATTTTCACGCATACGCCGAAATCGTCACAGAACGATCCACTACAGGGACCAAGACATGATCAAGTATCGTACCGCGTTGGCTATCGCCGCCTCGACCCTCGCCTTCGTCGGCGCGCATGCCGCTTCGGCGCAGGATGCCCCGGCCGCAGCAGAACCGGCGGCCGCGGCATTGCCCGATACGCAGGACGAGATCATCGTCACGGGGACGCGCGCCGTCGGCCGATCGCGGCTCGACAGCGCATCGCCGGTCGACGTGCTGAGTTTGGCGGCGTTGCAGCGGCAGGGGACCACCGAACTCGGCGCGGCGCTGTCGGCGATCGCGCCCTCGATCGACTTCCCGCGGCCGTCTGCGGTCGATGGTACCGATGCGATCCGCCCGGCAACGCTGCGCGGTCTGTCGCCCGATCAAACGCTCGTGCTGATCAACGGCGTGCGCGGGCATACCGCGGCGTTGCTCAACGTCGGCGGCTCGGTCGGGCGCGGCTCGGCGGCGGTCGATCTTAACACTATTCCCACTGTGGCGCTCGACCGCATCGAAGTGCTGCGCGATGGTGCATCGGCGCAATATGGCTCGGACGCGATCGCCGGCGTCGTCAACCTGCGGCTGCGCGAGGCGCGGTCGGGCGGCGGTGCGACGGTCAATTACGGCTTCTATAACACCGACATCGACACCGCGCGCGGCAGTCGCGACACGAACGGCGAGCATGCCGTCACCGTTTCCGGCTGGCAGGGCGTCGGCTTCGGCGAGGACGGCTTCCTGACCGTGTCGGGCGAATATCTGAACCGCCAGGCCACCAACCGCGCCGATTTCGACCCACGCGTCACACCGAACCGCGTCACTGGCCGGTTCGGCGATCCGCAGGTCGAACAGTACAGCATCTTCGCCAATGCCGGCACGACACTGACGGGAACCTGGAAGCTGTACGGCTGGCTAGGCTATCAGGACCGCGACACCCGCAGCGCGGCGTTCCCGCGCCTGACAAGCGCGGCGACGACGCTCGCCGGCTATCCGAACGGCTTCCTCCCGCTGATCAACACCAAGTCGCGCGATATCAACTCGGCGATTGGCATCAAGGGAGAGGTCGCCGAATGGAACGTCGACCTGAATGTCAGCTATGGCCGCAACAAGATCGGTTTCCGCACGCTGAACTCCGCGAACTACGCATACGGTGCAGCGACGCCAAAGGACTTCTCGGACGGCGCGCTCGTCTATGACCAGCTGGTCGCCGGACTCGACGTCAGCCGCAAGTTCGACATCCTGCAGGGACTGAACGTCGCGTTCGGCCTCGAAGGGCGCCGCGAAGGGTTCCAGATCCAGGCCGGCGAACTGGCGTCCTACGGCGCGCCGACGACCGGTGCAGTTGTGGGCGCGACGCAGGGCGCACAGGGGTTCGGCGGCTTCTCGCCGTTGAACGAGGTGGACCGTCACCGTCGCAACGGTAGCGTGTATCTCGATCTCGAAGCGCAGGTGACCGACAAGCTGTTGATCGGCCTGGCGGGCCGCGGCGAGGATTATTCGGACTTTGGCAGCACCGCCACCGGCAAGGTCTCGGCCCGCTATGACTTCGCTCCCTGGTTCGCGCTGCGCGCCACCGCGTCGACCGGCTTCCGTGCACCGGCGCTGCAACAACAATATTTCACGCAGATCGCCAGCGTCATCCAGAACGGCTCGCCGATCCTGACCGGCACCTTCCCCTCGGTCAGCGCGACCGCATCCGCGCTCGGCGGACTGCCGCTCGAGCCGGAGAAGTCGACCAACCTCTCGGTCGGTACAGTGGTCCGGTTCGGTGGGTTCGACCTGACCATCGACGCCTACCGGATCCACATCCGCGACCAGATCGGCCTGTCGGAGAATCTCACGACCTCGAACACGCAGTCGGACGCGGTGAACGCGGAGATCCGGCGGCTGCTCGCCCAGTCGGGTACCGGCGCGACCGCTGCACGCTTCTTCATCAACGGCCTGGCCTCGACGACCAAGGGCATCGACGCGGTCGCGCATTACCGATTGGCCACCGACGCCGCGGGCAGCTTCGATCTAACGATCGCGGGCAATATCAACGATGCGAACGTGACCCGTGTGCCGACCTCGACGTCGACACTGAACCCTGCGCCGATCCTGTTCGCGCGTAGCCGCATCCTGACGCTGGAGGACGGTACGCCGGGCGAGAAGGTGACGGGCTCGATCGACTGGTCGCTCGACCGGCTAGGTGCGCTGGCGCGCGTCACCTATTACGGTGACGTCAACCAGCCCGGCACGACCGAAGCCGCCGACGTGCACAGCGGCAAGAAGGTCATCACGGACGTCGAACTGCGTTACCAGGCCAAGAAGGGCGCACAGCTCGGTCTCGGCGTCAGCAACCTGTTCGACGTCTATCCCGATGCGACCACGCCGGCGAACAATTCGACCGGCGTGATCGGCTTTCCGTACTACTCGCCGTTCGGGTTCAATGGCCGCTATGTGTATGCGCGGGCTGGGTTAAGTTGGTGATAAATCCTATCGTTACGATAGGGTATTGCGTCGATCGATCATCGGCGATAGCTTTTGGTTCCAGAATCAATGTTGCGCGATGCAATCGTAATTCTGCGTTCGTCACCACGGAGACCAGTTCATGAAGAAAATCACGATCGTGCCAATGATTGCAGTCCTGGCACTTGGCCTAGCAGCTTGCTCCAAGACTGCAGAGCCGTCGAATGTCGCTGCCGTTGACACGAACACGGTCGTCGAGGAATCGGATGCTAACTTCTCTGCGGTCGATGGCGTGGATACCGAGAATTCGGCAGACCTCGTAAACGTGACAGAGACCAACACGACCGGCAACGCACTCTGATCGGCTGGGCGGCGCTGTGCTGAATAAGTAGCGTTGTCCGATTATAAAAAACTGCTCAATACGGCCTGAACGGATAACATTTCCCAATTGATCGGGGAGTGTTGTCCGTTTGCGTTTGTGGCATTATTACTGCAAAAAAACCGCTTCTTTTACTTGGTCGTATTTTTGCTTCCGTTCGCCGCTGACGGAAAAGAATTATATTCCCATTCAGTTGATATGTATTAGAACGGGGTAACGTCAAGGCGAAGTGAAGCTCCCTAGACGGACCCTCGTGGTCCAGCGGTCCCCTTCCGCTGGGCCACGATTTTTATGCGGCGACGTGCGCCTGACTGCGGAAGTCGCTATTCGACTTCGCTCCCGGTGAACCGAGGCCGTAATCGTCGTTCGGATCGCCCGTCCGGACGCAGACGGATTGACGCGGATCGCGCGCGCTCCCAGCGGTTACGCTCTCTACGGCGATCGCGGGCCAGTCCGCGCGCCCTTGTTGCAGAATGTCAAAGCCGATGCGCCTTCCTCGCCTGTTCAGCCGTCCCTCCAACGACATGGCGATCGACCTCGGCACGGTGAACACCGTCGTCTATCTGCGCGGGCAGGGGATCGTGCTCAACGAACCCTCCGTGGTCGCGATCGAGACGCGCGACGGCGTACAGCAAGTGCGGGCGGTGGGGGCCGAGGCCAAGCTGATGATGGGCAAGACGCCCGACGGGATCGAGACGATTCGGCCGATGCGTGACGGCGTGATCGCCGACCTCGACGTCGCCGAGCAGATGATCAAGTTCTTCATCGACAAGGCCCATGGCGGCCACAGCCGCTTGCCGCGTTACCCCGAGATCGCGATCTGCATCCCGTCCGGCGCAACTTTGGTCGAGCGCCGCGCGATCCGCCAGGCGGCGTCGAACGCCGGCGCACGCAAAGTCTTCCTGATCGAGGAGCCTATGGCAGCGGCAATCGGTGCAGGTCTGCCGGTGACCGAGCCGGTCGGCGCGATGGTCGTCGATATCGGCGGCGGCACGACCGAAGTCGCGGTGCTGTCGCTCCGGGGACTCGCCTACAGCACGTCCGCCCGTGTCGGCGGCGACAAGATGGACGACGCGATCGCCTCGATGATCCGGCGGAAACACAACCTCATGATTGGCGAGGCGACAGCGGAGCGGGTGAAGCTCGCGGTCGGCATGGCGCGCATCCCGGATGACGGCGTGGGCGAAACCATGCGGGTAAAGGGTCGCGACCTGCGCGCGGGTGTGCCGCGGGAAATAGAGGTCACTCAGGCGGACATCGCGGCGTCCCTGAGCGACCTGATCGGCCAGATCGTCGAGACCGTGCTGACGGCGCTCGAAAAGACCGAGCCGGAACTGGCGGCGGATATCTGCGACCAAGGTATCGTCATGACCGGCGGCGGATCATTGTTGGCGCGCCTCGACGAGGTCTTGTCGGATGCGACGGGCCTGCCGGTGATCGTCGCAGAAAATGCGCTGACGTGCGTGGCAATCGGCGCCGGGCGCGCGATGGAAGAGCCTGTCTACCAAGGCGTGATGACCGAAATATAATCTGGGTTAATTCCGTGAGGTGATTGTTCCACGCAATATGCCGATCACCGACTGAAGAATTTCCGCTTTAAGGCTTTTCTTACAACGGCCTATTCGCCGAAGTCGTATTTTCCTCGCGACGATTGCGAGGGATGGTGACCGGACGCAGTTGGAGAAGCGGCATGAAAAACAAACGTCCCGATGGGATTGCCGACTATTCCGGTCCTGCAGGCGGCTGGGGCGCGCTCAAGGCGGTCGCGGTATCGCTGAAGGCGCAGCAGATCGTCGTGCGCGGCGGCCAGACGCTGTTGAAGTCCAACCAGCCCGACGGTTTCGACTGCCCGAGCTGCGCTTGGCCCGACCCGAAGCATACCTCGTCCTTCGAATTCTGCGAGAACGGCGCCAAGGCTGTCGCCTGGGAATCGACCGCGAAGACGATCGGCGCCGAGTTTTTCGCCAAGCATAGCGTATCCGAGATCTGGAAGCAGAGCGATCACTGGATCGAGGACCAGGGCCGCGTCACCGAGCCGCTCCGCTACAACGCGGCGACCGATCACTACGAGGTCGTGAGCTGGGCGGATGCGATGCGCGAGATCGGCGCGGGTCTTGCGGCCGTGCCCGATCCCAACCAGGCAGAGTTCTACACCTCGGGTCGCTGCTCGAACGAGGCGGCGTTCCTGTTCCAGCTGTTCGTGCGGCTGTACGGTACCAACAACTTTCCCGACTGCTCGAACATGTGCCACGAGGCGACCTCGGTCGGGCTGCCGAAGTCGATCGGGATCGGCAAGGGCACTGTCAGCCTCGAGGATTTCGACCATGCCGACCTGATCCTGTCGATCGGCCACAACCCCGGCACCAACCATCCGCGGATGATGGCGACACTGCGCGAAGTGTCGAAGCGCGGTGGCAAGATCATCGTCTTCAACCCGCTCAAGGAGCGCTCGCTCGAACGCTTCGAATCGCCGCAGTCGGTGGTTGAGATGGCGACGATGTCGGCCACCCCGATCGCGAGCAGCTATTACCAGGTGAAGGTCGGCGGCGATGCCGCGGCGCTGAAGGGTATCGCCAAGGCGCTCGTCGCGCTCGACGAGGCGGCCAAGGTGTCGGGTGGCGAACGCGCGCTCGATCATGCGTTCATCGCCGAGCATACCGCGGGGCTCGACGAGTATATCGCCGATCTCGCCACCACCGAATGGGCGGATATCGAGCGCTCCAGCGGGCTCTCGCGCAGTGATCTCGAAGAGGTCGCGCTGGCGTACTCGAAGTCGAAGTCGACGATCTGTTGCTACGGCATGGGCGTCACGCAGCATCGCACGGGCACGACCAACGTCCAGCAGATCGCTAACCTGCTGCTCCTTCGCGGCAACATGGGCAAGCCGGGCGCGGGCATCTGTCCGCTGCGCGGCCACAGCAACGTCCAGGGCGACCGTACCGTCGGCATCACCGAGCGGCCGATGCCCTTGCTGCTCGACAACATGCGCGACGTGTTCGGGTTCGAGCCGCCGCGCGAGCACGGCCATTCGGTCGTCGAGAGCATCGCCGCGATGCGCGACGGCAAGGCCAAGGCGATCGTCTGCCTCGGCGGCAATCTCGCAATCGCCTCGTCCGATCCGCAGGCGTGCGCAGAAGGGTTCCGCAATCTCGATCTGGCGGTGCACATCACCACCAAGCTCAACCGCACGCAGTTGCTGATGGCGAAGGCCACGTATGTGTTGCCGTGTCTGGGGCGGACCGAACTCGACATGCAGGCGACCGGCCAGCAGTCGGTGACGGTCGAGGATTCGATGTCGATGGTCCACGCCTCGCGCGGGTTCCTGATGCCGCCGGGCGAGAACGTGAAGTCGGAGATCTGGATCGTCGGCGAGATCGCCAAGGCGACCTTCGCCGCCAAGGGCCGCGCGCCGGTCGAGATCGACTGGGACGCGTATGTCGGCGACTACAGCCTGATCCGCGACAAGATCGAAGCGGTGTTTCCCGCGTTCGCCGATTACAACGCGCGCATCCGCAAGCCGGGCGGCTTCCACCTGCCGAACTCGGCGGCGATGCGCGAGTGGAAGACGGACAGCGGCAAGGCGAATTTCCTCGTGACCAAGGGCGCCGAGGAGGACGAGGGCGCGGGCGATCCGACCGTGCTGCGTTTGACCACGCTGCGCGCGCACGACCAGTACAACACCACCGTCTACAGCCTCGATGATCGCTATCGCGGTGTGTTCGGGCGTCGCGACATCCTGTTCATGAACGAGCGCGACATGGTGCGGCTCGGGCACAAGGAAGGCGATGTCGTCGATATCGCCACCGCGCTGCAGTTCGCGCGGCCCGACCGGGTCGTGCAGAAGCTGATGCTGGTGCGGTATGCGCTGCCCGATGGTTGCGTCGCCTCCTATTATCCCGAGACGCAGCCGTTGATCGCGCTCGAGGATCACGATCCGCAGAGCTTCACCCCCTCCTATAAATCCATCCCGGTGACCGTCCGTCCCGCCGCTGCCGACCTGGGGTCGGATCGCGGCGTGGTGCGCGCGGGGATCGTCGGCCACGATAGCAAAGTCCCCTTATGAGCACTGGTTATTCGTCGACGATCGACACCTACGCGACCCTCGCGGCGACCAAGGCGGAGGCGTTGCGGCGCTCGCCCCCGGGGTTCTTTGCGGGCGCGATCCTCGCCGGCACGTATATCGGCATCGCGATGATCCTCGCGCTCAGCACCGCGTCGGGGCTGGAGCCCGGCGTGCGCCCGCTGGTGATGGGCGCGACCTTCGGGCTCGGGCTGATCCTGACGGTATTCGCGGGCGCGGAGCTGTTCACGGGGTATGTGATGTATCTCGGCTTCGGTCTTGCACGGCGGACGATCACGATCGGTGACGCGCTCAAGCTGGCGGTCGTGGTGTGGATAGGCAATCTCATCGGCGGCGTCGTCCTGTCGCTGGTGTTCGCGGCAGGCGGTGGCGGCGCGATCTTCGCCAACGCCGATGCGATGTTCCACGGCTATGTGCTGCACAAGGTGTCGGTCGACGCGACCGCACTGCTGGCACGCGCGATCCTGTGCAACTGGCTCGTCTGCCTGGCGATCTGGACTGCGGCGCGGATGACGGGCGATGCCGCCAAGTGCATCGCGATGGCGTGGATCCTGCTCGCGTTCGTCGCTGCCGGGTTCGAGCATTCGGTCGCCAACATGACTGCGCTCACGCTTGGCCTGCTGGTGCCGCATTCGTCGATCGATCTCGCTGGGATGGTCCGCAATCTCGCGATCGTCACGGTGGGGAATACGATCGGCGCGTTGGTGTTCGTGGTCGGCGGGTATCTGGTCGCGTCGAAGACCGATGGGGTCGTTGCGCCCGCCAAGCGCGGCTAACCTGATCCTCCTCCGCTAGGGGGAGGTGGCGCTGAAAGCGGCGGAGGGGGAGGAAAGGGAACCGCTGCTCCGTGTCCTCCCCCTCCGTCTGGCAAGTGCCAGCCACCTCCCCCTGGCGGGAGAGGATCTCAGAACTGGATCACATCGCGCCGTCGCGGATCGTTTCCATCGCGACGAAGGTCGAGGTGCTGGCGACATGCGGCAGGCTCGAGATGCGCTCGCCCAGCACTTCGCGATACCGGCGGATATCGGGCGTGCGGACCTTCAGCAGATAGTCGAAGCTGCTCGCGATCATGTGGCATTCCTCGACCTCGCGGATCGCGAGCACCGCGCGGCGGAACGCGTCGAGCGCCGCCTCGCGCGTGTCGGACAGCTTCACCTCGGTGAAGGCGATGTGATCCAGCCCGAGCTTGACCGGATCGAGCACCGCGCGGAACCCGCGGATATAGCCCTGGTCGAGCAGGCGTTTGAGCCGGACCTGGCAGGGCGTCTTCGACAATCCGACGCGGCGCGCGAGTTCGGCGACGGACATTCGGCCATCGTCGCGGAGCAGGTCGATGATGCGTCGGTCGAACTGGTCGATCTCACTGCCATGATCTACTTTATCAAACACTTCACCTCTCCAGACGTGTAAAAATGGTCCGTCCGACCGTTGTTTGGCTATCGATAAGGCGGATCGCCATTCGCGTCCATGCTACGATCTGGCCAGATTCCAGACGAGGCTCGCCGCATGTCGCACACATCTTCGCTTCCGCCGTTGTTCGCCGATTTCGCCCCACCGATCCGGGAGCAAAGCGATCTGCGTCGCGCGATCACCGCCGCCTATCGACGCCCCGAAGCCGAATGCCTCGCGCCGTTGCTCGATCAGGCGACGCTGGACGACGCGACGGCAGCGGATGCGACGCGCACCGCGACCTCGCTGATCACCGCGCTCCGGGCTAAAAAGCGCGGCGGCGGGGTCGAGGGGATCGTCCAGGAATACGCGCTGTCGAGCCAGGAGGGCGTCGCGCTGATGTGCCTGGCCGAGGCGATGCTGCGGATTCCGGATGCGGAGACGCGTGATGCATTGATCCGTGACAAGATCGCGGGCGGCGATTGGACGTCGCATCTGGCCGAAGGGCGATCGCTGTTCGTCAATGCGGCGACCTGGGGGCTGGCGCTGACCGGCAAGCTGACCGGGAGCGTCGACGACAAGGGGCTGGGCGCTGCGCTCACCCGGTTGATTTCGCGCGCGGGCGAACCCGTGATCCGCGGCGGCGTGGCGATGGCGATGCGGATGATGGGCGAGCAGTTCGTCGCCGGCCAGACAATCGCCGAGGCGTTGAAGCACGCGCGCGGCCCCGAGGCGGAGGGGTTCCAGTATAGCTATGACATGCTCGGCGAGGCGGCGACGACCGCGGAGGATGCGCGGCGCTATCACGGCGATTACGTCGCGGCGATCCATGCGATCGGCAAGGCATCCGCCGGGCGCGGGACCTATGGCGGTCCGGGGATCTCGATCAAGCTGTCGGCGCTGCACCCGCGCTATGCCCGGTCGCAGGCCGACCGGGTGATGGCCGAGCTGTTGCCCGACGTGAAGGCGCTCGCGCTGCTGGCGAAGCGCTACGACATCGGCCTGAATATCGATGCGGAAGAGGCGGATCGCCTCGAGCTGTCGCTCGACCTGCTGGAAAGCCTCGCGACCGACCCGGATCTGAGCGGTTGGAACGGGCTGGGCTTCGTCGTGCAAGCTTACGGCAAGCGCTGCCCGTTCGTGCTCGACTGGATCGTCGATCTCGCGCGGCGCGCCGATCGCCGGATCATGGTGCGGCTGGTCAAGGGCGCGTATTGGGACGCGGAGATCAAGCGTGCGCAGGTCGACGGGCTCGCCGACTTCCCGGTCTACACACGGAAAGTGCATACCGACGTCGCGTATATCGCTTGTGCGCGGAAGCTGCTGGCGGCGGGCGATGCGGTGTTCCCGCAGTTCGCGACGCACAATGCGCAGACGCTGGCGACCATCCACGCGATGGCCGGGCCCGATTTCGTGATCGGCGATTACGAGTTCCAGTGCCTCTACGGGATGGGCGAGCCGCTGTACGAGGAGGTCGTCGGCGGCAACCGGCTGAACCGGCCGTGCCGGATCTATGCGCCGGTCGGGACGCACGAGACGCTGCTCGCGTATCTGGTCCGGCGGCTGCTCGAGAACGGGGCGAACTCGTCGTTCGTCAACCGGATCGCGGACCCGGCGGTGCAGATCGCCGAGCTGGTGGCGGACCCGGTCGCGACGGTCCGCGCGATGCCGGTGCCGGGCGAGCCGCATCCGGCGATCGCCTTGCCGCGCGATTTGTATGGGACGCGGCGCAATTCCGACGGGCTCGATGCGAGCGACGAGGGTGTGCTGGCGACGCTGAGCGAGACGTTCCGTGGGGCGCTGGCGCCGGTGCAGGCCGGGACCGAGGGCGACGCGCGGCCGGTGCTCAATCCGGCGGACCACCGCGACGTCGTCGGCACGGTTTGCGAACTGTCGCCAAATGCTGCGCTTGCAATGGCGCGGACCGCGGCCGACGCGGCGCCACGCTGGGCGGCGGTGTCGGTCGACGAGCGGGCGGCGTGTCTCGATCGCGCGGCGGACCTGATGCAGGCGCGGATGCCGGTGTTGTTGCCGCTGGTCATGCGCGAGGCGGGCAAGTCGCTCGCGAATGCGGTGGCCGAGGTGCGCGAGGCGATCGATTTCCTGCGCTATTATGCGCAGCAGGCGCGGCTGCTCCCCACGGGGCAGGTCCCGCTCGGGGTGGTGACGTGCATCAGTCCGTGGAATTTCCCGCTCGCGATCTTCGCCGGGCAGGTCGCCGCGGCGCTGGTCGTGGGCAACGCTGTGCTGGCGAAACCCGCCGAGGAGACGCCGCTGATCGCCGCGCAGGGGATCGCGATCCTGCACGAGGCGGGCGTGCCCGAGGATGTGTTGCATCTGGTGGCGGGTGACGGTGCGATCGGTGCGACGCTGGTTGCGGCGACCGAAACGTCGGGGGTGATGTTCACCGGTTCGACCGAGGTCGCGCGGCTGATCCAGGCGGAACTCGCCAAGCGCGTGTCGCCGGCAGGGGCGCCGGTCCCGCTGGTCGCCGAGACGGGCGGGCAGAATGCGATGATCGTCGATTCCTCGGCGCTGGCCGAGCAGGTGGTCGCGGACGTGGTCGCCTCGGCGTTCGACAGCGCGGGGCAGCGGTGTTCGGCGCTACGCATCCTGTGCTTGCAGGAGGATGTCGCCGACCGGACGCTGGCGATGCTGAAGGGGGCACTCCGTGAGTTGCGGATCGGCCGCACCGATACGCTGGCGACTGATATCGGCCCGGTGATCTCGGCCGAGGCGAAGACGAACATCGAGCGGCATATCGAGCGGATGCGGTCGCTTGGCCGCCCGGTCGAGCAGATCGCGCCGGCTGGGGACACGACCCACGGCACGTTCGTGTCGCCGACGATCATCGAACTCGACGATCTCGCCGATCTGGAACGCGAGGTGTTCGGGCCGGTGCTGCATGTCGTGCGCTTCCGGCGCGCCGATCTGGGCACGCTGATCGATCGGATCAACGCGACCGGCTATGGCCTGACGTTCGGGCTGCACACGCGGCTCGACGAGACGATCGCGTTCGTCACGCAGCGGGTGCAGGCGGGGAACCTGTATATCAATCGCAACGTGATCGGCGCGGTGGTCGGCGTGCAGCCGTTCGGTGGGCGCGGGCTGTCGGGGACCGGGCCGAAGGCGGGCGGGCCGCTGTATCTCGGGCGACTGGTGACGGGGGCGGATGTCGGGACGCGCGGTTCGGGCGATCCGGTGACAGCCGAGTTCGCGTCGTGGCTCGAGGGTCGCGGCGATACTGGTGCCGCGCACGACGTGCGTGAGTACGCGACACGGTCGCCGTTGGGCGGTGTGACGGAACTGGCCGGTCCGGTTGGCGAGACCAACGTCTATGCGATCCATCCGCGTGGCACCGTGCTGCTGCTTCCGGCAACGCGGGAGGGCCTGATCGCGCAGTTGGCGGCGGGGCTTGCTTCCGGTAACGACCTCGTGGTCGGCGATGCGGCGGCGCTGACGCTGGATCTTCCCAAGAGTGTTGCCGCTCGCGTGCGGTGGGTCGAGGATTGGAAGGCGGCGGGGCCTTATGCCGGCGCGCTGATCGAGGGGGATGCGGCGCGGGTTCGCTCGCTCAACCAGGCGATTGCCGCGCTGCCGGGGCCGATCGTGCTGACGCAGGCGGGGGGTGGCTACCGGCTCGACTGGCTGGTCGAGGAGGTGTCGACCTCGATCAACACCACAGCGGCTGGGGGCAATGCGAGCCTTATGGCGATGGCCTGAGCCGATAGGGGAGCGTCAGGGGCGGCGGTTGGCGGCTATCGCTTTCAGCGCGTCGCTGGCGATGATCCGGATTGGTGAGCCCTCGGCGCGGAGGGCCTGCGCCCTCGAATAGGCGACGCTCGACCGGGTCGCGCGGCCGAATGGTTCGCGGCCGGCTACCACCAGCAGAGTCGTCGAACTGCCGACCCCGGTCATTACGCGCGCACCCAAGCCGGCGGCGACGTGCGCCAGCTTGCCGTCGCGGGGTTCGCCGAGGATCACGACGCGGTCGCCTTTCAGCGGTCCGTCTGCTGCCGCCGCGGGTGCGGGGCCGGCGACGCGCGGCGGGGCGAGCCAGTCGGCGAGCGACAGGCCGGTATGCTCGCTCGCCTTGACGATCACCCAGCCGGCGGCGCGCGCGTCGCTGAGCGCGTCGTGATGCTTGTGCGCGATCCCGAGATAGCGCGCGAGGAGACCGAGGCGGTGGCTTTCGAGATCGGGCCAGGCGCGCTTGGCGACGCGCACGCTGTCGAGCCAGGTCGTCTCGATCATCGCGCGGTCATGAACGCGGCAGGCGGCGGCCAGCGCGCCCTTGTCGAAATAGGAGTGCGCGACAGTGGTGCGGCCCGACAGATGACCGTGGACGATGGCGTGGACGTCGGCAAAGGTCGGTTGGCCGACGACGTGATGCTCGGCGATGCCGTGGATCCGTGTGTTGAACACCTCGAATATGTCGCGCGGGTCGATCAGTGTCTCGTATTCGAAGATCTCGCGGCCGTTCTTGAAGCCGACGATGCCGATCTGGCAGATGCTGCTGACGCGCGAGCAGGCGGTCTCGACGTCGATCACGACGAAATCGGGGGTGTCGTTTTGTAGCTCTGGTGTGTGCGTCACGTCGCTCATGGGTCTGCCCTGACGATCAGGTGGGGCGAAGTAAAGGCACGACAAATCACGCGATCCTCCCCTGCCAGGGGGAGGTGGCTGGCACTTGCCAGACGGAGGGGGAGGTAGGCGCAACGTCTGCTCCGTGTCCTCCCCCTCCGTCTCGCTGCGCGATCCACCTCCCCCTGGCGGGGGAGGATCGAAAGATATTGCCTACCGAAGCTGGCTGTCCTTGCTGCCGCGACGGTTGAAGAGTGTGGAGGCGGGGCGATCGCGGCCGCTCTGGCAGGCCACGCAGGTGCGTACGCCGGGGATCGCCAAACGCCGTCCTTCCGGGATGTCGTCGCCGCATTGCGCGCAATACGGTTCGCTCTCGCCGGTCGGCATGCGCGCGCGCGCAGCCAGCACGGCGTCCATCACCGTGTCGTCGATCTGATCCTGTACCGCGCCGTCCCGAGTCCAGCCGCCAGCCATTGCCTCTTCCTTTGCTCAACCTACTCGATAATATGGGTAATCCTGCTGTCCTTTTCCAGACGCGGACAGATCTGGCTTGCCGCTGTTGGCTTGTGGATCGGCCGGATTCGGGCCACGCTCGGGCCAGCTCATTCCGAAAGGTCGACGATGAACCGCTCTGTCCGTCTCATGCTTTGCGCCGCCCCAGCCTTGCTCGTCGCTAGCGCACCGATTGCCGCGAACGCGCAACGCGTGCCCGCAGCGATCGCCGCCGCGGTGGCTGCGACGACGCGGACGCCGGCCAATGTTGCGCGCGATCGCTATCGCCACCCTGCGCAGACGCTCGCGTTCTTCGGGGTGAAGCCGACCGATACGGTGGTCGAGATCTGGCCGTCGGGCGGCTGGTATACCGAGATCCTCGCGCCGCTGACTGCGCGTGGCGGTGCCTATTACGCGGCGGGCCCTTGGGAGAAGGGCCTCAACGGCGTGCGCGCGATGCAGGCCAAGAATGCGACCGCCTATGGCAAGGTTCGGCTGGCGGCATTCCCAGCCGAGGCGGGCCAGCCGTCCGTGCCCGACGGCAGCGCTGACGTCGTGCTGACGTTCCGCAACGTCCATAACTGGCGCTTCGGTGGTGCTGATCGGGCGCGTGCGATGTTCGCGGCGATATTCAAGATGTTGAAGCCGGGCGGCACGCTGGGTGTCGTGGAGCATCGCCTCCCCGAGACGCGCGACGTCGCCGCCGAGGAGAAGAGCGGCTATATGAAGCCGAGTTCGGTGATCGGATTCGCAACCGCGGCCGGGTTCAAGCTGGCGGGCAAATCCGAGGTCAACGCGAACCCGAAGGACAGCGCGGATTGGCCGGGTGGCGTGTGGACGCTGCCGCCGAGCTATGCGCTGAAGGACGTCGACCGCGCGAAATATGCGGCGATCGGCGAGAGCGACCGGATGACGCTGAAGTTCGTCAAGCCGCGGTAAAGCGTTGCTTGCAGCGGTTGGACGCCCGGCCTAATCCTCGACGATAGCCGCGTGTTTGCGGTGGGGGAATTTGCCGGTGTCGATCAAGCTGCTGCTCGCTGCGTTTCTTGCAACCACTGGCGCGACGGCGGCGGTCGGTCAGGCGTTGCCGCCACCGACCGCGCAGGCCGGGGACAGTGCCGAGGACACGAAGCTCAAGGCGCTGTTTTACGCGAGCGACGAGGCGAGCCTGAAGCGCAACCCGATCTCGGCGATCTTTCGCGGCGACCTGCGCTATGCGGATCGTCTCGGTGACTATCTCACGGATGCCTATACTGCCGCCGAGCGCGCTGCCGCGGAAGCCGATCTTGCCGCGCTCGGCCGGATCGATCGCGCCAAGCTGTCCGCCGTGGATCAGATCGCGTATGACGTGTTCGAGACGAATACGCGGATCACGTTGCGCGGCTACGCCCCCGATCTGCTGAAGATTCAGCGCGACCTGCCGATCGATCATTTCTCCGGCTTCCAAACCTTCTATCCGGATTTTGCTTCGGGGCAGGGCGCGGCGCCGTTCAAGACGCTCGTCGATTATGAGAACAACCTGAAGCGCAACGTCGAATATGCGGCGTTGCTGGACCGTGCGATCGGGCTGTTTCGCGAGGGCATGAAGGACGGCATCGTCCAGCCTAGGCTCGTGGTCGACAACATGATCGGGCAGTTCGACAATCTGATCAAGGAGGGCGTCGAGGGATCGACCTTCAATGGCCCGCTCAAGACGTTTCCGGCGGGCATATCCGCGGCCGACCAGGCGCGGTTGCGGACGGCTTATGCGACGCAGATCCGCGACGTGATCCTGCCCGCCGAACAGCGGATGCGCGATTTCCTCGCCAACGAATACCGCGCCAAGGCACGCGAGAGCGTCGGCCTGTCGGCGATGCCGGGCGGGGCGAAGCTGTACGCGTATCTGATCGAGCAGAACACGACGCTGCCGATGACGGCCGATGCGGTGCACACGCTGGGCCTGTCGGAAGTCGCGCGGTTGCTGAAGGACATGGAGACACAGAAGCAGGCGGTCGGGTTCAAGGGGACGCTGCCCGAGTTCTTCACCTATCTGCGCACCGATCCGAAGTTCGCGCCGGCGTCGGCCGCCAAACTCCGCGAGGGGTATCAGGCGATCGAGACGAAGATCTATCAGCGGATCCCCGAGCAGTTCTCGCTGGTGCCCAAGACCAAGCTCGAGATCCGCGCGGTGCCGGCGTTCAAGGAGAAGACCGAGGCGGGCGGATCGTACCAGGGCGGTACGCCGGACGGGACGCGGCCGGGCGTATTCTATTACAACACCTACGACCTGCCCTCGCGCTACACCTGGGAGATGGAAACGCTGTTCCTTCACGAAGGCGTGCCGGGGCATCATTTTCAGATCAGCCTCGCGCAGGAGAACACAGCGCTGCCGGCCTTCATGCGGTTTGGCGGGAATACCGCCTATGTCGAGGGTTGGGCGCTGTATTCCGAAAGCCTGTGGAAGGAACTCGGGATGGAGACCGATCCGTATCAGCGGATGGGCGGTCTGAACGACGAGATGCTGCGCGCGATGCGGTTGGTGGTCGACAGCGGGATCCATGCCAAGGGTTGGACGCGCGATCAGGCGATCGCCTACATGCTCGCGAATTCACCGATGGCGCGGACAGACGCGACCGCCGAGGTCGAGCGGTACATCGCTATTCCGGGTCAGGCGCTGGCGTACAAGATCGGTCAGCTGACCATCGCGCGGACCAAGGCGAAGGCCAAGGCGGCGCTGGGCGCGAAGTTCGATCCGCGCGGCTTCCACGCCCAGGTGCTCGATACCGGCGCGCTGCCGATGCCCGTGCTGGAAAAGAAGATCGATCGTTGGATCGCGAGCGGGGGGATCGCGGGCGGCGGAACCGCGCGCTGATCTGGCGTCAGCCTCAGCGGGCGAAGCATTTCTCCATATAGTCGATGCGGGCTGGGCCGCTTTCATGCGACGCGTCGCCCGGGAACTGCTGCATCGTGCGATCGAGCTTGGTCAGTTCGTCGCGCGACAGCCAGCCCTGGATCTTGCCTTGCTGAACCGACCAGCAATCCGCAGCCGCTTCGCCAGGACCGAAGATCTGGTGCGCACATTCGTGGGTGTACCAGAAGAGCTGCTGGGCACGCGGCAGGTTGAGGACGCGGGGGTGGAGGATGATACGCCCCTTATAGGCGGCGGCGATGTCATCGATCGGCTGGATCATCGTATCGACCGGGCCACAGGTAGCGCGGTATCCGGCGAGCAGTAGCGCGCCCGGCAGGATGAGACGCTGTGCAGCCGCAGGTTGGGGGACAAGCGCCAGCAGCGACGCCGCAGCGCCTGCAAGAATATTTTTGAACATGGGTATCCTGGCCTCGCCATAGGCAAGGACGTGAAAGAGTATGCGTCAGCAGTGCGTCCGACGATCCGTCGTCCGAATGGCGCAGATGCCCTGCAGGTCGTCCTCTCTCGCCAAGCGTCTCTGCGCTGGTCTTATCGTATCTCGGTGGTCACATCGTCAGCTAGGGCATGGCCGATAGATGGGGCCGTTCGCTGGATGCGACGGCGCGGGTTGCATGGGATATCGATCCCATGCCCGCGAGAAAGCTCGGGTGCATTACGTGTCTCCGCCGATGTCCGTTAAATCGCGTCACCCTTCGCTCTCGCCGGCAGCGGAGCGTGGGATGTTCCCGAACTCTTCGGTCTGGTGCGACTTAGCGCATCCATCAGGGCGGGGTGGCGGCGATGAAATCGCTCAACCGGCCTAACCTATGTTGGTCGTACTAGATAAACGTGGGTTGATCGATAAAGATGCATGACGTCGAAATTAAATAACGGCATCACGGGGCAACAGGCTTTATTTGGCCTATACTTGGTTAAGACAACAGTGTCACACGTTGTAAAGCCTTGATATTATCGTGATATCTGGTCGCGAATCGGCCACTTCCGCGATCCGCGGTGCCTTGGACTTCGAGCCGTGACCCGAGAGGGGACGCGCTACCCGATCCGCGCGGTGGGTCTTCGACACCGACGGGTCCGCAGCGGACAAGTTGGGCGCAACCGGGTAGGATGCGGCGATGTCTCGACCTGTCCTCTACAGTTTTCGCCGCTGCCCCTATGCGATGCGCGCGCGGCTCGCCCTGCTCGCAAGCGCGCTTCGCGTCGACCTCCGCGAAGTCGTACTGCGCGACAAACCGGCAGCCATGATCGCGGCATCCCCCAAGGCCACCGTCCCTGTTCTAGTCCTGCCAGATGGCACGGTGATCGACGAGAGCCTCGACATCATGCGCTGGGCGCTCGCGACGGGCGGGCAGGCCAATTGGCTCAGCGGCGAGCATACGGAACTGATCGGTGCCAATGACGGGCCGTTCAAACTACACCTCGATCGCTATAAATATGCCGACCGGTACGGTGTGGATCCCGTCGTACACCGTGCCGAGGCAACCGCCTTGCTGGCGCCGCTCAACGATCGCCTGACGGGGCGGCCATACCTTGGAGGAAGCGATCCGGGTTTCAGCGACATAGCGATCCTGCCATTCGTCCGCCAGTTTGCCGAAACCGATCGAGCCTATTTCGACGCGTTGCCACTAGCGAACGTCCAGCGGTGGTTGGGCCGGTTTCTCGGCTCGGCGATGTTCGCACGCATCATGGTACGGTTCGCTCCATGGCAGCCCAACGGTCCACCGGTCGTATTTCCACAAGCCGGACCACCGCCAGCGTCCTGATCAGCTCGCCGCCGACGGGTATGCACATTTGGGGTAACGTCGTTCGGCATAGCAAAATTGAATACCGGCTCCCGCAGCGTATGCGCCGGCTGCATACTTGCTCGTGCATTCCGCCTGCTTGGCCTGCCCGGCAGTGCCATCGGGACATGGCGCTGGCTGGCAGGGGTACACAGATATGAAATTCTTTCTCCCCGACGAGCCTCGGGTCAAAACCCCGATAGCTTCCCCCGCACGCATTGCGGTTAGCGGTGTCGATCATCCGACGATGTGAGGTTCCGCGTCGGGCGCGTCTGTGGCAAACCCGGGTCATGGGTGGGGCATCAACAGCAGCGACTTGGCTGCGCAATAGCGTATTCGGCATACTTGCAGTGCTGTCCGGTAGTGGTCCGGCAGAAGCGCAGGATGACGCGGGTTTCCAATCCTATATGGTCGTGTTGCGACAGCAGGCGCTTGCCCAAGGCGTAAGCACGCGCACCGCGGACGCGGTCTTTCCGACGCTCACGCTTAACAGCCGCGTGATCGAGCTTGATCGCGCGCAACCGGGCGCAGCGAACACGAGCGCCATCCCCGCATTTGCGCCGTACAAGGCGCAGCACGTCGATACGGCACGGATAGCGCGCGGACGGCAAACGTATCTGGCACAGCGATCCAGGCTGCAGCGGATCGAGCAGCAAACCGGCGTTCCCGAATCGATCATGGTTGCGATTTGGGGGCATGAGACGAATTACGGCAGCTATACCGGCAATTTCGATCTGCTCCGTTCGCTCGCCAGCCTGGCCTATGAAGGACGACGCCGGTCGCTGTTCGCGGGTGAGTTTATCGCCGGGCTCAAGATGCTGGACCGGGGCGTCACGCGCGAGCAACTCAAGGGGAGCTGGGCAGGCGCCACGGGCAACCCGCAATTCCTGCCGTCGATCTACCTGCGTCTCGCTCGTGACGGCGACGGCGATGGCCGCGCAGACATCTGGAACAGCCCGGCGGATACGCTGGCCTCGATCGGCAATTATTTCACCGATGCCGGCTGGCGCGCGGGTCAACCATGGGGGTTTGCAGTTGCAGTTCCTGCCGGGTTCGATCGGTCGCAGGTCCGCAATCGACTGATGTCGCCACGCTGTCCCCGTGTGTTCGATCGGCATAGCGGCTGGCGGACGATTGCAGAGTGGCGGGCGCTGGGGATAATGCCGCAGGGGCGAAGCTGGCCCGCCGACACCGTGATGGCGACACTGCTCGAACCGGACGGGCAGGGGAATACCGCCTATCTGCTCACCAGCAACTACCGCGTGATCCTCGATTACAACTGCTCGAACTTTTACGCGCTCTCGGTCGGATTGCTGGCAGATGCGGTCGAGCGCTAAGACGCTTTGCCTGGTGCTTGCGCTCGCGGGCTGCAGCGATGCGCGCGAAAGCGTCGGCGCGACTTTTCCCGGTAGCGGCGGACTGTACGGCCGCTATCGGGATACGGGACTCGCCAGCTGGTATGGCGAGGAGCTGACCGGCAACCGAACGGCATCCGGCGAGGCATTCGATCCCGATGCGATGACTGCCGCACATCGAACCTTACCGCTCGGATCGTTCGTCGAGGTGACGTCGATCGAGACCGGACAGTCTATCCTGGTACGAATCAACGATCGCGGTCCAGGCCGTCGTGACAGAATGATCGATCTGTCGCGCGCTGCGGCACATCGGCTTGGCATAGACCGTCGGCAGGTCGCCTCCGTGCGGATCCGCGCGATCATGCCGACCCTGCAGGACGCGACGCTGCTTCGGGCGGGGAAAGCCGCTGCGCCGCGGACGCCGGCGTTCATTCAGGCCGTGAGCGTCGATGCATTGCCCGCGCGCAAGTCGCCACCTCCGTTCTCGGGCGGGCAGCGCTACGTATTGCAGGTCGCGACATTCTCGAACGCAACGCGCGCCACAGCTTTGGCGCAGCGCATGAACGCCGATGTGGTCGAACGTGGCGGCCTCTACCGCGTTCGCGTCGGTCCGTTCAAAGATGCTGCTAGCCTGCAACGCGCGCGTGACGCGGTCGCCGAGCGCGGCTATGGCGATGCTCAGGTCCTCCCCACGGATTGAGTTCCCTTTTTACTCACGGAATACCCCATGAAGAAGCTCATCGTCGCACCGCTCGTCGCCATCGCGCTGGCGCATCCGTCTATTGCCGCTGCACCCCAGTTTCAGACTGCTGCGCCGATTGCATATATGGAAGACCTGTCGTCGGGCGCGGTTCTGTTTTCGCGCGATGCGAACCGCCGCATGCCACCGGCGTCGCTCGCCAAGATGATGACGGTCTATGTCGCCTTCGACATGGTCAAGAAGGGCGAGCTGAAGCTCGACCAGATGATGACGGTTCGCCCCGAGACCTGGGCAAAATGGCATGGTCCTGCCGCAGGTTCGACGATGTTCCTGTCGTCGGGTGAGAGCGTTAGCGTTGCCAATCTTCTTTACGGCATCGTCACGTTGTCGGGCAACGACGCGTGCATCGTGCTCGCGGAGGGCATTTCCGGGTCCGAGGAAGCATTCACCGAACGTATGAACCGCAAGGCGGCCGAACTGGGTCTCAAGGACAGCCATTTCGGTACGGCCAATGGCTGGCCCGACAACGGCGTGACCTATGTCACGGCGCATGATCTCGCGGAACTCGCGGCGGCGACGATCACCAACTATCCCGATCTTTACAAGCAATTCTATTCGAAGCGCGATTTCACGTGGGGCAAGACGATGGGCGGCAACGCCATCACCCAGGCGAACCGCGATCCGCTGCTCGGTCGCGTGGCGGGGGCCGATGGCCTGAAGACCGGTCACACCGAAGAGGCCGGCTACGGCTTCGTCGGGTCGGCCGAGCAGAACGGTCGCCGCCTGGTGATGGTCGTTGCGGGCCTGACCGGTTTCAACCAGCGGTCCGAAGAGTCGGTGCGGTTCATGGAATGGGGCTTTCGCGCCTGGCAATCGAAGCCGATCGTCGCGAAGGGCAAGAAAGTCGAGACCGCCGCGGTCCAGCTTGGCGACTCCTCGTCAGTCGGTCTCGTTGCGCCCAAGGCGCTTACCGTGACGCTGCCCGCCGGTACGTCGCCGAACCTGACTGCGAAGGTCGTCTATGACGGCCCGATCAAAGCACCGATCAAGGCTGGCCAGCACATCGCCGACCTGGTGGTGACGACCTCGGACGGTCTTCAGCAGCGCATGCCCCTGGTCGCCGAGAAGGACGTGGCACTCGCTGGTTTCTTCGGTCGCGCCTGGGCAGGCCTGACCGGCTTTTTCGGCTGATGGTCAAAGTTCCGATCGCTCTGGCATGACGCGGGTTATCGGCAACACCGCCGCCCAGGCCGCTTTCCAGGCGGCTATGCGCGGCGGGTCGCTGCATCACGCCTGGTTGCTAACGGGGCCGCAGGGGGTCGGCAAAGCGACGTTCGCGCGGGCTGCGGCGATGCGGATGCTGGCGGACGGTGCGAATCCGAACGGGGCATCGGCTGGGTTCGACGTTCCCGACGGCAACACGACGCGGTCTTTGATCGAGGCCGGTTCGCACCCCGATTACCGCGTGCTGGCCCGGTTGCCGAGGGATCCCGAGAAGCCGGACCAGGATCTCGCACGCAGCATCACGATCGCGCAGGTGCGGACGCTGCAACCGCTGTTCGCGACAACCCCGTCGATGAGCCCGCGTCGCGTCGTGCTGATCGATGCGATCGACGATCTGGAGCGGGGCGGGGCCAATGCTTTGCTCAAGAACCTCGAGGAGCCACCCGCCGGGACGATCTTCCTGCTCGTCAGCCATGCGCCCGGCCGGTTGTTGCCGACGATCCGGTCGCGGTGTCGGCTGTTGCGGTTCGAGGCGCTTGGTGCCGACGAGGTCGCGACCGCGATCCGCACGCTGCGACCCGACGCGGACGACGCCGAAGTCGCGGCACTGGTGCGCGCCGGCGACGGCGCCCCCGGACGCGCGCTGCGCTATGCGGGTCTCGACATAGCGGGCATCGACGACGCTATCGCGTCGATCGCAGCCGATGGCGATCGCGACAATGGCCGCAGGCTCAAACTGGCCAAGTCGCTTGGCTTGAAAGCGGCACAACCGCGCTACGAGGCGTTCCTCGATAGAGCGCCTGCCTTCATCGCCGATGCGGCACGAACGCGGTCGGGCCTTGCGTTACGGTCGGCACTCGATGCCCATGCCGCTGCTCGCGATCTTGCGGGGGCCGCCATCGGGCTGTCGCTGGATGCGCAGGCAACCGTGTTCGAAATGGCGGGGATCGTCGCGACACTTCGCAATTAGGCCATCGAAACCCAAGCGTCGCGGGCTTCACCTGATCGGGGCGATGCTCTAGGAGCGCGGCATGGCCGACCCTTTCTATATCACCACCGCGATCCACTATCCCAATGGCCGTCCGCATATCGGCCATGCGTATGAGATGATTGCCGCCGATGCGATCGCGCGGTTCCAACGCCAAGCGGGGCGCGACGTCCTGTTCCAGACCGGCACCGACGAACACGGTCTGAAGATGGTCCAGGCGGCGCGCGAGCGGAATATACCGGTGCGCGAACTCGCCAATGAGATGTCGTCGCACTTTCATGAGATGGCCGACCGTCTTGGCATCTCGTATGATCGGTTCATTCGTACCGTCGACGAGGACCATTATGCCGCGAGCGCCGCGATCTGGCAGGCGATGGCGGATGCGGGTGATCTGTATCTCGATCGATACGAAGGCTGGTACTCGGTTCGTGACGAGGCGTTTTACGATGAAGCCGAACTGACCGGGGAGGGCGACGATCGCCGTTCCCCACAAGGCACCCCGGTCGAGTGGACCGCGGAGGAGACGTGGTTCTTCCGCTTGTCAAAGTATCAGCAGCCGCTGCTCGATCTCTTCGCCGCCAACCCAGATTTCATCCGTCCCGAGAGCCGTCGCAATGAAGTGATGCGATTCGTCGAGGGGGGCCTGAAGGATCTGTCGGTCTCGCGCACCAGCTTCGACTGGGGCGTGCCGGTGCCAGGCAGCCCCGGGCACGTCATGTATGTCTGGGTCGATGCGCTCACCAATTACCTGACCGGGATCGGCTATCCGGACATGACCGGCGACAAGGCGAAATACTGGCCGGCGGATATCCATCTGATCGGCAAGGACATCGTCCGCTTCCACGCGGTCTATTGGCCAGCTTTCCTGCTGTCGGCAGGCATTCCGTTGCCCAAGAGCGTGTTCGGGCACGGCTTCCTTCTCACGCGTGGCGAGAAGATGTCGAAATCGGTCGGCAACGTCGTCGATCCGATGGCGCTGGCCGACGCGTTCGGGATCGATGCACTCCGGTATTTTTTCCTCCGCGACGTGAGCTTCGGCCAGGATGGCAGCTACTCGCCGGACGCGATCGTGACGCGCGTCAACGCCGAACTGGCCAACAGCTTCGGCAATCTCGCGCAACGGACCTTGTCGTTCATTGCCAAGAACCTGGGCGGCGAGTTTCCCACGACGGGCACGGTTCAGGACGCCGACGGGATGCTGATCGAGGAAGTCGTCGTCGCCTGTGCCGGGTTCAAGTCCGCCTTCACCGATCTCGCTCTGTCGCAAGGGATCGAGGCGTGGATGCGCGGCGTGTTCGCGTGCAACCAGTATATCGATGCGCAGGCACCCTGGGCGCTGCGCAAGACCGATCCCGAGCGCATGAACGCGGTGTTGCGCACGCTGGTCCGCACGATCCGCATGCTCGCGATCACGATCCTGCCGGTCGTACCGGAGTCCGCGGGGAAGGTGCTCGATCAGATCGGCGCGACCGAGCGCGATCACGCCGCGATCGACGACGATGGCTGGTATGATCGCGCGGCGGCATCCGACTTCCGGATCGCGCCGCCATCGCCCGTGTTTCCCCGCCTCGAAATGCCCGCGGAGGCCTGATGCTTGCCGACAGCCATTGCCATCTGAACTACAAGGGCCTCGTGGAGGACCAGCAGGCGGTGCTCGCGCGGGCACGGGCGAGGGGGGTGACGGCGATGCTGAACATCTCGACGCGCGAGAGCGAGTGGGACGATATCGTCGCCACCGCCGAGCGCGAGCCCGACGTCTGGGCGACGATCGGCATCCATCCCAACGAGGCGGATACCTATCCCGACATTGACGCGGCAAAGCTGATCGCGAGGGCAGCGCATCCGCGGGTCGTCGGGCTCGGCGAGAGCGGCCTCGACTATTTCCGTGACACCTCGGACCGCGCGCGCCAGCAGGCAAGCTTCCGCGCGCACATTACCGCCTCGCGCGAAACGGGCCTGCCGATCGTCGTGCACACCCGCGATGCCGAAGAAGATACCGCGGCGATCATGGCCGAGGAGATGGGGAAGGGGGCTTATCCCGGTGTCATCCACTGCTTCACCGCCAGCGGAGCTTTCGCAGACAAGGCTCTGGATATGGGGCTTTATATCTCGATATCTGGGATCGTGACGTTCAAGAACGCGCGCGATCTTCAGGAGACCGCGGCCCGGCTTCCGCTTGAACGCCTGCTGATCGAGACGGACGCGCCGTTTCTCGCGCCGGTGCCGCATCGTGGTAAGACCGGCGAGCCTGGCTTCGTGGCCGATACTGCACAATTCCTCGCCGACCTGCGCGGCGAAGATGTGGTGGAATTATCGCATCGTACAGCAGAGAATTTCCACACGTTGTTCGGTAAGACGCGCGCATGAAGATCACGATTCTCGGCTCGGGCACGTCGTCCGGCGTTCCGCGGATCGGCAACGACTGGGGCGATTGCGACCCGACCGAACCGCGCAACCGTCGTACCCGTGCCTCCGCCATCATCGAACATGACGGCACACGGATCCTGATCGATACCAGCCCGGACATGCGCGAACAGCTGCTCGCAGCGGACATCGAGCGGGTCGACGCGGTGATCTGGACGCATGACCATGCCGATCATTGCCACGGGATCGACGACCTCCGGCAACTCTTTCACGCGACCGGTACGCCCGTCACCGCCTATGCACGGCCGACGACGCTGGCAGCGCTCGACGCGCGGTTCACCTACGCGTTTCACGGCCGCAGCGGCTATCCCCCGACGATCTCAGCGGCCGCATTGCCCGACAGCCTGACGATCGGCGGGATCGATATTCGCGTAACGGATCAACCGCACGGCAATATTCATGCTGCCGGATTGCGGTTCGAAGTGGACGGATGTTCGATCGGTTATGCAACGGATTTCAATGTCATGACGGACGATATGGCCATGCTGTATCAGGATCTTGATATCTGGGTCGTCGATGCGTTGCGCCGCCGACCGCATCCCACGCATATGGAACTTCCGGCGGTACTCGGCTGGGTCAAGCACCTGCGTCCCAAACGGACCGCGCTGATCCACATGGATCACAGCATGGATTATGCGACGTTGCGTCAGGAACTCCCGGCGGGTGTAGAGCCTGGATATGACGGCCTCGTCCTGACCGCATGACCGGCGATCGCGCAGCCCAGTTCGCGCTGTATGCGGTCATGCTGATCCTGCCGCTTTCCGCCCTGGCGGCACGCCGACTTTCGATCAAACCCGTGCTCAAAATGGCGCTGGCATGGGTCGGGATCTTCACGATCGGACTGCTTGCTGCAAGCCAGCGGGATCGGTTCTCGGGACTTGCCGCCATGTTCAGCGACCAGCAGATCAGCGGATCGGAAACGCGGATCAGAATGGCGGAAGACGGACATTTCTGGGCCGAGGTGGTGATCGACGGCGTCACGCGGCGTATGCTGATCGACAGCGGCGCCACGACGACCGCGCTATCGGTGGACACCGCTAAAGCTGCCGGATTATCCAGTGACGAGAGCCCAGTTCCGATGGTCATCGAAACCGCCAATGGAACGGTCATAGCGCGGTCCGCAACGGCAAAGACTGTCTCGATAGGATCGATCACGGCGACGGACCTCGGCGTCGTCACGTCGCCATCATTCGGCGACACCGACGTGATCGGCATGAATTTCCTGTCGCGCTTGCGATCCTGGCGCGTAGAGAATGGAACCCTCATCTTGACCCCTGTTACCCAATAGATTTTACATAATGTATATTATCGATCTCAATATGGGATATCGTTTCGTATGATCGAAAGACTGGTTTCCATCATGGCGCGGCTTCGCGATCCGATCGCGGGTTGCGAATGGGATCGTGTTCAGACCTGGTCGACGATCGCGCCCTATACTATCGAGGAAGCGTACGAGGTTGCCGATGCGATTGAGCGCAACGACCCCGCCGACCTGAAGGACGAATTGGGCGATCTGCTCCTCCAGGTCGTCTTCCACAGCCGCATCGCCGAGGAGTCCGGTGCCTTCGCCCTCGCCGATGTCATTGCCGCGATCAGCGACAAGATGGAACGCCGCCATCCCCACATCTTCGGCGATGCCGTCACGTCACCCGGTTGGGAGGCGATCAAGGCGACCGAGCGCGCAACGAAATCCGATGACAGTGCTCTGGCGGGCGTGGCAGTCAGCCTGCCGGCGCTGTCCCGCGCAGATAAATTGCAGAAGCGCGCGGCGCGTGTCGGGTTCGATTGGCCCGATGCATCGGGGCCGCTTGCCAAGGTGATCGAGGAAATCGCCGAAGTTCGCGAGGCCGGCGCAGATACCGTGGCGGAGGAGATTGGCGATCTGCTGTTCGCGGTAACGAATTGGGCGCGGCATCTGGGCATCGATCCCGAGGCCGCGCTCAGGGCTGGAAACGCCAAGTTCGAGCGCCGTTTCCGCGCGATCGAGGCCGATGGTGGCGAAGGATTTGCCGCCATGACGCTCGATCGAAAGGAACAATTATGGACGGCGGTCAAACGTCGCGGCGGATGAACCGGTCGTAATCGGTTTCGGACAACCGCACGTCATAGGTCGTCTCAAGCTCGTCATTGACACTATTGAGCACCTCGCCATGCGCATGAAGCCATGCAGCACCCGCGCCATCGCTCGCTTCGATCGCGATGCTGTACCGGCGATGCGCGTTGGTCAGCTTGGCCGCAACCTGCTCGACGAGGTACTGCACCCCTTCCCCGCTCAGCGCCGAAATCGCGACGACATCGTCGCGGTGCGCAGCCTGCCCT
The DNA here is from genome assembly GCF_057815015.1 of Sphingomonas sp. SL1004. NCBI lineage: Bacteria > Pseudomonadati > Pseudomonadota > Alphaproteobacteria > Sphingomonadales > Sphingomonadaceae > Sphingomonas > Sphingomonas sp. SL1004. The sequence continues at coordinate 980,780 of NZ_JBYMUX010000001.1, forward strand.
GCAATCTCCTCATGCGTCTCGGCATCGAGTAGATCGAGCTTGTTCCACACCTCGAACCGCGGGGTATTCTCATCGACGCCGATGTCCGCAAGCACGGTTTCGACATCGGCTCGTTGCGCTTCGCTGTCGGGATGCGCGATATCCCGGATGTGAATGAGCAGGTCGGCAGAGACGACCTCTTCGAGCGTAGCCTTGAAGGCCGCAACCAATTGGGTTGGCAGATCGGAGACGAAACCCACCGTATCCGACAGGATCGCCTTGTCGATGCCCGGCAACTGGATCTGACGTAATGTCGGATCCAGTGTCGCGAACAACAGGTCCTCCGCCATAACGTCGGCGCCCGTCAGACGGTTGAAAAGCGTCGATTTGCCTGCGTTTGTGTAGCCGACGAGCGCGATCACCGGCCACGGCGCACGCTGGCGGCGCTCGCGATGAAGACCGCGCGTACGACTGACCTGCTCGAGCTCGCGCTTCAGACGCGCCATCCGGTCGCGGATCAGGCGACGATCAGCTTCGATCTGCGTCTCGCCAGGGCCACCGAGGAAGCCGAAGCCGCCACGCTGGCGTTCGAGGTGGGTCCAGCTTCGTACGAGCCGCCCAGCCTGGTAATCGAGATGCGCAAGTTCGACCTGCAGGCGCCCTTCGGCTGTCGCCGCCCGCTCGCCGAAGATCTCGAGGATCAACCCGGTGCGATCGATGACCTTGGTTTCGAGTGCCTTTTCAAGGTTTCGCTGTTGGATGGGACTGAGGCTGGCGTCGAAGACGACGAGCTTTGCTTCTTCCATGCGTACTTGCGCAGCGAGCAGTTCGACCTGCCCACTGCCGATCAGCGTCGCCGGCTTGGCCTGCCGCACGCGGTAAGCGATGCGTTCGACCACTTCGACGCCGATCGCCGCGGCGAGACCCGCGGTTTCCTCCAGGCGGGCGTCGACATCGCGCGTCCCGTCACCCTGGTCGGGCAGGACGACGATCGCGCGGGTGCCGCGCGTGAACTCGTCCCGATCGCGTTCGAAACCACTACTCAATCGTCATCGTCCGATTCATCCGTGTCGGTGGGTTCTTCGGCGAGGTTCAGCGGCCGCGCCGGCTGGATCGTCGAGACGGCATGCTTGTAGACGAGCTGAGCCATGCCCTCGCGCTGGAGCAACATGCAGAACAGGTCGAAACCGGCGATCTGACCCTGCAGCATGACGCCGTTGATCAGGAACATCGTCACGCTGTCTTCAGATTTCCGCACTGCGTTCAGGAAGATTTCCTGCAGCAACGGGTGCTTCTTCTGGTTTTCTCCGACCGCTTCGACGATCGCCGACACGTCCATCGGTCCAGCCGGCATGATCGTCGAGATCGCATGCTTGTAGATCAACTGCGACTGGCCATCACGGCGGAGCAGGACGGAGAAGTTATCGAACCATGTGACGATGCCCTGGAGCTTCACGCCCTTGACGAGGAACATCGTAACCGGCGTCTTGGAGCGCCGGAGTGCATTCAGGAAAAGATCCTGAAGCGAGCCTGGTTTTTCGGCCAACGGGATAACCCTTTGTTTTTGGCGGGACTTTGCCCGCAAGGCGCTGTTTCCCAGCGTCGGAGATGCGCCCGATTACCGGGCACGGATACTGATCTATGATCGACACCCTCCTAGTTCCAGAGGGCGGCGAAAATGGGGCGCTTTATTCCTCGCGCGTTTCGGTAATACCCAGCAGTTTCAATTTCCGATGAAGCGCCGAGCGTTCCATGCCGATGAAGCTGGCCGTGCGGGAAATATTACCCGAAAACCGCCGAATTTGAACGCGCAGATATTCTCGTTCGAACGTCTCGCGCGCCTCGCGCAGCGGCGAGCCCATGATAGCGGTTGACCCTGCCGAACCCATGTCACCCTGATCGCCCAGCACCTCTGCCGGCAAAAGATCGAGATCGATCCTGCCGATGCGATCGCCGGGAGCAAGAATGATCGTGCGCTCGACGACGTTGCGAAGCTGGCGCACATTTCCCGGCCAGTCATAGGATTGCAGCGCAACCATCGCATCCGGCGCGATTTCCGGCGTCGGCACCCGTCGCTCGGATGCGTAGTGCGCAATAAAGTGCTGGACGAGCGCCGGAATGTCCTCGCGACGATCGGAGAGCGGGGGGATCATCACCGGCACGACGTTGAGCCGGTAATAGAGGTCCTCCCGGAACCTGCCCTCGGAAATCTCGAAGACGAGATCGCGGGCGGTTGCGGAGACGACGCGCACGTCGACCTTGACGACGCGGGTGCCGCCAACGCGCGTAAAGCTCTGATCGGTCAGGGCTCGCAGGATCCTAGCCTGCGTCGCGATCGGCATGTCGGCGATCTCGTCGAGGAACAGCGTTCCGCCGTGCGCCTGCTCGAATAGACCGGGACGGACGAGATCACCCGCCTCCTCAACACCGAACAATTCCTCGTCCATTCGCTCGGGCGTCATTCGCGCGGCGCTGACGATGATGAAGGGCGCGTCGGTCCGCAGGCTCCAGCCGTGCAGCAGGCGTGCCGCGACTTCCTTTCCGACGCCGGCGGCACCCATGATCAGGACGCGGCTACCGGTTGCAGCAACGCGCTTGAGAGTCGCACGGACACCGTTGATGGAGCCTGAACTTCCCGTGAGATCGGTCTCGCGGCCGACCGTTGCGCGCAGCGTTGCGACTTCGCGACGGAGCCGCTCGGTCTCGGTCGCTCGTGCGACCATGAGCAGCAGGCGCTCGGCCTCGAACGGCTTCTCGATGAAATCGGACGCCCCGCGCCGGATCGCCGCGACCGCCGTGTCTAGGTTGCCATGGCCCGAGATCACCAGCACCGGGATCGACGGGTCACGGCGCTTGATTTCATCGAGCAGTTCCAGGCCGTCGAGCCTTGATCCCTGGAGCCAGACGTCGAGCAGCACCAGCGACGGACGCCGTGCGGCGATCGCCTCCAACGCGGAATCGCTGTCGCCGGCGTCGCGCGTATCATAGCCTTCGTCCTCCAGAACGCCGGCTACCAGTTCGCGAATGTCACGTTCGTCGTCTACGACGAGAATATCGAGCGCCATCAAATCATGTCCGGTTGCGAGTCATCATGGCGGGCTGGCCCTCCCCTGCCAGCTCGGGTGCGGATGCCCCCTGGTCGAGCGCGGCGAGCGCCTTGGCGTCGAAGATCATGGTAACGACAGTGCCGCCACCGGGGCGATCGGAGAACCCGATCGTTCCGCAATGCTCCTCAATGATCTTCTTGACGATGGCAAGCCCGAGACCGGTGCCGCGGGCGCGCGTCGTCACATAAGGCTCAACGATCCGGTCGCGATCGGCGGGGAGACCAATGCCGGTATCGGCTACCTGAATGCCGACGCTACGGCCTTGATCCTGCGTCAGGCTCATCGTTACCGAACCTCCGGATTCGCCACGTGTTTCAATCGCTTCGACGGCGTTCTTGACGATGTTTGTAAGCGCCTGACCGATCTGACGCCGATCGCAGACCAGCGTAAGCCCTGGATCGTCATTGACCAGCTGGAAGCTGATCCCCGGATGCGCCACTTCGTGTAAAAACAGCGCCTGACGGGCGGCGTCGACAAGAGATTCCTCACGGAACACCGGTTTGGGCATCCGCGCGAACGAAGAGAATTCGTCGACCATGCGGCGCAGGTCGCCGACCTGGCGAATGATCGTGTCGGTGAGGCGGGAAAACGTGCCGTCCTGCGCTTCGATCTTGCCGCCGTAACGCCGCTGCAGCCGCTCGGCCGCGAGCTGGATCGGCGTCAGCGGGTTCTTGATCTCGTGCGCTATGCGGCGTGCAACGTCGGACCAAGCCGCGCGACGCTGGTCGAGCAATTGCTGCGTGATGTCGTCGAACGTCAGGATGGGACCCGTCGCAGGGCGCGCGATACGGACCGCCAAGGTACGGACGTCGCCACCCTGCCCAACTTCGACGATCGCCTCGCGGTCACCACCGTCAAGCATCGCGTCGAGTTCGGGTGCAATGTCGATCAGGCGACGACCGACCAGCCCGCCGGCATCCGTTCCGAGCAAAGTCGTCGCGGAGTCATTGGCGATGGTTATCGTCCGGTCGCGCCCGGTCGCGACTACGCCGGCTGAAACCCCGGCCATGACCGCTTCGATCAGTGCGCGGCGACTTTCCAACTGGCCGTTCGCCGTGACCAGTTCGGTATTCTGCTCTTCGAGCCGCCCCGTCATCTGGTTGAAGGCGTTGGCCAAGGTGCCGACCTCGTCACGACTGCGCGGATCCGGCACGCGAGCGGTCAAATCACCCGCGGCAACGCGGCGGGCCGCGTCGACCAACTCGCCGACCGGCCTCACCAGACGATCGGCAACTGCCAGAGCGATCCATACCGCAACGCCGACGATCAGCAGCGATATCAGTAGCAGTGCCGCGTTGAACCGCAATTGGAGGCTGCGCGACCGGGCGAGGAGTGAGCGATAACTCTTCAGGACGTCATTGGCGCGTGTGGTCTGCTCGGACAGTAATTTCGTATCCTCGACGCGGCCTGCATAAAGAAACAGCTCGTCCGATCCCGGCAGCATCGTGATTGTCTGGATACGATCGCCGGTAACCGCGAGAACCGCACTCTTGCCCGACCGCAGTTCAGCGATCGCCGCAGGCGTGACGCGGCGCGTAAAGTCGATCTCGTACGGGTTGACGATCGCCAGCGTCTGGATTCCCTGCTGCGGGGACAGCTTGAACAAGGCGGCCTCGGACAGGCTGCGATAATAGACCTGCTGGAGGAACCACCCCGAAAAGTCCGGGCTCTGCAGCGAACGCTCGCGAAGATAGGCGGACATGTCGCCCGCCATCGTCACGGTCGCTTCCTGCCACCGGTTGAGCTGGCGCCCGTAGGACGACTGGGCAAGCCCGGTGGCATTCTCGAGCATCCCGCGCGCCTGGTCAGAATACCAGAACTGGACGCCGTACTGGAACAACAGCGACGCGAAGATCGTGACCAGCAGCATCGGGACCGCTGCGACGATCGAGAACAGCGCGACCAGTCGCACGTGCAACCGACCGCCGCCACCGACCGGCGAGCGCGCCGCACGTCGCATCGCGATCCGCCGTCCGAGCAACATCAGGAGAGCGATACCCGGCACGAGATTGGCCACGAGTAGCAGGGCGACGAGCGGTGGCGGGATCAGGCGCTGCGGTGCGTCCGTCCCGATGATCACGAAATAGCTCGCCAAGGCGGTAGCGATGGCCACGGCCAGCACCAGCATCTCGACGGCGGGCGTTACGGCGAACCTCGATCCGGGTTCGTCATCATCCACAGATAGCGTCGTGGAAGCGATCATCGTTGCCGTGATACAACGTCAACCGTTGCCGGGAAACCACATAATGCTCGGTTCAGCGTCGATCACCATCATCAGGCCGGGCGATATCGGCCATGTCGATCCCCAACGTGTCGAGCCGTTTGCGCAACGTGTTGCGATTGATCCCCAGTGCACGCGCCGCCCGCAGCTGATTTTGCCCGTGTCGTGCCAGCATGACTTCGATTAACGGCCGCTCGACGTCGCCGATGATGCGATCGTAGAGCGTGCCATCATCGAGTGCGTCTGGATCTTCGCGAGCGATTCGCTCGATCAGCGCGCGAACCGCATGGCCGATATCGACATCGCCGGGTTGGCCGGTCGTCGGCGGACTGCCGATCATCGCGCGGATCGAATCGGCTCCGATCACCTCGTCACGGGCCAGCACCGCCAACCGGCGCATCAGGTTCTCCAGTTCTCGGACGTTGCCGGGCCAGTCATGCGCGCCGAGTGCGGTCAACGCATCGCTGGCGAGCTGGCGGCGGGGCAGTCCTTGCACCGCTGCGTGGTCGAGGAAATGGCGCGCGAGCAAGGCAATATCCTGCCGCCGTTCGCGCAAGGCCGGCAGCATGATCGGGACGACGTTCAAGCGATAGAAGAGATCTTCCCGGAACTGGCCGGTAGCGACCTGTGCAGAGAGATCACGGTTGGTGGCGGCCACGATCCGGACGTCTACCCGGATGGTGCGAGCACCGCCGACGCTGGTGAACTCACCGGACTGGAGCACGCGCAGCAATCGGGTCTGCGCTTCCATCGGCATGTCGCCGATCTCGTCGAGAAACAGAGTGCCGCCGGACGCCTGCTCGAATCGGCCGGCATTGCGGGTCGCCGCGCCGGTGAACGCGCCACGCTCATGCCCGAACAGCTCTGCTTCGATCAGCTCGCGCGGTATCGCCGCCATGTTGATCGCTACGAAAGGCGCGGCACTCCGCGGGCCGAGATCGTGGATCGCACGGGCGACGAGTTCTTTGCCGGTTCCTGATTCGCCCGAAATCAACACCGTCAGGTCGTTTGACACGACCCGCGCGATGATCCGGTACACGTCCTGCATTGCCGCGGACCGTCCGATCAGCGGGAGCGCACGGTCTTCATCGTGAAGTTCGTCGTCGGACACCATCCCGCCGCGAGCGAGGGCCCCCGTCACCGCGCGGGCAAGAACATCGAGATCGAACGGCTTGGGAAGATATTCGTATGCGCCGACCTCGGCTGCACGCACCGCAGTGGTCAGGGTGTTCTGGGCAGAAAGGACGATGATCGGCAGCAGCGGAAAGCGCGCGGCGACGCTGCGGACGTGATCGATGCCGTCGCCATCGGGCAGGATGACGTCGGTTACGATCACATCGGGCAGCGCATTCGCCAGCGCGCGTTCGAGTTGCGTAAGGCTGTCCGCGACGGTCACCTCGTGCCCCGCGCGCCGCAAAGCCTGCGCGACGACCGTACGGATCGCAGCGTCGTCGTCGACGACGAGGACGGTGCTCATGATGCCGCTCGGGGAAGCAGCAGGCGGAGAACGGTCATTTCGGGAATCCCTTCGCGGGCGTATTGGACGATGCCGCCCATGTCGCGCGTGAATTTGTCGACGAGCGCCAAGCCAAGCCCCTGCCCTTCGCGCCGACCGGACACGAACGGATCGAACAGGTGGTCGGCGATGTCGGCGGGGGCGCCCGGACCGTTGTCGTAGACGCAGATCTCGATCGGTAGCGGCAGGCGTGGCTTACCCGGTGCCGAACTGACGGTAATGCCATGTCGGTACGCGGTTGTGAGGACGATCCGTGGTTCACGTTCGTTCCGAACGGCTTCCCGCGCGTTCTTAAGCAGGTTTATGATAATCTGGAGCAACGCATCGCGATTAATCTGCGCCGGCGGAAGCGAGGGATCGAAGCGCTCCTCGATCGAAATCCCGCGTGCGAACCCTGCAAGCGCAAGCCGCCGCGCATGACCGAGAAGCGGATAGATGTTCTCGCTGGCAAGCGGCAAAGGCCGCGTGTCGCTGAAATCCTGCATCCGGTCAATCAACGCAGCGATCCGGTCGACCTCGGTCACGATCAGCGTGGTAAGCTCGCCGGCGCCTAGCAACTGCGCCGCTCCGCGAATGCCCGACAGGGGATTCTTGATCTCATGCGCGAGCATCGCCGCAGCGCCGACTGCAGCCCGTGCTCCGGCAGCGCGGTCCGCCGAATGGCCGAGACGTCGCGAGGTTGCCGCGGCATGGAGCGTGATCGCTCGCCAGCCTGGATAATCCGCGATCTGCGTCTCCGCGAAATCGACGCGGATCTTGCCGCCTCGCGCGGTCGACATCTCGGTATCATAGACCGCAAGCCCATGGCCGTCGCGGTTGCGCGGATCATCGGGCGGCGGGATGATCGCATCGAGCGGCTGACCGATCATCAGCCGTTCGGACAGATTGAGCAGTTGTTCGGCGAGCGCATTGGCGTGCGCGACACGGTGGTCGGGATCGACGACGACGACCGCGACCGGGAGCGCCGCGAACAGCTCCGCAAAGCCCGGCCGGCTGCGTGAACTGGTGTCAGGCCGCTGCAAGGTCACGCCAAGGCGCATAGAACTCGGCGAGCATTGCCTTGACCTGCTTGGGATCGGGAACCTGGTTCACCTTGTTGCGGAACTCGGCCGAACCGGGGAGCCCCTTGGTATACCAGCCGATATGTTTCCGCGCCATGTTGACGCCGGTCTCGATCCCATAATGCTCGAGCATCGCCTCGTAATGTCCTGCAATCGCGTCATATTGTTCGGTGATCGACGGGTCTTCGATGCGGCGACCGGTGGCGAACCACTCCATCACCTGGCCGAGTACCCATGGGCGGCCATAGCTGCCGCGACCGATCATCAGGCCATCGGCGCCGGACTGGTCCATCGCCGCTTCGGCGTCCTCGATCGTGCAGATGTCGCCGTTGACGATGACCGGCACGCGCACCGCATCCTTGACCTTGCGGACGAAGCCCCAATCGGCGCTGCCCTTGTACATTTGGTTGCGCGTGCGACCGTGGACGGTGATCAGCTTGATGCCGAGGTCTTCCGCGATGCGCGCGAGGTCTGGCGCGTTGAGGCTGTCGTGGCACCAGCCCATCCTCATCTTCAACGTCACGGGCACGTCGACCGCCTTGACCGTCGCCTCGATGATCGCGCTGGCGAGCTTGGTGTCGCGCATCAGCGCCGAGCCCGCGTCGCCGTTGACGACTTTCCGCACCGGGCAGCCCATGTTGATGTCGATGATCGCCGCGCCGCGATCCTGGCTGAGCTTGGCCGCCTCGCCCATTTCGTACGGGGTGCAGCCGATCAACTGCATCGACACGGGTTCCTCCAGCCGGTCCCACGCCGCCTTCTGGAGCGACTGGCGCGTCTCGCGGATCGCAGCTTGGCTGGCCACCATCTCGGTGACGTTGAGGCCCGAACCATAGCGCCGCACCAGCGTGCGGAACGGCATGTCGGTGACGCCGGTCATCGGCGCGAGCACGACGGGGCTTTCAATCCGGACAGGACCGATCTGGATGGGGGTCAAGTTGCGCATGAATGTGCCTGAAAAAGAGGCATCGCCCTACCCTGTCCGAGGGTTTCTCGCAAGACTGGCGAGCGTCGGGACGAACCGCTAGGCCGCGAGGATGACACAGACCCAGCGTATCGTCGCGATCATCGTTGCCGCCGGAACCGGCGTGCGCGCCGGGGGATCGGTTCCCAAGCAGTTCACGCTGATCGCCGGTCGGCCGATGGTCACCTATTCCTACGATGCGTTTGCCGCGCATCCGTCGATTGCCGAAACGATCGTGATCATCGGTGAGGGACAGCAAGCCCTCGCCACCAAGTCGCTCGGCAGCGGCGTGAGAACTGTCATTGGCGGAGCGACCCGTCGCGAGTCGGTCGCGAACGGGCTCGCAGCGGTCGGCGATGCGACGTACGTGATGATCCACGACGCGGCCCGCCCCTTCCTTTCTGCCGCCATAATCGATTCGCTCGTCGCCGCCTTGAGGACCCGGGACGCGGCCATTCCGGTCCTCCCGGTGGCCGACACGCTCGCGCGCGGCACCGTCTTGCTCGGGGACATCGTGACCCGCGCGGACCTTAACCGGGTGCAGACGCCCCAGGCGTTTTCCGTGGAGGCGTTGCGCGCCGCGCACGCCGTTTGGCCCGCAGACGAAGACGCCACCGACGACGCGCAGATGGTACGGCGGCTTGGCGTCGGCGTCGCGTTGGTGCAGGGCTCGGCGATGCTCGAGAAAGTCACGCACCCAGAAGATTTCGCGGCCGCCGAAGTGCGTGTCGCGTACGAAACCCGCACCGCGATGGGCTTCGACGTCCACCGGCTCGAAGTCGGCGAAGAACTTTGGCTCGGCGGCGTCCTGATACCGCACGACAAGGGGCTGTCGGGGCACAGCGACGCCGACGTCGCTCTGCACGCGCTGACCGACGCGCTGCTCGGCACGATCGCGGCGGGTGATATCGGTACGCATTTCCCGCCGAGCGATCCGCAGTGGAAGGGCGCCGACTCCGCGCAGTTTCTCCAGCACGCGGCCAAGCTGATCGCCGACAAGCGCGGCCGGATCGATTTCGTCGACCTGACGCTGATGTGCGAGGCGCCCAAAATCGGCCCGCACCGCGCTGCGATGACCGCGCGGATCGCCGACTTGCTCGGGCTGACGCTCGATCGGGTCAGCGTCAAGGCGACGACGACCGAACGGCTGGGGTTCACGGGCCGCGGCGAAGGGATCGCAGCGCAGGCGGTCGCGACCGTGCGCATACCCGGGATGCCGCTGTGAAGATCGCCGTCGCGCTCACCGCGATCGCCCTCTTGGCCAGCCCTGCACAGGCGCAACCGCGCTGCATCACCGGCCCCGAAGCCGAATCGCTGACGCTCGTCGCGATGCCCGACATCCTGCGCGAAACCGGCAGGGTTTGCGCGGCACAGCTTCCCGCCGCCAGTCTCATCCGGTCACAGTCGAGTGCGCTGATCGACCGCTACCAGATCGAGTCCGACCGGGCTTGGCCCGCAGCGCGCGCCGCGATCGTCAAGCTGAGCGATCCTGCCGTCGACGCAATGCTCGACTCGGAGTTTGCGCGGCCATTGCTGACCACGTTGCTGGTCCCGCAGATCGTCGGGCGGATCGCCACGCGTGATTGCGGGACGATCGATCGGATGGTGACGCTGCTCCAGCCCTTGCCACCGCGCAACACGGCAGGCATCGTCGTCGAGACGTTGCGGTACCTGAAATCGCAGAAGTCGCGCAGCGGTGATATTGCCGCGGTGGCGATGCTGTTGTGCCCGGTGGAGATTCGCTGATGGATACGATCCTTCCCGCCGAACTGGTCGACGCCGCGCGTAAGGTCGTAGAGCAGAACCGCGCGATCGGTCGCCGCGTCGCGGTTGCCGAGAGCTGCACCGGTGGCCTCGTCGCGGCCGCGCTGACCGAGATCCCCGGATCGTCCGACGTGTTCGAGGTGGGCTTCGTCACCTATTCGAACGAAGCCAAGCTCGGTGTGCTTAAAATCAGTTCGGACGTGCTCGAAACGTTCGGCGCGGTCTCGATCGCAGTGGCGTGGAGCATGGCGCAGGCCGCGTTGAAGCAATCGGGCGCCGACATCGCCGTCGCGATCACCGGTGTTGCCGGGCCTGGTGGCGGTTCGCTCAAGAAGCCGGTCGGCACGGTCGTGTTCGGCCGTGCGGAGAAAGGCGGCGACCCGTCCGACGTCCATGCCGATCGCAAGGACTTCGGTGATCTGGGTCGTGGGGGAATCCGGCTTCAGGCTGCGTTGTGGGCGCTCGAACTCTTGCTGCCTGACGCTTCGGCACCGTAAAGCTCGGCTGCGCGCGTTTCGAATGCGCCGATCATTTTCCGCAGTGCAGCACCGAACACCTGCCCGGCGATCATCTCGAACATCCGGTTCTTGAACGCGAAGTCGACGGTGAAGTCGACCGCGCAGCCCTGTGGCTCGGGCCGGAAATGCCACTCGTTGCGCAGGTACTTGAGCGGGCCATCGACGTAATCAACGGTCAGTTCGCTCGGCCTGACCTTCTGGACGCGCGACGTGAACGTCTCGCGCAGGCCCTTGAAGCCGACGATCATGTCGGCGAGCGTCTCGGTCTCGCTGTTCGATCGCACGCGCATCGCGCTGACCCAGGGCAGGAACTCTGCGTAGCGGCCGACATCCGCGACAAGGTCGAACATCTGCTCAGGGGTGTAGGGCAGATGGCGCGTTTCCGAATGCTTCGGCATCAGATGCGCACGACGCCCAGCTTCGCGTCGCGGTTCGCGCGCAGTTGCTCGAAATCATCGCCGGCGTGATAGCTCGACCGGGTGAGCGGCGACGATGCGACCAGCAGGAACCCCTTCGCGCGGGCAATCGAGGCATAGGCATCGAAGGCCTTGGGCGGGACGAACTCGGCAACCTTCGCGTGACGCGGCGTGGGCTGGAGATACTGGCCCATCGTCAGAAAATCGATGTCGGCGCAGCGCATGTCGTCCATCACCTGATGGATCTCGAGACGCTCCTCGCCGAGTCCGAGCATCACGCCCGACTTGGTGAAGATCGAAGGATCATGCTTCTTCACGCTCTCCAGCAGGCGGAGCGACGCATAGTAGCGCGCACCCGGGCGGATCGTCGGATAGAGCCGCGGCACGGTCTCGAGATTGTGGTTGTATACGTCGGGACGCGCCTCGACGATCGACTCGATCGCGGCCTGCGCCTTGTTGCGGAAGTCGGGAGTCAGGATCTCGATCGTCGTAGTCGGGTTCGACGCGCGGATCGCCTGGATCACCTTCACGAACTGCGACGCGCCGCCATCGGGCAGGTCGTCACGATCGACCGAGGTGATGACGATGTGGTTGAGCCCCATCTGCGCGGCGGCGTCAGCGACGTTCTGCGGCTCCAGCCGGTCGACCGCGCGAGGCATGCCGGTCTTGACGTTGCAGAACGCACAAGCCCGCGTGCAAGTGTCGCCGAGGATCATGACCGTCGCGTGCTTCTTCGACCAGCATTCGCCGATGTTCGGGCACGCCGCCTCTTCGCATACGGTAGTGAGGCTTTTCGAGCGCATCAACTCGCGGGTTTTCGCGAAGCCAGCGGAGGTCGGCGCCTTGACGCGGATCCAGTCGGGCTTGCGCGTACGGACCGGCGCAGCCATCGGGGTCATGTCGTTCATGAGGTGCCAGATAGCCCCGCCCTGCCCTTGAGACAATGGCGGCGGACGACATCGTCGGCTTGGAACCGATCGACGAACCGGATAAAATCATGGAACCAGTTTCAACATGACAGGTTTGTCATGTTGCATCGCAAACTGATATGGAAGGCTAACCGTGCCAACTCACTTTCCGGAAATGATTGAAGGCTATCACCGCTTCAAGGACGGTCCCTGGGAAGAGCAGCGCGAGCGCTGGAAGGAGCTGCAGGACGGCCAGAGTCCGAAGGTGATGATCATCGCCTGCTCGGACAGCCGCGTCGAACCCGCACAGATTTTCGACACGCTTCCGGGCGAAGTGTTCGTCGTCCGCAACGTCGCCAATCTCGTGCCGCCGTTCGAGACCGGGGGCGGCCATCACGGCGTTTCGGCGGCGATCGAGTTCGCGGTCACGCAGCTGAAGGTCGAAGAGATCGTCGTGATGGGTCACGAGAAGTGCGGTGGCTGCAAGGCTGCGCTGACGCAGGCGTTCGCGGATGCCGAGCATGGTGCGGGTGGCTTCGTCTCCGACTGGGTCAGCCTGCTCGACGGCGCGCGCGAGAAGGTCGTCGCGAAATTTGGCGACGGCGAGCAGGCCGGTCGGGAGATGGAGCTTGAATCCGTCCGTACGTCGATCGCCAACCTGCGCACGTTCCCGTTCGTGACCGAAGCCGAGGCCGCCGGCACGCTGGCGCTCCGCGGTGCCTATTTCGGCATCGACAAGGGGCAAATGCTGCTGCTCAACGAGGATGACGAGTTCATCCAGGCCGAGGCAGCAGAGGCCAAATCCGCAAAGGCCTGACGGGTCAGCGAAGGCCTAACGCCTTCTCCGCCACCTTCTTGACCTTCGGGTCGAGCGGTGGCGGCACCATCGATACGCCCGCTTCGAGGCGGTCCGCGATCAGCGTCAGCGCTGCGATCCGGGCCGCCTTCTTGTCGTTGCCGTCGATCACCGTCCACGGCGCGGTCGCGGTGTCGGTGCGCGCGAACATCTCGGCCATCGCCTCCAGATAGTCTTCGCGGCGCGACCGGTTGTGGAAATCGTCGAGCCCGGTCTTCCAGTGCTTCCACGGATCGTCGAGCCGCGCCTCGAGACGACGGTCCTGCTCCTTCTGCGTCGTGTGGATGAACAGCTTGATCAGCGTCGTGCCGCTCTCGACCTGCTGTGCCTCGAACGCGTTGATCTCGTCGTAGCCGTGACGCCATTCGGCATCGCTCGCGAACCCCTCGACGCGCTCGACCAGCACGCGGCCGTACCAGCTGCGATCGAAGATCGCGATGTTGCCGTTGGCGGGTAACCGATTCCAGAAGCGCCAGAGGAAATGATGCGCCTTCTCGTCCGCGGTCGGTGCCGAGATCGGCCAGACCTTGTAGTTGCGCGGATCCCATTCGGCGGAGAGACGCTGGATGATGCCGCCCTTGCCCGCTGCGTCCCAGCCCTCGAACATGACGATCGCGCGCGTTCCACCGACGATGTGTGCGACCTGGATGTGCTCGAGACGCTTCTGCAGTTCCGCCAGATCGTGCTTGTACTTGCCGTCGTATTCGTCGCCGGTTTCGTAATCGGCCAGATGGATCGTCATGCGTTGCTCTCCGTCGCTAGTGGAAGATGAACGTTCCACGGGCCGCGACGACGCAGGACGAACCAATAATAGGCGATCGAGAGCAGGATTTCGGCGGCCGTCATGATCAGGCCGGGGCGGCCCTCCTCCAGATCGAACCAGCTCGTCCAGCAGACATAGCCGAGCGCGAGCAGCGTCAGGATTGGGGCCAGCGGATAGAGCGGCATCTGGTAGGGTGCGTGGGCGGTCTTGCCGGTGCGCCTGCCGACCATCGCCGCGACGCAGATGCCCGCGTAGATCGCGACGAGTCCGGTGCCGCTGAGGACCAGCAGCAACTGGAGCGGGAGGAAGCACGCGACGATCCCGAACCCGCCGACCAGCAGCGTGCCGACCCAGGGCGAGCCGAAGCGCGGGTGGACCTGCGCCATCCACTGATCGAGCGGGCGACCCCATGATCCGTCGCGCGCGGTCCCGTAGAAGAACCGCGCGCAGGCGAGGATGCAGGCGATCACAGCGTTAACGATCGCGACCACGACCCCGATCGAGATCCAGTCGGCCATCGCGGAGCCGCTGCGAAGCGCCACCAGAAGTCCGAACGGATCGTCGGCGGTGAGCGTGGCGGGGAGGTCGGGTGCACCAACGAGGACCGCGACGATCGGGATACCCTCGAACAGCAGCGTCAGCGCGAGCGACGCCATGATCGCGCGGGCGATCAGCCGCGGGGCGTCAAGCATCTCCTCGCCGAAGTACACCGCCGCGCCGTAACCGTTGAGCGCGAAGATCGCGATCGACGTGGCGAGGCCTATCGAGGCGGCCGATGCGGGGACCAAGGCAGCGCCTTGCGGCATGACCGGGTGCAGGAGCAGGTCGCCGAACGGGCGCACGGCGTCGGCGAATCCGAGCCATACGACCGCGAGGATCGCCAACATTTCGACGAGCAGGAAGAGCCCGGTGAGCCAGGCGTTCACCTTGATCTGGAGGATCGCGACCAGCGTCGATCCGGCGACTACGGCGATCGCGACGGGGATCTGCGGCAGGCCGGGGACGAGCGTACCAAGCACCGCGCTGACGCCCAGACCTGCGACCGGCGGGAAGAGCAGGTTGTTGAAGACGTTGACGCCGAGCATGACGAACCCCGCCATCGGCCCGAGCGTATGCGCGACCGCGACATACTCACCGCCGGCAACCGGCCAGGCGGAGGATAGCTCGGCATAGACGAATGCGGTCGCCACGCAGATGAGACCGGCGATCAGCGTCGCCCAGACTGCGCCTGTGCCAGCCACCTGGAGCATGCCCGGGACGATAACGAATACCGACGATGCCGGGGTCGCGACGGAGAGGGTCAGAAACAGGACACCCGTGACGCCGAGGCTGCGGACGAGGCTTGGCGCCGCCGCCGGTGTCATCTGATCGTCGAGCATGCCATCCCCTTACTGTGCAGGGGTATTTGCATGGTTAACGGGGTTGGGAAAGCGGCGGGCGTACAACTTGAACCCCTCGCCCCGTCGGGGAGAGGGAGGGGCCCGCCCGTGCTTGCGGGTGGGAGGGTGAGGGGCGTTGGGGTATCCCAACCGCCCCTCACCCTCCCGTCGCCAAGCGGCTCCTCCTTCCCTCTCCCCGAAGGGGCGAGGGACAGTTTCATTACCCCGCGTTGGGTGCGACCACCTTCGTCGCGTCCTTCGGACCATCCACCGTCAACCGGATGTTGAGTTCCTTCAGCTGCTTGGCGCTGACCGGGCTCGGTGCGCCCATCATCAGGTCCTCGGCCTTCTGGTTCATCGGGAACAGCACGACCTCGCGGATGTTCGGCTCGCCCGCGAGCAGCATCACCATCCGGTCGATCCCCGGTGCCGAGCCACCATGCGGCGGTGCACCGACCTTGAACGCGTTGATCATGCCCGCGAAGTTGGTGTCCACATCGGCCTGCGTGTAGCCGGCGATCTCGAACGCCTTGTACATGATCTCCGGCCGGTGGTTCCGGATCGCGCCCGACGACAGCTCGACGCCGTTGCAGACGATATCGTACTGATACGCCAGGATATCGAGCGGATCCTTGTTCTCCAGCGCGTCCATCTCGCCCTGCGGCATCGAGAACGGGTTGTGGCTGAAGTCGACCTTCTTCGCGTCCTCGTCATATTCGAACATCGGGAAATCGACGATCCAGCAGAACTCGAAGCGGTTCTCGTCGATGAGCCCCAAGTCAGCACCGATCCGCGCACGCGCGGCTCCAGCGAGCTTCGAGGCGGGGAGTTCCTTGCCGGCGGCGAAGAAGATGCCGTCGTTCGGGCCGAGGCCCATCTCGGCGATCAGCTTCCGGGTGGCTTCCTCACCGTGGTTCTTGGCGATCGGGCCGCCGAGTTCACCGTTCTTCTGCGTGATGTAGCCGAGCCCGGCATGCCCTTCGGCGCGCGCCCAGTCGTTCATGTCGGTGAAGAATTTGCGGCTCTTGTCCGCGGTGTTCGGCGCCGGGATCGCGCGGACAACGTCACCGCCGGCGACGATCCCGGCGAACAGGCCGAATCCCGAATCGATGAAATGACGGCCGACGTCGTGGATCAGGATCGGGTTGCGCAGGTCGGGCTTGTCGCTGCCGTATTTCAGCATCGATTCGCGGTAGGGGATGCGCTTGAACGGCAGTGCCGAGACCTGACGGCCCTTGCCCTGCCAGTCGGCGAATTCCTCGAACACGCCGTGCAGGACGGGTTCGATCGCATTGAACACGTCGTCCTGCGTGACGAAGCTCATCTCGAAATCGAGCTGGTAGAATTCGCCCGGCGAACGATCAGCGCGCGCGTCCTCGTCGCGGAAGCACGGCGCGATCTGGAAATAGCGGTCGAAGCCGGCGACCATCAGCAGCTGCTTGAACATCTGCGGCGCCTGCGGGAGCGCATAGAACTTGCCCGGATGGACGCGGCTTGGCACCAGATAATCGCGCGCGCCCTCGGGCGACGACGCGGTCAGGATCGGCGTCTGGAATTCGGTGAAGCCCTGCGCATTCATGCGGTTGCGCAGCGACGTGATGACCTGGCTGCGGAGCATGATGTTGGCGTGCAGCCGCTCGCGACGCAGGTCCAGATAGCGATAGCGCAGGCGGATATCCTCGGGATACTCGGCCTCGCCCGCGACCGGCATCGGCAGCTCGCCGGCCATAGACTGGACGGTCGCGGCGGTCGCGCGGATCTCGATCCCGCCGGTCGGCAGGTTCGGGTTGACCGCTTCGGGCGCCCGTGCGGTCACCTTGCCGGTGATCGTGACGACGCTCTCGCTCTTCAGACCCTCGATGACCTTAAAGACCGGGCCGCTGACGTCGGTGACGATCTGCGTGATGCCGTAGTGATCGCGCAGATCGATGAAGACGAGGTCGCCGTGATCGCGCTTCTTGTGGACCCAGCCGGAGACGCGGACCTCTTCGCCGACCTGTTCGGGGCGGAGGGCGGCGCAGTTGTGGGTGCGATAGGCGTGCATGTCTCTGTCTCTCATACGTCGTCCCAGCATCTCGTGCAGCAAGGGTGCGCCCTGCGACGGGAGATCCCAGCTTGCGCTGGGATGACGGGAATTGGATGGCTCGCGCTTCACCTTCCCTACCCGCCTTTGTCAACCCGCCCCTTTGTCAACGAGAGGGAGCCTCGCTATGGACGGGCGATGCATATCCACCCGCTTATCTCCGACAGTGCCACGCTCGCCAATCTGTGCGCGCGGATGGCCGACGCCGACTATGTGTGCGTCGACACCGAATTCATGCGCGAGAGCACCTATTACCCGGAGCTCTGCCTGATCCAGATCGCCGACGACAAGGAGGCGGCCGCAATCGATCCGATGGCGCCTGGGATCGACCTGAAACCGCTGCTGGATTTGCTCGTCGAGAATCATGACGTGCTGAAGGTCGTTCATGCCGGCGGGCAGGACATCGAGATCGTCTACAACCTCACCGGCAAGACACCCTTCCCGCTGTTCGACACGCAGGTCGCGGCGATGGCGCTCGGCCAGGGCGAGCAGATCGGCTATTCGAACCTCGTCGACAGCTGGCTCGGGATCGCGGTCGACAAGGGCGCGCGGTTTACCGATTGGGCGCGCCGACCGCTCGACGCGCGGCAGATCGAATATGCGATCGGCGACGTGACGCATCTGTCGAAGATCTTCCCCAAGATGCTCGAGCGGTTGCGCAAGACCGGGCGCGGCGTGTGGCTCGATCAGGAGATGGAGCGGCTTGGCGACATTGCCAATTATGCGAACGATCCCGATCTTGCGTGGAAGCGCGTGCGGATTTCGGGGCGCAAGCCTGACGTGCTGGGAAGGTTGAAGGCGCTGGCGCGGTGGCGGGAACTGGAGGCGCAGGCGAAGGATTTGCCACGCGGTCGGATCGTCAAGGACGAGACACTCGGCGACATGGCGGGCCATCCGCCGCGCAAGCAGGCAGACCTCGCGAGGGTGCGTGGACTTTCGGCGACCTGGGCTGGTAACGACATCGGCGGGCGCTTGATGGCGGCGATCGAGAGTTCGCAACCGCTGAGCGACGACGAGATGCCGCCGCGCGACGATCGTAAGCCGGGGCTTGGCAAGGAGGGCTCGCTGGTTGCAGACCTCCTCAAGCTATTGCTCAAGATTCGCTCGCGAGACATTGATGTTGCGTCAAAACTTTTGGCGCGGACGGACGAGCTGGAGGCACTGGCGGCAGGCGTGCGGACCGGACTGCCGATGCTGGAGGGTTGGCGGTTCGATCAGTTCGGGCGCGATGCGCTCGATCTGGTCGAGGGACGACTGGCCTTTGCGGTCATCGGCGGCAAGCTGAAGATGACGCGTACGGAAGATGCCGCATGAGGATCGTTCTGGTCGCAGCCTTGGCCGCCACGGCGGCGTGTACGCCGGTAGAGATGCGCGGCGAGACGCCTGCCGCTGCACCGGTCGCTACCGCGTGCAATGCCGACTCGTTGGGCGATTTGGTCGGCAAGCGCGCAAGCGATGCCCGGGCGGATGTGATGCAGACCCGGTCGGGATCGCGGACGCTGCGCTGGATCGCACCGAATACCGCGGTGACCATGGATTTCCGGGCTGATCGGCTGAATGTCTATGTCGATGCGAAGGGTCGGATCGAGCGCTTTACCTGCGCTTGACGGCACGTCGTCCTCACCCATGCCAAGGCCGAGTGGCCGCGGGCCTCTCCCCTCTCCCATTTGGAAGCGGGAGAGACGCCGGAATCGGCGATGAGTGAGGATCGGTTTTAGGCCAGCGCCAGTAAGGGTTTGCGGCCTAACGCCGTCGCCAGTGCGGTGTGGCGGCGCTCCACCGCTTCACCGTATAGCCCTCGATCTTCCGGACGTAGCGTCAGCGTCAGCGTGGTGCCGTCGTCCGACAAGCGTGACCGCTTCAGCGGACCTGCCAAGCCTCCGCTCATGCGCTGGCCGAGACGCATTGCGAGCCCCCAGGCGGTCGCGCTCTTTACTGCTGCGGGCGTTGCAAGTCGGCAGACCGGATCAGCTGCTGCCAGATCGCCACCGAGGCTCGTATAGAGCGCCTGCGCCAGCATCCCCCTGCCCGGTGCGTCAATGGCTACCCAGTTGCCGTGTAGCGCGACCTCGACGCCACGTTCGGCGCGGAACTCGGGGTTGGCGCGCCAGCCTACGTCCGCGAGCAGGCATGCCGTGTGACGAATGCGGGCCATCGCCGGTGGCTCGGTGGTGAACAGCGGCGCGATCCAGCGATCGAGGAGATCGCCGTGTTCGGGAAAGCGCCCTAGCAAACGCCCCTCTTCGCGCGCGGCAACGATCAGCGGATCGAGCGCGCGGTCTGCTGACTTCAGGTTCTCATAAAGAAGGCCTTCGCGCAGGCCATAGGCGGACACGACCGTGGTTCGGCTGCCGAGTTGCCGCATCAGCAGCCCCAACAGTGCCGCCGCATCCGCCAGCGTTGCCGTGCGGCCCGAGGACAGGCCGGGAATAGCCTTCAAACGCGGCTTCGAGAGTTGCGGGATCGTTCGGCTCAACCGCGTGATCGTCGCGGCAGTCATGGAATATTGGTGAATGATCGGCAGCGGGTAGTCCGACAGCTCCATGTCGAGCCGCGCGAGCGCACGCCAGGAACCACCGACGAGGTACAGAGGAAGGCCCTGCCCGCGTGCCGTCCAGCCGGCTTCGCGTACCAGGCGGGCGACGTGACGTTCGAGGACCTTGCCGCGTTTGGCGCGGATCGGGCCGATACGCAGGACGCCAAGCGGGAACGAGACGCGGTCCTCGATCTTCCCGCGGCGGACGCGGACGAGTTCGAGACTGCCACCGCCCAGATCGCCGACAATGCCGTCCGCCTCGGGGATCGCGGAAAGGACACCGTAACCGGCCGCGCTGGCTTCCTGCTCGCCCGACAGGGTCTCGACCTTCAGGCCGAGTTGTTCGGCGGTTGCAATAAGTTCGCCGCCGTTCTTCGCATCGCGTACCGCCGCCGTCGCGACCGTCCGGAGCGTCGAGCATTCCATCTCACGCGCAACCGCTGCGAACCGCGCGAGCGCAACGCGCGCGGTCTTCAGCGCGGATTTCTCGATCGATCCGGTTGCTGCGAGACCTCGCCCGAGACCGGCGAGAACCTTCTCGTTGAACCGGATCGCGGGGAGTCTGGGCGGGCCTTGATACACCACCAGACGGATCGAGTTCGAGCCGATGTCGATAATCCCGGTGCGCGGGTGATCGTCGGTCTCGGCCTTCGGGGTCGAATTGCCGAACAGGATATTCGTGACGTTCATCGTTTTCGCCGAAGCGACAGGGTCGGCACGGCGTTGCTGGTCGCGAGCGATGCGCCGCGGCCGGAGAGCGAAGGATTCGTCATGAAATACCGATGCAGGTTGAACGGGCGGTCGCCGGGATCGACGCGGCTATATTCGCCGTCAGGGCCTAGCTCCCAGCTCTGTTCGTTGTCGATCAGATTGGCGACCATGACCTGATCGAGGATCTGGTCGTGAACGGTCGGATTGAGGATCGGCAACATATATTCGACGCGGCGGTCGAAGTTGCGGGGCATCCAGTCGGCCGACGAGATGAACAGCTTGGCCCCGTCGTTGGGGAGCGCCTTGCCGTTGCCGAACGCCCAGATCCGGCTGTGCTCGAGGAACCGCCCGATCACCGATTTCACGCGGATCGTCTCGGACAAGCCAGGTACGCCGGGGCGCAGGCAGCAGATGCCGCGGATTATGAGGTCGATCTCGACCCCTGCCCCGCTCGCTTCATACAGCTTCTCGATCACCGCAGGGTCGACCAGCGAGTTCATCTTCGCCCATACGCCGGCGGGTTTGCCGGCGCGCGCGTTGGCGATCTCGACGTCGATCAGGTTCATCAGGTTCTGGCGTAAGTCACGTGGCGACAGGCTGACGCGCGCCATGTCGGTCGGTTCGACGTACCCGGTGATGTAGTTGAACATCTGCGCCGCATCGCGCCCGACCGCGGCGTCGGCGGTAAAGAAGCTGAGGTCGGTGTAGATCTTGGCGGTGACCGGGTGATAATTGCCCGTGCCGAAATGGCAGTAGGTGCGGAACGCCTGGCCTTCGCGGCGGACGACCAGCGAGACCTTGGCGTGCGTCTTCCAGTCGATGAAGCCGTAGACGACCTGCACGCCCGCACGTTCCAGCGCGGAGGCCCAGACCATGTTCTGCTCTTCGTCGAACCGCGCCTTGAGCTCGACGACCGCGGTGACCGACTTGCCCGCTTCGGCCGCGGTGATTAGCGCGTTGATGACCGCGGGCTGCTTGCCGGCGCGGTAGAGCGTCTGCTTGATGGCGACGACGTCGGGATCGTTCGCCGCCTGCTTGAGGAAGGCGAGCACCACTTCGAACGTCTCGTAGGGGTGGTGGACGACGATGTCCTTCGCCTTGATCGCCGCGAAGCAATCGCCGCCGAATTCGCGGATGCGTTCGGGGAAGCGTGGTGTGAAGGGCGGGAACTTGAGGTCGGGGCGGTCCTCGTCGACCAATCCGTCGAGGTCGACGATGCCGAGCAGATTGCCGCTCTCGGTAATGATCGCGTCTGCACCGCCGAGCTCATCCTTGAGGACCGCGGCGAGCACGTCGGGGATACCGGTTTCGAGTTCCAGACGGATCACGCGGCCGCGGCGACGGCGCTTGATCGCGTTGGCGAAGTAGCGGACGAGGTCCTCGGCCTCCTCCTCGATCTCCATGTCGCTGTCGCGCAGGACGCGGAAGCTGGCGGCGGCGAGGACTTCGTAGCCGGGGAACAGGACCGGCGCGAACCGCTTCAGGATCGATTCGATCGAGATGTAGCGCGCCGGCTCGCCGGGGAGGCGGACGAAGCGCGTCATCGTGTGCGGGAGCATGACCAGCTCGCGGACCGGCTCATTATCCGACCGACGGACAAGGTCGAATATCACCGACAGGCCGCGGTTCGGAATGAACGGGAACGGGTGCGCGGGGTCGAGCGCCTGCGGGGTCAGGATCGGGAAGATCTGGTCGCGGAAATGCGTTTCGAGCCACTCGTCGGCCTCGCCCTCAACGGCTTCCCGGCGCAGGACGAACAGCCCAGCCTCGTCGAGCAGCACGCGCAGGTCGCCCCACACCGCCTGCTGGCTCGCCATCAGCTCGTCGGCCTCTCGGACGATCGCGGTAAGCTGCTGGCCCGCGGTCAGCCCGTCCGCCGAGCGTCGATCGACGTCCTGTGTCTGCTGCCCCTTCAAGCCGGCGACGCGGACCATGAAGAACTCGTCGAGGTTGGACCCCGAGATCGACAGGAAACGGAGCCGCTCCAGCAGCGGATGCGCGGGGTTGCACGCCTCCTCCAGCACACGGCGGTTGAACGCCAGCCAGGACAGCTCGCGGTTGAAAAACCGGTCGTTCGGCTCTGCGCCGATGGGATCGTCGTCGTCTTCCGATTGACGGACGATATGGGCTGGACGGTTCATCGGGCCTCTTGGGGGCTTATGGTGGCGTAAAGAGCGGAAGGTCGAGAGCGAGTTGCGGTCGGAGGATCAGCCCGGCCTCGGTCAGTGTGGTTCGTGCAAGAGGAATGGACAAGCGCTTGCGACGTTCCATCGCCTCCTGATCGAGCGCATCGACGGTTCGCGTTACGGTAATATGACTGCGCTCGATTCTGGTCGCGAGCCAGTCGATCAGATCGGGTCGCGCATCGAGGCTGCGCCGCTCGAACAGATGCGCTAGCAACAGCCGCATCAGTTCGTCGTCGGGCGCGCCGATCGCCGCGATCGGGCTGGCGGCGAGGCGCGAGCGGAGATCGGGAAGCTTCACCTTCCACTCTGGCGGGGCTGCG
This sequence comes from Sphingomonas sp. SL1004, assembly GCF_057815015.1. Taxonomy (NCBI): domain Bacteria; kingdom Pseudomonadati; phylum Pseudomonadota; class Alphaproteobacteria; order Sphingomonadales; family Sphingomonadaceae; genus Sphingomonas; species Sphingomonas sp. SL1004. The sequence continues at coordinate 1,004,068 of NZ_JBYMUX010000001.1, forward strand.
TCGGCGACGATCAGGAGCGGCCTGTGCTCCTCCTGCGCGCGGTTCCAGGCGTGAAACAACTGCGCTTCGGGCACGCGCTCGGCATCGTCGATGATCGTGCCACCACTCTTCGCCGCGAAGATCCGCGCGAGCAGGCTCCGGCCAGATTTGCGCGGGCCGGTGAGGATGGCGGTCATGACGGGCCACGTCGCGGTATGCTCCAGCGTATGGACGGCCCGCGAGTTGGAGGGGGTAACCAGGAAGGCGTCGTCGCGAGGGTCCGCCGGCCAACCAAGTGGCAGCGCGATTTGAGTCATCTTGGTCGCGCTCACCCTGTCGTCACGGTATCCGCGGGAAGGTCCGGCGGAAGAAGTTGGGAAACCCGGCGGATCCGGATCGTCTGGCCCGAGCCGAAGACCTGGAACCCGCGCGCTTCGAGCGCGGTCTTGAGCGCAGCCGGATCGCCGTCATAAGCGACGCGCATCAGCGAGACGCCGCCGAGCGCGAGGCTGGTCGTCGCGGCCGAGCGGACGCCGGGAATCGCGCGGAGTGCAGCTTCGGTCGAGGAGACGTTTGCAGCAGCAGGTGTGTCGAACTGGACGATGACCGAGATGCCCTCGCCGCCGGTCAGCGCCGCGGTGTTTGCATCCGCGGTCTCGTCCGTGGGCAGGTCGTCGACCACCGCGGCTTCGGGCGGCGGCGGTGGCGACAGGCTGTAGTCGACGCGGAGCGAGCCGTTGCGACGTGCCTGCTGGTAGAGGTCGTCGATCCGCTTCACGCCGGTATCAAGCAGCTGCGCGATCCCGTCGGGCGTGCCGACTCGCAGCGTGAAGCTCCCGATCAGCTCGTTGTCGGGGCCGTGGCGCGCTTCGAACACGCCGATCACCGGGCCGCCGGGCCATTGGCGATAAAGCTTCACGACCGGGGTCAGCACGTCGCTCGCGCCATATTGGTCGAGGATCGTCCGCCACCAGCCGCGGCCGGGGCGCTGCGTCTGGCCTACGTTGAGCAGGAGCGCGTCGGGGCCGGAGCCGGACGGGCGGACATAGTCGATGCTGCTGTTGCCGGTGCGATAGCGCGCCCAGGCCTGCTGCCACTGCGTGCTCTGCTCGAACGCCTGGCCGACGCCACCCGAGTATTGGACGGGGATCACGAGCATCGGCTGCGAGCGATCGGCGTAGGTCGAGATACCGAGGATCGATCCGGCGCGGGTGCGATCGAACAGGACGCCGAGCTTGGCGATGTAGCGCTGCGGGCCGATTTGTTCGTTCTCGACGACGATTCCAGAGACCAGCGAATCGAGCGTACCGTCGGAGACGAGGCCACCGCCGCCACCGAGCCGGTTCGACAATTGCACCCAGGCCTTACGCTGGGCGAGCCGCCAGCCGCTGTAACGCGCGGCGTCGGCGGTCTTGCCCGCGACGTCGACGGTGACGCCACTCACCTCGTAGGCGCTGCCGCTGTCGACCGGAGCTGCGCCTCGGCTGCCGCCTTCGATTTGCGCGAGCACGGCTCCACCGCTCAGCAGGAGAGCGGCGCCAGCAAGCGCGGTGGCAAGGGTACGGATACGCATCAAGCGGGCCTTTTGGCGAAGCAGACGTGGAAATCCAAGCGCGATGTGGCTAGCAGCACCGATCATGACCGATACGCCAGACTCCGCCGCTCCCGCTTCGGGCCCTTACACCTACGCTCAGGCGGGCGTTTCGATCGCCGCGGGCAATGCGTTGGTGCGGGCGATCGCGCCGCTCGCGCGCTCGACGCGTAGGCCGGGGGCGGATGCCGATCTTGGTGGCTTTGGCGGGATGTTCGACCTCAAGGCGGCAGGGTTCGTCGATCCGTTGCTGGTCGCGGCGAACGATGGCGTGGGCACCAAGCTGAAGCTGGCGATCGAGTGGGACCGGCATGAGGGCGTCGGCGTCGACCTGGTGGCGATGTGCGTCAACGACCTGATCGTGCAGGGCGCCGAGCCGCTGTTCTTCCTCGATTATTATGCGAGCGGGAAGCTCGATGCCGCGGTTGCAGAGCGCGTCGTCGCCTCGATCGCGGAAGGCTGCAAGACCGCCGGCTGCGCGCTCATCGGGGGCGAGACCGCCGAGATGCCGGGCATGTATGCGGACGGCGATTACGACCTGGCGGGGTTCTGTGTCGGTGCGGTCGAGCGGACCAACGTGCTGACGGGGCGCGAGATCGCTGCGGGCGACGTGATGCTCGGGCTGGCGTCTTCGGGCGTGCATTCGAACGGGTTCTCGCTGGTGCGCCGTCTTGCCACCGATCGCGGGTGGAAGCTCGATCGGCCTGCGTTGTTCGACCAGGACAAGTTGCTGATCGATCACCTCATGGCGCCGACTCGCATCTATGTCGCGAGCCTGCTGCCGTTGCTGCGCGAGCGGCGGATCAAGGGATTGGCGCATATCACCGGGGGTGGTCTGCTCGAGAACATCCCGCGTGTGCTGCCCGACGGCGTGCATGCGGTGGTCGATGCGGATGCGTGGGAGCAGTCGCGGTTGATGGCGTTCCTGCAGGCGCAGGGCGCGATCGAGCCGGAGGAGATGGCGCGGACGTTCAACTGCGGGATCGGCATGGTCGTGATCGTGAGTGCTGACGAGGCCGAGGCGGTGACCGCCGCGCTGGAGGCGGCGCACGAGACCGTGTTCACGATCGGGAAGATCGAGACCGGGACGCATGGCTGCACGGTACGCGGGTCTGCCGGCACGTGGAGCGCGCGCGAGGATTGGACCGCGACGCATGGCTGAGAAGACGCGGGTCGGCGTGCTGATCTCGGGGCGTGGATCGAACATGATGGCGCTGGTCGGCGCGTCGCGCGCGGCAGATTGTCCTTTCGAGATCGCGCTCGTGGCGTCGGACAAGCCGGATGCAGCTGGACTCGCATGGGCGCGGTCCGAGGGTGTGGCGACGTTCGCGCTCTCCCCGAAAGGTTTGGGCAAGCCGGCGTACGAGGCGGCGATCGATGCGGCGTTGCACGAAGCTGGTGTCGAGGTCGTTGCGCTGGCCGGCTATATGCGGTTGCTGTCGGACGGGTTCGTCGCGGCTTGGCGGGATCGAATCGTCAACATCCATCCGTCGTTGCTGCCCAAGTACACGGGGCTCGACACGCACGCACGGGCAATCGCGGCGGGCGATGCGGTCGGCGGGTGCTCGGTGCATGTCGTGACGGAGGAACTCGATGGCGGCGTGGTGCTGGGCCAGGCCGAGGTGCCGATCCTTGCCGGCGACGATGCGGATGCGCTTGCGGCGCGCGTGCTGGCAGCGGAACATGCGCTGTATCCGAAAACCTTGGCGGAGTTCGTGACTCGATGACCGACTTGTCCCCCCTCGACCGCGTTCGTGCGGCGGCGCTGGCGTTGCCCGAGACCGAGGAGATGGTCTCTCACGGCCAGCCCACCTTCTTCGTCGCGGGCAAGCAGTTCGCGCAGTTTCGCGAGGATCATCATGGCGATGGGCTGACCGTGGTGTGCGTGAAGACCAGCGGCACTGATGAACAGGCGACGCTGATCGAGGCGAACCCGGCCGTGTATTCGCGGCCGGCGTATCTCGGCGCGACCGGCTGGGTCGGGATGAATGTTGCGGGCGATCCGGATTGGGCGCTGGTCGAGGACCGGATCGCGCGGAGTTGGGAACTCGCTGCCCCCGCCCGCTTGCTGGAAGCCGGTGGGCGATGAGCACCGAGACACCGACCGAACGCCGCGAGGCTGCTGCGACGCGCCGCCGTTGGGTTACGCTGGCGGAGGTCGTGGCGGTCGCGGGCGTGCTGATCGCGGCGTTGACCCTGTGGACGAACTGGTCGGATCACCGTGCGAGCGAGGCCGACAAGATCGCTGCCCAGTCGAGTGCGGCGCGCGAGCGGACGAAGATCGATCTTTCGGCGATCGTGCAGGATGGCGGCAACACGCTGTTGCTGAAGGATGCGCGGCATGACCTGCAGGACGTGACGATCACCTTCCCGCACGCGCTGGGCGTATCGCCGCAACGGCCGCCGGCGGAGCCGATCATCGACAAATCGTGGTTCTCTAAACCGCTTCTGAAGCTGACCGATGGCGGCGCGGACAACCGAGCAGGCCGGTTGCCGGTTCTGGTTAGCGTCCAATATTTTGATGGTGACACGACCCGGTCGGCGAGGGGGATTTATGAAGTGATCTGGAAGACCGAAGCCGGCTTGCCCTTGATGGGTCGATCACTGAAGCTCGAGGGCTTGCGCGTTCGCCAGCGCGGTGGTGACCAGGCTAGGCTGGATACGATCTGGGCGAAAGAGAAGCCGGCGACGTGATTGCCTACCTCTAAACGGCACCACCCCGGCGGAGGCCGGGGTCCAATTGGGGAACGTTGCTAACGGAGGGCAGCGTTCCGTTACTGCGACCTTTCCAATTGGGCCCCGGCCTTCGCCGGGGTGGTAGCGCTGCCCTGAAGTGCGGCGCCTTCGCCGGGGAAACTCACACCGACCGGGCGTAGACCGGGTCGTCATGGAGCGTGGTGCCGACCATGAACTGGCGAGCGCCGATCACCTTGAAGCCTTGGCGTTCGTAGAAGGCTCGCGCGCGGGTGTTCTGGTCCCATACGCCTAGTAGGACTCGGGTTCGGTCTGCCGCGACGGCGTCTTCGAGGGCGCGGGTCATCAGGGCGGCGCCGAGGCCTGAGCCTTGGGCCTGATTCATGAGATAGATGCGGCGGAGTTCTATGTCCGCTGGGCCGGGTTCGATCGGAAAGTCCGGCGCGGTCAGTACCGTGTAACCTATAGGCGCGTGGCCGGGCTCGTACTCGGCCAGCGTGACGATCGTGGCCGGATCGGCCAGCCACGTCTCGAACGCGGCGATGCTGTTCTTCATCGTGCAGTGGGAGACGATGTCGGCCCCTGACAGCACGGTCGCATAGGTATCGAGGAACGTGGCGGATGCGACGAGCGAAAGCGCAGGCGCGTCGCCCGGCCCTGCCCGTCGCAACCGCCAGGTCATCAGCCGACGATTTCTTCGGGCTTGAAGAAGTACGCGATCTCGATCTCGGCGTTCTCGTCCGAATCCGAACCATGCACCGAGTTGGCTTCGATCGACTCGGCGAGTTCCTTGCGGATCGTGCCGGCGTCGGCGTTGGCAGGGTTGGTGGCGCCCATGATGTCGCGGTTGCGCTGCATCGCGTTCTCGCCTTCGAGAACCTGGACGACGACCGGGCCCGAGATCATGAACGAGACGAGCTCGCCGAAGAACGGACGCTCCTTGTGGACCGCATAGAAGCCCTCGGCCTGCTCGCGGGTCATCTGGATGCGCTTCGAAGCGACGACGCGCAGGCCGGCTTCCTCGAGCATCTTGGTGACCGCACCGGTCAGGTTGCGGCGAGTGGCATCGGGCTTGATGATCGAAAAGGTACGGTTCGCGGCCATGATGGTCACGGGCTCCTGTGTTGACGGTACTTGGATGCGCGGCGCTTAGGCGGGGGACGGCCGTAAAGCAACGGTTATGCCGCCTGCTCCCAGCGGCCGGAGTCGTTCTGCTTCCAGTAGCGGCGTTCGACGCCTTCGCGGTCGGCGAGTGCCTTCCAGGCCAGGCGCGATTCGCGGATCGCTTCGTCGTCGAAGATATGGAAGGCTCGGTCAAAGGTTAGGATAAGGTCACGCCAACGTCCGTCTACCACCGCGACGTTGCGGGCGGCGTTGGCGGGGGCGGTATCCTGGATATCTTGGGCGATTAGAATGGGTTGCGCTGTATCGTCAGCGCTGCCGGCCTGGGCGTGGGGGAGGAAGCTTTCGGGAGCATAGGACCAGAGGAGGCGGTCTAGTGCGACGCGTTGTTCCTCGGGTTCGGCGACGATCAGGAGGCGGCCGCCGGTTTGGATGACGCGCTCGGCTATGCGTGGGAGGACGCGGTCTAGGGGGCTGGTGAGGTGGTAGAAATCGACCTGCATTGTTTCCCTCTAGCATTCCTCCCCCGCCAGGGGGAGGTGGCAGCCGTAGGCTGACGGAGGGGGCGGACACGGAGCAGGCGCATCGCAGCCCTCCCCCTCCGTCACGGCTGCGCCGCACCACCTCCCCCTGGCGGGGGAGGATTATCTCAGGCCTCAGCCCTCGAAATTGTCCGCTACGAACTGGTCGAGCAACCGCACGCCGTAGCCGGTTGCGCCCTTGTCGTGGTTGGTGCCGGGCTTGTCGGACCAGACCATGCCGGCGATGTCGAGATGCGCCCACTTCACGCCCTCGTCGACGAAGCGCTTGATGAACTGTGCGGCAGTGATCGAGCCGGCACCGCGGGGGCCGACGTTCTTCATGTCGGCGATCGGCGAGTCGATCAGCTTGTCGTAGGCGGGCGACAGCGGGAAACGCCAGAGCGTGTCGCCGGTGGTCTTGCCCGCCGCGATCAGCTGGTCGGCGAGCGCGTTGTCATTGGCGAAGATGCCGCCATTCTCGGTGCCGAGCGCGACGATCATCGCCCCCGTGAGCGTGGCAAGGTCGACAATCGTGGTCGGCTTGTGCGCCTGCTGTACCCAGGTCACGCAGTCGCAGAGCACGAGGCGACCCTCGGCGTCGGTGTTGAGCACTTCGATCGTCTGGCCCGACATCGAGGTGATGACGTCGCTCGGGCGCAGCGCGGCGCCGTCGGGCATGTTCTCGACCAGGCCCATCACGCCGACGACGTTCGCCTTCGCCTTCCGGCTGGCCAGTGCCTTCATCGCGCCGGCGACGGCGCCTGCCCCGCCCATGTCCCACTTCATGTCTTCCATGCCCGCGCCAGGCTTGATCGAGATGCCGCCCGAATCGAACGTCACGCCCTTGCCGACGAACGCGAGGGTGGGCGCGTCGGCCCCTGCCCCGTTCCACTTGAGCGCGAGGATGCGTGCTTCACGGCGCGAGCCCTGGCTGACGCCGAGCAGGGAGCCCATGCCGAGCTCGGTCATCTGCGCTTCGTCGAGCACGGTGATCTCGAGCCCGAGACCCTCGACGTCCTTCGTCACCTTCTCGACGAAGCTCTCGGGGTAGACGACGTTCGGTGGCGAGGTGACGAGCCAGCGGGTCAGGTCGAGCCCGCCGGTGACCGCGGACTGCTCCGCCCAGGCAGCGTCGGTGCCGTCCGGTGCACCCGCGATGGTGATCGCGGTCAGAGTCGGCTTCGACTTCTCGGCCAGCTTGGTGCGGTACGTGTCGTAGCGCCATGCGCGCTGCGCAGCGGCGGCGGCGAAGTGCGCGGCGGCCTTCGGGGTCGGCGTGGCACCGGCCGACAGGTCGGCGACGACCGATGTCGCACCCGAAGTCAGCAGGCGAGCGGTGATCGCGCCGCCCGCCTTCTCCCAATCGGCGTTCTCGCCCGTGCCGACGCCGACGAGCAAGACCCGGCGAACTGCGCCGTCGACGGGTACGAACAGCTCGACGACCGAACCGGTCTCGCCTGCGAACCGTCCCGCGGCCGCTGCGCTGGTCGCCACCGCCTCGACATCGCCGCCGATCGCGCTCCAACTGACCTTAGCTACGCCGTCCTTCGCGACGGGCACGGCCAGGATCGGGGCGTTGGCGGGAACGGTCGGGGCGAAGACGATCTGCATGAAGAAACCTCGGGAAGCTTTTGAACGGATGTGCGTAGCCCATAAGTTGATGCCGCGGGCCCGGCAAAGCAAGGTGGTCTCCCTAACGCACGGCGATTGCAGCGAAGGCCCGGTGGTGCGATAGGCGGGCGATATGGCGGCAAACGGCTGCCCAGTGCCAAAGGGGTTGGTTCGGATCGTGTTGCGTATCGACCTTTTGACGGGTTGCGCCCTTTCGCTCGCGCTGGCGACCGGACTCGCGGCTGCTCCTGCGCAGGCCCAGGATTTCCAGAACCGCCCGGTGGCGCCGCCGGTGCAGGACCCGCCCGTTGCCAATGCGTCGACCGCGACGCCGGCCGAAGACCAGGTGCAGTTCAGCTCGACCGCGCTGGAGTACAACACCAACACCGATATCGTCACCGCGACCGGTGAAGTCCGGATGTTCCGCCAGGGCAGCCGGCTGCGCGCCGACAAGGTCGTGTGGAACCGCAAGACCGGCAAGGTCGTCGCGACCGGCAACATCGCGGTCACCAATCCCGAAGGCGACATCGCGTACGGCGACGAGATCAATCTGACCGATTCGCTGAAGGACGGCGTGGTCGACAACATGCTCGTCGTGCTCGAACAGGGCGGCCGCCTGGCGGCACAGCAGGGCACGCGCGACGCCGATGGTACGGTCAATTTGAAGACCGCCGCCTACACACCGTGCGGCGTTACGAACGCTGCCGGTTGCCCGAAGGAACCGACGTGGAAGATCACCGCGGTCCGCGTCACCTATCGCCCCGAACGCAAGCGCATCTTCTACAAGGGCGCACGGTTGCATCTGTTCGGTCTGCCGAGCCTGCCGCTACCCGAATTCTCGAACCCGGTCGGCGGCGGCAGCGACAGTGGCCTGCTCTCGCCGAACGGCGGCTATAGTCGCGTCAACGGCGTCGAAGTCAGCGTTCCCTATTACTGGAAGCTCGCCCCGAACCAGGGCCTCGTCATCACGCCGCACATCTACAGCAGCGTGCTGCCGATGGCGCAGGTCGACTATTCCGCGCTCAATTCCAAGGGCGCGTTCAAGATACGCGCCTATGCGACCGAAAGCCGGCGCAGCGACGACCTGACGACCGCCAACACGGCCGACACGAGCATGGCGTTCCGCGGCTATATCGACGGCATGGCGCGGTACCAGTTGACGCCGAACTGGACCGCGAGCGGTTCGCTGCGCCTGACGACCGACCGGACGTTCCTGCGCCGCTACGACATTTCGCGTGACGACCGGTTGCGCACCACGGCAAGCCTGGAGCGGATCGACGACAGCAGCTATTTCTCGCTGAGCGGCTGGTACGCGCAGACGTTGCGCGTTGCCGACAGCCAGGGACAACAGCCGATCGCGCTGCCGGAAATCGATTATCGCAAGCGGTTCGACGATGGGCTGGTCGGTGGCCGGTTCCAGCTCCAACTGAACACGCTCGCGCTGACCCGAACCGATGGCCAGGACACGCAGCGCGCGTTCGCGAGCCTGCAATGGGACCTGCGCCGCTTCACGAACTGGGGTCAGGAAGTCACGTTTACGGCATTCGCGCGTGGCGACCTGTACAATACCAATGAGATCGCTTCGACGATCCCCAGCTATCAGGGGTTCGGCGGCTTCCGCCAGCGCGTCATCGGCGCGGCCGCGGTAGACGTGAAATGGCCGTTCATCGGCACGTTCCTGGGCGGGACGCAGCGGTTTACGCCGCGCGTCCAGTTCGTCGCGGCGCCCAAGGTCGCCAATATTTCGTTGCCGAACGAGGATTCGCGCGCCGTCGACCTGGACGATACCAACCTGTTTTCGCTCAACCGGTTCGCCGGCTATGATCGGTTCGAGGATTCGTCGCGTGTCACCTATGGCGGCGAATGGGCGCTCGACCTGCCGGGTATCGCGTTCACCACTAACGTCGGCCAGAGCTACCGCGTGAACACGCGGCCGACGATCCTGCCCGACGGCACCGGCCTGAGCGACCGGTTCTCCGACATCGTCGGGCGCAGCGAGCTTAGGTTCCGCGACTTCGTCTCGATCGTCCACCGCTACCGGCTCGACAAGGACGGTTTTGCGATCCGCCGCAACGAGCTGGACGCGACGATCGGCTCGCGCGCGACCTATGTCCTCGTCGGGTATCTGAAGCTGAACCGCAACATCGATGCCTCGATCGAGGATCTGCGCGACCGCGAGGAAATTCGCGTTGCCGGCCGCGTCCAGTTCGCGCGCTTCTGGTCGGCGTTCGGGTCGGGCGTGGTCGATCTGACCAATGCATCGGAGGATCCGCTATCGGTCAGCGACGGCTTCACGCCGATCCGTCACCGCCTCGGCGTCCAGTATGAAGACGACTGTCTGCGTCTCGGCGCGACGTGGCGGCGAACCTACAACGACACGGGCGACGCGCGGAAGGGCAACAGCTTCCTATTGACGCTGGCCTTGACCAACCTCGGCCGCTAAGCCCGCGTTCAGCTACTAAGAGGCAAGCCGCACCGGATATGCGTCGTCATGACAAATGGCGGCGCCGATTGCGGGGCGCGATGATGGGATACCGACACTTGAAGCATGATGTTCGACTGGCGGCGCGTGGCGGCCGTGTGATCGGGGCGGTGGTTCTGGCCGCTTTGGCAGCAAGTGCGATCGCGCAGAGTGTTCCGCCCCAGGGCGCGGCAGGTCAGGGCGCAGCGGGTCAAGCTGGGTCGGGCCGGACGGTTTCGGATCAGAGCGTGCCGGACAATACCGGCCTCGATATTCCGACCAACCTGCAGATCTTCGGCAAGCTCGACCCCAACATTCGCAAGCCGACCGCGATCGTCAACGACACCGTGATCACCGGGACCGATGTCGATCAGCGTGTGGCGCTGGTCGCGATGGCGAACGAGGCCAAGCTCTCGCCCGAAGACCGCGAGCGGTTGAAGCTCCAGGTATTGCGCCAGCTGATCGACGAGACGCTGCAGATCCAGGAAGCGAAGACCGCCGACATCACGATCACGCCCGCCGAGCTGACGCAGAGCTACGACGCGGTGGCAAAGCGCTTCAACCGGACTCCGGCAGCGATGCGGACCTATCTGCGCGAGTCTGGTTCCTCGGATCGCTCGCTCAAGCGCCAGATCGAGGGCGAACTCGCCTGGCAGCGCTATCTGCGTCGCCGGGTCGAGCCGTTCGTCAACGTCGGCGACGAGGAGGTCAAATCGATCATCGATCGTCTGCAGGCGGCCAAGGGCACCGACGAGTTCAACCTGAAGGAAATCTATCTCGCGGCGACGCCGGCCAACAGCCAGCAGGTCTATGCGAACGCCAAGCAGATTCTCCAGGAGATCCAGAAGGGCGCGCAGCCGTTCGAATATTATGCTCGGCAGTTCTCCGAAGCCTCGACGCGTGCGGTCGGCGGCGATCTGGGTTGGATCCGGGCGGCGACGTTGCCGGCTCAGCTGGCCGAAGCCGCGACAACGATGCAGGTCGGCCAGGTGGCGGGGCCGATCGAAGTCTCGGGTGGCTATTCGATCCTGTATCTGACCGACAAGCGCCAGGTGCTGACCGCCGATCCGCGCGATGCCAAGCTCAGCCTGAAGCAGCTGACGCTGCGGTTCCCGCCGAACACCAACCAGGCCCAGGCATCGGCGCGCGCGCAGGCGTTTGCCAAGGCGACGCAGGAGTTGCGTGGCTGCGGTACCGTCGAGAAGGTCGCGGCGGGCATCGGTGCCGACGTGGTCGACAACGACACGGTGCGTATCCGCGACCTGCCGCCGCAGCTCCAGGAGATCATGCTGAAGCTCCAGGTCGGCCAGTCGAGCCCGCCGTTCGGCTCTGCGGAACAGGGCGTACGCGCGCTCGTGCTGTGCGGTCGTGACGACGCGCAGGCCGGGTCGGTGCCCAATTCGGAACAGATCCAGGGTCAGCTCGAACAGCAGCGCGTCAACCTGCGCGCCCAGCAGAAGCTGCGCGATCTGCGGCGCGACGCGGTCGTCGACTATCGCTGAGCGCGGCATGACCCGCATTCACCCCCTTGCCGTGTCGATGGGCGATCCTGCCGGGATCGGGCCTGAGATCATCGCCAAGGCCTGGGACGCGCGTAACGCGCATGGCTTGCCGCCATTCGTGGCGGTGGGCGATGCGCGCGCGATCGAACGGGTCTGGGCCGGCCCGATCGCGCGGATTGCCGATCTGGGCGAGGCCGCGGCGGCGTTCGCTCAAGCGCTGCCGGTGTTGACGGTCGGTGATGCCGGAACGATCGTCCCCGGACATCCCGACGCCGATGGTGCGCGCTGTGCGCTGCATTCGCTGGAGCTCGCCGTCGGTCTGGTCCGTACCGGGGCGGCGCGCGCGCTGGTGACGGGACCGGTATCGAAGTCGCAGCTTTATGCGATCGGCTTCAGTCATCCGGGGCAGACCGAGTTCGTCGCCGAGCGTTACGGCGTGGCGGGTGACAATGCGGTGATGATGCTCGCCGGACCGTCGCTGAAAGTGGTGCCGATCACCACGCACGTGCCGTTGAAGAATGTATCCGCGCTGCTGACCGTCGACCTGATCGTCGCCAAGGCCCGGGCGACCGCGCGTGGTCTGTTGCGCAATTTCGGGATCGAGAGCCCACGGCTCGCGTTTGCCGGATTTAATCCCCATGCCGGCGAGCAAGGGGCGCTCGGGCGTGAGGAGATCGAGATCATCGCTCCTGCCATCGCGATCCTGCGCGAAGAGGGCATCGACGCGACCGGGCCATTTGCAGCCGATACGATGTTCCATCCGCGGGCACGGGCGACCTATGACGTCGTGATGTGCTGCTATCACGATCAGGCGCTGGTGCCGTTGAAGACGATCCATTTCGACGACGGCGTGAACATGACGCTGGGCTTGCCGATCGTGCGGACCTCGCCGGACCACGGTACGGCGTTCGGGATCGCCGGCAAGAACCTTGCCGAACCCGGCGCGATGATCGCGGCGATCGCGATGGCGGGCGAAGCGGCGGACCGGCGCGCTCAAACCGCTGCCCAGTCGTGAGCGAGGCTGCATCGATGGAGCTTCCCCCGCTGCGCGAGGTGATCGCGCGATATGGACTGAATGCGAGCAAGGCGCTCGGGCAGAACTTCCTGTTCGACGGACAGTTGCTCAAGCGGATCGCGGCGGTGCCGGGTGATCTTCAGGATGCCGAGGTGCTCGAAGTTGGCCCCGGCCCTGGTGGCCTGACGCGCGCATTGCTCGCGGCGGGTGCGCGGGTGACGGCGATCGAGCGTGACCGTCGGTGTATCCCTGCGCTGGCAGAGCTCGGCGAGGCGTATCCGGGGCGGCTGCGGGTCATCGAGGGCGACGCGATGGAAGTCGACGCGCCGGCGCTGTTCGAGGGCAAGCCGCACATCGTGTCGAACCTGCCGTACAATATCGGCACGGCGTTGCTGGTCGGGTGGCTGTCGACGTCGTGGTTGCCGTGGTGGCAGTCGTGCACGCTGATGTTCCAGAAGGAAGTCGCCGAGCGGATCGTCGCGAAGACCAATGACGATCACTACGGGCGGCTGGCCGTGCTGGCGCAGTGGCGCTCGACCGCGCGGATCGCGATGCCGGTTCACCGGTCGGCGTTTACCCCGCCGCCTAAGGTGATGTCGGCGGTGGTGCATCTGGTGCCGGTGGACGCGCCCGAGGACGTGAACTTCGAGGTGCTGGAGCGGCTGACGGGCGCGGCGTTCGGGCAGCGGCGCAAGATGTTGCGTCAGAGCCTGAAGGGCGTGCCGGGGGCGCTCGATGCGCTGGAGCGGATCGGGGTGGACGCTACGCGTCGGGCGGAGACGCTATCGGTTGCCGACTTCGTGGCGTTGGCGAAAGCCGTCGGCTCACCGGTACGCACCTAAGCGGACTGCATTCGACGTAGGACCACGGCGCACCACCCCGGCGTAGGCCGGGGCCCAATTGGAGAGGTGGCAGTAACCTCGCGCCGTCCACACTTAGCACCGTTCCCCAATTGGATCCCGGCCTTCGCCGTGGTGGTGAATGGGGTGGATCCGCTGGTAGCTCAGTCCTTGGCCGCTACTGGGGTCTTCTCGACCTGCGCGGTCGCAATCGGTGGGCCCTTGGCGATCACCGCCGCGAGTTGCGTCGCTTCCGGGCAGACGCCCTTGCAGAGCGTGCGGATCTTTACGAGGTTGTCCTTCGCGCGGACCACGGCGCCCTTGGCGACCAGTGCCTCGCCCTGCCCCTTCAACGCCGCGACGTCGTTCGGCTCCAGCAACAAGGCCTCGCGGTACAGGCGGATCGCCTTGCCTGGCAGGTCACGCGTTTCGGCGACGCGTGCGAGCAGCAGGAACGCCGCACGATTGCGCGGATCGACCGCGACCGACGTTTCGAGCACATCCGTCGCGCCGTCGAGGTTGCCCGCCGTCATCAGCGAACGCCCTTGCGCCAGCAACTGCATCGAACGCGCGTCGATTTGCGCGTCGGGACGCTGCCCGCTGAGCGAAGTCGACACGCATACGACGGTCAGCGCGGCGGCAAGGGCAACGGACGAAAAACGCATCATCGTCTCCAGGCGGGATACAGGTTTGGCCGTGAGTTGAGCCATAGGTCGGCTGGCTAGCACGCAGCCCGGAGGCGCGCGACAAAAAAGCCGTCGGTGCCGTCGCGACCCGGTTCGAGGCGGACGCCGTGGCCGTGCTTCGCCCCGGCTGGGAGCGACAGGGCTTCCGTAGTCCAGCCGGGGTGCGCGTTGAGGAACCAGCTGACCTGGTCCGTTCCTTCGGCGTCGAGCAGCGAGCAGACGATGTAGACGAGCGCGCCGCCGGGCTTGACCAGCGTAGCGGCCACGGAGAGCACCACCTGCTGCGTCGATTGCAGCCGCGAGACGCGGTCGGGGGTGAGCCGCCAGCGTGCTTCGGGATTGCGCCGCCACGTGCCGGTGCCCGAGCAGGGGGCATCGACCAGCACGCCGTCCGCGCGACCGGCCCATTCGCTCAGCGCTTCGATCTCGCGCGTCGGGTTGAGAAGGCGGCTTTCGACGATCGTCGCGCCGGCGCGGGTTGCGCGGGGGGTAAGGCGCGAGAGGCGGTTGCGGTCGGTGTCGCAGGCAAGGATCACGCCTTCGTTCTTCATCGTTGCGGCCAGTGCGAGCGTCTTGCCGCCCGCGCCTGCGCAGAGATCGACGATGCGTTCGCCGGGTTTTGCCTGCATCGCGAGGCCGACGAGCTGACTGCCTTCGTCCTGCACCTCCAGCGCGCCTTCGTTGAAGAGCGGGAGCGCTTCGACGTTGGTGCCGGTCGGGAGGCGGATGCCATCCGGGGCATGCGGGGTCGCTTCGGCTTCGGGGAGCGCGGCGAGGACTGTAGCACGGTCGGAGATCAGCGTGTTGACGCGCAGGTCGAGCGTGGCGCGGCCAGCGAGGTCGGTCAGTGCGGCCCCGTCGAGTCCGGAAGCACGCAGGGCCTTGGTCAGCCACTGTGGCGCGACACCGGCACGGGCGCGGGGTTCGTCCTTGGCGATCGGTGCGGGGGCATGGGTCGAGCCGTCGAAGGTCGCGGCGAGCTCCGGGTCGGCGTCCGCGACGAGCAGCATCGCAGTGCGGCCGTTTTCGGGGCGGTCTCCGGCCTTGCGGATCGCGGCGTAGACGAGCTCGCGCACCGCGCGGCGGTCCTTCGAGCCGGCGTAGCGGCGGGTCTGGAAATAGCGCGCGATCAGCGTATCGGCAGCGGCGCCGGACTCGCGGGCGGCGGCAATGATCTGGTCGAGGAGTTCGATCGCGGCCTGCGTGCGTGCGGGGGGAGTCACGTGTTAGCTCCGGCATGCACGCGGAGCGGGGTCTGAGCTTGGTACGGTGTGTTCGTCATCATCCCCTCCCCTAGCCCCTCCCGCGAGCGGGAGGGGAATAATTTCGGGGTTTGGGTTTGGGATCGTGGTGGCTTCCGCCCTCTTGCTCCGTCATCCCGGCGGACGCCGGGACCCATGGTTGCGGTTTGGGTGGTGGTTGCACGCTGTCGTCGGGTCCACCGTGGCCATGGGTCCCGGCGTCCGCCGGGATGACGGAGAGGGGGGCGGAGGGCGGAGGTTTGAAATTTACCCTGCCGTCTGTGGAGGATCGCGCAGGCAAATATCGTTCGTCATTCCCACGCGGGCGGGGATCCATATTTTCGAACGGTTGTGATCTTACCGCGACGTCAGCCAGTATGGGTTCCCGCCTTCGCGGGAATGACGGGGCGCGTGAAAGCGAGCATCGGACTTGCTTCCCTCCCTGGAAGGGAGGGGTTGGGGGTGGGTTGGCCCGCTTTAGCCACCGACCGGAGCTTGCGGGAACCGACCCACCCCGGCCCCTCCCTTTCAGGGAGGGGGGAAGTTTCGGCCTTTACCGCGTCGGGTAGTTCGGCGCCTCGCGGGTGATCGTCACGTCGTGGACATGGCTCTCCATCAACCCCGCACCGGTAATCTGCACGAACTCCGCCCGCGCCTGGAGATCCGGGATCGTCGCCGAGCCGGTATACCCCATCGCTGCCTTGATGCCGCCGACCAGCTGGTGAACGACATCCCTCGCTGGGCCCTTGTACGCGACCTGCCCCTCGATACCCTCGGGGACGAGCTTCAGCTGGTCCTTGATGTCGCCCTGGAAATAGCGATCCGCCGACCCGCGCCCCATTGCGCCGACGGAGCCCATGCCGCGGTACGACTTGTACGCGCGGCCCTGGTACAGGAACGTCTCGCCCGGTGCCTCGTCGGTGCCTGCGAGCAGCGAGCCGATCATCACGGTCGATGCGCCTGCCGCGAGCGCCTTGGCCATGTCGCCCGACGTGCGGATCCCGCCGTCGGCAATCACCGGAACGCCGGCCTTATGGCCTGCCTCCGCGCAATCCATCACCGCGGTCAGCTGCGGCACGCCAACACCCGCCACCACCCGCGTGGTGCAGATCGAGCCCGGGCCGATGCCGACCTTGATCCCGTCCGCGCCCGCACCGATCAGCGCGCGCGTCGCTTCGCCGGTGGCGACGTTGCCCGCCACCACTTGCACCGAATTGGACAGCTTCTTCACGCGCTCGACCGCGCGACCGACGTCGCGATTGTGGCCGTGCGCGGTGTCGATCACGATCAGGTCGCAGCCGGCGTCGACCAGCTGTTCGGTTCGGTCGAAGCCCTTGTCGCCAACCGTCGTCGCCGCCGCCACGCGCAGGCGGCCCGCCTCGTCCTTGGTGGCATCGGGGAACATCACCGCCTTCTCGATGTCCTTGACCGTGATCAGCCCGACGCAACGATACTGTGCGTCGACCACCAGCAGCTTCTCGATGCGGCGGGCGTGGAGCAGGCGACGCGCCTCTTCCTTGCCGACTTCGGTCGAGACGGTGGCGAGGTTCTCGTGCGTCATCAGCTCGCTGACGGGCTGTTTCGGATCGCCTGCGAAACGCACATCGCGGTTGGTGAGGATACCGACGAGCTTGCCGTCCGCCTCGACGACCGGGATGCCGCTGATGCGGTGGCCCGACATGAGGGCCTGCGCTTCGGCGAGGGTGGCGGTCGGCTTGATCGTGATCGGGTTGACCACCATGCCCGACTCAAACCGCTTGACCTGACGGACTGCGATGACCTGCTCCTCGACGGTCAGGTTGCGGTGGAGCACGCCGATGCCGCCGAGCTGTGCCATCACAATGGCCATGTCGGCCTCGGTGACGGTGTCCATTGCGGACGAGAGAATCGGGATGTTGAGTGCGATGCCGCGCGTCAGCTGCGTGCGGGTATCGGCCTGGCTTGGCAGCACGTCCGATTCCCCCGGATACAGGAGGACGTCGTCGAAAGTGAGGCCGAGGCGGATATCCATGAGAGCTGCCGTTCCTGGGTGTGAGGTGGCGCGCCATGTAACCAAAGCGCGCCCGTACGGCTAGGCCTGTCCTTCGCCGACGTGCTATAGCGGTGCGATACACGGATGGGGATTGTTCGATGGGCCTGATCGTTGCCGCGCTCCTGCTGGCGCTGGTGCTGCTGTACCTCTTCACCAGCATCAAGATCGTCCACCAGGGCTATCAATACACGATCGAGCATTTCGGCCGCTTCACCACGGTCGCGCGGCCGGGCTTCAATTTCTACCCGGCGTTCTTCTACCGCGTCGGGCGGAAGGTGAACATGATGGAGCAGGTGATTGACATCCCCGGCCAGGAGATCATCACCAAGGACAATGCGATGATCTCGACCGACGGGGTCGTGTTCTTCCAGGTGCTCGACTCGGCCAAGGCCGCGTATGAGGTGTCGGACCTGTACCAGGCGCTGTTGCAGCTCACGACGACCAACCTGCGCACCGTGATGGGGTCGATGGACCTCGACGAGACGCTGTCGAAGCGCGACGAGATCAACGCTCGGCTGCTCAACGTGGTCGATCATGCGACGACGCCGTGGGGCGTGAAGATTACGCGCGTCGAGATCAAGGACATCCGCCCGCCGGCGGATATCGTCAACGCGATGGGCCGGCAGATGAAGGCCGAGCGCGAGAAGCGGGCTAACATCCTGGATGCGGAGGGATCGCGGGCCTCTGAGATCCTTCGCGCGGAGGGGCAGAAGCAGGCGCGGATCCTCGAGTCCGAGGGGCGCAAGGAGTCGGCGTTCCGCGATGCCGAGGCGCGCGAGCGGGCTGCGGTGGCAGAGGCATCGGCGACGCGGGCCGTGTCGCAGGCGATCGAGGAGGGTGGCGCGCAGGCGATCAACTACTTCATCGCGCAGAAATATGTCGAGGCGATCGGCAAGTTCGCGACCTCGCCCAATGCGAAGACGATCCTGTTCCCGGTCGAGGCTACCCAGTTGATGGGGACGCTTGGGGGGATTGGGGAGCTGGCGAAGGATGCTTTGCGGGATGCGGTCGCGTCGCCGCCGACCAAGCCCGCTGCTCGGGGGCCGTTCGAATTGTCGAAGTCGACCGAGGTTCCGAAAAGCTGATGGACGTGTTCGGGGCGGCTGGTGCTTGGTTGATCGCGGCACTTGTGCTGGGGATCGCCGAGCTGGCGGTGCCTGGTGTCTTCCTCGTGTTTCTTGCGATCGCTGCGGCGGTGACGGGGATAGCGGTGTACGTGTTGCCGGACTTGCCGGTGGCGGCGCAGTTGGCAGCGTTCGGCGTTTGGAGCGCGGTGACGGTGCTGATCGGGAAGCGCTGGTATCGCGATTACCCGGTCGAGGGCGGCGATCCGATGCTGAATGATCGGTCTGCTCGATTGGTGGGTCAGGTTGTCATTGTAGAGATCGCGCTCTTCGGCGGGCGCGGTCGCGTCCTGGTGGGCGACGGGAGCTGGCCGGCTCGCGGTGAAGACGCGGTAGTTGGTGCTCGGGTTCGGGTAACGGCGGTCGTCGATGGCGAAGTCGTGGTGGAGCCCCTCTGAACCTAGCGGCACGCCGCACACGCAAAGCCCTTCGTTCACCCACCCCCTCCGTCACCCCGGACTAGTTCCGGGGTCCACAGTTCCGCGTACCCAGTTCTATCGAGTCTGCGGAACAGTGGATGCCGGAACAAGCCCGGCATGATGGAGACAGAATGCGGTGAGTCAGGCCGCCTCTTTCACCTTTGGCGCCGCCTGCCGGACGCCTTCGTCGACATGCTCGGCGAACTGCGCGAAGTTTTCCACGAACAGGTCTACGAGCTTAGCGGCGGTCTGGTCGTACGCATCCTTGTCCACCCAGGTCGTCCGCGGGTCGAGGATCGCGCTGTCGACACCCGGCACGCTCACCGGCACTTCGAATCCGAAGTTCGGGTCCGTCCGGAACTCGGCATCGTTGAGGCTCCCGTCTAGCGCCGCGTTTAGCAGCCCCCGCGTCGCCTTGATCGGCATGCGGTTGCCGACGCCGTATTTGCCGCCGGTCCAGCCGGTGTTGACCAGCCAGCAATCGACGCCGCCCTTAGCGATCCGCTCCTTGAGCAGATTGCCGTAGACCGAGGGATGCCGTGGCATGAACGGCGCGCCGAAGCAGGTCGAGAAGGTCGCGTCGGGTTCGGTCACGCCGATCTCGGTCCCCGCGACGCGTGCAGTGTACCCGGAGAGGAAGTGATACATCGCCTGGTCGGGCGTCAGCTTGGCGATCGGCGGCAGCACGCCGTACGCGTCCGCGGTCAGCATCACGATGTTGCGCGGCACCGGCCCCATGTTCTCGACCGAGGCATTCGGGATGAAATCGATCGGATACGCGCCGCGGCTGTTCTCGGCGAGCGTGTGGTCATCGAGATCGAGCAACCGCGTCGCCGGGTCCATTACGACGTTCTCCAGCACCGTGCCGAACCGCTTGGTCGTCGCGAAGATCTCCGGCTCCGCGTCGGCCGAGAGGCGGATCATCTTGGCGTAGCATCCGCCCTCGAAATTGAAGACGGCGGTATCGGACCAGCCATGCTCGTCGTCGCCGATCAGCGTCCGGCTGGCGTCGGCCGACAGCGTCGTCTTGCCGGTGCCCGACAGGCCGAAGAAGACCGCGGTGTCGCCGTTCGCGCCCATGTTGGCGGAGCAATGCATCGGCATCACCCCGGTCGGCGGGAGTAGATAGTTGAGCAGGCCGAACACCGACTTCTTCATCTCGCCGGCATATTTGGTGCCGCCGATCAGGATCAGCTTGTCGGTGAAGTTGACCGCGATGACCGTCTCGCTGCGGCAGCCGTGGCGCGCGGGATCGGCGCGGAAGCTCGGCAGGTCGATGATCGTGTACTCGGCGACGAAGTCCTTCAGCGCCGCCTGCTCTGGACGGACCAGCATCGTCCGGATGAACAAATTGTGCCATGCTAGTTCGGTGACGACGCGGACCTGCACGCGGTGATCGGCCTGCGATCCGCCGTACAGGTCCTGCACGAACAGCTCGTCCTTGGCGGCGAGCGCGGCGAAGAAATCCTCCTTCAACGCGGCGAAATGCGCGGGCTCCATCGCCTTGTTGCTCTTGCCCCACCACACTGTCGACTCGGTCTCGGCATCGCGGACGATGAACTTGTCCTGCGCTGACCGCCCGGTATGCGCGCCGGTCTCGACCACCAGCGGACCGTCGGCGGACAGTGTCCCCTCGCCGCGCGCGAGCGCCGCTTCGACGAGCTGGGCTGTGACCAGGTTCCAGTGCAGGGTGGCGCGGGTCTCGATCCCCTGCGCGGCTAGGCCGCCGGCCGGAATACGTTCGTTGGACAAGGCATCTCTCCAGATGGTTTCGCATACGTATGTATGTCGTTGTGCCCGGCTGTACGGGGCGCCTTTGCACCGGTCAAATACGCTGTTTTGCCACGCCGTCCCGATACGGTCTCAGTTGAGTGCCGCCGCGGTTTGCCCTACGCCGACATGCCAACGACCGAGGCAAGCGACCCAGAAATGACCGCAACGATCGCGCTGGTCGACGACGACCGCAACATCCTGACCTCCGTGTCGATCGCGCTGCAGACCGAGGGCTTCGTCACGCGCGTCTATTCGGACGGCGAGACGGCGTTGAAGGCATTGACCGACAACCCGCCCGATCTCGCGGTATTCGACATCAAGATGCCGCGAATGGACGGTCTCGAACTGCTCCGCAGGTTTCGCGAGAAGAGCCAGGTCCCGGTGATCTTCCTGACCAGCAAGGACGACGAACTCGACGAGGCGCTCGGGCTCGCGATGGGCGCCGACGATTACATCGCCAAGCCGTTCTCGCAGCGTCTGCTGATTGCCCGCATCCGCGCGATCCTGCGGCGGACCGAACTGACGGCATCGCCGGGCACCGAGACCGAGGCGGAAGCCGCCGGTCCGCTTGATCGCGGTCGGCTCAGCATGGACCCGGCCCGGCACCGGACGCTCTGGGGTGGCGAGCCCGTCACGCTGACGGTCACCGAGTTCATGATCCTCGAGACGCTCGCGCAGCGGCCGGGCATCGTGAAGACACGCAACCAGCTAATGGATGCGGCGTATCAGGACGACATCTATGTCGACGACCGGACCATCGACAGCCACATAAAACGACTCCGCCGTAAATTCAGGCAGGTCGATCCCGCGTTCGACGCTATCGAGACATTATATGGTGCCGGGTATCGATTTTCTGAGGAATGAGCTGGGCGTCGACGGGCGCGACCTCACGTTGCGCTGGTCGGGCCAGATCTCGCTCACGCGGCGAATACTCGCGGTCAACATCTTCGCGCTGCTGCTGCTGGCAGGCGGGTTCTTCTATCTCGACTCATACCGCAGCCGGGTGGTCGACAACCGCGTTGCGCAGGCCGGGCGCGAGGCGCGACTGATCGGCGAGGCGCTCGCCGCCGTCGATCCGACGCTACGCGATCCGCTGGTTCTGAGGCTCGCCCGCGATACCGGATCGCGCATCCGGCTGTTCGACGCGGGCAGCCGCACCGTTGTCGACAGCCGTGTGCTCGGTCTGCGCAATTTCGTGCTGATGGACCCCGACAAGGAAGACTGGGACCAGACCATCGCCCGCTTCCTCGATGCCGCGGTTGACGTGGTCGTCATGGCGCCGCGCCCACCGCTCTACCGCGAGCGCAGCGCGGGCCAACCATGGCCGGACGTCGTCGCGGCCCGGGGGCGGCTCGGCGTTGCGACGACCGTATGGCGCGCACCCGATCGCAGCCCGGTCATCACCGCGGCAGCGGCCCTGCCGACCGGCGGAGTCGTGATGACGACGGTCAACGCGCGCGACATCACGCGAACGGTGCGGATCGAGCGTTTCCGGTTGAGCATGGTGCTGCTGGGCGTCTCGATCGTGTCGATCCTGCTGTCGCTGTTCCTCGCCCGCACGATCGTCCGCCCGCTCCGCCGTCTGGCCCGCGCCGCAGTCCGCGTCCGGTTGGGGCGCGCGCGCGAGGTGGTGGTGCCCCGCCTCCCGTCCCGCCGCGACGAACTCGGCATGCTCGCCCGTGCCCTTTCCGACATGAGCCTTGCACTCAGGGCCCGGATCGATGCGACGGAGGCATTCGCAGCCGATGTCACGCACGAGATGAAGAACCCGCTCGCCTCGCTCCGGTCCGCGGTCGAGGGGTTGGCGCGCGTCAAGGACCCGGCGCTGCAGGCGCAACTACTCGCGATCGTCCGCGACGACGTCCACCGGCTCGACCGCCTCCTGTCCGATATTTCGGAGGCCTCGCGGCTCGATGCGCAACTCAGCCGCGCCAAGTTCGAACCGGTCGATATCGCCGCGATGATCGACGGGCTGGTCGCGCAACGCGATGCGCGCGGCGTGGAGCGCGGCATCCGCCTCCGGTTCGATCGCAACCCCGACGACCGCACGATCGTGCTCGGCGAAGGCGCAAGACTCGAACGCGTGTTCGAGAATTTGATCGACAATGCGCTGTCCTTCTCGCCCGATGCGGGGCTGATCGCGGTCTCGGCGATTCCCGACCGCGACGAGCTCGTCATCCGCGTCGAGGATGAAGGCCCCGGCGTTCCCGAAGACGCGCGCGAGGACGTGTTCAAGCGGTTCCATTCGGTCCGCCCCGACAGCGAGACGTTCGGCCAGCATTCCGGGCTCGGCCTGGCGATCGCGCGGACCATCGTCGACGGGCACCAGGGTGCGATCTTCGTCGAATCGCGCGAAGACCGGATCGGCGGCGCGCGCTTCGTCGTGCGGCTACCGCTTGCCGACGTGGCGTTGTAAGGACCGCGCGTGGCAGTCCCCTCCTCCGATCGGCTTCATGCCACGACGGTCGAGATCGACGGCTTAGCGGTGATGATCGAAGGCGCCTCGGGATCGGGCAAGTCAGACCTTGCGCTGCGCCTGATCGATCGCGGCGCGATCCTCGTCAGCGACGATCAGACGCTCGTGGTACGGTCGGGCAAGACGTTGCTCGCACGCGCGCCGACGACCATCGCAGGACGAATCGAAGTCCGCGGGATCGGCATACTCGCCATGCCGCACGTCGACGACGTGCCCGTCGGCCTGCTCGTCCGGATCGACGGCACGATCGAGCGGATGCCTGAACGCCGCATGCGGAAAATCGCCGGGATCGAGGTCCGCCAATTCGCGGTCGAACCGTTCCACGCCTCCGCCCCGATCAAGATCGAACTCGCATTGCGCAATCCGGAGCCCTTCGAATGACAGGTCTGCCATGACTCGCCCCAAGGATATATTGCTCGTCACCGGCATGTCGGGCGCCGGCAAGACCACCGTTCTCAAGACGCTGGAGGACCTTGGCTGGGAGGTAGTCGACAACCTCCCGCTGGTGCTGCTCGACCGATTGCTGGACGCACCCCTTGCCGAAGCCTCACCCGACGACTCGCAACCGTTGGCGATCGGGATCGGCGCCAGAACGCGCGATTTCGATCCCGAGAGGATCATCCGCCGGATACGCGACCTGCGCGATCGTCACGGGCTGGAGGTCGGAATGTTGTTTCTCGACTGTTCGGGCGCCGAACTCGAACGCCGGTATTCCGAGACGCGCCGTCGACATCCCCTCGCACTCGATCGCCCTGCCAATGACGGCATCGGCCGTGAGCGCGACCTGCTTGGCCCATTGCGTGATTGGGCAAACCGGCTGATCGACACCACCGACATGGCGGCGAACGAACTCGCGCAACAGATCCGCGCGAGCTTCGGCAGCGACGATCTCGGCGAGCCGACGCTGTCGGTCCGTTCGTTCGGGTTCGCCCGCGGGCTGCCGCGCAATGCCGACCTGGTGTTCGACATGCGGTTCCTGCGCAACCCTCACTGGGATGCGGACTTGCGACCGGGCACGGGACTTGATGCGGACGTGTCGGCCTACGTCATGGCCGACCCTGCCTATGAAGCGGCGGTGAGTCGGATCGAGGAACTGCTGATGCTGTTGCTCCCGCGCTACAAAGCGGAAGGGAAGTCGTACGTCACGGTCGCGTTCGGGTGTACCGGAGGAAGACATCGATCGGTCCACGTTGCCGAACGCGTGGCGCGACGGTTGCGCGAAGCGGGTTTTTCGCCCAGTATCGTCCATCGCGACCTGGGGGCCGCACCGCAAGATGCGCTCGAAGGATCACCGGTCGTCACATGAGTATGAAACGCTGATATGATCGGCCTTGTTCTTGTAACGCACGGTCGGCTGGCCGAGGAATTCGTCCGCGCGATGATCCACGTCGTTGGCCCGCAGGAGCGCGTCGCGACGATCGCGATCGGTCCCGACGACGACATGGAGGAGCGCCGGGCGGATATCGCCGCGGCTATCCAGGACGTCGATGTCGGGCGCGGCGTGATCGTGCTGACCGACCTGTTCGGCGGCACCCCCTCCAATCTCGCCATCTCGCTAATGGAACGCGGGCGGATCGAGGTGATCGCCGGTATGAACCTGCCGATGCTGATTCGGCTGGGGTCCGCGCGCAAGTCGATGACCGTCGTCGCGGCGGTGGCGGCGGCGCGCGAGGCCGGGCGCAAATATATCTCTGTCGCCTCCGAGGTTCTCGGCGAGGCGGCAGCGTGAGCGAGGTCGTCCGCACCGTCCAGATCACCAACCGCCGCGGGCTCCACGCACGCGCCAGCGCAAAGTTCGTCACGCTCGCATCGTCGCATCCGGTCGAGGTGCGAGTGACGAAGGACGGGTCCGATCATGTTACCGGCACGTCGATCATGGGCCTGATGATGCTCGGCGCGGCGATGGGCGACGCGATCACGATCAGCGCGAGTGGCGATGGTGCGGATCAAACGGTGGCGGCGCTGGTCGAACTGGTCGAAGCGAAGTTCGGCGAGGATTGACGTTCTACTCCCCTCCCGCTTGCGGGAGGGGTCGGGGGAGGGCATGAGCGACGGCGTGTTTACAAACCCCTCCCCCAACCCCTCCCGCAAGCGGAAGGGGAGCTAGATGCCCCGCGAGATAACCGCCTTTTCGAACCCGCTGATCAAGTATGTCCGCGACCTGCGCGACAAGCGACATCGGCGTGCGGCCAGGCAATTCCTGGCCGAGGGCCTGCGCATCCTCACCGAGGCGCGCGAGACCGGCCGCCTGCCCCGCACCCTGTTTTACGCCGCGGCGAGCGCCAACCACCCGCTCGTCCACGCGCTGTCGATGGACGTCGAGGAGGCTGGCGGCGAGTCTATCCAGACCACGCCGGACATCCTTTCGAAGCTCTCGGGCAAGGACAATCCGCAAGCCGTGGTCGGCGTGTTCGACGAATTCGACGCGACGCTCGAAGACCTCGACCCCTCCAGCGCCGGCATCTGGCTGGTTGCCGAACGGCTGCGCGATCCGGGCAATCTCGGCACGATCCTACGCACCGGCGACGCGGTGGGCGCGGGCGGATTGATCCTGATCGGCGAGTCGGTCGATCCCTTCTCGGTCGAGGCGGTGCGCGCGAGCATGGGCGCGCTGTTCACGATCCCGGTCGTAAAAACCGAATGGGCGCCGTTTCACACCTGGCTGCGCACCGGCCCCGGTCAGTTGGTCGGGCTGAGCCTCGATACCGACACCGACTACCGTTCGGCGACCTATACCGGCCCGACCTTCCTGCTCACAGGCAACGAGGCACAGGGCATGCCGCCCGAGATGGCCGAGGCGTGCGACGTGCTGGTCAAGATCCCGATGCTCGGCAAGGCGGACAGCCTCAACGCCGCCGTCGCGACCGCAGTGATGGCGTATGAAGTGCTCGCCCGGCAGGAAAAATCGGCGCCGGCTGGCTGAACCGTTAATTTTGCCCCGATTGGCGATGCTTAGCGAGTCCGGTTCAGCTAAGGGAGGGGTACGTCGTGCGAAAGCGTCGACGGACCAAGTTAGACAGGACGATTATGGCTCCCGGTTTCGATGATGGACGAGTGAAGAACGGCGTGATCCGGTCGGTGATGGTTGTTGCCGCCATGCCGATGCTGATGACGACTCCGCTGTTCGCGCAACAGGTTACGCCGCCGCCGGTCGTGCCGACGATGCCCTCCGCGATGCCGACCTCGACGCTCGCGCCGCCCGTGATCACGGTGCCGACGCTGAGCGACGCGCAGGCCGTTCTGCTCGACAAGCTCCTGAACAGCGATATCGTGGCGCAGGGTCTTAAGTCCGCGGCGACCGCATCGACTACTGCGCCGAGCAAGGACGAGCTGGTCCGTGCCGCGCTCGATCATGCCCGCGCGGTGCATGCCGGTCGCCTCAGCGGCGCGGACTTCCAGAAGGATTGGGGTCTTCGCCCGCCGGCGTATGATCCGACCCCGGCGTTCGCCGATGCGGTTCGGCTCGACCGGATTGCGGCTTGGTTCGCGTCGCTGCCGCCGCCCTATGCCGGCTATGACGGACTGCGTAAGGGCCTCCAGAACTATCGCTCGATTGCTGCGGCCGGTGGCTGGTCGACGCTCGCCTCCGGTCCCGATTTCACGATCGGTGCCAGTGGCCCGCGCGTGATCGCGCTGCGGAAACGTCTTGCAGCCGAGGACAAGGACGTTTCGATCGGCAGCGACCAGTTCGATTCCGGTTTGGTCGACGCCGTGCGTCGTGCCCAGCGTCGCTATGGCCTGAACCCGAGCGGGATCGTCTCGACCCAGACGCTCGCCGCGCTGAACGTGCCGGCCGGTGAGCGCGTGCGTCAGATCATGGCGAACATGGAGCGCTGGCGCTGGCTGCCACAGGACCTGCCACGCGACCGGATCCAGGTGAACATCGCCGCGGCCGTGCTGACCGTGTTCGATGGCGATACTCCCGTTCAGTCGATGCGCGCGGTCACCGGGCGTCCGGGCGACGAGACGCCGATGCTCTCGTCGACGATCCACAGCATCGTCATCAATCCGCCCTGGAACGTGCCGACCTCGATCGCCACCAA
Organism: Sphingomonas sp. SL1004; assembly: GCF_057815015.1. Classification (NCBI taxonomy): domain Bacteria; kingdom Pseudomonadati; phylum Pseudomonadota; class Alphaproteobacteria; order Sphingomonadales; family Sphingomonadaceae; genus Sphingomonas; species Sphingomonas sp. SL1004. The sequence continues at coordinate 1,031,197 of NZ_JBYMUX010000001.1, forward strand.
GGAGTTGTGGCCGAAGGAGAAGGCCAATCCCGGCTATTTCAAGCGCAACGGCATCAAGGTGATCGACGGCACGCGGCTTCAGCAACAGGCGGGCGACCAGAGCGCGCTCGGCCGGTTCAAGTTCGATTTTGCCAATGATTATTCGGTATATCTTCACGACACGCCGAGCCGCGCGAAGTTTGCGAGCTTCAGTCGGCTTGCGAGCCATGGCTGCGTTCGTCTTGAAAAGCCTGCGGAACTTGCCGACCTTCTATTGAAGGGGGATCCTGCTTGGACGCCCGAAATGGTCGACGCCGCGGTTGCCAAGGGTGACACGGTGCGCGCCCGCCTGGTCAAGCCGGTTTCGGTGTACCTGCTCTACTGGACTGCGTTTGCCAGCGGCAACGGCCAGATGAACTTCCGCGCCGATCCCTATGACTGGGACGGCATACTCGCCTCCAAGATCGAGGCGCGCACCGCACGCCAGACGATCGCCGCTCGCTGAGAGGACCTATCATGACGATCTCCACCCGTACCCGCACCGCGATCGCCGGCGGCCTGCTCGCAGCGATGGCGCTAGCCGGCTGTTCGCGCTCGGAGCCGGAACAGCCGCCGACGGATACCAACATGGTCGAAGACACCGGCGTGACCGAGTCCGAGGCAGCCGCCCCCGCCCCGGTCGAACCGGCACCGGTCGAAGCCGCACCGCCTGCGCCGACCGTGGTCGAACCGCCGCGCGAAAAGCCGGTCGCGCCGGACGAGCAGATGCTCGACGATGCGGACGCCACGGGCATGACCGCACGCGTGACGCGCGACGAAGCGCCGGCCGAGAACCCGGCTGCGAACGACGCCGAACCGCAATAACGATACCGGCTCCGGCGGATGATGACCGCCGGAGCGTTTGTCTCGGGGCTAGATCGACAGTCCCGGTGCGTGGCGATCCACGAGCGTTTCGCTCGCCGCGTTCAGGCCGATTACCTCGACCTCGCGGTCGTGGCGGCGCAGTTTGTCGACCACGCCTTGCAATGCGCCCACCGCAGTGACGTCCCAGAGATGCGCGTTGGTCAGATCGATGCGGACGGCGCGGGCCGTCTCGCGCAGGTCGAAGCGATCGGCAAATATGTCGGCGCTGGCAAAGAAGATCTGTCCGCTTACCCGGTAGATACGCGTGTCGCTTGCCACGTCGTGGTCGATTGCGACGTCCATCATCCGCGTCACTTTCCACGCGAAGAACACGCCGCTGAGCAGGACGCCGACACCGACGCCGAGGGACAGGTCATGCGTCGCGACGGTGACGATAACGGTGGCGACCATCACCACGCTCGACATCTTGGGATGCCGCGCGAGATCACGGAGCGAGCCCCAGGAGAAGGTGCTGATCGACACCATGATCATGATCGCGACCAGCGCCGCGACCGGCACCTGCGCGACCCATGGCCGCAGCGGCACCATGACGATCAGCAGGAATACGCCCGCGACCAGCGTCGACAACCGCCCGGTGCCGCCATAGCGGACGTTGCCGACGGTCTGGCCGATCATCCCGCACCCGGCGATGCCACCGAACGCGCCCGCCGCGATGTTGGCGAGGCCGAGCCCGGTGCATTCGCGCGCCTTCGAACTGGTCGTCTCGGTGAGTTCGTCGACCACGCTCGCGGTCATCATCGATTCGAGCAAGCCGACCGCGGCCATCGCGAGCGCATAGGGGGCGACGATGCGGAGCGTTTCCCAGGTTAAGGGCACGTCGGGCAGCCCAAACGACGGCAGCGAATCCGGCAGGCGACCGAGATCGCCGACGGTCTTCAGCGGCATTGGAAACCACATCGCGATCGCGGTGAGCACGACGATGCAGATCAGCGGCGACGGGATCGCGCTGGAGATTCGCGGCACGAGGTAGATGATCGCGAGGCCGCCGGCGATCATCGCATAGGCCTGCCAACTGACGCCGACCATCTGCGGCACCTGCGCCGAGAAGATCAGGATCGCGAGCGCGTTGACGAAGCCGGCATGGACCGACTTCGAGACGAATCGCATCAGCACGTCGAGCTTGGCAAGCCCGAACGCGATCTGGAGCGCACCCGCGAGGATCGTCGCGACGAGCAGATATTGCAGGCCGTATGCATGGACGAGTGCGGCGGCGACCAGCGCGACGGAGCCCGCCGCACCCGAGATCATTGCGGGCCGCCCGCCGGCGAATGCGATGACGATGCCGATGACGAACGAGGCGAACAGGCCGACTTCGGGATCGATCCCGGCGACGAACGAGAAGGCGATGACCTCGGGAATCAGCGCGAACGTGCCGACCATGCCGGCGAGCACGTCGCGGCGTGCGGCGCCGGGGCCGCTCAACCATTCGGCTCGGTAACGAGAGAGTGATGTCATGTGTGTATCCGCATTGGACGCGAGAACCGCGGCGATTACGCGGGCGGTTCGTGAGAAAGGCGTCGGTGCGTTGTCCGGCGGATCGGCGGCCGGAATAGCCACCCGGAATTGCACCGGGTCCAAGCGAGTGTGGGTGTGTTAGCGGAGAGCGTGCTGCGATGCAACAATTGGGGCTGGTGTTCCCTTTCGCCCGGATCTCTCAGCGCCCTCACCTCTTACCATCACCCCAGCGAAAGCTGGGGTATTCCACTTGGCGGACGACGTTCGCCCTACGCGGAGACCCCAGCTTTCGCTGGGGCGACGGAATTTCAAGCGTGCCAGCGATAGGCGTGACGGCGATCGAGCGCCGTCTTCTTACGTGAAAAGATCCACCACCTCGGCCCCCTCGCCAACCGCGTTCAACAACAAGGTGCGATGGCAATGACACGGGTCGCGCTCGTAACACAGCAACGCGCTCGGCTTCTCCGCGGCGAGCCCGAGCATGATCGCGGCCTGCGCCTGCGCCTCTGGCAGCTCGAGTTGCTCGTCGTACACCGCGGTCAAGGTCGCGACGTCGCCCTTCTTTGCCGCATCGCGCCCACGCTTCGGCGTGCCCAGCGCCTTTAGGTGCACATAATCGATTTCGACCTCGCGCAACGACGCGGCCAGCGAGGTCTTCGAGAACCCCGGCCGGCGCGACAAGGGGAGCGCGCGGACGTCGATCACGCGCTCAACCCCCGCAGCCTTCAGCGCCGCAAGGAAATCGGCCATCGTGGTGGCTTCATAGCCGATCGTGAAGATCTTCGTCGGGTGCGTCATGCAGGCGAAGTGGGATTGCACCGCCGACACGACAACCGCTGACATGACAGGCGTCTCGCGCTATCTGACCGGAATGACCCACGATATCCATGTCATCGGCGGCGGCCTCGCCGGTTCCGAAGCCGCCTGGCAACTCGCCGAAGCCGGCCTCAAGGTTCGCCTCTCCGAAATGCGCGGCAGCGGCGAAGAGACACCCGCGCACCAGACCCACGGCCTTGCCGAACTCGTCTGCTCGAACAGCTTCCGCTCGGACGATGCCGAGAGCAATGCGGTCGGCCTGCTCCATCAGGAACTGCGCACGCTCGGCTCGCTGATCATGCGTCAGGCGGACATCCACCGCGTCCCGGCCGGCTCCGCGCTCGCGGTCGACCGTGACAATTTCTCGGCCAGCGTCACCGACGCGATCGACCAGCACCCGAACATCATGCTGGTGCGCGAGCGTATCGACGCGCTGCCCGACGGTCCGGCGATCATCGCCACCGGTCCGCTCACCGCCGCGGCACTGGCCGCCGGCATCGGCACCGAGACCGGCCGCGAGGCGCTCGCCTTTTTCGACGCGCTCGCGCCGATCGTCCACCGCGATTCGATCGACATGGACACCGCCTGGTTTGCCTCGCGCTGGGACAAGGGTGAGGGCAAGGACTACATCAACTGCCCGATGGACAAGGACCAGTATCTGGCCTTCCACCAGGGTCTGATCGACGGCGAGAAGACTCCGTTCAAGGAGTGGGAGAAGGACACGCCCTATTTCGACGGCTGCATGCCGATCGAGGTTATGGCTGAGCGGGGCGTCGATACGCTGCGCTACGGTCCGATGAAGCCGGTCGGCCTCGACAACCCGAAGACCGGGCGCTGGCCGCATGCCGTCGTCCAGCTTCGTCAAGACAATGCGCAGGGCACGTTATGGAACATCGTCGGCTTCCAGACCAAGATGAAGCACGCCGACCAGGTCCGCCTGTTTCGCACGATCCCCGGCCTTGAGAACGCCGAGTTCGCGCGGTTGGGTGGCCTGCACCGCAACACGTTCATCCGCTCGCCCGAACTGCTCGACGAGACGTTGCGGCTGAAGTCGCGCCCGAACATTCGGTTTGCGGGTCAGATCACCGGCTGCGAAGGCTATATCGAGAGCTGCGGGATCGGCATGCTCGCGGGGCTGTTCGCGGCAGCCGAACTCACCGGCAAGACGCTGACGCCCCCGCCCTACGCCACTGCACTGGGCGCGTTGCTGGGTCACATCACGGGTGGTGCCGAGGTCGAGACGTATCAGCCGATGAACGTCAATTTCGGCCTGTTCCCGCCGATCCCCGGCCGGACGAAGAAGACCGATCGCAAGCGAATGTACACCGACCGAGGCCGCGCGGCGCTTGCGGAGTGGCTCAACTCTCCTCCCCCGCAGGCTGAACCGGCGGACAGTTTGCCCGAACTGGCCCCTTCCGCTTGACCGCCGTGGCAGCAAATTCGGGCGCGGTCATCGCGCCCGATTTGTCTGCATCAGCGTCGGCAAACTTCGTCGTCGCCTTCACCGCCCATTCGTCGAACGACAGCTTGCCGTCACCGTCTACGTCGAGCCTTGCGTAAGCCTTGCGGCGCTGGACAAGATACTCTTCGCGCGTGATCTTCGCGTCGCGATCCTTGTCGTAGCGATCGAAGCGTTTCTGCTCTCGCGTCTTGGCGGTAGCTTCGGGGGCGACGTCGGGTAACGGCTCGTGCACAACCGCACCGCCCTCCTGCGCTACCGGTTGCGCCGGCAATATCGGCCCGGGGCGCGCATCCCCGCGAAAGAACATCAGCCCCGCGACGATCAACGCGATCACCGCCGTACCGCCCGCCAGGTATCGCCACATCGCCGCCGTCCCCCTTTGCCCAGGCCGCGTTCTACGCGGCGCGCGCGACGATCCCCACGCGATTGGTCAGTATCCGGTCAATCTATGCCACGCCAACCGTGCGACGCGCTTCGGGCTGCCCTGTGGCAGCGCATCGGTCGACAGATCGAACCGCGCCGATATCGCCAGAGCACCAAGCGCCCGTGCTTGCCTGGGCCAACGCCCGGTCAAGGCCCGGGCGAGCATGTGGGCGGCACGCTCCCGTGCGATCGTCCGACCAGCCGGATCGCTCAACCTCTGCGACAGGTCCGCCAAGGCCCAACCGCGCCCCGCGAACAGGATCCGCGCATCGTCGACAGCGAGCAGGCGCGCTGCAGCGGCGAACAGCTTCCCGCCCCGCTCGGTCGCGAACCGATCGATCGCCGTCTCGCCGAGCGGCGAATCCAGCAGCGCCTCCCATCCCTCGGTCATCGCGGCGAGGTGCGCGCCGGAAACCCCAGCCGGGATCGTGGTTGCGAACAGAGCCTGCAGGACCGGCTCGGCCGGCGGCGGCCCGGCGTCGAGCTTCAGCAAGGCCTCATACCACCACGTCAACCGCATCTGCCCGACGATCGGCTCCCGCGTCGTCCGCACGATCCTGCCGAGCGTCTCGTCGAGCCCGAACAGCGCTTCCAGGCCGGGCCGGGCCGGCGCGCCGGCGTAGGTCAGGGCCAAAGCCCATTCGGGATTGGCGGGTGAAGGAGACGGGATTTTAATCATGTGGGTTCAACTGGATTTATCGCGTCGCGCCGCAGAAGGCCACGAGATTGAACAGGATCGATTTGATGCGGGTGAAAGCAGTGACCGGACGGGGAGCGCGATCGGTCTTTCGGCGGCTGGCGCGAGACGAGCGTGGCAACGTGCTGATCATCTCCGCGGTCGCCATCATCCCGATGCTGGCCATGATCGGCGGTGCGATCGACGCCAGCCGTCTCTACATGGCGCGCACCCGGCTCCAGCAGGCGTGCGACGCGGGTGCCTTGGCAGGGCGCAAGGCGATGGCGGACCAGAACGTGCTGTCCGCCTCCGAGAAGGCTGTTGCGAAGGGGTTCTTTGACTTCAACTTTCCGTCCGGGACGTATGACGCGAGCACCATCGTCGCGGATTACGTGCGCGGCGTGAAAGTCGGGACAGTTGCGGGCACTGCGTCGATCGTGATGCCGACCACGATCATGCAGCTTTTCGGATACGGTACAGTCCCGATGTCTGTGACCTGCGAATCTACACTGTCCATCCCGAATACTGATGTGATGTTCGTACTCGACGTAACCGGCTCCATGCTCGACACGCCGAGCGGCGATACGCAAAGCAAGATTTCCGGCCTGAAGCAGGCTGTCGGCGATTTTTACGCGTCCCTGGGCCCAGGAACTGCCACGGGCGCCGGCCGGGTACGGTATGGCTTCATGCCGTATTCGAGCAACGTCAACGTGGGCAAGCTGGTCTATGGATTGAACCCGAACTTCATCGCAGGCGGCGCGGGCTCCGAACAATGGTCGTACAGATCGCGCGTCGCGCGGCTTTCGACGAACTATTACGTTTCAGAATATGGCACCGAAAGCGGCCAGACGCCCGGATCATCTAGCGATACAACGCCAGCGTACAGCGGCACCTGGTTGAACCTTGGCCAAGCCTATGGCAGTTACCCTTCTACGGTTTCTGCCACGTCGTCGACGGATTGCAGTAATAAACCAGCGCCGAGTGCGAGTTCGTCCAACAATGGCAACTCATCCACATCCGGCCCGCAAGACGAGTCCGTTGCATATCCTGACTCTACGCAAACGCGGACCTACACCACCACGCAATCGAAAACGTCGCGCCGCTACCGCTATAATGGCAATAGTTCCAGTTGCCGCCTGCAATATAGCGATGGCGCCTACACGACCACGAGTACGTCGACCAGCACACGGTCAGTGACGTGGAAGCAGAAGTTCGTGGCATGGGATTACAAATCGGCATCCTTCGACGTGTCTCAAGTCGTACAGAACGGCACCGCTGCAAACCCGACATACTTTACTGGCTATGCGCCCGACACGACGCCTAATCTCAGCAACGGCACGGACGGCAATGGCTATAGCTACACGACGTCGACGCCAGACTCGATTACGTGGGGCGGCTGTATCGAGGAGGCTAAAACGGTCAATACGATTACCGCGACGTCCTCTCTGGACGTTCCGTCGGGCGCGAACGACCTGAATATCGACCTCATTCCCTCGGATGCGGACACGCGGTGGAAGCCGTATCTGCCCGCGGTCCAATATGATTCAAGTGGGTATTGGCTTGGGCGTAATGCAGGCTGGATCGCTTCGGGTTTTGCGGCCTGTCCGCGCGAAGCGTCGCCGCTGACGCAGTATCAATCCGACTATAACGCGACGACGAAAACCTCGGCCAGCTTCACGACGTACGTCAACTCACTGACCGCCGTAGGGGGCACGTATCACGACATCGGCCTGATCTGGGGGGCGCGTTTTCTATCTCAGGACGGGATTTATTCGGCAACCAACAGCGATGCCGTCGCACCTGGCGGATACCAGGTCTCTCGCCATATCGTCTTCATGACCGACGGTACGCTCGACACCCGCCCGAACGCGAACGATCCATGGGGTGTCAACAATCTCGAGGGGAGGATTGCGCCCACTGGCACTAGCGAGACGGGCCTCGAAGCGATCCACAAGCGCCGCACGAGCATCATCTGCAACGCCATGAAAGGTAAAGGCTTCACGATCTGGGTTGTCGGATTCGGTATCTCCACGATGCCGCAGGAGCTTCAGGACTGTGCTACCGACAGCGCGCATTGGGTACTCGCAACGAAGTCGGCCGACCTTCGGACCGTGTTCCAGAATATCGCGCAGACCATCGGCGGCCTGAGGCTCTCATCGTGATCGCAGGCCACCGGAAAAGACGCGTCGACGACATAGTCGGTGCGAACGACGGCGCGACGGTGGTCGAGTTCGCGCTCATCATGATACCGTTTCTCACGCTGATCATGGGGTCGCTCGACCTGGGCTATCAAGTGTATCTGCGCGCTCTGACCACTGGCGCGGTCGAACGCGCTGCCCGGCGGGCGACTGTCGGCGGCATGACCAGTGCCCAGATCACGGACGCCATCACCCAGGAAGTGCGCACGATCCTGCCGTCGCCGGAGCGAACCGATCCCGACGCCGTCAAGGTGTTCAAGACCAACTATTATAATTTCTCCAGCGTCGGTGGGGGCGAGCGGATCACCGGCGATACTGCGCCGATCGGCACCTACAACTCCACGGACTGTTACGAGGATCGAAACAACAACGGTCGTTACGATGCGACCGGCGGGGGCGCTGACGGCCTGGGCGCGGCGGACGACATCGTCTATTACAACGTCACCGTCACGATCACCCGGCTGTTTCCGGTCGCCGCGCTGTTCGGCGCGTCTCCAACGATGACGATCGGCACCAAGACGCTGATACGCAACCAGCCTTATGGTCAACAAACGGTCATCATCCGATGCTCATGACATTGCTTCCGCGCAAGCGGGGATCGACAGGGTTGGTTCGCATGTTGCGCGATCGGTCCGGCGTGGCACTGATCGAATTCTGCTTGGCGTTGCCGGTCCTGCTGACGCTCACGCTGACGGGCGTCGAGACCGCCAATCTTGCGATCACCGTGCTCCGCGTCAATCAACTGGCGATGATGGCATCCGACAATGCCGGCCGCGTGCGCAGTTCGATCGACGAACAGGACGTCAACGAGATCATGGCCGGTATCCGGTTTGCTGGCAGCGGGATCGATTTCGGCACGAATGGCCGCGTGATCATCTCGAGTCTGGAAGGCAATGGCCAGCCCTCACCCAAAACCGGTAACAAAATCACCTGGCAGCGTTGTTTCGGAGCCAAGAACGTCACGTCGAGCTACGGTTTGGCAGGCGCGGGCGCCAATGATGCGTCATTAATCGCTGGCATGGGGCCTGCCGGGAATCCGATCAAACCTGTACCGAACAGTGCCCTGATCTTTGCTGAGATCAGGTACACCTATCATCCCATCGTTGTGTCGGCCTTCATGGCCGACCGGGAATTGTCGGCCATCCAGGCCTTCACCGTCCGGGACCGCGCGCTACAGACACTGACGAACACCAAAAGCCTTCCGGCCAGTGCGCAGCGCCTGTGCGACGCTGCGCATCTCTCAGCTACCTAGCGATAGGTAACCTTCTTCGCCGCAGCGACGACCTTGTCGGCGTTGACCAGCATCAGCTTTTCGAGGTTTGCCGCATACGGCATCGGAACGTCCTCGTTGGCGACGCGCAACACCGGTGCGTCGAGGTCGTCGAAGCCGTGTTCCATCACCACCGACACGATCTCCGAGGCGATCGAGCAGGTTGCCCAATTCTCTTCGACGATGATCATGCGGTTGGTCTTGGCGAGGCTCTTCAGCACCGTCTCGGTGTCGAGTGGGCGCAGCGTGCGCAGGTCGATGACCTCCGCGTCGATACCCTCTTCGGCGAGCTTCTCGGCGGCTTCGAGCGAAATGCCGACGCCGATCGAGTAGCTGACGATCGTGACGTCCTTGCCCTCGCGGACGATCCGCGCCTTGCCGATCGGCAGGACGTGGTTGTCGAGCTTGGGGACGTCGAAGCTGCGACCGTACATCAGCTCGTTCTCGAGGAACACGACCGGATCCTCGGTGCGGATCGCCGCCTTCAGGAGACCCTTCGCGTCGGCCGCGTCATACGGCGCGATCACGATCAGGCCGGGGACGCTGGCATACCATGCCGCGAAGTTGTGCGAATGCTGAGCACCCACACGCGACGCCGCGCCGTTGGGACCACGGAACACGATCGGGCAGCGCATCTGGCCGCCCGACATGTAGTTGGTCTTGGCGGCCGAGTTGATGATGTGATCGATCGCCTGCAACGCGAAGTTGAAGGTCATGAACTCGACGATCGGGCGGAGACCACCCATCGCCGCGCCCGCACCGATGCCGGCAAAGCCGTATTCGGTGATCGGCGTATCGATGACGCGGCGGTCGCCGAACTCGTCGAGCAGCCCCTGCGTGACCTTGTACGCGCCCTGATACTGCGCGACTTCCTCGCCCATCACGAAGACGCGGTCGTCCTCGCGCATTTCCTCAGCCATCGCATCGCGCAGGGCTTCGCGGACGGTCGTCTTGACCATCTCGGTGCCCTCGGGGATCGCCGGGTCGGAGATGCCGACCTTCTCGGCCGACGCGACGAGCTGCTGCGTGCCGCTCTCGGCCTTGGCCGGCGAGGCACCTTCGGGAACCGGCGGTGCCTTGTCGTCCGACGGCGTTTCCTTCGGCGCGGCGTTGGCCGCATCGCCCGAGCGTGCCTCGGTTGGCTTGCTGTCGCTCGCGCTCTCGCCCTCTTCGAGGATCGTCGCGATGACGGTGCCGACCTTCACATTGTCGGTGCCCTCGGCGACGCTGATCGAACCGATCGTGCCTTCGTCGATCGCCTCGAACTCCATCGTCGCCTTGTCGGTCTCGATCTCGGCGAGAATGTCGCCGGACTTGACGCTGTCACCTTCCTTGACGAGCCACTTGGCCAGCGTGCCCTCTTCCATCGTCGGGGAGAGCGCGGGCATCTTGATCTCGATCGCCATCAGTACTTCTCCACCAGAACGTCGGTGTAGAGCTCGGCAGCATCCGGCTCCGGGGTCTGCTCGGCGAAATCGGCGGCTTCGTTCACGATTTTCCTGATTTCCTGTTCAAGGGACTTGAGGTCCGCCTCGGTCACGCCCTGCGCGTCGAGCAGCTTCTTCATGTGATCGATCGGATCCGACTTGTCGCGAACCGCCTGGACCTCGTCGCGCGTGCGATACTTGGCCGGATCGGACATCGAGTGGCCACGGTAACGATAGGTCTTCATCTCGAGGATGACCGGGCCCTTGCCCGCGCGGACCCACGCCAACGCTTCCTCGGCGGCACCGCGGCAGGCGAGCACGTCCATGCCGTCGACCTGGATGCCGGGAATGCGGAAGCTCTCGCCGCGACGATACAGCTGGTCCTCGGCGGAGGCGCGGTTGACGCTCGTGCCCATGGCGTACTGGTTGTTCTCGATCACGAAGATGATCGGGAGCTTCCACAGCTCGGCCATGTTGAAGCTCTCGTACACCTGGCCCTGGTTCGCGGCGCCATCGCCGAAATAGGCCATGCAGATGCCGCCGTCGTTCGAGTATTTATGCTTGAACGCGAGGCCGGTGCCGAGCGACACCTGCGCACCGACGATGCCGTGGCCGCCGTAGAATTTATGCTCGGTCGAGAACATGTGCATCGACCCGCCCTTGCCCTTCGAGATACCCGAATTGCGTCCGGTCAGCTCGGCCATGATCACCTTCGGGTCGATCCCGTAGGCAAGCATGTGGCCGTGATCGCGGTAGCCGGTGATCACCGAATCGGTCTCGCCGTTCAGCGCGGACTGAAGCCCGACAGCGACGGCTTCCTGGCCGATGTAGAGATGGCAGAAGCCACCGATCAGGCCCAAGCCATAGAGCTGGCCCGCTTTTTCCTCGAAACGGCGGATCAGCAGCATCTGCCGATACATTTCGAGCAGTTCGTCCTTCGACGCTTCGTACGGCTTTGGTTCGGCCGGTCGTTCGCGGTTCGTAATCGGCGGTTCGGCGATTGCGCGTGCTGGTGGGGGGGTCTTGGCCACGATGTGGGAAACCTCGTTTTCCGTAGGGGAGTTGAGGGAGCCTATAGGCGCGGACGGGGCGGAACATCAATTCCCGTCTGGGGTATGTTGGTTTTGGGGGCTTGGGATGGGGCGCTCGATAGGTCGCGCGAGCCCTTCCCCATACGCCGACCACCCCGGCGAAGGCCGGGGCCCAATTGGTGAGGCTGCAGTAACGATGTGCATCGCTCGGTTGGCGACGTCCCCCAATTGGGCCCCGGCCTTCGCCGGGGTGGTGCTGCGGTATTGGGTAGTGGTGGTCATAACGTGGATGCCGACTTACGGCAGCCCCTGCTTCCGTGTTCTCCCGCGAAGGCGGGAGCCCAGACTGGGCTCCCGCCTTCGCCGGAGAACACGGGGAACGAACAGTCGTGGCTTGAGCCTCTATCCCCACCCCAAGCAAAGCTCCGGTTGCCCTCCCCGCGCGCGCAAGCCTAAAGCCAACCCCGATGGCCACCACGACAGACCCCCACCAGCATCCCTTACGGATCGCCAATTTCCGCGCCTATTGGCTGTCCCGCTTCACCGGCACGATCGCCGTGAGCGCGATGTCGATCGTGATCGGGTGGCAGGTCTACAACATAGCCCGCGAGACGATGGACATTCGCCAGGCCGCCTTCATGCTCGGCATGATCGGGTTCGCGCAGTTCGTACCGCTGTTCCTGCTCACCCCGATCACCGGCCTCGTCGCGGACAGCTTCGACCGGCGCTGGATCGTCCGCGGCACGACCGCGCTGCTGGTGCTCACCGCCGCGACCCTCTGGCTGCTGACCTGGACCGGCCACCTCACGCTTGGCGTCCTGTTCGTGGCCGCGGTAGCCTTCGGCGTCGCGCGAGCCTTCTCAGGGCCCGCTTACTCTGCCCTCGCCCCCAACCTAGTCCCCCGCGCGGTCCTCCCGACCGCGATCGCAATCAGCTCGATCGCGTGGCAGGTCGGCACGATCGCGGGCCCCAGCGTCGGCGGGCTGCTCTACGCGATCCACCCGGAGGTCGCTTACGGCGTCGCGACGATCCTGTTCGTCGTCGCGCTCCTCTTCATGTTCCTGATCGGCCCGGTGCCACAGCCTGCTGCACAGACCGATCACCGTCCCCTTGCCCGCATCATCGAGGGCTTCACCTACGTCCGCCGCAACCGCCTCGTCCTGGCGACCATTACGCTCGACCTGTTCGCGGTGCTGCTCGCCGGCGCGACGTCTCTGCTGCCGGTCTATTCGCGCGACATCCTCCACGTCGGCTCACAAGGGCTGGGCGTGCTCGCGGCCGGCATGGGGATCGGCGCGGCGGTGACTGCGATCTGGTTCTCGTTCCGGCCAATGAGCACCAACGTGGGCGTCAAGATGCTGATCGCGGTCGTCGTGTTCGGCCTCGCGATCCTCACGTTCGGCGTCGCCACGCCGATCGTGACTCTGCTCGGCATCGCGCCCGGCACGATCGCCGGCGTGCCCGTGCAGCCCGCCTTCGTCCTCAGCCTCGTCGCGCTGATCGTCGCGGGCGGCGCGGACATGATCTCGGTCTATGTCCGCCAGTCGCTGATCCAGCTCCACACCCCAGACGCGATGCGCGGCCGCGTCAGCGCGGTATCGCAGCTCACCATCTCGGCCTCGAACGAACTGGGGGAATTCGAGAGCGGGGTGATGGCATCGTTGCTCGGTCCGGTTGGCGCGGTGGTGTTCGGCGGCGTCGGTGCTATTGCGATCACGATCGGCTGGGCGCGACTGTTCCCGGAACTAGGCCGCGCGAAAACCTTTGATCCCCCAGAAATTCTCGAGACCGAACCTCAGCACGGAGAAGCCAAGCCATGAAGGCCAACTCGATCCTCGATACGATCGGCAACACGCCGCACATCCGCCTGTCGAAGCTGTTTCCCGACTCCGAAGTCTGGGTGAAGTCCGAGCGTTCCAACCCCGGCGGCTCGATCAAGGACCGTATCGCGCTCGCGATGATCGAGGCGGCGGAGAAGGACGGCCACCTCCAGCCCGGCGGCACGATCATCGAGCCGACCAGCGGCAACACCGGCATCGGCCTGGCGCTCGTCGCCGCGGTGAAGGGATACAAGATCGTCCTCGTCATGCCCGAGAGCATGTCGATCGAACGCCGCCGCCTGATGCTCGCCTATGGCGCCACCTTCGACCTGACCCCGCGCGAGAAGGGCATGAAGGGCGCGATCGAGCGTGCCAAGGAACTGGTCGAGCAGACGCCGGGTTCATGGATGCCGCAGCAGTTCGAAAACCCTGCGAACATCGCGGTGCATGTCGCTACGACCGCACAGGAAATCCTCGCCGACTTCCGCGACACGCCGATCGACGTGATCATCACCGGCGTCGGCACCGGTGGCCACATCACCGGCGTCGCCGAGGCGCTGAAGAAGGAATGGCCGTCGCTGAAGGTCTACGCGGTCGAGCCCGCCGCCTCGCCGGTGATCGCCGGCGGCCAGCCGGGGCCGCACCCGATCCAGGGCATCGGCGCCGGCTTCATCCCGGTGAATCTTCACACGCAGGCGCTCGACGGCGTGATCGAGGTCGACGCCGCGGTGGCCAAGGACATGGCGCGTCGCTCGGCGACCGAAGAGGGCATGCTGGTCGGCATCAGCTCGGGCGCGACGCTCGCAGCGATCCTTCAGAAGCTCCCCGATCTGCCTGACAACGTTCGGGTTCTCGGGTTCAACTACGACACCGGCGAGCGCTATCTGTCGGTCCCGGACTTCCTGCCCGAACAGTGACTCCACCTCTCTCCGCGCGCGGCACCACGGTGCTGCGCGCCATCCTCGTCGGCATTTCCGCGCTGGCGATCGTCGGGCCTGCGCTGGTCGTCGCCAACGCGCCGGTGATCGTGCACCCGCCAAAGCGGGTGACGCTGCCCGCGGGCCGGATCGTGCCGCAGGCCGAAGTGCCTGAGGTCGAACCTGTGCGGCTTGTCGACCTCACGCCGGAAGACGCACGCGCATTCAACGCGACCGTGCCGTTCTCGACCGATCCGAACCCGGCCGCCCGGCCGTTCCGCTTCGCCGGCGGTCCCGACGACTTGGCGCGCGCGACCGACTGCATGGCGGCGGGCATTCTCTACGAGGCGGGCGACGACACGCTCGGCGAACGCGCGGTCGCGCAGGTCGTTCTCAACCGCCTGCATCACCCGGCCTTTCCGAAGACCGTCTGCGGAGTCGTGTTCGAGGGGCAGGACCGCTCGACCGGTTGCCAGTTCAGCTTCAGCTGCGACGGCGCGCTCACCCGCTGGCACCCGACCGACGACGCCTGGCGCCGCGCGCGCGAAGTGGCTGCGGCATCCTTGTCGGGTGCGGTGTTCAAGCAGGTCGGCTATGCTACGCACTATCATACCGACTGGGTGGTTCCGTACTGGCAGTCGAGCCTTGACAAGATCACCGCGGTCAACACGCATTTGTTCTTCCGCTGGTCAGGCTGGTGGGGCACGCCGCCAGCGTTCGGCCGCCACCCGGAGACGGTCGAGCCGGTGATCGCACAGCTCGCCGACCTGTCCGACGCGCACAAGACCGGCGCAGCGCTTGCCGAAGCGGATGCGGCCTTGGCGGAGGCGTCGATCGCAATGGGGTTCGGAGCTGCATCGGAGACGGTGTCCTCACCCGCGACCGCCCCGGTCGACAGTGACACGCTACTCGTGACCTTGCCTCGCAACCAGACGGCAGACGGGCTCCCGGCGCTTGCGGCTCAAGCTTGCGGCGACAAGCCGTTCTGCCGGTACATGGCCTGGACGGACGGTACGAAGGCGGCGCCATCACTACCTCTCGACCCGGCGCAGACCGCCGCGCTGAGCTTCAGCTATCTGAGAGATCGGGCGAGCGTGTATGAGAAGTCGCTGTGGAACTGCCGCCAGTTCAAGCGCGCGGACCCGGCGCAGTGCATGAAGGTCCAAGTGACGATGACCGCGGTGCCGCCGCCGGTGGTTGCTGCGTCGACCTCGGCACCCGCAACGATTGAACTGAACGGGGTACGTCGCAAGCCAGCGACCGTGGTGCCGGTCCCTGGCTCCACGCCTGTACCATCTGCACCGAAATAACCTTTCTCGCATCCGCTCTGCCGACCGTTAGCAGGTGATTTTAAAACGGCTTCCCCACCCCACCCATTCGCCCTGAGCGAAGTCGAAGGGCATGGCTCGCGCGCAGGTGCTTCGACTTCGCTCAGCACGAACGGGTTGGTGTGGGCGGTGAATGACGAACAAGGGGCGGACCGCTTCAGCAATCCGCCCCCTGCCGATCAAGCTGCCATGAACATCTCGGGCGGCAGCGCCATCAGCGACTCAGCCCCGCCCTCGATCTTCCGACGCAGCGCGCCCGCATCCGGCAGGATCCGCTCGGCATAGAAGCGCGCCGTCACCAGCTTGGCGTCGAGGTACGCAGCTTCGCCCTCGCCAGCCGCCTTCAGCTTGGTCGCAGCGACCGCCATCCGCAGCCACATCGTGCCGACCGCGACGATGCCCATCAGGTGCATGTAGCTGACCGCGCCTGCGCCGACGTTCTCGGGATTCTTCATGCCGTTCGCCATGAACCACATCGTCGCCGCCTGAAGCTGCCCGCTCGCCTTTTCCAGCGCCTCGGCGAACACCGCGGTCGCTTCATCGCCCTTCGCTGCCGCAACGTCGTCCGCCACCAGCTTGAAGAACGCCTGAATCCCGCGCCCGCCATTCTGCGCGAGTTTCCGCCCGACCAGGTCCATCGCCTGGACGCCGTTGGTGCCCTCGTAGATCTGGGCGATCCGCGCATCGCGGACATATTGCTCCATGCCCCATTCGGCGATGTAGCCGTGGCCGCCGTAGACCTGCTGCGAGTTGGTCGCGATCTCGTAGCCCTTGTCGGTGCCGTATCCCTTGATGACCGGGGTCAGCAGCGAGATCATGTCGCCCGCCAGCTGGCGCTCTTCCTCGGTCTCGGCGCTATGTTCGAGATCCGCCTGCAGCGCGGTCCACAGGATCAGCGCGCGCAAGCCCTCGGTCAGCGACTTGCCCTCCATCAGCATGCGGCGGATGTCGGGATGGACGAACAATGTGTCCGCCTTTTCCTGCGGCTCCTTCGGTCCTGTCAGCGCACGACCCTGGCGACGATCCTGCGCGTACTGAACCGCGTTCTGATACGCGACTTCGGCGATCCCCAGCCCCTGAAGCCCCACGCCGAGACGCGCTGCATTCATCATGATGAACATAGCCGCCAGGCCCTTCATCTCCTCGCCGACCAGCCAGCCGGTCGCCGAATCATAGTTCATCACGCAGGTCGAGTTCGCGTGGATGCCCATCTTGTGCTCGATCGAGCCGCAGGTGACGCCGTTGCGCGCGCCGAGCGAGCCGTCTTCGTTCACGAGGAACTTCGGCACGACGAACAGCGAAATGCCCTTCGAGCTGTCCGGTGCGCCCGGCGTCTTGGCCAGCACGAGGTGGATGATGTTGTCGGTCAGGTCATGCTCGCCGCTCGAGATGAAGATCTTCGTGCCGGTGATCGCGTACGATCCGTCCGCCTGCGGCTCGGCCTTGGTGCGGATCAGACCCAAGTCCGTGCCGCACTGCGGCTCGGTCAGGTTCATCGTCCCGCCCCATTCGCCCGACACCATCTTCGGCACGTACATCGCCTTCTGCGCGTCCGAGCCCTTGGCGATCAGCGCGGCGATCGCGCCGTGCGTGAGCCCCGGATACATCGCGAACGCCATGTTCGACGAGATCATGTATTCCTGGAACGCGGTCGACACGACGTGCGGCATCCCCTGCCCACCATATTCCGGCTGGTTGCCGAGCGTCGCCCAGCCGCTCTCGACATACTGCTTGTACGCGTCCTTGAAGCCGTCCGGCGTCGTCACCGAGCCGTCCTCGTGCCGCGTGCAACCCTGCTGGTCGCCCGACAGGTTGAGCGGGAACAGCACCTCGGCGACGAACTTGCCGCCCTCTTCGAGCACTGCGTCGACGACATCGGGCGAGGCCGCATCGAAGCCGGGCAGCGTGGCGTAATTGGCAAGGCCAACGACATGCTCGAGGATGAAACGCGTGTCGCGGACGGGGGGCGTATACTGGGGCATGGTTTATCCTTGCGGGGTGTCTTGGGCGCGGCTCACTTCGAGAAGGGCCACGAAACTGGTGAGTTCGTCGATGGCGAGATCGATGTCGCGCTTCTGCGCGGTCAGCAGCGCGATCCGCGCCTGGCTGCGCTCGATCACGACCTGGCGCTGCGCCCGCCGACCATCGCCGACGTCGTAGAGATCGATCATCTCGCGGATCTCGCCGAGGCTGAACCCGACGCGCTTGCCGCGCAGGATCCAGGCGAGCCGCGCGCGATCACGGTGCGAATAGATCCGCTGCGTACCGCGACGCTCGGGCGCGATCAGCCCCTCGTCCTCATAGAAACGGAGCGCGCGCGCGGTCACGTCGAACTCGGCCGACAGGTCGGAGATCGTGAAGCTCTCGCGATCATGCCGCGGTTCGATCACCGCATAGGATTCGGGAGAGACCGGGGAAGGAGATGCTCGTGTCGCCATCCCCGAAGAGATAACTCTCGTTTACGTCAACGTCAATTAGCGCAGAGCAACTTCCCGCCAGTTGATCGTAGTGTTGATGCCTCCGAGCGCGATTCGCTGATCCGATCGACGGTCAGCGCGGCCAGCGAGGCGCGGCCGGTGCACAGCGATTCGCAAGGCTCGGGCATTTCCGCCGGGAAGACGATCCGGTCGCCATCGAACCGGGCGTCGAACGTGCACGCGCCGAACGCGAGTTTCAACGCCTCGCCCGACCGTTCGACCGTGCCCGACGCGGCACAGCCCTGGTCCTCCCCATAATCGACGCTGACCCCGATCCGGGCGGTCTTCTCGGTGCCGACGACGCAGACCCTGTCAGTATCGCGCGCCCACGATCCCTGCAGCGGCGCGTTCGGATCGGGCACGATCCCCGCCGTCTCCGCCGCAGTCTCCAGCCGAGCCCCCGCACTATCCTCGACGACATTGGACGGCTCCTGCCCACACCCGCCCAACACCAGAGCAAGCAGCAGCACCCGCCTCATTCGGCCGGCACCAGCCTATCGCCTTCAATCCGCCGGAAGAAGCAGGTTCGCTCGCCGGTATGGCACGCCGGACCCGCCGCATCCGCGATCACCCACACCGCATCCTGGTCGCAATCGATCCGTAGCTCGGCGACGCGCAGCACGTTCCCCGACGTCTCGCCCTTCTTCCAGAGCTTTTCCCGACTCCGTGACCAGAAATGCGCCTCGCCGGTCGCCTGCGTTTCCGCGAGCGCCTCGGCATTCATGTGCGCGACCATCAGCACGTCGCCCGACACGCGGTCGGTGACGACCGCCGTCAAAAGCCCGGCGGAATCGAATTTTGGATCGAGCGTCAGGCCCGTGTCGCGGCTGTTTGTCATACCCCGGATATACCGGAATCCCGGCCCGATGCGACCAGCGGCGCGCAATGTTATTACAAACAGGCGACAAGCCGACGATCCGCTCGTATAGGGCAGCTTCCGCACGACGTGAGAACCGGCATGCTGACGACAAACCCTTATGATGACGACAAACTCCGCGAAGAATGCGGGGTGTTTGGCGTTTCGGCCACCGATGGCGCGGCCGCACTCGTGGCGCTGGGGCTGCACGCGTTGCAGCACCGCGGCCAGGAAGCCGCCGGCATCACCACCTTCGATGGCGCGCATTTCCACACGCATCGCGCAATGGGCCATGTCGCCGGCAATTTCGACCGCGACGACGTCATCCGGTCATTGCCCGGCACCGTCGCCTGCGGCCATGTCCGCTATTCGACGTCGGGCGAGACCGCGCTGCGCAACGTCCAGCCGCTCTACGCCGAGCTGTCGACCGGCGGCTTCGCGATCGCGCATAACGGCAACATTTCCAACGCGATGCGGCTGCGTCGCGAGCTCGTCCGCCGTGGTTCGATCTTCCAGTCAACCAGCGATACCGAGACGATCATCCACCTGGTCGCGACGTCCAACTACCGCACGCTGCTCGATCGCTTCATCGATGCGCTGAAGCAGATCGAGGGCGCGTACTCGCTGATCGTGATGACGCCGGAGGGCATGATCGCCTGCCGCGATCCGCTCGGCATCCGGCCGCTGGTGATGGGCAAGCTCGGCGACGCGGTGATCTTCGCCTCGGAGACGGTCGCGCTCGACGTCGTCGGCGCCACCTTCGTCCGCGCGGTCGAGCCGGGCGAACTGGTCATCGTCCAGGGCTCGGAAATCCGCTCGATTCGTCCATTCGCACCGATGGCGGCGCGGCCGTGCATCTTCGAATGGGTATATTTCTCGCGACCGGATTCGATCGTCGACGATCACTCGGTCTATTCGGTGCGTAAAGCGATCGGCGCGCAGCTCGCGATCGAATCGCCGGTCGATGCCGATCTCGTCATTCCGGTCCCCGATTCGGGCACGCCCGCGGCGATCGGCTATGCACAGCAATCGGGCATCCCGTTCGAGCTCGGCATCATCCGCTCGCATTATGTCGGTCGCACCTTCATCTCGCCGGGCGACAAGGTCCGGCATCTCGGCGTGAAGCTGAAGCACAACGCCAACCGCGCGCTGATCAAGGGTAAGCGGGTCATCCTCGTGGACGACTCGATCGTCCGCGGCACGACCTCGCTGAAGATCGTCCAGATGATGCGTGAGGCGGGTGCCGCCGAAGTCCACATGCGGATCGCCAGCCCGCCGACGCGGCATTCTTGCTTCTACGGCGTCGACACGCCGGAGCGCGCAAAACTGCTCGCGGCGAAGCTCGATCTCGGCGGCATGACCGGCTTCATCCACGCCGACAGCCTGAACTTCATCTCGATCGACGGCCTCTACAAAGCGCTCGGCGAGGCGAAGCGCGCGGATATCCGCCCGAAATACTGCGATGCCTGCTTCACCGGCGACTATCCGACCACGCTGACCGACCATGACGAGGGTGCCGAAGTCGATCAGTTCGCGATGCTCGCCGAACGCGTCATCTGATACTGCCGGAGCGATTATGACGGACAAGCCTCTCGACGGCCGGCTGGCGCTGGTCACCGGCGCCAGCCGCGGCATCGGCGCCGCGACTGCGATCGCGCTGGCAGCAAAGGGCGCGCACGTCGTCCTGACCGCACGCACGCCTGGCGGTCTCGAAGAGGTCGAGGCGACGATCCACGCGGCCGGCGGCTCGGCGACGATCGCCCCGCTCGATCTGGCCGAGAGCGAAGCGATCGCGCGCCTCGCGACCGCGATCGGCGACCGCTGGGACGCGCTCGACATCCTCGTGCTGAACGCCGGCATGCTCGGCTCGTTGTCGTCGGTTCCGGCGATCGACCCGAAGGAAATGGCGCAGGTCTTGACGCTCAACGTCAGCGCGCAGGCGGCGATGATCGCGGCGTTCGACGCGATGCTGAAGAAGGCGAAGTGGGCCCGCGTGATCGGCGTCACCTCCAGCGTGGGCCGCAAGCCTCGCGCCTATTGGGGCCTCTACGGCGCCTCGAAGGCAGCGTTCGAAACGCTGCTCGGCGCGTACGGCGACGAAATGGCCGAGATCAGCGCCATCCGCACCGCGATCGTCGACCCGGGCGCGACGCGGACGAAGATACGGGCGCGGGCCTATCCGGGTGAGGATCCGAACTCGGTCAAGGAACCGACTGTCGTGGCCGACCGCATCGTCGCGCTGGCGATCGAAGGCTTCGAACCCGGCCATTTCGAGCGGGTAGCCTAAACCACTACCCCGCCTCCCGTCATGCCGGGCTTGTTCCGGCATCTAGCGTTCCGCGTACTCGATGGAGTATAATCTGCGGGACCGTTGACCCCGGAACAAGTCCGGGGTGACAGAACGGGTGGTCGAACGTCAGCGCTTCACCAGCGTTACCTGTGCCACGTCGATCCCGCCGCCGAGAAACCCGCCCTCACAATACATCAGATAGTAGCGCCACAACCCGACGAACCGCGCATCGAACCGCGCCGGCAACCGTCCTTCCATAACCGCAGCATCGAACGCAACTCGCCACCGCCGCAACGTCTCGGCATAATGCAGCCCAAACCCGCGCCGATCTTCCCACGCCAGCCCACGCGCCTCGGCCAGTGCGCGAAACCGTGGTTCGGACAACAGCATCCCGCCCGGAAACACGTAGCGCTGGATGAAGTCGACACTCCGCGAATAGGAGTCGAAGATCGCATCGTCGATCGAGATATACTGCAACGCCGCCCGCCCTCCCGGCTTCAACGCACGCGCGATCGCGTCGAGATAGACCGGCCAGTATTCCTCGCCGACCGCCTCGACCATCTCGATGGATGCCACCGCGTCATAGGTCCCGGTGACATCGCGGTAATCGGTCAGGGCCACGCGAACGCCGTCGAGCCCCGCCGCCGCGATCCGGTCATCGACCTGCCGCTTCTGCTCAGTCGACAGCGTCAGCGCGTGCACGCCGACCCCCGCGCGCGCCGCCATCTCGGCGAACGATCCCCAACCGCAGCCGATCTCCAGGATAGTGTCGCCTGCCCGCGCCCCAGTCCGGTCGAGGATTGCGCGCAGCTTGGTCGCCTGCGCCGCCTCATGCGGTTCGGCATCGTCGAACGGCTCGGCGAAGATCGCGCTCGAATAGGTCAGGCTAGGATCAAGCCAGGTCTCGTAGAAATCGTTGCCGAGATCGTAATGCGCGGCAATGTTCTTGCGCGAGCCGGTCGGGTCGTTCCGCCGCATCCGGTGCCACGCCCGCGCCGCCAGCCGCACCACGCCCCCCGACCGTGCCGAACTCCCGAGCGAGCGGCGGTTGCGCATGAACAGGTCGAACAGCGGCACCGGATCGGGGCTCGACCAGTCGCCCGCCGCCCAACCCTCGTACCAGCCGACCGACCCCGCGGTCGCCAGACGGACCAACGCGCGCCAGCGGTGCAAGGTCACGACGGGCAAAGGCCCCAGAGCCCGTCCGCCGATCAGCCGCCGCGTGCCGTCGGGCAAGTGCGCGTCTATGCCGCCGCTCTCCAGCCCCGCGTCGATCCGGTCGAGCAGACGATGAAATATTGGCGCGACCAGGCGCGCAACCGGGGAAACCTGCGCGGCGGGCACATCGTCGAAAGCGGGAACGGCGGTCATCGCGGCGCTCCATGCAACACGGGCGCCGGCTAGGAAAGAGTTGTCGGCGCGGAAACGGCTGGAACGTAATTCAAGGCCATGACGCGCTCCCCTCCCTGGAAGGGAGGGGCCGGGGGTGGGTAGGCCGGCTCGGGCCAATGACGGTCGACCGAGCGGAACCCGACCCGCCCCCAACCCCTCCCCTCCAGGGAGGAGTCGCCCGACCCTAGCGCGCGTGCCGTCCGGCTTCGAGCGCGCGCTCACGTCCTTCGCGGTGGCCGACGATCTTCAGCGGATAGGCTTTTGGCCGACACCCGGACTCATCCGGATCATGGATCGCTTCACCGGTCACCTTCGCCAGTTCCGGCACCCACTCGCGAATATAGTCCCCCGCATCGAACTTCTCCGATTGCGACAGCGGCGCCATGATCCGCCCGAACATGTTGGAATCTACCCCGGTCCCGGCCACCCATTGCCAGTTCACCGCGTTGTTCCCGTAATCCGCATCGACCAGGCAATCCCAGAACCAGCGCTCGCCCTCGCGCCAGTCGATCAGCAGGTGCTTCACCAGGAAGCTGGCGGTGATCATCCGCACGCGGTTGTGCATCCACCCGGTCGCCCAAAGCTGGCGCATTCCGGCATCGACGATCGGATAGCCCGTCCTGCCCTCCTGCCACGCCTTCAGGTCCGCCTCGGCCTCCTTGCCAGACCGCCAAGGGAGCTTGTCGAACTTGGGCCGACCGTTCGTATCGCCGTAATCCGGCATCGTCAGCACGACGCCATCGGTAAAATCGCGCCACGCCAGTTCCTTGCGGAACGTCGTCGCATCGCCATGCCCGTCCACCGCGTGCCACACCGCACGCGCGGAAATCTCACCGAAATGGAGGTGCGGCGACAGGCGGGAGGTGCCTTCGATCGAGGGCATGTTGCGATCGACGTCATACGCCTCGACGATCGGCGCCATCGCCTTCGCGTTCTTGATCGCTTGGGCCTCGCCCGGCGTCCAGTCGGCGAACCCAGCCGACCAGTCCGGCTTGGTCGGCAGCAGATCCCAGTCGGCCAGCTTCTCGCTCTTCGGCCAAGATTTCGGTCCCGGAATGGTGTGCGGCACAGGCTCAGGTTCGCCCGGCGGCATCATCTGGTTCAGCGCCTTCCAGAACGACGAATACACCTTGAACTGCCCGCCCGAGCCGGTCGTCACGTCCTCGATCCGCGCCAGATGGTTGCCGTCGTGCAGGCACAGCCGATCGCCCAGCGCTGCCTCTGCCTTGCGCCACCAAGGCTCGTAATGCCGGATCGCATGGACGTGTTCGGCGCCGGTCTCCTTCAGCAACGCGGTCAGCACCTCGACCGCATCGCCGCGGCGCAGGATCAGCCTCGATCCCTTGTCCGCCAGCGACTCCGCGAACGAGGCAAGCGTATGGTGCAGCCACCAGCGCTGGGCGCCGCCGATCGCCCATGTGCCGGGCGCGTCGTCGTCGAGCACGTAGACCGGGATCACCGGCCCCGTATGCGCGGCGGCGATCAAGGCAGGCTGGTCGTGCAGACGGAGGTCCTGGCGAAGCCAGAGCAGGGTCGGTGTCGTCATCGATTGCTCAATGCACGAACGCGCCCGCCGGCGTCACCCGCGGCGGCGAAAGTTTCGCCTAATGTCATGATCGCCGCGACATGCCGCTCGGCGATCGCCAGCGCATCGTCGCCATAGCCGCCGCCGACGGTGCTTGCGAGCGGTAGGCCCCGCTCGATCGCGAGACTAGCGACCAGCATCTCGCGTTGCGCCAATCCCTCCAGCGACACCGATAGACGCCCCAGCCGATCCCCCGCATACGGGTCGACCCCCGCCTGGTACAGGATCAGGTCCGGGCGGAAATCATCGAGCATCGGCACCAACGTCGCCCCCAGCGTCGCCAGATACGCGGCGTCGCCGATCCCGTCCGCCAGCGGCACGTCCAGCGTCGAGCGTGCCTTGCGCACCGGGAAATTCTTTTCGGCATGGATCGAATAGGTCGCGATCTCCGGCCGCCCCGCCAGCAGCGCCGCGGTCCCGTCGCCCTGGTGCACGTCGCAATCGACCACCAGCACGCGCTGCACTCTGCGCTCCTCGATCAGGCGCACCGCCGCAACCGCCAGGTCGTTGAAGACGCAGAACCCCGCCCCGGTGTTCGCCAACGCATGGTGGCTCCCGCCCGCCGTATTCGCCGCAAACCCGTGCTCCAGCGCAAGACACGCCGCCAGCCACGTCCCCTGCGGCACGATCGCCGCCCGCCTTGCCACAGGTTCGGTCACCGGAAAGCCGATCCGCCGCTCCTTCTCGCGTGGCACGCGTGCCTCGATCACCTCAGCGACATAGTCGGGGTCATGCACCGCCTCCAGCCAGTCGCGCGGCGCCGGTTCGGCCCGGTGCCACGCGACCGCATCGCCCTTTGCGAGCAGCAGGTCGCGGATCAGGCCGTTCTTGTTCCAGCGATAGGTCGACCGCGCCGGCGCGGGCGCGACATAGTCGGGGTGGTGGACGACATGGATCATGCTCCGTAGGTAGGGGCGAGCCCCCTACCGCCCAAGCGTTCGTGCCGTCCGGAGACCAAGTTGACCGATTATTCGACCCTGCCCTATCGCCCGTGCGCCGGAATCATGCTCGTCAACGCGGACGGCAAGATTTTCGTCGGGCAGCGCAACGATTCGCCTTCGGACGCGTGGCAGATGCCGCAGGGCGGGATCGACCCGGGCGAGGACGCGCAAGCCGCCGCGCTGCGCGAACTCGGTGAGGAAACAGGCGTCATGCCTGAACACGCCCAGCTGATCGCTGAAGCCCCCGGCGAATTCGTCTATGATCTTCCCCCCGAACTACTCGGCAAGGTCTGGAAAGGCAGATGGCGCGGCCAGACGCAGCGCTGGTTCCTGTACCGCTTCCTCGGCACCGACGCGGACGTGAACATCGCCACCGACCACGAGGAATTCCGCGCGTGGCGTTGGAGCGATCCCGCCGACCTGCCGCGGCTGATCGTGCCGTTCAAGAAGACGCTCTACGAACAGGTACTCGCCGCCTTCGCGCCACATCTCGGCGCAACCTCGACACGCTGAGCAGTTCCCAATCCGCTACGCTGCCGTTACGGAACACAGCGTGCGCCGCTTACCCCTTATCCTACTTGCCCCGTTGCTGCTGGCGAACGCGCCCGATCCGCAATCGGTGATGATCCCCGAGACGATCCGGGCGATGCTCGATGCGGCGCTCGAATCGGGGAACGAGGCGGACGTCAACACGGTCGCCAAATACGCCCGCGCCGCCGATCCGCTCAGCGGCGATGCGGTGCTGGCGATCGCCGAGAAGTGGAAGGCAGACCGCGCCGCACAGCGTACGCAGGTCATCCGCCAGGCAAGCTTCCTCGATCTCTGGAGCGGCAAGGCGGAGATCGGCGGCTATCTGACGACCGGCAACTCCGACACCGCGGGCGGTACCGCAGTGCTCGATCTGAACCGCGAGGGCCTGCGCTGGCGCCACAAGTTCCACGCCCAGGCCGACTATCAGTCGAACCTCAACATCACGACGCGCGAGCATTATCTCGCCTCGTACGAACCCAACTACAAGGTCGACGACCGCGCCTATGTATATGGCGTCGCGCAGTATGAGGGCGATCGGTTCCTCGGCTATTTCAATCGCTACTCGACCTCGGTCGGTGCCGGCTACAGCGTGATCAAGACCGCGGGCACCAAGCTCGATCTCGAACTCGGGCCGGCGTATCGTCATACCGAATTTACCGACGACACCGTGCAGAGCAGCCTCGCCGCGCGCGGTACGGCGAATTTCAGCATTCGCATCCTGAGCGGCCTTTCGGTCAGCCAGGTCGCGTCCGCCTATGTCCAGCGCTTCAACAGCACGCTCAGCGGCACGACCTCGCTCAACGCCAAACTGATCGGGCCGCTTTCCGCCGCGCTGTCGTACAGCGTGCAATATGAAAGCGAACCGCCGATCGGCTCGGTCTCGACCGACACCACCAGCCGCGCCTCGCTGGTCTACAGCTTCTGAGCCGGTTCCCACGCGCGCTTACCCTCGCTAGGGTTGCGCGATGAGGGGACTTTCAACGATCGAACGCGATGCCGTCGACAAGGCGCACGCGGCACCGATGCTGGCGCAGGTCGAGGCCTGGGCGGCAATCAACAGCGGCACGCGCAATCTCGAAGGACTGGCGACAATCGCCGGGTTGCTCGGCGATGCCTTCGCGAGCCTGCCGGGCGAGATCGCGCTGGTCGAACCGATCCCGGTCGACAGCGTCGGTGCGGACGGCGTCGTTTCGTCGGTCGAGCACGGCAGGCATCTCCACCTCGCCGTCCGGCCTGACGCACCGGTGCGAATGCTGTTCACCGGCCACATGGACACGGTGTACCCGGTCGATCATCCGTTCCAGGCGCTTCGTTGGCAGAACGACGGCCACCTCAACGGTCCCGGCGTCGCCGACATGAAGGGCGGACTCGCGGTGATGCTCGCAGCGCTCACCGCCGTCGAAGCGAGCCCGCTCGCGGCGCAGGTCGGCTATGACGTCGTCATCAATTCGGACGAGGAGACCGGCTCCTTCTCTTCGGCCCCTCTGCTCGCCCGCGCCGCGCATGGGAAGATTGCCGCGCTGACCTACGAACCCGCGCTTGCCGACGGAACCTTGGCGGGTGCACGCGGCGGCACCGGAAACTTCTCGATCATCGTCCACGGCCGCAGCGCGCATGCCGGTCGCAATCCTGAGGACGGCCGCAATGCGATCGTGGCCGCTGCCGACATTGCGGTCCGCCTGTCCAAGGTCCGCGGGCCCCGCCTCGCGGTGAACCCGGCGCGGATCGAAGGGGGCGGTCCCAACAACGTCGTTCCGGATCTCGCCATCCTCCGCATCAATTTCAGACCGGCCACGCTGGACGAGATTACCCGAGCGCAGTCGCACATCGATTCGGCAGTGGCGATGGTCGCCGCCGAGCACGACGTCCGGATCGAGGTCCATGGCAGCTTCAACCGCCCTCCCAAACCGATCGACGACGGCGCCGCGCGCCTGTTCGATCTGGTCAAGGCGTCGGGGGGCGATCTCGGCCTCGACATAGCGTGGAAAGCGACCGGCGGCGTCTGCGACGGTAACAACATCGCCGCCGCCGGCGTGCCGGTCGTCGACACGATGGGTGTCAGAGGCGGCGCGATCCACTCGGCGGACGAGTTCATGATCCCGGAAAGCCTGGCCGAGCGCGCAGCGCTGTCGGCCGTCACCATAATGCGTATCGCGGAGGGCCGTTTGTGAGTTTCAGGATCCGGGCCGCGGTCGACGACGATCTCCAGCATCTCTACGAAATGGCCAAGTTGACGGGCGGTGGCTTCACCAACCTGCCACCCGACCGCCGCGCACTGACCGCCAAGCTCGAACGCAGCCATGCCGCCTTTGCGCGCACCGACGGCCCGGTCCAGGACGAGCTGTTCGTCCTGGTGCTAGAAAACGTCGAGACGAAGGAGGTTCGCGGGACCTGCCAGATCTTCACGCAGGTCGGGCAGAGCTACCCGTTTTACAGCTACCGGATCGGCCAGCTCACCCAGCACAGCCGCGAGCTCAACCGCACGTTCCGCGCCGACATGCTCTCGCTCGCCACCGATCTCGAGGGTGCGAGCGAGGTCGGGGGCCTGTTCCTCCATCCCGGTGAACGTGCTGGCGGCCTGGGTCTGTTGCTCGCCCGCAGCCGCTACCTCTTCATCAAGATGCACCGTGCCCGTTTCGCCGACCGCATCCTCGCCGAACTGCGCGGCGTGATCGACGAAGCCGGCGGCTCACCGTTCTGGGACGGTCTTGCCGGACGGTTCTTCGGGATGAATTTCCAGGACGCGGACCAGTTCAACGCGATCAACGGCCACCAGTTCATCGCCGACCTGATGCCCAAACACCCGATCTACACCGCGATGCTCACGGAAAGCGCGCGCGCTGCGATCGGCTTGCCCCACCCGTCTGGTCGTGCGGCGATGCGGATGCTGGAGAACGAAGGCTTCGCGTTCGAGAATTACGTCGACATCTTCGATGGCGGTCCGACTATGACGGCGCGCACCGACCAGGTCCGCACCATCGCCGAGGCGCGGGAGCACCGAGTGGTCGCGGTCGATCGTGACCGCGGGCAAGAAGCGTTGGTCGCGACGGGTCAACTCGCCGAGTTCCGCGCCGCTTTCGGCACCGTCCGCGAGGCGGATGACGGCATCGTCCTGGCGGAGGACTGCGCCGGTGCCTTGGGCGTATGCGAGGATGCTCCAGTCACGCACGTGGCGCGGCTATGACGATGGTCGAGATCAATTTCGACGGACTGATCGGACCGAGCCACAATTTTGCCGGTCTGAGCCCCGGCAACCTCGCCGCGACCCGTCATGCCGGTCAGGTCGCGCATCCGCGCTCCGCAGCATTGCAGGGTATAGCGAAGATGCGTGCCAACCTCGATCTGGGACTCGTCCAGGGCCTGTTCGTGCCGCTTGCTCGGCCAGACCATCGCTGGCTCGACGCGATGGCGACGACCTATCCGGCGGCACCGCCGCATCTTCGCGCGCAGGCGCTGTCGGCGTCGTCGATGTGGGCGGCCAATGCCGCAACCGTCTCGCCCGCGCCCGACACGCGCGACGGGCGCTGCCATCTGACCGTAGCCAACCTCGTGACGATGCCGCACCGCAGCCACGAATGGCAAGGTATGCTGGCGCAACTCCGAACCGCGTTTGCGAACCCCGCATTCGCCGTTCATCCGCCAATCCCTGCACCGTTCGGCGACGAGGGTGCCGCGAACCATATGCGACTTTGCGCCGGCCACGAAGCGCCGGGCGTCGAAGTCTTCGTCTATGGCGTGTCGGGCGGACCATTTCCGGCACGGCAGCACCGTGACGCGAGCGAGGCGATCGCGCGCGCGCATCGTCTCGATCCGGCGCGGACGCTGTTCGTCCAGCAATCGGAGGTCGCGATCGCGGCGGGCGCCTTCCACAACGACGTCGTCGCCGTCGCCAACGCGCGCGTCCTGTTCGCGCATGAGCACGCATTTGCGGACAAAGACGGGTTCTATGCAGACTTGCGTGGCCTGCTGCCCGACGTCGAGATCGTCGAAGTTCCGGCGGATCGCGTCAGTCTAGCCGATGCGATCGCGTCGTACCTGTTCAATGCGCAGCTCGTCTCCCTCCCCGACGGCATGGCGCTGATCCTGCCCGAGGAAGCGCGCGCGAATACGGCGGTCTGGTCGTGGCTCCAGGCGCATGTCGCGGGGAACGGCCCAATCCGCCATCTGCATGTCGTCGATGTCCGCGAGTCGATGAGCAACGGCGGTGGCCCCGCCTGCCTCCGCCTCCGCGTCGTCGCCGATCCGGAAACGATCGATCCGCGTTTCCTGGTCGATCATGCCAAGCTCGATCGGATCGCGGCGATGGTCGAGGCGCATTGGCCAGCGGCGATAGCGCCGAACGCAATCGGCGATCCCGCGCTGGTCGAGCAGATCGAAGCGGCGCGAAAAACCTTGCTCATAGCGCTCGATCTTGTCGGGTTAATTGACACTTAACCATAATACCAGGGGCGGAATTGGCGGATTTCAGCCATTGGCGCAGGTCTTGCTAGTCACACGTCATGTGGAACCGCTTTGCCCGCCTCTTCATCATCAAGACCAAATTCGAGGCTTTCCTCGTCATCTACGGCCTGGGCCTCGGCGCGGTCGAACGCGGCATCCATTATCTCCAGCAATATCCTGGATATGGCGGCTGGATGCTGTTCGCCGCCTGCCCGATCGCCGTGTTCATGGCAGGCGGGCGGATCATCGATTCGATCGAGCACGCGCGCGACGCCTGATCGGTCAGGTCTTCTGTTGCGACAGATGAAGGTAGCGGCTCGAGAAATCCGCCAGTTCGCGTAACGCATCCCATTGCGGGAAACTGATCCGGCGCCGGTTGCGGGTAATCAAGCCGTCGGACTCTAGCGATTTGATCGTCCGGTTGACGTGCACCGCCGTCAGGCCGAGCGCATCGCCGAGCTGCTCCTGGCTCATCGGCAACTCATAGCCGGCCTCATCGACCAACCCCTGCATGTCGAGCCGGATCGCAAACTCGCACAGGAAATGCGCCAACCGGGACCGTGCGTCGCGGCGACCGATATTGAGGATCCATTCGCGGAAGATCGACGCCTCGACCAGCGTATTGACGAAGATCGCGTTGCCGATCGACGCCCGCGACCGTGCGAGTTCGCGCAAGGCGCTTCGCGAGATCGTTGCTACGTCGGCCCGGGTGAGCGTCTGGACGTTATGATCCGCGACATCGAGGAAAAGGTGCTGGAAATCGAGTGCCTCGCCGGGCACGTGCAGCGAAACGATTTGGCGCATACCTGATCCGGTCAGCTTCTGACGATACGCGAAACCCGACAGCAGCACCGCGCACTGCTCGGGCGAATCCCCCTCCCGCACGAGGTACGACGAGGGCTCGTACGTTCGCAATGTGTAGGGCAACGCAAGCAGGGCCTTGCGATCCCCGACGTCGAGCACGGCATGCGTCTCGAGCTTTCGCACCATCAGGCCCAATGGGCTCATAACATCGTTCAAATGCGTTCTCCCGCAAAGTCGGGGCGGGAGCACATGCATCTCTCGGCCGTCAGCGCCCAATTATCGGCTGTCGGTCAGAAACTATAACATACCTCGAATATGTTTATTCAAACATATGACAGGCCGTATAAATTGTCATAAATCTGGATATCTGAATTATATCTTGAATGATCGCCACCGACATCTGCGAAGTATTTATCCAACAGCAAGAATTACTTTGATCGCGATCGAAGAATAATTTGGCAGTTCTGCGACATATGCCAGCCATGCGCCAGATAACCGATCGACACCAAGAACCGCGCGTCCGAACCGGACATTATCAAAAGCATCTTTAAGACAGTTGCGCCCTGAACAACCATCTTCGACGTAGTAGATTACGTTGCGGTGATCGTCCCGCGTGCCGCCGAGGCTTCGGTGATACCGGTCAACGCACGCTGAAGACAATCGATACAGTCACTCAGCTTGGCGCCAACCAGCGGACTGTCGCCTTCATCTGCGATACGCAACGCTTCTTCGATCAGAAAGACCATCGACTTCAATCGCGCGATCGCCTGTGCTTCGCTATGCATTCCACCACCTCATTCGATTGCCGCGATAATGCGCCCCTCGCTTGAAAAAGCCAGAGCCATCGCGATACCGATCGATCGCACGCATATGCTCGCATCCCGCGGCGCATCGCCAGCGCCCGTTTTTACAAGCGGCGCGATATCTCGCCTAGGCGATGATCGGATGTTTCCAGCGCTGCACCAGGCCCGCCGCGACCATGTCCACCGAATCGACCTGGCGGGCGATCCGCTGGTGAATGAGGCCCGCCGCATCGCGAAACCGCCGGGCCAACGCGTTGTCGGGCACTATACCCTGTCCCACTTCATTGGAGACGAGGATCACCCTTCCCGCCACCTCGGCAAGCGCTGCCAGTAGCAAGTCGGCTGCGGCATCGATGTCGGCATCTGCGAGCAGAAGATTGGAAAGCCACAACGTCAAGCAGTCGACCAGCATGACAGTCGTGGCGCCATCCGCCGCAATGAGCGTTTCCGGCAGGGCGCGCGGCGCTTCGACGGTCCGCCAGCGCAGATCGCGGTCGGCCCGGTGACGGGCGATGCGATCGGTCATCTCGCCGTCGAACGCCTGCGCGGTGGCGATATAGACGAGCGCACCGCCGGTCTGCGTAGCCGCGGCCTCGGCCATTGCCTGCGCATGTCGGCTCTTGCCCGAGCGCGCGCCGCCCAGCACGAGCAGGCTCCGCCCGAATGCCGGGCTGGGTTGAAACGATTGCACGCCATGGTCTCCTTCGTGCTTGCGACCCGCCGATGGAATGACGATGACGACGCTGAGTTCAAGCGGAAGGATAGCATGACGGGTCTGCGCGCGCATGGCGGGAGGATCGACCTCGCCGCCAGCCACTACCCGAATGCCCCGCGACCTTGGCTCGACCTGTCGACCGGGATCAACCCGCGTGCCTGGCAGCCGTGCGCTACGCTGTCCACGGACCTGACCCGCCTGCCCTCGCCGGCGGCGATCACGGACCTCGAAGCCGCTGCCGCCAAGATGTTCGAGACGGATGCGGCACGCGTCGTCGCGCTTCCCGGCAGCGAGATCGGCTTGCGCGCGCTTGGCTGTCTCGCTCTGCCGACGCCGGTGCGGTTCGTCACGCCCAGCTATGGTACGCATG
Organism: Sphingomonas sp. SL1004; assembly: GCF_057815015.1. Lineage (NCBI taxonomy): Bacteria > Pseudomonadati > Pseudomonadota > Alphaproteobacteria > Sphingomonadales > Sphingomonadaceae > Sphingomonas > Sphingomonas sp. SL1004. The sequence goes on from NZ_JBYMUX010000001.1 coordinate 1,064,127, forward strand.
CCGAAGCGCTGGACGGAGCGACGTCGATCGCGCGGACGGCGATCGGCGAGGTACGATCCGGCACGGTCCTGCTTGCAAACCCCAACAATCCCAATGGGCTGCTCGACCGGCCCCAGGACCTGCTGCAGATTGCCCGCCATGGTGCCTGGATGGTCATCGACGAGGCCTTTGCCGACGCCGTACCCGGCACGAGCATCATCCCGCATCTGAGGCCCGACGACAGGGTCCTCGTGTTCCGGTCGTTCGGCAAATTCTTCGGCCTGCCCGGCATCCGCCTCGGCTTCCTGATCGCGCCGCCGGTTCAGGCTGCTGCGATGCGTGCCCGGCTAGGGAGTTGGCCAGTATCGGCGCACGCGGTGGCGTACGGCACGGCTGCCTACAGCGATACGGCGTGGATCGATGCGGCTCGGATGGATCTGACGTCGCGCGCCGCGCGGCTGGATGTTGTACTAAGAATGCATGGGGTCGTTCGTGGCGAGTGCCCGCTGTTCCGATTGATCGAGAGCGACCACGCGCCGGCGCTGTTCGAGCGACTGGCACAGGCGGCGATCCTGACCCGACCGTTCGATTATGCGCCGCGGTGGCTCCGGATTGGCCTGCCTGGCGACGATGCTGCGTTCGCGCGGCTCGAACGGGCGCTGGCGCATGGCTGAACCCGTCGCGCTGATCGCCTTGCTCGTCGATATGGCAGTTGGTTGGCCGGCCGCGCTGTACGCCCGGATCGGTCATCCCGTGGGTGGTTTCGCGCGCATGATCGGGGCCGCCGACACACGGTGGAACACGTTGGAATCATCGACTTCGGTTCGCCGTGTCCGGGGCGTCCTGACCTTGGTGATCCTCGTGGCAGTCGCCATCGGTACCGCGTGGAGCGCCGCGGCGGTGGCGCGGATCGCGTTTGGCTCTGGTGCATGGATCGCGATTGGCGTGATGGCGGCACCCGGCCTCGCGATCCGAAGCCTGTACGACCATGTCGAGCCGGTCGCCGAGGCGCTGGACCGCGACGACCTCGACAGCGCGCGTGTGCGCGTGGGAATGATCGTCGGCCGGGACGTCGCAGCGCTCGACGAGGCGGGCGTAGCGCGCGCCGCGATCGAAAGCCTTGCCGAAAGCGTCTGCGACGGCGTCGTCGCGCCGCTGTTCTGGCTCCTCGTCGCCGGGCTCCCCGGGATCTGGGCGTACAAGGCGATCAACACCGCGGACAGCCTGATCGGTCACCGCGAGGAGCGCTGGCGCGCATTCGGCTGGGCCGCGGCTCGCGCCGATGATCTGGCCAATCTGATCCCTGCGCGGATGAGCGGCGTGCTGCTCTGCCTTGGCGGGCTTGGCGGATGGCGGACGATGTGGCGCGACGCAGGCAAGCATGCGTCGCCCAACGCGGGGTGGCCCGAAGCCGCGATGGCGGGCGTGCTAGGCCTGCGTCTTGCCGGGCCAATCGCCTATGACGGCGTGAGCGTCGCCAAGCCATATATCGGCGATGGCCGCCGCAACGCGACGACCGCGGACATCCGCGCCGCGCTACGCGTGTATCGCCGGACCTGCGCGCTGTTACTGGTCGTCGCGGGAGGACTCGCATGGGTGCTATAATGCTGCAAGGGACCGGCTCGGACGTCGGCAAGTCGGTGCTCGTCGCCGGACTGTGCCGCGCCTTTGCCAACCGCGGGCTCTCCGTCCGTCCCTTCAAGCCACAAAATATGTCGAACAACGCCGCGGTGACGGCGGAGGGCGGCGAGATCGGTCGCGCGCAGGCTACGCAGGCGATCGCGTGCCGCGTCGCGCCCAGCGTCGACATGAACCCCGTGCTGCTCAAGCCACAAGGCGACCGCACCTCGCAACTGATCGTCCGCGGACAAGTGCGCGGTACGCTCGCCGCGGCACGCTGGCGCGAAGGCCGGGAGGGGTTGCTGGTCCACGTGCTGGACAGTTTCGAGCGGCTGTCGACACGCTGCGATCTTGTCATCATCGAGGGTGCCGGCAGTCCCGCGGAAATCAACCTGCGAGACGGCGACATCGCCAATATGGGGTTCGCTCGGGCCGCGGGCGTGCCGGTAATACTGGTCGGCGACATCGATCGCGGCGGGGTGATCGCTGCGATCGTCGGTACGCGGGCTGTGATCGATCCTGCCGATGCGGCGATGATCCACGGCTTCATCATCAACAAGTTTCGCGGCGATCCGTCGCTGTTCGACGATGGCTATCGTGCGATCGAGGCGCGCAGCGGCTGGCGCGGATACGGCGTCGTGCCGTGGCTGGCCGATGCCGTTCGCCTGCCAAGCGAGGACGCGGTGATCCTCGAACGTCCGACGGCATCGTCCGGGAACCGCGTGACGATCGCCTGCCCGATCACGCCGCGGATCGCCAATTTCGACGATCTCGATCCACTTCGGCTCGAACCCGGCGTCGCGCTGGCGATGGTGCCACCGGGGACGCCGATCCCCGACGCGGACCTGATCGTCCTGGCGGGCTCGAAGGCGACGATCCCGGACCTCGCCTTCCTGCGCGCGCAAGGCTGGGACATCGACATCCACGCCCATCACCGCCGCGGCAAACCCGTGCTCGGGCTGTGCGGCGGCTATCAGATGCTCGGCCGGAGCATCGCCGACCCGGACGGGATCGAGGGACCGGCGGGAACCGTCGAGGGGCTCGGCCTGCTCGATGTCGAAACCCGTCTCACGCCCATGAAAACGCTGGAGCACGTTACCGGCCAAGCCTCAGGCGCGCGGTTCGCGGGCTATGAAATGCACATGGGGGTGACGACCGGGCCGGCGACGCTGCGCCCGGTCGGGCATCGTGCCGACGGCAGCCCGGAGGGCGCGACGAGTGCGGACGGTCTCGTCTCGGGCAGCTACGTCCACGGCCTGCTCGGGCTTGCCGAGCAACGCGCGACCTGGCTTGCGCGGATCGGCGTGGCAGCCAACGGACCCGATCACGCCGCATCGATCGATGCCGCGCTCGACGCGATCGCAGCGATGCTCGAACGGCATCTCGATCTCGACGCGATGCTGACGCTATCGCACCGCGCCGGCGACGCACAGCGCCAGTAGCAGCCCGGTCTCGACGAGTTCGATCCCCGCCCCGTGTGCGTCGCCGGTGATCCCGCCGATCTTGCGTCGTAACCACGCCGCGATGCCGAGAATGAGGATCGGTCCGGCGAGCAGTGTCGGCACCAGAACCGACGCAAGCGCGAGCATGAGGCCCCACCCGAGCAAGTCCCGCGTTCGAACGGCACCCGCTATCGCTGCCCCGAGGCCACCTTGTCGCAGTGGCGGCAGCAGCCGGACCCACGCCAGCGGCCCCATCCGCGCCACGAACGGCACGAGGACGACACCCCAGCCCGGCGCGCCGACGGCGTGCAGCAGCACGAGCTTCGCCATCATCTGGCCGATGATCGCGATCACGCCGAAGCTGCCGACATGCGGATCCGCCATCACCGCGAGCAACCGCGTCCGATCGCCATGTGCCGCACCCAGACCGTCGGCCAGATCCGCAAGCCCGTCGAGATGCAACGCGCCCGTAATCGCGATCCATATGAACAGCGCGACGCCAGCACCGATCCATGGGTCGACCAGCGATCCAGCCCATCCGGCGCTCGCCACCAGAGCGCCGATCGCCAGCCCGACCAGGGGGTAGACACGGATCGCTTCGGCGAAATCATGGGGGCGGGCCGCCACCGTCGGCATCGGCAACCGGGTCAGGAACCCGAATGCCAGGACCAGCCTTCTCACGTCGCCAGCCCGACGATCTGGACGACGCGCTCTTCGCCGGGCCAAACCCGAAGCGACAACAGCGCGGCATATGGCAGGTCGAAGCTCCAGACCTGGCGTCGGTCGAACCCGCACGCGACGGCGAACGCCGCGCGCATCGTGCCGGCGTGCGTTACAATTAGCGTCGGGCCCGCCGCGAGGTCTGCGAGGGCACGGGAGACACGGTCACATAAAGACGACCAGCGTTCGCCCCCGGGTGGCGCCGCGGAATCAGGATCCTCGTGGAAGCGCGCGAAGGCCGCCGGGTCGATAGACGACGGCACGGCGCCATCCCAGGCGCCGAAATCGAGCTCGCGCCAACGAGGGTCGCGGTCGACGGTTACACCGAGAGGCGCGGCGATTGCTTCCGCGCATGCCGTCGCCCGCACGAGATCGGACGAAACGACACGGTCGATTGCGAGTCCCTGCGCGCGCGTTACGCAGGCCTCGATACCCGCGGCGGTCGCCGGATCGTCGGTGTGGCCGAGCAAGCGTCCCTCGATCGCAGGTGCCCCATGCCGCATCAGATACAGCATCGATGGAGTCACGCCGCCGAAACGCCGGCCTCGGCGAACGTCGCCATCTCGTCGTGGGCCGCCAGCGCTGCCCTTACGAGCAACGTGGCCACCGCCGCCCCGCTGCCTTCGCCAAGCCGCATGCCGAGCGACAGCAGCGGCTCAAGCCGCAGTTTCTCGAGCAGCCGCGCGTGACCGGGCTCCGCGGAGACGTGTGCGGCGAGGCAGTGATCGAGGATATCCGGGCATGCTGCGGCAAGCGGCGCGATCGCCGAGCAGCAGATGAAGCCGTCGAGCATCACCGGGATACCGGCAAGTCGCGCGGCGACGACCGCCCCCGAGATCGCCGCCAATTCGCGCCCGCCGAGCCGGCGCAACGTCTCGAACGGGTTCGTGAGTGCGGGGCGATGCAGCGCGACGCCTGCCTCCACCGTCTCGATCTTTCGTGTCAGGCCGGCCGAGTCCACCCCCGTGCCCGGCCCCACCCAGTCGCGCGCGGCGCCGCCGAAGCTCGCGGCGCAAAGTGCCGCAGCGGTCGTCGAATTGCCGATCCCCATCTCGCCCAGGACAATCAAGTCCGGGGTCCCTTCGACGGCCGCGGCGCCGGCGTTGATCGCCGCCAGGCAGTCGGCTTCGGATAAGGCGGGCGCTGTCGTAAAATCCGTGGTCGGTGTGTCGAGGTCGAGCGCGACCACCTTGAGGTCGAGCCCCGCCACCCTCGACAGTGCGTTGATCGCCGCGCCGCCGTGCTCGAAATTGGCGACCATCTGCGCCGTCACCGATGCCGGAAACGCGCTGACGCCGCGCGCGACGATTCCGTGATTGCCGGCAAAGACGATCGCCCTGCCCGCGTCCAGCCGTGGTCGTTCGCGCCCCTGCCAGCCTGCCATCAGGACTGCGAGATCCTCCAGCCTTCCGAGCGAGCCGGGCGGTTTGGTCAGCGTGGCTTGGCGCGCCTCTGCGGCAGACCGCGCGACCACGTCCGCCTGGGGGAGATTGCGCAGCGCCGAGAGAAACGCGGCAGAGGTCGGGAACGCGGTCATTCGACGACGAATCCGGCGGGCGGCGTGCGGGTGATGAAATGCCCCTTCACGCCCTGCGGCCATTGCTTGAACGGAACCTGCCCGAACGCGCTCTCGCCGTAGAGCCGCGCGTAATCGAGTATCGCGCGCGCGGCGTCCTCGGTCGGCTCGAAGCGGCCGAGCACATAGCCGACCTTGGCGGGCGCGCGCAGATGGATCGTGCAGAAATCCTGGCATGCGAACAGGCACGGCATCTCCTGCACCGCGACATCGGCATAGGCGGGATCGCTCGCCTGCACCGCCTTCAATGCCTGCACGAGCCGTGCGCCACCACGCTGGCCCTCGTCGTCGTCGCGCGCATCGGCGGAATGGCGGCACGTATTGCACGCGACCACCGCGACGCCGTCTTCGACCGGCTTCAGCATATCCGTTCCCGGACGATCTCGGAACGATGTGAACTTGGCATAGGAACCCCTTCGGACAGTCGGACCCGCACCGCGTGAAGGGCGAGAGGCGCATGCCTCCAACCTCCGCACGACGCGAAGCGATGTCGTCGCTCGGGGTGTTACCCGTCCGTTCGGCGCACCCTGGCCGGACGAAAGACGACCGCGACGGGCAGGTCTCCTGGCTCGCGGGTCAACGCCGTCCGCGCCGCCTTCTCGGGACTATCCCAATGGCATGAGGCACGATGGCTCGCCGCGTACAGTTGCAGGGGCAGCCGGGTGTATCCCGTTCCCATTTTCATTTCCCTCGGCGTTGCCGCCTCGGGAAAACCTGTCGCGGGTCGAGCGATACGCGGGCGGTGCTTCGCGCGCAATACGCGGCATCTCGCCAAACGCTCCGTCATGCCGGGCCCGTTCCGGCATCCACCGTTCCGCAAGCTCGACAGGCTGGATTGCGCGGAAGGGTGGACCCCGGAACAGGTCCGGGTGACGGCATGGATGCTGGGCCGAAGCGTCAGAACTCCACGCCGGCCTGCGCCTTCACCCCCGACCGGAAGGGATGTTTCACCTGCGTCATTTCGGTCACCAGATCCGCCATCTCGATCAGATCATCCGGCGCGTTCCGCCCGGTCACCACGACATGCGTCATCTCGGGCTTACCCGCCAACACCGCGAGCACCTCGTCCACCGGCAGATACTCGTATCGCAACACGATGTTCAGTTCGTCCGCTACCACCATCGCATAGGAAGGGTCGGCGATCATCCGCTTGACCTCGTCCCACGCCTCGCGCGCGACCGCGATGTCGCGCGCGCGATCCTGCGTGTCCCAGGTAAAGCCTTCCCCCATCGGCTTGAACTCGCACAGGTCCGGGAACGCATCGAACACCGCCTTCTCGCCGGTCGTCATCGCGCCCTTGACGAACTGCACCACGCCGACTTTCCGCCCATGCCCGATCATCCGCACCGCCATGCCGAACGCGGCGGTCGACTTGCCCTTGCCCTTGCCGGTGTGGACGATGATCAGCCCCTTCTCGATCGTCTTGCTCGCGACGATCCGGTCCTGGACCTCCTTTCGCTTGGCGCTCTTGGCATTCTGCTCGTCGTCGGTCCGCATGATCATGTCCTCTCCTGCTCCCGATGGCGGATCGGCGCGCGCGGCGCTAGAGCGTCCCCCATGCTCCGCATCACCGATCTCAAGCTGCCGCTCAACCACGCCGACGAAGCGCTTCCCGCCGCGATCCGCGATCGCCTGCGCGTCACCCCGCGCGACCTGATCCGCTACACCGTGGCGCGTCGCGCGCACGACGCACGCGACAAGATGGACATCCAGCTCGTCTATTCGGTCGACGTCACGCTGAAGAACGAGGACACCGTCCTCACGCGCTTCCGCAAGGATCGCCACGTCCAGCGCACCCCCGACACCGGCTACCGCTTCGTCACCAAAGGCGGCGCGAGCTACACCGGCCCCCGCCCGGTGGTCGTCGGCGCTGGCCCCTGCGGGTTGTTCGCCGGGCTCATCCTCGCGCAGATGGGATTCCGCCCGATCATCCTCGACCGCGGCAAGGTCGTCCGGGAACGCACCAAGGACACCTGGGGCCTCTGGCGCAAGAGCGTCCTCAACCCAGAATCGAACGTCCAGTTCGGCGAAGGCGGCGCCGGCACCTTCTCCGATGGCAAGCTCTGGAGCCAGATCAAGGACCCGCGCCATCTCGGGCGGAAAGTCCTGACCGAGTTCGTCAAGGCCGGCGCGCCCCCGGAAATCCTCACCGAAGCACACCCACACATCGGCACCTTCCGCCTCGTCACGATGGTCGAGAGCATGCGCGAGACGATCGAGGCGCTGGGCGGCGAATACCGCTTCTCGACCCGCGTCGACGGCCTCGACATCGTCGAAGAGGCGGGCACGCGCCAACTCCGCGGCCTCCACCTCAGCACCGGCGACTATCTCGAAGCCAACCACGTCGTCTTCGCGGTCGGCCACAGCGCGCGCGACACGTTCGAGATGCTCCACGCGAAGGGCGTCCACGTCGAGGCGAAACCCTTCTCGATCGGCGTACGCATCGAGCATCCGCAGTCGTGGATCGACGAGGCCCGCTTCGGCCCCTGCGCCGGCCACCCCGATCTCGGCGCGGCGGCGTACAGCCTGTCGCACCACTGCAAGAACGGGCGAACCGTCTACAGCTTCTGCATGTGCCCGGGCGGCACTGTCGTCGCCGCAACCTCCGAGGAGGGCCGCGTCGCGACCAACGGCATGAGCCAATATTCGCGCAACGAACGCAATGCGAACTCCGGCATCGTCATCGGCATCGATCCCGAGCGCGACTATCCCGGCCACCCGCTCGCCGGCATCGAACTGCAACGCCACTGGGAATCTCGCGCGTATGTCGCCGGCGGCTCGAACTACAAGGCGCCCGCGCAACGCATCGGCGACCTGCTCGCGGGGCGCGCCTCGACCGCGCTGGGCTCGGTGATCCCGTCGTACAAACCGGGGGTGCACATGACCGACTTGTCGGAGTGCCTGCCCGAGTTCGCAATTACTGCGCTGCGTGAGGCGTTGCCTGCGTTCGGGCGCGAGATCCCGGGCTACGACCACCCCGACGCCGTCCTGACCGGGGTGGAGACGCGGACCTCTTCGCCGGTTCGGATCACGCGCGGCGACGATTTCGTGAGTCTCAATACCGCTGGGCTGTTCCCGGCGGGCGAAGGTGCCGGGTATGCCGGGGGCATCCTGTCCGCGGCGGTCGACGGGATCAAGGTCGCAGAGGCGGTTGCGCTCAGCCTGACGGCCTGATTGCCAGGATCACCTGCCAGGTTACCACCCCGGCGAAGGCCGGGGCCCAAGTGGGGAAAGTCGTTGGCGACAACTGCTCTCCGTTACTGCAACCTCTCCAATTCGGCCCCGGCCATTGCCGGGATGGTTATCGCGTTTGATTGCGATCGCCGCAGAACCGTCCGGCGTGACGAAAAAATCACTTCTTCCGGTCAGACCTCGTCTTGATCAGCCAAGCCCGCGGCAATCCCGTGGGCTTTGCCACCCCGTCGAGCCGCCGCGCACTGACCAGCGCGACGCGCTTCAGGATCATCTGATCCTTGAACGCATCCATCCCACCACCGGTCGGCTTGGCGAGGATGCGTTTCACCACGTCCATCCCGGCCACGACGTGCCCGAACGCGGCATAGCCCGGATAGCCCGCGCGCGCGTCCATCGCCGGCGCCGGGCCGACGGTGATGAAGAAATTGCCGCCCGCCGACGCGGGGGTCATGCCGCGCGCCATCGAGATCGTCGCGTCGTCATGCTTGATCCCGGTCATCGCGGTCGTCTCAAGCGGGAATGGCGGCAGGATGCGGCGCGCATCGGTACGGATACCTGCCTGGATGAAGCCGAGTTTGGGCGACGATTTCTGCCGGCTCGCACGGTAGAAGTCGGTCCCGTCGAAACGTCCGTCATCGACGTAGGCCAAGAAATTCGCGGTCGTCTTCGGCGCATGGCGGGCGTCGAGCGCGAGCAGTATCGGGCCCTCGGAGGTCACGAGGCGGACGCGTACTATCCCAGGCTTCGGTCCTGCGCGGTTGGGCCGTTGCGCAGATCCTGCCGTAGCGAGCGCCGCAACGGCGAACAGCCCCATCATGATACGCCGCATCGTAGGTCACTCACGCTTTTACCGATGGAGGTCGGCTAGCGGTCGAGGTGCGGCGACGCAAGCGAGGGTGACCGAGTGTGGTTGACCGAAGGTACTTGCCACCCGGCACTACACCACCCCGGCAAAGGCCGGGGCCCAATTGGGGGACGGTAATGTCGAAGGACTGTCTGCCGTTACTCCGGCCTTGCCAATTGGGCCTCGGCCTTCGCCGGGGTGGTATTGAGCGATCAAGTCTGTTCGAACGCCTTCCCTACGTCAAACATACCGCGGGATGGGCCCCGATTGCGGAGTCTGGTCGGGCAGATCGACCATCGTCTCGTCGACGAAGCACCAGCCCCAACCCTCTGGCGGATCATAGCCTTCGATGATCGGATGCCGGGTCGCATGGAAATGCGCGGTCGCGTGGCGGTGCGGGGAATCGTCGCAGCAGCCGACATGGCCGCACGTCCGGCACAACCGCAGATGGACCCATTCGCTGCCCATCCGCAGGCACTCCTCGCATCCGAGCGCGCTCGGTGTGACGTCCACGATGGTGTCCAGGTGTGTGCAACCTTCGCTCATCGTTCCTCCCGTTCGGCCGCGTCGGCCAGCGCCTTGTGAACCTGTGCGACCACCGCTGCACCCTCACCCACGGCCGCAGCGACGCGCTTGGTCGACCCAGCGCGGACGTCGCCGATCGCGAACACGCGCGGCAAGCTCGTCTGCAACGGCAACGCCGCCTTGCCCGTCACGATGAAGCCCTTGTCGTCGGTATCGACGCAGCCCTGCAACCAGCCGGCATTGGGATCGGCACCGATGAACAGGAACAGATGCCGCATGTCGCACCGGCTCGTCGATCCGTCGGCACGATGACGGAACGTCGCGGCGGTCAGCCCCGTCGTACGATCGCCCTCCAAGCCGATGATCTCGGTCCCGACGTGCAGCGTCACGTTGGGCAGCGCGGCGATCCGGTCGATCAGATATTTCGACATCGTCGCGGCCAGATCGCGTCGCACGATCAGGTGCAACCGCTTCACCCGCGGCGCAAGGAACACCACAGCCTGCCCCGCCGAATTGCCCCCACCGACGAGCGCAACCTCCTCGCCCTCGCAAAGCCGGGCCTCGATCGGCGAGGCCCAGTAAGAGACGCCCGCGCCCTCGAACATCGCCAGATCGGGAATGTCGGGACGCCGATACCGCGCGCCGGACGCGACGATCACGGTGCGTGACCGCACGCGCCGATCGTCGGGCAGCACTAGGACCAGCGGATCGTCCTCCGGCCGGCTTTCGTCGCAGTCCAGCCGTAAGATCTCCAGCGGCACGGCGATCTCGGCGCCGAACTTCAGCGCCTGATTGAACGCGCGGCCGGCCAGCGCCTGCCCGGATATGCCGGTCGGAAACCCCAGATAATTCTCGATCCGCGCCGACGCTCCCGCCTGTCCGCCGATCGCGCGCTCGTCGAGCACGATCACCGACAGTCCCTCGGATGCTGCATACACCGCCGCCGCCAGCCCCGCCGGCCCCGCGCCGACGATCGCCACGTCGTAGATCGCCGCCGGATCGAGATCGGGTGTGATCCCCAGACATGACGCGACCTCGACGTCGGACGGCCGTTTGAGGATCGTGCCGTTCGGACACACCACCAGCGGCAGGTCGCCACGAAGCACGCCGATCCGCTCCACCAGCGCACGCCCTTCCTCGTCGGACGCGGCATCGAGCACGACGTTGGGATAGCCCGAACGCGTGAGAAAGCCCTGCAACCGGACGATGTCCGGGCTGCCCGGCACGCCGACGATGACCGTGCCGCCGCTGCCCTGCTCGATCAGCCCGACGCGGCGCAGGATCAACGCGCGCATCACGATCTCGCCCACGTCCGCCGAGCCGACCATCAGCGCGCGCAGGTGCGCTGGATCGAACGGCAGCGCGGTGCAGCCGTCCGGCCCTGCCGTGCCGCGCGCGATCGACGGCCGCCCCGCGAGCTGGTTGACCTCACCCGTCAGCTGCCCCGGGCCATGCGTGGTGACCGGCGCTTCGTGACTCAAGCCATCGCGGCGGACGACCTCGATCGTGCCTTCCATCACCAGCCAGGCGGGAGCGCCCTGCTCACCGATCGCATAGACCTGTTCGCCTGCCGCAAACCGCCGCGCCGGCCCGCTCGCAAACCGCTTGGCGGTCTCCAGCTGCGCGGCATCGAGTACGGGAAACATCTGGTATTCGCGCGAGTCGAGATTGCTCATGCGGGCTCCGGCGGGGCTAGACCGAGCAGGACGGTCGGGATCAGTTCGGAGACGGTCGGATGGATCGGCACCGCCCAGCGCAGCGCCGACACCGGCTGATCCGCATTCATCATGTCGAGGATACCATGGATCGCCTCGTCGCCGCCGGTGCCGAGGATCGCCGCGCCCAGAATCCGCTGCGTTTCGGCGTCCGCGACGATCTTCATGAACCCCTTGGTTTCGCCCTTCTCGATCGCGCGACCCACCCGCGTCATCGGCCGTTTCGAGACGAGGATCGGCCGACCGGACTTTTCCGCCTCGGTTTGCGTCAGGCCGACCCGGCCCAGCGGGGGATCGGTATAGAGTGCATAGCCAACCAGCCGCTGGCTCAACATCCGATCGTCACCGTCGAGCAGGTTGGCCGCGACGATCTCGAAGTCGTTATACGCGGTGTGCGTGAACGCGCCGCGCCCGTTGCAATCGCCGAGCGCCCAGATCCCAGGTACGTTGGTCTGGAGCAGGTCGTCGACGACGACATAGCCCTTCGCATCGGTCTCGATCCCGGCATGGTCGAGGCCGAGATCGTCGGTATTCGGCCGCCGCCCGACCGCAAGCAGCACGTGGCTGCCGACCACCACCGGTTCGCCCGCATGGCAATCGACCGATACCGCGACGCCGGTCTCGTGCGTGGCGAAGGCGATGCAGTTCGCCCCCGTCCGCACCGCGATCCCCTCGTCCTCCAGGATATCGCGTACCGCGTCGGAGACATCGGCATCCTCGTGCGCGATGAGCCGCTCGCCGCGCTCGACGACGGTCACCGCCGCGCCGAACCGGCGATACATCTGCGCGAACTCCAGCCCGACATAACTCCCGCCGACGACGACGAGATGCTCGGGGACGCTGTCCAGCGCGACCATGTCGGTATTGTCGAGATGGGGCACGTCGTCGACACCGGGCATGTCGGGCACGCTCGCCCGCCCGCCGACGTTGAGGAAGATGCGCGGCGCGGTCAGCATCTCGCCGTCGACCGCGATCGTCGTCGGCCCGGTAAAGCGCGCATGGCCCCGCAGGAAGGTAAGCCCTGCCATCCCCTCGAGCCAGCGTTCGTTGCCTGTCCGCGCCTCCTTCACGACCTTACCGGCACGTGCCGCGACCGCCGGCATGTCGATCGCAACATCGCCCGTCCTTACGCCGAAATCCGCACTCCGGCGCGCGAGGTGCGCGGCATAGGCGCTGGCGACGAGCGTCTTGGTCGGCATGCAGCCGGTATTGACGCACGTCCCACCGACGAGTTTGCGCTCGATCAACGCCACCGTCATGCCAGCCGCGGTCAGGCACCCGGCGAGCGGCGGCCCTGCTTGCCCCGCGCCGACGATGATTGCATCGAAGGTCCGTGTCACAGCAGTACGACTACCAGTATCGACAGGCCGATCGCGAGCACGTCCTCGATCACTGCCGCGGGACGATCCTTGCCGAACGCGAGTGCAAGGCGCGCGCGGAGTCGGGCGCCGCCCAGCGTGCCGATCACCGTGCCGATGATCCCCAGCACCAGTCCGAACAGCGGTGCCCCCGTCGCAAAGCCGACCGCCGCACCCGAGACGCCGCCGGTGAGTAGCCGCGCACCGAACTGCGGCACTACGAGACGGCTCGGCGTCGATGGCAACTGATCCGTGACGAGCTCTGCTGCCGCTAGCAGCGTGAAGATCCACGGCGTGAACCGCCAGCCCAGGAACGCGAGCCAGGTTCCTTGCAGCGGCACGATGCCTTTCGAGGCCGCCCACGCGATCGCGGCGGGCGCCATCATCGCCCGCAACCCCGCGACGATACCGATTACGAGTGCGAGAACGAGCATGGCTGTCTCCGTCAGAAAGGCGCGTGACGAGGGTTTCACGCCTGCCCGCCGAGGTCAAACGGGGAACGACGTTGACTGGCCCCGTTCCGATAGCATCCCGCACTGGTTGACGGACACTCTCGGAGTTTCGAAGCTATGGCGAGCCTATGCGGATGATTGCAGCCTGCAACAGAAGTCATTGGCGGTGGCGGATAATCCCCCATGATCCTGGAAGAGTTGGCCGCTTCTGCAACTCGTTTGCTCGCCTGCAGCATCTCGTTTTCGGGCGCACCGAAAAATTGCATCCATCGTGCGCGCTATACGCGGGGACCGATCTTGCCCGTTACATCCGGTGCCAGTGCGCGAATCAGCGGTCTGCGAAGATCGTCACGCCCCGAGCGCCAGCAAGGCAAACGTAGCCAGCCAATGCTCGCCCATATAATCGTCGGCGAGATGCGGCAGCGCCTCGGCAAGGTGTGCGCCGGCGATCGCACGCGCCGCAGCGGGATCCGGCAAACCCTCGGCGATCACGCGCCAGCACCACGCCCGCGACAGGTTCAGTCCGTCGAGATGCGCCAGCCGTCCGTCGGTTCGATCGCTGACGACCGCGGGAGTCCGTAGGCACGCGGCGGCAGGACCAAACGGATCGGGCATGAACGCCGTCAGCCACGCTTCGAACTGCGCTCCCAGGACGCCCTGCATCAGGACCGCCTCGCACAAGGTCGCCGATATGAAATCCTCGCCGCTCGGCTCCCAGGGCCGGCAATCGCGATCGCCGCCGAACCATACGCGCGCGCGCGCCTCGATCAGCGTTGCCAGCGCCGCGTCGTGCGTCCTTGCCCAGCGCAGCGCATGGACCAACGCGAACGCCGTGCAGTCATGCTTGCCGCTGCGCACCGGGTAGATCAGCTTGGGCAGATACTCGGCAAACCGCGCGGCAAACGCGCGTGCCAGCGGTTCGATCGCCGCCGCCCATGGCCGATCGGGACGCAACGCCAATTCGTCATGCAACGCCAGCAGCCAGCCCCAGCCATAGGGCCGCTCGAACCCGCCTGTCCCCGGCCTTTCGAGATAGGCGACTTCGCCCGCGACGCGTTCGGGGACCAGCATCAGGTGAGCCAATGCCTCGATCGCCCCCGCCTCGGGCATGCCGGGATAGAGCCGCGCCAGCCGCATCACCTGCCACCAGCCATGCACGCAACTGTGCCAGTCGTAGCTGCCGTGGAAGATCGGGTGGAGCGTCTTGGGCAGCGCGAGATCGTCCGGACCGGTCAGCGTCTGGTCGAGCTTGTACGGCCATTCGCGAGTCAGATGCCCCAGGGTCAGCCCGGCGAAGCGCGCCGCGGTCGCCTGATCGAGATGCTGCGTCACTCGTTTCCTCCAAACCCGCCGCCGCCGGGCGTTTCGATCACGAACACATCGCCTGCGCGCATCGCGACCTTGGCCGTGGAGCCGAGGTGCTCGACACTGCCATCCGCGCGTTCGACGGTTGCCGAGCCGAGGCCGCCGCTTGCGCCGCCCGCCATGCCGAACGGGGCCACGCGGCGGCGGTTGGCGAGGATGCAGGCGGTCATGTCTTCGAGAAAGCGCACGCGGCGCGTTGCGCCATCGCCGCCGTGGTGCGCGCCCGCGCCGCCCGAGCCGCGACGGATCGAGAATTCCTCCAGCAACACCGGGAAGCGCGTTTCGAAGATTTCCGGGTCGGTCAGCCGGCTGTTGGTCATGTGCGTCTGGATCACCGACGCGCCGTCGAAACCGGGGCCCGCACCTGCCCCGCCGGCGATCGTCTCGTAATATTGGTGCGTGTCGTTGCCGAAGGTGAAGTTGTTCATCGTCCCCTGGCTCGCCGCCATCGCGCCGAGCGCGCCGAACAGCGCGTCGGTGACGACCTGACTCGTCTCGACGTTGCCGGCGACGACGGCCGCCGGATAGCGGGGGTTGAGCATCGAGCCTTCGGGCACGCGGATCGTCACGCCGCGCAGGCAGCCGTCGTTGAGCGGCACGGCCTCGTCGATCAGTGCACGGACGACGTAGAGCACGGCCGCGCGGACGATCGAGACGGGGGCGTTGAAGTTGGTCGGCCGCTGGTCGCTGGTGCCGGCGAAGTCGACCTCCATCGTCGCGGCCTCGCGATCGACGCGGACTGCCACGCGGATCACGGCGCCGTCGTCCATCTGGTAGGCGAACGCGCCGTCGTCGAGCGTCGCGATCAGGCGGCGGACTGCGGCGTCGGCGTTGGCCTGCACGTGCTCCATGTAGGCCGCGACGACGTCCGTTCCGTACTCGTCGGCCAATCGCGCGAGCCCTGCCGCCCCGCGCGTGCAGGCTGCCAACTGCGCGGCGAGATCAGCGATGTTCTGGTCGATGTTGCGTGCGGGATAGGGGCCGCTCGCGAACACCGCGCGGAGTTCGGCTTCGAGGAAACGACCTTCGTCGACCACCAGCACGTCGTCGAGCAGCACGCCTTCTTCCTCGACCGAGCGGCTTTCGGGCGGCATCGATCCGGGAGTGATCCCGCCGACGTCTGCGTGATGACCGCGGGCGGCTACGAAGAACGCGGGCGCATCGCCGTCATCTGCGAAGACCGGCATGATGACGGTGATGTCCGGCAGGTGCGTGCCGCCACGATACGGCGCGTTGAGCGCGTAAGCGTCACCGCGGCGGATACCGCGGCCGTCTGCGCGGCCGCCTCGTGCGTCGATGATCGTGCGGATGCTCTCGCCCATAGAGCCGAGGTGGACCGGGATGTGCGGCGCATTGGCAACGAGGTTGCCATGCGCGTCGAACAGCGCGCAGCTGAAGTCGAGCCGCTCACGGATGTTGACCGACGCGGCGGAGCGCTGGAGTGCGGCACCCATTTCCTCGGCGATACTCATGAACAGGCCGGCGAAGATCGCGAGGCGTACCGGATCGGACTCAGTAACGATACTCGCGCCGACACGGGGGGCGATGCGGTCGAGGATCAGGTTGCCGATCGGATCGACGCGCGCGCGCCAGCCGGGCTCGACTATCGTTGTCGAGACGCTGTCGAGGATCAGTGCGGGGCCGTCGATGGCGTGGCCGGCAGGTAACCCCTCGCGGGAGAGAACCGGCGTGTCGTGCCATGCGCCGGCCATGTAGACCGGGACGACGGACAGCGGCGCGGCAGGCTCGTCCGGGAACGCGACCAGCGCGGCGTCGATCGGCGGACTCTCGGCGATAGCTTCCGCGACGATCCGGTCGGCGATCAGCGGTGCCTCGCTGGCGAACCCGAACTGCGCGATGTGCGCGGCGTCGAACGCGGCGATTATCGCTGCCGCTTCGTCGAGATCCAGTTCGATGGTGTGGTCGGTCTGGCCCCGACGCAGATGCACACGCCGCTCGATCCGCACGTTGTCCGCCAAGACGCCCTGCGCTACGAGGGCTTTGCGTGCAGCCTCTGCCAAATCGTCCAGCGCCTGCGTGATTGTGGCATACTCTGCGAACGCCGAACCCGAGGTCGCCTCGCGGAGAACCCGGCGATCGGCCAGCCCCATGCCGTACGCCGACAGCACGCCGGCCAGCGGGTGGATCATCACCCGGTCCATCGCCAACGCATCGGCGACGAGGCACGCATGCTGCCCTCCGGCTCCACCGAAGCACGCCAGCGTATAACGCGTCACGTCATGCCCGCGCGCGACGGAAATCGTCCGGATCGCATTCGCCATGTTGGCCACCGCGACCGCCACGAACCCTTCCGCCGCGACCTGCGGATCGAGCGGCAGTTCCGCAAACCGGGCGTTCACTGCTTCGGCGTCGAGCGGCTGATCGCCCGCCGGTCCGAACAGCGCAGGGAAGAATTCGGGGCGCACCTTGCCGAGCATCACGTTGCAGTCGGTCACCGTCAGCGGCCCGCCGCGGCGATAGCATGCCGGGCCGGGCACCGCGCCCGCACTCTCCGGCCCGACGATCAGCCGCTCGCCGTCGAACCGACAGATCGAGCCGCCGCCCGCCGCGACGGTGTGGATTCGCAGCATCGGGGCGCGGATGCGGGCGCCGGCGATCAGCGTCTCGGTGTCGCGCTCGTACGTCCCGGCGTAGTGCGACACGTCGGTCGAGGTGCCGCCCATGTCGAAGCCGATGATCTGTTCGAACCCCGCCTCCCTCGCGGTCGCGGCCATGCCGACGATGCCGCCAGCCGGCCCCGACAGGATCGCGTCCTTGCCGCGAAAACCCGCGCCGTCGACCAGCCCGCCCGACGACTGCATGAACAACGCGCCCTGTCCCAGCGCGTCGCTCAACCCCGCGACATAGCGATCGACGACCGGCGACAGATACGCGTCGACGACGGTCGTATCGCCGCGCCCGATCAGCTTGATCAGCGGCGCGACGCGGTGGCTGACCGAGATTTGCGTGAAGCCGATCTCGGTTGCGACTGCCGCCAGCGCCTCCTCGTGCGCGGTAAAGCGATAGCCGTGCATGAGGACGATCGCGACCGCGCGTAGCCCGCTGTCGAATGCCGCCTGCAATCCTGCGCGGGCCGCATCGACGTCGAGCGGACGGAGCACGTCGCCGTCCGCGCCGACCCGCTCATCGATCTCCACGACATGCGCGAACAGCGGTGGCGGACGGTTCACGTCGCGCGCGAAAATATCGGACCGCTCCTGGTGGCCGATCAGCAGCGCGTCGCCGAACCCACGCGTGATCGCGAGGCACGTCGGCTCGCCCTTGCGCTCGAGCAGCGCGTTGGTCGCGACCGTTGTCCCGATCCGCAGTTCGAGCGGCACGTCCGCCCCGTCGGTCAACCGCCGGATCGCCTCGAGCGCGGCATCGTCATAGCGTTCGGGATCTTCCGACAGCAGCTTGGCGGTGACGATCCGCCCGTCCGGTTGCCGCGCGACGACATCGGTGAACGTGCCGCCGCGGTCGATCCAGAACTGCCATGCGGTCATCGGTCGATCAGCCTAGAAATTGTGCCATCCGCGCCGCCGCATCGGTCCATGCGACCGCGCGTTCGTCGAGCCATGCGTCATTGTAATAGGTGCAGCCATAGCGGTCGCCGCCATCGCACAACAAGGTGACGATGCTCCCCGTCTCACCCGCCGCCGCCATCTCCTCGACGATCTGCGCGCACGCCCAGAGGTTGGTCCCGGTCGAGCCACCGACGCGCCGCCCGAGCCGGTCGGACAACGCGCGCATCGCACCGATGCTGTCGGCATCCTCGACCGCGATCATCCGGTCGATGACGCTCGGCACGAAGCTGGGCTCGACGCGCGGCCGCCCGATCCCCTCGATCCGCGACGCGCACCCTTCGGGCAACGCCATCACCGATCGGTCCTCGAAATGACGGTGGAACACCGAGTTTACCGGGTCCGCGACGCACAGTTTCGTGTCGTGCCGGCAATAGCGGATGAAGCGCCCGATCGTCGCCGACGTGCCCCCCGTCCCCGCGCCGCAGACGATCCAGGACGGGCACGGATGCTCCTCCTCGGCCATCTGCGCGAAGATGCTCTCGGCGATATTGTTGTTGCCGCGCCAGTCGGTCGCGCGCTCGGCATAGGTGAACTGGTCGAGATAATGCCCGCCGGTTTCGGCCGCGAGCCGGTGTGAGACCGCGTAGACGGTGCGCGGATCGTCGACCACGTGGATCTCGCCGCCGTGGAAACGGATCGCGTCGAGCTTGGGCTTGGCGGTCGTCGCCGGGACCACCGCGATGAACCGCAGTCCCAGCATCCTAGCGAAATACGCCTCCGACACCGCGGTCGACCCCGACGAGGACTCGATCACCGTCGTCTCGGGCCCGATCCATTCGTTGCACAGCGCGTACAGGAACAGCGACCGCGCGAGACGGTGCTTGAGGCTGCCGGTCGGGTGCGAACTCTCGTCCTTCAGATACAGCACGATGCCGGGATAGCGCGGCAGGTCGACGCGGATCAGATGCGTGTCGGCGGACCGGTTATAGTCCGCCTCGATCCGCCGCACCGCCTCCGACAACCAGCGTCGGTCGACGCGCTTCGTCACCCTTGCAGCCCGTGGCGGACCAGCATCGCGGTCGGCTCGGGGTCACGCCCGCGGAACGCGCGGAAGCTGTCCGCCGCGGGCCGCGTGGCTCCGCGCGCGAGCACTTCCTCGCGGAACCGGTCGCCGGTCTTGCGATCGACCAGCCCCGCTTCGGCAAACGCCTCAAAGCCGTCGGCCGCCAACAGTTCGGCGTAGAGATAGCTGTAATAGCCCGACGCATAGCCGCCCGCGAAAATGTGGCTGAACGCGTGTGGGAAGCGGTGCCATGCGGGCGGGCGGATCACCGCCACTTCGTCGCGTACCGCCTCGATCACCTCGATCGGATCGCTGCCCATCGTGCCGAGATGCAGCAGCAGGTCGAACAGCGCGAACTCGACCTGGCGCAGGATGAACATCCCCGCCTGGAAATGCCGCGCCTTCACCATCCGCTCGAACAGGTCGGCGGGGAGCTTCTCGCCGGTCTTGTAGTGGCCAGACATGCCGGTCAGCACGTCCTTGTCCCAGGCAAAATCCTCCATAAGCTGGCTCGGCAGCTCGATCGCGTCCCACTCGAAACCGTTGGTGCCGGCGATGCTCGGCCGGTTCACCTTGGTGAAGAGCAGATGGATGCAATGCCCGGTCTCGTGCAGCAGCGTGGTCACGTCGTTGTGGCTCAGCAGCGACGGCGTCTCGCCGCCGTCCGGCGCGAAATTGCAGACGAGATACGCGACCGGCACCGTCACGGTATTGCCGTCATGCAGCCGAGGCCGCGCCTGCGCCATCCACGCGCCACCACGCTTGCCGGTACGCGCGTGGAGATCGAGATAGAGCCCGGCAAACACCGTCCCGCTCTCGTCCACCACGTCGAAGAACCGCGCGTCGTCATGATACAGCGAGACGTCGTCACGCTCGACCAGCTTGATCCCGAACAGCCGCTGCATCAGCGTCTGCCAGCCTTCCATCACGCGCTCGACCGGGAAATACGCCTTCACCACCTGCGCATCGACCGCATAGCGATCCTGCCGCAACCGGTTCGACACAAAGCCCGCATCCCACGGCTCGAAATCGGCAATCCCGAGCTGCTCGGCGGCAAACGTCTTCAGCTCGGTCAGGTCGCGCTCCGCCGCCGGCTTCGCGCGGCGCGCCAGATCGCGCAGGAAGGCGATCACCTCCGCACCATTCGGAGCCATCTTGGTTTCCAGCGACCATGCGACCGGGTCGGTGAAGCCGAGCAGCTTGGCGCCCTCATGCCGCAGCTCGAGGATGCGTGCGATCCGGGCGCTGTTGTCGAACTCGCCCGCGTTCGGCCCCTGGTCCGACGCGCGCGTCGCGAATGCCCGGTACATGCGGGCGCGCAACTCCCGGTTCTCGGCGAAGGTCAGCACCGCGTTGACGCTTGGCTGTTGCAGCGTGACCAGCCAGCCCGCCTGCCCCTTGGCCTTGGCGGCATCCGCGAACATCGCCTTGTCCGCGTCCGAAATCCCGGCGAGATCGGCCTCGTCCGTCACCAGTTCCGACCACGCATCGGTCGCATCCAGCACCGCACTGCCGAACTCGTTCGACAACCCCGACAGTTCTACCGAAATCTCGCTGAACCGGTCGCGTGCCTCTGGCTGCAGCGCCACGCCCGACAGCGTGAAGTCGCGGATCGCCTGCTCCACCGCCACCCGGTCCTCGACGGCCAAGTCGGCAAACTCGGACGACACGCTCAGCGCCACGAACACCTCGTACAGGTCGCGGTTCTGCCCGACCTTCATGTCGTTCTTGACAAGCCGCTTCTGCCCCTCCGAATACGCCGCGCGCAGCTCGGGCGTGTCCGCCACGCCGTGCAGATGCGAAACCGCCGACCAGATCGCGCCGATCTCGGTATTCGCGCGCTCGTACGGCAGCCACGCGCCCGCGAAATCGATCGGCCGCGCGGTCGTCAGCGCCTCGACCATCGCCTCATGCCGCGCGATCGCCTCATCGAGCGCCGGCGCGATCAGGTCGGGCGACAGCTCGGCGAAACGGGGCAGCGACAGCGTATCGAGAAGCGGGTTCGTCGGGGCAGTCATGGGAAATCCTTCAGCATTCGACGACGTTGACGGCCAGGCCCCCAAGCGACGTCTCCTTATATTGCGAGCGCATGTCCTCACCGGTCTGGCGCATCGTCTCGATCACCGCATCGAGGCTGACGATATGGCGACCGTCCCCCCGCAGCGCCAGATACGCGGCGTTGATCGCCTTAATCGCACCCATCGTGTTGCGCTCGATGCAGGGGATCTGGACCAGCCCGCCGATCGGATCGCAGGTCAGCCCGAGGTTATGCTCCATGCCGATCTCGGCGGCATTCTCGATCTGCGCATTGGTCCCGCCGAGCGCCGAGACGAGCGCGCCCGCCGCCATCGAGCACGCGACGCCGACCTCGCCCTGGCACCCCATCTCCGCCGCCGAAATGGAGGCGCGCTTCTTGTAGAGAAAGCCGATCGCCGCCGCGGTCAGCAGGAAGTCATGCGCGCCCTTCGGCGTAGGATCCTTGGTGAAGGTCTCGTAGAAGCGCAGCACCGCCGGCAGCACGCCCGCCGCGCCATTGGTCGGCGCAGTGACGACGCGGCCACCCGCGGCATTCTCCTCGTTCACCGCCAGCGCATACAGGCTCACCCACTCGAACACCGCGGAGGGATCCGCCGCAGTATCGCGCGCCTGCAACCCCTCGAACAACGCCTTCGCCCGACGCGGCACCTTCAGCCCTCCCGGCAGGATACCGCCCTGCCGACACCCGCGATCGATCGACGCGAACATCGCGCCACGGACGGCATCGAGGAACGCATCGGTCTCGCTCTCCGGCCGCCACGCAATCTCGTTCTCGCGGACGATGTCGGCGATCGTCATCCCCGTCGCGTCCCCGGTCGCGAGCAGTTCCGCCCCCGACGAGAACGGCCGCGGCAACAGGATGTTCGCCTTCACCGGCCCAGAACCAGCCTCGACGATCGCGCCACCACCGATCGAGAAATAGGTCCGTCCGACCGTGCGCCCGTCACCGAACGAGGCGGTGAAGGTCACCGCGTTGGGATGCCCCGGCAGGAAGGTCTGCGCATGGAACAGCAGATGCTGGCTCTCCTCGAACCCGATCTCCACCCGCTCCGCCAGCATCAGCCGCCCGCTCGACCGGATCGCCGCCAGCCGCACCGGGATCAGGTCCGGATCGATCGTCTCGGGCTGCGCGCCACTCAAGCCCAACATCACCGCGCTGTCGGTCGCATGCCCCCGCCCGGTCAGCGCCAGCGAACCATACAGGTCGACGCGCACCGCCACCGGCTGCTCGTCGGCGACCAGATCCGCGAACAACCATGCCGCGCGCATCGGCCCGACGGTGTGCGAACTCGACGGGCCGACGCCGATCGTGAACAGATCCAGGATACTGATCGCCTGATGACAATCCGGCCGCGCACGGTCGCGTTCATCGGTGCGGAGAAGGGCTAGCGGCTCCACGGGTTCAGACAGACGCGCAGATCGTCAGCAGCGCGGCGTTCCGCACCGAGCGTACGCAGTGGACAGGATCACGGGTCGACGATGGCAAGCGCATGCTCCTGAAGAACTGCGCCGGCTCTACCCATATGGCCGCCGGTATGAAAGCCAGGATCGGACGCCCTGCCCGCTAGCCGTCAGCCAAGCCCTTGAGCCTTCGCCCAGTTTTCGAACAACGTCGGCCAGATTGCCGCCGGTTTGCCGACTGCCCGGCTCATCCCGAAGCCGTGTCCGCCAGTCGCGAACAGATGCGTCTCGACCGGAACGTCTGCCGCCCTGGCCGCCGCGCGGAACTCCAGCGTGTTCTCGACCGGAACGCTTGCATCGTCTTCGGCATGGACCAGAAAGCAGGGCGGTGTCGCAGCCGTCACGTTCGCCGCGGTAGAATGTGCGCGCTCCAGCGAGGGCGTCGGCGACGGCCCCAGCAGCAGCGCACGCGAACCTGGATGCGCGAGCGGCAAGCGCATCGACTGCACCGCATACATCAGCGCGGCGGCGTTCGGCCGAGCGTCGACCCGGTCCGCGGCATCGACCGGCGCATAGGTCTGCTGCGCGAACCGAGTCGCGAGGTCGCCGCAGACGTGCCCGCCCGCCGAGAATCCCATCGCCGCGACCCGATCCGGCCTGATCCCATAGGTATCGGCCCGCGCGCGGATCAGCCGCATCGCCCGTTGCGCGTCGGACAAAGCGACGTCCGGCCCTGCCGCCCAGCCATCGCCGGGCAGCCGATAGAATAGCACGAACACCGTCCAGCCGCGATCCGCCAGCCAGCGCGCGATCTCATATCCCTCGCGGTCGACGACGAGCCGGACATAGCCGCCGCCCGGCATCACCAACATCGCCGACCCGTTCGGCTTGGCAGGGCGGAACACGACCAAGCGCGGGCGAGCGATGCCGTGGACGGCGCGGTCGGCACCCTCGGCGCCAGTCGCACGGTCCTCGACGACCTCGATCGGCAACTTTGCCGGCGCGCCCGGTGCTCCAGCCGGCCAGAGGTCGATCGTCTCGCGCGGGTCCGGCTGCTTGGGACCGCGCGTCCCGACCCGCGCTGGCGGCGGCGTCTGTGCGTCGACGCCAGCCGAAAGAGCGACGGCGAGCGTCCCTAGAATTGCACTTCGACGATCGATCATGCGCTCGAACCTGTCAAAAAAATGGGCGCAGTCCATGAGGAATGCGCCCGATGGAGAGGAGAGGAATGCCTGTCGAGCCTACATCTTGAAGCGTACGCCGACGAGGAAGGTGCGGCCGAAGTGATTGTTCTCGTAGTTCCGGTTGGCATCGAGATCGGTGTACCGGCTGCGATAATTGTCGGTCAGGTTGGTGCCCTCGAGCGACACCTCCACCGCCGGAGTAAGCTTGTAGCGCATCGATGCATCGACGTTGGTAGTTGCGCCATACCCCTCGAACAGGTTGCCGGTTGCCGACGCGCCGTCGATATACGGGCTGCGATAGCTGATCGATCCGCGCGCGCTGAACTTGGCATCCTCGTAATACAGTGTGCCGTTATAGGCGCGCTTCGACAGGCCGTAGAGCGTTGCCGACCGGGTGGTGTTCGGCAGCGCGCCGAGAGTACCCGCCGGCGTGACGATCGTCGTCGCCGGACCACCTTGCGAATAGCCTGCACTCGAATCGACGAACGTGGCGTTGGCCAGCGCGCCGAAGTTGCGCAGGAACCCGGGCAGGAAGCGGAACGTCGTCTGGAGCGAAATTTCCGCGCCCTTCAACGATGCACCCGTGCCGTTGATCGGCGAGGTGATCTGCCACAACTGGCCTTCCGGGGCGCCTGCGGCCGGCGAGCTTGCCGGGATCACCGACAGCGGCAGGCCGGTCGACGCGAACGTCCCGCTGCGCGTGGCCGAGACCGGGAAGCTCTCGACGTTCTTCTTGAACAGCGCGACCGAGAAGATCGACTGCGGCGCGAAATACCATTCCGCCGACAGATCGAACGCGGTCGCGCGGAACGGCTCGAGCTGCGGATTGCCGAAGGTCACGCGGTAGTTGAAGCCGTCGACCGAACCGCCCGGCGTCAGGCTGCCCAGGCTCGGCCGCGTCAGCACCTTGGCGATTGCGCCGCGGACGATCACGTTCTCGGTCGGGAACAGCGCGACGTTGATCGCTGGCAACCAGTCGTCATAGCTGCGACCGACCGTCGCCGGCGTGTTGACGGTAACGCCGCCCACCACCGCCGACGACAGCCCGGTCGAACGCTGCTTGGTATGGACGTAGCGGATACCGGCGTTTGCGGCATAGCGCAGGCCCAGCAGGTCTCCCTTCACGTCGAATTCGGTATAGCCACCCGTCACCTGCTCGGAGACGCTGCGGGTGTCGCCGACCAGCACGGTCGCGGGACGGTTATACAGCCCGGTATAGGCCGCTGACGCGTCGATGTTCGGGATCAGGAAGCTGGTGGTCGTTCCCGATGGCTGGCCCGCCTTGCCGAGGTTGAAGATCTCGCCGAGGCTGCCGGCCGGGAAGCCGTACACCGCGGTCGGCCCGAACAGCGTGTTCGGCGAACAGGTCAGTGTCCCGAGCACGGTATCGCGGCCACCCGCATTGGGACAGACGACGGCGTCGCGCGAGAAGCCCTGCGTGTCGAAGGTGAACTTGCGGTACAGCCCGCCCGCCTTGATCTGGAAGCCCTCCGCGACGTCCCACTCGGTCCGCAACTGCGCGGTGCGGAACTTGTTGACCGTTTCCGATGGCCGATCGCGAATTTCGGCAAGCTGGAAGTTCGCCGGATCGGTGACGCTGGTGCCGAAGGTCAGCGTCGGGCGCTTCATGTCTGTATAGTCGTAGCTATACCCCTGCGCGTCGCGATCATCGAACACGAAGGTCGTCTCGACCGGGATCGTCGCGTCCGACTTCGAGATGCCGCCCATCAGCGTAAAGCGCAGCTTGTCGGTCACGTCCTGATCCCAGCTGCCGCCAAGCTGGTAGAATTCGGTCTGCGACTTGCGCAGATAATGCTCGGTGCGCACCCAAGCATCGTTCAGCGTCGCCTTGATCAGGTTGTTGTTCGCATCGATCGTGTAGTTGCTGATATCGATCGACCGCTCGTTGGACCGCAGCAGGACTTCGCCCCACTTCTCCTCGCGCGTTTCCTTGAAGCGCGAATACAGGCCGTCGATCGACACCTTGGTCGACGTGCTCGGCGCCCATTGCACGCTGCCGGTAATGCCCAACCGCTCGCGCTCGTGCCGGACCGAGCCGTAACGCGGAATACGCGGATGGAAGGCGAGCGCGGCCGCGGTACACGCGGTGCTCGGCACATAAACGCCGCCGCGGTTCTGCGTGGTGTAGCAGCGCGTGCCATCGACCGAGTCGAACGGCCCCTGCGCCCAGCGAACCGTGTTGTTGCCGAGTTCGAAGTTGTTGGTCTTCGAATACGCGGCTGACGCAGCGACGCCGAAGGTGCCGTCTGCCGACTTCCACGATAGCAAGCCGGCGAGACGCGGCCCGGTGTTCTTGCTCAGATCATTGTAGCTGGCCTGCGCCGAACCGACCGCGGTGAAGCCGATCTTGCCGCCGAGCGGGTTGCCCGTGTTCAGATCGACGACCGCGCCGAGCGACCCTTCGTCGAGCGAGGCCTCGGCGGTCTTGTGGACGACAATCGAGTTGAACAGCTCGGACGCGAACACGTTGAAATCGAACGCGCGATCGCGGTTCGAGCTGGCGCCGTCGGTCGAGGTCGCCACCGTCTCCATGCCGTTGACGCGAACGCGGGTGAACTGCGCACCCAGACCACGCACCGTGATCGCGCGGCCCTCACCGGCATCGCGCTGGATCGAGATACCGGGAATACGCTGGAGCGATTCGGCGAGGTTCTGATCCGGGAACTTGGCGATATCCTCGGCGACGATCGCATCGACCGCGGCGACCGACTGGCGCTTCACGTTGAGTGCGGCGTCAAGCGACTTGCGAAAGCCGGTGACGATGATCTCGGCGGTCTCGCCTTCTGGGGACACCGTCTCTGGTGCAGTCTGCGGTGCGGTGGTGGCGGCCGGATCGGCAGTTTCGCCCTGTGGCACAACCGCAGTCTGCGCGGGCGACGGATCGACCTGGGCCGGCGTTCCCGGCGTCACGCTGTTGGGGATCTGTGCCGCCTGCGCCGCCGCGATCGAAGGCATGACGAGCGCGAGAACCAGGCTGCCCGCGGACACGCCGCCAAGCCAGCCCATCCGCCGAGTCGCTGTCGTTGCTTGAACTTCCATTGCTTCCACTCCCCATTCGGCCGTTGCCGATGACACCGGTTGCGCGCTCGACGTTTCGCCGCTGCGCCTCCGACCTGACCAATTTTGGAGAGTTGGACCCGTTATTTACCACGGGGGCACCCGATCCTCTCCCGAAAGGCCAGCTCTTGCTGGTCCTCCCACCGTCCCTTGTCTGCCTAGGTAACCGGTGTCAGAACAATGTCGCATGATCTTTGGCGTGTCAACATGCCGCGTCAAACATCGCACGAAGCAGGAGATGCATGGATGAAACTCTTGGGACTTACCGCGATGTCGGTCGCCTTCCTGTTGCCCGCATCGGGTTCGGCCGGGCAACGAGCACCGCGACCGATGGTCATCGTCGACGAGGCCGATACGGTCCGCACCGAGCCGCCCCCGCACGGCGCGATCGGCTCCAGCACCGCCTACCGGATCAGCGACGGCGTGCCAGGCCGGACGATGGAGTTCCGCAAGCGCATCCTGCATCCCGGCAGTGCGATCGGCCTCCACCGCATCGCGCACGACGAGGTCTATTACGTGATCTCGGGCACCGGCGCGGTATCGTCCGGCGGAGTGACCCGGCCGGTGCGGACCGGCATCGCCGCCTATCTGTTCGACGGGGAGACGGTCGGCATCCGCCAGACCGGCAGCGAACCGCTCGTGCTGATCATCGCCTATCCGGTTCCGCGCTAGGTCCCAGGCTGGATATACGGCACGCGCGCGAACAGCTCCCGCTCCCAGCGGCGCGGATCGTCCTCGACCCTTGATCGAGCATCGAAGATCATCGTCGAACGCCTGGCCCGGTCATAGCGCGGCCAGTTCGGTGCGCCCGCATGATCGGGCTTGCCGGTGATAGCGAACGCGACGAAACTGTCCTGCATTGCCTTCGAGGCCGCCTGCGCGTCCGCCGCGGTGCCGGTCTGCGACCCTGCGGCACCCAGCGTACCGAACACCAGCGGGATATCCATCGTATGGAACGCCCCGCGCCGAGGCTCGGTCCGCGAGGCGAAGTTGACTTGGTACACCCAGGTCGGCGTTCCCGCATCGGCACGCGCCTCGGCCTCGATCACCTGCCCGCGCCAGCTCCGCCCCGCCGTCGTCGCGCCGTAGAAGACGTCGGTCGGCGACCAGTCCGGATAGCGCGCACGGTACTGCGCCACGACCCATTCCGGCAGGATGTCGATCTTCAGCTCGGGCGCCATCCGCGCGGCGAGATTGCTCCAGTCGAGCCCCCTCATTTTGGGCGAATCCAGCCCGATGAACGCCCGCGTCTCGTCATGCGTGTTGCCGAGCATCATCGGGATACGGTTGCCGAGCGGGTTCGCATCCGGCCAGAACGGGTGTCGCGTCAGCCAGGTCATGTCGAGCACCGGCCCATAATAGACGCCCCCGCCCATGATCGGATCGGTCGCCGGCAGCGCCTCGACCAGCCTTTCGACCGGCATCGACAGCAATGGCGATAGGTCGCCCTCGGCGACACCCAGTTTCGCCAGATAGGCGCGCGCGCGCGCTGTTGCGTTGAGAGGCCCCGACGCGGTTACCTGCTGCCCGCTCATCGTCGCCGCCCGGTGGAACAGGCCAGCGGCGGCGGGCATGCCCATCATCGTCGCGATCTTGGCGCCGCCGCCCGACTGGCCGAACACCATCACGCGCGCTGGATCGCCGCCGAACGCCGCGATGTTGTCGCGCACCCATTTGAGCGCGATGATCAGGTCGAGCTGCCCCGCATTGCCGCTGTCGGGAAACCGCGGATCAAGTCGCGCGAGATACAGATAGCCCAGCGCGTTGAGCCGGTGGTTGACCGTCACGACCACGACGTCACCGCGCGCCGCAAGTGCCTGCCCGTCGTTCTGCGGATCGGTGACGCTGCCGTTCGAATAGGCGCCACCGTGGATATAGACCATCACCGGCTTCTTCGCGCGCGGGTCGGCCGCCGCGGTCCAGACGTTGAGGAACAGGCAATCCTCGGACTGTGGACCATAAGGGCCGGACTGCGGACAGACCGGTCCGAACGCCTGCGCCGATCGGGTCTGGCCCGGCATCGCTACGGCTGTCGGCGCCCGAAACCGCTCGGCGCGACCGTAGCGTATTCCCTTGAACGCGAGGACGTTGCGGTCGGCCATCCCGACGAAATTGCCCGCCGGCGCACGGACTGTCGGTGATGTCTCGGCGCGCACGCCAGACGCCAGGATCATCGCAGCGCCGCCGCCCAAAGCACCGCGCCGCGTCCAGCCGTCAGCGGCGGACATCGAGCCCCCCAGCCAGATATGCATCAATGTCGGCCTGCCGGAACAGGCTCGCGTCGCCCGGCAGCGAGTGCTTCAGTGCGGCAAGCGCCAGACCGATCCGCGCGACCTCGCCGATCTCCGCACCCGAGCGCAGGCCGTGCAGCACGCCCGCGGCGAACGCATCGCCGCCGCCGATCCGGTCGACGATCCCGGCCAGCACCACTTCGTCGGTCTGGACGTGGGCCGCCCGCGTATCGATCCGCGCGGAGAGCCGGTGGAGGTCGACGTGCTCGACGTGCCGCGCGGTCGACGCGATCGTCTGCAACCGCGGGAACGCCTCGAACGCCGCCACGGCCGCTTCACGCCGCCGATCCTCGGCGTCCCCGGAGATATCGCGGCCCAGCAGCAGCGCGATGTCGCGGTGGTTACCGAACATCAGGTCGGCATGCGCGACGAGGTCGGTCAGGATCGCGCGTGGGTTCGAATCCCAACGCTCCCACAGCTTGCCGCGCCAATTGCCGTCGAATGAGACCGGAATGCCGCGCTGCGTCGCCGCCTCGACAGCCGCGAGCGCGCTTTCTGCCGGTACCGGGCCGAGGGCGGGCGTGATGCCGGAGAGGTGGAAGCGATCGACACCGGCGAGCACGGCGTCCCAATCCCACGCGGACACCGGCGCCTCCGCGAACGACGACCACGCGCGATCGTAAATCACTTCGGTCGCACGCAGCCCTGCGCCCGAGGTAACGAGATACAGCCCCATCCGTTCGCCGCCGAGCGCGATCATCGACGTGTCGACACCGTGCCCTCGCAACGTCGTGATCGCCGCGCGACCGAGGTCGTTGTCCGGGACCATGCTCGCCATGCCGACGTCATGACCTAGCCGCGCCAACTGCGTGACGACGTTGGCCTCCGCGCCGGCAACCCACACGTCGAGCTTGGGGGTCTGCAACAGCAACTCGCGCCCCGGCGGCGAAAGCCGCAGCATGATCTCACCGAACGCCAGGAATTTGCTCATATCGCCCCTCATCTAATCCTCCCCGGAACGGGGAGGGGGACCGCCGCCGAAGGCGGGGGTGATGGGGGTTTTCCACGACCGCTACGCGCGTGGAAGCCCCCCCTCCGTCAGCCTGCGACTGCCACCGCCCCGTGCCGGGGAGGAATTTACCGTGCCAGCCAGCCGCCATCGACCGCCAGGATATGCCCCTGGACATATTTCGCCGCCGCCGACGACAGGAACACCGCCGCGCCGCCGAGATCGCTCGGATCGCCCCAGGCACCCGCCGGAATGCGGTCCATGATCGACTTGTTGCGCACCTCGTCGGCTTGCAACGCCGCGGTGTTGTTCGTGGCGATATACCCCGGCGCGATCGCGTTGACGTTGATGCCCTTGCTCGCCCACTCGTTCGCGAGCAGCTTGGTGAGCCCACCGATCCCCGACTTCGACGCGGTGTAGCTCGGCACGCGGATGCCACCCTGGAACGTCAGCATCGAAGCGATGTTGACGATCTTGCCGCCTCCGTTAGCGATCATGTGCCGCCCAGCCGCCTGGCACAGGAAGAACACCGATTTCAGGTTGGTGTCGATCACCGCATCCCAATCCGCCTCGGTAAAGTCGACCGCGTCGGCGCGGCGGATAATACCGGCATTGTTAATGAGGATGTCCAGCCCGCCAAGCTTCGCCACCGTCTCGTCGACGACGCGCTGCACCGGTTCGATCGTCGACAGGTTGGCCGACACGATCTCGGCCTTGCGCCCAAGCGCACGAATCTGCGCGACGGTGTCTTCGGCAGGGGTGCGGCCGACACAGGCTACGTCGGCACCAGCGGCGGCGAGCGCAACGGCGATCGCCTGGCCGATGCCGGTGTTCGCGCCGGTGACGATGGCGACCTTGCCGGTCAGATCGAAGGGATTTGTCATGCTCTTCTCCTCCCCTCCCGCAAGCGGGAGGGGCCGGGGGTGGGCTCGCGCTTTCCTCAAGCGGATCGATGGTGGTGAGCGCGCGCCCACCCCCTGCCCCCTCCCGCACGCGGGAAGGGGAAAGGCAGGTTACGCCAGCTGGCAGATATCCAGCACGTTCATGTCGGTATAATCCTGGTTCTCGCCGGCCATCGCCCAGATGAACGCATAGGCCTTGGTGCCCGAGCCCATGTGGATCGACCAGGGCGGGCTGATCACCGCTTCCTCGTTCGCCATGACGATGTGGCGGGTCGCCTCGCCCTCGCCCATGTAGTGGAACACGCGGTCCTTCTCGAGATCGTCGAGTTCGAAGTAGAAATAGATCTCGCTGCGACGCTCATGGATATGCGGCGGCATCGTGTTCCACACCGATCCGGGCTTGAGCACGGTGAGCCCCATGACCAACTGCGCACTGTCGCAGATGCCGGGGATGACCATCTGGTAGATCGTCCGCTCATTCGAATCCTCGAGGCTGCCGCGCTCCAGCGTGGTCGCATCGCCGACGGAAATCACGCGCGTCGTGAACGCCTTGTGCGCCGGGCACGACGCCAGATAGAAGCGCGCGCCGTCGCCGGAGAACTGCACGTCCTTCGCGCCCATCGTCACGTACAGGCAATCCTTGTTGCCGAGCGTGAACGTCTCGCCATCGACGGTGACGGTGCCACCGACCTTGCCAACGTTGACCACCGCAAGCTCGCGCCGCTCCAGGAACGGATGCCCCGCCGCCGATGCCGGCTCGGCCTGGTCGGGCAGCTTGACGCTACCGCTCGCAACGGCGACGCCGCCGATCACAAAACGCTCGGCATGCGTGTAGTTGAGCACGCATTCGCCGTCGCGGAACAGGTCCTGGATCAGATACCGGTCGCGCAGTTCGTCGTTGGAGACGCACTCCATCATGTCGGGATGCGTGGCGTAATAGGTGCGTTCGTACATGGTAAGCTCCGGTCAGGCCGCTTGCGCAGCAAAATGGGGTTCATCGATACGGTAGGCGCGGCGGACGAGGCCGCTGGTAAGTTCGTGGGCAAGCTCGGCGGCTTCCCAATCGGCGAGACGGTGTTCCGCCACCAGTCGCGCGAGGAACCCGCAGTCGATCCGCCGCGCGACATCGTGCCGTGCGGGGATCGAGAGGAAGGCGCGGGTGTCGTCGTTGAAGCCGACAGTGTTGTAGAACCCGGCGGTCTCGGTCGTCATCTCGCGGAAACGTCGCATCCCCTCGGGACTGTCATGGAACCACCAGGACGGCCCGAGCTTCAGGCAGGGATAGTGCCCGGCCAGCGGCGCCAACTCTCGCGCGTACGTGCTTTCGTCGAGCGTGAAGAGGATGATCGACAGCCGTGTGCTGGTCCCGAACCGGTCGAGCAGCGGCTTCAACGCATGGACGTAATCGGTCCGCGTCGGGATATCGGCGCCCTTGTCACGACCATGGCTCGCGAACAGGCCCGCGTTGTGGTTGCGCGAAGATCCGGGGTGGATCTGCATCACCATGCCGTCCTCGACCGACATCGCCGCCATCTCGGTCAGCATCTGCGCCCGGAACAGCTCGGCATCGACGGGCGTCCAGTCGCCGCGCGTCACCTTGGCGAACAGCGCCTCGGCCTCGACCGGAGACAGATTGGCGGTCGCCGCGGTCGGATGCCCGTGATCGGTCGCGGTCGCCCCCGCCGCACGAAAGTCCGCCCGGCGCTTGCGATGCGCCGAAAGATAGCCCTTCCAGTCATACACATCTTCGCCGGTCAGCTCGGCAAACCGCGCCATCGCGGGCTTGAACGCCTCATGCTCGACGTCGATCACCCCGTCCGGGCGATAGGTCGTGACGACGCGCCCGTTCCAGCCCGACTGGCGGATGCGGCGATGCGCGGCGAGATCGTCATGCGCGCCCTCGGTGGTCGCGAGGAACTCGATACCGAACCGATCGAACAATGCGCGAGGCCGAAACGCTTCGGACGCCAGCTTCTCGCCGATGAGGTCGAAATACTGGTCCGCAGTCGACGCCTCGAGCGCGACGTCGATCCCGAATACATCGGCGAACACATGATCGAGCCACAACCGCGACGGCGTACCGCGAAACAGCGTGTAATGGCCAGCGAACAGCTTCCACGCCGCGCGCGGATCGGTCGCCGGCACGCCGCTCCGCCGCGGGATCGCCAGCGCATCCAGGTCGACGCCCTGACTATAGAGCATGCGATATAGATAATGGTCGGGCGCGAGCAACAGCGAGGTCGCATCGGTCCAGCTGGCATTGTCCGCGAACCAGGTCGGATCGGTATGCCCGTGCGGACTGACGATCGGCGACGCCGCCACCTCGGCGTACAGCGCCCGCGCAATCGCGCGCGTCGCCGGTTCCACCGGGAAAAGGCGGTCCGGATGCAGTTCCAGAGCCCTTGCCATCGTCCATCCTCCTTGCCGCTTCGCGCGATCCTCTAGCGTTCTGGTAACCGGTGTCAGCGTGTCGCGCAACCGCCATTTCTGGGCATGACCTCAGGTCTCCGTATCGGCCGGCGGCGAAACCGACGCGCGCCGGATCAGCGTGGACAGGAACAACGACGGCTCCTCGACCAGATCGCTGCCATCGTCGACGCCCGCGATCAACTTCAACGCGGCCGAGCGCGCCATCGACGCGATCGGCCAGCGCACCGTGGTCAGTGGCGGCCAGACATGCGCGGCGATCGGCGTGTCATCGAACCCGATGATCGACAGGTCGCGCGGGATATCGAGCCCCCGCTGTCGCGCGGCATGGATGATCCCCGCCGCCATCTCGTCGTTCGACGAGAAGATCGCGGTCGGTCGCGGCATGACGTCGAGCAACCGCTCGGCCGCGACCAGCCCCGACTCGAACGTGTAATTGCCGTCCGCGATCATGCTTCGCGGCAAGGCGATCCCGGCCGCGGCCAACGCATCCTCGAATCCGAGACGCCGCTCCCGCGCCGAGCGGAACCCGTGAGGCCCAGCGACCAGCCCGATCCGGCGATGGCCCTGCTCGATCAGATATTCGGTTGCGATCCGCACCGCTTCGCGGTCGTTCGACGCGACCATATGCTCGGTATCGTCGATCACCGCCGAGCCCATCCGGACATACCGACAGCCGATCGAATCGCACAATTTGGCGACCGAATCATTCTCGCTGACCGGCGGCATCAGCAGCACCCCGAAAAGCCGCTGCCGTTCAAGGAAATGGCGCAGATCGTCGAGCATCGTCGCCGAGCCACGATCGAGCGGCCGCACCACCATCTCGAATTCGGTGCCCTGCAACGCCTCCAGCATACCCTGCTGCACGTTCAGCACGGTCTGCGCATTGGGATTGTCGTGGACCAGCCCGATCAGAAAATTGCGGCGTAGCGCCAGCGCGCGCGCCTGCGGATTGGGAATATAGCCGAGCTCGCCGATCACGTCCTCGACCCGCTTGCGGGTATCGTCATTGAGCAGCGGCGACCGGTTGATCACCCGGCTCACCGTCTTCTTGGAAACCCCGGCGATCCGGGCAACGTCGTTGATCGTCGGCTGACCGGTCTTCTGCATTACAACGACATAGCCCGGCCCGACCGAGCCGTCTTGCGGAAAAGCCATCGCCGTCGCATAATGTTGACACCGGTTACCGATATAAGAGGATGCGATGACCAAGGCTCTGAGGGTCGATCCGCGCGACGGCGTGGCGACGCTGCTCGACGATGCGCTGGCCGGCGAGGTCGTGCGTGCGGGTGAAGCGGACATCATGCTGACCGCCGATATCGGCCGCGGTCACAAGGTCGCGCTCGCGCGTATCGCGACGGGCGACCCGGTGCTGAAGTACGGCTTTCCGATCGGCAAGGCGACGCAGGCAATCGAGCCCGGCGCGCACGTTCATTCGCACAATTTGAAGACCGGCCTCGAAGGCACGCTCGCCTATCGGTTCGACCCGGTCGCCGCGGCATCCATGCCCAGCACATCGGACGCGACCTTCGAAGGCTATGTTCGCGC
This sequence comes from Sphingomonas sp. SL1004, assembly GCF_057815015.1. NCBI lineage: Bacteria > Pseudomonadati > Pseudomonadota > Alphaproteobacteria > Sphingomonadales > Sphingomonadaceae > Sphingomonas > Sphingomonas sp. SL1004. The sequence continues at coordinate 1,099,325 of NZ_JBYMUX010000001.1, forward strand.
CGATGGCAGCGTCGGCACGCGCAACGAGATCTGGATCCTGTCGACCGTCGGCTGCGTCGCACGCACCGCCGAGCGGATCGCCGCCAAGGCCGCGGCGCTCGTCGGCGATAGTGTCGACGGCGTCCACGCCTTCACGCACCCGCATGGCTGTTCGCAGCTCGGCCAGGATCTGGAGGGTACGCGCACGATCATGGCGAGCCTCGCCTGCCATCCCAACGCCGGCGGGGTGCTGATCGTCGGGCTCGGCTGCGAAGAGAACCAGATCAAGGCGTTGCTCGCGACCATTCCCGAGCCGCGCCGCACGATGATCCGCACATTGACGACGCAGGCCAGCGGCGACGAGATCGCGGAGGGTTGCGCGCTGGTCGCCGAACTGGCCGCGCTGGCGAAAGCCTCGCGCCAGACGGTCGACCTCGACAAGCTCGTCCTGGGCGTAAAATGCGGCGGGTCGGACGGCCTGTCGGGTCTTACCGCCAACCCATTGGTCGGCCGAATGAGCGACCGCGTCACCTCGGCAGGCGGTCGCGTCCTGGTGACCGAGATCCCCGAAATCTTCGGCGCCGAACAGATGCTGATGAACCGCGCGGCAAGCGAGCCTGTCTTTGACCGGATCGTCGACGTCGTGAACGATTTCAAACGCTATTTCCTCGATCACGGCGAGACGGTGTCGGAGAACCCCTCGCCCGGCAACGTCGTCGGCGGCATCACCACGCTCGAGGAAAAGTCGCTCGGCGCGGTCCAGAAGGCGGGCCGTGCCGCGGTCGCGGACGTCATCGATTATGGCGCGCGAATCAGGATGGACGGACTGACGCTGCTCGAAGCGCCAGGCAACGACGCCGTCTCTTCGACCGCGCTGGCGGCGGCGGGGGCGACCGCGATCCTGTTCACCACCGGGCGCGGCACGCCGCTCGGCTTCCCCGTGCCGACGATCAAGATCGCGTCCAACACCGATCTCGCCACACGCAAGCCCGGCTGGATAGATTTCGACGCGGGCGCCGTGCTGGAAGACGGTTTCCCGGCAACCGAAGAGGCGCTGCTTTCGCGCATCATGCAGGTTGTGTCGGGTGCCGAGACCGCTGCCGAGCGCAACGGCGAACGCGAGATCGCGATCTGGAAACGAGGCGTAACGCTGTGAACCGACTGTCTTTTGCAAGCTTTCCCGCCCTGCCCAACTCCGTTCAAAGCCCGAATGGACGGCCGGCTGGCGGTGTCGGCATTGTTCATTTCGGCCCGGGCGCGTTTCATCGCGCGCATCAGGCGACCTATATCGACGATGTCCTGGCGTCCGATCCACGCTGGGGAATCGCGGCGGTATCGATGCGGACGCGCGGCACGATCGACGCGCTTGCAGGGCAGGACGGGCTCTATACGCTGGCGATCCGCGATGCCGATCCGTCGATGCGTGTCATCGGCGCGCACCGCCGCTTCCTCGGCCCGGAGGATGCCGCGCAGACCCACGCATTGCTGGCCGATCTTGCGGTCACGCTGGTAACGACGACGGTCACCGAGAAGGGCTATCGCCTCGCGGGCGACGGCACGCTCGACATCGGCCATCCCGATATCGTCCACGACCTCGCCGGAACGGCTGTTCCGCGCAGCATCGTCGGCTGGATCGTCGCCGGCCTCGCCGCGCGCCGGACCGCCGGGATCGCCCCGTTCGTACCGATGCCGTGCGACAACCTCGCGAGCAACGGCGCCAAGCTGCATGCCGCGCTCGTCGCCTTCGCCGCACAGACCAATGCGTCGCTAGCGGACTGGATCGCGGGCGAGGTCCGCGTGCCCTCGACGATGGTCGATTCGATCACCCCGGCCAGCGACGCCGCGCTCTACGCCGAGGTCGCAGCGACGCTCGGCATCGAGGATCAGGCCGCGGTCCAGCGTGAGACGTTCAAACAATGGGTCATCGAGGACATCGGACGCCCGCTCGGCCCCGATCTGGCCAGCGTCGGCGCAACGATCACCAGCGACGTCGGCGGCTACGAAAAGGCCAAGCTCCGTATCCTCAACGGCGCGCACTCGACTCTCGCCTATACCGGCCTGTTGCGCGGATCGACCAGCGTCGCCGACGCAATGCGCGACGCCGATCTCGCCGCGTTCGTCGACGCCATGATCGCGCGCGATATCATCCCGATGCTGCCCCCCGTCCACGGGCTCGACATCCAGCAGTATCGTGCGACCGTGCTGCAACGCTTCCGCAACCCGGTGATCGTCCACCGGCTCGACCAGATCGCACAGGATGGTTCGCAGAAGCTGCCCTATCGTCTCGGCGACACGCTGATCGCCAACCGTCGCGCAGGACGCATGCCGACCCATGTCGTCGCGGCGTTCGGCACTTGGGTCGCGTTCCTGATCCGCCGATCGCGTAGTGGGCAGGCGATCATCGATCCCGCCGGGGACAGGCTGACGGTGCTGGCGTCCGAGGGTAGCCCGGCCGATATCGTCGGGCGCCTGGCTCGCGAGGGACTCGGCATCCCCCCCGATGTCCTCGACGACACCGCGTTGATTGACGCGCTCGGTCGTGCGGCAACCGACGCTCATGAGGAAAACTGGGCGTCATTGTTCGCGGGCTGAGCGAGTGCGCTTGTCAATGACACCGGTTTCCCATACGCTTCGAAAAAATAGAACGACATGACAGGAGGGGTTCTTGGCGGCACAGCCGAACACGAGCGACAACACCACACGGATCGCCAGGACCTTCGTAGAGGCGCGCCGCGAGGGTAATGTCGTTCCCGAATTTCCCGGCGACGTGCCGGTTACGCTCGACGAGGGCTATGCGGTGCAGGATGCGGCGCTTCTCCTCGCGGACGGCGTGGTTGCGGGGTGGAAGGTCGGCCGGATCAATCCGCCGCTCGACGGGATCGACCGCCTGACCGGACCGATCTTCGCCGATCAGATCGTCTTGGCGAGCGCCGATCCGGTCGCGATGCCGGTGTTTGCACAAGGATTCGCGGCCGCGGAGGCCGAGTTTCTGCTCAGGATCGGTACCGCGCCCGACCCATCCAAGCTGCACTACACAATGGACGAGGCGCGCGCGATGGTCGATGCGGTGCATGTAGGCATCGAGATCGCGAGTTCGCCCTTTCCCGGTATCAACGCGCTCGGGCCGACCGTCACGGTGTCCGATTTCGGCAATAATAACGGTCTGGTCGTCGGCGCGGATGCCGAGGGATGGCGCGATGGCGACGTCAACGACTGGCCCATCGAGCTGTGGATCAACGATGCCTTGATCGGCGCCGCGACGAGTGCGACGATGCTCGACGGGCCGTTCGGCGCGGTCCGCTACCTGCTCGAACACATGGCGGCGCGCGGGATTGCATTGTCGCCGGGACAATGGGTTTCGACCGGCGCGGTCACCGGCGTCCATCCGGTCGCGATCGGCGACCGGGTCGAGGCGCGCTTCGACGGACGGTTCGCCGTCCACTGCACCATCAAGGCCCGCTAGAGGCTGCGTTTAGGAGAGAGCCAATGGCGAGCGTGAACATGCCAGAGGTAGGCGCGGCCAGCGCGAACGGTGACGCGGGGATAGGTGGCAAGATCGGCCGCTATCGCTGGTTGATCTGCAGCCTGTTGTTTGCCGCGACCGCGATCAACTATGTCGACCGGCAGATGATCGGCGTGCTGAAACCGACCATCTCGGCCGAACTCGGCTGGAACGAGACCACCTATGCCGACGTCATCTTCTGGTTCCAGGCCGCCTATGCGATCGGCTATCTGAGCTTCGGCCGGATCGTCGACGTGCTTGGGGCGCGGATCGGCTATTCGGTGGCGTTCGTGATCTGGACGCTCGGCCACACGCTCTGCGGGTTCGCCGGCAACGCGTTCCAGTTCTCGGCGGCTCGCGTGGTGCTCGGTCTTGGCGAGGCGGGCAACTTCCCGGCAGGTATCAAGGCCGTCTCCGAATGGTTTCCCGCCAAGGAACGCGCGTTCGCGACCGGCGTGTTCAACGCCGGCGCGAACATCGGCGCGGTCATCACGCCGCTGATCGTGCCGATCATCACGATCGCGTTCGGCTGGCGGATGGCGTTCATCATCACCGGCGCGATCAGCCTGATCTGGCTGGTCGCCTGGATCGCGATCTATCGTCGCCCGCGCGAAGTCGCCAAGCTTTCCCCCGCCGAACTCGCGCATATCGAGAGCGATCCGGCGGATCCGGCGAAGAAGATCGGCTGGCTCAAGCTGCTCGGCTACCGCGAGACCTGGGCCTACGCGCTGGGCAAGTTCCTGATCGATCCGATCTGGTGGCTGTTCCTGTTCTGGACGCCCGATTTCCTCGCCAAGACCTATCATCTCGATCTCAAGAGCTTCGGTCCGCCACTCGTCGCGATCTACCTGCTGTCCGATCTCGGCAGCGTCGCGGGCGGCTGGTCCTCGTCGAAACTGATGAAGCGCGGCCACACCGCCAACTTCGCGCGGAAGGTCACCATGCTGGCCTGCGCGTTCCTGGTAATGCCGATCTTCTTCGCGCAATATGTTGACAATCTCTGGCTCGCGGTCGGGATCGTTGGGCTGGCGACGGCGGCGCACCAGGCGTTCTCGGCGAACCTCTACACGATCCCCTCGGACATGTTTCCACGCGGTGCGGTGGGTTCGGTAGTCGGGATCGGCGGTACGGTCGGCGCGATCGGGGGCATGATGATGGCCAAATTCACCGGCTATGTCCTGCAGACCACGGGTAGCTACACCTTGATCTTCGCGGTCGCCGGCAGCACGTATCTGATCGCGATCACCGTCGTGCATCTGCTCTCGCCGAGGCTGGCGAGAGTGGACGCTGGCTGAGGTTGCCCCGCCTTCTTGTTCTCCCGCGAAAGCGGGAGCCCAGTCTGGGCTGGCGCCTTCGCGGGAGAACAAGCTTAGGACGACGAACACTTCGCCAAATCGCTTAATGCCGATTGGCCCAAGGAGAGAACAGTGAAGCGTTTCACCACGGCGTCCGTTCTGGCACTCGCTGTTGCCAGCATCGCTCCGGCGCAAGCGCAGGACGCGACCGGCCTCCTGTTCCGCGCCTCCGCCGACAAAAGCCTCACCGCCGACTACGCAACAGGCGACCCCGTCCCCAATTTCCGCAGCGGCGTCGACATCACCCCGGACGGCGCGATCGGCGGTGCCGCGCGCTGGGCCGACGACGGTTACGTCGCGTGGAAAGCCCCCGGTAACATTCGCGCCGACCGCGGTACGCTCGCCTTCTTCTGGCGGTCACGGACACCGGTTGGGGAGGCGCCTTTCGTGATCTTCCGTACCGGGTTCGCCGACCATTCGAGCTGGGACATGGCGTTCCTGCGGATCGACTGGAACGGCCACGGCTTCGACGCCTTCGTCACCGACGCGAACCTCTCCCGCATCCGCGTCTCCTGGACGATCCCCCAAGCCCCCGCCGCCGAAGCCTGGTCGCACATCGCCTTCGCCTGGGACGAGACGGTCGGCGTGCAACTCTACGTGAACGGCAAGCTGGTCGCGCGCAAGGACCAGAAGGCCGACCTCGACAGCGGCCTCGACCAGTTCGGCCTCGCCGGGCGCGTCATGTCCCCGCACCAGGTCCAGAGTCGCTACAATTTCATGCGCGGCTCCGATCTCGACGAGATCCGCGTCTACGACCACCTGCTCCCCGCCACCGACGTCGCAGCGCTCGCCGACAAGCGCGAACCATCCCCCGCGCCCGCATCCGACCCCGTCGCCAAACGAACCGCATGGCTGCACCGCTACGGCTGGGACAAGTCAGCCCCACCCGTGCTCGACGCCGCCGTCACCCGCGTCCGAAAAGTTGAGTTCGCCGACGCGAAGGATCTCAAGCAATGGATGTGGAAAGGCGTCGACGGCATCGCCGAGACGACTTGGCCCGGCGTCTACAACCGCTCGCGCCTGCCCGGCCGCGACGATTATTTCGAGCTGCCCGACTGGAACACCTATGTCGAAGGCGGCAAGCGCTATGACCTGACGATCCCGCCGAACGAACGCGTCAACCGCGTCGAGATCCGCGGCGCCGCGTACGGCCGGCTCGACTGGAGCGACGCCGGCACGACCGCCCGGATCGCCACCCGCCCGCAAGGCGTGGTCCGCAGCGTCGACCAGTTCGCCCCCCGTATTGGCGGTACGCTCAGCTTCACGAACACGATGCAGGAGCAGCCGATCCAGGAGCTCTGGGCCTATGACATCGGCGCAGGCGCAGAACCCGCGGGAAGCTTCAAGCTCTCCTACACCGTAGATGCGGCAGCCTCCCCCAACCTCGCCGCACTCGCCCCCCTCAACGCCTACATCGCCGGCCGCTTCGCCCCGGACGAGCGCAGCACCGTCGTCGCCATGCCCTCCGCCGGCCTCAAAGCCGCAGTCGGCGCAGGCACCGGCGGCGCATCCGGCGCCCCCGTCCGCCGCGACAATGCCGCCCCGATCGTCCACATCCTGATCCCGGCCAGCTTCGGCGACGCGCTCCCAGACCGCCCGCTCGCCCGCGCGTTCGATTACGGCTGGCAGAACCTCAACGACGGCCTCGACGGCATCGCGATCGACATCCCCGCGCTGAAGGCCAAGCCCAACGCCGCCGGTCTGATCCCCCTCAACATCCGCGTGAAGGACCCGATCTGGCCCGGCCGCGACATGATCGACCTCTCCGTCTCGGTCCGCCCCAACGAAGCGCGCACGCTCTGGCTCGACCTCCGCGACCGCATCCTCCCCAACGACAGCCTCTACCTGACGATCGCCAGTGCCGCCCCAGACTTCGACGCCGCCGCGCTGAACGGCGCCAAGATCCGCCTCGTCTTCAAGCCCCGCACCGCCGCCCTCCCCGAACACATCGCCGACCGTCTCGCGCAGGTAAAAGACAATTGGGGCTTCCTCGTCGAGGAACACACCGCGTCGAAGCGCGCCGGCCTCTACCAGCGCCTGTTCGCTGACATCTCCGACCTGCTCCGCGTCGATCCCGACAACGCGCGCGCCCGCGCCTATTGGGCCGACATAAATTATCGCCCCGAAAACCTGCCCGCCTTCGTTCAGCCGATCGCCCCCGCAGGCGTGCCCCTATGGGTCTTTCGCCAACTCGAGGACCTGAAGCGCGTCCGCCAGTTCGTCACCTGGTGGATCGACGAACGTCAGGTCCCCTACGGTGACTTCGGCGGCGGCATCTCCGACGATACCGACCTGACTCAGCAATGGCCCGGTCTCGCGCTGATGGGTGTCGAGCCCGACAAGATCAATGCCTCGCTCCGCGCGCTGTCGGACGCGGTCTACAAGAACGGCATGATCGTCAACGGCCTCGGCTACATCACCGCCGACGAACTCCACGCCTACGAAGAGGGCCTGAACAGCAACGCCGAACGCCTGTATCTCAACTGGGGCGAGCCCAAGGCCGTCGAGCGCCTGATGGACAATACGCGTGCCCTCCAGACCGTGATCCTCAAGAACCCGGCCGGCCACATGCACTTCGCCAGCAACTGGTATGGCGGGCGAAAGATGTACCGCGAGGGCGCATGGGAATGGCAGAAACCCTATGCCTTCACCGTCATGCACGGCCCGATGCTGGTCGGCCTCTACAACGCCAACCCGCTCGCCCGCGGGCTCGTCACCGGCGTGATCGACGGCTGGATGGCACACGGCAAACAGGCCCCGGACGGCAGCTGGAGCTATCCCAACGAGATCAACTGGCGCACCGATGCCGAGCGCGTCGGCGACGGCGGCGGCATCACCACGTCGCTCCAGGCGACCTGGGCGGCGTGGCGCTACACCGGCGACGCGAAATACGTGCGCCCGATCGAAGCCCGCCTCGCCAAGGCCGGCCCCGGCGCGCTGGCCGAGTTCAACGAGAACGCCTTCGATGCACTTCCCGGTGGCGCTGCCGCCCGCAGCAAGCTCGCGGCCAGCAAGTCCGAAGACCCGTTCGCCCGCTACACTGCCTGGGCCGCAACCGGCGACACCGCGCCCCTGGAAGCGCTTCACGCCGACGCGATCGCCGACAAGTCGCAGCACATGGACATGTACACCGAGGGCCATTGGTGGAGCGACCGCGTCGACCAGCCGAACGAGATCCTGCAACGCGAACGCCTCGGCGGCATCGCGCTGCGCCGCAACCAGAGCTGGCCCGGCAACACGGTAAGCTGGCGCTTCGCCGAACCCGGCGCAGCCGAGCGCGTCGCGATCCTGCTGCCCGGCGCCACGCCGACCAGGTTCCGCGTGATCGCCTACAACACCACCGATCAAGCCCAGCGCGCGACGATGTCGACCTGGACCGTCACCGCAGGCCGCTGGTCGATGCAGGCCTCGAGCAGCGCCGACGGCGGCAAGACGCTCGCGCCGATCGGCGGCGTGCAGACGATTGCGCTGGAACGCAGCGCGGGGACGGACGTGACGTTCGCGCCGGGGACGACGGTGCTCGACTTCGCCTTGGTCGAGGCGGGCACCCCGGTAGACGCGCGCGCAGACCTCGGCATCGGCCTGGACGACGTCGCTGTGAAGGGCCGCAACGTCGAGGTCACCGTCCACAGCCTCGGCGCGAAGGACGCGAAGGGTGGCCACGCGAATCTGGTCGACCCGACGGGCAAAGTGCTGGCGACCACGACCATCCCGCCGCTCGCCGCCCCGATCGACCTCCGGCCGAAAACCACGACCGTGAAGCTGGCGATCCCGGCTCGCGTCGATCCCGCAACGCTCGCCGTCCACGTCGCGCTCACCGGAGACGAGCCCGAGATCACCCAGGCCAACAACCTCGTTCCGTTACCTCGATGACGGGTGCCCGATGACACCTCACCAGAACCCTGCCCCGAACCCCGTCGATGGTTATTCCACACCGACATCTACCCATCGTCATCCCCGCGCAGGCGGGGACCCAGATACTCTAACGTCGGCGATCACGCCGAAAAGCCAGCCAGTATGGGTTCCCGCCTGCGCGGGATTGACCGACGGATTTTTGACGGGTGCGGGGACCAACCCCGTTCATAGCTGGACCGCGCCAATCCCGAGTCCCTCCCCCGTCCAGACTGGGCTCGCCCCCACCCCGTTCGTGCTGAGCGAAGTCGAAGCACACGTATCCAAGGGGGAGCCGTTCACTCTAGGCGAACGGAGAGGTGCAAGATGACTCCGACCCGCAGAAACGTACTCGTCGGCTTGGCGTCATCAGCCTTCCTCCCCACAACCGCCCGCGCCCAATCCACCACGTCCCTGCGCCAAGCCCTGGACACCGCCGCTGCAACCGACCCAGACGAAGCGCTCCACCTGCTAGCCCCCTTCAACGAAGAGGGCCTGCAACCCGGCGAACGGCTCGACCTGACCACCGCCCGCGCCGGTCTCACGATCGACGCCGCCATCGGACGGTCCGTGTTCGGCCGCACCGGACGGAGCCCGTATCGCGTCACGCCGACCACCGGCGCGTGGAAGGCCGCGCGCCTCGATAACGCCAAGGTCGATGCAGACACCGCTGCCATCCAAACCGATGCAGACGCCGGCATAATCCTCCCCCGCCTATCCCTCGATCGCACGATCGAAGCCCTCCGCACCGCCTCATCAAACCCCGCGATCGATCGCCAGATCTCCACGCTGGAAAGCCTGCGAGACACCGCCCCCTCCGCCCCCGGTGTCGGCCGGCTCCCCGGCGGTGCGGACTGGTACGCACTCGTCTTCCGGCGCTCGCTCGGCACCATGACGCCAGCCTATGCCGAACGTCGACTATTCGCCGAACTGAACCACCTCCAAGCCCGCGCGACCCACCTGTTCGACCAGATCGGCGCCCCCAAGGGCAGAATCGCAGACCGCTACACCAAACTCTGGCGCGACGACCGCTTCCTCTATCCCGACACCGACGCCGGCCGCGCCGAAGCGGTCGCCGACATGAACCGCGTGCTAGCCACGGCCCGCATCCACATCACGGCAGCGTTCGGTCAACTCCCGCCGTGGTGCATCAACGCCGCCGCTCGCCCTCTGTCCGCGCTCGAGATCGCCAGCGGCCGCGCCGGCTACCGCGAAGTCCCGACTCCGTCCCATCCCGGCGCTTATGTCGTAGACATCAAGGACATCCGCCGCCGCCCGCGCTGGACTCTCCCCAGCGTCGTCGCGCACGAACTGCTCCCCGGCCACATGATCCAGCTCGGCCTGGAGGGACCCGCCCCGCCCCACCCGCTCCGGATCGACTATGCCTCCGCGTTCGTCGAAGGGTGGAGCATCTACGCCGAGCAACTCGCCGAAAAGAGCGGCGCCTATACCGATCCCCATGATGCACTCGGCCACGTCCACTGGCTCCTGTTCCGCGTCACTCGCGCGCTGGTCGACATCGGTATTCACCTCCACGGCTGGTCGATCGACCAAGCCCGAGAACGCCTGATCGAATGGCAGGGCGAACCCGCCTATTTCGCGCCGTTCGACGTCGAACTCGCGCGCATCCCGCTCGAACCTGCCTCCCGCGTCGCCGAGGCGATGGCGTGGCTGACGATCGCCGATACCGCGCACGGCAAACCTCCGATCGCCTATCACGCCGCGCTGCTCGGCCATGGTCGCATGCGGACCGACGACATTCGAAACGCGGTCGCCTGACGAAGATCGATTGGCATCGTCCGCGAACGACACTACCCAGGCCGACGAGAGATCGGTTCGCCGGTTCCTCGCCATGATCGCGTCGGTGCCCGAAAGGGCTTGATTGGGAATGCGGTGCGGAAGGGTTCCTTCCAATGCCGCGGCTGTCCCTGCAACTGTAAGCGGTGAGCGAAACGCACGGGCCCTTCACGCGCGAAGGGCAGCCACTGGATCGATGATCTGGGAAGGCGTGGCGTGGAGCTTTGACCCGTGAGCCAGGAGACCTGCCGGCGTCTGGTCGCTCTTGTCCCGGTCCAGGGGGTGGCCGAGGCACGGTGAACGCCGTCTGAGCGACGACACGCGCGGCAGGGGCCGCACGGCGACGCGCGTCGGCCGCTCATGGCGTCCGGTCTTCGCGTGTCGCGGCCGCTCGCGGCAGGCCCCCGTCCTCGTCGGACGCCGGGGAGTTCTGCATGACGACTGCGACGCTAGATAGACCGGTCGAGAGACCGACGCGCGCCGCCACCCGTAAGCGGATCGGCTGGATGTTCGCATGCCTGGTCATTGCCAACATCGCCGCGTGGGGCTGGGCCTTCTCGCTGTTCCACGCGCAACCGCTGATGCTGGGCACCGCGCTGCTCGCTTGGGGTCTTGGCCTGCGCCACGCGGTCGACGCGGACCACATCGCCGCGATCGACAACGTAACGCGCAAACTCATGCAGGACGGCCAGCGCCCGATCGCGGTCGGCTTCTGGTTCGCGATCGGCCACTCGGGCATCGTGCTGATCGCCGCTGTCGCAATCGCGGTTACCGCCAGCGCGCTGTCGCAGTTCGAGGCGTTCAAACAAGTCGGCGGCGTCATCGCGACCGTCATCTCCGCCGTCTTTCTGTTCACGATCGCGGCGATGAACCTGATCATCCTGCGCTCGGTCTGGCGTACCTTCGGCCATGTCCGCGGTGGCGGCACCTATGTCGAGGAGGACCTGGAACTGCTGCTCGGCAATCGCGGCCTGCTCGCGCGGCTGTTCCGGCCGATGTTCCGACTGGTCACGCGGAGCTGGCACATGGCGCCGCTCGGCTTCCTCTTCGGGCTGGGGTTCGACACGGCCACCGAGGTTGCGATCCTTGGCCTGTCCGCGAGCCAAGCCGCCGACGGCCTGTCGATCGGCACCGTGCTCGTTCTACCGGTGCTGTTCGCGACCGGCATGGCGCTGGTCGATACCGCGGACGGTGTCGTCATGCTCGGTGCGTATGAATGGGCGTTCGTGAAGCCGATCCGCAAACTCTATTACAACATCACCATCACGTTGATCTCCGCGATCGGCGCGATCGCGATCGGCGGGATCGAGACGCTCGCGTTGCTCGGCACGAAGCTCGAACTCACGGGCGGCGTATGGGACGTCGCCGCGGCGCTCGGCGAGAATTTCAACGGCCTCGGCTTTGCGATCATCGGCCTGTTCGTGCTCTGCTGGGTGCTGAGCTTTGCGATCTACCGCTGGAAACACTTCGACGAGATCGAAGTCGTGAACGGATAGCTAGCGGCTTGGCGCAAATTCCTTTAGGCCGCCTTCGCGAGGGTCGGTTGGACCGAACCTCACAGATCGCGCCGGTGCCCCAAAGGGCTTGAATGGGAATGCGGTGCGGGGGGATGCCCTCCCAATGCCGCGGCTGTCCCTGCAACTGTAAGCGGTGAGCGAGACGCACACGCCCTTCGTTTTAAAGGGCAGCCACTGGGTAATAACCTGGGAAGGCGTACGTCGAGCCTCGACCCGCGAGCCAGGAGACCTGCCAGCGCAACGGTCGCTCTTGCCATGATCCAGGGGATGGTCGCGGCACGGTACTCCGTCTGAGCGACGAACGCGTGCGGCTACGAAGCCGTGCGTGCGTGTGCTCGAAGGAGAATAAGAATGTCGGATCTCGCCAAAGTCCCCGTAACAATCGTCACCGGCTTCCTCGGAGCGGGCAAGACGACACTGATCAGCCATCTGATCCGCAACGCGAACGGCCGCCGTCTCGCCGTCGTCGTCAACGAATTCGGCACGCTCGGCATCGACGGCGACATCCTCAAGGGCTGCGCGATCCCCGACTGCCCCGCGGAGAACGTGGTGGAGCTCGCCAATGGCTGCATCTGCTGCACCGTCGCCGACGACTTTATCCCGACCGTCGAGACGCTGCTCGCACTCGACCCTCGCCCCGACCACATCCTGATCGAGACGTCCGGCCTTGCGCTGCCCAAGCCGCTGTTGAAGGCGTTCGACTGGCCTGCGATCCGTTCGCGCATCACCGTCGACGGCGTCATCGCGCTTGCCGATGCCGAGGCCGTCGCCGCCGGGCGGTTCGCGCCTGACGTCGCTGCGCTCAACGCCCAGCGCGCCGCCGACCCGAGCGTCGATCACGAGACGCCTTTGTCGGAAGTGTTCGAGGACCAGCTCGCCTGCGCCGATCTCGTTCTCCTGACCAAGGTCGATCTCGCCGGCCCCGAAGGCGTCGCCAAGGCGCGCGCGGTGATCGCCGCCGAGTCCGCGCGGCCGCTCCCGGTGATCGACCTCACCGACGGCGTGATCGATCCGGGCGTGATCCTGGGCCTCAACGCCGCCGCCGAGGACGACATCGCCAGCCGCCCCTCGCATCACGATGGCGAGGACGATCACGAGCATGACGATTTCGACAGCGTCGTCGTCGAGCTCGGCGAGATTGCTGACCCCGCCGACCTCACCGCAAAGATCGAGGCACTCGCCCGCAGCGCCGACATCCTCCGCGTGAAGGGCTACGCGGCAGTCACCGGCAAGCCGATGCGCCTGCTCGTCCAGGCCGTCGGCGCGCGCGTACGCACGCAGTACGACCGCCCGTGGCGCGCCGACGAACCGCGTCGCACGCAACTCGTGGTCATCGCCGAGCACGACCGAATCGACGAGGCCCGCATCAAGGCCGCGCTGGACGGCTGAGGCCCACGATGCACGTCGTCTTCCGCGAGACCCACGGGCTGGAGGAAAGCGCGGTCCCGCAGGACCTCGCTCAAACGCCTGCGGACCTCGTCGTCCTGTCCTTCTCCGACGGCGACCTCGGCGCATTCGCCGCGGGCTGGAGACGTGCGGACGCGACCGGAAGCCGATTGCCGTCGCTACGCCTCGCGAACCTGACCGCGCTCCAGCATCCGCTGTCGGTCGACACCTACATTGAGCAGACTTTATCCAGCGCGAAGGGCATCCTGATCCGGCTGATCGGCGGGCGGTCGTACTGGAGCTATGGTCTGCAACAAGTCGAAAGCCTCGCGCGGGAGAAGGGTATTGCGCTAGCCGTCCTCGCCGCAGACGGTCGCATCGACACGCGACTGGGCGCCGCCTCGACGATCCCGCTCTCCACACTCCGCCGCTTGGCGAACCTTTGCGACACCGGCGGCGCGGTCGCGGCCCAAGCGGCGCTGGCCCAGTTCGCGCTCGCGTCAGGCTGTTACGCGGGGCCCGTCACCGGCGTCCGCGCGATCGCCGATGTTGGCGGCTGGGAACCGCGTGACGGCGTGACCTGCCCGGCCGTATTTGCGCTCAGCGCGGACCGCCCCCGCGTGCTGATCGTCTTCTACCGTTCCTACCTCACCGCTGCCGACCTGCATCCGATCGAAGCGCTCCACGCGGAACTGACCGCGCGAGGTTTCGACGTCCTCGGCCTGTTTGCTCCCTCATTGAAAGCGCCCGACGCAGCCGGCTGGCTAACCCGCTGGGTCGAAGCCCTGAGCCCCGCCGCGATCGTCAACGCCACCGCCTTTTCCGCACGCGGCGCCACCGATACCACGCCGCTCGACGCCGCCAACGTCCCCGTCTTCCAGATCGCGCTGGCTACCTCCGACCACGCGGCATGGCTCGGCGCAACGCGAGGCCTGTCCCCAGCCGACCTTGCCATGCACGTCGTCCTTCCCGAAGTGGACGGTCGCCTGTTCGCCGGCGTCGCCAGCTTCAAGGAAGCCGCCGCCCGCGATGGTGACCTCGAATATACCCGCCGCGAACACCGCGCCGACCCAGCACGCATCACCGCCATCGCAGCGCGTATCGAAGCCTGGACGAAACTCGCCAGCAAACCCGTAGCGGACCACCGCATCGCGATCGTCCTCTCGACCTACCCAGGCAAGGCATACCAGATGGCGCACGCGGTCGGCCTCGACGCGCTCGCCTCCACCCAAGCCATCCTCGCCGATCTTACCGAAGCCGGCTACGCGATGACCCCCGACGTAGGCGATCTCGCTACGTCACGCATAAACTGGCCGCTCGCCGAGTATCGCAAAGCCCTCGCGCAGCTCCCCGAAGCCCTGCGGAATGATCTCCAGGAAACCTGGGCCGACCCCACCGAAGACTTCACCTTCACCGCGATCGACCAAGGCGGGGCGCTCGTGGCGCTCCAACCCGAGCGCGGCCGAACCGAACACCGCACGGAGGAATATCACGACCTCTCGCGCTGCCCCTGCCACGCCTATGTCGCCTTCTACCTCTGGCTTCGCACACGAGGCACCGACGCGATCGTCCATGTCGGCGCGCACGGCACGCTCGAATGGCTACCCGGCAAGTCGGTCGCGCTGTCGGACGCCTGCTGGCCTGAAGCGCTCACCGGCGCGCTGCCCGTCATCTACCCGTTCATCGTCAACGACCCCGGCGAAGCGGCCCAAGCCAAACGCCGCATCGGCGCAGTGACGCTCGGCCACGTCCCGCCACCGCTCGAACGCACCCGCACCGGCGCAGGTCTGGGGCGCCTCGAAGCGCTGCTCGACGAATTCTCCAACGCCGATGGCCTCGATCCAGCCCGCCGCGACCGCCTGCAACGCGACATCCGCGACGAAGCCACTGCCACCGGCCTCGCCGCAACGCTGGGCCTCGACGACACACAGTCCCAGGCCGACGCGATCACCCGCATCGACACCTTCGTCTGCGACGTGAAGGAGAGCCAGTATGGCGACGGCCTCCACATCTACGGCCGCGGCGAGCACGGCGCCGCTGAACGCGCCGGTCTCCTGTCCGCGCTCAAAGGCAAACGCGTCGCACCCGGCCCCTCCGGCTCGCCCTGGCGAGGCCGCGCCGACGTCCTCCCGACCGGCCGCAACCTCTACACGACCGATCCCCGTGCAGTCCCATCACGCGCCGCGCATACCCAAGGCGTGAAGCTCGCCGACGAACTCGTCCGCCGCCATCTGCAGGACCACGGCGACTACCCCCACAATCTCGTCGTCGATCTCTGGGCTTCCGCGACGATGCGGACAGCCGGCGAAGAGTTCGCGATGGCGCTCCACCTGCTCGGCGCGGAACCGATCTGGGACATGCAGTCCGACCGCGTCACGGGCGTCGAGATTCTACCACTGGCGAACTTCGACCGTCCTCGCATCGACGTCACGCTGCGCGTCTCAGGCCTGTTCCGCGATGCCTTCCCGACGCTCTGCACGATGTTTGGCCAAGCCGTCCGAGCCTTGGCCGCACGCGACGAGCCCGCGGACTGGAACCCGTTCGTCGGCCACGAGCCAACACCGCGCGTCTACGGCCCCGAACCCGGCCGCTACGGCCTGAGCATGGGTGACGCCGCCGAAACCTACACGCCGGAGGCGCGCCTGACCGCTGGCAAGGCTTGGCTATCCGCCTCCAGCCACGCGTTGGATGACGGCAGCGACAGCTTCGACCCGGCCGGCATCCGCGACCGTGTCGCCGCTGCCGTCGCCTTCGTCCACGTCCAGGATCTGCCCGAGACCGACCTGCTGCTCGCCGCAGACTACGCCGCGCACGAAGCAGGCTTCGCCGCCGCGCAATCGGTCGCCGGGGGAAGCGCCACTCTCTACCATCTCGACGCGAGAGACCCGTCCCAAGCCAAAGCCCGCCCATTCAAGGAAGAGATCGCCCGCGTCGTCCATGCCCGCGCCGCCCACCCCGGCTGGGTAGACGGCATGATGCGCCACGGATTCCGCGGCGGTGCGGAGATCGCCGCCACGCTCGATCATCTCGGCGCCTTCGCGCATCTCGCCAGCGCGGTCCGCCCCGAACTGATCGACCTCTATTACGACGCCACCCTAGGCCGCGACGACGTCCACGCCTTCCTTGCCAAAGCCAACCCCGGCGCGCTGGCCGCGATGCAGGCGCGCTTTGCAGCGCTCCACGCCGCCGATCTGTGGCCGACCCGCCGCAACTCGATCCTCGCAGCGCTGGACCTGCCGGCATGACCGGGTTCGTCGTCAAAGGCTGGTGCCCCGACGCTTGGCGTCCGATGATGGCCGGCGACGGCCTGCTCGTTCGCGTCCGTCCCCCGCTCGGTCGCCTGACCCGCACGCAGGTTCTGGGCCTTGCTGAAGCCACGACGCAGCACGGCAACGGCCAGATCGACGCCACCACCCGCGCCAACCTGCAGATCCGCGGCGTTCGCGAGGAAAGCTGGCGCCCGCTGATCGACACGCTCCTCGATCTCGGCCTGATCGACCGGGTCCAAACCCGAGAGGCCCGCGCCAACATCCTCGTCACACCCGTCTGGCGCACAGGCGACGACACCCACCGCATCGCCGGGGAGCTGCGCGCCCGACTGTCGGAGCTGCCGGATCTTCCCGGCAAGGTCGGTTTCGCGATCGACGCCGGCGCTGCACCAGTGCTGCAAGACGCGCCCGCCGACTTCCGCGTCGAACGCACCGCATCCGGTCGATTGATCCTTCGCGCAGACGGCCGAGACCTTGGCGCACCGTTGTCGCCCGGCAGCGAAGTCTATCACCTGATCGCGCTGGCCCGCTGGTTCGTCGAAAGCGGCGGCACGGCGAGCGGTCGCATGGCAAGATACGACGCACCTCTCCCCGAGTGGGCCACCGGAACGACGACGCCCGCAGCTGCCGCGCCCCATGTCAAACCCGGCCAGCATCCGCTCGGCATCGCGCTCGGCCTGCCATTTGGCCGCGTCTCGGCGATGGCGCTGACTCGATTCATCGAGGCCGAAACCGCCATCGAAGCTATCCGTCTGACTCCTTGGCACATCGTCATCTGCGAAACGGAGGGGGCGCTCGCGGTACAGCCCGACCCCGCCGACTTCATCACCGATCCTTTATCGCCGTTACTCCGCACGGATGCCTGTGTCGGCGCATCGGCCTGTCCACAAGCCACTGTCGAAACCCGCAGTCTCGCGCACCGCCTGGCCCCTCACATCGCAGGCCGGCTCCACGTCTCCGGATGCGCCAAGGGATGCGCGCGAGCCGCCCCCGCCGACGTAACGCTGACCGGGCGCGAAGGCCGTTACGACCTCGCCTTCAACGCGCGTGCCGGCGCACCACCCTTCCGCGCAGGCCTCGACGCCGCGCAGATCCTCGCTCATTTCGGAGCCGCCTGAATGCCGTACGCCTATGAAACCGACGGCGCGGCGATCTACCGCCAGTCCTTCGCGATGATCCGCGCGGAGGCCGACCTCGCCCGGTTCTCGCCCGAAGAAGAGCCCGTCGCCGTCCGCATGATCCACGCAGCGGGACTGGTCGGCCTAGCCCCACATATCCGCTTCACGCCCAATTTCGCCACCGAAGCACGCCGCGCACTGCAAGCCGGCGCGCCGATCCTCTGCGACGCGCGCATGGTCACGGAAGGGATCACGCGCGCCAGATTGCCCGCAGACAACCACATCATCTGCACGCTCCATGCCCCAGAAACGCCCGAGCTAGCGCGTACGATGGGCAACACCCGCTCGGCCGCAGCACTCGAACTCTGGCGCCCGCATCTCGCCGGCGCGGTCGTCGCGATCGGCAACGCGCCCACCGCGTTGTTCCACCTGCTCAACATGCTCGAAGACCCCGATTGTCCGCGCCCGGCGGCGATCATCGGCTGCCCCGTAGGCTTTGTCGGCGCGGTCGAATCGAAGGCGGCACTCTGGACCGACCAACCCGTGCCGTGCGTCGTCGTCGAGGGCCGGATGGGCGGCAGCGCGATCACCGTCGCCGCGGTCAACGCGCTCGCGAGCGGCACCGAATGACGCCTGGCACGATTCACGGCGTAGGCTTGGGACCGGGTGCGCAGGACCTGATGAGCGTCCGTTCGGATCGCCTGGTCCGCAGCGCGCGTCATATCGCCTATTTCCGCAAAGCCGGGCGCCCCGGTCAGGCACGAAAGATCGTCGACGGCATGCTCCGCGTCGACGTGATCGAGTTCCCGATGGAATACCCCGTAACCACGGAGATCCCGGTCTCCGACCCTCGCTACAACGACTGCCTGTCGGCATTCTACGAAGGCTGCATCGATCACCTTGCGACGCTTGCACGCGCCGGCGAAGACGTCGTCGTACTCTGCGAAGGCGACCCGTTCTTCTACGGCTCGTTCATGCACCTCTACACCCGCCTCCAGACGATCGCGCCGGTGCAGGTCGTCCCCGGCATCACCGGCATGTCCGGCGCCTGGACCGCCAGCAGAGCACCGATCACCTGGGGCGACGACGTGCTGACCGTCCTTATGGGCACGCTCCCCGAGGAGGATCTGGTCCGCCGCATCCGCGACACCGACGCGCTGGTGGTGATGAAGATCGGCCGTCACCTCGCCAAGCTCCGCCGCGCCGTCGCCGCCGCCGGACGCGAGAGCGAGGCATGGCTGGTCGAATACGCCGCGATGGCCGATCAGCGTGTCACGCGGCTCTGCGAGGCGGATGCTATCACACCCTATTTCTCGATCCTGCTGATCCATGGCCAGGGGCGCCGCCCATGACCGGCTCGCTCGCTATCGCAGGGCTCGGCCCGGGCGATCCAAACCTCGTGACGCCCGAAGTCACCGCGGCGCTCGCCGAAGCGACCGACGTCATCGGCTACATTCCCTACGTCGCGCGCGTCGCCCCCCGCGACGGCCTCACACTCCACCCGACCGACAACCGCATCGAACTCGACCGGGCCACGCACGCTCTCAAGCTCGCAGCCCAAGGCCACCGCGTGGTCGTCGTATCCTCGGGCGATCCCGGCGTGTTCGCGATGGCCGCCGCGGTGTTCGAAGCGCTCGAAGCCGGCCCCCAAGAATGGCGCGAACTCGACATCCGCGTGCTGCCCGGCATTACCGCGATGCTCGCCGCAAGCGCCCGCGCCGGCGCTCCGCTCGGCCATGATTTCTGCGCGATCAACCTTTCCGACAATCTCAAACCCTGGCCGCTGATCGCACGTCGCGTGCGCCTCGCCGCCGAAGCCGACTTCGCGATCGCCTTCTACAACCCGCGATCGAAGGCGCGCCCCGACGCCCTGATCCGCATCTTCGAGGTCCTCCGCGAGACCTGTGGCGACGACCGCACCGTGCTGTTCGCCCGCGCCGTCTCGACGCCCGAGGAAACCCTCCGCATCGTTCCGCTCACCGAAGCCCGAGCGGAGATGGCTGACATGCGCACGTTGATCATCATCGGCTCCAGCCTCACCCGGATCATCGACCGTCCGGCAGGCCCGATCCTCTACACGCCCCGGTCGGCACCATGATCGAGCCAGCGCAGCACGTCCTCCGCCGCATGCACCTCGAGGCGAGTCGGCAGGGTCGGCCTATCGATCATGATCACCGGCAGCCCGAGCGCACGGGCCGCGCCCAGCTTGGCCTGCGCGCCCGACCCGCCCGCATTCTTGCAGACGACGACCTCGATGCCGTGCGTCGCCAGCAAACGCCGATCACCCTCGACATCGAATGGACCGCGACTCACCACGAGATGATGCCGCGGCAAGCCGGACGGATGATCGGGCACATTGACGAACCGCAGCAGATAATCGTGCTGCGGTTGCGCTGCGAACGCGTCGACATGCATCCGGCCGAGTGCCAGCATCACGCGCCGCGATGGCCCGGCGAGTGCGGTTACGGCCGCCTCGATATTGGCGACCCGCGTCCATCGATCGCCCGTGACTTCGGCCCAAGGCGGTCGCGTCAAGGCGATATGCTGCACACCCGCGCGGCCTGCGGCGAGGACGGCATTCGCGCTCATTCGCGCCGCGAACGGATGCGTCGCGTCCACCAGATGCGTCACGCCGTGATCGCGCAGATATTCCGTCAGCCCTTCGACGCCGCCAAAGCCGCCTATCCGCACCGGGATCGGCTGTGCCCTCGGGCTGGCGACGCGCCCGGCGTAGCTCAACACGGCCGCATCGCCTCGCCCGGCCAGCAGCACGGCCAGCGCACTCGCTTCGGTCGTGCCGCCCAGAACCAGGATGTTCGACATGGCTGACACTCCCTGGCTGACGATCGTCGGGATCGGCGAAGACGGCATGGCTGGCCTGTCCGCGCCGGCAAAAGCGGCGCTCGCCGGCGCCGATCTCGTGACCGGTGCGACCCGGCATCTGGCGCTGCTCCCCGATCTTACGGGCGAGGTCGTGCCGTGGCCAGTCCCGTTCGACCAGGGGATAGCGGCTTTGCTGACGCATCGTGGTCGCAGCGTCGTCATGCTCGTCTCCGGCGATCCGTTCTGGTTCGGCGGCGGCACCAGCATCACCCGTCATCTCGCCCCGGGCGAGTGGATCGCGCATCCGGTGCCATCGACGTTCAGCCTTGCCGCGGCACGTCTCGGTTGGCCGATCGAGGACACCGCGTGCCTCGGCCTTCACGCAGCGGCATTCACGCGCCTGCGCCGGCATGTTGCGACCGGACGCCGTGCGCTAGTGCTGGTTCGCGACGGTGACGCCGTTGCCGCGTTGGCGCGGTATATCGGTGATCTCGGCTTTGGGGATTCGCGTTTGCACGTCCTCGAAGCGCTGGGCGGCCCCAGCGAACGGATTCGCGAAACGACGGCGGCGGGGCTCGATCTCGACGATGTCGCACACCCCGTGGCGGTCGGGGTCGTGTTCGCCGGCACGGGCGACGCGATGCCCCAGGTCGCGGGTTTGCCGGATACGTGGTTCGAGCATGACGGCCAGATCACCAAGAGCCCGATCCGCGCGCTGACCCTGTCCGCGCTCGCGCCGAGACCGGGCGAGACATTGTGGGATATCGGCGCGGGCGCGGGTTCGATCGGTATCGAATGGCTGTTGTCCGACGCCTCTATGCAGGCGATCGCGTTCGAGGCGGACCCGGTCCGCGCCGCCCGTGCGCGCGCGAATGCGGCTGCGCTGGGGGTGGATCGCCTGACGGTCGTCAAGGGTCGGGCACCGGGTGTGCTCGAGGGCCATGCGCCACCCAACGCGGTATTCATCGGTGGCGGCCTCTCGGAGGCGTTGCTGGATCATGTCTGGACGAAGCTCGTCACCGGCACCCGCCTGGTGGCCAATGCGGTCACGCTCGAATCCGAGGCACTGCTTATCCGCTGGCAGGGGCTGAAGGGGGGCACGCTCCTGCGTATCGAATTGTCGGACGCGACGTCGATCGGCAATCGCCGCGGCTGGCGCGCGCGCTATCCGGTCGTGCAATGGAGCGTCACCGCGTGATCGTCGCAGGCTTCGGATGGCGCACGGGTGCGGATTTGGGAGCGATACGCGCGGCACTTGCCAGCGCGCAGCAAGGCCAGCCTCCGGTCACCGCGCTCGCCGCGCCGCGTGACAAGCTCGCGCTCGTGTCGCCGCTCGCTGAGGCCATGGGGATAGCGATGATCGCGGTATCGCCCGGCGCGCTGCAGTCGACGCCAACGCCGACCCAATCGCCCGCCAGCCTGAAGGCCCGCGCCACCGGCAGCGTCGCCGAGGCCGCGGCGCTCGCCGCTGCCGGTCCTGGCGCGCGGCTGTTGACGACGCGTCACATATCGCCCGATCGAACGGCGACCTGCGCCCTCGCGCGATCGGACACCGAAGGACCTGCCCAATGACCGTTCACTTCATCGGCGCGGGTCCCGGAGCGCCCGATCTCCTCACGCTCAGGGGCCGCGACCGGATCGCCGGATCGCCCGTCTGCCTGTACGCCGGCTCGCTGATCCCGACGGCGATGCTCGATCATTGTCCGGCCGATGCGCGCATCGTCAACACTGCGCCGCTGTCGCTCGACCAGATCATCGCCGAGATCCAGGCTGCGCACGACGCCGGCCACGACGTCGCGCGGCTCCATTCCGGCGACCTTTCGATCTGGTCGGCGATGGGCGAGCAACTCCGCCGACTCCGCGCGCTGGCCATTCCGTTCACGATCACCCCCGGCGTGCCTGCCTTCGCCGCCGCTGCCGCCGCGCTGGAGGTCGAGCTGACGCTGCCCGAACTCGTGCAGTCGGTGGTGCTGACCCGCACGCCCGGCCGCGCCAGCACGATGCCGCCGACCGAAAACCTCGCCACGTTCGCCGCGACCGGGGCGACGCTCGCGATCCATTTGTCGGTGCATAATTTCGCCCAGGTTGTCGCGGATCTCACGCCGGCTTACGGCGCGGATTGCCCGGTCGCGATCGTCTGGCGCGCGAGCTGGCCGGACCAGCAGATCGCGCGCGCCACGCTCGCAACAATCGCCGATGCCATCGCGGGCAAGCCCGATCGGACCGCGTTGATCCTGGTCGGCCAAGCGCTTGCGGCGCGCGATTTCGCCGAAAGTAGCCTGTATGCCCAAGGATACGACCGCCGTTTCCGACCGCAATCGGCGGAATCGAAGTTTGCGGGAAACCTTGCATGATCCCCGGCCTGATGATCGCCGCCCCAGCCTCCGGCACCGGCAAGACCACGGTCATGCTCGGCCTGCTCCGTGCACTCCGCGACGACGGCGTCGCGGTCCAGCCGTTCAAGAGCGGTCCCGACTATATCGACCCCGCCTTCCACCGCGCCGCCAGCGGCCGCGCGTCGTTCAACCTCGATAGCTGGTCGATGCCCGCCGCGATGCTCGACACGCTCGCGGGCAACGCCGACGACGCCGACTTCGCGCTTGCGGAAGGATCAATGGGGCTGTTCGACGGCGTCGCGAAGCTGGGCGCAACCGGTAACGGCGCCAGCGCCGACATCGCGCGGCGAATGGGCTGGCCGGTCGTGCTGGTGATCGACGTGTCTGGCCAGGCGCAATCCGCCGCTGCCACGGCGCTGGGTTTCAGCCGCTACGATCCGACCGTTCCCATCGCAGGGGTCATCCTCAACCGCGTCGCCAGCGCCCGTCACGAGCGCCTCGCGCGCAGCGGAATGGAGGCGGTCGGCATCCGCGTGTTCGGCGCGCTGCCGCGGCGGGGCGACCTGAAGCTGCCCGAACGCCATCTGGGACTCGTGCAAGCGGCGGAGCATCCCGACCTCGATGCACGGATCGGCGAGTATGCGGCCTTTCTTCGGACGCACGTCGATATCGCAAGGCTTCGCGACGCAGCTGGCGCGGTCGATCGGACGAGCCCCGAGCCGACATGGATCCGTCCTCCGGCACAGCGGATAGCGCTGGCGCAGGACGCTGCGTTCTCTTTCACCTACGCGCACGTGCTGGAAGGGTGGCGACGCGCAGGCACCGAAATCCTGCCGTTTTCGCCGCTCGCGGACGAAATCCCAGCGCCCGATGCAGACTTCGTATGGCTGCCGGGCGGATACCCCGAACTCCACGTCGGCAAGCTCGCCGAGGCGCACAGGTTCCGTGCAGCGCTTCGTAAGCATGCGGAGACCCGGCCCATCCACGGCGAGTGTGGCGGGTACATGGCACTCGGCGAGGGACTGATCGACGCCGATGGAACACGTCATCGGATGGCAGGGCTACTCGGTCTCGTCACCAGCTATGCACGGCGCAAGATGCATCTGGGCTATCGCAGCGCGACGTTGCTAGCGCCGATGGGCGGGTTCACGGCGGGAGCCGGGCTCGCCGGGCATGAATTCCACTATTCGACGATCGTCGAGCAACCCGACGCGGCGCTTGCGAACGTCGCGGATGCGGAGGGTACTCCGGTTCCCGAAACCGGGTCTTATCGCGGCCACGTCAGCGGTAGCTTCTTTCATCTGATCGCGGCCGCATGACGGGTTTCGTTTCATTCGTCGGCTCCGGACCCGGCGATCCCGAATTGCTGACTTTGAAAGCGGTCGCAAGGTTGCAGGCGGCGGACGCTGTGCTGTTCGACGATCTGTCGTCAGGTGCTGTGCTGGGTCACGCTCGTCCCGGTGCGGACTTCGTGGCCGTAGGCAAACGTGCGGGCCGCCCCTCCCCCAGCCAAGCGCACGTGTCGCAACTTCTGGTAGAATACGCACAGACCGGTATCCGCGTCGTCCGCCTGAAGTCAGGCGATTGCGGCATGTTCGGCCGCCTCGAAGAAGAGATCGTGGCACTGAGGACGGCCGGCATCCCGTTCGAGATCGTCCCCGGCATCAGCGCAGCCAGTGCTGCCGCCGCCGCGGCCCAGATCCCGCTGACCCGGCGGCTTCGTGCTCGCCGGGTCCAGTTCGTCACTGGGCATGACATCACCGGCGACCTGCCTGAAGAGCTGAACATGGCCGCGCTTGCCGACAAGGACGCGACGACCGTCGTCTTCATGCCCAAGCGTACGTTCCCCTCGCTGGCTGCATCGCTTGTTTCACACGGCCTGTCGCCCGACACACCCGCACTGATCGCCGAGAATGTCGGCCACCCCGATCAGACCCTTACGCGTTCGACGATCGTGGACCTCGCGGCGCAACTGGCGTCCGGTTTCTCCAGCAAACCGGCGCTGATCCTCTACGGTCCACTGATGGACGGCGAATGATAGACCTGCGCCTTATCGGCATCGGCACCGGCAATCCCGATCATCTGACGCGGGCTGCAATTGCCGCGATGAACGCCGCCGACTTGATCCTTCTGCCGCGCAAAGGCGACGCCAAGTCCGACCTGATAGACCTGCGGCGGACGATCTGCGCCGACATCCTGCTGGGATCGACCCGGGTCGTTGAGTTCGACCTTCCCGAACGCGACGCCGAGGCCCCATACCTGAACGCGGTCGACCTTTGGCATGATGCAATCGCGGCGGTTTGGGCCGAACAGATCTCGATGCACATGCCAGACGGCGGGACTGTCGCGCTCCTCGTCTGGGGTGATCCGTCGCTGTACGATAGTACGCTGCGCATTGCCGATCGCTTGCGCGCAGCCGGGATGCTCCTCGCGGTGACGGTCGTTCCGGGCATCACCAGCCTCCAGGCGCTGACCGCGGCGCACGCGATCCCGCTCAACGATCTCGGCGCTCCGGTTCTCATCACGACCGGCCGTCGCCTCCGCGAGGGCGGCTGGCCCGACGGCGTCGATACGCTTGCGATCATGCTCGATGGCGGCTACGCGTTCGAGACGGTGGCACCGGACGGCGTCATGATTTGGTGGGGTGCGTACCTCGGCATGGCGCACCAAGCGCTGGTAGCCGGCGGGCTCGCAGACGTCTCTGCGGTCATTGCCGCCGAGCGCGCTACCCTACGCGCTCGGCACGGCTGGATCATGGACATCTACATCCTGCGCCGCACACCCAAGGCATAGCGGACGACGCTGGCAAGGCGTTCGATCAGATCATATCCTGAAGTGGCGTGTCTGTCTTTGTTGCCAGCGCGCGGAACCGTTTGACGCTCGCGTGCTCATACGGCTTGGCGAAGATCGTCGAAACCGTGCGAAAGTCACCGATCGCGTCTTCCGGGGTCAGCGTTAGCAGCAGGAAGCCCTTGCGGTCCTGGTCGCAGAACCGGACCTCGCCTTGGTTGGCGTCTGCGATCAGCGTGCCGATGCCGGGCAGCAAAGAACCGTAGGACGGGCTGGTGATCGCGGTGCAGCCGAATTCGGCGGCGACGAGCCTACCCGAAGCGTCATGCAAATCGTTTGCCCATGCCGCGTGGCTGTCGCCCGAGAGCACGATCGGCCGCGACTTCGCGCGACGGAACGCGGCGTACAGACGCTCACGGGCTGGCGGATAGCCGTCCCAGCTATCGAAGTTGAACGGGAGGCCGGCACGGTACGACGCGATCCCCGCCGCAAGCCGATCGCGCCACATCGCTGGCAGTTTCGCCATCGTCGCGGCGAAGCGCTCCGGCCCTAGCTGCTTCTCCATGTCCGGCCCGGCGACCTTCGCCATCACGACCTGGTTACCGAGCACTTGCCACGGCTTTCCCGCCGCGACCGAGGTCGCCATCGTCTTCTCGACCCAGCCGAGTTGCGCCGGCCCTAGCAGTTCGCGGTTCGGCAACGCGCGTTCGGCCATCATCGGCGCATAGTCCGCGGGTGCGATCCCCTCGCCCTTGGCGTCGACCTGCTGGCTACGGGCGAGGAGGCGCGTCTCGACCATCACCAGGGTGGCGAGATCTCCAAAATCGAAGCTGCGGTTTATGGCGGCCCAGGGGTGGTCGGGGAGTGGTTCGCGGATTGGCATCCATTCGAAATAGGCCTGCATCGCCGCGGCCTTGCGTTTTTCCCAATCGCCCTCGGTCTTGGGATCGTGATTCTCGGCGCCGTGCATCCAGTCGTCGTTGGCGACTTCGTGGTCGTCCCAGACGCAGATGAACGCGGCTCGGGCGTGGGCGGCCTGCATGTCGACGTCGCGTTTCACCTGCGCGTGGCGCATCCGGTAGTCGGCGAGGCTGACGATCTCGTGCGCCGGCTCGACGATCCGACCGATCTTCTTCGCGATCTCAGCGCCGTACCCTTCAGCGCCATATTCGTAGATGTAGTCGCCCAGGTGCACCACCGCATCGAGCCGTTCGAGCTTGGCGATCGCGTCGTACGCGTTGAACAGCCCGCCCGCGTAGAGCTGGCACGAGACCACCGCCATCACGACATCGGCGACCTTGCCCTTCGGCAGCGTCCGGAACCGACCGACCGGCGAACGCGTACCGTCCGCCGCATCGAACCAGTAGCGATAGTCGCGACCCGGCTGGAGCCCCGTAGCCTGGACCTTCGCCGTGAAGTCGCGCGCCGCCCGCGCCTTGACGCTGCCCGAGCGGATCGGCGTGCCGCCTTCCGTCTCGGCAACGTGCCACGTCAGCGTGATGTCCGCGGCTTGAGCGAGGTCGGCCGGCGTCGCGCGGGTCCACAGGATCGCGCCGTCGATCGAGGGATCGCCGCTCGCCACGCCGTGATCGAAGCGCGCCTTCGCCTGCCCTGCCGCATGTGCCGAAACCGCCGGCAGCGCGAGCGTCGCACCCGATCCTGCGAGTTTCAGGGCGTTCTTCAGGGCATCGCGGCGGTTGATCGTCATTGCACAGTCTTTCAAGCGGGTGTCGCCCGCCTGCTAGCCACGCTCCGCGACACTCTGGCGTAACCGGTGTGACAGTCGAATGACGACACTGTCATGTTCGTTTCATTATTACGCCATCGAAACGTCACCTCTTCCCCCTAGTGCCTCCCCAACGACACGGGGGACACAATGACACGCATCTTCACGCGGCTCGCACTTGCGACGCTCGCCACGACCTGCTCGACCGCAGCACTTGCCCAGGCCGCACTCGGCCAGGCCATCACGCAGGCCGCACTGAACACCGACACGCCCGAAGACGAGATCGTCGTCACCGCGCAGAAGCGCGAACAGCGGATCGCCGACGTCCCCGTCACCGTCACCGCGCTGACCGGCGCGCGCATGGCCTCGATCGGCGTGTCCGAACTCGACGAGGTCGCCGCCTTTATCCCCGGTCTCCAGGTCCAGGAGCAGAGCGCGAACAACCCCGGCTTCGTGATCCGCGGCATCACCTCGGACAATGGTTCGTCGCAGCAGGGCGCGCGCGTCACGCTGTATTACAACGGCATCGATATCAGCCGGTCTCGTGGCGCGTGGCAGGATCTGTACGATCTGGAGCGCATTGAGGTCGTGAAGGGCCCGCAGGCGACGCTGTTCGGCACCGCCGCCGCGGTCGGCGCGATCAGCGTGATCTCCGCCAAGCCGCAGCCCGGGTTCTCGGGCGCGATCGACGCCTCCTACGGCAATTTCGACCGCACGCAGGTGTCGGGCTTTCTGAACGCCGGCAACGAGACGCTCTCCGGCCGGCTCGCCTTCGCGTACAAATACCGCAAGGGCTATGTCCGCAACATCGCCGGCGACGCGAACGTACCCAACCAGAACCAGGGTCTCGTCGACCAGGACGACCTGAACGGCCAGGATCAGCGCGGCGTCCGCGGTTCGCTGCGCTTCAAGCCGAGCGATACCATCACCGCCGATCTCGTCCTGACCTATGACGGCCAGCGCAATCCCGGCACCGCGTTCAAGAGCCGCGCGCATGCTCCGACCGGCGGCCAGACCGGCGATTACGGATATGCCGAACTCTCGGGCTCGCCGTACAGCCTCGAACTGCTCGGCGCGCGTAAACTCGGCCTGACGCGTAACGTCTACGACGCGAACCTGACGATCACCGCGGACCTGTCGCCGGGAATCACCTTCACCACTGTCAACGGCTATCGCCGGTTCGACGCGCTAGAGATCTTCGACGCGGATGGTGGCCCCGCCGCGTATCTGGAGTTCGCCGAGGACGCAAAGGGCGACCAGTGGAGCCATGAGAGCCGTTTCGCGTTCGAAGGGCCGAAATATCGTGCCTCGGTCGGCTGGAACGCGTTCTTCGAAAACGGCTTTCAGCGGGTGCCGTTCGCAACCGAAGAGGGCACGTACCTCGCCTGCTCGGTTGCCGCAGCCTACGCGCCGATCCGCACCGCACTGAACGGCGCTGGCATCCCGACCGGGACCAACTGCGTCGCTGCCAACGGCACCATCCCTGCCACCCGCGCGACATCGGTGCTGACAGGTGGCCGCGCCACTGCAATTCCGTATTCGTCGGTGTTCACCAACTTCGGCAACAACGACACCTATTCGGTGTTCGCCGACGCGACGTACATCCCGGTGCCGGCACTCGAACTGACCGCAGGCGCGCGGATTCTGATTGAGGATCGGCAGTCGGGCTATTCGTCGGTCCAGCCGAACTCGGTGATCCTGGCGGCGCTTGGCATCCAGTCGAGCCTGCTCGGTACGGTCAACACCAACGGCAACAAGTTCGTCGCGGAAAAGAGCTTCACGGCGATCCTGCCGCGCTTCAACGCGCTGTTGAAGGTGACCGACGACGTCAACCTGTATGCGACCATCAGCAAGGGGCGCCGCTCGCCGGTGGTCCAGCTCGCCGCCCAGCGCACGGCGTTCGGCGTCGGCCCCAATCTGCAGGTCGTGCCGCAGGAGAATGTCTGGAACTACGAAGGCGGCATCAAGGGTCGCGTCGGGCCGTTCAGCGGCGCGGCATCGGTGTTCTACCAGACCTATGATGGCTTCCAGGTGTCGGTGACCGCCAATGGCGTGACAACGACCCAGAGCGCAGGCTCCGCCAAGAACCTCGGCGTCGAGCTCGAGGGCAATCTGAAGCTCGCCTCGTATCTCTCTGTATTCGGGACGTTCGCCTATATCGATGGCGGCATTGGTGACGAAGCTGCGAATGGCGTGTTTGCCGGCAACCAGTTCCGTCTGCAGCCGGACAAGACCGCATCGGCCGGCGCGATGCTGCGCCTGCCGGTGGGCGGCGCGACGCTCTATGCCACGCCGACCGTCACCTACAAATCGAAGGTGTTCTTCGAGCTGCCGAACAACCCGGCGATCAGCACGCCCGGCTATACGCTGGTCAATTTGCGTGCCGGTCTCGAGCTTGGCGGCGGCAAGTACAGCGTCGGCGGCTTCGTCCGGAACGCGACCAACAAGCGCTACCTGATCGACGCGGGCAACACCGGCGGCGGCTTCGGCATCCCGACCTACATCGCCGGCGAACCGCGCTTCTACGGCGTGGAACTGGGCGCGAAGTTCTGATCCGTACGCATTGATACGACACCGCATTCTCATTCCCGGGGGAACACAGCATGACGTTCGAGACCATCTATACCGACGGCGATATCGAGACCAATCCGACCAGCACGCCGCATATCAACCACCTGATCGAGGCACGGTACTCGCGTCGCCAGACGCTGATGGGGGGCATGTCCGCGACCGCCGCAGCGGTGTTCGGCGGCATGCTGCTCGCCGGGTGCGACGACGATGACGACAATGGCGCGAGCCCGGTCACGGTGACCGCGACCGCAGGCGGCAGTTCGTCGGCAGGGCGCGTGGCGACTTTGACCGGCGCGGCGATCGGCCAGGTCGACAGCGTGAGCTGGACGCAGACCGCCGGCCCTGCCGTCACCCTCGCCGGCGCCACCACCGCCACCGCGACGTTCGTCGTACCGGGCGCTGCGGCAGGTACGGTCTTGAGCTTCCTGTTCACGGCGGTCTCGGCGGGCAGTTCGGTAACCGCGACGACCAGCGTGACGGTTGGTGCTGCTTCGCTGGGCTTCACAGCGGTTGCGAAGAGCCTTGCGGATGTCGTTGCAGTACCGACTGGATATGCAGTGACGGTGCTGTACCGGCTCGGAGATCCAATCGGCAGCGGCGTCGCGGCGTATGCGAACGACGGCACCGACACGACATTCTCGAAGCGGGCGGGTGATCATCACGACGGGATGAGCTATTTCGGGCTGTCCGCCAGCGGCACGCCGGACGCGAACGGCAACACGCGCGGGCTGCTCGTGCTGAATCATGAGAACATCACCCAGGCCTATCTACATCCGAACGGCGCGACCACGACGGCAGGTGTTCGTCCCGAAGCAGAGGCGCTGAAGGAGATGGAATGTCACGGCGTTTCGGTGATCGAGGTCAGCCGTGCGGCCGCCTGGAGCTATGTCACGACGTCGTCGTTTAACCGCCGTATTACGCCGCTGACCCCGATGAGCTTTTCGGGACCGGTACGCGGCGCGGACAGCCTCAAGACGAAGTATTCGCCGGACGCCACTGCGGGTCGCGGTACGATCAACAATTGTGCCAATGGTACAATGCCTTGGAACACGTACCTGACTAATGAAGAGAACTGGGTCGGGTATTTCAAGCGGGAAGTCGGCGACGGCGTGCGCCGGGCGGCAAGTGGCCCGGTCGGGGTGAAAGCCAACACCTCGCTCGCGCGTTATGGCAAGAGCGAGAGCAACACTGGCGGCAATTACGGTTGGTCGACGGTGACGCCGGCCGACACGACCAGTACCGCCTATGCCCGCTGGAACATCACTGCGCAGGCCGGCGCGCCTGACGACGGCACGGGCGATTTCCGTAACGAGATCTTCCAATATGGCTGGGTGGTCGAGATCGATCCGTTCGATCCCGCCTCGACCCCGCGCAAGCGGACTGCGCTCGGCCGGATGAACCATGAGGGTTGCCAGATCGGCCGGACAATCGCGGGCGTGAAGCCGGCATTCTACATGGGGGACGATGCTCAGAACGAATATATCTACAAGTTCGTATCCGAAACGCCTTGGTCGGCGGCCGATGCGACCGCGGCCAACCGGCTCGCGATCGGCGACAAATATCTCGACAAGGGCACGCTGTATGTTGCCAAGTTCGCCGCCGACGGCACCGGCCAGTGGCTGCCGCTGACGTACAATGTCGGACCGCTGACGGCCGCCAACGCCGCCTACCCCTTTTCCAGCCAGGTCGACGTGCTGATCAACACGCGGCTTGCGGCCGATGCGCTCGGTGCGACGCGGATGGACCGGCCGGAATGGACCGCGGTGAACCCCGCGACCGGCGAGATGTACTGCACGCTGACCAACAACTCGTCGCGGACCGTGGCGACGGCGGATGCGCCCAACCCGCGCGCCTATGTCGATCCAAAGACCACCGGGGGGCAGACCACCGGCAATGCCAACGGCCATATCATCCGCCTGCGCGAAACCCGCGACTCGTCCGAGGCGACGACGTTCGCCTGGGACATATACGCATTCGGTGCGGGCTCGGATCTGGATGCGACCAACATCAATCTCTCGGGGCTGGATGCGACCAACGACTTCTCGTCGCCGGACGGCCTGTGGTTCGGCCTGCCGAGCAACGCCTCGGGGACGGTCGCGCCGGTGATGTGGATCGAGACCGACGACGGCGCGTACACCGACGTCACCAACTGCATGCTGCTCGCCTCGGTGCCGGGGATCGTCGGTGACGGCACGACGCGGACCGTGACCAACACCATCGGCGCGAACACCGGCACGGTGGCGACGCGGATCGGCAAGGCACCGGGCACGACCCTGCGCCGCTTCCTGGTCGGGCCGAAGGAATGCGAGATCACCGGCATCCACTCGACGCCGGACGGTCGGTCGCTGTTCGTCAACATCCAGCATCCGGGCGAGAATGGCGGGCCGACCAACATCACCAGCAGCTGGCCTGCGAACCAGGCTGGTACGGTGACGACGCCGTCACGGCCGCGGTCGGCGACGATCGTGATCACCAAGAATGATGGCGGCGTGGTCGGGCTCTGAACGGCTCCGGGCGTTTCGGTACCGGTCCGCGGTCAACGCGGGCCGGTGCTGGAGCGTTCGACGAAGCTGTAGGGGAGTTGCAACGAGTGTACGCTGCGGATGGTGGCCTGCGGATAGGCCGGGTCGACCAGGATATCGATCGCGGCGGCGGCGAGGTCTGCGTTGGGCTGGCGGATGGTGGTGAGCTGTGGCCACGCCATCCGCGCGATCGGGGCGTCGTCGAAACCCGCGACGGAGAGCGATCTGGGAACGGCGATATCCATCCGCGCGGCGCTGACCAGCACGCCGAGCGCCATCTCGTCGTTGGCGGCGAAGATCGCGGTCGGACGGTCGGCACCGGCCAGGATCGCCTCGCCGGCGGCCATACCCGAGCGGAAGGTGAAGTCGCCCGCCTGCACCCAGTCGTCGCGGATAACCAGACCGGCGTGCGCCACGGCGTCGCGGAACCCGGCGAGGCGCTGGCCCGAGGCCGAATGCGAGGCGATGCCCTGGACGAAGGCAATGTCGTGGTGGCCTAGCGCGATCAGATGGTCGGTCACGTCGCGGGCCGCCTGGTAGTCGTCGATATACACCGCCGCCGAGACGTCGTCCGCAGCGGTCGAGCCGAGCTTGACCGCGGGGATGCCGCGTGCGGCGAGAAGCTCGGTAAGTTCGACCCAGTCGCAGACCGGCGGCGTCAGGATCACGCCGGCGAGATGCAGCGCTTGGAGCGCGTCTGCCGCATCGTCGAGCCAGCCCGGCGCCGACCGGTCGATCCGCTCGACCACCAGGTGATAGCCGTGATGGCGACAGCGGGTGATCGCTCCGAGCTGGACATCGGCGGCATAGCCGGATGCGGGATCGTCGAAGAACAGCCCGATCAGGAACGAGCGCGAACTCGACAGGCTGCGCGCGTGGGCGTTGGGGCGGTAGCCGAGTTCGGCGACCACCTGCAGGACGTGATCGCGGACGGCGGCGCGGACATGCGCTTCGGCGTTCATGACGCGCGACACCGTCTTGGGCGAAACGCCCGCCGCCGCCGCGACGTCCTTGATGGTTACCGAGCTCATGATGGGTCTATACGCACGAGGGCCGCCGTCGCCACCACGCGAACGCCGCGATGACGATATAGCAGGCACCCGGCAGCAGGAACGACGGTGTCAGCCCGACCGCGTCGGCGATCACGCCGGTCAGCAACGGTACGATCGCGCCGCCGACCACGACCATGCACAACAGCATCGAGGCATAGGGCGCGGTGGCGTGATCGTCGGGCAGCGAGAGCGCGAAGATGGTCGGGTACATCACCGCGTTGCACAGCCCGACCGCGAGCAGGGCAGCGGCGGCGACCGGTCCGTGCAGGCCGACCGCCATCGCCACCAGCAGCGCCGCGCCGATCGCGCAGCCGAGCAGCATCGCCGGTGCGCCGAACCGGGTCAGGAACCGCGCGCCGAGCAGCCGCCCGACCATCGCGCCGGCCCAGTAGAGGCTGACCAGCTGCCCCGCCGCGACCGGAGAAACGTCCAGGATCGCGGGCATTGCGAGATATTCGACGAGCAACGTGCCGATCGTGACCTCCGCACCGACATAGGCAAACATCGCGCCGCCCCCCGCGAGCAAGCGGCGGTTCGACAAGACCCCGCGCAGACCCGACAGCGGCACCCGACGCGGGGCGGGCATCGCATGCAGCAGATCGCGGCGGCGCAGGAACGCGACGGCCAGCACCAACGTCACCAGCGCGACGATCAGGAACGGCAGGACGAGGCGGACATGCCCGGCGATGTCGATCGCCTGCGTCCGCCCGGCGTCGAGCAGCAGCGTCGCACCGCCGAGCGAGGCCAATACGGTGCCGAGCGAATTGAAGCCCTGGAGCAACGTCATCCGCGACACCGCGCGGCGCGCCGGTTCGACGACGGGCACGACGATGTTGCCGGCGATCTGCAGGAACGTCACGCCGCCCGCGAGCGCCAGCAGCGCCAGCAGCACCGCGGCATAGCTCGGCGACACGAGCGATCCCGCCAGCAGGACGCAGCCGATCGCCATCACCAGCAGCCCCGCCGCGATGCTGCGCATATAGCCGAACCGGACGACCAGCGCGGTGATCGGCAGCGCGAACAGCAGGTAGCTGGAATGGAACGCGAACTGCACGAGGAGCGAGCGGGTATGGTTCAGCCCCTCGATCATCCGCAGCCGCGGCACCAGCAGGCCGACCAGCGAATTCAGGAAGCCGCCAATGAAATAGATGCCGATGCAGAGCTGGAACAGGCGCGTCGCGCGCTGTTCATCGTCGATGTCGGTGCTGTTCACGGCGCTGGTCACGCGGCCATCCTAGGGTGGTTCGGTGTTTAACGAAATCCGCTGTGTTGGTTCGAGGAGACCATCATTCACGCCCCTTTGTTCTCCCGCAAAGGCGGGAGCCCAGCCTGAGTCCCCGCCTTCGCGAGGAAACAAGGCCAAGCGCAGTCGCCATTGACATCGATGTCGGACTTCGCGATCACGCTCGCAAGCTGCGGCCAAGACGTGGCAGGGGAGGATCGAAACCATGACCATTCGAGTCGCGCGCTATGCCTGCGCGCTGCTGAGCTTCGTGTCGCCAGTCGCGCTCGCCGCGCAGAGCGCACCGATACGCGCCACTAGCGCGCAGACGCCCGGCGCGTGGACCGACACCGCACGAACACCCACGGAGCGCGCCGACGCGCTGGTCAAGGCGATGACGCAGGCCGAGAAGCTCGCCTATGTTCACGGCTTCTTCCCGCCGATGGCCAAGCCGCAAGCACCTGACATGATCCCGTCCGCCGGCTATGTCCCGGGCGTCCCCCGGCTCGGCATTCCGACGTTGCGCGAGAGCGATGCGTCGCTCGGCGTCGCCAACCAGGTCGAGCAGCGCAAGGGCGACGTCGCGACCGCCCTGCCCGCTAGCCTTGCCACTGCCGCCAGCTTCGATCCCGACATCGCCTATGCCGGTGGCGCGATGGCTGGGGCCGAGGCTCGTGCAAAAACCTTCAACGTGCTGCTCGCGGGTGGTGTGAACCTGACGCGGGATGCGTGGAACGGGCGTAATTTCGAGTATCTCGGCGAGGATCCGCTGCTGACCGGGATCATGGGCGGCGCATCGATCCGCGGCGTGCAATCGAACCAC
Source organism: Sphingomonas sp. SL1004 (assembly GCF_057815015.1). NCBI lineage: Bacteria > Pseudomonadati > Pseudomonadota > Alphaproteobacteria > Sphingomonadales > Sphingomonadaceae > Sphingomonas > Sphingomonas sp. SL1004. The sequence goes on from NZ_JBYMUX010000001.1 coordinate 1,135,004, forward strand.
ATCGTCTCGACGATCAAGCATTTCGTGCTGAACAGCCAGGAGACTGGCCGCGCGATCCTGGACGCACGAATCGACCGCACCGCGCTGCGCGAAAGCGACCTGCTCGCGTTCGAGATCGCGATCGCGGAGGGCAAGCCGGGCTCGGTCATGTGCGCGTACAACCGGATCGATGGCGATTATGCGTGCGAGAACAAATTCCTCCTGACCGACGTGCTGCGCGGTGACTGGAAATACCCCGGCTTCGTCATGTCGGACTGGGGTGCGGTGCATTCGACCGAGAAGGCGGCGAATGCGGGGCTCGACCAAGAATCCGGACAGGAACTGGATTCGAAGATCTTCTTCGGCAAGCCGCTGGTCGATGCGATCGCCGCCGGGCGTGTCTCGACCGCGCGGTTCGACGAGATGGTCCACCGCATCCTGACCGGCGTGATAGCCAGCGGGCTTTACGACCACCCGACGCCGGCCGCCGCGCAGACGATCGACTATGCCGCGCATGCCGAGGTCGCGCAGCGGGCGGCAGAAGCGGGCATCGTGCTGCTGAAGAACACCGGCGACGTCCTGCCTCTCGCCAAGACTGCGCGCTCGATCGTCGTGATCGGCGGACATGCCGATGTCGGCGTCCTGTCGGGCGGTGGATCGTCGCAGGTGCGCTCGGTCGGCGGCGTCCCGATCGAGATTCCGCTGAAAAGCGGTGCCGCGGCGTCGTTCGCACGGATTACCTATCATGCATCCTCGCCGCTACGCGCGATCCAGGCGCTCGCTCCGCAGGCCAAGGTCAGCTTCGTCGACGGCAGCGACCCCGCCGCCGCGGCCGCCGCGGCCCGTGGCGCCGACATCGCGATCGTATTCGCAACACATTGGCAGACCGAAGCTCAGGACACGCCGTCGCTGTCGTTGCCCGACGGTCAGGACGCGGTGATCGACGCGGTCGCCGCCGCCAATCGTCATACTATCGTCGTGCTCGAGACCGGCGGCCCGGTGCTGATGCCGTGGGTCGACCGCGTGCCGGCGATCGTCGAAGCCTGGTATCCCGGCCAGCGCGGCGGCGAGGCGATCGCGCGCGTCCTGTTCGGCGATGTCGATGCATCGGGCCGCCTGCCGATCAGCTTCCCGCGGACGATCGACCAGCTGCCCCGCCCTCGCCCGGTCGAGTCACCGAACGGCAGCACCAAGAGCGACGCATCGGCGAATGCCGGCGCGGGGGATGCGGCTGCGCTGGCCGCGTACCCGGTGACGTATCAGGAAGGTGCGGACGTCGGCTATCGCTGGTACGCGATGCGCAAGGATCGCCCGCTGTTTCCGTTCGGGTACGGGCTGAGCTATGCCAAGACGCGTATCGCCAAGGCGCGGTTCGTCGGCGGCACGGCTGCCAGCGTGACGTTCGAGGTGACCAACCAGGGCACGCGGGCCGGGACGGTCCTTCCCCAGCTTTATGCGACGTTGCCTGACGGCGGTGCGCCACGACTGGTCGGCTGGGCGCGGCGCTCGCTGCGGGCGGGCGAGACCGCAACCGTGACGATCAGCGCCGATCCGCGCATCCTGGCACGGTGGAAAGAACGCGGATGGCGGGTCGCGGGTGGCGCCTATACGCTGACGCTCGCAACCGATGCCGAACACCCGGTCGCGACTGGCAAAGTCACGCTCGATGGCCGGTCGCTGCGGAGCGCGCGTGCTGCTTTAGACACACAGTAAGACAAATCGAACATCGACGGACAACGGTGTCACAATCTGTATCATACTGTGATTGACATCGTTGTCGGCTGATAGCACGATCTGGGAACGCGGGGTTACACCGCCAAGAAATTACCGGCGGGGACGTGCCGGTCAGGGAGGATGATTATGAGGGGTTTCACCATCACGTCGGCGTTCGCGCGCTCGACATCGGCGATCGCGCTGGTGGCCGGACTGGCGATGCCGTCGCTGGCCGGCGCGCAATCTACGTCGGCACAGGCGGCGCTGGCACCGTCGGGCCCGCCGCAAGCTCTGCAAGGCACGCCGCAGGCCGATACCTCGGCCGGTCCGGTCTCGCAGGAAACCGGTGCAACGGCGACCAATGCGATGCCGGACCAGCCGCCCGCGGACGAGATCGTCGTCACCGGCGTCCGTGCCTCGCTCGAGCGGTCGATCGCGCTGAAGCGGGATTCGTTCGGCGTGGTCGATGCGATCTCCGCCGAGGACATCGGCAAGTTCCCGAACACCAACCTCGCAGAATCGCTTCAGCGCATCACCGGCGTTTCGATCGACCGCGTGAACGGCGAAGGCTCGACGGTCACGGTCCGCGGCTTCGGCGCACAATATAACCTCGTCACGCTCAATGGCCGCCAGCTCGCGACCTCGAACGTCGTCGCGGTCGGCGGCGACCAGGGCGGTGACGGCGCCGGCGGTTTCGGTCGCTCGTTCGACTTCGCCAACCTCGCCTCGGAAGGCGTCAAGACGCTGGAGGTCTACAAGACCGGCCGCGCGGCGATTCCCTCGGGTGGCATCGGCGCGACGGTCAACATCGTCAGCCGACACCCGCTCGACGCGCGCACCCCCGGGATCAACGGCTCGATCGGCGCCAAGGCGAGCTACGACACGAGCGCGGACGACTGTGTCGACTGCGGCAGTCACGTGACGCCTGAAGTGTCGGGCCTGCTGAGTTGGAGCAACCCCGACCAGCGCTTCGGCGTGTCGCTGTTCGGCAGCTACCAGAAGCGCAACTTCAGCGTGCCGAGCCAGGCGAACGACGCCTGGAACATCCGCACGCTCTCGGATTTTCTCAATCCCGGCAACGGCTTCGTCAACGCCGCGACAAAGATCAACAACCTGCCGACCAACAGCAACGTCCTGGTCTCGGTGCCGAACGACAGCCGCTATCACTATTCGGAGGACAGCCGCGAGCGGTTGAACGGCCAAGCGGTGATGGAGTTCAAGCCGACCGACTCGCTGACGCTGACCGCCGACGCGCTGTTCGCGCAGTTGAAAGCATCCGAGCGGCGTTCGACCCAGTCAAACTGGTTCAACCGTCCGTTCGACGAAGTGACCTTCGACGATGCGAGCAACGGCATCGCGACGACCAAATATCTGCACGAGACGATCAACGGCGTGAAGGACGAAGCGTTCGAGCAGGCCTACCGCGCGCAGAAGAACCAACTTTACGACTTCGGCGGCAACATCAAATGGGACGTCACCGACAAGTTCTCGCTCGCACTCGACGGCCATATCGGCAAGGCGGACAGCACGCCGGACAATCCCAACGGCAAGACCTCGACCACGGTCGCGTTCAATGCGCCGGTCATCGCCGCGCATTCGCTCGACTGGGGCACCAACGGCTTCCCGGTACAGACGCTCGCCATCAACGATCGTACCACGAGCACGACGCCGACCGGCCAGACCTTCGTCAAGGGTAACGGCAACGGCGTGGTCGACATCGGCGATCTGTCGAGCGCGATCCAGCGCGAGTTCGCGTCGACCCAGTCGCAGCGGATCAAGGAAATCCGTCTCGATGGCGGTTATGATCTGGGAGGTGGCAGCCGGTTCGACTTCGGCGGCGACTACCGCGAGACCAAGACGCGCCAGACGCAGTACAACACCCGCCAGGTGCTGGGCGACTGGGGCAATTCGCTGCCGCCCGACATCGAGCGCGTCGCACCGGGCCAGGTGTTCCAGTTCTGCACCGCGTGCCAGTTCAATCACAATGATGCGAACCCGGACGCGAACACGATGGTCGCCTTCCGCACCGAAGACGCAACCAAGCTCTACAACTCGCTGTATAGCCACTATATCGGCATCACGAACGATGGCGTGAACCATCAGCTCAACATCGATGCGAACAACGACAACCGCGTTCGCGAGAAGATCTGGGCGGTGTACGGCCAGGTCACGTGGAGCGGCCAGTTCGGCGGCATGAACGCCAATCTGGTCGCGGGCGCACGGTTCGAAAGCACGCGGGTCAGCGCGACTTCGCTGCAGCCGGTGCCACTCGCCATCGTCTGGCAGGCGGACAACGATTTCAACATCCTGAACTCGGCCGACCGGCAGGCGATCTCGTCGAAGGGCAGCTACAACAACCTGCTGCCATCGATGGATTTCTCGGTCGACCTGACCAGCACGCTGAAGGGTCGCCTGTCATACAGCAAGACGATCGCGCGGCCGCCTTATGGCACGCTGTTCGCCTCGACCGGGGTCGGCGCGCCGCCGCGGCCGTCCGCAATCGGCGGCACTGCGACCGGCAATTCGAACAACACCGATCTCGATCCGCTCAATTCGGACAATTTCGACGTGTCGCTCGAATGGTATCCGCGCAAGGATGTGTATCTGTCGGTCGGGTTCTTCGACAAGCGGGTGCACAACTTCATCGGCAACACGCAGGTCAACCGCAACCTGTTCGGCCTGCGCGATCCGACATCGGGGGCTGCCGGCACGCGATCGGGTACGGCCAAGACGCAGCTGACCGACGTCTTCCGCGCGGACATCACCGACGTGAACCTGTTCACCTACACCGCCGTCCTGCAGCAGAACAACGGCAACGTGGCCGCCGCCAATGCGCAGTTCGCGCAGCATTACAATGCGGCGACGCGCTCGCTCGATCAGGGGTTCGTCGACCAGACTTTGGCGGCGGTCGACATCCTTGCCGATGCGAACGATCCGCTGTTCAACTTCTCGGTCAACACGCCGATCAACAACAAGGATGCCGAAATCTACGGCGCCGAGATCGCCGGGCAATATTTCCTGGGCGATACCGGCTTCGGCGTGGCGGCGAGCTATACACTGGTCCGCGGCAATATCGGCATCGACGTAGCGGCGGACCCGACCGTCGATCTGTTCGCGCTGGTCGGTCTTTCGGACACCGCCAACGCGACGCTGATCTACGAGAAATACGGCATCTCGGCGCGCGTCGCGTATAACTGGCGCGCGAAGTTCCTGACGCAGATCAACCGCGACAGCTATCGCAACCCGGTGTTCACCGCGCCGTACGGCCAGGTCGACGTCAACGTCAGCTACGACATCACGCCGCGGATCGCGGTCAGCGTCGAGGGCATCAACCTGTTCGAGGAAGGCGTCCGGACCTATGGTCGCGACAAGATCAACACCTGGTTCCAATCGGAAGGATCGGCGCGGTATCTGGCCGGCGTGCGCTATCGTTTCTAACGTCGTCGCCAGAGTGTGATCCACTCGACGTCAATGCGAGAAGGCCGCTGTACGGCGGCCTTCTTCGTGTAGACTATTCCCCTCATCCTCGGCACGAGTTGAAGCATGTCCGGCCCCATCCTGCTTAACCCCGTCCTGCTTAACAATGTGGACCATCATGACCTGCGCGTCGTCACCGCGGCGGGCGCGGCGTGGGGCGATGGCGTCAATCAGGTGGCGGTGTTCCCGACCGAATTCGAAGCCTTGTCGCGCGACTATGCGATCGTGTTTCGCCGCGATGCCGACGGCGCGCTGGAAGCGCGGGCGCTGCTCGGGCTGGAGCGCGGCGAGAACCTGTTTCTCGAGGACGACCACTGGACCGCGCGCACGGTGCCGGCGCTGATGCAGCGCGGACCGTTCTCGATCGGCGTGCCCGCCGGCGGCGCCCCCGGCGAACCGATGATCCATATCGACGCGTCCGATCCACGCGTCGGGCGTGACGACGGCGAGCGCATCTTCCTCGATCACGGTGGCAACGCGCCGTATCTGGACCGGGTCGGCAGCGTGCTCCGTTCGATCTATGCCGGGCGACAGATCATGCCGGCGATGATCGATGCGTTCGCCGAGGCCGAGCTGTTCGACGAGGTGACGCTCGAACTGGCCTATGGCGACGATCGCCGCCACGTCATCCCGGATGCGATCACGCTGTCGGCGGAACGGTTCGCCGCGCTCGACGGCGCGGCGCTCGCCCGGTTGCACGCGGGCGATTTCCTGCGGTGTGCAGTGTGGCTGATCTCGTCGCTCGGCAATCTACCGGCCCTGCTCGACCGCAAGCTGGTGCGCGATGGCCGACGCTGACGCCGTGATCTCGCGGGCGACCTGCCGGGTCAGGACGATCGAGAACGTCGCGATCGACGCCATCGCGGTCGGCGAACTTGTCGAGCAAGGCCGTCCGGTCCTGCTGAAGGGTGCGGCGCGCGACTGGGCGCTGGTACAGGCCGGGCTCGACTCCCCTGCCGCCGCCGCGGCGATGCTGCGCGAGGCCGATGCCGGGCTGCTCGTCGTCGGCTATGTCGGCGCGCCTGCGATCCGCGGCCGGTTCCATTATACCCCCGATGCGACCGCGATGAACTTCGCCAGCGAACGCGCATCGCTCGGGCAATTCCTCGATCGCATCCTCGGCACGCTGGACGATGCGGATGCGCCGTCGATCTATCTCGGCTCGACCGACCTCGACACGTATTTTCCCGGCCTGCGCGCGGCGAACGACCTCGTCCCGTCCGACGGCACTTTCACCGCGCACCCGCCAGTCGCCAGCATCTGGATCGGCAACCGCACGACCGCCGCGACGCACTGGGACATGTCGAACAACATGGCGGTCTGCGTCGCCGGCCGACGCCGTTTCACGCTGTTTCCGCCCGATCAGGTCGGCAATCTCTATCCCGGCCCGATCGAGCCGACGCCTGCGGGCCAGGTCGTCAGCATGGTCGATCTCACAGCACCCGATCTCGACCGCTATCCAAAGTTCGCGGACGCGATGGCCGCGGCCGAAGTCGCCGAACTCGAACCAGGCGACGTCCTCGTCTACCCGGCGCTGTGGTGGCATCATGTCGAGGCGCTGGCGCCGTTCAACATCCTGGTGAACTATTGGTGGAATGCCGCGCCCGACTATCTCGACACGCCGATGACCACCCTGCTCCACGGCCTGCTAAGCCTGCGCGGACGGCCCGATCACGAGAAGCAGGCGTGGCGCGCGATCTTCGATCATTATCTGTTCGCGCCGTCGGAGCAAGCGGCCGGACACTTGCCCGAGGCGGCGCAAGGCCCCCTTGCCCCGCTCGACGCGATGATGGCGCGGCGGCTCCGCGCCCTGGTCGCCAACAGGATCAACCGATGACCCAAGTCCCCCGCAAACGCGTCGTCATCGCCGGTGGCGGCACCGCCGGCTGGATCGCTGCCACCGCGCTGATCCGCCAGCTCGCCGGCCTGATCGACGTCACGCTGATCGAATCCGACGAGATCGGCACCGTCGGTGTCGGCGAGTCGACCATTCCGACGATCCGCACCTTCCACCAGTTCATCGGCGTCGACGAAGACGCGTTCGTCCGCGCGACCAACGCGACCTTCAAGCTGGGCATCGCGTTCGAGAACTGGGACCGGATCGACCAGCGCTATTTCCACGCGTTCGGATCGGTCGGCCGGTCGACCTTCGTCGCGGCCTTCCAGCATTTCTGGCTCGAGGCACGTGCCCGCGGGTTCGGCGGCGAATATGGCGACTATTCGCTCGAACTGCAGGCCGCCGCCGCCAATCGCTTCGCGCTCGATCGCGACCAGACGCTCGCCTACGCCTATCATCTCGACGCGACCGCCTACGCGAAGTTCCTGCGCGGGATTGCCGAACCCGCCGGCGTGCGGCGCGTCGAGGGCAAGATCACCAGGGTCGAGCAGCATGGCGAAACCGGCAAGATCGAGACGCTGGTCCTCGCATCGGGCGAACGCATCGACGGCGATCTGTTCATCGACTGCTCCGGTTTCCGCGCGCTGCTGATCGAGGATACGCTGAAGACCGGGTTCGAGGACTGGACGCACTGGCTGCCGACCGACCGCGCGTTTGCGGTGCAGACGACTGCGACCGAAGCGCCCGTGCCGTTCACGCGCGCGATCGCGCACGGCGAAGGCTGGCGGTGGAAGATCCCGCTCCAGCACCGCGTCGGCAACGGCCTGGTCTATTCGAGCGCGCATTTGTCCGATGACGACGCGCGCGCGCGATTGCTGGCGGGGATCGATGGCGAGCCGTTGTTCGAGCCGCGACAGTTGCGCTTCACCAGCGGGATGCGGCGGCGTGTGTGGAACGGCAATTGCCTGTCGCTCGGGCTCGCCAGCGGGTTCGTCGAGCCGCTCGAATCGACCAGCATTCATCTCGTGATGGTCGCGGTGACATGGCTGATCCAGCATTTCCCGTTCGGCGACGACAGTGACGCGCTGGCGGAACGCTTCAACGCGCGATCACGTCGCGAATGGGAGCAGGTCCGCGACTTCATCATCCTGCATTATGCGCTGACGCACCGCGACGACACGCCGTTCTGGCAGTCGCGCCGGACGCTCGACATTCCCGAAAGCCTCGCAACGCGGATCGCGCTCTTCCGCGAGGCGGCGATGGCGTATCAGGATCAGGACGAGCTGTTCCGCACGGACTCATGGGTCGAGGTGATGCTGGGACAGGGTGTGATCCCGCAGGCCCATCACCGCCTGCCTGCGACGATGCAGACGACACAATTGCAATCCGCGCTGACCGACCTGAAGCGCGGGATCGCCGCAAAGCTCGACCATCTGCCGACGCACGCCGAGTTTCTCAGGCGATACGCGCCGGTCGCAGCGTAAGGATCGTCCGAAGCCCGGACCGAACAGGCCGGGTTTCGGACGGCCTGTGGTTACTTCGCCGCGGTCGCCTCGATCTCGACGAGGAACGCCGGGCCCGCCAACGCCGCGACCTGCACCGTCGATCGCGCGACGGTGTTCGGGTTCTCGGGCGTGCCGAAAAACATCTTGAAGGCATCGTTCATGCCGGCAAAGTCCATCTTGCCGCCAAGCTTGGGGTCGCCCGCGACGAACACGGTGAGCTTGATGATGTCGCTCATCGCATAGCCCTGCGCGGCGAGGATCGTCTTGATCTTGGTGAACACGCTGATCGTCTGGGTCTTGGTATCGCCGAAATCCGCGATCGTCAGGTCCGCCGGCGCAATCTTCTTCGACGGATCGACCTGCGCCGCGAGTTGCCCGCTGAGGTACAATGTCGTCGCGCCAGCCGGCACCGTCACGCCCTGGAGGATCAACCCCGGCGGGGTGTTGGCGTGGCGTACCACTACAGGCTTGGTTGCGGCACTGGCCATACCAGGCATCGCCAGCGCACAGGCCAGCGCAGCGGCAATCGTTGCGGTCGTCATCTTCATGCATTTCTCTCCCGAAACATACTCGAATGGTTCGGGCGCAGGCAGCACGCCACCCACGCCCGATCTCTTAGAAGCTTACGTTGACGCGGGCATAATAATAGCCGCCGTTGATCCCGTACGGGCTGAACGTCAGCGGTGCGTCGAGCTGGTTGCCGCCGCCGACGAGCGTGTTGTTCAGCGTGCCGGGGACCAGGCCGATCGTCGGCGGACGCTTGTTGAAGACGTTGTTCGCACCGATCGAGAATTCGAGATCGTCGGTCGCCTTGAAGTTCAGTTCGACGTCGCCGATGAATGCGGTGCCGATCTTCTGCGTATAGAACACGCCGCCGTCCGGGCTGTATTTCGACGAACTCTTGCCATAGACCGTCCCGCGCAACGTCATCGAGAATTTGTCGATCGAGTAGAAGGTCGATCCGATGAGTTTGACGCGCGGTGATGCGGTCTCGATATTGGCGCGGGCACCATCGTCGAACAACAGGAGTGTGCCGAGCGCGGGCGGCGCGCTGGCGAGCTTGGTAATCTTGGTCTTGTTGTAATTGCCGGACAGCGTCCACGTCGCCTTGCCATAATCGCCGAAGTCGCTGGCATAGCTGGCGACGAGATCGAAACCGCGGGTGCGGGTGTCGGCACCGTTGGTGAAGATGTTGATGCCGGTCTGGCTGACGGTGGAGTCGAGAACGTTACCATTGGCCCGGATCGCGGCGGTCACGATCGGGAAGTTGGTCGCGCCGCCGCTGCCGAAGATCGAGCCTGTGCCAAGGATGCGATCCTCGATCTTCACCTGATAGGCATCAAGCGTGATCGTCAGCCGCGGCACCGGCCGAATGACGGTACCGAGGCTGTAGTTGGTCGACTTCTCCGGCTTCAGATTGGCAAAGCCGATGAGCTTTGCCGCCGCGGAGTTCGCTGGCAACTGCACGAATGCCGAGGTCGGCGAGACGTTCGTCGCGGAGTAGAAAGACTCCGCCAACGTCGGTGCACGGAAGCCGGTCGAGAAGGTGCCCCGCAGTGCGAACGCATCCGAGAAGTCGTAGCGGCCGGTGCCCTTGTAGATAAACTTGCTGCCGAAATCGGAATAATGCTCGTACCGACCCGCGACGTCGACCTTCAGGCCTTCGACCGGCATGAGGGCGATATCGACATAGGCGGCTTCGGCTTCGCGACCGTTTACGCCCGCATCGGAGGCGCGGAAGCCGGGATAGGACTGGCCGCCTTCCTTGTAGGTCGAGGCGGCGTCGCCAGCACCGATCTCGTAGACGTTCTTGCGGTACTCGCCACCGAAAGCGAGGTTTAGCGGTGCGGCCATCCCGACTTCGAACTCACGCGTGAAATCGGCGTTGGCGGTGAATTCACTCGATTTGAAGAAGCCGTTGTAGAAGGTCGTCGGGGTGAAACCGGTATCCGCGTAAAGCGAGGCATTGGCGGAATTGACGGTGTAGATCTCGTTCTTGTCCTGCCCGAACGTCGTCGACAGGTCGTAGTGGAAGCCGCTGGTATCACCGCGCACGCCACCGGTGAACGCCATGTCCTCCTCGCGGATCTTCTCACGCGGAGAGAAGCCGTTGACCGGGCTGTCGCCTTCGGGGTCGAAATAGGTCGTCACGCCCGCCACGGTGCGCGACACGCGGGTCGGCACGCGGACATTCTCGTACGCGCTGGCGATGCGACGCGAGAAGGTGCCGAAGCTGTAGACCTCGACATCGCCGAAATCATAGCCGGAATTGAACTGGAGATTGGTCAGTCGCGACTGCGCATCGCCGCTGATCTTGTTGACGTACGGGAAGCCCGACATGCCCGGATAGAGGCTCTGCTGGACCGCGGTGAGCGACGGGTTGGTCGTGCTGGTCAGCAGATTGCCGTTGATGTCGGTGACGCGGCGATCGAGTCCGCCGACCTGGGTAAAGTCGTGATAGCGATAGAAGCCCGTGACGTTGATGAAGCCGTCTTCGCCGAGCTTGGTCGCGAGGTGCAAGGTGCCGGCATAAGTGCGGCCGCCGGTATCGTAATTCTCGCCTGCGGTCGCGTAGCCGTCGCCGCCTTCCTTGTCGTCCTTGAGGATGATGTTGATGACGCCGGCGATCGCATCCGAGCCGTATTGGGCGGCGGCGCCGTCCTCCAGCACTTCGATGCGCTTGATCGACGAGGGCGAGATCAGGTCGAGATCGGCGGTTGCCGCGCCCTGATAGGGTCCGCCGAGGACGGCGAGGTTCGAGGTACCATGACGTCGCTTGCCGTTGATCAGCACCAGCGTGTGGTTCGGGCTCAGCCCGCGCAACCGCGCCGACAGCGTGAGGTTTGCGGTGTCGCCACCGAACGCCTGTGCGGTGAACGATGGCACGAGTTGGGTCAGGACCTGGTTGAGGTTCGGCTGGCCGACATGGCTCATCAGGTCGGCATCGAGCACCTTGATCGGTGCGGCGCTCTCGGCGGCGGTGATGCCGGTGGCGCGCGTGCCGGTGACGATGATCTCGTCGCCCGGTGTGGCTTGCGCGGACGCCTGGCCCGCGGCTTCGATGGCCTGGGCATGCGCGGCAACGGTCGAAAGGCTTGCGAGCGCCACGATGAGTGCGCCACGTGAAATGCTGCTAACGGTCTTCATAAGGATTCCCCCCTTATTGATGATCGCCTTCAGACATCTCTCCCAAATTGTACGATGATCTTAGTCACCTGTACGCGTTTCATCATTCTCGTAACGCAAGTTTACGAACCACAAGGCCCAGTATTGTTATTGGTCGGCATAAGCATGGTTGCGGTGATTTATTGGCAACGCAACTGATTCGACGCCGTATTGAAACCGTATCGTCACTATTTATAGAATCGTTACTTTAGAGCAACGATCCGCAAGCGATTATGCCGCGCGACGGGTCCGCTCGGTCGAGGCCTGCGCGGCGACACGGCGGGCGAGCGCCATCACCTGACCTTGCGCGGACTGGATTCCCCCCTCCTGCCAGCCCGGCGTCTGGCTGAGCGCGGCGGACGCGAAATACACGCGGCCGTCGGGCTTCTGCAGCAGGCGGAAGCTAGGCGTGTCTATATGCCCCTCCTGCCGACCATTCGCGCTGCCCGCATTCCAGTCGGGCCACGGCCCCAGGCTGTACGGGATCTTGTGCCAGTTCACCGCCAGCCCGTTGACCAGATCGGCGCCATGCCCCGGATGCAACCGGTCTATCACGCCCCGCGAGAAGGCGATCTGCTCGGCGATCGGCCGCTTGGCGAACTCCGCCGCGGCTGGCCCGGAGGAGTAACAACCGAGCAGCATGCCGCGCTCGGAGTGGAGGCCGGCCGAGGGGTACCAGATCAGCGTGGTCGGTCCGCCGACGAACGAGATGCCGCCATAGATCTGTTCGCGCTCCCAGAAGCGCGGGCTCTCGAACGCGACCTTGTTCGAATGATCATAGACGACGCTCGCGATCGTCTTCTTGAGCGCAGGCGAGAAATCGGTGTCGATCGTCGCCAGCACGGGGAACGGGATCGTGCAGATGATATAGTCCGCCGCGATCGTCTGGACGACATCGCTCGCCTTGTCGCGGTAGACCACGTCGACGCCGCGTGCGGTGTGGCGGATCTTCGTCACCTCGGCACCGCGGATCGCCGGGCGGCGCAGATTGCGATCGAACCCGGCGTGAATCCGGTCCATGCCGCCGACCGGTTCGAACATCGTCGCCTGCATATAGAGATTGTCTTCGAACAATGTCATCGGCAGCCGTTCGTTGGCGAGTAGCTGGTCGAGCGGGACCGCACTACCTGCCGACGAGAAGGTCACGCCCGCACCGGGGGCCGCGCCAAAGCCTGATCGCTCGGTCCCGGCAAAGGCGTAATCCTCGCCGAGATCGCCGTACGCCTTGAGGAACGGCATGAGCTTCTGCTTGTCCGCCGCGGTCATTGCCTGATCGAGCGAGCCCTGGTTGATCGCCTTGGCCAGAAGTTCGGCGATATGGCCGCGCATGTCGTTGATCGCGGTCCGCATCCGGATCTTGCTGCCATTCTCACCCATCACATAGGCAGAGCGGCTAGAATTCACCTCGACTTCGAGTGGCACGCCGAACTTCTTGGCGTATCCGATCAGGCCCTGGTGAAAGCTCGGGATCCGTGCCGGCCCTGCATTGAAATAGATGCCGTCGGAGAATTTCGCGGTCTGCGTCTGCTCGCCCATCATCTCGATCTTGTCGCCGTCGCGCACCGTCCAGGCTCGCCCGCCGACCCGGTCTCGCGCCTCCAGCAACGTCACCTGGAAGCCCGCCTGCTCCAGTTCGTACGCGGAGGTGAGGCCTGCGATCCCCGCGCCGAGCACGACGACGTGAACGCCCTTGCCCAGGGTCGGCGTCAGCGTCGCGATCTCCTCGCCGTGCGCTTCGCCGATCAGGCCGCCGGTCAGCCCCAACGCCTGCATTGCGCCAAGCGTCGCGCCGAGCCCCCCGATCAGGCCAAGTCGCTCGAGTGCCGTCCTGCGTGAAATCGCCGTTCCGTCGGTAACCGAAGCTGTGTGTGTCGTCCTGCGTATGATCATCGAGGCCCCCGAAAACGGCACCCCTCCCCAGGGTCTGCCGAGTGTCAGAAACACCGTCGGGTCCAACCCGCCGGCGGCCTTTCGCGATCATCCTCCCCCGATCAGTGACGATGGACGGCAAGCTACGAGTGGGAAAGAGCGCCATCGCCCTCCCCCACGCGGCGTCTCGGCCCGTTGCATCTTTTGACTGAACGAGTCGGATTGAACAGTGGAATGAATTGTAACGCAACTGAAATCTTACATTATTCTGACAGCATATCACGCAACAGTATATTTACGCGAACCCCCGAGGCATTACTAAGCTGCGTTTTGCTATATTTGACCGTTGCGCGCCGTATCCCTCGCCGGAGCTGCTGAAAGCCGATTCAAACGCAGGCCCAGTCCGTACGCGGCCTCTTGAATTCGGTTCGGTGCCCGGCCAACTCTCGCCCAGCGAATTCCAACGAAAGATTCTCCGGACACCATGACCAGCGAGACCATCCCACCGACCCAAACCCCCTCCACCGACGCCGGTGCGCCGGACGTTCCCGCCCCCGCGACCCACGCGTTCGAGGCGGATGTCGCGCGACTGCTGCACATGATGGTGCACTCGGTCTATTCCGATAAGACCGTGTTCCTGCGCGAGCTGATCTCGAATGCCGCCGATGCGTGCGAGAAGCTGCGCTACGAGGCGTTGAGCACGCCAGACCTGCTGGGCGCCGAGACCCGCACGCACATCGCGATCACGCTCGATCCCGATGCGCGGACGCTGACGATCGAGGACAATGGCATCGGCATGACCGCCGACGACATGGGCGAAGCGCTTGGCACGATCGCACGCTCGGGCACCAAGGCGTTCATGGACCGGATCGCTGCCTCGAGCGGCAGCGAGGGCGCGCAACTGATCGGCCAGTTCGGCGTCGGTTTCTATTCCGCGTTCATGGTTGCGGCGAAGGTCGACGTGGTATCGCGCCGCGCTGGCGCAGACACCGCGTCGGTCTGGTCGTCGGATGGTCTCGGCACCTATACGATCGCGCCCGTCGACACCGCCGAGGCACCGCCACGCGGTACCCGCGTCGTGCTGCACCTGCTCGAGGACGCGACGTCCTTCACCGATCGATACACCGTCGAGCGGCTGATCAAGGACCAGTCGGGTCACGTCCCCGTTCCTATCACCCTGCGCGAAACGCCCGACGCCGAGCCGGTCGACATCGCCGATGGCGCCGCGCTCTGGACCAAGCCGAAGTCGGAGATCAGCACGGAAGACTATGCCGATTTCTACCGCAGCGTCTCTGGCCAGTTCGACGAGCCTGCACTGACGCTCCACTACCGCGCGGAAGGGCTGCACGAATATTCGGTGCTGGCCTTCGTGCCGGGTGCCAAGCCATTCGACCTGTTCGATCCCGACCGCAACGGCCGGATGAAGCTGTACGTGAAGCGCGTGTTCATCACCGACGATGCCGAAGTCCTGCCGCGCTACCTCCGCTTCATGCGCGGACTGGTTGATTCATCCGACCTGCCGTTGAACGTCTCGCGCGAGATGATCCAGGAGAGCCCGATGCTCGCCGCGATCCGCAAGGGCGTGACCGGTCGCGTGCTGGGCGAACTCGACAAGCTCGCGACGCGCGATCCTGAGGCCTATGCGAAGATCTGGGAGAATTTTGGCGCGGTCCTCAAGGAAGGGCTGTACGAGGATTTCGAACGCCGCGAACCGCTGCTCAAGCTCGCGCGGTTCAAGACCACGACGTCGGCTGGCGCATGGCGTTCGGTCGCCGACTATGTCGCGGCGATGAAGGACAACCAGACGGCAATCTATTACGCGGTCGGCACCGATCTTGACCGCCTCGAAGCGTCGCCGCAGCTCGAAGGGTTCCGCGCCCGCGGGATCGAAGTCCTGTTGCTGCCGGATTCGGTCGACGGCTTCTGGGTGACCGCAGGCATCGACCATGACGGCAAGCCGTTCAAGTCGGTCACGCAGGGCGCCGCCGATCTCGGCCTGATCCCGCTCGTCGATGGTGGCGAACAGCCCAAGTCCGATGCCGCCCCGGAGGTCGCGGACTTCATCGCGTTCGTGAAGACGACGCTGGCGGACGCTGTGTCCGACGTGCGCGTTTCCGAACGCCTCACCGACAGCGCGGTCTGCCTGGTTGCGGCGGACAGCGGCATGGACCGCCAGCTCGAACGCATCCTCGCCATGAGCGGGCAGGCGCCGCCCGTGGCCAAGCCGGTGCTCGAGATCAACCCGACCAACCCGCTGGTCGCGAAGCTTGCGGCGCTCGGCGATGACGAGGCGAGCTTGCGTGAGGATGCCGCACACCTGCTGTTCGACGAAGCGCAGATCGCCGATGGCGAGCGCCCGGTCGACCCGCGCGCATTCTCGGCTCGTCTTTCACGCCTGTTTGATCGCGCGCTGGGGTAAGCGCCTCGACCACGGTTCCACAGATTTGCGGAACCGTGGTCCAGCGACTAGTCCGTTCCAAAGACTTAGGAGCAGGACATGTCGCCCATTCTAGACCGCCGCCAGATGCTGACAGGCGGCGCGGCCATTGCCGGTCTGTCGCTCGGTTCGACCGCGGCGTTTGCGCAGAGCGACCGGATCGAGAGCCTGATCGTCAGGATGACTCCGGCTGAAAAAGCCGGCCAGCTCAGTTGCTTCTCCGACCAGATCCGCCCGATCGGCGTGCCGTTCAATCCCGGCCTCGCCACCGGCGGCGCGGCCGAACAGATCGCGCGGATCAAGACCGGGCAGATCGGCATGCTGTTCAACGGCGTCGGCTATGCGGGTGCCAAGGCCGCACAGGATGCAGCGCTTGCCACCCGGCTCAAGATCCCGCTGCTCTTCGGGGGCGACGTCATCCACGGCCTGCGCACGGCGTATCCGCTGCCGATCGCCGAGGCCTGCGCGTTCGATCCCGACCTTGCCGAACGTACCGCGCGCGCCGCTGCTCTGGAAACCACCGCGCTCGGCATCCATTGGACGTTTGCGCCGATGGTGGATGTAGCGCGCGATCAACGCTGGGGCCGTGTTGCGGAAGGATCGGGCGAGGACCCGTATCTCGGTATCCAGCTGGCACGTGCGCGCGTCCGTGGTTTTCAGGGTAACGACCTTCGCGATCCGACGCGCGTGGCCGCGTGCGCCAAGCATTTTGCAGCGTACGGCGCGGTTTCCGGCGGCCAGGACTATAACTTCACCGAGATTTCGCCGGCCACGCTGCACGAGGTCCATCTTGCGCCGTTCAAGGCGGCGGTCGACGCCGGGGTCGCGACTTTGATGAGTGCATTCAACGAGATCGACGGCGTTCCTTCCAGCGGCAATCATTGGCTGATGACCGATCTCCTGCGCGGCGAATGGCGGTTCCGGGGCATGGTCGTCGGCGACTATACCGCGGACGAGGAACTGATCGCGCATGGCTATGCCAGCGACGGCCGCGATGCCGCGAAGAAGGCGTTCATGGCGGGCATGGACATGGCCATGCAGTCGAACCTGTTCAATCTGTGGCTGCCCGACCTGGTCGAGAAGGGCGAAGTCCCGCTCGCCCGGCTCGACGAAGGTGTCCGCCGTGTGCTGCATCTGAAGGACGCGATCGGGCTGTTCGACAATCCTTACCGCTCGGTCAGCCAGAAGGCCGAGCGCACCAGCGTCTCGACACCGGCGATGCTGAAGCTCAGCCGCGAGGCCGGCGCGCGTTCGATCGTGTTGCTAAAGAACGATGGCAACCTGTTGCCCTTGAAGAAAAACCCCGGCCGTATCGCGCTGATCGGTCCGTTTGCGGAGGACCGCAAGAACGTCGTCGGCACCTGGGCGTTCATGGCCGACGAAAAGCTCAACGTGTCGATCGCGCAAGGCCTCCGCGCGCGGGGGCTGACCGTCACGACGGCGCCGGGTTCGGACATCGAGGCCCCCCTGCCCGGCGGGATCGCCGCAGCCGTTGCCGCTGCGCAAGGCGCGGACCTCGTCCTGCTCGCGGTCGGCGAATCGCAGCTCATGTCGGGCGAGGCGCAGTCGCGCACCGAGATCACCATCCCTGCCCCGCAGATGGCGCTCGCCGAAGCCGTTGCCGCGACCGGCAAGCCGGTCATCGTCCTGCTCCGTCACGGCCGCGCGCTCGCGCTCCACGGCGCCGTCAAGGACGCGCCCGCGATCGTCGCGACCTGGTTCCTTGGGTCCGAAAGCGGCAACGCGATCGCCGACGTGCTGTTCGGCGACGTGAATCCCTCCGCCAAGCTGTCTGCCAGTTTCCCGAACGAAAGCGGTCAGGAGCCTTATTTCTACAACCACAAGAACACCGGCCGCCCGGCGCCGGACACGGGCAGCCAGGAATACAAGTCGCGGTATCGCGAGACGAAGAACGAGGCGCTCTACCCGTTCGGCCACGGCCTGAGCTACACGAGCTTTGCGGTCTCGAACGTCGTCGTGCCGGCGCGGATGACCGATACGCTTGCCGTCACGGCCACCGTGACCAACACTGGTGCGCGGGCCGGTGATGAAGTGGTGCAACTCTACATTCACGACCGGGTCGCAAGTCGCACTCGCCCGGTCCGCGAGCTGAAGGGGTTTGCGCGCGTCTCGCTGGCGCCCGGCGCATCGAAGCGCGTGACGCTGACGGTGGAGCGCGAGGACTTGCGGTTCTGGGAAGATGGCGATTGGGTCGTCGAGCCGGGCATGTTCGACGTGTGGGTCGCGACCAGTTCGATCGATGGCGAGAAGCGAAGCTTCGAACTCGTTTAACTTCGCAGGGAAACAATTTACATCCGCACGACCCGCGTTCCGATCCGCTCGGCCTCCGCCGGGTCGTGCGTGACCATCAGGATCGGCAGCTTGAGCACGTCGCGGACATGCTCGATCGCCAGCATAATCTCCTCGCGGCGGGCGCGATCGAGCGACGAGAGCGGCTCGTCGAGCAACAGGAAGCGCGGTTGGCTGAGCAACGCGCGGCCGATCGCGACGCGTTGCGCTTCGCCACCCGACAGCGTGCGCGGCCAGCGATCGAGCAGGTGGCCGATGCCGAGGAAGCCGATGATATCCGCGAACCGCTCCGCCTCGCCGCGGACCCCGTAGAGCAGGTTCGCGCGGACCCGCATGTGCGGGAACAACCGTGCTTCCTGAAAGACATAGCCGGCGCGGCGACGTTCGGGCGGGACGTCGATACCGTCGCCGAACAGCGTCTCGCCGTCGATCGCGATGCGTCCGCGATCGGGTCGGAGCAGCCCGGCAACCATGTTCAGGATGCTTGACTTGCCGACCCCGGAAGGTCCGAACAGCACCGTGGCGCCCTCGCCCGCCTCCAGCGTAAGCGACACCCGCGCATCGCCGAGGCGCTTCTCGACATCGATCTCAAAGGACATGCAGCCCCCGTCCGGCACGCCGGGTCAATAGTTCGGACGCGATCAGAGCGACCAGCGACAACCCCACGGAAACGGCCGACAATCGCCAGACCAGCGCGTCCGCCCCCGGCTGCTGCAGTGCGGAGTAGATCGCCAGCGGCAAGGTCTGCGTCTCGCCCGGCACGTTCGAGACGAAGGTGATCGTCGCACCGAATTCGCCGATCGACCGCGCGAAGCCGAGCACTGCGCCCGCCATCACGCCGGGAATGCTCAGCGGCAAGGTCAGCGTCCAGAACACGCGCCACGGCCCGGCGCCCAGCGTCCGCGCCGCGTTCTCAAGCCGCCGGTCGACCGCCTCGATCGAGATCCGCATCGCGCGCACCATCAGCGGCAGGGCCATCACCCCCGCCGCGATCGCGGCGCCGGTCCAGCGGAACAGCACCGTCACCCCGAACCAGTCCTGCAACCATCCGCCGATCGGCCCATTGGGGCCGAATGCGAGCAGCAAAAGCCATCCGGTGACGACCGGTGGCACGACCAGCGGCAGATGGATCGCCGCATCGACGACGACCTTCCCCGGAAACCGGACGCGCGCGAGCAGCCATGCCAGGGCGAAGGCGATCGGCAGGGTCACCGCCATCGCCACGCCGCCGACCTTCAACGACAGCCCGACGATCGCCCATTCGGTCGCATCGAGCATTTAACGCGCAGAGAAGCCATACCGCACGAAGATCGCCTTGCCCGCCTGCGACACCAGGAACCGCCGGAACGCCTCGGACTCGGGATTGGTCGACGCCCGCAGCCGCGCGACCGGGTAGGTAATTGCGGGGTGCGTGCTTTCCGGAAAAACGCCTGCGATCCGCACCTTGGCGGACGCCTTTGCGTCGGTTGCGTAGACGATCCCGAGCGGTGCAGCGCCGCGCTCGACCAGCGCCAGCGTCGCCCGGACATTCTCCGCGCGCACCACCTTTGGCGCGACCTGCGCCCAGACGCCGAGCTTCTCCAGCGACGCCTGCCCGTATTTGCCCGCAGGCACGGCGCTATCGGCCATCGCCAGCGGACCCGCGGTCAGCACCCGCACCAGCGCGGCAGGCGGACGGACCGGGATACGGACCGTGCTACCCGCCGGTGCCGCGACGACGAGCCGGTTGCCGAGGAACGTCACGCGGGTCGAGGCGACGATCAGGTTCTTTGCCGCGAGTTCGTTCATCCAGTCCTCGTCGGCGGATACGAACAGATCGGCGGGCGCGCCGGATTCGACCTGGCGCGCCAAGGCCGACGAAGCGGCGAACGAGATCGTCGGCTTCACATGGCCCTGCTTCGCCCAGGCGTCCGCCGCGGCGGTCAGCGACTCCTGCAACGACGCCGCCGCCAGCACGAGCGGCGGCCGCTGCTCCGCCTGCGCTGCGACCGACCCGCCGATCAGGGAAACGGCCAGGACCAGCCGCACAGAATGTTTCACTTTTGTGACTCCTCGAACCCGTAGCCCCCGCTATAGGGCGCGACGATTGTCCCGCGCTACCGCGAAACGGAGTTACGATCCTGCCGCTCAACTCGTTCCGTCGCGCCGCGCTCGTGTCGACACTGGCCCTTGGCGGGGTGGCGTCGCCAGCCGCCGCGCAGGAGCAGGGGCTCGACGTCAGCGGCAGCGTCCGGGTGCGCGGCGAGGCACTCGACGGGCAGCCGCGCGTCGGCATCTCCGCCGACGACCATGCCGTCTTCCTCCGGGTTCGGCTAGCAGCGAGCTATGCCAGCGGTCCGTTCGCGATCGGCGGCGAAGTGATCGATTCCCGCGCGTATTTCGAACCGCGCGGGTCGACCGTCAGTTCCAGCGAAGTCGATGCGCTCGAACCGGTCCAGGCCTGGCTTCAGTTCGCGCCAGGCGGGAACGCGAAGCTCCGTCTCGGGCGGTTCACGATGAACCTCGGCTCGGGGCGGCTCGTGGTCGACGAGAATTTCCGCAACACGACCAATGGCTTCACCGGTGCGAGGTTCGATTGGGGCAACACCGCCGGCGACGCGCTGACCGCGTTCTGGACGATGCCGCAACAGCGCCTGCCCGATGACGACGCCGGGATCCGATCCGATCGCCTGGTGCGCGACCGCGAACGCACCGCGCTGCAATTCTACGGCGCGATCGGCACCAAGGCCGGAGTGCTCGGCGGGAAGTTGGAGGGCTATGCCTTTCGCATGCAGGAACGCGACGCCCCAGACTTCCTGACCCGCAACCGGCGATTGTGGACGATCGGCGGTCGGCTTGCGAACAGCGCCGCCCCGGGTCGCTTCGATTACGAACTGGAAGGCGTATGGCAATCGGGGACCGCACGGGCCTCGCCCCTCGCGACCGACGTGACGGATCGTCGCGTCTCTGCGGTATTCGTCCATGGCGGGCTAGGCCAGAGCCTGCCGGGCACGTGGAAGCCGCGACTGCGGTTCGCCGCAGACTATGCAAGTGGGAACGGACGCGGGGACCGTATCGGGCGGTTCGATACGTTGTACGGCGCGCGCAGCTTCGAATTCGCCCCGAGCGGGTTGTATGGCGAGGTCGCTCGCGCGAACCTGATCAGCGTCGAAACGCGGCTGGAACTGGAGCCGACGTCGCGCACCGACGCCTATCTCGCGGTCCGCCCGCTGTGGCTCGCCGACGCCACCGACAGTTTCGGCCAAACGGGCGTGCGGGATGCGACCGGCGCGTCGGGGCGCGAGGTCGGCACGCAGGTCGAGGCGCGCGCACGGTGGTGGGCAATTCCCAAGCGCGTCCGCATGGCGGCGGGCGGCGTGTATCTCGCCAAGGGCCGCTTCCTCCGCGATGCGCCCAACGCGCCGGCCACGGGCGATACGCGCTACGCTTATGCCGAGATTACCTACAGCTTCTAGCGGGCGGCTCTTCTCCTTTGGCGGGGAGTAGATTTGTTCTAGTTCGCGGTTACCCGGCCGGTACGTGCCAGCTTGCCCCAGCCTACGAGCGGGCCACGCAACGCCTGCGCAATCGCCTTCAGGACGACGTAGTACATCACCTGACGATAGCCGATCCGCTGCGGGATCAGCAGCCACAGTAACCGCCAGCGTTCCTTGCGCTCGAGGGCGAACGCAATCGTCGCGGCCAGAAGGTCGATCGCGGTGAAGATCAGCCAATACGCGAGCATCGTATAGACGTCGTGGCTGGTCTGTTCCCAGCCATGCGCCTGGACCGCGACATAGGTCGAGAAGAAGCTGACCAGCAGTGCGAGATCGATGATCGGCGAGATCGAGGCCAGCACGATCTGGAACACGATCGCCTGCGGCAATCCGACCCAGCCTAGTCCACGCGGTTTCGATCCGCCGATCGCCGAGCGATGCTTGTACAGGCATTGCAACGTGCCGAATGCCCAGCGGAACCGCTGTTTGGCGAGCGCGCGGATCGTCTCGGGTGCCTCGGTCCAGGCGATCGCGAACTGGTCGTACTGGACGGTCCAGCCGTAGCGCTGGATCGCGATGGTGAGGTCCTGATCCTCGGCGAGCGTATCGTCGGGATAGCCGCCGACGCTCCTGATCGCTTCAAGCCGCCATGCGCCCACCGCTCCCGGCACCACGGTCATCGCGTTCAGCCGCGCGAGTGCGCGTCGTTCGAGATTCTGCGCGGTGATGTATTCGAGCGCCTGCCATTTGGTGACGAGATTGACCCGGTTGCCGACCTTCGCATTGCCCGCGACCGCACCAAGCTTCGGATCGTCGAACCAGCGTGCGAGGCGGGCGATCGTCATCGGCTCGAACTGCGTATCGGCGTCGAGCGCGATCACGATCTCGCCGCGCGCGAGTTCGAGGCCGCGGTTCAGCGCGCGCGCTTTGCCACCGTTTTCCAGCGTCAGCAGGCGGACGCGATCGTCGCCTGCGAACGCGTCGGAGACGACGCGGCTGGTGCCGTCGCTGGAGCCGTCGTCGATCACGATGACCTCGATCGCGACTTCGGCGGACGCCAGCACGCCCTGCACCGCGCGGACGATCACGCGCTCTTCGTTGAACGCCGGGATCATCACCGTCACGAACCGGTCGGGATCGATCGCGGGGAACACCGTGTAGAGTTCGCGACGGGCCTGGATCAGTGCCAGCGCCGACAACGCCAGCGCGCGCAAGATGCCGATCGTGATCGCGATCCCGAAAATCCAGCGCAGCGCGACGACGATGCCGCCCAGCGTGCTGAACAGCGCGAGATCAGCGACGGCGGCGACGCGGTCGCTCGACGAGATCACCGGCATCGCCGCATCGCGCGACAGGCCGGCAAGTGTCGATACGGGGACGAAGCTGTAGCCCATGCCGCGCAGCCGCTCGATGATGATCGGCAGCGCGGCGACCGTCTGCGCGCGGTTGCCGCCGGCGTCGTGGAGCAGGATCACGTTGCCGCTGCGCTCGGGATTGCCCGCCTCGACCTGCGTTATCGTCCGGTCGATGATCGCCTGGACACCGGGGCGCTTCCAGTCGTCGGGATCGACGTGGAGCCCGACCGAGATATAGCCGCGCTGCTGGGCTTCCAGTGCCGGCACGATTTCGTCGGCTGTGCTCGGCTCGGCATCGCCGAAATAGGGCGCGCGGAACAGCCGGAGCGAGCGCCCGGTGAACGCCTGGAACAGCCGCTGCGTGGTGTTCAGCTCGTATTTCACCTGCCGCTGCGAGACGCTGGCGAGGTTGGGGTGCGTGTAGGTGTGGCTGCCGATCTCGTGGCCTTCGTTGACCATTCGCTCGAGCAGGGGCCGCTCGGTCAGCGCATTCTCGCCGATCACGAAGAACGTCGCGGGGACGTGTTCGCGCTTCAGGATGTCCAGGATCTGCGGAGTCCATTCCGCATCGGGGCCGTCGTCGAAAGTCAGCGCGAGTTGTTTCGGGCGATAGCCAGTGCGGACGACGACATAGGGGGACGGCATCCGCGTAAAGACGACCTCGGCGATCGTGCCGTCCTTGGCGGTTACAGCGTTGCGGATGCCGGTGACCGGCTCGGCACCGATCTTCAGGATCTCGCCGCTGCCTTCGATATCGACATTGGTGCCGGCCGGCATCGCGTCGATCGCTGCGGGCGGCGGCAATCTGCGGTGGTTGCGGCCCCAGATCGACCAGAGGCCGGGATCTTCCGACCCGAGACGCCACAGTGCGACGCTGCCGAGCCCGGCCTTTTGCAGGAACGCGATCTGGTTGTACGCCGATGCCGCGTCGAGCAGCCAGACCTGGTGTTGCGAGCCGCCTTCCGAATAGGCGAAGCTGCTGTTGCCGCTGGTCTTGTCAAAGGTCGGCTTGGTGCCCGAGTCCGCCGCGTTCTGCCACGCTTCCTCGACGTCGAGCGCGTCGCCGCCCTTGTCGTGCCAGTCATACGCATAGGAGCCGATCGCGACGACCAGCTTGGCGGGCGGGATCCCCCGCGCTGCGTCGGCGACCATGCGCGCGAACCAGCGTTGCGAGGCGATCGGCCCGGCCGGACCGCTCGTCTCATGCTCGTCATACGCCATCAGGAAGACCTTGTCGGTCACCTTTGCGTACGCGGGCAGGTTCCAGTCAGGATTGCCGACCGGCGCCGCGATCGCGACCACCCAGCCGCGCGGTGCGAACCGGGCATGCGCGTCGGCGAGGAACGCGCGGTAGTTGGGCTGCGCGCTGGCCGGCAGATCCTCGAAATCGAAGAACGCGCCACCGGCGTGGTTGGCCGCCAGGAACGGCACCAGCTTGTCGAGGAATGCACTCCGCGCCTTGGGGTCGGCGAACAACGCGGCACTGCCGGCACCGTCCCAATTCCCCTCGACCGCGTTCTGCACCATCGGCAGGATCACCGGACGGTGAACCGCCTTGTTGAGGATGTCGCGCCCCGCCTGATCGCGGAAGACGGTGATGTGGTGATCTGCGCCGGTCACCGAAATCCAGCCGGGAATCAGCCAGTCGAGCTGCTCGACATGGCGACCGAGGCTGGCGACGCTGGATTCGTCCCATGGCGCATGGAAGGCGATCGCGAGCGACGGGTTCCCACTGCGTGCGGCCTGGCTCTTGGCCTGGCCCGGCAACGCGGCGCTCGCCCCGAACAGGCGGTTCGCATAGTAATTGATGTCGCGCTTGGTCTGGCGAATGATCCCCGCGCGTGGTGCGGGCAGTGCGCGAAGGGCGGGATGCTCCGGCTCGATCGGCAGCAGCGGCGCGGTCGGCACCATCCCGATCGATGCGGCGAACACAGCAATCGACAGCAGCAGCAGCGCGACGAACGCCACCACGCCCAGCGTGAACCGCCGCCGCCGCCGGCCGCTCGCATCATAGAAAACGGGATTGAGCGACATGGGCGTTCGTATCAACCGACTAAAGGAAACGGCAAATTGCCACGT
This sequence comes from Sphingomonas sp. SL1004, assembly GCF_057815015.1. NCBI lineage: Bacteria > Pseudomonadati > Pseudomonadota > Alphaproteobacteria > Sphingomonadales > Sphingomonadaceae > Sphingomonas > Sphingomonas sp. SL1004. Next base: position 1,160,206 of record NZ_JBYMUX010000001.1, read on the forward strand.
CCTGCGCTACATGGCCAATCCGGTTCGCGCTCCTGAAAAATACGTCACTCGACGGGTCATGTTGCAGGGCTGACATGATCGGGAGCGAGCAATCCTCCCCCGCAAGGGGGAGGTGGCGCCGAAGGCGACGGAGGGGGAGGACACGGAACAGCGGTTTGCCCTTACCTCCCCCTCCGTCAGGCTGACGCCTGCCACCTCCCCCTTGCGGGAGAGGATCGAGGGGCGCCCTACTCGATCAGCGGAACTTGCCGCTGAGCGACACGCCGATGATCCGCGGCTCGTTGAACACGGCGGCCATGTAGTTCTCGATCACGCCCTTCAGGTTCTTCTCGCCGGTGATGTTGCGCGCGAATACCGCCAGTTCATAGGCATCGTTCGGCGCCGCGTAGCCGATCTTGAGACCACCTTCGAAGTTGCCGTTCGCGGTGAACTCCTTGGTCTTGTACAGCACGAACTGCGTGTAGCCCTGGATGTTGAAGTCGCCCGCGATGAACGCGCGACCGCCATTGCCCAGCGGCTGGTCGTAGCGCGCCGTCAGGTCGACGTTATACTCAGGCGCATTCGGCAGCGGCTCGCCGTCGATCTGCGCGAACACGTTTGTGCCGACCTTGATCGTCGGATTCTCGACCGTGCAGACCACTACGCCGTTCAGCGCGCAGACCTGTGCGTAGACGCGCTTGTCGCGGATCGCGCTATGCAGCAGGCTGAGGCCTGCCCCCAGCGTCAAGTTCGGTACCGGCTTCCAGTTCGCCTCGGCTTCCATGCCGTACGCCTCGGCCTTGTCGGCGTTGAACAGCACACCGTTGCCGTTCACGTCGTTGCCGTTGAGCTGGATGTCCTTCACGCGGTAGCCGAACACCGTCGCGTTCAGGGTCAGCGTGTTGTCGAGCAGACGCGTCTTGATGCCCGTCTCCCACGACAGGATCGTCTCGGAATTCGCGGTGGTGAAGTCGGAATTGAACACTGCCGACCGGCCCTGGATCGTTGGCCCGCGGAAGCCTTCAGCCACGCGCGAATACAGGCTGATGTCCGGGTTCACCTGGTACAGGACGCTCGCATCCCAGCTCGGCTTGGTGGCCTTCAGCGTGACGTCGGTACGCCCCTTGTAGGTGACCCCGCCGGTAGCCGAGTCCGCCGTCTTCAGAAGCTGCGTACGCTTCTTGTCCTCGGTGATGCGGCCGCCGGCCGTGATCGTCAGCTTCGGTGCTATCTCGTAGCTGATCTGGCCAAAGCCCGCCCAGGAGGTGTTGACGTCGTGCAGGCGCACCCAGTTGTTCGGGTTGCGCTGCGGCGTGGTCAGGAAATAAGCGCGCTGGTAGAAGTCCGTGACGTCGCGCGTATCGAAATACAGCCCGCCGATCTGCCAGTTGAACTTGCCGCCCGGCGTTCCCGCGACGCGCAACTCCTGCGACCATTGATCCAGATCGCGGATCTGGCCCTGCGATTCGCCGAAGCCATTAGGCTGGCCGCCAACCGGGAAGTTCGCCGCGGCACCACCATCGGTATCGCCGCGGCTGAAGCCCGAAGTCGTCTCGTACGCGGTGATCGAGGTCAGCGCGGCAGGACCGAAGTCGTAGGTCGCACGGACCGAGCCGCCATAGGTGTTGTAGCTCTGCGGGTTGTCGTTACCCTCGTCGAGCGACACGCTGTTGCGCGGCTCGGCCGAGACGTCGTTCGAACCCTTTTTTAGCGCGGCGCGGTGGAACAGGGTCGAGGTGCCGTCATACCAGCGCGCATGGCCCGACACGTCCAGCGTGAAGTCCTGGCTCGGGGTCAGCAGCAACTGAACGCGGACGTTGCGATCGTCGAAGCCGCCCATCGCGTCCTTGCGCGGGGTCGCGGTGCTGTCCTGGCTGACGCCGGCGAAGCGGTTGTCGACATAGTTCTCACGGTGCTGGATCAGCGTCGACAGGCGGATCGACAACAGGTCCTTGATCAGCGGACCACCGACACCGGCGTCGAGGCTGACGCTGTTATACGATCCGACCGAGGCCGATGCGCGGCTCTCGAAGTCGTTGGTCGGCTTGTTCGTGTCGAACTTGATGATGCCGGCCGTCGTGTTGCGCCCGAACAGCGAGCCCTGCGGCCCGCGGAGCACTTCGACCTGGCGGACGTCGTAGACCGGGTTCGACTTCAGCACGACATGCTCGAGGATCACGTCATCCTGGATAATCGTGACCGGCTGCGATGCGCCGAGGTAGAAATCGATATTGCCCAGACCGCGGATGTAGAAGCGCGGGAAGATGCGCCCGGTCGTCGTCTCGACATACAGGCCGGGAACGCGACCCGACAGCGCGAGCAGCGTATCGTCACCGCCCGACGTGTAGGTCCGGAGGTCATCGCCCGACGCGACGCCGACCGAAAGCGGCACCTTTTGCAGGTTTTCCGAGCGACGCTCTGCAGTGACGACGATCTCATCGAGACCGTCCGCCGGCCCTGCTGCCTGATCCTGCACGGGAGCGGACTGCGCGAAGGCAGCCGAACCGACCGACAGCGAACCACATGCGACGCCGAGCATCAGCGCCGACTTAACGACCGAAAACTTCAAGATGACATTTCCCCAATCGCGCGGCGCCGTCCCTGACGGGCGATCGCGCATCCCATACCCAACGCCGTGCTTTCCCGCGGCCGCCTTTCGGACGGTTCACGACATTACGCGACGCTCACTCCCCGAGCCGGCGATTAGGCGTCGATTGTGTTGGTATGATGACAGTTTGTACGCGGGGGCGGGCGGACGGCCCGTCCCGTCCCTCACGCTCATTTCGCCTCTGACGCCTCCAACGCCTTTGATGCCCCTCAAGCCGACCGCCCTCACCCGTCATCCCAGCGAAAGCTGGGATCTCCCCGTGGGGCGCGCGTCGGTAGCCACGCGGGAGACCCCAGCTTTCGCTGGGGTGACGGAAAGATGTCTGGAGTGACGGGAGAGATGTCTGGGGTAACGGGGAAGATGTCTGGGGTGACGGGAACATATCAGGCGTCATGGCCAGATATAGCGCCTTACCTCAGCGGGACCGTGCCACGTTGTTGCTCCGGTCCCGATCCGGCAGCTTATGATCCGGATCGAGTTCCGCGCTGACGACCGTCCCCCGCGGCACCGGGATCGCCGTCGCCGCCTGGCGGATCCACGTTTCCGCCGGCAGTCGCAGGTCGGTCTTGTGCCCATCCGCATAGGTGACCCGCAACGTCACCGGCATCACCAACCGGTCGCGAGACTCGACATTGACTAGCGGCGTGCCGTCCTTCGCAGCGGCGATCCCCGCCACCGCGAGATCCATCTGCCAGGTGTTGGCGTACCAGCCGCGCCACCACCACGACAGGTCCTCGCCCGCATCGCTCTCCATTGCGCGGAAGAAGTCGGCGGGCTTAGGATGCTTGAACGCCCAAGCGGCGATGAACTTGCGGAAGGCGGGATCGAACAACTCAGGCCCCAGGATCTGCTCGCGCAACAGCACTAGGCCGAGCGCGGACTTGAAATAGGTCACCGGGTGGCGCCATTTCTCGATCACGGTGTCGGACCGCGACAGGATCGGCGGCGCATCGGGATCGGCCAGTACCGGCAGGATCTCGTCGACCGGATTGCCGCCGCCCGGCGCGAATTCGCTGTCGCGCTTGGGCGCATATTCGCCGCGGTTGAAGTCGTCCGACTGATAGGTGTCGATGAAGGTGTTGAAGCCCTCGTCCATCCACGCGTGACGGCGCTCGTCGAAGCCGACGATCATCGGGAACCAGCTATGCCCGATCTCGTGCGCGGTGATCCAGAACAGCTCCTTGCCCTTGTCGTCGATCCCGTCGAACACGATTCCCGGATATTCCATCCCCGACGCCGGGCCGGCGACGTTGACGGCGGCTGGCCACGGATAGGGGAACCACTTCGCCGAGAAGCGCTCGACCGAATCCTTCAGATATTCGGTCGACCGCCCCCAGCGATCCTGCCCCTGCGATTCCGCGGGATAGAAAGACATCGCCAGTGACGACTTGCCGCCCGGCAGGTTGATCCGCGCAGCATCCCATGCAAACGCCTTCGAGGCGCTGAACGCGACGTCGCGCGTATTCTCCATCCGGTAATGCCAGGTCAGCGTTCCGCCCCGCTTCGGACGGCTGGCTGGGTCGGCGATCTCACCGGGCGCGCGGATGACGACGGTCGCGTCGCTCGTCCGCGCCTTCGCCAGCCGCGCGACCTGCGTCGGCGTCAGCACCTCGACCGGGTTCTGCAGTTCGCCGGATCCCGCCACGAGCATGTCCGACGGCAGGGTCAGCCAGTAATCGAAGTCGCCATATTCGAGATAGAATTCCTGCGCGAGATATGGCGCCGTGTCCCACCCGCGCAGATCGTCGTACACCGCCATCCGTGGATACCATTGTGCGATCGAAAAGATGTCGCCGCCGTTCTTCGAGGCCAGCCACCCGGTCCGCCCGCCGAACGCCTCCGACGGCACGGTATAATGATAGCGGATCCGGATCACCGCCTTCGCCCCCGCCGCGAGCGGTGTCGCCAGCCGTAGTTGCGCGCGGGTGTCGGAGATGAGCGGCGTCACCGTCGACGTCCGCCCGCCGCTCTCGACCGTCACCGTCTCCAGCGTCATGCCACCGGTATTGCCCGCCGCAGCACCGCCCCGCGAGTCCGCGCCGCGCGACCCCGGACGATACAGGTTCTGGTCGAGCTGCAGCCAGAGGACGTCGAGCACGTCAGGGCTGGCGTTTGTGTAGTGAATGTCGACGCTGCCCGTGATCGTCTTCGCCGCCGGATCGAGGGTCGCCCGGATCTGGTAATCCGCGCGGTTCTGCCAATAGTTTGGCCCCGGCAAGCCATTCGCCGACCGCACCCGTCCCGAGGGCTGCGCCATGTCGAACGGCGCGAACGTCTCGCGCGGCTGATAGCGAGACGGAGGGGTTTGGGCACTCGCGCCCGTCGCCAGCGCGAGGGTCAGCGCCAGCGTTAAAGTCTGATAGGATCCGGTCACGTTACCCCCATGTCGATCAATAATGAGACATTGTAACGGCTTGGCGGTCCATGCAAGAAGAGCGTCATCACTCCTGCCATTGTGAGTCTTTGATGCTGCGTTCCACCCTGCTTCGTTCCGCCGCCATCCTGTGCTGCATCGCCAGCACCGCTACCGTCCAGGCGGCCCGCGTCAATCCGCTGACCGTCCCCAGCACGCTGCCGTTCCAGGCGCCGCGCTTCGACCAGATCACCGACGCCGATTACCAGCCCGCGCTCGAACAGGGTATGGCGGAGCAGATCGCCGAGATGCGGAAGATCGCGAATAATCCCGCGGCGGCGACCTTCGCCAACACGATCGAGGCAATGGAGCGCTCGGGCCGGACGCTCGACCGCGCCAGCCAGGCGTTCTTCGGCGTGTCGCAGGCGAACACCAACGACGCGCTCGACAAGGTCCGCAGCGCAGTGGCGCCAAAGATGGCGCAGCACGGCGACGCGATCTATCTCGATCCGAAGCTCTTCGCCCGCGTCCGGGCACTGTATGCGAAGAAGGACTCGCTCGGGTTAGACGCCGAACAGAAGCAGGTGCTGGAAATCTACCACAGCGATTTCCTCCACGCCGGCGCGCAGTTGAACGATGCCGACAAGGCCAAGCTGCGGTTGCTCAACACGCAGATCTCGACTGCGACGACCGACTTCCAGCAGAAGCTGCTGGCCGGCACCAAGGCTGGCGCGCTCGTGGTCGACGACAAGGCCAAGCTGGCCGGCTTGAGCGATGCCGAGATCGCCGCTGCCGCGGAAGCCGCCAAGGAGCGCGGTCTTACCGGCAAATACGTGCTGTCGCTGCAGAACACGACGCAGCAGCCGGCGCTGTCCTCGCTCACCGATCGCGCGACTCGCGCCGCGCTGTTCGAGAAGAGCTGGAACCGGTCGCAGCGCGGCGACGCCAACGATACGCGTGCGTTGGTCCAGAAGATCGCCCAGTTGCGCGCACAAAAGGCGCAGCTGCTCGGCTATCCGAACTACGCCGCCTATTCGCTGTATGACCAGATGGCGAAGACCCCAGACGCCGCCAAGCGCTTCATGACGCAGCTCGTTCCCGCGACCGCCGCCGAACAGCGTCGCGAGGCCGCCGAATTGCAGAAGACGATCGATGCGACCGGCGCTTCGTTCCCGCTCGCACCGTCCGACTGGGATTTCTATTCCGACAAGGTGCGCAAAGCCAAGTACGACCTCGACCAGAACGAGCTGAAGCCGTATTTTGAGATTTCTCGGGTCCTGCAAGACGGCGTGTTCTTCGCGGCGAACCAGCTCTACGGCGTCACCTTCAAGGAACGCCGCGACATCCCGGTGTACCAGCCCGACATCCGCGTCTTCACGGTGTTCGACAAGGACGGCTCCGAACTCGGCCTGATGTATTTCGATTACTGGAAGCGCGACAACAAGTCGGGCGGTGCGTGGATGTCGAACTTCGTCGGTCAGTCGAAGCTGCTCGGCACCAAGCCGGTAGTCTACAATGTCGGCAACTTCACCAAGCCTGCGCCGGGCCAGCCCGCGCTGATCACGTTTGACGACGTCACGACGATGTTCCACGAGTTCGGCCATGCGCTGCACGGCCTGTTCGCGAACCAGACCTATCCGCTGGTCTCGGGCACCAATACCGCGCGCGACTGGGTCGAGTTTCCGTCGCAGTTCAACGAGCATTGGGCGCTCGATCCCAAGATTTTCGCCAACTATGCCAAGGACTATCGCAGCGGTGCGGTGATGCCAAAGGCACTCGTCACGAAGATCAAGAACGCGGCGAAGTTCAACCAAGGCTATGAACTGGGCGAACTGGTGGCGGCCGCGACGCTCGATCAGGACTGGCATTCGCTGCCGGCGTCGGCCGGACCGCAGGACGTCGATGCGTTCGAGACCAAGGCACTCACGACGATGGGGCTCGATACGAAGGACGTGCCGCCGCGCTATCGCACCAGCTATTTCGCGCACATCTGGGCGGGTGGCTATGCGGCGGGGTATTACGCGTATCTGTGGACGCAGATGCTCGACAACGATGCCTATGCCTGGTTCGTCGCGCATGGCGGTCTGACCCGCGCTAACGGCCAGCGCTTCCGCGACATGATCCTGTCGAAGGGCCATACCGAGGATTACGGCCCGATGTTCAAGGCGTTCTACGGCAAGGACCCCGACATCGGCCCGATGCTCGAAGACCGCGGCATGGCACCGACGGCTAAGTAAGCCGAGGGCATCGATCCAGGCTCGCCGTCACGCCGGCGGGCCTGGACCTTCATGGATGACACGCGTGATCTCAGGCGCCCGAGGGCCGCGCTACGCTCTTCAAGATAAAGTAAATTCGGGGAAAATCCCGGGCCCTGCCTCAGGAAAATCGGCAATGGTCGGGGCGATAGGATTCGAACCTACGACCCCTGGACCCCGAGACCAGTGCGCTACCAGACTGCGCCACGCCCCGACAACATTGCCGGTGAGCCCCCTAGCCCCGACCCGCAGATCGATCAAGACAAATATCCGTACCGCACCAGCATCCGGACGGCTCCACGCAACCTGCACCGGCATGGCGGTTCTTTTATCGTGCCCGACCAGCGACGTGCCGCGCGAGCATCCCGCCTATAATCGTTTTGCCTCCGAAACGGATTTCGTCGTGATTGTCCGGCCTGCGCCGTGCGCGCAGCTTTGACGGGACGCAAAGGGGCTTTCACAAAACCAGCGTCGCGTTCCCCTCACTCTACCAGGAGAGCAGACATGCCTAGCGAACAGGACATCAACGACATCGTCGCCCGCGTTTCGGCGCAGGTGCTGCGTGAAGTGAAGAGCAGCGAGCAAGTTTTCCGGATCGGCGACCTCAGCACGCACGTGATCGATCTCGGCAAGGGCGGCGAAGCGGCGTGGACCGTCACCTACAGCACCGCCGCGGCACAGCTGGGCGACGCGAGCCGGATCCGCCCGCTCGATCAGCTGGCGTGGACGATCAGCTACAGCACGTCGAAGGCGGCGCTGACCGAGCGCGGCATCGACGTAAAGAACTAGGGCGATGGACGGGAAGATCTGGCGCGGGGTTCAGTCCCTGCTGGACGCCTATGTCCGGATCGCCGGCGGCGACACCGCGGTTATCCTCTACACGAGCGATAGCCAACGGTCCGCCGCCCTCGTCTGCGCCGCGCTCGAGATGCGCGCCATCCCCGCCGTACGCGTGTGGATGGCGCCGCTCGTCGACGAGACGTTCGAGGAGCGGCTGCGCGCCGAACTGCCGTCGCTCGATGCGTTCGAAGGGTGGCTGATCCTGTTGTCGTTCGAGCGCGACACGTTCTCGCATACCGGTGCGCTGACGCGGGCGCTGGCGATCTACCCGCCCGAGCGCCTGCGGATTTTCCGGTCGATCAGCGCAAGCGACAGCCTGTTCGCTGATGCGCTGCTCGCGACACCCGACGAACTCTCCCGCCGCAACGTCGCGATCCTCGAGCGGCTGACGCGGGCGTCGAAGCTGCGGATCACGACGCGCGGGGGCACCGATCTGGAGGTCACGCTCGATCCCAAGCATCGCTGGATCAGCAACCGCGGCCGCGCCCGTGATGGCGGCACGGTGATCCTGCCCGCCGGCGAGGTCGCGACGTTCCCGGCGGCAATCTCCGGCATCCACGTCGCGGACTTCGCGTATAATGTGAACGCGATCACCGAGGACGACGTCCGGCTGGAGACCTTCCCGGTGACGATCGAGCTCGCCGGCGGCCGGGTCGTCGCGCATCGCTGCGAGGATGCGCGGACGATGCGGTTCCTCGATTCCGCGCTGACCACGCACTGCGCGTACAATGTCGGCGAGCTCGGCTTCGGCACGAACTTCGGCATCGGCGAGCCGATCGCGATGAACTCGCACATCAACGAGCGTCGGCCGGGCGTGCATCTCGGGCTCGGCCAGCACAACCAGGATCCGGGCGTGGTCGGCTATCAATGCGCGATCCACCTCGACCTGATCGCGCGCGGCGGCATCGTCGAAGTGGATGGCGGGAGCGACGTGATCGACCTCGAACACCTTGCGCCGTCGGACGCGCCGCATCCCGAAAGCACCCGCGACGAGGACGTGTTCTCGCCCGACACCTTGCAGATCGAGGATGGCGATTGCTGCGGGCTGTTGTCGGACGGCGTCCTGACGCCCTGCCCCGTGCCGATGGTCGCGGCGTGAATTACTGGACGTCCGCGCCCGGCATCGCGGACGCGTTCGTGCGGCCGGGCGGGCATGAAGAAACGAGTATCCCGCTCGAACTGACGATCCGCACGCTGACCGCAGTGCTCCCCGAGCGACCGTTGCGCGTGGTCGATCTTGGCGGTGGCGATGCGGCGCTCGCGGTCCGGCTGGCGATGGCGGGGCATGAGGTGGTGGTCCAGGACATCGATCCGCACATGATCGCGCTCGGCGAGCAGCGGCTGGCGCGGCGCCCGGCGGCGATCCGAGACCGCGTCCGGCTGATCTGCGCGGACGGCGCGACGATGGCGGCGGACCAGGCGGGCGTGGCCGACCTCGTCTGCTGCCATAGCGTGCTGATGTACGAGGACGATCCGGCGCCATTGGTCCGGGCCGCTGTCGCGCTCTGCAAGTCCGGTGGTCTCGTTTCGATCGTCGCGATCAATCCAGCGGCGGCGGCGATGCGTCCCGGACTGGCCGGACGCTGGACCGAGGCACGGATCGCGCTGGAGACGGGCGACGACGCGCACGGCCCCTATGCCGCGAGCCGCAATCACGCGCGGGCGACAATCGAGGCTCTGCTGGCCGAGGCTGGCGCCGATATCGTCGCATGGTCGGGGATCGGCATCTTCACCGATCATCACACCGGTCCGATCGCGGCCGACGATCCTGAAGAGGTGTTGCGCGCCGAATGGCTCGCGGGGCGCCTGGACCCGTATCGACAGGTCGCACGCTGCTATCAACTCATCGCGCGCAAGCTTTAGCCCGCCCGTCTATCCCCCGCGCGGCGGCGCTGCTAGGAGCGCGGCATGACTCCGCTCGACCGCATCCGCAATTTCTCCATCATCGCCCATATCGACCACGGCAAGTCGACGCTTGCCGACCGGCTGATCCAGGAAACCGGCGGGCTCACCGCGCGGGAAATGTCCGAGCAGGTGCTCGACAACATGGACATCGAGAAGGAGCGCGGGATCACGATCAAGGCGCAGACCGTGCGCCTCGCGTATCACGCCAAGGACGGCCTCGATTACGTCCTCAACCTGATGGACACGCCGGGCCATGTCGACTTCGCCTATGAAGTGAGCCGCAGCTTGGCCGCGTGCGAAGGCGCGCTGCTGGTGGTCGATGCCGCGCAGGGCGTCGAGGCGCAGACGCTGGCGAACGTCTACCAGTCGATCGAGCACGATCACGAGATCGTGCCGGTGATCAACAAGATCGACCTTCCAGCCGCCGAGCCCGAGAAGGTCCGCAAGGAAATCGAGGACGTGATCGGCATCGACGCATCCGAGGCCGTTCTCGCATCGGCGAAGTCCGGGATCGGCATCGTCGAGATCCTTGAGGCGATCGTCACCAAGATCCCGCCGCCCAGCGGCGATCCCGAAGCGCCGCTGAAGGCGATGCTGGTCGACAGCTGGTACGACCCGTATCTCGGCGTCGTCATCCTCGTGCGCGTGATCGACGGGGTCCTTAAAAAGGGCCAGCAGATCAAGTTCATGCAGACCGGCACGATGCACCTGGTCGACCGGGTCGGCTGTTTCCGCCCTAAGATCGAGCAGCTGACCGAACTTGGCACCGGCGAGATGGGCTTCATCACCGCGCAGATCAAAGAGGTCGCGCAGACGCGCGTCGGCGACACCATCACCGATGCGAAGCGGCCTGCGCTCGAAGCGCTGGCGGGCTTCAAGGAAGTCCAGCCGGTCGTGTTCTGCGGGATGTTCCCGGTCGATGCCGCCGAGTTCGAAAAGCTGCGCGAGAGCATCAGCAAGCTGCGGCTGAACGATGCGAGCTTCTCGTTCGAGATGGAAACGTCGGCGGCTCTGGGCTTCGGCTTCCGCTGCGGGTTCCTCGGGCTGCTGCATCTGGAGATCATCCAGGAGCGTCTCACGCGCGAATATGATCTGGACCTGATCACCACCGCACCTTCGGTCGTATACGAGATCGAGCTGACCCACCCCGATCCCTCCGGCACGACTCATATCGAGCTGCACAACCCCGCCGACATGCCCGAGCCAAACAAGATCGCGACGATCAGCGAGCCGTGGATCGAGGCGACAATCTACGTTCCCGACGAATATCTCGGGTCGGTGCTGAAACTCTGCCAGGATCGCCGCGGCATCCAGAAGAACCTGACCTATGTGGGCGGTCGCGCGCAGGCGACCTACGAACTGCCGCTGAACGAAGTGGTGTTCGATTTCTACGATCGGCTGAAGTCGATGTCGAAGGGCTATGCGAGCTTCGATTATCATCAGATCGGCTACCGCGAGGGCGATCTCGTCAAGATGGGTATCCTGGTCAACGAGGAGCCGGTCGACGCGCTCAGCATGATCGTCCACCGCGGCACCGCCGAAGTGCGCGGCCGCGGGATGGTCGAGCGGCTCAAGGAACTGATCCCGCGCCACCTGTTCAAGATCCCGATCCAGGCGGCGATCGGCGGCAAGGTGATCGCGCGCGAGACGATCAGCGCAATGCGCAAGGACGTGACCGCCAAATGCTACGGCGGTGACGCTAGCCGCAAGAAGAAGCTTCTGGAAAAGCAGAAGAAGGGCAAGCTGAAGATGCGCGAATACGGCTCGGTCAGCATCCCGCAGGAGGCGTTCATCGCGGCGTTGCGGATGGGCGACGACGCTTAGGCGCTGGCGGCGTCCCTGCGCGCTCAACGCGCTGCAGTGTTTTCGTCCGAAAAGCCGCCGTCACTAATCGGTTGGCGACGATCGCGTGGCTTGCGGCTTGCTCCCGCCCCCGCTCTTGTGCAGAGACGGCGCCTACCCCGAGGAGTTCAGACTAACATGGCAAGCCGCCTTGAGATCGACCAGGCCAGCGTTACCGACAACGACGTCGCCAAGCAGGTCGAGTTTACCGCCGAGATCGACGGCGACGAGCGCGATTTCGCGGTCCAATACGCCGTGCTCAAGGAATTGAGCGGCGACGAGCCCGAGGATGATGCGCTGGAGATGTTCGAGCGGTTCAACGACGAACTGACCGACATCTGCCTTGAAGCCGCGTTGCAGCGTCCTTCGGCCAACGTCGTGGTCATCGACGAAGGCGACCTGGAATAGTACCAGTACGGCGGCGTTGACGTGACCGGGTCGCGAACGCCGCCGGCTATACCGAGGGCAAAGCTCAGGCCGCGCCAACCGGGATGCGTGCCAGCGCTTCCTGCTCGATCTTTTCCAGCTCGTCGCGAGTCTGCACGATCGCCTCGCGCTGCGCATCCAGCAGGTCTATCCGCTGACGACATCGCTCCGCCAGCGCGCGCATCTGCTCGACATGTTTGGGATCGGCGTCGTACAGATCGAGGAACTCCTCGATGTCGCGCAACGTGAAGCCGAGACGCTTGCCGCGCAGGATCAACTGCATGCGCGCCACGTCGCGTCGGGTATAGACGCGGGTCGTCCCGATCCGGCATGGTTCGATCAGCCCCTTGTCCTCGTAGAACCGCAACGTCCGCGCACTGACGCCGAGCGTCCGCGATACTTCCTGGATTCCGGTAAGATCGTCCTGACGATCGTTCATGTCTGTACGTCCCTCTCCCCAGACGCCGCTTTTGCGTTTTCTTCAGCGACAAGTTCCTTTTTGGATAGCTTGCCGATCAGCGTCTTGGGGAGAGTGTCGCGGATTTCGACCTCGCGGGGAAGCTCGATCTTGCTTATCTTGTCGCGAAGAAAATCGCGCAGTTCGAGCGGGGTAGCCACCGCGCCTTCCGCCAGCACGACGAACGCCTTGGGGGCCTGCCCACGGTATTTGTCGGGCACGCCGATCACGACCGCTTCGAGCACGGCGGGGTGTTCGTACAGCGCCTCCTCGATCACGCGCGGATAGACGTTGTAGCCGCCCGCCAGGATCAGATCCTTGATCCGGTCGACGATGAAGAGGTAGCCGTCTTCGTCGAGATGGCCGACGTCACCGGTGCGCAGCGCGCCGTCCGCGAACAGGTCGGCGGTGGCGGCGGGCTTGTGCCAATAGCCTTGGGTGATCTGGGGTCCGCGCGCGCAGATCTCGCCGTTCTCGCCGATCGGCAGCAGCCGAGTCGGGTCTTCGCGGTCGCGGATCTCGATCGTCGTGCCGGGGAATGGCAAGCCCGCCGAGCCCGGCTTGTTGATGCCGTCGATGGGGTTGCAGGTGATGATCGGTGATGCCTCCGACAGGCCATAGCCCTCGACGAGCTTCGCGCCGGTCGCGGCCTCGAACGCGGTGCGGACTTCGGCGGGCAGCGGCGCGCCGCCCGAGATGCAGGCGTGGATCGAGGACAGGTCGATCTTTTGCGTTTCCGCCGCGGTGGTGATCGCGGCGTAGATCGTCGGCACCGCGGGAAAATAGCTCGGCTTGGTGCGGTCGATCGTCTTGAGCAGTTGCTGCAACTCGAAGCGCGGCAGCAGGATCATCTCTGCACCGGTGCGGATCGAATAGGTCAGCACGGTGGTCAGCGCAAAGACGTGGAACAGCGGCAGCGCGCCGAGCACGCGGTCCTGATGCGGCTGCTCGCCACCGACGAACATCACCATCGCATCGGCGTTCGCGACGAGATTGGCGTGGCTGAGCATCGCCGCCTTGGGCTCGCCGGTGGTGCCGCCGGTATATTGCAGCACCGCGACCTCGTCCGGGGAGACCGCGACCTGGGACGGCGCGCCCTTCGCCTTCAGCAGCGAGTCGAACGTGCAATGGCGCGCATCGCTGGGGGCGTGGCCGATCTCGGCACGCTTGAAGACCCGGTAGGCGATCGACTTAAGCGGCGGCAACGCGCCGGCGATCGGGCAGGTGATGACGTGCTTCACCCCCATCTGCCCCGCGACCTTCAGGACTCGCGCATGGATTTCGGCGATGTCGCAGGTCGCGATGATCGTCGCGCCCGAATCCTCCAGCAGATGCGCCAACTCCCGCTCGACATAGAGCGGGTTGACGTTGACGACGATGCCGCCGGCCTTGAGGATCGCGAAGAACAGGATCGGGTAATAGGGCGTGTTAGGCAGGCACAGCGCGACTCGCGTGCCCTTCACGACGCCGAGATCTTGCAGGCCCCGCGCGGCTCGGTCGACCGACTCGCCGAGTTCGGCATAGGTGATCGTCCGACCCATGAAGTCGAGCACCGTGCGTCCCCCGAACCGACCGACCGACGTATCGAGCATGTCGCCCAGCAGCCGAGGCTCGCCCAGCAATGGCTTGCCGATCGCTTTGCCCCCGGAAGTGTCCTGCATCTCGCTCTCCATAAGATGGTGTGCGTAAGCCATATTGTCGGCCGCTTCACCTTGACGTAAAGGTGAGGTATCGCACCTTAAGGGTAACCCGCAAGCGTTAACCGGGTCGACCGCAATATGAGAGGATCATCGTGACCAACGTCGTCATCGCCGGGTACGCCCGTTCGCCGTTCCACCTCGCTGGCAAGGGCGAGCTCGCCCGCGTCCGTCCGGACGATCTCGCCGCGCAGACGATTCGCGGGTTGCTTGACAAGACCGGCGTCGACCCCGCCGAGATCGAGGACATCATCCTCGGCTGCGCATTCCCCGAGGGCGAGCAGGGCCTCAACGTCGCCAAGCTGATCGCGCAGATCGCCGACTTGCCGATCTCGGTCGGCGGCATGACGGTCAACCGGTTCTGCGGCTCGTCGATGAGCGCGATCCACATCGCTTACGGCCAGATTGCGGTCGGCGCGGGCGAGGCGTTCATCTGCGCCGGCCTCGAATCGATGAGCCGCGTGCCGATGGGCGGCTACAACCCCCTCCCCAACCCCGAGCTCGCGAAGAAGAGCGCCGGCGCGTACATGGGCATGGGCGAGACCGCCGAGAACGTCGCGCGCAACTATCAGATCACGCGCGCCGAACAGGACGCGTTCGCGGTGAAGAGCCAGGACAAGGCCGCCGCGGCGCGTGCCGATGGCCGGCTGTCGGACGAGATCGTGACGATCCAGACCAAGGCAGGCCCGGTCAGCCAGGACGGCACGATCCGCGCCGGCACGACCACCGAAGCGCTCGCCGGCCTGAAGCCCGCGTTCAGCGCGGATGGCTCGGTGACCGCGGGCACCTCGTCGCCGCTGACCGATGGCGCGTCTGCGGTGCTCGTCACCTCGGAAGAGTTCGCCAAGAAGCACGGGCTGACGATCCTCGCGCGGATCAAGTCGATCGGCGTGTCGGGTTGCGCGCCCGAGACGATGGGACTCGGCCCGATCGATGCGTCGAAGAAGGCGCTAGAGCGTGCCGGGATCACCGTCGCCGACCTTGACGTGGTCGAGATCAACGAGGCGTTCGCGAGCCAGGCGATCGCCTGCATCCGCGACCTCGGCCTCAAGGACGAGACGATCAACCTCGACGGCGGCGCGATCGCGATCGGCCATCCGCTCGGCGCAACCGGCGCGCGAATCGTCGGCAAGGCGGCTGCGCTCTTGTCGCGCGAAGGTGGCCGCTATGCGCTGGCGACCCAGTGCATCGGCGGCGGTCAGGGCATCGCAACGGTGTTGGAGCGCGCATGATGGGCGATCAGGTCAAGAAGGTCTGCGTCATCGGCGCGGGCGTGATGGGCGCAGGCATTGCGGCGCAGGTCGCCAATGCCGGCATCCCCGTGCTGTTGCTTGATATCGTACCCCGCGAGGGTGACGATCGCGACGCAGTGGCCAAGGGTGCGGTCGCCAAGATGCTCAAGACCGACCCCGCCCCCTTCATGTCGAAGCGCGCGGCCAAGCTGGTCGAGACGGGCAACATCGACGATCACCTCGACCGGGTCGCCGAGTGCGACTGGATCGTCGAGGCGATTGTCGAGCGGCTCGACATCAAGCATGCGCTGTACGCCAAGCTCGAAGCGCTGAAGCGTCCCGGCACCGCGGTGTCGTCGAACACCTCGACGATCCCGCTCGGCAACCTTGTCGAGGGGCGATCGGACCAGTTCAAGGCCGACTTCCTCATCACGCATTTCTTCAACCCGCCGCGCTACATGCGGCTGGTCGAGATCGTCCGTGGTGAGCATACCGACGTCGCGGTCGCGGAGAGGGTCGAGGATTTCGTCGATCGCTTCATGGGCAAGCGGATCGTGCGGGCGAAGGATACGCCGGGCTTCATCGCCAACCGCATCGGCACCTATTGGCTGGCGATCGCGATCAACGCGGCGATGGACCAGGGGCTGACCGTCGAGGAAGCCGACCAGATCGGCGGCCGTCCGATGGGCGTGCCGAAGACGGGCATCTTCGGGTTGGTTGATCTTGTCGGCGTCGACCTGATGCCATTGCTGTCGAAGAGCCTTTCCTCCACGCTGCCGGCCGGCGATCCGTATTTCGATACGGTCCGCCCGCTGCCGCTGGTCGACAAGATGATCGCGGAAGGGTTCACCGGCCGCAAGGGCAAGGGTGGGTTCTATCGCTTTGACAAGGCGACGCGGACCAAGCTGTCGCTCGACCTCGCCACTGGTGAGTACCGTGCGGAAGCCAAGCCCGCGGAGTTGCCAGGCAAAACAGGCAAGGACCTTGCCGCGCTGATCGCCGAGCCGGGCAAGATCGGCACCTATGCGTGGACGATCCTCGGCCGCGTGTTGTCCTACGCGGCGATGCTCGTCGGCGAGGCGGCGGACGATGTCGTCGCGATCGATGACGCGATGAAGCTCGGCTACAACTGGAAATACGGGCCGTTCGAGCTGATCGACCGAATGGGGCCGGGCGTGCTGGCCGTGCGCCTTGCCGAGGAAGGTCGCGACGTTCCCGCGATCCTGACGACCGCGGGCGATCGTCCGTTCTACCGCGTCGAGAACGGCCAGCGTCAGTTCCTCACTGCCGCCGGCGAGTATGCCGACGTGCCGCGCGCGGACGGCGTCGAACTGCTGGAGGACATCAAGCTCCGCTCGCAGCCGATCCTCACGAACCTGTCGGCGTCGCTCTGGGATGTCGGCGACGGCGTCGCGGCGCTCGAATTCCACACCAAGATGAACGCGCTCGACGACCAGGTCGTGGCGCTCATCAACGAGGCGATCCCGGTCGTCCGCGAGCGCTTCAAGGCGCTGGTGGTGTATAACGAAGCGTCGAACTTCTCGGCGGGTGCGAACCTCGGCGCGGCAATGTTCGCGGTCGGGGCGGGCCTTTGGGACATGGTCGAGGCTAGCGTCCAAGGCGGGCAGCAGGCATACAAGGCGCTCAAATACGCCCCCTTCCCGGTCGTCAGCGCGCCGGCCGGGCTCGCACTAGGCGGTGGCTGCGAGATCCTGCTCCACTCGGACGCGGTGCAGGCGCATGCGGAGACCTATGCGGGCCTCGTCGAGTGCGGCGTCGGGCTCGTCCCCGGCTGGGGCGGCAACGGCGAGATGCTCGACCGCTGGACCAAGTCTCGCACGCTGCCGAACGGACCGATGCCGGTGCTGACCAAGGTGTTCCAGGCGGTCTCCACCGCGCAGGTCGCCAAGTCGGCGGCGGAGGCGAAGGAGATGATGATCCTGCGCAAGGACGATGGCATCACGATGAACCGCGACCGGTTGCTGGCGGACGCGAAGGCCAAGGCGTTGTCCTTGGTCGAGGGCTATGTCGCGCCGGAGAAGCCGACCTTCCGCCTCGCCGGCGCGAGCGGCCGGACCGGACTCAACATGGCGGTGTCCGACTTCCACAAGAAGAGCATGGCGACCGACTATGACCTCGTCGTCGCAGACCGTCTCGCCGAGGTGCTGACCGGTGGCGAAGCAGATCTCGTCGATACGGTGACCGAGGATCAACTGCTCGACCTGGAGCGCGCGGCGTTCATGGCGAGCGTCAAGGATCCGCGGACCCAAGCGCGGGTCGTCCACATGCTCCAGACGGGTAAGCCGCTGCGAAACTGACGCGTCGCGCTCCCTCACCGTCATGCCGGGCTCGTTCCGGCATCTACCTGTCCGCCCCCGCAATGCATCCGGGGTTGCGGACAGGTGGCCCGGGAACAATCCCCGGGCGGCGGAAACGAGGGCCGTCATCATCTCGGGCGGGCGGGGATACATATTCGCTGACGTGCGTATCCATCGCGACGGTGGCCATAGGGGTTCCCGCCTGCGCGAGAATGGCGAACGTGGCGAGATGAACACTTTTTCACCAAGCCGAATGAGTAAGAAGGCTTGACTAGTCTTCGTACAACTCTAGTCCGGAACGGTACCTGCCGTATACGGCAACAGGCTCGCGATTAGGTCGCTTGCCTAACTGGAACTCCGACGACCGTACGCATACGGCGTCACCCGCATCATAGGAGAGGATAGAAGATGTCCCTGTTGCTCATCGGCGCATTGCTCGCCGGCGCTCCAGCCACCGCCGAGACCGTCCTCGGCCGTTGGAAGACCGAAACCCACAACGCCATCGTCGAGATCAGCCGCTGTGGCCCGTCGATCTGCGGCAAGATCCTGACCTCCGACGCGATTCGCGCCAATCCTGCCATGAAGGATGCGAAGAATTCGGATGCCGCGCTGCGCAATCGTCCGATCCAGGGCATGCAGATGTTCGGTGGTTTCAAGCCGGACTCGGACGGCGTCTGGAGCGGCGGTCAAGTCTACAATGCCGAGGACGGCAAGACCTATAGTGGCAAGATCACGCCCCTGGGTGCGAACCAGCTGAAGCTGCGCGGCTGCGTCTTCTTCCCGCTCTGCAAGACGCAAACCTGGACGCGCGTGCGCTGAGGCGCCGCACATTCCACCAGTATATCAGCTGAGGACTTATCCCATGACTCTGCGTACCAAAGCCCCGCTTCTCGCCGCCTCCGCCCTCGTTTCGGCGTTCGGGTTCGCCAGCACTGCCTATGCCGACGCCTTCTATCTGCAGGCGCAGTCCGCGCGCGGCGCTGGTCGCGCGTTCTCGGGCGAGGCAGCCGACACCGGTGCCGCCTCGCTGTGGTGGAACCCCGCGGCGATCGCCGGCATCCGCGACGGCAGCGCGACGCTCAGCGCGACGGCAATTCTGCCCAAGGGCGACGTCGTCGACACCGGCACGCGTATCTGTCGCCCGGGCCAGGCCTGCACCACGATCAGCGGCCAGTCCGATTCGAGCGACCCTATCAACAAGGGCGTGCTGCCGTCGGGCGCGATCGCCTATCCGCTGACCGACCGGATCGCTGTCGGCGTTGCAGTGACGTCGCCTTTCAGCTTCACCACCAACTATGACGCCGACAGCTGGGCACGCTACAGCGCCGACAAGACCCGGTTGCGGACGATCGACATCCAGCCGTCGATCGGCGTGGCAGTGACGGATTGGCTGCGCGTCGGTGGTGCGCTGAACGTAGAATATACCGACGCGACGCTCAGCAACGCCCTACCCAATCTGTCCGCGGCGCTACCCGATGGCCGCCAGGAATTGAGCGGCGACGGTTGGGACTTCGGCTGGACCGCGGGCGTGCAGCTTCACAACGACTTCGCGACCGTGGGCATCAGCTACAAGTCGAGCATCCGCCATAATCTGAAGGGCGATCTCACGATCAGCGGCCTCGTCGGCCCGCTCGCGTCGTCGAACGCGACCGTGTCGGGGGCCAAGGCCGCGTTCAATACGCCCGGCCAGGTGATCGTCGCAGGCCGGTTCCGTGGCACCGACAAGCTCACGCTGAACGCGCAGCTGGTGGCGTATAATTGGAGCAAGTTCGACACGATCGATCTGGGCGCGCCGTTGAATACCGCGATCCCCGAGAATTATCAGGACAGCTGGAGCCTGGCCGGTGGTCTCGACTATGACGTCACGCCGAAGCTCACCGTACGGGCCGGCCTGCAACGCACCAAGTCACCGACGCAGGATGGCCAGCGCGACGCCCGCGTGCCCGATGCCGATCGTTGGACCTACGCAGCCGGTGGCTCGTACCAGCTCTCGCCGCACATCGCGCTCGATGCCGCCGCGCAATATGTCGACTTCGAGAATACGACGATCGACCGGGTCACGGCGGCGTATGTCGGCACGGCCGCGCAGACCAACATCCTGACGTCGGGCGCGCTGCGCAACGCCTCGGCGGTCGTGCTGTCGCTCGGCGGGCGCGTGAGCTTCTAAATTACTATCCTCCCCCGCAAAGGGGAGGTGTCTGGCGCTTGCCAGACGGAGGGGGCGGTGAGGGAGAAGCTTGGTTGCGAGTGCCTCCCCCTCCGTCGCCTTCGGCGACACCTCCCCCTGGCGGGGGAGGATTCTATACCTCGACCAACCTCAGGCCCTCGCCGTAGACGCGCTGCTTGGCCAAGTAGGCTGCGGCCGACATCTTGAGGCCGGCGATCGCTTCCGGCGACAACTCCCGGACCGCTTTGGCGGGCGAACCGACGATCAGGCTGCCGGCTGGAAACACCTTCCCCTCCGTCACCAACGCATTCGCGCCGATCAGGCAGTTCTCACCGATCACGGCATTGTTGAGGATAGTCGCCCCCATCCCGACCAGCACGTTGCTGCCGATCGTGCAGCCGTGGAGGATAGCGTGATGGCCAACCGTACAGCCCTCGCCGATCGTCAAGGGTGCGCCCGGATCGGAATGCAGCATCGCGCCCTCCTGGATGTTGGTCCGCGCGCCGACGAGGATCGGCGTGTTGTCCGCGCGGATTACGGCGCCGAACCAGACGCTTGCCCCCTCCCCCAGCCGTGCGTCGCCGATGACGTCGGCGGACGGCGCTACCCAGACATCGTCGGCCAGCGTCGGGCGCTTACCCTCGATCGCATACAGAGGCATCAGGCGGCATCCCTTTCTTTCGCCCGCGCGCGGAACGCGTGGAGCAGCGGCTCGGTATAGCCGCTCGGCTGCGTCAGGCCATCGAACACGAGTGCGCGGGCGGCCTGGAACGCGAGGCTCTCGTCCTCATGCCCCGCCATCGGGCTGTACAGCGGATCGCCCGCGTTCTGCGCATCGACCTTCGCCGCCATCCGCCGCAGCGCCGCGTCCGCCTCCTCGGGCCTCGCGATACCGTGGAGCAGCCAGTTCGCCATGTGCTGCGAACTGATCCGCAGCGTCGCGCGGTCTTCCATAAGGCCGATGTCGTGGATGTCGGGCACCTTCGAACAACCGACGCCCTGATCGACCCAACGCACGACATAGCCGAGGATGCCCTGCGCATTGTTCTCCAACTCCTCGCGAACCTCGTCAGGCTGCCAGTTGTACCCGGTCGCCACCGGAATAGTCAGCAAGGCATCCAGCGAGGCGATCGGCTCGGCCTTCCGCTCCGCCTGCCGCGCGAACACGTCGACGCGGTGGTAGTGCGTGGCGTGGAGCGTCGCGGCGGTCGGCGACGGCACCCACGCGGTGTTCGCGCCGGTCATCGGGTGCGCGATCTTCTGCTCGAGCATGTCCGCCATCCTGTCCGGCGCTGCCCACATGCCCTTGCCGATCTGAGCCCGGCCGCTGAGCCCGCAGGCGAGCCCGATCTGGACGTTGCGATCCTCATATGCCTTGATCCACGACGAAGCCTTCATGTCGCCTTTGCGGATCATCGGGCCGGCGCGCATCGAGGTGTGCATCTCGTCACCGGTGCGATCGAGGAAGCCGGTGTTTATGAACACGACGCGGTCCTTCACCGCGGCGATGCAGGCGGCGAGATTCGCTGAGGTGCGGCGTTCCTCATCCATCACGCCAACCTTGATCGTGTAGCGCGCGAGGCCGAGCAGGTCCTCGATTCCGTCGAACAGGCGGTTGGTGAAGGCGGCTTCGTCGAGGCCATGCATCTTCGGCTTGACGATGTAGATCGAGCCGGCGCGGCTGTTGCGGATCGGGCCGGCGCCCTTCAGGTCGTGCAAGCCGATCAGCGACGTGACGATGCCGTCGAGGATGCCCTCGGGCGCCTCTTTGCCGTCGGCGAGCAGGATTGCGGGCGTCGTCATCAGGTGGCCGACGTTGCGCACGAACATCAGGCTACGACCGGGCAACGTGAACGCGCTGCCGTCGTGCGCGGTGTACTGCCGGTCCGGTTCGAGCGAGCGCGTAACCGTGCGGCCGCCCTTATCGAAGCTGGCGGTCAGGTCGCCCTTCATCAGTCCAAGCCAGTTTGCATAGGCGGCGACCTTGTCCTCCGCATCGACCGCGGCGA
This sequence comes from Sphingomonas sp. SL1004, assembly GCF_057815015.1. Taxonomy (NCBI): domain Bacteria; kingdom Pseudomonadati; phylum Pseudomonadota; class Alphaproteobacteria; order Sphingomonadales; family Sphingomonadaceae; genus Sphingomonas; species Sphingomonas sp. SL1004. The sequence continues at coordinate 1,182,294 of NZ_JBYMUX010000001.1, forward strand.
TCGAATCCTCGAGATCCGCGATCGTGGTCAGCGCAGATTCCAGCACGACGTCGGCGAGGTTCGCAGGATCGTCGCGCCCGATCGGATGCTCCGGATCGATGACAAGCTCGATGTGCAGGCCGTTGTGACGCAACAAGATATTGTCGCCAGCATGCCCGACAAGCTGGCTCGGATCGGCAAGTGCGGGCGTGCCACCGGTCCAGTCGGTCCACGATCCGCTGGCCAATGGCACTGCGTCGTCGAGGAAGGCCTTTGCCCAAGCAATCACCTGCGCGCCTCGAGCGGCGTCATACCCCTTGCCCGACGCCGCGCCCGGAATCGCATCGGTGCCGTAGAGCGCGTCGTACAAACTCCCCCAGCGCGCGTTCGCCGCGTTCAGCAGGAAGCGAGCGTTGAGGATCGGCACCACCAGCTGCGCGCCGGCGAGCGAGGCCACCTCCGCATCGACGTTCGTCGGCGCGACCGCGAACGGCGTAGGCTCGTCGACCAGATAGCCGATCTCGCGCAGGAATGCCTGGTACTCGGGTTGGTCGATCGGCTTGCCGGCACGGGCTTCGTGCCAAGCGTCGATCTTTGCCTGGAGGTTGTCGCGGACTGCGAGCAGTTCAGCATTCTCCGGTGCGAACCTCGCGTAGATGTCGGACACGCCCTGCCAGAATGCGGCCGGGTCGAGACCCGTGCCCGGCAGCGCCTCCGTCTCGATGAAGTCCACCAGTGATGCGGCGATCTTCAGACCCGCCCGATACTGATAGGTGTCGATCATCTCGGTCATGCTGCTCTCCTATGCTCTGTCGGGACGATAGACGTCCACCACCTTCGCCACTAGACACTATAAACCGAAAGCTGTTGATCGCGTGGAGAACGAATGGATCCCGACATCGTCCTCTTCGTCGAGGTCGTCCGCACCGCCAGCCTCAGCGCGGCGGGGCGCTCGCTCGGCATCTCGCCAGCGATGGTGTCGAAGCGGATCGCGCGGCTGGAGGCGCGGCTGGGCGTGCGATTGCTCAATCGGACCACCCGGCGGCTGGACCTGACGCCACGAGGCGCGGCGTATCACCGCGACATGCTGGAGATCCTCGCCGCGATCCGCGATGCCGAGGCGCGCGTGTCGGACCGCGCCGAGACGCCGGCGGGGCCACTCCGGGTCAGCGCGCCGACCTCGTTCGGCCGTCTCCACATCGCGCCGCATCTGAAGCCGTTCCTCGATGCGCACCCCGCGATCGAACTCGATCTCGATCTGTCGGACGGCTTCTCGGACGTGATCGGCGACCGGCTCGACCTCGCCATCCGGATCGCGCCGGCCGTGCCGCCGAGCCTGACCGGTTATCGTCTCGCCGACAGCCGCCGCGTGCTCTGCGCTGCGCCAAGCTACGTTGCGCCAAACGACGCGGCCGACCTCACGAAACACCGGCTGCTCGCGGCGAAGGGCCAGATGCCGTGGCGGCTCGCTGGACCAGACGGCGCCGTCACGATCGACCGCCCGAGCTACGTCGCGACCAACTCCAGCGAGGTCGTTCGCGAACTCACGCTGGCCGGCGTCGGCATCGCGTTGCGCTCGCTCTGGGATGTGAGCGCGGACCTCGCAAGCGGCCGGCTCGTGCGGGTCCTGCCAGAGATGGCGGGGTCTGCGGACGTCGGCATCTACGCGGTGCACGCACGCGGGGCGGTGTCGTCGGGCACCAGCGCGCTGCTCGATTACCTACGCGGCCTCTGGTCGCCAACGCCGCCGTGGGACTCCTGAGCGAGGTCGATCGTCACCGCGTCGATCCGCCGCAGCATCGCTACGAACTGCTCCACCTCCTTGGCCGAGAACCCGGCGAAGATCCGGCGCTCCAGATCGAGCGCTTTCGGCGCCACCGACGCATAGAGCGTGTGGCCGTCGTCGGTCAGCTTCAACAGATGCGAGCGACGATCCTCCGGGTTCGCGTGGCGCTGCATCAGCCCGCGCTCGACCAGCGCGATCGCGGCGCGGCTGACGGTCACCTTGTCCATCCGCGTCTGCTGGCCGATCTGCTGCTGCGTGATTCCGCCGGCCTCTGCGACCACGGTCACCAGCCGCCACTCCGGGATCGTCAGCCCGAACAGCGCCTCATACGTGTCCGCCACCGCTTCGCTGACGAGGTTCGACGTGATCGACAGGCGATACGGAATGAAATCGTCCAGGACGAGTGCGCGGTCAGCCATGGCGGAATCGTAACGATTGACACCAGTTGTTCAACCCGCCAGATTGGTAACAACGGATACCAACTGTCAGGATGTGATCATGGACCATATGGACGTAAACCCGATGGGTCTCGACGGGTTCGAGTTCGCCGAATTCACCTCTCCCGATCCAGACCGGATGGCCGCGCAGTTCGAGCAGTTCGGCTTCGTCGCCGCCTCGACCCATCCGACCAAGGCGGTCACCCGCTACAAGCAAGGCCGGATCAACCTGCTGCTCAACCGCGAGGATGGTGGCCACGCGGCGGCGTTCCGCGCAGATCATGGTCCGTCCGCAAGCGGCATGGCGTTCCGCGTTCACGACGCCAAGGAAGCGTTCGACGCGGCGCTCGCTCGCGGCGCCAAGGCAGCCGATGCCAGCATGGGCGCGCTCGGTGAGGGCAGCTACGTGCTCGAAGGGATCGGCGGTTCGCTGCTGTATCTGGTCGACAAGCATGGCGCGGCCGGCAGCCTTTACGACGACTGGACCGCGGTTTCTGGTGCGGCCGAAGCCGAGGCCACGAACAACGTCGGCCTCGACCTGCTCGACCACCTCACGCACAATGTAAAGCGTGGCCAGATGCGGACTTGGGCCGAGTTCTACGGCCAGATCTTCGGCTTCGAGGAGCAGAAGTATTTCGACATCAAGGGCAAGGCTACGGGTCTGTTCAGCCAGGCGATGATTGCCCCCGACAGGGCGATCCGCATTCCGCTCAACGAGAGCCAGGACGACAAGAGCCAGATCGAGGAATTCATCAAGGATTACAACGGCGAGGGCATCCAGCATCTGGCGCTGACCACCAACGATATCTTCGAGACGGTCGAGAAGCTGCGCGCGCGCGGCGTCAAGCTGCAGGACACGATCGAGACCTATTACGAGCTGGTCGACAAGCGCGTGCCGAACCACGGCCACGACCTCGAACGCCTGCGCCGCAACCGCATCCTGATCGACGGCAATGTCGGCGAGGAGGGGCTGTTGCTGCAGATCTTCACCGAGAACATGTTCGGGCCGATCTTTTTCGAGATCATCCAGCGCAAGGGTAATGAAGGCTTCGGCAATGGCAATTTCCAGGCGCTGTACGAATCGATCGAGCTCGATCAGATCCGCCGCGGGGTGATCACGGTCGACGCCTGATCAAGGATCGAAGCGCAGCTTCGGTCGAGATGCAGCGCGCAGGCGCTGCCGTCGACCGGCCGGCGCGAACGGAGCCGCCCCACAGGGCGCGGCTTCGCCGTGACCGACGGGGCTGCGGTTGGAAAAGAGTTTGAACGGCCGGCGGTTCGGGCGTTGATCGGAACAGGTGACGGAGAGGAAGCCATGACAATTCACCAGCCGACCAACGGCGCAGGCGAGACCGCCGGCCAGACCGAAGATAGCGCGGCGTACCGGCCCGGCTTCGGCAACCACGTATCGACCGAGGCCATCCCCGGCGCGCTGCCGATCGGCCGCAATTCCCCGCAGCGCCCCGCTTTCGGACTCTACACCGAGCAGCTCTCCGGCACCGCCTTCACCGCGCCCCGCCACGAGAACCGCCGCAGCTGGCTCTACCGGATGCGCCCGACCGCCGAGCATCCCCCTTTCGAGCGCTACGCCGGTGCCAAGCAATTCGCGCCCGGCACCACCGACGCGCCGCTCGCGCCCAATCGCCTGCGCTGGGATCCGATCGAGGCGCCTGCCCCGAATACCGACCTGATCGACGGCATGACAACGATGCTCGCCAACCGCGATCCCGCCGATCTCGAAGGCGTCGCGCTCCACGTCTACGCTGCTAACACCGACATGAAATCGCGCGTGTTTATGGATGCGGATGGCGAACTCCTGTTCGTGCCGCAGAGCGGTCGCCTCCGGTTGCTGACCGAACTCGGCCGAATCGACATCGCCCCCGGCCAGATCGCGCTGATCCCACGCGGCGTCCGCTTTCGCGCCGAACTCCCCGATGGCGAAGCGCGCGGCTACGTCGCGGAGAACCACGGCGCGCTGTTCCGCCTGCCCGATCTCGGCCCGATCGGCGCCAACGGGCTTGCCAACCCGCGCGATTTCGAGACGCCGGTCGCGTGGTTCGAGGACCGCGACGAACCGGTCGAGGTCGTCCAGAAGTTCATGGGCTCGCTGTGGACCACCACGCTCGATCACTCGCCGCTCGACGTGGTCGCATGGCACGGCAACCTCGCGCCTTGGCGCTACGACCTGTCGCGGTTCAACACGATCAATACGGTCAGCTTCGACCATCCCGACCCGTCGATCTTTACGCTGCTGACCTCACCCAGCGACGTGCCCGGTCGCGCGAACGCCGATTTCGTTATCTTCCCGCCGCGCTGGATGGTCGCCGAGGGCACGTTCCGGCCACCATGGTTCCACCGCAACGTCATGTCCGAAGCGATGGGGCTGATTACCGGCGCGTATGATGCGAAGGCCGAGGGATTCGCGCCGGGCGGTATCTCGTTGCACAACCTCATGTCGGGCCACGGACCCGATCTCGCCAGTTGGCAGGGTGCGAGTGCGGCCGAGCTGAAACCGCACAAGATAGACGGAACGATGGCGTTCATGTTGGAGAGTTGCTGGCCGTACAAGCCGACCGCCTATGCGCTCGAACATTCGCAGCTCGATTACGATGCGGTCTGGTCGGATTTCCCCAAGGCGATCCTGCCGAGGTGAGCCTTACTCTGCACGGCTATTGGCGCTCGACCACCGCCTACCGCGTTCGTATCGCGCTTGCCCTGAAGGACGTGGCGTATGCGCAGGTCACGCACGACCTTCGCAAAGGTGCGCAACGCGAGGCGGGGTATCGCGCGCTCAATCCTCAGGGGCTTGTTCCGACGCTGGAGACTGATGACCGGATCTTGACGCAGAGCCCCGCGATCCTCGAATGGATTGACGAGACCTATCCCAACCCGCCGCTGCTTCCTGTCGACACGAACGGCCGGGCGATCGTTCGTGCGATGGCCGCATCGATCGCGTGCGATATTCATCCGGTGAACAATCTTCGTATCCTGAACGTCTTGCGCACCGAGTTCGGGGCAGACGAGGCGGCGGTGAACCGCTGGATCGCACGCTGGATCGGCGACGGTTTCGCCGCGCTCGAGATGCAGATCGCGCGGCATGGCGACGGCTTCGCGTTCGGCGCGACACCGACGATCGCCGATTGCCATCTCGTCCCGCAAGTCTACTCCGCAGAACGGTTCGCAGTCGATCTTACCCCTTACCCAAAGCTCAAGGCGGCAGCAGACAACGCCAGCGCCCTGCCCGCCTTCACCGCTGCACACCCCGACCGGCAACCCGACGCCGACCGCGCATGAGCGACGGCGAACGGCTGACCGCCACGCCCGGCGGCATCAAGCTCGCGCCGCTTGACGCGATCGCGGACGGCAAGGCGCGGAACTTCGTACTCCAGATGCGTGCGGGACGCTTCCACGGCTTCGTCGTGCGCAAGGACGACGCGGTGTTCGGCTATGTCGATCGCTGCCCGCATATGGGCCTGCCGCTCGCGCAGGTGCTCGACGATTATCTCACGCCGCGCGGTGACCTGATCGCGTGCAGCTGGCACTCCGCCTTGTTCGAGATCGACAGCGGCGCGTGCGTCGGCGGACCGTGTGGTGGCGCGCGACTGACGCCCTGGCCGGTGGCAGTGGTCGACGGGATGATCGTCACCGCAGGCTGACGCGAGGGGCGTCTTGCGCTAAGGGGGCGCACCTCCTCCCCTGCACGATAGACCGATGACCGAAACCCTCCCCATCCGCGTCGTGGCGCTGTACCGCTTCACGCCCTTCGCCGACATCGCCGCCATCCAGCCGCCACTCGCGCACGTCTGCTGCTCGAACGGGGTCAAAGGTACGTTGCTGCTCGCGGCCGAGGGGATCAACGGGACGATCGCCGGATCCGAAGAGGGCATCGACGCGGTGCTCGCGCATATCCGTGCGCTGCCTGGATGTGCCGATCTCGATGTGAAGGAGTCCCGTGCCGACACGATGCCGTTCCACCGGATGAAGGTGCGGCTGAAGCGCGAGATCGTCACGATGGGCGAGCCTGCGATCGATCCGCTGGAAGGCGTCGGCCATTATGTCGAGCCCGAGGACTGGAACGCGCTGATCGCCGAGCCTGGGACGATCGTGATCGATACGCGCAACGACTATGAGGTCGCAGTCGGGACGTTTGCCGGCGCGGTCGATCCGCAGACGCGGACGTTTCGGGACTTTCCGGCGTGGTTTCGCGAGCATCGCGACGAACTGGTCGGAGAAGGCCCGCCGCCGAAGATCGCGATGTTCTGCACCGGGGGGATACGGTGCGAGAAGTCGACGGCGTTCCTGAAGGCCGAGGGGCTCGACGAGGTGTATCACCTCAAGGGCGGCATCCTGAAATATCTCGAGACCGTGCCCGCGGCGGAGAGCCTTTGGGAGGGGGAATGTTTCGTGTTCGATCAGCGGGTTGCGGTCGGACATGGCCTTGCGCTCGGAAGTCATGTCCTGTGCCATGCCTGTCGGATGCCGGTGAGTGTCGCGGATCATGCATCGCCGCTGTATGTCGAGGGGGTGAGTTGCCCGGCGTGTCATGACGCGCGGGACGAGGTGCAACGGGCGGGCTATGCGGAGCGCGAGCGGCAGGTTCGGTTGGCGGAAGCGCGAGGCGAGACGCATGTCGGGGCGGTGTTGCCGAAGACGCATGGGGCGGATTGATCCACGGAACCCTCGCCAATTATACCGCCCCGGCGAAGGCCGGGGTCCAATTGGGGAACGGCGCTAACGGAGCGCAGTTCGCCGTTACTGCAACCTTCCCAATTGGACCCCGGCCTCCGCCGGGGGGGGCGTCAAGGCTAATCGACCTGCTTCGAAAAGCGCTCGGCCAAAGTCGCATTGCCCTGCGACACCGCCAGCGAATGCACGGTGTTCCCTGCCGCATCGACGATCGCCGGGTCCGCGCCGTGCTCCAGCAACAGGTCGATGATCGCCGTCTTGTTGACCAGCGCCGCCATCATCAGCGCGGTTTGCCCGACGCCATTCCGCCGGTTCACGTCGGCGCCCGCATCGAGCAGGATCTGCGCGATCTCGGTATAGCCCTTGAAGCAGACGCCCATCAGCGCGGTGTTGCCGCGTGCATCCGCCGCTCCGTCGACCTGCGCGCCTGCTGCGAGCAAGGCCGCGGTGGCGTCAGCCTGGCCGTTGTAGCTGGCGATCACGAGCGGCGTGTAGCCCTTGGCGTCGGTGACCTCGATATCCACGCCCGCTTGCAACAACGCCGGGATCATCTCGTCCCGCCCCGTCCGCGCGGCGTCGAACATCAGTTCGACCAGCCGTTCCATCGGTGGTAACGGCGGCAGGTCTCGCGCGTCAGTCATCATTCGCCTCGATGATATGCGGCACGAACCGCGCGAGATTGCGCGTCACGACCGTGTCATCTTCTCGAACGCCGATCCCGGCGGCTTCGTTGCCGACCATCCACGCGCCGATCACCGGATGGCGGCCGTCGAACACGGGTGGAGGCGCATAGGCCTGGCGGATTGCGCCCTCCGCGCCATAGCCTTGGTCGAGCACCGCGTGGCCATCTTCGCCGATCACCTCGACGTTCGCACCCTCGCGTGAGAACAGCGGCTTGCGCACATATTTCGGCCCAAGAATCTTCGCGGCGGGATCGTCGTCGAAGAACGCGGGCAGCAGGTTTGGATGCTCGGGATGGCGCTCCCACAGCAGCGGCAGGATACCCTTGTTCGACAGGATCGACTTCCACGCGGGCTCGATCCAGCGCACGTCGGCGCGCGACAGGTTCGGCGCATAGGGCTCGCGGAGCATGAACTCCCACGGGTACAGCTTGAACGCGGCCTGCACCTCGAAGCCGTCGGTGTCGACGAAGCGACCGTCGGCGGCGAGGCCGATATCCTTCATCTCGACGAACTTCGGTTCGATCCCGACCTGCGACGCCAGATCCTCGAAGAACCGCACCGTCTGGCGGTCTTCGATGGCGCTCGCATCCGCCGCGAAGTGGACGAAGCCACCGCTCGGGAACAGCGCACGGAAGCGTTCACGGAGTTTGTCGAACAGGCTGTTGAACTGGTCCGTGCCCGCCGGCAACGCACCGCTCGCGAGCAAGTCCTCCAGCCACATCCACTGGAATGTCGCGCATTCGAACACCGAGGTCGGCGTGTCGGCATTATACTCGTACAGCTTGGCAGGCCCTGTGCCGTCGTACGCGAAATCGAACCGACCATAGAGCGACGGCTGGCGCGTGCGCCACGTCTCCGCGACGTAATTCCATTGCTCGCGCGGGATCGCGAGACGTTCCATCAGTTGCTGGTCGCGGACCACCTCGTCGACCAGATCGAGGCACATCGCGTGCAGCTGTTCCGCGGCGGGTTCGAGGTCGTCCTCGATCTCCGCCAGCGTGAAGGCATACGCCGCGCCCTCATCCCAATAGGGTTCGCCATCAGTGTCGTGATAGACGAACCCGATCGCATCGGCCCGTTCGCGCCAGTCGCCGCGCGGGTCGACCGCGATCCGGCGCATCAGGAGTCCGACGTCTTGGAGTCGTCGCGCTGCTCGATCTGCAGCGTTTGGCCGAGCTGCCCGGTCTTGGGGGCCGTCAGGCGCGCGAGCACGTCGTCCGCGGACGACTGGCCCGGTCCGATGCCCGCCAGCCGCAGCTTCTCGTCGAGGTCAGCGCCGGTGCGACGGTCTTCCAACTCGCCCGCAGCCTTGATCCGCTCGCCACGGATCGCTTGGCGTTCACGAATACGCGCGAGGCTGTCGGCCGCGGAACCGAGCTTGTTGCCCGCGCCCATGCTGCCCGACGCGACCGAGGCCTGCGCCTTCTGCACCGACTCGTTGACCTTGACGACCTCGACCTCGCGGCGGAGCTGTTCGATCTTCCGATCGGTCTGCGCGACGGCGGTGTGGATCTGCTCCTCGGCGGCGCGCATGTCCTCGACCTGCGGGGACTTCAGCGCGATGTCCTGTTCGAGATCGGCGATCCGCTGAGCCACCTGGCGCGCGAGATCCATGTTGCCCTTCTCGACCGCGATCCGTGCCGAAGCCTCGTACTTGGTCGCCTGCGCCCGGAAGCTCTCGACTTCGGTTTCGAGGATGCGGCGACGTGCGACCAGCCCGGCGAGATCGTCGCGAGCCTTGCCCTGGGCCTTGTCGGCGTCGCGAATTTCCTGGTCGAGGATACGCAGCGCGTTCGCGTCGACGACCGCCGCACCCGCTTCGTGCGCGCCGGCACGACCGAGGGTGAAAAGCTTGCTCCAGATGGCCATGCCAGTCTCTCCGTTTGTATCAGTTCAGGCGGCGGGAATCTGCGCGTGGCGCAGGTCGGTGGCCGCATCGATCGCATTCTCGGCAAGCGTGCGCAGTTCGATGATCACAGTATCGAGCCGGCTCGACGTCGCAAGTTCACCGAACAGCTCGTAATAGTCCCGGCCATCGACCGTGCCGATCCCAAAGTTCGACAGCGGCACCAGCTTCTGCGACTTCAGCAGGAAGGTGTTGAACGCCAGCTGATCTTCCTGCTCGTCGCACGGCCACAGCAACGTCGAGCACGCGATCTGCGCCTCGCTGACGTTGACGAACAGTTCGAGGTCGCCGTGGTGGTGCATCGTCACCAGCAGCACCGGGTCCGCGCCTTCCAGGATCCGCGCGGAAAATTCGCCGGCTTTCGCAGGCTCGGACGTGTCGAGCGCGGCTTTCAGGCTGCGGACGGTCCAGATGTCGGTCAATGCAAGAACTCCCGTGCTTGTCGCTCGCGCAGACACATAGGCGCGCACGAGAGGCACGCCAATGGCGCTTTGCGACGGCTCACGCTTTGGCCTATGCGGGGGGTCAATCAGAGATACGAGGATTGCATGTTCGATCGCCTGTTCGGCCGCAAGCCAGCGCTTGACGGCAACGCCCTGCCCGTCGTCCGCAACGTTACGCTGGGACGAACGGTGACCGTCGATCCGCTCGCATGGCGCCGGTTCGGGTCGGAGCTGCTGTTCCCGTTCGACCGCGATACGCTGGTGATCGTTGCGCAGGGTCTGATCGACCTCAACGAAGGCGGGTTCGTCCACCGGTTTTACACCGACGACGACATCATGTTCCAGGCGGTGTCGAACGACCGCGACGGGCAGGACGTGACCGATGTCACGCTGTTCGCGCCGTGGGACAGCAGCTATCCTTCGTCCGCCGCCGAGCGCCCGGCGTGGAAAAGCCGGCTAAAGGCACGCACCTTCACCGCCGAAGGACTGCCCGAATACAGCCGCGCATGGTTCGGTCCCGAAGCGAGCGAGCAGGAGCCGGTGACGTTCTGGGAGGAACTGCACGACGACCGCGACGGGATCGTCGACCGCCGCATCTTCCAGACCTGCATGCTGTTCAGCCGCGACCTGCCGGGCGACGACGGGCGCGAACTGCTGCTCGCAATCGACATGGAGACCGAGTCCGGCGACGTCTCGTTCGAGATCATGCTGGGCGTGGCACTGGAACTCGGCGAGTTCAGGGCCTAGCGTCACGCGTAGACGGCTCCGGGGGAAAATGCCATGATCGACCAATACAGCTTCGGTGCCAGCGCGCTCGCCTTCCTGATCGCGTTCGTCGCGGCCGGGGCGTTCACGATCGTCTTCAAGATCGTCTATCAGGTCGCGACGCCGTATCATGAGAAGTCGTTGATCCGCGAGGGCAATACCGCAGCCGCGATCACGCTTGGCGCGGCGCTGCTCGGTTATGTCCTGCCACTCGCCTCCGCGCTGACGCATACCGTATCGCTGCTCGAGTTCGCGGTGTGGGCGTTGCTGGCCGGCGTGATCCAGATCGTGACGTTCCTGGTGGTGCAGCATTTCGTGATGCGCGACTTCAACGACCGGATCGTCCGCGGTGAAATCGCGGCGGCGACCTATATGGGCAGCATCTCGCTGTGCGTCGGCATCCTCAACGCCGCCTGCATGACGAACTGAGGGGCATAGCGATGAAGCGTTCCAGATCGATCGTCCTCACCAGCCTGATCGCAGGCTCGGGCATCTCGCTGACCGCCTGCGACGGCGACGTCGGCGGCAAGCCCGTCGAGGCGCAGAGCTATGCGTCGGTGCAGGAGTGCCGCGCGGCAGGTGCCTTGTCGGCGGTACAATGCGACACCGCGTTCGAGCAGGCCAAGGCCGATGCCGCGAAGACCGCACCACGGTTTCAGGACCGGCAGACCTGCGAGGAGCAATACGGCGCCGCGCAGTGCGAACCGCGCAACAACGGCAGCGGCGGAAGTTTCTTCACACCGCTGCTCACAGGCTTCCTGGTCGGACAGGCGCTCAACGGCGGCTTCGGCAACCGCGGCGCGCCGATGTACCGGGATCGTGACGGTAACTATTACGGCGGTGCGGGCGGGCGGATCAACCGGGACTATGTGACCGGACGGACGCGCGTGGGTTCGGATGCGTTCACGCCGACCACGGCCAGGGCCCCTGCCCGCGTACAATCGCGCAGTTCGGTGATCTCGCGCGGCGGGTTCGGTGGTGGCTTTGGCGGCCGCAGCTTCGGGGGCTAGCATCACGTCACCCCGGACTAGTTCCGGGGTCCACCGTTCCGCGAATCCATCGGCTTGTGAGTCCGCGGAACAGTGGATGCCGGAACAAGCCCGGCATGACGGCTGGCTTCAGGCGTCCCGCGGCACCCGCAACATCGCCAGCGCCGCCACACCCATCACGCCGGCCGCGATCAGCATCGCCCAGACCGCGTCGCCGGGGAAGAACGTCCGCACCACTTCGCCCATCACCGACGACACGATCAGCTGCGGCAGGACGATAAAGATGTTGAACAGACCCATGTAAACGCCGAGCTTGGCCTGGGGCAGCGCGTTCGACAGGATCGCATAGGGCATCGTGAGGATCGACGACCACGCGATGCCGATCAGCACCATAGATCCGATCAGCAGATACTGGTCGCGGACCACGAGGAACGTCGCGAACCCCGCCGCGCCGCACAGCAGCCCGAGGATATGCGCGTCGCGCCGACCGATCCGCGCTGCCAGCGCCGGCATCACGAACGCCCAGAGCGTCGCCACGCCGTTATAGACGGCGAATAGCACGCCGACCCAGTTCGCGCCCTCGTTATACGCCGAACTGGTCGTGTCGGTCGTGCCGAAGACGTGCTGGGTGACGATCGGCGTGGTGTAGATCCACATGATGAACAGCGCCGACCAGGTGAAGAACTGGACCAGCGCGAGCCGTTTCATCGTCTCCGGCATGGTGGCAAGATCGCCGACGATCTGGCTGAGAACATTGGACTCCCGCCCCGACCGGACCAGCGCTGCGCTGACCAGCAATGCCGCGCCAAACGCGACCAGTCCGCCACCGAGCAGGTAGACCGGCTTGTCGAGCCCGAACCGCGCGACCGCGGCGATGACGATTGCTCCCAGCGCGATCCAGACGGGCGCGAGCTTTGCGCTGGAGCGAACGACCGTGTCGCGCGGTGCAACCTCACCCTCGTCCTCGAACGCGGTCATCTCGGCCGGCGAATATTCGCTGGTCGTCAGCACGGTCCACAGCACCGCGAAGAACAGGGCTAATGCACCGATATAGAAACCATATTGCACCGACGGCGGGATACCGCCCGCAGGCGCGGTATTCGCAACCTGGAACACGTCGGTGAGGATGATCGGCGCAAGGCTCCCGATCACCGCGCCCGCGCCGATGAACCCGGTCTGGAACGCGAAGCCCGCCGTCCGCTGGCGGCTGCCGAGCATATCGCCGACGAACGCGCGAAACGGCTCCATCGCAACGTTGAGCGATCCATCGAGCATCCACAGCAGCACCGCGGCAACCCAAAGCACCGGCGCATTGGGCATAGCCAGCAGCGCGAGAGTCGCCAGCAGCGCGCCAGCCAGGAAATACGGTCGCCGGCGCCCCAGCTTGCCCCAGGTCCGATCGCTGTAATGGCCGATCACTGGCTGGACGAGCAGCCCGGTCAGTGGCGCGGCGATCCACAGGAACGCGAGATCGTCGACCGACGTGCCCAGCGACTGAAAGATCCGGCTGACGTTCGCATTCTGCAGTGCGAAGCCGATCTGGATGCCGAAGAACCCGAACGAGATGTTCCACAGCCCCCAGAACCCCTGGCGCGGCTTTTCCCTACCTGAAATCGGCATTCAATGTCCTTCGCCCGACGATCGCCGGATGATCAATTGCGTAGGCAGCACGACACTCTCGGCCGGCCGGTTGCCGATCCGCGCGAGCAGCGTCTCGACCAGCCGACGCCCGGCCAAGCCGGTATCCTGCGCGACGGTCGTCAGGGGTGGATTGGCGAGGCTGGCGGCGGGAATGTCGTCGAAACCGACGATCGCCACGTCGTACGGTACGTTCAGTCCCGCGCCGGCCAGCACGCGCATCGCCGCCAGCGCGATCAGGTCGCTCGCCGCCACGATCGCGTCGAACTGCACGCCGCGCTGGAGCAGTTCCCGCGCCGCCCGCGTGCCGTCTTCCTCGGTCGAGATCGCCTCGACCTGCAATCGCGGATCGACCGTCAGGCCGTGTTCACCGAGCGCCGCGACATAGCCGCGATACCGGTCATGAAATTCGGGATAATGATCCGTCGCGCTGCCCAGGAACGCGATCCGCCGCCGGCCCCGCTCGATCAGGTGCCGCGCCGCCGCCGTCCCGCCCGCGACATTGTCGCACCCGATCGTGATCCCCGGCTGGCCCGGCTGGACCGAGCCCCAGCGCACGAAATGCGTGCCCTGCGCGACCAGCAGTTCGAGCCGCGCGCGATAATCGGCATAATCGCCATAGCCGAGCAGGATCAGCCCGTCGGCGCGGTGGCTGTCCTCGTAGTCGGTGTGCCAGTCGCCGGACAATTGCTGGAACGACACGAGCAGGTCGTAGCCGTGCGACGCGCACGCCGCCATCATCGCGCCGAGCATGCCGAGGAAGAACGGATTGACCATCGTCTCGTCGGGGGTCGGATCGCGGAACAGCAGTAGCGCCAGCGTCTTCGTCGTGCCGTTGCGCAGGTTCGAGGCACTGCGATCGACGGTGTAGTTCAGCTGCTTGGCGATCGCCTCGATCCGCTGCCGGGTGGCCGCGTTGACCGTCGAGCTGCCGCGCAGCGCACGCGACACCGTCGGCTGCGACACGCCCGCGAGTTGGGCGATGTCGAACGAGGTCGGTTTGCCCGCTGGTTTGCCCATAGGTCTGGCGGCGGTCACGTGAACGGCATCCTCGGTCAGCCCGTTCGATCGGCGGGCGCTACCCGCCCGACACAGCGCAGAACGTCTTCGCCGTCAATCGGTTAGGCGCGGCGGACTGTGTCCCGGACGCAACAGGTCCGGAGCGGCCGGTTTGAATACGTATGTAGCTTGCTTCCCTTTGCGCGGCGCGAATTCCAATGACGGTCTCGTTACATACCCGAGGCGCGAAAGATGCCCAACGGGACCCCAGGGGAGGATTACCATGACGGTTCGCATTCGTGCGTCGGCAACTGCCGCACGCGCCATCCTGAAGCTCTCGGCAAGCGGCGCGACGCTCGGCGCGGCGATGCTGTTCGCCGCCGCGCCTGCTTATGCGCAGGACGTGAATGCCGGCACCAAGGTGTCCGATCCCGCCGGCAGTTCGTCGACCGCCGGCAACCCCAACGAGTCCGGCAGCGCACCCGAGCGTCGCGCCGCCAACGCCGCCGTCACCGGTGACCTGACCCCGGCGCAGAACGAAGCTACGGCGCAGGCGGCAGGAAACGCGGTCCAGGACGCAGGCGGCACGACCTCCGAGGCCGAGATCGTCGTCACCGGCTTCCGCCGCAGCCTGGAGAACGCGGTCGCCGAGAAGAAGTCGCGCGATCAGGTCGTCGAGTCGATCTCGGCCGAGGACATCGGCAAGCTGCCCGACGCATCGATCGCCGAGTCGATCGCGCGCCTGCCCGGTCTCACCTCGCAGCGCGTCAACGGCCGCTCGAACAGCATCTCGATCCGCGGCTTCTCGCCCGACTTCTCGACCACACTGCTGAACGGTCGCGAGCAGACCTCGACCGGCGACAACCGTGCCGTCGAATACGACCAGTATCCGGCCGAAATCATCAACCAGGTGCTGGTCTACAAGACCGCGAACGCATCGCTGATCGGCCAGGGCCTGTCGGGCACCGTCGACCTTCGCACGATCCGCCCGATCGAATACGGCAAGCGCGTCATCTCGGTCGGCGGCCGCGGCACCTATGCCGATATCGGCAAGCTCAACGCCGGTTCGAAGGACAAGGGCTACCGCGTCACCGGCACCTACGTTGACCAGTTCTTCAACGATACGCTGGGCGTCGCGCTGTCCGCCTCGTATCTCGACGAGCCATACCAGATCCAGGAATTCAACGCCTGGGGCTATGCCGGCGACGGCACCGCGGCCGTCCCCGCGATCATCGGCGGATCGAAGTCATACGTCACCTCGACCAACCTCAAGCGCCTCGGCCTGCAGGGCACGGTCGAGTGGAAGCCGATCCCCGAGGTCACCGCGACGCTCGACGGGTTCTTCTCGGACTTCAACGACGACCAGATCAAGCGCGGCATCGAGCTTCCGCTCGGCTTCGGCGCGGCGACCACCATCCCGACCGCGACGACGATCACCAACGGCCTGGTTACCGACGGCTCGTTCCGCGGCGTCGAGGGCGTCGTTCGCAACGACAGCTTCGAGCGCAAGGCCAAGCTCTATTCGTTCGGCTATAACGGCAAGTACGAAGGCGACGACGGCTGGAACGCGATGGT
The DNA here is from genome assembly GCF_057815015.1 of Sphingomonas sp. SL1004. Classification (NCBI taxonomy): domain Bacteria; kingdom Pseudomonadati; phylum Pseudomonadota; class Alphaproteobacteria; order Sphingomonadales; family Sphingomonadaceae; genus Sphingomonas; species Sphingomonas sp. SL1004. Next base: position 1,198,180 of record NZ_JBYMUX010000001.1, read on the forward strand.
CGACGTCAGCATGTCGCGCACGACCCGCGACGAGACCGTGCTCGAGACCTATTCGGGTACCGGCTACGGCCAGGGCGTCGGCGCACAGGACACGATCGGCTTCACGTCGAGCGACACCGGCACGTTCTTCAGCCCGACGCTGAACTATTCGGATCCGGGCCTGATCAAGCTGACCGATCCGCTCGGCTGGGGCGGCGCGAACGTCCAGGCGGGCTATTACAACGATCGTCACGTCGTCGACGATTTGAAGCAGTACCGCGTCGAGATCGAGCGTGAACTCGACAGCCCGATCTCAAGCGTCCGCTTCGGGATGAACTACACCGATCGCAACAAGTCGCTGACGCCGAACGAGGCGCTGGTGCAGCTTGCCAATGGTGCGCTCTCGCAGACGTTGCCGACACAGTATCAGCTGACGCCGACCAACCTGTCGTATCTCGGCCTCGGCCCGATCCTCAGCTACGATCCAACCGCGCTGCTGGCCGGCGGCGTGTACCGTCTCGTATCGAACAACAACAATCTGGACGTGGTGGCCAAAGGCTATTCGATCCAGGAACGCATCATGACGTCGTACCTGCAGGCGAACATCAAGCAGTCGATCGGCTCGGCCGAGTTGACTGGTAACGCCGGCGTGCAAGGCGTCTTCACCAATCAGAAATCGTCGGGCAACGTCGTCGCCAATGGCGGCCTGATCCCGGTGACGCGCGGCGCCGACTATATCGACTTCCTACCGAGCGTGAACCTTGCCCTGCGCTTCTCGAACGACATCGTCATCCGTGCAGCGGCAGCGCGTCAGATGCAGCGTCCGCGGCTCGACGACATGCGCGTCGCGCTCGCTTACGGCTATGACACCGCACAGGGCATCCTGAGCGGCAGCGGCGGCAACCCGTATCTCCGCCCGATCCGGTCGAACTCCTACGACGTCACGGTCGAGAAGTATTTCGGCAACCGCGGCTATCTGGCGGTCCAGGGCTTCTACAAGCAGCTCAAGAGCTTCGTTTACAGCCTTGCCGATACCAACTTCAGCTACGCGGGCTACCCGTTGCCGGCAAACGCACCGGCCACGACGTCGACGATCGGTACCGCGACCGTGCCCATCAACGGCGAAGGCGGCAACATCTACGGTGTCGAGCTGGCCGGCACGCTGCCGATCGGCGAGATCGTCTCCGCGCTCGATGGCTTCGGCCTGACCGGTGGCGGGTCGTACACCAAGACCGAGATCGTCCCGACGCCGGGTGGTCGCGCCGAGGACATCCCGGGCTATTCGCGCTGGGTCGCCAACGGCACCGCCTACTTCGAGAAATGGGGTTTCTCGGCACGCGGCAGCCTTCGGTATCGGTCGACCTTCGTCGGTGAGCTGTCGGGCTTCGGTGCGAACCTGGTCCGGCGTCGTGCGGCGGGCGAGATGATCATCGACGGCCAGCTCGGCTACGACATCTCGACCGGCATGCTGAAGGGCGTCTCGCTCTATGTGCAGGGCCAGAACCTGACCAACGAGCCGTTCACGACGATCAACGGCACGCGTAGCGACGAGATCATCGATTATCAGAAGTACGGCCGCCGCTTCCTCGCCGGCGCGACCTTCAAGTTCTGATGCCTACGTGCCGCGCGCCAAGGTGCGCGGCACGCTTTTCGCGGGGCTCATTGCTGGAGCCCTCGCCGGGCCGGATGCCCCTACCGACAAAGGATCCCGCATGATCAAGACGCTGATCCTTTCCGCGTTGCTCGGCGCCACCGCTCTGCCCGCAGTCGCCCAGACATCGTCGACCGACTACCGCGCGCGCCTGCCACAGGACGAGGTGATCTATTTCGTCCTCCCCGACCGGTTCGAGAACGCCGATCCTAGCAACGATCGCGGCGGGATCACCGGCGACCGGCTCAGAACCGGCTACGATCCGACCGCAAAGGGCTTCTATCACGGCGGCGACCTCAAGGGGCTGACCAAGCGGCTCGACTACATCCAGCATCTCGGCGCGACCGCGATCTGGCTCGGGCCGATCTTCAAGAACAAGGCGGTGCAAGGGTCGCCCGGCCACGAGTCCGCGGGCTATCACGGCTATTGGATCACCGACTTCACGCAGGTCGACCCGCATCTCGGCACCAACGCCGACATGACCGCCTTCGTCGACGCGGCGCACGCCCGCGGGATGAAGGTGTATATGGATATCATCATCAACCACACCGCCGACGTGATCCAGTACCGCGAATGTTCGGTCGGCATGCCCTGCCCGTACCGCGACCGCGCGACCTATCCGTACCAGCGCAAGGGCGGTGTCGGCGGCAAGGCGATCAACGACGGGTTCGTCGGCGACGGCGTCGAGACCGCGGCGAACTTCGCCAGACTGACCGATCCGACCTACGCCTACACGCCGTACGTCCCCGCCGCCGAGAAGACGGTGAAGGTGCCGGCGTGGCTCAACGACCCGATCTACTACCATAATCGGGGCGACACGACTTTCATGAACGAGAGCTCGACGATGGGCGATTTCTCGGGGCTCGACGACGTGATGACGGAGAATCCGCGCGTCGTGAGTGGGATGATCGACATCTTCGGATCGTGGATCGACCGGTTCAAGGTCGACGGCTTCCGCATCGACACCGCGCGCCACGTGAACCCGGAATTCTGGGCCCAGTTCGTCCCAGCCATGCTGACGCGCGCGCAGGCGAACGGCATCCCGAACTTCCACATCTTCGGCGAAGTCTCCGACCACGAGATCCGCCCCGCGGTGCTCGCGCAGCATACGATCGTCGACAAGCTGCCGGCGGTGCTCGACTTCGCGTTCCGCCAGGCGGTGGTCGAGACGGTCGCGGGCACGCGCGGCACCGACGCGTTCGAGGCCTTGTTCGACGGCGACGTGCTGTACGCGAAGGGGGCCGACACCGCGGCGATCTTGCCGACCTTCACCGGCAACCACGACGACGGCCGCTTCGCCACGTTCGTGCGGAAGGCGTTTCCGCAGGCGTCCAACGAGGAGGTGCTCAAACGCGTGCTGTTGTCGAACGCGATGCTGTTGACGCTGCGCGGCGTGCCGACGATCTATTCGGGCGACGAACAGGGCTTCGTCGGCGACGGCAACGACCAGGACGCGCGCGAGGACATGTTCGCGTCGAAGGTCGCGATCTACAACGACAACCGCCTGCTCGGCACGACCAAGACTACCGCGACCGAGAGCTTCGGCGATACGAACCCGCTGTTCCGCGAAATCGCCGACCTTTCGAAGGTCCGCATCACGCATCCCGCCCTCACCCGCGGCCGCACGCTGATCCGCAACCGCAGCGAAACGCCCGGCCTGCTCGCCGTCTCGCGCTTCGATCCGACCACCGGTGCGGAGATTCTGCTGGCGTTCAACACCTCCGCCAAGTCGCTCACGCAGGCGGTGCAGGTCGAGACCAACTCTTCCCGTTTCACCACGATCGCTGGCCGGTGCGCGCCCCGCGCTGCCGCGCCCGGCAGTGTCATGATAACCCTGCCCGCGTTCGGCTATGCCGTCTGCGCCGCGGAGACCCGTTAATGCCTGACACTGCCTTGCTGCCCGTTGCCGCCGATCACCGACTCCAGGACCGCCCGTGGTGGAAAGGCGCGACGATCTACCAGATCTATCCGCGCAGTTTCGCGGACTCGAACGACGACGGGATCGGTGACCTCCCCGGCATCACCCGGCACCTCGATTACGTCGCCAGCCTAGGCGTCGATGCGGTATGGCTGTCGCCGTTCTTCACATCGCCGATGAAGGACTTCGGCTATGACGTTGCGAACTACCGCGATGTCGACCCAATTTTTGGCACGCTCGCCGATTTCGATGCGCTGATCGCCCGCGCCCATGCGCTGGGCCTCAAGATCATCATCGACCAGGTCTACAGCCACACCTCGGACGAACATCGGTGGTTCGTCGAGAGCCGGTCGTCGCGCACCAACCCCAAGGCGAACTGGTACGTCTGGGCCGACGCCAAACCCGATGGCAGCCCGCCCTCGAACTGGCAGTCGGTGTTCGGCGGCCCCGCCTGGACCTGGGACGCGCGCCGCCGGCAATATTATCTGCACAACTTCCTGAAGGAACAACCGCAGCTCCACGTCCATGACGCCGACGTGCAGGACGAGATCGTCGATACCGCGAAGTTCTGGCTCGATCGTGGCGTCGACGGCTTCCGCCTCGATGCGATCAACTTCACGATGCACGATCCGGCGCTCACCGATAACCCGCCGGCGAGCGACAACAGCCCGAAGACGCGGCCGTTCGACTACCAGGCGCACGTCCACAATCAGAGCCATCCGGACATCCCGGAGTTCCTCGAACGGCTGCGACGGCTGATCGACGGATACGGCGACCGGTTCACCGTGGCCGAGGTCGGCGGTGCGGACAGCGACCGCGAGATGAAGCTGTTCACGCGCGGCAACACCCGGCTCAACAGCGCGTACGGTTTCGACTTCCTCTACGCCTCCGCGCTCGATCCGAAGACGGTGGCGGACGCGATCCTGCTATGGCCCGCGGACGCCGATCTCGGCTGGCCGAGCTGGGCGTTCGAGAACCACGACGCGCCGCGCGCGGTGTCGCGCTGGGTCGATCGCAGCCATCATCCGGAGGTGCGCGACGCGTTCGCGCGCATGAAGATGCTGCTGCTCGTCTGCCTGCGCGGCAACATCTTCCTGTACTATGGCGAGGAACTCGGCCTGACGCAGGTCGAGGTGCCGTTCGACCTGCTCCAGGATCCGGAGGCGATCGCCAACTGGCCGCTGACGCTGTCGCGCGACGGGGCGCGGACGCCGATGCCGTGGATCGCCGATGCGCGCAACGCCGGCTTCTCGAACGCGACGCCGTGGTTGCCCGTAGGCGGCGATCATGCCGCGCTGGCGGTCGACCGGCAGGAGGGCGATCCGGACTCGCTGCTCCAGTTCACCCGCCGCCTGCTTGCGTTGCGCAAGGCGAGCCCTGCGTTGGCGATCGGCGACCTAACCCTGGTCGAAGTCTCCGCTTCAATACTCGCCTTCGAGCGCCATGCCGAGGGTGAGACGATGCTGTGCGTGTTCAACATGGGCACCGACCCCACTGAATGGCGCCCCGCCCAGCCCGAGCGCTGGCGCGTGCGCGATGTCGTCAATTCCATCGATACCCATCACGCCGGGGGCTGGACCCTCGGCGCCTATGCGGCACTCGTCGCCGAAAGGATCGCCTGACCATGAAGACCCTGTTGCTGCTCTCCGCAGCGCTGATCGCCGTGCCCGCCTTCGCGCAGGACGCGGCCCCCGCACCGACCTCCAACGAAACGATCAAGCCGCAGCCCGCCTCCGCCATTCCGAGCGCCAGCGTGACCTCGCCCGATGGCGGCATCGTCGTCACCGTCGCGACCGACGGCGAGGGCAAGGCGAGCTACAGCATCACGCGCAAGGGCGAGCTGATCGTTAGCCCCTCGCGGCTCGGCTTCCTGTTCACCGACGCGCCGAAGTTCGATCGCCATCTCAAGATCGAAAGCGTGACCCGAAACAAGGCGGATTCGACCTGGACCCAACCCTGGGGCGAGTGGAAATCGATCCGCGACAACCACACCGAGATGCGCGTCCGCCTGGTCGAAACCGACCGGCTGAAGCGTGCGATCGACGTCGTGTTCCGCCTCCAGGACGACGGCGTCGGCTTCCGCTACGAATTCCCCGAGCAGCCGAACTTCAAGACGATCAACATCGCCGAGGAGCTGACCCAATTCGCCTTCGCTGAGGACGCAACCGCGTGGTGGAAGCCGGCGTTCGAATGGAACCGCGAGGAATACCTCTACAACCGCACGCCCCTGACCGGCGTCGGCACCGCCGCCACCCCGATCACGATGAAGCTCGCCAGCGGCACGCACGTCGCGCTGCACGAGGCCGCGTTGACCGACTATGCCGGGATGAACGTCGCCAAGGTCCAGGGCAACACGTTGAAGGCGGTCCTTACGCCGGGTGCCGGCGCGCCGAAGGTCACGCGGACGGGTCCGTTCGCGACGCCGTGGCGGACGCTGATCATCTCGAACGATGCGCCCGGCCTCTACATGAGCCACCTCGAACTCAACCTCAACGAGCCCAACAAGCTCGGCGACGTGAGCTGGGTGAAGCCGGGCAAGTTCGTCGGCGTGTGGTGGAACATGATCACCGGCAAATGGAGCTGGGCGACCGGGCCGCAGCACGGCGCCACCACCGCGCATGTGAAGAGCTACATCGACTTTGCCAGCGCCAACAAGATCCCGGGCGTTCTGGTCGAGGGCTGGAACGTCGGCTGGGATGGCGACTGGTTCGGCGACGGTAACGCGATGCAGTTCGACACGCCGACCCCCGACTTCGACGCGAACGTCCTGGCGAAATACGCGAAGGCGAAGGGCGTGTACCTGATCGGCCATAACGAGACCGGCGGTTCGGCGAGCCATTACGACAGCCAGCTCGACCGGTCGTTCGGCTATGCGCGCGATCACGGCATCCCCGCGGTCAAGACCGGCTACGTCACCGACGCGGGCCAGATCGAGCGCGTCGATCCCGATGGCTCGCAGCACCGCGAATGGCACGAGGGCCAGTGGATGGTGAACCACTATACGCGGGTCGTCACCACCGCGGCAAAGTACAAGGTCGCGATCGACAGCCACGAGCCGGTCAAGGACACCGGCCTGCGCCGCACCTATCCCAACTGGATCGCGCGCGAAGGCTCGCGGGGCATGGAATATAACAGCTGGGCCGGCAAGAACCCGCCCGAGCACGAGGCCAACCTCGCCTTCACGCGCATGCTCGAAGGGCCGATGGACTTCACGCCGGGCGTGCTGAGCCTCAAGGGCAGTGACAACAGCGACATCCTGTCGACGATCGCCAAGCAGCTCGCGCTGTACGTGGTGCTGTATTCGCCGGTCGTGATGGCGGCGGACACGCCCGAGAATTATGCGAAGTATCCGGCGGCGTTCCAGTTCATCAAGGACGTGCCGACCGACTGGTCCGACACGCGCGTACTAAACGGCGAGGTCGGCGATTACGTCACCTTCGCGCGGAAGGACCGGAAGTCGAACGACTGGTACATCGGCAGCGTCACCGACGAGAACGCGCGGACGCTGACGGTGACGCTCGACTTCCTCGATGCGGGCAAGAGCTACACCGCACAGATCTACCGCGATGGTCCGGGCGCGGACTACAAGACGGATGCGCGGCATTCGATCACGATCGAGACGAAGACCGTCCGCAAGGGCGACACGCTGACCCTGCCGCTCGCGCAGGGTGGCGGCGAGGCGATCCGGCTTAAGACGCGGTAACTGCCCGTTCCGTCGTCCCGGCTCAAGTCCAGGACGACGGAGCCGCGATCAGCGGCGCGCGGGCATCAGCGGACCGCCGATCTCGGTGGCAGCGATGAAGGCGGGACGAGCGCGCAAGCGATTGAGATACGCGGCAACGTCGGGGTGCTCCTTGAGCAGCCCGGCGGTCTCCGCGATCGCGAGCATGTAGCACATCTGGATGTCGGCCAGCATCAGCTGCTCGCCCATCAGATACGGACCGTCGCCGACACCCGCGCCGATATAGTCGAGCGTCTTGGTCACTTCGGGGCCGGTGAACTTGGCGAGACCGTCGGGGAGTCCGCCCATCCGTTTGCCGAGCGACGTGATCATGATCGGCAGCGATGCCGAGCTTTCGACATATTGCAGCCACTCGTCGTGGATCGCCGCGGCATCGGTGTCGACCGGCGGCGAGAACCGGCGGTCGCCATAGCGCTCGTCGATATATGACAGGATCGGTGCGCTCTCGGCCAGCGTCAGTGCGTCGTCGACGAGAACCGGTGCCTTGCCGAGCGGGTGGATCCCCTTGAGTGCGGGCGGCGCGCGGAAATTCTCGTCGCGCTCGTATTTGACGAGGTCGTACTCGATACCGAGCTCTTCGAGCAGCCACAGCACGCGGATCGAGCGCGAGTAGTTCAGGTGGTGGAGCGTTAACATAAGCGTCCTTCGTCAGGGAATGTGCTGCACTGCGGAACGGCTGGGCGGCGTCGAAGGTTTCGTCGACCGTAACTCCGGAATTCTCCGGCAACGGAGAGACGTATGACGAAGCTGACCTGCGACGTGGCGATCATCGGCGCCGGCACCGCCGGCCTTGCCGCCGAGCGCAGTGCGCGTCGCAACGGCGCGAAGACGCTGCTGATCGACGAGGGCTTTGGCGGCACGACCTGCGCTAGCGTGGGATGCATGCCCTCCAAGCTGTTGATCGCGGCGGGAAATTCGATGCACGCGGTCGAGCAGGCTTCGGTGTTCGGGATCGAGGCCTCGGGCAAGGTCGACGGCGTCGCGGTGATGGCGCGGGTGCGGCAAGAGCGCGATGCGTTCGTCGCAGGGGTCGAGGAGTCGATCGACAAATTGCCCGACGACGTGAAGATCGAGGCCCGCGCGACGTTCGCGGGTGCGACGATCCTCTTGTTGAGCGACGGGCGTGAAGTCCACGCCAAGTCGGTGGTGATCGCCACGGGGTCGAGCCCCTCAATCCCCGAGATGTTCGACACGGTGCGCGATCACGTGCTGACCAACGAGAGCATCTTCGAACTGCAGGACCTGCCGGGCTCGATCGGCGTCATCGGTGCGGGTGCGCTCGGACTCGAACTGGCGCAGGCGATGGCGCGGCTCGGCGTCGAAACGATGGTGTTCGATACGGGCGAGACGATCGGCGGGCTGAAGGACCGCCATGTCGCCGAGGCGTATCACGCGATCCTGTCTCGCGAGATGCCGATCCTGCTTGGCGTCGAGCTCGAGGTCGAGCCCGATGGCGACGGGGTCGCGCTGTCCTGGACGGGGTCGGCGTCGGGAACGAGGCGCTTCGACTATCTGCTCGTCGCAGCCGGGCGACCGCCGCGGATCGCGGGCATCGGGCTGGAGACGACCGGTCTGGCGCTGGATGAGCATGGGATGCCGGACTATGACTGCGAGACGATGCAGTGCGGCAGCGCGCCGATATTCATCGCCGGCGATGCGGATCATGATCGGGCGGTGCTGCATGAGGCGTCGGCCGAAGGGACGATCGCAGGGCGGAACGCGGCGAGCTATCCCGAGGTCACGCCGGGCAAGCGTTCGGTGCCGTTCGCGATCACCTTCACACATCCCAATATCGCGGTGATCGGCGAGATCGCGAAGGACGACGATGCGGGCAGCGTGATCGGTACCGCCTCGTACGACGATCAGGGGCGCGCGAAGGTCGAGGCATGCAACGCCGGGCTGGTGCGCTTCTATGCGGATCGACGTGACGGGCGGCTGACCGGTGCGACGATGGCGGGGCCGGCGGTGGAACACAGCGCACACCTGATCGCATGGGCGATCCAGAGCGGCTGGACCGCGACCGAGGTGCTGGATCTGCCCTTCTATCATCCGACGTTCGAGGAGGGGATGAAAGGCGCGCTTCGCTCGATCTGTAGCGCGGTGCATGCGCCAACGCCGCCGGATCGGGACGATGGGTTTACGCCGGGAACGTAATCTAACCCAAGAAATGAGCACTACCCCGGCGGAGGCCGGGGCCCACTTGGAAAGGTGGCAATAACCGATTGCCGTCCACTGTCAGTTACATCTCCAACTGGGCCCCGGCCTTCGCCGGGGTGGTGCTGTCGGGGGGAACGCGTGGAAGCTCCGCTTGCAGAGGTCGCGCTACTCCTCCAGATCAAGATACGCGACGACGTCGTTTTCCGTTGCCAGGTACAGCCCCGCTTGCACGTCCTCCTCCTGTTGTGCGGCGATTGCCAACGCCTCGCCCAGCGGCCCATAGAACAGCGTGGTCGCCGCCCCGCCCTCGCCGCTATCGTCGAGATGATACAGCCGAACCGAGACGCTCGAAGAAATCGTCCGCATTACAATACCCTACCCAAAGCTTCATGACCGAGAATTCACGGAACAAAACGCGAAGCAGCGCAACTTTGCCGCGCGTCGCTTGTTATGCCAACAGATACAGGGGTTTATATGCATCAGGATGAAGGTTTTCCGGTGTCACGCCGTGGCGTGATTGCCGGCGGTGTTGCGTCGGCCACGTTGGCTGCGGCACCTGCCGCGCAGGCCCAGACGCAGGGTACCGCGCAGTCGGCCCCGCCGACCATGCCGGTAACGCTCAAGGTCAATGGCCGTACCACCAAGCTCAACGTCGACACACGCACCACGCTGCTCGATGCGTTGCGTGAAAATTTGAAGCTCACGGGCACCAAGAAGGGCTGTGACCACGGCCAGTGCGGCGCGTGCACGGTGATCGTCGAGGGACGCCGGATCAACAGCTGCCTGACGCTCGCGGTCATGCACGAAGGCGAGGAAATCACGACGATCGAAGGCCTCGGCACGCCCGAGAAGCTGCATGCTATGCAGGCGGCGTTCGTGAAGCATGACGGTTATCAGTGCGGCTATTGCACGCCCGGCCAGATCTGCTCGGCGATCGCCACGCTCGGCGAGATCAAGGCCGGCATCCCGAGCCATGTCACCGGCGATATCGCCGCCCAGCCGACGGTATCGACCGCCGAACTGCGCGAACGGATGAGCGGCAATCTCTGCCGTTGCGGGGCCTATTCCAACATCATCGACGCGATCCACGATGTCTCGGGCACGGAGCGCACCGCATGAAGGCCTTCACCTATGAGCGCGCCACGTCGGCAAAGGCGGCCGCAAGTGCCGCGGTCCGCATGCCGGGCGCCAAGTTCATCGCCGGCGGCACCAACCTGCTCGACCTGATGAAGCTGCAGATCGAGACGCCGCAGCATCTGATCGACGTCAATGGCCTGGGCCTCGACAAGATCGTGCCGACGTCGGACGGCGGCCTGCGTGTCGGCGCGCTGGTGCGCAACACCGATCTCGCCGCCGACGCGCGCGTGCGGAAGGATTACGGCGTGCTCAGCCGTGCGCTGGTGTCCGGCGCGTCGGGCCAGCTTCGCAACAAGGCGACGACCGCGGGCAATCTGCTCCAGCGGACCCGCTGCCCGTATTTCTACGACACCACCAAGCCGTGCAACAAGCGCCAGGCCGGCAGCGGCTGCGCGGCGATCGGCGGGTTCAATCGCAACCTGGCCGTGCTGGGGACGAGCGAGGCCTGCATCGCGACTCATCCGAGCGACATGGCGGTTGCGATGCGCGTGCTCGACGCAACCGTCGAGACGGTCAACGCGGCCGGCGAGACGCGCGCGATCCCGATCGCCGACTTCCACCGGCTTCCCGGCACCACGCCGCAGATCGAGACGTCGCTCGCACCCGGCGAACTGATCACCGCGGTGACGCTGCCCAAGCCGATCGGTGGCACGCATATCTACCAGAAGGTGCGTGATCGGGCGTCCTACGCGTTCGCCGTGGTTTCGGTCGCGGCGATCATCCAGCCCGACGGTCGCGGCCGGCTTGCCTTCGGTGGTCTCGCGCACAAGCCCTGGCGCGTCGAATCCGCCGAGGCGCAGCTGCCCAACGGCGCCAAGGCGACCGCAGCGGCGGTTCTCGCCGGCGCCCGCACAACCTCACAGAACGCGTACAAGCTGCCCTTGGTCGAACGCACCATCGGCGCCGTGTTCGAAGACGCGAAGGCCTGATCGCCATGAAGTTCGATACCCCCGCAACCGCCAATCCCACCGACCGGATGAAGGTGCTCGGCCAACCGATCGATCGCATCGACGGCAAGCTGAAGACCACCGGCACGGCGCATTATGCGTATGAGCGCAGCGATGCGGCGCCCAACGCCGCCTATGGCTGGATCGTCGGCGCAGCGATCGCCAAGGGCCGGATCGAGAGCATCGACATGGCCGACGCGAAGGCCGCGCCGGGCGTGCTTGCGGTCGTCACCCATGAGAATGCCGGCAAGCTCGGCAAAGCGAAGAACCACACCGCGCGCATGCTCGCCGGCCCCGACGTCCAGCATTACGACCAGGCCGTCGCCGTCGTCGTTGCCGAGACGTTCGAACAGGCGCGTGCGGCGGCCAAGCTGCTCCGCGTCACGTACGCGCGGGCGAACGGCAATTTCGATCTCGCCGCCTCGCAAGGCTCGGCGACCAAGCCCAAGGGCGGCACGCCCGACACCGCAGTCGGCGACTTCGCAGGCGCGTTCGCCAAGGCGGCGGTCAAGGTCGACGAGCGGTATACGACGCCCGACCAGAGCCACTCGATGCTGGAGCCGCATGCGACCACGGCCGCATGGAAGGACGGCAAGCTGACGTTGTGGACATCGAACCAGATGCTCAACTGGGCGGTCGGCGACATGAGCGAGACGTTGCTGATACCCAAGGACACCATCCATGTGATGTCGCCTTACGTCGGCGGTGGCTTCGGGTCGAAGCTCTGGATCCGCAGCGATGCGGTGATGGCGGCGCTTGGTTCGCGCGCGATCGGGGGGCGTCCGGTCAAGCTCGCGCTCGCGCGGCCGCAAGTGATGAACAACACCACGCATCGCCCGGCAACGATCCAGCGCCTCCGCATCGGCGCGCAGAAGGACGGCAAGATCACCGCGATCGCGCATGAGAGCTGGTCGGGCGACCTGCCAGGTGGTGGTCCCGAGACCGCACCGAACGCGACCCGTCTGTTGTACGCCGGCGCCAACCGGATGACCGCGACGCGGCTCGCGGTGCTCGATCTGCCCGAGGGCAATGCGATGCGGGCACCGGGCGAGGCGGTCGGCCTGCTCGCGCTCGAGGCGGCGATGGACGAGCTTGCCGAGAAGCTTAAGATGGATCCAGTCCAGTTGCGGATCATCAACGACACGCAGGTCGACCCGGAAAAGCCGTCGCGCCAGTTTTCGCAGCGCGATCTGGTCGGCTGTCTGAAGACCGGTGCCGAACGCTTCGGCTGGGACAAGCGCAATCCGGTACCCGGCCAGGTCCGTGACGGTCGCTGGATGATCGGCATGGGTATGGCGTCGGCATTCCGTGACAACGTCACCATGAAGTCGGGCGCACGCGTCGGGATCGACAAGAAGGGCGTGGTGACGGTCGCCACCGACATGACCGATATCGGCACCGGCAGCTACACGATCATCGCGCAGACCGCGGCCGAGATGATGGGCGTGCCCGTCGATAAGGTCATCGTCCTGCTCGGCGACAGCAGCTTCCCTGAATCCTCGGGGTCGGGCGGGCAATGGGGCGGCAACAGCTCGACCGCCGGCGTCTATGCGGCATGCATGGCGCTGCGCGACGCGGTTGCCCGCAAGCTGGGGTTCAACTCGGCCGACGCCGTATTCGAGGATGGCAAGGTGAAGTCGGGCAACCGCAGCGTCGCGCTGTCGGAAGCGGCAGGCGACGCGGGGCTTTCCGCCGAGGACTCGATCGAGTTCGGTGACCTGGCCAAGACGTACGCACAGGCCACGTTCGGCGCGCATTTCGTCGAGGTCGCGGTCGATTCGGCAACCGGCGAGATTCGTGTCCGTCGCATGAGCGGTGCGTTCGCCGCGGGCCGTATCCTCAACCCGAAATCAGCGCGCAGCCAGATCATCGGTGCGATGACGATGGGCGTCGGCGCGGCGTTAATGGAGGACGCTGTGGTCGACAAGCGCTTCGGCTATTTCGTCAACTACGACATCGCCGAATACCATGTCCCGGCGCATGCCGACGTGCCGCACCAGGAGGTGTTCTTCATGGACGAGCTCGACACGAAGTCGTCGCCGATGAAGGCCAAGGGCGTCGGCGAGCTTGGCATGTGCGGCGTCGGCGCGGCGATCGCCAACGCCGTCTACAACGCCTGCGGGGTGCGGATCCGCGAATATCCGCTGACGCTCGACAAGGTCATCGGCAAGATGGCCTGATACCCTGCCCTCCACCCTGCCGCATCATCGGCCGGGGTGGAGGGAAAAACCGGCTCTGGCGCGCGCGAATGGGTTGCGCTAGAAAACCCATATGACCGTACCCGCTATTCTAAAAAACCTGCGACTGCCCGTTATCGGCTCGCCTCTGTTCATCATCTCGGGCCCGGAACTGGTGATCGCGCAGTGCAAGGCTGGCATCGTCGGCTCGTTCCCCGCGCTCAACGCGCGGCCCCAGGCGATGCTCGACGAGTGGCTGCACCGGATCACCGAGGAACTCAGCGCGCATAACCGCGCGCATCCCGATCGGCCGGCAGCGCCGTTCGCGGTCAACCAGATCGTCCACAAGTCGAACGACCGGCTGGAGAGCGACCTCGCCACCTGCGCCAAATGGCAGGTGCCGATCGTTATCACCTCGCTTGGAGCGCGCGAGGACCTCAATACTGCGGTGCACGGCTGGGGCGGCATCACGCTGCACGACGTGATCGACGACCGATTCGCGCGCAAGGCTATCGAAAAGGGCGCGGACGGGTTGATCGCGGTCGCGGCCGGTGCCGGTGGTCATGCCGGCCGCCTGTCGCCGTTCGCGATCGTCCAGGAAATCCGCCAGTGGTTCGACGGCCCGCTCGCGCTGTCGGGCTCGATCGCGACCGGCGACGCGGTGCTGGCGGCGCAGGCGATGGGTGCGGACTTCGGCTATATCGGCTCGCCGTTCATCGCGACCACCGAGGCGAATGCGGATCGGGCGTACAAGGACGGCATCGTCGCGGGCAAGGCGTCGGACATCGTCTATTCGAACCTGTTCACCGGCGTGCACGGCAATTACCTGCGCGCGTCGATCGTCGCCGCGGGCATGGATCCGGATGCGCTGCCCGAGGGTGACCTGAAGACGATGGACTTCGGGGGGGGCAATGGCTCGAAGCCCAAGGCGTGGCGTGACATCTGGGGTTCGGGTCAGGGCATTGGTGCGGTGACCGAGGTCGAGAGCGTTGCCGACCGTGTCGACCGGCTGGAGCGGGAATACAACGCAGCCCGGAACAGACTGGCACTGGGCACTTGAACGCCCGCAGCCGTCCCCTTCTCGGACGGGAGAGGACCTAGGTGGCAGTGGTGGCGTGACGACCTCCGGCTTTGATGCACCGTTAGAATGTGTTCGCGAGCATCATCTGCATCGATAGCGCGGGGCTGTTGATCACGTTCGGCGTATCCTGTGCAAGATCGAGGCGTCCTACCCGCCGGTGCAACTCCGCGCTCGATTCGACCAGGTTCCGGGCGTGCGTCGGCAGTAGGTCGAGCAGAACCTCGTCGGTTATGGGCGCATCGCCCAGCCGCCGTGATGGATCGAGCGCGTCATGCGCGCGCAATTCACCGGACTGCACCGCACGCTGCGTCAGCAGCCAGGCGATGACGTGCATCAATCGCGTCGTCACCTTTAGCGATTCGCAACTGAAGCTTACCCGGATAACGGGATCGAGCGCCTCGCGTTCAGCCCGTCCCGCCTCGTCGAAATACGCACGCGCTTCGTCGGCCAGCAGCATCGCCTCGACATACAGCGCGTCGACCAAACGTCGATGCAGCCGCAACTCCTGTTCCACGCCGTTCATTCCAAGGCGATGCCATAGCGGATCGGCCACGCCCAGAGTAATGAACGCCGTGCTAACCATAGAGTGTGCCGAAATGCGTCATTTACGCGGCGAATCGATGCCGGTCACTCGCAACGCGTTATATTCAGGCGATAATATCCGGAATTAGGAAGTCTTCACGCGCCGCGATCTCGTCGCGCAGGCGCAGTTTGCGCTTCTTTAGGCGGGCCATCTGCAACTGATCGGGAACCGGCATCAGCGCAAGCGCGGCGATCGCATCATCGAGATCGCGGTGCTCGATCCGCATCCCGTCGAGCCGAACCCTGATCTGTGCCTCGTCCACGCTGTTCCCCGGTTGCATGCCCATCGCGGTGTGGCTTTAGCAAAAAACGGCGATGGTGCGAGGGTTAAACCAATCGCGGCAGGCACCGGGCTAGCCATTCAGCCCGTCGCTCTGCCAGCCACTTCGCCTGCGCCACGCCCATCGTCGCCCCTCTCCAGTCGTCGTGCCGAATCGCTCGGTCAATCGATTAGGTCGATTTCCGATGAAGACATTTCGATGACACGGTGGTTTACTCAGTCTCCCAACCCGAATGCAGGAGGTACCTCACCATGCAGACGACGCATCAGACGGCCCTGAAAACCAAGCACGCCGTTCTCGATCAGCGAATTGCGGCCGAAACACACAGGCCTTTGCCCGATGCGACCATCCTGGCGGGCCTCAAGAAACAGAAGCTGCGACTGAAGGAAGAGATCGTAAGCCTCTGACGCTTCTACGCGCAAACCTTCGACATAGCTTCCCGGACTATGATCCGGGAGGCCACATCAATGCAAATTATCGGAACGAAGGATCAGGTCCTCGGCGGTGCCTTGGCGTAGAATGGCGGTAGCGACAGCGTCGAGATAGCGGTGCCAACCGGCTTGCGGGCTTTTTTAGGATCGATCACCGAATCGAGCGCGATGCCGATACGCCCCTGTGTGCACCATGCGACTTTGCCCGAGATTTCGCCGATCCCGCGCAGTTCCAGTCGCACCGGCGTACCGACTTCAGCGACCTTGTCGAGTTCGATCATGAGACCGCCCTCGGAGAGATTGCGGACCCGAACCTCGCGTACCCCTAGTTCCTCACCCAAACGAAGCTGAGCGACCAGAAGCAAGCTGTCACGGCCACGAGCCCGCGGAATTTGCACGCGCTCGGAAACGGGATCGTGCTCTACCGAACCGGAGTCGGCCACCTCGCGATTGAACCTGTCCATGTCGTGACCTCGCACCGTCAGTTCGTCGCGCTACGCATACGCCGCAAAGGCTGGCGGAACGCTTAACATACGCGGTACTAACCGTGTCGGAACCATCCGCAAAGGTAGCGAGGTCAATCTCCCGAGATCAGTCCTCGCGCGAGACCTTCTCGTTGCGCTCGTGACGCTCCTGCGCCTCGACCGTCATCGTCGCGATCGGCCGCGCTTCGAGGCGGGCCAGGCTGATCGGCTCGCCGGTCACTTCGCAATAGCCATATTCGCCTTCGTCGATACGCCGGATCGCTGCCTCGATCTTCGACACCAGCTTGCGCTGACGATCGCGGGTGCGTAGCTCGATCGACCAGTCGGTCTCGCTCGACGCGCGATCGGTGAGGTCGGCCTCGCGCAACGAATCGACCTGAAGTTGCGACAGGGTTTCCTGTGATTCCCGCAGGATCGCATCCTTCCAGGCTTGCAGCTTCGTGCGGAAATACGCCTGCTGCTTCAGGCTCATAAAGGGTTCATCGGCATCGGGCCGATACCCGTCATTGCCGCAATCGTTAGCGGCCTCTCGACTGGAATTCCCGGTATCGTCCATACGATTCATAACGGTCGCCATACCACTCTCCCTCTGGTTCCGTCGTATCAGCCTCGCTGATTTCCGGGAGCCGCCCCCAAATGGTGAAAGCGCCTATAGTCTCACGCGATGGCGACCACAAGCGACACGACTTGCGCAATCGACCGCTGATCGGACATTTTATTACGATATTTGGTGGGCCAGTTTCGGCGCGGGTTCCGGCAAGCCACAAGGTTGCGGACAGCGCGGGACTGACAGCATTGTGTCCCACGTCGGCACGTTAAGTGCGATCAGGACGCGGCCGATCCAGTAAATTCTCGTTTAACCATCCGAAATGTGGTTAACGCGCTTGCACTTAATGCTTTGTTTTGCAGTTAGTCGGATAGCGGTAATCCAATGCTGCAAACGGGGATCCGGCAACACGAGGGTGCCGGCAACGAGAAAGAAACGATATGTCGGTGCGGATGGCTTTAGCCAAATTGTGCGCGTGCGCATGCGGAGGTGCCCTGATCGGCGGTGGCGCCGTGCATGTCGCCGAACGCCCGGCGCGGACCGCGGACTCGAAGCGCGTTCTCGTCAAGCGCGTTGCCCGGCCGCAGCTCGCGGCCGTCACGCGCCCTCGCGTGCGGCGCGTAACGACCACGACTCGCACGACCTGCGCACCGACGATCGTCAAGATCGCCAACGCTGCGGTTCCCGTACCGGTTGGTGACGGATATATCGGCGGCGGCGGCGCTGGCCCCGCAGTGAGTGGCGGCGGCGGCACCGTACCGGTCGTGATTGGCGGCAGCGGCGGCTTCTTCGGCGGTGGCTTTGGTGGCGGGTTCGGCGGCGGCTTCGGGGGAAGTGGCGGATCGAGCGGCAGCATCGTGATCTCGTCGACGTCGAGCGGCGGTTCGACCTCTACCGGCGGTTCGTCGAGCAGCACGGGTGGCGCCGAGGTGTCCAGCACATCGTCGTCGGGCGGCTCCAGCGGTGACGTGTCGTCCTCGTCGAGCAGTTCGTCGGCATCCTCCTCCGCCTCGTCGTCTTCGTCCGCAAGCAGCGGCAGTTCGTCGGGTGGTTCGGGTGATCCCAGCGATCCAGGCAAGCCGGGTCACGGCCATGGCGGATGGGGCTCGAATGGCGGCTCGGGATCGTCCGGCGGCTCGGGATCTTCCGGCAGCTCTGGTTCATCTGGCAGCAGCGGTTCGTCGGGAAGTAGCGGTTCGTCGGGAAGTTCCAGTTCATCGGGGAGTTCGGCATCGTCGGGCAGCAGCAGCGGGAGCTCGTCGGGATCGAGCGGCTATGGTTCCAGCAGCAAGGGCTGGGGCTCCAGCGGCGGTTGGAACTCGACCGGAGGCTGGAGCTCCAACGGCAGTAGCGGGTCATCGGGCAGTTCGGGATCATCGGGCAGCAGCGGATCTAGCGGCAGTTCGAGCGGATCCAGCGCATCAAGCAGCGCCAGTAGCAGTGCGAGCAGTTCAGGTGGTAGCACCGGTTCGAGCGGCGGCCAGCCCGCTCCGGTTCCTGCACCGCCGATGGTGCTGTTGTTCGGTGCGGCCGCGGCAGCCCTCGTAGCGCGCAAGCGGTTTTCCAAGCCGAGCACTGCCACGGGCTAAGTAGCGTCATCACGCAGCAAAAAAGGCCCCGTCGGAAGTCTCCGACGGGGCCTTTTCTTTTTCGGCGGTTCAGGCGTTCTTGAGCGCCTTCTCGATGTCCTTGATCGGGTGACCGGTCAGGTCCTTGTCGAGTTCGCCGGCCAGGCGACTGCTGACCTCCTTGTGATAATGCTTGCGCAGTTCGCCGAGCGTCTTGGGCGGCGCGACGATGATCAGCGTCTCGAAATCGTTCTTCAGCGCACGCTTCTTGAGCATCGCGGCGGCATCCGCGGCAAAGCGATCTTCCTCGATCTGGTGGAAATCGGTCGGCTCGACCGAACTCTGCACGCCGCCCTGCGGTGACGAGGCGCGGCCTGCTGAATCGGTGGCCTGATCGCGCGTCGCGGGATTGTCCTGCTCCTGCGCTTCCTCAACGATCAGGTTGGGGAATTCACTGTCGCCCTCGTTGCGCAGGAACAGCATTTTCCGGCCATCCGCGACGAGCACGACGGAATTATGGGGAAGCTGCATGCGATATCTCCTTTTCGCTGTGCGTGTAGTGGATGAACGCGTGGCGTACCGGGGAGGTTGCTTCTGATCCGCCCTCGCCAAGGGTACGAGCGTAGGGGCGGGCCGCCTTGCTTACGCCTGCCCGCCCCGGCATAGCCTGAGCCATGCACGACATACGCCTGATCCGCGACGATCCCGCCGCCTTCGACGCCGCCCTCGCCAAGCGGGGCTTCGCACCGCAGTCCGCTTCGCTGGTGACGCTCGACGAGCAGCGCCGCGCGACGATCGCGGACTCGCAGACCGCACAGACCCGCCGCAACGAACTGTCGAAGGCGATCGGCCAGGCCAAGGCGCAGAAGGACGAGGCCAAGGCGCAGGCGCTGATGGCCGAAGTCGCGAGCCTAAAGGAGGCGCTACCCGCGCTGGAAGCCGACGAGGCACGGTTGAGCGGCGAACTCGGCGACCTGCTGGCAGCGATCCCCAACCTGCCCGCCGCGGACGTCCCCGAAGGCGGCGGCGAGGAGGACAACGCGCTCGTCCACACGCGCGGCACGCCCTCGACCTTCGCGTTCACCGCGCGCGAACACGACGCGATCGGCCCCGCGATCGGCCTCGATTTCGAGACCGGCGCGGCGATGTCCGGCGCACGCTTCACGCTGGTCCGCGGGCCTGCCGCCAGGCTGCAACGCGCGCTCGGGCAGTTCATGCTGGATCATGTCGCAGACGCCGGCTTCGAGCAGGTTTCGCCGCCGCTGCTGGTCCGCGACGAGGCTGTGTTCGGGACCGGGCAGCTGCCGAAATTCGCGGAGGATCTGTTCCGCACGACCGACGGTCGCTGGCTGATCCCAACTGCCGAGGTGAGCCTCACCAACATTGTCCGCGAGCAGATCCTGTCCGAAGCCGAACTGCCGCTGCGCTTTACCGCCCTGACGCCGTGCTTCCGCTCCGAGGCGGGCGCTGCGGGGCGCGACACGCGCGGCTACATCCGCCAGCATCAGTTCGACAAGGTCGAGATGGTGTCGATCGTCACCCCCGACATGTCCGAAGCCGAGCATGAGCGGATGACGGCGTGCGCGGAAGGCGTGCTCGACGCGTTGCAGCTACCGTTCAGGCGGATGCTCCTATGCAC
Source organism: Sphingomonas sp. SL1004 (assembly GCF_057815015.1). NCBI lineage: Bacteria > Pseudomonadati > Pseudomonadota > Alphaproteobacteria > Sphingomonadales > Sphingomonadaceae > Sphingomonas > Sphingomonas sp. SL1004. The sequence continues at coordinate 1,218,502 of NZ_JBYMUX010000001.1, forward strand.
CGGCGATATGGGCTTCACCGCGGCACGCACCTACGATCTCGAAGTCTGGCTGCCGGGCCAGGCGCGCTACCGGGAGATCAGCAGCGTCTCGACCTGCACCGATTTCCAGGCGCGCCGGATGAACGCACGCTATCGTCCCGAGGGCGAGAAGGGTACGCGGTTCGTCCACACGCTCAACGGTTCGGCGCTGGCGGTCGGCCGGACGCTCGTCGCGGTGCTGGAGAATTACCAGCAGGAGGACGGCTCGGTCGCGGTACCGGCCGTGCTTCAGCCGTATCTAGGCGGGCTGACCGTTCTGGAGCCCAAGCGCTGATGCGGATCCTCCTCACCAACGACGACGGCTATCACGCGCCCGGCCTGAAGGTGCTGGAGGCGATCGCGAAGACGCTGTCCGACGACATCTGGGTGGTCGCGCCTGCAGAGGAACAGTCGGGGGCTGGGCATTCGCTCACGTTGTCGCGGCCGATCCGGGTGCGAAAGCATGGCGAGAAGCGCTATGCGGTGGCAGGCACGCCGACCGATGCCGTGATGATGGCGCTCGCCAAGATCATGAAGGATTGTCCGCCCGACCTGATCCTGTCGGGCGTCAACCGCGGCGCCAACCTCGCCGAGGACGTGACCTATTCCGGCACGGTCTCAGCGGCGATGGAGGGCGCGCTAGGCGGTATCCGGTCGATCGCGCTGAGCCAGATCTACAGCCGCGAGGGCATGGGCGACAGCGTGCCGTTCGAGGCGGCAGCGGCGTGGGGGGAGCGCGTATTACGCCCGCTGGTCGATGCACCGCTCGCCCCGCGAACGCTGGTCAACGTCAACTTTCCCGCCGGCCCGGCCGATGCGGTAAAGGGCGTGCGCGTCGTCGGTCAGGGCCTGCGCGACTATGGCCGGTTGCAGATCGTCACCAACACCGATCCGCGTGGGTACGAGTATCACTGGTTCGCGCTCGGCCGGACCGTCGAAACGCCTGCGCACGCGACCGACCTCGAAGCGACCGCGGAAGGGTATGTGTCGGTGACGCCGCTGCATCTCGACCTGACGCATTTCGAGTCGATGGACATGCTCGAACGGGCCTATCGCTGATGCGGCATACGCGCGCGCTGGTCTCGATCGCGGCGCTGCCGTTGCTCGGGCTCGCCGCGTGCATTCCGCATGTCGATCGTCCCGCCGGCTATGGCGGCCCGCCATCGCGCCCGTACCGCGATCCACCGCCTCGCCGCGACGATCCGCCGCCGCGCCGGGACGCCGCGCCGGCTAGGGACATCCCCGGCCGCGACACGGGCGAGGTCACCACCCTGCCCGCCCCGCGCCCCGCCTGGGAAGCGCGTCCGGTCAGCGCCGATGCGATGATCATCCCCGATTCGACCTATGTCGTCCAGCCGGGCGATACGCTGCGCCGCGTGGTCGATCGCAGCGGCGCGAGCCTCGAGGCCATCGCGCGGGCCAATGACCTCGACTCGCCCTACACGATCCGCAGCGGCCAGCGGCTGACGATTCCCGGCGGACGCTATCACCAGGTCCGCCGCGGCGAGACCGGGATCGCAATCGCGCGCGCCTACGGCGTCGAATGGTCGCGGATCGTCGCTGCCAACGCGCTGGTCGAGCCCTATGTCCTGCGCGCCGACCAGCGTGTCCTGATCCCCGACGCGCCGGGCGGCGGCAGGCCCAGCGCATCCGAACGCGCGCAGGCCTTCACGCTCGACATCGACGACATCCTGACCGGTGGCGAACCCGCGCTGGCGAGCAACCAGGCGCCGGCGAAACCGATCGCGACGCCGCGCCGCGTGCTGCCGTCGAACGCGGTCGTCACCGCCCCGGCGCGCTTGGCGAGCGGCGGGTTCCTTTGGCCCGTCGACGGCAAGGTCGTGAAACGCTTCGGCCACGGCGCCAGCGGCGAACGCAACGACGGCATAAAGATCGCCGTACCGGTCTCGACGCCGATCCATGCCGCGGCGGACGGCGTGGTCGCCTATGTCGGCGACGGCATCGCCGCACTCGGCGGGCTGGTGATCATCAAACACGGCGGCGGCTGGACGAGCGTCTATGGCCATGCGTCGAAGCTGCTCGTGCAACGTGGCCAGAGCGTGAAGCGTGGCCAGACGATCGCGCTGTCCGGGGATACTGGGTTCGCGGACCGACCGGAATTACACTTCGAACTCCGCAAGGGGCGCACGCCGGTGGATCCAACGTCGCAATTGCCGCGAACCTAGCCGCTCAGGCAAAACCGTCATCCCAGCGAAAGCCGGGATATCCCGGTTCGAGCCGGAGCACCCGCCCCATAAAGATCCCAGCTTTCGCTGGGATGACGGCGGTGGGAGCGCATGCTAGTCGCCCTCCCATGACCTACCAGTCCGACCTGCTCACCACGCTGACCTCGCGCGGCTATGTCCACCAGATGACCGACTCGAGCGCACTCGATGCGCTCGCCGGCACGCAGGTCGTCCCTGGCTATATCGGCTTCGATCCGACCGCGCCGTCGCTGCACGTCGGCAGTCTCGTCCAGATCATGCTGCTGCGCCGGCTTCAGCAGACCGGCCACAAGCCGATCGTCCTGATGGGCGGCGGCACCGGCAAGATCGGCGACCCCAGCTTCAAGGACGAAGCTCGGAAGCTGCTCGGTGAGGACGGGATCAAGGCCAACGTCGCCTCGATCCGCCGCATCTTCGAGCGCTTCCTGACGTTCGGCGACGGCCCCACCGACGCGGTGATGCTCGACAATGCCGAGTGGCTCGACGCACTCGAATACATCCCGTTCCTGCGCGACGTCGGCCAGCATTTCTCGGTCAACCGGATGCTCGCGTTCGATTCGGTCAAGCTCCGCCTCGACCGCGAACAGTCGCTGAGCTTCCTCGAATTCAACTACATGATCCTCCAGGCGTACGACTTCCTCGAACTGTCGCGCCGCGCCGGGTGCCGGTTGCAGATGGGCGGATCTGACCAATGGGGCAACATCGTCAACGGCATCGAACTCGCCCGCCGGATGGACTCGACCGAGGTCTACGGCGTCACCACGCCGCTGATCACGACCGCGGATGGCGGCAAGATGGGCAAGACGATGTCGGGCGCGGTCTGGCTGCACGAGGACCAGTTGCCGCACTTCGATTACTGGCAGTTCTGGCGCAACACCGACGACCGCGACGTCGGCCGCTTCCTGAAGCTGTTCACCGACCTCCCGCTCGACGAAATCGCGCGTCTCGAGGCGCTCGAAGGCGCGGAAATCAACGCCGCCAAGATCGTCCTCGCCAACGAAGCGACCGCAATGTGCCGCGGTCGCGATGCCGCCGAGCAAGCCGCCGAAACCGCGCGAAAAACGTTCGAAGAAGGCGCGTCGGGCGATGCGCTGCCGAGCCTTGCCGTAACGGGTAGTGCGATCGGCATTGTCGAAGCGCTCGTCGGGCTCGGCTTCGTCGCCTCGAACGGCGAAGCGCGGCGCAAGATCGCCGAGGGCGCGGTGCGCGTCGACGGCGAGCCGGCGCGCGAGGCGACGCTTTCGATCGACGTGACGGTTCCGGTTCGCCTCAGTCTCGGGAAAAAACGACATGGGATGCTAACCCCTTCGTAATAGACGCATTCTCGTTCCGAAAAACGGCGCGTTAAGGATGACCGTTCGTATCCGGTTCACCGCGCGGGTCTTACAATTGGCGAATGTTCGTAACCGGGGAACGATCAATGCCAGGCTATGCAATGGCCGTTCGAGATGCGCGCGGCGACCCTCGTGACGAGGTCATGCACCGCACGCGCGCGGTCGACTCCGAAGGGCGCAGCATCAAGCTGGTGCTCGTCAACATGTCCGCAAACGGCTTGATGGCGCGCTGCGAGGGCGATCCGAAGGCCGGCGATCGCCTGCAGATCCAGCTGCCGATCCTGGGCAATGTCGGGGCCGTGGTGCGCTGGTCGCTGGGCGGACGGATCGGCTGCGAGCTCGAACGGACGATTCCGCTCGCCGAATTTTACGGTATGCTTTCGGTGATGATCCGGCCCAGTTGACCGCTCAGCCCGAGCGAAGCAGCGCCACGCCCGCATCGCGGTCGAACAAATACAGCGCGGTCCTTGCCGCCTGCCCTCTCGGTCCCTCCAACCCGCCATCGCGATCGATCAGCAAGCGTGCGTCGTCGTGCGCGCATTGCAGGAGGTCGGCCATCATGTCCGGGGTCGCGAGCCGGAACGCCATCTCGCCCGACTGCTTCGTGCCGAGCAGTTCGCCGGCGCCACGGAGGCGCAGATCCTCCTCGGCGATGCGGAAGCCATCGTTGGTCTCGCGCATCAGGGCTAGGCGCGCGCGCGAGGTCTCGCTGAGCGACGAGCCGCGCATCAGCAGGCAGATCGATCGTCCGGTGCCGCGCCCCACCCGCCCGCGGAGCTGATGAAGCTGGGCGAGGCCGAAGCGATCGGCGTGCTCGATCACGATCAGCGTCGCGTTGGGGACGTCGACGCCAACCTCGATCACCGTCGTCGCGACGAGGACGGAGGTGCGGGCGGCGGAGAACTCGGCCATTACCGCATCCTTCTCCGCGGGTTTCATGCGGCCGTGGACGAGCGCGACCTTCTCGCCGAACCGGGCACGCAGCGTTTCCGCACGCATTTCGGCAGCGGCGAGGTCGCTCTTCTCGCTCTCCTCGACTAGCGGGCACACCCAGTATGCCTGCCCGCCATCCGCCAGATGCCGGCCGAGCGCGTTGACCACGTCATCGAGGCGATCCTCCGAGATCACCCGCGTTTCAATTGGCTGACGGCCCGGCGGCATCTCGTCGAGGCGGCTGACATCCATCTCGCCGTACTGCGCGAGCGTCAGCGTGCGTGGGATCGGCGTCGCGGTCATCGCCAGCAGATGCGGCGGTGCGACGCCCTTCGCCTGCAACGTCATGCGTTGCGCGACACCGAAGCGGTGCTGTTCGTCTACCACCACCAGCGCGAGGTCCTTGTAGCCGACCGCCTCCTGGAAGATCGCGTGCGTGCCGATCAGGATATCGATCTCGCCGCTCGCCAGCGCCATCAATGTTGCTTCCCGCACGCGCCCCTTGTCGCGACCGGTGAGCACGCCGACCTCGATCGGCAGACCGGCGAGCGTCTTGCGCAACGTCTCGTAATGTTGGCGAGCGAGGATCTCGGTCGGCGCGAGCATCGCCGCCTGCGCACCAGCCTCCACGGCGATCAGCATCGCCATCGCCGCCACCAGCGTCTTGCCGGAGCCGACATCGCCTTGCAGCAGCCGCAGCATCGGCGCGGTCTGCACAAGATCGCCCTCGATCTCGCCGACCGTCCGCGATTGCGCGCCGGTCAGCGTGTAGGGCAGCTTCAGCAGGTCCCGCAGCCGGCCGTTGCCCTGCAATGCACGGCCACGACGCTTGCGGGTGTCCGCGCGGACGATTGTCATCGCGAGCTGGTTCGCGAACACCTCGTCATACGCCAGCCGCTCGCGCGCCTTCGCATCCGACGGGTCGGCATGGATGCGCTCCAGCGATTCGTGCCAGCCCGGCCATTCGCGTTTCGCCTTCAGGCCGGGCTCGATCCACTCGGGCAGGTCCGGCGCGCGCGCGACCGCCTGCGTAGTCAGCGCCGCCAGCCGTCGCGACGTAAGGCCTTCCGACAGCGGGTAGATCGGCTCGCGTTCGCGCAACTCCTCGTCGGGTTCGACGATATCGGGGTGCACGATCTGCAATTCCTGGCCGTATTCGTCGAGCCGGCCCGAGATACGCTTGGCCTCGCCGATCGGGAGCAGTTTCTTCGCCCAGCCCGAACTGCCCCCGAAGAAGACGAGGCTGACGTAATTGCCGTGCTCGTCGGTTGCCTGCACGCGCGTCGGACCGCGGCCTGCGCTGATCCTGTAGTCGCGCGGGGTCAGCGTGATCGTGATGATCCGCCCGGCATCGCTCGACATCAGCTCGGTGCGCGGCAGGCGATCGACGTACCCCGTCGGCAGATGGAAGGCGACGTCGACGACGCGCGCGAGCCCGAGCCGGTCGAGCGGCTTGGCGAGCGCAGGCCCCACCCCCTTCAGGACGAGGGTTTCGGCGAACAGCGGATTGAGGATTTCGGGTCGCATGACTATCTGGCCTCTATAGCCTAGCCGACGCCCGCCGCCAGCGGGTCGCCGGCTCTTCGTGTTTGGAGATACGATGGACCACGAGACCCGCCTCAAGCGCCTGGGCTTTCGCAGCTCGCACCGCGGCACGCGCGAAGCCGACATGATGATCGGCGGCTTCTTCGAAACCTATGGCCGGACGTGGACGCCCGAGCAGCTCGACTGGTTCGAGGCGCTGCTCGAGGAACAGGACGTCGACATCATGGGCTGGGCGATCGGCTCGATCGCGTGCCCGCCCGAGTGGGACGGGCCGATGATGCAGGCGATGCGCGACATCGATTACGTGACGGTCGTGAAGTAATTTTCGGAACTGTTCCCCGGCGAAGGCCGGGGCCCAGGTGGGGGACGTCGATGATTGACGTTCGAGCCTAATTACCATTGCCTTCCCAACTGGGCCGCGGCCTCCGCCGGGGAACGAGAAGCGAATATGCCAGACCTCAAGACGATCCTTTCCGCGACGAGCCCGCTGACGCTGTCGGGCGTGCCGTCCGGTTTCCAGCCGTCGCTGCTCGCCGACCTTGCGCGCGCTGCGAAGACCCGCGCGGTGTTCATCGCGCCCGACGATGCGGCGATGCGCGCGATCGCCTCAACCGCGGCGTATTTCGCGCCCGATCTCGAAGTGCTGAGCTTCCCGGCCTGGGACTGTCTTCCCTACGACCGCGCCTCGCCGACGCTCCGCATCATGGCCGAGCGCGTCGCGGCGCTGCAACGCCTGCAAGGCAAGCCAAAGGGTCCGCAGCTCCTCCTCACCACCGCCAACGCCGCGACGCAGCGCGTCCTCACCCCGTTCCGCATCCGCCAGCTCGTCGCGCGGCTCGCCCCCGGCGAACGGATCGGCCGGGACAAGCTCGCGATGCTGCTCCAGGCGAACGGCTATGTCCGCACCGACACCGTCCACGACCAGGGCGAATACGCGGTGCGCGGCGGGATCGTCGATCTCTACCCCTCGGGTGAGGACCACGCGCTCCGCCTCGATTTCTTCGGCGACGAGATCGAGAGCGTCCGCACGTTCGACGCGGCCGACCAGCGCACCACCGGCCGGATCGACGGCTTCGTCCTGCTCCCTGCCTCCGAAGCGCTGCTCGACGAAGACTCGATCAAACGTTTCCGTACACGCTACCGTGACGCGTTCGGCGCGACCGCGACCGGCGATCCGATGTACCAGGCGATCTCCGAAGGTCGCCGCATCGCGGGCATGGAGCATTGGCTGCCGCTGTTCGAGGAGAAGATGGCGACGCTGTTCGACCATCTCGGCGCCGACGACGTGGTGGTGCGCGACAACGGCGTCGCCGCGGCGGTGGAGAGCCGGCTCGAATCGATTGCCGACTATTATGAGAACCGCAAGCGCGCCGAGGCCGCCCAGCCCGGCAGTTATCGGCCGATGCCCGCCAAGGCACTGTATCTCGACGCGCAGGAATGGTCCGGCGGGGTTGAGGCGTTCGCCGCGCATATCACGTCGCCCTTCCACGAACCGCCGAGCGACACTGTCCTCGACTTCGACGTCGACGGCCCGCGCGATTTCGGTCCCGAGCGCGCGGCGCAGGCGAACATCTACGAAGCCGTCGCAGATCACGTCGAGAAGCTCCGCAAGCAAGGTCGGAAGCCGATCCTTGCCAGTTACTCGATCGGCGCACGCGAACGCCTGGGGAGCCTGCTCGCCGACCACGGGATGAAGGGCGGCAAGCACGCCGACACCTGGCAGGAGGCGCTCGGCATCGCCGACACCGCCAAGAGCTTCGGCGTCGCGCTGATCGTCCTGCCGCTCGACCACGGCTTCACCGCGCCGGGGATCGCGGTTCTCACCGAGCAAGACATGCTCGGCGACCGCCTCGTCCACCGCAAGAAGCGCAAGAAATCCGCCGACGCATTCCTCGCCGAGCTCGCGACGCTGACGCCCGGCGACCTCGTCGTCCATACCGAGCACGGCATCGGACGGTACGAGGGACTGACCTCGATCCCGGTCGGCCAGAGTCCGCACGACTGCGTCGCGCTCAGCTATGCCGGCGGCGACAAGCTGTACGTGCCGGTCGAGAATATCGACGTCCTCTCGCGCTACGGCTCGTCCGAGGAAGGCGCGACGCTCGACCGTCTCGGCGGCGAAGGCTGGCAGCGTCGCAAGTCGAAGATGAAGGAGCGGATCCGCGAGATCGCCGGCGAACTCATCGCGACCGCCGCCGAACGCGCGCTGCATCCGGGCGACGTGCTCGAACCCGATGCGAGCGGCTACCCGAGCTTCGTCGATCGCTTCCCCTACGAGGAGACCGAGGACCAGGACCGCGCGATCGAGGACGTGCTCGGCGATCTCGCCGCGGGCAAACCGATGGATCGGTTGGTCGTCGGCGACGTCGGCTTCGGCAAGACCGAGGTCGCGCTGCGGGCAGCGTTCGTCGCGGCGATGGGCGGCAAGCAGGTCGCGATCGTCTGCCCCACCACCCTGCTCGCGCGCCAGCATTACAACAACTTCGTGAGCCGCTTCGAAGGCTTCCCGATGAACATGGGCCGCCTCTCGCGGCTCGTCACCGCGAGCGAAGCGAAGGCGACCAAGGAGGGGCTCGCGAACGGCACGATCGACGTCGTCATCGGCACGCATGCGCTGCTCGCCAAGAACATCGACTTCAAGCGGCTCGGGCTGGTAGTGGTGGACGAGGAGCAGCGCTTCGGCGTGACGCACAAGGAGCGGTTGAAGGCGCTGCGAGCGGACGTCCACATGCTGACGCTGACCGCGACGCCGATCCCGCGGACGCTGCAGATGGCGATGTCGGGCATCCGCGAGCTGTCAGTGATCCAGACCCCGCCGGTCGATCGCCTCGCGGTGCGGACGTACATCATGCCGTTCGACCCGGTCGTGCTGCGCGAGGCGTTGCTGCGCGAGCATTACCGCGGCGGGCAGAGCTTCGTCGTCACGCCCCGGGTGGCGGACCTGCCCGAGATCGAGGACTTCCTGCGCGAACAGGTCCCCGAGATCCGCTTCGTCGTCGCGCACGGCCAGATGTCGCCGACCGAGGTCGAGGAGCGGATGTCGGCGTTCTACGACAAGAAGTTCGAGGTGCTGGTCTCGACCACGATCATCGAGAGCGGGATCGACATCGCGTCCGCCAATACGATGATCGTCCACCGCGCCGATCGCTTCGGTCTCGCCCAGCTATACCAGCTGCGCGGGCGCGTCGGCCGGTCGAAGACGCGCGCGTACGCGTATCTCGTGACGCCGCCTGAGCGGCAGATGACCGTCACCGCGGAGAAGCGCCTGAAGGTGTTGTCCGATCTTGATTCGCTGGGGGCTGGCTTCCAGCTGGCGAGCCACGATCTCGACATCCGCGGCGCTGGCAACATGCTCGGCGACGAGCAGACCGGGCATATCAAGGAGGTCGGGTTCGAGCTCTACCAGGCGATGCTGGAGGAGGCGATCATGGACGCCAAGGCCGGCGGCATGACCTCGTCGCGGCCGCGCGATTTCTCGCCGCAGATCACGGTCGATGCGCCGATCCTCATCCCGGAGGATTACGTGCCCGATCTCGATTTGCGGATGGGGCTGTATCGTCGGCTCAACGACCTCGACGAGAGCCAAGAGATCGAGGCGTTCGCGGCCGAGATGATCGATCGCTTCGGCCCGCTGCCGGATGCGACCGAGAACCTGATCAAGGTCATCGAGATCAAGCTGAACGCCAAGAAGGCATGCGTGTCGAAGATCGATGTCGGGCCGAAGGGCGTGCTGGTGTCGTTCCACGACGACAAGCCGCCGAACATCGACAAGCTGCTGGCCTATGTCGAGCGGCTGAACGGGGTTGCGCGGTTGCGGCCGGACAGCAAGCTGGTGTTGCAGCGGGCGTGGGGTGATCCGAAGGCGCGGCTGCACGGGGCGTTGCAGTTGTCGAAGGGGTTGGCGAAGGCGGCTGGGTGATGTCTTAGCCCTCTCTCCCCTTCGGGGAGAGGGTTGGGTGAGGGGCGGCGCGGGCGCTGCCCTCTATAACAGCCCCTCACCCCGGCCCTCTCCCCGAAGGGGAGAGGGAGCAGCGCTACGAAAAAGGCCGGACTACCCTAGGGTAGCCCGGCCTTTTTACCGTTTCGAAATGTCGAAGGTTACTTCGGCAACACGACACTCGGTCCGATGCTGTCGACCACCTTTCGCGCATCGAAGGCGCGGATGTTGTCGCGGGGGATCGGGCCCTTGCGCATCACGATCTCGGCGGTCGCTTCATACCGATCGATCGTGCGGACGTCGAAGTCGTTGCCCCATGGGCCACCACCGAAACCGCCATAGCCGCCGCCGAAACCACCACCGAAGCCGCCGTAAGGGCTCCAGTTGCGCCAGCCGAAGCCGCGGCCGTAATAGCGCCACGACGGACCCCAGTAGCCGCCGAAGCCGCCATACCCGAACCCGCCGCCAATGCCCGGCGTCGAGTAGGTACGCGACTGGAGGTTGGTGTCGCGATCGGCCATCAGGTAATAGTCATAGCCGTTCTGCAACGTCAGTTCGGCCGCGCGGAAGAACAGGTAACGCTCGACGGTATCGCGCGACGTGACGCTGTTGCCAGCGAAGCTGACAAGGAAGCGACCGGGCTCGACCTGGCGGTCGCTATAGCCGGTGCGGTTGAACCCCTGACCCGTCGCGGGTCGATAAGCGGTCTCGGTCGCGCATCCGGCCAGCAGCAGCGCGCCCGTTGCGAGCGCTGCGAATGCGACCTTGCGACCCGGTGTCTTGAACATGGTCTAGTCTCCGTTCGCGGCGAATGCGGCGAAACGCCGCTTATTAGCCGTCAGTGGTGGAACGGTTGATGAACGACATCGCTCCAATGCGCCACCTAGCTGACGCATTTTTCATAATCTGGGTCAGTCGCCGATGGCGTGAAGTGCCAGAGTGCGGCGATGTGGGCGGCGGCGGTGCTCGAAGAGATAGATGCCCTGCCACGTGCCGAGTGCGAGTCGGCCGTCGATCAGCGGGATCGAGAGCTGGAGCTGGGTAAGCGCGGTGCGGAGGTGGGCGGGCATGTCGTCCGGGCCCTCGTCGTCGTGAAGATACTCACGCGATTCAGGAGCTATGCCGGCGAAATAGGCTTCGAGGTCGGTGCGGACCTCGGGCGCGGCGTTTTCCTGGATCAGGAGGGACGCGGAGGTGTGGCGGCAGAAGATTGTCAGCAGGCCTTCGGTCAGGCGCTGTTCGCGGGTCCAGCGGGCGATCTGCTCGGTGACATCGACGAGGCCTTGGCGGGTGGTGTCGATGGTTAGGATGGTGGAGGCTTGGCGCATGGCGTCCTAACGATCGGTCGGGAGGGTTGCTCCAAGTCCGGTTCCCCTGGGCGTAGCCGTTCCCCTGCGAAGGCGGGGGCCCAGAGTCCCATATGCCATCGCCAATGGCCTGGACTCCCGCCTTCGCGGGAGAACCGGAGGGGTCGCATCATATCGCACCACCCCGGCGGAGGCCGGGGCCCAATTGGGGGACGTCGCTAACGAAGGGCGCGCTCCGTTACTGCGACCTTGTCAATTGGGCCCCGGCCTTCGCCGGGGTGGTAGCAGGTTCGGAAATTGGCGAGCGTTTAGTCCCGCAAGCTCAGCGCCTCAAACAGCCCCGTGGCACTGCTTGTACTTGCGCCCCGACCCGCAAGGGCAAGGCGCATTACGGCTGACCACACCCTCCCAGTTCGCCGGATCCTCGCCGATGTCAGCCTCCTGCGGCTGCGGGATCTGCAACGGCGGCATCGTCGACGTTATGTGACCACGCGTCCCCGCATCGAAGTCGTTCGAGTCATCATCCCCCGTGAACGGGTCAAAATGCGTCGTGATGAAGTCCGGCAGTTCGGGCAGCCCGACCGGCGCCTGCATCTGGAACTGCGCATGCGCGATCGTCTTGGTCACGTCCTCGCGGATCGTCTCGAGCATCCGCTGGAACAGCGAGAACGCCTCCTGCTTATACTCGTTGATCGGCGTCTTCTGCGCATAGGCCCGCAGATGGACTACCTGACGCAGCGCATCGAGCGTCGCCAGATGCTCCTTCCAGTGATGGTCGAGGTTCTGCAACAGGATCGACTTCTCGACCGACGTCCACGTCTCCGCATCGAGGTCCGCCGACTTCTGCGCGATCGCCTCGTCGGCCATCGCCCGGACGCGCTCCTCGATCACCTCGGGGTCGACCGACTCCTCGAGCAGCCACGCGTCGATCGGCGGCTCGAGGTTCATCACCTCGGCAAGCCGCGTCTTCATCCCCGCGACATCCCACTGCTCGGGGTACGAGTTCGGCGGGCACGCATCGCCGACGATCACGTTGACCGTCTCCGCGCGCATGTCGGTCACCACGTCGCCGACCGTATCGGCATCCATGATGTCCGCGCGCTGCTCGTAGATGACCTTGCGCTGTTCGTTCATCACGTCATCATATTCGACGACCTGCTTGCGGATGTCGTAGTTGCGCGCCTCGACCTTCTTCTGCGCGGTCTCGATCGCCTTCGACAACCACTTGCTGCCGATCGCCTCGCCGTCCTCGATGTTGTTGCGCATCATCTTGGCGAACAGCGTGTCCGGCCCGAAGATGCGCAGCAGATCGTCGTCGAGGCTGAGGTAGAAGCGCGACAGGCCCGGATCGCCCTGGCGACCCGAGCGCCCGCGCAGCTGGTTGTCGATACGCCGGCTCTCGTGCCGCTCGGTGCCGAGCACGAACAGGCCGCCGGCGGCGAGCACCGCCTGCTTCTCCGCCTCGATCTCGATCGTGATCCGCTTCGCCGCCTCGTCATATTCGGGCGTACCCTCGACCAGCTCCGGATGCTCGTCGAGCATGCGGAATTCGAGGTTGCCACCGAGTTTGATGTCGGTGCCGCGGCCCGCCATGTTGGTCGCGATCGTCACCGCGGACTTGCGCCCGGCCTGTGCGACGATGTGCGCCTCCATCTCGTGGAAGCGCGCGTTGAGGACCTTGTGATCGACGTTCTCGCCGACCAGGAACTCGCTCAGCATCTCGGACTTCTCGATCGACACGGTGCCGACCAGCACCGGCTGGCCGAGGTCCGCGTGATGCTTGATCTTCTTGGCGATCGCCGCGAACTTGTCCTTGGTATCCTTGTAGAACTCGTCTTCCTCGTCGACGCGCTTTACTTCGACGTTGGTCGGGATGCTGACGACGTTGATCTTGTAGATGTCGTAGAATTCGGCCGCCTCGGTCGCCGCGGTGCCGGTCATGCCGCCGATCTTGGGGTACATGCGGAAATAGTTCTGGAACGTGATCGAGGCCATCGTCTGGTTCTCGGGCTCGATCTGGACGCCCTCCTTCGCCTCAACCGCCTGGTGCAGGCCGTCCGACCAGCGCCGGCCGTCCATCATGCGGCCCGTGAACTCGTCGATGATGATGACCTTGCCGTCCTTGACGATGTAGTCGATGTCCGACTTGAACATCACGATCGCACGCAGCGCCTGGTTGAGGTGATGCACGACCTGCGTGTTCTCGAAGTCGTACAGGTTCTGCCCCTCGAGCAGTCCGGCAGCCTCGAGCATCCGCTCGACCTTCTCTGTACCGTCCTCGGTGAGGATGATGGTCTTCTGCTTCTCGTCCTTGTCGTAATCGATCGGATCGAGCTGCTTCACGACCGCGTCGACCTGCATGTACAGCTCGGACTTGTCGTCGGTCGGGCCGGAGATGATCAGCGGCGTGCGCGCCTCGTCGATCAGCACCGAATCGACCTCGTCGACCACCGCGAAGTTGAACGCGCGCTGCGTCATCGCACTGCGCTCGTACTTCATGTTGTCGCGGAGGTAGTCGAAGCCGAACTCGTTGTTGGTGCCGTAGGTGATGTCGGCTGCGTAGGCGGCGCGGCGTTCCTCGTCGGACAGGTTCGGGATGATGACGCCGATCGTCATGCCGAGGAAGGTGTAGACCTGCCCCATCCATTCGGCGTCGCGTGCCGCGAGGTAATCGTTGACGGTGACGACATGGACGCCGTCGCCGGGGAGCGCGTTGAGATAGGTCGCGAGCGTGGCGACGAGCGTCTTGCCCTCGCCCGTCCGCATCTCGGCGATCTCGCCGCGGTGGAGGACGATACCGCCGACCATCTGCACGTCGTAGTGACGTTGGCCAAGCACGCGGTGCGCCGCTTCACGGACCGTCGCGAACGCCTCGGGGAGCAGGTCGTCGAGCTTCTCGCCCTCTGCAAGCCGCGCGCGGAACTTGACGGTCTGCGCGGAGAGTTCCTCGTCGGACATCGCCTGGAGCGACGGCTCGAACGAGGCGATCTTGGCGAGGATCGGGTTGAGCGACTTGACGTAGCGGTCGTTGGACGAACCGAACAAGGATTTGGCGAGGCCACCGAACATGGGCTGATTTCCTGAATTTGAGACGCGGCGGCGGCACACGGTGGGCGCACGCGGAAGTGGATCACTCGGATCCAAAGGTTACGATAACGTCACACCAAGACGCTATTCGCGGCGGCGCTCGGCCCATAGTGGTAGCGAGACGACGGCGATAGTGCGCAGCGCGCGGGCCACCGCGACCTGAGGCAAAGTAGAAAGGCGAGCTACCGGCCTTATCAAGACTTTGGCCGGCGTTGCAGCCACCGACTGCGAGCAAATGCTGCCTTGCGCGACCGCCTGCGCCGACTGGCCACGCACACCCGGGACCGCGCCGGTCAGCGCGGAGAGCAGGGCAGAGAGGAGCAGCAGCAGGTTCATGCAGCACCGGCTGTATGCGAGCTTGCGCGGAAAATCTACCGTTCGTCGGACGGCAGCACCCAACGGACGCGCGGAAGCTCGATCCTTGACGGGATGGCATGGCCCTTCGCATTGCGCGCGGCCACGAAACGACCGTGGCGAACCGCAGCGCGACACGTTCCGCGATCGAGCGAACCGGTTCCGCTGCGCGCAAGGATTTCGCACGCCTCGACCGCGCCATCCGCGCCAACGAGCAACGCTATACGAACTGCACCTTCCTTCTCGGCGCGCACTGCGGACGCGGGATAATCGTCGGGGCCGAACCAGTCCGCATAACGACCTACAGGTTGCGCCTTCTGGGCAACGACCGGCAAATCGCGCGGGATCGTGGTCGGGATCGGCAAGCGCCACCAGCGATAGCCATCCTCGGCGATCAGCAGGATACAGGCTGCCAGCGCCAGGCCGACCGTTGCGATCGCCACGAGGACCGCCACCATAACGCACGTGCTGCTGCCATCGAACCGCGCGACGGGTACCGTATCTATGTCCTGATCGATCTGCACGCGACCTTGGACACCGGCGCAAGGCGACCGGTCAAGTGCGACCGGCGATCTTGCCGGCACGGAAGCAGCGACTATTAAGGCGCGATGCAAACTTCCCCCCTCGCCCTGCCCTTTCCCGCCGCCCCTTCGATCGACGGCGTCGCGCTGCATGTCGCGCGGGCGCAGTACAAGACGTGGGATCGTTGCGACCTGACGTTCGTGACGCTGGAGCCGGGAACGGTGGTTGCCGGCGTGCTGACGCAGAGCAAGTGCCCGTCGCCTGAAGTGGAGTGGTGCCGCGCGGCGCTGACGCTGGGACAGGCGCGAGCGCTGGTAGTCAATGCCGGCAATTCCAACGCCTTTACCGGGTCGCGCGGGCGAGCAGCGGTCGAGGCAATCGCGGCCCGGACGGCTGCGCATCTTGGGTGCCTGCCTTCGGACGTGTTTGTGTCGTCGACCGGCGTGATCGGCGTGCCGTTGCCGATCGACAAGGCCGAGGCTGGACTCGACGCCGCGTTCGCGTCTGCGCCATGCGGTTGGGAGGATGCCGCCGCGACGATCATGACGACCGACACCTTCACCAAGGGCGCGGTGACGACGGCGGTGATCGGCGATCGGACCGTGACGCTCGTGGGGATCATCAAGGGCTCGGGGATGATCGCGCCGGACATGGCGACGATGCTCGGCTTCATCTTCACCGATGCCGCGGTCGAGCCGGAGTTCCTGCAGGCCGCGCTGTCGAAGGCGAACGCGCCGAGCTTTTCGTGCATCACCGTCGACAGCGATACATCGACCAGCGACACGGTGCTGGCGTTCGCGACGGGCAAGGCCGGTAACGTCGCGCTGGCGGACGATGACAGCGTGGGGGCGGACGCCTTCCGCGCGGCGCTGGCAGACTTGTGCCATCGACTCGCCATGCTCGTGGTTCGCGACGGCGAGGGCGCGCAGAAGCTGATCGAGATCCAGGTGACCGGCGCCGACAGCGACCGCAGCGCGCACCGCATCGCAATGAGCATCGCCAACTCGCCGCTGGTGAAGACCGCCATCGCAGGCGAGGACGCGAACTGGGGGCGTGTCGTCATGGCGGTCGGGAAGGCCGGCGAGCCCGCCGACCGCGATACGCTCTCGATCCGGTTCGGGAACACGCAGGTTGCCGAGCGTGGGCTGGCGCTTAGCGGCTATGACGAGGCGCCGGTCGCGGCGCACCTCAAGGGCCAAGAGATCGAGATTGGTGTCGACCTCGCGCTAGGCGAGGGTCGCGCAACAGTATGGACCTGCGATCTGACGCACGGATACATCTCGATCAATGCAGATTATCGCAGCTGATCCCCAAGCCCGTCACCCCAGTGAGAGCTGGGGTATCCCGGTTGGCGAGAGGGATGGCTCGAACCGGGAGATCCCCGCTTTCGCTGGGATGACGGAGGGGCAAGTGTTCCTTAAGCCAGCTCGCCCTCTAGCCAAGCCTTCAACTGCCCCTTGGGTGCAGCGCCGACCTTGGTCGCCGCCGGTGCGCCGCCCTTGAACAGGATCATCGTCGGGATCCCGCGCACGCCGTATTTGCCCGGCGCGTCGGGGTTCTCGTCGATGTTGATCTTGGTGATCGTCACCTTCTCGCCCAGCTCGTCGGAAAGTTCCTCGAGCGACGGCCCGATCATCTTGCACGGACCGCACCATTCGGCCCAGAAATCAACGAGCACGGGGCCTTCGGCGTTCAGAACGTCGGCGGTGAAGCTGGCATCGGTAATCTGCTTGGTAGCCATCGTGAAATCTCCTTCGTTGATCATAATCTAGGGTCGGGCGTGCACGCGCTCAACCACCGGGCGGCTAGCTTTGCTCCGTGCCACGATAGTGCGGCTTGTGCGCGGCTAGCATATCGGCCGTCAGCCCGATCAATCGCGGTCCCGCGGTGTAGAGCAATGCCGCCTCGACGGTCCGCCCGGGGAAGATCACCCCCAGCGCCTCGGCATAGGCCGCGAGTTGTTTCAGGTGGTACTCGGGCACCTCGTCTACTCCGCGGGGCGCGCGCCGCCCGGTCTTGAAGTCGACCACGCGAATGCGGTCGGCCTCGATCAGCAAGCGATCGACGGTGCCCGACACGACGATACCGTTCGGCAAGGTCGCCGCGATCGGCGCCTCGGCCAGCGTCTCCGCCCCGAACAGATCGGCAAGCTCGGGATCGTCGAGCACGGACAGCACGCTCCGCACGATCTCCGCGCGGGCTGCCGCATCCTCAACCCCGCCGGCCTTCTCCAGCCAGCGGTCGGCCGCGTCGGCGCGGTCTGGTGTAGCGACTGCGGGTAGCCGCTCGAACAGCGCATGGATCAGCCGGCCCCGCTCGGCCGCGATGCGCATCGCAGGCGTAGGCGGCGGATCGGACACCGCATCCTCACCCAGCGCCGACGGTGACAGGGGGCGAGGTGGACGCGCCTCATGTGGCGCCGGTTCGTGCGCCCAGGCCGGCAGGTGCGCGTTCTCCACCTCCCGGACCGACGCCGCAGGTTTCGCCACCACGGCGGGCTGAGGCTCGACCCCGGCGAACGTCCGCGCGCCCTCGCCTTCGACCACGCCGAGCGCCGTCAGCGCACGGTCAGCCGCTGCGTACCAGCTATTCTCCGGCGGCACGCCCTTCGCACGGGGACCGAGCGCACCGGCGATCACCAACCGCTCCTCCGCCCGCGTTGCGGCGACGTAGAACAGCCGCCAATGCTCCTCCAACTCGCGCTGTTCGGCCGCCGACACGACCGCGTCCAGCGGCCCGCCGCGCTCCGCCGATCGGGGGCGGAACACCGGTATCGGCGCAGCCCCAGGCTCGGGCGCCCATTTCAGGATCGAGCGCGGCGTCGCAGACGGGTCCGCCGTCGCATCTGCCAGGATCACAAGAGGCGCCTGCAACCCCTTCGCGCCGTGCGCGGTCATCACCCGGACCGCATCGAGGGGGGCGGACGGATCGCGGACGATCTCGACATCGCCGCGATCGAACCAGTCGAGGAAGCGTTGCAACGACGGTGTCGTCGTACTCTCGAACGTAAGGGCGGCGTTGAGCAGTTCCTCGATCGGATCGCGCGCCTCGGTCCCCAGCCGACGGATCAGTTTGCGCCGTCCGTCGAGCGGTCCCGACAGCAGTTCCTCCAGGAACTGGTACGGCGTGGCGATGTCAGCGCGCGCCAGCATCGCCAGCAACGGGGCGAGCCGCTCGGCCGACTGCGTGCGCTGCAGGTGGCGCCACAACGGGCCTGCCTCGCGCGGCGCCGCCGCCATAAGCTTGTCCTGCGTCCACCCGATCAGTGGGGACACGAGCAGCGCGGCGACGGACAGATCGTCCTCGGGCTGCAAGACGAAGCGGATCGTCGCGAGCAGATCCTGCACGGCCAGCGGCGCGTTCAGCCGCAGCCGATCGACCCCCGCCACCGGCACGCCCTCGGCATAGAGCCGCGCGACGATCAGTGACGCGAGATCGCCGCGCCGCTTGACGAGAATCATGACGTCCTCGGGCCGCAGCGCGCGGCCCTTGCTTTCCAGCATCAATCCGTCGGCGATCCAGCCTTTCACGGCGCGCGCAATGGTCCGCGCCATTTCGCGCATCGCATCGTCGATCCAGCCCTCTTCGTCCTCTTCCGCGCCGCCTGCCGATATCGTCGGCCACAGTGACACCGTGCCGGGCCCCGCGACCTCGCTCGCGTGACGTTCGACCTCGCCCACGATGCCTAAGCCCGGTTCGCCGATTGCACCGATTGCCGCATCGACGAACTCGAGCACGGTTCGCGTCGACCGGAACGAGTGTCGCAGCGACAGGCGCGCCAATGGCAACCCGCGCTCCTCCTCGGGCCAATCGTCGTCACCTTCGGCTTCGCTCGCACGGCCGCCGAAATACTGTTCGGCTGCCTGGAAATTGAGTGGATCGGTCCCCTGGAACCCGAAGATCGCCTGTTTGTAATCGCCGACCGTGAACAGGGTGCGCGTCGATGGCGCATAGATGCCGCGGCCGACGAAGAACTCGTCCGCCAGCGCGCGGACGATCCGCCACTGGTGCCCGTTGGTGTCCTGCGCCTCGTCGATGAGCAGGTGCTCGGTCGCTTGGTCGAGCTTGTAGCGGACCCACTCGCCGATCCCTGGCTGGTCGAGCAGCGCCACCGTCGTCGCGATCAGGTCGTCGAAATCGACCGCGCCCGCGCGCCGCTTGGCCTGCGCATAGCCGCGCGCATAATCGCGGCCGACCTCCAGCCCGTTGGCGAGCAGGTCGCAATAGATCGCGCGCTGGACCATCAACAGCACGTCGGTGCACGCCTCGCCCAGATCGCGGGCGAGGATTTCGTACTCGGGTTCGGCATCGATCAGTTTCTTCGAGGCCTTGCGCTGCGTGCCCGTGCCCGTGAGCACGACGCTGGCGAGGTCGGCCAAGGTCGCCGCGCGATCTTCGGAAACGAGCCAGCGCTGAACGGTCGCCGCCGCGGCCTGACCGGTGGCGGTCCCCCACGCGCGGTTCGCCGCGGCAATACGCGCAATCGCGTCGAGGTCGAGCGCGTCGCACCACTCCGCGATCGCCTCGTCGATGTCTCCGGACGGAAGCCCGAGTTCGCGGCGGAGCCACGGCTGGATGCCGACCGGGAGGGCCTCCAGCGCTGGCAGCGCACGCGCGCAGGCGAGCAGGAAGGCCTCCGCCCCGCCCTCGCCCATCCGCAGTGACAGGCGGCCGACGATCTCGACCGGGCGCTCGCGTCCATCGCGCTCGGCATCGGACAGCATCGACGCCAGCGCCTCGCGTGCGAGCCCTGCCTCTTCGCGCGCTTCCAGCGGTCGGAAGCCCGGCGTCAGCCCAGCCTCGACCGGGAATGCTGCCAGCAAGCCCTGGCAGAAGCCGTGGATCGTCTGGATGCGCAGGCCACCGCCGGGCGCATCGAGGACCTTGGCGAACAGGGTGCGGGCGCGGTCCTGCAACGCCTGCACCGGGCTCTCGCCGAGCGCGATCAGGTCCGCCGCGAGCGCCGGCGCGGGCATCCGCACCCAGGCGGCGAGGCGCCCGTTGATCCGCTGCGCCATCTCGGCGGCGCCCGCCTTGGTGAAGGTCAGGCACAGGATCGCGCCGGGATCGACACCGCGCAAGAGGAGCCGGAACACGCGCGCCGCCAGCACCTGCGTCTTGCCCGTGCCCGCCGACGCGGACAGCCAGACGTGCGAGGCGGGGTTGCTCGCATCGGCCTGTGCGCCCCTCAGCCGGGGCAGCGTTGCGAGCGCATCACCGCTCACGGCCATACCATTCGTCGCGTCGCATCAGCTGGTCATACTCGGCATAGGGGGCGTATTCGGGCACCAGTTTCGCGGTGAACGCGGCGCTGCCGGTCAGCCATTCGCCGACGACTTCGGTGAAGTTGTGCGCGGCGATCGCGGTGAACTCGGCGGTCGGGATCTTGTCGCGCTTGCCCTCGGGATCGACCGGGCTCTCGATGTAGCCGAACGCGTCGCGCTTCTTGCCGAGCGACCAATATTCGAACGCGCCTGCGGTGCCGGAGACGTCTGGGAAGCCGCCGCGCTCGGCGATCAGGCCGAGCAGCCCGAGTTGCAGGCTATAGCCAGCGCGGACTGCGGTCGGCGAAGGCGGCTTGCCGGTCTTGTAGTCGATCACGGCTAGGCGCCCGTCCGCCAGCTTGTCGATGCGGTCGTAGCGGCCCGACAGGGTGACGCCGGCGATCTCGATCTTGCCCTTGCCCTCGGCGCTGGCGACGGTGCGGCCGTCCTCGCCCTGCGCGACGATAGCGCCCGCGATCCAGTCGATCGCCTCCAGCAACCGCGGCTGCCACAGCGCGCGCATCATCGGATGCGTCCGTTCGTCGTCGAGCATCGCCTTCGCGCGCTGCCGGAGCGTGTCGACGGTGCAGTTGTCCTGCTTCCACCATTGCTCGAGAATGTCGTGCACCGCGGTGCCACGCCACGCGGCGCTCGGATCGGCATCGACCGGATCGAGCGGCATCAGCCCCAGCACGCGGCGTGCGTAGAAGGCGTAAGGGTCGGCCTTGAGGCGATCGACCTCGGTGACGGAGATGGCCTTGGGGCGCAGCAGAGCCGGCGGCGACGGGGCGGGACGATCCGCTGGAAGATGCTCTCCCGGATCGTCGAGCGCCCGTGTCCAGCCTTCGAGCGCCGACGCGCGTTCGAACCGATCGCCGGCAAGCGCCTGCAACCGGAGCCAAAGCCGCGAGGCCAATGCAGGCGACTTCGCATCACGCCGCGCTCGCGTGACCACCGCGCGTGGTGCGCCAAGCGCCTGCGCGAAATCATGTGCAGCGGTTCCCACGCGCCGTTCCAGCCCCGGCAGCCCAAGTTCCATCCGAATACGCGGCGCAAGCCAAGGATCGGGCGCGGGCCGGCCCGGCCACACGCCTTCGTTGAGCCCGCCCAGCACCATGACGTCGGCGGTCTGCAACCGCGCCTCGATCAGCCCGTAGATTGCGAGGCGGGGATGGCCGCCCGGCGCTGGCCGCACCGCGACCTCGTCGAGCAATGTTCGCAACAGTTGCGGCAACTCGCGCGGATCGATCCGCGGCGGTCCGGCCGGCGCTTCGGCTTCCAGATCGGCCAGGAACTCCGCCGCGGCTCGCCCCGCCAGCCCCGACCAGAGATTGTCGCCGCACAGGGTTTGCGCCGTCTCGCGCAGGCAGGCGAGCACCGACGCCAAGGGCTGCGGACCCTGATCGAACGCCGCTGCGATCGGCGTCAGTAACGGCTGGACGTCGGTCCACCACGTCGCCGCAGTTCCCTTGCGCTCATCCAGATGCCCGGCGATCCCGTCGAGCCCCGCCGCCGGCCTCGGCCCGCGTAGCCTGCGATCGAGCGCACGCGCGCCGTCGAGCCAGAGCAGGCGATCCTCGCCCGCGCGCACCAGTGGATGCTTGAGCAACGCCAGCAGTGCGAGCGGCGAGAAGCGCTGAGCCGCCGCCTCGGCCAACGCGAGCAGCAACGTTCCCGGCGGCAGGATCGACAAGGGCCGTCCCGCGCTGTCATCGATGCCGATGCCCCAGCGTCCGAGATGCGCCGACACGCGCCGCGCCAGGGCACGGTCCGGCGTGACGAGCGCCGCGGTCCGCTCCGGCACCTCCAGCGCTTCACGCAGAACGAGCGCAATCGCCTGTGCCTCTTCCGCCGGCGTCGCGAGTTCGGCTGCGGTCACCCCCTTCAAGCGGCGATCCTCCGCGGCGATCTGCGTCCACTTGCCCGTGAAATCCGCGGGCGCCAGCGCGTTGGCGATCGCCCGGCCGCGCGCGGCATCGGCGTCGTGCCCGCCGCCCTCGCGCCAAGTCTGCACCTCGCCGCGCGCGATGCCCATGCGCAGGAGCATCAACTTGGCATCGAACTGCGGATGCGTCTCGATCGACCGCCGAGCGAGCCCGGTGACCGGGTTCGGATCATGCGGGCCGAGCGCGTCCCATTCCTCGTCCGGCAGCGCGAGATCGAGTCCGGCGAACACCACCATCCCCTGCGGCATCTCGGCTATACACCTGAGCAGCTGTGCGACTGCGGGAGCGGAATCGGTCACGCCCGCGGCGCACACGATCCCGGCGGGCGGCGCGTTCCGCCAGCGCCGGGCAAGCCGGTCGAGCAACGCCGAGCGCCGCGTCGCTTCGTCGATCCGCCCCAGCCGTGCCAGTTCGCCCGGCCAGCGTTGCAGCACGATCTCGAACGTCGCCAGCGCGCGCCGCCAATGCTCGGTGAGTTCAGGCCCAAGCTCGATATCGCGCAATCTGGTCGGCGGCACCTCCTCGACCAGCAGCTGGTCGAGCGTCCGCGCGAGTTCGCCCGCCAGCCGCACCGCTTCGGCCGCATCGACGGGATGGCCTTCGCGCGCGCGCTCTTCCGACACCAGCCGCGCGAGGATCATGCGGCGTTGATAGGGCGGCACGGCGGGCAGCGGCGGATCGATGTCGTCCGCCGGATCGAGCGCGGCGCCGACCGCCTCACCCATCTCTGGATCGCCCAGCGCCACCAGCCGCGGCAACACGAGCCCGCCGCCACTCGCGCGCACGAACGCCTCGGTCACGGCCTTCACCGCGCGGTTGTTCGGCAACACGACAAGCGCTCGGGCCAGTGCGAGCGGATCTCGCCCCGCCCGTCGGGTCAGCCCGGCGACGAGCGCATCCGCAAACGCCCGGTGCGCGGGGATCGTGTACAGCGTCGGTCGATCCGTCGCGATGAGATCAGCCATCCGCGAGGATCGCCTCGGTCTTCGGGATCGCGGCGGGGGTGCCGACGTCGAACCACAGGCCCTGGTGGACCTGACCGTAGGCGCGACCGGCCTCGATTGCGCGGTCCCAGAACAGGTTGGTCGAGAACGGCCCCTCCGGCCAGTCCGCGATCAGGCGGGGATGCAGGATCTGGATGCCGGTATAGGCGAACGGCGCGACGCGGCCGGGCTTGCGCCGCCCCGCGATCCGCCCGTCGCTGCCGAGATAGAAATCGCCCATCCCGCCGTGATTGTTGGCGCGCGCGAGCGGCACCATGAGCAGAAGCGCGTCCATCTTCGCGTCGTCCCAGCGCGATGCGAGCAGCTTGATCGCGTCCATCGGCCCGTCGATCCAGAGATTGTCGCTGTTGACGACCAGCACCGGCGCATTCCCGAGCAGGTGCCGCGCCTGGACGAGCCCGCCGCCCGTCTCCATCAGCATCTTGCGCTCGTCGGAGATCACGACGTGGATCCCTTCGAACCGGTCTGTGACGTGCGCCTCCAGCGTATCCGCCAGATAATGCACGTTGACGACCGCGCGTTTGATCCCGGCGGCCTGCAACCGTTCGAAGACGTGATCGATCAACGGCTTGCCCGCGACCTGCACGAGTGGTTTGGGCCGCGTCGCGGTCAGCGGGCGCATCCGCTTGCCGAGCCCGGCGGCCATCACCATCGCCGTCTCTGGCACGATCCCGCGAGGGACAGGGCGAATCGTCTGCTGGCGGGTCACGCGCTCAAGGCCAGCGGATCGCCACGAAGTACCGACGGCACGTTCGCCGCGAACCACGCGGCGACCGGCGCCATCACCGGCTGCGCCAGATCGCGCTCCAGATACGTCCAAACGCGCGGGCACATCGTCGCGTAATGCGGCTTGCCGTCGCGCTTCCACAGCCGCGTGAAGATGCCGAGGATCTTTGCATTCCGCTGCGCGCCGAGCACGTGATACGCGTTCATGAACTCTTCCCCCGCGTCCGCCGCCGCGCGATATCGCTCGAGCATCGCCGCCTCGACCGCCGGATTGACCGTCCGCCGCGCGTCCTGCAACAGCGATACCAGGTCGTAGGCCGGATGCCCCGCCAAGGCGTCCTGGAAGTCGAGCAGGCCGAGCGAGCGCTCCGGCCCGACCAGCATCAGGTTTTCAGCATGATAGTCGCGCAGAACCGTGACTGGAGTCTCGGCGATCGCATGATTGAACACCGCCTCCCAAGCCGCGTCCCAACCCGCGAGATTAGGCTTGATCCCGACCGCCGGGCAGTACCATTCGACGAACAGCTCCGCCTCGCGCTTAAGCACCGCGCGATCATAGGGAGGGACCGGTCCCGCGGGCTCTGCACGCAGCCGAACCAGCAAGTCGATCGCCGGCGCGTACAACGAAAGCTCCTCGTCAGGCGCCGCGTCGACCGCCTCGCGCAACCGGTCGTCGCCGAAATCCTCGATCAGCACCAGCCCCTGGTCTAGATCGCACGCCAGGATCGCTGGAGCTGCAAAGTCGTGCTCGACCAGCCATTCCGCAATGGCGATAAAGGGGCGCGGGTCCTCATGCGGCGGCGGCGCGTCCATCAGGATGGCCTTACGCCCCCCCTCTTCGGCGCCTTCAACTGCACGGAAGTACCGCCGGAACGACGCGTCGCCTGCAACCGGGAGGATCTGCGCGCCTCCCCAGCCATGAGCATCGAGAAAAGCGGCGGCGCCGGGCGGCGGGGTCATGTCGGCCATCGCGACCTCCAAGCTTCCGGCACCTCGGCTGTCAAGCTGCGCGTGCCATCCGGCTCGATCGTCAGGCTGAGCCGAAGCGCGTCGGGCCAATGATCGGGACCGGCGCGCTCAGGCCATTCGACGAGCAGCAGGGAGTCGTAGCGTGCGTCGTCTAGCGCCAACTCCTCGATCTCGGCGGGATCGTCGATCCGGTAGAGGTCGACGTGGAGCACGGGGAAGTGGACCTCGGGCGGCTCGTAGGGCTGGACGATCGCGAAGCTAGGTGACGGCGCTTCGCCGGCGAGCCCGAGCGCGGTGAGGAGTCCGCGGGCGATGCTGGTCTTGCCTGCGCCGAGCGTGCCTTCGAGCGTGATGACGTCGCCGTGGCGGACGAGAGTAGCGAGCATAGCCCCGAACGCCTCGGTCGATTGCGGATCGGGTAGGAGGATCACGCGCATGAGCGCTCTCTCCCTCGGGGAGAGGGTTGGGCGAGGGGCTGCGCCAGATAGTGCACTGCTTGACTGCCCCTCTCCCCAGCCCTCTCCCCAGAGGGGAGAGGGAGTAGATTCAAGACCCTCATCGCCGCGGCAATTCTACGGTGATCAGCGTGCCCTCGCCCGGCTCCGACACCAGTTCGATCGTCCCGCCATGTGCCTCCACGAACTGCTTGGCCAACGGCAGGCCCAACCCCAAGGCGCGATCCCCCATCGTCTTCGATTCCGCAAACCGGTCGAACGCATGCGCGACGGCCTCGGCATCCATGCCGGGTCCGTCATCCGACACCACGATCCGCGCGGACGTCGCGTTGCCATCGGTATGCAACAACACCCGCCCGCCATCCGGCGTCGCCGCGGCCGCGTGGCGCAAGAGGTGCTCGACCACCTCCTTCAATCGCTTCGCATTCCCGTTCACCCGCCCTGTCGACCGCGCCACTTCCACTGCAAAATCCAGTTTCCGCCGCTTGGCCGACGGCAGGATCGTCTCCGCTGCCGCACGCACCGTGGTCGCGAGGTCGACGTCACTCCGGTCCGTCTCCTCGCGATCGCTCTCCGCGCGCGTCAGGTCGAGCACGTCGTCGACCAGCAACCCCAGCCGCTCGACGGACTCCAGGATCGCCCCGACATAGCCCTCCGCCTGCTTGGTCATCTTGCCGGCGTATCCCCCGTGCAGCATCTCCGCGAACCCGCTGATCGAGGTCAGCGGCGTACGCAGTTCGTAGCTCATATTGGCCACGAATGCGGTCTTGACCTTGTCCGCCGCCTCCAGCGCGTTGGCACGGTCGCGCAATGCCTGCTCCGCACGCCGGCTGTCGGTGATGTCGAGCATCGTGAACAGCGCGTTGCCATCGGGCAGCGGCACGCCGGCGAACTCGAAATGCCGACCGTCTGCAAACGCGACGCGCCCGCCGCGCTGCTGTCGCTCGACCGTCGCCGAGCGGACCAGATCGGGAATCAGCGCCGAGCGATTGGGCGTGAGCAGCTTTCCGCCTGCGGCCTCGGCGAACGCGTCGACGCGGGGGTGCGACGCCAGGAACTCTTCCTCCAGCCCCCAGAGCAGCCGAAACCGGTTGTTCCAGAGCTGCAACCGCCCGTCAGCTGCGAACACGCCGAGCGCCTCGAACAGATTATCGAACGTGGCGGTCCGCACGCGCAGCAACGTATCGCGCGCGCTGGCGAGCTGGACCTGCTCGGTGCGATCCTCAAAGATCAGCAGGAGGCCACCATCAGGCAGTGGCTGCGCGACGACTCGGAGATGCGTGCCGCCGCGAAGATGCCAATTCTCCTCCATCGCGCCGCCGCCGGGAGAGCCACTCGTCTGCATGAACCAGTCGCGGCGCTCCGCCTTCCAGCTCGGGAAGTCGCGCACTTCGGGCAACCGGTTGGCCTCGCGCATCCGTTCCAGCACGCGGTCGAACTCCGGCCGGTCGGCGAGCCATTCGCTGCGCATCGCGAACATACGCCGGAACGGCTGGTTGCAGAACACGAGCGACCGATCCCCGCCGAACTGTGCCACGCCCGCCGACAACCGGTCGAGCATCGCGCGTTGGGCTTCGGCGAACCGCTTGGCCCCCGACCGCGCCTGCTCCAGCTCCTCGATATCGATCGCGAACCCGGCAACCCCGCCGCTCGGCAACGGGACGTCGTAGATCTGCAACGACCGCCGGGCACCATCGATCGTCGCGGGCAGGACCTGCTGGTGCGGCCGACCCTGCTCGCGGGCCACCGCAGCACCAGCTAAAGGTCCGCCCCGCCCCGATCCCTCGACCAGCTCCAGCCCACGCGCCACCACGTCGGCGGCGTCGCGCCCCTCGACCGCATCGACATAAGCCGTATTCACCATCGCCAGCCGCAGGTCGGTCGCGCGATACCACATCGGCATCGGCGCCGCCTCGATCAGCCCGGTCAGCGACTCATACGCCTCGCCCAGCCGCGCGGTCTCCGCGCCGAGCCGGGCGATTTCCGCCTCGCTGTCGGTCGCATCGAACGCCCAGAGCAGCACCGCCCCGGTCGCGCCCATCTCGCCCGGCGCGCGCCCGCCGCGAAACGTGATCGCCCGCGTCGACTCCTGCAGCCGCACCGACCGCACGAACCCCCGTCCCGACCGCTGCGCCGCAGTGATATCGGCGATCAGTCGCGCGGCGTCCTCCGGTGAAAGCCCGGTTCCGCCGGTCGCCAATTCCGCAAGCGATCGCGGCGGAACCGCGAGCCCGAGCCAGTCCGCCATCCGCTGCGACATCTCGATCCGACCGCCCGAACGAATGATCGTGACGATCGCCGGCGATCCGTCGATCAGCGCTTGCAGATGCGCGTTGGCGTCCAGCGTCTCCGCCGCATCCCCCCGCGCCCGCATCCCCACAAACAACAGCACGCCCCCGGCGACGATCAGCACCAGCAGAAGCGCGCCCACCAGTACGGCTAGGCCGGTGCCAAGCGTGATCATCGGAAGTATGCGAGAAAATTCATCACACCCGTCTAAGCCAAGCATGTCGCGATAGGGAAGACGCTTGCCGCGAAATGCCGCCCTTTCGTGGGCGCGCAACCTGGCACCGATGACGCCTGTGAGTGGCACCTCGGACAAATCCGCTACTGTGGCGAATTTGTTTCACTTGGATCGAAAAGCGACAAGATCGCTGACATTCCATCGCATACGCTTTGCATTGCAGCATCCCCGTGACGCAATTGAAACATCATGTCGCGTTGATTGAGGAAGACTGAATTTGTCTCGGAACCTGCTCCTAACTGCTACCATCCTTGCCGCAGGAGCGCTGTCTGCGCCCGCATTCGCACAGGACGCCAGCGTTGCCGCGCCCGCAGCCGGCACCACGGCTGCCGCTGAACAAGCGCAGGAGCCGATCGCCGGCGAGGACGACGCGATCGTCGTTACTGGTTCGCGCATCCGTCGCCCCGATCTCGAATCCGCATCGCCGGTCGCCGTGATCGACTCGCAGCAGATCCAGTCGCAGGGTATCGTCAACACGCAGGACCTGCTGGCGAAGCTTCCCCAGGTCGGCATTCCCGGCCTCAGCCGCACGAACAGCAACTTCCTGACGACCGGTAACGGCGTCGCGACGATCAACCTTCGCAACCTCGGCGATTCGCGCACGCTGGTGCTGGTCAACGGCCGCCGGTTCGTGCCGGGCGTGGCGGGCACGTCGATCGTCGACGTCAACAACATCCCGGCCGACTTCGTCGAGCGGATCGAAGTCGTCACCGGCGGCGCATCAGCAATCTACGGCTCGGACGCCATCGCCGGCGTCGTCAACTACGTCATGAAGACCGACATGCAGGGCATCACCGCCCGTGCGCAGTACGGCCTGACCAGCCGTGGCGACAACCCGAACTACACCGCCAGCATCACCGGCGGCACGAAGTTCGGCGAAGATGATCGCGGGTCGATCATCGTCAACGGGACCTATTCGAAGGACCTCGGCCTGCTGTCGAACAAGCGCGGCATCTCGGCGGAGGATTGCTCGAACCTCGGTTGCGGTCCGCAGTCGTACAGCTCGTATTCGGCGCAGGGCCGCTTCCAGTTCCGGAACGGCGCCAACGAATCGACGAACGCTGGCGGCTATGCGAGCAACCTGTTCTCGTTCAACCCTGACAATTCGGTCGTCACGGGCAGCGGCACGGGCTTCAACCGCAATTCCGTACGTCGTATCTCGACGCCGACGGAACGCTACCTTGCGGCAGGTGCAGCGCAGTACAAGTTCAGCGACTCCGTGACGGCGTTCCTGGAAGGCACCTACGCCAAGACCAAGTCCAGCTCGCAGATCGAAGCACTCGCGCTCGATTCCGGGCTCGACGTCGGGACCGGCTATGCGATCGACAACCCTTATGTGCCCGCTGCGATTCGCCAGCAGATCATTGCCCGCAACAGCGACGGTATCGCCGACAACGACGTGACCTCGATCGCGTTTCGCCGTCGCCAGAACGAAGTGTTCAGCCGCAGCAACACCAACGACCGTGACACCTTCCGCATCGCCGGCGGCTTCCGCGGCGATATCGCTCCGAAGTGGAGCTATGAGGTATCGGGCGTCTATGGCCAGCTGAAGGATCGCACCAGCAGCCAGGACATCGACATCACGAAGTACGCGAACGCGCTCGACGCGGTCACGGACGCCACGGGTACGATCGTCTGCCGCGATGCAGCCGCGCGTGCCGCCGGTTGTGCACCGATCAACCTGTTCGGCTACAACACGGCAAGCGCCGCTGCATCGACCTACGTCCAGGCGGACGTGCCGCGTGAAGTGTCGATCAAGAACACGCAGTTCGTCGCGAACGCCAACGTCACCGGTTCACTGTTCGCGTTGCCATATGGCGACGTCCAGGTTGCATTGGGTGGCGAGTATCGCCGCGAGAAGAGCAGCGAGAATTGGGACGCGCTGACCAACGCCGGCCAGAATTCGGGCAACCAGACGCCCGATACGGTCGGCAAGTTCAACGTGAAGGAGCTGTTCGGCGAAATCGACATTCCGCTCCTGAAGGGCCTGCCGTTCGTCAATTCGTTGAGCCTGCAGGGTGCTGCGCGCTATTCGGATTATTCGACGATCGGCACCGTGTTCAGCTGGAATGCCGGCGCCGAGTATTCGCCGATCCAGGGCCTTCGCTTCCGCGGCAACTACGCCGTTGCGAACCGCGCTCCGAACATCAACGAGCTCTTCTCGTCGGCATCGGAAACCTTCCCGGCGGTGCAGGATCCTTGCGACGGCGTGACGGCAGCCTCGACCGGCACCTATGCCAATGCCTGCCGCCAGATCCCCGCGATCGCCGCCGCGGTGAGCAATGGCGGTACGTTCCAGTACTCGCTGGCGGACACCCAGAGCATCAACGGCTTCGACGGTGGCAATCGCAACCTGCAGGAGGAGAAGGGCAAGACCATCACGCTCGGCGCGGTCATCGCACCTGACCAGGTCCGTGGTCTCAGCCTGACCGTCGATTACTTCAACATCAAGCTGACCAACGCGATCGGCATCGTCCCCCGCGCGACGTCGATCCAGCAGTGCCTGCTCACCAGCGAGCCGCAGTTCTGCAACAACGTCATCCGCTATGACAACACCGGCTACATCAAGACGGTGAACGCGCAGAACATCAACATCGCCGACACGAAGACGAGCGGTATCGACGTCAATCTGCGCTACGGCCGTGCTCTTGGCTTGATCAGCGACGACCGTCTCGACCTGAGCGTGCTGTACACGCACACAATGAAGTACAAGACCCAGTCCGATCCGGCAGCGCCTGCCTATAGCGGCGTTGGCAACCTTGAATATGGTGCGGTGTTCCGCGACAAGGTCAACGCGACGGCCAGCTACAGCGCCGGTCCGTACAGCGTGAACTGGACCGCGACGTATCTCAGCCCGATGGTCGACACCGTTCGCGACGAGTTCGCCGAGTATTCCGACCAGATCGGACTCTCGCCCGAGATCGCCGCGCATAACGAGATCAAGGCGCGGATCTATCACGACGTTCAGCTCCGCGCGCGCGTCGGCGAGGAGAGCCGGCAGATGGAGATGTTCTTCGGCGTCACCAACCTGTTCGATCGCAAGCCACCGAAGCTTGAGGACACCGTGTTCTACGGCACGATCACCGGCACGACGACCGCAGCGGACGTCTACGACCCGATCGGCCGCCGCTTCTACGTCGGCGCACAGCTGAAGTTCTAGTAGTCCAGGATTTGGCAAACAGACGGGCGGGGCAGGCAACTGCCCCGCCCGTTTGCGTTTGTGCCACGTTGCGATGGCGGCGACAGATCTGCGATCTCAATCGGCCGCCAGATCCTTCTCGACCTTCTCGCGGAGAGTCTTCTGCTGGCTCGACGCGGGTAGCCGTCCATCCATCGTGTACAGATTTGCCAGCAGGCTACGGTCGATTGCGGTCATGCCCATAGGTTGAAGGGCGGGCCGAGGACGTATCGCATCTCGTGCGGCAAACAGGCCGAGGATCGTAGACGTATCGTAGGAGCCTGCCAGCTTCGGGCGCGACAGCGTGACCATGCACAGATAGTCACCCAATTGACCCCACGTCACGCCGGCGATCGCGCGTGCATCGACGACCGCGATCGCCTTGGTCAGACTTTGCCGGGTCTGCGCTCTCAGCCGCGACACCGAACCGCCCTTGACGGACTCGTCAACCTCGTCACGCCCCATCCACGTCACCGGCCGAGGCGCCATCAGCTCTTCCCATTCCGATTTACGTGGCAAACCATATCGCGGATCGCGCAGCAGTTCGGGCTCGCGCTTTCTGATGTCGAGCAGGACGTCTTGGGGCGCATCGGTGAACGCGACCACGATATTGGGTGTGCAATCATCCTTCCGCACGACCGGAATCTTCAGCGCCTCGGCGGTGGATTCAATTCGCTTGCGCAGAAACGTCGCATGGTTCGCCTCAAGCCCCACGACCTGAACGCATATGCTCCACTCCCATTTCGCAATCTGTCGGCCGCCACGCGACGGCGCAAGGTCGGCAATCATGCGATCGATGGTCTTGGCGCGTCGCCCCTCCACGATGATGGTGGCGCCCTGCTCCTGAGCGGGCATCGTCTGCGCGACCGCGGGCGTCGCGCTCGTCGTGCACATCATCGCGAGAAGATACGGCGTGGTACGGCGCAGCGCGAGGCTGGACAGCATCGGCGGCTCCGGAGACTAAACGATGTTCGTTCTAACCACTGGCCGTGCGCTAGGGCAACCCGGCCGTGCGGTATGGTCGTTGGAGCGCCCCGAACGCAGAAAGGCCGCGCCCACCTGAATGGTGGACGCGGCCCTCTACGCAACGATCGCGGGTGCGATCAGTAGCGGTAATGGTCCGGCTTGAACGGCCCTTCGACCGGTACGCCGATG
Source organism: Sphingomonas sp. SL1004 (assembly GCF_057815015.1). Taxonomy (NCBI): domain Bacteria; kingdom Pseudomonadati; phylum Pseudomonadota; class Alphaproteobacteria; order Sphingomonadales; family Sphingomonadaceae; genus Sphingomonas; species Sphingomonas sp. SL1004. Next base: position 1,250,985 of record NZ_JBYMUX010000001.1, read on the forward strand.
TAGCCGGCCTGCTTGTCGGAAAGCTTCGACAGCTTCACGCCGAGCTTCTCGAGGTGAAGCATCGCGACCTTCTCGTCGAGGTGCTTCGGCAGGACGTAGACTTCGTTCTTGTAGTTCTCGCCCTTGGTCCAGAGCTCGATCTGCGCGAGCGTCTGGTTGGTGAACGAGGCCGACATCACGAACGACGGGTGGCCGGTCGCGCAACCGAGGTTCACCAGGCGACCCTTCGCCAGGATGATGATCTGCTTGCCGTCCGGGAACTTCACCAGGTCGGTGCCGGGCTTCACTTCGGTCCAGTCATAGTTCGACAGCGCGGCGATCTGGATCTCCGAGTCGAAGTGGCCGATGTTGCAGACGATCGACATCGGCTTCATCGCCTTCATGTGATCGGCGGTGATGACGTCGGCGTTGCCGGTCGCGGTGCAGAAGATGTCGGCGCGCTTCACGGCCTCTTCCATCGTCACGACCTCGAAGCCCTCCATCGCCGCCTGCAGTGCGCAGATCGGATCGACTTCGGTGACCATCACGCGCGCGCCGCCGTTGCGGAGCGATTGGGCCGAACCCTTGCCGACGTCACCGAAGCCGGCGACGCAGGCGACCTTGCCGGCGAGCATGACGTCGGTCGCGCGACGGATCGCGTCGACCAGCGATTCCTTACAGCCGTAGAGGTTGTCGAACTTCGACTTGGTGACCGAGTCGTTGACGTTGATCGCGGGGAACGGCAGTTCGCCCTTCTTGGCGATCTCGTAAAGACGATGAACGCCCGTGGTGGTCTCTTCCGAGACGCCCTTCAGGTTCTTGACCGTCTCGGTCAGATAGCCGGGGTTCTTCGCGACGTACGCCTTGAGCGCGCGCTGCATCTCGACCTCTTCCTCGTTCTCGGGCTCGGGCATCGTGTGGCCGGCTTCGAGCTTGGCGCCCCACAGTGCGAACATCGTCGCGTCGCCACCGTCATCGAGGATGATGTTGGCAGTCTGGCCTTCTACGTCGCGATCCCACGAGAAGATGTCGCCGACATAGTTCCAGTAATCCGCGAGGCTCTCGCCCTTGATCGCGAACACGGGGACGCCGGTCGCGGCGATCGCGGCGGCGGCATGGTCCTGCGTCGAGAAGATGTTGCACGTCGCCCAGCGGACGTCGGCGCCGAGTGCGGTCAGCGTCTCGATCAGCACCGCGGTCTGGATCGTCATGTGCAGCGAACCGGTGATCCGCGCGCCCTTGAGCGGCTGCGCTGCGCCGAACTCGGTACGCAGCGACATCAGGCCGGGCATCTCGGTCTCGGCGATGTTGATTTCCGCGCGGCCGAAATCGGCGAGGCTGATGTCGGCGACGACGTAGTCGGTCTTCGCGGGGGCGAGGGTGGTGGCCACGATGGGTCTCCTGGAAATTCTGTGATCGGCGAGCCTCATGCCCGTGCCGGATGCCGTGCCACTTAAGGGATCGGCGGGCTCAAATCAAATATAAAGATATCTTTATATCACGTGCGAGCGGGCGAACTCACGAACTCACTCCGTCACCCCGGACCTGTTCCGGGGTCTACCGTTCCGCATATCGTCAGGCCGGTAGATCCGCGGAACGGTGGATGCCGGAACGAGCCCGGCATGACGGAGTGGCGGGATCACGTTGGCCTGCCCCACCCTCACCTTCTTTCCCGAAATCACGCCCGCCCCGTCTCGGCGACAAGCAACCGCGGGTCCACGCCGGCCTGCGCGAACGCCAGCGTCCAGCGATCCTCCGCCACGGTATCGAACAGCAATCCGGTATCGCCGGCGACGTTGAACCACCCCGGCCGCGACAGCTCGCCCTCCAGCTGCCCGCCGTCCCAACCGGCATAGCCGAGTGCCACCACCCATTCCGACGGCCCCTTACCCTCGGCGATCGCGCGCAGCACGTCGACCGTGCTCGACAGCTTCCACCGCCCCGCGACGTCGACCGAATCCTGCCCGCCCCAGTCGGGCGAATGCACCACGAACCCGCGCCGCGGCTCGACCGGGCCGCCGAAATGGACCGGTGCATTGGGGGCATCGCCCGGCTCGATCCCGAACTGTTCGAGCAGATCGTGGAAGCCCAGCCCGTCGATCGTCGCGCCGATCCCGATGCCGATCGCGCCGCTCTCGTCATGGCTGCACATCGCGATCACCGCGCGGGCGAACCGCGGGTCGCTCATCCCCGGCATCGCCAGCAGGAATTGTCCCGAAAGAAAGGCCGTCTTGTCCATGCGTTGGAACATAGCGCCGCATGGGAGCCCCCGCCACGCTTGAAATCGCCGCCGGGTGGTACGAGGTACGGGCCGCCCGCGACCAATGCGCGGCGACAGGAGATTTCAGATGACGATCAGCGTCGGCGACCGGCTTCCCACCACCAATCTCGTCAAGGCCACGGCTGATGGCCCCGACCAGGTCGACACCGACAGCTTCTTCAAGGGCCGCAAGGTCGCGCTGTTCGCAGTCCCCGGCGCGTTCACCCCGACCTGCTCGGCCAAGCACCTGCCGGGCTTTGTCGAGAAGGAAGCCGAACTGAAGGCCAAGGGCGTGGACGAGATCGCCTGCGTGTCGGTCAACGACGCGTTCGTGATGGGCGCGTGGGGCAAGTCGGCGGGTGCCGGCGACATCACGATGCTGGCGGACGGCAACGGCGATTTCGCGAAGGCGATCGGCCTGACGATGGACGGTTCGGGCTTCGGCATGGGCACGCGCAGCCAGCGCTACTCGATGCTGGTGAACGACGGCGTGGTCGAACAGCTGAACGTCGAGGCGCCCGGCGAGTTCAAGGTGAGCTCGGCCGAGCATCTGCTGAGCGAAATCTGATCATTCCTCCCCGGCGCGGGGAGGTGGCAGCCCGTCAGGGCTGACGGAGGGGGCTCTCCGCGAACGTACCGTATGCGGCACGCCCCCTCCACCCTTCGCTTCGCGAACGGTCCCCCTCCCCGTGCCGGGGAGGATTTCGAAGTCTTGCCACCGTAACCTCCGCCACCTAACACTGTGCGATGACAATCGCATCCGACCTCGTCGCCGACCTCGACCGCCTCTACCGCGCCTCCGTCGCGCGCCTCCAAACTGCCATGAGCGCCTATATCGCCGACGGCACGACACCCGATCCGGTCAGCCGCACCGACGGTTCGTTCGCCTATCCCGAGATCCGGCTGATCTATAAGGGTGGCGTCGATCGCCCTACCCCGCTGCGGTCGTTCGGTCGTCTGGTCAACGCGGGCGAATACCGCATCAGCGTCACCAAGCCCGCGATCTTTGCCGAATACCTGACCGAACAGCTGACGCTGCTGATCGAGGATTACGACGTTACCGTCGAAGCGGTCGAGGGCCGCCAGGAGATCCCGTTCCCGTATGTGATCGAGCCCGGCCACGCGCTGAGCCTCGACGAGGTCTCCGCCACCGAATTGTCGCGTCACTTCCCCGCGACCGAACTCGCGCATATCGGCGACGAGATCGCTGACGGGCTTTGGGTCGCGAATGATGAGACGCGCCCGCTCGCGCTGTTCGATGGCCTGCGCACGGACTTCAGCCTCGCCCGCCTGCGCCATTACATGGGCACGCCAGCAGAGCACGCGCAGCGCTTCGTGCTGTTCACCAACTATCACCGCTATGTCGACGAGTTCGTCCGCTGGGCCGGCACGCAGCTTGGCGAGGGCTCGCGCTTCACCAGCCTGTCGGGCGCAGGCGGGATCACGATCTCGTCGGGCGACGACATCGACAAGATCATTTCCGACAGCGCATGGCGTCGTCACCAGATGCCCGCCTATCATTTGATGGCAGACGACCGCACCGGCATCACGCTCGTCAACATCGGCGTCGGCCCGTCGAACGCCAAGACGATCTGCGACCACCTCGCCGTGCTCCGCCCCGAGGCCTGGCTGATGATCGGTCATTGCGGTGGCCTGCGTCCCAGCCAGCGGATCGGCGACTATGTCCTCGCGCATGCCTATCTGCGCGACGACCACGTTCTCGACGACGTCCTGCCGCCCGAGATCCCAATCCCCGCGATCGCCGAAGTCCAGCTGGCCATGGCCAAGGCCGCCGAGATCGTCTCGGGCCAGTCGGGCGAGGAACTCAAGCGCCGCCTGCGGACCGGCACGATCGTCACGACCGACGATCGCAATTGGGAACTCCGCTATTCGAAGTCGGCGCTGCGCTTCTCGCTGTCACGCGCGGTCGGGATCGACATGGAGTCCGCGACGATCGCCGCGCAGGGCTACCGCTTCCGCGTCCCCTACGGCACGTTGCTGTGCGTCTCCGACAAGCCGCTCCACGGCGAGCTGAAGCTGCCCGGCCAGGCCAACCGCTTCTACGAGCGCGCGATCAGCGAGCATCTGCGGATCGGGATCGAGACCTGCGAACAGCTGAGGCTCGAAGGTGCCAAGCTCCACAGCCGCAAACTGCGCGCGTTCGACGAGCCGCCGTTCCGGTAAGGGGGCCGGCAAAAGTGGAGCGGATCGGCCGGTAATGCGTTACGCATCCGGAATCATTTCTGAGGGAGCATAGCCGTGGCCGACACCGACACGCCCGATACGGACGCCAAGAAGCCCGTTACTCGCCGTCGTGCGCCGCGCAAGGCCAGTGCGCCGAAGGCGGCTCCGGCTGCGACGTCGTCTGCAAAGCCGGTCGCGCCCAAGCCGGTACCGGTCGCGAAGCCGGCGGCGGACAAGCCGGTGTCCGCCGTGCCGCCAAAACCCGTCGCGAAACCAACGCCAAAGCCGCGCTCGACCAAGCGCAGCACCCCCCGCCCGGCCTCCGCGCGGAAAACGGCCACGCCGGTCGCGGTTGCCAAGCCACCCGAAAAGACGCGTGGCAAATGGGGTGCCGCGGCGATCTTCAGCGGTGTCGCGGTCGCTGGCGCGGCGGTCGGCGCGTTGCTGACGCTGCGTGGAAGTACGCCCAAGGTTCCGGCCGCGCCCAAGCCCAAAGGACAGCACGCGCACCAGGCGGACGGGGCGGACTCGTCAAAGTCGTTCGAGGCCGGGATTGCCGACGAAGGTACGATCCCGGAGTGACGAACGTCGAATAACCACCACGGCGAAATAAGCACCACCCCGGCGAAGGCCGGGGCCCAATTGGGGGACGCCGCTGACAGAGCGGTGCGCTTCGTTACTCTGGACGTTCCAATTGGGCCCCGGCCTTCGCCGGAGTGGAAGCGATGGGGTCGGTCCTGGCGAGAGCCGTTCCTCCGCGGAGGCTGGCTCGGCTAAAACCAAATGGTGCGTTCGTAACCTTGGGCCCCCGCCTTCGCGGGGGAACTAGATTTTATCGGGTAGCAGGCTCCCAACGCCTCTCACCACCCGGTCGGCTTCCCCTTGTTCTGAACGTCCAGCCACTTCTTCAGCGGCGCGAAATACTCGACCAGCGCCGCGCCCGACATCTCGCGGCTGCCGGTGAACACCTGCAACGCATCCGGCCAGGGTTTCGACTGCCCCATGCTCAGCATCGCGTTGAGCTTCGTGCCGACCGCCTTGTTGTTGTAGAACGAGCAGCGATGCAGCGGCCCCTTCCAGCCCGACTGGTCGCACGCAGCCTTGTAGAACTGGAACTGCAACACCCGCGCCAGGAAGTACCGCGTATACGGCACCGCCGCCGGGATATGGTATTTCGCCCCCGCATCGAATTTGGTCTCGTCCCGCGCAACCGGCGGCTTGATACCCTGGTATTGGAGCCGCAACGCATCCCACGCCGCCTGATACCCGGTCGTCGCGATCTGACCCGAGAACACCCCCCAGCGCCACTTGTCGATCAGCAGCCCGAACGGCAGGAACGCCACCTTGTCCATCGCCTGCCGCAGCAGCAGGCCGATGTCCTTGTCCGCGCTCGGCACCTTAGACGGGTCGAGCAGACCGATCTTCACCAGATAATCCGGCGTGATCGACAGCGCGACGGTATCGCCGATCGCCTCGTGGAAACCGTCGTTCGCACCGTTCGCGTACAGAAACGGCTGCGCCTTGTACGCGCGCTGGTAGTAATTGTGGCCGAGCTCGTGGTGGATCGTCACGAAATCGTCCGCATTCACCTTCGTGCACATCTTGATCCGGATATCGTCCTTGTTGTCGATATCCCATGCCGACGCGTGGCAGATCACGTCGCGGTCGGCCGGCTTGGTGATCTGCGACCGCGTCCAGAACGTATCCGGCAGGGCTGCGAAGCCGAGCGACGAATAGAACCCCTCGCCCTGTTTCACCATCTTCAGCGGGTCATAGCCCTTGGCCTTCAGCAACTCGCCGGTATCGTAGCCGACATCCCCCGCCCCCTTCGGCGCCACGATGTCGTAGATGTTGCCCCATTCCTGCGCCCACATGTTGCCGAGCAGGTCGCTGCGGATCGGTCCGGTCTTGGCCTGCACCGCGTCGCCGTATTTCTCGTTCAGCTTCCACCGCGTGTAGGTGTGGAGCGCCATGTACAGCGGCTCGACCTGCTTCCAGATCTTGTCGGTCAGCGCCGCGAACTGCTCCGGCGTCATGTCGTAGCCCGACCGCCACAGCGCACCGACGTCCTTGTAGCCAAGCTCGCGCGCGCCCTCGTTCGAGATCGACGTCATCTTGGCATAATCGCTGCGCATCGGCGCGCCGACCTTGTCGTTCCAGCTCGTCCACATCTCGGTCAGCTTGGCCGGATCGCGCACCGATCCCATCGCCGCCTCAATGTCCGACCCGTTGATCGGCTTGCCGTCGAGCGTCCCCATCCCCTTGCCGTAGGACGACGACATCTTCGTGGTGAGCGTCGACAGCTCCTCGGACGCCCCCGCGCGCGTCGGCGCCGGCAGGGTCAGGCCGCCGCGCAACAGATCGAGCTTGCGCTTGGTATCGAACGACAGCCCCGGCAGCGACGCGTACCGCGCGGCGCCAAGCGCGTACCTGACGCCAAGATCAGTCATCTCCGCGCCCGACTTCGCCGCCAGTGCATCGGTATCGTCGGTAATGTAGGTCGCGTTGACCCACGCTACGCGGTTCGCGTCGAGCGAGGCAGCGGCCATCGCCTGCTCGGCTTCGGCGACGAAGGCGTCGGCCTGCGCGACGGTGGGCGTGCCGGTCGCGACAGGCGCGGCAGGCGCGGCAGTCTGGGCCTTCGCAACGGACGGCACGGCAATCGCGCACGCGAGCGCGATCAGAGAGACGGTACGGATCATGATCTTCCCTTGGATTATGCGCCCAGAGTGGTCACCTGCCGCCGCCCGGTCAACTGCCAAGAAGCTGATCCTTGCGATCCTCCCCCGCAAGGGGGAGGTGGCGCCAAAGGCGTCGGAGGGGGAGGACACGGAACAGCAGTCGGCGCTTACCGCCCCTTCCGTCTGGCAAGTGCCAGCCACCTCCCCCTTGCGGGGGAGGATCGCGGGGATGGGGTGGATCAGGCCGCGAGGAAGTCCGCGATCGCCTGGCCGAGCTCGGGCTTCACGACCGCGCTCATATGACCGCCCGGTGTCTCGACATAGGTCCCGTTCGGCAGCACCGCCGCGAGATCCGGTGCCGAGCCGTTATCCTGGTCCTCGCCGCCGCACACGACCAGAGTCGGTTGCTGGATCGCCTTCACGGACTCGAGCGGCGTGTCGACGAACGTCTCGAGGATCCCGAGTAGCGCGACCGGATCGCCCCCGGTGGTCTTCAAGAACGCCTCCGCCAGCCATTCGGGTGTGCCCTGCACGTGCCGCCCGAGCTTGGTCAGGATGTTCCGGAAATGCCCGGCACGGCGCGACGTATGCGTCAGCCCCTCCAGCCCCATGCCCGAGAAGATCACGCGCCGCGGCGTCGCGCCCGTCGCCAGCATCCGCGACGTCGTCCGCGCGCCGAGCGAATAGCCGCCAAGGTCGTAGTCCGTCAGCCCAAGATGCGCGACCAGCGCGTGGGCGTCCTGCGTCAGTGCATCCGCGGGATACGCCTCCAGCCCGTGCGGCTTCCCGCTGTCGCCGTGCGCGCGCAGGTCCGGCATGATCACCCGGAAGCCCTTAGCGGCGATCTTCGCAGCGTGGCCGTAGCGGATCCAGTTGGTCTTCGCGTCGGAGAAATAGCCGTGGATCAGTACAACGGCGCGACCTTCGCCGACCTCGTGCCACGCCAGCCGGGTGCCGTCGAAGCTCTCGAAAAACTGGGTATCGCTCGGGGTGCTGGCCACGGTCTCATCCTGTCGTGCTGGGGGTGCCGCCAATTCGGTCTCCGGGTCCGGAGTGTCAACCCGCGGCCGTGTGAACTGAAAATCCGGTGCGCGGGGTAGCGCCCATGAAAAAGCCGCGCCACCAGGTCATAATGGCGGCGCGGCAATGTCGTTCAACCAGTCCTGGCCGGCGGGTTACGCCTTCTGCAGATGCCGCCGCCCGAGCAATTCGGCGATCTGGACCGCGTTCAGCGCGGCACCTTTCCGCAGATTGTCGCTGACGCACCACAGGTTGATGCCGTTTTCGACGGTCGGATCCTCGCGCACGCGGCTGATATACGTTGCGAAATCGCCGACGCACTCGATCGGGGTGATGTAGCCCCCGTCCTCGCGCTTATCGACCAGCATGATGCCGGGTGCCTCGCGGAGGATGTTCTGCGCCTCCTCGGCCGAGATCTCGTTCTCGAACTCAATGTTGATCGCTTCTGAATGGCCGACGAACACCGGCACGCGCACGCAGGTCGCGGTGACCTTGATCTTCTTGTCGAGGATTTTCTTGGTCTCGACCACCATCTTCCACTCTTCCTTGGTCGAGCCGTCGTCGAGGAAGCTGTCGATGTGCGGGATCACGTTGAACGCAATCTGCTTGGTGAACAGCTTGGGCTCGGCCGGATCGCCGACGAAGATGTTGCGGCTCTGCTCGAACAGCTCGTCCATGCCCGCCTTGCCCGCGCCGGACACCGATTGGTAGGTCGAGACGACCACGCGCTTGATCACGGCGGCATCGTGCAGCGGCTTCAGCGCGACGACCATCTGCGCGGTCGAGCAGTTCGGGTTGGCGATGATGTTTTTGACGCGGTAGCCGTCGATCGCCTCGGGATTCACCTCGGGCACGATCAGCGGCACGTCGGGGTCCATGCGGTAGAGCGACGAATTGTCAATCACCACGCAGCCTGCAGCGGCGGCGATCGGCGCGTAGACCGCGGTACCCTCGGAGCCGATCGCGAACAGCGCCATGTCCCAGCCGTTCCAGTCGAAATGCTCGATGTTCTGGCATTTGATCTGCTTGCCGGTGTCACCATAGTCGACCATCAGCCCTTGGCTGCGCGACGACGCGACGCAGGCGATCTCGTCGGCGGGAAACTCGCGCTCCGCCAGGATATTGAGCATCTCGCGCCCGACATTGCCGGTCGCCCCTGCGACCACCACCCGATAACCCATGTCATAACTCCGATTGGACTTGGCCGCGCCCTAACGTCGTTGCGCCGCAAGGTCCAACGGCTTTCGACTTGTTGCGCGGATAGGCGGGGTTTGAGGAGAACAACAAGCGAGCCCGATCGCTATTCACCGACTCACGGCAATAATACCTCCCCGGCGGAGGCCGGGGCCCAGTTGGAAAGGTCGCAGTAACGAGGCATCGCGCTCAGTTAGCTACGTCCCCCAACTGGGCCCCGGCCTCCGCCGGGGTGGCACATTGCAAGTGGGGCCCGAGCGGCCTTCAGATGCTCGACAATCCCGGATCGCCGGTTACTTCGTCGTCACCGCCTCTGCGGGAACCGGCTTGTCCTTCACCGTGCGATCGAGGAAGTTCAGGATCGTTCCCCAGACATGCTCGCTGATTCCCGGCCCCGACACGCGGTGCGTGTAGCCGGGGTAGAACATCATCTCGAACGGCGTCGCAGTCGCCTGCATCCGCGCGGCCACCTTGGTCGAATTGTCGAGGAACACATTGTCGTCCGCCATGCCGTGGATCAGCAGCAGCGGATCGACGATCCTGTTCGCCTCTTCGACTGCCGCCGACGTCACATAGCTCGCCGGATCCTTCGCCGGGTCGCCGAGATACCGCTCGGTGTAATGCGTGTCGTACAACTGCCAGTCGGTGACCGGCGCACCCGACACCGCCGCCGCGTACACTCCCGGTGTCTTCTCCAGCATCTTCAGCGACATATAGCCACCGTACGACCAGCCATAGGTCGCGATCTTGCTGGGCTCGACGAACGGCAGCGACTTCAGGTAGTTCGCGCCCGACAGCTGGTCCTCGACCTCGACCGTGCCCATCGCGTGGTAGATCTGGTCCTCGAACGCCTTGCCGCGATTGTACGAGCCACGATTGTCGATCTTAAAATAGATCCAGCCGCGATCGACGAGATATTGCGGCAACGCGCCCTGCCAGCCGCGCGTGACCTGCTGGCCGGTGCCGGGGCCACCATAATGTTCGAAGAATACCGGGTATTTCTTGCCCGGCTCCAATGGCGGCGTGATCATCTCGTAATGAAGCGTCATGCCGTTCTTCGCCTTCAGCGTCCCGAACTTGGTCTCCTGATGGCTGGCGAGATACGGGTAGTAAGGATGCCCATCGACCACCGCATTCTCATTGATCCACGAGAGCCGCTTGCCGGTCGCGTCCGCCAGATAGACCTGCGTCGGCTGTTTTGGGTTGGAGCGCGAGATAATGAACCGGCTGGCCGCCGCATCCATCGTCGCGCTGTTCCACCAGCCCGCCTCGGTCAGCTTGGTGATCGCATTCGGCTTGGCGACGTCGACCGAATAGAGCTGCTGCTCGAGCACGTCGTCCTTGTTGCCGAGAAAGAACAGCCGTCCCTTGGTCTCGTCTACGCCGACCAGATCGGTGACGACCCAGTCGCCCTTGGTAAGCTGCGTCCACTTACCCGATGCGAACCGGTAGAGATGCCCGTAGCCGCTGCGCTCCGACCGCCAGATCAGGCTGCCGTCCTTGAGCACATGATACGCATCGGACAGGTTGAGCCAGCTCTTCACGCCCGATTTTTCGGTGAACAGCACGGTCGACTTACCCGTCGCCGGATCGACGCGGAGCATCTCCAGCAGCTTCTGGTCGCGGCTCTGGCGCTGCACCAGCAGCATCCGGCCATCCGGCGTCCAGTCGACCCGCGCCAGATAGATGTCGGGGTTGAGACCCAGATCGACCTTGACCTGACCCGATCCGTCCGCCTTCATCACATACAGATCGACCAGCACGTTGGGCGTCCCTGCCGCCGGATAGCGTTGCTCGTACACCTTGGTGCCGGTCGCGCCGATCGACGCGCGCGTGGCTGTGTGAACCGGCGCCTCGTCGAACCGCTCGACCGCGACATATTGCTCGTCGGGCGACCACCAATAGCCCGTGCGGCGATCCATTTCCTCCTGCGCTACGAACTCCGCCTCACCGAAATGGACGGTGCCGCCGCCACCGGTGGTGACGGCCCGCGCAGTGCCTGCGCTCAGCGGCTGGACGAAGACGTTCTGGTCGCGGACGAACGAGACGAAGCCGCCCTTGGGGCTGACCACCGGGTTCAGCTCGCCGCCGGGGGTGTTGGTCAGCCGCGTCACCTTGCCGTCGAGCCCGGCCAGATACAGGTCGCCGTCGAGCGGCACGAGGATCGACTTGCCGTCGGGCGCCCAGTCATAGGCAACGATGCCCTTCGACCCGCCGATCCGCGCGCGCTCACGCTGCATCTTCTCGGCTTCGGTCAGTTCCGCGCCGCTGCCGACGGTCTTCGAATCCACCAGCATTCGCGCCTGCCCGGTCGCCGTATCGACCGCCCACAGATCGAAGCGCTCCTTCTCGTCCGCACGGTTGCGCAGCGACGTCAGCAGCGTGCCATCGGGCGACAGACGCACCGCGCGCGGCTGTTGTCCCGACAGGTCCGGGTTGCCGAACACCCGCGCCATCGTCAGGTCGCCCGGCTTGGCCGCCTCGACCGGCTTGATCGGCTCTACCGGACCAGCAGCGGGGGCAGCGGCGGGCGTAACCTGATCAGCGGCCATCGCGGCGGTTCCGACCGAAGCAAGTGCAAGCCCGAGCAACCATGTGCGCATCCTGTAGACTCCGTAGGGATCATGCCCCCGGATACGTCCCGGCGGCCTGTAGATATTCGTGGCGCGTTATCGCGACGGTGGCGGACGGCGTAAAGGCCGGATGTAGCGCCCAGACGTCTGGTGAAGCAGGCGATGGGCGGTCAATCAAATCACTTTGCGGTAATTAATTCTACGTAAACCATGTCTTTACGCGCTTCGTATAATGAAAACGCCGATAAGGATGTGCGGCCTGAGGCTCGCCGCGATGCATTACGTCCGGGGTATGATGATTTCGAACGCGGAAACACTGGTCGGGCCGACAAGCGCATGGGACGCACTCGTCCGCTTGGGCGAGGCGGATGGCAGTGCGGTCCACCCCCATTTGCGGCGTCTGACAGCAGGCGGTCCGGGGCAGCGCAACCTGTCCGATGCAGTCCATGCCCTGTGTTCGGTTCACGGTCATCACCCGGGCCTGATCGCCGATGTACGCGCGCGCGGCGTGCAGCCCGACGCGACCGCGTGGCTCGGCGATGCAGCGGCCGGGTTCGCCGACGAACGCGCCTATCTGGCGCAGCTCACCGCCGCCGTCGGCCCCCTGCCCTCGACACCAGGCCAAGCCATGAGCGAACTGGCGCTGGTCGCGGAACGCCACGCGCTGGAGATGCTGGCGCGCTCGGAGCGGACCGGGTGCGCGACCGGTGCCGCCGCCGCGCTGGTCCTCGACTGGATGGCGATCCGCCGCGTCCTCGACGTTGCGGCCGACAGGTTCGGCGTCGCCGTGCCCGCCTCGGCATTCCCACCCGAAACCGAGACCACCGCAGCGATCGCCACGCTCGGCGCGTCGCCCGGCTGCGAACGCGCGATCCTGTTCGGCGCGCAGCAGCTCTTCGCCCAGCACCGCGGCCTGTGGTCACTGCTCGAAGCGCGAGCGAGTGCCCGCGGGGATCTCTGACCGCTTGCGCTAGGCTGCGCATTCCCTCTATCCATACCCGGTATTCAGAACCGGACGGGACATCGCATGAAGCGCTTCGAGGGCACCCAGAGCTACGTCGCGACCGACGATCTGAAGGTCGCGGTCAACGCCGCCGTCACGCTGCGCCGGCCGCTGTTGATCAAGGGCGAACCCGGCACCGGCAAGACCGTCCTCGCCTACGAGATCGCCAAGGCGCTCGGCGCGCCGCTGATCGAGTGGAACATCAAGTCGACCACCAAGGCGCAGCAGGGCCTGTACGAATATGACGCCGTCGCCCGCCTGCGCGATGGCCAACTCGGCGATGCGCGCGTCCACGACATCGGCAACTATATCCGCAAGGGCAAGCTCTGGGAGGCGTTCACCCAGCCTGCCCCGCCCGTCCTGCTGATCGACGAGATCGACAAGGCCGACATCGAGTTTCCGAACGACCTGTTGCAGGAACTCGATCGGATGGAATTCCACGTCTACGAGACCAAGGAAACGGTGCGCGCGGTCGAGCGCCCGATCGTCATCATCACCTCCAACAACGAGAAGGAACTGCCCGACGCGTTCCTGCGCCGCTGTTTCTTCCACTACATCAAATTCCCCGATCGCCAGACGATGCAGGCGATCGTCGACGTCCATTTTCCCGGCATCCAGAAGATCCTTGTCACCAAGGCGATGGACCTGTTCTACGACGTCCGCGACGTGCCGGGCTTGAAGAAGAAGCCGTCGACCAGCGAGTTGCTCGACTGGCTGAAGCTGCTGCTGCACGAGGACATGCCGCTCGACATCCTCCAGAACCGCGACCCGACCAAGGCGATCCCGCCGCTCCACGGCGCGCTGCTCAAGAACGAACAGGACGTCATGCTGTTCGAGCGCCTCGCGTTCATGGCGAAGCGGCAGAAGAACCAGGGGTAAGGGCGCCCTTAACTTCCATGCGCGATAGGCGTGGCGGTAATCGCAATCCTCCCCCGCCAGGGGGAGGTGGCGCCGCTGGCGACGGAGGGGGAGGACACGAAACCGATGTTACCCCTTTCCGCACTCTTCGTCAGGCTCCGCCTGCCACCTCCCCCTGGCGGGGGAGGATTTTCGTGTCCCGATGGATCTGAACGTAGCTCCGCGGTCACGCCATGCTGACGGCGCAACGCCCCCCGTCCCGACCCAAGCGCGAGAAAGTCGCGCTCGCCGCCATCGTCCTGCTCGGCCTCGCACTACGCCTGTGGAGCGCGCGCGGCGGGCTTTGGCTGGACGAAGCGTGGTCGGCGCAGTTCGTCGCGCAGACCGAGTCTGCCTGGGGGATCTTCTGGCGGATCAACCACGACAATAACCATTATCTCAACAGCCTGTGGATCCTGCTGGTCGGGCCCTATGCGCCGCCACTGCTGATCCGCACCTTCTCGATCGTCACCGGTACCGTCTCGATCGCAGTCGCCGACGCGATCGGCTGGCGACGCACGCCCTCGGCGGGGCTGATCGCCGCAATCCTGTTCGCGGTCTCGCCGGTCCTCGTCGCATATGGCGCGGAAGCACGCGGTTACGGCCCGATGCTGCTGGCGATGCTTGTGTCGGTTCTGCTGATCGATCGTTGGCTAGCCCACGATGACATACCGGCCCCGGCCTGGACGCTTGCGGCACTGACGTTCGCGGGGTTGCTGGCTCAACTCACCTACCTGTTCGCGCTCGCCGCATTCGCAGGGTGGATCGTCATGGCCCGCAGTCGACGCGGCACGATCGACGCCGCCGTCGCCGCGACCGCCCGCGCGCTCGGCCCGTCGCTCGCGGTGTTAGCAGTCGTCGTCGCGTTCGTCGTCGCGGCCGCGTCGGCCAGCACGACCGGGTTCCAGGCCGGCGGCTATCCGAGCTTCACCCTCGCCTCGTTCGCCGACGTCCTGGCCGAGACGATCGCCTACACCATCGGTTTCGCGCTGCCCGTGGCATGGGCGACGATCATCGCAGCGTTGGCCGTCATCGCGATGCTGCTGCTGCGTGCGCCTGCCGATCGCCGGCCCTTCTATCTCTTCGCGACGATCGCGTTCCCGCTGGTCCTCGGGGTCGCACTCTGGCGGATCGGCAATGCCGGCTTTGCCCGCTATTATCTGGTTGCGGTCGTCGGATTGCTCCTGCTGTTCGCCGACACCGCCAGTGCCGCGATCCGACACGGCGGATGGCGCAGGATCGCCGCGATCGGCCTGACGATGCTGGTCGCCGCCGCAAGTCTCTACCGCGACGACGCACTGGCCACCGCGGCGCGCGGCGATCCAGGCTTGGCGATCGAGGCCATTCGCGCACGCGCACCGAACGGTAGTAGCATTCTCGTCGATACGATCCGCCCGATCCCGGTACTCGATGTCGCCGCCCGTAGCGCCGGCTATGCACTTGCCATCCGACAGCACTGTCCCGCTCCAGCCTTCGTCTTCGTCGATCTCGACCGAGCAGCGCCCGCTGCAGCCACGATCACCCGCTGCGACACTCGCTACTCGGGCATCCGGACCGGACGATACCTCGCGCTCTCCGGCCTCGACTGGGCGCTCTATACGCGCGCCGGTCCGACCGAAAAACGCGCTGAATCCATGCGTTAACCATAGGCCGAAACCGGCCAGTCACCGACTCTGCGGTACCTCTCGATGCATGAAGCGCATCCCCCGAACGCTCCTCCGCCTTGCTCTCGCAGCCGTCACGACAACCGTTACGGCCGCCAGCGCGAACGCCTCCCTGCTCGATTATGTCGGCCAGTGCGTACCCTTTGCCCGCGCCGCATCCGGTATCCAGATCTACGGCAACGCCTGGACCTGGTGGAGCCAGGCCGACGGCAAATACGAACGCACCCACACGCCCAAGGAAGGCGCGGTGATCGTCTTCGAGAAGACCAAGCGCCTGCCGATGGGTCACGTCGCGGTCGTCAGCCGTGTCGTCGAGAAGCGTGTCGTCATGCTCACCCACGCCAACTGGTCGCGCCAGAACGGCGAGCGCGGGCATGCCGAGCAGGACGTGACGCTGTTCGACGTCTCGCCGCGCAACGACTGGAGCGACGTGAAGGTCTGGTACAAGGACAGCGAGGGTCTGGGCGGCGGAATCTACCCAGTCTACGGCTTCATCTACGGCCATACCCACGCTGCCGCCGAACTGACGAGCCGTAACCCCGATTATGTCGGCGCGCTGATCGACGCCTATGTGCCCATCAGCGGAGAACCGATCGCGCGCTGACGGTCTTCACCCCTCCCTGGGAGGAAGGGTCGGGGGTGGGTCCGCCTCCGCATAGCCCGACAGTTGCGACCAAGGCCGGCCACCCCACTCCCAGCCCCCTTCCGGGAAGGGGAGCCAGAAGAGCCGTCGGGTCTGCATTTCTTAGATTGCCGCCACCCACGAAACCGTGTCACCACCGTTGGAAACACGGTGAGGACGACGATGCGGCTCAAGACTCTGACGACGATCACGCTGGCCTTGCTCGCGACCGCGGCGCCCTCGATCGTCGGCGCCCAGAAGGAAAAGGCCCCGCCGCCGGGCGGCGACATCCCCGCCAAGTTCACCCCGGCCAACACCGGCTTCGATTTCGACCGCCGCGAGGTCAACATCAAGATGCGTGACGGCGTCACGCTCCACGCCGTCATCGTCCAGCGCAAGGGCCTCACCGACGCCCCGATCCTGCTTCAGCGCACGCCCTACAATGCTGGAAGCAGCACCAGTCGATCGTCGAGCCCCCGCGGCGCCATGAACTTGCGCGCGTCCGACGCGATGTTCTTCGATGCGGGGTATATCCGCGTGTTCGAAGACGTCCGCGGCAAGAACGGCTCGAACGGCGCCTATATCAACGAACGCCCACTGATCGGCCCGCTCAACGCAACCAAGGTCGATCACTCCACCGACGCCTACGATACGATCGACTGGCTCGTGAAGAACCTCAAGAACAGCAACGGCCGCGTCGGTATCATCGGTGGCAGCTACGACGGCATGATGGCCGCGATGGCGCTGGTGAACCCGCATCCCGCACTGAAGGCCGCCGTCCCGATAAACCCGGTGATCAACACCTGGAAGGGCGACGACGACTTCCACGGCGGCGCGTTCCGCCAGATCGGCTACGATTATTACTACACGCAGGACGCGGCGAAGGGCGAAGCGGGCGACCTGTGGCGCGACGCCTACGACGATTACGACACCTTCCTCCGCGCCGGATCTGCCAGTGATTTCGTGAAGAGCCGCGGCCTCGAACAACTCCCCTTCGTCAACCGCCTCCACGATCACCCGACCTACGACGCATTCTGGCAGGGCCAGGCGCTCGAGACGATCTTGCCCAAGCAGACGCAGACCGTACAGACGCTCTGGGTCGCCAGCCAATGGGACCAGGAGGACATCTACGGCGCGGTCGCAGCATACGAGGCGGTATCGAAAGTCGACCCCAACCACGTCAACCACCTCGCACTCGGCCCCTGGGCGCATGGCGGCGCGAACGGCGACGGCTCGACCCTCGGCGCGATCCGCTTCGATGCCGACACCGCGCTCTGGTTCCGCAAGAACGTCCTGCTTCCGTTCCTGAACGGCGCGCTGAAGACCGGCGCGACGCCGCCCGCGCTCGCCCCCGTCACCGCGTTCCAGACCGGCACCAACCAGTGGCAGACGCTCGCCGGCTGGCCGAACTCGACGGCGACGCAGAAACTCTACTTCCAGCCCGCCAGCGGCCTCGCCCCGAGCGCGCCCACGCAGGATGGCCATGACGACTACATTTCCGATCCCGCCAAGCCGATCCCCTACCGCCTCCGCCCGATCCGCCCGACCTACGCGACCGGTTCGACCTGGCGGCAATGGCTCGTCGACGACCAGCGCCCGTTCTCGGATCGCACCGACGTCCTCACCTACCAGACTCCACCGCTGACCAGCCCGGTCGCGATCGCCGGCGCGCCCGTCGCGGACCTGATCGCCAGCACCACCGGCACCGACGGCGATTTCGTGGTGAAGCTGATCGACGTCTATCCCGCCGAATATTCCGACAAGCCCGAGATGGGCGGCTATCAACTCGCCGTCTCGATGGACGTCCTGCGCGGCCGCTACCGCGACGGCTTCGAGAAGCCGACCCCGATCGTCGCCGGCCAGCCCACGCATTTCCGCGTCGTGCTGCCCAACGCCAGCCACGTCTTCCTCCCCGGCCACCGCATCATGGTCCAGGTCCAGTCGAGCTGGTTCCCGCTCTACGACCGCAACCCGCAGACCTACGTCGCCAACATCTTCGATGCGAAGCCCGCCGACTACCGCAAGGCCACGATCAGCGTCTTCCACTCGACCGCGCAGCCCAGCGCGATCGAACTGCCGATCGCGGCTACCAAGTGAGGACGTGACCCCATGTTCCTGAACTTCCTTGACGAACTCCGCACCGCCGGCATCCCCTCCAGCCTGAAAGAGCACCTCATCCTGCTCGAAGCCCTCGACGCCGAGGTGATCGAGCGGACGCCGGAGGATTTCTACTACCTCTCCCGCGCGGTGTACGTGAAGGACGAGGGGCTGCTCGACAAGTTCGACCAGGTCTTCGCGAAGGTCTTCCGCGGCCTCGCCACCAGCTACGGCACGCCCGCCGGCGAAGTCCCCGAGGACTGGCTGAAGGCGGTCGCCGAGAAATTCCTGACCCCCGAGGAGATGGCGGCGATCAAGTCGCTCGGCTCTTGGGACGAGATCATGGAGACTCTCAAGAAACGTCTCGAGGAGCAGAAGGAACGCCATCAGGGCGGCAGCAAATGGGTCGGCACCGGCGGCACGAGCCCGTATGGCAACGGCGGCTACAACCCCGAAGGCGTCCGCATCGGCGGCGAAAGCACGCACAAGCGCGCGCTGAAAGTCTGGGATCAGCGCGAGTTCCGCAACCTCGACAACACCAAGGAACTCGGCACCCGCAACATCAAGGTGGCGCTACGCCGTCTGCGCCGCTTCGCGCGCGACGGCGCCGCCGACGAACTCGACATCGACGGCACGATCGCCGGCACCGCGCGGCAGGGCTATCTCGACATCGTCATGCGCGCCGAGCGCCGCAATGCGGTAAAACTGCTGCTGTTCCTCGACGTCGGCGGGTCGATGGACCCGTTCGTCAAGCTCTGCGAGGAGCTGTTCTCGGCCGCGACGACCGAGTTCAAGAACCTCGAATTCTTCTATTTCCACAATTGCCCGTACGAGGGCGTGTGGAAGGACAATACGCGACGCTTCGCCGAGCGCACGCCGATGTGGGACCTGCTCCACAAATACGGTCACGACTACAAGCTGATCTTCGTCGGCGACGCGTCGATGAGCCCGTACGAAATCACGCACCCCGGCGGCTCGGTCGAGCATTTCAACGAGGAGCCGGGTGCGGTCTGGATGCAGCGATTGACCAACACCTATCCGGCGGCGGCATGGCTCAACCCGGTGCCCGAGGCGCAATGGGGATACTCGCAGTCGGTGCGGATCATCCGCGAGCTGATGACCGACCGGATGTACCCGCTGAGCCTCGCCGGGCTCGACGACGCGATGCGCGAGCTGACCCGCAAACGGTGACTTCGGCGCGGTAAGCGGCGGACCGTAACGGAACCGTCACGGACGCGATCGGTTTATCGGGCATCATCCCTTACCGAAGGACAAGCCCTATGTCGTCGATCCCCAACTCCGCCATGCCGCACGCCAAGGTCCATCACGACGACGACCACAAGCCGAAGCCCGACGCGAAGAAGACCGCTGCGACCAGCGACTGGGTCGAGGACGCGACTGACGCGGCCAAGGCTGGGCTCGCGACGGCTACGGATGCGGTGAAGTCGCACCCGAAGACGGCGATCGCGGTCGGCGCGACGGTGATCGCGGGGATCGCAGCGGCGATCGCAGCGCCGGCGTTGCGCGCGAAGGACGCGGCGGAGAAGAAGGCTCCACCAAAGAAGCCCGAGCCGAAGAAGCCGGCCAAGACGAAGAAGCCGCACTGATACAAGGCCGCAGCCCCACCGTCCTAACCACCCCGGCGAAGGCCGGGGCCCAATTGGGGGACGTCGCTAACCGAGCGCGCGCTTCGTCACTGCAACCTTTCCAATTGGGCCCCGGCCTCCGCCGGGGTGGAAGAAGCCGTCGGGGTGGTAAAGGGTAAGGTGCGGTTACCGCAAAGCGCGTACTAGTTACACAAACCAGCCCCCCGCCCCCTTGTTCTCCCGCGAAGGCGGGAGCCCAGACTGGGCTCCCGCCTTCGCGGGAGAACAAGCTTTTTCACGTTGGCCGGCAGACTAAACCCGATCCACAACTCCACCAGCCATCGCCACCGGCACCCCAGTCGTCCCCGGAAAGCTGATCGCCAGCCCCTTCAACGTCCGCACCGCCATATACGCGAACCCCTCGGCCTCCAGCGCATCGCCGTTCCACCCGAGCACATCGGTAGGCTCCACCACCAACCCGGTCCGCGCAGCGATCATAGCCAACATCGTCGGATTATGCCGCCCCCCCCCCGCCACCAGCAACCGCACCGGCCGAGCCGGCAAATGCCGCAAAGCCTCAGCCACGGTAGCGGCGGTAAACGCCGTCAGAGTCGCCGCCCCATCAGCCGCCGATAACCCCCGAGCCGGCTGGATCGTAAAATCATTACGATCCAGAGATTTCGGCGGAGGCGCATCGAAAAACGGATGATCGAGCATCGCCGTCAGCACCGTCTCGTTCACCCGCCCGGACGCCGCCAACGCCCCCCCGGCATCATAGCGCGCGCCGGTCTCCGCCTCGACCCAGCTATCGATCAACCCATTCGCCGGCCCGGTATCGAACGCCACCAGCCCATCTCGGTCGGTCATCTGCGCCCGCTCCGGCGACATCTCCCGCGAATCATGCATGTCCCGCCCGCCGGGAATGAAGGTGATGTTCCCCACCCCGCCAAGATTGAGGACCGCAACCGGCCCCTCGAGCCCTGCCGCCAACGCCGCATGATACACCGGCAGCAACGGCGCCCCCTGCCCGCCCGCCGCCACATCCGCCGACCGAAAATCCGACACCGTCGTAATCCCGGTCGCCCGCGCAACCGCCGCCCCGTCGCCGATCTGCCACGTCCAGCGCCGATCCGGCCGATGCGCGATCGTCTGCCCGTGAAAGCCGATCACGTCGACATCCGCCGCCGCGACGCCCGCATCCGCCAGCAGCTTGTGCACCGCAAACACGTGCGCGCGCGTAATCAGCTCCCCAGCAGCGACCACCGGCGGGCTGGCACGCGGCTTCTCGAACGTCAGCGCCATCCGCGTAGCTTCCGCCAGTTGCGCCCGCGCCGCATCCGAATAGGGCTCGCCACGAAACGCGATCGGCCGCACGAACGCCTCGCCATCGGTCTCGATCAACGCGGCATCGATCCCGTCGAGCGACGTCCCCGACATCAGTCCAATCGCCAACATATCGGTTCCTTCCCGCGTAATCCGCCCACCCATGCAGGATGCGATTCCGCCCGCCTAGAAAAAACCGAACTTTGCGCCTATGTGCGCGGGCTTCATGGCAACAACACTCCCCTCCCCGCCGAAGATCGGCATGGTCTCGCTCGGCTGTCCGAAAAACCTCGTCGACAGCGAACGGATTCTCACCCAGCTCCGCGGCGACGGCTACCAGATGTCGCCGGATTACGCCGGCGCCGACATCGTGCTGGTCAACACCTGCGGCTTCCTCGATTCCGCCAAGGAGGAAAGCCTGGAGGCGATCGGCGAGGCCATCGCCGAGAACGGCCGCGTCATCGTCACCGGCTGCATGGGCAAGGAAGCCGACGCGATCCGCGCGCGCTTCCCGCAGGTCCTCGCGATCACCGGCGCGCACGAATACGAGCAGGTCGTCGGCGCGGTCCACGAGGCGGCCCCGATGCCGCCGTCCGCGTTCCTCAACTTGATCCCCGACGCCGGCCTGAAGCTGACGCCGCGCCACTACAGCTATCTGAAGATCTCCGAGGGCTGTAACCACCGCTGCTCGTTCTGCATCATCCCGTCGTTGCGCGGTGACCTCGTCAGCCGCCGCCCCGACGCGATCCTGCGCGAGGCGGAGAAGCTCGTCGAAGCGGGGACAAAGGAACTGCTGGTCATCAGCCAGGACACGTCAGCTTATGGCGTCGACCTGCGACACGCCAGCTGGCCGGTGAAGCCCGGTGGCCCGATGTCCCGCAACGAAGCACGCGAGGTCCGTGCGCACATGACCGACCTCTCGCGCGAACTCGGCAGAATCGCACCGTGGGTCCGCCTCCACTACGTCTACCCGTACCCGCATGTCGACCACGTCATCCCGCTGATGGCGGAAGGCCTCGTGCTACCGTATCTCGACATCCCGTTCCAGCACGCCGCGCCATCGGTGCTGCGCCGGATGAAGCGCCCCGGCAACGATGCGAAAGTGCTCCAGCGCATCCATAACTGGCGAACGATCGCGCCCGACATCACGATCCGCTCGACCTTCGTCGTCGGCTTCCCCGGCGAGACCGAGGAGGATTTCCAGTATCTGCTTGACTGGCTCGACGAAGCGCAACTTGACCGCGTGGGCGCCTTCCGCTTCGAACCCGTCGAAGGCGCCGCAGCTAACTTGCTCCCCGACCACGTGCCCGAAGAGCTCAAGGAAGAGCGCTACGCCCGCATCATGGAAAAGACCGCGGCAATTTCCGCGGCCAAGTTGCAGGCGAAGATCGGCCGCACGCTCGACGTGATTATCGACGCAGTCGACGAAGAGGGCGCGACCGGTCGTTCGCAGGCGGATGCGCCCGAGATCGACGGTGAAGTCTTCCTGCGCGACGCCGGGCACCTGACGGTCGGCGACATCGTCCCCGTCACGATCGAAGATGCCGACGACCACGATCTCTACGGCGTCCCGGTCTAACCAGGGTACGGCATCGTTCGAAAACGCAGGGGCTGGCGCGCGATTCCGTACGCAGCCCCTGCGCTTCGACTAGACGGCGCGACCGCGAACCGAGGGTTTGCGCAACGCGACCAACGAGCCGACCGCGGTCGCGGCGAACGCCCCGCCGAAGAACGCCGTCGTCGTTACAGCGGTGAGCCCCTCGGGCAGCAGGGGGCGGAACAGCCCCACGGCAATGATACCGCCGACCATGCCGATAACGCCGATCGCCAGGTCCCACCAAGGGTCGGGGTCCGGTCCCGGCGGATGCGGCCAGCGCCACCATCCGGGCCATTTTGTCCCGCACCACCCGATCATTGCAAGATAGGCGTAGATCATACGACATCCCCTGGACCAACTCGCCTGCCTGTCGGCTGTATCGGTCCTGCACAGATCATCGCATCTCACGGAGAATCGGCAACCGGGGATGGGTTCAGATCGGCGGCAACTGTGCAAGCTGCCACGAATACTGGTACTTACAGAAACGGGCGACCCAAATGATTGGGCCGCCCGCAGTATATCTGGCAATAGTGGCGTTTCGGAACGCCGGATGTCCGCGTGCCGAAACGCCCGCGTCAGACCGCGCTACGGCCGGTCAGCAGCTTGATCACAACCACGATGACCGCGATCACCAGCAGGATGTGGATCAATCCGCCGGCGACGTGGAAGGCAAAGCCTGCCAGCCAGAGGATCAGCAGGATTACGGCGATAGTCCACAACATGATTTTTTCCCCAATTGAAACGACGGACTCCCGGCCGTTCAGAGAAACGTCCTCGAACGGTCGTGAGTTCCCTCAACTCTTCTGCGGCAGGGCCCAGGCGATCACCTGATCGCCGATCGGCGTCTTCATGAAGTGATGGCCACCGGTCATCAGCACCACGTACTCGCGGCCATTCTGTTCATAGACCATGGGCGTCGCCTGGCCGCCGGCGGGTAGAACCGCCTGCCACAGGATCTTGCCCGTCTTCAGGTCGATCGCCTTGAACAGATCGTCGGTCGCGGCCGCCACGAAGATTATGCCGCCGGCCGTCACGATCGAACCGCCGTTGTTCGGCGTACCGATCGTCAGCGGCAGATGGCTCGGAATGCCGAACGGACCGTTCTTGCGTGCCGAACCGAACGGGCGATCCCAGATCGTCTTGCCCGTCGCGATGTCGATCGCGCGGATGCCACCATAAGGCGGCTGCTTGCAGAGCATGCCGGTGAACGGCATCTGCCAGCCCGCATTGACGTCGACCGCGTACGGCGTGCCTGCCTGCGGATCGCCCGCACCCTCGGCATGCGGCGTGCCGCTACGGCTGGCCGCGCCGGCCTTGTTAGCAGCAGCCAGTTCGGCATTCTGCTCGCGCGTGAACCAACCCTTCTTGTTGGCCTCCGCACGTGGCACCAGCCGCACATAGTTCGGCATGTCGTTATAGTTGGCGACGATCACGCCGCGCGCCGGATCCACCGCCACGCTGCCCCAATCGGTGCCGCCGTTATAGCCGGGATATTCGATCGAGTGACGATCCACCTCGGGCGGTGTGAAGAAGCCCTTGTAGCTCGCTCGCTTGAAGTTGATGCGGCAGATCATCTGATCGATCGGCGACATCCCCCACATGTCGGTTTCCTTGAGGTCGGGCTTGCGCAGCGTCTGCCACAGCGAGACGATCTGCGTGGGGCTACGCTGTTGCGGTTCGACCCCGCCGGTCGGTGCCTTGATCGTGCCGATCGGCGTCAGCGGCTTGCCGGTCGCGCGGTCCAGGACATACATGTCGCCCTGCTTCGACGACACCAGCAAGGCGGGAATGCCCTTATAGTCGATCAGGGTCGGCTGGCTGCCGAAGTCGTAATCCCATGCGTCGTTCTTGACCGCCTGGAACTTCCAGCGCGGCTTGCCGGTCGTCACGTCGAGCGCGACGATCGAGGTGCCGAAGCTGTTCTCGGTCTTGGTGCGGAGCGAACTCCAGTAATCGACGGTCGAATTGCCCATCGGCAGATAGACCAGGCCGAGCTGCTCGTCGCCGCTCGCCATCGTCCACATGTTGGGGGTGCCGCGCGCCCATTCCTGGCCCGCCGGCGGATAGCCGTTCCAGTCCGGGTGCAGCATGTCCCAGGCGAAGCGGAGCTTGCCGGTGACCGCGTCGAAGCCCTGGATCACGCCCGATGGCTCGTAGCGTTCCTGGCCGTCGGTGGTCTGGTGACCGGTGACCGCGATACCCCGGACGATGACCGGCGGCGAGTTGATCGAAACGAGGCCCGGGAACACCTTGCCCATGCCGATCTTGGCATCGACCTGGCCGTTGATGCCGAAATCGGCGCACGGCTTGCCGGTCTTCGCGTCCACCGCGATCATGCGGGCGTCGAGCGTGCCTTCGATGATCCGCGTCGCGCACGCGGCATCGGGATTGGCACCAGGAACAGCGTAATAGGTCACGCCGCGGCAGGCCGCGGTATAAGGGATCCATTCGTCCGCAACCTTGGGATCGAAGCGCCAGCGCTCCTTGCCCGTCGCCGCGTCCATCGAGATCATGATGCTCTTCGCCGAGCACAGATACAGCGCATCGCCGATCTTCAGCGGAGTGGTCTCGGCGCCATATTTGCCGACACCGCCGGCATCGGGCATGTCGCCCGTGTGGCTCAGCCACGCCTGCTCCAGCTTGCCCACGTTCGACGCGTTGATCTGAGTCAGCGGCGAATAGCGGCGGGCAGAGCCGGTACCGCCATAGGACGGCCAGTCGAGACCGGTCGCCTGACCCGATGGATCCATCATGCCCTGCGAACTGGGCGCCGGCAGTGCCGCGATCGCTTCTTCCTGCGATCCGATGACCGTGAAGAAGATCGCGACCACCGCGACGACGGCGACGATCCCGCCGCCCGCCAGCTTCCAGCGATTGGCGGCACGCGTCATCGTCGGGAGGACGAGGAACAAGGCGAGCAGCAGGACGATCGGCGCGATCACGCGCGGTACGAGCGCCCACGGATTGAGACCGGATTCGAAGAACGCCCACAGGATCGTCAGAGCAACGATCGCGCCGTACAGCCACGCGCCGGCCAGGCGCTGGCGAACCAGCAGGACGCCCGCGACGGCCATCGCGACGCCGGTGATGATGTAATATAATGAACCGCCGAGTGCGGCGAGCCACGCCCCGCCGATGGCGAGCACCAGGCCGATCGCCGCTATGACGACCCCCAGCACGATCGCGGACCAACTCCGTCGAGCGCCCATAACCTCATTCCCTTCGTTAGACGTGACGCCCTGCCCCCGCCGCTCTCCCGCCGCCGTTTGCTCGTCACCTGACCTAGATCAACTTGTCGAACTCGACGATTGTTCCGGACGGTTGCGCGAACCCAGCGTTTCTGTTTCGGTAGCTTCCATGATGTCCCGATTTCTGATCGCCGCAGCACTCGTGCTGCCGTCGCCCGCCCTCGCGCAAACGCTCACCCCTGCCGAGACCGCACAGATCGATACGCTGGTCGCCGGCGCGCTTGGCAATACTGGCGTGCCGTCCGCGTCGATTGCGGTCGTGCGCGGCGGACGGATCGTGTTCGCCAAGGCCTATGGCAAACCGTCCGAGGCCATCACAGTCGCCGACCCGAAACTACCGTATCAGATCGCCTCGATCTCCAAGCAGTTCACAGCCGCCGCGATCCTGCTGCTTGAGGACGAAGGCAAGCTGAGCCTCGACGACACCGTCGCGAAATATATCCCCGGCGTCACCGGTGGCGACCGCATCACCATCCGCCAGCTTCTCAGCCACACTTCCGGCCTGCAGGATTACTGGCCACAGGATTACAGTTTCGCCGCGATGGCCAAGCCCGTCACGCCGCAGGGGATCGTCGATCGCTGGGCGAAGAAGCCACTCGATTTCCAGCCGGGTACGCAGTGGCAATATTCGAACACCGGCTACGTGGTCGCCGGCCTGATCGTCGAGAAGGTCTCGGGCCAGCCGCTGTTGTCCTTCCTGCAGACGCACATCTTCAAGCCGCTCGACATCCGCGCGCTCGACCAGGACAAGGCGATCGGAAAGGCATTTCCGCAAGGTTACGGCCGGTTCGCGCTCGGCCCCGTCCGTCCCGAGACGCCGAGCGCAGACGGCTGGCTCTACGCCGCCGGCGAACTGTCGATGAGCGCCGAGGACCTCGCCAAATGGGACGTCGCCCGCCTGAACCGTACCACGCTTCCCGCCGACGACTGGGCCGCGCAGGAAACCCCGGTGAAACTCGCCGACGGATCGAGCAACGGCTACGGCCTCGGCGTCTTCACCGGCAGCGCGAACGGTCGTCGCTACTTCGAGCATAGCGGCGAAGCGGTCGGATTCCTGTCCGAGAACATCGTCTATCCCGACGACAAGGCGGCGATCGTCGTGCTCACCAACAGCTGGTTCAGCAACGCGGTCGGCCGCATTTCGAAGGGGGTGGCGAACATCGTCCTCCCCGCTCCCGTCGCCAATGCCGAGGATAGCGCCGCGCTCACCCACGCCCGCACCGTCTACGACCAGCTCCGCACCGGCACGCTCGATCGCAAGGGTCTGACCGAAGACGCCAATTTCTACTTCAAGCCGGTCGCGCTCGCCGACTACAAGTCGAGCCTGGGCGTACTCGGCGAACCGACCGCGTTCGTGCAAACCGGCAAGACCCGCTTGCGCGGCGGCTTCGTCAACCGCACTTACCGGATCACCTATCCCGACCGCACGCTCTCGCTCAGCACCTATGCCGAGCCCGGCGCGGGCGGACGGTACGAACAACTTTTGGTGGCGCCTGCTTCATGACCGACTTCGCTTCGATGCTCCAGCCCGACCGTGGCCAGCCCGCGCGGACCATCCATGTCGTCCATCCGGACGCCTATGAGACGTGGCTCGCAAAGCAACCGGCTCGCACCCGTACGACCGTCGCCGCGCACCGCCTGACTGGCAAGCCGGGCGACCGTGCCGTGCTCCCGGGCGAAGGCGCAGGCGACTGGTCGATGCTGCTGGTCTGCAACGAAGCGGTGACGTCGCCGTGGCGGATCGCCTCGCTCGGCGCGTCGTTGCCCGCGGGAACGTACCGTTTGGCGGAGGGCTCGGTCGGTGCGGCAGGCCTCGGCTGGATGCTCGCCCAGCACAGCTTCACGCGCTACGTCAAACCCGAACCCGTGGGCGCGCGCGTCCTGCTCACCACCGACGCCGCGCATATCGATGAGACCGTGCGTCTCGCCGAGGCCACCGCGCTCGTCCGCGACCTGGTCAACACCGGCGCCTCCCACATGGGCCCAGCCGATCTCGAAGCCGTCGCCGAAGCACTTGCCAACCGCTTTGGTGGCACGGTCGCCGTCACGCGTGGCGATGCGCTCGCGACCGGCTACCCGATGATCCATGCGGTCGGCCAGGCCGCGAGCAAGGATCGCGCACCGCGGTTGATCGAACTCGAATGGGGCGATCCCTCGCACCCCCGCGTCGCGCTGGTCGGCAAAGGCGTGACCTTCGATACCGGAGGTCTCGACATCAAGCCGTCCGCCGGCATGCGCCTTATGAAGAAGGACATGGGCGGCGCCGCGCACGCGCTCGCGCTGGCCAGCCTGGTGATGGCGGCCAAGCTCCCGGTCCGTCTCCACCTCCTGATCCCCGCGGTCGAGAACTCGATCGCCGGCAATGCCTTCCGCCCCGGCGACGTCCTGGCGACGCGTAAGGGTCTGACAGTCGAGAACACCAATACCGATGCCGAAGGACGCCTCGTGCTCGGCGATGCACTGACCAAGGCGGGCGAGAGCAACCCCGACCTGATCCTCGACTTCGCAACGCTGACGGGCGCAGCCCGCGTGGCCCTCGGCCCGGACCTCCCGCCGCTGTTCACCGACGACGAATCGCTGGCGGCCGACCTGCTCGCCGCCGGTATCGCGCAGACCGACCAGATGTGGCGCCTGCCGCTGTGGAACGGCTATGACGAAATGCTGAAGTCGGACGTGGCGGACATGGTCAACGCCCCTGATGGCGGGTTCGCGGGCGCCGTCACCGCCGCGCTGTTCCTCCGCCGCTTCATCCCGAAGGATACGGTGTGGGCGCATCTCGACGTCTTCGCGTGGCGCCCGTCGGCCAAACCCGGCCGTCCCAAGGGCGGCGAAGCCTGCGCCCTCCGCGCATCCTTTGCGGTGCTAGCGAAGCGTTACGGCATCTAGTCCATTCCCCCGCTTCCGCGGGGGAACAAGAAAGTTGCATATGCCGGGTGGATGAGGAGTCTTACCCCTCGGCGAACTGCCCGAATGGCAGCAGCTTGTCCGCCAGCGCCTTTGTCCCGCCGGCATCGCCCGCCCTGATCGGCACCAGCACCGCCGCCGCCGCGCGCCGCACGAACACGTCGATCGCGGTAGGAGCCGGCGCCTTGCTCGCGGTCTCGACCAGCATCCGGCCGCGCGCATCGTTCGGATCCAGCTCCAGCCGCAACAGCCCGGCCAGCCCCGCAAACATTGCCCGATTGCCCCCCAGCGCCACTGACCGGTCCAGTGCTTCGAACCCGACCGCCTTCTGCGCGCCCGCCGCCGCGCGCCCGACGAACCGGCCGAGCTTGGCGATCACCCCGACATGCCACGCGCCCAGCGCCGCCTGCGCCTCGGCGTTGCGCGGATAGCGCGTGACGAGCGCCTCATATTGTTTCCGCGCGGCAATCGCCTGGCCGCGGTTGCCGAGCAATTTCGCGCGGTAGCCGATCGCCATCGCCTGCATGATCGCGGCTTCCTGGTCGTTCGGGGAACGGCTCAGCGCCTGCCCCGCCACCGCCGCGGCCTTGTCGATCCGCGCCAGCGCCACGCCGCGATCGCGGTCGACGAAACCCGCCTGCGTCAGCAATTCCCGTGGTGTTTCAGCGCGTGCGGGGACCGAACTCACCACCGCGCAAACCGCTAGCGAAGCGCCTAAGCAACCGGGGAACCACCTGGTCATCGAAACCCTCAATTCTCTGCAGCGCTGTGCCGACCACCGATCCGCCCGCCGAATCGCAGGATTAATCATAAGACTGCTGTGTTTATCGGGACTTAACGCAAGTCATCAAAGTCCCGCCGCCGCCTCGATGATCGGTACGAATTTATCCGCGGTGAGGCTCGCACCGCCGACAAGCGCGCCGTCGACATTTGGCGTCGATAGGATCGCGGCCGCATTCGCCCCCGTCACCGATCCACCGTACAGGATCCGCACCCCCGCCGCTGCATCGCCGATCAGCATTCGCAATTTCGCCCGCGCGATCGCGTGGATCGCCGCGATCTCGTCGAGCGTCGGCGTGCGACCGGTGCCGATCGCCCAGCGTGGCTCGTAGGCCAGCGTGAACCAGCTGCCGTCGGCATTGTCGGGCACCGATTTCTCGATCTGTGCCTGCACGACGCGTTCGGCCCGGTCGGCGTCACGCTCCGCCTCGGTTTCGCCGCAGCACAAGATGACGTTCAGCCCCTGCCGCCGCGCGGCCGCCGCCTTTGCCCACGCGTCGTGGCTCGTCTCGTGCTGGTCTGCGCGACGTTCCGAATGGCCGACGATCGCGAAGCTCGCGCCGACCTCCTTCACCATTGCCGCAGACACGCAGCCGGTATGCGCGCCGTTGTCCGCCTCGTGGACGTCTTCCGCGCCGATCGCGAGCTCCGGCACGCGCTCCGCCGCGGCTGCGATCAGCGTGAACGGGACGGCCACCGCCACGTCGATTCCCGGTGCGGCACTCGCCGCCGCCGCGATCGCATCGAGCTCGGCCAGCGCCGCACGCGACCCGTTCATCTTCCAGTTTCCTGCCACGAGCTTACGCCGCATCATCGTCTCCCGAATATTTTGCCCAGCGATAGCGGAGCGTCCGTGAGGCACAACCCCGAACGACGTGATGCGCCCGACTTGAAGAGGGCGCGCCCTCACCGTAAAGCAGCCGCGTTCTATTCCTGTCGATCGGCTGTCCATGCTCGCTTTCTTCCGCCGCCTTACCCATTCGAAGGTCGGCGTGATCATCACCTTCCTCGTGCTCGGCGTGATCGCGCTCGCGTTCGCAGCGGGCGATGTCACGGGCCTCAGCTCGATGACCGGTGGCGCAGGCATTACCGGCGGCGACGTGGCGAAGGTCGGCAAGGCCGAGGTCACCGCAAACCAGCTCAAAACGCAGGCGCAGACCGAGATGGAGGGTTTTCGCCAGCAGCAGCCGACCCTCGACATGGCGACTTTCGTCAATCAGGGCGGCTTCGACGGCACGCTTGACCGGATCATCTCCAGCATGGCGCTCGAGCAGTTCGGTCGTGCGCAGGGCATGATCGTCAGCAAGCGCGCGATCGATGGCCAGATCGCCAGCATCCCGGCGTTGCAAGGCCCGACCGGCAAGTTCGACGAGAATTTGTACCGCCAGATTCTGGCACAGCGCAAGCTGACCGATGCGCAGATCCGCAGCGACATCGAGCGCGACACCTTCGCGCAGCAGCTGACGATCCCCAGCACCGGCGCGACGCAGGTGTCGAGCCAGCTCGCACTTCCCTATGCCTCGCTGCTGCTTGAAAAGCGCACCGGCACGATCGGGTTCATTCCGGCCGCGGTCGTCCCCGCCGGCCCGGCGCCGAGCGACGCCGACCTCGCCACTTTCTACAAGCGCAACATCGCCCGCTACACCGTGCCCGAGCGTCGCATCGTCCGCTACGCGATCGTCTCGCCCGATCAGGTCAAGGCGCAGGCGGTGCCGACCGATGCCGAGATCGCCAAGACCTATCAGCAGGATCGCGCACGCTATGCCGCGACCGAAAAGCGCACCATCACGCAGGTCGTCGTCGCCGATCAGGCTGGCGCCACCGCACTTGCCGCCAAGGTGAAGGCCGGCACCAGCCTCGCCGACGCAGCCCGTGCCGCAGGGCTCGAAGCCGCAACCCAGACCGGCGTCGAGAAGGCCGCCTATGCCGGTACGGCCTCCGCGCAGGTCGCCGACGCCGTGTTCGCCGCGTCGAGCGGGTCCGTAATCGGCCCGGTCCGTACGCAGCTCGGCTGGACCGTGGCCAAGGTCGACAAGATCGAGACGGTGGCAGCTCGTTCGCTCGATCAAGTCCGCGGCGAAATCGCTGCCGCACTCGGCATCCAGAAGTCGGCAGAGGCGCTCTCTACGATCCACGACAAGATCGACGACTCGCTCTCGAAGAACGCCACGTTCGACGAAGTGATCGCCGACCAGAAGCTCCAGCCCGTTACGACTCCCGCGCTCATCGCGAGCGGCGCCAACCCCGATGACACGGCGAGCCAGCCCAACCCGGCGATCGCGCCGCTCGTGGCCGCCGCGTTCCAGGCAGCCGAGGGTGACGGCCCGCAGCTCGTCCAGCTTGGCACCGATGGTGGGTTCGCCGTCGTCGCGCTCGGCCGGGTCGTTCCCGCCACGCCGCGTCCGCTGGCACAGGTTCGCGCCGCCGTCCTGCGCGACGTGGGCGCCGAACGCGCGCGTCAGGCTGCCCGGAAGGTCGCCGCCGACGTTCTGGCACGTATCAACAAGGGCATGCCGATCGCGCAGTCGCTCGCGCAAACCAAGCTGCCGATCCCCGCCCCGCGCCCGTTGACGGCGTCGCGTGCGCAGATCTCCGCCGATCCGCGCGGCGCACCGCCCGCGCTCGCGCTGATGTTCAGCATGGCGCCGAACACCGCCAAGACGCTGGCCGCGCCCGACGACAGCGGCTGGTTCATCATCAAGCTCGACAGCATCGCCAGCGGCAATGCGGCCGGCAACGATGCGGCGATCAAGGCGGCGCGCGCGAATATCGGCCGCTCGGTGGGTCGCGAATATGTCGAACAGTTCGCCAAGGCTGTCCGTGCCGATGTCGGCGTGAAGACCAACCCGACCTCGCTCGCCCGCGTCCGTGCGGACCTGCTCGGCCAGGGCGGCACAGGGAACTGATCGCATGAGCCCGCGGGATGCCTTGGCCGAGGGGCGCCCTGCGCTCGTCTGGCGCCGTCAGGTCGCCGATACCGAAACGCCGGTCGCCGCCGCGCTGAAGCTGATCGAGCCGGGACGTGGCGACTTCCTCCTGGAGTCGGTGGAGGGTGGCGCGACCCGCGGCCGCCACAGCCTGATTGGCCTCGCGCCCGATCTACTGTTCCGCGCGCACGGTCACAGCGCCGAGATCAACCGCCACTGGGCGACCGATCGCGAGACGTTCGAGCCGTGCGCCGCGCCCACGCTGGATGCGTTGCGCGCACTGGTCGCTGAATGCCGCGCGGACGTGCCCGTCGAACTACCTCGCGCGCTCGCGTGCCTCGTCGGCTATTTTGGCTACGAGACAATCGGCTTGGTCGAGAATTTGCCGCAGCCGGCGGTCGATCCGCTCGGCTTGCCCGACATGATCTTCGTTCGGCCGACCGTGGTGCTCGTGTTCGACCGCCTGACCGACGCGCTGTATCTGGTCGCGCCCGCTTGGCCCGACCCGTCGCGCGATGCTGATGCTATCGTCGCCGAAGCGGAAGACCGTCTCGACGCGGTCGCCGCCAAGCTCGCCAGCACGCCCGTCCCCGCCCCGATCCGCGCCGACGTCGCCGAGCCCGTCTACACGCCCGCGCTACCCGAAGGTCGCTATGGCGAAATGGTCGCCACCGCGAAGGATTATATCCTCGCCGGCGACATCTTCCAGGTCGTGCTAGCCCAGCGCTTCAGCACGCCGTTCGCGCTGCCGCCCTTCGAGCTCTATCGCTCGTTGCGCCGGATCAATCCGTCGCCGTTCCTGTATCATCTCGATCTGCCGGGCTTCGCGCTGATCGGATCGAGCCCCGAGATCCTCGTCCGTGTCCGCGACGACGAAGTGACGATCCGCCCGATCGCCGGTACGCGCCCCCGCGGCAAGACTGCCGCCGAGGACGAAGCCAACCGCATCAGCCTGCTCGCCGACCCAAAGGAGCGCGCGGAACATCTGATGCTGCTCGATCTCGGCCGCAACGATGTCGGCCGTGCCGCGTCGCCGGGCTCGGTGCGCGTGACCGCCAGCTACGGCGTCGAATTCTACAGCCACGTCATGCACATCGTCTCGAACGTCGTCGGCACGCTCTCGCCTGACAAGGACGCGCTCGACGCGCTGTTCGCAGGCTTCCCCGCCGGAACGGTGAGTGGCGCGCCGAAAGTCCGCGCGTGCCAGATCATCGCCGAACTCGAACCCGAGCGCCGCGGCGCTTACGCTGGCGGAGTCGGCTATTTCTCGCCCGACGGCTCGATGGACTCGTGCATCGTGCTTCGGACCGCGATCGTCAAAGACGGCATGATCCACGTCCAGGCAGGCGCCGGCATCGTCGCGGACAGTGTCCCCGAATATGAACAGCGCGAATGCGAAGCCAAGGCCGGCGCGATCCTCGCCGCCGCGCGCGAAGCGGTCAATCGGGCGAGGGCATCGGGTTTTGGCCAATAGATCCGGTCGCCCAGGACGACCTTCGCCTTAATATCACACCTCCCCGGCGAAGGCCGGGGTCCAGTTTGAAAGGTCGCGGTAACGATGTGCGACCTCCTTTACGAATGTTTCCCAACTGGACCCCGGCCTTCGCCGGGGAGGTCATTCGAGGTTACGGAGCAACCTCGACGACAAACGCTTACGGCGTGGTGTTCGTCTCGCTGGCCGAAGCACGACGCTCGGCCGCGTACGCCTGATTGCGCTGCATGAAGCAACCCGACTGGCCACCCGTCCCGACCGCCGAGCACGTATCCGGCAAGCCGCCAGCAACCCGCCCGATCTGGTCGATCGATGCGGCTCGATTGACCCAGCTCTGGTTCTGGGCGGCGATCGGCTTGTCATCGCGCAACGACTTGGGGATCCGGTAGGGCTGGTCGAGCGTGGAGCACACGACCACTTCGCCAGCGGTCGATTGCGGGCATTTCTGATCGCCGCTCAGCGTCACGCTGCGGATGCGCTGCGGCGGGGTATCTACCCGAGCGTCCTGCGCGGAAGCCATGGCGGGTAGCGCGATCAATGCGGCGAGGACGGCGGTACGAAACATCGGTTAAGCTCCTTTGGACTAACAACGTCCGTCTTACGGCATTGCTCCGCCCTGAATGATCTGTAGCAGAGGGAAAACCGCGGCACGCCGTCACCGGCCCCGCGTTACGCTGTAACATGGTTCTGCCCGGCCAGAGTGCAATCCCGTCGTGCCGTCTTGCATCCACCCGCCTTGCACGAGGCACCGCATCGGCTATGGCGTCCGCATGATCCTCGTCGTCGACAATTACGACAGCTTTACCTGGAACCTCGTCCATTACCTGATGGAGCTTGGTGCCGAGGTGGAGGTCGTCCGCAACGATGCGATCTCCGCCGGGCAGGCCCTGTCCTCCGGCGCGGACGCGTTCCTGATTTCACCAGGGCCTTGCACGCCGACCGAGGCAGGCGTCAGCCTGGACCTGGTCGCCGCCTGCGCGGATGCGGGCAAGCCGCTGCTGGGCGTGTGCCTCGGCCATCAGGCGATCGGCCAGCATTTCGGCGGCCGGGTCGAACGCGGTGGCCTCATGCACGGCAAGACTTCGCCGGTGCTGCACGACGACACCGGGCTCTACGCCGGCCTCCCCTCGCCGTTCATCGCCACGCGCTATCACTCGCTGATCGTCAACGCGGTGCCGGATACGCTGGTGGTGAATGCAACCGCGCAGGACGGCACGGTCATGGGCTTCCGCCACAAGACGCTGCCTATCCACGGCGTCCAATTCCATCCGGAGAGCATCGCGACGGAACATGGCCACGCGATGCTGGCGAACTTCCTCAAGATGGCCGGCATCCCCGTGAAGGCACGCGAAGGCCTGGAGCTGTGACCACCATCACCCTCCTTCCAGACCCCAGCTCCCCGCTCTCCCGCGAGTCCGCCCGCGAAGCCTTTGCCGACATCCTCGACGCGCGCGCCAGCGATGACGCGATCGCGACGTTCCTCACCAATCTCGCGACCCGCGGCGAAACCAGCATCGAAATCGCCGAAGCCGCGCGTGCAATGCGCAACCGGATGATCCCGATCGACGCCCCTAGCGGCGCGGTCGACGTCTGCGGCACCGGCGGCGACGGCCACCACACGCTCAACGTCTCGACCGCCGTAGCACTCGTCGTCGCGGCCACAGGCGTGCCCGTCGCCAAGCACGGCAACCGCGCCGCCTCCAGCAAGGCCGGCGCTGCCGACACGCTGGAAGTGCTCGGTCTCGACATGGACCGCGTTGGCGCCACCGCCGAGGCGAGCCTCAACGACATCGGCATCGCCTTCCTCTTCGCCGCCAACCACCATCCGGCGATGAAGCGCATCACGCCCATTCGCCAGCGCATCGGCAAGCGGACGATCTTCAACCTGATGGGCCCGCTCGCCAACCCGGCCGGCACCACCCGCCAGCTGATCGGCATCGCGCGGCCCGACTACGTCGCACTCTACGCCGACGCGCTGGAGCAGCTCGGCACCCAGGCCGCGCTCGTCGTCTCGGGCGAAGAGGGCCTCGACGAACTCTCCGGTGCGGGGCCCAGCGTCGTCGCCTCGGTCGGCACCGTTACGCTTCCCGCTAAGATCGCCCCCGAAGACGCCGGCCTCACCCGCCACGCCATTACCGACATTCGCGGCGGCGACGCGCATCACAACGCCGAAGCGCTCCGCCGCCTGCTCAAGGGCGAGACCGGCCCCTACCGCGACGCCGTCCTGCTCAACGCCGCCGCCGCCCTGATGGTCGCCGGCACCGTCTCCACTCTCGTCGAAGGCGTCGGGCAAGCCGCCGCCGCGCTCGACACCGGCAGCGCCGACGCGTTGCTCGCCCGCTGGATCGCCTACTGACATGACCATGCTCGACCGTATCCTCGAGACCAAGCGTGCCGAAGTCGCCGCGCGCAAGGCCACGACCTCGCTCGCCGACATCGACGCCGGCATCGCCCGCATGTCGAAGCCCCGCGGTTTCCGTGCCGCGCTCGACGCGAAAAAGGGCGATGCGAAGGCCGGCTACGCGCTGGTCGCCGAGGTCAAGAAGGCGAGCCCCTCGAAAGGCCTGATCCGTGCCGATTTCGATCCCGTCGCGCACGCCCGCGCGTACGAAGCCGGCGGTGCCGCGTGCCTGTCCGTCCTGACCGACGAGAAGTGGTTCCAGGGCGCCGACGCGTACCTGACGGCTGCTCGCGACGCAGTTTCGATCCCGGTGCTTCGGAAAGACTTCATGGTCGATCCATGGCAGTCGACCGAGGCGCGTGCGATCGGCGCCGACTGTATCCTGATCATCGTCGCCGCGCTCGACGACATCCAGATGGCCGAGATCGAGGCCTCCGCGCTGGAATGCGGCATGGACGTGCTGGTCGAGGTCCACGACGCACACGAGATGGAGCGCGCGCTGAAACTCAAGTCGCGGCTGATCGGCGTCAACAATCGCGACCTGCGCGACTTTACCGTAGATTTCCAGCGCACCTACGACCTCGTCGACAAGGCGCCCAAGGACTGCACCTTCGTTGCCGAAAGTGGCCTCACGACCCGCGCGGAGCTCGACGCGATGGCCGAGCACGGCATCCACTGCTTCCTGATCGGCGAAGCGCTGATGCGGCAGGACGACGTCGAAGCCGCGACGCGGGCGCTGGTCGGGTGAGCGGCCTTACTCACATCGACGAAGCCGGCGCGGCAAGGATGGTCGACGTCGGCGGCAAGTCCGTCACGGCCCGCGAGGCCGTCGCGACCGGCCGCATCACCATGTCCGCCGAAGCCGCCGCGGCCATCGGCGCGGGTACTGCGAAGAAGGGCGACGTCCTCGCGGTCGCCCGCGTTGCCGGCATCATGGCAGCCAAGCGCACCAGCGACCTGATCCCGCTCTGCCACCCGCTCCCGCTGACCAAAGTGGAAATCGACCTGGCCGTGGACGCGACCGGCGTCACCGCGACCGCGACCGCATCGACCGAAGGCAAAACCGGTGTCGAGATGGAAGCCCTCACCGCAGCCACGGTCACGCTGCTGACAATCTACGACATGGCCAAGGCGATCGACAAGACGATGATCCTGGGCGACATTCGCGTCGTCGCCAAGAGCGGCGGCAAATCGGGTAACTGGACCGCCTGACAAAACCCTCTCCCATAAGGGAGAGCGGAGAGACACCTAAGGCAGCGAAGGGTGAGGGCACGCCCGGCGGAGCGATCGCGTTCGAGCCCCGCTCAATCGTCTATCGCCCAATCATGCTTTTCGACGATCGTCGATTCCACCGGCCGCCCCGCCGCATCGAGCGACGGATCATACCGAAACCGCTGCTCGATAAGCCGGCACGTCAGGCTGTCCAGCTCCGCGCTTCCACTCGACCGCGTCACCCGGCACTGCGACACGCGTCCGCTGACCTCGACCACATACCGCACCGAAACCGTCCCGCGAATACCGGTTTCGGCGGCGTCCTTCGGATAATCCGAATCCTTCAGCCGCCCGCGCCGCCACCGCGGCGGCGTCTCCTCGCCCCCGCCACCGTCGCCATCCCCGTAACCGCCACTCCCGGTACCGTTACCGACCCCGCCGCTCCCGGTACCCGGTCCACGAACGTCCGACGCCCCGGCGGTCGCCTGCGCCCCAACCCCGGCCTTGGC
This sequence comes from Sphingomonas sp. SL1004, assembly GCF_057815015.1. Classification (NCBI taxonomy): domain Bacteria; kingdom Pseudomonadati; phylum Pseudomonadota; class Alphaproteobacteria; order Sphingomonadales; family Sphingomonadaceae; genus Sphingomonas; species Sphingomonas sp. SL1004. The sequence goes on from NZ_JBYMUX010000001.1 coordinate 1,289,138, forward strand.
CGCAACGACCACCGGCGGCGGCACCACGATCGGCACCACCGGCGGCGGCGCGACCACCTCGGTAGCCTTCGACTTCAGGTTAGGCGGCGACGCAGCCCCCTGCGGTCGATGACTGGGTGATGGCCGCGGCCTGACCTTTTCGACCGGCGGCGGTGGCGGAGGGGGCGCCACCCCGAACACCTTCAACGCCTCGCCCATCGCCGCCGGCATCGGCACCACCAGCCCGTTGAGCAGCGCGTAGCCAAGCAACCCCGGCAACACGATCGCCCCGACGGCCGCTCCGATCCTGTCTTTCGTACGTGGCTGAACTGCTGTCATCCTGCTGATCTGGTGTCTCATTCCGTGCAGGGAAAGCCCTTTCCAGATGAACCCAGACTGGCGAGGTAGGATCGGCTCCGCCTACTTGACGCCCCGAGTCTCCCCCTCGCCCTCCCGACAGGCACCTCGCCGGCGCAGGCCGGGGCCCAATTGCGATGGCAGACATCATGATGGACCGCCCGTCACCAAGCCTCAATATGTTTCCCTGCGAAGGCCGGGACCCAGTCTGAGCTCCCGCCTTCGCGGGAGAGCAAGGAAGCAGTAGCTGACATCGGATATCGATCCGCTTTCGACAGCGCGTTCGCCAAGACCGCCACCCAAGCCTCCGCACCAAGCAGCGCGTACCGCCGTCGCCCGGGTCCACCGCGGCGACAACACCTGTCCTACAAGCCAAACCCATGGCAAAGCACGGAACATGCCCGCCAACCAGGCGCTTCTCCCGTACGGAGTGCGAACCGGCAAACCGCTCCCAGCGTCTATACTTCCTATACTTCACTCAGCCAAACCGCCCAGCCGCAGAGTTCCCAGCATGACCCTAGTCCCCGTCGCCGAAGCCCAGTCCCGCCTCTTCGCCATGGCTCCCCGCGTGGGCCACGAGACGGTCCCCTTGCGCGACGCCGCCGGCCGCTGGGCGGCTGAAGACATCCTCGCCCGCCGTACGCAACCCGCTGCAGATCTTTCCGCCATGGACGGCTACGCGATCCGCTTCGCCGACATGTCCGGCCCTTGGAAAGTCATCGGCGAAAGCGCGGCGGGACGCCCGTTCACCGGCAAGGTCGGTCCAGGCGAAGCAACCCGCATCTTCACCGGCGCGGCAATGCCCGAAGGCGCCGACAGCGTCATGGTCCAGGAGGAAGCCGAGCGTGACGGCGAAACGCTGATCCTGGCCGGCGAAGGCCCTCCGACGCTAGGCCGTAATACCCGTCGCAAGGGCCTGGACTTCTCCACCGGCACCCGCCTGATCGCCGCTGGCGACCGGCTCAGCCCCGCGCGCATCGCCGTCGCCGCAACCGGCGGCCACGGCAGCCTGACCGTCAACCGCCGCGTCCGCGTCGCCGTCGCCGCGACGGGAGACGAACTCGTCCCCCCCGGCTCGACCACCGACGGCGTTGCGCTCCCCGAATCGAACGGCATCATGCTCGCCGCGATGCTCGCCGACATGCCCGTCGACATCATCGACCTCGGGATCCTCCCCGACCGTCTCGACATCCTGCGCGATGCCTTCGCCAGCGTCGAAGCCGACCTCCTGGTCACCACTGGAGGAGCCTCGGTCGGTGACCACGACCTCGTCCGCCCGGCGATCGAGGCCGCCGGCGGCACGATCGACTTCTGGCGGATCGCGCTGCGTCCGGGCAAGCCGATGATGGCCGGCCGGATCGGCGAGATGATGGTCCTGGGCCTTCCCGGCAACCCGGTCTCGGCATTCGTCACGGCGACGTTGTTCGTCAAACCGGTCGTCGCGCATATGGCCGGAGCCCGCGATCCACTCCCGCAGACGAGTCACGCGCTGCTCGGCGAAGACCTGCCCGCGAACAACGCCCGCACCGATTATCTCCGTGCCGAACTTCGCGACGGCAAGGCCTATGCATCGACGATCCAGGACAGCTCGATGCTCCTGACATTGGCGCGTTCGACCTGCCTCATCGTTCGCGCGGGCAACGCGCCGATCGCAAGAGAAGGCGAATCGGCGGAAATCCTCGTCATTGCGTGAAGCGAGCGCTTGACGGCGTTAATTATGTTCCATAGAAGTTCCCAGTCTGTTCCGGACGGAGAACCGCCATGCTCACGCGCAAGCAGCACGAACTCGTATGCTTCATCAACGACCGGCTCAACGATACCGGTGTCTCGCCGTCGTTCGAGGAGATGAAGGACGCGCTCGACCTGAAATCCAAGTCGGGGGTTCACCGTCTGATCAGCGCGCTTGAGGAACGTAACTTCATCCGTCGTCTGCCGAACCGTGCACGCGCGCTCGAAGTGCTGCGTATGCCGGAGCGCCCGGAAAAGAAAACGCCTTCGAAGCCGTCGAACGTGAAGACTGTGGCCGCTGTCGCCGCACCGCAGCCTGCGAACGACGTGATCGAAATCCCGCTGCACGGCCGCATCGCCGCCGGCGTCCCGATCGAAGCCTTCGAAGGCAGCACCATGCTTGCCGTTCCCGCAGCACTGCTCGGCTCTGGCGAACATTACGCGCTCGAGGTCTCGGGTGACTCGATGGTCGAAGCCGGCATCCTGGACGGCGATTATGCCCTCATCCGCCGCACCGAAACCGCCCGCGATGGCGAGATCGTCGTCGCGCTGATCGAAGACAGCGAAGCCACCCTGAAATACTTCCGCCGCGAAGGCGCGATGGTCCGCCTCGATCCGGCCAACCGGGCCTATGATCCGCAGCGCTATGCCCCCGCCCAGGTCCGCGTACAGGGCAAGCTCTCCGGCATCCTGCGCCGCTACGACTGAACTGCCGGGATCGGCCTGCTTCATCGCGATGCAGGCCGAAGTCGGCTTTTTGGCTGCTCAGGAAAAAGCGACCACCAGGCCGGCAAGCCAAGTCGCTCTTTCCCTCCGGCAAGAGCGACCGGGCCTATTCGGCAAACTAAGCGACGTGGCCGAGCGGTCGAAAAGCGGCCAGTTTTCGACACGCCCAAGCAAACACCATCAAGCGTCCGGAAGACTCTCTCACGCTCCGAGGCATAAGCGCGACCTCGACTCGAACCGTCAATCTTTGCACTTCTGCGCCTCTGCGCGAACATATCGCCGCCAACTTCCCACGCAGCCGAAGAATTGGTTCGCGCGGAGGCGCGGAGGCGCGAAGATGTAGTGCTTAGATTGGCGTCTATTTGCCTTCGCAGACCACCGAAACCGACGTGGGCTGATCGTTCATGGAGGTGTGAAGGTCTCCTGAGTCGCATCACCTTCGCGCCTTTGCGCCTTCGCGCCTTCGCGTGGACAATTCTACTTTTGACGGACTCGGCTGGCGCGAAACGCCGGCGCCGCATCATGAAACCGGACATGCCGCGGTCTAAACGAATGTGCCGTACGTTCGAGCATGGGCGGATCGCGCCAGGGATGGCGATCGCCCGCGTTCAGGATCGTCACGACCGTCCCGGTCCCCAAGGTCAGCGCGACTCCACCCGTCCGCTGCAGAACGCGTCGATCGAGCTTCAGCCACCGCGGCACGCAGCGCTTCGGCAGACCGCGTTCGCTGACGACGACGTCGGCCGCGCGACAGGCTGCAACGAACTCGGCAATCGGGACCATATAGGCGCTGCGGGTCGCAAGAATCCGCCACATCCGTCCGCGCGCGGCAATATCGGTGACGCAAAGATCACGACTGCACCGCGCATCGGGCTGGTCGGCCAGCAGCAGTGGCTCGCCGTCGCCCCCACCGTTCTCGGCAAGCATATCCCGCGTATAGTCGCCCGCCCGGTCCCGCAGCATCGAGAGGCCAGCAGCGGTCCGGACCGCGACATGCCGGCCGTCGCCCGTCACCAGAATATCGGGCGGCGGCGTGGCCAGCGCCCACACTGCCCCGATCATCAGCGGCAGCAGTCCCAGACGCCGCCACCGGGTCCGCCACAACGCGATCCAAATCCCCCCGATTGCCATCAGCGCGAACGCCGCAGTCGGCATGGCCGGCAGGGACCGCACCGATCCGGGCGCGCCCGCCACCACGTGGGCAAGCCAGAGCAGCGCGTCGAGCGATCGCTGGACCAGCCACCAGATTGGTGCACCGAGGCTTCCGACGTCCAGCAGCAACGCCAGAGTCTCCAGCGGCATGACAACGAACGTCGTCAACGGGATCGCGACGATGTTCGCGAATGCGCCGTACAGCCCCGCCTTGTGGAAATGGTAGACCGCGATCGGCATGAGCGCGAACTCGACGAGCAGTCCGGTGAGCAGCAGCGACGCCACGCCCCGTGCGAGGCGGCGTGCTCGTCCCTCCTCGTGCGGTCCGAAGAACGCGCGGATCACGGGATGTTCGTGCAGGGCCATGATCGCAGTGATCGCCGCGAACGATAGCTGGAAGCTCGGTCCGGCAGCCGATTCGGGCAACACCAGCATGACGCACGCCGCTCCCGCCGCGACGAGCCGCAAGGTCATCGCCTCGCGCCCCATCGCCAGCGCGGCCAACACGAGCAGCGCGGCGACGCACGACCGGATCGTGGGAACCTGGCTTCCCGTCAGCAGCGTATAGCCGATCGCCGCCGCCGCACCCGCCAATGCTGCGATCAGCGGCAGGCGCGCGTGCAAGGCCAGCCATGGACTGAGCGCCAGCAGGCGCAACACGATCAGCATCGTCGCCGCCACCGCCGCGGTGATGTGCAATCCGCTCACCGACAGCAAATGCGCGAGCCCCGCCCGGCGCATCGCCTCTGAATCCTCCTCGCTGATCGCGCCGACGTCGCCGGTGGCGAGCGCTGCCGCGATACCGCCCGCGCTGCCGTCCAGTCGCGAGACGATGTGGTGCGACAGCGCGACTCGGATGCCCGCACCTGATGCGCTCGGCGTCGTCACCACCACCGGTGCGAAGCCACGCCCGGTCGCGCCGATCCCGCCGAACCACGCGACCCGCGCGAAGTCGTAGGCGCCTGGCACCGCGGGCAAAGGCGGCGGCATCAGGCGGGCGCGAAGGTGCACGACTGCCCCGGTCCCGAGCAGCTTCGGCGCGTCGGCCTCCGCGAGGTTGACGCGGACCCGGTACGGCAAGGCAACCGGCTGCCCGTCGGTCTCCACACCTTTGCCGATCGGCAGAACCGTCAACCGCACCAGTTTCCGCGCCACCAGCGGCTCGATCGCCTCGACCTTCGCCGAGAAGCTCGCGATCGTCGGACCGCCCAGCACCGGCCGCGCCACAGATTCTGACCTTGCCCAGATCAGCCCGAGGCCGAGCGCGCCCGTCAGCAACCCGATCGCGAGCGCGCGCGCCGCACGCCCGCCCTGCCCCACGGCCAGACCCGCAAGCCCGCTCGCCACCAGCAGCAATATCGCCATGCACCACGCCGCCGCGTCCGGCAACGCGAACCATAGCGCTATACCGCCCCCAAGCGTCACCGGCAGCCACAGCACCAGCTGGTCGCGTTCCGCCTCCAGCCAGCGCTCGACCGTCAGGCCCCCGCGCGCCACGGCAAGCCCAACGACAGCCCCCCATCGCGGCACGCCCATTTGTCGCCGCCAAGGACGCATGCTAGGGGCGGCGACGGCTGTCATGGCCATCGTTTCTCCATGGTTTCATCAGTCTGGGAGCACCCGCGGTTGGGCGCAATATCTGATACGGGCACCGCCGCTTCGGCCGCACCCGTGGTTACCCGTTTCGCTCCGTCGCCGACGGGGTTCCTGCATCTTGGCGGCGCGCGCACCGCGCTGTTCAACTGGCTGTTCGCCAAGGCGAACGGGGGCAAGTTTCTGCTGCGGATCGAGGATACCGACCGGGTCCGCTCGACCCAGCCGGCGATCGACGCGATCATCGACGGCATGCGCTGGCTCGGGCTCGACTGGGACGGCGACGTCGTCATGCAGTTCGCCGGTGCCGAACGCCACGCACAGGTCGCGCACGAAATGGTCGCCAACGGCCACGCCTATCGCTGCTACATGACCGCCGAGGAAATCGCGGCGATGCGCGCCGAGGCCCAGGCCGCGAAGAGGCCGCTCCGCATCCGCAGCCCGTGGCGCGATCGTCCCGAGAGCGAAGCACCGAACCTTCCCCACGTCGTCCGCCTGCGCGCACCGCAGGAAGGTGCCGTCACGATCGAGGATCGCGTCCAGGGCGCGGTGACGGTCAAGAACGAAGAGATCGACGACCTTGTACTGCTCCGCTCCGACGGCACGCCGACCTACATGCTCGCGGTCGTGGTCGACGATCACGACATGGGCGTCACGCACGTCATCCGCGGCGACGATCACCTCAACAACGCGTTCCGCCAGCTGCCGATCTACCGCGCCATGAACTGGCCCGAGCCGATCTACGCGCACATCCCGCTGATCCACGGCCCCGATGGTGCCAAGCTGTCGAAGCGTCACGGCGCGGTGGGCATCGAAGCGTATCGCGACGAGATGGGTATTCTGCCCGAGGCGTTCGATAATTACCTGCTCCGGCTCGGCTGGGGTCACGGCGACGACGAGATCATCAGCCGCGAACAGGCGGTCGAGTGGTTCGACCTGTCGGGCGTCGGCAAGTCGCCCTCGCGCTTCGACCTGAAGAAGCTCGAGAACCTCAACGGCCATTATATCCGTGAAGCCGACGACGCGCGCTTGGCGCAACTCGCCGCCGACCGTCTCGGCCACGACCTGCCGACCGGCGGACTGGATCTTCTGACTCGCGCGATGCCCGTCCTGAAGCCACGTGCCGCAAACCTGAACGAACTGGCCGAAGGCTCGAATTTCCTGTTCAGCCAGCGTCCTCTAGCGATGGATGACGCCGCGGCGAGCCTTTTACAGGGTGAAGCGAGTGCAATTTTGGTCAATGCCCATGCCGAACTTGACGCGCTCGACAAGTGGGATACGGAGGCGCTCGAAGGCGCGGTACGGCGCGTGGCCGAAGCGCGGGGCGTCAAGCTCGGCCAGGTCGCACAGCCGCTTCGCGCCGCGCTGACGGGACGCAAGACGTCGCCGGGGATCTTCGATGTGCTCGACCTGCTCGGGCGCGACGAGAGTCTTGGCCGGATCGCCGACCGGATGGCTAGCTGATAAGATTTCGAGGAAGGATACAAGCATGAGCGAGACCGCAACCCTCAAGGTCGACGGCAAGGATTTCGAGTATCCGGTGATGTCCGGTACGGTCGGGCCCGATGTCATCGATATCCGCAAGCTGTACGCGCAGACGGACAATTTCACCTATGATCCGGGGTTCACCTCGACGGCGTCGTGCCAGTCGAAGCTGACCTATATCGATGGTGACGCGGGCACGCTGCTGCACCGCGGCTACACGATCGGCGAGCTGGCCGAACAGTCGAACTTTATGGAAGTCGCCTACCTCCTGCTCAACGGCGAACTGCCGAGCGAAGACGAGCTGGCGAACTTCTCCAACACGATCACGCGCCACACGATGGTGCACGAGCAGCTCGCGCAGTTCTTCCGTGGTTTCCGCCGCGACGCGCATCCGATGGCGATCCTGTGCGGCGTCGTCGGCGCGCTGTCGGCGTTCTACCACGATTCGACCGACATCCACGATCCGGCCCAGCGCGTGATCGCGTCGCACCGCCTGATCGCCAAGATGCCGACGATCGCCGCGATGGCGTACAAGTACAGCGTCGGCCAGCCGTTCGTCTATCCGGACAACACGCTGAGCTACACCGGCAATTTCCTGAAGATGACGTTCGGCGTCCCCGCCGAGAAGTACGTCGTGAACCCGATCGTCGAAAAGGCGATGGACCGTATCTTCATCCTCCACGCCGATCACGAGCAGAACGCGTCGACCTCGACCGTCCGTCTCGCCGGTTCGTCGGGCGCCAACCCGTTCGCGTGCATCGCGGCCGGGATCGCCTGCCTGTGGGGCCCCGCACACGGCGGCGCGAACGAAGCCGCGCTCAACATGCTGCATGAGATAGGCACCGTCGACCGCATCCCCGAGTACATCGCCCGCGCCAAGGACAAGAACGATCCGTTCCGCCTGATGGGCTTCGGTCACCGCGTCTACAAGAACTACGATCCGCGCGCGGCCGTCATGCAGACGACCGTCAAGGAAGTGCTCGGCGAGCTGGGCGTCACCGACCCGGTGTTCGACGTTGCGATCGAGCTCGAGCGTCTGGCGCTCAGCGATCCGTACTTCATCGAGAAGAAGCTCTTCCCGAACGTTGATTTCTATTCGGGCGTGATCCTGTCGGCGATCGGCTTCCCGACCTCGATGTTCACCGTCCTCTTCGCGCTCGCCCGCACCGTCGGCTGGGTCGCGCAGTGGAACGAGATGATCACCGACCCCGACCAGAAGATCGGCCGTCCGCGTCAGCTGTACAGCGGCCCGACCGCGCGTGACTACGTCCCGATGGCGTCACGCTGATGAAGACGCTCCGGCCGATCCTGATGGTCGTCGGCGTGCTCTGCGCGCTGATGGGTCTGCTCTGGATCGGTCAGGGGCTCGGTTACATCCACTGGCCGCAGTCGAGCTTCATGCTCGACCAGCGGCCTTGGGCGGATCGCGGCGCATTCCTCGCCGCGTTCGGCCTCGCGCTGATCCTAGTGGCGCGCCGGATCCGCCGGTAAGGTCAAGACGAACCGCGCGCCTTCACCAGGCGCGCTTTCGATCGTGAGATCCCCCTGCATCGCCCGCGCGAGACGCCGTGCGATATACAGGCCGAGCCCGTTGCCGCCGGCCTCAGACGGATCGACCCGCTCGAACTTCTCGAAAATCCGGATCTGATCCTCGGGCGCGACGCCCTTGCCCTTGTCGGCGACGATGACGATGGCCTGCGTATCGTTGCGCTCCACCGACACCGCGACGTGAGATCCCGCCGGCGAATACCGCACCGCGTTGCCGACGAGATTTACCAGAATCTGCAACACGCGACGAAAATCCCCGAGCGCGGGGACCCGCATGTCCATGGCGGGCCGGACGATCGTGACGTCCGCATTGCTCGCGCGCACCGTCAGCAGACCAGCGGCACGGCGCGCGACGTCGGCAAGATCGATCGGCTCTGGCGCGAGCACAAAGTCCGGCCGCTCGACGGCCTGGAGATCGACGAGGTCATCGACCAGTTCGAGCAGGTGGCGCCCAGCGCTGGCGATATCCGCGGCGTAGTCGGCGTAATCGCTCTGCACCGGGCCATCGGCCTGCGCATTGATGCTGTCGGCATTGGCGACGATCCGCGCCAAGGGAATGCGCAACGCCTTGTCGAGCCCACTGGTAAAGGTCGGCGACAACGTCGCAGCCTCGGCGGGCGGCTCGACCTCGTCGACGACCATCCGCGCCGCGCCAATGAACCCGGCGAAATCCCCCGAGGCATCATGACGCACGGTCGCGGTCAGCGTCACCGCCCGCCCCGAACTCCGCAACCGCGCCGGTTGCGCGATCATCGGCCGGCGCCGGGCGAGCGAATCGAGGATCGGCAACGTCCCGTCCGCCCCCGCATCGAGCGCGAACATCGCCGTCAACGGCTGCCCGAGTAGCGCGAACGCGTCGAAGCCATGCTTCGGCCCCGCATCCAAGGTCACGAACGTCAGTCGCAACGCGGAATCGGTTTCCCACCGCCAGTCGGTATCGCTGTCGAGAACGTCATTCTGCGCATCGGGTGCCGGTCGCGAAGGACGCCACGCCGCGATCTCACGCCATCCACTGACCGTCAGCCGCACATTCTCGCCGTCCGGTTGCGCGCGCACCCAGAGGTCGACATCGGTCTCGTCATCCGCGACCACCACGCCGCGTGACACGACGATTCCCAGCCGCCGCGCCAACCGCGCGATCGTCGCGAGTTGCGGCACAGCTAGCGGCGCGCCGCGCATGCCTCCGGCGCGCTGGTTCAGCGCGATCAACGCCGGGTCCGCGAACGACAACGAGCCATCGGGCGCAACGATGGCGTGCGCGATCGGGCTTTCGGTCGATGGATCGAACACGCTCATCGCCGATCCGTACGCGCCAGCGCGCGCAACGCCATCCGAAAATCGCGGTTCAGCGCCAATGGAGCGATCGATGCCCGCGCATCCTCCACACCGATCGACACGATGGCATCCAACGCGTCTGCGAAAGCCTCGATGTCGCGCCGCGGATCGGCTTCCGAAAGCGCCAGACCGATCTTGGCAATGGTCGGCCGATCCATATCGAGTGCACGCAGCGCCAGCCACAGCCGATCGCCGTCCGGCTCCAACGTGATCGATCGCGCCTGATCGAACGCGATGCCCAGCGCATGTGCCAGCACCGCGATGAATAGCGAAAGCCGTCGGTCGCCGATCGATTCGACCAGCACGGCGGCCAGTTCATTAGGTCGCGCATCCAGCGCCTTCGCCAAACGCGTCGCGACCGCGTCGGGCCGTTCGCCCTCGTCATGCGCGGCTAGGCTGCGCTCGGCCGCATCGGTGATCGCCCGATCGCTGTCGCGCGTCGTCTTCAGGCCATCGCGGATCGCCGCCGCCACCCACCAGACCAGCCGGTGATGCAGTTCGGCGGGCAATTCGCTTCCGCCTGCCGAGCCCTGCTCGTTCGCGACCCGTCGCCGGCTCTCCGCCGCCAGCAGGGCCGACGCGGCCGACGCGACGATGCTGTCCGGCACGCCCGCCAACCGCACGAGCAGACTCGCCTCGTCCGGCTCGGCCACCTCGACCGGCAGCGATGCCGCGACCAGATCATGGCGGACGCGGGCGATCAGTTCGTCCATCAGGTCTTCGTCACGCAGCAGCCCCGCGCGCGTCAGGCGTTCTAGGACGGTTCCCGCCCCCGCCTTCAGGATCACCTCGCCCGCGCGCGTCGCGCCGCTGCCGGCCAGCAACCGCGCCGCATGGCGCCGGATGTCCCATTCGATCGCAGCGACGATCGCGGCGAGCACCTGTGCGAGCATCAGCCGCGTACGATCGTCGAGCCGCGCATCAGAATCGAGGAAAAAATCGGCGATCGTCCCCGCCAGCCGGGCCTCGGCACGCAGCCGCGCCGTCTCGGCCCGCTGCACTGGATCGTAGGACGGCATAGCGTCTTGCATCGTGGGGCCGACCGACATGCTTCCGTGCTTAGCCCCCGGTCGTTAAGGTCCGCCTAAGGCGTGCGACGCAATCGTTCGATCACCGCCGCCAGCGTAGCGGTCGCGTAGATCGCCGTCACGCCCAGTCCGACCACCGGAAAACCGATCAGCGCGAACACCGCGACGACCAGCAGATACGCCGCCGGACTGCCCCACCACAGCACACGCTCGCGTTCGACGATCGCACGCTCGGCAAGTCCACCGACCACGACGAGCGCGGTACCGATCGCCAGCGCGGTGTTCTCGCCGGCGTAGCCGCTGACGAAAAATGCGAATACCAGGATCGCGGCGGCAACGACGCCAGCGATGGCCAGCGTCTGACCATGCGCCATCGGTTCCTCATCGCGAAGCCCGCTCAACACCGAGCCGAGCGCCAGCGCGATACAGCCGAGCAACGCGACCACGAGCCCGATCGACGAAAGCCCGAAGCCGATCGTCACGAGCCCGGCGAGCCCCAACGCCAGGCCCGCCGCGCCGACGGTCGTCCCCGCCGCACCGCGATCCACCAGCAACGGCAGTGCCAGTCGCGCGATCGGCGCAAGCACGAACCGGTCGAACCAGCCGCGCCGCCCCGATACGATCGTCATCAGCACCGCGCGGCCGCGCTCCTCGAGCGTCCGCGCCTGGCGCTCGATCCCATGTCCACCGCGCACCGCATCGGTCGGCAGCAACACTTGCGTCGCGCGCGACTGTACCGCCAGACGCAGCAGCGACGACTGAAGATCGTAATCCTGTGGCAATGCCGCGACCTCGGCGATCCGGCTCGAGCTCAGCCGCGCGACGCCGGCCCACGCCATCTGCCCGCCGACGCGTTCGAACCCCGGCCCCGCATCGCTCTCGGGCACGACAAGCAGGCAATCGCCCTCCTCGCCCGCCATCGCCTTGACGATCGCTTCGGTGGTGACCAGCCCGTCGCCAAGCATCAGCACGCGGGCGAGCGGATGCAGCTTTTCGACCGCCTCGGTCGCCGAGCGCACCGTATCGACCGAAACGCCGCGCCGCCCGATCCGGTTGATCGCCCCAAGAAGTTCGGGCGTCATCCGCGCGACGACGACGATCACCTGCGATACACCGGCCGCGATCAGCAACCGTGCCTGGTACTCGATAAGCGTGACGCCGCTGAACGGCAGCGTCGCGGCCAGACGATCGGGGCGATCGTCGGCGTCGTGAATTGCAAATAATAGGCCGGCAAGCATGTGCGGCTGTTAGGCGGTACGCGCCGTCCTGCAAAGCCCGCGTTCGGCCGAACCGCCCCGCGCTAAGGCCGGAACCGCGTCATAAGCGCGATATAGCGCGCCGCAGCTTCTTCAAACCCTCGGCATCGCGCGGATCGCCTTCCGCGACTTCGGTCGCCAGCGCCATCAGCCGTACCGCGCCGAAACTGGCCGCCAACCCCTTCAGCCGCCACGCCGCGCCCCGCCACTCCTCGACCTCGGTGGCCAGCGTCATCGCGGTCAACGCGCGCTCGGCGCTCTCGACGAACGCGATTCGCAGTTCGGCGATCAGCGCAGGCTCGTCGCCGACCGCAGCTGCCAGCGTCGCATCGATTGCCCCCGGATCATACGCCATGTCGCCCTGCTTACCGGACGGATGCTTAAGAGAAGATTGCACTATGCGTTTTGTCCGACCGCGTTTCGTGGTACTTCCACACCTCATGAACGGGGGTTCGTCAATGATCGGGTTTCGCGCGACGGCAGGCAATGCCCATCCTATTCGCGCGGACATCGTGATGGATCCGGTGATAGAAGACATGTCCGAAACCGTCACTGAACCTGAATTCGACGAGGTTTATCAAGAACATGCGGGCGAACGTAGCGCGGTGTTTGCCGGCATTGCGGTCGCGATCGTAGTGATCTGGCTGGCAGCGATGCTCTGGATCGCGCGCGGTTCGCTCGGGGGAATGGAGCCGGTCGCGCTCGTCCAGTTCATCGCCGCGTTGTGCGTCGTTCCCGTGCTCGTCGGCATCGTCTGGCTGCTCGCGATGCGGACCAGCCGCGCCGAGGCGCACCGCTTCGGCATCACCGCGCAGGCGATGCGCGACGAGGCCGCCAGCCTGGAACGCACCGTCGCCGCGCTGTCGAACACGATCGACGCCAACCGCGTGCAACTCGCCCAGCAACTCGACGCGCTGATGGCCATGGGCGGCGGCGCGACCGAACAGCTCGCGGCAATCGGCCGCGGCATGGTCTCCGAGATCGACCAGGCCGCCGCGCACGCGCGCAACCTCGCCACCTCCACGGCCGGCGCGCAGACCAGCCTCGGCGTCCTGATCGCCACCCTCCCCCGCGCGCAGGCGGATATCGACGACGTCGCCAAGCGGCTCGAACGCACCGGGCTCTCGGCCAGCGAGCACGCCGCCGCGCTCGACGCGCAGATCGTCGCGCTCGCGGAACGCGGTCGCGAGGCCGACACGATGGCGAGCGGCGCCGCGCAACGCCTCGCCGCGCACATCGTCCGCATGGAAGCGACCAGCCAGACCGCGGGCGCGCATCTCGAAGCGGTCACCGACGGCATGTCGGGCGCGGTCGACGCGCTGCTCAACCGTACCGCCGACGCGGTCGACGACGCGCGCAAGGGTATCGCCGCGCAGGGCGACGCGATGCTTGCGATGGTCGGCGCCAACCAGGCTGCGCTCGACACCGCAGCCCGTCACAGCGCCGAAGCGCTTGCCCGCCGCATCGCCACCGTCGAGGACGCGATCGAACGCGTCGCGATCCGCCTCGACCTGCAACGCAACGCCGGCGAGCGGATCGTCGACGACCTCCACACCGGGCTCGGCGAAGTCGAGGCGCGGATCGAACTACTGCATCGCCACGGGACCGAGCGCACCCAGGGTCTCGCCGCATCGATCAGCGCGCTCGGCGGCTCTGCAGATGCGATGACCGAGGCGCTACGCTCCGGCGATGAGATGGCGCACCGCACGATTACGACTACCGAGACGCTTCTGGTCGCGCTCGATGCCGCCGCGCGGGAAATCGACGAGACCATGCCCGAGGCGCTTGGCCGGCTCGATTCGCACGTCCTCGCCAGCAAGAGCATCGTCGTGTCGGCCCGGCCGGAACTGCTTGCGCTGGTCACCGCGGCGGAGAGCACGCACGATGCGATCGAGGCGATCGCCGGCGTCATCGGCGAACAGCGCCTGGTGCTCGATACGCTGTCGACCGACCTGCTCAACACGCTCAACACCGGCCGCGCGAAGGCCGACGCGCTGGGCCAGATGGTCGACGAAGCGATCGGCCGGACTCAGCACTTCGCCGAAGACGCCGCCCCGCAGTTGATCGAGGCGCTCCACCGCGTTCGCGAAACCGCCGCGGTTGCTGCCGACAAGGCGCGCGAGACGCTGTCGAAGGTCATTCCCGAAGCCGCAGCCGCACTCGAAGCTGCCAGCGCCGACGCGATGCGCCGCGCGACCAACGACACCGTGGAACGCCAGGTCAAGGCGCTTACCGATGCGACGGGCGCCGCGGTCGACGCCGCGACCGGCGCGACCGAACGCCTCGCGCGCGAAGTCCAGGCGATCGTCGACCAGACCGGGGTCGTCGAAACGCGGATCCAGGAGGCGCGCACCGAACGCGAAGACGCCGATCAGGACACCTTCGCGCGCCGCGTCTCGCTGTTGATCGAATCGCTCAACTCTGCCTCGATCGACATCACCAAGGCAATCGCGCCCGAAATCTCCGACAGCGCGTGGGGTGCGTATCTCAAGGGCGACCGCGGCGTCTTCACACGCCGCGCCGTCCGCATTCTAGATGCGAGCGAAGTCCGCGAGATCGCTGGGCTGTATGACGAGGACGAGACCTTCCGCGAGATGGTCAATCGCTACATCCACGACTTCGAAGCGATGCTCCGCGCGATCCTGACCCAGCGCGATGGCTCACCGCTCGGGGTAACGTTGCTGTCGTCCGACATGGGCAAACTGTACGTTGCCCTTGCGCAGGCCATCGAGCGTCTGCGCTGAACCGGACCTCAAAGGAGCTTTCGAAATGATCCAGCGTCACCGCTGACGCGGCCCTCGCCAGCGGAGCAATCCGCTGAACGGACTCCTATTTCGAGGCTCAAATGCCAAGACTGAAGAACAAGATTTGCGTCGTCACCGGCGCAGCACGCGGCATCGGCCGCGCGATCGCCGAGCGCTTCCATGACGAAGGCGCTATCGTCTTCGTCACCGACATCGACGAAACCGCCGGCGCCGAGACAGCGGCGGCCATCGGTTGCCAGTTCGAAAAGCTCGACGTCCGCGAAGAGGCGGACTGGCAGCGCCTGGCGGCGGTCGTTCCGGTGGCCGACGTGCTCGTGAACAATGCGGGCGTAACGGGTTTCGAGCACGGCATGGTCGCACACGATCCCGAACATGCGAGCTTGGCCGACTGGCGCGCAGTTCATGCGGTCAATCTCGACGGTACGTTCCTCGGCTGCCGCTATGCGATCGGTGCGATGAAAGCAGCGGGTACGGGTTCGATTATCAACATCTCTTCGAGATCCGGGCTGGTCGGCATCCCGCTTGCCGCGGCCTATGCGTCGTCGAAGGCGGCGATCCGCAATCACAGCAAGACGGTGGCGTTGTATTGCGCGCAACAGGGGTGGAAGATCCGCTGCAACTCGGTGCATCCCGCGGCGATCCTGACGCCGATCTGGGAGCCGATGTTGGGGGATGGAGCCGAGCGGGAGGCGCGGATGGCGGCGCTGGTGGCCGATACGCCGTTGAAGCGGTTCGGGATGCCGGACGAGGTTGCAGCGGTCGCGGTGATGCTGGCGTCGGACGAAGCGACGTATATCACGGGGACGGAGATCAATATCGATGGCGGGTTGCTGGCTGGCTCGGCCGCATCGCCAGGGTGATGGCAACCTCGCGATCCTCCCCCGCAAGGGGGAGGTGGCACCGAAGGTGACGGAGGGGGAGGACACGGAGCCGAGGTTGCGCTTACCTCCCCCTCCGTCTGGCAAGTGCCAGCCACCTCCCCCTGGCGGGCGAGGATCGTGATTTATCGATCGGGCATCAACGAGGTCCGCCCCTTAGCGCGTCACCATGTTCCCGCGGTCGAACAGGTCGACGCTTTGCGGCGTGATCCACCCGTAAGAATAATTCAGCTGGAACAGCACGAACAACACCGTCGCCACCACCGTCACCCGCCACGCCGTCCGCCCCGAGCGAAACTCGTGCGGCGCGCTTTCGGCTTGGCCGGGGACGTGTTCGCCCCCGACTTCACGCGTTGTCTTCACGCCGAACGGCAGGACCAGGAACACCGAGAACGCCCAGAACAGGACGTAGATCGCGAGTGCCGAGGTCCAGCGCACCCGATCAGCCCTCGATCAGCAGGACATCGACGATCGGCTGCTTGCCGGTCCAGCGCTTGGCGACCTTGCGCACCGCGAGACGGATCTGCTCGCGCATCTTCTCGCTCTCGCGCTTACCGCCGCGTACCGTATCCGCGGCTGCCTGCACCGCATCGGCGATAAACGCCGCACGGTCTTCCTCGACCGGCACGCCCTGCACGCGAACCTGCGGCTGGCCGACCATCCGGCCGTCCTTGCCGAGCGCGACACCGACCGAAATCTGGCCGTTGATCGCCAGCTTCCGCCGCTCGCTCAACGTCGCGCCGTCCGCCGGCAGGATCACGTCGCCGTCGAGCACCAGGCGGCCGACCGTCGCGTTGCCGATCTTCGCCGGGCCCTTGGGCGCCAGACGAATGATATCGCCATTGCTCTGCACGATAGCGCGCGGAATGCCCTGCTCGAGACCGAAGCGCGCATGCTCCATCATGTGGCGCATCTCGCCGTGCGTCGGCACCAGCACCTCGGGACGCAGCCAATCATACATCTGCGCGAGTTCAGGCTGACCCGGATGGCCCGACACATGGACGTGCGCCTGGCGCTCGGTGATCATGCGGATGCCCTTGGCCGCCAGCGTGTTCTGGATGCGACCGATCTGGACCTCGTTGCCCGGGATCTGCTTCGACGAGAAGATCACCGTGTCGTCGGCCTCGAGCGTGATCGTGTGCTGGCCATTGGCGACACGTGCGAGCGCCGCACGCTCTTCGCCCTGGCCGCCGGTGGCGATGATCAGCACCTTGTTCTTGGGCAGACGCATCGCTTCGTCGGGGCTGATCGTGTCGGGGAAATCCTTCAGATACCCCGTAGCGCGCGCGACCTTGATGATCCGGTCGAGCGAACGCCCGGTCACGCACAGCTTGCGTCCGGTTTCCTTCGCCACTTCGCCGAACGTGTGCAGACGCGCGGCGTTCGACGCGAAGCTGGTGATCATCACGCGGCCCTTGGCCTTGCTGACCTCCTCGAACAGACCTTTCCGCACGGTGCTCTCGCTGCCCGACGCGGTGGTGTTGAAGATGTTGGTCGAATCGCAGACGAGGACGTCGACGCCCTTGTCGCCGATCGCCATGAAACCCTCGGGCGTGGTCGGGTTGCCGATCACCGGGTTCTTGTCGAGCTTCCAGTCACCGGTGTGGAACACACGGCCATAAGGCGTGTCGATCAGCAGCGCGTTCGCCTCGGGGATCGAATGCGACATCTCGACGAAGGTAAAGCCGAACGGCCCGAGCTGGAAATTGCCGCCCATCGGGATCATCTTGAGCTTCACGCGGTTGGCGATGCCCTCTTCCTCGAGCTTGCCGCGGATCAGGCCCATCGTAAACGGCGTCGCGTAGATCGGCACGCCGAGGTCTTCGGCGAGGTACGGCAACGAGCCGATGTGATCCTCATGGCCGTGCGTGATGACAATGCCGAGCAGGTCGTCGATGCGGTCCTCGATAAAGGACAGGTCGGGCAGGATCACGTCGACGCCGGGATATTGCGGATCGGCGAAGGTGATGCCCAGATCGACCATCACCCACTTGCCCTGGCAGCCGTACAGGTTGACGTTCATGCCGATTTCGCCGGAGCCGCCAAGGCCACAGAAAAGGAGTTCGTTCTTCGGAGTCATTGATTACTTTCAGGATTATACAGGAATATGGCCCGCAGGCCGGTCGGCGCGAGCCCAATGGCCCTAGATATGGTGACGATCCCACATCATCGCCAGCCCCTGGATCGTCAGGTCGGCTTCGATGACGTCGAACACGTCGGTCTGTTTCTCGAATAATGTAGCAAGGCCGCCGGTGGCGACGACCTTAACGGGACGGCCGATCTCGCGCTTCATCCGCGCGACCAGCCCCTCGATCATCGCGACATAGCCCCAATAGATGCCGATGTGCATCTGCGAGACGGTGTTGAGTCCGATCACGCTGGTATCCGTCGGTGCCTCGATCGCGATCCGCGGGAGTTTCGCCGCGGCGGTCACCAGCGCGTCGAGCGAGAGGTTGATCCCCGGCGCGATGATCCCGCCCTTGTACGCGCCGCTATAGTCGACGACGTCGAAGGTGGTCGCGGTGCCGAAATCGATCACGATCAGGTCGCCCGGATGCAGCGCATGCGCGGCGATCGTGTTGACCGCACGATCGGCGCCGAGCGAGGCGGGCTCGTCAACATCGATCGCGATGCCCCATTCGACCGGAGCGTGGCCCGCGATCAGCGCTTCGGTGTTGAAGTATTTCGACGCGAGCACCTGGAGGTTGTGGAGCGCGCGCGGCACGACGGTGGCGACGATCACGCCCTCGACCGCAGTGCGATCATGCCCGCCAAGCTGCATCAACTGGCTCAGCCACACCGCGTATTCGTCCGCCGTCCGCCGCGGATCGGTGGCGATCCGCCAGCGCGCCACGATCTCGCCGGCTTCGACCAGCGCGAACACGACATTGGTATTGCCGGCATCGATCGCGAGCAGCATCAGCGGGGCCTCAAAGCAGGAAGACGTCGGCAGCGTGAATGACACGCCGCTCGCCAGACGCCAAGCGGAGGATCAGCGCGCCGTCGGTGTCGAGCCCGACGAACAGACCGTCGATCCCGCTGCCATCCGGGAGCCGCGCAGTCAGCGCGGTACCGGCGGGGTGCGCACAGTCGACCCAACGCTCACGGACGGGGGCGATACCTTCGGTGCGCCAACGGCCGATCCAACGCGCGAAACTGTCGGCGAGGATGTCGAGGAACATCGCCGGATCGACTACGACACCGTGCGCGGCCAGATCGGTCGTCACACGGTCCGGCAAATCAGGGTGATGCGCGATGTTGACGCCGTAGCCGACGATCACCGCGTCATCAGCGCGTTCGAGCAGGATTCCCGACAGCTTAGCGTCCGCCAGCAGCAGGTCGTTCGGCCATTTCAGGACCAGCGTCTCGCTCGCATCGGTCGTGCCCTGACAGATCCCGGCGACGAGAAAGGTCGACACGGTTTCCTGCAAGGCGACCGCGGCGACTAGCGCGAGGCTGGCGGCCGGCGGATCGTTCGGCCGCAACCGGACGAGCGTGCTCGCGTAAAGGTTACCCTCGGGCGACGACCATTCGCGCCCGAGCCGCCCCCGCCCCGCCGTTTGCCGGATCGCGCGCAACCAGAGACCGTCCTCGGCACCGCCGCGTGCAAGCTCCAGCAGGTCGGCGTTGGTCGATCCTGTCTCCGCGACGGTGCGGATGATGCTCAGAACAGCGCCCGTGCGGCCGCCATCGTCCACGCGCCGAGCACGGGGATGAGGAGGTAGCCGACTGGCGACACGAACACCGCGGCGATGGCGATCAGGCCACCCTCGACCTTGCTCTCCATCGGCGCGAACGCAGGTGCCGGGTCATCGAAGTACATCGTCTTCACGACGCGAAGGTAATAATACGCGCCGATAACCGAGGCGGCGATGCCGACCACTGCGAGCGGGAACAGACCGGCGTCGACCGCCGCGCTGAACACCGCGAACTTCGCGTAGAAGCCGAACAGCGGCGGGATGCCGGCGAGGCTGAACATGAAGATCGCGAGTGCCGCGGCCAACGCAGGCCGAGTCCGCGACATGCCGGCGAGGCTGTCGATCGTCTCGACCGGCTGCCCGTCGTCACCGCGCATCTGCAACACGACCAGGAACGAACCCAGCGTCATCGCGACGTAGATCGTCAGGTACATCAGCACGCCCGACACGCCTTCCGGCGTCCCGGCCGCAAGACCGATCAGGGCGAAGCCGACATTGTTGATCGACGAGTAAGCGAGCAGCCGCTTGATGTTGGTCTGGCCGATCGCGGCGACCGCACCGAGAATGATCGAGGCAAGCGCCGCGAAGATCACGATCTGACGCCACTGGTCGGTCGCCGGACCCATCGCATCGACCGCCACGCGGACGCTGAGCGCAAGCGCCGCGACCTTGGGGGCGGATGCGAAGAACGCGGTGACCGGGGTCGGTGCGCCCTCGTACACGTCGGGCGTCCACATGTGGAACGGCACGGCGCTGATCTTGAACGCGAGGCCGGCGAACACGAACACCAGACCGAACAACGGGCCGAGCGACTTGGTGCCGGCGTATGCTTCCGAGATGCCCGAGAACAACGTCGTGCCGCTGAACCCGTAGACCAGCGAGATTCCGTACAGCAGGATGCCGCTGGCGAGCGCGCCGAGCACGAAATACTTCAGGCCTGCTTCCGCCGAACGCCCGTCGCGCCGCATGAAGCTGGCGAGGACGTAGGCCGCAAGGCTCTGAAGCTCCAGACCGACATACAGCGTCAGCATGTCGGTGGCCGAGACCATGATCCCCATGCCGCATGCCGACAGCAGGATCAGCACCGGATATTCCGGACGCAGATCGTCGCCATGCGAACGCGCGAAGAAGCTAGGCGCCATCACGATTGCGACCGCCGAGGCGATATAGATCAGCACCTTGGCAAACGCGCCGAACGCGTCCGCGCGGTAAAGGCCGTCGAACGCATAGCCGCCCGACGACGCGGGACCGACCAATGCGATCCCGGCCCCAACGAGGACGAAGACGGCAGCGATCGAGACGGCACGCGTGGACTTGTCCCCGCCCCAGGCCGAGACGAGCATCAGGGCGATCGCACCCAACGCCAGCACCAGTTCGGGCAGCGTCATTGCGATGTTAGCGGCGTAATCCATCAGTGTGCCTCCCCGTGCGCGGCACTATGGACGGTTGCGGCGGGCTTCCCCGCGGTTGGGTTGGAATCGCTGGCAGGCTTGGCGCGGTCGACGCGGGCGAGAAGCACGCCCACGTCCTTGCGCATCGGTGCCAGGAAGCTCTCGGGATAAACGCCCATCCACAGCACGACGGCGGCGATCGGTGCGAGCAGCCACATCTCGCGGCCCGACAGGTCGACCATAGCACGGACGTCGTCCGACTTGATCTCGCCGAACACGACGCGGCGGTACAGGAACAGCATGTACGCGGCGCCCAGGATGATGCTCGTCGTGCAGAGCAGCGCGGTCCAGGTCGAGACCTGATACGTGCCCATCAGCGACAGGAACTCGGCGACAAAGCCGCTGGTGCCCGGCAGGCCGATCGAGGCCATCGTGAAGAACAGGAAGAAGATCGCATACTTCGGCATGTTGATCGCGAGACCGCCATAGCGCGAGATCTCGCGGGTATGGAGCTGGTCGTAGATCACGCCGACGCACAGGAACAACGCGCCCGATACCAGGCCGTGGCTCAGCATCATGATCATCGCGCCTTCGATGCCCTGCCGGTTGAAGGCAAAGAGCCCGATCGTGACGATCGCCATGTGAGCGACTGACGAATAGGCGATCAGCTTCTTCATGTCCGACTGCACGAGCGCGACGAGGCTCGTGTAGATCACCGCGACCGCCGACAGGCCGAAGATCAGCCAGGTCAGCTGGCCCGAGGCTTCGGGGAACATCGGCAGCAGGAAGCGCAGGAAGCCGTATCCGCCGAGCTTCAGCAGCACACCCGCCAGGATGACCGAGCCTGCGGTCGGCGCCTGGACGTGCGCGTCGGGCAACCAGGTGTGGACCGGCCACATCGGCATCTTGACCGCGAACGACGCGAAGAACGCCAGCCACAGCCACGTCTGCACGTGCGCGGGGAAGTCGTAGTTCATTAGAGCCGGAATGCTGGTCGTGCCCGCCGTCTTCGCCATGTACAGCATCGCGATGAACATCAGGACCGAGCCGAGCAGCGTGTACAGGAAGAACTTGTACGACGCGTAGATCCGGTTCGCACCACCCCAGATGCCGATGATCAGGTACATCGGGATCAGGCCGGCTTCGAAGAACACGTAGAACAGGAACAGGTCCTGCGCCGCGAACGTGCCGATCATCAGCACTTCGGTGAACAGGAACGCCGCCATGTATTCGGGCACGCGGGTCGTGATCGAGCGCCAGCTGGCGCCGATGCAGATGGGCATCAGGAACACGCTCAGCATGATCAGCATCAGCGCGAAGCCGTCGATGCCGAGCGACCAGCCGAACGGGCCGAAGATGCCCGGGGCATGTTCGACGAACTGCCACTGCGCGCCGCCGATGTCGTAGTTCATCCACAGCATGATGCCGAGAACGAAGTCGATAAGCGTCGCCGCCAGCGCCATCATCCGCGCCGTGTTCGCCGAGACGAACAGGCACACGACGGCCGCGATCATCGGGACCGCGATCAGGACGGAGAGGATAGGAAAGCCGGTCATTACAGTCCGATCGCCCAGGTTACGGCTGCGGTCAGCCCGATCAGCATGACGAAGGCATAGGTGTAGAGGTATCCCGTCTGGAAGCGGTTGGCGACACGGCTACCGATCTGGACGACCCAGGTCGCGCCGTCAGGCCCGAACCGGTTGATCGTCTTATCGTCACCGCGGTGCCACAGGAAGCGGCCGATCGCGAACGCCGGGCGGACGAAGATCAGGTCGTACAGCTCGTCGAAATACCACTTATGCAGCAGGAAGTCGTAGAGCACGCCGAACTGTTCGACGACCTTGGCCGGGAACGTCGGTGCCTTGATATAGGCGTACCAGGCGGTCAGCAGGCCGAGCAGCATCGCGATCGTCGCCGACAGCTTGATGAGCAACGGCACGCCGTGCATCTCGTGCATCAGATGTTCGCGGAACGCGAGTGCGCCCTTCCAGAACTCCTCGCCTGCGGTCGGCTCGATGAAGAAGCCGTGGAACACGAAGCCGGCGAGGACCGCACCGATCGACAGAACGATCAGCGGGATCAGCATCGGCAGCGGGCTCTCGTGCGGGTGATACCCGCCATCGCCTTCCGCCGGCGCATGTTGCGCGTCGTGGTGATCGTGCGGCGCATGACCTGCGTCCTCGGCCTGCGCCGGGTTCGCATGGTGATCGTCGACATGATGCGCATCGCCGTGGTCGTGTCCGTGCGCGTAATGGAGCGCATGCTGGATGTGCTCCGATGCGGCCCAGCGTGGCTTGCCCCAGAAGGTCAGGAACATCACGCGCCATGAATAGAAGCTGGTCAGCAACGCGACGAGCACGCCGACGAACCAAACACCCGGCTGACCCGCAGCCCAGCTCGCCTCGATGATCGCATCCTTCGAATGGAAGCCTGCGAAACCGATCGCGGTGTTGCCGAAGATGCCGGGGATGCCGACGCCGGTGATCGCGAGCGTACCCGCCATCATCGCCCAGAACGTCACCGGGATCTTCTTACGCAGGCCGCCGTAATAGCGCATGTCCTGCTCGTGGTGCATCGCATGGATGACCGAGCCGGCACCGAGGAACAGCAGCGCCTTGAAGAACGCGTGCGTGAACAGGTGGAACATCGCCGCGCCATACGCGCCGACACCGGCCGCGAAGAACATGTAGCCGAGCTGCGAACAGGTCGAATACGCGATCACGCGCTTGATGTCGGTCTGCACGAGGCCGCAGGTCGCCGCGAACAGGCAGGTCGCGGCACCGACCGAGGTGACCACAGTCAGCGCGACCGGGCTCATCTCGAACATCGGCGACAGGCGGCAGACCATGAACACGCCAGCCGTAACCATCGTCGCCGCGTGGATCAGCGCCGACACAGGCGTCGGGCCTTCCATCGCGTCCGGCAACCAGGTGTGCAGGCCGAGCTGTGCCGACTTGCCCATCGCACCGACGAACAGCAGGAGGCAGAGCACCGTCATCGTGTCGAAGCGGTAGCCGAGGAAGCCGAGCGTCGAGCCCGCCATGCCGGGCGCCGCGGCGAGGATCTCGGGGATCGAGACCGTGCCGAACACCAGGAACGTGCCGAAGATGCCGAGCATGAAACCGAGATCGCCGACGCGGTTGACGACGAACGCCTTGATCGCGGCTGCGCTGGCGGACGGCTTGCGGAACCAGAACCCGATCAGGAGGTAGGATGCGAGACCCACGCCTTCCCAGCCGAAGAACATCTGGACGAGGTTGTTCGCGGTGACGAGCATCAGCATCGCGAAGGTAAACAGCGACAGATACGCAAAAAAGCGCGGCTGATCAGGGTCTTCATCCATATAGCCCCAGCTATACAGGTGGACCAACGCCGAAACCGACGTGACGACCACGAGCATCACCGCGGTCAGCGCATCGACGCGCAACGACCAGGCGACGTTCATGTCGCCCGAGTGGATGAAGTCGAGCAGCGGCGCGACGGTCGCCGTGCTGGTGCCCGAGAGGAAGCCGATGAAGATCGGCCAGGACAACAGGCACGACGCGAACAGCGCAGCCGTGGTGACGAGTTTCGCCGGCACGTTGCCGATCGCGCGATTGCCGAACCCGGCAACGATCGCGGCCAGCAAGGGCAGGAAGACGATAAGCTGGATCAACCGTATTACCCCTTCATCCGGTTGACGTCGTCGACCGCGATGGTGCCGCGACCGCGGAAATAGATCACGAGAATGGCGAGGCCGATCGCGGCTTCACCCGCGGCGACCGTCAGCACGAACATCGCGAACACCTGTCCGACGAGATCGTGGAGGAACGCCGAGAATGCGACCAGATTGATGTTCACCGCCAGCAGGATCAGCTCGATCGCCATCAGGATGACGATGAGGTTCTTGCGGTTCAGGAAGATGCCGAGCACCCCCATCGTGAACAGGATCGCCGCGACGACCAGATAATGGACGAGACCGATCGTCACAGTTCGACTCCCTGCCCGACGACCGGGCTCGTGTTGCGCGTGGCATCCTGTGGACGACGCGCGTTCTGGCGGCTGACGTTTTGCGCCTTGACGCCGCCACGCTGGCGGTGGGTCAGCACGATCGCCCCGATCATCGCGACCAGCAGCACCAGGCCGGCACCCTCGAACACGAACAGATAGCGCGTGTAGAGCAGGTTACCGATCGCCTGGATGTTGGGCACGGTATCGTCGATCGGTGCGGCACGCCGCGCGAGCTGGATCGGACCCGTGCTCCAGGCACCGATCGCGATCATCACCTCGGCGGCGAGCGCCACGGCGAGTGCGAGGCCGATCCCGAAATACCGGGCGACGCCTGCGCGCAGCTCGGTGAAGTCGATGTCGAGCATCATGACGACGAACAGGAACAGCACCGCGACCGCACCAACATAGACGATGACGAGCAGCATCGCGATGAACTCGGCACCGACCAGGATCATGAGGCCGGCCGCGTTGAAGAACGCGAGGATCAGCCACATTACCGAATGGACCGGGTTGCGCGACGCGATCGTCAGCGCGCCCGACAGGACCACGACGAAGGCGAAGAGGTAGAAGGCTAAGGCCTGGATCATGAGGTCCTCGTCACCCCAGCGGACGCTGGGGTCTCAAGCCGCGCGGGCGCGCTCTGAAACGGGGAGATCCCAGCCTGCGCTGGGACGACGGAGTTAATCTGTGTCATCGCGGCGCTCGCTTAACGGTACGGCGCATCGGCGGCAAGGTTCGCCGCGATCGCGCTTTCCCAACGGTCGCCATTATCGAGCAGCTTCGACTTGTCGTAGATCAGCTCTTCGCGCGTCTCGGTCGCGAACTCGTAGTTCGGACCCTCGACGATCGCATCGACCGGACACGCCTCGGCACACAGGCCACAATAGATGCACTTGGTCATGTCGATGTCGTAGCGCGTCGTGCGGCGCGAACCGTCGTCGCGCGGCTCGGCCTCGATCGTGATCGCCTGCGCGGGGCACACGGCCTCGCACAGCTTGCACGCGATGCACCGCTCTTCGCCGTTCGGATAACGACGCAACGCATGCTCGCCACGGAACCGCGGCGACACCGGATTACGCTCGTACGGATAGTTGATCGTCGCCTTTTCCTTGAAGAAATAGCGAAGCGTCAACGCGTGCGCCTTCACGAATTCCCACAGGGTAAACGACTTGATGATCTGAGCGACGCTCATGAACCCACTCCAACGCGCGTCAGCATGAGATAGCCCGACACGAGGAAAACCCAGAACAGCGACACGGGGAGGAAGACCTTCCAGCCGAGCCGCATCAGCTGATCGTAGCGATAGCGCGGCACGGTCGCCTTCACCCAGCTGAACAGGAAGAAGAAGAACAGGATCTTGGCGAACAGCCAGATGATCCCCGGCACGTAATACAGCGGCGCCCAGTCGACCGGTGGCAGCCACCCGCCCCAGAACAGCGTCGCGTTCAGCGCGCACATCAACAGCACGTTGGCATACTCGCCGAGCCAGAACAGCGCGAACGACATCGACGAATATTCGGTCTGGTACCCGGCGACGAGCTCGCTCTCCGCCTCGGTCAGATCGAACGGCGCACGCTGCGTCTCGGCCAGCGAGGAGATGAAGAACATCACCGCCATCGGGAACATCAGCGGGTTCAGGATGTACCCGTTGAAGAACCAGACGTGCGACTTCTGCGCCATCACGATCGCCGACAGGTTGAAGCTGCCGGTCCACAGCACGACCGAAATCAGGATAAAGCCGATCGCGACTTCATACGACACCATCTGCGCGGCCGCACGAAGTGCCGAGTAGAACGGGTATTTCGAGTTCGATGCCCAGCCCGACAGGATGATCCCGTACACGCCGAGCGACGACGCCGCGAGCACGTAGAGCAAGCCGACGTTGATATCCGCGAGAACCACGCCGACCCCGAATGGCACCACCGCCCAGACGATCAGCGCGACCGTGAAGGTGATGATCGGCGCCAGCAGGAACAGCGTGCGGTTGGCGGCTGCGGGGACGATCGTCTCCTGCAGGAACACCTTCAGGCCGTCGGCAAAGCTCTGGAGCAGGCCAAACGGGCCGACGACGTTGGGACCACGGCGCAGCGCCATCGCCGCCCAGATTTTCCGGTCGGCATAGATGATCATCGCCACCGCCAGCATCAGCGGCAGCGCGATCACGAGGATGTCGATGATCGTCGCGAGGAAGAATGCCCAGTCGTAGCCGAGCGAGGATTCGAACCAGGAGATCATTCCGCCGCCTCCGCGAACTCTTCACCGTGGAGCAGTTCCGCCGAGCAACGCTGCATCGTCGGCGATGCGCGACAGATCGCGTTGGTCAGGTAGAAGTCCTTGATCGGATAGCCGGCGAGAACGCCCTCACCTGCCCCACTGAGCGAAGGCGGGTTCCACTCGAACGTAGCGAGCGCCTGGTGACGCAGCGCAGGCACGTCCGCGTACATTTCCTCGCGCAGGCCGTCGAAGCTGTCGAACGGCAGCGTGTGACCGAGCGTGTCGGACAGCGCGCGAAAGATCGACCAGTCGTCACGTGCGTCGCCGGGTGCGAACACCGCGCGCTCGCCGCGCTGGACACGGCCCTCGAGGTTCACCCAAGTGCCCGACTTCTCAGCATAGGTGACACCCGGCAGGATGACGTCGGCAGCCGCCGCACCCTTGTCGCCGTGATGGCCCACGAACACCTTGAAGCCTGCGAACTTCGAATAATCGACCTCGTCCGCGCCGAGGAAGAAGCCGAGCTTCGCCCCCATCACGTCGGCGATGCCGCCCTTCTGCGCATAGCCGAGCATCAGCCCGCCCATCCGCGAGGCCGCCATGTGGACGACGTTGAAGCCGTTCCAGTCCGCCTTCACGAGACCCAACGTATCGACGAGCTTCAGCGCAGCCGCATGGCCACCCTTCAGCGCGCCGCCACCGACGATCACCATCGGACGCTCGGCCTTGCCGAACGCCTCGGTCACCGCGTCAGGCAGACTGCCGAGCAGCGCCAGATCGTCGCCGAGCCATTCGACCTTGTACGTCAGGTCCGTCTCCGGTCCGATCGCAAAGACCTTCGCGCCCTTCTTGATCGCTTTCCGCACCCGCGTGTTCACCAACGGCGCTTCCCAGCGCAGGTTGGTGCCCACCAGCAGGATCGCATCCGCACGCTCGGTGCCGGCGATCGTCGTGTTGAAATTGACAGCGGCGATGCTCGTCGCGTCATAGTCCATGCCGGTCTGACGGCCTTCGAGCATTGTCGAGCCCATCTTCGCGAGCAGCGCCTTGGCGGCATACATCGTCTCGCAATCGACCAGATCGCCCGCGACAGCCGCAACGCTCGACCCGGCGTTGACCGCCTTGATCGCCGCAAACGCTTCGTCCCACGTCGCGGGCTGGAGCTTGCCGTTCACCCGGACATAAGGCTTGTCGAGACGACGACGCACGAGCCCGTCGATCGCGTGGCGCGTCTTGTCGGTCGCCCACTCCTCGTTCACGTCCTCGTTGATCCGCGGCACGCAGCGCAGCACCTGACGACCGCGGCTGTCGAGCCGGATGTTGGTGCCGACCGCGTCCATCACGTCGATCGTCAACGTCTTGCGCAATTCCCACGGACGCGCCTCGAACGCATACGGTTTCGACGTCAGCGCACCGACCGGGCACAGATCGACGACGTTGCCGCTCAGTTCGCTCTTGACCGCATTCTCGAGATACGAGGTGATCTGCATATCCTCGCCGCGGAAGATCGCACCGATCTCCTCGACGCCGGACACTTCCTCGGCGAACCGGATGCAGCGCGTGCACTGGATGCAGCGGGTCATGACCGTCTTGACGATCGGACCCATATACTTCTCGGTGACCGCGCGCTTGTTCTCGTCGTAGCGCGAATGGCCGCGACCATAGGCGACCGACTGGTCCTGCAGATCGCACTCGCCGCCCTGATCGCAGATCGGGCAATCGAGCGGATGGTTGATTAGAAGGAATTCCATGATGCCCTCGCGAGCATTCTTCACCATCGGCGAGTTGGTGAAGATCTCCTGCTTGTCCGCCGCCGGCAGCGCGCACGACGCCTGCGGCTTGGGTGGACCAGGCTTCACCTCGACCAGGCACATCCGGCAATTGCCGGCGATGCTCAGCCGCTCATGATAACAGAAACGCGGGATCTCCTTGCCGGCAAGCTCGCACGCCTGCAGCACGGTGGCACCCTGCGGCACCTCGATCTCTACGCCATCGACTTTGACTAAGGGCATTACTCTGCGGCTTCCATCATCGGCGCGGTGTCGCCACCACGTTCGCGGATACGGCGCTCCATCTCTGGGCGGAAATGCTTGATCAGACCCTGGATCGGCCATGCTGCGGCGTCGCCGAGCGCGCAGATCGAGTGACCCTCAACCTGCTTGGTGACCTGCTGGAGCATGTCGATCTCGGCCAGTTCGGCGTCGCCGGTGCGCATCCGCTCCATCACGCGCCACATCCAGCCGGTGCCCTCGCGGCACGGCGTGCACTGGCCACAGCTCTCGTGCTTGTAGAAGTACGAGATGCGACTGATCGCGCGGACGATGTCGGTCGACTTGTCCATGACGATGATCGCCGCGGTGCCGAGGCCCGAGCCAACCGCCTTCAGGCCGTCGAAGTCCATCGCGCAGTCCATGATCTGCGCGGCGGGCACGAGCGGCACCGAAGAGCCACCCGGGATCACGGCGAGCAGATTGTCCCAGCCGCCACGGATACCGCCGCAATGCGTCTCGATCAGGTCGCGGAACGAGATGCTCATCTCTTCCTCGACCACGCACGGCTTGTTCACATGGCCGCTGATCTGGAACAGCTTCGTGCCGCGGTTGTTCTCGGCGCCGAAGCTGGAGAACCATGCAGCGCCACGTCGCAGGATCGTCGGCGCAACCGCAATCGATTCGACGTTGTTGACCGTCGTCGGGCAGCCATAGAGGCCAGCACCTGCCGGGAAAGGTGGCTTCAGCCGCGGCTGGCCCTTCTTCCCCTCGAGGCTCTCCAACATCGCGGTCTCTTCGCCGCAGATGTAAGCGCCAGCGCCACGGTGCACGAACACGTCGAAGTCGTAGCCTGACCCGCACGCGTTCTTGCCGATAAAGCCGCGGTCATATGCCTCGGCGACGGCCGCGAAAAGCGTCTCGGCCTCGCGAATATACTCGCCGCGGATATAGATGTACGCGGCGCGCGCGCGCATCGCGAATCCGGCGATCAGCGCGCCTTCGATCAGCTTGTGCGGATCGTGGCGGATGATCTCACGATCCTTGCAGCTGCCCGGCTCGGATTCATCGGCGTTGATGACGAGGAAGTTCGGCCGGTCCGGCTTCGGCTCCTTCGGCATGAACGACCATTTGGTACCGGTCGGGAAGCCCGCACCGCCACGGCCGCGCAGACCCGACGCCTTCATCACGTCGATGATCGCGTCCTGGCCGAGCGCCATCAGGTCCTTGGTATTATCCCAATCGCCGCGCATGATCGCGGCGTCGATGTTCCACGGCTGGAAACCGTAGACGTTGGTGAAGATGCGGTCCTTGTCGGCGAGCATCAGGCCCACTCCCCCCGGTAATCGTGGTTCGCGTCGACCATCGCCTTCAGCGAGGTCGGGCCGCCTTCGGGGCAGCTTGCGCGACGTCCGAATTGCGGCCCCGGCGTCGGGTGCCCGCCGTTGGCCAGCACCTCGAGGATCTCGGTCGTCTTGTCGTAATCGAGGTCTTCGAAGTTATCGTCGTTGATCTGCACCATCGGCGCATTCGCGCACGTGCCGAGGCACTCGACCTCGGTCAGCGTGAACATGCCGTCCGGCGTCGTGCCGCCCTTGACCAGACCGCGGTTCTTGCACGCGGCCAGAACGTCGTCGGACCCGCGCAGCATGCACGGCGTCGTACCGCAGACCTGGACATGGAAGCGACCGACCGGCGCTAGATTGAACATCGTGTAGAAGGTCACGACCTCGTACACGCGCATGTATGGCACGCTGATCTGACGCGCGACGAACTCGATCACCGGCACCGGCAACCAGCCCTGCGTCTGCGTTTCCGCGCCGACCTGGCGCTGCGCCAGATCGAGCAACGGGATCGACGCGGACTGCTCGCGACCCTTGGGATAGCGCCCGAGGATCTCGTTCGCCTTCACCTGGTTCTCGTCCGTCCACGCGAACGAACCCCAGCGTGCGCGGGTCTCGGCCTCGTCGGGAATTTTCGGAGCTTCAGCCATTAGCGGTCACATTCACCAAAAACGATATCCATCGCGCCGAGGATCGCAGTCGTATCCGCCAGCATGTGGCCCTTCGCCATGAAGTCCATGGCTTGCAGATGCGAGAACGCGGTCGGGCGGATCTTGCAGCGGTACGGCTTGTTCGAGCCATCGGCGACCAGATACACGCCGAACTCGCCCTTGGGGCTTTCGGTCGCGACATAGACGTCGCCGGCGGGAACGTGAAAGCCCTCGGTGTAGAGCTTGAAGTGATGGATCAACGCTTCCATCGACTGCTTCATCTCGGCCCGCTTGGGCGGCACGACCTTGCGATCGAGCGACGCGATCGGCCCCTCGGGCATGTTGCGCAGGCACTGCTTCATGATCCGCGCAGACTGACGCACTTCCTCGACGCGTACCATGAACCGGTCATAGCAATCGCCGCGCGTGCCGACCGGCACCTCGAAGTCCATCTTCGCATAAACGTCGTAGGGCTGCGACTTGCGCAGATCCCAGGCGATACCCGAGCCGCGGATCATCGGGCCGGAAAAGCCCCACTTGATCGCATCGTCGCGGCTGACCACGGCGATGTCGACGTTGCGCTGCTTGAAGATGCGGTTGTCCGCGACCAGCGAGATCGCATCCTCGAACAGCCGCGGCAGCCGCGTGTCGAGCCAGTCGCCGATGTCGGCGAGCAGCTTCAACGGCGCATCCTGATGCACGCCACCCGGACGGAAATAGTTCGAATGCATGCGCGCGCCCGAGACACGCTCGAAGAAGTTCATGCAATCTTCGCGGATCTCGAACAGCCACAGGTTCGGCGTCATCGCGCCCACGTCCATGACGTGCGAGCCTAGATTGAGCATGTGGTTCGAGATGCGCGTCAGCTCGGCAAAGAACACGCGGAGATACTGCGCACGCTCGGGCACTTCAAGGTCGAGCAGCTTCTCGACCGCCAGCACCCAGCTATGCTCCATGCACAGCGGCGAGCAGTAATCGAGACGATCGAAATACGGCAGCGCCTGCGTGTAGGTCTTGTACTCGATCAGCTTCTCGGTGCCGCGGTGAAGCAGGCCGACATGCGGATCGACGCGCTCGACGATCTCGCCGTCGAGCTCCATGACCAGGCGCAACACGCCGTGCGCGGCCGGATGCTGCGGACCGAAGTTGATCGTGTAATTCTGGATCGTGACGTCGCCGGTCGTGGGATCGGCTGCGTCGGCTTCACCCAGAAGCTCTTCGACATACAGACTCACTGGTTCTGTCCTCCACCCTTGGTCGGGACCACGTCGGGGTTCGCAGGCTTCGGCGTCGCATCGGACTCCGACTTGCCGGCGCCCGTCTGCGCGGTCGACTCAGTGCTCTTGGGTTCGGTCGGCGCCTGGGTAGGCGACTGCGCTGCGTCCGCCTTGACGATCGTGTCGGCCTTGAGCGGCGTCGGCGCGCCCTTAGCCTCGGGCAATGCGCCCTTCTCGTCGCCGGGGAGCACGTAGTTCGCACCCTCCCACGGGCTCATGAAATCGAACGTGCGGAAATCCTGCGCAAGCTGAACGGGCTCGTACACGACGCGCTTAGACTCTTCCGAATAGCGCAGCTCGACATACCCGGTCAGCGGGAAGTCCTTCCGCTGCGGATGACCACGGAAACCGTAATCGGTCAGGATGCGGCGCAGGTCCGGATTGCCGCTGAACAGCACGCCGTACATGTCGTACACTTCACGCTCGAGCCAACCGGCGACCGGCCAGATATCCGTCACCGACGGCACCGGCTTTTCCTCATCGGTCGCGACATGCACGCGCAGGCGGTGGTTCCGCGTCAGCGACAGCATGCAATAGACAACTTCGAACCGCTCAGGCCGATCCGGATAGTCGACGCCGGCGATCTCCATGAGCTGCTGATAGGCAAGCCCCGGCGTGTCGCGCAGCGCGATCATCGCGTCGTACAGGTCTTCGCGACGAACGTGCAGCGCGACTTCGCCGACATGATCGACCGCGTCGAGCAGCATGCCGCCGAGCGCCGCGCGGGCGCTGTCGATCACGCCGTCGTTCGACGTGTAAGCTGGTGCGGGAGCCCTCAACGCTCGATGCTCCCGGACCGCCGGATCTTCCGCTGCAACTGCATGATGCCGTACAGCAATGCCTCAGCCGTCGGCGGGCACCCGGGAACGTAGATGTCCACCGGCACGATCCGATCGCAGCCACGCACGACGCTGTAGCTGTAATGATAATAGCCGCCGCCGTTCGCGCACGATCCCATCGAGATCACGTACTTCGGCTCCGACATCTGGTCGTAAACCTTGCGCAATGCAGGCGCCATCTTGTTGCAGAGCGTGCCCGCAACGATCATCACGTCCGACTGGCGCGGGGAGGCTCGCGGTGCCGCGCCGAAGCGCTCGAGATCGTAGCGTGGCATGTTGACGTGGATCATCTCGACCGCGCAGCACGCGAGCCCGAACGTCATCCACCACAGCGAGCCGGTACGCGCCCACTGGAACAGCTCCTCGGTCGACGTGACGAGGAAACCCTTGTCCGTCAGCTCACCGTTCAATCCGTCGAAAAAGCCCTGGTCGGGTGGCACCAGCGAACTGGGCGAACCGGGTGCGGGCTGAAGCTCTACTCCCAATCGAGTGCTCCCTTCTTCCATGCGTAGACGAGGCCAAGGGCCAATTCGCCGATAAAGATCATCATCGAAATCCACGCGGTCCAGCCGAGCGTGAAGACCGAGACGGCCCAGGGATACAGGAACGCGGCCTCGAGATCGAAGATGATGAAGAGGATGGCGATCAGGTAGAAGCGTACGTCGAACTGGCTGCGCGGATCCTCGAATGCGGGAAAGCCGCACTCGTATTCGCTGAGCTTCTCAGGCGTAGGCTTGTGCGATCCCGTGAGGCGCGAGACGGCCATCGGCAGGAACACGAACGTGCTCGACAATGCGATGGCGATCCCGAGGAACAGGAGGATCGGAAGATAGTGCGAAAGGTCGACCAAATTGCTTCTCGCAAGTGCGAACGGAACGGGGCCGCTTTAGGCCGATGGGGGGTGATGGGCAAGGCTCGGGGGGTGTGAGAATCACTCGCAACAGGAGGGGCGAGGGCGGTGGGAAACATGCGTTACTTGGCGCGCCGGGATGCAGACGAGGCTACTGCGAAATAGCGGCAACATTACCAAATCCACCCGGTCACCCCGGACTGGTTCCCGGCTTCACGGCGCGCAACTCAACCGCCGACGAAAATGCGGAACAGTAGATGCCGGAACGAGCCCGGCATGACGGATTGTCGACGCGCCCGCACCGCAAGATCCGGCTTGCGGCCTCCCGGCTCCCAGACCCATTCGTCACCCCAGCGAAAGCTGGGGTATCCCTGTGGTAGCCGCATCGTCCGCCAGCCACGATACCCCAGCTTTCGCTGGGGTGACGGATGTGGGTAAAGTGACGCAGCTCTGTTTCGTGGCCCCTATGAGTGAACGCGCCTTCACTCCCACCCGACTTAGCGAAGTGCGCCGGCCACCAGCTTATGCAGTCGCGAATGCAGTGCGTCGTTCGCGGCGAGGAACTCGTTACGCTCCATCGCGCGATCGCCACCACGGAAGTCGGTGACGAAACCGCCAGCTTCCTTCACCAGCAACATGCCCGCCGCGACATCCCAGGGCTTCAGGTTCGATTCCCAGAAGCCGTCAAACCGGCCAGCCGCGAGCCACGCCAGATCAAGTGCCGCAGCACCCAAACGACGGATGCCCGCAACCTCAGGCGCAACCGCGCCGAAAATCCGGCTCCACTGCGCAAAGTCGCCGTGGCCGAGGAACGGGATCCCCGTGGCGATCAGCGATTCGGACAGATCACGCCGCGACGACACACGCAAACGCTGGTCGGTGAGCCATGCCCCGCGGCCCTTCTCGGCCCAGAAGCTTTCGTCGGTCAGCGGCTGATACACCAACGCCGTCGTGACCTCGCGCTTGCCGTTCGGCATCGGCTCCTCGACCGCGATCGAGATGCAGAAATGCGGGATGCCGTGGAGGAAGTTCGACGTGCCGTCGAGGGGATCGACGATGAACCGCGGCTTGTTGGGGTCACCCTCGACCTCGCCGCGCTCTTCCATCAGCATGCCCCAGTCGGGACGGGCGTGGCTGAGCTCTTCGAAGATCGTCTGCTCGGCGCGCTGGTCGGCCTGGCTGACGAAGTCGGCCGGCCCCTTGCGGCTCACCTGGAGCTGCTGGACCTCGTTGAAGTCGCGACGCAGGCGCGGCGCGGCTTTGCGGGCGGCGCGCTCGATGACGGTCATGATGCCGGAATGGCTGGGCATGGTATTCTATCTCCCCCCTCCCGCAAGCGGGAGGGGCCGGGGGTGGGCTCGCGCTATCAGCGTCGCGCGGCATCGAAATCGTTCGCGCCAGTATCGTCGCGTAACATGGAGGGCGGGTGCCCACCCCCCGGCCCCCTCCCGCAAGCGGGAGGGGGAGCAGAAATCAGTCTGCGCGACGCACGTACGTCTGCTCGTACACATCGACGACGATCCGCGTGCCCGCCCCGATATGCGGCGGCACCATCACGCGCACGCCATTTTCCAACACAGCGGGCTTGTAGCTCGACGAAGCCGTCTGCCCCTTAACAACAGCATCCGCCTCGACGATCAGCGCCTCGATCGTATCGGGCAGCTGGACCGAGATCGGCCGCTCTTCCCAGAGCTCCATCACCACGTCCATGCCGTCCTGCAGGAACGCCGCGGCGTCGCCCAGGATGTCGGCATCGAGCGAGATTTGCTCGTAATTGATCTTGTCCATGAAGGTGAGCATGTCGCCCTCGCGGAACAGGAACTGGAAGTCGACGGTCTCGAGCCGCACCTTCTCGACGCTCTCGGCGGAGCGGAAACGGATGTTGTTCTTGCGGCCGTCGATGAGGTTCTTCATCTCGACCTGCATATAGGCACCGCCCTTGCCGGGCTGGGTGTGCTGAATCTTGACGGCGCGCCAGATGCCGCCCTCATATTCAAGAATGTTGCCGGGACGAATCTCGACCGCGTTGATCTTCATGACCGATTCCTGCTGGAAAGAGCTAGGGGCCGTCCGCGAAGCTTAGCCCTGAAGCCCGGCTCTGCGGAAACCCGAAGCGGCGGGCTTTAGCGGGACGACCCCGTTCCGGCAAGCAGCGGGTACGGGTTCACGTTCTCACCCTGCCACCAACGCTCACCCGGCTGCATCTTGGTCAGCCCGAAATGGAGATGGTAATTGCCCGCCCCCGCATCGCCGGTATCGCCGACATAGCCGAGCGTATCGCCTGCCTTGACCGCCATGCCCTCACGAATTCCGGCCGCGTACCCCGCGAGGTGCGCGTAATAATAAGTCCAGCGGCGGTCGGGTGAGCGGACATAGAGCGTGATGCCGCCAAGCCCGCTCTGGAACAGCTTCTCGATTCGCCCCGGCGCGGCCGCCACGACCGGCGTGCCGCCTGCTGCCATGATATCCGTCCCGTGATGCCCGCGTAGACCGCCCCCCCGTGCGTCATTCCAGCTATCCGCGATCGCTTTCCGCGAAACGCCAACCACCGGAACGGCCAGAACTCCCAGCGTCACGGCAGCGACCTCGGGGACAGGCTCCGGCTTCCGCCAAGGCACCCGCCGCTCGATGCCGCTGCCGCCACTTCCGAACGACAGCATCGACGCGAACCCGCCGGCCACGACGACGATCAGCCCGAGAATGATCCAGAACGTCCGCGTCATCGCCTTACGCCTGGAACACGGCCTTGGTCCCCGGCTTGATCATCATCGACAATCGCGCCGCATCCCAATTGGTCAGGCGGATGCAGCCATGGCTTTCCGCACGCCCGATCGTCTCAGGGTTGGGCGTGCCGTGGATGCCGTAATGCTCCTTAGACAGGTCCATCCACACCACCCCGACCGGACCGTTCGGCCCCGGCGGGAGCATCTCCTTCTGCTGCCCCTTCTTCGCATCCCAGAACAGCGCGGGATTGAAGTGGAACTTCGGATTGTAATCCGAGCCCTTGATCGTCCACGTGCCGAGCGGCAGCGGATCATGGCTCGACCCCATCGTCGCGGAGAACTGCGCGATCAGCTTGTCGTTCGCATCGAGCACGCGGAGCACGCCGTCCGACTTGTCGACGACGACATGATCCGCCTTTGGCTGGTTCGCATCGACGTTCAGCATGGTGAGCGTCGCGATCCAATCCGGCTTCAGCTTCGGATCATAGGCACGCGACGTCGGGAGCGCGTTGGGGAACACCACCTTGGTCCCCGGCGTCAGCTTGGTCGTCGGCGAGTTCAGCGCAACGATCACCGCCGGTGTCGTGTGGAACATCTCGCCAAGCTTTTCCATGACGGTCTTGTAGCCTAGCGCGGGGAGTTCGGCCTGCTGGGCGGGATCCTTCGGGAACGGATTGACGAACGGCCCCGCCAACATTTCGGGCGTCAGCGCGACCGTCACGGTCGGCCTAGCGGCGCGGTACGGATACAGCGCCTGCAACGTCCGCGCATCGGGCTTGCCAGTGATCGGCAGTCCCTTCGATTCCTGGAACCCCTTCAACGCCGCGACCAGCGACTGCCCACCGCGACCATCGAGCACGCCTGGCCCGAATCCGAGATGATCGAGGATGACCTGGACGTGGAGAATGTTGCGGTCGAGCGGCGCCGGCGTGGTCGGCACAGTCTGCGCCAGGACAGGCGACGCCGCACCAAACAGGCATGCCGCAAGAACCGAATTTTTCATCATAAATGCCGTCATGCCCGTCATCCCAAACCGTTACGCTCCTGCATCAAACGGTCGGGACGACGGTTGTTTCCACCGGTTCAGCGCTTCGCAAGAACCTCGGCAAACGCCTTGACCGCGGCGACCTCATCGCCACCCCAGACCGAACCGGACACGGCAATGAAGTCCGCCCCGGCGGCCACCAGCGGCGCGGCATTCTCCGGCGTGATGCCACCGATGGCGACGCAAGGCATCTCGAACAGCGTCGACCACCAGGACAGGATCACCGGCTCGGCGGTATGCGTCGCGACCTTCGTCGTGGTCGGATAGAACGCACCGAACGCGACATAGTCGGCCCCGGCCTCGCCCGCTTCCATCGCCAGATGGCGACTGCCGTGACAG
Source organism: Sphingomonas sp. SL1004 (assembly GCF_057815015.1). Taxonomy (NCBI): domain Bacteria; kingdom Pseudomonadati; phylum Pseudomonadota; class Alphaproteobacteria; order Sphingomonadales; family Sphingomonadaceae; genus Sphingomonas; species Sphingomonas sp. SL1004. Next base: position 1,327,315 of record NZ_JBYMUX010000001.1, read on the forward strand.
CTCACGCCGATCTGAGCATTGGGCCCAAGCTGGGCGCGCGCCTCACGCGGATCGCCATCGTCCTGCCCGAGATGCACGCCATCCGCGTCGAGTCGCTTGGTGAGCCCGATATCGTCGTTGACGATGAATGCGACGTCGCGCTCAGCACATATCTTCCGGAGGGGTTCACCCAGCGCGGCGGCGGCATGCTGATCGATGTCCTTCACGCGGAACTGGAACGCTGCCACCGGCCCAGCGTCGAGCGCCCGCGCCAGACGCTCGGGAAAGTCGCCCCCGACGTCCAGCGGCGACACCAGATACAGCTGGCAAGCCGGACGGCGCATGTCGCGGCGGAAATTCTCGGCGAAATTGGGATCGAGCGGGCCCAGCGGATCTTCGAATTCGGTCATGCGACACGCCCCTGCAACGCCCGCACGCGCAACGCAAGGAACAGCGGCAATCCGCACGACACGCTGACCAAGCACGTTGCGACGATCGCCACCCATCGATGACGCACGCGATCCCGCCGCCCCTCGACGATGATGAAGGGCATCAGGCCCGCCGCGGAGACGATCACATCAAGCCCAAAGAACGTTCCGATCCGCGTCGAGAACAGTTCGGCGACCAAGGCCGATCCGTCCAGACCGTGATCGCCGACCCAGGGTATCAGACGACTATACGGCACCACCAGACCGACCGCAGCCAAGGCCAGACACGCGGCGGCCAGCCTACGCGCCCGTCCGCTCATGCGTTGCGCCCTTAGACTGGGCCCCCTCCGACTAGAATGAAACGGTTCAACGCCGCGGCGAAACCGGCGGGGTCGTCCAGCCGGTGCGCAATCGTCGAGATTTTCCGCCGACCGACCGGTACCGGCTCTGCGAGATCGACCAGCGTGTTGGGGTACGCGATCAATGCCAGGTTCAACACATGGCGCTGCTTCAACGTCGCCGCGTCGCAAGATGCCCGCAATCCAAGAATTTGCGTAGTCGATACGCTGACCGATCGCAGCCGGCCGACTCGCATCAGCAACCGGTCCGCGTCCAGTAACACGGGCAAACGGCGAAACGACCGCACGGATATTACCAGCCAGACGATTCCGGACAACGTCAGTACAGCGACGACGATCGCAAACCGCGGCCACCAATGCGCCAGCAACAGATGGACCACGACCAGCTCAATGGTCGACAGCCCAATCAGCACCCAGATCATCGGGGCGATCGCCTTGTGATAAGAGAACGCCCCGATCACGGGACCTTACTCTTCGTTCTTGTAGATCCGGATGATCCGGTCGAGCATCGCCAGCGCCTCATCGCGCGGGCGCTGGAAGGTGTTGCGGCCGATGATCGAGCCGTTGCCGCCGCCATCGCGGATATCGCGCGCATCCTGGAAGATCGCGTCCTCGCCCTTCGACGCGCCACCCGAGAAGACGTTGATGCGACGCCCGGCAAAGCTCGACTGGACAACGTGCTTCACGCGGTCCGACTGCTTCGACCAATCGGTGTTCGCGTAGAGCGGCTTAGCTTCCTTCTGCTCGATATGCGCGGTCGGCAGCTTGGTCTTGATGATGTGCGCGCCGAGCAACGCCGCGATGTGCGCGGCATAGGCCCCCACGTCGAGCGCCAGTTCGCCGTCCTTGGTCAGCTCGCCACCACGCGGATACGACCAGATCACAGTCGCGATGCCAACCGACTTCGCCTCTTCGCTCAGCTCGCGGATTTCCTCGACGAGGTCGAAGAACTGGTCCGCGCCCGGATAGATCGTGAAGCCGATCGCCGCCGACCCGAGCCGCACCGCGTCCGAGACCGTCGCCGTCACCGCCTGATCGATCGTCGTCGCCCAGCTGTTCGAGCTGTTGCACTTCAGGATCGTCGGAATCTGCCCCGCGAACGTATCTGCCCCCGCTTCGAGCATCCCGAGCGGTGCCGCGTAGGCGCTGAGCCCCGCGTCGATCGCGAGCTGGTAATGGTAATGCGGGTCATACGCCGCCGGATTAACCGAGAAACTGCGCGCCGGGCCGTGCTCGAAGCCCTGGTCGACCGGCAGGATCACGAGCTTGCCGGTACCGCCGAGCTTGCCCTGCATCAGAATGCGCGCGAGGTTCGCCTTCACCGCCGAACTGGTGGCTTCATACTTGTCGAGAATGGCCTTTACGGTCGGCGTCATCGTCTTCTCCTGGTGCATAGCGTTGTTGGGGGGACTGTTAGCCGCCGCGTTCGACTGCCGCAACGCAGCGGCTCACAGATCGAGCCACCGGCGCAACGCCTGATCGATCTGCAGCATGTCCGCATCGGCGATGAAGCCGGTCGTGCGTTCGATACGATCGGCGCGGTACGTGTAGATCCAGTCGATCTCGACCTGGCTGATCGCCGTCAGGCCATTGTCGGGCGATGGTTGCACCAAGGGGCGGATCGACGACGCCACCCTGATCGCCGACGTCAGCGGGCAGAGCGTGACCTTCGGCGCATCGTCGAGCGTCGACGTTCGCTGGATCACGACGCAGGGGCGGAGCTTGCCGGCAGGCCCTGCCCCGCCGCGAACGAGTACGACGTCGCCCCGCCTCAAACCGGTGGCCCTTCCGGACCCCAGTCATAGCCTCCGTCTTCGTCGTCGAGCGCGCGTAGCCAGTCCTGCATGCTCGCATCGTGGCGGTCGAGTTCCTCGCGGGTGGTGGAGTCGGCGATCAACTTCGCCGCGCGTCTCATCTGCTGGTCGACGCTCTCGCGCTTCAAACGTTCGAGTATCCACTCGCGCGCGACGACGCTCTTGCCAAGCCCCACCGCCTTGGCGTGACGCGCAAGCTGCTCCTCGTCGTCGGTCGATAACCGGATACCCAACATCGCGCGCCTCCGTTCAACATGTTGAACATAAGCGCTGGATATCAGAGCGTCAACGCGGCGACCCCGGGCAGGTCCTTGCCCTCCATCCACTCCAGGAACGCGCCCCCTGCGGTCGAGACGAACGTGAACGCGTCCGCGACGCCCGCGTGGTTAAGCGCTGCAACCGTATCGCCACCGCCTGCGACCGAGACGAGCGAGCCGCCTTCGGTGAGGGCCGCCGCGGTCTTAGCGAGCGCGACGGTGGCCTTGTCGAACGGCACAGTCTCGAACGCGCCGAGCGGGCCGTTCCAGACCAGCGTGCGGCAGTTCTTGAGGACGTCGCCGAGCGATTCAACCGCGGCCGGGCCGACGTCGAGGATCATCTCGTCGGCGGCGACTTCGTGGACGTTGACGGTGCGCGTGGCGGGGTTCGGCTTGAACTCCTTCGCGACCACCACGTCGTACGGCAGGTGGACGGTGCAATTGGCCTTGTCGGCGGCTTCCATGATCTGCTCGCAAACGCTCGCAAGCTCATGCTCGCACAGGCTTTTGCCGACATCGACACCGCGTGCCGCAAGGAAGGTGTTGGCCATGCCGCCGCCGATGATCAGATGATCTACCTTGGTGACCAGGTGACGCAGAACGTCGAGCTTCGACGACACCTTCGCGCCACCGACAACCGCCGCGACCGGATGCTCGGGCGCACCGAGCGCCTTCTGCAGCGCGTCGAGTTCGGCTTCCATCGCGCGACCGGCGAAGGTTGGCAGGACGTGGGCAAGGCCTTCGGTCGAGGCGTGCGCGCGGTGTGCAGCGGAGAAGGCATCGTTTACGTACAGGTCGCCGAGGCTCGCGAACCGCGTCACCACTGCCGCATCGTTGGTCTCTTCGCCCCCGAAGAACCGCGTGTTCTCCAGAACCGCGATATCGCCGGGCTCCAGCGTCACGACCGCGTCTTCGGCGCCTTCCCAATCGATGTAGCGGACTTCACGGCCGAGCACTTCGCTATACGGCTTCACGACCTGCGACAGTGAGAATTCCGGGCTCGGCACGCCCTTGGGACGACCAAAATGCGCGAGGATTAGGACGATCGCGCCTTTGTCGGCAAGCTCGCCAACCGTCGCAACAGTGGCACGCAAGCGGGTATCGTCGGTGACTCGACCTTCAGCCATCGGCACGTTGAGGTCTTCACGGACGAGCACCCGCTTGCCCTGGACATCGCCCATATCGTCGAGCGTCTTGAATGGCTTGGTCATGGTTCTTCGATCCTGATCTCATCACCGACGGCAATCTTGCCGCCCATCAAAACTCGGCTACACGCCCCGCCGCGCCAGTCGGGCGTCAGCGCGGCGAACAATCCGGGCGCTAGCGCTTCCATGCGTTCGCACGGATCGGTGTGGCGCGTCACCTCCAGCACGACGTCCGCACCGATGCGGAGCCGGGTGCCGGGTATCTGGGGTAGGTCGAAGCCATCGACGAGCAGGTTCGCGCGACGTTCTTGCCAAGGGATCTCCTGGCCCACCTCGGCCATCGCCGCCGCCCAGTCGCCGCGTTCGAGCAGCGTGACCTGACGCCGGCCCTTGCCGCCGGGCTTCACATAGCCGCGGAAGTCGCCGTGCAGGCCAGCCTCGATGGTGATCTCGACATGGTCGATGACTTCCATCGGGGCTTTCGCGCGGGGGTGACGGGCAATCCCGGCGATGGTGCCCACCATCCCGAAGGCCTGAGCCACCGCCCCCTCCCCGTTCGTGTCGAGCGCAGTCGAGACACCATCTGTCACGGGAGACGACTTCTCGACTGCGCTCGAAGCGAACGGAAGAGGGAGTGCATGGATCGCGAGCTTAGATGAACTTCGCCATCGCCGTGGCGGTATCGACCATGCGGTTCGAGAACCCCCACTCATTGTCGTACCAGCTGACGACACGGACCAGCTTGCCGTCGATCACCGCGGTCTCCAGGCTGTCGATCGTCGACGACGCCGGGGTATGCTGCAGATCGATCGAAACGAGCGGCTCGTCCGACCAGTCGAGTACGCCGACCAGCGGGCCGCTCTCTGAGGCTGCCTTCAGCACCGCATTCACCTCTTCACGCGTCGTATCGCGCGACGGCGTGAAGGTCAGGTCGATCAGCGACACATCCGGCACCGGTACGCGGATCGCCGAGCCGTCGAGCTTGCCCTTCAGCTCCGGCAGCACTTCGGCAACCGCACGTGCGGCACCCGTCGTGGTCGGGATCATCGACATCGCCGCAGCACGCGCGCGACGCAGGTCGGGGTGGATCTGGTCGAGGATCTTCTGGTCGTTGGTGTAGGCGTGCACGGTCGTCATCAGGCCGCGCTCGATGCCGATCGCATCGTTCAGCACCTTGGCGACGGGCGCGAGGCAGTTGGTGGTGCACGACGCGTTCGAGACAATCGTGTGCTCGGCGGTCAGCTTGTCGTGGTTGACGCCGTAGACGACCGTCAGGTCGACGTTCTTGCCGGGCGCCGAGATCAGCACCTTCTTGGCACCCGCGTCGAGATGCTTCTGGCAGCTCGCCTTGTCGGTGAAGAAGCCGGTGCATTCGAGGACGATGTCGACGCCCAGCTCGGCGTGCGGCAGATTGGCGGGGTCACGCTCGGCGGTGACGCGGATGCGCTTGCCGTCGACGACCAGCTCGTTGCCCTCGGCCGAAACCTCGCCCGGATACTTGCCGTGGACGCTGTCGCGCTTGAACAGCCAGGCGTTCGACTTCGCATCGCCGAGATCGTTGATCGCGACGAGTTCGAGTGCGCCGTTCGACTGTTCGAGTACCGCACGGGCGACGAGACGGCCGATGCGCCCGAAACCGTTGATCGCAACCTTGACCGTCATTGCTGTCTCTCCGCTACGCCCGCGAGTCCGTTCCGGGCGCGCAGCCTTTGCGGGGCGGTGGGGCGCCCTGTCAACACCGTGGATGGTGATGGGTTTCGCCTAAACCGACTTGTCGCACCCCCCGTCCATGCTATCTCGCATGGCATGTCAGAAACACTTCCCGACGGACCAACTGCCGTCGAACGGATCGACGCCGCGATCGCACGGATCGAATCCGCCATTGCAGCCCGCACCGAAGCCGGCGACGCGCTCGCCAAGCGCCACGCCGCCCTCAAGGCGCGGATGGCCGAAGCCGTCGCCGCGCTCGACGACGTCATCACGCGTGGGAGCCCCAACTGATGGCCCAGGTCATGCTCGATATCGGCGGTCGTCCCCACGCCGTCGCCTGCCGTGACGGCGAAGAGTCGCGCGTGCGCCTGCTGGGCGCAATGGTCGCCGAACGCTGGGCCACTGCGGACCGGGCGGCGGGCGGTCTCAGCGCCGAGCGCGCGATGTTGTTCGTCGCGCTGATGCTCGCCGACGACCTCGACGAAGCCGCGCATCGCCCACCAGAAGGTTCGGCGGTCAGCGAGATCGCACTTACCCGGATCGCAGATCGTCTCGAAGGGCTCGCGCAAGCCCTTGAGCTTAGCCCGCCCAACGCCTAGATTGGCTGTGGCGGGTTCTGCCCGGTACGAGCCTTTATTATCCCTGAGGCTATTCATCATCCATAGGGGGCTGTCCCTGTTAGGATCCTGGTCCGAAGCACATGGTCCCCACCTGACGTACCGTGCGTCAGTGGATAACCCGGCACACGGCCATGGTGGGCCCGCCACACCACCCTCTTCCCCCTATCTCAGGGTCACAAGCGCATGACCGACAAGAGCGCGCTGAGAGCCTCGCTCCGCGCCGCGCGGGAAGCCCGCCCGCTGATCGAGCTTCCGGTGCCGTCGGCGTTTCTGGCACGGCTGAAACCCGGACTGACGGTCGCCTCCTATGTCCCGTTCGGGGGCGAAGCGGATCCCTCGCCCTTCGCGCGCGCCGCCGTCGATGCCGGATGCGTGATCGCCCTGCCCCATGTCGTGCGCCGTTCGCTGCCGATGCGATTCCTGTCCTGGGCGACCGAGGCGGCGCTGATCGCAGGTCCATTCGGACTGCACCAGCCCGCCGAAGATGCGGCCGAACTCGAACCCGACATCATCCTGACGCCGCTCGTCGGCTTCGATCGGAGCGGCAACCGGATCGGCCAGGGCGCCGGCTATTACGACCGCGCCTTCCTCGCGCACCCGAACGCGTGGCGCGTCGGGGTTGCGTTGTCGGTGCAGGAAGTCGACACGCTGACGCCCGACCCGTGGGACATCCCACTCCACGCCATCGCCACCGAATCAGACTGGATCACGCCATGACGCCAACCTGGCGCAAACCCGTCGGGATGCTCGGCATCCTGCTCCTGATCCTGGTGTGGTGCGTGGCCATCGTCAGCCTGTCGAACATCGTCGGCAGCTGGCACTGGCTGGCGCAACTGGTGTTCTACCTGTTCACCGGCCTGATCTGGATAGCACCGCTGAAGCCGGTCCTACGCTGGATGGAACTCGGGCGGTAGAGCCTGCAGTCTCCCTGAACCGATGCGCTCCGCCGCCCCCTCCCTCGTTCGTCCTGAGTAGCCACCGAGTAGTCGCCGTAGGCGGCGTATCGAGAGGGCGTATCGAAGGACAGGTTGGCGCGCGGAACCCATGCTTTGATACGAGCCCTCGATACGCTTCTTACGAAGCTACTCGGTCTCTACTCAGCACGAACGGTATGTGGGGGTTATCATGACCTAAGGCGGCCGGACGGAATGCTCTCAGCATCCAAAATCTATAAGGATCACGCTCACCCCATAAGGGTGGCGCGAGTGACGGGACTCGAACCCGCGACCTCCGGCGTGACAGGCCGGCGCTCTAACCAACTGAGCTACACCCGCATTCCCAATGACGAACCCTAGCGCCCCAAGGGACACAGCGGAAGGCTCGTCAAAACCTCAACACTATCTCGAACCATCTACCCGGTCAGGGCAAACGATGGCGCGAGTGACGGGACTCGAACCCGCGACCTCCGGCGTGACAGGCCGGCGCTCTAACCAACTGAGCTACACCCGCTGAAACAGCGTGGAGGCGGCAACTAGGCGAGGGTTCGGATACCGTCAACCCAAATTATCCGCCAGTTTCACGTTGTGGCTCGGGTGGGTCGCCACGACGGCGATTTCGCCCGGTTTTGGGCTGCACCAGCGTCCCGTGCTCGAACAGGAACCCGGCGATATCGGGCTTGCCAGCCGCCCCCAGCACGGTCTGGATGATGATCAGCAGCGGTACCGCCAGCAATGCCCCCGACGTGCCCCAGACCCATCCCCAGAAGCTCAGAGAGATCAGGATCAGCAGCGGGCTGATCGTCAGCCGGTGCCCGACGACGAACGGCGTAATCGCGTTCGCCTCGATCAGGTGCAGGCCGTACATCACCGCGGGCGGCAGCATCGCCATCCAGATGTCCGAGAACGTCATCAGCCCGCCCAGCGCGAGTAGGAACGCCCCGATCACCGGCCCGAAATACGGGATGTAGTTGAGCAGCGCGACGATCCCGCCCCACATCGCCGGATACGGCATGCCGATGAACCACAGCGCGGTCCCGGTGACGATCCCGAGCACGATGTTGATGAGGGTAATCGTCCCGAGATAGGCCGACACGTCGTCGACGATATCCTGGATGACGCGCGCCGTCGCCATCGCCCCATCAAAGCTGGTCCGCCCGGTGATCGTCTGGCGCCGCATCCGCGTCCACCCCGACAGGAAGAAGAACACGATCAGCACCCCGAACAGGAACTGGACGATGACGGCGGGAGCCGACGTCGCGGCGAGCTCGAGGATCGATCCCGGCGCGGCGACGCCTGCGGTCGCGGGCTGCTTGATCGGCGTCGAGGCGACCTGGCGCAGCGTCTTGTTCACGTATTTCTCGAGGCTCGAATACAGATCGAGCAGCGGCGCGAGGTTGCTCTGGATCCGATCCAGCCGGGTCGGCAGCAGCCGGAAGAAATCGGTCGCCGGGACGAGGATCGCAGCGATCGCGATGTTCGCGGCGATCAGGAAGACCAGGATGCACAGGATCGCGGCGAGCGGTGACGGCACATGCCGCCGCTCCAGCCATTCGAGAACCGGCACGAGCGCGACCGAGATCACCAGTGCAATGGTAAGCGGGAGGAAAAACTCGGCCCCCGATTTCAGCGCGAACGGGATGGCAAGGATCAGCCCGACACCCGCCGTCAGCGTCAATGCGGCCAGCAACCGGTCGCGGCGCTGCGCGATCCGCATCGCATCCTCGACCCCGACCGCGATCGGCAGCCCGAACGCACTCTCGACCGGCGGGCCTTCCGCAACCGCATCGCCCCCGTCCTGCGACTGGTTCGGTTCCTGGCGAAGACCCTCGTCCCTCATGGCGTCCGACATGACATTTTCCTTTGTTCCCCCATCCCGTAATCGTGGCTAGCATTCAAGCATGCCAGACCATGCTTCCGATCTAATTCTCGTCATCGACGAAGGCACTACGTCCACCCGCGCCATGCTGTTCGCGACCGACGGCCGCTGCATCGCCAGCGAAGCTCGCGCGCTCGACCAAGCCTATCCGCGCGCGGGCTGGGTCGAGCACGACGCCGCCGAGATCTGGCGCAAGACGCTTCGGGTGACCGCGGCGATGGTCGCGCAGGCGGGCGGTGCGCACCGAATCGCCGGGATCGGCATCACCAACCAGCGCGAGACGATCGTCTTCTGGGACCGCGAGACCGGCGAACCTCTTGCCCCGGCGATCGTCTGGCAGGATCGCCGGACCGCCGCGACCTGCCGCGACCTCCGCGAGCAAGGCCATGAGGCAGAGGTTCAGGCCAAGACCGGCTTGTTGCTCGATCCGTATTTCTCGGCGTCGAAGATCGGCTGGGCCATGCGGGAATGGCCGCAACTGGCCGCAGCAGGCACGCGCCTTGCGATCGGCACGGTGGACAGTTGGTTGATCTGGAAACTGACCGGCGGGCTGCACGTCACCGACGCCACCAACGCCTCGCGGACCGCGCTGATGGACGTGCACACGGGCGACTGGGACGACGCGCTCTGCGCGCTGTTCGGCGTACCACGCGCGGCATTGCCCGAAATCGTCGATTGCGCCGGCCGATTCGGCGAGACGACGGCGTTCGGCGCGGCGATCCCGATCTGCGGTATCGCCGGCGACCAGCAGGCGGCCGCGATCGGTCAGTCCTGCCTAGCCCCCGGCCAGACCAAGGCGACGTTCGGGACGGGTGCGTTCATCCTTACGCATGCCGGCCCGACGCCGCCGACTTCGGGGCATCGGATGTTGTCGACTGTCGCGTGGCAGTTGGACGGCGAACGGGCCTATGCGCTGGAGGGATCGGTGTTCGTTGCCGGCAGCCTTGTCCAGTGGCTCCGCGACACGCTCGGTCTGATCGGCACCGCCGCGGAGACGGAGACGCTCGCGCGGAGCGTGCCGGACAATGGTGGCGTGTACTTGGTGCCGGCGCTGAGCGGCCTTGGCGCACCGTGGTGGGAACCGGATGCGCGCGCGAGTATCTCGGGACTGAGCTTCGCCACCGGCAAGGCGCACGTGGCCCGCGCGGCGCTGGAGGCGATGGCGTACCAGGCGCATGACCTGAAGACCGCCTTCGCCGCCGACGGCATCGACTGGCAAAGCCTGCGGATCGACGGCGGCATGGTCGCCAACGACTGGATGGCGCAGGACATGGCGGACCTGCTAGGAATCAAGGTCGAGCGCCCGAAATTTGCGGAGACGACCGCACTGGGCGCCGCGATGCTGGCTGGCGTCGGCGCGGGCGTGTTCGCCGGGCTTGAGGAGGCCACCGCAATGCGCGGCGATGTCGAGACGTTCGTGCCATCGCTCGGCGAGGACGAGCGGCAGGCGCGACTGGCGGGGTGGAAAACGGCCGTGGATGCGGTGGTGGCTGGGGCTAAAGCCTAGCTGCTTGTGCGTACCACACCGGCGAAGGCCGGGGCTCAATTGGGGGACGCTTCTGGTTAAGGACGGCGTATCGTTACTGCGGCCTTTCCAATTGGACCCCGGCCTTCGCCGGGGAGGCGCGCGATGCGAATGATGATCGCTCCTATGCAAAGACCCTCAGGCCATAGCCACCCGATCCTCGAACAACACCTGCAAGTCCTTTTTCAGGATCTTCCCGTTCGCATTCCTCGGCAGCGTCTCATGCACGAACCGCACCGCGACCGGCGTCTTGAACGCCGCCAGATGCTGGCGGACCCAGCCCTGCAACTCCGCCTCGGTCGTCACCGCGCCGGGCGCGAGATGCACCACCGCCGCCGGCTCCTCGCCGAGAATCCGGTGCGGGATACCGATCAAGGCGGCGTCGGTCACCGCGGGGTGTGCGTAGAGGACGTTCTCGACTTCGCTGGAGTAGATGTTCTCGCCACCGCGGATGATCATGTCTTTGGCGCGATCGACGATATAGCAGAATCCTTCATCGTCGAGGCGGGCCAGGTCGCCGGTTCGGACCCAGCCGTCGACGAACGTCGCCGCGGTCGCGTCCGGCTTGTTCCAATAACCCTTCACGATCATCGGCCCGCGCGCCCAGAGTTCGCCGACCTCGCCCAGCGGCATCTCGGTCACGCCGTCGTCCGCCATGATCTTCAGGTCGGCGGCCGCGACCGGCGGCCCCGCGCTGGTCGGGCGGTTGAGGTAATCCTCCCCGCCGTGATGCGTGACAGTCGCCATCGTCTCGGTCATGCCCCAGCCATTGCCGGGCATCGCGCCGAACTCGGCATGGATGCGCTTCACCAGTTCGGGCGCGGCGGGCGCGCCACCGTAAGCGATCGATTCGAGTGACGAGAGATCGTATTTCTCGCGGTCCGGATGCTCCAGCAACTGCCACGCGATCGTCGGCACACCGCCAGTGACGTTGACCTTCTCCCGCTCGATGATCTCCATCGCGCGGATCGTGTCCCATTTTCGCATGAAGATCATCGTGCTGCCGGTCGCGATCACGCCCATCATGCCGGCCGAGCAGGCGGTGACGTGGAACAGCGGGATCACCGTCAGCGTCACGCGCGGCGTCGGTTCGGGCGGTGCCTCGCCGCGCCGCAGGAACGAGCGCGCCGACGAATAACCGCCCGACAGGATGTTCGACATCATGTTGCGGTGCGTGCCGAGTGCCCCCTTGGGTGCGCCGGTGGTGCCGCTGGTGTAGAAGATCGTCGCATCGTCGTCGGGTGCGATCGTCGCGTCGGGCAAGCCGACATCAGGCAACGCAGCCCAGTCGTGCGGCGTCCCGATCACGTCCTCCAGCCGCGTGACGATCCCCGCCAGCGGCTCCGCGGCCCGCGCGACAAACACGTGCTCCAGCGCCGGCAGCGTCGCGTACGCCGCCTCCAGCCGATGATGCCGCTCGTCATCGGTAATCAGCACGCGCGCGCCCGAATCGGCGAGACCGTATTCCATCTCGGCGCCGGTCCACCACGCGTTGAGCGGCACCATGATCGCGCCGATGCTCGCGCCAGCAAAGAACGCGACCGGCCATTCGGGCAGGTTGCGCATCGCCAGCGCGACGCGGTCCCCGGGACCGATCCCCATCTCGCGCAACCGGTGCGCCAGTACCGCGATCGCGCGAAAGTTCGCCTCGTAGGTGACGCGCTCGTCCTCATACGCGGTGAACACCCGGTCGCCATGCGCGCGTGCCGCCTCGGCCAGCCATCTGAGCGACGGCGGCGCGTTCTTCCAGATGCGCGTCGCGATTCCGTCGATCGTGATCGTCTCCATCTCGAATTTCGCGCCGGGTGCGGTCAGCATTCGCTCGGCATCGGCGAGCGACATCGCCGGCCAGGAGGGATCGAGTGCGATGATCGGTTCGCTTGCCAAGACCGGTTGACTCCAGAGTTGAATTTCGGGTTTGGCTTATCGCCTGTTCGAAGACAGGTTATAGTTGATTCCTGCCGCACTCAAGGCAATAGAGGCACCAAGTTCGAACTAGGGGTATGGAGCGGGTCATGACACGGACGGTCGAATCGTGAAAATCGCTGAACCTACCGCGCACGGCTTCGATGCGAGCCGGTTGGCGGCGATCGATACGCTGCTCCGCACGCGCTACATCGATTCGGGCAAGCTGCCGAACGCGCAATTGCTGATCGCGCGCGACGGCGAGATCGTCCATTTCTCGAACGCGGGCGCGGCGCGCGAAGGCGGCAAGGCGATAGACGAGGGATCGCTGTTCCGGATCGCGTCGATGACCAAGCCGATCACCTCGGTCGCGTTCATGATGCTGGTCGAGCAGGGCCTCGTCGCGGTCGATACGCCGGTCCACCACGTGCTGCCCGAGTTCAAGGATATCGGCGTCTATGATGGCGGCGGTGGCGGCGTGCCGTTCGTGACCAGGCCGACGGCCGAGCCGATGCGGATGATCGACCTTCTCCGCCACACCTCAGGGCTGACCTATAGTTTCCAGAACCGCTCGAACGTCGATGCCGCCTACCGCGAGGGCAAGATCGAAGGTTGGCATGGTGGGTATGACCTCGACGGGTTCATCGGCGCGCTGGCGAAGGTCCCGCTCGAATTCTCGCCCGGCACCGCGTGGAATTATTCGGTCGCGACCGACGTGCTCGGCGCGGTCGTGCAGCGCGTGTCGGGCCTGCCGCTCGACCAGTTCTTCAAAGAACGCATCTTCGCGCCACTTAAGATGGACGACACCTTCTTCCAGGTCCCCGCCGACAAGCTCGACCGGTTGACCGATTGCTACACGCTCGCGCCGGGCAAGGGCCGCGTGATGTACGATCGCGGCGCGGAGAGCGCGTGGAGTCGGCAGCCGAAGCTAGTGTCCGGCGGCGGCGGGCTCGTCTCGACCGCGCTCGATTACCACCGGTTCAACACGATGCTGCTGAACGGCGGCGAACTTGACGGCGCGCGCATTCTCGGGCGCAAGACGCTCGACCTGATGACGCAGAACCACCTGCCGGGAAAATCGGATCTCGCGGCGATGTCGAAGTCGCTGTTCAGCGAGGCGTCCAACGCGGGCACCGGCTTCGGGCTCGGGTTCGCGATCACCGACGACGTCGCGAAGACGATGGTGCCGGGGTCGAAGGGCGAGTTCTACTGGGGCGGGATGTTCTCGACCGCGTTCTTCGTCGACCCCGTCGAGCGCCTGTCGATGGTGTTCATGACGCAGCTTTCCCCGAGCAGTTTCTATCCCATCCGCCGCGAACTGAAGACGATGATCTACGCGGCGATGACCTGATCCACGCATACGAATTTACCCCGTCACCCCAGCGAAAGCTGGGGTCTCCCGGTTACGAGGAGATACCAGCTTCCGCTGGCATGACGTTCAAATCACAGGAGACTCTATGACTTCGCCGATCCGCACCGAACGCCATGACGACGTGCTCGTCATCATCTCGAACAACCCTCCCGTCAACGCGCTCGGCGCCGCGGTCCGGCAGGGCCTCGAAGCGGCGATCAAGGAAGGCGTGAACGACGACAGCATCACCGCGATGGTGATCCGCTGCGACGGCCGCACGTTCTTCGCGGGCGCCGACATCACTGAGTTCGGCAAGGAAATGGTCGAGCCCGGCCTGCCCACCGTCGTCGACATGATCGAGGCCTCGTCGAAGCCCGTCGTCGCGGCGATCCACGGCACCGCGCTAGGCGGCGGGTGCGAGGTCACACTCGGCTGCCATTACCGCGTCGCCGTTCCGTCGGCGAAGATCGGCACGCCCGAGGTGAAGCTCGGCCTGCTCCCCGGCGCTGGCGGCACGCAGCGTATTCCGCGCATCGCCGGCGTGAAGCTCGCGCTGGAAATGACCGCGAAGGGCGATCCGATCTCGGCCAAGAAGGCGCTCGACGCCGGCCTGATCGACAAGATCGTCGGCGAGGACTCGCTCGAAGCCGATGCCGTCGCGTTTGCGCGCGAGATCGCGACCAAGCGCCCCCTGCCCCGCGCGTCCGAGAAGACGGCGCAGGCCGATTCCGACGCGGTCGCCGCGTTCAAAAAAGAGAATGCGCGTCGTTTCCGTAACTTCGACGCGCCGGCCGCCAATATCGCCTGCGTCGAGAAGGCTGCCGACGGCTCCAGCTTCGAAGAGGGCATCGCGTTCGAACGCCGGGAATTCATGAAGCTGATGACCGGCGTGCAGTCCGCCGCACAGCGCCACATCTTCTTCGCCGAGCGTCAAGCCGCCAAGATCGACGACGTCCCCGCCGACACCAAGCTTCGCGAGATCAAGCGCGTCGGCGTGATCGGCGCGGGCACGATGGGCGGCGGCATCTCGATGAACTTCCTGTCCGCGGGCATCCCCGTGACGATCGTCGAAATGCAGCAGGAGGCACTCGACCGCGGCACCGGCGTCGTGCGCAAGAACTACGAGGCGACCGCCGCCAAGGGCCGGATCAAGCCCGAGCAGGTCGAGCAGGCGATGGGCGCGCTGAAGCCGACGCTCGATTTCGCCGATCTGGCCGAGTGCGACCTGATCATCGAGGCGGTGTACGAGACGATGGAGGTGAAGAAGGAGATCTTCACCAAGCTCGATGCGATCGCCAAGCCGGGTGCGATCCTGGCGTCGAACACCTCGTATCTCGACATCGATGCGATCGCGGCGTGCACCAAGCGGCCCGAGGACGTGGTCGGGATGCACTTCTTCTCGCCCGCCAACGTGATGAAATTGCTCGAGGTTGTGCGCGGCGACAAGACCGCGGACGACGTGCTGGCGACCGTCATGGCGCTCGCGAAGAAGATCAAGAAGGTCGCCGTGGTGGCGGGCGTCACCTACGGGTTCATTGGCAACCGGATGCTGATGCCGCGTCAGGTCGAGGCGACCAAGCTGTTGCTGGAGGGCGCGAGCCCCGAGCAGATCGACAAGGTGCATGTCGCGTTCGGGATGCCGATGGGGCCGTTCCAGATGAGCGACCTCGCCGGCGTCGACATCGGCTGGCACCGCGATCCGAGCCGGATCGAGAACATCCGCGATGCGCTCGCGGCGGAGAATCGCTGGGGCCAGAAGACCAAGGCGGGTTTCTACGATTACGACGAGAAGCGGACGCCGTCGAACTCTGCGCGCGTCACCGAGATCATCGACGACTTCCGCAAGAAATCGGGCGTGACGCCGCGCGAGATCAGCGACGAGGAGATCGTCGTGCGGACGCTCTACACGATGGTCAACGAAGGCGCGCTGATCCTCGAAGAGGGCAAGGCGCAGCGGGCGTCGGACGTCGATGTGGTCTGGATCTATGGGTACGGCTGGCCGGTGTACCGCGGCGGGCCGATGTTCTGGGCGCAGTCCGAGGGCTTGCCGAAGGTCGTGGCGGGCCTCGAGAAATACGGGTTCACCGTTGCGAAGTCGCTGAAAGATGCAGCCGCAACCGGCGGTAAAATCAGGTAACTTCTACTCCCTCTCCCCTCCGGGGAGAGGGCGGGGGTGAGGGGCGCCGCGAGCGTTGCCCTACCCATCAGCCCCTCACCCCGACCCTCTCCCCGCAGGGGAGAGGGAGAAAGGATTTAACATGACCGACCTCGACACCTTCCGTGACCAAACCCGCGCCTGGCTCGCGGAGAATTGCCCGCCCGAGATGCGCAAGCCGGTGCGCTCGGAGGACGACGTCTGCTGGGGCGGACGTCAGTTCAAGCCTTCGAGCCCTGCGCAGAAGGAGTGGCTCGACAAGATGGCGGCCAAGGGCTGGACCGTGCCGGATTGGCCCAAGGCGTATGGCGGCGGTGGCCTGTCACCCGCAGAGACGAAGATCCTGCGCGAAGAGATGGCGGCAATAAAGGCACGCAACCCGCTCAATTCGTTCGGTATTTCTATGCTCGGGCCGGCTTTGCTCAAATACGGCACCGAGGAGCAGAAGCTCGATCACCTGACCACGATCGCGCGCGGCGAAATCCGCTGGTGCCAGGGGTATTCGGAGCCGAATGCGGGGTCCGATCTTGCCGGGCTCGCGACCTCGGCGGAGGACAAGGGCGATCATTATCTCGTCAACGGCCAGAAAGTGTGGACGTCCTATGCCGACAAGGCGGACTGGATCTTCTGCCTGGTCCGTACCGACAAGACGTCGAAGCAGGGCGGGATCAGCTTCGTGCTGTTCGACATGGCCTCGCCGGGCGTCTCGACCAAGCCGATCCTGCTGATCAGCGGCAATTCGCCGTTCTGCGAGACGTTCTTCGACAATGTCGAGGTGCCAAAGGTCAACCGCGTCTACGAGGAGAACAAGGGCTGGGACGTCGCGAAATACCTGCTCGGGCACGAGCGCGAGATGATTTCCGGGATGGGTCTCGCGTCGAGCGGCGGCAACCCGTTGATCGACGGGGCGATCGCGACCGTTGGGCTTGGGCATGACGGGCGGCTGGCCGATCCGCTGCTGCGCGCGTCGATCGCGCTATTCGAGGTCCGCGCGAAGGCGTTCGGGGCGATGTCCGAGCGGTTCATCGACGAGCTGAAGGCGGGCAAGGCGCATCCGGCGCAGCCGAGCATGATGAAATATTACGGGACCGAGCTGAACAAGGGTCGGTACGAACTGATGATGGCGGCGGGCGGCTCGGACGCGCTCGAATGGGACAGCGAGCGGTCGCGCGGCGGGGCGATCCCGCGGTCGTGGCTACGGACCAAGGCGAACTCGATCGAGGGCGGGACCAGCGAGATCCAGCTCAACATCATCGCCAAGCGGATCTTGGAACTGCCGGCGTAATGCGACGCTGATCACGCACGTCACCCCAGCGAAAGCTGGGGCCTCCCCGTAATGAAACGCCCCCCTGCCGCACGATACCCCAGCTTTCGCTGGGGTGACTGAGGGTCTTTGGGGCGACGGAGTTTTCGAAATGCCACTGTATCTAGATGACGACCAGACCGTCCTTCAGGACACCATTCGCGATTTCGTCGCCGAGCACGCGCCGGTCAGCCACTTGCGGGCGCTGCGCGATGCCGACGACAAGACCGGCTTCTCGCGCGACCTGTGGAAGCGGTTCGCGGAGATGGGCTTTACCGGCATCCTGATCGGTGAAGATCAGGGCGGGCTCGGGCTGGGCCATGTCGAGGCCGGTGTGGTTCTTGAGGAGATCGGGCGCAATTTGTCCCCCTCCCCGTTCCTCTCCACCGCGGTCGCGGCGGTCGAGGCATTGAAAGGCACGGGGCAGGCCGAGCGCTGGTTTCCAGGGATCATCGCGGGCGAGACCGTCGCGGCGTTGGCGATCGACGAGGGCGCCAAGCACCGTGACACCGTGGCGATGAAAGCCGAACGCTCGGGCAACGGCTTCAAGCTGACCGGCGCCAAACGGTTCGTGGCGCATGGTCATACCGCCGACCTGATCATCGTCGCCGCGCGCACCGGCGGTAGTGCTGACGACCAAGACGGCATCACGTTGTTTGCCGTCCCGAAGGATGCCGCAGGGCTGACTGCAAACGCCGAACGTCTCGCGGACTCAAGCCTGGCCGCCCGCCTCGAATTCGAGGGCGTCGAGGTCGATGCGGATGCGGTGATCGGCGAGGTCGATGCTGGTCGCACGCCACTCGACCGCCTTCTGCGCGCAGGCCGGACCGGTGCGTCGGCGGAGCTTCTCGGCGTCGGCGGCGGGGCGATGGACATGACGATCGGCTACATGAAGGAGCGCAAGCAGTTCGGGACGCTGATCGGCAGCTTCCAGGCGCTCCAGCACCGCGCCGCGCATCTGTATTCGGAAATGGAGGTCGCTCGCGCCGCCGTTCTCAAGGCGCAACAGTTGCTCGACCAGAGCAGCGACCGCGCGGACGAGGCGGTGTCGGTGGCCAAGGCGATGACCGCGCTGGCGACGACGCTCAGCGTGCAGGAAGGCATTCAGATGCACGGCGGGATCGGCATGACCGACGAATACGACATCGGCTTCTACATGAAGCGCGCGCGCGTGCTGGCCGAGATGTTCGGGGATGCTAACTTCCATGCGGACAGGCTGGCGGTAGCCGCAGGGTATTGACCAGAACTTGTACCCCCGCGAAGGCGGGGGCCCAGACTGGGCACCCGCCTTCGCGGGTGAACACGGAGGTCAGATGAACTTGGACACTGCCGATACTTCTCCCGAGGCACTCGCCCAGGGTCTCGTCGACCTGCTCGAGATCGAGGAAGTCGATACCGACCTCTATGTCGGCAAGCGCCAGCCCGGCGGGGTCGGCCGCGTGTTCGGCGGGCAGGTCATCGCGCAGGCGCTCCAGGCCGCGCAACGCTCGACCGAGGCACCCAAGGCCGCGCATTCGCTGCACGCCTATTTCATGCGCCCAGGCAACGAAGACTATCCGATCGTCTACCGCGTAGTCCGCGATTTCGAGGGCCGCAGCTTCGCGACGCGCCGCGTGATCGCGATGCAGAAAGGGCAGCCGATCCTCAACATGGCGGCGTCGTTCCAGACGCCCGAGGACGGGCTGCATCACCAGGACGCGATGCCCGACGTCGCGCCGCCGGAAGACCTGCGTTCCGATCGCGAGCTGCGGCTGGAGAGCATCGACGGAATCCCCGAGAAATTCCGCGCACACATGCTGCGTCAGCGTCCGATCGAAATCCGCCCGGTAAATCCGCGCAGCTGGATCGAGCCCGTTGCGCAACCCGCGATGCACGCCAACTGGTTCCGTCTGGTCGCGCCGATCGGCGACGATCCGGCGATGCACCGCGCGATACTGGCTTACGCATCGGACATGGCGCTGCTCGGCACGGCATTGCTGCCGCACGGCGTGAACTGGATCACGCCGGGGTTGCAGACCGCGAGCCTCGATCACTCGCTCTGGCTGCACGAGGATTTCCGTGCCGACGACTGGCTGCTCTACGCCTGCGACGCGCCCTGGTCGGGCCACGCGCGCGGGTTCAACCGCGGCCGGATATTCTCGCGCGATGGTCGGCTGGTCGCCAGCGTCGCGCAGGAAGGGCTGATCCGGATGCGGTCGTAAGAGTTACTTGCGCGTCCAGACCTTCTCGCCGCCGATCCACGTCTCCTGCACGACGGTGCCGCGCAGGTCGGTCGGCGAGGCCAGCGTCGGATCGCGGTCGACGATGATGAAATCCGCACGCTGGCCAGGCGCGAGCGCACCGAACTGCTTCTCGGCAAACCCGGCATAGGCCGCCGCGCCGGTCATCGCCCACCATGCCTGCTCGCGCGTGACCAATTCTTGCGGCTGCCACCCGCCCTGCGGTTGCCCGTCGGCATCTGCCCTCGTGAACGCTGCCGCCCAAGTTGCGAACGGATCGGGTTTCTCGACCGGAAAATCGGTGCCAAAAGCTAGCTTGGCGCCATTGGTCAACATCGATTTCCAGGCATAGGCACCGGCAAGACGGTCCGGGCCGAGCCGAGCCTCCGCCATCTTCCGGTCGCTGGTCTGGTGAGTCGGTTGCATCGAGGCGATCGTGCCGAACTTGCCGAAGCGCGGCAGGTCGGTGGGATCGACGACCTGCGCATGCTCGATCCGCCAGCGACGGTCGCCGGTATAGGTCTCGCTCTCGACCTGGATCGCGTCGAGCACTTCGCGGTTGGCCTTGTCGCCGATCGCGTGGACCGCGACCTGATAGCCGTCCATCGCGGCGCGGCTCATCTGGTTCTGAAGCTGGTCGTCGGTGAGGAAGCCGAGGCCGGACTGGCCGGGCGCGTCGGCATAGGGCTTCAACAGCCACGCACCGCGCGAGCCGAGTGCGCCATCGGCATAGAGCTTCACGCCGCCCATCCGCAGGCGATCGTTATAGAGCCACGGCGTCGGTCCCTTGCCGCCGATCCGCCCCGCGGTCTCAACGCCCATCGCATAGCTCATGATGCGGACACGCAGGCCACCAATGTCGGCCATGCGGCGATAGGTGAGCCAGTCGTCGAGCGTCGTGCCCATGTCGGCGACGGCGGTGACGCCGTAGCGCAGCAGGATACTCTGTGCGGTGAGGAAGGCGGCATCGCGCTCCTTGGGGAGCGGCTGCGGCACGACCTTCTCGATCAAGGCCTGCGCGCCGTCGACGAACACCCCCGCGGGCGCACCGCCAATCTTCTCGATGCGACCGCCTGCGGGCGAAACCGTGGCGCCGGTGACGCCGGCCTCGCGCATCGCCTCGCGGTTCGCCCAGCCGGCATGGCCGTCGGCGCGCGACAGCCAGATCGGGTGCCCGCCCGAGACCGACTCGAGGTCCGCGGCGGTCGGGAAACGACCAAGCCCCCAGGCCTCCTGGTTCCAGCCGCGGCCGAGCACCCATTTCCGATCGGGATTGCCGGCGACATAGGCGGCGATCCGCGACTTCGCCTCGTCGAGCGACTTGGTCATCGACAAATCGAGTGACAGCGCGCCGAAGCCCATCTCGACGACATGGCCGTGCGCATCGATGAAGCCCGGCAGCACGGTCTTGCCGCCCATGTCGATCCGCCAGTCGTAGAGTGGCTTGCCCGCGTTCTTCTTCAGTTCCTTGCGGCTGAGCTTGGGCGCTTCCTCGCCCGGCGGCACGAGTCGCGTGACGCGACCGTCCTTGTCGATCAGGATCGCCTTGAAGTGGATGACGCGGCCGCCATCGGCGACCGTGATGCCGTTGACGTTGTCGACGATCCCGTCGGCCAGCGCCGGGGTGGAAAGCAGCGCGATCGCGGCTGCGGAAACCATCAGACGCATCACTTCGGCAATCTCCGTACCAGCGCGCTCGTGTCCTGCCGGGCGCCACCCATCTTCTGCACATCCGCGTAAAACTGATCGACCAGTGCCGCCACCGGCAGCACCGCGCCGTTGCGCCGCGCCTCGTCGAGCGCCAGCCCCAGGTCCTTGCGCATCCAGTCGACGGCAAACCCAAAGTCGAACTCGTCCTTCGCCATCGTCGGCCAGCGATTGACCATCTGCCAGCTCTGCGCCGCGCCGCCCGAGATCGCCTCGAACACCTTGTCGAGATCCAGCCCTGAATTTTGCGCGAACCGAATCGATTCGGCGACACCCTGGATGACGCCGGCAATCGCGATCTGGTTGCACATCTTGGTGGTCTGGCCCGCGCCTGCCTCGCCGACATGGACGATCCGCAAGGCATAGGCCTGCATGAAGGGTTCGGCCCTCGCCATCGCCTCGGCTGAGCCGCCACACATGATCGACAGCTTGCCGTTCTCCGCGCCCGCCTGCCCGCCCGATACCGGCGCATCGACCACCAGCGCCCGCTCGCCTGCGAGCCGCCGCGCGATCGAGGCCGAGACGGTGGTGTGGTCGACGAACACCGCATCGTCACGCATCGCCGCGAATGCGCCGTCGTCGCCTAATGTCACGGCAAAAAGATCGTCGTCATTGCCGACGCAGGCGAACACCGCATCCGCATCCTTCGCCGCCGCGGCCGGCGTGTCGGCAACCTCGCCCCCGTATTTATCGGCCCACGCCAACGCCTTGGCCTGAGTCCGATTATAGACGGTGACGTCGTGCCCTGCCGCGACGAGATGCCCCGCCATCGGCGCGCCCATGACGCCGGTTCCGATGAATGCCAGTTTTGCCATAGCCCCCGCGCATAAGCGGTGTTTCCCACGCGCGCCAGATGGTCTAGCGGGTCGGGCATGGCTACCCAAGCTGCCGTAGCGGCACCCACCCTCCCCGTCTCGATCGACGACGTCCGCGTCGCGCATGACCGGATCCGCGCCTCGATCGTCCGCACGCCGACGCTCATCAGCAAGACGCTGAGCCAGATGACCGGCGCAACGGTGTATCTGAAGTTCGAGAACCTCCAATTCACCGCGGCCTACAAGGAGCGCGGCGCGCTCAACACGCTGCTGCAGCTGTCACCGGAAGCGTGCGCGAAGGGCGTCATCGCCGCGTCCGCGGGCAATCACGCGCAGGGCCTCGCCTATCACGCCAACCGGCTCGGTATCCCCGCGACCATCGTGATGCCGACCAACACGCCGACCGTGAAGGTCACGCAGACCGAGGGTCATGGCGCCAATGTCGTGCTGCACGGCGAGACGTTCGACGCCGCCTATGCCCATGCCCGCATCCTTGAGGGCGAGTGCGGCTTCACCTTCGTCCACCCGTTCGACGACCCACGCGTCATCGCAGGCCAGGGCACCGTGGCGGTCGAGATGCTGGAGGACGTGCCGCAGATCGATACGCTCGTCATTCCGATCGGTGGCGGCGGATTGATCTCGGGTATGTCGACGGTTGCGCGCGCCGCCGACCACAAGATCGAGATCGTCGGCGTTCAGGCCGAGCTGTTCCCGTCGATGTACAACCGGATCAACGGCACCGACATGCCGTGCGCGGGCGATACGCTCGCCGAGGGCATCGCGGTCAAGGAGCCGGGCGCGATCACCTCGAAGATCGTCGCCGAACTGGTCGACGAGATTCTGCTGGTCAGCGAACGCAGCCTCGAGGAGTCGGTCAGCCTCCTGCTCCAGATCGAGAAGACCGTGGTCGAGGGCGCCGGCGCTGCCGGGCTCGCCGCGTTGCTGTCGCATCCGGGGCGGTTCGCAGGCCGGACGGTCGGGATCGTGCTATGCGGCGGCAACATCGATACGCGGCTGCTCGCCAACGTGCTGTTGCGCGATCTGGCACGGTCAGGACGACTGGCGCGGCTGCGGATCCGGTTACAGGACAAGCCCGGTGCGCTGTTCCATGTCGCGCGGATCTTCGATCAGGAGCGGGTCAACATCATCGAGATCTATCATCAGCGCGTCTTCACGACGTTGCCGGCGAAGGGCCTGATCACCGACATCGAATGCGAGACGCGGGACCGCGCGCATCTCGACCGGTTGGTGGGCGCGTTGCGCGCTGGCGGGTATGAAACCTCGACCGTCGAACTGGCGTAAATACCACGGTAAGGCGGTGATTTACCGCGTTAACCCATAATCGTGGTAAACCGCCTTTTCAGTATTGCAGGACGCGACCATATACGGTGCAACGCGGCCTCTCGCGCTTGCCTCAAGGACATGGGTTTCGGTGACTGCGCCTTTTCGTTTCCCGCGCTTCTTCGTCACCAGCCCGTCCCCGTGCCCGTATTTGCCGGGTCGGCAAGAGCGCAAGGTGTTCACAGAACTCACCGGGCCGCACGCTAACGAACTGAACGATGCGCTGGGGCGCATCGGCTTCCGCCGTAGCCAGGGCGTCGCCTACCGGCCGTCCTGCGCGGGCTGCACCGCCTGCGTGTCGGTTCGTGTCGTGACGGCGGAGTTCGTGCCCAACGCCACCCAACGCAAATTGCTGAAGCGGCACGGCGATATCGAGGTGACGGCTTGCAAGGCGTGGGCGACCGACGAGCAGTTCCAGTTGCTCCGCCGCTATCTCGGCACGCGCCATCCTGGCGGCGGCATGGCCGGCATGGACGAGGACGACTATGCCGACATGATCGAGCATTCGCCGGTCAACTCGGTGATCGTCGAATACCGCGAGCCGGGCGTAAACGGTGTGCAAGGCCGGCTGATCGGCGCATGCCTGACCGACCGCCAGGCCGACGGGCTATCGATGGTCTACAGCTTCTTCGCCGCGGACGAGGGCAGCCGGCCGGGGTTCGGCAACTTCATCATCATGGATCACATCCTGCGCGCTCGCGATGCCGGGCTGCCGTATGTGTATCTGGGCTATTGGGTGAAGGGCTCGCCGCGGATGGAGTACAAGACCCGGTATCGGCCGCTGGAGGTTCTCGGACCGGCGGGCTGGCGGCGGCTGGAGGATGCGGATCTGGTGACGCCGCCGACACGGGTTGCGGCGCTGGTCTGAAGTCAGGGCAATCACATAACGCTGCGCCCAGCCTGCAAAGCTATCCCCCCACCGGCGAAGGCCGGGGCCCAACTGGCAAACGCTGCTAATTGCGTGCAGTCCTCCGTTACGACCACCTTGCCAATTGGGCCCCGGCCTTCCGCTGCGGGGGACCTTACAGACCCTAGCCCTGTTGTTCTCCCGCGAAGGCGAGAGCCCAGACTGGGTACCCGCCTTCGCGGGGAAACGATCTCAGTCCTCGCGCTGCACCACGACGTCGACGTCGAGTTCCTCGCCACCCTCGCCCAGTCGCGATCCTGCTACCGGCGCTGCTCCTGCCGCGTCCAAGGCCATCGCGACGCGGACATAATGCTCTTCGGGCGACATTCCGGTGCACGGATCGAACCCGACCCACCCGAGTCCGTCGACGAACGCTTCTGCCCAGCCATGCGGGGTCGGCAGATGGACGACCTCGTGATCGTTATGGTGATAGCCAGATACATACCGCGCGGGCGCGCCGAGCGAACGTGCGGCCACCGCGAACATCTGCGCCATGTCGCGTGGCGTGGCGCTTTCCCGACGAAACGCTGCGGCGGCGGTCCGGCCCGGCTCGGGACGTCCGGCATCGAAGGTGAACCGTTTGTGGAACGCCCTGTTCAGTCGATGCAACGCGCCGATCCGGTCGTGCGCGCTCTCGGCAGCGCTGGCGGCGAACTTGGCGATCGCCACGTCATGCGCAGTCGCCTCCGTAGACCGGAGGAACAGCGCAGGCGGCAAGGTCTCGTGAACGCCGTGCAGGACGCCGTCCGAATGGCTGGTGAGCACCTCGCCTTTCACCGTGATCTCGATCCCGTCGACCGGTCCCTCGGCGTAGAGCATGGTGATCGCGTTGCCGAACCCATCGCGGCCGGGTCGCAGTCGCGCGTCGCAATCGACATCGATCCGCCACGACGCCACCGTCTGGTCATGCGTGTTCTCGGGCGTCAGCCGGAGCATTTGAACGAGCCGTCCCTGCGGCTGACTGAAGCGGTAGATCGTGTGATGATCGATCGACAGCCGCATCAAAGGAACTTGAACTGGCGGCCGATGGCGCCGTGCAGCAAGGCGTTCTCCGCGATGAACGCCTGCAGATACTGATGCAGGCCGGAGGATATCACCTCGCCAGACCGCGTCTTGGCCATCCGGCTCGCCCGCATCCGCGCCATCCTGTCCGCCTCCCCGTGATTGCCCGTGCGCTTGGCCAGCAGATTGAGCACGTCGACCGTTTCCTCGACCGACGCCGCCAGACTGCGCGGCAGTTCCGCGCGGGCCAGCAGCAGGTCGATCACGTCGGCGGGGCGCAACCCGTCATTGTAGAGCCAGCGATAGGCGGTAACGGCCGAGACGGTCTGCAGGATCGTCGTCCACTGATCACGGTCGATCGCGCCGCCGAGGCGTTCACCCTCGGGCAACAGGATGTGATATTTGACATCGAGCAGCCGCGCGGTGTTGTCCGCGCGCTCTACCGCCTGGCCGAGCCGAATGAACCACGTCGTCTGGTTGCGGAGCATCCGATGAACCGCGCCCTCGAACCCTCGGGTCTCGTTCTTGACCGCCTCGACCAGGTTCAACTGCGCAGTCGTGCTGCCGGGTGTCGCGCGGTTCTCGAACAGCAGCCATGCGCGGTTGATCGCGGTCCAGGCCTCGCGGGTCAGCGCGGTACGGACGGCTTTGGCGTTGTTGCGCGCCATGTCGAGACAACGGACGATCGAACCGGGATGGCTCGAATCGAGCGTCAGGAAGCGGACGACGTCGCGCTGGCCGATCTCGACATTGGTCGCGGCGTAGGCCTCGTCGGTCTCGGTGACGGCGAGCGCCGAGCCCCAGGCGGCCTCGCCCGCCGGCTGCGACGACAGCACGTCGAGCCGGACGGTCGCCTCGACAAGCCGAGCAATGAAATCGGCGCGCTCGAAATACCGGCCGAGCCAATACAGCGACGATGCGGTCCTAGAGAGCATCGGGCGTTCCCAACGTCTGCGACATGCCGCCCATCGTCTGCGTCATTCCGCCCGACCCCATCCGCTGGGACTGGTCTGCCATCAGGACGAAACTGTCCTTGGTGCCGCCGCCCTGGCTGGAATTCACGACCAGCGATCCTTCTTTCAGGGCAACACGCGTGAGGCCACCCGGCACCACCTGAACGCCCTTCGATCCGGTCAGTACGAACGGGCGGAAATCGACATGGCGCGGCGATAGTCCACCACGAGCCATGGTCGGTACGGTCGACAGCGCCAGCGTAGGTTGGGCGATGTAGCGATGCGGTTCAGCGATCAGCGCGGCGCGGAAATCTTCGATCTCCTGTTTCGATGCCGTCGGGCCGACGAGCATCCCGTAGCCACCGGAGCCGTCGACCAGCTTCACGACGACATCCGCGAGGTTGTCGAGGACATACTGCAGCGCCTGGGGTTCGCGGCAGCGCCAGGTTTCGACGTTGCGCAGCTTGCACTCGCCCCCTGAGTAGAACTTCACGATGTCGGGCATGTAGCTATAGATCGCCTTGTCGTCGGCGATCCCGTTGCCCGGCGCATTCATGATCGCGACGTTGCCGGCCGCATAGGCTGCGATCAGCCCCGGCACGCCCAATGCGGAATCCGGACGGAACACCAGCGGATCGAGATAATCGTCGTCGATCCGGCGATAGATCACGTCGACCTTTACCCGGCCCGCGATCGTCCGCATCCAGACGACGTCGTCGTCGACCACCAGATCGGCGGCCTCGACGAGTTCGATCCCCATCGAATCCGCGAGGAAGCTGTGCTCGTAATAGGCGGAGTTATAGTGGCCGGGGGTCAGCAGCACACAGGTCGGATTGGAGCCGGTGCCGTGCGGCGCGACCGACTTCATCGTCTCCAGCAAGCGATCGGGATAGCTGTCGACCGCCGCCACCCGGAACTCGCGGAACAGCTCGGGGCACAGCCGGAGCATAGCCTCGCGGTTCTCCAGCATGTAGCTGACGCCGGACGGCGTACGAGCGTTGTCCTCGAGGACAAAGAAGTCGTCCGGACCGGTGCGGACCAGATCGATCCCGCAGATATGCGCCCAGATGCCGTGCGGAGGGCGCATGCCGGCGATCTCGGGGCGGAACTGCGGATTGCCGAGTACCAGGTCCTCTGGAAGAATGCCTTCCTTGAGGATGCGGCGCTCGCCATAAATGTC
Organism: Sphingomonas sp. SL1004; assembly: GCF_057815015.1. Lineage (NCBI taxonomy): Bacteria > Pseudomonadati > Pseudomonadota > Alphaproteobacteria > Sphingomonadales > Sphingomonadaceae > Sphingomonas > Sphingomonas sp. SL1004. Next base: position 1,354,804 of record NZ_JBYMUX010000001.1, read on the forward strand.
ATCGAGAAACGCGTTGATCGCCTCGACGCGCTGAACGAGCCCCTCGGACAACCGGCTCCATTCGTCGTGCAGGAAGACGCGAGGGACGATGTCGAACGGGATGATCCGCTCGGCCGCCTCGTTCTCGCCGTACACAGCAAAGGTGATGCCGAGCTGCCGGAACGTGGTCTCGGCCGCCTCCTGCCGGCGACGCAACTCGGCGTCGGGCGTCTCCTCGATCCACCTTCCGAGTGCCGCCAATTCGGGACGGGCGGTCGTGTCGCCCGGTGTCCCCATGATCTCGTCGAACGCTTGTTTCCCCATCGAAACGGTCAATTCCCCATCAAGCGTTACGGTTCCATGCTGCAACGCTTTGGTGCGGCGCACAAGGACTTGTTATCCACACCTAAATCAGGCGCCGAGCCCTTCCAGCAAACCGGGCGTCAGGACCTGCGGCAGGACGGTCGGTTCGGCAGCCCCCGGCGCATAATAGAGGTACAGCGGAACGCCCGCGCGGTTGTGCGACTGGATGAAGCGGCCCATCACCGGATCGCCGTCGGTCCAGTCGCCGATCAGCGCCGCGACCTTGTGCTTGGCGAAGGCGTCGCGGACGTCGGTCGTGTCGATCGCCGCCTTCTCGTTGACCTTGCACGTCAGACACCAATCGGCGGTGAAGTACACGAACACAGGGCGCTTTTCGGCACGGAGCGAGGCGAGTTTGGCTTCGGTGAAGGCTTCATCGCCGGTGGTCGCAGCTTTTGCCGACGCGGGCGGCGTCTGCGCGATCAGGGCTGCGCTGCCGACAAAGACGATGGCCAGTGCGACCTGCGCCACGACTCCGAACGCCTTGCCCTTGCGCTGCCGCGTGCCGCCTATCCATAGGACCACGCCGACCGCCAGCACAGCAATCAGCGCAAGCGTGAGCGCTTCGACGCCGGTCTGGCGGCCGAGCACCCAGCCGAGTGCGATCGCGGTCAGGAACATCGGCACCGACAGGACATGGCGGAACGTCTCCATCCATACGCCCGGCTTCGGCAACCACCGCCGCCACGACGGGATAAACCCGATCGCGAGGAATGGGAGCGACAAGCCGATCCCGAGCCCGCCGAACACAGCGAGCGCCGCCGGCCACGGCAGCACCAGCGCCGCGCCGAGCGCCGCGCCCATGAACGGCCCGGTGCACGGCGTCGCGATGAACGCCGCCAGCGCACCGGTCGCGAACGCGCCGCTCGCGCCACTCTCGCCGGCAAAGCGGGGTGTCGGGACCTCGAACAGCCCGGTAAGGTTGAACGCGATGGCGGTGCTCAGCAGCAGCAACGCGACAATCGCGCCGGGATGCTGCAACTGGAACGCCCAGCCCACTGCGGAGCCGCCTGCTCGCAACGCCAGGATCGCGCCGCCGAGGCCGAGGCACACCAGCACGACGCCCGCGGTATACGCCAAAGCCTCGCCCCGCGCATCCTTCTCGCTCGCGCCGCCGCGGGCGAGGCTGAGCGCCTTGAGGCTGAGGATCGGGAAGACGCACGGCATGATGTTGAGAATCAGTCCGCCGAGCACTGCGCCCGCGAATGCGATCAGCGCGGTCAGCCAGAGGCTCTCGCCGTTCGCGCTCGTCGCGTCGCCGCCAGCCGTTTCAGCCACCGCACCGAGCATCGCCTTGACGCCGAGCCCCTGCCCGTCGCCGATCCGGAGCACGCCCTCGATCGGCCCGCCATCCTTCGCATTCGCCGCGACCTTGGTGCTGATCGTCAGCCGGTGGCCGTCGCGCGTTACCGTCTGCGCCGCACCGTTCTCGATCGCGCCGGTGGTGACCGGGAAGAAATACGCCTTGTCGATCTTTGCGCCCGCCGGGAACGGCACAGCGATCCGTATCGTCCCGTTGCTCGCCGCGTACGTCGCACCGGCATCGAGCGGCTTGGGAATCGCCTGACGCCAGCCTGCGAACGCGGCGGCCTGTGACGGCGCGCCGTCGCCGATCGTGAGGTCAAGCGAGAGCGCCTTCTCCTCTGGCACGCAGATCGTCGCCGAGCAGACGAGGTAGCTCGTCTTCAACCGGATCGGGAATTTGGTCCCCGCCGCCAGCCCCGCCGGGACCTGGATCGTCACGAGCGGCGCATAGGGCGCCTCGTAGACATAGTTCATCAGGCCCGCGATCAGCAGCGTCGTAGGCACTGGCCATTCCGGCTCGCCCGCCTTCGCGCCAGTCGGCAAGGTCCAGTCGAACGTCGCCGGAAAGCCCGCATCGCCCGGGTTGCGCCAATAGCCATGCCAGCCGGTCTCGGGCGTCGTGGCGAGCGCGATCGTCAGCGGGGCGCCGGCCTTGGGGTGATCGCTTTCGGCGACTAGCTTCATCATCAGATGCTGACTGGAGCCGTTCAGCGATTCCGCAAGCGCGGGTGCGCTCGCCAGCCCGCAGACGGCCAGCAAGACCGTCATCACGGCGCAACGTAATCCGCGCATGGCCATCCTTGTTTCGTTCATCGCGCAAAGCCATAGCGGTGACGATCTCGTATTGCACTTCAAAGCGTCGCGCTCGGTTGCGGGCCCATGCTTGCTAAAGGACTGTTCGTGAAAGCACTTATCGCCGCCCTGCTCCTGACCACGGCCACAACGGTATCCGCCCAGACGGTGCCCCCCGCGCCCGCAGCAACGCCAACTACCCCGCCGAAACTGATCGTCGCGATCTCGGTCGACCAGTTCGCCGCCGACCTGTTCCAGCAATATCGCAACCGCTACACCGGCGGCTTCACGCGACTGCTCAACGGCGCGGTGTTCCCCAGCGGCTATCAGAGCCACGCCGCGACCGAGACGTGCCCCGGCCATTCGACGATCCTGACCGGCATGCGGCCTGCGCATACCGGGATCATCGCCAACAACTGGATCGACCAGCGCGCCGGGCGGCCCGACAAGATCGTCTATTGCTCGGAGGACGAGCGCGTCACCGGCAGCACGCACGACAGCTACACCGTGTCCGAAATGCATCTGAAGGTGCCGACGCTCGGCGAGATGATGAAGGCGCGCGATCCGCGGACGCGCTCGGTGTCGGTCGCGGGGAAGGATCGCGCGGCGGTGATGATGGGCGGCCACAAGGTCGACGAACTCTGGTGGTGGGACGGCAAGACCTATGTCTCCTACGCAGGCCGCGCGGTGCCGCCCGCGGTGCAGCGCACGCGCGACGCGGTCGCCGCGCTGATCGCCAAGCCGCAGGCGGCGCTACCGCTGCCAGGCTATTGCGCAGGCGTGAACCATCCGATCGTGATCGCGGGCAAGACGTACGGCCAGGGGCGCTTCGAGCGCGAGGCAGGCGACGCGAAGGGGTTCCGGGTTTCGCCCGCGTCCGACGCGGCGGTGTTCGCGATGGCGGCCGCGCTGGTCCAGGACATGAAGCTCGGCAAGGGGCCGCAGACCGACATCATCGATATCGGCGCGTCGGCGACCGATTATGTCGGGCATACCTACGGCACGCAGGGCTCGGAGATGTGCATCCAGATGGCCGAGCTCGACCGGACGCTGGGCGATTTCTTCAACGTGATGGACGCGACCGGGGTCGATTACGAGGTCGTGCTGACCGCGGATCACGGCGCGCATGACGCGACCGAGCGCCAGCAGCAGCGCGCGATGCCGATGGAGGCGCACATGGACGAGAACGTGCTGGCCAAGCAGGTCGGCACCGCGATCGCCAAGGACATGGGCCTGCCGGGCAGCGTACTGCTCGGGACCGAAGGCGACGTCTATATCGACGACTCCCTGCCGGAGAAAACGCGCGCAAAAGTCCTGACCGAGGCGCTGCGTCGCTATCGCGCGATGCCGCAGGTTGCCGCCGCGTTCTCCGCAGCCGAGATCATGGCGACGCCGATGGCGAAGTCGCCGCCCGAGACGTGGACGCTGATCGAGCGTGCGCGCGCGTCGTTCTACGAGGGGCGTTCCGGCCAGCTGGTCGCGCTGCTCAAGCCGCGCGTGACGACGATCGTCTCGCCGGCAGGCGGCTATGTCGAGACGCATGGGTCGCCTTGGGATTACGATCGCCGCGTGCCGATCCTGTTCTGGCGCAAGGGCATGACCGGGTTCGAGCAGCCGCTGTCGGTTGAGACGGTGGACATCGTGCCGACCCTGGCGGCGACGATCGGATTGCCGGTGTCGGGATTGGACGGGCGGTGCCTGGATCTCGATCCGGGTGCTGCGAGCACTTGCCCGAGCTGAGGTAGCCGCGGCTCATCCCCGTCATCCCAGCGAAAGCTGGGATATCCCGGTGGCGGGCGGGCGCTATCCCAACGGGGATACCCCAGCTTTCGCTGGGGTGACGGTAATAGGGGTTGGTGCGCCGCGCCCCTGAAGCTCAGCGCGTCTCGAACGGCTTGATGCCGGCGCCCAGCCGGTTCGCCCCCAGCGCCAGCCGGTCGTGGCTGAAGTCCACCACGAACGTCGGGGTCTTGTCGTCTCCCGGCGACAGGCGCGCATCATTGTCCTCAATGCGCAGCCCGGTCGAGCGGTACGTCTTCGCCTCGGCCGAGACCACGATCAACGCCGACCCGTTCTCCTTCTGCCTGCCCTGCACGAAAGCGTTGCGCGCGATCAGCCCGGTGGCGCCTTCGGGCAGGTCGATCATGTAGTTGGTCTTCTTGCCCGCGGTATCGTCGAAGCTGTTGTCGGCGATCGTCACGGTCGGCACGCGCAGCTTGACGTAATGCCCGCCCGTGCCACGTTCGAACCGCGAATTGGTGACCGTGACGCTGCCCTTGTTCGCCAGGTAGATCGAATGCGAACAGTTCGGCGCCTCGTCGCACTGGCCGAGCCCGGAAAAGGTCGAGTGGTCGATCGTGATGCGCTGCCCGGACGGTTGGCCGCCGAGGATGCCCTCCTGGCTGTCGAGGAACATCGCGTTGGTGACGGTCAGGTCGCCCATCTCGGTGCGGATGCCTGCACCGTTGCCGTCGGTAACGCGGTAGCCGCGGAAGACGAGACCATCGACGACCGAACCCTGCCCGCGAAGCACCAGGGCCGCCTTGTCCTCGCACGGCACGCTCTCGAAGATCGCGGTCCCCGGCTTGACCGCCTTAAAGGTGATGTGACCGCCAGCCTGAATTGCGCATTCGCGGTAAGTGCCGGGCGCGATCAGGATCGTCGCGGTGCCCATGCGGATCGACGACACCGCCTCCTGCAGCGTCGCGAACCCCTGCCCATTCACCGTAAACGGTGCCGCGGTCTGCGCGAAGGCGGGCGTAGCGAACAGCGCGAGCGCCAGCAGCGATCGTTTCATGGCGTATCCTTGTCATCCGGTACCAACGACACCGTAGGACCCGTTCGCACGGAACGCCTCCGTCCCGCCAGCCGATCCGCCCGGTCCGTAATCGCCTGTCCCGAAATGACGCAATGCAGAGATCGGTCCGTCCTGATTGGATCGAAGGACGCGCATATTGCCGCGCTCTGTTCCGTTGAATACTATCGCTACCGTAACGAAGCCGGCGGAGGGAACCGACCGGGCCCGAGGGGACCATATGCACGCCATGACGCCGACGGAGGTTTTCCTCCTTGCGATGCTCATCATCTTCACGGTGCCGTATCTGGTGTGGCGGCTCGGGCGGACCGATTACTGGGCGCCGCTGGTGGTGGTGCAGATCATCGGCGGCATCCTGCTCGGGCCGGGTGTGCTTGGCGCGGTGTATCCGGACTATTACGCGACGATCTTCACACCCGCGACGATGGGATCGCTTAACGGTGTGGCGTGGTGGGCGGTGATGATGTTCGTCTGGGTCGCCGGCATCGAGCTCGACCTCGGCGAGGCCTGGAAGCGGCGCGGCGAGACGGGCGTCACAGCAGGGCTCGCGCTCGCGGTGCCGCTGGTCACCGGCAGCATCGCCGCGGCGCTGATGCTGCGCTATCCCGGCTGGCGAGGACCGGACGGCGCGACGTGGCAGGTGGTGCTCGGCATCGGCATGGCCTGCGCGGTCACCGCCCTCCCGATCCTCGTCCTGTTCCTCGAAAAGCTCGACATCCTGCGCGAGCCGATCGGCCAGCGGATCCTGCGCTATGCCAGCCTAGACGACATCGCGATCTGGGGCGTGCTGGCACTGATCCTGCTCGATTGGGAGCGCGTCGGCCGACAGGGCGGCTTCCTCGTCGGGTTCGCGGTCGCTACGTTGCTGGTGCGCAAGCTGATGGGCATGATCGAGGAGCGCGATCGCTGGTATGTCAGCCTGATCTGGCTGGCCGGTTGCGGGTTCGCGGCAGACTGGGCGGGGCTGCACTTCATGGTCGGCGCGTTCCTGTCCGGCGCGGTGCTCGACTCGAAGTGGTTCACGACCGCGAAGATGGACCAGTTCCGCCACTTCGTGCTGCTCGCGGTGATGCCGGTGTTCTTCCTGTCGACGGGGTTGAAGACGCAGTGGGCGGTCGGCGGCTATGCGGTGTTCGGCGCGGCGGCGTTGCTGCTGGTCGCGTCGGTAGGCGGCAAGCTCGCGGGCGTTCACGCGGCGGGACGGATCCTGAAGTGGCGGCCGGGCGAGGCGTCGGCGATCGGCTGGCTGCTCCAGACCAAGGCGTTGATCATGATCATCTTCGTCAACATCCTGCTGGATAAGAAGATCATCACGAATGAGACCTTCACCGCGCTGCTGCTGATGGCGCTGGCGAGCACGATGCTGACCGTGCCGATGGTCGCACCGAAGCTGAAGAAGCTGGCCGGGTTGGTCGGGAAGAGCGGGTAACGCAACACCTACGATCCTCCCCCGCAAGGGGGAGGTGGCGCCGAAGGTGACGGAGGGGGAGGCAAGCGAAACCTCTGCTCCGTGTCCTCCCCCTCCGTCTGGCAAGAGCCAGCCACCTCCCCCTTGCGGGGGAGGATTACTTTAACCTCCCGCGTTGAGGAGGTCGTGGCGCTTCAGGGCGTGGCGGAGTTGGTCGTAGCTCAGGCCTAGCGCATCGGCGGTGGCGCGTTGGTTAAAGCGGTGTTCCGACAGCGCGCGTGACAGGAGGTCGCGTTCGAAGCGGGACACGCGAGACTTGAAGTCCGAAGGGCCTTCTTCGCACGCGACGACCGGATCCTCGCCTTCATCCGGTTCGGCCGCGCGCGGAGTCACCACCATAGGTTTAGGCGCGGTCGAGGCTCCCGGCCGGTGCGGAGACTGAAACGGGTCGATCTCTATCGCGTCGATCGGCCCGGTCTTCTCCCACCGATACACCGCGCGCTCGACGACGTTGCGGAGCTCGCGGACATTGCCCGGCCAACGATACGCGATCAGCGCATCCATAGCTGCCGGGCCGAAACCCTCCCAGCGCTCGCGACCGAGTTCGGACGCCATGCGCCGGCCGAAATGCTCGGCCAGCACGACGACGTCGCCGGTCCGCGCGCGTAAGGGCGGCAAGGTCACCACCTCGAACGACAATCGGTCGAGCAGATCGGCCCGGAACTCGTGCCGGTCGACCTTGTCGGGCAGATGCTCGTTGGTCGCCGCCACGATCCGTACGTCTACCCGCATCGGCCGCGACGAGCCAATCCGCGTGATCTCGCCATATTCGACCGCGCGCAGCAGGCGGTCCTGCGCGGCCATCGACAGCGTGCCGAGTTCGTCGAGGAACAGCGTCCCGCCATCCGCCTCCTCGAACCGCCCGACCCGCGCCTTCGTCGCACCGGTGAACGCGCCTGCTTCATGCCCGAACAGTTCCGCCTCGATCAGCGTCTCGGGCAACGCCGCGCAGTTCATGATCACCAGCGGCTGATCCCACCGCGGCGACAGGCGGTGAAGGCGTTCGGCGACCAGTTCCTTGCCCGTGCCGCGCTCGCCGATCACCAGCACAGGACGGTCCAGCGCCGCCGCCCGCGATGCGCGTTCGAGCGCGGCCATGAACGTGCCGGACTCGCCGATGACCTGTGTGGTTCGCTCCATGGCGAAGATGTGGCGCGAATTCCCAACTCTTGGCAAGCTTCCGCCACAGCCCAAACACCTGAAATCGCGCAAACCCCTGCAATCTCGCCATTTTCGAAACTGGCACGACTGATGCAATGCTTCAGGCAACCCGCCGAATAGCGGAAACGACCATCCTCAAAGGGGACCCACCATGTTCAACACCACCATCGCCCGCACCGTCGTCGCCGCCCTCTGCACCATCGTCGCCAGCGCAACCTGCGTCATCGGCGCGGTAGGACCTGCGACCGCAACCAACATGACGCCTATCGCGGCAACCACCGCAATCGTGGCATAAGACCCCGACGGCTCGCCAAGAGCCTCGGGCCGACCCCTGGAGTAGGATTTACATGGGCATCTTTTCCCGCACCCGCGACATCGTCGCCGCCAACTTCGCCGATCTCATCGAGAAGGCCGAAGACCCGTCGAAGATGATCCGCATGATCATCCTCGAGATGGAGGAAACGCTGGTCGAGGTTCGCGCCTCCGCCGCGCGCACCATCGCCGACCAGAAGGAGATGCGCCGCCATATCTCGAAGCTGGAGCAGCTCCAGGACAACTGGACCGAGAAGGCCGAACTGGCGCTGAGCAAGGACCGCGAGGACCTCGCCAAGGCAGCCCTGGTCGAGCGTCAGAAGGCGTTCGACATGGCCGAGCAGTTGAAAGGCGAGGTCGGCGTGCTCGACGATGCTCTCCGGGCTTCAGAAGAGGACATCGCCAAGCTCCAGACCAAGCTCCGCGAGGCGCGCACCAAGCAGAACGCGGTGCAGACCCGGCTTGAGAGCGCGAACAACCGAACGCGCCTACGCGAGATGTACAACGGTCCGAAGACGCACGAGGCGTTCAGCCGCTTCGACATCCTCGACCGCCGCGTCGACGAGGCCGAGGGCCGCGCGGATGCGATGGGGCTCGGGGTCGTCAAGTCGCTCGAAGAGGAAATCGCCGAGCTGCGCAGCGACGACAAGGTCAACGCCCAGCTCGCCGCGCTCAAGGCGCGCATGAAGAAGGACGATTGAGATGGATGACCTGACCCCCGTTCTCGTCTGCGCCGTGCTCTTCATCGGGCTGCCGTGGGTGATCCTGCACTACATCACAAAGTGGAAGCAGGCGCCGCGGATCACGGAGGAAGACGAAAAGCTGCTCGACGAGATGCAGGCCTTGGCCCGCCGCCTCGAAGACCGCGTGATGACCGTCGAACGGATCATCGCCGCCGACAATCCCGACTGGAAGCCGGGTCTTGGCACCACGCAATCGCCGTATCTGTCGGACCATCAGTCCGACCGCACTTCTGATCGGAGGAACTGAGATGTCCGGCAGCCGCACACAGTTTTACCTCGATAAGCAGAACGCCAAGTGGAAGGGCGTCTGCGCCGGGATCGCCGACTACACCGGCGTCGACGCGCTCTTCGTCCGGGTCGGGATGGTCGTCCTGACGCTTGCCGGGGGCTTTCCCTGGACGCTGCTGGCCTATTGGATGGTCGCCTGGATGGGCCATGCCAAACCGATCGGCCTGTACGAGACGCCGGACGACGCGAAGTTCTGGCAGGGCGTCCGCTCGAACCCGAAGCGCTCGACCGCCGAGGTCCGCAGCAAGTTCCGCGACATCGACCGCCGCTTGGCCGACATCGAGACGCATTACACCAGCCGCTCAAGCAACAGCCTTGCGGCAGAGATCGACAGCCTGCGCTGAGACGCGGCGTCGATCCAAAAGGGGAGAATACCATGCCACCGGAAGCAGCACTCACACTGGGTATCATACTTGGCACGCTGGCAACGCTGACGATCCAGGCATTTGGTCGGCGCAAGGCGCGGATCGCGTTCAAGGCCGCGAACCGGGATGCGGAACGCACCATCGCGCTGCTCGACAGCGAGAATGCGCGCCGCACCGGCCAGATCGACCGCTTGCAGGAGCGGATCCAGGTCCTCGAACGGATCACCACCGATCCCGCCGAGCGCACCGCCCGCGAAATCGAGGCGCTTCGCCTCCAGCCGAACTGAAGGGATACTGCAATGGATTGGGGTTTGATCATACCGATCGTGGCGATTTCGATCGGACCGGTTGCCTGGGTTGCGAACAACTGGGTCCGCGCAAAGCATGGCTTCGAGCCAGAAGCGCGCCGCCGCAGGCGCGGGCGGGATGGCGATGTCGATGGCGAGCGCCAGGTATTGCTGCTCAGCAACGAGAACGAGCGCCTGACCGGGCAGGTCTCCCGCCTCGAGGAACGGATCGCGGTCCTCGAGCGCATCGCCACCGATCCCGCCGAGCGTACCGCTCGCGAGATCGAAGCACTCCGCGATCGCTGAGGGACATCGGTCATGGACGGATTTACGGTTTTCATGCTTGCCATCGTCTGTGTCGGCGCGCCCGTCACACTCGGGATCGGCAGCGAGATGTTCAAGAGCTGGTTGCGGCACAAGGAGACGATGGCCACCGCGCTGAACGCGCAGACCGCGGAGAAGGCGGCGCAATATGCCGCCCACACCGAACGTCTCGAACAGCGCGTCCGCGTGCTGGAACGGATCGCCACCGATCGCGGCACCGGCGTCGCCGACGAGATTGAACGGCTCCGGGTCGAACCAACCCCATCCCAGGCGGTACTGTCACCCGCATCCCCACCGATCGCGCTGACGGCCCGGCACCCGAGCCTCGTTGAAGGAGAAACACGATGAACCCCTTTTCGATGGTCGTCTGCATCGTGCTGATCGTGATGGCCGCCAAGGTGCTGACCGCGCGCTACCGCGCGATGGGCGACGCCCCGGCCAAGCCGGCCGACAGCATCGATACGCTGCGGCTGCGCGACGAGGTGCAGCAGATGAAGGAGCGTATCCAGGTTCTGGAGCGCGTGATCACCGACAACCACAAGAGCGTCGATCTCGACCGAGAGATCGAACGGCTCCGCGACCGCTAGAGGAGGCGGACATGATCGAACCCAACGTCTATATCACGCTCGCGCTGGCGAGCCTTGCCGGACTCGCGATGGTCGTCGCCGGGGGACTGGCCGGATGGCGCGGCTGGCTCTCGCTGCGACGGATGGAACTGGATCAGATGCATGACGGCCGGATGCCGGTCGCAGTGTCGACCGGATCGCGGATCGAGATCGCGGACCTGAAGGAACGCATCAAGAAGCTCGAGGCGATCGCCGCCGGGGTGGATCTTTAGGACTTACCCGGCAAGCATGTTCCCCCGCGAAGGCGGGGGTCCAGACTGGGCCCCCGCCTTCGCGGGGGAACACGGTGTTGAAGCGCTACGGCCGAACCGCTACCGGTCGGGAATGGCATCCCTTTCCGACATCCGCGAAGAATATGAGTTTCTGGACAGCAAGGACGATCGACAGCGGCTCCTTATCGAGCTCGGCCGCGAGTTAGAGCCGATGCCTATGGCTTTGAAGGTCGACAAAACTCTAGTTAGAGGGTGTAACGCCTCCGTTTGGACGTACCCGACCCGCAACACAGATGGATCACTGCATTTTCTAGCAGACTCAACATCGGCGATAACAAAAGGCATTATCGCGCTCGTCGTTACGATCGTTCAAGATCTCCCACCAGCCGATATACTGTCGCTCGATATCAATAAGCAGTTGGAGCCGTTCGATGTAAAGAACCACCTCTCTTCGAGCCGCACATCTGGAATTCCCAATATGATCGCGCTGATTCGCGAGACCGCCGAGCGATACGCGACTTAACGCGAGAACCGTGCCCTCACCCCTCCCACGGCCAAGCGGCCGCTGGCCCCTTCCCTCTCCCCCTCAGGGGAGAGGGAGAGACGCCAGAGGCGGCGAGGGTGAGGGCAAGCTCGCCTGCTCGCTCAGCGTCGCAACGACCTCATCGGCATCGGCACCGGCCGGCACCAACATCCACCGGTCCGGCCGAGCGCCGTCGACCATCACCACCGCGTTCTTCGGGCAAACCCCGAGGCACTTGACCTCGACCACCCCGCGTTCCGCCTTGCGGCCCTTCTTGACGCCGAGTGCCTTACGCAACAGCTTCACGAGGGGCGTCCGGCCCTTTTCGCCAAACCCGCCATCCAGCTTCTTCGAACACTTCCCGCAGACCAGCACGCTTCCCTGCCAGCGACTGGCGAGGACCCGGATCACGCCGGTTTCCAAGTCCGCTGGTCTTCGGCGACCTTCAAAACCTCATAGGCCGCCTGCACGCCCTGAAACCGCTTCGCCGCGTCCTTGTCGTTCGGCCGCACATCCGGATGGTTGGCCTTGGCCATCCGTCGCCACGCCGCCCGCACGTCTTCGAACGTCGCATCGGGCTCCAGGTCCAGCACCTCCAGCGCACGCATCTCGTCGCGCGAGCGGCTGCCGTCACCCGAGCCTGCCCACGCGTAATGCTTGGGATCGGTATAACCGTCCGCGGTCCGGGTCTCTGCCGCCTCGCGCTCCGCCGCTTCCTCCGCGCTCAAGCCTTCGAAGTAATTCCAGCCGCGATTATATTCGCCAGCGTGGTTCATGCAGAAATACCAGCGGTCCGGGCTGTTAGGTGATTTCGGTGCCGGGCAATTGCCGGGCTCGTTGCAACCATGCCGGTCGCACAGCCGCACCGTCACCGCCTCGGTGCTCGCGCCATATTCGCGCCAGCGCGGAAAACCCCAGTCGGAAGATCGTGTCGTGCTTCTCGCCATAGCGCCCCGAGATAGGCGTCCCCGCAGACAACGCAACCGTACGCGGCAAAGCGGCTCAAACTCCCACAGCCCGATAATCTTCCGCGTCGCAACATTCCGCCTTGAGTCAGCCACCGTTCATCGATTACTGAACATGAACTATTTGTCATGTGGCATGGATAGATGCGTCCGCGTCGGACATATTCCCGGCCGACACCTTAGCGACAGGAGCCCTGGTGCCGACTCTCATTCCAAAGCTTACCACATGGCGCGCGGATCTTCCCGCCTCCATCGTCGTCGCGCTCGTCGCCCTGCCGCTGTGCCTCGGCGTGGCGCTCGCGTCCGGCGCGCCGCTGTTCGCCGGTGTCATCTCGGGGATCGTTGGCGGTATCGCCGTCGGCCTGTTCTCGAAGTCGCCGCTGTCGGTCAGCGGCCCCGCCGCCGGCCTGACGGTCATCGTGCTTACCGCGATCGAGAGCATGCCGAGCTACCAGATGTTCCTGATGGCGGTCGTGCTCGCCGGCGTGCTCCAGATCTGCTTCTCGTTGACCCGCGCCGGCATCCTCAGCGAATTCGTGCCGTCCTCCGTGATCACGGGCATGCTCGCGGCGATCGGCCTGATCCTGATCCTCAAGCAGATCCCGCACGCGGTCGGCTTCGATCGCGAGGCCGAGGGCATCTTCGAATTCACCACCGCGAACGGCATCAACACCTTCTCGCGCATTTTCGACAGCCTTAGCGCTGCGGTCACGCCGGGGGCGATCCTGATCGCCTCGGTCAGCCTCGCTTTCCTGTTCTGGTGGGATGGCGCAAAGCCGAAGGACGGGCCACTCCGCTTCGTTCCCGGTCCTCTGGTCGTCGTGCTGATCGGCATATTCGGCAATTCGCTGCTCGGCGCGGTAAAGCCCGAATGGCAGCTCAAGGCGACGCATCTCGTCCAGGTACCGATCACGCAGACGCTGTCGCAGTTTCCGTCGCTGTTCACCTTCCCCGATTTCTCGGGAATCACGATGGGTGTCGTGTGGACCAGCGCGGTAACGCTCGCGATCGTCGCCAGCCTCGAATCGCTGCTCAGCGTCAAGGCTGTCGACGAGATCGATCCGCGCCGCCGCTCGACCGACAAGAATTGGGAGCTGATGGCGCAGGGCGGCGGCAACATCATGTCCGGCCTGATCGGCGGCCTGCCCGTCACGTCGGTGATCGTCCGCTCGTCCGCGAACGTCGACGCGAAGGCCGAGAGCAAGCTGTCGACCATGCTGCACGGCTTCTGGCTGCTGGTCAGCGTCGCGCTGATCCCTGCGGTGCTGAACCTGATACCGCTGTCGGCGCTTGCCGCGGTGCTGATCGCGACCGGCTACAAGCTGACCAAGCCAAAGCTGTTTACCGAGCGCTTCAAGCAGGGCTGGACGCAGTTTATCCCGTTCGTCGTCACGGTCGCCGCGATCCTGTTCACCGACCTGCTTGAGGGCATCGTCATCGGCCTGGCGGTCGGGTTCGTGTTCGTCGTCGCGCGCAACTTCCGCACCGCGATCACCTTTGCCTGCGACGATGACGATTGCCTCGTGCGTGCCCGCCGCAATCTCTACTTCATCCACAAGTACGAGCTGCAGAAGTCGCTCGACCGGGTGCCTGACAACGCCAATTTGCTGATCGACCTGTCGTCGACCAGCTATGTCGATCTCGACAACGTCGACATCATCAACGCCTTCATCAAGGGCGCCGAATATCGCGGCATCACCGTGCTGATCCGCGGCGATCTCGCGATGCGCACGGTGAAGCTGATCAACGCCCCCCAGACCGAGGTCCGTTTCGCATGAGGCAGTACAAGCAGCTCCTGCTCGCCAACAAGGCGTGGGCAGCCGAGATCATCGAGGAGAGCGCCGACTTCTTTCAGCGTCAGCTGATCGGCCAGAACCCGGAATTCCTGTGGATCGGCTGTTCGGACAGCCGCGTGGGCCCCGAACAGATGACGATGACGCCGCCGGGCAACATGTTCATCCACCGCAACATCGCCAATCTGGTCAACGACGACGACATGAACCTGATGTCGGTGCTGCAATACGCGGTCGACGTGCTCGGCGTGCGCCACATCATCATCTGCGGCCATTATGCGTGCGGCGGCATCCGCGCGACTCTCGACGGCGGCACCACCGGGCCGGTCGACGACTGGCTCAGCACCGCGCGCAGCGTCCTGCACGATCACGCCGACGAGATCGACGCGCAGCCCGACCGCGAGCAGAAGGTCAACCGGCTGGTCGAGGTCAATGTCCGCGACCAACTCATTCGCCTCGCGCGCACCGCGACGATCCAAGGTGCGTTCGCCCGCGGGCAGGAAGTGCTGCTCCACGGCTGGGTCTACGACATCCGCGACGGCCTCATCAAACCAATGATGGAAATCGATTCGACGACCGTGCTCGAAGAGGTCGGCCGGCCGGAAAAGGTGCTGGTGTAAACAATCGGGATCAGGCCTTTCGCCGATCCTCCCCCGCAAGGGGGAGGTGTCTGGCGCTTGCCAGACGGAGGGGGCGGTAAGCGCCAACGTCGGTTTCGTATCCCCCCCTCCGTCGCCTTCGCGCTACCTCCCCTCGCGGGGGAGGATCGCAAAGCGACACATCACCCCGGCATCTTGAACCGCACCTGCTGTGACAAACCGCCACAGCCGACGCCGCCATCGGGGCGGAAGGTCTTGCTCCACCGCGCCCCTGCCACCGTCTGCACGCCCGCCTTGGTGAACACGAACGGGGGGTAGCTCAACACGGCGCGCTGGTTGAGCACCCGGCCATCGGCATCGACATCGAACTGCGTCTTTGTCCACCCCTCGAACCCCCATTGTCTCGCTTCGTCGGGGAAGGTGCCGCCAGCCGACAGGAACCGCGGCGGCGCATCGAGAATCGCGCACTGGTTCGCGGCCAGCCCCGACCGCTCGAACGTCGCGCGCGCGGTGGCGGTCTCACCCGCCTGCTGCTGGAGTGAAGCGAGACGGATCAGCGCACCGACGCGCAGTGGATCGTTTGTGGCCAGACGCTTGTCGTCAGCGACCTGCTGCAACAACGTCGCGCGGCCGCTCCGCGAATCGGTCTTCTCGGCGACCAGCAACAGGATGGCCGACCGCGCCTTGGGATCGTTCGCATAGGCCGGTGTCGACGCGAGCGGCATCACGGCGCGCGCGTACGCGCCATCCTTCCAGCTGTCCGCGCTCGCGGTCTCGCGGATGCTGATGTCTAGCGGCAGCCGTGCGGTCGGCGGTGCACCCTGCGCTTCGGCGATCGCGAGCGCACGACGCGCGAGGACGTTGCTCTCTTCACGTCCGACAACCGCATTGTTCGCGAGTTGATACAGCGGGGGCAGTGCCGCGAGCGAAGCAGGCCCCGACTTCGCTTCGGCGGCAGCCAGTGCCGCACGCTGGCGCACGACGGCAACGGCATCGGCGCCACGCTCCTCGGTCGGCAGCGCGAGGCCCTTCGATTCGAGCCACGTCGCCATGTCCGCGTCGAGAAATTTGCCGATCGACGGACGCTCGAATGCGGTCGAACAGCGCATTTCGACACGCACATTGTAGCGGAAGAATGCCGGCAGCGCCTTTACCTGCTCCGCGGTCCAAGACCAGTCGCGGACCGCACGCGCAAACTCGAGCGCGACCGCGCCACCACCCGCCGCATAGATCGGAGACACGTTGCGCACGACGCCGTCGTCGCCGATCGAGAACTCGACCACCGCCATGTCCGCCGGCCGCAGGTCGGCCTCGCCACCGCACGGCGGGACGTCCATCTGCACGGCAGGGTCGAACTCGCCTTTGGTAAGCCGTCCGGCGCCGGTCATCGCCATATAGCGCCGCGCATCGTCCGACTTGCCCGATAGCAATGATGCGATCGCCGCATCGGACCGGGCGGACACGTCGCGCAAGTCGGTTTGGGTGGTCAAGCCGCCCAGCTGCTTGACGGCATCCACGGCATATGTCCGAGCTGGCTCGTATGCGCCGCGATTGAGCAACAGGATCGCATGACGCCGCGCGATATCGGCCTTCAACGGCTTGTCGGCGGACACCGTCTTGAGGAGCGCATCGACCCGCGCCAATGCAGCCTCTGCCGCCACGGGATCGGTGAACGTAGCGACGCTGGCGAATCCGAGCATCGACGCAGCCTTCAGCGCAGGCATGTCCGCGGCACTCTCCGCGCTTCGGAACGCATCGCCTGCCCCCGCATAATCAAGCGCGGTCTGAGCAATCAGGCCGAGATCGTAATAGGCACGCCAACGATCCTCGGCGAGCGTCGGATCGGTCGCCGGCAACAACGCCAGTCCGGCTCGCGCTGCAGTCACTGCGTCGTCCGAGCGGTCGAGCTTGAACAACGCCGCGCTCTTGCGGATCAGTGCGACGCCGCGGCTGCGCGAACCCGGCTTGGTCCGCGCCTCCAGCTTTTCCCACGCCGCAAGCGCTGCGACCTTGTCGCCCTTCGTATCGAGAGCGGCGGCGGCGTCGAAATCCTGCTGCACCGTCGTCGCGGGAACCTGGGCGATCACCGGCGCCGCCACTTGGAGCGTCGCCGCGGCAATTGCCATCATGCCCGCTCCCACGAAACCTACCCTGTCGAAACGCATTACTAACCCCCGGCGTTATTTCGTCGCAGTCTGCAATGATTGGGGAAAGTCTGCAATGGTTCGGGAAAGGATGCCAGAGGGTCTGTAAGCCGGGTTCTGTCCATTCCCGATCCTTCGATACGGGAGTTAGGCGACCATTCCTCTAGGACGACGGTTGCCCGCCGCCTCAAGCAATCAACCCGGGTGACGAGCTGAAACGAAGCCCATGTGCCACCCCTATTCGATCTTGCTCCCGGTGGGGTTTGCCGTGCCGCCCCTGTTACCAGGCGCGCGGTGCGCTCTTACCGCACCCTTTCACTCTGACCGCCCCGGCTTGCGCCGAGGGTTGGCCGTCTGCTCTCTGTGGCACTTTCCCTGAGGTCACCCTCGCCGGGCGTTACCCGGCACCGTCGTTTCGCGGAGCCCGGACTTTCCTCGCGTGTCCTAAAACACCCGCGGCCGCCCGACCCTCTGGCGACGCGGTCACTAGCGCGGGTGCAAGCGATGCACCACCGTTTTTCGCTGATGTACTGCGATCCCCCCCGCCGGGGGGGAGGATCGTTCGTCAGTCGTCGCCCATCGGCTTGGGCAGCAGCAGCGCCAGCAGGATGCACCGGCATTCCGCATCGACCTCGCCGTCCACGAGTTCCGGACGGAACCGCCGCTGGAACGCCATCGTTGCCGCCATCCGGTTCTCGACATCATACCCGAACCGTTCCAGCGCAAGGCAGAAGCCCCCCTCGGTCCAGCCGGGGTCCATCAAATTCTTGGTTGGCCGCGGCAACGCCAGCCGCCGCCGCGCGAGTTCATGCCATGGAAACAGTTCGCCGGGGTCGCGCTTGCGGGTGGGCGCGATGTCCGAATGGCCGACGATGTTGCCGCGCGTGATCTCATGGCGATCCTTGATCTCGGCAACGAGCGGGATCAACGACGCGATCTGCTCGGCCGGGAACGGACGATAGCCGAACTCATGGCCGGGATTAACGATCTCGATGCCGATGCTCGCCGAATTCACGTCCTCGATCCCGCGCCAGTGCGAGCGTCCGGCGTGCCATGCGCGCTTGTCCTCGGCAACCATCCGCAGGACGGTGCCGTCTTCCTCAATCAGATAATGCGACGAGACCTTCGCTTCGGGATCGCGCAACCGGGCGATCGCCGAGGCGCCGTCCTGCATACCCGTATAGTGCAGCACGATCATCGTAATGGGCAGCGTGCGATCGTCGAAATTCGGTGACGGTGTCTCGATGAACCTCAAGCCGGCTTCCCCCAGAGCGTATCGCCCCTGTTCCGACACGCGGCGTGCGTGCGGTGGCAGGGACGACATACACCGCGCTTGCCGATGCGGAAACCCGAACTGCGCCGCGCTCAGGCCGCGGCTTGGCTCCGAGCCTCGTCGCCCATCGTCTGGTAGAAGCCGCGAAAGCGTTTGCTGGGTTCGAACAGCCGGGTCTGGCCGATCACGGTCTCGCCTGCCCCCATCACCAGCTTGCCACCGGGGTTAAGCGCCGCCGCGATCTTCGGGAACACCTGCCCCTTGGTGTCGGTCGACAGATAGAGCAGCACGTTGCGACACAACACGATGTCGAACCGCCCCGCCGGCGGCTGATCAGACACGAGGTTCATGCGGCGGAACGCGACCATCTTCACGAGCTCGGGTTTCGCCACCCAGTCGCTGCCGGTCGTATCGAACCAGCGGATCATCCGACGGACCGGCAGCCCGCGCTGGATCTCGAACTGCGTGAAACGCCCCGCGCGGGCACGGGCGATCGCCGCTTCGGAAACGTCGGTGGCGACGATCTCCGGCATCGGCGCGCCACTCGTCTCGCTGCGTTCGGCGAACAACATCGCCAGCGACAATGGTTCCTGCCCGGTCGAGCAACCCGCACACCAGATCCGCACGCGACGGCGTTCCGATTCAGCGAGCGCGACCGCCTCGATCAGCAGGTCAAACACCTGCGCATCGCGGAAGAACGAAGTCTCCTGATTGACCAGCGCGTCGACGATCCGGTCGCCGATCTGCCGGTCGCTGCCTTCGAGCAATTGCGTCACGAGCTGGTCCAGCGTTTCAAGCTTCCGGTCGCGCAACAGCGGTTTCAGCGCGGTATCGAGCCGCCAAGACCGATAGGCTGCGATCTGCTGTCCGGTGCGCGCCTCGAGCAGCGCGGTAAGGACGTTGATCGCGGTCTGCGAAGGCGCAGCCGGTGTCATGGACGACGCCGCGTCGCGACGAGCCGACCGATCGCGTCGGGCGGCAGGACGGCGTCCGCCACGCCCGACGCTGCGACTGCGCCCGGCATGCCCCAGACCACCGAGCTCGCCTGATCCTGCGCGACGACACAGCCGCCCAGATCGTGGACGTGGCGCGCACCCTCGGCACCGTCGCGGCCCATGCCGCTAAGGATGATCGCCAGCATGCGCGGGCCGTAGACGTCCGCGATCGACGCCAGCATCGGATCGACCGACGGCATGCAGCCGCTGACCGCCGGATCATGCGTCAGGCGGAACGCCGCGCCGCCATCGCTGAGCTTCACGCATTTCAGATGCGCGTCGCCGGGCGCGATGACGATTCGACCGGGCCGAACCCTCAGCCGATCGGTCGCGACTTCGCACGGCCGCCCGGCAAGCAAGGCGATCTGCGCCGCGAAATAGGGCATGAACGATGCCGGCAGATGCTGGGTGATGATGATCGGCAGGCGAAAGCCGCTGGGCAGTTCGCGAAACAGCTGGCTCAGCGCGTGGATGCCGCCGGTCGACGCGCCGATCGCGACGATGTCGTAATCCTCGCTGCCGGTGCGGGGCGTGGCGACCGGAACCGCTGCGGCGGGTCGCGTCGGCAGGGCGCGGATCACGATGGCCGGGGGCAGTTGCACGACGGTCTCGCAAAGCCGTTCGAGCTTGGCGACCAGCGCCGAGCCGAACCGCCCCGACAGCGCACCCGCGGAGGGCTTTTCCAGCGTTTCCGCGGCGCCGAGCGCCAGCGCCTGCACGGTCGCGGCGCCGCCGTCATCCGCGGATGACGAGACGATCAGCACCTTGGCCCCCCGCCCCGCGGCGATCAGGTCCGGCAGTGCGGTCAGGCCGTCGACGCCCGGCATCTCGATATCGAGCAGGATGAATTCGACTGTCGTGCGGCCGAGAAACTCCAGCGCCGCCTTTGCCGTACCGACTGCGCCGACCACCGAAAACCGGTCGCTCGCGTCGATCAACCGCGCGATCACCGCGCGGGCCACCACCGAATCGTCGACGATCAGCACCCGTGCCGTGTCGGCGATGTCGCGAGCGGCATCCCGCAACGGGGATGCCTGCAACGATGAGGGGAATCTGCTCGCCACGATCGGGTCCGGTTCAGGCCATGCCGACGATCTGGAGCTTCGATTCGAGCGTGTCGCGGTCGAACGGCTTCATGACGTATTCGTCCGCGCCCGCCTCGATGGCCGCGCGGATATAGGCCATGCCGTTCTCGGTCGTGCAGAACACCACCTTGGGCCGGCGCGGCACGTCCGCCTCGCGCAGCGCACGCAGGAAATCCATCCCGCTCATCACCGGCATGTTCCAGTCGAGCAGGATCACGTCGGGAATCGACGCCAGGCACGATGCCAGTGCCTCGCGGCCGTCACACGCTTCGGTGACGGTAAAGTCCAGCGTCTCGAGGATGTGACGCGCGACCTTGCGGATCACCTTTGAATCATCGACGACGAGACAGGTCTTCATGGAAAGCCTTCCAGGGGTAAATCGTGAGTCGGTCTACGCGGCAAAGCGTAAGCACCGGGTTAAGCAACGAAATTATCAGGCAGCGAGCGCAGCCGCCGGAATGACCGCGGCGAGATCGAGGATCAGCAACGGCTCGCCGTCGCGTTCGACCAGACCGGTGCCTGCCGCGGCCCAGCCACGGTGCAGCGCGAGCCCCGACGACAGCGGCACCCGCACGAACGGTGCGACATCCTCGACCGAATCGACCAGGATCGCGTAATGATGCCCCTCGACCGCGGTGATCACCGCGCGCCGCACGGTCGTCGGCGTCGGCGCGAGGCCGAGCGCCGTGCCGGTGTCGATCACGGTCACGACCCGGCTGCGGAGTGCCGCCAGCCCGCGAACGAACGCCTCCGCGCGGGGAACCGCGACGATCTCGCCGATATCAACCACCGAATCGACCTGCGCCGCGGCAATCGCGACGCCGCGCCCGGCGATGTGCGCCACCAGAAACAGGTCCGTCACAGCGCCCTCCGAGCGGCCAGCGCGGCGATCAGCGCCGGCCGATCATAGCGATAGACGCTGGCATCGTCGGCCCCATCCGCACTTTTCGTGCGCCGCAGCGTCACCACCGGCGCCAGCGTCTCGCGTACCGGAGAGTCTTCCATCGCCAGCGCAACCGCGGCGACCTCCCCCTTCGCCAACGTCGTCACGCACCGATAGCCGGACGCCTCCAGCGCCGGCTTGAGGAACGTCTCCATCCAGCCCGAACCATCGACCTGCAACAGGCACACCGGCGGCGACGCGATCACCACAGGCTGGCCCGAGAACAGGGCGTGCGGATCGACCAGCTCGACCTGCTCGCCCGCGATCAGCACCACGCCCGCGATCGGTCCTGCGCCCCGCGCCGGTGCGACCTCGCGGGGCAGTTCGACGATCTCTATCGCCTCGGCAATCGCATAGGCCATCTCGCTTTCGCCATCGGTCAGCCGCAATACGGCGACGTCTTTCCGCGTCCCGAGATCGCCAACCGCGTACAGGGGAATGATCGCGTCACCGATCGACAGCCGCATCGCGCCTGCGGACCAGCGGATCGCATCGGTCGGTACTGGTTCGACACGGTCGATGACGGCCAGCGCGATCGCCCGGCGCGCGCCATCGAGATCGTCGAACAGCAACGCCGGCACGCCGGGTACGATCTCCTCGACGATCGCCGTGTCCGCCGCGGTGACCGGCGCGAACCGAAGCCCGGCGACTGCAGCGACGCCCGACACATCGAGCAGCAGCATCGGCAGGCCGTTGTCGGGCAAGGTCTTGCCCGCATAGACGCCGGTCGCCATCACCGCGGGCGACGCGGGCTTCACGACCAGCTCCTCGGTATCGAGCACGGTGTCGACGCCAAGCGCGTAATCGCCCTCGCGGGTCGATACGATCACCAACGTCGGCGGCGAGCCGGTCCCGAGAGCGAACAGCTGTGCGAGCGAAACCAGCGGCATACGGCGACCGCGCACCGTGGCCGTCGCCGCGTCACCGATCGTATCGATTCGCACCTGGTCCCCGCGGACCATGACGATTTCCTCGATCGCCTGACGCGGCAGGGCGAAGCGCTGCGTGCCGACGCCGACGATGATCGTCGACAGGATCGACAAGGTCAGCGGTACGTGGATGACGATCCGAAGCCCGCGCCCCGCCTCGTTGGTCAGCACGATGCGACCGCCGATCTGCTCGATATTGGCCCGTACGACGTCCATGCCGACGCCACGGCCCGAGATCGCGGTCACCGCATCGCGGCTCGACAGCCCTGCCGCGAAGATCAGGTCGAGCCGCGATGCCTCGCTCATTGCCGCCAGTTCGGCTGGCGTGTGGAGCTTCTTCTCGGCAGCCTTGGCGACGATCCGGGCGACGTCGATGCCCTGCCCGTCGTCGCTCACCTCGATGAGAATCTGGTTGCCGGACTGGCGCGCGGACACGACTAGCCTGCCGGTCTCCGGCTTGCCCGCCGCGCGCCGCGCCAACGGGGTCTCGATGCCGTGGTCGATCGAATTGCGGATGATATGGACGAGCGGATCGCGCATAAGCTCGATCATCTCGCGGTCGAGTTCGACATCGGCCCCCTCGATCACGAGGTTGACCGCCTTGCACAGCTCCGCACTGGTATCGCGCACCATCCGCGGCAGCGCCGAGAACAGCGCATCGACTTTCTGCATGCGGGTCCGCGTGACCGTATCGCGCATGTCGGCGACGGTCAGCGACAGCCGCTCCAGCGCCGCCTCGACCTTTGGATCGACATCGCTGTCACGCAGCCGCCGGGCGAGCTCGTTACGCGCGAGCACCATCTCGGACATGCCGCTCATCATGTGATCGAGCAGGTCGACGTTCAGCCGGACGCTGCGGCTGGCGCTGCGCCCGACGGTGGCGGCGGCGACCGGCGCGACAGGCCGCGCGTCGGGCGCGAGTGCGGCGATCAGCAGGTCCTCGCCCGAATCGTCGAGTGCCGCGCCGCTGTCGATCGCTTCGACGATCTCGGCGATCCGGTCGACGATGCCGAGCACGGCGTTGACGAGCGCGGTATCAGGGGTCCGCTTGCCGTCACGCACCGCAGCCAGCACGTCCTCGGCCGCATGGCTCAGGCGCGCGAGCCGCGGGAGATCGAGAAAGCCGCAGCTTCCCTTCACGGTGTGGACGAAGCGGAAGATCGCGTCGAGACGCGCACCATCGGCGGGTGCAGCCTCCCACGCGACGATCTCGCCGGAGATCGCCTCCAGCGTTTCGCGCGTCTCGGCAATGAATTCCTGTAACAGATCGTCCATGCGAGCCCCGCGTTCGAGGCACCGTCATGCATGGCGGAGGTTAAGAGGCCGTTAGCTCTGGCGGGTAACCTGATCCTCCCCCGCAAGGGAGACGATCGTAAAAGCCGACGTCTTTACCCAGCGTCGAACACCGCGCCGAAGATCATGATGTCGTCGGCAGGCTCGGATACCACGACCGTCCCTCCGGCATCGGTAACGATCGTATTGATCATGTACGCGGCGGCGGCGCGCGGGGTGACGGTGTGGACGCCCTCGCCCTGCACCAAAGTCCGACGAATTTCGGGATCGAGCACGATCCGTGCACCCTCGATCTTCACGACGATCTCCAGCTGGCCTTCATTGTCCTCGCCACCGACTTCCATCGTGCCGCCGCGGACCAGTGATTCGGTCGCGATCAGAACGAGGTTGAGCAGCACCTTCACCGCGGACTTGGGCATCGCCGGCGTCTCGACCGCCCAGACGAACTTGATCCGCTTGTTCTCCGCGACCAGCCCCTCGATCGCGTTCCGGGCTTCATGCGTGTCGACCAGTTCGCCGAACCCGCCAGCCGCACCGAACGCGAGTCGGAAGAATTTCAGCTTGCTGGCCGACGCCCGCGCGCTGTCGGCGAGCAACTGCATGACGCGCTCGCGCATCGCCGGATCGGTTTCGTCGGCAAGCAGCTCCAGCCCGTTGTTGAGCGCCCCCACCGGCGACAGCAGGTCGTGACACAGGCGCGAACACAGCAGACTCGCGAAATCGACCGGGCTGACCGTCATGAAAATCCCCTCGTTACAGCCTGTCTTCTGGCGGGGGTGGGACTGGTGCGCAAGTGGTGGTTGGGATCGACAATAGGCGACGCGATCCAGGCCACTACACTCCACCCCGGCGAAGGCCGGGGCCCAATTGGGGAACATTGCCAACTAAACGCTGCGCTCCGTTACTCCGACCTTCCCAATTGGGCCCCGACCCTCGCCGGGGTGGAGGTGTCTTCAATACGCTGGATCGCCTCCTCGACGAACGCCCCCACTTCAACCGACCGCCAAGCCCGAGCCACGCCGCTGCCGAGGATCACCCAGACCGCCCCATCCCCCATAGCCTGTGCCGCATCGCGCGCAGACGGAACCGGCAAGCCCGAAGGATGCGAATGATAATGCCCCATCACCGCCAGCCCTCCCCCCCGAGCCCGCCGATACGCCGCAAACAACGCCGTCGGATCGATCTCGAACGTCCGCGCCGGGCTCGCCGCGACATTCGCGCATGTCTCCGCCGCCTCGATCCGCCCCGCAGCGCCGAACAAAAGCCCGCAAATCTCCGCATCCGGCGAAGCCTTCGCCTCCGCCAACAATCGCTCCAGCAATTCGCTTGAAATCGTCACGCTCATCGCCACATCGCTACGACATGGACCGGGGGGTTTCCATCGTCGAAGCATCGATTACGCCGGCCACGGATGGCTGGAGGCTCGACCGCGCGCTCGCCGAAGTGCTGCCCGACATGTCGCGTGAGCGGTTGAAGGCGCTGATCGCCGCAGGGCAAGTGACGCTCAACGGCCGAGAATGGCGCGATTCGGCAAAGAAGGCCGCGACCGGCCAGGTATTTGCGGTCGCGATCCCGCCGCCGACCCCGCTCCATAACGAAGCGCAGGATATCCCGCTCGTCGTCGCGTACGAAGACGACGACCTGATCGTGATCGACAAGCCCGCCGGCCTCGTCGTCCACCCCGCCGCCGGCAATTTCGACGGGACGCTGGTCAACGCCCTGCTCCACCACTGCGCCGGCAACCTCTCGGGCATCGGCGGCGTCGCGCGACCTGGCATCGTCCACCGCATCGACAAGGATACGTCCGGGCTGATGATCGCCGCCAAGACCGATCGCGCGCACGAGGGCCTGGCAAAGCAATTCCACGACCACAGCATTGATCGGCGCTACAAGGCGATCGTCGGCGGCATCCCGCGCCCGCCGAGCGGGACGGTCGACGCACCCCTCGCGCGGAGTCCGCAGAACCGCAAGAAGATCGCGATCGTGCAGGGCGGCAAGCGCGCGGTGACGCATTTCTCGACGATCGAGACGCTCCGCGATGCTGCACTGATCGAGTGCCGGCTAGAGACCGGGCGCACGCATCAGGTGCGCGTGCACATGGCGTCGATCGGCCACGCCTTGTTGGGGGACCCGGTCTATGGTAGAACAAAGCAAGCTCAGAAGTCGCTGCTCGAAACGCTTGGTTTCCGCCGGCAGGCCTTGCACGCGGCGCATCTGGGGTTCATCCATCCGGTGAAAAGCATCGCTTTGGCGTTCGAAAGCGAAATGCCCGCAGACATGCAGGAACTGTTCACCCAGCTTCACGTATAGATAATCGACACTATGCCGCAACGCGGCAATCGGGGGCCGCGGTGCGGCAATCGAGGTCAGCAGAAAGGGATTACGACAATGGCAGCCCGCTCCAACGTTCCAGCGACGATTCCTGCGCTCGGCAGCGAGGCGGGTCTCAATCGCTATCTCGCCGAGATCAAGAAATTCCCGCTGTTGAAACCCGAGCAGGAATACATGCTCGCCAAGCGCTTCCAGGAGCATGGCGACACCGAGGCCGCGGCGCAGCTGGTAACCTCGCATCTCCGCCTCGTGGCGAAGATCGCGATGGGGTATCGCGGCTATGGCCTGCCGACGTCGGAGCTGATCTCCGAGGGCAATATCGGCCTGATGCAGGGCGTGAAGAAGTTCGAGCCCGAGCGTGGTTTCCGCCTCGCCACCTATGCGATGTGGTGGATCCGCGCGTCGATCCAGGAGTATATCCTGCGCTCGTGGAGCCTCGTGAAGATGGGGACCACCGCCGCGCAGAAGAAGCTGTTCTTCAACCTGCGCCGGATGAAGAGCCGTCTCGATGCGTTCGAGGATGGCGATCTGCGTCCCGAGCACGTCACCAAGATCGCCACCGATCTTGGCGTTGCCGAGACCGACGTCGTCAGCATGAACCGCCGCATGGCGATGGGCGGCGACACGTCGCTCAACGTGCCGATGCGCGAGGACGGCGAGGGCCAGTGGCAGGATTGGCTGCAGGACGATGCGCCGCTGCAGGACAAGATCGTCGCCGATGCGCAGGAGGCGGACGTCCGCCATTCGATGCTGGTGTCGGCGATGGACGACCTCAACGAGCGTGAGCAGCATATCCTCACCGAGCGCCGTCTGACGGACGATCCGAAGACGCTCGAGGAATTGTCGCAGGTCTACGGCGTGTCGCGCGAGCGCGTGCGGCAGATCGAGGTGCGTGCGTTCGAGAAGCTGCAGAAGGCGATGATGCGGATCGCCGGCGAGAAGCGCCTGCTGGCGGCGTAAGCTGGTGCGTACCGTCGTCATCGGCGGCGGTGCGGCCGGGATTGCTGGAGCACGGGCTCTGCACGATGCTGGGCGCGATGTCCTGCTAGTCGAGGCCAGCGATCGCCTAGGTGGCCGAGCCAAGAGCCTACCCCTAGCCTTGTTCCCCCGCGATGGCGGGGGCCCAGACTGGCCCCCCGCCATCGCGGGGGACCATGTCGACGCCGGTTGCGGCTGGCTACATTCCGCCCAGCGCAATCCCTGGACGTCGATAGCAGAGGCCACCGGCTTCACTGTCGATCGCTCCGATGCGAACTGGCGCACCCAGTGGCGCGACCTCGGCTTCTCGTCCGAGGACCAAGCGTCCTCTTCCTCCGCCTACCAAGACTGGAACGAGCGTGCGCTGGCGGCGCTGGACGGCCCCGACCGCCCCCTTTCCGACTTCATCGCCCCCCACGACAAATGGCGCCCGAAGATCGACGCGATCTCGGGCTACGCCAACGGTGCGAACCTCAGCCAGGTCTCCCTACATGACTGGGCGGCGTACGAAGAAGCCTCGATCGAAGACAACTGGACCGTGAAAGAGGGCTACGACACGCTGGTCGCCAGCCACGCCGCCGGCCTGAATATCCGCCTGTCGACACCCGTTACCCGCATCGATCACAGCGGCCGCGCCCTCAAACTCGACACCCCCGCCGGCACGATCGAGGCGGACCGCGTCATCGTCTGCGTCCCCACGACCGTCCTCGCGAAGTCGCAGATCGTGTTCGACCCGCCGCTCCCCGACAAGCACGCCGCCGCCGCCGACCTCCCGCTCGGGCTCGCCGACAAGGTGTTTCTCCATGTCGACCGACCCGAATGGCCGACCAACGCACACCTGATCGGCAATCCCTATACCGCCTGCACCGCCAGCCACCGCCTGTCGCCGTTCGGCTGGCCGATCGTCGAGAGCTTCTTCGGCGGAGACTGCGCGGCAATGCTGGAGGACGGCGACGCCGCGCAGTTCGCGATCGACGAGCTCGTCGGGCTGCTCGGCAGCGACTGGCGCAGGCGCTTCACGCCGCTGACCGCGACCCGCTGGCGTCACGAACCCTATATCGGCGGCAGCTACAGCCACGCACGCGTCGGTCGCGCCGGGCAACGCGCCGTTCTGGCCGCACCGGTCGACGGCCGCATCCACTTCGCCGGCGAGGCTTGCCACGCGTTCGACTTCTCCACCGCACACGGCGCCTACGAAACGGGCGTCGCGGCGGCGCGCGCGGTGATTGGCGAGTCCATCCCGATCGCATAAGAGGCGACGATGGGTTTTTTCCGCATCGCCGCCAAAATCATCTTCGGGTTCGTCCTGATTACCGTCGCCTGGGTCGGCATCTACCGGTTCGTGCCGGTGCCGTTCACCTGGACGATGATGGGCGACGTGCTCAACGGCCACGGCGTGACGAAGGACTGGATGCCGCTATCCGAGATGGACCCGGACATGGCGCGCGCGGCGATCGCGGGCGAGGATTCACGGTTCTGTTCGCATCATGGCTTCGATTTCAAGGCGATGGCGGGCGCGGCGGCGCGTAATGCGCAGGGCGGGCGGATCCGTGGCGGCTCGACGATCAGCCAGCAGACCGCGAAGAACGCGTTCCTGTTCCAGGGCGGCGGTTATGTGCGAAAGGCGTTCGAGGCGTATTTCACCGTGCTGATCGAAACGCTGTGGGGGAAGCGGCGGATCATGGAGGTGTACCTCAACATCGCCGAGACCGGGATCGGGACGTACGGCGCGAACGCTGGCGCGATCCGGTATTTTCATCACGACGCGTCGCGGCTGTCGCCGACCGAGGCCGGACGGATCGCAGCGGTGTTGCCGTTGCCGAAGAAACGCGCTGCGATCGATCCGCATGGGTTTGTGCGGAAGCATGGGAATACATTGTCGCGGCGGGTTTCGACCGTGAGGAACGACGGTCTGGATGGGTGTCTGCGATAGGGGCCGACAAGACCGCCAGCTAATCTACCACCCCGGCGAAGGCCGGGGCCCAGTTGGAAAGGTGCTCGTGAAAACGCGCGACGTTCAGTTAGCAGCGTTTCCCAACTGGGCCCCGGCCTTCGCCGGGGTGGTGCTTAGCTTCACTTTGCCGCCCGCCGCTTGTTCTCCAGCGATGGCGGGAGCCCAGCCTGGGTCCCCGCCTTCGCGGGGACCCAGACTAGGAGCCTTTACTGCGTCGACTTCTCGACCGCATCACCGGCCTTGTCGGCGGCACTGCCGACGCTCTTCGCCGCGGAGGTGATCGCGGCATCCTTGCTGTTCTGCGCGCCCTGGCGGCTGAACAGGTAATAGCCACCGATCAGCACTGCGATCAGCAGGACGACGCCGATCAGCATGCCGCTGCCGCCGCCGCGGCGTTCGATGATCGTGGTGTGGGTGGTCGGCGTTTCGACGATGCGCTCTTCGGCCATGTTCACTCTCCCTGATTACTGAAAGAGCGCAACGCCGGCCGAAGAGCGATTGTTCCCGCGCCGAAACGACCTAACCGAAGTGGTTTAAAATGGCAGCTTGAAGCCCGGCGGCAGTTGCAAGCCACTCGTCATCTTCGACATCTCGCTGCCCGACACAGCATCCGCCTTCGCCCGCGCGTCGTTGAACGCCGCCGTCAGCAGGTCCTCGAGCATCTGCTTCTCGCTCACCTGCATCAGCGAGTCGTCGATCGCGATGTTGATGATGCGGCCCTTGGCGGAGGCCTTCACCTTGACCAGCCCGCCGCCGGACGCGCCCTCGACCTCGATGTTGTCGAGATTCGCCTGCGCCTTTTCGAGTTCGCTCTGGACGTTCTGCGCCATGGCGAGGATTTCATCGATATTCTTCATGCGTTGCTCCTTTGACCGGGCCACGATTCTAGCTGGGCGTCCGGAAACGCTGCCACCGCGGCCTTCATGATGGGGGATTCGAGAATAGCTTGGCGCACCGCGGCGTCGGCCGAGTCCTGTGCCTCGCGCAGCGTCGGCGCGCCGGGGGCATCGACGATCGACACTTTCCACGCGGTCCGCGTCACCGTCTTCAACAGCGTGTTGAGTTCGGCGAGCGTGTCGGCCGAGACCGGGCGACTGCCGCTGAGCGCGAATTCGGGCGGCGCATAGCTGACGACTCGCGCACCGTGGCGGAGCCGTGCGGCGATCGCGAGGCCGCCCGATTCGTCGAGCAGGTCGACCAGCGCCTCGAACGTCGGCGGCAGGATAGGTCCGGTCGCCGCAGGCTCGGGCGCCTGCGCAGCGGATCCCGCGTTCCAGGGCGGCGCTTCGCCCGACGGTGGCGCAGGGGGTGGCGGCGGTGACGACGGTGCCGCCGAGGGCGCCGCACAGCTGGCGATCTGGCGCGCGAGTTCGCCGGGGTCGGGCAGCGTCGAGGCATAGATCGCGCGCAACAGCGCCATCTCCGCCGCCTCGATCGGCAGTGCGGCCTTGGCGACTTCGTCATGGCCCTTGAGGAACAGCTGCCACAACCGGTGCAGCGCGGGATAGCCGAGCGACGCTGCCCATTCCTCGCGCGCCGCACGCTCTTCCATCGGCTGCGCGGCGTCCGGCGGCGTGCCGACCTTGGTCAGCGTGATGCCGTGGACGGTTTCGAGCAGCGAGCGCAGCACCGACAGCGGGTCGACGCCGTAGTCATATTGGCGGCGCATCGAGGCGAGCGCCCCTGCCCCGTCGCCGGCGAGGATCAGCGTCAGCAGGTCGCGGACCGCGCCGCGATCCGAGAGGCCGAGCATCTGGCGCACAGCGTCCGCGGTCACGCCGCCGCCTTCGAGCCCGGCATGCGCGATCGCCTGGTCGAGGATCGACAGACCGTCGCGCGCGGAGCCTTCCGCGGCGCGCGCGATCAGCATCAGCGCCTCGGGATCGGCGGTGACGCCCTCTTCGGTCGAGACCCAGGCGAAGTGCTTGGCGAGCTGTTCGGCGGAAATGCGGCGCAGGTCGAACCGCTGGCAGCGCGAGAGGACCGTTACCGGCACCTTGTTCACTTCGGTGGTCGCGAACAGGAATTTCACATGGGGCGGTGGCTCCTCCAGCGTCTTCAGCAACGCGTTGAACGCGTTCTTCGACAGCATGTGGACTTCGTCGATGATGTAGATTTTAAAGCGCGCGGTGACCGCCGAATAGCGTGACGCGTCGATGATCTCGCGGACGTCGTCGACGCCGGTGTGGCTGGCGGCGTCCATCTCGATCACGTCGATATGGCGACCCTCGGCGATCGCGCGGCAGGGTTCGCAGATGCCGCAGGGGTCGATCGTCGGGCCGCCCTCGCCGTCGGGGCCGATGCAGTTAAGTGCCTTGGCGATCAGGCGGGCGGTCGACGTCTTACCGACGCCGCGGACGCCGGTCATCAGGAAGGCGTGCGCGAGCCGGTCGCGCTTGATCGCGTTGCCGAGCGTCTGGACCATCGCGTCCTGGCCGATCAGCTCAGAAAAGGTTTGCGGTCGGTATTTGCGCGCTAGCACGCGGTAGGCGGGGGCGTCCGGCGTTTTCACCGGCTGCGGGGGTTCGCCCAGGTCGAAGGAATCTGACATTGCGCTCGTCATAGCGGGTGCTGCGCGTGCTGTCGAAGGGGAGTGAAGTATAGAAAGTGCAGACGCTGGGAGAGTTCTGCACTTCGCTCGCCGAGAGGGTCGCGCGGGCTTGGCGCGGGGCTGATTGTGGAGGGCGTGCGGGGCATGGGCCGATCTTGGCACAGCGTTGCGACGTAGGACAGCGATTCGGAACGTTTCAGGAACACGCAGGGCCGCAATGTATTTTGCGGGGCCGACAAGTTCAGGAGAAGTTTAGAAGGTGCGCTGCGGCTTAGCCGCATCGTCAGTCGGTGCTCTGCACCGCTGGCCGCGCTCGCATGTCGGAACGACATGTTCGCGGTGGGAGCCGGGACGACCCGTGGCTTAGTCGTTGTGGCTGCTTCCTTCCGGATCTGACCAAGTTGGCGACGACCACGTCCGCCCGACTCCCGCGGCGCATATGGCGGGGTCGGGCGGGATGATCAAGCCGCTTTAGACGCGGGCTCGGTCTTAGCGGTTGACGCGGACCGTGCGGCAGACGCGCTGGCGGTGATGGTTGCGATAGACGTTGCGGCACACCTGGCGCGTACGGACGACGTGGCGACGATAGCCGGGACGGCGATCGTCGTGGCGAACGACGGTCCGCTCATGCACGACGGTGCGCTGAGCCGAGGCTTCGGCGGCGATGCCGACTGGGGCAAGGCCGGTAAGCGCGACGAGACCGGCAGCGGCGAGGGTAAACAACTTCATGGGACTTCTCCTGCTGGGTGCCGGCCCTGCTGGGCCGTGCAACCTATGTCACCTAACTAAAGGCAGTCGTTACGGTTCCGTATCAGCGACGGAAACAGCGACGAACCGGGCCATAATAGCCGCGCTCGATCCGGCACCCGACGCGCGAACGGCCGTAACCGCGTGGGCCACGATAGCCGTAGCCGCCGCCCCGATAGCCACCACGATATCCACGGTAACCGCGGTCTCCGCGATAGCCGTGGCGCGGGCCATTCCAGCCACGATTGCCATGCCAGCCGCGGTTGCCGCGATGGCCATCCCAGCCATGGCGCTGGGCATCGGCCGGCACCGCGGCAAACAGCGTTCCCGCGGCCAGGGCGCCAGCGGCGAACATTGCGATGATCTTCATGTTCGGTACTCCTCTCAAGACCCCGTACATTGGGGCGATGAGGGGATAATCCGCTTCGGGCGGTGGACGTTCCCTGAACCGGCCGTTGTCTTCCTGTAAGCTTTGCTGACGTTTAATTCGGGATGCGGACGGTCAGTCCGTCGAGCGCCTCGGTAAGGCGTATCTGGCAGGCGAGCCGGCTTGTCCGTGTCGCATTGTGCGCGAGGTCGAGCATGTCCTCCTCGTCCTCGCTTGCCGGCGGCAGGCGGGCGAAGTCGGCGGGATCGACGATGACGTGGCAGGTCGCGCAGGACAGCTGGCCTTCGCAGGTGCCTTCGAGCGGCTGGTCATGCGCCTGCGCTACGTCCAGCAGGCGGTCGCCGGGCGTCGCGTTGGCCAGCGTGGCGGTGCCGTCGCGGGCGATGAAGCGGACGATCATGGCCATTGTCCGTCGGCTGCCGCGACGATCGCGTCGATCGCGTCGATCGCGTCGCGGAGTTCGGTTTCGGTCGTGTAGCGGCCGAAGCCCAGGCGGATGCTGGAGCGTGCTTGCGCTTCGGTGAGGCCTATCGCGCGAAGGACGTGGCTGGAGCGGCCCGAACCGCTGGCGCAGGCCGAGCCGGCGGAGAAGGCGATGTCGCGGAGGTCGGACATCAGGCGGTTTACGTCGAGGCCATCGCGGCGGATGTTGAGGTTGCCGCGATAGCGGTGGTCGGTGGCGCCGTTGATCGTCCAGCCGGGGCCGAGGCGGTCGAGGGCTAGCGACCAGAGGCGATCGAGGTAAGCTGCGTCCTGATCCTTGCGGTCGGCCATGAATTGCGCGGCGACGCCGAACCCTGCGCAGAGCGCGGGTGAGAGCGTGCCCGAGCGTCCCGGCGCTTCCTGTCCGCCGCCGTGCATCAGCGGGGCAACGTCGACGCCGTCGCGGATCCAGAGCGCACCGATCCCCTTGGGACCGTGGATCTTGTGCGCGGAGATCGCGATCAGGTCGGCGGTGTCGGGAACAGGCACGCGGCCATAGCCTTGCACCGCATCGCTGAGCATCAGCGCGCCGGCTGCGTGGGCGATCTCGGCAAGTGCGCCGATCGGTTGGACGACGCCGATCTCGTTGTTGACGAGCATTGCGGCGACGAGGCCGGTGCCGGGGCGGATCGCGGCGCTGGCTACGTCGAGGTCGACCAGGCCGTCGGGGCCGACCGGGAGGATCGATACCTGGCGCCCCCTCGCCGATTCTGCAGCGACCGTATCGAGGACGGCGGCGTGTTCGGTGGCGAGCGTGACGATCGGCCCGGTCGTGCCCTTGATCGCCCAGTTGAGCGCCTCGGTCGCGCCGCTGGTGAAGGCGATGCGCCCGCCGGGGGGCAGCAACGCGGCAACCTGATCGCGGGCGACCTCGACGGCGGCTTTCGCGCGGCGCCCTTCGCGGTGGGAGGAATGCGGATTAGCGTGCTGCGATTCGAGCCACGGGAGCATCGCCGCGAGTGCTTCGGGCGCGAGCGGGGTGGTCGCCTGATAGTCCAGGTACGTCATGCGGCGCGCCTTATGTCGGTGGCGATGCGCGTCCACGCCTCGGCGAACTTCGCGACGTCGGCGGCGGTCGTGGTCCAGCCGAAGCTCACGCGGACGACTTCGCCGGCAGCTTCGGGGGTGTAGCCCATTGCCGCAAGGACGTGGCTAGGCCGCATGCTGCCTGACGAACACGCGCTGCCGGCCGATACTGCAAACCCGGCCATGTCGAGGCGGATCAGCTGTGCGGCAGAGCTGACGCCGGGCATCCGGTAGGAGGCGATCGTCGGGATACGCTGGGCGTGGTGCGCGACGATTTCGCCGCCGCTTGCGAGAATCGCCTCGTCGAGCTTGGCGCGGAGATCGGCCATGTCGGCAAACCAGTCGTTGGGGGCCTCCAGCGCGGCGGCGAACCCCAGCGCGCCGGGGAGGTTTTCGGTACCGCCACGATAGCCGCGTTCCTGCCCGCCGGTCGGGTCGAGCAGGCCGAGATCGCGAACCAGCAGCGCGCCGATGCCGGGAGGGCCGCCCAGCTTATGCGCGGAGACGATGATGAGGTCGGCGTCGGGGAGCGGGAGCTTGCCGGCGGTCTGCGAACAATCGGCTATCCACAAGCTGGTAGGTCGATCCTGAAGCACGCCGGTTTCGCTGTTCGCGGATTGCAGCGCGATCGCCTGCCCACCCTCCCCGTTCACGACGATACCGCGTCCGTCGACCGCCAGCATAACCGGCTGTTCCGCCGCGCGGAGAACCGCGTCGTGCTCGATCGCTGCCACGCCGATACCCGGCCTGCCGCGCAGCGCCAGCGCGGCGGACTCGCTCGCGCCACTCGTCAGGATCACGTGATGCGGCCAGTCCAGCGCCTTGGCGATCCGCTTCCGCGCATCCTCTAGCGCAGCCCTCGCCGCGCGCCCCTCGGCATGCGGCGAGGACGGGTTCGCCCAGCGCGCCATGCCCTCCATCACGGCCGCGGTTGCCTCGGGGCGCATCGTCGTGGTGGCGGCGTGATCGAGGTAGATGCGGGAGACGCTGCGGGACAAGGTCGGTTCCAATTGCGAAAACGGGCGTTCAGCCTATATAATGCAGATCACCCCGCACTCCACCCGAGTGCGTATCCCAGCTCGCGAGTGCCTATGCCAGAAGTCATTTTCCCCGGTCCCGAAGGCCGTCTCGAAGGTCGTTTTGCGCCGGGACCACGTCCGCGTGCGCCCGTCGCGATGATCCTGCACCCGCATCCGTCGGCCGGTGGCACGATGAACAACGCGATTGTGCAGCAGCTGTACAAGACCTTCCAGCGGCGCGGTTTCGCGACTTTGCGGTTCAACTTCCGCGGCGTCGGCAAGAGCCAGGGCGTGTTCGACAATGGAGTCGGCGAATTGTCCGATGCGGCGAGCGCGCTCGACTGGGTGCAGAGCTTCCATCCCGAGGCGCAGACGACCTGGATCGCCGGCGTCAGCTTCGGCGCGTGGATCGGCATGCAGTTGCTGATGCGCCGGCCTGAGATCCGCGGGTTCATCTCGGTGGCACCGCCGGCGAACCTGTACGACTTCACGTTCCTCGCGCCGTGCCCGTCGAGCGGGATCATCATCCAAGGCGAGGCCGACGAGGTCGCGACGCCGGGTGCTACGCAGAAGCTGGTGGATAAGCTGCGCACGCAGAAGCACATCACGATCCATCACGACACGATCCCGAAGGCGAACCACTTCTTCGAGCATGAGATGCCGGAGTTGATGGGGAGCGTGGACAAGTATCTCGACATGCGCCTCGACCCGAACTCGCCGATCAGGTGAAGTCCTTCTCCCCTTGGGGAGAAGGTGGCGCGGCAGCGTCGGATGAGGGGGAGTTGGGGATCGATCCGCGCTCCCCAACTCCCCTCACCCTCCCACCGCAAGAGCGGCGGGCCCCTCCCTCTCCCCGAAGTGGAGAGGGCTTTATTAGTCAGAGCGTCCAGATCGCTACGTTGCCCAGCAGTACCGCCGCCATGATCAGCATTAGCACGCCTTTCCTGCGGTCGCGCTTCTTCACGATCAGCGTGATGCCGCCGATTAGGCAGGCGAACATCCCCAGCATGGCGATGGCGGGTGCAGCGGCAGCGATCGATGTCAGTGCGGCGTTCATGCGGCCATCGCCTTTGCGTAAGCAGCGAGATCGACGTTCCCGCCGGAGAGGATGACGAGCAGGCCGGGTTCGAGCGTGACCTTACCGGCCAACACCGCCGCCAGCCCGACCGCGCCGCCGGGCTCGATCACCAGCCGCAGTTTCTCCGCCGCCCAGCGCTGCGCTGTGGCAATCTCCGATTCGCTGACCGCAACGCCAGTCGCGTCGCGGCGCGAGAGGACGTCGAAGGTCAGTGACGACACGCGCAATGTCTGGAGTGAGTCGCAGGCGGTCGGCGGCGGGTTGGGGCCGACGGGTTCTATCCACGACGCCTCCAGCGAGCGGCGCATGTCGTCCCAGCCCTCGGGTTCGACGACGGTTATCGCGCTGTCCTTCAACGCCAGCGCGATGCCTGCCGACAGGCCGCCGCCACCGCAGGGGATGACGACGCGGCTAGGGACGCCCATGCCCAGCGCTGCCATCTGCGCCGCCGCCTCGATCCCCGCGCTCCCCTGCCCCTCGATGATCCAAGGGTCGTCGAAGCTCGGGACCAGCGTCGCGCCGCGCGCCTCGGCCAGACCTGCGGCGATCGTCTCGCGGCTTTCGGTGGCGCGGTCGTAGGTCACCACCTCCGCGCCCAGCGCCAACGTCGACTCGCGCTTCAGACGCGGCGCATCCGAGGGCATCACTATCGTGGCCGCGATACCGAGGCGTTTCGCCGCCCAGGCCACGCCTTGCGCGTGATTGCCCGAGGAGAACGCGACCACGCCTTTTTGTCGCGTGGCTTCGTCTAGCGCGGTGAGCCGATGCCATGCGCCGCGAATCTTGAACGCGCCGATTGGTTGCAACGATTCAGCCTTGAACGCGACCGGTACGCCCTTGATTTCACTGACGAACAGCGGCGTCGGCGGGAGGATCCGGGCGATCTTCTCCGCGGCGTCCCGCACACCTGCCCGCGTCGGTTGTCGCAAAATCGTCACACGCCGTCTCCTATCCGCCAAACGCTATTTACATGGGGGGCGCGTAACCCTAGATCGCGCTTCCGCTGCCCCATGGGACTTCCAACCGCAAGGCAGTGTTTTCGTAATTTGTCTCAGGACATTGGAGGTCCCTTGAATTGGTCAAGCATCATATCGCGCTGGGGTTAGCGAAAGCCCATTCGACCGCCGACACCTCCCACATCGGGAGCGGCATCGACATCGCTAAAGGGCGTCCGGTCAACCCGGTCACGCTCGTTCGTCCGCACGCCGCTGCGCGCGCCGCTCGGTTCTTCGTCGAGAAGTTCCCGGGCCGCTCGATGTATGCGGTGAAGGCGAACCCGTCACCCGAACTCCTGCAGATCCTGTGGGACAATGGCATCACGCATTACGACGTGGCGTCGATCGCCGAAGTGCGCCTGGTCGCACGGACGCTTCCCGAGGCTACGCTGTGCTTCATGCACCCCGTGAAGGCCGAGGAAGCGATCGCCGAGGCGTATTTCACGCACGGCGTCCGCACCTTCAGCCTCGATAGCCTCGAAGAACTCGACAAGGTCGTTCGCGCCACCCGCGAAGCCACCGACCTGACGCTGTGCGTGCGTCTGCGCGTGTCGTCGGAGCATTCGAAGCTGAGCCTCGCATCGAAGTTCGGTGCAGCCCCGCATGAAGCCAAGGAGCTGCTGTTCGCGGCCCGCCAGGCGGCGGACGCGCTCGGCATCTGCTTCCATGTCGGTTCGCAGGCGATGACCCCGGAGGCGTATTCGAACGCGATGGAGCGCGTCCGTGCGGCAATCGTCGAGGCGGCTGTCACGGTCGACGTCATCGACGTCGGCGGCGGCTTCCCGTCCTCGTACCCCGGCATGGAGCCCCCGCCGCTCGAGCATTTCTTCGAGACGATCCACCGTGCGTTCGAATCGCTGCCGGTCAGCTATTCGTCCGAGCTGTGGTGCGAGCCGGGCCGGGCGCTGTGCGCGGAATATTCGTCGATCATCGTGCGCGTCGAAAAGCGTCGCGGGACCGAGCTGTACATCAACGACGGTGCTTATGGCGCGCTGTTCGATGCGGCGCATATCGGCTGGCGTTTCCCGACCGAGCTGCTCCGCGAGCCGGACAGCCGTGCGAAGGACATGGAGTTCAGCTTCTATGGTCCGACGTGCGACGACATGGACTATATGGTCGGCCCGTTCATGCTGCCCGCGGATACGCAGGCCGGCGATTATATCGAGATCGGCATGCTGGGCGCGTACGGCTCGGCGATGCGGACCGCGTTCAACGGGTTCGGATCGGACGAGACGGTGATCGTGACGGATGAGCCGATGGTCTCGCTGTATGACGAGCGGTTCCAGGACCTCGCGTCGAACGTCGTCAAGCTGTAACCAACACTAAGTAATCGTTCGCTCTTCGTCTTCCCCTCCCGCATGCGGGAGGGGACCGAGGGGTGGGCGCGCGTTTTCCACATCCGGAGCGTTCGCGGTGAGCGAGCGCCCACCCCCTAGCCCCCTCCCGCAGGCGGGAGGGGGGATCAGGAGAAATTAGACATGACCGAAGACACCCGCATCGACGCGCAGCGCAAGGCGGAACTCCTCTCGACCACCGTCGAGCATATCGACATCACCAGCTTCGACGCGCGACCGATCGTCGACGCGATGAAGAAGATGTCGTTCACCAGCCGCGATCTCGGCCGTGCGACCGACATCTACAACCAGATGCTGGCCGACAAGGACTGCACGATCTTCCTCGTGATCGCAGGCTCGACGAGCGCCGGCGGTTGCATGGATCTGTATGCCGAGCTGCTGCGCAACAACATGATCGACGGCATCGTCGCGACCGGCGCGACGATCGTCGACATGGATTTCTTCGAGGGCCTCGGCCACAAGCATTACCAGGCACTCGAAGTGCCGCACGACGACGTGCTGCGCTCGCTGATGATCGACCGGATCTACGACACCTATATCGACGAGGAAGAGCTCCAGCACGTCGACCACACGATCTTCGAGATCGCCGAGACGCTCGAGCCGCGCGCCTATTCGAGCCGCGAGTTCATCCGCGAGATGGGCAAGTATCTC
This sequence comes from Sphingomonas sp. SL1004, assembly GCF_057815015.1. Classification (NCBI taxonomy): domain Bacteria; kingdom Pseudomonadati; phylum Pseudomonadota; class Alphaproteobacteria; order Sphingomonadales; family Sphingomonadaceae; genus Sphingomonas; species Sphingomonas sp. SL1004. The sequence goes on from NZ_JBYMUX010000001.1 coordinate 1,393,942, forward strand.
GTCGAGCACGGCAAGAAGGAGAACAGCCTCGTCAAGCTCGCCTATGAGCATGACGTGCCGATCTTCTGCCCGGCGTTCGTCGATTCGTCGGCCGGCTTCGGTCTGGTCAAGCACCAGGTCGACGCGGTGAAGGCGGGCAAGCCGTACATGGTCCTCGACGCGATCGCCGACTTCCGCGAGCTTACCGAGATCAAGATCAAGGCCGGCACCACCGGCCTGTTGATGATCGGCGGCGGCGTGCCGAAGAACTTCATCCAGGACACCGTGGTGTGCGCCGAGATCCTCGGTCACGACGACGTCCAGGTCCACAAGTACGCGGTGCAGATCACGGTTGCCGATGTTCGCGACGGCGCATGCTCGTCCTCGACGCTGCAGGAAGCGGCTTCGTGGGGCAAGGTGAACACGGGCATCGAGCAGATGGTGTTCGCGGAAGCGGGTTCGGTGATGCCGCTGCTGGCATCGGACGCATACCACCGCGGTCTGTGGAAGGACCGCCCGGTCCGCAAGTGGGGCGCGAGCTTCGACAAGGCCTGAGGCTGGATGATCCTCCCCCGCTAGGGGGAGGTGGCAGGCGCTTGCCTGACGGAGGGGGAGGTAAACGCAACCTTGGTTCCGTATCCTCCCCCTCCGTCACCTTCGGCGACACCTCCCCCTGGCGGGGGAGGATCAGAGTCGATCGACGTTGTCCTAACCCGGCAATTGATGCAGCCTCTCCCGGATAACCGGGGGAGGCTTTTTCATGCACAGCGACATCCTGCGACCGATGGTTGCTCTCATCGCGTGGACGCTCGTGATGCTGGCTTGGACGCTCGCCACTCGGTTGCCGGCGATGAAGGCGGCCGGCGTCGACATGGCCAAGCTCGTCGGCACCAAAGCGTCCGACGCGGATCGATCGCTACCGCCGCAAGTCCAGTGGAAGGCGCATAACCACAACCATTTGATGGAGCAACCGACGCTGTTCTACGCGGTCTGCGCCGTGCTGGCGTTCAGCGGCACGGGCCACGGCGTCAATGCCTGGATCGCCTGGGCCTATGTCGCACTCCGGATCGCGCACAGCCTCGTGCAGGCGACCAGCAACCGCGTCCGTGCGCGCTTCCTCCTGTTCATGCTGTCCAGCCTGATGCTCGTCGCGCTGACGCTCCACGCCACCCTCGCGGTATTTTGACAAGCGTCGAGCGGCATTGTGCATCCTACGAAAAATCGTCGGTCGCGTCGCTCACCCCTCCCCGAACGCGGCTCGATCGGCTAGCATTCCCGCATGACCTTCGACCGCCGCACGCTGCTCGCCCTTCCCCTCGCCGCCGGCCTCGCGCCAGCCGCCCTAGCCCGAACCGGCGCGCAGGCTGTCGCCGCGCAGCCCCGCGCGTCGGACATACCGATCTGGCCCCCCGCCGAACGGTTCGCGCTGTGGCCGGGCATTCCGCAGGGGGCACCGAACCCTCTCCCGGTGCCGCATCCCACGATGCCGGTCTATCCCGACGGTTACCGCGATTATCAGATGCGCGGCGTCGTCCGTCCCGAAGTCGGCGTGTTCCGCCCTGCCCGTCCCGACGGCCGCGCGGTGCTGATCGTCCCCGGCGGCGGTTATTCGATCACGTCGCTTCGCAACGAAGGCATCGACATCGCGCGTGCGCTGAACGCGTTCGGAATCACCGGGTTCGTGCTCAGCTACCGCCTGCCCGGCGAAGGCTGGGCCGATCGCGCCGACGTGCCGCTCGCCGACGCCCAGCGCGCGATGCGGCTGATCCGCGCCAATTCGCGCACCTACGGCATCCGGGCGGAAAAGCTCGGCGTGCTCGGCTTCTCGGCGGGCGGGCATCTCGCCGGATCGCTGGCGGTGCTCTCCGACTACAAGGCCTATCGCGCGCTCGACGCCGCGGACCGGCATTCGGCACGCCCGGCCTGGGCCGGCCTGATGTACGCGGTCTCGAACATGGATCCGGGTCGCAGCCACGGGGGATCGCGCACCAACCTGCTCGGCCCCGATCCGCTGCCCGCCGTCCAGGCACGCTATGCGATCGACCGCCAGTTGAAGCCGGGCGCGCCGCCGCTGTTCCTGGTCCATGCCGAGGACGACAATACCGTGCCCGTCGCCAACAGCGTCGACACGCTCGCCGCCGCGCGCCGCGCAGGCATTCCGGCCGAGGCGCATTTCCTCCAGCATGGCGGGCACGGCTTCGGCATGCGCCTGTCGCCCCGGTCGCCGGGCTCGCTATGGCCACAGTTGTTCGATCGCTGGATGGGCGAATTGGTCGCAGGCTGACGGTTCGAGTCAGCACTGCGGACCTATCACGTCGTCGCGGCGTTGTTCCTGGGGAATAGGAGAGCGCGATGACTCGTCCGCATACCCAGCCCCGCGACGTCTTTCACGAGAATGGCGAGGTGATCATCGACGGTCCCGATGGGACCGTGATCTCGATGACGCCCGAAGCGGCGCTACGCACTGCGGGGCGGCTCGACGAGGCTGCGCTCGATGAACTGATTGCCCGGGCGCAGATCCAGGCGGATCGGGATCCAAGCTAGCCGTCAGCCGAACATCCGCTTCATCGACCGTTCCAACATCACGAACTGCCACAGCGTGCGGCCATGCTCGGCGCGCCCCATCCGGTGTTCATCAGCGATCCGCGCGATCGTCGCCATGTCGAACCAGCCCGTCTCGGCAAGACTACGCGATTTCGCCAGAGCGGATGCCTCGCCTGCCAGCCCCTCGCGGAACCACGCACTGATCGGCGTCACGAAGCCCATTTTCTGCCGATAGAGAATGTCGCGCGGCAGATAAGGCTCCATCGCCTTCTTCATCAGCCATTTGCCCTCGCCGTGCCGCAGCCGCATATTGGCTGGCAATTTCGCGCAGAACTCGATCAGCCGGTGATCCAGCAACGGTTCGCGCGCTTCCAGCCCGACCGCCATGCTCGTGCGATCGACCTTGGTGAGGATGTCGCCGGGCAGCCAATGCTTGATATCGGCATATTGCGCGCGGTCGATCGCGTCGCGCGCCGGCGCGTTCGCCATCGTCGCGACATAGCGGTCTTCGGCCCGGTAGCCCTGAAGCGCCGTGCGCGCGGTTGCGTTGAACAGGTGCGCACGCAGTTCGGGCGTGGTGACGCCGACCGATCGCGCATAGGCCTCGCCACCCCCCTGCGCGAGGGCCAGCAACGTCGATTTCGCACGTAACGGCCGCGGCGCCCAATCGGCCTTGGGATAGCAGCGACCGAGCGTGCCGAACACGTCTGCGCGAAGGTGCTCGGGCAACAGGCCGCGCACGCGCTCTTCCGCCGCCTGGAACTTGTAGCGGCGATACCCGGCCAGCGCTTCGTCGGCACCATCGCCCGACAGCGCGACCGTAACGCTCTCCCGCGCCAGCGCGCAAACCTGGTAAGTGGCTAGCGCGGAGGCATCGGCGAAGGGCTCGTCGAAACTGGCGACGAGCGTGTCGATCAGGCCGACATCGCCCGACTGGACGATGCGTTCGCGGTGGTCGGTGGCGAAGCGCCGCGCCACGGTGGCAGCATAGCTGCGCTCGTCGTGCCCGGCTTCGTCGAAGCCGATCGTGCAGGTGCGGACTGCCTTCGGGCTCGCTTCCGCCATCAGCGCCACGACTGCCGACGAGTCGACACCGCCCGACAGGAACGCGCCGAGCGGCACGTCGGCAACCATCCGCGATCGCACCGCGGCGCGCATCCGGTCGACCAGTTCCTCGCCCAGCGCCTTGACCGATCCGGTCGCGCGATCGGAGAAATCCAGGTCCCACCATTTGCGCGGCTGCGGCACCGGCCGCCCGCGTTCGACGAGCAGGAAATGCCCCGCCGCAAGCTTCTTCACGCCTGCGACGAGGCACGCATCGTCGGGGACGTAACCGAACGCCAGATAATCCTCGACCGCGCGAAGATCGGGCACACGGCGCAATTGCGGGTGCGCCAGCAGTCCCTTGAGTTCCGACGCGAACGCGAGCGATCCATCCGCCAGCTCGACATAATGGAGCGGCTTCACACCCATCCGGTCACGCGCGAGAAACAGCGTGTGCGCGGCCGAATCGTGGATCGCGAACGCGAACATGCCGTTCAGCCGGTCGAGCATCGACGGGCCCCACGCACGCCACGCGTGGAGCAGGACTTCGGTATCGCCCACCGTCCGGAAGATCGCTCCGTTCACGATCAACTCATCGCGGAGTTCGGCGAAATTATAGACTTCGCCGTTATACGTTATCGTCAGAGATCCATCCGACATCGGCTGCGGCGAGCCTTCGAGATCGATGATCGACAGCCGGCGATGACCGAGGCCGACGCCCGGCGCGGTCCAGATGCCGTCGCCGTCGGGCCCGCGGTGCGCCTGCGCGGCGATCATCGCATGGACGCGGTTCGGGTCGACCGGCTTGGGTGTGCCGGGGTGGAAGATCCCGGCGATGCCACACATCTAGCGTGTCCTCGGGGTTTGGCCCGCGGCGTGATCGGCAACGGCATCGATCGGTCCGAGCGCGGCGAGGAAGCGGACGATAGGACGCGGATCGTCCCCCTCGACCGACAGATGGATCGCCACCGCCCGCTGCGGACCGCCCAGCAACCGTGCCTTCATCGTCTCGATCTTCACCAGCGTCTCGTCGTTCGTCGTTGCGTCGCCGACGCGGTACCACGTCGCGACGATCCGCTCCACGGGCCCCGGCGCCGTGATTCGTATGGCCGAGCTGCCGGCGATCGAAGGCAGATCCGCCACGCGGACCCAGCGATCCTCCTCGCGCAGGACACCGGTGCCGAACGCGATAAGTTCCTTGCCCTCGTGCTGGCTGCCGAACACTGCGATGCTCATGTCGACGGCTGCGTTCGATGCGTCGGCGTAGCGACCGAAGAGATAATGGTCGGCGCCGGGGTAGGACGGCATCCAGGGCGCACGCGTGCTCACGGGCACGCGGCGCCAGCCGGCGACCTCGGGCAGATCGATATGCGCCGGCAGGATCTGCGCGCGGCCGGCGACGGCACTGCTCCAGGCCGGGAACGCGACGGCCGTTGCGAGCACTAGCAGCGTCGCGACGGCGAGGTCGGCGCGGTGGCGCGGGATCGTCTGTAGCGTGACCGGATCGAACGCGGGATCGTCGGGCGCACGATCGAACCAGCGCCAGCCGATCGCGAGCACCCCCGCCATCACCAGGCCGAAGAACACCCAGCCATAGACGATATGGTCGAACCCGGTCGCTGCTTCGACCGAGGTAAGGTCCGCCGCCCAGATCGTCCCGAACGCGCGGAAACCGTTGGCGATCACCGGCACGACGACCGAAACCGCGAGGAATATCGCGCGGCGCTTCCACGAGACGAAACACAAGTTGGCGACCAGCACGCCAAACGCGACCATTGCGATGACGAACTTGGCGCCCGAACATGCCTCGGCGACCTCGAAATAATAGCGGCCGGCGTGAATGAGAACGCCGTCGACCACCGCCGGCACATCGACGAGATGGAGCAACGGCATGACGATCGCGACCGTCACGGTCTGCAGCGGCGGTTCGAGCCCCTCGCCGAACGGCACGAGGAAGAAGGCATAGGCGAGCGGGAAGAGTAGCCCGCGAGCGACGTTGGGGCCGAGGATCGTAACAGCCGCACCTTGCAGCATCATCACCAATCCGAGCTGGCGCGCGAAACCGACCGATGCCGCATCGCCCATCAGCCAGCCGAACCCGCCGATCGCGACGAGCCCTAGTCCTGGCCACCAGCCGGTCGGCGCAAGCTGTCCGAGCTCGTCACGACGCTGCCAGACGAGCCACGCGATGACCGGGCCGATGAACAGGCAGTGCCCGAAGGTGGTGCTGGTCCACCAAATCCGCGCGAGATCGCCGACGTCGCCGCGAAAAACCAGCAGGATCAGCGCCGTCGCGATCGCAAGCGCGATGCCGTGACGGCGCCAAAGGGTCATGCGGTCAAGCCGAACAGCGCATCTAGCGGCGCCAACCGCGCGTCCCAGCCATAGCGGCGAATGACCTGCACGCGGGCGGCGTGGCCGAGTTCGGCGGCTGTTTCGCGGGCTTCCAGCAATGCGACGACCTTATCGGCGAAGTCCTGCGCGGTTCCAGCGACTCGGATCGTGTCGGCGTGGTCGATCCCTTCCGCGGCAGCGCCGGAGGCGACGACCGGCCGCGCCATCGCCATCGCCTCGAGCACCTTGTTCTGAATTCCGCGTGCGAGTTTCAACGGGGCAACGCAGACGGCCGCAGCGGCGAGCCAGCCGCGCACGTCATCGACTGCGCCGGTGACGGTGACGTGCTCACCCGCGAGCGCGCTCACCGCTGCGGTCGGTGCGCGACCGACGATTGCGAAATGCGCGGGGTGGCGCTGGCGGATCAGTGGCAGGATGTCGCGCGCGAACCAGGTCACCGCATCGATGTTGGGGCGATAGTCCATCTGGCCGGTGAAGACGATCAGGGGCCTATCATCCTCCTGCCCCTCCCCGGCGGAGGCCGGGGCCCAGTTGGGGGACGTTGATGACGAAGGACTGTCCCCAGTTATGACAACCTTTCCAACTGGGCCCCGGCCTTCGCCGGGGTGGTAGCTCGGCTGCGGGTAGCTGCCAGCCGGGTCGAACTTTACCGAATCGATCCCGTTCTCGACGGCCAGTATCCGCCCCCCCGCACCACCAGCGCGAAACACCCCCGCCTCCGCCTCGCTAACGAACAGGCTCGCGGAAAGGCGCGCAGCGATCCCACGCTCGAACGCGCCAAGCAGCCGCGCTTCACGACGCATCATCCAACGCAACGGGCCGCGCGCGTCCTCCGCAAAACCGGCGAACTTGGCGGAGTCCACATCGACGAAATCCATGACCACCGCCGGACCGCGCTCGGGAAGATACTGCGCCATCTGCCCCGAGAAGCAATAAACCCCGGCCGCGTCAGGCAGCACGCGATCGACCGCCGCCCGCATGGCCCGGCTCGCAAACGCGGTAAGCGACACCGGCTTGCCAGTCGCGAGGGCTTCAACCGCCGCACGCGTCTGCGATTTCCCGCGTGGCAGGATCGTGCAGCTCGCCAGCATGTCCGTGAACGCCGCCGGCGGAGCCAGGTCCGCCTCATCGTCCGCAAACGCCACCAGATGCACGGGCGTGCGTCGCGCGAGATACTGGAGGATGTGAAAGCTGCGGATCTTGTCGCCGCGGTCGGGCGGAAAGGGCACGCGGTGCGCCAGGAAGAGCAGACTCACCCCAGGCCTCGGGAAATCCACGGTCCTGCTACGGTCGCCGCCCAGAGCGGGAGCTTCTTCCACGTCCGCACCATCAGCGCGTATTTGGGATTGAGAGGATTGACCTCTCGCGCCGGGCCGTTGCTGCGCTTGGCATAAAGCCGTGGTTCTGGCGCAAAACCCCAGTTCTTCTTGAACGCCGCGGCCCCCGTGCCGGTCTTCGAACGCCCGAAATCGAACCGCGTGCACCCCCTCGCCCGAGCATGCGCCATCAACGCGAAATACATCCGGTCGTTGGCGCGCAGTCCCCGCGCGGCACCCGTTCCACCGCCCCAATAGGGATAAACGGTGCCCTTGAAATATACGCTCAACACGCTGGCGACCGCCCTGCCTTCATGACGGACAGTGAGAATATCAGCATCCATCATGCTCGCAACGCTGCGAAATAGCTTCGCGGGGAACACTGGCGTGCCGAGGTTGCGGACCGACTCGGCATAGACCCGGTAATGTTCGGCCAGCAGTTTCCGGTCGTTGCCGGTGACGATCTCCAGATCGAACCCAAGCGAGCGGCGCACTTCGGCGCGCTGTTTGCGCGGGATCGCGAGCAGTTCGGCATCGTCGTCCGCAGCCAGATCGCGGACGAAGCCGAGATAGCTCGTATCGTCGCTCGCCCAGCCATCCGGCGCTGGACCGCCGCGCAGTTCGACGGACGGACAGCCGACCCGTAGCGCGAGGTTCCATGCCCCGCTCGCGAGATCTTCGACCGACCCGCCCAGGATTCCGCCATCGACACCGAACCCGGTCGACACGAGCGCACGCCCAAAGAGCGGCGAACGCATTTCAGTCAGCGGCAGCACCCCGACGATCGCACCGCTGGCATCCTCGGAGATCAGATACCGCGCCCGCTGGCCGCAGCCATCCTGCACCGCCCGGCTCCACGCCGGCAAATGGAACGGCGTGGCGCCCGCCGAAGCTTCGACGAACGCAGCGATCCGCGCGCATTCGGCTGGATCGCGAAGGTCCGCTTCGCGCACGCTGACTGGCATCGGCGCGGTCACGCCAGCCGGGCCGCTTCGCGCGCGACAACGGCATCGACCCGACCCCAGTCGTGACGACCGAGCAACCCGCGCAACTTGCCCGCCATCGCCCCAAGCCTCGAATAATGCCGGATTTTGGAGCGCATCGGCGCCTGCGCCACGCGTGGCTGCGCCGGATCGATTTCCCAAGGGTGGAAATAGAACATGGCCGGGCGGTCTTCCCGATTGACCTGACGCACCGCGAAATCGGTGATCGCGGCCGGCAGCAAACGAAAGAATCCGCCGCCAGTCGCCAGCTTGCGTTTGCCGAACTCGGCGACCGTAACCGGCACCTCGATCAGCGCGCTGTCGGCCAGCGGCTTGAACCCGTAGCGCGGCGCGTCGAGCCAGCCGTAATGGTCATGCTTTACCGGAGCCACACTGGAGGAATAGGCATAGCCCGCCTCAGCCAATTCCACGTGCGCCCATGGCGTACGCTGGTCGATCGAGAAGCTCGGCGCGCGGTATCCCGTCACCCGCGTTCCCGCCGCATCCTCGATCGCCGTCCGCGCCCGGACCAGGTCGGCGCGAAACACCTCCGGCGTCATCGTGAAGACGCGCTGATGATCCCAGCCATGGCTGGCGATCTCATGCCCGGCATCGACGATCCGGCGGATCAGCGCGGGATAACGGTGCGCGACCCAGCCGAGCGTGAAGAACGTCGCCTTGGTATCGCGCTCGGCAAACAGTGCGAGGACCGCGTCGGTATTCGCCTCGACGCGCGGCATCAGCGAGTCCCAGTCGGCCTTGTCGATGACCTTCTCGAACGCGCCGACCTGGAACCAGTCCTCGACGTCGACCGACATGCCGTTGAGCACGGCCATCCTACGCGGCGTCATGCCACGCGGCGACACCCCGGATCGGCGCGTATTCCGGCTTGTCGGCATCGCTCTCAACCCAGTCGACCAGCAACGTCAGCACGCGGCGCAACGCCTTGTCCTGCAGTTCCACGCGCGCTTCGAGTTCGGCGATACGGTCCTCGATCGCGGGATCGGTACGCGGCATCTCGGCAACCGGCGCGGGTTTCGAGACCGGCTCCGCTACTGCCGCAGCCCCCTTGCCCGTATCCGTCGCCAGCATCGGCAGGTCGCCCTCCAGGTCACGCTGCACCGAGCGCACGACCGCCGCGTCGATCACCGTCAGATCCTCGATCGCGGCATACAGCATCACCCGCCCGGCGAGCAGGTTCAAGCGACGCGGCACGCCCGCCGAGCCTGCGTAGAACGCCGCGAACGCATCGTCGGCAAAGTCGGGATTGCCGGTCCAGCCGACCACCGTCAGGCGGTGGGCGAGATAATCGGAGACTTCGTCCTCTTCCATCGGATCGAGATGGTGGATCGCGATCACGCGCTGACGAAGCTGTTCGAGCCGCTCCGACCCGTGCAGGCGGTCGCGGAATTCGGGCTGGCCGAGCAGCACGATCTGCAACAGCGCATGCCCGCCAGCCTGAAAGTTCGACAACATGCGCAGTTCTTCCAGCGCGGACACCGGCAGCGCCTGCGCCTCGTCGACGATCAGCAGCGTGCGCTTGCCCGTGCGGGCGACCGCGTGCAGCCCGCGCTCGATCGCGGTCAACAGTTCGGCCTTTGTCAGGCCTGCCGGATCGACCTTCAGTTCGGTAGCGACGATCCGAAGCAGGTCGTCGGCCTCGATCGCGGTCGACACCAGCTTGATCGCGTTGAGTTGCTGGTGATCGATCGTATCCATCAGGTGACCGACGAGCGTCGTCTTGCCCGCACCGATGTCGCCGGTGATGACGATGAAGCCTTCGCCCTGCGCCAGACCATAGCCGAGATACGCCATCGCCTTGCGGTGCGTGGCGGTCTCGAACCAGAATTTGGGATCGGGGGTGAGCTGGAAAGGCCGACCCGTCAGTCCGTAATGTTCGTCGTACATAAGCTGCTCGCCTTCAGAACTGGTACCGCGCACCGATCAGCGCCTGCGCCGACCAGTCGCTGTCGAGGTCGCCGACCTTGAAGCTGTAAAGCCCGAGCGACGCGGTCGTGCCGAGTCGTCCGAAATTGTGGTAATAGGTTCCGGTCCCGCCATACGACCAAACGCTCGTATCGCCCGTGATATCCTCGACGCCGCTGTCGAAGTAATTCACGAACAGATCGGCGTTGACACCCGACTGCTGGGTCAGCGTCCGCGTGTAGAACAACTGGCCGTAATAGCTCTGGTCGTCGAGCCCGCTGGCCACGACGCCGGGTGCGAGGGACGGCGCATAGAGCTTGCGGCTCGCATAGCCGGCACCGGCGCCCCAGGTCGAACGGCCGCGCGTCGCGACGATCACGCCATCGATACCGCGCGCCCGGTAGCTGGATGTCGAGATCGACTGGAACACGTCGTCGAGGCAGGCGCCCGGCTGCGCGCCACTGGATCCGAACACGCAGCCGTTGAACTGCTGGCCGAAGCCCTGCTGCTGGTTCGAAATGAAGCTGGTCGGCAGATTGCCGAGGCCGGTACGAAGCTGACGTCCGAAGGTCTGCACGCCATCATACACGTTGACCGCCAGGCCGACCGACTGCGATGCTTGATAGGTCGCCTTGCCGGTGTAGCTCAGCGAGCCATAGCGCTTGCCAATATGACCCTCGACCGAGGTGCGCCGATTGGGCCGCCAGACCACGCCCGCATCGTAATAGATCCCGTCGGTACGGTACGCGATCCGCCGCGGTGAGGCCGAATTGGTGACGAACCGGCCGTCCTTGTCGAGCACGGGCGCGCCCGTCGCGTCGACCAGCGCATCCTTCTGGCTCGTCTCGATCTTTTCGTAACCGACCCCCGCGGTCAGCGCGACATAGGGCGAGATCGGCTGGAGCACGTCGCCGCGGCCGTAATAACCCTCATAGCGCTGTTTCAGCTGGCTCGCCGTCTCACGGTCATACGCGCCGCTTAGCGTCACGCCGAACGGCAGCACGGCCCCCGGTGCGATCGACGCGTTGGCGTTGACGGTGTGCCCGATCGAATCGTCGTAATAATCGAGCCGTTGCGCCCCGACGCTCGTATCCGCAAAGGTCGGCGTTTCGACCTTGGTATAGCCGAGGCGATAATTGGCGTTGAACGCGACTGGCCCTGCGTTGGTGGTCAGCGTCGGGCCGCCATAGACGGCGTACACCTGGGAGACGTTGTCGATGTTGCCGACCAACAGGCCAGGTGCAGCGCCGCGAATGTCCGAGCGCGTGCGCGTGGCGATCCCGCCCGCTTCGAACGACAACGCCTTGGTGAGCTTGGCGTTGACGCGGGCAAGACCCGAATGGATGTCGTTGTCGCCGACGTCTTTGTCCCACGCGAACCGACGCTCGTAGCGATAGCTGATCTGGCCCGACACGCGCTGCGTCTCGATCGCGGCATCCACCCCGGCGGCAAGGCTCGTATAGGTCAGCACGTCGCCGCCGCTGAGATCGGCGTCGAGGATCTGGCTCGCCTCGATATACGGCGTGATCGAGACGCGGCGGGTCGCCTGCGCGGTTACGGGGGTCGCGATAAGCCCGGCGAGCGTCACCGCGCCGCCCGCCATCGCCAGCCTGCGGATTGCGGTCACTTGGAGCCCTCCTGGCCGTAATAACTGCCGAACCGCGCGCCGCCCTGGACGAACGAAACCGCGTTCAGGACGAGCTGAATGTGCTCGCACCCGTCGAGGATGTTGACCGCCGCGCGCAGTTCGCTCTCGGGCGTGCGATCGGCGCGCACGACGAGCATCACCTGCCCGACGCGCATCGCCAGCACAGATGCAGCCGACGCGGCCAGCGCAGGCGGCGAATCGATGATGATGACGCGGCGCGGGTTCGCCGCGAGCAGCCGCGCGATCACCGCCTTGGTCCGCGCGCTGGCGAGCAGTTCGGTATCCATCGCGGTCTTGGTACCGGCGGGCAGGATCGACAGATGCGGCACATCGGTGCGGATCACGAGGTCCTCGACGTCGATCCGCGAATCGCCCAGCGCATCGAGCAGGCCCGGGCCATCGGTCAGGCCGAGCTGGTTGACGATATCGGGCTTGGCAACGTCGGCGTCGACCAGCAGCACTTCGGTATCGCGCTCGGCAGCGATCGAAAGCGCGAGGTTGACCGCGCAGAACGTCTTGCCATCCTCCGGCCGCGCCGAGCAGATCAGGATCATCCGCGCCTTGTCGGGGCTATCGCTTTCGGCAATCCGCGTGCTGGCGATCAGCAACTGGCGCTTGATCAGGCGAAACTCTTCGGCAAGCGGACCGACCGGTGCGCCGGGCACGATCATGCCGTTGGCGGCGAGCATCCCGCGATCGATCCGCGCGGTGTCGGCCGACTCCTCGGGGTAATACACCTCGTCGGTGAACTCGTCGCCGATCGGCGCACGCAGCTCCTCCGGGATCGCGAGAAAGGTCGCGTCGGCGAAATCGTGCGAAGGTCCGGCTACGGGCTCGGGCTCGGGTGTGATCTCGGTCTCGACCGGGCGCGGGTCCGCAACCGGCGCCTCTGCAACCGATACGGCGCGCGCGCGCGCATGGGCGGAGAAATCATACACCTTGGCTGCGCGTTCGAGCAGCGAGGGTTCGCGATCAGGTTTCGTCACGGTCATACCCTCCTAAGCCGCCAGCCCGCGCTGGAGAATCTCGACCCCCAGCAACAGGACATAGGCGGCGCCCAGCGCAGCAGTGCCACCCAGGAACATCTTCAGCTTGCGCCGACGCTGGCTCGATTGCACCCGCGTCACCACTTCGCCGATCGATCCGATCACGGGCATCCCGGCCGCCTTTTCCAGCCGCGTGGTCGTCGCGAACGTCGTCCGCAACTGGCCCATCGCAAACGCCGCACCGATCCCAGCGGCAAGTCCCGCGATCAGCACCCCCGTCAGTACTAGCATTCGGTTCGGTGCGCTCGGTGTGCTTGGCATCGTCGGCGGATCGATCACGCTGAACTTCACATGATCGCTCTGCGACTGCGCCTGCCCCATCAGCGCGGTCTGCTCGCGCTGTTTGAGCAATGCATCATACTGATCCTTGAGAACCTGATAGTCGCGATCGATCGAGCCTTGTTCGGCAGCGACTTCCGGATCGCCCGACAGTTTCGAATTCAGCAGGTCGAGATCGCCCTGAAGCTGGCTCCGCCGCACCCGCAGCGACGCAACCGTCGCCTGCCGGTCCGCAACCATCGACTGGAGCGACGCATAAAGCGGGTTCTGCGCGCTGCCGCCGGCACTGCCCCCCGACAGCGGTTCGCTACGCGCCGCCGCGGTAGCAGCCGCAAGCTGGCTCTTCAGCGCCACCACGTCGGGATGGTTTTCGGTATAGCCTCTCGCGCGCGCATCGGCGAGCTGGCCCTGGATCGCCTGCAGCCGCGCGCGCGCCGGCCCCGCCGCACCCGCGACGCCGCCAGCCCCCGCCACAGTCGCCGGCGTCCCCGCCATCTGGCCCTGCACCGCGGACAGGCTCGACTGCGCCGCCGCGAGGTCGCCGTCGACCTGCGCCATCTGCGACCGCGCCGCACCGATCCGGTCGCTGACCGATCCGGTGCCGGGCAACGCGCCCAGATAGCGGTTCTGGAAATCGGCGCGCTTCGCCTCGGCATCGGCAAGCTGCTTCTGTCGCGCGGCGAGCTGCTGGTCGAGGAAGGTGAGGCTCTGCGAGGTCTTCGAGCGGTCACCCGCCAGGTTCTGCTCGACGAACAGGTCGATCAGCTTCTGCGTGATCTGTCGTGCGAGCTTGGGGCTCGCCGCGGTCGTCGTGATCTGGAACAAATTGTCCTGCTGCGACACGATCTTGATGTTCGGTGCGAGCGCCGCCACCCGGTCGGCGACGTCGCGATCGCTCGACACGGTGTTTGCCAGATCGGTGCCACGCACCACCTTTTCGAGGTTCACGGCAGAGATCAGCGTGGTGCGGATCGTATCGACCGTCATCGGCACGCTCTGCGGCACGCCGTCCATGCCAGCCGGCAGGATCGACTGCATCTGCACGAATACGCGCGAAGTCGATTCGTAGCGGCTGGGGATCTGCGACACGACCAGCCAGCCGAGCACGCACACGCCCCACGCCACTGCCAGCGCCAGCCAGCGCCGCGTCCAGATCGCGTGCAGGGCAACCCGCACCTCGTCGTAGATCCCGTTCATCCAGCGTGCCTCAGAACATCGATTCGGGGATGATGATCACGTCGCCCGGCTCGAGCCGGACGTTGGCCGACGAATCGCCCTTCTTGAGCAGGTTGCCGATCTGCAACGCGAACTCGGTCTGCTTGCCGGTCGCACGATCGTAGCGCACCAGCCGCGCCTTGTTGCCCGCCGCGTACTGGCTCAGCCCGCCCACCGCGATCATCGCGTCGAGCAGGGTCATGTTGGCGCGGTACGGGATCGACGCGGGCTTCTCGGTCGCGCCGACGATGCGGACCTGCTGGCTATACGTACCGCTGAAATTCTCGACGATCACCGAGACGATCGGATCCTTGATATACGCACCAAGCGCCTTCTTCATGTCGTCCGCGAGCATCGCCGGCGTCTTGCCGACCGCGGGCATGTCGTTGATCAGCGGCGTCGTGATCCGGCCATCTGGGCGCACCTGGACCTTCGACGACAGTTCGGGATTGCGCCAGACGAAGATGTTCAGCTGATCGAGCGGGCCGATGACGTATTCCTCGCCCGGCAGCTCCTTGTTCGCGACGTACGACGCGGGCGGCAATTCGGGGCGACCGCCGGTCGTCGAACACGCGCCAAGCGTCATGGCGACGAGACCGACGGTAAGCAGGGACTTCGAAACGGATCCGGAACGCATGGGCACTTTTCTCCTGGCGCCACACTGGCGGGACGCTGGCCATCGGTTGCCCGGCGACCAGCTAAACTCAGCCTCGGCTATGCGAGGAACAGGTGAAGATAGCGTTAGGAGCGCCCCGTAACCATGCTCCCCGCGGGCGATGGCCCCAGATTGGGACAGCCCAAATCTGAGACGGTACCGACAGTCTATGGTCCAGTAACGATCTCGATCGCCGCTGGATGCCCGAGAAACGCACTCGGGCTCGCACTCGCACCATAAGCACCGGCGAGAAAGATCGCGATCACGTCGCCAACCTCGATCCGTGGCAGCGCGACCTTGTCGCCAAGCCGGTCGAGCGGGGTGCACAGCGGCCCGACGACCGATACGGTTTCGGTCGAGATATCGCCCAGCCGCGCGGCGACGGCGATCGGATAATTGCGGCGGACGACGGTGCCGAAATTGCCGCTGGCGGCGAGCTGGTGGTTCAGTCCGCCATCGACGACGACGAAGGTCTCCCCTTGGCTGTCCTTCACGTCGACGACACGGGTGAGGTAAACACCCGCCTCGGCGACCAGCCAGCGGCCGAGTTCGATCGCGAACCGCGTATCGGCAAGCACTGTCGGACGCGCGGCTAGCGATTCGGCAAGCGCTTCGCCGACGCGCTCCACATCCAGCGCCACGTCGCCCGCGAAATACGGCACGCCGAAGCCGCCGCCGAGGTTGACGAGCGGAGGCACGATGCCGGCCTCGTCCGCCAGCCGTGCAGCGAGCGCGATCGTCGCGGCCTGCGTCTCGATGATCGCCCCGGAATCGAGAGCTTGGCTGCCGGCGTAGATGTGGAAGCCACGCCAGTCCGCCCCGGTGGAGACGATCGCCTTCACCAGCGCCGCGGCGCGCACCGCATCGACCCCGAACGGCGAGGCCCGTCCGCCCATCCGCATACCCGAACCGCGCAGCTCGATATCGGGGTTCACGCGCACCGCCATCCGCGGGACCAACCCAAGCCGATCGCCGATCGCGAACGCCCGCGCGGCCTCGCCTTCGGACTCGACGTTGAGCGTGGCGCCCGCGGTGATCGCGGCGACGAGTTCGGCGTCGCGCTTGCCGGGGCCGGCGAAGCTGATCGAGGCAGCGGGCTTGACCGTCAGCGCCTTGGCGAGTTCGCCCGAAGAGGCGACGTCGAGTCCATCGACCAACGGCGCGATCGCGGCGAGCAGATCGCCATGCGGATTGGCCTTGATCGCATAATGTAGGTCGATCGCCGGCATCGCCGCTCGAAACCGCGCGATGCGGGAGGCGACGATGGCCATGTCGTAGACGAACAGCGGCGTATCGCCAGCCTGCGCAGCCCAGTCGTCAGCCGACCGACCACCGATCTTCAGCGCGCCGGACTGCTGAGAGAACTCCCGAGGAAGGGCACCCATCGGTTTCATGACGCACTCCCTTCCATGTTCCCCCGCGAAGGCGGGGGCCCAGTCTGGACCTCCGCCTTCGCGGAGGAACACGCCCTTACTTCAGCAGCGATAGCAGACCTATCCAGCTTCCCATTGGCATTACGCGGTAAGTCATCGCGCCACAAATATACTCCCGGCTGCATGAAGCTCGGCAACGCCGTACGCAGCCGCGCCCGCAAGGCACTCTCCCCAGCAGCATCCCCAGCCAGCATAACGACGATAGCCTGCCCCAGCCGATCGTCCGGCACCCCAACCGCGACCGCCTCGCGCGCCTCGCCCCCCGCCAGCACAGCCTCCTCCACTTCGAGCGGACTGATCCGGTTCCCCGCGCTCTTGATCATCTCGTCATCGCGCCCGACGAACCGAAGCAAGCCGTCCTCGCCCTCGACGACCGTATCTCCAGACCACACCGCAACTCCGACGCCATCCGGCGCAGGCCGAAACCGCACCGCGGTCCGCTCCGCATCCCGCCAATACCCTTGCGCCACCAGAGGCCCGGAATGCACCAGTTCGCCCGCCTCGCCGGGCGAGGCACGCGTGCCGTCCGGCTTCACCACCGACACCTCCGCGAACGGTATGGCCCGCCCCATCGCGTCGGGCTTCGAATCGATCAGCGCCGGATCGAGATAGGTCGACCGAAACGCCTCGGTCAGCCCATACATCGCGTACACATCCGCCGCCGGAAACCGCTCGCGCAGTCCACGCACGAGCCTAGGCGTCAGAGCACCCCCAGAGTTGGTCAGCCGCTTCAACCGCGCCGCGGTCTCCGCCGGCCACTCCGCCTCCAGCAACTGCACCCACAAGGGCGGCACCCCGGCCAGCGTCGTCGCCCCGAATCGTTCGACTGCCTTCACGACATCGCGCGCGACCAGATAATCGAGCGGCGCCACCGATGCCCCCGCCGCCCATGTCGAGAACAGCTGGTTCTGACCATAATCGAACGACAACGGCAGCACGCCGAGCACCCGGTCTTCGGGTTCCAGCTTCAGATAACGCGCTACCGAGATCGCCCCGAGCCACAGGTTCGCATGGCTGAGCATCACACCCTTCGGCCGCCCGGTAGACCCGGAGGTATAGAGAATTGCGGCAAGACTATCCGGATCGGCATCCGACGGCCCCAAAATACCGTGCTCACGGTTCCCCGGAGAAGGCCGGGGCCTAGTTGGGAGAACCTTCGTGGCAGCACGTCGAGCAACATCATCGGCATCGCCCTCACTGGCCCCCGGCCCCCGCCGCGGACCCGAGGGCAGATCGGCCTCGTCGACGATCGTGCACTCATTCGGCACGTCGTCCGCTTCCAGCGTCCCCGCCCGCACGCTCTGCGTCACCAGCAGCAGCGCCCCGCTATCCCCAAGAATATGCGCAACCTGCGCCCTACGCAGCAGGGGGTTGACCGGCACATGCACCAGCCCCGCGCGCGCCACCGCAAGCGGCATCAGGCACGCGACGCGCGTCTTTGGCAACCAGGTCGCCACCCGATCCCCAGCGGTCAGCCCCCTGCCCGCAAGCCAGCCCGCCAACGCCCCGACGCCCGCATCGAGTTCGGCAAACGTCATCGTGCCCGCCTTGTCGATCAGCGCGACGGTATCCGGTGCGCCGCGCAACGCGACGTGGTCGATAGGGTACGGCTTGGGGTCGAGCGCAATCATTGCCCCCTCATAGCGCCAAGCCGTTGCCGAATTCACCCCCACACGCTAGCGGAGCGCGGTTCGTAACGGTTCAGGCGATGCTCGTGATTTTCGAAGGTACTTCCCAAGTCGAAACGACGGTACGCGCCGTCCTTGCCGACATCCTTGGCCTAAGCGCCGATCGCGTCGCCGCGTTCACCGCCGAAACGCCGCTGTTCGGTGCGCTGCCCGAACTCGATTCGATGGCGGTGGCCAGCGTCCTGACCGAACTCGAAGACCGGCTCGGCATCCTGATCGAAGACGACGAGATCGACGGCGAAATGCTTGAGACGTTCGGCGCGCTGGTGACGTTTGCCGCGAGCAAGGCGCTGGTCTAGCTTTAGCAAGGATGACCGGCCTCCGCTTCGATACCTATGATTGGACGGGCGGCCGTGAGGCAATGCTGCGATTCGGCCCATACACTGGCCCGATCATCATCGCTGCACTTCCGCTGTTCGAAGAAGCGAACCGCACACGTCAGTTCCTGGTGACGATTTTACGCGATCTCGCGACCCATGGGATCGGCAGCGTACTCCCCGACTTCCCCGGCATCGGCGAGAGCATCGTTATCACTGCCGACGCTCGCCTGCTCGACCAGCGGGAGGCCTATACAGAGCTAGCGGAGCGGCTTGGCACCCGTTGCTACGCCCTATCCATCAGGAGCGGCGCATTGCTCGACACGCAGGCGACCCTCGCCGGTCGCTGGGAACTTGCGCCGCAGACCGGAGAAGACCTGCTCCGCGAACTCGAACGCACGCGCACCGCCGCTACGCGACCTGCCCCGGCCACAGACAACGAATATGCCGGCAATGTCCTGTCGCCCGATATGCTCGCCGATCTCCGCGAGGCAATGCCGTACGCCGGCGAAGGCCCGATGCGGATCGCGCGATTGGACACCGACCCGCGGCCCGCAGACGTTACATATCCGGGTTCGCCGCTCTGGCGTCGGTCAGAGCCGGGGAACGATATCGACCTGGCACAGAGGCTTGCGGCCGATATCGCACAGTGGATCGCATCATGCGAAAGCTGATCATATTCACGTGCGAAGGCGAAATGCTCGCCGCCACACTCGACGAAGCGTCGGGCACCACCGGCCTGCTGATCGTCTCCGGTGGCAACGAGATCCGCAGCGGCGCGCATCGTGGCATGGCCATGCTCTCTCATCGCCTTGCCGAAACGGGCACCCCCGTGTTCCGCTACGATCGCCGCGGCGTAGGTGATTCAACGGGCGACAATGCCGAGTTCCTTTGCGGCGAGCCCGACCTGATCGCCGCTGCGGAGGCGTTCCGATCCGCCGCCCCACACGTCACTCGCATCGTCGGTTTCGGCAACTGCGACGCTGCCAGCACGCTGGCGCTGTTCGGACAGGCAGCAGGTGTGGACCGGATCATCCTCGCCAACCCCTGGGTGGTTGAACCGATCGACGATCTCCCGCCCGCCGCCGCCATCCGTGCGCGCTACAGAACCGCGCTGCGCGACCCCGCGACATGGCGCCGCGCGCTATTGGGTGGCGTCAACTTTCGCAAACTCGTCAGAGGCTTGTGGCGGTTGGGTGGCACGCAATCCGAGGCACTGGCGACCCGGGTCCTGACCGCGCTGGCGGTGTGGGACACCAACGCCGCGGTCATCCTCGCCCGCGGCGACGCGACCGCAATCGCCTTTGCCGACGCCGCCGGTGCCGCCGTGCCGACCGAGACGATCGACACCGACTCGCACAGCTTCACCGGCGCGGCAGGCGCCGCGCTGGAGACGGCGCTCAGGCGTAACCTAGCCTAATCTTCTTTCCCGATTCCTCCGTCTATTCAGCGGCTTCGGCCAGCTCCGCAAACTCGGCCGCAGCCAGGAAGCGCTCGGCATCCAGCGCCGCCATGCAGCCTGTTCCAGCTGCGGTCACCGCCTGCCGGTACACCTTGTCCGCCACGTCGCCGCACGCGAACACGCCCTCGACGCTGGTCCGCGTCGAGCCGGTTTCGACCGCGATGTACCCGTCCGAATCTAGGTCGATATGGCCGCGGAACAGCTCGGTCGCCGGGTGATGCCCGATCGCCACGAACCCGCCATCGACGTCCAGCCGCGAGCGCTCGCCCGTGACCGTGTCCTCAAGCTCAAGCGCGACCAGCCCGGCATTGCCGCCGCCATCGACGAACTCGCGAACTTCCTTGTTCCACAGCACCGTCACGCCCTTGTGCGCGAACAGCCGCTCCTGAAGGATCTTCTCCGATCGCAGCGAATCGCGGCGGTGGATCAGAGTCACGTCGGGCGAATGGTTGGTGAGGTACAGCGCCTCCTCGACCGCGGTGTTGCCGCCGCCGATCACCGCCACCTTCTTGCCGCGGTAGAAGAACCCGTCGCAGGTCGCGCAGGCGCTGACGCCCTTGCCCTTCATCGGCTCCTCGCTGTCGATCCCGAGCCACTTCGCCTGCGCGCCAGTCGCAATCACCAGCGTGTCGCCTTCGTACACGTCGCCACTGTCGCCGATCAGCCGGAACGGGCGGCTGGTCAGATCGACTTGCACGATCGTGTCCCACATCATCCGCGTACCGACATGCTCGGCCTGGGCCTGCATCTGCTCCATCAGCCACGGCCCCTGGATCACGTCCTTGAAGCCGGGATAATTCTCGACATCGGTCGTCGTGGTCAGCTGGCCGCCGGGCTGGATGCCCTGCACGACGATCGGCGCCATCCCGGCACGCGCGCCATAGATCGCGGCGGAGAGCCCGGCAGGCCCCGAGCCGAGGATGAGCATGCGGGTGGTATGGGTGGTCATCGTCGTTCCTTGGAGATTCGAGACTGCATCTAGGGGATGCGCGGCCGGATTTGAACCGTCGGTAAATCTGTCGCGCCTGCATCGAAAGCTTTGCCGCTTCGTTGACTGGCAAAAGCGGAGATGAGCATGAGCGACGACCGGACCGTAGAGATCGAGGACTACACGGCACCAGCAGGCGGCTGGGGCTCGATGAAGTCGCTTGTCGAGATTTCAGCACGCGAGAAGGTCGGGCCGGAAGTGATCCGCGAACTCGCCCGCCAGAACAAGCCGGACGGCTTTGCGTGCGTGAGCTGCGCCTGGGGCAAGCCGGCCCATCCGCATGTCGCGGAGTTCTGCGAGAACGGGGCCAAGGCCACCGCGTGGGAGCTGACCTCGTTCCGCGTCACGCCGGCGTTTTTCGAGCAGCACACGGTCAGCGAACTGATCGGCTGGAAGGATTACGACCTCGAACAAGCCGGGCGTCTCACCCATCCACTGAAATACGATGCGACGACCGACAAATACGCGGCGTGCAGCTGGGACGAGGCGTTTGCGGGCATCGGCGCCAAGCTGAAGACCTATGATCCGACCAAGGTCATCTTCTACGCGTCGGGCCGCGCCAGCCTCGAAACGTCGTACATGTATAGCCTGCTTGCGCGGATGTACGGCAGCCAAAACCTGCCTGACAGCTCGAACATGTGCCACGAGACGACCTCGGTTGGCCTCAAGTCGGCGATCGGCTCTGCGGTCGGCACGATTCACCTTACCGACTACGAGAAGTGCGACGCGATCTTCTATTTTGGGCAGAACCCCGGCGTAAACAGTCCGCGGTTCCTGCATCCGTTGCGCGATTGCGCGAAGCGCGGTGTCGAGATCGTCGTGTTCAATCCGCTCAAGGAGCGCGGACTGGAAAAATTCCAGGATCCGCAGAATCCGATCGAGATGGTCACCGGCAAGTCGACGCCGATCGCCTCGCAATATCACCAGTTGAAGACCGGCGGCGACGTCGGGGCGATCATGGGGATGTGCAAATACCTGATCGAGGCGGACGACAACGCCAAGCGGATCAACGGCCTGCCCGTTTTGGATCACGCCTTTCTCGCCGAACACACGACCGGCTTCGAGGCGTTCGCCGAAGTCGCGCGTGCGACCGATTGGGCGACGATCGAGCATGAGAGCGGCCTGCCCCGTACCGAGATCGAGGCAGCGGCGAAGGTGTACGCCAAGTCGAAGGCAGTGATCGCTGTCTACGGCATGGGGCTGACGCAGCACGTCGGTGGCATCGACAACGTCCACATGGTCGTCAACCTGATGCTGCTCCGCGGCAATATCGGCAAGCCCGGCGCGGGCATGGGCCCGGTCCGCGGGCATTCGAACGTGCAGGGCCAGCGCACCGTCGGCATCACCGAGAAGCCAGAACTCGCCCCGCTCGACAAACTCGCCGAGCAATACGGGTTCGAGCCGCCGCGCGCGAAGGGTTGGGATACGGTCGAGGCATGCGAAGCGGTGCTCGACGGCAGCGCGCAGGCGTTCGTCGGGCTCGGCGGCAATTTCGTCCGTGCGATCCCGGATCATGCACGGATGGAGCCCAAGTGGCGCGCGCTCGACCTGACCGTGCACATCGCGACCAAGCTCAACCGATCGCACCTGTTGCCCGGCGAAACGTCGTACCTGCTCCCGTGCCTCGGCCGGATCGAGACCGACATGCAGGGCACCGGGCCGCAGAGCGTGTCGATCGAGGATTCGTTCAGCCAGATCTACGGCTCGAAGGGCAAGGCAACGCCCGCCGCCGAGACGTTGCTGTCCGAGCCGGCGATCGTCGCGGGGATCGCCAAGGCAACGCTCGCAACCAATCCGAAGCTCGACTGGGATGCATGGGTGCGCGATTATGCACGCGTTCGCGATGCGATCGAGGTGACGTATCCGGACCTGTTCAAGGACTTCAACAAACAGATGTTCACGCCCGGCGGGTTCTGGAAGGGCGTGCCCGCGGCGCACCGCGAGTGGAAGACCGAGAGCGGCAAGGCAGAGATCAACGTTCCGCAATCGCTGAACGTGACCGGGTTCGAGGAGGCCGAAGGCCGTTTCCGGCTGATGACGCTGCGGTCGAACGACCAGTTCAACACGACCGTCTACGGCTATCACGACCGCTTCCGCGGCGTGAAGGGTACGCGCGACATCGTGTTCATGAACCGCAGCGACATGATCCGTATGGGGATCACCGATGGCGACGACGTCGATCTGGTCGGCGATGCGGGTGGCAATTCCGATCGGCGCCTGAACAAGCTTCGTGTGGTCGAATATGCGATCCCCGAAGGCTGTCTCGGCGCCTATTACCCCGAGTGCAACCTGCTCATGCCGGTCGCTCATCATGCCCGTGAGAGTCACGTCCCTGCGGGGAAATCGGTGCCGGTGCGGATCGAGAAGACGCGCTGACCGAGCAGCGTATTCTCGGCGTCGTACTGGCCGGCGGGAGATCGTCGCGCTTCGGGTCCGACAAGGCTATGGCCGTGTTGGACGGGCGCGCGCTGGCCGAACATGCGCGCGGGTTGCTGTCACCTTATGTCGAGCGCGCCGTGATCACAGGGCGCGATGGTGCGATACCTGACCGGCCAAGCCCGGGCATGGGTCCCCTGGGGGGTATCGCCGGTGCGCTCGATCACGCGGCCTCGGCTGGGTTCACGTCGGTTCTGACGATCGCGTGCGACATGCCGCGGCTGCCGGAAGGATTGCTCGCGGCGCTGTCGCGTCGTGCCTCCGCCTATTGTCCTGATGCACCCGTCCTTGGGCATTGGGAGACGGGGCTGCTCGACAATTTGCTGATGCACATCGAAACCGTACCGCGCCGATCGGTGCGCGGTTGGGCGGAGGCAGTCGGCGCCATTCCCATCCTAGCGGGTGCGCCTATCCCGAACGTCAACACGCCGCAGGACCTCAATACCTTATGACCACGTCGCGCACCCAGGCGATCAAGATCCTGCAGCCTGATTCGCTTACCGCCGGCGAGCGCGCCATTGCGGTCGAAGTCCCCGTCGCGATCGAGATCGACGGGCTTGGCTATGCGGTGATGATGATGACGCCCGCCGACCTGCCCGAGTTCACCACCGGTTTCCTGCTGACCGAGCGCCTGGCAGACAACGCCGACGACGTTAGCGACATCGATATCTTCGAGGCGGAAGCGGGCTGGATCGTTCGCGTCGGCCTGTCCGAACGGTGCAAGGGGCGCATTCACGACCGTGTCCGCCACCGCACCAGCGACACGAGCTGCGGGCTATGTGGCATCTCGGGGTTGGAACAGCTCCGCAAACCGGTACCCAGGACTCCCCCGAGGCCCGACACGCCCGTTCCCGCACTGTTTGCGGCACTGGCAGGGTTACGCGCCCATCAGCCTCTCAACGCCGCTACGGGAGCGATCCACGCCGCCGCCGCGTGCGATCGCTCTGGCGATGTCATCATGGCCTTCGAGGACGTGGGTCGCCACAACGCACTCGACAAGCTCGTCGGCGGCCTGGCGATCCGGGTACAGGCTATCGACGGCTTCATCCTCGTCACGTCCCGGATCAGTTTCGAGATGGTCGACAAGGCGTTGATCGCCGGTGCACCGATGCTGGTAGGCATCTCAGCCCCAACCAGTCTGGCGATCGATCATGCACGCGAGCACGGCCTGACACTGCTCGCACTCGCCCGCAGCGATGCGATCCTAGTGGTCAACGACCCGTGGAATATATTTCAAAATGGTAGCGAAGGAGGGACTTGAACCCCCGACCCCAGGATTATGATTCCCGTGCTCTAACCAACTGAGCTACTTCGCCGTACCGTCCGTCAGGGAAGCGTTCTTCCCTGCGAGGCGCGGCCTATAGGAAGCGGTTTCGAGGCGGTCAAGCGAACATGTGTCGAGAAATCGCTTCCCAGGGTCCGCCGCGGTACCACCACGCGCCAAGACCGGCGATTTCGACGTCCCGCGGGGCGAAATCGCGCTGCAGGTTGCCGAGCAGGAGCTTGGCGACTTGCGGGCCGACCTTGTTCTGGATTGTGACGTGCGGCCGCCAGCCGCCGGCGTCCTGCGGGGTGAGCATGCCGGTGAACGCGTCCGCGAGACGCGCGCGGATGCCGACGAGGTCAGGGGACTCGATCCGGTAGGCGACACCGCGACCGAGCGACATAAGCCCGCCAATCCGCGCCTGCGGGGAACGGATCCCGCGCGTTTCCTGGTTCAGTCGGTGCTTCAGCTCATCAAGTCCCGAGGGCGGCAGATGGTGGAACAGCGTCAGATGTGCGTCGAGCTGGTTGCGCTCGGGCGGAAAATGCTCGCGGCGCATTGTATCGAAGAATGCGGTGTCCTGGCGACCGAACAGGGCGGTGACGATGATCGGGGCGACTTCAGTAGGGCCGGTCGTCATAGAAACACCCCCCCGGCGAAGGCCGGGGTCCAATTGAGGGACGTCGATGACGAGGGTCGCGCTCCGTTATCAAGACCTCTCCAATTGGACCCCGGCCTCCGCCGGGGGGGAGCTACTGTCGGAAAAAGATGCGTGCCTGTTACGCTGAGGTTTACGACGTGGCCCATCAAATCTCGACCTGGCTGCCCAGCTCGACGACGCGATTCGTCGGTAGCCGGAAGAACTCCATCGCGCTTTCCGCGTTGCGCAGCATCCAGGCGAACAGCTTTTCGCGCCAGATCATCATGCCGGGCTTGTCCGACGCGAGCAGCGTCTGGCGTGACAGGAAGAAGCTGGTGTCCATCATCTTGAAGTCCGCACCGCAATTATGGACTTGGCGCAGCGCCGCGGGCACGTCGGCATCCTCCATGAAGCCGTAGCGCAGCACGAGGCGGTGGAAGCCGTCGCCGAGTTCCTCGCGCACCGCACGGTCGTTGGCGGGCCAGTAAGGCTGGCCGACGATCTTCACGGTAAGCAGGATAACGCGCTCGTGCAGCACCTTGTTGTGCTTGAGATTGTGGAGCAGCGCGTGCGGCACCCCGTCCGCGGTCGAGGTCATGAAGACCGCGGTCCCCGGCACGCGCGACGCGGAGCTGGCGGCCGAGCCGATGAACACCTTTATCGGCATCGCGGCTTCGTGCATCCGGTCGATCATCAGCTGCCGCCCCTTCGACCAGGTCGTCAGGAAGGTGAAGATGATGAACCCGACGAGCAACGGGAACCAGCCCCCCGCCGGCACCTTGGTGAGATTGGCCGCGAAATAGGCGCCGTCGACCGTGAAGAAGATCGCCAGTAACGGAATCGCCGCGATCTTCGGCCAGTTCCAGAGGCGGAACAGCACCACCCCGAGCAGGCACGTGTCGATGAACATCGCGCCCGTGACCGCGATCCCGTACGCGCTCGTCAGGTTCGACGAGGTGCGGAAGAACAGCACGAGTAGGATCACCATCACCATCAGCGCGCCGTTGACGAGCGGGATGTAGATCTGGCCGGCGGTCGAGGCGCTGGTGTGCTCGATGCGCAGACGCGGGATGAAGCCGAGCTGGATAGCCTGCTGCGTCACGGAGAACGCGCCGGAAATCACCGCCTGCGACGCGATCACGGCGGCCATCGTCGCGAGGATGACGAGCGGGAGCTGGAGACTTTCAGGGGCGAGATTGTAGAACGGGCTGACGAGCGCCTCGCGGCCGTCGCGGAACAGCAGCGCGCCCTGCCCCATGTAATTGAGGATCAACGCCGGGAGCACGAAGAACAGCCACGACAGGCCTATCGGCTTGCGGCCGAAATGCCCCATGTCAGCATACAGCGCTTCCGCGCCGGTGACTGCGAGGACGACCGATCCGAGTGCCAGGAACGCCCGCTCGGGATCGATGATGAAGAACTCGACCGCGTAGTGCGGCGACAGCGCCCAAAGCACCTCGGGCGTCTGGACGATGCTGAGAATGCCGAGCACCGCGATTACGCTGAAATACACCAGCATGATCGGCCCGAAGACGAGGCCGATGCGCGCGGTGCCGCTCTTCTGCACCCAGAACAGCCCGATCAGGATGACGATCACGATCGGCAGCACGAGGCCTGCGAAAGCGGGCGCGGCGACGGCAAGGCCCTCGACCGCGGACAATACCGACACCGCGGGCGTGATCATGCTGTCGCCGTAGAACAAAGCGGTCGCGAAGACGCCGAGCAGGATGATTCCGCGGCTCCAGCGCTTCGTCTTGGTCTTGCCCGAGACGAGTGCGAGCAGCGCGAGACTGCCGCCCTCGCCCTTGTTGTCGGCGCGCATGATGATGATCACGTACTTGACCGTCACGACGATCATCATCGACCAGAACATCAGGCTGATGACGCCCATGATGTGCGCCGCGTCGAGCGCCAGCTTGTGATGGCCGGCGAAGGTCTCGCGGAAGGCGTAGAGCGGGCTGGTGCCGATATCGCCGAAGACGATGCCGATCGCACCGAAGGCGAGCTTCAGCATGCCGTCCGAATTGTGATGCCCCGTCTCGAGATCGAGATTGGCGGGTGGCACGGTCGAGGCCGCGGCGGTCTGGTCGACGCTCACTGGACGGTGAATCGACCCGGAAGTGCAGCAATCTTCATCGAATTTCCGATTTCACCCTGTGCCCCAAGCGCGCGCATTTAGCATGAGGGGTAGAGGGCGGCAACGGCGAGGCTGGCAACGTGGATTAACTGGGGCTGATCAACCGCGCGTGATCACTTCACGGATGACGAAATGCGAGGCCAGCCGCGTTACACCCGGCAATTGCGAGAGCGTCTCGCGGTGAATACGTTCGAACGTCTCGCCGTCGCGGATCTCGACATGGAGCATGTAATCCGCTTCGCCGCTCATCAGGAAACATTGCACGACCTGCGGGCAATCGACAATCTCCGCCTCGAACGCGGCCATCGTCTCCTTGCGCTGGTCCCGCAGCGTGACGTTGACCAGGACGATGCTCGGGTCGCCCCGCGCCGCGCGCGACAGGACCGCACGGTAACCGGTGATCGCGCCGCTTTCCCGAAGCTGCGCGACGCGACGGTGCGCGGCGCTCGCCGATAGGCCAACCGCGTCACCGAGCTCTGCGCTGGTCAGGTCGGAATTGGCGGCGAGCAGGTCCAGAATCCTGCGTTCGATCGCGGCGCTCAAGATTCTCTCGTTTTGATGGCGGTGGATGCACGCATCTTGCAAACGCGCTATCGTATCGAAACGAGTTTGCGAACCCTTCCCGTCCAAGGCGCGCTAATATGGCGCAAACGATAATGGAGTGGAATCAATGCGCGTCGGTGTCCCCAAGGAAATCAAGAACCACGAATATCGCGTCGGCCTGACCCCGCCGTCGGTCGCCGAACTGGTCGCGGCCGGTCACGAGGTCGTCGTCGAGACGCAGGCCGGATCGGGCATCGATTTCGAGGACCAGGACTATGTCGACGCGGGCGCGACGATCCTGCCGACTGCCGCCGCCGTATTCGCTGGCGCCGACATGATCGTAAAGGTTAAGGAACCGCAGCCGGGCGAGATTGCGATGCTCGAGCCGCGCCATCTGCTGTTCACCTACCTCCACCTCGCCGCCGACAAGCCGCAGGCCGAGGGGCTGATGAAGTCCGGCGCGACCTGCATCGCGTACGAGACCGTCACCGACAACCGTCGCGGCCTGCCGTTGCTCAAGCCGATGTCCGAGGTCGCAGGCCGCATGTCGGTGCAGGTCGGCGCGCATTATCTTGAGAAGGAGCAGGGCGGACGTGGCGTCCTGCTCGGCGGCGTGCCGGGTGTTGCCCCCGCGAAGGTAGCGATCCTCGGTGGCGGCGTCTCGGGCGTCAACGCCGCGCAGATGGCGGTCGGCATGCGCGCCGACGTGACGATCTACGACATCTCGAACGATCGCCTCGCCGAGCTCGACATGTTCTTCTCCAGCCAGATCAAGACGGCGTATGCCTCCAAGGCTGCAATCGCGGCAGCGGTGAAGAACGCGCATCTGGTGATCGGCGCGGTGCTGGTGCCGGGGGCCGCTGCGCCCAAGCTCGTCACGCGCGAGATGCTGAAGACGATGAAGCGCGGCTCGGTGCTGGTCGACATCGCGATCGACCAAGGCGGGTGCTTCGAGACGTCGCACGCCACGACGCACGAGGATCCGGTGTTCGAAGTCGATGGCGTAATCCATTACTGCGTCGCCAACATGCCCGGCGCGGTCGCGCGAACCTCGGCGTTCGCACTGAACAACGCAACGCTGCCGTTCGCGCTGAAGCTCGCCAATTTGGGCGCCGAGGCAGCGATGAAGGCCGACCCGCACCTCGCCAACGGGCTGAACGTCTACAAGGGCAAGATCGCGTACAAGGCAGTCGCCGATGATCTAGGTTTACCTTACGAAGCTTGGGCTGGCTGACTCGGGAACGGATACGGAACATGGGTGTTGGACAGGGGAAAGGAATTTCCAATGTCCGACACCCCGAACCCCAAGTCCGAACCGTTCTCGAACGCCGAGAAGGACCCGGACGACTGGACCACCGGCGACGAGAAGATGACCGGTGCGCAGGCGAGCTACCTCAAGACGCTGTCCGAGGAAGCGCACGAGGAATTCGACGAGACGCTGAGCAAGGCGGACGCGTCGAAGAAGATCGACGAACTGCAGTCGAAGACCGGTCGGGGTCAGTAAGGAGGCGTCCTGGGGGCGCCACACCTTCCCAAGGTCCGTTATCCCCGCCAGGCGGGGATCCATAAACTCCAGACCCCGTGAACACTTGTTACGGTCTGCCGATATGGATCCCCGCTCCCGTGGGGCCGACGATTCGGCTTAAGTTAGGGTCTGTCCGTTCCGTCCTGTGCGGCCAGCAATCGATCGAGCAAAGCGAGCCGTACCGCGATTTCACCCCGGTATGTGATGTTGGCCGGCGTTAGCGCCAACGCCTTCGCCCAATACGGGCGAGCCGTTGCGAACTCTCCGGCCCTGACATAGGCCAGGCCCAGAAAGAAGGGCGGCGCGGGATGCTTCGGCGCCAGTCGCATCGCCTGCTGAAACGCGAACAGCGCGGGGGGCGAAACCTGATTGGCATCATGAGCGGACAGCGCATTTGCCAGACCGGTCCACAGCACCAGGCTCTTTGGCGCGATGCGAATGCCGCCCAAGAGTACCTGAACCGCCGCGCGACGATCTCCAACTCGCGTCATCGCGTCCGCAGCAACCAGATACGCCGCGGCGCCCGTATACCGCTCCAGCATTTGATCGCGCAGTTCGAGCATCGCGCTGTCATCGGGCGCCGGCGCGAGCCCTGTCGCCACCGGATGCCCGACAAGCCCTGGCTGCCCCTGCAACGCATAGCCCGCCGCGCCCAGCATCAACACCGACGCGACCATCGTCCACAACAGCCGATCGACCTTGAGCACCGCGAGCAACGCGAACGCGCCCGCACCGATAGCGGCAAGCCAGACCCAGCCCATCAGCGTGTCCTCCGCCGGAAACTCGACCGTGCGATCCAGCCGCCGACGCCAAGCAGCAGGATCGGTGCGAGCCACAAGGGCCAGGTCAGCCCCGACAGCGGCGGATCGTAGGTCACATAATCACCGTAGCGCGCGATCAGCCAGTCGCGGATCGAGGCCGGCTTCTCCCCCCGTTCGATCCGTTCGCGGACGAGCGCCCGCATGTCGGCGGCCATGTCGGCGTCGCTGTCGGCGATCGACTGGCCCTGGCAAACGAGGCAGCGCAAAGTTTCCATGAGCGCGCGGGCAGAGGCTTCCTTGGCCGGGTCTGCGAGTTGCACGTTCGCGTAACGCGCCGGCGGCGTAACCGGCTGCGCAGATGCAGACATCGGCAGCAGCATCGTTGAGACCGTCAACCAAAACCGCGTTGTCATCCCGGACTTGTTCCGGGATCCACCGCTCCGCGAACCCAGTCGCGAATAATCAAGTCCAGCGGTGGATGCCGGAACAAGCCCGGCATGACCAAAGAAGCCCCTCACCGCGCATCCTTCAAGGCTTGCGCAATCTCGGCCACATTCTCCGGCCGGATATCGCCGATGATCTGCTTCACGACGATCCCGCGGCCGTCGATCACGAACGTCTCCGGCACGCCCGACGAACCCAGCGCCAACTGCACCTGGCTAGCCCGGTCGCTGCCGATCCGCTCGTAAGGATCGCCGTTGCGCCGTAGGAACCCGCTAATCGCGGGCGCGGTGTCGCGGATCGCGATAGCGTCGATCGGCACGCCCATCGCTTTCAGGCGCATCAGCTGAGGCGCCTCGGCGATGCACGGAATACACCAGCTTGCGAACACGTTGAGCAACCGCGGCTTGCCCTGCCGGAACGACGCGCTGCTCAAGCCCGGTTTGCCGGGGACCATTGCGGGCAGCGCGAAATCGGGGAGCGGTTTGCCGACCATCGCCGACCGCACCACCTTCTCGGCAGGCCGGAACAGCCCGCTCGCCACCACTGCGAACAGCAGCGCGAAGATCGCCAGCGGCGCCCAGAGTGCGAACCGCTTCATGCCCATTCAGCCCGTATCGTAGCCCGTCGCTCGCGATGCACCCGACCGATCAGCGATAGCATACCACCGAGCGCGATCAGCACGCCGCCGAACCAGATCAGCGTCACGAACGGCTTCCACCAGAGCCGAAGCTGCCACCGCCCCTGCCCGTCCGGCTGGCCGAGCACGGTATAAAGCTGGCCGTCGAGCACCGTCAGGATCGCGGACTCGTTCGTGCTCGTCGGCGGATTGGCGAAGAAGCGGAGTTGCGGGCGTAGGATGCTTTCGCTGCCGCCCCGCGTCGCGGTCAGGCGGGCTTCGAGCGCCGACCAGTTCTCGCCGATCACCGGCGATATTCCATCGAGCGTCACGGTATACGGCCCGACCCGCGCCGGCTCGCCCGCGCGCACCGCGACCAGTGTTTCCTTGGTGAAAGCGCTGTCCGCCGCCATCCCGGCGAGGCTGACTGCGATGCCTAGATGCGCGATCACCATGCCGTAGGTGAACAGCGGCGTGCGCTTGAGATTGCGCTTCCACAGAGGCGCGACGCTGGCGACGGCAAGCCCGGCGGCCAGCGAAAGCCCGGCCCAAGGCAGCACGCCCGGCCAGACGAACAGCAACGCGATTGCCGCTACCAGCGTCGCGCCGATCGGCAGCATTACGCGGCGCAGCACTGCCTTTGCGTCGTCCCGTCGCCAACGCAGCAGCGGCCCGACCGCCATTACCGCGACCAGCAGCAACGCGATCGGCCCCGCCGCCTTGTTGAAGAACGGCGGCCCGACCGATAGCTGCACGCCGAAGCTGGCCGCGACGATCGGATAGAGCGTACCGATCAGGACGATCCCCAGAATCACCGACAACAACAGGTTGTTCGCGACCAGCCCGCCCTCGCGACTGATCGGATCGAAGGTCGTGCCAGCACGGACGGTGCCGATCCGCGCGGCGAACAGCGCGAGCGCACCACCGATGTAGATCGCGAGCAACGCGAGGATAAAGGCGCCGCGCTCCGGGTCGACTGCGAAGGCATGGACGCTCGTCAGGATGCCCGAACGCACCAGGAACGTGCCGATCATCGACATCGAGAACGCGACGACCGCGAGCATGATCGTCCACGCGCGCAGGCCGTCGCGGGTCGCCAGCACTGTGACCGAATGAAGCAGTGCGGTCGCGGCGAGCCACGGCATCAGCGAGGCATTCTCGACGGGGTCCCAGAACCACCAGCCGCCCCAGCCGAGCTCGTAATAGGCCCAATACGATCCGGCCGTGATGCCGAGTGTCAGGAATATCCACGCGATCAGCACCCAGGGGCGCATCGCCTTCGCGAACGCCGGGCCGACGTCGCGCGTGACCAGAGCGCCGACCGCGAACGAGAACGCGACCGAGAGGCCGACATAGCCCGTGTAGAGCGTCGGCGGATGGAACGCCAAGCCGGGGTCCTGCAACAGCGGGTTGAGCCCGAGCCCGTCGGCCGCTGCGGGGTTGAGCCGCGCGAACGGGTTTGAGGAGAACAGGAGGAACGCGTAGAAACCGAGCGCGATCGTCGCCTGCGCGCCGAGCGTGGCGGTAAGCGTGCGTTCGGGCAGCGAGCGCTCGAAGATCGCCACCGCGCCACCGGCCAGCCCCAGGATCGTCACCCAGAGCAGCATCGAGCCCTCGTGATTCCCCCACGCACCGGCGAACTTGTAGAGCCAGGGCTTGGCGGAATGGCTGTTCTCGACGACCAGCTTCACCGACATGTCGGAGTCGAGGAACAACTCGATCAGCAGCGCCATCGCGAGCAATGCCAGCAGGCCCTGGACGATCGCCACCGGCCGGACCGCCGCCGCGACGTCTTCACGACCGCCTGCAATGCCGATCGCTGCCATCACTAGCTGCAGCGCCGCGAGCGCGCCCGCGAACCAGAGCGCGGCGAGGCCTGCTTCGGCGATCATTGCTTGGCGTCCGGTTCGAGCGTCTTGGTCTCGTGCATCTTGCCGGCCATCTCCGGCGGCATGTACTTTTCGTCATGCTTGGCGAGCAGGTTCGATGCGATGAAGCTGCCGTTCGGCTGGAACTGGCCCTCGGCGACGACGCCCGATTTCTCGCGGAACAGGTCGGGGACGATGCCGGCGAAGACGACCGGGGTGGTCGCCTGCCCGTCGGTGACGACGAAGTGGACGGTGATGCCGTCAGCCGCGCGCCTCACCGAACCGCCCTCGACCATACCGCCGAGCCGAACCGCGCGGCCCAGCGGCAGGCCGTCGCGCCGCACGTCGGACGGCGCATAGAAGAACGCCGCCTGGTCCTTGAGGGCGGACAGCGCGAGCAACCCCGCGAGGACGACCGCGCCGAGTGCGAGCAGCGCCAGCGTCAGACGTTGATGCTTGGCCTTCATTTCTCGGCCCTACGCATCGCCAGATAGCTGAGCAACGCGATGATCGCGCCGCCACCCAGCGTCACGGCATACGCAGCGATCACGAACGGCCACGGGTTCATGCGCGCGCCATCCGACGCATCCGGGCTTCGGACTTCGCCACGGCCAGCATCGTCCGCATCCGCATCAGGACGATCCCCGCGAACACGAAGGTGAAGCCGGCCAGCATGATCGGCAGCGGCCAAAGGATCGAACCATCGATCGTCGATTGCGTCAGGCCGATGCTGGGTCCCTGGTGCAGCGTATTCCACCACACCACCGAATAGCGGATGATCGGCAGCAGCACCGATCCGGCGATCCCGTAGAGTGCCGGCACACGCCCGTCGCCGCCACGATCCGCATCCGCCTTCGCGAGCGCCATGTAGCCGAGATAGACGAAGAACAGCAGCAGCATCGAGGTCAGCCGGCCGTCCCACTGCCACCACGTTCCCCAGGTCGGCCTTCCCCAGATCGAGCCAGTCATGAGACATAGAGCCGCGAACACCGCACCCGGCAGCGCGATCGCACGCGCGGCGACGCTGGCGAGCGGGTGGCGCCAAACGAGAAATACGATGCTGGAGATCGCGATCCCGCTCCACCCGCCCATGCCGAGCCAGGCGGCGGGGACGTGGATGTAGAGGATGCGAACCGTCTCGCCTTGGAGATAATCCGGCGGGGTCTGGGTCAGGCCCGCCCAGCAGCCGATCGCTATCAGCGCGATGCCGGCCCAGAAGAGCGCTGGCGTCAACGGCTTGGCGATCTTCAGAAAGCGTGCCGGATTTGCGAAGGCGTGTAGGGTGGCCACTGGTGGTACCACTATGGCAACAATACGAGGCTGTCACCTTGGACTTGAGCCCCTCTCCCCATCGGGGAGAGGGAGGGGCCCGCCGCACTTGCGGTGGGAGGGTGAGGGGCGTGAGGCTCGGGTCATTTACCCTAACTCCCCTCATCCGGCACTGCGTGCCACCTTCGCCCCGGCGGGGAGAAGGACTTACCGGCCGATCAAGCCCTTCGCGATGCTGTCCGCGACATCCGACGAAGGCTCGCCCGAACGGTCACTCTCGTTCCAAACCTCGATCAGGCGCTCGGGGATGCGCGCGATCCGCGCCTTCACCTCGGCCTCGTCGCCGTGACCCAGATACTCCAGACCGACGTTGATGATCCCGCCTGCGTTGATCACGTAATCGGGGGCGTACAGGATACCGCGAGCATGCAGCCGAGCTCCGTCCTCGCGGACGCTCAGCTGGTTGTTCGCGCCACCGGCGACGACCTTCGTCTTCAGCGCGGCGATCGACATCTCGGTCAGGACCGCGCCCAGCGCGTTCGGGCTGAAGATATCCGCCTCGGTCGTGAGGATCGCCTCGGCCGCCACCGCGGTCGCGCCGAGTTCGCCGGCCAGCTTCTGCGCACGGCCCTCGTCGACATCGGCCAGCGTCAGCACCGCGCCGTCCTTCGCGAGCAACCGCGCGAGACCGCCGCCGACCGACCCGACGCCCTGGATCGCGACGCGGACGCCCTTCATGTCGGTCGCACCGAGCCCACGCTGTGCCGCCGCCTTCACGCCGAGATAGATGCCGAGCGCGGTGTACGGCCCGGGATCACCACCCGCAGCGCCGCTCGCGACTGGCAGGCCGGAGACGTAGCGCGTCTGGCTGGCGATCACCTTCATGCGGTCTTCGGACATGCCGACGTCTTCCGCCGTCACGTAGCGCCCGCCGAGCGAGTCGACCGCGCGGCCGAACGCCTCGAGCTGTGCGGTCGTGATGACGTCGCCGGGCTTGGCCGCGAGGACCACGCCCTTGCCGCCGCCCAGCTCCAGCCCCGCCATCGCGTTCTTGAAGCTCATGCCGCGCGACAGGCGCAGCGCGTCGGTCACCGCGCGGCCGTTGTCGGCATAATGCCAGAAGCGTGCGCCGCCGGCTGCCGGCCCGAGCTTGGTCGAGTGCACCGCGATCACCGCGTGCAGGCCCGATTCGGGATCGGTGAAGGCATGAACGCCCTCGTGGTCGTCGAAATCGGGAAGGTCCCAAACCGCTGTCATCGCCGGCTCCTGAGAAGAATAAAATTACCGGGAGGCGAAATATTATTTTCCAGCCGGTTTTACCAGCCCAAAGCGCTCACGTTGGGGAGGCTCGGAAAAATAATGGGAAAATGGGGCGACCGACGGGACTTGAACCCGCAACATCCGGCATCACAAGCCGACGCTCTAACCAATTGAACTACGACCGCCGCGTAGGCATCGCCCCCTAGCGGGGGTCGCCGGGCGGCGTCAACCGTCGACTTGCCAAAAAGACGTCAAAAACGTCCTTCGATAGCAAGCTTGTACCCGTTCGGGCCGCTCACGAAGCCCGCCTGCTCGAGCTTCTGGACCGCCAGCGGATCGGACGGACGCAGCGACAGCTCGGCGCGATAGGTCCCTGCCCCCTCGATCCTGAGGGCGATGCTCTCGGTCCCGGCCTGGCTCGCCAGCGGCAGCAGCAACGCCGTGCCATCACAGCGTGCGGTGCCGCTCACCGACTGCGGCAAGGTGATCCCGCCGACGTCACCCGCCAGCGTCGCGCGGACACGGCCCTCGGCGGCTTCGCACTGGCCATCGCGGAAGCGGACCGAGACGTCGTCGAGGTCGAGCGCGGAGACGGGCACCGGCGCGAACAGCCGACCAGTCGCGACCGTCGCGATCATATGGTCGACACCGAAGCCGTGGCGACTGACGCTCGCCGACCCGCGCAACGGCCTGGCCGACACCGATTCGGGACCGACGAAGACGATCGTCGCGCGGCCGACCAGCAGCGGCAACGGTGACAGCCGCGCGTGCAGATCGCCGAGCGCGAGATCGCCGAACCGCGCTTCGGTCAGCGTCGCGCCCCAGATCGTTCCCGACACGCGCCGCGCGACCAGCCCCTCGTCGCCAACGCCGACCCAGCCGAGCACCGCGCGCATCGGCAGGAAGACGATCAGCGCGATCAGCAGCATCCCGCCGAACAGCGCGGCGGGGCCGGTACGCAAACGGATCCGCCTCATGCCGCGCGCGCCTTCAACGTGAGCGCGACGCCGACGGTTTTGTCGCCCTTGTCGGTCATCGCCGCCGAATCGACTAGGATGCCGAGCCGTTCCAGCCGCGCCAGCCATGCGGTCAGCGCGGCCGGGCGCGCCGACTGGATACCGACGCGCACCCGGTCCGCACCGTCCTGATCGAGCGAGGCGAGCGCGAAGCCTGCCTGGTCGGCCTCGGCGCGCACGACGTCGGCCAGCGTACCGGTCAGGGGCGTGGCGCGAGTCCGCTGGATATCCCGCAACGTGGCGACCTGCGCCCGTGTCTCGCCGAGCCGCGTAACCGCGTCGGCATGGCGTTCGCGTGCGCTCGACAGGCCATCGCCGACCGGGCGGATGATAAGCGCCCAGAGCAAGGTCAGTACCGCGAGCGCGGCCATGACGAGGAGAAGCCGGCGCTCCCGAAGAGAGCGGCCTTCGAACCATGTCTTCAAGCCGGTCATCGTCCGCTCCCCGATGCTGGACTGATCGTGAGTTCGCCCGTCACGCGTCCGGCGGCGGCCTGGAACACGCCTGCTCGGACGGTGAAGCCCGCCGCTTCGAGCGCACGCTTGAGATCGGTCGCCAGCGCCTCCCGCTCGACCGCGACCGACAGTCGCAGATCGCCGTTCGCCTGGAAATCGAGCGCGGTGACCTCGGTCCCCGGCGTGGCACGGATCGCGGCGAACGCGGCGGCGGTCGTGTTGGTGAAGCCGAGCCCCGGTCCGCGAACGCGCGACAGGCGCTCGTCGAGCTGGCGGCTGGCATCGACTACCGTCTCGCCGCGGGGCAGGCCCG
The DNA here is from genome assembly GCF_057815015.1 of Sphingomonas sp. SL1004. Taxonomy (NCBI): domain Bacteria; kingdom Pseudomonadati; phylum Pseudomonadota; class Alphaproteobacteria; order Sphingomonadales; family Sphingomonadaceae; genus Sphingomonas; species Sphingomonas sp. SL1004. The sequence goes on from NZ_JBYMUX010000001.1 coordinate 1,431,367, forward strand.
TCACGGCGACCGTGTCCGCTTCGGCCTCCAACGCATCGGCCCCGAAACTGTATTTGGCGATGCGAACCAGCGAAATGGCTAGCGTCACCGCCAGGATCGTCAGCGACAACAGCGCAAGCCGCCGGATCAGCCCCCAATCGATCGCGAACCGGCGCCGCCGTGCGAACGGCCCTTGGCGCAGGTCGAGAGTAGGTGATGCCGCGGCGGCAACGATCGCTGCCTCCAGCGTGTCGCGATCAATCGTCGTCGGCGCAGCGCCGCCGGTTACGAGTTCGGTCAATCGCGCTTCGTCGGCAAACCCGCTCGACGTGCCGCGCACCACGCCGCTGCCAGCGAGTTCCGCTCGTGCGTAGCCTTCGTCAGGACGTGGCAGGAGCATCGGCGCGGGGATGAGGGCGACCGGATCGACGCCAGCCTCGGCGAGCATCCGCAGCCAGTCGCGCATCGTCGCGACACCGACCACGCCGATCGGTCGGTCGGCCGCGCCTTCGTTGCCCACCGCGACGTGGAGTTCGGCGAGCGGCGATGCGCTCGCCTCGCTGGCCAGTATTCGTGCGGCCGCAGTCGCCTGGGCGAGCGAGCGCGTCGGCAATTCCGCCCAGTGCAACGTCACCGAATCAGCCGGCGCCACCGCGATCGTCTCGTCGTCGATCGCATCGGGGATACCCTCCCCCTCCCCGACCACGCGCGCATCGACGACGCGCATCCAGCGAAATCCGGTCTCGCCGGCGGGAAGGAACAGCAAAGTCGTCATGATGGCTCGCCCCATTGCCGCGATACGAGCTGCGCGGGAAGTCGGTTCGCGTCGATCAGCGCGCGTTCCTGCATTTGTGTCGTGCCGAGCGTCACGTCGATATCGAGCGTGAACCATTTCGACAGCACCGTCGCCTCGGCACCGGGCGCGAGGGTCGCCGCCCCCTGCAACGCCGCCGCCTTGGTGATCTCGCCGACATCGGCATAGCCCTGCGGCGGACGACGCAGCAGCATCTGCTGCGCGCTCCCGACTGGCAGCGTATCGGGATACAGCATCGCGAACAGCGGCGCCTGTTCGGGCGCCAGCGTGTTGACGTTGATCGGCGACGGCTTGGCGATCGGCAGCGTGCAGATCCAGGGTTTCAGCGTCGTGTAGATATCGGGTGTCATGCCGGCAACCGCGCGAAGTTCGCTCGGGTCGGACATCAATGTGCCGGCGGTGCGGTACGGCGTCTCGCGACCGAGATACGCGCCGTCCTCCGCGCCCATCGCCTGCTGGTCCTGATCGCTGTCGATCCAGTCCGCGGTGCCCGACGCGATCTGTTCGGCAACCTGCGTCGGGACGCTCAGCAACCGCATCAGCCGGACGAATTGCGGGCGAATCTCGGGGTTGGTGACGTACACGCCGGGCGTGGTCGCTTGCGTGACGAGCGCGTTGAGATTGAAGCAATTGCCGCCGTCGCGCACGCGAGCGGTCGCGAAGCCTCCGGGGACCGGCAGACCGAACGGCGTGTTGCTCCAGTTGCCGGCGAGCGTGACCCGCTTGGGGCTCGGGCCGAGCAGATTGGAGACGCGGGTCAGCGCCATCGTCTCGGCGGCGAACGCATAGGCGCGCGCTTGTTCACCGGTCGCGGCGTTGCCGGCGAGCCGGGTCGACAGGCGCAGTTTCTCCAGCGCCGCGCCAGCCATCACCGCGATGATCGCGACGAGCATCAGCACGGTGAGCAGCGCGGCCCCCCGTTCTGGCCCGCGTTCCGGCCCGCGTTCCGAACCACGTTCAGCTCCGCGCACCGGGCGTCTCCTTGGGCGGCGTACCGGGCGGCGGCGTGGTCGACGGGCCCGTTCCTTCAGGTGGCGCCGGGACATACCCCGTGCCGACGAGGAACATCTGGCGGAACTGCGTGCCGTCGTCACGCTGGACGGTGAGTTCCATCGCGTCGGGCAACGGCCTGCCGCTCGCGCCATCCCAGCGATCGCTCCAAGCGCCGGCGATCCGATAGCGCAACGCGGCCTGGCGGACGTGGGTGAGCAGTGCGGCGGGAGGCAGGCCCTGTGCGCCGTCGATCATTGGGTAGGCGATCCGCTGCAGCGTGCCAGCATCGACACGGTAGGCAACCTTCTGCGTGCTGGGCCGCGGGGCGCCATCGATGTTGCTCCAGCCGGCGCGGACGAGCCGGAGCATCGGCGTGACGCCCGATCCGCTCTCGCCAACGAACGCGGGGACACTGGTGCCGGCCTCGTCACGCGACGCGCGGTTCGAGGCTTGGGCGAGATCGGCGGACAGGATCGACATCGTCCGGGTGAGCGCGCTGATGTCGTCGAGCTTGGCGCCCGTCGAACTCTGCGCCTTCACGCTAAACGACAGGATGGCCACGCCCGCCGCGGCGATCATCCCGAAGATCATGAGCGACACCATGACTTCGATGAGCGTGAAGCCGGCTTCGTTGTCGCGCTTCGTCATCCCGGACTTGTTCCGGGATCCACGGTTCCGCATCTTCAACCCTGCATTGCTCTCGCGGAACGGTGGATCCCGGAACAAGCCCGGGATGACGAAGGAAGTTTGGCGCGGGCTCATGACGGCGTGACCGGTGGCGGCACCGACCGTGGCGCGGGACGGACCATCGTCAGGCGACCGAGTTGCGTGCCGGTGCGATCGGCGACCGCTACGTCGATGCGCAGGACGCTGGAGCCGCCGAGCCCGCTGACCTGTCGTGTCCACGTCCAGGGCTGGCCGCCGTTCGTCTCGACGCCCGTGACGCGGCCTGCCGTCGGTGGCTGCGCGCTGGTGACTGCGTCGATCGCGACGTTGCGCGCGACCATCTGCGCGACCAGCGTTTCGTCGAGGATCGAGGCGCCGCGGATCGTCGCGCTTTCCAAACGCACGAGCGCCATCGCCGCAAGGCTGAACACCGCCAGCGCGACCATGATTTCTATGAGGGTAAAGCCACGCTCAGCCCGCATCGGCTCTTACGCTGCCGTCTGCGTCGATGTGCACCGTCGCCGCGACGCCGCCGCGATCGAGGCGGATCTCCGCGGGGCGGTCGACGAGGCCGGTCGGGTCGAACGTCACGCGCATCCGGCCAGTGGCGTCGCCGATGCTGGCCCTGGTGCCTTCGTTCCAGCGTTCGACGCGCATCGGTTTCTCCGCGATCGGCGTCCAGCCGCCGGCGAGCCGACGGTCGAAGCCGTATCCGCCACCGCTGATCCAGACGCTCACCGGACGCGCCTCGACGATCGCCGAATCGTGCGCGGCGCGGGTGCGCAGGGCGAAGCGCGTCGCCTCGTCGAGCACGCGGCCGCGCGGGTCCGGCATGACGAGCACGGCTACCGCGGAGGCCAAGCCGATGATCGTGACGACGACCATCAGCTCGACCAGCGTGAAGCCGTCTTCGCGCTTACTGCCAGCTGCCGATATCGGCATCGATCCCCTCGCCGCCTTCCTTACCGTCGGCGCCGAAGGTCCAGACGTCGGCCTCGCCGTGCGCGCCGGGCGAGGCATAGAGATAGGGGCGACCCCAGGGATCGTTCGGCAGCTTCTTCAGATACCCGCCACGCTGATAGCGCGACGGATCGGCGAGACCGGCCGGCGCCGAGACAAGTGCGTTCAGCCCTTGCGTGGTGTTGGGGAAGGTCATGTTCTGCAGCTTGTAGAGCTCCAGCCCGCCCTCGATCTGAGCGATGTCGGCCTTCGCCTTCTGGATACGCGCGGTGTCGCCCGAGGGCAGCACATTGAGGGCGACGATCGTGGCCAGAAGGCCGATGATGACGATCACGACCATCAGTTCGACCAGGGTAAAGCCTGCCTCGCGGCGACGCTTTTTCACTTCTTGACGCATACGAAACCTCATTGTCCGGCCAGCGTGTTGAGCTGGAGGATCGGGAGCAGGATGGATAGCACGATCGTCGCGACGATGCCGCCCATCACGACGATGATCAGCGGTTCGAGCAACGAGAGCGCGGTGGCGGTGAAGCGATCGAACTCGCGTTCGAGATAGTCGGCGGCGCGCTCCAGCATCTCGTCGAGGCGACCGGCGGCTTCGCCCGATGCCGCGAGATAGGTCAGCAGCGGGGGGAAGACACCGGCTCGGCGCATCGCCGCGGAGAGGCTGCCGCCGCCGCGGATCGCGTCGACGATCTGGTCCGAGGCGAGGCGAAGCCGACGGTTGTGGATCGTGCTGGCGGTGAGGTTGAGGCCGTCGAGCAGCGGCAGGCGGCTGGCGACCATCGTGCCGAGGGTGCGGGCCATCCTTGCCGCGTGGAGGTCTCGGATCAGGCGGCCGAGCATTGGTATCCGCAACATCCAACTGTCGAACGCGAGGCGGAGCGTCGGGTCCTTCAGCGCCTGCCATCCGCCGAGCGCGGCAAGCCCGACGACCAGCAGCATCACCCACCAATATCCGACGAGGAACGCCGAGAACGCCATCACCATCCGCGTAAGCAACGGCAATTGCTGACCGACCGTGTCGAATTGCTCGACGACCTGCGGGACGACGAACATCATCAGCGCGGTAACCACGCCCAGTGCGACGAGCGCGAGGATCGATGGGTAGGCGAGCGCGGTGATCAGCTTACCGCGGATTTCGGCCTGGCGTTCGAGGAGCGCGGCGAGCCGATCGAGGATCGTTGGGAGGGATCCCGAGCTTTCACCGGCCGAGACCATCGCGCGGTAAAGCGGCGGAAAGCTTTTCGGTTCGCGCGCCATCGCGTCGGCAAGGCGGCGGCCTTCGACGACGCCGGCGTGGACGTGCTGGACTATCGTTCGGACGCTGTCCTGCTCGGTCTGGCGGGTAATCGTGCGGAGGGATTCTTCGAGTGGCGAGACGCGGTTCAGGGTGGCGAGCTGGCGGGTGAAGAGCGTGAGGTTCTTGCCCGACATTTTCGGCGTGCCGAGCTGGAGGCCAAAGAGGGGGCGGCCCTTGGTCGCTTGCGGCGGTGCGCCGGGGGTGATCTTCACGACGTAGAATTTACGCGCGTCGAGGGTGGCGCGCGCAACGTCTATGTCCGACGCGGCGACGTGACCGCGGCGTTCGGCGCCTTTCGTGTCGATCGCGATGTAGTCGAAGTCCGCCATCATCCTCCCCTGCAAGGGGAGGGGGACCGCCGCGAAGCGGTGGTGGAGGGGGCGTGCCGCGCACGTTGCGGTTGTGGTGATTGTGCGCTCGCGACGGTGGCTGTGTACGGCTTGGGGTGCGAGCGTGGTGAGCCCCCTCCACCAGCTTCGCTGGTCCCCCTCCCCGTTCCGGGGAGGAATTGCTGCCCTCTACGCAACGGCTACGTCCTCAACGATCTCGGTCGTGTCGCGGCGGGATACTCGGACGGCTTCTTCGGCGGTGGTCTGGCCGGAGAGGACGAGGTCGCGCGCCGACTGGGCGAGGTTCGGGGACTTGGCGAAGGCGTGCGCGGTGATCTCCGACTCGTGGCCGTCGGTGTTGATGAGGCGGCGGATGGTGTCGTCGATGCGGACCGCCTCGAAGACGCCGATGCGGCCCTTGTAGCCCGACTGGTTGCAGTCTTCGCAGCCTTGCGCGACGTAGACGATCGCATCGGGGGCAATGCCGAGCAGCGGGGCTACCGTGTCCGAGGCGGGCACCGCCTTACGACAGGTCGGGCACAGTCGGCGAACGAGGCGTTGCGCGATCACCGCGCGCAACGTGGAGGCGAGCAGGAAGCTCTCGACCTTCATATCGCGCATGCGGGTGATCGCGCCGATCGCGTCGTTGGTGTGGACCGTCGACAGCACGAGATGACCGGTGAGCGATGCCTGCACCGCGATCTCGGCGGTCTCACGGTCGCGGATTTCGCCGACCATGACGACGTCGGGATCCTGACGCAGGATCGCGCGGAGACCTGCCGCGAAAGTGAGGCCGACCTTGGGGTTCACCTGGGTCTGGCCGACGCCGTCTACCGCATACTCAACCGGGTCCTCGACCGTCAGGATGTTGCGGCTGCCGTCGTTCAGCAGGCGCAAGGCCGCGTAGAGCGAGGTGGTCTTGCCCGAGCCGGTCGGGCCGGTGACGAGGATGATGCCGTTGGGCTCGCTCAGCGCTTCGTTCAACAGCGCGAACAATGCGGGCGGCAGGCCGAGCGCTTCGAGATCGATGCCGGCGTTTTCCTTGTCGAGGATACGCAGCACCACGCGCTCCCCTGCCCGCGACGGCAGCGTCGAGACGCGGACGTCGAGCAGCTTGCCGCCTAGCGTGAGCCCCATGCGGCCATCCTGCGGCACGCGCCGTTCGGCGATGTCGAGGCGGGCCATCACCTTGATGCGGCTGACCACCACGGGCGCGACGTTGGGCGGCATCCGGAGCGTCTCGCGCAGCACGCCATCGATCCGCATGCGGACGACGAGGCCGGTCTCGTAGGGCTCGATGTGGATGTCGGACACGCCGTTGCGCGCGGCGTCGGCGATGATGCCGTTGATCAGGCGGATCGCGGGCGCGTCGTCGGCGGTGTCGAGCAGATCCTCCGCGGTCGGCATGTCGCCGGCGAGCAAGTCGAGTTCGTCGCCCATGCCCACTGCAGCGAGCGCGTTCGCCTGGCCGTCCATCGCGTAGACGTTCGACAGGAGGCGATCGAAGGCCACTTGCTCCACGAAGGTCACGTCGAACGGGCGGGCGAGGTAGCGGCGGAGTTCGAGGAGGACTTTGGGGTCGGCGCCGGCGCGCATGGCGATCGTGAGGTGGGAGTCGGTGTCGGTGTGGTCGATGACGACGCCGAACTTTCTGGCGAAGGCGTAGGGGATGGTGATCTGGGGGAGGTCGAGGCCACCATCGTTGGAGGAGACCACATCGCTTCCCCCCTCCCGCAAGCGGGAGGGGCCGGGGGTGGGCGCCCGACCTCCTCGATCGGTATCGTTGACGGAGAGCGCGAGCCCACCCCCGGCCCCTCCCGCTTGCGGGAGGGGGGAAGGAAGAGCGTCGATCTCGTGGCCTTCGCGGATGATCATTTCTTCGGCCGCACGACCATCGTCGAGGTGCGGACCGGCACCGCGATGCGCGGGTCTTCGATGCTGCCGGGGATCGGCGCGCTCGGGATCGGCGGCGCGGCGCCCATGTAGTCGCGGACAAGCTGGTCGATCGAGGGTTCGACCCCCGGCTCCTGCAAGCCCTGTTGCAGGCGGACATAGCCGTAGCGCTGTTCGGTCAGCTTGCGGCTGTCCTCTGCAGTGCGCAAAATCGTCGGGCGGATGAAGATCATCAGGTTGGTCTTCGAGCGCTGTTTGGCCTTCGACGTGAACAGATGGCCGAGCACGGGCAAGTCGCCGAGCAGCGGGATCTTCTCGATCGTGCGGCGCTCATTGTCGTCGAGCAGGCCGCTGATCACCGCGATCTGGCCGTCGTCGACGGTGCGGACGGTCTCGACCTCGCGCTTGTTGAGGATCAGGTCGCTGTTGTCGCTCGATACCGGGCCGGCGATCGAACTCACCTCGAGGCGGAGGTTCAATTTCACCGTGCCGCTCGAGTTCACCTGCGGGCGCACGGTCAGTTCGATGCCGACGTTCTGGCGCTGCGTGGTGCGGAAGGCGTTGTCGAAATTGGTGCTGAGCGCCTGCCCGGTGGTAATCGGGATCTCCTGCCCGACGAGGCTGTGCGCCTCCTGGTTGTCGAGCGTGACTAGGTGCGGGACCTGGAGGAGGTTCGAAGTGGTATCGCTCTTCACCGCGTTGATGATCGCGCCGAAGAACGTGCTGCCGATCTTGCCGCCGAACCCGCCAAAGCCACCAGCCGCGCCGAGGATGGAGGCGATTGCCGACTGCTGGAGCGTGTCCGCCGCCGCGCTGGTGGTCTTGGTCGTCGTCGTGCTGCCGTCCGTGTTGGTGGTCGTGGTGCTCGACGTGTTGAGCTGCGTCGCGCCGATCGCGCCGGCGATCTGCAGGATGTTGGGTGCGGAGTTCGAGAAGGTCGACGCGCCGAATGCGCCGCCGCTCGGGTCGCCGACGATGAACTGCGCGCCGAGCGTGCGGGCGGTCGAATCGGAGACTTCGGCGACGATCGCCTCGACCAGCACCTGTTCGCGGCGGGTGTCGAGCTGGCGGACCACTTCATTCAGTTGGCGCTGGATTTCGGCAGGGGCGGCGATGACGATCGCGTTGGCGCCGGCGAAGCGCGTGACGACGGCTGCGGTCTTGCCCCCGGCTGCGGTGATGGCGGGCTGGCCGGAGCCCGATGAACCGCCGCTCGATGATGGTCCGGATTGCGGGATCTGTGGTTGGGAATTGTTCGACTGGCCGCCGGACGCCCCGTTGGTGCTGCTTGATCCGAAATTCGAGCGGGAGAGCGCGGTCTGCACGGGCTGGGTCGGGGTCTGACCGACGAGCTCCTGGAGGACCGGCAGCAACTGCTCGGCATCGGCGTTTTCGAGGAAGACGACCTTGATCTCGGTGCCGTTGCGCGCCTTCTGGTCGAGATCGGCAGCGACTTGTGCGAGGCGGGCGACGGTGGTGGGATCGCCGCGGAGCGCGACCGCGTTCGAGCCTTCGACGGCGACGACCGAGGCGCTCGGGCCGGTGGCGGCTGCACCACCCTGCCCGCCGCCCGATCCCGCGCCGATCAAGCCCTGGAGCGCAGTGGCGATTTCCTTGGCGCTGGCGTTCTTGAGCGCGACGACGCGGGTCGACGAGGTGTCGGTGTCGATCCGGCGGAGAACCTCGCGGATACGGCGGATGTTGTCCGCGAAATCGACGACGACAAGGCTGTTGCCGCCACGGTTCGCGCTCACCGAGCCCTGCGCACTGACCAGCGGGCGGACCGTCTCGACCGCCGACTGCGCGTCGATCGCGCGGAGGCGGACGATTTCGGTGACGTAGCTGTTGCGCGCCGCCCCCGCGACGCCAATCCGGCTCGGCTGCGACGCGGCGTTGTCGAGCGGCTGGACACGGAACGCGCCGTTCGAGGTCGGCACGGCGACGAGGCCGTTCGCGCGCAGGGTCGATAGGAAGATCTCGAAATATTCGGAGCGCGACAGCGGGCGATCGGTGACGACGGTCACTTTGCCGGCGACGCGGTTGTCGATGATGAAGGTGCGCCCGGTGACCTTGGCGGCATCGGCGATGAACGCGCGAATGTCGGCATCGCGGACGTTCAGCGTGGTCTGGGCGTGGACACTGGCGGCGAGCGCGAGCGCGACGACCGGACCGAGGATAAGCTTTTTCATTGAGGTGGCGCGATCGTGATGGCGAGCGGCAGGGTGTCCTGGCCGCGTTCTACGGTGATGGGGACGTTGCCGCCGCCCGCGAAATCCTTGGCGATGCGGTCGAGATCGCCCGGGCCGGAAACCGGGCGACCGCCGATCGAGGTGACGACATCGCCGTCCTTCAGCCCAGCCGAGCGGAACGCGTTGCCCGAGCCCTGCGACCGGACGGTGAGCCCGCTGATACGGCCGCCGTCGATGCGCGGGATGAAACCGATCTCGCTGCGAAGCTGCGCGACCGGGATGCCGACGACCGGTGCCGGTGCGCCAGCCGGCGCCGCGCCTGGGACCACGGGCGTCACGGCGCCGGACTGATCGAGAAACAGGTCCTCGTCGGCGCCGCCACGATCGATCGTGACGTGATCGAACGCGACGGCCTTGAGGCGAACGCCGGGCTGAATCTCGTCGCCGATCGCGACGCTCTGCTGCACGCCGTCGGGACCGGCGATGATCGCGGAACTGCGGCCCATCGCCTCATCCATCCGCGTGCCGAACAGGGTCAGTTGCAGCGACGTCACGGTCGAGGGCTGGCCTGCCGCGCCGCCGAGACGAAAGAACGGATCGAAGCCGCGGAGAATGTCGGCGGGCGAGCCGACCACGACCGGTGCAGCGGGGCGCCAGTCACCGAGCGGCGTGATCGGCGTCACGATCGTCCACGCCAGCCGCGCGCACTGCACCGCAAGCCCGGCCAACAGCGCGAGTTCGACGACACTATAGACATTCACGACCGGCATACGCCGCAAGATACGGCGCGCCCGCGCGTCCAGCTTCAATCGCATCCGCGACCCACCCCATTTTCCCGCATCTCGTCGCGTAGGCATGCCATGTTACAATTCCGCGTCAATGGGTTGCATGCCGATGACAGACGTTCGGCGGGGTAGCGCTTCGCCTTCGGGGTTGGCAGAAGACGCGGATGTGCGAGCATCCTCCCTCCAGTGGCTCCGGCCTGCCCCCCGAACCGGTGATCGCGCGGCTGTCGGTGCCTGGCGTGCAACGCGTGCCGAGCGCGAAGCTCGATCTGTTCGTGCGGCGTGACTTCCTGCCGCCAGACCTGTGTGCAGCGTTGATCGAGCGGATCGATGCGGTGCGGCGGGCGTCGACGATCTCCGATTCGAACGGCGATGCGAGTTATCGGACGAGCGAGACGGGGGACCTGTCGGCCGACGATCCGATGGTGATCGAGGTCGAGCGTCGGATACTCGCGCTGACTGGGCTCGACCCCGCGCACGGCGAGCCGTTGCAAGGGCAACGCTATGCGGTCGGGCAGGAGTTCAAAGGACACACCGATTATTTCGCGCCGAACGGCGTCGATTACCAGCGCTATTGCGGGATCGCGGGGAACCGGACGTGGACCGTGATGATCTACCTCAACCAGCCTGAGGCGGGCGGCGCGACGCGGTTCAAAGCGATCGACAAGATCGTTCAGCCGGAGACGGGCAAGCTGCTCGCGTGGAACAACCGACGCGCGGACGGAAGCTTGAATGCGGCGACGCTGCATCATGGGATGAAAGTGCGCGCGGGGGTCAAGTACGTGATCACGAAATGGTTTCGGGAGAAGAAATGGGGGTGAGGCATGCGGCTCGCCGCGATCCTCCCCCGCCAGGGGGAGGTGGCTGGCACTTCGCCAGACGGAGGGGGCGGAAAGGGTAATCCCTGTTCCGTGTCCTCCCCCTCCGTCACCTTCGGTGCCACCTCCCCCTGGCGGGGGAGGATTGAAGAGGGGAACCCGATCGCCCTTAGAACTGGACGCTTGCCCCTAGCGTGAACACCCGACCCAGCTTGTAGCGGTTGATGTCGACTTCGTTGCCGTTCGAGAAGGTCTGATACTCTCGGTAGCCGGTGCCCGTCAGGTTGCGCGCCTCGAACTTCACCTCGATCTGCTTGCCCGAAACGTCGATCCCCTGGCGCGCGACCACGTCGAAGCGGATGCCGGGCTTCTCGATCAGGTCCGGCAGGCGAACGCCGCCGCCACCGCCGACCGGGCCGCGGTTGGTCACGCGGTTGCTGGCGTAGTTGAAGAGGAAGGTGAGCTGCGACAGGCTCGCCTTGTCCTCGATCCCGAGCTGCAGGTTGACGAGGTGATCCGATTGCCCGGTCAGCGCCGCGCCGTCCTGGAACAGCACGTTGGCCGGACGCAGGCTGGCGGTGGTGCCGTTGCTCTGGATCGGGCTGGCGATCAGCTCGTCGCCGATCTTCAGTTCGGAGTGCGTGTAGGTGTAGTTGGCGATCGCCACGAGGCGACGCGTCGAGAAGAAGCCTTCGCCCAGCCCGTCGAGCGGGATGTATTTCTGCAGCTCGACCTCGCCGCCGTACAGGTTCGCGCGCGGTGCGTTGGCGAAGCCGGTCTGGAGCGTGTCGCTGCCCGCCGGGAAGAACGCGACCGCCTCGATTGGGTTGTCGATGCGCTTGTAGAAGCCGGCCAGATTGAACTTCTGGTCGCGCGCGAAATACCATTCGTAGCGCAGTTCGCCATTATACAACTGCGAATCGGTCAGGAACGGGTTGCCGAAGAATAGGCGATCGCTTTCGAAATCCTGGTACAGCTGCGGCGCGAGTTCGCGGAACTGCGGGCGCGCCAGCGTCTTCGACATATGCCCGCGAAGCTGCATGTCCGACGCGAAGTTCCACGTCACCGTCACCGCCGGCAGCCAATAGGATCGCGACAGATTGGTCTGTGCGAACGAAACGCCAGCACCGCCGCCCGGCAGCACCGTCTCCAGCGCGTCCTCGTAGCGGATGCCGACATTGGCACGCAGGCCGTCGACGATCTCGCCCTCCAGCTGCGCATACGCGCCGTGGATCCGCAGCGATGCGTCGTAGGTGGGAGCGCAGTTCGGCGCGACGCAGGTGTTCTGCAGGCCGATGCCGTAAGTCTGGAGGTTGAAGTCCGACAGCAGGAAGTCGGGTCGTTCCTGCGCCACCGCGTCGTTCAGCGCGACGTTGCCGGCGGTCTGGTAGCGGAAGGTGTAGCGGCTCGATGTGCGGTCGGTGTCGCTATACGCATAGCCGACCGAGAGCGCGAACGGCCGGTCGAACGGCGCGTTCCAGGTGAGGTTGGCCTGGCCCGACCAGAGCGTCTCGTCGAGTTCGCTGAACGCGACGCTCGCGCTCTGCAAGCCGCTGAGGTTGTTGGTGTAATCGCCGACTGTCGCGTTGTACTGGTAGGTGAACTGGCGCTCGTACGGCGAATTGCGCTCGGTCTTGGCGTAGCTGCCACGCGTATCGAGCGCGAAATCGCCGAACTTGAACTCGCCGACCAGTTGCGTGTCGATCAGCTGGCGTTCGAACCAGCTGGTGTTCTGGACGATGAACGGCTGGATGCCCGAAACGTCGCCGATGTTCGACGTGGAACCGGTGCTGAGGCGCCCCTGCTTGAGGGTGTCGTGGATATAGAGATTGGTCCAGCGGATCTTGTTCTCGCCGAACTCCGCGCCGAAGCCGAGCAGGCCGTTGATGATCGACCGGTTGTCGGTCAGCACCGTGCGGAAGTCGCGCGTGAGGATGCCACCGACGTCGTCGGTCGACTGCTGGAGCGTGTCGCGCGTCCGCCATGTGTTGCTGATCCCCGCCGCGGCGATCACGCCAACGCGCGTGCCGCCGAGATCCACCGAGGTGCCGAAGCTCGTCTCACCCGACAGGTTCGCCGGGATCTGGTTGTTCTGCTGGAGCAGCGTCGTCTTCGCGTTCGACAGCGGCGTGATCTGCGCGCCGGTCAGCGAGGTGCCGTTGGCGCCCGCGGTCTTGATGAAGCCGGGCACCTTGCGCTCGCCGCTGTCGAAGCCGGTCCAGTCGTGCTTGCCGCCGTCATAGACATAGCCCAGCTCGCTGGTCGTGACGGTGTCCGCGCCGACCGATCCGCCGAACTGGAAGAACGTCTTTTCGGGCACGGCCTTGGTCGTCAGGTTGATGACGCCACCGCCGAACTCGCCCGAATAATTGACCGAATAGCTTTTCTGCACGACCGCCGAGGCGATCACGTTGGTCGGGAAGATATCGAGCGGGACGACGCGGCGCAGCGGCTCGGGGCTCGGCAAGGGCGACCCGTTGAGCAGCGACGACGAATAGCGATCGCCGAGACCGCGGACGTAGACGAGACCGTTGCCGACCACCGACAGACCCGTGACGCGCTGGAGCGCGCCAGCGATGTCGCCTTCGCCGGTCCGCGCGATGTCGGCGGACGACAGCACGTTGACGACTTCTGCCGTGGCGCGGACCGCGTTGGGGATATTGCGACCGACGACGACGATGTCTTCGCCGCCGCCCGCGCCGCCGGGAGTCGAGATGTCGACCTGTTCCTGCTGCTGCTCGGCCTGCGCCGCCGGATCGGCGCGCTGCTCGATGGGCGTACCGGCCTGCGGCGAGACGACGCTGCCGGCGGGCGCGGTTTGCGCGAACGACTGCGCCGGGACGAGTGTCGTCGTCGCGAGCAGGACGGAGACGAGAACGGATGACTTCATGGCTGCCCCGGCAACAAGAGGAATTCGGTAGGTAAAAAGGCTGCGCGGAAGGCCCCCGCCCCCCGCGCAGCCTCAAGGCTCTGCGTCGGTGTCAGCTGGTCGGCAGCGCAGTGCAGGCGCCGCTGGTCGTGCCGAAGTTCGCGCGGTTCGAATTGCACGTCCAACCGCGGTACCAGGTGTCGGTGGTGCCGTTGACCGCGCCGACATAGTTCGTGTTCACGAGGAACGCGGTGCCCGCCGGGTTGAGCGTGGCGGCGTTGAACGCCGTGGTCGTGGTCGACACGCCAGCGGGCAGGAAGATGCCCGTGACGGCCGAGCCGACGGCCGCGCTCTCGGTGTTGTTGGTGCCGGCACGGAACAGCGCCTGCTGCTCTTCGGTCGTCACGGTCACGGCGTTGACGGTCGTCGTCGCGTACGGCGTCAGGCAGCTGAACACGACCGAATTGAACACCGGCGGCCCCTTGTCCTGCAGATCGGTGTTGGCGGGACGGATGGTCGTCTTGCCGCCTGCATCGGCGCCGGCGATGACGTTCAGGCACGCGCTGTTCGGGTTGCTGACGATGCCGTTGACGAAAGTCGCATCGGCACCACCGCGCAGACGGATCGCCGCGTTGGTCGCGGTCGACGTCTCGATGAACGTGAAGTTGGCGAGGGTGTACGCCTGGCGGGGCAGCGCGTCTTCCGAGCCGTTCGAATCGATCTCGGTCGAGTAATTGTCGGTCTGCGTGTTGGTCGGCTTCTGGATCGCCAGCACGAACTGCACGAAGCCCTGCCAGCCGACATCGGTATCCAGGCCGTCATCGTCCGACCCGGTCAGCGCCAGATAGCGCAGGTTGCTGCGACCGCCGAAGATCTCGATGCCGTCGTCCGAGCTGTTGTGAATCTGGATGTGATCGAGCGTCGTGCCCGAGCCGGTACCGCCGAGCGTCAGGCCCTGAAGCTCGTTGTTCGGGCTGATGACCGTGCCCGAATAGCGGATCTGGACGTAGCGGACGCTGCCGCTGCTGTCGGTCGGCACCGCGCCGCCGTACAGCGCCGTGCTGGTGCCCTCGACGACGTTCTCGCAGGCCGCGTTGCCGCCGGCGACGGTCGTGTTGCAGTTCGAGATCGGTGCACGACCGGCGAGAATGATGCCGCCCCACAGCCCCTGCGATTCGTCGGTCACGCCGCCGGTGATGTTCGCCTGTGCGGTGAAGATGATCGGCTGCGTCTCGGTGCCCTCGGCGATCAGCTTCGAGCCGCGGTTGACGACCATATAGTCGTTATCCGCGTTGGTGGTGTTCGCGTAGAGCAGCGAGCCGGCCGCGATCGTCAGCGTCGTGGCGATGCCGCCCGGCGCGCTGCCCGCGCCGCCGATGTCGACGCCGACATCGACGCGGCCGTTGATCTCATACGCGACGCCCGCGACCTTCGGCAGGCTGAGCGCCGAGGTGATCAGCGACGGCAAGCGGCAAGAGCGATAATTGCCGAGAATGCCGACATCGGTGGTCCCGGTCGGGCACGACGTGGCGGGCGTGCCGGGTGTAGGCGTGGGTGTCGGCGAAGGGGTCGGGCTCGGCGTCGGCGTACCCGGGACGACGATCACGCCTTCACCCGGTGACGCGACGCTGTCGGCGCCATCGCAAGCGGACAGTGCGACGCAGGCGGTACCGGCGAGCAGGACGAGGCCAAGGCGTTTGAAAAAGGGCGCGTGCGTAGTCATTCGAGAGACTCCCGGTCGGATCGTTGATCTGATGGATCGACTCAGGCTCCCCCCTGCCGACCTCGATTGGGCGAGTAGGCGGACAGCGTGACGCTACGATGCGATTTGGATGACGTTTGCGTGACCGGGATGTGACGAGCCGATGACACGAACCGCGGCGACGGGTTGAAATCGCGCCGGGCGAACACATCTCTTCCGATCGGGCGCGCGATGATTTACAGGCGCTGCCAGAGTCACCCGCGGCGCATCCCTGCGCTGTCGCGGTCAGACCATCATTACAGGATTATTCGACGATAATGGCCTCTTTCAAGGACCCCAGTTTCCAGGATCGCACGAGCAGCGCAGCCGCCGCCAAGCAGAAGGCTCTCGAGGCTCTGCGCGCCAAGCCTCCGATCGACGAGGCGGTCGTCGCCGAGCGTCTCGCCGCACGCGAAGCCAAGGAACTCGCCGAGCGCGAGAAGCGCGCTGCCAAGCGTGCCGCCGAGGACGAGGCCAAGGCTGCCAAGAAGGCCGAGGCCGAGGCCGCTGCTGCCAAGAAGCGCGAGGCAGAGGCCAAGGTCGAGCTGACCGACGCCGAGAAGAAGGCGATTCGTGACGCGAAATATGCGGCGCGGAAGAACAAGAAAAAGTGACTGGGGCGGGCGGCTTGCACTGCCGCCCAAAAGCATATGTTCGGGATAGCCGTGACTGATGCGCGCACCTTTTCCGGCGCTAGCTGGGCAAGGTGCGGCGTCATTGTCGTCGTGATCGGCACCGTCCGATCGCAGAGCTGACCGCTGTCACGTCCGCGACGCTATCGTTAGCGGGCGGTCAGACCCCGATGACCGTCGCCATCTTGGCTCGACGGAGCACCGGGTGCCTCAGAACCTTGCGAAGGATTGACCGAACATCGACGCCATGAAGGCGTGTTTGACCCGTACGCCTTCGCACGTCGGGGCTTGGCGTCCTATTCTGCGGACGTAGGTTGTCGCGCTGGTGACCGGGCTTGCAAAAATGCACCCGCAGGGACGGCCCTGCCCTCCCCACCAGGGACATGATCATGGTTTGGAAACCGTCGGATACGTGATGAGGCGGGATCCCCGACATTTGCGAGGGGCTACCTCGCGCTGATAATTCGGGGAGATTGAACGCCGACCGGTCCCGTTCGCAATACAAGCCGCGGACGTGACCGATCGATACGACGTATCAGAAGCGGAAGCGTGCGCCCGCCTGGATGGTTCGGGCCTGCTCCCTCACGCCTACGGGCAGCGAATTGAACGCCCCGAAATAGGTCCGGGCGTTGTTGCGCAGGAGGTTGGTCGCTTCGAGGCTGAAGGTGATGAACTTGATCGGTGTGACATTGATCGCCGCATCGAGCCGCGACGTCGCCTTCGTAAAGATCGAATAGCCTGGGTTCACATAATCGATGCTCGTTTTGTATTTCGACCTGTAATTATACGCCACGCGCGCACTGAACATCGGCGTGTCATAGTATAGCGAGGCGTTGCCCGAATAGCGCGAGGTGAAGGGTGAATCGAAGATGTGCGGTACGTCCGGCACTTCGTCGTCGGGATAAAGATGAAGCTCGTTCACTGGAATGAACGTGAAATTGAGAGCTGTGCCGAAGTGGCGCGCGAAACCGGGCAGGAAATCGAATGCCGTGTTGGCCTGTGCTTCGAGACCCGCGATCTTGCCAGGACCGGCGTTGCGCTGTTTGAATACCAATGCGTCACGCGCGATCGCTGCGACATATTCGGTGGCCGAGGTATAGTAGATGAAGCCGGTCTGGTTCTTGAGGAACCCGTTCAGCGACAACAGCCCGCCCGACCCGAAATAATATTCTAGCGTGGCGTCGTAACTGTTTTCCTGCACCGGTTTCAAATCGGGATTGCCCGCATAGACCGGCCCGGTGGGGCTCGCGATGGCATCGCGCAGTTCCTGGAACGACCGCATATCATAGAAACTCGGGCGCTGGACGTTGTGCGTGTAGGACAGGCGCATCTGCAATTTGGGCGTGAAATGGATCGTCGCCGTCGCGCTCGGCAGCAGATCGGTGTAATTGGCCTTGGCCGACACCTGCTGCGTGACGAGCGTGTAGATCACGCTGCCGTTCGCCCCCTTGTTATAGGAATATTGGCTGCTGGAGGAATGGCCCCAGGTGTTGACGTAGCGCAGCCCCAGCGTGCCATCGATCGGGAAGATCGCCTTGAACCCGTAATTGAGCTGTCCGTAAGCCGCGAAGGTCTGCTCGTTCTCGCCATACGCCTGGCCCGGATCGTTGTTGCCCGGCCGCGCCGTCGTCCAGTCGCGGCCCTGCAGGTCGGCACCGTTGGCGATCATGTAATCCCGGAGCGCGGAAAAGTTCTTGTAGAAATCCGCGTTGTCGAAATGATACCAGGTCGGGATCTCGCCGGCGTTGCGGATGTCCGGCGTCGTGGTGACGAGGCCAACCCCGGTCGCGGCGCCAACGGAGGCGAGTGTCGGCGCGGTGGCGGTGTTGAAGAAGAACGCGTCACGGTACCCGTAGGTGTTCTCCATCGTCCGCTTCGTGAAGCGTCCGCCGATCTGGAACGAGCGCAGCAGGCCGGTGGCGCTGGCGTCGTAGGTCAGGTCGAGGGTGCTGGCGAACAGCGTGTCGTTGTACGTGCTGTTCTGGTCGTGGATCTGATACAGCTTCGACGTGCTCGGATCCGAGATGTCGACGGTCGGGAAGGTGATGTACGGGCCGCCACCGGGCACGTTGTCCGAGTTGAAATCGACATGCGTCGCCGTGCCGTTGGTGAACCGGGTCTGCTGCTGCACCGTATACGAGTCGACGTCGGACCAGTTATACTGCGCGCCGAACTTGATGTGCACGCGATCCTTGTTCCAACGCGTTTCGAAATTGGTGGTGTAGGTGTCGCTCTTCATCTTCTGATACAGCGACAGCGGACCACCCTGAACGCCGTTCGGGTTGTTCAGCGTCATTGATCGGATCGTGCCGTCATCGTTGACCACGACGTCGGAAAAGCTGCCCTGGTCGCTGTTGGTCTGCATCTTCAGATAGTCGCTGGCCGACGTCTGGCGGACGCCGATGTACGAACCTTCCAGCACGAAATCGAGATGGTCGTTCGCGCGCCATTGCCACGAGGCGTTGAGCGACGGACGCTTGGTCGATCCAGACTCTACGCCGTAGGTGACCGCATAGGGAATGATCGTGCCGCGGAGCGCAGCCGGCAACGCGAGCTGCGTCGGGCTACCCGCGTAGAGGCCTGCGACAAGCGGTGATTCCGCCGCGACGAAGTTCTCGTTGTAATTGTTCTTCGTCAGCGACCCGTTAAGCAGGAATCCCATTTCGCCGATGCTGGTGTCGAAGCGATCGGCGACGAGCAGGCTGCCATAAGGGCTTTTGGTGTTGCCGATGTCGGAGAAGGTTTCGCGGAAGCTGCCGGCGACCGTAAGGCCCTTCTGGAGATCCAGCGGGCGGCGAAGTTCGACGTTGACGGTACCGGCGATGCCGCCTTCGGGTTGGCTGGCGCTGCGCGTCTTGTAGACATCGACCGACTTCAGCAACTCGGCAGGAATGTCGGCGAGGTTCAGCGATCGCGATCCGGCGGCGCTGGCTTCGTAGCCGTTGATCGTCGTCTGGACGTCCGACAGGCCACGGATCGTGACGGTCGAGCCCTCCCCGTGGACGCGATCGATCTGGACGCCGGTAACGCGCGCCAGCGCCTCAGGCACGTTGTTGTCGGGCAGCTTGCCGACGTCCTCGGCGACGATCGAGTCGACGATCTCCTTCGATCTGCGCTTCTTGTTGCGGGCGGACGCGATACTGGCGCGGATACCGGTGACGACGACATCGCCTTCCTGAGCGACCTGATCGGCGTGATTCTTGCTCTGCGCCCGTTCACGGCGCGCGGCCTTGGCCGCCTTTCGGGCAGCAGCGCGCTGGGCCCGAGTGGCGGGCGGGGGCGTGCGCGTATCCTGGGTAGCGCCGACCGCCGCGGTTGTCGCTGCGGTTGCGGTTGCGCCCGTCGCAGCGATCCTGCGCAGACCGGTAGCCGCACTGGTGACCGGCATAGTCGCAACCAGCAATGCCGCCGCACCACAACTAAACTTCAGACTCGTCCTCACCCGCATTTTCGAACCCCCCTCTGATCAAACTACGCCTGCCACTTCGAATACTAGATATGGTATACGGTTTGTGGTCTGAGTTATTATGTTTGTCAAGCTGGCCGACGTACGACGTCAAATGTGGCTGGGAACGGCCGATAGGCATCGATAATTGCACAGGAATGCCCTAAGTCCGGACGTACCGAGCATGTAGCTCAAGGGCATCGGCGCCATGCTCGGCGGTGATGAATCGACCACATACCCAGGAATCTGGAATTTAAAGGCGGCCTTAACTCCGAGTCGCGTCAGCGTCCGCGGACGCGCAGCAGTACCGCGCCATGGCCGGGAACGGCGAACCGGGTACGCGATGCCGCCACGTCCGTGGCCGTCCAGACATTGCGCATCGCCGCGATCGTCATCAGGCCCGCGTCCGCCGGTCGCACGTCGATCGACGCCGCGGTCGTCGCGCGGTTGAACAGGGCAAGCGCGACCGTGCCGTCGGCAAGCTGTTTGGACCAGATCGTCGTATCGCCTTCGGTTCGCACGGCCTTGCCCTGGACGCCCGCGGGATCCTGATCGATCGCGATCACGCCAGGGTTTTCGAGCAATCGACGGGTCCTCGCATCCATTCGGCGGAGGTCATGTCCCATCATCAGCGGTGCCGCCGACATCGCCCACACCGTCATGTGCGTGACATATTCATCGCCGCTCATGCCGCCATTGCCGAGTTCGAGCATGTCGGGATCGTTCCAGCCGCCGGGACCGGCATGACCGAATTTCGGATTCCGATCGAAGCCGATATCCGCCATCGTCTGGTAGGTATCGGTGATGTCGCCGGTCGTGCGCCACAGGTGCCCGCCGACCGAGCGCCCCCAGGACGCGACGTCGAAGCGACCATATTCGCACAGCGAGTAGAGGATGCGGCGGCCGGTCGCGCGCAATGCCGCGCCCATTTCGGCATAGCTGCGTCGCACCGTATCGGCGTCGGCGTAGAACCATTCGCCCGAACACAGATCATATTTGAGGTAGTCGACGCCCCATGCGGCAAAGGTCTTCGCGTCCTGCGCGACATGGCCGTAGCTGCCCTCATACCCGGCGCAGGTTCGCGGGCCGGGCGAGCTGTAGAGGCCGAATTTCAGTCCGCGGGCATGGACGTATTCGGCCAGCGCCTTCATGTCCGGAAACTTCGCATTGGCGTGCAACACGCCGGCGGCATCGCGCTCCCCCTGCCAACCATCGTCGATGTTGACGAACCGGTAGCCGGCGTCGCGCAGGCCGGTGGAAATCATCGCATCCGCCATCGCCCGTACGGTCCGGTCGTCGATCCGGTCGGCGAAACTGTTCCAGCTGCTCCAGCCCATCGGCGGCGTCGGGGCGAGGCCATCCGACGCCAGCGCCGCGAACGGCGGCAGCGCGGCCAGCTGGAACGTCCGTGCGCGGCGGTCTGCGGCCGTACCCCGGCGCGCCGTCTGCACCACGTGCGATTCCCAGATCATGCCGTCGAGCGTGACGCCGTTCGGTCCGAGAGTAGCCGTCCAGCGGCGCGTCGGATTGGCGCGATCGTTGATGTTGCGCGTCGCAAAGCTCAGGCGGTTTCCGTCGATCCTCGGATCGATCATCGCGATCGGGCCATACCACTGCGTCGTCACCCGACCGGATAGCCCTGTTGTCGTGCGATCGATCTCCATCATCGTCACTCCAGGGTTGGCCGGCGCCTTGTCGAAAATCCACACGCCCTCCATCCCTGCCGTGGCAGTTGGCGACGGCGCCGCGCCCGACGCGGTGGCGGTGGCAGCCGTCAGGGCAAGGGCGAGCGTGGCAACCCAGTGGCGCATGGCAAAAGCTCCCGAAATTGCATGAAACGAAGGGCCGGCGCATGCGTGCGCCGGCGGCCCTAGGCGTTCGTCATCGGACCGCGGCCAGCGGCGCCGCGCGGCCCGCATCGCTCTTGCGCCGTCCATAGGCGAAGTAGATCGCGAGCCCGACGACGTTCCAGATCACGAAGCGTACCAGCGTCGCGGTCGGCAGGCTGGCGAGCAGGTAGAGGCATCCCGCCACGGTCAGCCCGCCGACCAGATAGGCGGCCGGGCAGCGGAACAGACGCGGGATGTCCGGTGCGGTCCGGCGCAGCACGATCAGGCAGATCCCAACCGAGATGAACGCGATCAGCGTGCCGGCATTCGCCAGTTCGGCGATCTCGTCGAGCCGGAAGAAGCCCGCAACCGCGGCGATCGTCAGCCCGGTGAGGAGCGTGATGATTGTCGGACCACCCGATCGGGGGCTGACCTTGGCCAGACCACGCGGCAACAGGCCGTCGCGCGCCATCACGAAGAAGATGCGGCTTTGCCCATACATCATCACCAAGATCACCGAGGGCAGCGCGATGACCGCGGCGAGCGCGATCAGCTGGGCGGCGAACGGCTGGCTCAGCTGGCGCAGCACGAGCGCGAGCGGCTCGGGCGAGTTGGCAAGCTGCGTGAACGGCAGGGCACCGATCGCGGTGATCGCCACCGCCATGTAGATGATGGTGCAGATTAGCATCGATCCGATGATACCGATGGTCAGATCGCGCTTGGGGTTCTTGGTTTCCTCGGCGGACGTCGCGACGGCATCGAAGCCGTAGAAGGCGAAGAACACGATCGCCGCCGCCGCCATCACCCCACGCTTGTGACCGCCGACCTCGGTCGAACCAAAGCCATAGGGCATGAAGGGATGCAGGTTGCCGCTTTTGAACGCGGGCAGCGCGTAGATCACGAAGATCGTCAGGGCGACGAGCTTGATGACGACGAGGACGATGTTGAGCGTGGCGCTCTGCCGCGTGCCCAGGATCAGCATGCCCATCACGGCGAGCGACACGAGCACCGCCGGCAGGTTTATGAGCCCTCCGCCATGCGGTCCGACGAGCAAGGCGGCAGGCAGGTGAATGCCCGCCGCCTGAATCCAGCCGACGAGATATCCCGACCAGCCCACCGCGACCGTCGAGCAGGCCAGCGAATATTCGAGGATCAGGCTCCATCCGACGATCCACGCAACGGTTTCGCCCAGCGCGGTGTAGCTGAAGGTATAGGCGCTGCCCGCCGCGGGGATCAGCGTCGCCATCTCGGTATAGGCGAGTGCCGCGCACCCGCAGACGATGCCGCAGACGACGAAAGCCAGGATCACCGCAGGCCCGGCGCGCTCCGCACCGACGCCGACGAGCGTATAGATGCCGGTGCCGACGATCGCGCCGACCCCCAGCGCGATCAGATGCGGCCAGCTGAGCGTCTTGGCCAAGCTATGCTGTTGAAGATGCGCCGGCGTTTCGAACGATTTTCGCGGTCCAAGCATGTACGCATCCCCTAAATAGTCGATCTCAGTCGGAGCCCGACGCGAACTGGCCACGCAGATCGAGCAGCGTCGATCGGATGTGGCTGGCCAGCAGCGTCGTCAGCCGAGCCTCGTCCCGTGCCAGCCAGGTATCGAGGAGTTCACGGTGTTCGAGGTGCGCGCGGTCCTCGCGCCCGGCGGGCTGAAGATGCGCGACGACATAGCGTTCGGCGAGAATCGCCAGCCGCTCGACCGTCTGGGTCGTCAGCAGGCGTCGGCCCGGCCGCACCAGCGCAGTGTGGAAGACGCGATTGGCAATGGCCACTTCGGCGAGCCGCTCGCCAGCGGCGCTGTCGAGCTCCTCGAATGCGGCCGTCGCGATCGCACGGTCATCGTCGTCGGCGACGGTCGAGGCATAGGCGGCTGCGTTCGGCTCTATGCTCAATCGCAGCGCGAAGATATCGTCGGCTTCGGCGGCAGACATCGGTCGGACCGCATAGCCGCGATTGGCGTGACTGGTGAGCAACCCCTCCTGCTCCAGCCGGGCCAGCGCCTCGCGCAACGGAATCTTGCTGACCCCGAGCTCGCTTGCCAGGGCATCCTGGCGGATCGGCGTATCGCCGACCAGCTTCCCCGTGACGATCTGTTCCCGGACGATCTCGAAGACCTGTTCTGACAATGTGCGGACGACGATGGCCATCAGCGGAAGGCTCCCATGCGAGGAACGTGGCCAAAACGACGGTGCCGGCTCACGTGACCTGAAAACCTTCCCAGAACGTATCGCTGCGATCAATCCAGATCGTATTGAAGCCCGTCGCGATCGCAGAGCCCTCGATCGACGGAATGATCGCCGGCATTTCGCCGAGCGTCGTTTCGGCCTCGACCCGGCCGACGAACCGGCTGCCGATATAGCTTTCGTGGACAAAGCGATCGCCGACCGAAAGGCGTCCGCCGTCGGCGAGATGCGCGAGCCGTGCGGAGGTGCCGGTGCCGCATGGCGAGCGATCGATCGCCTTGTCGCCGTAGAACACCGCGTTGCGACCGTCGGCGCCCCCATCCGCCCTGGCGCTGCGCGGCGCGTCGGCCCACAGGACGTGACTGACACCGCGGATGGTTGGATCCAGCGGATGCACCGGCTCGAACACGCCGCGCACCGCCTCGCGGACCCGACCGCTCAGGTCGATCAGCCGCGCCGCGCCGAGGTCGTCGAGCCCGGTGTAAGCGCCCTGCGGCTCGACGATCGCATAATAATTGCCGCCATAGGCGACGTCGATCGACAGCGGGCCGATGCCTGCAACGTCGATCTGGATATTCCGTGCCGCGACATAAGCGGGGACGTTGGTGATCCGTACCGCAGTCACCTTGTCGCCAAGCGTTTCGTAAACGACGTCGATCACGCCAGCCGGCACCTCGATCCGCAGCTTGCCCGGCACGGCGGGCTGGATCAGGCCGTGTTCCAGGCCGAAGGTGACCATGCCGATGGTCCCATGCCCGCACATCGGCAGGCAGCCGCTGGTCTCGATGAACAGGATGCCGATATCGGTATCGGGCCGGGTCGGCGGATACAGGAACCCGCCCGACATCATGTCGTGGCCCCGTGGCTCGAAACACAGGCCGGTACGGATCCAGTCGAACCGTGCCATGAAATCCTGGCGCCGCTCCGACATCGACGCCCCCTGGAGCAAGGGGGCCCCGCCCACGACGAGGCGGACGGGGTTACCGGCGGTGTGGCCGTCGATGCAGAAGAAGGTGTGACGCATCGCCCGAGGCTATCAGGCTGCGGCGGCGTGAGCGAGGTTGGGTGCGAGATTGGGCCGGGTAGCGGCGGCCTTCTCGACCATCGCGATCACCTCGGCACGACGCGCGCCGATCAGCGGATAGCGCGGCGGCAACACCCGCTCCGAACCGCGCCCCATCACCTGCTCGGCAAGTTTGATCGACTGGACCAGATCATGCTCGGCATCGAGATGCAGCAGCGGCATGAACCAGCGATAGATCTCCATCGCCTTGGCGTGATCGCCGCGCTGAAACGCGTTGACCAGCTCGACCGACTCCCGCGGGAACGCGTTGGTCAGGCCGGAGACCCACCCTTGCGCGCCCAGGTAAAGCCCCTCGAGCGCGACGTCGTCGAGCCCGGCGAACAGGACGTAGCGATCGCCGAACGCGGCGACCACGTCGGAGAAGCGACGTGTATCGGGCGCGGATTCCTTGACCGCGACGATGTTCTTCACGTCGACCAGCGCCGCGAGCACGTCGTTGTCGATCTGCGTGCGATAGGCAGGCGGATTGTTGTAGAGCATGATCGGCAGGCCGACGCCGTTGGCGACGCCCTTGAAATGCTCGACCAGCTCATGCGCCTTGGGGACGTAGACCATCGGCGGCAGCAGCATCAGGCCATCGGCACCGACCTTCTCCGCCGCCTGAGCGTACCGCAGGGCGCGACGGGTGTCGTATTCGGATACGCCGGTCACGACCGGCACGCGGCCAGCGACCGCCTCGACGATCGCGGTAAGGATCTCGACCTTCTCGTCGAACTCGAACGAGTTGTTCTCTCCGACCGTCCCGAGCGCGATGACACCGGTCACGCCGTCCCGGATAAGGTCGTCGACGACCCGCTGCGTATCGGCAAGATCGATCGACAGATCGTCACGAATCTGCGTCGTCACCGCTGGAAAAACGCCCTTCCATTCGACAGACATTCGTTCTCGACCTTTCTGCGGTTGCTTATATATACTGTATACGAAATTTTTATCGCGGTGCAACAGGAGAATGGCGTGCGATCGATCGCAATCGTTGGCGGCGGTATAGTGGGATTGAGCAGCGCGATCGCGCTGCTCGACAGCGGCCTTGCCGTGACCCTGTTCGATGGGGATCCGGAGCGTCGTGCCGCGTCCTGGGGTAATGCGGGGCACATCGCTGTCGAACAGGTCGAACCGCTCGCGTCGCCCGCCGCATTGAAATCAGTGCCGCGTCGGCTGTTCTCGGTGGGTGGTGCGCTGGCGCTGCCGCCTTCGATGGCCAAGCGGTGGCTGCCGTTTGCGGCGCGGCTCGTTGCCGCCTCGACGCCGGCACGGTTTGCGGCGGGAACCTCCGCACTGACGCCTTTGCTCGCCGCCGCGATGCCGGCGTGGCAGGATCTGGTCCGCAGCATCGGTCGGGACGATCTGCTGCGCGCCGACGGGCATGTCGTCATATGGGAAAGCGCAGCGACCGCCGCCGCCGGGCGCGCAAAATGGGCGCGGACCGCGATCGGTACTGCCAGGATCGACGATGCCGACGATGGGCTGTTGCAGCGGCTCGGCGGGATTGCGCGGTCGGTCGGGGGCGCGATCCGGTTCACGGGGAGCGGACAGATCGCCGATCTGGCAGCACTTGCCATAGCGCTGGAGGCGGCGGTGATCGCCCGCGGCGGCCGGATCGTGCGCGCGGCGGCCGAACTGGTGCGTGACGGCGACCGGATCCGGGTCGTCGGCCATGACGCCGATCTGGTGCTGGTGACGGCTGGGGTGCGGTCGCGAGCGCTGCTGGAGCCGCTCGGCTACACCGTGCCGATGATCGCCGAGCGCGGCTATCATATCCGCGCGCCTGTCCTGGCCCAAGGCAGCCCCGAGGGTTGGCCTGCCGACATGCCGCCCCTGGTGTTCGAGGATCGCGCGATGATCGTGACGCGCTATGCCGACACCGTGCAGGCAGCGAGCTTCGTCGAGCTGGGTGATCCGGATACCCCTGCCGATCCCCGCAAATGGCAGCGCCTGGAGCGGCACGTCGCCGAACTGGGGCTGCCGATCGCCGGGCCGTACAGCCGCTGGATGGGGTCGCGTCCCACTCTCCCCGATTATTTGCCGGCGATCGGTCGCTCGACCATCGACGCCAATCTGTTCTACGCGTTCGGACATCAGCATCTCGGCCTGACGCTGGCACCGATCACCGCGCGGATCGTCGCGGCGCTGGTTGCGGGCGACACGCCGCCGGTGCCGATCCCGGCCTTCTCGCTCTCCCGCTTCGCAATAAAAGGACGTCCTCAATGACCATCGGCGGATCGACCGCGACCGAACAGCTCGCAACGCTGGCGCCTTGGCCCGACCTTGCGCCGCGGATCACCCGCGACGAGCGTCTTGCCCGGCTCGACAAGGTCCGCGCGCTGACCGCGGCGGTGGGCGCCGATGCGCTTTTGATCGGCGCCGGGGACAGCCTGCTCTATTTCGCGGGCGTTCCCTGGGGTGCGACCGAGCGGCTGGTCGCGCTGCTGGTGCCCGTCGCGGGCGATCCCGTAATGATCTGTCCCCGGTTCGAACAGGGTTCGCTAGACGCCGCGCTGTTGGTGCCTGCCGAGCTGCGGCTCTGGGAAGAGGATGAGAGCCCGGCGGCGTTGGTCGCAGACGCGTTGCCCGCAGGCGCGCGGCTGCTGCTCGATCCGTTGCTGCCGTACGGCGTCGCAGCCGCGCTTGGCGACGTCGGCGGGCTGACGCTCGGCAATGGGGCGAGCGTGATCGATGGTTGCCGGATGATCAAGAGCGCGGCCGAGCTCGCGCTGCTCTCGCAGGCCAAGGCGATGACGATCGAGGTCCACCGCCGCGCCGCCCGGATCCTCGCGCCCGGCATCGCCGCCAGCGAAGTGATCCGCTTCATCGACGAAGCGCACCGTACGCTCGGATCGAGCGGATCCTATTTCTGCGCGGTCCAGTTCGGCCTTGCCACCGCCTTCCCGCACGGCCTGCCCGGCGACCAGTTGCTCGAGGAGGACCAGCTTGTGCTGATCGACACCGGCTGCCGCGTCGACGGCTATCATTCGGACATCACCCGCACCTATGCATTCGGCAAAGTCAGCGACGAGGAGCGCGCGATCTGGGACGTCGAGCACGCGGCCCAGGCCGCCGCCTTCGCCGCCGTCCGTCCTGGCGTATCGTGCGAAAGCGTCGATGCCGCGGCGCGCGCGGTGCTGGAGAAGGCCGGGCTCGGTCCCGATTACCGACTGCCCGGGTTGCCGCATCGCACCGGCCACGGCATCGGCCTTTCAATTCATGAGCCGGCGTATCTCGTGCGGGGTGATCGGACGCCGCTCGCGCCGGGCATGTGCTTTTCCAACGAACCGATGATCGTGGTGCCGGACCGGTTCGGGATCCGGCTGGAGGATCATTTCCACGTCACCGAGACGGGCGCGGCCTGGTTCACCGAGCCGCAGCCGTCGATCGATCGGCCGTTCGGTTAAGGTATCTTAAGCCGTTCCCCCCGCTTTGTGAGCTTGGTCTCTTCCTCTCCAAATTGGAGAGGAAGAGACGTCGAAGTCGGCGGTTGGTGAGGACGGGACGACGCGGTCAGTTGCAGGCCGGTGCCGGCGCTGCGTCGACCGGCCGCACCACCATCGGCTGGACACGAAGGCCGAGCGCTTCCCATTCCTGGACCGCGATCCCGGCATGCTCGCCCCCCACACCCGAGGCATCGAACACCGCACGCAGGCAGCGTGTGGCGACCGGCGCGAAGCTCGCCGCCTGGAAGCTGCCGACCGCGGTGCCGAAACCCTGCGGCTGCGCCACCGGTTTCCAGCCACCGTTCCAATATTCCAAGTGCCAGCGCGCTGGCGGGGCGATGCCGATCGCGGACCCGGCGGGCTGGTCCGCCCAGAACCATATCCGCGCGCCGTCGAGCGTCACCGGTTTGTCCCAGCGATATTCGATCCATTGCTGCGCCGGATTGCGCGGGCTCCAGCTGCCCCACATGTCGGGCGGCAGCGGGGCGGCCTTGGTGATGCCGTCGTTGAGCGACTTGATCCAATATTGCAGCGGGACCGGTTCGTTGGACGCCGCTGCGCTCGCCGATCGCGCCAGGTTGCGCGAGGGCAGCGGTGCCGGTTGCGCGCGCCGGGTCGGCGTCACCGGCAGGATCGCGGCGGGGCTGACGCTGTCGTCGAAGTGCATTTCGTCGAGCGCGACGCTGCGTCGGAAATGGCCACCGCCCACCGCATCGGCGGTGTGATAGGCGAGATACCAACGGCCCTTGAACTCGACCGCACCCGAATGCGAGGTCGTCGAGGACACTGGTTTCAATACCACGCCGCGATAGGTCCACGGCCCCATCGGTGACGGCGCGGTGCCATAGGCGATGCAGGCATGGTACACCGCAGGCGTGCAATCCGATCGCGGCCCGGCGCGATTGCCCGCGTAGAGCATGTAATAGGTGCCGTTGCGCTTCATGATCCACGGCGCCTCGAAGAAACCGGTCAACCCTTCGATCGGAACTTCAGGCCCTTTGGGCGTGATCATGTCGCGCTCGAGTTCCATCCCGCGCAACTGACCGAACGTGCCCCAATAGATATACACCCGGCCGTCGTCTTCGATCATCACCGTCGGGTCGATATTCTGGATCGCGTTGGCGATCGGCACGCGCTGCGAAATGATTGGGCCAGACGGATGCGCGTCGCGCCAAGGCCCGGTCGGGCTGTCCGCTACCGCGACGCCGATCGCGAAGCCGTCCTTGGCGTCGGTGTCCTTCTCCAGCACCGGCGCGTACAGGTACAGCTTCCCACTGGGACCGGCGACGATCTGCCCGGCATAGGCGCGGCCAGGCGCGGCCCAGGCGAACACCGCCTCCGGACGCGCGATCGCAGGGTAATGCGTCCAGTCGCCCAATTTGGGATCCTTGGTGGCGAGCAACTGCCACTCGTTCATGATGAAGTCGTTGACGTCCTTCGGCGCCTCGTCGCGCCCTGCAAGGATCCACAGAATATCGTCGATGACTACCGGCGCCGGGTCGGTCGAGTAATAGCGCCCGTCGGCAAGGATCGGGTTGCCGGGACTGTGCAGACGCTCGGCAACGGGCGCCTGCGCGGCGACCGCAACGCTCGGGATGGACATCACCGCCGCCGCCGCCAGCCAGCCGCTATTCCTCATCGGGATAAGGCCCCTTGCCGCCGGCTGCGATCAGCTGGTCGGTGCGGGCCTCGATCACCGGGACCGGCACCGAACCCATCTCCAGCATCGCATCGTGGAAGGCGCGGATATTGAACTTCGCGCCCAGCGCCGTCTGCGCCTTGGCCCGGGCGTGCTGGAAGGCGAGCTCGCCCATGTAATAGGACAGCGCCTGTCCCGGCCACGCGATGTAGCGATCCACCTCGGTCTCGATCTCGTGATCGGACAGCGCGGTATTGTCGTGGAGATAGGCCTGCGCCCGCTCGCGGCTCCAGCCCTTGGCGTGGATGCCGGTATCGACCACAAGCCGCGCCGCGCGCCAGGCCTGATAACTGAGATAGCCGAACAGGTCATACGGCGTCTCGTACATCCCCATGTCCTCGCCGAGCGCTTCGCAATACAGCGCCCAGCCCTCGCCATAGACCGACAGATAGGTGTCGCGGCGATACGCCGGCAGGTTGGTGTTCTCGGCGGCGAGGGGCATCTGGAAGGCGTGGCCCGGCGCGCTTTCGTGGAGCGTCAGCGCGATCTGCGAATAGAAGGGCCGCGACGGCAGGTTCCAGGTGTTGACCAGATAGATGCCGGGCCCACCGCGCCCACCGGTATAGAACGGCGCGATATCGGCGGGCACCGGCTTGATCGCGAACCGGCTGCGCGGAATGTGCCCGAACCACTGCGAGGCCTTGCCGTCGAACGTCTTGGCGATCCACGCCGCGCGGTAGAGCAGTTCGTTCGGAGTCTTGGGATAGAATTGCGGATCGGTCCGCAGATGGTTGAAGAACGCCTGCAGATCGCCCTTGAACTGGACCTGCTTCATCACCCCGTCCATCCGCGCGCGGATCTTGGCGACCTCGACCAGCCCCAAGGCGTGGATCTGGTCCGGGGTCAGGTCCTGCGTCGTGTATTCGGCGATCTTGGACTGATAATAGGCCTTGCCGTCTGGCAGGTCGTACGCCGCCAGTTCGGGGCGGGCATGCGGGATGTAGTCGGTCCGGAGAAACGCGAGCAGCTTGACATGCGCCGGCACCACCGCCTGTTCGATCGCAGCCTTGCCCTCGGCGGCGAGCGAGGCCTGATCGGCGGCGGGAATCGTCGAGGGGAAATTCTTGAACGGCGCGTAGAAGGGCGAATCCTCGGCGGTCTTGGCCTCGACGACCTGCGCCACGCCGATGTCGCGACCCTTCAGCGTGATCTGCGGCAGCGTGAAGCCGCGCGCCAGGCCGGCGCGCATGTTGGCGGTCTGCTGGTCGAAATAGCGCGGCACCTCGCGCATCATCGCGATGTAGTTGCGATAATCCTCGATACTGCGGAACGGGCTGCGCGACGATTCCGCGATGTCGCCCCAAAAGCTGGTATCGGCCGATAGCGGGCGTTCGTAATCGCGGTAGCGTTGGGCTGCGAGCAGCGCATCGATCTGCTGCTTGTAGACCGCGTAATTGACCCGGTTCGCGGCGCTGAGGCTCGCCAGCGGAATTGCGGCGAGCTGCTGAGACACCTGGGTCCAGCGCGCCAGCCGCTCGGCCTGGGCCTTGGGGCCTACGTCCGGAAGCCGAGCACGACCCTTGGGATTGTTCTCGTCGGGACCGGACTGGCTGCTGCGCCACGTATATTCCGCATTCGACAGCGCCTCGAACCGCTTGTCCGCCGAGAGCGGCCTGGTTGCAGCAGGCGCCGCGTCGGCCGCGATCGGGACAAGCGTCGTCGTCGCCAGTGCCAGGCCAAGGACCAGTTTCCGCATCGTCATGCTCCTTGGGGCAGTGCCATGATGTCTCGGTACAGCGCGGGCGCGATCACCACGCCCTCCGCCAAGCTGCGGTCGCGCGCGGCGTAGCGGCGCTGCGACGGCAGGCGCGCACCCTGCCCCTCGATCGCATCGAACATCGCCTCCGCGCGCGCCAGATGCTCGGTGACCGCATCGCCGAGGAAACCGGCGGGATCGATCGCGACGATCAGTTCACCGCCGATCGGCGATCCACCCCTGCCCCGGTCGGCAGCGATCGATTCCCGACTGGTCATGTCGCCGATCAGCGGCCCGGCGAGCAGTTCGACCATCGCCGCCAGTGCCGATCCCTTGTGCCCGCCGAACGTCCGCATCGCACCCGCCAACACCGCTTCGGCGTCGGTGGTGGACTGGCCGTTCGCGTCATAGCCCCAGTCGTCGGGCACCGGCTTGCCGGCGCGGCGATGCAGCTCGATCTCGCCGCGCGCCACCGCGCTGGTCGCGAAATCGAACACGAACGGATGTGCGCCTGGCCGCGGCCAGCCGAAGGCGATCGGGTTTGTGCCGAACACCGGCTCGGTGCCCCCCGCCGGCGCGACCCAGGCATGGCTGGGGGTGAAGGCGAGCGCGACCAGTCCCTCGCTCGCCAGCGCCTCGACCTCGGGCCACAAGGCTGCGAAATGGACGACGTTGTTGAGCGCCATCGCGGCGATCCCGTAGTTGCGCGCCTTCTCGGCAAGTAGACCCCGCCCCCGCTCGAACGCGAGCTGCGCGAAGCCTCCGCCGCCGTCGACCTTTACCAGAGCACGCGCCGGTTCGCTGACCACTGGCACGGCATCGGTGACGACGACACCGCGCGCGATGCTGTTGGCCGCGACCAGCAGCCGGTAGATGCCGTGGCTGGTGCAGCCGTCGCGCTCGCCCGCCACCATCGTCTCGGCAACCGCCACGGCATGATCGCGCGACAGCCCGGCGCCCAGCAACACCGCCCGCGCCAGCGTCCGAACCTCGTCGAGCGTCAGGCGAACGCCGCCCGCCTGATCTTCGCTCACGCGACGCTGCCGGGCTTGGCCGTGAACAGGCGAACCCCGAACACCGGACCCGCCGTCGAGCGATCGCGCGGCACGAAGCGCACCTTGATGCTCGCCTTACCCTTGGTAAGCCCGGTCGGCAGCGGATATTCGATGTCGAAGAACTTGCCCGGCTTGTCGGCTTCGAGATGCTGGGTGGTGATCTTGACGTTGTCGACCAGGATGTCGAAATCGCGGCCGCGCTCGTCGCCCCAATAGGTCGCCTGGAGCACCAGCGGTCCCGGCTTGGTCTTCATCGCGAATTCGATGAACCCGCCCGAGCGCGCATCGCGCCCGTTACGCCCGCGATAGCTGACCGGATAGGACAGCTCGGACGTCAGGCCGTGATCGCGTTCCGGCTGCATCTCGCCCAGGTGCATCACGTCCACCGACCGGCCCGCGATGTCGCGTGCCTTGGCCTGTTCGGCGACGAAGGCCGCTTCCTCGCTCTTCCACGCAGTCTCGGTGAAACGCTTGAAATACACCGCGCTGCGCCGCTCATACTGGCTATAGAACGGCACGAAGCCGAGGTCCGCGGGCCGGATCACCCCGCGCGTCGCATAGATGGCGCGCGTCGCGTCGGTCTGGGTGAAGTTGGCGAGCAGGTTTTCGCCGACCATCGCCGGATCGGCGCTGTCCCACTTGGTCTCGTTGGGCCCGAGATCGGCGGCCATCACCATCGGTCCGCGCAGCACGGCGATGGTAGTCTCGTCACCCGGCGTCGCCTCGATCCTCAGGTCGAGCGGCAGCGTGATCGCGACCATGTCGCCCTTCTTCCAGCGCCGGTCGACGATCGCATAGCCCTTGGCGATCACGGGCGTGAACGGCTGGCCGTTGACCGTCACCACTGCCTGCCCGTTCGCCCACGCCGGCACGCGCAACGCGATCGGGAAGCGCCCGGGCTTGGCGAGCGCCGTCAGCGTCAGCCGGGATTCGGGCTCGAACGGATAGCGCGTATCGAGAGTCAGGTCGGCGCCGCGCGTCTTCCACTTAGCATCCGACGGAATGTAGAGATTGACCAGCAGCGTGCCGTCTCCCTCCCAGAAGATCGCCTCGCCGTGCTTGGCATGGCTCTCCATGCCGGTCCCGACGCAACACCAGAACGCATCGTCGTCGGGCGTCGAATAGCCGCGATCGGCGCCGGTCATCAGCGGCGTCATATAGGTGAAGCCGGCGTTCTTCGGGTTCTGCGCGGCCATGATGTGGTTGAGGTGCGTGCGCTCGTAATAGTCGAAGAACGCGCCCTCCGGCTGCCAGCTATACAATTGCTGGGTCAGCTTCAGCATATTGTAGCTGTTGCAATGCTCGCAGGTCTGCTCGGTGATGTGGGCGGCGATCGTGTCCGGCTCGGAGAAATACTCGCGGTCCGCATTGCCGCCGATCACATAGCTGTGATGCTGGGTGACCGTATTCCAGAAATACCGCGCGGCATTGGCGGGCTCGGGCTTGCCGTTCAGCTCATGGATCCGCGCAAGGCCGATCAGCTTGGGCACCTGCGTATTGGCATGGAAATTGGCGAGCTTGTCCTGCCCGGTGACAAGCGGATCGAGCACCCGGCGATCGTAGATCCGCTCGGCGATGACGAGCCATTTGCGATCGTTCGTCCGCGCGTACAGTTCGGCGTAGCTTTCATTCAGGCCACCATATTCGCAACTCAGCAGCGTCTGCATCTGTTCGTCGTTCAACGCCGCGAACACCCGCGCGAAATAGTCGCCCAGCCCGGTCGCGACGGTGAGTGCCTGGGTGTTGCCCCATGCCGCGTGAACGTCGAGCAGGCCGGCGAACACCTTGTGTACCGTATAGAGCGGCGACCACGACCCGTTGAGATCGAACCCGCCGGACTTGATCTCGCCGCGCATCACTTCCGGGAAGATCTCCTCCCCATCGACGATCGTCCCGTCCTTACGCTTGCGGCCGAGCGCACCGACATAGCCAGTGCCGCGCTTTGCCTGCGCGCGCGCCAGTTCGGCGACGATATACTCGGCACGCGTCCGGCATTCGGCATCGCCGGTCTGCTCGTTCATCTTGACCAGCGCGGTCATATAATGGCCCAGCGTATGGCCGGCGATCGTGTCGCTCTCCCACCCGCCGTATAGCGGCGCCTTGGCGGGCAGGCCGGCATAGACCATGAAATTGTGCAGCAACCGGTCCGCGCTCAGCCGCAACAGATAGACGCGATTGACGTCGACCGCGGTCGCGTAGGCGGACGGGCGCAGCCGCACCGCCGTCAGCGGCAAGGGCTTCGCACGGGCAGGCAAGATCGCACCACCCGCGCCACGGGCGAACGCCCCTTCGCCCACCGGCAGCAGCGTTACCGCCGCGATACCCATCATCAATTCTCGGCGACTGGCCTGCATGTCGATCTCCATCCGGATATCGTATACTAAACTGAGATGTGAATGTTGCAAGCGTGCAAACAGAACGATCCAAGCCCAAAATCATATACTGTATAATTTCTATTGACGCTTCGCCGATCGTTCGTCAGTTTCCATGGCATCGTAGGGGGACAACAATGCAGGCGCATCATCCGGCAAGGCCACGCCATGCCGCATTCCTGCTGGGAAGCGCGCTTGCCGTCTTCACGTCGGGCGTACCAGCCACCGCGCAGATTGTCGCCAAGACTGTCGCCAAACCTGTCCTCGCGACCCCCGCGCCAAAGTCGATACTCGAGCGCTACGCCCTCGCCGATCGCTACCTGCGCGAGAACCTCGACAAGCTGATCGCAGACAGAGATCCCGGCGCGACCTTCGTTGCCGACGGTCGCGGCATCCTGCTTCACCGCAAGATAGCGGGCGAAACGACGATCCTGTTCCTCGACCCGGCGACCGGCGAGACTCGGACGGTCTCCACCTTTGCGGCTGTCGCTAGGCTGCTGACGCAGGCGATCGGCAAGCCGGTCAACGCGGAACGACCGGGCTTCGAACGGCTCGACTACGATCCGGCAACGCGGGTGATGACGT
The DNA here is from genome assembly GCF_057815015.1 of Sphingomonas sp. SL1004. Classification (NCBI taxonomy): domain Bacteria; kingdom Pseudomonadati; phylum Pseudomonadota; class Alphaproteobacteria; order Sphingomonadales; family Sphingomonadaceae; genus Sphingomonas; species Sphingomonas sp. SL1004. The sequence goes on from NZ_JBYMUX010000001.1 coordinate 1,466,720, forward strand.
TCTCCGCGGGCGGCAAGCGCTGGACGCTCGACGGTGCGGGAACGCTGGCGGAGGCGAAGACCGGCGACGGTGACGGCACCGACGCGATCTCGCCCGATGGCCGGTTCCGGATCGTCTACCGCGCGTTCAATCTGGTGGCGATCGGCGTGAAGAGCGGGCGCGAAGTAATGCTGACGACCGACGGGACGCGGGAACAGCCCTATGGTCGCGGTATCGCGCCGCTTCCCGAAATCCTGAAACAGGGCACCGAGGACCCGGTCATGCCGGTGTCGGTGCGCTGGTCGCCCGACAGCCGCCGGATCATCACTTGGCGACTCGATACGCGCGGCGTGCATCCCATGACGGTGACGCAGGAAAATCCCCCGGGCAGCTTCTACCCGCGAAGCTTCTCGTACATCTACCCGCTCGCCGGCGCGGAGAAACTGCCGCAGGCCACGCGGATGGTGATCGACGTCGAACAGGCGCTGCGCCGTCGCAAGGCGCGGGTCGTGCCGCTCGACATACCGAGCGAGTCACTCCTCTATCCCGCCGATCCGGACATGGAATGGGTCGGCAACACGCCGCGGATCAGCTGGACGGAGCGCGGCTATAAACAGATCGTCGTCTATCAGGCCGACCCGGACACCGGCGCGACGCACGTCGTCGCACGGGAGGCGATCAAGCCCGTGGTCACCGTCACCTCGAGCGCATTGATGAGCGCGCCGGACATGGGCGGCGAACTGTCGATCTCCGAACGCAGCGGCTGGGCGCAGCTTTATCTGGTACGTCCGGACGATCCCGACGGCGGCATCCCGCTGACCCGCGGTGCATGGGAAGTGCTGTCGGTCGATCATGTCGCCAAGGACGCGCACAGCCTGCTGATCACCGGGGTCGGTCGCGAACATGATCGCAATCCCTATTACCGCGCGCTGTACCGCGTGACTCTCGATGGCACCCAGCCCGTGCTGCTCACGCCCGAGCCGATCGATCACGATACCAAGGTGTCGGACGACGGACGCTGGATCCTCGACCGGATGTCGAGCCCGACCGTGCCGACCCGAACCGTGCTCCGCGACGGCGCCGACGGGCACATCGTCTCCGAACTGGCGCGTGCCGATCCGACTGCCTTGTTCGCAAGCGGATTTACCGCACCCGAACCGTTCCGCGGCGTCGCCGCCGATGGCACGACACCACTCTACGGCATGATCCTGCGCCCTGCGAACTTTAATCCCGCGCGGCATTATCCCGTGATCGACAACGTCTATACCGGGCCGACCACCACCGACGTCCCGACCACCTGGGACGACGCAGTCATGGCCGGCGGCAACAGCGTCGCGCAGATCGGTGCGATCGTCGTGATGATCGACGGCCGTGGCACCTCGCGCCGCGGCCAGGCATTCCGCCTTCCCGCCTTTCAGAATCTTGGCGAGGTCGGTCTCGACGATCATATCGCAATGATCCGCCAGATGGCCGCCCGCTATCCCTATATGGATACCGACCGGGTCGGCGTGTTCGGCGGGTCGGCAGGCGGATACGACGCCGCGCGGTTCATCCTGCGCCGGCCGAACTTCTTCAAGGTGGCGGTCGCGTCCTCGGGCAATCACGATCTGCGGCTGGACAAGGCGTGGTGGCCGGAAGTGTCGATGGGCACCGCCGACACCGCGACCTGGGACCGGAATTCGAACATGTCGGTCGCGGCCAATCTGCAGGGCAAGCTGCTGCTGATCCACGGCGACATCGACGACAATGTGCCCGTCACCGAGAGCTTCCGGCTCGCCCAGGCGCTGATTCAGGCAAAGCGCGACGTCGATATCGTCGTGCTGCCCAACACCACGCACGCGGTCTACCAGCCGTTCTTCTGGCGCAAGCTGCGCGATTATTTCACCCGCAACCTGCTGGACGAGGCGACGCCGGCCTTGTTGCCGTTATCCCCTTCGCCGCCGCCGGGCACGCCCGCCGAGCCACCGCGCGATGCGCCGCCGACCGCCTCCGCTGCCATTGCGCCCGCTGCCGCGGCACCCGCCACTCCGATACGATGAGCCCCGCCATGACTCGCTTCCGCAGCCTGACCGCCGCCGCCCTTCTCCTCGCCGGTACGTCGCTGGCGATCCCCACGCTCGAAGCCGCGCAGGCGCAGGAGCAGCAGCCGGCGAAGCGGGTCTATCCGCCGATCGCGGAAACGCCGATCCGTACGCCCAGCTTCGATCTGGCACTGCGGTCGGACACGCAGACGCTGTCGCGGCTCTCCCCCACCGGCGACGCGACGTTCGATTTCACCCCCGGCGCGCGCGAAGCGGAGCGGGCCGGCGACGGCTATGTCCATATCGGCGACATCAACCTGCGGCTGCGCACGCCCGGCGGCGCCTGGACCGATTTCGCCTCCGCGCACCGGCGCCAGCCGATCCGGCTCCTGCCCGTCGGCGGCTCGGTGCTGGCCGCGGCCGATATCACCGCGTCGCTCGGGGCCAGCCCGATAAAGGTCGAGCGGCGCTGGATCGACGATCACGGCGTGCTCGCGCTGCGCTTCACGCTGACCAATACCGGCACGCAGCCTGTCGAGATCGGCGGCCTCGGGCTGCCGATGATCTTCGACAACATCATCTCCGATCGTGACCTGGAACAGGCGCACGCGCAGGCGAGCTTCGTCGATCCCTATATCGGCCGCGACGCCGGCTATCTCCAGGTCGCGCGGCTGAACGGCAAGGGCCCTGCCCTGCTGGTGTTCCCCGAAAAGGGCACGCCGCTGGAGGCCTATCGCCCGATCATGGAGGCGCGCGGCCCCCGCGACACCGACGTCTTCACCGACCGCAGCCCGCGCGGCCAGACGTCCGAAGGGTTTTACGACTGGACGATCGCCAGCAAGGGCTTTGCCGATAAGGAATGGGCAAAGGCCGGCGACCAGTGGAACACGCCGACCAGCTTCACGATGGCACCGGGCAAGAGCCGCACGATCGGCGTGCGTTTCGTCACGTCGCCGTCGATCGCAGCGATCGAAGACACGCTGGTCGCCAACAAGCGCCCGGTGGCGGTCGGCATTCCCGGCTATGTGGTGCCGACCGACCAGGACGCATCGCTGTTCCTGCGCAGCCCGCAACGCATCGCCAAGGTCCAGAGCCTGCCGGCAGGCGCGCTGACCGCGACCAAAGTGGCGGGCGCCAAGGGCTGGGCACGCTATGCGGTACGCAGCAGCGGATGGGGCCGCGCGAGCCTGTCGATCACCTATGCCGATAGCAGCGTGCAGACCGTCAGCTATTTCATCACCAAGCCGCTCGACCAGGCGATGGCGGACCTCGGCCGGTTCTCCACGACGCAGCAATGGTATGAGAACAAGTCCGACCCGTTCGGCCGCAACCCCGCGATCCTCACCTATGACCGTGAAGCCGGCAAGATCGTCACCCAGGATCCACGTGTATGGATCTCGGGCATGAGCGACGAGGGCGGCGGCGGCAGCTGGGTCGCGGCTATGGCCAAGCAGCTCGACAATCCCGACCCGGCCGAGGTCGCGAAGCTCCAGCGCCTGGTCGACGAGACCGTCGAAGGCCGCCTTCAGGTGCCGGACGGCGAGCATGCCGGCGCGGTGCGGAAAAGCATCTTCTATTACGATCCGGCCGAACATCCCGGCTATTACGATCCCGCCACCAACTGGAGGAGCTGGACGTCTTGGTCGAAGAAGGACGCCGGCGACCTCGGCCGCGCGTACAATTACCCGCATGTCGCGATCGGCCACTGGGTGCTGTACCGCGTCGCGCGCAACCATCCCGGCATGGTCACCGCGCATCCGTGGCGTTGGTATCTCGACCACGCCTATCAGACCACCGTCGCGATGATGCGCGATGCGCCCTATTATACGCAGTTCGGGCTGATGGAGGGCGACGTGTTCGTCGACATCCTGAAGGACCTGAAGCGCGAAGGGCTGACCACCGAGGCGACCGAGATGGAGCGCCTGATGAAGGGCCGCGCGGATCACTGGCGCACGCTGACCTATCCGTTCGGCAGCGAGATGGCGTGGGATTCGACAGGCCAACCCGAGGTCTATGCCTGGATGCGCTATTTCGGCTACCAGCCCCAGGCCGACGAGACCAAGCAGGTGATCCTGGCCTATGATCCGGCGATCCCGAGCTGGGGCTATAACGGCAATGCCCGCCGCTATTGGGATTTCCTGTACGGCGGCAAATATCCGCGGATCGAGCGACAGATCCACCATTACGGATCCGCGCTGAACGCCGTGCCACTGCTCGATGCCTATCGCGCCGACCCGTCGGACCTGCGGTTGTTGCGGATCGCATACGGCGGCGTGATGGGCGGGATCACCAACATCGACCAGCAGGGCTTCTCGTCCGCGGCGTTCCACTCCGCGCCCGACATGATGAAATGGGATCCGTACAGCGGCGATTACGGGATGGGCTTCTACGGCCACGCCGTCACCGCCGCGAGCTATCTGGTCAAGGATCCGACATTCGGCTGGCTGGGCTTTGGCGGAAACGTGAACCAGACTTCCGGTACCGTCGTGAAAATCGCGCCGAAGGACGGCGCGCGCAGCCGCCTGTTCGTCGCCCCTGCCGGTCTGTGGATCACGCTGACCGCGGGCAAGATCGCCAACGCTGCCTACGACACGGCCACGGGAAGCGTCACGCTGAAGCTGGATCCGGCATCGTCGACGACGCCGGCGGCGCGGATCACGCTGGAAACGACGACATCGGGCGGACGCGCCTACACGCTCCTGGGCAGCGCCTTGGAGCGAGGTGAATACACTGTTCCCCTGTCCGCCGATGTGAAGAAGGTCCGCCTTCAGCCGCGCTAAGAGCGGCGGCCGGCTCGCGTTTTGGCAACGGCAAGTGTTAGTCCTAGACTGAGCACGAGCCGGTGCAGGACTGGTGACCGAAACATGGGGGTATCGGAATGCGCTACCGTCTCGTTGGCATTTTGGGCGTGATTTCGACGATCGCCGTCCTCGGTCTGTTTGTCGTACACCGGACGGATACGGACCAGCGCTCCGAACAAACGCCCATGATCAGGACGGTCGACTGGCCCTATACGAACGGTAGCAGGCGCGCGAAATCACCCGTCGACATAGCTTCGCTCACTCCTGCCATGCCGTCGCCGGCCGCGACCGCGTCCCCGTCCCCGTCCCCGCCGATTTTGAAAGTCGATGCATTTCTCGACGGGGTCGTCGACGAAAATCCGGCAGTCGTCTTCGACCGAGCGCCATCCTATCTGTACCGAAAGCTACGCGCCGAGGAAAAGGACAAGGACTGGTCGGTCAGGACGGAGCAGGCGTTGATGAGCCAACTCAGGGCCATTCCCTATCTGGACAAGGAGACCCGCGTGATCTGCGGATCCACGCTGTGCGAAATTGCCGGAATCCTTGATCCTTCCGCGTCCCTCGCCAACACCAATTATGCTATGGCCAAATTACAGAGACCCGAATTGCTGACGTCTGGCGGCCAGGACAGCTTCGATCCGGTCAAGCTGTCCGTGGCATTCGGGATTTCCAAAAGCCACCCGTCTGCCAGTACGTTCGTGCGCTACGCGTTTCGCAAGGCCCGCGGCGACGCGTCAGGATATTAGCGTCATCAGCCAGTTGCCTGACGCTGCCCTGTAACATGAGCATCGCCAAGCGGCGCGGCGCTACTCCCCTGGCGATGCTGCCGCATTCCAGTTCGGCACCTCCGCCCCTGCCAAATTCCGGACGAAGAACCCGAACTGCCGCCGCGCGACATAGTCGATCGGTCCGGTCGACCGCCCGACGCTGTGCTCGGCACCGGGCACCACCAGCAGTTCGAAATCCTTGTTCGCGCGGATCAGTGCGTCGGCGACCTGCATGGTCGAGGCGGGGTCGACGTTGCTGTCCTGCTCGCCGACGATCATCAGCAGCTTGCCCGTCAGTTGCGCGGCATGATCGACGCCGGAAGCTGCAGCATAGCTCGCATCGACCGGCCAGCCGAGCCATTGTTCGTTCCAGCTGATCTTGTCCATGCGGTTGTCGTAGCACCCGGCATAGGCCACCCCCACCTTGTAGAAATCGCCGTGGAACAGCAGCGCGTTCAACGTGCTCTGGCCGCCTGCCGACGCGCCGTAGATGCCGACCCGGCCGATATCGTAGGACGGATCCTTCGCCGCCAGCGCGCGGTGCCACGCGATGCGGTCGGGGAAGCCGGAGTCGGCGAGGTTCTTCCACGCGACGTCCTGGAATGCCTTCGATCGGTTGGCGGTACCCATCCCGTCGATCTGCACGACGATGAAGCCGAGGTCGGCCTGCTCCTGCATGCCGATCGCCTTGTCGCCGCCGGAATGATAGCCGAACGGCCAATATTGCTTGGGGACGAAGCTGTCGTGCGGACCGGCATAGATGTTCTCGATCACCGGATAGCGCTTGCGCGGGTCGTAGTCGCGCGGGCGGACGACGACGCCCCAGATGTCGGTCTTGCCGTCGCGGCCTTTGGCGACGAACGCTTCGGGCGCTCGGAACCCGGCCGCCCGAAGCGCGTTATCATCGCCCTTGGTGATCGTCGCGATCATTGCACCGTCGCTCGCCCGGTGCAGTTCGCTGATCGTCGGCAGGTCGATCCGCGAATAGGTGTCGACGTATAGCGCCCCGTCTGGGGAGAAGCGCACGTCGTGATCGGCCTTGGCCGGGGTCAGTGCGGTCAGGTGCCGGCCGTCGAAATCGATCCGGTAGACGTGTCGGAAATACGGGTCCTCGCCCGCGTTCATGCCGCTCGCGGAGAAAATGATCTGGCGCTTGGCATCGTCGACGTCGATGACGTCGCGCACCACCCAGGCCCCGGTCGTGATCCGATTTTTGACCTTCCCAGTGCGACCGTCGAACAGATACAGATGGTTCCAGCCATCGCGCTCTGACGCCCAGACGATCTCGTTGCCATCGCTGCCGACGTCGTGTGCGTAGCGGCGATCGGCATAGACGAACGTCTTCGCATCCTCGGTCACCGCGGCATGCGCGGCGCCGGTCTCGGCATCGACCGCGACGATCCGCGCCTGCCCGAAACCGCGCCGGACATAATCGAACGCGACACTTCGCCCATCGCTACGCCAGCGAGGTGCGGAGAGTTCGTACGGGTTGGGGAACAACGCTTCGTCGATTATCATCTGACGCCGCATCACGACGTCGAACAGCACCGGCTGCTCGCGGTCGATCGCATCGCCGGGCTTGGGATAAAGCTGGCTCTGCAGCTTTGGCTGAAGCTGGTCGCGCGGCGACGATTCTACGCGCAGCACGCGCCGTTGATAGCCCGGCTGGACCCGGTAGATCATGATATGCCGGCTGTCGGGCGACCAGCGCAGCGTCTCCGGATCGTAGAAATCACCCGCCGTCCCATCGACGCTGAGCGGAACGACGGCCGCATCGCCGGTCTTGCGCACGACCAGGTTGTCGCCCTGCACGAACGCGGTCCATTTGCCGTCCGGCGAAACCTTCGGCGTATTGTCGGCAGGCACCGACATGTCGCGTACCACGCCAAAGCCGCGCGGTCGGCTGCGATCGACGGCGGCCTCGCAGTGATAGGCGACGATCCCGCACTGCCAGCGTGTCTCCTCGAACGTGAAGACGATCGCCTTGCCGTCGTCCGCATAGTCGAAATCGGCGAACGGCAGGCGCATCGGATCGACCGCGACCTGCCCCGCATCGCGCAACGCGCGCGCCAGCAGTACCGTGTCGAACGCCGAGGCCTTGGCGAGCGTCTGCGCGTCCACCGTCTCGAACGCGAATCCGCCCACCACCGTCTTGCGATACGAGAAGCGCCGCCCGTCCGGAGTCCAGTGCGCGGGCCACGCCACGTCGCGCGTCAGATCCTGCCATGCCGCGCGCAACCCGATCGAGCGCCGGAATGTGGCTTCGTCTGGTGCGGCGTGTGCAGCCGACGCACACAACGCCGACGTACATAACACTGCCAGCGCGAGTGCCCGCGACGAACGACGTACCATCATCAGATTTCCTTGGTCATGCCGATCAACGGCAACATCGCCGGTGCCAAACCCTCGCCACGAGCCTCCAGCCGGATCGCCCCGCCGCGCTCACCGGCCTGGACGATCGCCATGCAAAGGCCGTTGAATGCGGACCGTGAGGTCGCATGATCCGGCTCCAGGCTGCGCGGATCGCCATTGCCGACGCCCAGCAGCCGTGCGTCGCCGGACAGTGCGAACGTCACCCGGTTGGCGGCGGTCGCCATCTCGCGGCGTTTCGCATCGAGGATCGCCACGCGGACCACGGCGACCTCGCCCGGTGCCAGTTCGCGCCGATCGCTGGTCAGCCCGATCCGTGCCGGCGCCCCGGTCGTCTCGCGCGCCGCCGTCATGATGCGCTCGCCGTCGCGATAGCCATGAACGGTGATCCGTCCCGGCGCATAGGCGACCTGCCATTCGAGATGCCGATTGCGCACCACGTTCTGCCGGCCGAGACTTCGTCCGTTCAGGAACAGCTCGACCGCATCGCAGTTGCTGTGCACCCATACCGAGACCAGCTGGCCCTCGCGCCCCGCCCAGTTCCAGTGCGGAAACAGGTGCAGTACCGGCTCGCCGCTCCACCAGGCGCGGTAATAATGGTAATTGTCCTTCGGGAAGCCGCACAGGTCCATCTGGCCGAAGTTCGAGACGTTCTCCGGCCAGCGCTCGAACGGGGTCGGCTCGCCACGATAGTCGAACCCCGTCCAGACGAAGCCGCCGGACAGGAACGGCCGCGCGTCGTAGAAACTCCACCAGGTCTCCGCGGTCGTCGCCCATTTGGGAAACTCGCGATCGTACGCGGATACGAAGCCGGCCTTATCGTCGTGCGCATACTCGCCGCGGGTCATCACCGTGCTGCCCGTCTCGGTGCCGACCATCGGCATGTCGGGATGCGCGGCGTGGTACGGATCGATCGCGTCGAGGTAGTAATTGCACCCCATCACGTCGAGCACGCGCGACGCCCCCTCCCCGAACTTGCCGTTGAACGCCTCCGTCACCGGCCGCGTCCCGTCGAGTTCGTACACCTTGCGCTTCATTGTCTCGGCGATCCGCGCACCGGTTTCGGTGCCGCGGTGGATTTCCTCGTTGCCGATGCTCCACAGGACGATACTCGGATGATTGCGCCCCTGCCGCACCATGCGCTCGAGCTGCCCCAACCCTTCCGCATTGCTCGACATCTGCCGCGTTTCGTCCATCAACAGGATGCCCATCCGGTCGCATGCGTCGAGGATCGCGGGCGATGGCGAATGATGCGTCGAGCGATAGGCGTTGCTCCCCATCGCCTTCAGCTGCTCCAGCCGCCAGACATGCAGGCTGTCGGGCACCGCGAAGCCGACGCCGGCGTGATCCTGATGGTTGCAGGTACCCTTGATCTTGACCGGCCTGCCGTTGAGGAAAAAGCCGCGTGTCGCGTCGAACCGGATCGTGCGGATGCCGAACCGGCACGTGTCGCGATCGACCGCGACGCCGTCGATCAACAGCTCGCTGACCAACGTATAGAGATGCGGCGTTTCCAGGCCCCACAGCGCAGGCGTGGCGATATGCGTGTGTTGCGCCGCGGTCGTCTCGGTCCACGCCGCGACGTCGAGCGGCTCGGCGAGCAGCATCGCGACCTCTTTTCCGGCGGGATCGATCACCGTCGACCGGACTTGCACCACACAGGCATCGCCGCTGTTCGCAATTTCAGTCGCGATGCTGACCCGTGCACCGGTCGCATCGATCGAACATCGTACGGTCGCGCCCCATCGCCTGATATGCGCTGGGGCGGTCTTGACCAGTCGAACGTCGCGGTAGAGCCCGGCACCCTCGTACGACCACGCCTCGCCCAAGCTGACGTCGCAGCGGACGACGAGGATATTGTCCTCGCCGGGCTTGGCAAAATCGGTCACGTCGATCTCGAACGGCGCATAGCCGCTTTCGTTCGATCCGACGACGAAGCCGTTGAGGATCACGATGCAATCGCGCGCCACGCCGTCGAACTCCAGCATCAGCCGCCGCCCCGCATCCGCCTTGTCCAGCGGGATTACCCGTCGATACCAGCCGATACTGGTCGCGGGCCACATCCGCCCGACCGGCTTGAACCCCTGGAACGATCCAGTGCGATCCGCCTCGCTGCCGGCGGGGCCGGATTGCGCGAAAGGGAGGTCGACCGCCCAGTCGTGCGGGAGGGTCACCGCCTGCCAGCCAGCGTCGTCAAACGTCGGCTCGGCGACCGGCGTTCCAACGTCGCCCGATTTGCCGTATGTGTCGTGCGACCGGCCGAACCCGAAATCCTTGTTCGGATCGCTCGCATGGCCGAGATGAAACCGCCATCCCGTGCCAAGTGGCATAATCTCACGTGGATTGGTCAAAACCGAGAGCGGGTTTGGGGCTGCCGTAATAGGCGCAGCGGACGCGATCGCGGCCAGCGCCGTCACGCCACCCGCCTTCATCAGGTCGCGACGATCAAGGTACGTCAGAACTGCACCCCGACGCTTACGAACAGCGTGCGTCCCGGCGTATCGTACCCCGCCTGATGGGTATCGCTGGTGTTGGACGAAGGGACGCCGCGCTCCGAGCCGACGATACGACATTCCAACACCGCGCTACTCCACCATCGATATTATACGGTATCCTATACGCGTGGCGACGAAGTCAATAGTGGTCACATTGCTGACTGAGGAAGGCAACTGGGCAGACGCGCAACGGCCTTAGCTCACCGGCATTCATGCGATCTTGGCGCGCTTGACCGCCCTCCGATGTTGACGCGAAACACCCTTAGCAACACTGAGCCGCGTGCCAGCGTCCTGTACCGCCGAACTTCGGCGAATAGTCAGCCAGCCGAGATGGCCTGCCCGGCAGTGGCTCAGTCGCGTGGAGCACGCGCGATCACGGCCTGAGCCGGGCGAAGGCGAGCTTTCCATATTTTGGCCGATGGGTGTCCGGCAGCTAGGCCGGCAAGACGTCCCTCGATTTGCGCGACCTCTCGCTTGGCCGCTTCGAGCTCCAGCGGTGTCGGCGGGGGCTGGATATTGGCGCGCGCGCGTGCGCCGGTGCGTCCTTTGCTCTTCGTCATGGACGACCTGATGGTATCAGTCACTGGTTCGGGTCAACGAGAAACGGCATCAGAGAGACGGCCCTTGTCTGCGCGAAAACCCATGCTCGCGCGTTCTCGATCACACCGCAGAGCGTGATCGCGCCTCCCGCAACCACAGCTCTCCCCGTGCACCGACACCTGACTCACGTTGACGATCTTGGCCAACGTCACGCCCTCGAGCAAGGCGGACCTAAGTGAGGAGTAAATGCTCGGCGGGCAAGCAATCTGTCGTCTGTGCCCCTTGCAGCATCGGCAGCAGGTATATCTAGGTGCTGACAAAACTCGCGACGATCTCCGCCCAGGCTTCGGGCTGCTGATCCACGATATCGACGCCACCGCCCTGGAGTTCGACGAACGCGAAGTCCGGGCGGATCGCGTGCGCCCGGTGCGCCATCGGGTAAATCATATCGCCGGTGTTGGTGAGGATCATCGTCGGCTGCGTCACCTGGGCAAGGGTCTCCTCATGACGGTACTGAAATGCCGCGTGATGACCCCACCAGAATGCGCCACGCCCCGAAAACGCTTGAACGACGTACTCGCTCAACCGCTCCGGAGAGACCGTGCCCGCCGCGAAACCGTCGCGGATCATGAACAACTCGGTCAGATGCGTGCCGCCGGGACGCGGACCGAAGCTTAATTCCCATCGATGGCCCGTCGCCAGATAGTCTGCGCGCTCGTCTTCGGTCAGCGGCAGCGGGCCGTTGAGAATAAGTCTGTCCACGCGGTCGGCGAACCGGATGGCAACTTCGGTTGCGACGAGGGCGCCGGTGTGATGGCCGAGGATCGATGCACGATCGATACCCAAGGCGTCGAGCACGGGTGTGATGCCCCGCGCGTAATCTTTGACCTTTGGCACGAACGACGTCGGATCCGACAACCCGAAGCCCGGCATGTCGATGCCGATCGCCCACAGGCCGCGCCGCGCAAGTGGTTCATACACCATGTCGAACTGGCCCGAGGTCATCGGCACCTGATGCAGCAAAACGACCGGCACGCCGTGGCCAAGGTGCTGAAAATGAATCTGCCCGAACGGACCGTCAACATAACCACGCCTCGGCATATCAATTTTCTTCCGCTTCCCGCGTCCACGGATACGTCCACGCAGGGCGGACTCGGTCCGTTAGACGAATGTGACCGGCTGGCGGAATTCGGCAGCGCTGAGGCGCCCTCGTTCGCGCGTCAGACTTCATCCCGCATCATGCCGTAACGGCCAGCGACAGCCGATCAGCACTGCGAGCATTTGAAAAAGCGCTGCAGAGACTAAAGCGACCGACACGCCGCGTACCTGCGCCATCAGGCCGAACACGCCAGTGCCGATCGCGATCCCCGCTTCAGCCGCCAACAGGGCCACGCCCGTGACGGCAAGGCCGAGATTGGCAGCGATGCGGATCGCGCCACAGGCGACGACCATCGAAACGATCCGCACGGTGGCTTCATTCGACAGCGACTGCTGGAACGACCGGCAGACGAACGAGCCGAGAATTGATCCGATACCGAAGGGGGCGATAGTGACGGCATTGTCATGCCGACAAAATTGGATCGCGCTCATAGCTACCCGCACCCTGAGCGGTCGGGGGGATGATTCCAGAACAGGTCAGGATTAGATCCGCTGGAAAAGTGAGAGGGGGTGTTGCGCGATAAAGTGTTTTTCGGTGACCTGATGCTACCTCAAACGCTCTGCGCCACCGGCCTGACCAACCGAGAAGACCGACATGAAAGCGGGGTACGGCGAACTCAAGGCAGGATCCAGCGCGGTGAGCGCGGCGCTTGGCGCTGCGCGCAGGGCCCGCAACCGGCAACCACGCCAAGATCGGATTTCCAGTTTTGCATGGCCTCGACATGCTCTCTAAAAAAACTACAAACCATACATAACTCGCAAGAAACCACGAGTTCGCGCCATTGTATGACCTTCATATGCTGTGGTGGTTAGTCGCGATGCTGCGCGTACAGTTCTTTGCCGACCAGCGCGGACCGAGCGATTTCGCCTTGGTCGTGAAACGCCAGGGATGCCTCCATGCATTCCGCATCCCAGAAGCTAAGGTCTGCGTAACACCGCAGGGCACGTTCCAGCCTTGCGGCATGCGCGGATGTCGCCTCGATCATTCGGCGGGCCATCTGCACTTCGACAAAATCGTCCCCTCCGCCACCGGCAACGATTTTAGCATCTGCCGCGCGGCCATCGGCGGCCAGCAAATCCGACGCAATCCGGCGTGCCTGCTCGACAGCTCCGGCCATCGTTTCAATCATCGAAATTGCTGGCGTCGTCGCTCGGCGGGCGCCCGTGGAGCTGCGCCCAGAGATTGCCGGTTCCGGCCTCCTGCGCGCGGTTTACATATTGCGACGCGACGAGCCATCCCTTGATCGGTCGAAGCGGGAAAAGCGTACCAGCAATCATAATCGGGAGGGATGTGAACAGGTGCACCCACCACGGCGGATCGAACGCCACCTGGATCCAGACCACGAAAAACGCGAGCGGAAAGGCAACGATACACAGCGAGAAAAAGGCTGGGCCATCGTCAGGCGCCGCGAAGCGATAGTCGAGATCGCAACTCGCGCAGCGATCGGTGATTTTCAGCCATGACTTGAACATGGCACCCTTGCCGCAGCGAGGACACAGTCCCCTCCACCCGCACTTTAGTATCCATTGGAAGGAACTGCGAACGACCTCTTGGGGCACCATGACACCGTTTGTTTGCTGAGTGTGCCATACATAACCAATATGTATGGATATACAAGGGCGTTTGTACGCGGGCATCCGCGCCAGGCTTCGCATCTCCGTCCGATGATGCGATCCCAAACCAATAATTATGGCTGGGCGTAGAAGTCCGGTCTGCGCTCAGGATAAAGGAACCAGTCTGACCAACCGTATTGGTTCGATACGCTCGACACATTCGACGAATAACGTCTCGCGCGGCATGGCGTATATGAACAGCAAAGTTTACTTGAATGACTCCACTTACTCAACAAGTGATGTGATAGCTATTTAACATCCTTTAGGGCTAACTCACGTATATTTAACGATGCGACAGTTTTTGTATTATTTCAGCGAAAGATACTAATCGTTCTGAACAATAACAACCTTGCCAAACAAATCTCGCTCGGCAAACTTTCGCCAAGCTGCCTTCATATTATCGAACGTGTACGTGCTATCGATTTGCGGACGTATGTGGTGCTGCTCAACGACGCGTATCATGTCTGACAGATCACGACGGCTGCCAGTCGCGATTGGCCGAAAACTCGCTTGGCTCATGAATATGTCCATGAAACTTGGCATTTCGCCGTCAGCAAGTACGCCGACGAGCGATATCTGGCCGCCGATTGCGACAGCCTTAATCGACTGCGCCAACGTTCCGGGACCACCGACTTCGACGATGCGATCAACGCCACGGCCTCCACTCCAAGCCTTTGCCTGCGCCCCCCATTCAACGACCGTTTTGTAATTGAGCACATGGTCCGCACCGAGTGCGCGCAATTGCACGGCTTTGACGTCTGACGATGTCGTTGCGATAACCCTTGCACCGGCCGCCTTCGCCAACTGAACGGCGAAAAGGGATACGCCGCCCGTTCCCTGCGTCAGCACGACGTCTCCTGGGCCGACACCAGCCAATGCCGACCACGCCGTGACGGCCGCGCATGGTAGCGTCGCTGCCTCCGCAAACGAAAGGAAGGCCGGCATCATGACCAGTTCCTGTTCGCTCACGACGCGATATTCGCTAAGCCAGCCGTCCAGATGGATGCCATATTGCTGGGGAAAGGTCTGGAACGATCCGCCGAATCAGTCGGGCATAATTGAATTGACCACGTGATCGCCAATCGCAAAGCGCGTTACATGCATGCCGACGGCCTCGATTACGCCAGCGGCGTCGGACAGCGGGACTCGCCCTGCCTCGACCCCGAACGGCAACCAGCCCTGTAGGATAGCAAGATCACGAAAATTCAACGAATTGGCGCGGATTCGGACGAGTACTTCGCCCGCACCAGGCACGGGAACGGGCTCTTCGCTTAATTCGAGCCCATCCACGGACCCGATCGTCTGCATGCGGTACGTTTTCATCGAATGGTACTTTCCATGCGCCACACGGCGCTTTGCAGAGATCAGATTTCCCAGTCAGACCCTAGAATGATGCTGCAGAAATTTTCTCGGCGGAAGTGCGACGGGTTTTTCAGAGCGAGCACGTCTGCGTTGACCGTTCCGAAGGTCGTCAGCGGCCTTGCCGCCATGCCTTCTGCAAAGGCTTCGATGATATTTTCCTTGAAGTTCGCGCCCCGCGGATGATGCTCGCAGACATGGGCACGCTGTACGGCCGTGAAGTCGTGGTACCCGATCCCCAGTACGTCCATTTCGACCCCGGCGGTGACGAGCGCGATCGTGGGCCGCATATGTTCGGGGACGCCGGGCGTGGTGTGCAACGCGATCGCCGTCCAGACGTCTTCAATCTCACGCTCGGAAACATGATAGCTTCGCAAGAAAGCTCGCGCGGCATTTGCACTGTCAATCTCGAAGCGCAAATCTGTGCTCGCATGACTCTTGGTCAGGCCGATATCGTGGAACATGGCGCCGGCATAGAGTAGCTCGGCATCGTAGGGCAGGCGCCGGCGCTCGCCAGTAAGCGCGGCCCAGAGGAAGACGCGACGGCTGTGATGAAACAGCAAGTCGGTTTCGGTGTCGCGGATCAACTGGGTGACAGCGCGCGCCATGGCGCTGTCGGGTACGACTATATCGGCGATCGAGATTGTCATTGTCATCCTCTCGGGAGCAATTGGAGCCGCGGTGAGCCATCCCGCCAATTGGCAGTTCACTGGCGTGCACGGGGACGTCCAGGTTCGTGTAGCCGGAAGGCCGGATCTTCATCGTTGATATGCGCGCTTGCCCAGCGCAGCGGCAAGGCATCGAACGCTGCGTTTCCGGCCAATCTAACGCGGTTTTCAACCATCGGCGTCCAACGCGTATTGGCTTCTATACGCATGCGTCCGGAAGACTGCCTTTACGACGACGGCAGGCGCAGTTCTTGTCGGCTTTCTATCCAGCGAAGATAGGCCTTCGTAGCCGACCGCTTGCGTATCTCTCCAAGGATTAGCGCGAGGATTGGTGAAATCCTCGAACCACCTTTGCCACCCGTACCCAGCCGATGCATTTGCGCGGTCGTAATCGACTGAATGGCGACGCTTGCGATCGGCGCCTTCATCCATGACACATTGGGTTCGGGCGTAGCGGCGTCGCGGGTACGCCATGTGTTCGGAAGATCGGGATCGGCGGCAAGCGCGCGTCCCAGCCCGACCAGGTCGACGCCTGGTCGGCCGTCCTCGGCGTTGATGGCATCGATCGCCACCTCCCTGCGCCGGATACCACCGGTGACCATCACCGGCATTGTCGCGATCGCCGCGATGTCGCGGGCAAAGTCGATGAAATACGCCTCACGGGCACGCGTGCTGGCCGATCGGTCGCCGCCCTGCATTGCCGGCACCTCATAGCTGCCGCCCGACAGTTCGACGAAATCCACCGGCAACGCGTTCAGCCATGACACGACCGTGGCAGCATCGTCGGCGCCAAATCCCCCGCGCTGGAAATCCGCCGAATTGAGCTTCACGGCGATGCCGAATGCAGCAGGCGTTCGTGCACGCACCGCAGCGACGATATCCAGCAACAGTCGTGCACGGTTCTCCAGCGATCCGCCCCAGCGATCGTCGCGAATGTTGGTCTGCGGCGAGAGAAACTGACTGAGCAGATAGCCGTGAGCGGCGTGGATCTCGACGCCATCAAAACCGGCCTGCGCAGCAAGATCCGCGGTGGTCGCAAATCGCTCAATCACCTCCGCGATCTCGCTTTCGCTCAGCGCACGGGGTTTGGGGAACAGCTTCGAATGTCCGGCGATATGCACACCTATTGCAGACGGCGCCACGGCCTCCTGCCCCATCGAGACGTACACTTGCCGCCCCGGATGATTGATCTGCATCCAGATCTGCCCACCACCCTTCTGCCCCGCCATCGCCCAACGGCGAAACGGCGCGAGGTCCTGATGCCGGTCGAGGACGACCCCGCCGGGACCGGTCAGCGCCCGTGCGTCGACCATGACGTTGCCGGTGAGCATCATGCCTACCCCGCCTTCCGCCCAGCGTTCGTACAGTCGGATCATGGCGTCGCCGGGCGCGTGCGTAAGGGGCTCCGACATCGCCTCCGCCATTGCCGCCTTAACAAGCCGGTTCGAGAGTACGAGACCATTGGGAAGACGGAGCGGGTCGAACAGCGAGACGGGTATGGAGGTCATTGGACAGTCCCTTGAGCAGTGCGTGTCGACGCGGTACACCTTCAACCTATGTTTAAGGTCAAGCGCCGTACGAGGGCAGTATGAAGATCGGCGACGTTGTCCGCAGAACCGGCTTGAGCGCGTCGCGGATACGCTTCTACGAACGCACCGGCCTGATCCCCACGGCGTCGCGCACCGACAATGGCTACCGCGACTACGGACCCGAAATGATCCCGTTGTTGCGCTTCGTCGAACAGGCCCAGGCCCTTGGCTTCACACTGAAGGAGATCGCCGACGCGCATCCCGTGTCGGGTGAGCACCTCGTCGATTGCGGCGACGCCATCGTCTTGTTGAAGGGCAAGCTGCAGACGATCGAAGCCTTGATCGTCCAGGCCGAAGCGCGCCGCGAACGCATCATCGCATTGATCGACGACCTGGAGCGCTCGTCCCGGGCTAAACCCGACCGCTGATCATCTTGATGGTCTCGTCGGTATCCCACAGACCGTTCGCCATGTAGCGGAAGTTGATCAACGCCGAGAGATAGCCGTCGCCTTCGGGAATTTTCGGCGCGGCGATGGCATCGCGCACCACCGCGACTTCGAAGCCCTGCTCGAGAAATTCCCGCAGATGCGATTCGACACACATGTTGGCGAGCATCCCGGTGAGGACGATCTGATCGACGCGCTGCTTGCGAAGCTGGAACGACAGATCGTTGACCTGCGGCCCGTACAGCTTGTGCGGCGAGCAGATGATCGTCTTGCCGTCGTTGATGTATTTCTTGAACTCCGGCAGAAAATCCGCACCGGAATTGTCGAAGCCGTCGAGCGTGTAGGGTCCCTTGCGGTCGAAAATCCCGTTCTTGTGCTGGAACAGTTCGAGCGGACCCTGCACCTTCCAGTCGTGATCCCACGGGTAATAATGATGCGGTGAAATCGCGACCGTCATGCCTGCCTGTTTGGACGCCATGAACAGGCGGTGGAGATTGGGCACCACATTATGCTCGGTCACGCTCTCGCCGACCCATGGCCAGGCAAGCCCCTTGGGACTCATGAAATCCACCTGGGGATCGATCACGACCAGCGCCGCCCGCGTCGGATCTAGGCGCATGTTACCCTTCTCCAGCACTGGATTGCTCGGGTCCGCATATGGGCCCGCCTTTTTCTGTGCCGCACCAGCGGCTGTGGTGGCGCCAAGTCCTGCGACCGTCGTGGCCGCAGCCGCCCCCGCGATCGACCGCAGGAGGGAGCGGCGTTCCGTGTCGAATTCTTGCATCATGTATCTCCCGGGAGCGGTGCAACGACGGTCGCAACAGGATGACCGCCGAGGCACCAGCCAAGTCGGCGCAAACGCTGCGCCAGCGTCGAGGCGTGTCAGGCCAGCCGATCGAGCGCCGCGCGCACGCCGGCACCATAGTCGGGGTCTGCGCGCGTGCAGTTCGCGACGTGGCGCTCCTGTACCGGCACCGTGGCCCCGCCGACCGAGCGCGCGGTATTGTCGAACAGCAGTTGCTGCTGCCGCGCATCCATCATCCGGAAGAGATTGCCCGGCTGTTCGTAATGGTCGTCGTCGAGGCGGTGATCCCAATGCGCTGCGGCGCCGTCGATCTCCAGCGGTGGCTCGGCGAGATCGGGGCGGTCGATCCATTGCCCGCGACTGTTCGGGAAATAGCTGGTGGTGCCCCCGAGATTGCCGTCGGTCCGCATCTGACCATCGCGGTGATAACTGTGGAACGGGCATTTCGGCGCGTTGACCGGGATATGGCTGAAATTGACGCCGAGCCGATAGCGTTGGGCATCGGCATAGGCGAACAGACGGGCCTGCAGCATCTTGTCGGGCGAATAGCCGATACCCTGCACGATGTTGGCGGGGGAAAACGCCGACTGCTCGGTATCGGCGAAAAAGTTATCTACATTGCGATCGAGTTCCATTACGCCGACTTCGATCAGCGGGAATTCGGCGTGTGGCCACACCTTGCTGAGATCGAACGGATTGAAACGGTGCGCGCGAGCCTCCGCCTCCGTCATCACCTGAATCGACAATGTCCAGCGTGGAAACAGTCCCGCTTCGATGCTGTCGTACAGGTCGCGCGTATGGCTTTCACGGTCGCGGCCGACGAGTTCCTCGGCCTCGCCGTCGCTCAGATTCTCGATGCCTTGTTGCGTCTTGAAGGTAAACTTGACCCAGGTCCGCTCGTTGGCGGCGTTGATGAAGCTGTAGGTATGGCTCCCGAACCCGTTCATGTGCCGGAAGCTGCGCGGGATGCCGCGTTCGCTCATGACGATCGTCACCTGGTGCAGCGCCTCGGGCAACAGCGTCCAGAAATCCCAGTTATTGTCCGCGCTGCGCATACCGGTGCGCGGGTCGCGCTTGATCGCATGGTTGAGGTCGGGAAAGCGCAGCGGATCACGGAGGAAGAATACCGGCGTGTTGTTGCCGACCAGATCCCAATTCCCCTCCTCGGTATAGAATTTCATAGCGAAGCCGCGAATGTCACGCTCCGCATCGGCCGCGCCGCGCTCGCCTGCGACCGTCGAAAAACGCACGAACATCGGCGTGCGCTTGCCGATCTCGGAGAACAGGCCGGCCTTGGTGAAGCGCGTGATGTCGCCTGTGACCGTGAAATGGCCGTGCGCGCCGGCGCCCTTGGCGTGCATGCGACGCTCGGGGATCACCTCGCGGTTGAAGTGCGCGAGTTTTTCGAGCAGCCAGACGTCCTGCAACAGCGCCGGTCCGCGCGGTCCTGCCGTCTGGATGTTCATGTTGTCGATGACTGGCGTACCGGTCTCGTGCGTCAGGTTGGTCGGTGACTTGGCACTCGTCATGGCATAGCTCCTTCTGAGGAAATTCGGTGTTTCGGCGAGCGACAACGGCGTCGCCTTAAAAGTGCCGGCTAAAGTTCTTGGGTAATGAACTGCGCGCGACCGAGGCCGAACGACCAGTCGACGTCGGCATTCTCGACGAAGTAGATCATGACGTCCGACGACAGTATTTCGCACTCGATCGCCAACGCTTCGGTAAGCGATGCATAGAAGCTGAGTTTCTGCTCCTGCGTCCGAGGACGGGATACCAGCTCGATCATCAGGAAATCCTGGCTTCTCGGAATATCGAGGCCGGTATCCAGGGCGATGAGATGCGACGCGTCATGCTCGGTGACGACGTGATAGCGATCCCGTTCGGGTACCCCGAGCGTCGCGACCACGATCTCGTGCGTCACGTCGAGGATGGCCCGGATTTCCGCCGGGGATCGCCCCCGTATCATGTTGAATTTCAGTACCGGCATGCCGATTTCCTTCGATGCGGGGGACGGGATCAACCGTGCGCGAGTTGCACCACGGCCACATTGGCGGCGCGACGCGACGCGGCATCTGCTTCGGAGCCGAAAACGAGCTGCTCCAGCGTGACCGACCGGACGTTCGTAATGCCTATGAATTTCAGCCACATCAGCATGGAGGATTTCTGGTGGTCGAACTCGGCCTCCGGCGTGTCAGTGCCGGTTGCGAAATTCAGTCCGCGTGAGCAGATGAGTAGCGCCTTTGCATGCGCCATGCCGCTGAACCCGGCATCGTCGAAACGGAACAGATAGTCTTTCTGCGACACCAGATCGATCAGGTGCTTCAGCCTGTACGGGATGCCGAAATTCCACATCGGCACGCTGAGCACGATCTCATCGGCGCTGATGATCCGGTCGACCAGCGGTGCAAGTATATCCCACGCAGTCTGCTGGCGAGCGGTCAGCGGCACGCCGTAGATGCCGGCGTATTTGGCATTCATTTCCTCGATCCCGAACTCGGGCAGGTCTTCTTCCCAGACGTCGAGGGTATCGACGTCCAGCATCGGATCGACGTTGCGGAGCGCCGCGATGTACGTCCGTGCTACCTCGCGCGACGCCGATTGCTCGTGACGCGGAGACCCTACGATATGCAGCAGTCTGGTCATCAAAGTCGTCCTTTGGACAGTTCGGTGGCGGGCGGCGCCGAGTACGCGCCGCCGCCCGCCAAGCCGAGATCAGCTGCGAATGAAGGCGAGGATATCCGCGTTGATTACGTCGGGATGGATCGTCGCCATGCCGTGCGGATAACCGGGATAGGTCTTTAGCGTGGCGTTCTTCAGGAGCTTGACCGCGAGGTGCGCAGAATGCTCGATCTGTACCAGCTGGTCGTCCTCGCCGTGCAGCAGCAGGACTGGCTGCGAGATCCGCTTCAGGTCGTCGGTGAAGTCGGTTTCCGAGAACGCCTTGATGCAATCGTACTGCGCCTTGATGTCGCCGACCATCGCCTGGCGGATCCAGTTGTCCGATACTGCCTCGAGAACCTTCGCCCCAGGTCTGTTGAACCCGTAGAAGGGCCCGGTCGCGATGCTGCGATACAGGTCGGCCCGGTTTGCGATGACCGCCGTCCGGACCTCGTCGAAGTGCGCAATCGGAAAGCCGCCGGGATAGCGCGGCGTACCGAGCTGGATCGGCGGTACCGCACCGATAAGCACGGCTTTGGCGACCCGGCCGTTGGCCCCGTATTGCGCGACATAGCGCGTTGCCTCACCTCCGCCTGTCGAGTGACCGATATGTACCGCGTTGCGCAAACCAAGATGCGCCGTTACCGCGGCCACATCGGCGGCATAGGTGTCCATGTCGTTGCCGTGCGACGATGGGCTGGATCGGCCATGGCCACGACGATCATGCGCCACGACGCGGTAACCGCGCTCGGAAAACCACATCATCTGGTTGTCCCAGTCGTCGCCACTCAGCGGCCAACCGTGATGGAAGACGATGGGCTGACCTGCACCCCACTCCTTGTAGAAGATCTGCGTGCCGTCCTTGACCGTGATCGTGCTCATCGTTGCGTCTCCGGAATGGTAGGATGAAGCGCGCGCGGGCGCTTTCGTAAGGGCTGCGCCTGCTATCGCGGAGCTTGCGACGACCGACGTTGCGGCCGCTGCCATTCCGACGAGCATGCTTCGACGCGACCCTTGGATCGGGCCTTCGCTGCTTTTGTCTGGTTTGATCGGCATGGTCTGGTCTCCGCACGTCCGGCAAAATCGCTGCGCTGCAGCAATTTCATAAATGGCAGGAAGCACGGCCGTGATCGGCAAAGACGACAAACAGGCGAGGTATTAATGACAAAGAACGGCTAATGCGGCGCTCGGCGCGCTTTGGTTGATGCGATCGCTTGCCGGAAGGACGCAATTCGGCTTTCGGTTCGTTCACGCAACGACTTTCAAACCGGAGTTACACATGGCCGATACCAACCCCGCCCTCGCCACGCCGAGCGATCTGGCGAGCAACAGCACCAAGTCGGTTGCAGACGCGCTGAACGCCGCGCTCGCCGATTGCTACGCGTTGTATCTCAAGACCAAGAACTTCCACTGGCACATGTCAGGGCCGCATTTCCGCGATTACCACCTGCTGCTCGACGACCAGTCCGCACAGATCCTCGGCATCACCGACGCGATCGCCGAACGCGTGCGCAAAACCGGCAACATCACGCTTCGCTCGATCGGTGACGTTTCGCGCCACCAGACGATAGCCGATAATGACATGGCGTTCGTCGGCCCGACCGAAATGCTCGGCGAACTGCGCGAAGACAATGTGAAGCTCGTCGACCAGTTCCGGATCATCAAGGATGCAGCGGACGCCGCCAAGGACAACGCCACGAGTGGCATCGTCGACGAATGGACGGATCAGGCCGAAGAGCGCGCCTGGTTCCTGTTCGAGGCCAGCCGCAAGAGCTGAGGATTACGCGAGAAGAACCGACCGCCTGATTCGACCGATGCAGACAGCGTCCACGCGATCCTGCATGATCCATGGACGGGCCGATGCGCAGCCTATCAGTCTTGAAAACTGGCTCTGTAACGCGCCGGCGAAACGCCAAGCCGGCGCGCGAACACCAATCGCATGTGCTCGGCCGTACCGAAGCCACAGTCATAGGCGATCGCCTTCAACTGCAAGATGCTGCCCTCGAGCAAATTGCGCGCTAAGTCGACACGGGCAGCTTCGACGAAATCATGCGGTGACATCCCGGTCTCGCTCATGAACAATCGAGACAGACTTCGGCTGCTTATCCCACCAATTTCGGCGAGGCGTTCGGTCGACAACATCTCTCCGATATGCGCCATCACATAGGCTTGCACTTTGCCAACGGGTGAGTGCTCGTCGAGCGCGGTGGCGAGAAAAGGGCTGAACTGCGACTGGCCGCCCTGGCGCTGCGACTGCACCACAAGCCGCTTCGCGACGGACCGCGCGATCGGAGCACCATGATCTTGTGCGACCAGCGAGAGGGCCAAGTCGATCCCCGCAGTTACGCCCGCCGAGGTCACCAGTTTTCCATGCTTCAGGAATATTCGGTCGGGATCGACGATCGCCTCGGGAAACATCGCCGCGAGTTTGCCCGCATTCTGCCAATGGGTGGTGACATTGCAGCCATCCAGAAGTCCGGCGTGACCGACGACGAACGCACCAGTGCAAATCGAGCCGTACAGATCCGCTTCCGCACAGCGATCTTGTAGCCAGGCGGTAACGATAGCGTCGGCCGGCGCAGAGGGCAGTTCGGGCCCGCCCGCGACCAGCACGAGTGAGAAGACCTCGTCTGTCTCACTGAAAGTCTGATCGACCATGATCCGCATCCCGTTGGACGATCGAACCGGCGGGCCATCGTGTCCGACGACCGAGATTGCATAGTGTTCCTCAGGGGTAAGAAAGCCGTTCGCCTCCGCCAGCACGTCCAGAGGACCGGCGACGTCGAGTGCCTGCACGCCATCGAAAACAACGATCGCGACTTTTCGAATGGTCATAAACGACGCCTCATTGGCAGGAAAAGCAGGCCGTCTCTCGTTGCTGCAATCGGCTTTGAGCGTGCACTATCGTCGTCACATAATCTCGACACTGATTGTCGGAGATCGATGCCAATCGGAGGCCCACGGCGATGAACATCATGGTAGATCGTATCTATGCGGCGAGCGAACCTACGGCAGTGCTGTGCGCTCAAGATCTTACCGGCCAGCACAACGACGACATGCTCGATCATGCCTTGATGGATACGTTTCCTGCGAGTGACCCGGTGTCGTCGAACATCTTCAACTGATTGCAGTAATATAGCTGCGGAAATGGTCGTTGCTCCTAGGTCGAGCGCGGCCACGGATGCGCGATCATGAAATTCGACAGGCGCACTATATCATACAAGCTTAGTAAACCTAGGTTAATAATCCGGACCCGTTCAATGTTCAGAATAAAAAGCAGTAATTATGCGCAGTTAGGCTTGACCAATACCATCGAATAAATGGACGTCACATAAACTGGATTGTGCCATGTCTTTGATAGCGAACATCAAAATCTATTAATCAAGGGTTCCAGCCATATGGAGCACGACCACCCCGTTGAGATCGGCATTGTTCTGCGCGACAAGGCGATGCTGGGTATCATCCACGGCCTGACCGATCTCTTTCGCATCGCGGATGATCTAAACCGCGAGCGTCAGGGGTGCGATGCGGCTGCCATCCGCGTTTGCCACTACGCCAATACTGGCGCCGGGCATCGTACGGACGTTCGATTCACTGCCGGAAGCAATCGCGCTTAACGAACTGCAGAGCCCGAGCTTCGTCATCATCCCGCCCTGCCAGACTGCCGCGCAAGGCAGTCTCACCGATCCGACGTGGTCGAACTGGCTCACTGCACGGCATGCCGAGGGTGCCGTCCTGGGATCGATCTGCGGCGGCACGTTCCTGCTCGCACAGACCGGACTGCTGGACGGGCGCAGGGCGACGACGCACCTGTTATGTGCACCCGATCTCGCAACGATGTATCCAGCCGTCGATGTCGACGTTGATGCGCTGATGATCGACGACGACGACATGATCACCGTTGGTGGAGTGATGGCATGGACCGATCTCGGTTTGGTCATCGTCGAGCGATTACTGGGTGCCGATGCGATGCGGGATACCGCGCGCTTCATGATGATCGACCCACCCAATCGGCAGCAGCGTTTTTACAGGGTATTCTCGCCCGACATGGAACATGGCGACATCGCCATTTCGAAAGCGCAGCAT
Source organism: Sphingomonas sp. SL1004 (assembly GCF_057815015.1). Classification (NCBI taxonomy): domain Bacteria; kingdom Pseudomonadati; phylum Pseudomonadota; class Alphaproteobacteria; order Sphingomonadales; family Sphingomonadaceae; genus Sphingomonas; species Sphingomonas sp. SL1004. The sequence goes on from NZ_JBYMUX010000001.1 coordinate 1,492,016, forward strand.
CAAGTGCATCTGCGCGCGAACGGCCGCTACAAGGTGTCAGACATGGCGGCGTGGTCAGGCCTGGAAATTCGAACGTTTATTCGCCGCTTCCACGCCGCGACGGGCTTGCGGCCCAACGAATATCACCAACAGATGCGGATCGAGAACGCCAGAAAACTGCTGGAAACCACGACCGTGCCAATCGCCAAAGTCGGTTGGGATGTCGGTTACGACGACGTAGCGTCATTTCGTATGCTGTTCGCCCGTCTGACCGGACTGACACCGAGCGATTACAGGAAGAGATTTGGGTACGGCGCTAGTCCGGCCCCTCAAGCCATCTTCCCGGGTCCCACACGCCTCAGTGACACTTATGGGGTCGCCACATAAGACCATTACCGATCAGCGCCTATTTCCAATCTTGCGGCAACTTGCTTCGGTCCTACCAAGAACCAGTTGCTTAGTTTGCCATCATGTAATGATGGCGCCGCACTAACCTGATTTGAGATTTACAATCCTCAAGCGCGCTCGTCGATGCGCGAATTAGCACGTTCACGCTCGAAATATGAGCATATATCGATAGTTGCTTCGGAACTACACATGATTATACGTGATTTTGCGCGACAACTGTTTGTATTTATACCAGCTATATTGATTATATCCTTGCTATACGGTTTCGTCATGCCTTGGCATACCAGAGATGTAGATCGCTTCCTCGCCCCATGGCTCGATCACATACTGGCAAACGGGCCGATACGGTCGCTGGGGCAGGAGTTTTCAAATTATTCGCCGCCGTATATTTATATCCTCTCAGCGGCGAGCATGTTGTATCCGCTGGTATCCAAACTCTACGTCATAAAGCTCGTGTCGATCCTGGGTTCGGTCGCTCTTTCCGCGGCGGTCTACTGGCTTGTTCGGCATTTTCGCGGACCACGCTCTTCCTCGATGGCCGCAACATTCCTCATCCTCATGCCGACGGTGTGGCTGAACGGACCTTTGTGGGGACAATGCGATGCCTTTTGGGCGGCGGCCGACATCGTCGCACTCGCCGCGGCGCTGCGCGCTCGATGGGTCGTCATGGCGTCGGCGATCGGCATTGCCCTATCGATCAAGTTGCAGGCCATCTTCATGGCGCCGATCATGGTGTATCTGCTCGCTTCCGGGCGAATGTCGTGGAAGATTATCCCGGTGCCCGCCGTGACTTACATCGCCATGCTCACCCCGGCCTGGATGGCGGGACGGTCGGCGTGGTCCCTACTTTCGGTCTACTCGGGCCAGGCGCATTACTACACCAGACTTTCGAAGGGCGCTCCGAACGCCTGGACCTATGTCGAAGGGCTCGATCTCGTCTCCTACTCCCACGGAGTCCTGATCGGCGGCGCTCTGGCGGTGATGGTATGCGTCGTCATGGGTCTTCTCGGCCTGCGCTCGAAGCTCCACCAAAGCCCCGCTCTCCTGCCCGTCGCGCTTTTCGCGGCTACGGCTCTACCGTATGTTCTGCCGAAGATGCACGATCGCTATTTTTTTCTTGCCGATGTGCTCGGCTACGCCTGTGCGGTAATCTATCCGAGCAAACGCGCCTGGAAGATCGCGGTATTCATCCAGCTGGGATCAGTGTTCGCCTGTGCCCATTACCTGTTCCATCTACCCGCCGGGGCTCCTATCGGAGCGATATTTACCACAGTCGCACTGATTCTCATCGTCCGAGACATACTCAAGGCCGCTTGTCCGAAGTTGTCTAACGCCGGGACCCGCAAGGCTCAGCTTTCCCAAAAATTGCGTGGTGTTCCGAGAAAACGAGCCGGCCTAGAACCTGTCCGCGATGGTGGACTCGGGTCGGTGTGAACCATCAACCGTGAAGACCTGACTTCTATTCCTTGCGGCGCGGAGTCAGAATGCCTCTGACAGAAGAGGGAGGCGTTTGGTTGTCTATCAGCGGGCGGGGCTGGGAACTTCATGTCGTCAGGTCGCATGAGCGGCATCATTCGGATCGGACGCGGACGGTTGGGGCGCTATCAAGTATACCGTGATGGCGTTCCCATTGCGGGTTTAGCTGGCTCGACCGCTGAGCCGGGCGGCCCCGGTGACAATGGCGCTGCCGATTGCGGCCGGAGGGTTGAAGCAGAAACTTATACCTTGGCCACGCAAGACGGAGATTCTGAGGTGGCCCCCTAAATGACCTGACAGGGCCCCGCTCTTAGATAAGAGTGAGGCATATGACTGACGGTACGACCAGGCGTTACAACGATGGCGAGGTTCTCTCCGGTGTTCAGCGCCGGAGGCGGTGGACACCGGAGGAAAAGGTCCGGATCTTCGAGGAGACGTATCTACCGGGGATGAGCGTGTCGCTCGTCGCCCGCCGGCACGGCATCGGCGGCAATCAGATCTTCACCTGGCGGCGCCTGATGGCACAGGGTGCGCTGACCGCCGCGGCAGCTGGCGAGGAAGTCGTGCCGGCGTCCGAGTACCGTGCGCTCGAGGCGCAGGTGCGCGAACTACACCGGCTGCTCGGCAAGAAGGCCATGGAGAACGAGCTACTCCGCGAGGCCGTGTCCCGGGCCGCAGGCCCAAAAAAACTGCTGTTGCGCTCGACCTCGTTGCCACGGGATGGACGGTGAGCGCGGTCGCAGAGGCGGTCGGAATTGCTCGCCCACACCTGCCCGCAATGCGCCATCGCCCAGCACCTCGACCACGCGGACGACCGCCGCTGCCGGATGCCGAACTGGTCGCCGACATCCGCGCGCTCGTCGCCGATCTGCCAACGTACGGCTATCGCCGAGTTCATGCTCTGCTGCGCCGGGAAGCCGAGAAGACCGGGCGCGAAGCGCCCAATCCGAAACGCGTCTATCGCGTCATGAAGGTGCACGGGCTACTGCTACAGCGGGACGGCGAACGCCGCGAGGAACGGCGTCACGACGGCCGCGTCGCCGTCGATCTGCGCAACACCCGCTGGTGCTCCGACGGGTTGGAGATCACCTGTGACAATGGCGAGAAGGTGCGCGTCGCATTCGCGCTCGACTGCTGCGACCGTGAAGCCATGGGACACGTGGCGACGACGGGCGGCATCACCGCTGAGGACGTCCAGGACTTGATGGTCGTCACCGTCGAGCATCGCTACGGACAGGTGAACCGCGTGCCTGAACCGATCGAGTGGCTTACCGATAACGGCAGCTGCTACACCGCTCGCACCACGCGCGCTTTCGCCCGGGACATTGGACTGATCCCGCGCACGACCCCGGTCAGCAGTCCTCAATCGAATGGCATGGCGGAGGCGTTCGTTCGCACCCTCAAGCGCGATTATGTCCGCGTGAACCCCAGGCCAGATACGCAGAGTGTCATCGACCAACTGCCTGGCTGGTTCGCCCATTATAACGAGGTGCATCCGCACCGCGCTTTGCGCTATCGATCACCCCGCGAGTTCATCGCGCAAACCTGCGAGGCCCTGTCAGGCCTTTAGGGGGCAACAACACACGGGAAGCTGGCGTCAATGCTGTCGCTATGTGCTGGAGCGGAAACGCAAAAAGCCTCCGCGGCGGTGACCGAGGAGGTGTTGCAAATCAAGGTGGTTGCGGGGACAGGATTTGAACCTGTGACCTTCAGGTTATGAGCCTGACGAGCTACCGGGCTGCTCCACCCCGCGACATTCGCGTTAGCGAAGGGGGTATGAGACATGGTGAATGGGTTTAGCGTTCCTGTGTATTGCCGCACGGGCTTCAATGCCTGGCGACGACCTACTCTTCCATCGCTTGAGCGATAGTACCATTGGCGCAGTCGGGTTTCACGGCCGAGTTCGGAATGGGATCGGGTGGGACACCGACGCTATAGCCACCAGGCAATGGAGCCGGTGCGACGATACGTTGGGAATGCTTTGGGTACCCCGTCGGAGCTTTCGCTGGGACGGGGCTTAAAATCGATACCGTGCATGGTTTGTAGTGGTATTTGGACCAATCCCTCGACGGCGAGGGGATTGGCAATCTGGCGTTCGACTTGTTCATCCGCACGCATCGTGTCGCTACTGGTGACCCAGTGTTGTCATTGATGGTGTGAGACTCTCAAGCGCGAATAGAGCAATTAGTATCGGTTAGCTCCATGCGTTACCGCACTTCTACATCCGATCTATCAACGTCGTGGTCTCCGACGGCTCTATGAAATCTTATCTCGAGGGAGGCTTCCCGCTTAGATGCTTTCAGCGGTTATCCCGTCCATACATAGCTACCCAGCTGCGCTCCTGGCGGAACGACTGGTACACCAGAGGTATGTTCAACCCGGTCCTCTCGTACTAGGGTCAACTCCTCTCAAATTTCGACGCCCACGGCAGATAGGGACCAAACTGTCTCGCGACGTTCTGAACCCAGCTCACGTACCACTTTAATTGGCGAACAGCCAAACCCTTGGGACCTGCTCCAGCCCCAGGATGTGATGAGCCGACATCGAGGTGCCAAACAACCCCGTCGATATGAGCTCTTGGGGGTTATCAGCCTGTTATCCCCGGCGTACCTTTTATCCGTTGAGCGATGGCCCTTCCACGAGGGACCACCGGATCACTATGACCGACTTTCGTCTCTGCTCGACTTGTCAGTCTCGCAGTCAGGCGGGCTTATGCCATTGCACTCTAACAGACGGTTTCCGACCGTCCTGAGCCCACCATTGCGCGCCTCCGTTACTCTTTAGGAGGCGACCGCCCCAGTCAAACTACCCGCCACAGAGGGTCCCTGTTCCGGCTTACGGAACGAGGTTAGACATCAGAAACAAACAGGGTGGTATTTCACCTATGGCTCCACATCAGCTGGCGCCGATGCTTCAAAGCCTCCCACCTATGCTACACAGTTTCTTCCTAATGCCACTCTGAAGCTGCAGTAAAGGTGCACGGGGTCTTTCCGTCTAACCGCGGGTACTCCGCATCTTCACGGAGAATTCAATTTCGCTGAGCATGTCCTGGAGACAGTGGGGAAGTCGTTACGCCATTCGTGCAGGTCGGAACTTACCCGACAAGGAATTTCGCTACCTTAGGACCGTTATAGTTACGGCCGCCGTTTACCTGGGCTTCATTTCAGAGCTTGCACCCCTCCACTTAACCTTCAGGCACCGGGCAGGCGTCAGGCCCTATACGTCGTCTTGAAGCCGACTTAGCAGAGCCCTGTGTTTTTGCTAAACAGTCGCTACCCCCTGGCCTGTGCCCCCTCAAAGTGCTTGCGCATAGTGAGGGCCTCCTTCTTCCGAAGGTACGGAGGCAATTTGCCGAGTTCCTTCAGGACACTTCTCTCAAGCGCCTTGGTATACTCTACCTGACCACCTGTGTCGGTTTCGGGTACGGTCTATACGGTGGGGCTATTTCCTGGAACCATTTCGAAGCCATCCCAATCCGATAAGGGATGACAACACACATGATCCGTCACACACCACCAGGCCCACGAATATTAACGTGGTTCCCATCGACTACCCCCTTCGGGCTCGTCTTAGGGGCCGGCTCACCCTGCGCGGATTAGCCTTGCGCAGGAACCCTTGGTCT
>NZ_JBYMUX010000001.1:1502500-3185000 GCF_057815015.1 Sphingomonas sp. SL1004
CTTACCCCAGGTGGTGCGCGTCTGGTACTTGCTGCCATCGGTCATCTGGACGGTGATCATGTGATAATCGGGGTGCGTATCGGCCTTCATGGGTATTCTCCGGTATGTGGCTGGTTCCGACCAGCCTGGAAAAGGAAGGCGCGCCCGTACACGGACGCGCCTGAATGTACAAGATCGGACCCGTCCGGCCCCGGCGTCAGGCCTTTGGCGAGTCGGCGATCATCGCCGTGAAGTTCGCCTCAGCCACCAGCTGCCCATCGACCAGCGCACGGCCGGCGAACTTGCACACCGAGCTCCGCTTCTGGACGAACGTCACTTCGAGCTTGAGCAACACGCCCGGCTCGACGGGCTTGCGGAACTTCGCCCCGTCGATCGCCATGAAATAGACGAGCTTGCCCGAGCCAGCGAGCCCCAGCGACTCGACCGCGAGAATTCCCGCAGCCTGCGCCATCGCCTCGACGATCAGCACGCCCGGCATGATCGGACGCCCAGGGAAATGCCCCTGGAAGAACTGCTCGTTCATCGACACCGCCTTGATCGCGGTGATCGACGTGTCGAGGATCAGATCCTCGACACGATCGACCAGCAGCATCGGGTAACGATGCGGTAGCGCCGCCATCACCCGGCCGATGTCGAGCGGACCCATTCCGGCCTTGGGACTGTCGTTCACGGTATCGGTCATGCGTTTGGCTTAGCGGCCCTGCGGTGCGGGACGCGTTGCGGCGGCAGGAGCGGCGCCCTGCTGCTGCTGGCCACCCTGCTGGTTCGGCTGCCAGTTTGCCGGCACTGCCGTGCTGACCGACGGCACCAGGCGATCGAGCTCGGTGGTGATCGCCGCAGTGATGTCGGCAGTCGGCTGTGCGAACAGCGCAGCCTCGGGACGCAGCAACAGGCTCACGTTCTTGGCGCGAACCGCGGCGGTCACGGCGTCGCTGAGCTTCGCCTGGATCTGCTCGATCGCATATTGCTGCGCGCGCTGGGCGGGCTGCGTCAGGCGGGCGAGTTCCTGGTTGGCGGCATTCTCACGCGTCTGAATCGCCTGAGCCTGCGGACGCAGGGTCGCTTCGGTTGCACCCGGTGCACGCTGTGCGGTCTGGAAGGCGGTGACCAGCGGCTGCAATTCGCGTGCAACGGCCTGGCGGCGCGTCTCGGCCTGGTCGAGCTGTGCCTTGTAGGTCGTCTCGATCTGGGCGCGGGCGGTATTCCAGGCCTTCGAGTTGGCGATCGCACCCTGCGCGTCGGCGACGGCGATGCCCGAAACCTGCGCATCGGCAGCGGTCGCGGTCATTGCAGCCGGCGCGACGAGCGCCGCGGCGAGGAGAAGCGTCTTGAACGTCGTCATCAGAACTGTGTCCCTACGTTGAAAGTAATGAGTTTGGGGTCGTCGCCCTTCTGCTTGAGCAGGGCTTTGGCGAGATCGATACGGAGCGGGCCGAACGGCGAGTTCCAGTTGACGCCGATGCCGACCGACAGACGCGGCTTGGCCGAGTTGCCGAGGAAGCTCTCGACGAACGGCACCTGCTCGGTCAACGCACGCGGGTTGGCGGCCGTGCCGACGCACGTGCCCGCAGCATCCGGCGAACCGGTAGCGCAGACGGTGTTGGCCGTGACCGTCGCACCCGTCGTATCCGTGGTCTGGTAGGTATACAGCGCGGCGCCCGCAGTATTCACTGCCGGGGTGAACGTCGACCCGACATATTCCTTGCCGGTGGTCGGATCGATCAGGGTCGGGAAGACCGCCGATGGCAAAGGCTTCTTGATGCCGAACAGGCTGCCGACCTGTGCATAGACCGACGGACGCAACCCCAGTTCGCGTGCACCCGAGCCCAACGGGATCTCGATTTCGGCGCGCGCCAGATAATAGGCGCGACCGCCAAGCGCGTCGTCCTGGATCGTGTTGCGATCCGTCGCGAGAACCTGGGCCGGCGTGCCGTTATCATAGGACGCACGCAACACGCGCGGGCCGACGCCGCGAATGTCGAAGCCACGGAACTGCGGTTCACCGAGATAGAAGCGATCGGTGATGCGAACCGCATCGACGCCCTCGCTCCGGCTCGATTCGAGCGGATGGACGTACCCGCCTTCTGCCACGATCGAGCCGATGAAACCGCTACCGAGGTTGTGGTACTTCGACCCTTCGAGACGGGTACGGATGTACTTCACGTCGCCTCCAAGCCCCGCAAAATCCTGGCTGAACGAGAAGCGCGAGCCCGCGGTCGGACGCAGGCGGCTGTTCAGGTTGTCGCGGCTCAGCGAATAGCCGACCGACGACGTCCAGCGATTGCCGATCGCGTCGCACAGATAGCGGCCTGCAACGAGCCGGTTGCACGTTCCGTCGGCGTTCAGGAACTGCGCGTCGAGGCTGACCTCGTCGTACGACAGTCCGTAACGACCCGACAGCGACCAGAACTCGGTCAACGGTACACCCGTACGAAGCTGGAACCCGGTCGAGACCTGCGAATAATTGGTCTGGCGATCGTTGCCGATGTAATTGAACGAGTTGTAGTCGCGGCGGAAGATATCGCCGCCGAGCGCGATGTTCTTGTCGAACAGATACGGCTCGGTGAAGCCCAGCTCGATCGACTTCGAATAGCTCGAATAGTTGACGCCGGCGCGCAGCTCCTGGCCTTTGCCGCGGAAGTTGCGCTGCGTGATGTTCGCCTGGATGATGAAGCGTTCGAGGCTCGAGTAACCAGCCGACAGCTGCAACTCGCCGGTCGATTTCTCTTCGAGGTTGGTCTCGAGGATCACGCGGTCGGGCGCCGAACCCGGCAGCTGCTTGATCTCCATCTTGTCGGCGAAATAGCCGAGCGAGTTGATGCGATCCTGCGAGCGCTTCACCTGGAAGCTGTTGAACGCATCACCTTCGGCCAGACGGATCTCGCGGCGGACGACCTTGTCCTGCGTCTGCGTGTTGCCGTTGATCTCGATCCGCTCGACATAGGTACGCTTGGCTTCGGCGATGTTGAAATTAATCCCCATCGTCAGCGTTTCGGCGTCCTTCTGGAACTCCGGGTTCACCTCGGTGAACGCGTAGCCGAACAGACCGGCGGTCTGGCTGAGATTGTCGACCGAATCCTCGACGAGCTTGGCGTTGTACCAGTCGCCCTTTTTCAGCGGCAGCGTGGCGGCCAGCTTGGTATTGTCGAAGTCTCGGATCTGGCTGTCGACGGTGACGTCGCCGAACTTGTAGCGCTTACCTTCTTCCACCACGTACGTGATGATGAAGTCCTTCTTGTCCGGCGTCAGCTCGGCGACCGCGGACGTCACCCGGAAATCGGCATAGCCCTGCGTCAGGTAGAACTGACGGAGCTTCTGCTGATCGTAGGACAGGCGATCCTGGTCGTAGCTGGTCGCCGACGAGAGCAGGCGGAACAGGCGCGACTGCTTGGTCGCCATCTGGCCGCGGATCTGGTCGTCGGAGAACACCTCGTTGCCAAGGATGTTGATCTGGCGGACCTTCGACTTCGGCCCTTCGCTGACCTCGAACACGACGTCGACGCGGTTCTGGTCGAGGTTGACCATCTTCGGATCGATCACCGCGGCAAAGCGCCCCTGGCGACGATACAGCTCGATGATCCGCGCAATATCCTGGCGGACCGCGGTGCGCGTGAAGATCTGACGCGGCGCGAGCTTGATCTCTTTGGTGATCTTGTCGGTCTTGAGCGCCTTGTTGCCCTCGATGATCACGCGGTTGATGATCGGGTTCTCGCGCACGCGCAGCACGATGTTGCCGGTCTCGACGCCGCTGATCGAATAATCGGCGAACAGGTCGCTGGCCTGGAGATCCTTCAGCGCCTGATCGAGCGTTTCCGCGGTGTACGGGATACCGAGCCGCAGCTTGGTATAGCTGAGCACCGTCTCGGGCTCGATGCGCTGCGATCCCTCGACTCGCAAAGTCTTGATCGTACGGACGGATACCGGCGCCGTTACGGGCGTTACAGCATTGACCGCACCCGTGACCGGGTTGCGCACGGACGTCGGCGTAGCCGTCGCTGGCGTGACCGGTGCCGTAGGCGCCGTCTGCGCGAACGCGGGCGCGCCCGAGAGGATCGTGCCTGCGAGAAGCAGGGCGCCCTTCCGCGCGAAATCGTAACCGTTGATCGCTGTCACCAAACCCACCCTAAAAACGTGCACATACAAGGCGCGCCCGCCCTGCCCTATCGTCGTCAGCCGATCAAGCCGGCCAAGTTCTTCCAGAGCCCGAAATTACCGAGATCGTTGAAGGTCACCAGCAACATCAGCGCGAGAATCGCCACAAGGCCACCGCGAAACGCCCATTCCTGTACCTGCGGCTCGACCGGGCGCCTGCGCACCGCTTCGATCGCATAGAAGAACAGGTGACCGCCATCCAGCATCGGCACTGGCAGCAGATTGATGAACCCCAGATTGATCGAAACCAGGGCAATCAGGAACACATAGGCATCGAGCCCGAGCGACATCTGCTCGCCCGACACCTTGGCGATGCTGAGCGGCCCGCCGAGTTCCTTCACGGAACGGCGTCCGGTAATGACCTGCCCCAGCGTCTCGACCATCATCGACACGATCTCACCGGTACGCTTCACCGCGACGACGGGCGCCTCGACCAGGCTGACGGGAATGATCACGGGCTTGCCGCCGGCAATGCCGAGGCGGCCGATCCGGTATTCGTTGCCGAAGCGATCGCGCTGCAGGTCGGTGCCGATCACGAGATCGCGGGAGAGCGACTGGCCGCCGCGGACGATATCGATCCGCGCGCTCTCGCCGGCACGGATCCGGGCATAGCGCGCCATGTCGTCGAACGTGTCGACCGTGCGTCCGCCAAGCGCAATGATACGGTCGCCCGGCTGCAGGCCAGCCTTGGCCGCCGCGCTGCCGGGCATCGTCGCGCCGACGACCGGCGGCATGCGGATGTCGCCATACGCGAACGCGAAGCCGGCCAGAATGAGGATCGCGACGACGAAATTCACCACCGGTCCGGCCGCGACGACGATCGCGCGTTGCCACACGGGCTTCGCCTGAAACGTGCGTTGGCGCTCTTCCGCAGGCAGCGACAGCCAGTCCGCGGAGGGCTGGCTGGCCGGGTTCATGTCGCCCGCAAACTTCACATAACCGCCGAGCGGCAGCCATCCGAACTTCCAGCGCGTACCCCTATTGTCGGTAAAGCCCGCGATCTCGCGGCCGAAACCGATCGAGAACGCATCCGCCTTGATCCCGAAATAGCGTCCGGCGAGATAATGTCCCATCTCGTGCACGAACACGAGCGGCCCGATCACCGCAGCGAACGACAGGATGGTCAGCAGGATACCGGGTGTTTCGATCAAACCGCGCAATCCTTCACACGCTCGCCCGCCAGCATCCGCGCTTCCGTATCGATCGCCAGCACGGCATCGACGCAATCCGGCGCGGCCGGGTCATAACACGACAACGTATGTTCGACGATTGCGGCAATTTCGAGGAAACAAATACGGCGCTTTAGGAAAGCCTCGACCGCAACCTCGTTGGCGGCATTGAGAATTGCCGGCCGCGCCCCGCCCGCATCGAGTGCCTCGCGCGCCAATCTGAGCGCGGGGAAGCGGACCGGATCGGGCGCCTCGAAGTCGAGTCGACCGATTGCGACCAGATCGAGTGGGGCCATCGGCGTCGCCATCCGGTCCGGCCAGGCGAGCGTATGTGCGATCGGCGTCCGCATGTCGGGCGGCCCGAGCTGCGCGAGAACCGACCCATCGACATAATCGACCAGGCTGTGGACCACCGATTGCGGATGGATGACGATCTCGATCCGGTCGTGCGCAATCGGGAACAGCCGCGCGGCCTCGATCAGTTCGAGGCCCTTGTTCATGCAGGTCGCCGAATCGACCGAGATCTTCGCGCCCATCGACCAGTTGGGATGCTTGACCGCCTGCTCCAGCGTCACGCCGCGCATCTGCTCGGTCGTCCAGTCGCGGAACGGCCCGCCACTGCACGTGAGGATAATCCGTCGCACGCGTTCGGGGCGAGTCGCATCGAAACACTGGAAGATCGCGTTGTGCTCGGAATCGGCCGGCAACAGCGTAGCGCCGGTCCGCTTGGCCGCGGCGAGGATGACGTCGCCAGCGGAGACCAGCGGTTCCTTGTTCGCGATCACGACGGTGCCGCCCTGCTCGATCGCCGCCATCACCGGCTTCAATCCCGCACACCCGACGATCGCGCCCATCGTCCAGTCCGCGCCTGACGATGCAGCCTCGGCGATCGCTTCGGCACCCCCGCCCGCACGGATCCCCGTGCCGGCCAGCGCCTCACGCAACTCCGGCAGGCATTTTTCGTCGGCAACGACGGCAAACTCGGCGTTCGTCCGGATCGCCGCCGCGGCGAGCTTCACCACATCGCAATTCGCGGTCAGCGCAACGACTCGGAAACGGTCGGGTTCGCGCTCAATCAGGTCGAGCGTCGAGGTGCCGACCGAGCCGGTCGCCCCCAGAATCGTGACGCTCTTCATGCGTAGAAATGCGGCAGGATAACGAGGAAGGCCGCGACCGGCGCGACAGGGACGAGGCCGTCGAGCCGGTCCATCACGCCACCATGCCCAGGCAGGATGTTGCCACTGTCTTTCACCCCAGCCACTCGCTTCAGCCAACTCTCGTAGAGATCGCCCATCTGCGCGAGCACCGCGAGCACCGGCGTCGCCAGCGTCATCCGCATCGGCAGGCCATAGTGCGTGTGCAGCACCGCCGCGACCGCACTCGCGAGCACCACGCCGCCGATCAGCCCAGACCATGTCTTGTTCGGGCTAATCACCGGCGCGAGCTTGGGCCCGCCCAGCGTCCGCCCGGTGAAGAACGCACCGATATCGCATGCCCATACCAACGACAGCGCCCACAGCGTGTAGATGATACCCTCGTCCTGCCGCCGGATGATCATCAGCGCCAGCACCGGTAGCCCGCAATAGAGCACGCCGAGTGCCAGCTGCGGTTTGCGCGTCGTGATGACAACGAAGAACGCCGCGCCCGCGAGCAGCCCCAGCGTGAAGAAATCGTGGATCACCAGGATCAGCGACGCTGGCGCCATCAAAGCGAGCGGCACCGACAGGGCGAACTGCGTCATCCGCTTGGTCTTGGCATCGGCGCCTTGCAGCATCGACCATTCCGCCATCATGAACAGCGCGGCCACCACGCCGAGCACCCAGAACGCGATCCCGCCGAGCGTCAGCGCAAGGCTCGCCACCGCGATCATGCCGATGCTGGCGATCATCCGGAGCTGGAGATTGGACGGCGTGCGCAACGCCTGATCTGGCGCCTTTTCAGGGTCGGTAAGGCTCACAGACCACCGTAACGGCGCTGACGCTGACCGAACGCCGCGACCGCATCGGCGAGCGCCGCCGCGTCGAAGTCGGGCCACAGCGTGTCGACGAACAGGAGCTCCGCATACGCCGCCTGCCACAACAGGAAGTTCGAAAGACGCTGCTCGCCCGACGTACGGATCATCAGGTCCAGTGGCGGCAGGTCGTGCGTATCGAGCTCCGCCTCGATCGTCGCCACGTCGATATCCGCCGGGTCCAGCCCGCCATCACGCGCCCGCTCCGCCAGTCGCCGCGCGGCCGTCACCAGCTCGGCATGCGCGCCGTAATTCAACGCGATCGCCAAGATCGGACCGCTATTCCCCGCGGTCCGCGCGATGGCGTCATCGACCATCGCCACCAGATCGGGCGAAAAGCTGTGGTAATCGCCAATCACGCGCAACCGGACGTTCTCGCGTGCGAGTTCGTCGAGGTCGCTGCGGATGAAATGCCGCAGCAACCCCATCAGGTCGCTGACCTCCTCAGCCGGGCGCCGCCAGTTCTCCGACGAGAACGCGTACAGCGTCAGCGCCTCGATCCCCATCGCGCGCGCGGCGCGCGTCACCTTGCGCACCGCCTCGACGCCGGCCTTGTGCCCGGCGAAGCGCGGCAGGAACCGCTTCTTCGCCCAGCGGCCATTGCCGTCCATGATGATCGCGACATGACGCGGCACCGCCCCGCCTGCAGGAACGGCGCCCACAGGAACAGCAGCGAGCGGCGCGGCCGAGGAGGCCTGCAATCTCACTTGCCCAGGATTTCCTTTTCCTTGGCGGTCGCAGTCGCATCGAGTTCGGCGATGATGCTGTCGGTCAGCTTCTGCACTTCGGTCTCGTGACGCTTGCGCTCGTCCTCGCCGAACACGCCCTTCTTCTCGTCGACCTTGAGCGAATCCATCCCGTCGCGGCGGACGTTACGGACCGCGATGCGCGCCTTCTCGGCATACTGCCCGGCGAGCTTGGCAAGCTCCTTGCGGCGCTCCTCGGTCAGATCCGGGATCGGCAGGCGCAGCGTCTGGCCGTCGACGATCGGGTTGAGCCCCAGGCCGGCCGAGCGGATCGCCTTGTCGGTCGGGCCGACGTTCGACTTGTCCCAGACCTGCACCGACAGCATCCGCGGCTCGGGCGCCGAGACAGTCGCAACCTGGTTCAGCGGCATCGACGAGCCGTACACCGTCACCATCACCGGATCGAGCAACGCGGTCGACGCGCGACCCGTGCGCAGGCCGGCGAGATCGCTCTTCAGCGCTTCGACGGCACCCGCCATGCGGCGTTCCAGGTCGGTCTTGTCGTATGCGGCCATCTTAAAGCTCCTGCTCGTTCTGGACGATCGTCGACACGCCATCACCCGCCAGCACCGCGGCGAGATTGCCGGGTTCGCGGATGTTGAAGACGACGATCGGGATGTTGTTGTCACGGCAGAGCGCGATCGCGCTCGCGTCCATGACCTTGAGGTCGTCGGACAGCACGCGGCTGTACGTGACCGTTTCGTAGCGCACTGCGTCCGGGTGCGTCTTCGGGTCGGCGTTATAGACGCCGTCGACCGAAGTGCCCTTGAACAGCGCATCGCACTTCATCTCGGCAGCACGCAGCGCGGCGCCCGAATCGGTGGTGAAATAGGGGCTGCCGACGCCCGCCGCGAAGATCACGACGCGGCCCTTCTCCAGGTGACGCTCGGCCCGGCGGCGGATGAACGGCTCGCACACCGACGCCATCGGGATCGCCGACTGGACGCGCGTGTCGACGCCGATCTGCTCGAGCGCGTTCTGCACGGCCAGCGCATTCATCACGGTCGCGAGCATGCCCATATAATCGCCGGTCGCGCGGTCCATGCCGCGTGCCGCGCCCGCCATGCCGCGGAAGATGTTGCCACCACCGACGACGATGCAGATTTCGTAGCCCTTCGCCTTGATGTCCGCGATCTCCTGCGCGACGCGCGCGGTGACGGTCGGATCGATCGAAAGACCCGATGGCCCCATCAGGACTTCGCCCGACAGTTTCAGCAGGATACGGTTGTAGCGCGGAGGCGTCATAAATCTCGAATTGTGATTGGCGGGGCGGCGCGGACCTTAGGCGGCGAGGCCTAGGATGTGAAGCGCCGTGCGGCGCGTGCATCGAAACTGGGTGGAGATGAGACGGAAAATGGGCTGGGCTGGGTCCAACTGCTTGTCATTCTCCCGGGGTGCGGAGGAAGTGTCATGGCTGGCCAATCTGGAATCAGCGACGCCTGCAACGACGCCTCCCCGGCGGAGGCCGGGGCCCAGTTGGCAAGGTCGATGTAATTGAACACGCCCCGTCGTCACCTTCGTCTTCCACCTGGACCCCGGCCTTCGCCGGGGAGGCGCTGAGGTGAGGGATAGTCTGGCCGATATGACCTGATGCCACCGCCTCGAACGGTTTACGGATAGATGACGTCCAGCCCCCTGGATGCCCGAACGAGCCCGGCATAACAGAGGATGCCTATCCTTCTCCCTTCGGGGAGAAGGTGGCCCGGCAGGGCCGGATGAGGGGCGTGAGGTTCGAGACCTCGCCACTCCCAATCCAAGGACCC
This sequence comes from Sphingomonas sp. SL1004, assembly GCF_057815015.1. Lineage (NCBI taxonomy): Bacteria > Pseudomonadati > Pseudomonadota > Alphaproteobacteria > Sphingomonadales > Sphingomonadaceae > Sphingomonas > Sphingomonas sp. SL1004. The sequence goes on from NZ_JBYMUX010000001.1 coordinate 1,512,342, forward strand.
GGACAACAAAACGCCCGCCAACCCTACTCCGTCACCCCGGACCTGTTCCGGGGTCCACCGCTCCGCACACTCAACTCTCGGCGAGAATGCGGGACCGTGGATGCCGGAACGAGTCCGGCATGACGGAGGATAATTGGCGAGCGCCCGATCTCCAATACCCTCTCCCCGGAGGGGCGAGGGAGAGTAGACTTACGCCTGGGGCACGCCCGAAGCAGCAGCAACCTCGGCTGCGAAGTCGGACTGCTCCTTCTCGATGCCCTCGCCGAGCTGGAAGCGGACATAGTCCACCAGCTTGATCTCGGCGCCTGCATCCTTACCGGCCTTGGCGACGACGTCGGAGATCTTGGTCTTGCCGTCCATCACGAACAGCTGGCTGACCAGAGCATGCTCCTTGCGGTACTTGGCGATGCCGCCCTCGACCATCCTGGCGATGATGTCGGCAGGCTTGCCCGACTCGGCGGCCTTCTCGGTCGCGATCGCGCGCTCGCGCTCGATCTCGGACTCGTCGAGGTCGGCCTCGTTCAGCGCCTTCGGGAACGCCGCTGCGATGTGCATCGCAAGCTGCTTGCCGAGCGCCTGGAGAACCTCGTCCGAAGCCTCCGACTCGAGCGCGACGAGCACGCCGATCTTGCCGAGACCAGGTGCCGCCTGGTTGTGGATGTACGGAACAACCGCACCCTTGCTGACTTCCAGCGTGCGCGAGCGGCGCAGCGACTGGTTCTCGCCGATCGTCGCGACGTTGTTCGTCAGGACTTCCTCGACGGTCTTGCCCGATGGCATCGCCTGCGACTTCAGAGCTTCGATGTCGCCGCCGGTTGCGAGCGCGATCTGCGTGACGTCACGGACGAACGACTGGAACTGGTCGTTCTTGGCAACGAAATCGGTCTCCGAGTTCACTTCGACCGCAGCACCCTTGGTGCCCGAGACGGCGACGCCGACCAGGCCCTCGGCCGCGGTACGGCTGGACTTCTTGGCGGCGGCTGCGAGCCCCTTGGTGCGCAGCCAATCCATCGCCTGCTCCATGTCGCCGGCGTTCTCGCTGAGCGCCTTCTTGCAATCCATCATGCCCGCGCCGCTCTTCTCGCGCAGATCCTTGACCATTGCTGCCGTGATATCGGCCATGTCTCTAATCCTTTTTAGGTCTGAATGTAGTTGCGGGCGAGGCAGAGCTTTCGCCCTACCCCGCCCGCATGACGGTTCGGCGACGACGCTTATGCGTCGATCTGGCGCTCACCCTCGGCTGCCAGCTCGGCAGCGATATCGGCGTTCGCAGCCGTCTCGCTCGTCGGTGCGCTGGCTTCGATCGGAGCCTCGACGACGGGATCTGCGCTCAGCGCCTCTTCCTTCGGCGGCTCGATCATCGCGCCGATGTCGGCACCGGTGCGGCGCTGCTGCTCCTGGCCGCCGCGCGTCGCTGCGATCGCGATCGCCTCGCAGTACAGGCGGATGGCGCGGGCTGCGTCGTCGTTCGCGGGAACCGGGAAGGCAATGCCGTCCGGCGACACGTTCGAATCGAGGATCGCGACGACGGGAATACCCAGCGTGTTCGCTTCCTTGATCGCCAGCTCTTCCTTGTTCGCGTCGATCACGAACATCACGTCGGGAATGCCGCCCATGTCGCGAATGCCGCCGAGCGAAAGCTCGAGCTTGTCCTTCTCGCGGGTGAGCTGAAGGACTTCCTTCTTGGTCAGGCCGACGGTGTCGCCCGACAGCATTTCCTCGAGCGTCTTCAGACGCTTGATCGAACCCGAGATGGTCTTCCAGTTGGTGAGCATGCCGCCCAACCAGCGATGGTTGACGAAGTGCTGGCCCGAACGACGCGCTGCGTCCGCGACGGGATCCTGCGCCTGGCGCTTGGTGCCGACGAACAGGACCTTGCCACCACCGGCAACCGCCGACGAGACGAATTCGAGCGCGCGCGCGAACAGCGGCACGGTCTGCGAAAGGTCGAGGATGTGGACGCCGTTACGATCACCGAAGATGTAAGGCTTCATCTTGGGGTTCCACCGATGAGTCTGGTGGCCGAAATGCGCGCCCGTTTCGATGAGCTGCTGCATGGAGACGACTGGAGCCGCCATAGGGATATATCCTTCCGGTTGTGCCTCTGGGAAGCGGATGACGTCGTGGCCGAATGACCGTGACGCACCGGGCTATGATGCCTCCCATGCGGGGTTAGAGGCGCGGCCCTTAGCGTGGCTCCATTCGAAAAGCAATCGCACAAGGCCCGCTTGACTCATGGAACGCAATGAGAACATAAAGGGCTCAGAGGGGAACAGATGTTCGACTCGGCGCGGAATCACCCCGGCATGACGGGATTCGAAATGCGACGAATGGAACGATGTTTCTGACCAAGTGTTTGCGGATATTAGGAATTTGTTCGCAACTCATAGGAAGGCGGACGTGATGTTGGTTCTAAGCTTCATGGTTTTTGCTGGTGCATTCGCGGTCGCGGGCATGATGCTCGTCTCGTCGATCGCACCGCAGTGGGATCGTATCGTGCGCCTCGCGATGGGCAACGTCGAACCCGCGTTCCAGCCGCTCCGCACGCTGGCCGTTGCGGAGCGCCGGATCGCGGTCAGGCGCTGGGCTTCGACGTCGGCTCCGGTGCCCGCCCGCCGCTGGAACGCTGCCGCCTGATCTTGGCGTAGCTCGCGATGCTGAACGGCATCGAGAGCAGGTACAGCACGCAGATGATGCTAAGCGTATGCCATGGCGCGCTCACGATGGCAGCGCCGAGCAATACGACGAGCGCAATGGCCTCGAACCGGATGTTGCTGCGGAGTTTGACCGAACTCCAGGAATAGGTGGCGATACTCGACACCATCAGCAGCGCGACGAACGCGACCCAAGGCGCCACGAAATATGGCGACGCGAACCTGGGTTCATCGGTCCAGAACCAGAAGAACATCGGCATCAGTGCGAGGCCCGCTCCGGCAGGAGCGGGAACGCCGGTAAGAAAACCCGCCGACTTGTGCGGTTGATGGCTCTCGTCGATCTTGGCGTTGAAGCGCGCAAGACGCAGCGCGCAGAACACGGCGAGGATCAACGAACAGATCCAGCCGACGCGCGGCAAAGCCGTCAGCGACCACAGATAGACGATCAGCGCAGGCGCAACGCCGAACGAGATCGCGTCGGACAGCGAATCGAGCTCGGCTCCGAACCGGCTTTCGCCGTGCAGCATCCGGGCGATCCGACCATCGAGGCCGTCGAGCACGCCCGCGACCATGATCATCGCGACGGCGCTTTCCCACTCCCCACCGATCGCGAACCGCACGCCGCTGAGGCCCGAGCACAGCGCAAGGGCCGTAACCGCGTTGGGGGCGACGGCGCGCAGCGGAAGTCCGCGCGGAGCACGCCGCGTGCGACCAAACCGCCCCCGGCCTCGCTCTTCAATCGAGTCGCCGTCGATCTCGTCGCGATCAATCACTGGGCGATGCCGCCAACCGGGACGCCACCGACGCGACCAAGCACGGTCTCGCCCGCGATGCTGCGCTGGCCGAGGCAGACCTGCGGCACGACATGATCGGGCAGGTACACGTCGACTCGGCTGCCGAACCGGATCAGGCCGATGCGCTGGCCGACCGCGACCATGTCACCGGCCTTTACGAAGCCGAGGATACGGCGCGCGACCAGGCCGGCGATCTGCGTGAAGCCGATGCGCATGCCGTTGCGATCTTCAACGACGAAATGCTGGCGCTCGTTCTCGTCGCTCGCCTTGTCGAGGTCGGCGTTGAGAAACTTGCCCGAAATGTAGACCACCTGTCGAACCGTCCCCGCGACAGGCGTACGATTAATATGCACGTCGAACACCGACATGAAGATCGAGACGCGCACCAGCGGCGCATCGCCGAGACCGTTCTCGCCGGCGAGCTCGCGCGGGATCGGCACGCGCTGGATCATCGTGATCAGCCCGTCTGCGGGCGCAACGATCAACCCTTCTCCCTGGGGAGTCGTGCGGATCGGATCGCGGAAGAACGTCGCGACCCAGATCACGACGCCGACCATCGGCCAGAACAGCACGTGACTGACGATCGTCAGCAGCAGCGTGATGCCGGTCGCGATCGCGACGTATTTGTGGCCCTCCGGATGGACTGCGGGAAATCGCCATTTGACCGTGGAGGTCGTGACGGGCGGCTTGTCGAGCGATGCCATAACCTACGGGTCTATCCGTGCACGACGCGCGATACAACGATGAACCGGCTTTTCCTTACAGCGCCAACGGTTGGCGAACGGTTGATCGCTGCGGCGCGCTCCCCTAGACGCTCCTCAAACCCCTCCCCCGAAGGACGCGCACATGGCGAAGATCAAGGTAAAGAATCCGATCGTGGAGATCGACGGCGACGAGATGACCCGGATCATCTGGGAATGGATCCGCGAGCGCCTGATCAAGCCGTATCTCGACATCCAGCTCGATTATTACGATCTCGGCGTCGAGCATCGCGACGCGACCGACGACCAGGTCACGATCGACAGCGCACTCGCCACGCAGAAGCACGGCGTCGCGGTGAAGTGCGCGACGATCACCCCCGACGAGCAGCGCGTCACCGAGTTCGGCCTGAAGAAGATGTGGAAGTCGCCGAACGGCACGATCCGCAACATCCTCGGCGGCACCATCTTCCGCGAGCCGATCGTGATCAAGAACGTCCCCCGCCTGATCCCGGGCTGGACGCACCCGATCGTCGTCGGCCGTCACGCATTCGGCGATCAGTACCGCGCGACCGACTATCTGGTCCCCGGCCCAGGCAAGCTGCGCCTCGTGTTCGAAGGCGACGACGGCACGGTCATCGACCGCGAAGTGTTCCAGTTCCCGTCGGCGGGCGTCGCGATGGCGATGTACAACCTCGACGATTCGATCCGCGATTTCGCGCGCGCGTCGATGCATTACGGCCTTAACCTGAAGTGGCCGGTGTATCTGTCGACCAAGAACACGATCCTCAAGGCCTATGACGGGCGCTTCAAGGATCTGTTCGCCGAGGTGTTCGAGGCCGAGTTCAAGGACAAGTTCAAGGAAGCCGGGATCGTCTACGAGCATCGCCTGATCGACGACATGGTCGCATCGGCGCTAAAGTGGAACGGCGAGTTCGTCTGGGCCTGCAAGAACTACGACGGCGACGTCCAGTCGGACCAGGTCGCACAGGGCTTCGGGTCGCTCGGCCTGATGACCTCGATCCTGCTGACCCCGGACGGCAAGACCGTCGAGGCCGAGGCGGCGCACGGCACCGTCACGCGTCACTTCCGCATGCACGAGCAGGGCAAGGCAACCTCGACCAACCCGATCGCGTCGATCTTCGCATGGACCGGCGGCCTCAAGTATCGCGGCAAGTTCGACGACACACCCGACGTCACCAAGTTCGCCGAGACGCTCGAGCGCGTCTGCGTCCAGACGGTCGAAAACGGCCACATGACCAAGGATCTCGCGATCCTGATCGGCCCCGATCAGCCCTGGATGACGACCGAGCAGTTCTTCGAGCAGGTCCGGTCGAACCTCGAAACGGAAATGGCCAACTGGGCTTGAACTGACGCCCCGCTCCCGGAAACGGGAGCGAGGCTACCTAATCGAGCATGCGCCTTCGGGTTTGTGCTTGACGATCCTGCGCACCTCCCCGGCGAGGGCCGGGGTCCAGTTGGGCAACGTCGCTGATCACCGCTGCGCTTCGTTACCGCGACCTCACCAACTGGGCCCCGGCCTTCGCCGGGGAGGCGCATCGTCCGAAGCGATAATAGCTACCGGCGCCCCCCTCTCGAGCACGCAGTATTTCTTCCTGACAAATCCGTCATGCGTCCCCTAAGGTCGCATGCATGGCATTACGGCTCGACAATCAAGGTTTCAGCGACGCGCTCGTCATTCTCGGTGCGGCCGGGCTCGTCATCCCCGCGTTCGCGCGGTTCCGGGTCAGCCCGGTCATCGGTTTCATCCTGGTCGGCCTGCTGGTCGGCCCCGCTGGATTGGGTTCGCTTACCGGCTCCGCGCCATGGCTGTATTACCTGACCATCTCAAACCCGGAATCGATCGAGCCGTTCGCCGAGTTCGGCATCATCCTGCTGCTGTTCTCGATCGGCCTCGAACTCTCGTTCAAGCGACTGTGGTCGATGAAGCAGCTCGTGTTCGGCACCGGCGCCGCCGAACTGATCGGCTCGGCGCTCATCATTGGCGTGGCGTTGCACTTCATAGGCCAGGAATGGGCGGGCGCGATCGGGCTGGGGTTTGCGCTCGCGTTGTCGTCTACCGCTTTGGTCCTGCCGTTGGTCGGAACTACCGGCGCGGTCGGGCGTGGTGCGTTCGCGATGCTGTTGTTCGAGGATCTGGCGCTCGTCCCGATCATCTTCGTGCTCGGTGCGCTGGCGCCGACAGCGAGTGCGGACGGCTGGTCGAACATCGCCGGCGTGGCATTGCGCGGCGGGCTGACCGTCGTCGCGATGTATATCGGCGGGCGGGTCGTCCTGCCCCGGCTGTTCGGGCAGGCCGCGCGGACCAAGAGCCCTGAGCTGTTCCTTGCCGCGTCGCTGCTGGTGGTTATCGTCGCGAGCGTCGCGACAACGGCCGCCGGGCTGTCGCCGATCGTCGGCGCGCTGCTGGCCGGGCTGCTGATCGCCGAGACCGAATATCACAGCGAGGTCGAGGTCATCACCGCACCGTTCAAGGGGCTCGCGCTCGGCGTGTTCCTGATCACCGTCGGCATGAGTCTCGACCTACGGCTGATCGCGCAGAACTGGCCGTCGTTGCTGCTGGCGGTGACGGGCGTGGTCGCGACCAAGGCGATCGTGACGTTCCTGTTCCTGCGCGTCGCCAATTCGCGGCGCGGCGTTGCGGCGGAGACGGGCTTGCTGATGGGTAGCCCTTCCGAGACCACGCTGATCGTGCTTGCGACGGCCGCGCAGGCGCAGTTGATCATGCCATCGACCGCCGCTTTCTGGCAGACCGTCACTGCGATCGGGCTGACGATCACGCCGCTGCTGGCAAAGCTCGGCCGCACCGTCTCGCGTCAACTCGAAAGCCGGTCGGGTGCCGATGCCGGGGATATCGAGATCGACGACGATGGGCCGGGAACCGTCGTGATCGGCTTTGGTCGCGTGGGTCGGATGGTGGCGGACATGCTGGCGGTCCACGGGCAAAAGTACGTTGCCGTGGAGGCGGATATCGATTCCGTCGAGGCCGCGCGGGCGCAAGGGCATCCAGTGCTGTTCGGGGACGTCGCGCGCCCGGAACTGGTGGATCGGCTGAAGCTGCATACCGCCAAGGCGCTGATCCTGACGATGGACGATCCGGTGCTGACGGTCCGGCTGGCGCGGCGGGTTCGGGCGCTGGCGCCGGATTTGCCGATCGTGGCGCGTGCTCGGGATACGGCGCATGCGGCGGAGTTGTACCGGGCGGGGGTAACGGATGCCGTGCCGGAGACGCTGGAGAGTTCGCTGCAGCTGGCGGAGGCTGTGCTGGTCGATCTCGGGGTGGCGATGGGGCCGGTGATTGCGTCGATCCATGAGAAGCGGGATGAGTTGCGGCAGGAGATCAAGAAGGCGGCGGACATGATCGCGGAGCCGCGGATCAGGAAGGCGAAGCGGACTCCTCGCGCGGTTTGACCCTTACCACTCCAAGAGGCACTTGTTCTCCCGCGAAGGCGGGAGTCCGGTCTGAGTCCTCGCCTTCGCGGGGAAACAGGTTTTGGAGCGTTTCTGGAGAAGCACCTCCCCGGCGGAGGCCGGGGCCCAAGTGGAAAGGTGGTCGTAACGGAGGACCGTTCTCCGTTATTTACGTATTCTAATTGGGCCCCGGCCTTCGCCGGGGTGGTGCTCTATTTCGCGGTGATCGCTTGGTCACGCGCGCGCGCCTCGCCACCTCTTCTCTCGCCCTCACTCTTCCCACGGCTAAGACGCCGCGGGCCCCTTCCCTCTCCCGGTGGGAGAGCGAGATGCAAGAGAAGGTTAGGGTGGGTTAGGCCAACGTGCGGTCTCTTCAGGCTGGGATCACGCCTTCTCGACTCTTCATAAGTGGTTGTATTCTTTGTCCAAATGCCTCGACGCCTTCCAGGAAGTCGTCGAAGGTCAGCAGGACGCCGCCGGTGTTTGGGACGGCGGCCATCTCGTCGAGCATGCGGGCGACGCTCTCATACGAGCCTACCAGCGTGCCCATGTTGATGTTCACCGCGCCCTCGGGAGCGGCAAGCTGGCGGACGTTGGTGTCGGTGTTGTGGGTGTCCTTGGCGCCCTGGTCGATCAGCCAGGAGATCGCGTCGACGTCGACGCCGGCGTTATAGTGTTTCCACTTGGCCATCGCTTCGTCGTCGGTTTCGGCGGCAATGATCATGATGAGGACGAAGATCTGCACGTCGCGGCCGGTCTTGGCTGTTGCCGCGGCGAGCCTTTCGTTGTTGAAGGCAAAGGCCGTCGGCGTGTTGACGCCCTTGCCGAGGCAGAAGGCGTAGTCGGCCCATTTGGCGGAGAAGGCGAGGCCGTCGTCGGACGAGCCGGCACAGATGATCTTCATGTCGCCGGTCGGCTTGGGCCAGACCCGGCAGTCGGTCATCTCGTAATAGTCGCCCTTGAAGTCGGACGCGCCGTCCTCCCAAAGTTCGCGGAGTATGTGGGCGTATTCGTCCAACATCTTGTAGCGATTGCGGAAATGCTCGTCGCCGGGCCACATGCCCATCTGGGTATATTCGGGCGGCTGCCAGCCGGTGATGAGGTTCAGGCCGAACCGCCCGTGGCTGATCGAATCGATCGTGTTGGACATCCGCGCCGCATAGGCCGGCGGGACCAGCAGCGTGGCGCAGGTCGCGAAGATCTTGATCCGCTCGGTGACGGCGGCGAGACCGGCCATCAGCGTGAAGCTCTCCAGGCCGTATTCCCAGAACTCGGTCTTGCCGCCGAACCCGCGCAGCTTGATCATCGAGAGCAGGAAATCGAGGCCGTGCTTTTCGGCGGACTGCGCGATCGCCTTGTTGAGATCGAAGCTCGGTTTGTACTGCGGCGCGTTTTCGCTGATCAGCCAGCCATTGTTGTTGATGGGCACGAAGACGCCGACCTGCATATTCCGCTCCTATTCGCCGTCGAGCCAGTCGAGCAGCCACATGTTGAAATGCTCCGCGCGGGTGACGTTGCAGGCGTGCGCCCCCGCTGCCATCCGTGCAAGCTGCGCGCCGGGGATGCCGGCGGCAAGCTTTTCGGAGGCCGACGGGGGGACGAGCATGTCGTCGTCGGACGCAACCAGCAGCGTCGGCACGTGGATCTCGTCGAGCCGGCCGGCGATGTTGAACCGGCGGACCGCAGCCACGCGCCGCTGGATCATTTCCGCGCCGGGGAAATGCGCTAGCATCGCTTCCTCCTCGTCTTGGAGACGGTCGTGGTGGTCGGATATCCACTGCGGCGGAAAGAGGAACAGCGGTTGCGCGTGGAGATACGCGCGGGGACCGCTGTCGCTCAGGAGGGCGAGCCGCGTGTCGAAGCAGCGCGCGGTGTGCGGGTCGAGCTTGGCCCAGCCGTTGATGACGACGAGGCGTTCGAGCCGTTCGGGCGCGGACAGCGCGAGCGCGAGACCGATATGGCCGCCGAGCGCGTGGCCGATGAAGGTGCAGGTCTCGAGCCCGATCGCGTCCATCAGCGTGATCACGTCGGCGGCCATCGATTCGACGGTCAGGTCGCCGGGGACGTGACTATCGGAGCGCCCGGTGCCGCGGTGATCATAGGTGATGACCCGGTGGCGCGTGCCGAGCGCGGCGAGGTTCGGTTGCCAATAGCCGCCTGAGCCGCCGAGGCCGCTCGACAACAGGATCGGCGGACCGTCGGGCTGGCCGTGTTCCTCCCAGTGGATGCCCCCTGCGATTGCCATCAGGCGAGGTGGGCGATGCTGGCGATCTCGACGAGGCACTCGGGCTTCACGAGCTCGGTCTTGATGCAGTAGCGCGCGGGCTTGGGGCCGGGGAAATACTCGGCGTACACGGTGTTGAAGGCAGCGTAGTCGGCGAGATCCTTCAGGAAGATGTGGTTGAAGGCGACGTCCGCCAGCGTTGCGCCGGCGGCTTCGAGGGTGGTCTTGATGGTGTCCAGCACCGCGCGTGTCTGCGCGGCTGCGTCGCCGGGGTGGAGGACCGTGCCGCCCTCGCCCAGCGCCAGCACGCCCGAGACGTAGACCGTGTTGCCGGCCTTCGCACCTGCGGAATAGGCCGCGATCGGAGTCGGGAACTGGGGTGGGTTGATGGCTTCGAACGGCATCTGGTTTCCTTTTACCAATCCGTTCCCCCGCGGAGGCGGGGGTCCAGGGTTGCGGGCAGTATCGTTCGTGATTCCTGGGCCCCCGCGTTCGCGAGGGAACAAGGACGGGTCACTTCGGCAACTGCCCGAAGCTTCCGCAGAAATCGCCAACGGTGCTGACCCAGCCGAAGAACTTCTCGACATTGTAGACGGTGGCGGCCTGCATCTCGGGTGGGCCGAGATGGTGGGTCGCGTCCTCCAGCATCACGCCGAAATATTCGAGGTGGAAGCCGTCGCGCAGCGTGCTCTCGACACAGACGTTGGTGGCGATGCCGACGAAAACGATGTTGCGGATGCCGCGCGCGCGCAGGATGCTGTCGAGCTGCGAATTGAAGAACGCGCTGTAGCGGGTCTTCTGCACGCGGATGTCGCCGGGTTGGGGGGCGAGCGCATCGACGATCTCGTAGTCCCAGCCGCCGCGCGCGAGGAACTGGCCGTGGAGTTCGGGGCGCGCGCGCATGGTCTTGAGCGCGTTGGACTTGTGCCAGTTGGGGGAGCCGGGGCCGCCGGCCTCGACATAGTCGGGGTCCCAGCCGTTCTGGAGGAACACGACGGGCATGGCCGCGGCGCGGGCGGTGTCGAGGACCTTGGCGATCTGGGCGATGGTGCCGGCAGAGCCCGAGATGTCGAAGCCGGCGGTGTCGACGTAGCCGCCGGGAGAGGCGTAGGCGTTCTGCATGTCGATCACCACGACTGCGGTTTCGGTTGGGTCGAGGCGGAGCGCTTCCGGGCGGGCGGGCAGCGTGACGGCGTTCGCCTCGTTCGCGCCGGTTCGGATGATCGGAGGGGCGGCTGTCATGCGCACAAGCTCGCTGGATCGTGGGGATTGTGCAAGTGCGAAATGATCGGCGCAGAGAGGCGCGTGCGAACCTCCATCGGGCCAGCAGAATTGTATCCCCGCGAAGGCGAGGACCCAGACTGGGCTCCCGCCTCCGCGGGAGAACAAGGAAGTGTGAACTGGCGGAGTGGCGTCTCGGACGGACGGACGTTCGGTCCGGTCGTCCGCCGCCCCTCGCGTCATCCCAGCGAAAGCTGGGATCTTCCTGTTGCGAAGGGTGCGGCTCGAACCGGGAGATCCCAGCTTTCGCTGGGATGACGGATTGGGGGACTGGTCGCCACTAGTTCCGCTCGCGGCTAAGCCGCCAGCGCGAAATCCTTGAAGCGTTCGCGCAGCGCCGTCTTCAGGAGCTTGCCCGTTGCGGTATGCGGCAGGTCGTCGACGAAGACGATCGCGTCGGGGAGCCACCATTTGGCGACGTGATTCGACAGATGGTCGAGGATCGCTTGTTCGCCGACATCGCTGCCGGGCTTGCGGACGACCAGCAGCAAGGGGCGCTCGTCCCATTTGGGATGATAGATGCCGATCGCCGCCGCCTCCGCGACGCCGGAGCAACCGACCGCGGCATTTTCTAGGTCGACTGAGCTGATCCATTCGCCACCGGACTTGATGACGTCCTTCGAGCGATCGGTGATCTGCATCGTGCCGTCCGCATGCAGCATCGCGACGTCGCCGGTGTCGAACCAGCCTTCACCGTCAACCGCGTCTTCGTCTGCGCCGAAATAGCGTTGGACCACCCAGGGACCCCTCACCTGCAACCGGCCCGCGACCTTGCCGTCGCGTGCCAACACTGTGCCTTCGTCGTCGATGATGCGAAGTTCTATGCCGAAGGGGACGCTCCCCTGTTTGCCGACCAGGTCGAGCTTTTCGTCGTGCGTCATGTCGTCCCAATGTGGGGGCGCGAAGCCGGCGGTGCCGATCGGGGAGGTCTCGGTCATGCCCCAGAGGTGTTTCACCGTGGCGCCCATCTCCATGATCCGCTCGATCATCGCGCGGGGGGCTGCCGAGCCGCCAATCGTCACCTGCTTCAGATGGCGCGGGGCATCGCCGGAGGCTTCCATGTGGCCGAACATCGCCAGCCATACGGTCGGCACGCCGGCGGAGTGCGTGACCTTCTCGTCGTTCATCAGGCGGCACAGCACAGCGGGATCGTTGACCGCGGAATAGACGACTTTCGCGCCCGACAGCGCGCACGCGAACGGCAGGCCCCAGGCGGCGGCGTGGAACATCGGCACGACCGGCAACACCACGGCGTTGGGGGAGAGATCGAATACCCACGGCGCGACCTCGGCCATTGCGTGGATCATCGTCGAGCGGTGCGTGTAGAGAACGCCCTTCGGATTGCCGGTGGTGCCGCTGGTGTAGCAGAGCATGCAAGGCTCGCGCTCGGGGCCTTCGACCCACGCGTAATCGCCATCCTCCGCGTCGAGCATCGCCTGAAAACCGTCGGGGCCGAGATCGTCGAAGCAGACATAATGGCGGATGCTGGGCCATTGGCCGCGGAGGCGATCGACTACGGCCGAGAACGCCTTGTCGTAGAGCATCACGCGGTCTTCGGCGTGGTTGGCGATGTAGACGAGCTGTTCGTCGAACAGGCGCGGGTTGATCGTGTGGATCACGCCGCCCATGCCGATCGTGCCGTACCAGGCAACGAGGTGGTGCGCGTGGTTCATCGCCAGCGTCGCGACCCGGTCGCCGGGCGCTACGCCGAGTTTTTCGAGCGCCTGGGCCAGTTTGCGGGCGTCGCGCGCGATACCGGCCCAGTTGGTGCGGGTCTCGCGGCCGTCGGCCCAGTAGCTGACTAGCTCCCTAGCCCCGTGTTCGCGCGCCGCGTGGTCGATCAGGCGGGGAACACGAAGCTCGAAATCCTGCATTCCACCAAGCATTCTCGCTCTCCCAAGCTCGTTATCCGACCAGAGCGAGCCTCGTTTCCGAGGTCTTCATCTCCACCTTGGCGACACCGTGCAACGACTCGATGTGCTCGACAAGCTCTCCGTCGAGGAGGAAGTCGCGACCGAGCAGGATGCAGACTTCGCCATCGGGCATTTGCGCACGCACGCGAACCTCGCCGCGCGCACCGCGATGCTCGGCCAACAGCGACGCGAGGGCGGCGAAGGCGGTCATGTCAGAGATCGTCACGACCACCTGGAAGCGTGCGAGGTTGGCGAGGCCTTCGAACGGCTGGATGCGCTTGATGCTGACGCGCGGCGTGTCCTCTCCGGGCTTGCGATCGAGCTCGACGGTGATGAGGCCGCAGCCCCCGGCCTTTGCCGCCTCCTCCAGATCCTTCGAGACCTGGTCGTCGAAGCAGGTCGCCATGAACTGGCCACTGGCGTCGGAGCATTGCGCCATCATGAAGCGCTTGCCGCGTGCGGAGGTGCGATAGCGGGCGTCCTCGACCAGCACCGCCATCGTCGCGCCGGCGCGGCTGCCGTCGTCGGGGATATTGAGCTCCGACAGCGCGGTGTAGGCGCGGGCGCCATGGCTGACCGCGATATGGCGGTGACGATCGACCGGGTGCGCGGAGAAATAGAAGCCGAACGCCTCCTTCTCCTGATCCATGCGCTGGCTGAGCGTCCAGCGAACCGAGGGGGGGAGCTTGATCGCGTCGCCGGCGGGTTCGGCGTCACCGAACAGGCCGCCCTGCCCGCTGGTCTTCTGTTCGTGCGTGCGCGCGGCGATCGCGAGGATCGTCTCGGCGGTGGCGTGGATGCCGGCGCGGTTCTGGTCGAGGCTGTCGAAGGCACCGGCGGCGGCGAGCGTTTCGAGCTGGCGCTTGTTGAGCAGGCGCGGGTCGACGCGCTTGGCGAGATCGTCGAGGCCGGCGAACGGACCGTTCTGGACGCGCTCGACGATCAGTTTTTCCATCGCGCCTTCGCCGACGCTTTTCAGGGCTCCCAGCGCATATCGCACCGCTAGATTGTTCCCCTGCGAAGGCGAGGGCCCAGACTGGGCACCCGCCTTCGCGGGTGAACAAGTTTCTGGTTCGGGCGCTAGGTCGACGTCAGGCAAAACCTCGACATCGAACTCGGCCTGGCTCGCGTTGATGCACGGCGGCAGCGAGGTGATTCCCAGCCGGCGCATGTCGTCGGTGAAGATCGCGAGCTTGTCGGTCTGGTGGAGGTCGTAGCACATCGAGGCGGCGAAGAATTCGTGCGGGTGGTGCGCCTTCAGCCACGCAGTCTGGTACGCGAGCAGCGCATAGGCGGCGGCGTGGCTCTTATTGAAGCCGTAGCCGGCGAACTTGTCGATCAAGTCGAACAGCGCGTTCGCCTCGGCCTTCTTGATGCCGTTGACGCTCAGGCAACCCTCGACGAAGCCCGCGCGCTGCGCGTCCATCTCGGCCTTCACCTTCTTGCCCATCGCGCGGCGCAGCAGATCGGCGCCGCCGAGCGAGAAGCCGGCAAGAACCTGCGCGGCCTGCATGACCTGTTCCTGGTAGACGAAGATCCCGTAGGTCTCCGACAGGATCGGTTCGAGCAGCGCGTGCGGATAGTCGATCGCCTCGGTGCCGTTCTTGCGACGGCCGAACGACGGAATGTTGTCCATCGGGCCCGGTCGATAGAGCGACACGAGCGCGATGATGTCACCGAAATTCGATGGGCGGACGGCCGACAGCGTGCGACGCATGCCCTCCGACTCGAGCTGGAACACGCCGACCGTGTCGCCGCGCTGGAGCAGGGCGTACACGCCGGTGTCGTCCCATTCAAGCGCATCGAGATCGACGACCACGCCCCGCTTGGCGAGCATCTGCAACGCCTTTTGCAACACCGACAGCGTCTTCAGCCCGAGAAAATCGAACTTCACGAGGCCGGCGCCCTCGACATATTTCATGTCGAACTGCGTAACAGGCATGTCGGAGCGTGGATCGCGGTAGAGCGGGACGAGCTGGGCCAAGGGCCGGTCGCCGATCACCACGCCGGCGGCGTGCGTCGAGGAGTGGCGCGGCAGGCCCTCCAGCTTCATCGCCAGATCGAGCAGCTTACGCACGCTGTTGTCGTTGGCGTATTCCTTGGCCAGTTCGCCGACGCCGTTCAGCGCGCGCTCCAGCGTCCAGGGATCGGTCGGGTGGTTCGGCACCAGCTTGGCGAGGCGATCGATCTGGCCGTAGCTCATCTGGAGCACGCGGCCGGTGTCCTTGAGCACCGCACGCGCCTTCAGTTTTCCGAAGGTGATGATCTGCGCGACCTGATCGCGGCCGTATTTCTCCTGGACGTAGCGGATCACCTCCACACGCCGGGTTTCGCAGAAATCGATGTCGAAATCGGGCATCGACACGCGTTCCGGGTTGAGGAAGCGCTCGAACAGCAGGCCCAGTTTGATCGGGTCGAGATCGGTGATCGTCAGCGACCAGGCGACGACCGAGCCTGCGCCCGAACCACGGCCCGGGCCGACCGGAATGTCGTGGTCCTTCGCCCATTTGATGAAGTCCGCGACGATCAGAAAATAGCCGGGGAAGCCCATCTGGACGATCACGTCGACCTCGAACGCGAGGCGCTTGCGGTAGACGTCGCGCCAGCCATCTTCGCCTTCGCCGTGCAGCGCGGTGATGCGGGCGAGGCGTGCTTCCAGGCCCGCTTCGGCGTCGTCGCGGAGCAGCTTGGCCTCTCCCTCGATATCGCCGGCGAGGCTGGGGAGGATCGGCTTGCGGTACGGCGCCATCACTGCGCAGCGCTGTGCGACGACGAGCGTGTTGGCGATCGCCTCGGGAATGTCGGCGAACATCTCGTGCATCACCGGCGCGGGCTTCATCCAGGCTTCGGGGCAGCTGCGGATGCGGTCCTCGGTCTCGACATAGGTCGAGTGCGCGATGCATAGCATGGCGTCGTGCGCGTCGCCGAATGCGCTCTCGGTGAAGCAGCACGGGTTGGTCGCGACCAGCGGCAGGTTGCGCTCATAGGCGATGTCGATGAGGTCGGTTTCGGCCGCCGTCTCGACCGCATCATTCCGGCGCGAGAGTTCGATGTAGAGGCGGTCGCCGAACAGGCCTTGGAGGCGATCGAGATAGGCGCGCGCGCGTGCGGGCTGGCCTTCCGCGAACAGGCGGGCGAGGCCGCCCTCCCCGCCTGCAGTCAGCGCAATCAGGCCTTCAGTGTGACGTTCGAGCGCGACGAAGTCGACATGCGCGGGCATCTCGATCGGGCGGTCGAGATGCGCCATCGAGACGAGTGCGCAGAGATTGTCATAGCCCGTCATGTTCTGCGCGTAGAGCGCGAGCCAGTCGAACTGCGTGGCGATCCCGTCGGGCATGTCTGGGCGACCTACGCCGAGCATGACGCCAATGATCGGTTGCACGCCGTCCTTCTTCGCGGCGTCCGAATAGGCCATCGCGGCGTAGAGCCCGTTGCGATCGGTCAGCGCGGCGGCGGGGAAGCCCAGCGCACGCGCCTGCTTGGCGATCGCCTTGGGATCGATGGCGCCGTCGAGCATGGTGTAGCAGGAGAAAACGCGGAGGGGGACGTAACCGGAATGCATCGACAGGAGGTAGGCGCTGCGGCGTGATTCGACCAGCCGGGATGAGTCCGATCGGAACCGCGGACACGACGAGCCGTTGCGGCGGGGACTTCTGGGAGCTTAATTTATGACGGATCCACGCGGGCACTTTGCCGATACCGATACCACGGCTGCGGGTACGCCGCGTGCAGGCGCCGGCTGGGGGTGGATCCTGGCGTATGGCGTGCTGTCGGTGGTGCTCGGGATCATGGCGTTCGCGTCGCCGTTTTCCGCGACCTATGCCGCGACTTTGGTCATCGGGGCGTTCTTCATTGCGGCCGGGATCGTGTCGATCGTGTCGGGGTTTGCCGGCAAGGGGCATGAGGGGCGCGGCTATGCGATCGGGTTTGGGCTGGTGTCGCTGGTGATTGGGCTGATCATGGCGTTCGAGCCAGCGACGGGGGCTATATCGTTGACGTTGCTGATTGCGGTTTGGCTTGGTGTTCGTGGTGCGCTGGAGATCGGGCTTGGGGCGCGGTTTCGGCGCGGTAAAGGGTTGATGATCGCGCTTGGTGTTGTGAACATCGTGCTGGCGGTGATCGTGCTCGCGACGCTGCCTTGGTCGGCGTTGACGTTGCCGGGGTATGTGCTGGGGATCAGCTTCTTGTTTGGAGGCGTGACGTCGGTTTCGTCGGCGCTGGCGCATAAGAAGGGGGCGCCGGCGTTTTCGGTGTGAACCGATAGTCTGCTCTCCCGCGAAGGCGGGAGTCCAGTCTGGGCCCCCGCCTTCGCGGGGGAACACGCTTAGTTCGCGATCGCGCTCCACAAGAGAACACTACCCCGGCGGAGGCCGGGGCCCAATTGGAGAGGTTGCAGTAACGGAGCGCAGCGGTCTTCACCGCCGTCCCCCAATTGGGCCCCGGCCTTCGCCGGGGTGGTATTGAAAGTGCGGGTGGTAGGTCGGGGCGCTAGAGCAGCTTCTCGATATCCTTGCGGATGTCCTCGGGTTTGGTCGTTGGAGCGTAGCGATCCACCACAACCCCATCGCGACCAACCAGAAACTTGGTGAAGTTCCACTTGATCGCCTTCGACCCCAACACGCCCGGCGCGTCCGACTTCAGCCGCTCGAACAGCGGGTCCGCCCCTGCCCCGTTGACGTCTACCTTGGCGAACACCGGGAACGTCACGTCGTAGGTCAGCGTGCAGAAGTTCGCGATCTCCGCTGCGTCGCCTGGCTCCTGCCCGCCGAACTGGTTGCACGGGAAAGCCAGCACTTCGAAACCGCGGTCGGCATAGTCGCGGTGCAGCGCTTCCAGCCCCTCGTACTGCGGGGTGAAGCCGCATTTCGAGGCGGTGTTGACGATCAGCAGGACCTTGCCGCGATAGGGTTCGAGCGACGCCGCCGAACCATCGGCGCTCTTTACGGTGAAGTCGGTGATCGCGGTCATGGGCGGTCCTCGTGTCGGGCCAGCAGGTACGCCAGGTTCTGACGGACACCCGGCCATTCGTGGCGGAGGATGCTGTAGACCACGGTGTCGCGCAAGCGGCCGTCGGCCATCACCTGGTGCCCGCGCAAAACGCCGTCGCGCTTGGCGCCTAGGCGTTCGATCGCGCGCTGCGAGTTCTTGTTGAGCGAGTCGGTGCGAATCTGGACGCATTCGCAGCTAAGTGCGTCGAACGCGTGGGTCAGCAGCACCAGCTTGGCTTCGGTGTTGACGCCGGTGCGCTGAACGGACTTGGCGTAGAAGGTGCCGCCGATCTCCAGCCGCTTGTTGCCCTCGTTCATCCGCATGAAGCGCGTGGTGCCGACGACGGTCCCGCCGGCTACCACCGCAAACAGACGAGCCCGCCCGAAGTCCTGTTCACGCATTGCCGCCGCCAGCCAGCGGTCGGGCGCCTTCATCATCGCGACGTTGGCGTAGAACGTATCCCATAAATTGTCCGCCGACGCCGCCGCGACCAGCGCGTCCATGTCGTCGGCAACCAGCGGGCGGAGCGTGACGTGACGCCCGGTCAGCGTCGGCGTCTCGCCCCAGGTCACGCCAGCCGCCCCTCGTGCAGCCGCAGCACGCGGTCCATGCGAGCCGCGAGCCGCTCGTTGTGCGTGGCTACCACCGCCGCTGTGCCCTGTTCGCGGACCAGGCGGATGAACTCGGCGAAGACGATGTCCGCGGTGTGCTCGTCGAGATTGCCGGTCGGCTCGTCGGCCAGCACCAGCGCGGGCTTGTTGGCGAGCGCGCGGGCGACCGCGACGCGTTGCTGCTCGCCGCCGGAGAGCTGGCTCGGGCGGTGCGTCAGGCGGTGGCCGAGACCGAGCTGGGTCAGCAATTCCGCTGCGCGCCGGTCCGCCTCGATCCGCGTCGCACCGTGGACGAGCTGCGGGAGGACGACGTTCTCGGTCGCGTTGAAGTCCGGCAGCAGGTGATGGAACTGGTAGACGAAGCCGAGGCTGTCGCGGCGCACCACGGTCCGCTCATGCGCGTTGAGCTTGGCCGCCTCGGTGCCGGCGATCCTGATCGATCCCTGGAAGCCGCCCTCGAGCAGACCCACGGCTTGCAACAGCGTCGACTTGCCCGAGCCCGACGGCCCGAGCAGCGCGACGATCTCGCCCGGTGCGATCGCGAGGTCGACGCCGCGCAACACGTCGATGGTCGCGCCACCCTGCGTGAAGCTTTTGGTCAGTCCGCTGGTCTGGAGGACGTAATCGTCGAACTTCTCGATCTGGCGATCGATTTTGAGACCTTCATTCATAACGCAGCACCTGCACAGGGTCGGTACTCGCCGCTTTCCAGGCCGGATAGAGCGTTGCGAGGAAGCTGAAGATGAGCGCCATCAGCGCGATCACGATGATCTCGACGGGGTCGGTCTTCGACGGGAGTTCGGTCAGATAGCGGATCGACGGATCCCACAGGTTCTGGCCGGTGACGAGCTGGACGAAGTTCACGACTCCCTGCCGGTAGAACAGGAAGATGAAGCCGAGCACGAGTCCTGCCAAAGTCCCCAGCGCACCGATGGTGGTGCCGACCACGATGAAGATCCGCATCATCGAGCCGCGCGTCGCGCCCATGGTGCGCAGGATCGCGATGTCGCGCGTCTTGGCGCGGACCAGCATGATCAGCGACGACAGGATGTTGAACACCGCGACTAGGATGATGATCGACAGCACGGTGAACATCGCCACCCGTTCGACCGCCAGCGCCTCGAACAGCTGCGCGTTCATCATTCGCCAGTCCTGGATCACGGCGCGGCCGCCGAGCTTGTCCGCGAGCGGCTTGAGGATCTCGCCGACCTTGTCCGGGTCGACCGTGTTGACCTCGACCATCCCCGCCGCATCGCCCATCAGGAGGAGCGTCTGCGCATCCTCGATCGGCATCATGATGTACGCCTTGTCGTAATCGTACACGCCGATCTCGAAGATCGCGCCGACCGTGTAGCTGACGATCCGCGGCACGGTGCCGAACGGCGTGGTCTGCCCTTGCGGGCTGAACAGCGAAATCTCCGAGCCGACCTGCGCGCCGAGCGATTCGGCGAGGCGCGATCCGATTGCGATGCGGCCACTTCCCGGCGTGACCGACTGAAGCGAGCCCATCACGATCTTGTTCTGGATCGTCGAATTGCGGCGGATGTCCTCGACCCGCATGCCGCGCACCATTACCGCCTCGGCGCGCCCATTATAGGTGGCGGCGAGCGGTTGCTCGATCAGCGGGACGGCGCTGGTCACGCCGGGGGTCGCGCGAGCCTGCGCGACGATCTCGCGCCAGTCCGGCAACCTGCCGCCGACGCCCTGCACCACCGCATGGCCATTAAGCCCGACGATCTTGTCGAACAGCTCGGCACGGAAGCCGTTCATCACGCTCATCACGATGACGAGCGCGGCAACACCGAGCATCACCGCGACCAGGCTGATCGAGGCGACGAGGAAGATGAACGCTTCGCCCTTTCCCGGCAGCAGATAGCGACGGGCTATCATCCGTTCATAGCGGGACAGGATCATGGGCGGCCGGGTTCGATCGTTGAGAGAAACAGTCCTTCAGCTCCTAGGGCGCGGCCCCGCGCGAGGCAACTGCGCCGGTGCCGGGCATAGGGAGGCGCACGAAGCTCGCGCTCTCATGGGTACGACTTCACCCAATGGCTAGATTGGTATGTTGCGTAATCGCCACAGCGCCTGTCCAATCGTTCCGCCGCTCTCGCAAATACCGTGACAAAGGCTCGCGACATAACTAGCAAAAACCTCGCTGAGACACAGGCAACGGCCGTGGTTCGGGGACTGCTTTTACGCCGCACCAAAGGTGTTGAGCGAAAGCAAAAAAATGGGGGCTGACGAGCGATCGTCACGCAGGCGCCCGGATCGGCAACGGTCCGGGCGTTTGCTTGTCCGGCGTAGTTGATTCCAGCATCTTTACTTGAAGATACTTCGCTTGATCCGGTTACGGTCAGTATTCGACCAGACATTGTGCGAAAGGCCGGCGCTTACTGGGCCAGATCCGCCCACGATTGAACGCGTACTTTCGTCGCGACCACGGGCCTCGAATCCCGTCAACCCGACGCGACGACGAACATCCGTACGCGATGACCCCCACAGGGGCGATTTATCCGGCAATGTCAGTAAGTAATGGCGGAGAGGGTGGGATTCGAACCCACGGTACCCTCGCGGGTACGCCGCATTTCGAGTGCGGTACGTTCGACCACTCTGCCACCTCTCCGCAGGTCACCCGAGATGCTGCGAACAGCGCCTCCGATCGGTCGAAGCGCGGCCTCTAATGAAGTGCCCTTGGGGACGCAAGAGGATTTTGACCGCCGAAGCGCCGTTCGACGCGTTTTCCTTGTGCAGCGCAAAACAAACCCTAAATCAATCGATATGCCCCGACACGACAGTATCGCTCACGACATCACCAGCCCGCTCGTTCCCGCCGAGGTGGTCGCACCGCCGATCTCGCATGCGAATTTTTCGATCGGCGACGTCGTGCGGCACCGGCTGTTCGATTTCCGCGGGGTGATCTTTGATGTCGATCCGGTCTTCGCGAACAGCGACGAATGGTATGCGGCCATCCCCGAGGAGATTCGTCCGCGGAAGGACCAGCCGTTCTACCATCTGCTCGCGGAAAACATGGAGTCGAGCTACGTCGCGTATGTCAGCCAGCAGAATCTGGTGCCCGATGATAGCGACGAGCCGGTGGATCATCCGGCGATCTCAGGGCTGTTCAGCGACTATGCGGATGGCCGGTATGCGCTGCGGCAGGTTCATCGGCACTAAGAGGCGAATCGGAGCACATCGAATAGCGTGCTCTCCCGCGAAGGCAGGAGTCCGGTCAGGGTCCCCGCCTCCGCGGAGAAACAATCTTGTACCGGTATGCTGAATGATGCGGCGTTCGACACCTTAAACCACGCTCCTGCGTCCCTTCGCGGTTGACAACTCTGCCCCCCTCCCTTAGCTGCCCGGCTTCTCCCGGCGGACCTTGCGTTCGTGGGGCACATGTATTTGGAAAGTGACAAGGGCCATGTTCGCAGTCGTGCGCACGGGCGGCAAGCAGTATCGCGTCGCCGCCGGAGATAAGATCGTCATCGAGAAGATCGAGGGCGATGCAGGTGCGTCGGTGACGCTGGGTGACGTATTGCTGGCGGGCGAAGGCTCGGAGCTGCGTTCGGTCGAGGGCTTCGTCGTCGCCGCGGAAATCATCGCGCAGGCGAAGGCGGACAAGGTCATCGTCTTCAAGAAGCGTCGTCGTCATAACTATCGTCGCAAGAACGGCCATCGCCAGCAGCACACGATCCTGAAGATCGTGTCGGTCGGCGGCCAGACTGCCCAGGCGAACTCGGCGCGCAACGAGGGCGACACCGCCCCGGCCGCTCAGGCATAAGGAGTAGCTTCAGATGGCACATAAGAAAGCAGGCGGCTCTTCGCGCAACGGTCGCGATTCGGCCGGTCGTCGCCTCGGCGTCAAGAAGTTCGGTGGCCAGGCGTGCGTCGCCGGCAACATTCTCGTGCGTCAGCGCGGGACGAAGTTCTACCCGGGCACCAACGTCGGCATCGGTACCGACCACACGCTTTTCGCGCTGGTCGATGGCCGCGTCGTGTTCAGCCAGGGCAAACTCGGACGGAAATTCTGCTCGGTCGAGCTGGCAGCGAACGACACTGCCGATATGGCAGCAGCAGCCGAATAATATCGGGTAACCATCCGGGTTGCCCACCAGGGTGACCCGGGTCGCGAAAGCGAACCTGAACAAGGGAGACGGGTCACCCCGGCTCCCTTTTTTATTGCTCCCTCCCCCTCGCCTGTCGCTGCCGTGTCATCCGGACATGGCAGGACGCCAGGCGCGATGCGTGAAGGAGAGAGCCGTGTTCGCGCGCACCAAGAGACTGACGTTGCGGCCGGGTTGGCCGGAAGATGCGCCCGCACTGGCTCAGGCGATCGGCCATGAGTCGGTGGTCGCCAAGCTGGCGCGTGCGCCCTGGCCCTATGCGCTGGGCGATGCCGAGGCGTTCCTGGCGCAGCCACGCGGGCCACACGACCCACATTTCATGATCGAGACGATGGAAGCGGGTGCGCCGCAACTCGTCGGCGGGATCGGTATCCGCGCGGCGGATGCGGGGCATGAACTGGGCTATTGGCTGGCGCCGGACGCCTGGGGGCGTGGGTATGCGACCGAGGCTGGCGAAGCGGTGGTGGCGATGGCGCGGCACGCGCTGGGCTTGCGGCGGCTGGATGCTTTTCATTTCGCGGACAACCCGGCGTCGGGGCGCGTGCTGGCGAAGCTCGGGTTTCGGCCGACGGGGCGCGTCGAGCCACGGACGTCGCGTGGGCGTGGGGGCGAGGCGCCTGCGGTGATGTTCGAGCTCGATCTGGATGACGACCGATGTGCGCCGATCCCTTTGGCGGCGTGAGTCGCAGCACCGTCATTGATTGAGCACCACCCCGGCGAAGGCCGGGGCCCAATTGGAAAGGTCGCAGTAACGGAGCGATGTACTCCGTTAGCAACGTTCCCCAATTGGGCCCCGGCCTTCGCCGGGGTGGTGCTTCAGTTTATGTGGGTAGCCCCTCAGCACTAGCTGTTCCCCCGCGAGGGCGGGGGTCCAGGAAGCACGGGCGGCGGCGTTTGGTATCCTGGGCTCCCGCCTTCGCGGGAGAACTAGGAAGTAGCGGAGAAGCTCGGAGCTTGCAGGCGCTCAGGCCACTGCCGCCACGCGCTTCGCAACCGGCAACACCGCCGCCTCATACTCGCTCTCCGCCAAGCCGATCAGCGCGCGATCGTCGTGCTTCCAGGGATGGAACCCAGGCAGGAAATACGCCGCCCAGACGCCGGCGATCTTGCGCGCCATCCCGGGATTGCCGAACGCGTACCACGCCATCCGCGCACACACCTTCGGTCCGGTAAGCCCGTCCTGCCGCAACAGTTCCGCCATCCCCCGCGCACGCCCGGTGAAGAACCGCCACGTCGTGATCAGCATCACCAGCGACTTCACCCGCCAGCGCGTGAAGCGTGGCCAGTCGCGAGTCGCGTGGAGCCAGGTGTCGTAGGCGACACCCTTGTGCTCGATCTCTTCGGCGGCATGCCACAGCCAGAGCGCTGCTGCCTGCTGGTCGCCGCCCGCGAGGTGCTTCGGGTTGGCGATCAGTTCATGCGCCAGCATCGCGGTGAAATGCTCGAGCGCGGTGGTAGCGGCGAGGCTCGCGATCTCCGGACGCCCCTTGGTCAGCGCTAGCGCCGCGTCGACATCCACGATCAGCGGCGCGACGTCATAGCCCTGGTCGGTGACGTGGCGGTTGAACGCGACGTGCTCGCGGGTGTGGATCACCTCCTGCTTGATGAAGGCGTTGATCTCGGCGTGGAGTTTCGGCGGCGTGCCCTCGCGGAACTTCCGGACGCTGTCGACGAAATAGCCCTCGCCCTTGGGAAACGTCACCGACAGCGCGTTGTAGAACGCGGTCGCGATCGGATCGTCGTTCAGCCACCAGCGGCGAATCGCGGCACCGCGGCCGAAGCGGCGGTCGCGCGGGGTGATCGTCAGATCGGCAGGCGTGGTTGCTTTCGCCACGGAAACCTCCAAACAGGAATGAACACTCGTTACTTACATTGATGTAAATAGGTTTCCCCGTCCGTGACGTCAACGCCGCGCAAGCGCCTCTCCCCCACCGAATCGCGTGAAGCTGCCGTCGAGGCTGCGCGGGCCCTGCTTGTCGAAAGCGGCCCCAGCGCTGTGACGCTGAAGGCCGTGGCAGGCCGGGTCGGGCGCACGCACGCCAATTTGCTCCACCATTTCGGCTCGGCGGAGGCGCTGCATACCGCGCTGATCACGCGGATGGCAGCGGACATCGTCGGTACGATCGGCGCGGCGGTGCTGCGCGTGCGGGCGGGCGAGCTCGACCCGCGTGAGGTCGTAGAGATGACCTTCGACGCGTTCGGCAAGGGCGGCGCGGGGGCGCTGGCGAGCTGGATGATCCTCTCGGGCAACACCGATGCGCTCGATCCGATCCTGACCGCGATCCACGACCTGGTCGACGAGCTGGCGGAGGGTGACATGCCTGGCGACCAGCCGATCCAGGAGCAGACGTTGACGCTGGTGCTGATGGCGCTCGGCGATGCGCTGATGGGCGCACCGATGGCGCGCGCGCTCGGCCTCCCGGTCGGCAAGGCACGCGAACTGGCGCTCGACGCACTGCTCGCCAGCAAGGACGCCGCCGCCCCTGCCCGCTGCTAGTGCACCGGATCGGGGCTCGAATCGCGGGCCGAATCGCAGAGGGTGGAGATTTTCGCTAATTTCGCTATGGGGCGGCGATGCATTTTCTAGACCAAGCCAAGATCTACGTACGTTCGGGTGAGGGCGGCCCCGGTGCCGTCAGCTTCCGCCGCGAAAAATATATCGAATATGGCGGCCCCGACGGCGGCAATGGCGGCAAGGGCGGCGACATCGTGTTCGAATGCATCGCCGGCCTGAACACGCTGATCGACTTCCGCTACACGCAGCATTTTCGCGCGCCCCGCGGCTCGGGCGGGTCGGGCTCGAACCGCACCGGCGCGGGCGGCAAGGACCTCGTCATCCGCGTTCCGCTCGGCACGCAGGTGCTGGCGGAGGACAAGGAAGAGGTGCTGATCGACTTCACCGAAGTCGGCCAGCGCGAAGTGCTGTTCCGCGGCGGCGACGGCGGGCGCGGTAACGCGAGCTACAAGACGTCGACCAACCGCACCCCGCGCCAGCACGGCACCGGCTGGCCGTTCGGCGAGGCGTGGGTCTGGCTGCGGCTGAAGCTGCTCGCCGATGCGGGTCTGGTCGGGCTGCCGAATGCGGGCAAGTCGACCTTCATCAATCAGGTGACCAACGCGCAGGCCAAGGTCGGCGAATATGCCTTTACCACCACCCGCCCGCAGCTGGGCGTGGTGCGCCACAAGCAGCGCGAGTTCGTGGTCGCGGATATTCCGGGGCTGATCCAGGGCGCGGCCGAAGGTGCGGGTATCGGCGACCGGTTCCTCGGGCATATCGAGCGCTGCCGGGTGCTGCTGCATCTGGTCGATGCGAACGACCGTGACGTGGCCGAATCGTACCGGATCGTGCGTGACGAGCTGGAGAATTACGGCGAGGGGCTCACCGACAAGCGGGTGATCGTCGCGCTCAACAAGATCGACATGCTCGATCCGGAGCTGATCGCGGCGCTGTCGGCGGAACTGGCGGAAGCCAGCGGTGCCGAGGTGATGGCGATTTCGGGCGCGAGCGGCGCTGGGATCGAGGCAGTGCTGGATCAGCTGATCGAGGCGATCGGGCCGGCGCCGGGCGCGGCGAAGGAACTGGAAGAAGGCGAAGTGCCGGTCGCATGGTCGCCGCTCTGACGTCTTGCTTAGCCCTCTCCCCTGCGGGGAAAGGGTTGGTTCCAGATTTCTCCCCTTCCGCTTGCGGGAGGGGTCGGGGGAGGGCTTTCTTGTCGATAGGTCACGCCCGCCCCTCCCCTAACCCCTCCCGCAAACGGGAGGGTAATGCATGATGTTTCCGCCTGCCTCTTGCACACGGCTGATCGTGAAGATCGGGTCGGCGTTGCTGGTCGATCCTGACGGGAGCGTTCGACGCGAGTGGCTTGCGGGCCTTGTGGCCGACATTGCTGCTCGAACTAGCGCGGGCCAGCAGGTCGCGATCGTGTCGTCTGGCGCGATCGCCTTGGGCGCGCGCCGGCTTGGTCTCCCCAAGGGTGGCCGAGCCAGCCTCGAAGACGCGCAGGCAGCCGCCGCCACCGGCCAAATCGCGCTCAGCCAGGTCTGGGCAGAACTCCTCGCGGCGCAAAATCTCAAAGCGGCGCAGATCCTCGTCACGCTGGACGATCTCGAAGACCGCCGCCGCTATCTCAACGCCGCGGCCACGCTCAACCGGTTGCTGTCGCTGAAGGTCGTGCCGGTGATCAACGAGAACGATAGCGTCGCGACCGAGGAAATCCGCTTTGGCGACAATGACCGCCTTGCCGCCCGCGTCGCGCAAGCCGCCGGAGCACAGGGCGTGATCCTGCTGTCCGACGTCGACGGGCTCTACACCGCCAATCCGCATACCGATCCGTCCGCGACGCATATCGCCAGCGTGCCGCGGATCGACGCGGTCGCGGGGATGGCGGACGACGGGTCGGGCTCGGGCATGGGCTCGGGTGGGATGGCCTCGAAAATCGCTGCCGCGCGGATCGCAACGGGTGCTGGGATTCCGTTGGCGATCGCTTCGGGGCGGATCGAGTATCCGCTATCGATCCCTGCCCGCCACACGATCTTTACGGCCGAGCGGACGGCGTCTGCACGGAAGGCCTGGCTGGCGGGGGGGCTGACCGCGAAGGGTGCGATCCATGTCGATGCGGGGGCTGCGGCGGCGCTCGGCCAAGGGCGGAGTTTGCTCGCCACGGGCGCGACTCGAATCGACGGCGGTTTCGCGCGTGGCGATCTGGTGACGATCGAAGGGCCGAGCGGGACTGTCGCGCGGGGTCTTGCGGAGTATGATGCGGCGGATACCGCGCGCCTGCTTGGTCGACATAGCGACGATCATGCGGCCATCCTTGGCTACGCTCCTCGGTCTGCGCTGGTGCATCGCAACCATCTGGCGCTCGTATGATCGCCCGGGCCTTGTTCACCCGCGAAGGCGGGTGTCCAGACTGGGCAACCGCCTTCGCGGGTGAACACGCTTCTGTCTGGGGAATGGGCTCATGATCTTGGCCATTACCGGCGGCACCGGGTTCGTCGGCAGCCACCTGATCGATCACGCGCTGGAGACCGGCCACACCGTCCGCGCGCTCGTGCGTAAACCCCAGGCCAAGCGCATCGGCGTGACCTGGATCGAAGGCGCGCTCGATCGCCCCAAGAGCCTCGCGACCCTGGTCGAGGGCGCGGACATGGTGATCCATGTCGCCGGCGTGGTCAACGCGGCCAACCGTGCGGGCTTTGCCGAGGGTAACGTCGCCGGCACCGAAGGCATTCTCCAGGCGACGCGGGCGGCCGGCATTCGCCGATTCGTCCACGTCTCCTCGCTGGCCGCGCGCGAGCCGACGCTGTCGAACTATGGCTGGTCGAAGGCCGAGGCGGAGACGCGCGTGCAGACGTCGGGGCTCGACTGGACGATCGTCCGCCCGCCCGCGATCTTCGGCCCGCGCGATCTGGAGTTGCTCGATGTCTTCAAGGCGGCCAGGTCGGGCTATGTACCGATGCCCCCGGCAGGCACGCGCGTCTCGCTGCTCTATGTCGAGGATTTGACCGCACTGCTGCTCGCGCTCGCCGAGAGTGGCGACGCGCCGTCGATCATGGAGCCCGACGATGGCGTGCCGAACGGTTGGGACAACCGCGATTTTGCGCGCGCGATCGGCGTGGCGGTCGGCAAATCGATCAGGGTGTTCCCTACACCCCGCGCGCTCCTCAAGCTCGCCTCCGCCGCCGACCGGCTCGTCCGGCGTCGCAAGGCCAAGCTGACGCGGGACCGGGTCAGTTATTTCTGCCACCCCGACTGGGTCTCGCACAAGCCGCCGCCGCCTGCGCTGTGGACGCCGTCGGTCCCGACCCCGCAAGCCCTGGCACAAACCGCGGCGTGGTATCGCGCCGCCGGGCTGCTATAGCGCCGAAAAGCCGCCGCAATTCCCTGTCAGATATGCGTGCGACACCCGGAAGGATTACAATGAGCGACCGCCAGCAGATCTACGACACCGTCACCGCGCAGATCGAGCCGTTCAACAAGAAGGGCGTCGCGCTGAGCGATGCCACCACGTTCCAGGGCGATCTGGAGTGGGACAGCCTGACGGTCATGGATTTCGTCGCCGCGATCGAGGACGAATTCGACATCATCATCACGATGAACATGCAGGCCGAGATCGAGACGGTCGGCCAACTGGTCGACGCGGTCGCGAAGTTGAAGGCCGCCTGAGCAAGCCCTTCGCCCCTCCCCCGTTCGGGCTGAGCGAAGTCGAAGCCGCGCCCTACAGGCCACCCTTCGACTTCGCTCAGGGCGAACGGGGTGATTGGGGGATCGGGATACATTCCAACCTATGGAATCGATAGAATGACCGAAGCCGCCACCACTCCCCACGCCCTCCCCGTCGACGCTCCCGAGGTCGCCCCCGAACGCGACCTCATGTCGAAATTCGACGCGTTGATCGCCGAACGCGAGGCGCTGATCGCCAGTGGCGTGCGCAATCCGTTCGCGATCGTGATGGACGAGGTGAAGTCGCCGACCCAGGCGGTGATCCGCGGCAAGGACACGATCCTGCTCGGCACGTACAATTACATGGGCATGACGTTCGACCCCGATGTCATCCAGGCCGGCAAGGATGCGCTCGACGCATTCGGCTCGGGCACCAACGGCAGCCGGATGCTCAACGGCACGTTCCACGATCACATCGACGTCGAACAGGCGCTCCGCGAATTCTACGACATGACCGGCGCGATCGTGTTCTCGACCGGGTACATGGCCAATCTCGGGATCATCTCGACGCTCGCCGGCAAGGGCGAATACGTCATCCTCGACGCCGACAGCCACGCGTCGATCTACGACGGCTGCAAGCAGGGCAATGCCGAGATCGTCCGCTTCCGCCACAACGACGTGAACGATCTCGACAAGCGGCTCGGCCGTTTGCCGAAGGAAGCCGGCAAGCTGGTGGTGCTCGAAGGCGTCTATTCGATGCTCGGCGACATCGCGCCGCTGAAGGAGATGGTCGCGGTCGCCAAGAAGCACGGCTGCATGGTGCTGGTCGACGAGGCGCATTCGATGGGCTTTTTCGGTCCCAACGGGCGCGGCGTGTACGAGGAGATGGGGCTTACCGACGAGGTCGATTTTGTCGTCGGCACCTTCTCGAAGTCGGTCGGCACGGTCGGCGGGTTCGTCGTGTCGAACCATCCGAAGTTCGAGATGGTACGGTTTGCCTGCCGTCCGTACATCTTCACCGCCTCGTTGCCGCCATCGGTGGTCGCCACCGCCGCGACGTCGATCCGCAAACTGATGACCGCGCACGACAAGCGCGCGCAGCTCTGGAAGAACGCACGCCAGTTGCACGGTGGGCTCAAGGCGATGGGGTTCAAGCTCGGCACCGAGACGTCCGACTCGGCGATCATCGCGGTAATCCTCACCGATCAGGAACAGGCGATTGCGATCTGGCAGTCGCTGCTCGAGGGCGGGCTGTACGTCAACATGGCGCGGCCGCCGGCGACTCCCGCGGGGACGTTCCTGCTGCGGTGCTCGCTGTGCGCGGAACATACCGACGAGCAGATCACGACGATCCTCGGGATGTTCGAGACCGCTGGCCGCGCCGTCGGCGTGATCGGCTAAAGCTAATCCTCCCCCGCCAGGGGGAGGTGGCGCCGAAGGTGACGGAGGGGGAGGACACGGAACAGAGGTTTTCCCTTACCTCCCCCTCCGTCTGGCAAGTGCCAGCCACCTCCCCCTTGCGGGGAAGGATCGGAAGGGTCGGCACCCGCCCCTCCAAAAATCGAAATCATTGCGCAGCGGCAACGACGCGCTAGGATGCAGGCGTGATGCGGAGCGAGGCCCGGACTGCGGCCCAGGGGGGCGGGGCGAGATGGCGGATAGCCATGCTCGTCGCGATGGGCCTGCTTGGCGCCGCCGTCCTCGTCGCCCTGATCGTCACGCTCGGCAACGCCAATCGCCAGCGTGACCGCGCGCTCGAACTGCAGGCGCACAGCTATGACGTGATGATCCTCGCCCGCACGCTGTCGGGGACGATCGCGCGGTCGGAGGCATCGCTCGGGCGCTACGTCATCAGTGGCGACAGGCAGCTGGGCCAGCTGTACTTCGACGAATGGCTGCTCGCCGGGACGCAGATCGACAGGCTCGACCGGATCACCAACGACAACCCCGAACAGCAGCCGCGAGTCGACCGGCTCCGCGCCGCGTATGACTCACGCGGCCGAGAGCTGTCGCTGACCGCGCTCAACACGAGTTACGGCAAGAACGGCCAGGCACTCGCGCGCTATTATCAGGCGCGGAAATCGCCGACGCTCGCCGAGATCAACACGACGCTCGACACGCTGATCGCCGGCGAGCGCGCGCTGCTCGACGACCGGACCACGGCGGCGATGGGCTCGGTCGAGCGGTCCAGCTGGGTCGCGGGCGTGCTCGCGGTGTTCGGCGTGCTGATCGTGCTCGGCGCGATCCTGCTAGGCTGGTTCACAATCCGCGCGGTCGGCGAGCGTGCCACCGCACTGGCCGACGCCGAACTCGAACGTGAGCGTGCCGACGAACTGACCACCGCGGTCGCCGCCGCCACCGCCGAGCTGCGCGTCCAGGAAGCCAAGCTGCGCCAGATCCAGAAGATGGAGGCAGTCGGCCAGCTGACCGGCGGCATCGCACATGATTTCAATAACATGCTGGCGGTCGTGCTCGGCGGACTGGAACTCGCGCGGCGCTGTCTCGCGACCGATCCCGTGGCTGCGCGGCGCCATATCGACAGCGCTACCGAAGGCGCGAACCGGGCCGCGGCGTTGACCCGCCGGCTACTCGCGTTCAGTCGCGAAGACTCGCTCAAGCCCGAGACGATCGAGGCGGCCAAGCTCGTCGCGGGCATGTCCGACCTGCTCGACCGGACGCTCGGCGATGCGATCACCTTGGTCTCGCGTGATGAGGCGGCCGGCGGCTGCGTGCGAGGCGATCAGGTACAGTTGGAGAATGCTGTTCTCAACTTGGCGGTCAACGCGCGCGATGCGATGAACGGCCGGGGCACACTGACCATCGTCACCGGTGCGACGACGCTGACGGCGGAACAGGTCGGCCAATGTGTTGCCGGCGACTATGTGACGATCACGGTAGCCGACGATGGCTGCGGGATGACGCCGGACGTTGCCGAGCGCGTGTTCGAGCCGTTTTTCACCACCAAGGGCGTCGGCAAGGGTACGGGGCTCGGCCTGAGCCAGATCTTTGCGCTCGTCCGGCAATTGCACGGCGAGGTCGGGCTCGTGTCCGCCCCCGGCGAAGGCACCGCGGTTACCCTGTACCTGCCCCGCGCTGCTGCTCCCGAAGTATCGACCCCTTCGGTGCCGGCGGCCTTGGTCGAGCAAGTCGCAACGGTTTCCGACGCGCTGGAGATTCTGGTAGTCGAGGACGATCCTCGTGTGCTGGCGGCGACGGTCGGGGCGCTTGAGGAACTCGGCCACCGGGCGATCGCGTGCGATGATCCGTTCGCCGCGCCCGCGCTGCTCGCTGCCAACCCGTCGATCGGCCTCATCATCACCGACGTGTTGATGCCGCGCCAGACCGGACCCGAGATGATCGCCGCGCTGTCGCCGCTTTATCCGCACATCGCCATATTGTTCGTGACTGGGTTCGCGGGCGAAGTGAACGTCGCCCAGTTTGGCGGGCACGAGGTGTTGCGCAAACCCTTCACGCTGAACGGCCTGGAGCGCGCGGTCGTCACTGCGGTCGCAGCCGATCGCGCCGTCACTGGCGACGTGAACGCGCGCGACCAAGTCGCTGCCGAATAGACGCT
This sequence comes from Sphingomonas sp. SL1004, assembly GCF_057815015.1. Lineage (NCBI taxonomy): Bacteria > Pseudomonadati > Pseudomonadota > Alphaproteobacteria > Sphingomonadales > Sphingomonadaceae > Sphingomonas > Sphingomonas sp. SL1004. The sequence continues at coordinate 1,544,796 of NZ_JBYMUX010000001.1, forward strand.
CGCAGGCGCTATGCGATTGAGGATGACGCCCCGCCCCGCCGCCCCTATACCCGCGCGACCCAGCAGACCGAGCTCAACCCGCGCATGAAATCCATCGACCGCTACATGGCCCGGCTGATCGCGGTGCCGCTGTTCTCGACGCTGCTTATCGCCGTCATGTTATTCGTGCTCGATCGCATGCTCGGGCTGTTCAATTTCGTCGCGACGCAGGGCGGCCCGATCAGCGTCGTGTGGCGGATGCTGGCCAACCTGCTGCCGGAATATCTCGGGCTCGGCATTCCGATCGGGCTGCTGCTCGGCATCCTCCTCGCCTTCCGCCGCCTGTCGACCTCGTCCGAGCTCGACGTCCTGCGCGGCGTCGGCATGAGCTACAACCGGCTGTTGCGCGTGCCGTACATGTACACGATCGCACTCGCGCTGCTGAACCTGGCGATCGTCGGCTATGTCCAGCCGATCGCCCGCTATTATTACGAAGGGCTGCGGTTCGAACTGCGCACCGGGGCGCTCGGCGCGTCAATCAAGGTCGGCGAGTTCACCAATCTGGGCTCGCGGATGACGCTGCGGATCGAGCAGAGCAAGGACAAGGGGCGCGAACTGTCCGGGATCTTCGTCCACGCGTCGAGCCAGAATGGTGACTGGCTGGGAGTGACCGCGGAGAAGGGCAAGTTCCTGGCGACCGACGATCCCAACGTCATCATCTTCCGGCTCGCGAACGGCACGCTCGTCCACAACCGGCCCGAATTCAAGACGCCGCGCGTGCTGACCTTCACCAGCCACGACCTGCCGATCAACCTGCCCAAGTTCGAGAGCTTCCGCAGCCGCGGCGGCCGTAATCTTGAATACACGCTTCCGGAGCTCGCCAAACAGGGTCAGCGCGGTGCGACGCTCGTGCAGCGCGACGGCAGCCGTTCCGAATTCCATTTCCGCCTCGCTGAAGTGGCGACGATGTTCCTGTTGCCGCTGCTCGCGCTCGCGCTCGGCGTGCCGCCAAAGCGGTCCTCGTCCGCGCTCGGCGTGTTCCTGTCGATCGTGATGATCGTCACCTATCACAAGGTGAACCAGTATGCGGCGGACGTCGGCGAACTCGGGCGGATCGACCCGATCATCGCCTTGTGGGTGCCGTTCACGATCTTCGCCGGCCTGATCTTGTGGATGTATTACACGATCGCGTACGTCCCCGGCGGGCAACCGATCGGTGCGCTGGAACGCGTCTTCTCGAAGACGTTCAAGGCGATCACCAAGCGCATTCCGGGCTTCCGGCCAAAGTCGCAGGCGAGCAAGACCGTATGAAACTCGTCAGCTTCTTCCCGTCGCGCACGGTCGCGATCTACATGGGCCGGATGTTTCTGGTGCGGACGTTCGCAGTTCTTGCCGCGCTCGTGTTGGTGCTTCAGGCGCTCGACCTGCTGAGCAATTCGGGCGACATCCTCGCCTTTCCGGGCAATGGCGACGCGCAGGTCTGGCATTACGTGTCGCTGCGTGCGCCACAGATCGTCTCGCGCTTTCTGCCATTCTCGGTCCTGCTCGGGACGATCCTGACGTTGATCACGATGAACCAGAATAGCGAGATCGTTGCGTTGAAGGGCTCCGGCCTGTCCGCACATCAGGTGCTGGCGCCGTTGCTGGTAGCGAGCCTTGGCGTGGCGGTGATCAGTTTCGTCTTCAACGACCGGGTCGTGGCGCGGGCGACGGCGACGCTGAACCAGTGGCAGAAGGTCAATTATGGCAAGCTGCCGATCGATCGCGGCGACCGTGCGAACGTATGGGTGCGTGACGGCGACGATCTGATCGAGGTGGCGCAGATCCGGGGGCGCGGCGATGCGACGCGGCTCGGCGGGGTCACGCTCTACGATCGCACCGGGGGCAATCTGGTAGCGATCCTGCGCGCGGATCACGGCAAGCGCGTCGCGCATGGCTGGGAGGTCGGGCCCGCGAACCGGTTCGACGTCAAGAGCGGCACAGTTCGTAACCTGGGGCTGGTCGTCATCGCCAAGGACGTGCGGCCCGATCAGTTCACGCTCGCGAGCGTCGACGCGGATGGCCTGTCGTTCGGCGCACTCAAATCCGCGATCAGCGACCTGTCGGATGCCGGGCGTCCGACCAAGGCGTTGGAGGGGTCGCTATGGCACAAGCTGTCGGGGCCGCTGTCGTCGGTACTGATGCCGCTGCTAGGTGCCGTCGCCGCATTCGGTATCGCGCGATCGGGCAAGCTGTTCGTGCGCGCGGTGATCGGGATGGGACTGGGGTTCGCCTTCTTCGTCGCAGATAACTTCGCGTTGGCGATGGGCAATTTGGGAGCTTACCCGCCGTTCCTCGCCGCGTGGGCGCCGTTCCTGCTATTCTTTCTGATCGGCGAAGCGGTGCTGATCCGGTCCGAGGAATAACCGGACGGCATCTCACATAAGCTTGTTCTCCCGCGAAGGCGGGAGCCCAGTCAGGATCCCCGCCTTCGCGGGAAACAAGCTTGGATCAGCGGCGGACCATCGTGCTGCGGGCGATCTTGCTGACCAGACCCGGCAGACCCGGATAGCTTGCCTTATGATACGGCGACATCGCATCCAGTTCGGCCGAAATCCGGCGATGTGCCTCACCCAGCGCATGATAGGGCAGCCCCGGCAACAGATGATGCAGCGCGTGATAGCGCAAACCTACCGGAGCCCACAGCGCGGGCAGCATCGCTGGCGGCGGCACGTTGACCGTATCTAGATACTGCGCGGTCACCGTCATCGGCTCGCCGTCATTCTCCCACAGATGCGCCACCAATGTACGGACCTGGTTGAGCACGGCGAACGCCGAAGCGACGCCGAGGGTCGTCAGGAACGCACGCAGCGGCAACACGCCCGCGACAGTAATCCCAATCAGCGTCATCGCCCACAGGCTCGCCGCGATCTCAAGGCGGTTCCAATACGCCTTGGCCTCGCCTTCTGGCGCACGACGACGGAATTGCGGATTGATCGCCAACGCCGAATAGCGCTCGACCACCATCGTCCGCAGCTTCGGCGACAGCAGCGACAGCGGCGACAGGATCGCGAACCGGACGATCAGCGCGATCGGCGCCAGCGCCGACACGACGATGAACAGCGGCAGCGTCCACGGCTTCATCAACGCGAGCGGCAGATATTCGGGGTCTTCGACCGTGCCATAGCGCGTCTTGGCGTGGTGAAGGTTGTGCACGCCCTCATACATGAACGACGGCGTCATCATTGGCACGCCGACAAGGATGTTCCAGCCGAGCCGGAAGTTCGGGACCGCCGCATGCTTCATATGGCTGACTTCGTGGATGAAGCTCAGCCCGCGGTACAGGCCGAGCACGGACGCGATCGCGGCGATCACCGCCACCGCCATCGAGTCGCTCGTTGCCGCTACGAACAGCGCGCCATAGCCCAGCACCATCGACGCGATCAGGTCGGCCCAATACACCGCCGGCCGGGGCTTCACGAGATCGCGCGTCAGGTCGGCCGCAGCGCGCAACATCGCTTTGTCGTCGGCGATACGCACGACGCCCGCGCCGGGTGTTGCTGAGGCGCTGGGGTTTGCAAAGGCTGGAGCGGCCGTGCCGCGAGCGAGGCTGAGCGAGGTATCCATGGGCATGTCCATTGCCCGAAGATAGTGGCCGCAGCGTGGCATTTACAGGTTGCGCGCCAGTCTCCGCGCGAGGAAACCCGATCACTCTGACCAGGTTTGGCGATGACTCACGTGTCACTCGCCTTTCCCCCTGGCGCTGGCTAGACACGCTCCACTGCGTTTTCGGGAACGACACATGGCCAAACTTACTATCCGTCCGGTCGAGACGAAAAAAGACCGCAAGATCTTCGTCGATTTGCCGTTCCGCCTCTATGCCGACGATCCGCATTGGGTGCCGCCGCTGAAGACCGAGGCGCTCGGGCTGATCACGCCCGAGAAGAATGGCTGGTTCAGCCATGCCAAGGCGCAGCTATTCCTCGCCGAGGAAGATGGCCGGGTGGTCGGACGCATCTCCGCGCATATCGATACGCTCGCACTGACGATGCCGCCCGAGCAGGGCTTTGGTCCCGGCGTCGGCCAATGGGGGCTGATGGAGGCCGAGCGGCAGGACATCTTCCAGGCGCTGCTCGCGCGCGCCGAACAGTGGCTGCGCGACCAGGGCATGACGCGCGCGATGGGCCCGATCAGCATGTCGATCTGGGAGGAGCCGGGTCTGCTGATCGACGGCTTTGATCACTCGCCGACGATTATGATGGGCCATGCCAAGCGCGAATATCGCGGTTGGATCGAGTGGGCGAACTATCGTCCGATCAAGCAGCTGATGACCTATGAGGTCGACGTCACGAAGCAGTTCCCGCCGATCGTCCAGCGGATCATCAAGTCGGGCGAGAAGAACCCGCGGATCACCGTCCGCAACGTCGACAAGACCAGGTTCGAGGAAGAGGCGGCGATCATCCTGTCGATCCTCAACGATGCGTGGCGCGACAATTGGGGGTTCGTCCCCCTGACCCCGCCGGAGATCAAGGACGTCGGCGTGAAGCTGAAGCCGATCGTCTTCAACGACCTGATCCGCATCGCCGAGCTGGACGGCAAGCCGGTTGCGTTCATGATCACGCTTCCCGATCTGAACGAGGCGATCAAGCCGTTGAACGGCAACCTGTTCCCGTTCGGCTGGGCCAAGCTGTTGTGGTGGCTGCGCAAACCCAAGGTGCGGACGGTACGCGTGCCGCTGATGGGCGTGGTGAAGGAATTGCAGGCGTCGCGGATGGCGAGCCAGCTGGCCTTCATGATGATCGAATACATCCGCCGCGCCTCGGTCGAGCATTATGGTGCGAGCCGGGCCGAGATCGGCTGGATCCTCGACGACAACCAGGGGATGCGGTCGATCGCCGAGACGATCGAGAGCCGGGTGAACAAGGTGTATCAGGTCTACGAACGGACGCTGTAGGGGCAGGGCTCGTTTGAGTCCCCCATCAATGCCGAAGAAACATGTTTGTCCGCGAAGGCGAAGACTCAGTCTGGGCTCCCGCCTTCGCGGGAGAACAAGGAGGCCGGGAGCAACGACTCGTTTGGAGCCCTACTCCCGCTTTCCCTTGCCGAACGGGATCTTCAGCGTGACCGCCACCCCCTGCCCGGTCGCGCCGGGCAGCTCGGTGCGGATCGCGTGGACATTGCCATTGCCGCCGCCGGGCAGGCGAAACGAGAGCGGATCACCGCGCGGCGGGACGATGGGCTGGGGTAGCGCTTCGAGACGCTGATCCGTCGGTTTTGCGCAGACGACGATCTCGCCACTCCCGGACTCCGTCGGGCACGGCGTCGAGACCCGTGGCGCGCGCTTGCGAAGTTCCAGCGGGAGTGGCGGCCCGGCTACCGCTTGAAGCAGGAGCAGGCCGACCAGCATCTAGAACCTCCGCGATATCCCCGCATAAAGCCGCGCATCGGGCGCTGCATCGTTCAGTCCCGCCGCTCCGAGCACGTCGAACTGAAGATCATCGGACGCCGACCAAGCGAGCGACAGCGCCGCGACCGTCTGAGTCGCATGCTGCTCGGGATCGTCGTCGCGCAACGCCTGCAACTCGCCGGTCAGCGTGAAATCCTTGTCGAGCTTTACGGCCAAACCGGCAGCGGCGCTGTAAGCGAGGTGGCGGCCGTTGCCATCCTGATCGACCGCGGCGTCGATCTCGGGGCTCAGGTCGAGCGATACCGTGTCTGACAGCTCGTAGGTGACCGGGATCAGGAACCCGGCGCCCCAATCGCCCGCACCGACCGAGGATCGCCCGACCGGCAACGTTACATAGGGCAACACCGCGACGGAGAAACCCGAGCCGTCGGGATTGTACAGATTGGCCTTGAGTCCGAGCGACACGTCGCCGACGCCGTCGACCGTATCAACACCGGTCGAATCGCGCATCCGGTCATGTCCGAACGGCGTCCAGCCGACACGCGCCTCGATCGTATCGGTGACGCCAATGCGAACCAGCGTATCGCCGATCAATATGTTGTCGTCGCGCGAACCCGGCTGATCATCGCGCGTCCAATCGGCGATCGATGTCTCGACCGAGATGCGGCCCGGCGCCATCGTGCAGGCGGGGGTGTCTATCCCCGGTCGCTCGGGGCAATATTCGCGCTCCTGTGCGCTAGCACCCGTCGCATATAGCGCTGCGAACGACAGCAGGGCGACCGAAAGCACCTTCACCGCAACCGGACCCAGGTCGGTGCATGGTCGCTGGCCTTTTCACGGCCCCGATAGGCCTTGTCGACGCCGGCATCGATCATCCGGTCGGCGGCCTGCGGGCTGAGCAGTAGATGGTCAATGCGGAACCCGGCATCGCGCTGCCATGCGCCCGCCTGGTAATCCCAGAACGTCCAGATGCCGCCTTTCGGGAATTGCGTGCGAAGCGCGTCCGTCCAGCCCTCTGCGACAAGAGCGCGGTAATGCTCGCGGCTTTCGGGTTGCATCAAGGCGTCGTCCTGCATCGCGCGGACGGAGAAGGTGTCGTCGTCATTGGCGATGACGTTGTAATCGCCCGCGAGAATCGTCGGCTTTTCCTCGGCAAGCAGCACGCGTGCGCGGTCGGCAAGCCGGTCCATCCAGCGGAGTTTATAATCGAATTTCGGGCCGGGCTGAGGATTGCCGTTGGGCAGGTACAGCGCGGCGACGATCAGGCCGTCGACTTCGGCCTCGATATAGCGGCTGTGCTCATCCTCCGGTTCGCCTTCGAGGCCGCGCTGCCGCACCAAGGGCGTGCCGCTCTTTGCGAGGATCGCGACGCCGTTCCATGCCTTTTGACCGTGCCAGACCGCGCCGTAGCCCGCGGCTCCGATGTCGGCGATCGGGAAGGTGTCGTCGCTCGACTTCAGCTCCTGGAGGCAGACGATGTCGGGCTGGTCTTCGGTCAGATATTCGATCAGGCGCGGCAACCGCGCCTTGATGCCGTTGACGTTGTACGTGACGATTTTCACTACCGTCAGACCGAGAAGCTGGAGCCGCAGCCGCAACCGGACGCTGCGTTGGGGTTCTCGACGCGGAAGGCGGCACCGGCGAGCGACTCGACGTAATCCACCGCGCAGCCTCGAACCAAGTCGATGCTCACGCTGTCGACGACGAGCTTCACGCCGTCATGCTCGGCGATCACGTCGTCGGACTCGACCGAATCGGCGAACCCGAACTTGTACTGGAACCCGGAACAGCCGCCGCCATCGACCGAAAGCCGGAGGATCGCCGGCTTCCCCTGTTTGACGGCGATCGCGGCGACGCGTGCCGCAGCGGAGGGGGTGAGGATGATGTCTTGAACCAGCGTTGCCATGCTATGGAGATAGGAGATCGAGTAACTTGCGGCAACCTCATGCTCGACGGCGCGTGGCCTGTCGAAGTTCCACCGTCCCCACTTGATCGCTCAATTCAGCGAAAGCTGGGATCTTATACTGATGGTCCGTCCTTGTGGACGGAGATGCCAGCTTTCGCTCGGACGACGGGGGTGCTGAACGATAATCCGTCCCCGTGGGTCGAGGTCCCGGCTTTCGCCGGGATGGCGGGGGTGTGGCTCAAATTGTCCGTGCCCGTGTTCGTGCGTCAGTCCTGTGCGGCGGGGCCGCCGGTGGAGACGGGGATCGCGTTGACCGAGCGGTCCTGTGCGGCGAGCAGGTAATCCGCGGTCGTCAGGAACGGGATCGGGTTTACGGCGTGGCCGTCGATACGGACTTCATAGTGAAGATGCGGGCCGGTCGAGCGGCCGGTGGAGCCCATCAGCGCGATCAATTGTCCACGGGTCACGCGTGTGTTGTCGGCGACGAGGATCTTCGAAAGGTGGCCGTAGCGCGTCGCGATGCCCTTGCCATGGTTCAGCTCGACCATGTTGCCATAGCCGCCCTGGCGACCGGCATGCGCGACGATGCCGTCGGCGGTGGCGTAGATCGGCGTGCCGACCGGGCCGGGAATGTCGACGCCGGCATGCATCGCCGCCGTCCCGCGGAACGGATCCGAGCGAATGCCGAAATTGCTGGTGAACGACAGCGAATGCACCGGCTGCACCGAGGGGATCGCGATCACGCCCTGCTGCAGCGTGTCGAGCTTCTTCCAGGTCTGGAACAGCGTGCGGAACTGCGCGTCGGCACGCAGATCGGCGCTGGCCTCCTCGCTGTTCGCGGCGATCAGCGGGCCACCCATTGCAACGGCGCGTTGCTTGGCGACACGCTCGGGACGCAGGCCGAGCTGGCGTACGGTAGCGGTGGTGGCGGCATAGCGCTGGTCGAGCAGCTTCTGCGCGACGCCGGCCAGCTGGACCTGATGGCCCTCGACCTTGACGAACGGCTTCACGACATCAGCGGCGAGACGGTCGGCGGCGGGATCGATCGACGGGGTGGCAAGCGCCAGCGCCTTTGCGTCGCCGGTACCGGTCAGCGCGGCGGCGATCAGCGCCTGGCGGTGGTCGACGCGCTGGGCGTGTGCCTGTGCGGTCTCGCGGATGGTCGCGACGCGCTGCTGCATCTGACCGATCTGGTGTTGCATCCGCGCGATCTGCGCATCGGTTTCGGCAGGCTTGACGGCGCCGGCAGCGGCAACCGCGCCATAGCCGGAAAAGCCCAGCGTCACCGCGCCGATCGCGGCCATTGCAACCTGACGACCTGCGCCAAGGCTGATGCGACGGACCGAACTGCCGTCATGAATGAGAAAATCGCGCGTCGCGAACACCGCCTTGAGGCGCGTCACGATGGCTGCAGCGGTAAAATCGACCATTGGTCCCCGACAAAAAAATGCAGGGCCGTTCGCCCCCAAGCGGACGGCTCCGAAACTCTGTCCTGACTCGCAGCCCCTCCGCGCACCAGACAGGAAGAGTTAGGCCGGATGCCGCGGACTTGGGCAAGAGCGCGAACCCTATCGCGCGGCGGAGCGGCAGGTTGATACGGCGAGTTGATGCACGTTGGGTGGAACGATGACGTCAGCGCGAGAAAAACCACGAATCTGCAAGGGGTTCAAAGCGCCTTTGCAGCCGCCAGCACAGCATCCGCATGGCCAGGAACGCGAACCTTGCGCCATGCTCTGGCAAGCGTGCCGTCGGCGGCGAACAGGAACGTCGCGCGCTCGATGCCCATGTATTTGCGGCCGTACATCGCCTTCTCGACCCAGACGCCGAACGCTTCGCACGCCGCGCCATCGACATCACTGGCAAGACGGACCGTGAGCGCGTGCTTGGCGGTGAATTTCGCGTGGGAGGCGACCGTGTCCTTCGAGACGCCGACGACCTTCACCCCCGCTGCGTCGAACGCGTCGGCGAGCGCGGAGAAGTCCTTGGCCTCCGTGGTGCAGCCGGCGGTGTCGTCCTTCGGATAGAAATACACCACGAGCGGCGCACCGAGACTTACGAGCGATACGACCGAATCGTCGATCGTGACCGTCACATCGGGAATTTTCGCGCCGTCATCCATCCTGCTCTCCCGTCACCTGTGCCCAGAACCGGCGGACGTCCTGCCGTGTCGCGTCCAGCGTGGCAACCACCGCTGCCCAGTCCGCGACGCCGATCGCGCGCGCGATCAGCTCCTCGGTCGCGTGTCCCGGCGGTGCGGCGTCGGGGGCGACGAGGCGGAGCGTGACGAGCAGCCGGGTCAGCACGTCGTGCGCAGCGCGCAACGTCGGCGGGACAAGACCTTCGTCCGCCAGCCGGTCGATCGCCGTGCCGAGATTGGGATCGAAGCCGGCACGACTGACCAGCTGGACGACATGCACCGCAAACTCCAGATCGACGAGACCTCCCGGAAGGAGTTTGGCATCCAGCGGCCCCTTGGGCGGCTTGTGCGCGGCCATGTCCGCGCGCATCGACCGGGCCTCGGCGACCACGTCACGGGTCGGGCGACCGCCCTCCAATACACGGCACACGATCGTCGCCACCGCGGCGCGCGCGTCCGGCGAGCCGAAAACGGGGCGGGCGCGGGTGAGCGCCATATGCTCCCATGTCCACGCATCCTCGCGCTGATAGCGGGCGAAACTGTCGAGCGTGACGACCAGCGGCCCCTGCCCGCCCGACGGTCGCAGCCGGGTGTCGATCTGGTAGAGCGGCCCCGCAGCAGTCGCGACCGACAGCGCCGCGGTAACGCGCTGGGCGAGGCGGTTATAGTACAGCGTCGCGCCGAGCGGTTTCGAGCCGTCGGACTCGGCGGCAAAATCACCCGTAAACAGATAGATGAGGTCGAGATCGGAAGCGTGCGTGAGCATCGCGCCGCCCATCCGGCCGAGCGCGAGGATGACGAGCTCACTGCCCGGCACGACACCATGCGCCTTGGCGAACTCGTCGATCGTCGCGCGCGCGAGCACGCCGATCGCCGCCTCCGCCACCCGCGCATAGCCGGCGGCGACGTGGAGCGGATCGGACGCGCCCGCAACGATCTGTGCCCCCAGTGCGAACCGCAACTCGCCGACGACCCGGCGGACATGATCGAGCCGCGCCTGATAATCGCCGCCAGCGTCGCCGGCGCGCATCGCCGCCTCCAACGCCCCGATATCGCCGACCGGTTCGAACGCGGTCGCGTCGATCAGGCCGTCGAGCAGGCCCGGCCGTCGCCCGAGATCGTCGGCCAGCGTCGGCGCGTGGCTGAGAATCGCCGCGAGCAACGTCGCCAATCCCGGTCGCGCCTCCAGCAGGCGAAAGATGTTGATCGCGCTGGGCAGGCGTTCGAGGAGCGCATCGAGGCGCAGCAACGCCGCCTGCGGAACGGGCGCGGTCGCAAACGCCGTCACCAAGGTCGGCAGTACGGCCTCCAGCGCCTCGCGGGCTGCAGGGCTGCGCAGTGCAGGGTATGCCCCGCTTCGCCACGCCTGGATCCGCTGTCGTGCGGGCTCGGGCTGGTCGAACCCGGCTGTGGCCAGATCAGCCTCCAACGTCACCGGGTCGTGCGAGAAAGCGGGACGCACCGTGTCGTCGAGCGCATCGTAGATCCGCCCGGTTGCGGCCACGCGGGGCGCGAGCAACGCCAGCAGCGCGTCCGTGCCTTCCACGCCATGAAGCTTCGCGACACGATCGAGAGCGTCGCCGATCGGCAGCGCGTGCGTCTGGCGATCGTCGATCATCTGGACACGATGTTCGATCGTCCGCAGCAGCGTGTAGCCCTCGATCAGCGCCTGCGAATCATCGCGGCCGATCCAGCCAGCCTCAGCCAGGAGCGCAAGCGCATCGCGGGTCGCGGGTGCGCGGACGCTTGGATCGCGACCGCCGTGAATCAACTGGTGGATCTGCGCAAAGAACTCCGCCTCGCGGATCCCGCCCCGGCCGCGCTTCAGATCGTAGCCGGGACCGAACGCCTGCCCCTGCGAATGGTGGTCGCGGATCCGTGCGGAGATACCGCGGATCTCGCCGATCGCGCCGAAATCGAGCGCCCGCCGCCAGACGAACGGCCGGATCGCATCGAGAAACCGCTGGCCCAGCGCGATATCGCCCGCCGCCGCCCGCGCCCGGATGAACGCGGCGCGCTCCCACGGCAGCGCCTGCGCCTCGTAATAGCCGATCGCCGCCTCGACCGGCAGAACGATCGGCGTGATTTCCGGCGACGGCCGCAACCGCAGGTCGACGCGCAGGACATAGCCATCGCCGTCGCGCGCCTGAAGCAATTCGACGACGCGTTTGCCGATCCGCACGGCCGCCTGCTCTGCCTCCTCGCGCGGTTTCCGGGGCAGCGTCGCGGGATCGAACAACAGGATCGGATCGATGTCCGACGAATAGTTGAGCTCGCCGCTGCCCTGCTTGCCGAGCGCGATGCCGACGAAGCCGAGCGGCTCGGCACCGGGCGTCCGCTCCTCGATCGCGGCACGGATCGCAGTATCGAGCGCATGGTCCGCAAAGCCGGTCAGCGCTCCGGTAACGGCGGTCAGATCGAGTATGCCTGCCAAGTCGCCGATCGCGACGTTGAGGGCGAGCGCGCGGCGTTCAAGCCGAAGCCGCTTACCGACCGACATCGCCGGATCGGCGCTCGACAGCGACAGGTCGAGGCGTCCTGCGGAAAGGGATTCCGCCAGCGCGGGCTCGCGGTCGAGGACCATCGACAGGAACGGCGACCATAGTCGTGCGCGACCTACCGCGTCGTTTATCGCAGGTTCATATTTATATGCAGTCATTACGACATACTATAGAAACCACTTCGTGCATGTCACGACAAAGCAACGAAAGTCATGATCGGGCGTTATGACCGGCATGACTTACTCGCAGCTCACGATTCAACGCGACGGTGACGGCTCACAGGTCGTGCGGCGCCCACGTGTAACGGATGTAATTGGTCATGCGCTCCGCGGCGCCTTCGACGAACCCCGCGGTCTTCCCGATGACATGGCCCGCGCGCTGCGCAGTCTCGATGCCGGATCGCCTCGCCTGAACTAGCGCAGATCGACGTTCGGGTGGTTTGACCGGTTCGACCTGTCTTTCGTCATGCCGGGCTCACTCTGACATCTTCGGTGCCGCGAAATCGGTGCGGTTTGGTTTGCGGAACCTCGGCCCCCGGAACATATCCAGGGTAAAGAACCGCGGATCGCCTCAGCGGCCGCGGCTCAGTTCTTCGACGTCGCCCATGATGGTGTCGAGCGCAGTCTTGCTCGTGTCGGTCTCATGGTCGCGGCGCGAGGGCAGCGATCCATCGCTGAGGATCGTTTCGAGCGCCACACGGCCACGCGCGACCCGGCTCTTGATAGTGCCGACGGCGACGTTGCAGATCTCGGCGGCCTCTTCATAAGCGAAGCCGCCGGCTCCGACGAGAATCAGCGCCTCACGCTGGGGCTGGGGCAGGTGCATCAACGCGCGCTGCATGTCGCCGAGTTCGACATGACGATCCTGGCTGGCTGGTGCCGCTAGGATGCGATCGGCGACCAGATCGTCCCATTCGCCCTTGAAGCGGGCACGACGCATCTGGGACAGATACAGATTGCGCAGGATGATGAAGGTCCAGGCGCGCATGTTCGTGCCAGCCTGGAAGCGCAGACGCGCGGCCCATGCCTTCAGCAGCGTTTCCTGTACCAAATCATCGGCAAGATCGCGGCTACCCGACAGCGAACGCCCAAACGCGCGGAGGTGCGGAATGACTTGCGCGAGCTGAACCTTGAACTCGGCGTCGGACAGCGAGACGTGCTCCACCGGCGCGACGACTTCGTCGATATCGTCCTCGGCGTCGGTACGCGGAGCAGGCTGGGTCATGGAAATCCGATCAATCCCGATGGAAGACTGTCGTCGACGTACGACGAGCATAAGCGCACGCGGCGGCCATTGCCAGCAGCGTACGACTGATGGAAGTTAGCGGAGGACGAGGAACCCGAAGATCACGATCACGAGTACCAGCGAAATCGCCAGTACGTATCGCGTCATATGCGGGGTCGCTCCCGCTCTCGCGTCATCGGTCTCGACGTGGATACGTTCGTTCGGGTCAGCCATGATCGTTAAACCCTCGAAAACCGTTTTGGGTCCGTAACTGTTTACGGATACGGACCCAGGATGCAGCGATAACATGGCACAATCAAGCGGTTGGCGCTCGATCCATGGCTTACGCGGTAGGAACGGTCGCCTGATCGAAGAACAACGCCTGGCTGATCGCGGCTTTCACGGTCGAACGCTGGAACGGCTTGGTGATCAGGAACGTCGGCTCGGGACGCTCACCGGTCAGCAGGCGCTCGGGGAACGCGGTGATGAAGATCACGGGAACCTCGAACTCGGCGAGGATGTCCTTGACCGCATCGATGCCCGAGCTGTCGTCGGCAAGCTGGATGTCGGCGAGCACGAGGCCCGGGCGGGTTTCCATCGCCAGCGCGACGGCTTCGTCGCGGGTGACCGCGACGCCGGTGACGTCATGGCCGAGATCGCGAACGATCGTCTCGATATCCATCGCGATGATCGGCTCGTCCTCGATGATGAGGACCTTCGCGCGGGTCTGGTTCTCGATTTCCGACAGCGCGTCGGCGACCAGATCGTCGACTTCGCTCGTCTCGACTTCGATCAGATACGCCGCATCCTCTGGCGTGAAACCCTCCATCGCGGTCAACAGCAGCGCCTGGCGCGACAACGGGGTCATCCGTGCGAGACGGGCACGAGCGACGGCTTCATGACCCTCGGCCTCACCGGCGCTCTCGTCGCCGACTTCGTCGAAATTGGCCGAGTTCCAGATCGCCTGGAACATCCGGTACAGGCCGAGACGGGGATCGACGTCGCGCGGAAATTCCTCCGGTGCGGCAACGATGGCCTCTAGCGTGGCGCGGACATATTTATCGCCGTGCATCTGGCTGCCGGTCAGGGCCCGGCCATAGCGCCGCAGGAATGGAAGGTGCGGTGCAAGTTGCTGTCCAAGAGACATGGGTAACGAATACTCCCTGATCCTACGCGGCCCCTCATGTGTCGGGTGGCTCGCGTCATTGCAATGGCGACGGCTGAAAAAGCCGCTTCCCGTTTGCCGCCGGACTGGCTGTGGATACGCCGTATGGCGCCCCGCCGAACGCGTTCCAGGAACCAGCGCAAGACCTGCCCGTGGGCCGACCCGTGAACCTGTCCGTGAACCCGCCCGTGAACCCGGTGGTACGAAGATGCGGATTATTCGCTCGGACGTGGAACTAACGAGATGCTATTTGGTTTCACGAGCATCTTTTCGCGAGTGTGGACCTGTCGATCCCAGAGGGGTATCGGCGCACTCGCCTTCATATGATTGCGTCGTGCAGGGGGAAGTTTTGAGTTTGGGCCACGACACGGAGAAGACAGTGCCTGCCACCAAGCCTGCGAAAGGTCCCGAAAAGGATCGTCAAATGGGGTCGGCACTACGCTCGGTTTATCAGAAGACCGTCGATGAGGCGATTCCCGACGATTTGCTCGACCTTCTCGGCAAGCTCGATTGACGGCAGGGCCAGCGGCCATGCCCCCCATGACGGATACAGCGTCGGCTAGTCTTGCCGGCGCCACCCCCTTACAGCCGAACTTCGACGACGAGCGTGCCAAGCCCGATCGGCGCATCGTGGCGGCGATGCGGCGCCTGACCACCGGCGGCAAACTCTTCCTCATCCTCAGCGCCGCGTTGTTACCGCTCGCGCTGATCGCGGTTTTCGCGACGTTGCAGACGACGCGCCTCGCCGATGCCGAGGCGCGCGCACGGCTTCGCGTCACCGCCAATGAAAGCGCCCGCGCGATCGCCATCGAACTCGTCGGCGACATGACCGCGCTTCGGGTTGCCGTGAATGCGCTCGGCAACGATCCGGCCGATGCCCCGAGTTGCGCGCGTGCGCAGGGGGTATTCGCGCAGCAATCCTCCGCCGGCACCCGGTTCGTGATCGCCGAGCGCGATGGCACCGTGTTGTGCGGCGTGCCCTTGCCCGAACGCGTCGTGATAGATCAGGACGACATGCCGATCGCCGCCGCCATCGTCCCGGACCGGGGGCTCGTGCTCGCGATATCGGGACCGGGCGGCCACACGTCGGCGCGCGCCTATTTCCCCCGCGCCTTCCTCGAGAAGATCGGTCACCCATCGAGCCGCGCGTTGGCGCTCAGCAGCGCGATCGTCCTGGACGATAAGGCGTTGTATCTCGAAACCATCGACGATGAGCGGCCGCTCGATCGGATGGAGACGATGAAGACCGACCTCGGTGTCGCCGGTCTCGCGTTGCGGACCAGCATCCGCAGCGCACCGGTCACGTCGTCGCTGGTGATCGCACTGCTGCTGCCGCTGCTGATGTGGATCGCCGCGGCGAGCATCGCCTGGTTCGTCGTGGATCGACTGCTGATCCGGCCGCTGCGCCAGTTGCGCGGCTCGGTCGCGACCTTCACGCCGGGCGAGGAGATCGATTTCGGAGCGGTCCGTACGTTGCCAGCGCAGGAGATCCGCGATCTTGGCGAAACCTTCCAGGCCATCAGCCGCACCGTCGCGCTGCACGAAGCCGGGCTTGCCGAAGGACTGGTCCGCCAGACCAAGCTGACCCGCGAAGTGCATCACCGCGTGAAGAACAATCTGCAGGTGATATCGAGCCTGATCAACTTCCACGCGCGCAGTGCACGCAGTGCGGACGCGACGGACGCCTATTCGTCGATCCAGCGCCGCGTCGATGCCTTGGCGGTCGTCCACCGCAATCACTTCGCCGAACTGGAGGAAAACCGCGGGTTGAACCTGCGTACGATGATCGGCGAGCTATCGGCGAATATCCGCGCCACCGCGGCGGACCGATCGCATGGACTGGGCATCACGCTCGATATCGACCCGTACCTCGTCAATCAGGACGTCGCGGTCGCGGTCGCATTTCTGGCCACCGAGACGATCGAACTGGCGATGACGTGCGATCCGGCGGCGCAGATCCGGGTGGTAGTGAAGCCCTCGGACATCCCCGGCAAAGCCGTGTTGCGCGTCGTGTCGCGGGCGTTGGTCGAGAGCGACACGTTGCGCGAAGCCGTTTCCCGCTATGGCCGGGTTATGGAGGGGCTGTCACGCCAGTTGCGATCGCCGTTGCATCACGATCCGCTGGCAGGCGCGTATGAAATCGCCTTTGCGGTAGTCGGACGCGACTGAGCGATACATGTGCAGATTTTTTATAGCTTAATGCCGAAAATGCGGGAACCGACCTTCGCGATCGCCGTTAGATACTTCGGATAGCGACTTTATGCCCCCCCCGCTCTCGCTATCCAAGACATAGGCCCGGTAGCATCACCCTCCCCCCCCCCGGTGATGTTTCCGGGCCTTTATCGTTTGGCAATGCTGGGCATATTCTGCCGCTTTCAAACGAGTTTTCGGTTCCACTAACGGAACGATTGCGGTTTCCGAACATTCCTTCCCCGGTGGCATTCAAGCCGTTCTTGGAGGAAGTTTATGCGTAAGTTGGTTGGATTGGCGATTGTGGCCAGCGCTCTGATGGTGTCGGCATGCAACACGGTCGAAGGCGCAGGCAAGGACGTGGCATCGGCGGGCAAGACCGTCGCGAAGACTGCGGACGGCGCCAAGTAAGCCTTCGCGCTTTGCTACGATACGGGGCCCGGTGCACATGCACCGGGCCCCGTTTTCGTTTGAACGTCCAATGCCTAGCGTCGGACAGCGATCGCGTAGGTCAGCCCTCGACGATATCGGTCGTCTCGCCCTCTATCGCCTTGGCCTTCGCCCGGCTGCGCTCGGTGAACCAGATCCCGACCAGCGCAAGCTCGTACAGGATGACCAACGGGATCGCGAGCAGCAGCTGCGAGCCGATATCCGGCGGAGTCAGCACGGCAGCGATGGCGAAGGCGGCGACGATTGCATATCGACGTGCCCCTATCAGCTGCTTGCGGGTGACGATCCCGGCGCGCTCGAGCAGCATCAGCAGGACCGGCAGCAGGAACGACAGCCCGAAGCCGAACAGAAACTGCATGGTGAACGACAGATAATTGCCGATCCCCGGCAGCGCCTCGCGGTGAATGCCGCCGACCATGCCATCGAACCCGAGCAGGAAGTGAAGCGCCATCGGGATCGCGATGTAATACGCCATCGCCGCGCCGGTCAGGAACAGCACCGGCGTCGCGAGGATGAACGGCAGGAGCGCGCGCTTTTCCTTCTTGTAGAGCCCGGGCGCGACGAACTGCCACAGTTGGTTGGCGATCACCGGGAACGACAGCATCATCGCCGCGAAGAACGCCACCTTGATCTGGACGAAGAACGCCTCGAAGATCTCGGTATAGATCACCTTGTTCTGCCCCGCCGCAAGCAGCGGGTGGACCAGGAAGCCGAAGATATCCTCGGCGAAATACATCGCGATCGCGAACGTCACCACCAGTGCGGCAATGCAATACAGCAACCGCCGCCGCAGCTCGATCAGATGGTCGAGCAACGGCGCCCGGCTTGCGTCGATCTCGCTCATGCTGTGCTTTCGGCGTTGGAAAAGGCGGTCACGACGACGCTACGTCGGACTTGCCGGTCTTGTCATCGGGATGAGTGACGGTCGGCGCATCGAACAGGTCCGGACCACGATCCGCGACCGGTGCGCCATCGTGGTGCTCGGTGGCCGCCGGCGCCGGCGACGGCGCCGGCGCCGGCGATGTCGTGGACGGAGCGGCAGCGACCACCGGCTTCTCGACCATCACCGGCTCGTCCGTGCGATCGTCCGCATCTTCGGTAGACCGATAATCGCGACGGTGCTCGTCGGTTTCCGGCGAATGCACGACCTGCGTCGTATCTGTCGCCCCATCGGCACCGGTCTGGGGATGTTCGCGCATGATGCGTTCGTTTTCCGACGCCCAGCGCTTTTCCATTTCCTCGAGTTCGGCCTCGCGGACCATCGAGTCGAAGCCCGAGCGAAACTGCCGAGCGACGCCGCGCGCCTTGCCGACCCAATAGCCGACCACGCGCATCGCCTTGGGCAAATCCTTCGGACCGATCACGACGAGCGCGACGAAGGCCACGAGCAGGAACTCGGAGGGCGCGATATCGAACATTCAGCCGCGCCTATCTAGGGTCTTCAACTCTACCGCTTCAGGCAGGACGGTCATCGCGGACGCGATTGCCGTCGCGATCGAATGCAGGATCGGCAGTCTTCTGCGCTTCGATCCGTGCCGAAGGCTTGGCCGGCGTCTCGTCGTCGTTCTCGGACATGCCCTTCTTGAAGTTCTTCACACCCTTGGCGACGTCGCCCATCAGGTTCGAGAATCGGCCACCGCCGAGAAGGAGGATCGCGACGACCGCGAGGACGAGCAAGTGAATCGGGCTAAAACCGCCCATGGCCATTCTCCTGGAAACTGAACCCTATCTAAGCCTCATCCCGCGTCATTGCCAGCCACCTCGCCATCTTCGCCGTCATCCAGGCGATCGAAGGCGAGATCGACCGGATCTAGCAGTCCGGCGGCACGCAAATCGTCGATTCCCGGCAGGTCGCGGCGGCCCGCGAGGCCGAAATGAACGAGAAAAGCAGGACTGGTCGCAAACATCAGCGGCCGCCCCGGTACCTCGCGCCGTCCCGCCGGCTTTACCCACCCCGCCTCCATCAGCACGTCGAGCGTCCCCTTCGAGATCTGCACGCCGCGAATCGCTTCGATTTCCGCACGCGTAACCGGCTCGTGATAGGCGATGATCGCCAGCGTCTCGATCCCTGCGCGGCTCAGCTTGCGGGGTTCCTCGCGGTCCCGATGCAGCAGGTGCGCCATGTCCGCCGCCGTCTGGAACTGCCAGCGCTCGCCGCGCCGGACGATACCGATCCCGCGCCCGGCATAGTCTGCTGTCAGACGGTCCAGCGCTCCGCGGACATCGCCGGCGCCGACATGCGCGCGGATCGCCTCCACCGTCAGGGGTGCCTCGGCAGCGAACAGCACCGCCTCGACTGCCCGCGTGATATCGTCGGGTGGCGTCATCCCGTCCGTGCCCGCAGATAGAGCGGTGCGAAGGGCGAGGCCTGGCGCAGTTCGATCTTGCCCTGCCGCGCGAGTTCGAGCGCCGCGACGAAGCTCGATGCCAGCGCGGATCGTCGCAGCCGTTCGCCGGCCTCAGGCAGGAAGCTCTCGATCACGCTCCAGTCGATCCGTTCGCCGACCAGCATCGACACCCGATCGAGTGCCGCCTCCAGCGTCATCACCTCGCGGTCGGCAACCACGTGCATCACCGGCCGTGTCCGCGCCGAAATCCGGCCATAGGCGGCGATCAGATCGAAGATTTCCGCCTGCCATGCCGCTTTCCGCACCGTCCGCAGACCTTCGGGCGCGCCGCGCAGGAACACGTCGCGCCCGGTCCGATCGCGCGCCATCAGCCGGGCGCCGGCCTCGCGCATGGCGGCCAGCCTTTCGAGGCGGAGTTGCAGCCTGAGCGCGAGCTCCTCGGGGTCGGGCTCGGCGAGCGGATCGCGGGGCAGCAACAGCGCGGACTTCAGATACGCCAGCCAGGCCGCCATCACGAGATAATCCGCGGCCAGTTCGAGCTTCAGCGCGCGGGCGGACTCGACGTAAGCAAGATACTGCTCGACCAGCGCGAGGATCGAGATCTTCCGCAGGTCCACCTTCTGCCCACGCGCGAGCGACAGCAGCAGATCGAGAGGGCCTTCCCATCCGTCGAGATCCAGCGTGAGTTGGCCGTCGTCCATCGGCGGACGCTACAGCGCGCATCGTCACGCATCCACCCTCCGCGTTGACGGCCCGCCATACGAAGCATATACGTTTCATATGGTCCGTTCGGTGTAGAGGCAGTTATGGGTATCGTGAAGATCGACGACGTGCTGCACGAGGATGCACGGCGGGCGAGCCAGGTCCTGTGCCGCTCGATCAACGCGCAGGCCGAATTCTGGATGAAGATCGGTATGCTCGCCGAAGCCAACCCGACGTTGTCGTTCAACGATATCGTCACCGCGCAACTGGCCGCGGCGTCGGTCCGCGTGCCTGACGTGGCGGCCGCCTGACATGGTGAAGACGCCGGACGAACTGGCGCTGATGCGCGCATCGGGGGCGTTGCTCGCCTCGGTGTTCGAGATGCTCGATGCGCGGGATCTGGCGGGCATGTCGACCTTGCAGGTCAACGACCTGGTCGAGCGGTTCATCACCGACGACCTCGCCGCGCGACCGGCCAGCAAGGGGCAATATGACTTCGGCTATGTCCTGAACAGCTCGATCAACCACGTCGTCTGCCACGGCGTACCCAACGCGACCGACATCATCCGCGACGGCGACATCGTCAATCTCGACATCACGCTGGAGAAGAACGGCTTCATCGCTGATTCGAGCAAGACGTATCTGGTCGGAAACGCGCCGCCGGCGGCGCGACGGCTGGTGCGCGTCGCGCAGGAGGCGATGTGGCAGGGCATCAAGCAGGTGCGGGCTGGCGCGCATCTCGGCGACATCGGTTCCGCAATCGAGCGGCATGCGAAGAAGAACGGCTATTCGGTGGTGCGCGACTATTGCGGGCACGGCATCGGCAGCGAGATGCACGAGGAGCCGCAGATCCTGCATTTCGGGCGGGCCGGAACGGGCATGATGCTGCGCGAGGGCATGGTCTTCACGATCGAGCCGATGATCAACCAGGGGACACGGAAGGTGTCGACCGAGGACGATGGGTGGACGGTGGTCACCGACGACCGCAAGCTGTCGGCGCAGTTCGAGCATACGGTGGCGGTGACGCGGGACGGGGTGGAAGTGCTGACGTTGCGGCAGGATGAGCGGGCTCGGGGGTTGGGGTGATTGGGGCGTGAAGTGCGGGGCGTGGATGTGGAGCGCGGAGCGCGCAACCCTCACTCCCTTCCTCTTCCCCTCCCCTTCCCTTTCTCCGTTCTCCCCTTTTGCCGTTCGTGCTGAGTAGCGACTGAGTAGGCCCGTCAGGGCCTTATCGAAGGCGCGTATCGAAGCACAGGTTCCGCACGCCAACCTGTCCTTCGATACGCCGCTTCGACAAGCTCAGCAGCTACTCAGGTCGAACGGGGAGTGTGCTCTCCGTCACCACCCCGGCGAAGGCCGGGGCCCAATTGGGCGACGTCGCTGACTGACGCTGCGCTTCGTTACTGCGACCTCTCCATTTGGGCCCCGGCCTCCGTCGGGGTGGTCCATATCTCGCGGGTGTCAGGCTTTCGCCAGCAAAGCATCCCGCGTGGCGATCAGTTCGGCGAAGTCGCCTTTTGCAGTGCCGACCGACGCCATCGCTCGGTCGAGCCGGGTGCGCGAGACTTCGGAGATCTCCCCCAAGCGGCCGGCGATCTCGATCATTTCGTCCATCCGCGCCCAGCAGTCGAGCACCAGGTCGCAGCCGGCGGCGATTGCGCCGGCCGCCTTGTCGCCTGCGGTGCCGGACAGCGCCTTCATGTCGATGTCGTCGGTCATCAGCAGGCCGTCGAAGCCGATCCGTTCGCGAATGATGCGCTCGATCACGGTCGGCGAGAGCGTTGCGGGGCGGTCGGCGTCCCAGGCTTCGAAGACGATGTGCGAGGTCATGCCCATTGGCGCCTGGTTGAGTGTGCGGAAGGGTTCGAGGTCGATCTCGAGCTCGGCGTCGGTCGCGGTGACGGTCGGGAGGTGGTGGTGCGTGTCCACGCGCGCACGGCCGTGGCCTGGCATGTGCTTCACCACGCCGACGACGCCGCCTTCGGCTAGGCCCTCCAGCGTTGCACGGCCGAGTGCTGCGACGCGCATCGGGTCCGAACCGAACGTGCGGCATGACACCGCCTCGGTCGTATCAGGCTGCGACACATCGAGCAGCGGCGCGCAGTCGACGGTGATGCCGACCTCGCTGAGCATCACCCCCAGCGCCTGCCCGTTAGCGCGCGCCGCCTGGATCGCGGTCATCGGCGCGCGCTCGTACGCCGCGTCGAACACCGGCCCTGCCGGGAATGCAGGCCATTCGGGGGGGCCCATCCGCGCGACGCGCCCCCCCTCCTGGTCGATCAGGATTGCCAGATTGTCGCGTCCGGCTAGCGCCCGTAGCGAGTCCGTCAGCGCCCTCACCTGCGCGCGGTCGACGATATTGCGCTTGAAGAGGATGTAGCCGGCGGGCTCGCACTCGGCGAAGAACGCCCGTTCGGCGGGGGTGAGGACGGGGCCGGAGAGGCCGAAGATGACGGGCTTCATGACTGAGTCCTAAACCGAAAAAATTCCCTTACCGTTCGCCCGGTGCGAAGTCGAAGGGGCTGCGCGACACAAGGCCACCACCCCGGCGAAGGCCGGGGCCCAATTTGGGGACGGTCATGACCAAGGGCAGCATTTCGTTGCTGCGACCTTTCCAGTTGGGCCCCGGCCTTCGCCGGGGTGGTACTAATTCGCAAGAATCGCGCGTGAGCAACCGGGAACGCTCAATAATCCTTCGATACGCGGACGTTGGCGCTCTGGCGGCCGAGGGTTGAGATGCTCGACAGCAGTGACAGCCAGCGGGTGACCTGGAACTCGACCTGCGTGGCGGAATAGCCCTGACCGTCGGTGACGATCTCCGCGTAGAGGCGTCGGGTGACGTATTTGCCTGCCGCGATCGAGGTGCCCTGCCCGGTCTGCGGATCGGCGGGGAGGATGCGCAGGCGGTCGAGCCCGGCGGCGCGGCGCACCGCGTTGATCGGGTTGAGGCCGCTGCCGCCGCCCTGCAAGGCCGCGACCGCCGCCGCCAGCTGGAGGGCTTCGGGGGCGGACAGATTGGTGATCGACGTGCCGAACAGCAGGCGGGAGAGGAGTTCATCCTCGGGCAATGCGGGCGTGCTGGTGAAGCTGATCTCGGGCTTCAGTGCATAGCCCGTGACCCGGATCGAGGCACTTAGCCCGGTCGAGTCCGCATTCGCCTCGATATCGAGCGCCGGGTTGGCGGGAACCTGTCCGTCGAAGCGGATGATGCCGCGCGCCAGTTCGAACTTGCGGCCAGCGAACTCGTAGTCGCCTCGGATCAGCGTCGCACGGCCGGTGATCGCCGGGTTCTCGGGCTGGCCGGCGATCTGGAGGTTAGCGGACCATTCGCTGGTGAGGCCGAGGCCGCTGACCATGACCTGGTTCGGCGCGCGAGCCTTGATCGCGAGCGTCCAGGGTTTGGTGGGGGCGATGACCTCCTCGCCGCCCTCGGGCAGGTTGATCTCCCGGATGTTGAGCTGCGGCACTGCGCTGGCGGCGGTCGCCTGGCCGAGGCGGTAGCGGCTCTTGTCGAGCACGACGTCGCCCGCGATCGTGCCGCCCGAGCCGTTCGACTTGACCGTCAGCGGGCCGGTGACGGTGGCGCCGATATCGTCGCGGTTGATCATGACGGCCTTGTCGGCCTGGAGCGTGAGGTCGAGGCCGATCCCGGCGGCGGCGGCGAATTCGAACTGGCCTGTGCCGGTGACGCGGCCGCCCTTGCCTGCGTCGGCACCGAAGCGGTCGATCACGAGGCGCGAGCCGCCGAACCGGCCGGTTGCCTGGACGTTGGTGAGGACGGTGCCGGTGGTCGCACTCTCGATCCGCGCGCCGTTCGCCTGCACCACGCCGCGGATCGTCGGGTTGGCGAGCGTGCCGACGACGTCCGCGCCGATCGCGACCGGGCCGGACAGGTCGAACAGCTCGACTCCGGTGAGGCGCCAGAGCGTGTCGGCCGGGCCGCTGTAGCGGAGTTGTCCGAACAGGCGGGCGTTGCTGATGCGCGAGGCTAGGTCGCCCCCTCCAGCATTGGGTCCGAGCGGCGCGAGTTGGGCTTGGGCGCGGCCGATCGTCTTGCCGCCCGACGCGATGACGGCGCGCAGGCCGAGCTTGTCGGGCGAAAGTACGGCCGCGACGCCGACGTCGATCGGTCGCGAGGATAGGACTAGACCGGCGCGGGCGAGTCCGCGGATCGTGAGATCGGCCTTGCCCGTGGGCGCGGCGCCGTTTGCGGTGGCGAAGTTGAAGCGGCCCGATGCCGAACCGCTCAGGCCGAGGCCCGGGTAGCCGATGTCGAGCAGCGCGAGCGGCATCCGCGTCAGGCTGGCGTCGATCGCGGTGGTAGTCGCGGTGAAGCGGCCGCCGACCTGCGCCTCGCCGCCGCCGAAGCTGAGCTTGGTGGGCGCGAGGTGCCAGCCGTTTTCCGCCTGGGTGAGGACTGCGGGGGTGAGCAGTTTGAGCGGGCGGCCGTCGAGCGTGCCTTGGGCGGAGATCGCGTAGCTGTTCGCGGTGACCTGCGTAATGCTCTGGATGTCGAACGCGCGGCCGCGCGAGCCGGCGATCGACGCGCGGATCGTGCCGATGCCGCCGCGTAGCGAGGCGGTGCCGTTGAAGCGGGCGAGGCTGAGGGCGCCGCGACGCAGGCCGAGGCCGGTCGCGGTCGCCTCGATCGAGGTGCCGGCGGGATCGAGCAGCGTGACGAAATCGAGCTTGCCCTGGCGGAGCGCGACGGTGTCGAGCGTGGCTGCCTTGGCGGCGAGATGGCCTTCGATGCGCTGAATCTGGCCGACTGGGCGGAAGAGGAGTTCGCCGGAGATACCGCCGCCCGCGACGGCGAGCCTGCCGTTGAAGCCGCCATCGACGACCGCGACGTTGCCGCTTGCGCGGGTGCCTGCGACGTCGAGCGCGGCGATGGCGATCGTCGCGCCGGCGCCCGGCGGCAACAGGATCGCGCCGTTGGTGGTGAACGGGCCGAGGCGCGATCCGCCGTTAGCCGTGAAAGCGAAACCCTGCGGTGTCGGATCGAGATGCGCGCGGACGTTCGACAGGTCGAGCGTCGCGTTGGGGCTAGCGAAGACGAGATCGAGCGTCGGCTTGTCGATCTGGCCGTCGAGTTTCAGCGTCACCGGGCCGTAGGTCTGCTGTCGCCCGCTACCCTCGAAGTGGAACGTCCCGTCTCGGCGCCGATAGCCGTTGCCGGTCAGGCGGATCTGCGGCGCGGTCAGCACCAGGTTCGTGAAGTGCAGGATGCCGTCGGTGGTGCGTTCGAGGTTGGTGGTGATGCGCGGCAGTCCGCCGGCGAGGCTGCGGAAGAACGCGTTGTCGAGCCGAACCATCTGCGCGGTGCCCTGGCCGATGACGCGCGTGCCGTGGCGGTTCGGGCCGGGGACGACGCGCAGGGTCGACTTCACGTCGACGATGCCGAGGCCAGGGATGAGGTAACGCCCGAGCCCGCCATTGATGCCGACCTCGAACTGGCCGTTACGCAGGTCGACGATCAGGTTGATGCTACCGGCGAGCTTGTCGGAGCGCAGGCGGAGTGCGTCGCCCGTGAGCAACGTGGGCGTGACGCGGAGTTGTCCGTCGACGGTCAGGTTGCGGAGGATGCCGCCGGCGACATTGCCGACGCCGGTCACGCGCGCGGCGGTGAAGCGGATCGGGACGGTCACGGGGGCGGCGGACAGGCGCCCCTTGCCGGCGGCGTGCGCGTTCTCGAAGCCGGTCTCGTCGAACGCAAAGCGGCTTGCGTCGAGGCGGTAATCGAACGCCGCAGTCGCAAACGGTCCGTCGAGAATGGCGCGGAGTTCGACCACGTTGCCGCTCATATTGTCGAAAAGGGCGGACGGCCGCAGCAGCCGCGCCTTGATCCGCACGTCGCGATAGGCGTTCGCGCCGAGATCGACGATGCCGGTCGTGTCGACCGCGAGCGCGGGCGTGCGGAGCGAGAGTTGTCCTTCGAGGCGGCGGTTGACGAAGCCGGCGCTGCCGTTGACGAGGATGCGCGGGGCGGTCAGCCGTTGCAGTCTCCCGTGAAGCAGCGACGACGGCGCCAGCGTGCCCGAAAGCGTGTAGCGCCCGGCGACTTGCGCGAGCGCGAGATCGACGACGCGCGTCTTACCGACAAGGCCGTTCGCCCGGCCGTTCCAACGTGCCCAGCTGCCGTCGCCGGTCACCGCGAGTGACACGGGGGCCTTCGCCTTAACCATGCGCGCGAGTACGCCGTTCGCCGCCCCCTTTGCCGCGACGTCGATGTCGAAACGGTCGCGGGCGGGCTCGGCGTCGATCCGGAGCTTCAGGTCGTCGCTGCCAGCGACGCGCGCCTTCAGGTCGACCAGCGCCCTGCCGGAGCGGATATCGGCACGCCCTTCAAGGGTACCGATACGCTCAGTCCCGAGCACGCGCTTCGCCAGCGTCAGCCGGCCGACCGAGAGCTTGCCGATGTGAATGTCGAAATCGGGCAGGATCGGCCCGCGCGTCTTCGATGGCCGGGTGCGCGGCGTGTGCGTCAGGATCGCGCGATCGACGATCAGCCGCTGGATCTCCAGCCGGTTGGAGAACCAGTCGAACGGCGACCAGTCGAGCGTGACGTTGGGCGCCTGGAAGACGAGCCCGTCGAGATCGTACACGCGCACGTCGATCAGCCGGGTGTCGCCGTAGACCGACCCGTCGATCCGCCCGACCGTGAAGCGAAGCCCGTTGGCGGTCCTGATCGCGGCGATCCGGTCCGCGACGAAGCGGTGGCCGATGTCGGTGTCGACGATCAGCAACGCGGCGCCGATGATCACGAGTAGCGCCATGACTGCGCTCGTGACCCAGCGCCACCACGCGATGCGGCGTTTCGGAAGGACGGCTTCCTCGCTCAAAACGACGTCCTCAGTCAAAACGCCTGACCCAGCGAGACGTACACGGCCACGCGGCTGTCGCCCGGCTGCGGGTTGATCGGCGTGCCGACGTCGAGGCGGATCGGGCCGAAGTTCGAATAATAGCGCACGCCGATCCCCGTGCCATATTGCAGCCCGGTGAATTTCGGCAGTGGCGAGGTGTAGATGTTGCCCGCGTCGAGGAACGGCACGATCCCGAAGCTGCCGAGGACGCGCACGCGGGCCTCGATCGAGAATTCGGTCAGGCTGCGGCCACCGATCGGATCGTTGTTCGGATCGCGCGGGCCGATCGACTGGTAGCCGTAACCGCGTACCGACGCGCCGCCGCCAGCGTAGAAACGCCGTGACGGTGCCACCTGGTCGCGCGGGGCGCCGACGATGGTGCCGAGCCGGGTCCGCGCGGCGAGCACCACGCGACCGTCGAACGGCTGGTACACGCTGCCGTCGAACTGGGTGCGCGCATAGCCGAATACCGAGCCCTGCAGCGACACTTCGGGGCTGACCCGGCCACCGAGGCGAAAGCCCTTGGTCGGATTGAGCAGATCGTCGGAGCCGTCATAGTTGAGGCTGGTCGGCAAGGCGCCGATGAAGAAGGTGCGACGTCGCGGATCGCCGGTCGACACGATCACGTCCTGTTCGTCCGAGGCGAGGAGTTCGGCACCGACCGACCATGTCCAGGTCTTCTGGAAGAAGATATTGGTCTGGCGCTCCAGGCTGCCCGCGAGCGAATAGGTCTTCGCGTCGTAGGCATCGCGGTTGGTATGCGCGGCAGACGCCTGGAACGTCAGCACCCGGTCGCGCGCCTCGAAATTGTTGCGGCGGAACACGACCGAGCCGAGTTGCTCCTGCGTCCCCAGCACGCCGCGCAGCGTCAGGGCGCCCTCGGGCGGGAACAGGTTGCGATGCGTCCAGCTGAGTTCCGCACGCGCACCCTCGCCAGTGCCGTAGCCGAGTTCGCCCGCGACGGTGTGCGGCGGCGCGCGATCGAGCTTGACCGCGACGTCGACGGTATCGGGGGTCGCGCCCTGTACCGGCTTCAGATCGACTGCGGACACGAGGCTGGTCTGGATTAGCGCGCGGCGGAGGTCGTCGAGCTTGGCGGCGTCGTACGTGTCGCCGGGCGAGAAGCGTGCGATCTCGGCGACATGGTCCGCGCCGAACACGCGATTGCCGGGGAGTGCGATGACCTGGCCGAACTTGCGCGCGCCGCCGGGTTGGACCGACAGGTCGAGCGTCGCGGTACGGGTGGCATGGTCGACGACGATCGCGGGGTCGCCCACCTTGGCGAACGGGAAGCCCTCGCGGCCGATCTGCGTCGTCAGCTTGGCCTGGCCGGCGACGATCGCGTCGGAATTGACCGGGTCCGCGGGCTTCACGCCGAACGCGGTGGCAAGGCCGGGCGCCTTGTCGCCCGCTGCGGCGAGGCCGTCGATCGTGACGCCCTTGAATGTGTAGAGCGTGCCGGGGGTCGCGGAAAGCACGACCATCGGCTTGGCACCGGGCTCGACGCGGGTGACGACGTTGGCGTCGTAATAGCCTTCCGCGCGGAGCAGGCTGTTGAGCAGGTCGGCGTCCTCGCGCGCGCGCCGGTCGAGTTGTGCGGCGTTGGCGACCTGCCCGTCGTTCGCGTCGAGCGTCGAAAGCGCCGCGAACCGCTGACGCAGCAGCGTGGTGTCGAGCGAGTCGATCCCGCCGATCCGCCACGCATAGCGGCTTTCGGTATTGGCGTCGGTGGTGGCGATCGTAATCGCAGGGTCGTCGGCGGTGGCGGCGAGATCGGGCCAGCCGACGCCGATATCCGGGAGTGCCGCGAGGGGCGAGTTCGGGTCGAGCGACATGGTGTCGGGCACAGTATTGGGCGCCGTCTGTTCGGCGCTCGCCGGGACGGTCTGCGCAGCCGCACCCGACCCGGTCGCCGCGGAGATCGTCAAAACGAAAAAGGCGGCGGCCGGCCCGGCTCGCGCGACGCGGAACACCATGTCCGGCTCCTAGCCGGGCTTGTCGTTGCGGAACAGTATGTAGCGCCGTATTTCCGCCACGTTTCGTCCGGGGGAGCGCTGTGTGGCGCGGATAGGCGATGCTGGCATCGCGCGGCGGCGCGTGGCAGGACGCTGCCATGGCCGATCCCTCCCCAGCAAACATTCCCCCGCATAAAGACCCGAGCGCCGCGGGCGGGTTTCTCGTCGCACTCGGGATGCTGGGCGGCGCTGGCGTCGGCTTTGCGATCGGTGAGGCCACGCCGGGGTTCTTGATCGGGACGGGGTTGGGTGTGGTCGCGGCGGTGCTCGTTTGGTTCAGGGACCGCCGCTAGGGGCGCGGCTGGCCCTCGCATTCTGCCTTCGTCCTTCCGCCGTCCGTCTTCCGCGCGCCTACCGCCTCCTCTTCCGTTCGTCCTGAGTAGCCGTCGAGTAGTCGCCGTAGGTGGCGTATCGAGAGGGCGTATCGAAGGACAGGTAGCGCGCGGGACCTGTGCTTCGATACGAGCCCTCGATACGCTGGCACCGCAGCTACTCGGTCTCTACTCAGCACGAACGGTGGGGGGCGAGGCGCTACTAGCGCGGCTAACGCGGCTCGCGCATTTGCCAGACGACGCGGCCGATTACGGTGATTTCGCCTTCGGGGATCGGTGCTGCCGTGGGGTTGTCGCTCACCGCTTGTAGCGCCCGGCCGATGAGTGCCACCCGCTTCACCATCAGCGCATCGTCGATCCGGATCACGTAGACGCCGCCCCGAGCTCTTGGCGTACGGTCCGCGGTATCGACGACGATGTGATCGCCGTCGAGTAGTCCCGGCTCCATCGAGGTGCCGCGGACGCGGATGATTGCCGCCTGCCCGTCCTTCAGGCCGAGCCGTCGCGCCAGCCCGGGATCGAGCGTATCGGTGCCGAGCGCGATCTCGCCGTCGACCAGCGCGCCGGGCCCTGCCGATGCAGCGACGTTCAGCTTCGGAATGCGAAAGCCTGCGCTGCGTTCGGGCGGTGCGCCGAGCGCCGCTTCGCTCACGCCGAGATACTCAGACAGCAGCCTGCGATCACGCTCCGGCAGGACGCGCGGCGATCCGCGGCGGACATATTGCTGGAGGTAGGACGGGTTGCGACCGAGCATCGCCGACAACGCCGCCAGACTGTCGCCGCGCGCAGACGCGAGCGTCGCCAGCGCGGACCTCGGATCGGCAGAGGGATCGGTTTTCGACACCGGCAAACCGTAGCGTAGGAAATTTCCTAGACAAGTAGGATTTTCAGGAACAGATCGAGAACGCAACTAAGGGACTCGGGAGGAGCGACCATGTCCGTTCTCATCAAGATCGATCGATATCTGCGACAGACCGGCATGCCGATGAGCAAGTTCGGACGATTGTCGGTCAAGGATCCGCGGCTGGTCCACGACCTGCGGCACGGTCGCCAACCGCGCGCGCAGATGGTGACCCGCATCGAAGAGTTCATCGACGGGCGGGAGTCGTGAGGATGGACGCTGTGCGGGGTCCCGATGCTGGGACGTTGCTGATTCGGGCGCTGCGGGGGAACGCCGCGGTTGCGGGGGTGGCGATCCATGTCGAGTCGATCGCGTGCGCGCCCTGGGCCAGCGCGACGTTCATCGGCACGCGGCACCGACTGACGATCGCGGCAGTTCCCGTACCCGGTTTTCGAGACTGGATCGACGGGCTGCCCGAAGCCGAGTTCGCGATGCGTGGGCATATCGTCGCCGACCTGCTGGTCGCGGGCGTGGAAACTATCGGCGATCGGGAGCATGCGACCATCGCCGTGCTGACCCTGATCGACGCCTAAACGTCTCGACAGGGGTGGACTTTCGCTGGCCGAACCACGAAGTCGGCGGTCAACGAAGGAGATGCAGATGGCCGGGATGGGCAAGTTCGACTGGGCGGATCCGTTCCTGCTCGACGATCAGTTGAGCGAGGACGAGCGGATGATCCGCGACAGCGCGAAGGCGTATGCGGACGACAAGCTGGCGCCGCGGATCATCGACGCGTTCCAGCACGAGCATACCGATCCCGCGATTTTCCGCGAGATGGGGGCGCTGGGGTTGCTCGGGCCGACGATCCCCGAGGAATATGGCGGCGTCGGCGCGTCGTATGTCGCCTACGGATTGGTCGCGCGCGAGGTGGAGCGGATCGACTCGGGCTATCGCTCGATGATGTCGGTGCAGTCGAGCCTCGTGATGTACCCCATCAACGCGTTCGGGTCCGAGGAACAGAAGCGGAAATACCTGCCGAAGTTGGCGACTGGCGAGTTCATCGGCTGCTTCGGGCTGACCGAGCCGGATGCGGGGTCGGATCCCGGCGGAATGACGACGCGCGCGAAGAAGACGGCCAATGGCTATGTCATTTCCGGCGCGAAGACTTGGATTTCGAATTCGCCGATCGCCGACGTGTTCGTGATCTGGGCGAAGTCCGACGAGCATGGCGGTGGTATTCGCGGCTTCATCCTGGAGCGCGGGATGAAGGGGCTGGAGACGCCCAAGATCGAGGGCAAGCTGTCGCTCCGTGCGTCGATCACGGGCATGGTGATGATGGACGAGGTCGAGGTCGGCGAGGACGCGTTGCTGCCCGACGTTCAGGGTTTGAAGGGACCGTTCGGCTGCCTCAACCGCGCGCGGTACGGGATTTCCTGGGGTGCTTTGGGTGCGGCTGAATTCTGTTTCCATGCGGCGCGACAGTACGGGCTGGATCGTAACCAGTTCGGGACGCCGCTGGCGGGGCGGCAGCTGTTCCAGAAGAAGCTGGCGGATATGGAGACCGAGATCGCGCTGGGGTTGCAGGCGTCACTGCGCGTCGGGCGGTTGATGGACGAGGGGCGGTTTGCGCCGGAAATGGTCTCGATCGTGAAACGGAATAACGTCGGCAAGGCACTCGATATCGCGCGGATGAGCCGGGACATGCATGGCGGGAATGGGATTTCTGGGGAGTATCAGGTGATGCGGCACCTGATGAACCTGGAGACGGTGAACACGTATGAGGGCGCGCATGACGTGCATGCGTTGATCCTAGGGCGGGCGATCACGGGTATCGCTGCGTTTTGAGCTCAGCCTCGACGTCCTACCACCCCGGCGAAGGCCGGAGCCCAATTGGGGAACGCGCATTGGCTGACGCTGTGCGCTGTTACCTCGACCTTTCCAATTGGGCCCCGGCCTCCGCCGGGGTGGGGCTCTAACTTGGAAGGCAAACCTTTCCCTCTCGCCGGCCTGAAGGTCGTCGAACTCGCGCGGATTCTTGCCGGGCCGTGGGCCGGGCAGGTCCTCGCCGACCTTGGCGCGGACGTCGTCAAGATCGAGAGCCCGGCGGGTGACGATACCCGCACATGGGGTCCGCCGTTCATCGACAATCCAGACGGCACCCGCGACGCTGCGTATTTCCATGCGGCCAATCGCGGGAAGCGGTCGGTCGTCGCCGATTTTACCACCGCCGAGGGGCAAGCCGTCGTCCACACGTTGATCGCTGATGCCGACGTGGTGATAGAGAATTTCAAGGTCGGTGGGCTAGCAAAATACGGGCTCGACTACGCGACGCTCGCCGTGATCAACCCGCGTCTGGTCTATTGCTCGATTACCGGGTTTGGCCAGGACGGGCCCTACGCGCCGCGCGCCGGCTATGATTTCATCGTGCAGGGCATGAGCGGGATCATGGACCTGACCGGCGAACCCGATGGCGCGCCGCAGAAGATCGGCGTCGCGTTCGCCGACATCATGACCGGGCTGTATGCGGTGATTGCGATCCAGGCGGCGCTGGCGATGCGGGAGCGGACCGGCAAGGGGCAGCAGATCGACATGGCGTTGCTCGATACGATGACCGGGGTGCTCGCGAACCAGGCGATGAACTGGTTCGCGAGCGGCGTGTCGCCGACGCGGGTCGGGAATGCGCATATGAACGTGTGTCCGTATGCGGTGTTTCCGTGTGCCGATGGGTGGTTCATTCTCGCGGTCGGCAATGACGGGCAGTTCCGACGGTTCTGCGACGCGATGGGCTTGCCCGATATGCGCGACGATCCGCGGTTCGCGACCAATGCGGGGCGGCTGGCGTTCAAAGAATTGCTCTTCGCGGGGATCAAGGCGGCGACGTCGCTGGTGCCGAAGCTGGAACTGCTTGCGCGGCTCGAGGCGGTGGGCGTGCCCGCCGGGCCGATCAATACGGTCGCGCAGGCATTTGAGGATCCACAGGTGATCGCTCGGGGGATGGCGATTTCGGTCGAGCGGCCGGATGGATCGTTGATGCCTGGGCTTCGTACGCCGATCCGGTTCTCGGATGCCGATCTCGCGACCGGACGGGCTGCGCCGATGCTGGGAGCAGGAAACTAGCGCTGCAACTTGGATCCCCGCGAAGGCGGGGACCCAGACTGGGCCCCCGCCTTCGCGGGGGAACATTCTACTGGTTAGGCGGCGACACTCGATACTGGCCTCCGCGCATAAAGCCCGTAGCTCAGGATCAGTGCGTAGCAGATCGCCGGGAGCAGCAGCGCGAAATGCAGGCTGCCCGAGGTATCGGCGAGGACGCCCGTGAAATACGGGATGATCGCGCCGCCGACGATGGCCGTGGCGATCACGCCCGACCCTTCGGCCGCGCGCTTGCCAAGACCTTCGGACGCAAGCGTGAAGATCGTCGGGAACATCACTGCGTTCATCAGGCCGATCGACAGCAGCGCCCAGCCCGAGATCGCGCCCTCGGTGTTCGCCGAGATCAGGATCAGCGCCAACGTGCCCGTTGCAACGCCCGCGAGGACCTTGCCCGGCGACACCTTGTTCAGCACGTACGCGCCGATGAACCGGCCGACCAGCGCGCCGCCCCAGTAGAACGGCACGTGCTTGCCCGCGGCGACGTCGCTCAGGCCCATCACGCTCGGCTGCATGAGGTAGTTCACGATCAGCGAGCCGATCGCGACTTCGGCGCCGACGTACAGGAAGATGCACGCCGTCCCCATCGCGAAGCGCGGGCGCTTCAGCAGCGTGAGACCGTGAAAGATGCTGCCCGACTGGTCCTGCTCTTCCTGCAACCGGTTGCGGCGGGTCCAGACGACGGCGGCGACGACCAGCAGCGCGATCGCGAGGCCGATATAGGTGTGCACAACCGCGCGCGACGATTCGCTCCGGTACGCGTCGAGCGCAGCACCGGTGAGCTTCGAGGAATCGACCGTGGCCAGCCCGCCGAGGATCAGCGCGGAGCCGACATACGGGAAGATGGTGGTGCCCAGCGAGTTGAACGCCTGCGCGAAGGTCAGCCGGCTCGATGCCGACTTGGGCGCGCCCAGAGCCGAGATCAGCGGGTTGGCAACGACCTGTACCACGGTGATCCCTGCGCCGAGCACGAACAGCGCGAACAGGAACATGCCGAAGCTCGCCTTGCCCGCGGCCGGGATGAACAACAGGCAGCCGACCGTCATCGTGACGAGGCCGATCGACGCGGTGCGCATATAGCCTGCCTTGCGCACGATCGCGGCAGCGGGAATCGAGAACAGCGCATAGGCGAGGAAGAACGCCGACTGGACCAGCATCGCGGTCGCGTGGTCGAGCGTGAACAGCTCCTTCATCTTCGGGATGATGATGTCGTTCAGCGACGTGATGCCGCCGAAGATGAAGAACAGCGCGAACACGAACACGCGCAGATCGGGCGCATCGTAGCCGTGGCTGGCGTCGCCTCCCGCTGCGGCGGTGGAATGGGTATCGACGTGCATGTGTAGCGCCCTCTCGCGATCTTATGGCGCGGGACATAAGCCCGGGCGGCGGCGTGTGGCAATCCTGCTTGGTACGATCCGTCGCGAGCGGCTAGAATGCCGGGCATGAGCCGCTTCACCGTCAACAACGAGCCGATCGAATACAAGCTCGACGCCGACACCCCCCTGCTGTGGGCATTGCGCGATGCGTCGAACCTGACGGGCACGAAATATGGCTGCGGTACGGGGCATTGCGGCGCGTGCACGGTCGATATCGACGGGCGCGCGATGCGCAGTTGCCGCGTGCCGATCGGATCGATCGAGGGCGCGTACGTCACCACGATCGAAGGACTGTCGCGCGAACGCAATCATCCGGTGCAGCTGGCCTTCATCGCCGAGAACGTCCCGCAATGCGGCTTCTGCATCCCGGGCATGATCATGGCCGCCGCCGCGCTGTTGAAACGCAATGCGGATCCGAGCGAGGATCTGATCCGCGAGCAGATTACGAACCTGTGCCGGTGCGGGGTGTATCCGCGGGTGGTGGAGGCGATCCAGCGTGCCGGGCGCGCGACGCGGGGGGAAGAGGTCATTCCTGCGGGGCCGCGGCCAGGGATCGATCAGGCGGATTCCGCGCGGCTGGTGCCGGCGCTGGTGCCGCCGCCGGCGCGGTAGCTTTTCCAGACACGCAAGTTTGTTTCCCCGCGAAGGCGGGGACCCAGACTGGGCTCCCGCCTTCGCGGGAGAACAAGGAAGCAGGGGCCGGCGACGTTACGGAGGGCACCCAAACCTGTCTGATCGCTGACGAACCCATTCAGCGTTGCCACACTCCGACTCGCCTAGACGGGATGCATCATAGGAGCCGGCTCGTGCGCCGGCAGTCGAGGACGACGGCGATGACGGGCAAGTTTCTCAAGCTCTTGATGGCAGCATCGGCATTGGTGCCGGCAACGATGATGGCAAGCGCTGCGAACGCGCAGCAGGTCGAGCAGGACCGCGGTGATCGCGGTGATCGCGGCGGCAATGGTGGACAGCGCCAGGAGCGCGCCAATCGCGGTGATCGCCAGCAGGGTCAGCAACGCCCGCAGCGTGCCGACATGGGCAATTCGCCCCGCCAGCAGCAGGACCGCGGCCCGGACCGGGTACAGGCGCCCGGCGGCGATCGTGCCCAGGCTGGCAATAACCAGGGTAGTGCGCCAGGTCGTCCAGGCTTCCAGGTCGACCGTGGCAATCAGCAAGCCGATCGCGGACAATATGGTCGGGGCGACGCCCGCAACGACGGCCGTCCCGGCTACGACAACCGCCAAGGGTATCGCGACGACAATCGTGGGCGCGACGATCGGGGCCGCGACGGCTACCAGAACCGTCAGCCCAACCGCGGCTACGGTAACGCCCAAGGCTATGGCCGGGGCAATGACGGCCGGTATAACCAGGGCGGCTACAACCAGGGCGGCGCCTGGAACCGCGGCTGGCGCAACGACAACCGCTATGCCTGGAGCAACTACCGCGCGTCGAACCGCGGCGCCTATCGCCTCCCGCGCTACTATGCGCCGAGCGGCTGGGGGTCGGGCTATCGTCGCTTCGGGGTAGGCTTTTCGCTGAGCAGCATTCTCTACAACCAGAATTACTGGATCCAGGACCCGTACACCTACCGCCTTCCCGAGGCGTACGGCCCGTATCGCTGGGTACGCTATTACAACGACGCGTTGCTGGTCGATCTCGACAGCGGCCGCGTGGTCGACACGGTGTACGACATCTTCTGGTAGGCCCCTTCTGAGAATCGCGCCTGCCCGTCACGCAGTAACAGGGGAGAGCCTCGTGGTGACATACGTCACCGCGGGGCTCTTGCGTTTCGATCACACTTCGCCAAATCCTGTGACGTGGGTATCTTTTCAAAAGCCAAGAAAGTCGATCCGGCCGCGGCACTTCGCCAGGCATTCGGATCGCAGATCGCTAGCCGGCTAGACGCCAATCCCGCGGTGCAGCGGATCGCGATGGATACGGTGCAGTTCTATTACCAGGACAAGTTCCTCGATCCTCCGACCTGCAAGCGGCTGATCGCGATGATCGACTCCAAGCGGCGACCGTCGACCTTGCTGTCCGATCGCCCGAACAGCAGCTTCCGCACGAGCGAGAGCTGCGACATGGATCGCTGGTCGCCCGAGGTTCAGCCGACCGATGAGGCGATCGCGACGTTGCTCGGCATCGACCTGCTTCACGGCGAGACGATGCAGGGTCAACGCTATGCCCCCGGCCAGCAATTCCGTGCGCACCATGATTATTTCCACGAATCCGAGAGCTATTGGGAGAAGATGCAGGAGCAGGGCGGCCAGCGCACCTGGACCGCGATGGTGTTCCTCAACGACGTTCCCGAGGGCGGCGCGACGTGGTTCCCACAGGCCGGCATCAAGATCGCCCCGAAGCGCGGCATGCTGCTCGCGTGGAACAACATGAACCGGGATGGGACGCCGAATGCGCTGACGCTGCATGAGGGGATGCCGGTGATGGAGGGCACCAAGTATATCGTGACGAAGTGGTTTCGCGAGCGGCCCTGGATCAAGTGAGGGGTTTGACCAAGCCGGCACTTGGCCCGCCCCCGTTGCCAAGCCTCAATCGCGCACCCCCTCCCCGCTCGACAATCCCCCCGCAGCCACTACGTCCGAGGCATGACAGTTCTCGGCGTGACCTCTTCCATCCTCGGCCAGCCCTGGCGCTGGCGTGCGCTCGCGGCAGACGGCCGGGACGGCTTCGGCGTTGGCGGTTCGGGCGACGACCTCGTCACCCAGCTCTTGCTCGCCCGAGGCTGCCCCCGCGACGCGCTCGACGCGCACCGCACCCCGTCGATCCGCGCGTTCATGCCCGACCCGTCGATCTTCCGCGACATGGACCGCGCCGCCGAGCGCCTCGCCGACGCGGTCCAGGCGCACGAACAGGTCGCGATCTTCGGCGATTACGACGTCGACGGCGCCACTTCCGCGGCACTGATGGTGCTGGTCCTCCGCGATCTCGGCATCGAGGCGCGCCCCTACATCCCCGACCGCCTGCTCGAAGGATACGGACCTTCGGGCGAAGCGCTCGTCCGCCTCGCGAGCGAAGGCGCCACGCTGATCGTCACGGTGGACTGCGGCGCCCAGGCGTTCGACGCGCTCGACGCGGCCCGCGACGCGAAGGTCGACGTGATCGTCATCGACCACCACAAATGCTCGACCGCGCTCCCGCACGCGCTGGCGCTGGTGAACCCCAACCGCCTCGACGAGACCGAAGGCGCCGCGCACGGCCATCTCGCCGCGGTCGGCATGTGCTTCCTCGCCGCCGCCGCGCTCGTCCGCACGCTCCGCGCGCGCGGCTTCTTCAAGGATCGCGCCGAGCCGAAATTGATCGACCTGCTCGACATCGTCGCGCTCGGCACCGTCGCCGACGTCGCGCAACTCCGCGGCCTCAACCGCGCGTTCGTGTCGCAAGGCCTCAAGGTCATGGGCGCGCGCAAGAACATCGGCGTCGCAGCCTTGATCGAGGCGTCGCGCCTGACGCGCAATCCGACCTGCACCGATCTCGGCTTTGCCTTGGGGCCTCGGATCAACGCCGGCGGCCGCGTCGGTCGCGCAGACCTCGGCGTCCGCCTGCTGACCACGCAGGACCCGGACGAAGCGCGCGAGATCGCTACCGAACTCGATCGCCTCAACGAAGAACGCCGCGCGATCGAAACCATCGTGCAGGACGCCGCCGACCTGCTTTCCAGTCGCGACCGCGCGGTCGCCGTCGTCGCCGGTCACGGATGGCACCCCGGCGTGATCGGCATCGTCGCCGGCCGCCTCAAGGAAAAGCTTGGCCGCCCGTCGATCGTCATCGCGATCGACGAGAACGGCATCGGCAAGGGCTCCGGTCGCTCGATCCCCGGCGTAGACCTCGGCGCTGCGGTCATGGCTGCACGCGAACACGGCCTGCTCGTCGCTGGCGGGGGCCATGCGATGGCCGCCGGCCTGACGATCGCCGAAGCCGCGATCCCTGCCTTCACCGACTTCCTCGAAGAGCGGCTAGCCGTGGCGGTAGAACGCTCGAACGGCGACCGCGCGCTCCTGCTCGACGCGGTGCTCGCGGCAGGCGGCGTCAATCCCGGCCTCGTCGAATCGATGGAAGCGGGCGGCCCCTACGGCATGGGCTGGCCAGCGCCCCGCGTCGCGATGGGCCCGGTCCGCGTCATCAAGGCGGACGTGGTCGGCAACGGCCACGTCCGCACCATCGTCGCGGGCGACGACGGCCGCAGCATCAAGGCGATGGCCTTCCGCTCGGCCGAGAGCGCGCTCGGCCAAGCCCTGTTGGGCGCTGCCCCCCACCGCAAGCTCTGGCTGGCCGGCCGCGCGAAGATCGACGACTGGTCGTCGCGCCCATCGGCGGAATTACACGTTGAAGATGCCGCCTGGGCCGATTGAGGGGTTGACGCATCGCCGCCTTCCTTTTAGGCGCCTCCAACCACGCAGGCCCCTTCGTCTAGCGGTTAGGACGCGGCCCTTTCACGGCTGAAGCACGGGTTCGATTCCCGTAGGGGTCACCAATGGCGGAAATCAGCCGTTTTTGGTGAGTGTGTTTGGAGCGGTTGCCCCCGACATCGTAATGATTTTGCCCCCGGTCATCCGATCGGCCGCGCCGCGGGCTACCATCAGGGCTCTTGCGCGCTTGCTGTAATGGCGCACCATCTCGGGTGACATGCCGAGGATCTCCCCGATCTCACTATCGTTGATGCCGCACTCGACCAGGTAGCAGCACGCGTTCTTGCGCAGGCCGTGGAACGAGAAGCTGGCGTCCTCGACGATCATCTCGCGCGCGATTAGATCCGCGATCACCTCCTGCACTGCTGGCTCCGACATCAGCTTGCGCAGCCGCTCTTGGATCGCGGCCGTCGTCTTGAACGGAGCGCCCGAGCGCTCGTAGAGCAGCGTCACCGACCGTCGCGGAAGCTTGGCAAGCTCCTCCAGCCAGAAGGGATGCATCGGCACGGCGACGTCCTTCGTCACGCCGCCCTTGCGCTTCTTGACCTGCGTGAACTCCATGATGCCGGCGGTGATCCAGCCGTACTGCATCCTTACGCAGTCGCTCACGCGCTGCCCGGAGCATAGCCCGGTGACGATCGCGAGGCGCGTCATGGGCGTAGCCTCGGCGAGACACACGGCCAATAGGTCGGCCGGCCACGGCTCATGCTCGCCGATCGCGAGGATCGGAATCTTGTCGCATGGATTGTCGTCGCGCAGCCCGAGCTTGATCGCGTGGCGCATCAGTGAGCCGAACGCGCTCAGCCATACGTTCGCCTTGCCGGGGGTATCGGCATAGGCGTCGCGCATCTTGAACAGGCTGACCGGGCGGACGCCGGCGAGGCTCGGGATGCGGTGTCGGGCCGCATCGCTAGCCTCGCGTCTGCGCACGAACTGCTGCTCAAGGACGAGATCGAAGGCGCGGCAATCGGTGAGATCGTCGAGCGGGTGCTCGCGCCGTTCATGGACAGCAACGGTCGACGGTTTTCCGCTGTCGGCCCGACGATACGGCTGACCCCGGAAGTGACACTTGCGTTGTCTATGGCACTGCACGAGCTGGCGACCAATGCGATCAAATATGGAGCGCTCTCGGTACCGGAGGGTCAGGTGAGCATACGCTGGGACCTGAACGGCAATGCAACCGAACGCCGACTTACCTTCTCCTGGGCGGAGCAGGATGGACCTATCGTTGCTATGCCAACACGTGTTGGATTTGGTACGCGAATGATTGAGCGCGTCCTATCACGCCACATCCGCGGCAAGACGGAAATCCAATATCTGCCGGAAGGTGTTCGCTTCGCAATCGAAGCGCCGATCTAAGCTCTCGACCATGTCAGACATTTATTAACGCCGTGGCGGGCCCATTGCGTGACCACATTGGTTAAGAGCTCAGCTTATCGGGATCTGTCATATGTGCCATGTGCTCGTCATCGAGGATGATTTCCTCATCGCCGATCACATCATCCAGCTGATCGAGCGGGCTGGCGGCATATCCTTTGATCAGGCTGCCTCGCAAGATGAGGCAATCGATGCTGCGAGATTGAGGCCTCCCTCTATCATCATGTCCGACGTCAATCTCTCAGCCGGTACCGGCCCTGCCGCGGTGGAAGCCATTATCTTGGAGCATGGGCCGACGCCCGTGATCTTCGTGACCGGCACGCGCGAAGCATGCCATGTAAGTCGGCCATCGATGATCGTTCTCGACAAACCGATCAACGAACAGGCTCTTATCGCGGCGTTCCAAAGTCTGGCGCCCGCCTGAGTCAGCAATCGCCGACGGTAAGTGAAGCAGTCGCCCCATCGGCCTTACCGGTAAGACCGGGTACTTCATCAAGTTGTCTCAGGTCACTGAACCCGCCACGTTCCTTACGATATCCAACAATCATCAGGGGACTGTAGATGACCCTTCGTTCGATAGCCGCGCTCGGATTTGCCGTATTCTTGGGGGCGACGGTGCTGGCAAAGCCGGTGCCGACCGCACCTGCGGCTGTGCCGTTTAGCATCGGCTCGGTGCGTGCTGTGGCCTTGCGGGACATGATCAACCGCGTTCCGAACGACGGCAGCGTGTTCGGCAAGAAGGAAGGCCCGGCAGCTGTCGCGGATATATTGCGCAAAGCAGGCGCGCCGACCGACGCGCTATCGCTCGGTGTCGATGCGCTGCTTGTCCGCATGCCGGGCCGTATGGTCCTTATCGACACTGGCCTGGGCCCCAAGGTTGGTGGCGTCCTGATGCAGAGCCTAGCGCTCGCCAAAGTATCGCCGGCGGACATTACTGACGTCCTCATCACGCATTCGCACGGCGATCATGTCGGCGGCCTGTCGAGCGCGGACGGCAAACTGGCGTTTCCCAACGCGACGATCCGTATGACGCGCGCCGAATGGGCGTTCATGCAGAGCCAGCCCGACAATGCAGCGGTAGTCGCGACGATCACGCCGAAGGTCACGCCATTTGATCCTGGCGCGGTGGTGATGCCGGGTATCCGCGCGGTACCACTGTCGGGGCACACGCCCGGCCATAGCGGCTACGAAATCACGTCAGACAGCCAGAAGCTACTCGACATGGGCGACACTGCTCATAGCGCTATCGTGTCTCTCGCCAGGCCCGAATGGATCATCGGCTACGACACCGACGGCGAGCAGGGGCACCAGCGGCGGACGGCCGAGCTGGCCAAGTTGGCAGCGAGCGGCGAACATGTGTTCAGCCCGCATTTTCCATTTCCAGGGCTCGGCCAGATCGTCAAGGCCGGCACTGCTTATCGCTGGCAACCGGTGAAACGCTGACACCGACGGGATGCCGTCGTCACAGCACGCCAATGTTATGCAGCCACTGCTTGACTTGTCCGGGCCATTCCCGCGAAATCGGATCAGCCGTGGGCCGCATGCCGAAAGCATGGCCCCCCTTGGCGTACAGGCGCATATCCACCGGCACGCCCGCATCGCTGAGCGCCAAGGCATAGGCCATCGGTTGCCGGATCGGATCCGTTGGGTCGTTCATTGCATGTAGGATCAGCGTCGGCGGTGCCTCGGGGCTGATGGTTACCCATGGCTTGAGTTCGAGACTGTTCCTGCCTTTGCTGTCGTCCAGCATACGTGCCGTGTAGGCGACGATTGCAAAGTCCGGGCGAGGCGATTGCCGGTCAGCCGCGTCCGTAAGCGGATAGGTGCGCTTTGCGGTGTTGCTCATGTTCGCCGCCAGATATGCGCCCGCAGAAAAGCCGATGACGCCGATCTTGTGAGGGTCGATCCCGTAGGACGCAGCCTGCTGGCGCATCAGCCCGATCGCTCGCTGCGCGTCTTCCAGACCCAACAGCACCTTCGGCCGCTGGCCCTGCGGCCAGTATTGCGGCACCCGGTATTTCAGCACCGCGCAGGTCATCCCCTGCTGCGCCACCCAATCGCAGATTTCCGTACCCTCAAGATCAGTCGCTATGACTTCAAACCCACCGCCCGGCAGCACGAGCATGGCGGCCCCGCCATTGCGCCCCTTCGCTCGATACAAGGTCATGGTCGGCCGGGAGACGTAGCTCGCCCAATGCCATTTCCGCCCGCCTACGAGCCCCGTCCCGTTACCGGTAGCCTCGGGCCGATCGCCCGAGTCGGGCTTTGCTAGAAGCGTGCTCGCTGGCCAGAGCGGCATCTGAACCCCATTTTTGGCAGGCAGCCAGGTGCCCGCCCTTTCATTCTTGGGGAGCACAACCTTTGAAGGCGAGTTGTCGTTTTTGCTGATCTGCCCGTAGGCTGCGCCAGCGATACCAAATGCAAAGAGAGAGGCCACAACGAACCGGAACCGCGACAAACCGTATCTCCTGCTTTGAGGGCGCAACCTTCCTTCGGGATCAGGCGGATTGCAGAAACTGTGGTTAGCGGCCCAAGATCATCAGGCAACTGGCAGCTTCTTGCATAGGAACGGCCAGGGATATCTACGGCGTCGCTCCGCTCCGCGGCACCTGCAGGCTCGACGGACGTTCCGTAGGGTACACCTAGGGGGATGCACTTGCGCGGTCTGGATTTCAGCTCTTGGCAGAGCCTGCTCGCCACCATCCTCGGACTGACGCTCGTTACTTTGTTGGGGGTTGGCATCCGTCTGGTCACTCAAATGACGTTCCAGCAGCGCCGTGAACGAATGAACCGGCAGATCAACGAGCGCCTCAGGACACTTATCGCTGCCTACAAGGTCCTCGGCGGCTCGTTCACGGGGGACCTAACCGTCGATCCGGCCCACCGGCGCGACCTGCGGCGGAGGGAGCAGGGCGGCGTAGCAGTGGAGCCGATGGCCGCGTTGGACCTCAGTGCGGAAGGCGCGGCGGGGTCGGACCGAACGCGCCGGATCCGCGACGCGGTCGAGGCCGCACTGTCTGACATCATCTTGCTCGGTACGGAGGAACATGTCCGGCTCGCGGACAGGGCGGTTCGCGAGCTGGTCGCGGGCCACCCGGTCCACACGCACGATCTGGTTGTGTCGCTGCGTGCGTTCGTGCGCGATGCGCTCGATCTCGATCCAATCCCGGCCGACCTGACAATCGCAATGCAGGGGCCCACGCGTCCGGCAGCGTCCGGCGGCGGAAGAGGTGGTGGCAACAAAGACGATGCTGGCCGGAGCGGCGGCGGTGGTGGTGGTGGTGGTATGGGCGGCGGCGGCGGGGTTGGAGGCGGCGGCATAGGTAACAATGCTCTTGGCGACGATCCACACCATGTTGCGGGGCAGAGTGCGGAGCGATAGGCTAAACTTCCCTGAGCTAAGTCTTGGCCGACCCAGGGCGACCTATCTACACCTAGATAGAACAGGGTTAAAGACCCTGCCGTCTTCGACCGAGCCGGTGAATTAATATAATGTTAGATCCTATCCCTCGACTACATCCAGCGCATCGCACAGCTTCGCGGCTAGCAGTGTATATCCCTCACCGTCAGCAAGCTCGATTAGGCGCAGCAGCTTTTGACGGATGTACTGTGAGGTTCCGATACGATCGGATGCGGCTACGTTGCTGTTCCCGAGGAGCGCCTGGACGAGAGAATTGGGGTTTATAGGTTTTTCGCAACGGGCGACTGCAGCGTAGGCGGACGGTACGTCTGCGACATCGTTGCCGGTTGCGAAGACACAACGGATACCTCGGGCGAATAGCGCGTCCACGACAGCGTACACTTTCTGCTCGCCAAGGTTGATATCGAGAACTGCCGCATCCAGATTCTCCTCACGCTGCAGCAGCGCCAGAGCTCCCGCGACGTTCGGCACCGGCCCCAGTACCGTCGCACCTGCGCTCTGAAG
The DNA here is from genome assembly GCF_057815015.1 of Sphingomonas sp. SL1004. NCBI lineage: Bacteria > Pseudomonadati > Pseudomonadota > Alphaproteobacteria > Sphingomonadales > Sphingomonadaceae > Sphingomonas > Sphingomonas sp. SL1004. The sequence continues at coordinate 1,589,087 of NZ_JBYMUX010000001.1, forward strand.
ATCACGCTCCAACGACTGGGCAATCAGGTACTCGTCCTCGACAACAAGAACTCGCTGATTAATCAGTAGGCACTCAGCCATCGTCATCCTCTTGGTTCGCAGCAGCCGCGGCAATCGGCACAGCGATGACGCACCGTAAGCCATCGGTGGTAAACGCATAGCTGGTTTTTGCGCCGAGCTGATAAGGCAAAGCGCGCTCTATGAGCTCCCTACCATAACCTCCAGCTGCAGTGCACATTTTTGCATTCGGCAGAACAACACCGCTCTCCAGCCATTCAACAACGAGAACGCAGCTACCGCCGACGGTATGTTCAACAGACCAAGTAATGGCCAGACGCCCTGCCACTGTCGACAAAGCGCCATGCTTGACCGCGTTCGTCGCCAGCTCGTGAAGCGCCAGAGCCATGATCTGAACAGATTCTGGGCGTAGCGGGATACCCGTTGGACCGACAAGCATGGCGCGATCATCGTCAACGCCGTGTGAGATCGCACCGAAGGCAAAAAGCTCGGACCGTAGAACCTCGTCGAACGTGACCTTACTGCCGCTGACTGTCTGCGACAGCAGACCCTGGACCCTGGACAATGCCGCAAGCCGATCACCGAACTGCGTTTTGAACTCTGAAAGTGACGACGCCCGGTGAGCTGTGTCATCCGCCAGAGACCTGACGACCGCGATCAGATTGCGCGTCCTGTGCTGAAGTTCGGACACCAATACGGCCTGCTTGTCCTGCGCCGCGCGAAGAGCATCAATATCGTTTGATGTGCCAAACCATTCGGCAAGATCGCCAGTGTCTTCATGCACTGGCAGAGCTCTCGTGCTGAACCAACGATATATCCCGTCTTTACCACACAGACGATGCTCGACGTCGAAGCCACCTGCCGCCACTGCTCCTGCCCATGCCGAGAGAACGGTGGCTTGGTCATCGGGGTGCACCATCTCTAGCCAGCCCTGCCCGCGGCTGGCCAATGCCGACTGGCCAGTGAAACTGGTCCACTGCGGACTTGCCCAACTCCAGTGCATTATTCGATCTGCCCGCCACAAAAGCTGGGGGACCCCCTCAATCAGCGCTCGTGTACGGCGTTCGCTATGGCGCAGCGACTGCTCCAGCCGTTTGCGGGCATTGATGTCGATGTTCATGCCCAGCCATTTTTCGATCCGGCCAGTCCCGTCTGTCAGTGGCACGGCGCGAACATTCATCCACCGATAGCTGCCGTCCGCAGCGCGTAGACGATATTCAGCGTCGACCGGCTGCTGATCGTTGACCGTCCTCCGCCACTTCTGGACCGTTGCTTCCCGATCATCAGGGTGGATTGCATCTGCCCAGCCGACGCCTCGCCACTCATCATAACTCTGCCCTGTGAAAGCGCGCCAGCTTGGACTGTCGACATCAACAGTCCCGTCGGAAGCTGCTTCCCACGTTGCCTGCGCGATGCCATCGATAAGCAGTTGGGCACGGGCCCGGCTCTCGCGTAACGCCTCAGCTCCACGCTTGAGGTCATCGATGTCACTGACGGCGCTCGCAATGCTGACAATGTGCCCATCTTTGTCATGGATTGGGACGCTCGCAACGCGCGTCCAAACCTTCCGACCCTCATCATTGGTGTAGAGCATTTCCTGCCCGGGAACGACGCGCTCACCCCTTATCGCCCGAGCGCCAGGAAAGTCTTGTTTGTCGAGCGCCTGGCCAAACTCATCCCAGCCACTCCAGCGCCAGCTTCGCTCAGGATCACGTGACGGGATCGTGCTCGTCGGCAGGAATTCGCGGTACTCGGAATTGGCAATGACGATACGGCCAGAGGTGTCTAGAACCGCCACACCGACCGGCACGCTTTCCAACGCGGCTGCCAAACGCGCTTCGCTGTCGCGCAGAGCAGCGCCGGCCTGCGCCCGCTCGACTGCGAGCCATGCCCGCTCAGCAGTCTCTTTTAAAAAGTTCACCTCATTTGCCGAAAAGTGATGAGGGGATCGGAAGTGGACGAAAAATATTGCGCGCAACTCGCCCGCCCTGAGAAGCGGTACGGTAAAGGTCGCTCCTATACACAGTCTCGAATGCGCCGTCTTGTTATGCTCTGCAATCGTTTCCGCATTGGCGACGTCGTCATGCGCTATAACTTCTCCAGCGCGAAGTCGTGCCAACAAGCCAACGCCGAATTTATCGATCTGGTGGCGCCCCACGATACTCGGCACATCTACAGCGTGGTTTTGTTTCACAACTATCTCACCGTCGACACTCAGCTCTTGTCCGAAGCCAACGCGATCTGCGCCGATCTCTTCTCCTAAAATGCGAGAGGCGATCTCTTGAATGCGCTCAGGATCATCAACCGTTCTGAGCGCGTCGCTCAGACGCAACAGAAAGGCGAGTCTAGCCTCGCTATTAGAGGCAGACCCCGATTGGTCTGATCCCTCAGTCATCTCTGCCGCCTTCGTGGGTTAGCATTGACGCGATTAGCAGGTTTGCAAGCATGCTGGTCAATCTAGTGCGCGCTGTGCTTCATAGACCCGTTCGATAGTTGAAACGACGAGCGCGTAACCTTTCTGGCTCAACGCAATCAGACCATTTTGCCGGTCCACCAACCCTTCATGGGTTAAAGCTATGAGCCAGCGATCGATAGTCATTGTCGAAGGGCTTCCGGGCACTTCCATGGCTTCCCATACCGGATAGTTTGCGTCGTCCTCAGCAACGTGGAGTATCAACAGAACGTCGAGCGCGGTCGGGTTGTGAAAACCAGTCGGCAGTGCATTGGCAATCGCCCGAGAGGCCGACAACATCCTTTGTGCCATCTTCCTGGTCGTTGTCGGTGCTAATACACGAGTGTCGCCACCGGGTAAGCTTAGTGGCTTTGACAATCCGCACGCTCCCTGGATGCGTTTGAAATCAATGTCGTAAGAGGCGAACGGTCACGCTCCACCCAAGAAAGTGTCAGGAAATCCGCGCTACTGCAATCTAGGAATGTCGCCAATTTCATATGATCACCTTCCAGCGCATGCCCTTATCGAAACTTTGTGTATGACCCGGCAGAGCGGTCGTGACCCAGCTGTGGCCGTTCAGGACGGCTCTAAGCCTAACCGAAACCCATCGTTCGTTCACGAGTCTTGTGGAACTCTTGGGAGCATTAACGATCCAATGCCGCAATCATTTTGAGCCGACGACCTCGATGAGGTACCGTTTCTGTGCCGAGCCGAGCGTGAGGGATGGTTCGGTGAGGCGTTAAATACTTTGACGTAGCTTGCTACCAACCAGCGCGGGTCAGGCAGCGGGTAGCCTATGGGTTGCAGGTCGTAAGAAAGTAGCGGCCGTTCGACCAGTCCAGGCATGGACCTCAGTTTAGTTAGTGAAGGGAAACGGATGTCGGTTCAGTTGTGGCTGCAACCAGTCCGAGAACTCGAAACGCGTCGGGACATTCCCGAACATAGGCGAAGCGTGCTAGACTGTCCGTCATGTCCGGACCGCTCCCGATTGAAAACGCCCAGAACTCCGACGGCGCGTCGAGCTTGGATCGTGTCCGCCCGCTCTTCACGCCGCCCGTCCCGCCCCGTTCCCGCGACTGGCCGCCGATCTGGACCGGTTTCGTCGGCGCCCGGGCGAACAATAGCGTACACGGCTGGCCGGACGACGCCTTTCGGTCGTTCTGGAAGACGCGGCAGGTGCTCGGCTTCACGGTCCACGTCGTGTCGGATCCCGACGTGATCGGTCGCGTGCTGCTCGACAACAAGGCGAACTACGAACGTCCGGCCGTGGTGAGGAAGCTCCTGTCCCGCGCGCTGGGGCGTGGCCTCTTCAATGCCGAGGGCGACGAATGGCAGGACCAGCGCCGGATCGTCGCACCGACCTTCGCGCCCGCTGCGGTCGCGCGTTTCACCAGCGCCATCACCGCGGTGACACGCGATCGCATCACCGCGTGGCCAACGTCGCAACGCAGGATCGACATGGCGCGCGAGGCGACCGACACGACCATGGCCATCATCGCCGCGACCCTGTTCGACGGCGACCCGCGGCTGACTACGCCCGCCGCCGGTCGGCACATCACGGCAATGCTCGACGCCGCCGGTCGGGCGCGTATCTCGGCGTTGCTTGGATTGCCGTCGTTCGGACCCGGCACCGGCCGCGCACGCGAAGGCGGTCGTTTCCTTCGTGACACCCTCGGCGCGATGGTCGACGAGCGGGGGCCGAGCGGCGGTCGCGACGATTTCTTCGGCGGCCTCATCGCCGCGCTGTTCGCCCGGTACCCGGCCGCGGAGGCACGCGAACTGGCGATCGACAATGCCGTCACCTTCTACGTGGCGGGCCATGAAACCACCGCAAACGCGCTCACCTGGACGATCTACCTGCTGGCAGCCCAGCCCGCACTCCAGGAAGAATTGCGTGTGGAGGCAAGGGCCGCCCTGTCGACCGGGGAAGCCGGCGACCTCGATGTTCGCCTGCCCAAGCTGCGGGCGACGCTGGAGGAAGCGATGCGTCTCTACCCGCCGGCGCCGCGGCTTGACCGCGAGGCACTCGCCAATGACGAGCTGGGTGGCCACCGGATCGCGAAAGGGGATCTGGTTTCGATCTGGCCGTTCGTCGTACATCGGCATGCCGCTCTGTGGGACAGGCCGGACGCGTTCGACCCCGACCGCTTCGCCCCGGCGCGCAAGACCGCGCTGCACCGGTATCAATATCTGCCGTTCGGGGCGGGACCACGCGTCTGCGTCGCGGCACGCTTCGCGATCGTGGAGGCGCTGACGGTGCTGGCCCACTGGCTCACCGCGCGCCGGTTCGCGATCAAGCCGGGCCAGCGGCCCGTGCCCGTCGGTCGCGTCACGCTCCGGCCGGAGGGTGGGATGCCGCTAACCGTCACGGGGCTTTAAGGTCATTGACGAACAGTCCTACCGGCTTTTAGGCCTAGTTCGATGAACATGCGACGGTGGAGTTGTTCGTACGGTTGAAGGCGTTCCATCGCTTCGGTTAACACGCTTCTGACCCATTTTCCGCCATTTATCGCTGTTGAGACGATTCCCGAAACCCGTCGTTCGTTCAGGTGATTCAGCCCACCCCTTCGGCCATCTGGTGCAGGCGTATGGTACAGGCCGGACTTAGGACGAAGATGCCCGCCGCGACCTTTCCGAAGATCCCCGCATCTCTCTAGGGCAACCGAGCTCTCGGAGATGCGCATGATCCATTCCAATCTTTTGTCTGCCTTCCACGTCACCCAACACCAGATGCTCGTTCATCGATCCGCAAATTGACTCTAGGTAGGAGCGGACGGCAGTGCCACGCGTTCTGGTTGCGTAACGGTAGGAGTGACGTGTGCTTATAAAATTGGGGCAGTTATCGGCGGCTGCATTGCTCCTAGCGGGATGCAGCGTCAGCGTCGCACCCGACAATCAAACAACAAGCGCCAATACGAGTGACGCTACCGTCCCGGCGCATTGGACCAAAGACACCCGCGCGCAGCTTCGCCAGGCGATCGACTCGCGTGCGGCGCACGGTCTGGAGCAGATGCCGTTCGCCAGCGATGCGGGTGATGAGGTCAGCGCGACACAGCAAGCTCTGGCCTTTGCCGCCGCCTTGGCACACGGCGCGACTGATCCGACCAAGTTGTACGACGTGTACACCGTAACGCGGCCCACCCCGGATTTGCGCGCCGGGCTGGCCAACGCTCTTCGCGCCAACGATGTGAAAGGCTGGCTTTCCAGCCTCGCGCCTACCGACCAGAATTATACACGCCTTTCAAAAGCCTATCTCGCGCTGCGTCAGCAGCCCGGCGCACCGACCCCTGCGATCCCCGTCAACGGCGAGGCTATCAAGCCCGGCGCGGTCGATCCACGTATCGCGACAATCGCGCGCGAACTCGCGATCCTCGACTATCTCGATCAGCAGTCGGCGCAGGGCAATCAATACACGCCCGCGATGGTCAAGGCCGTGCAACAAATGCAAGCCGATTACGGCATGAAGCCTGATGGCGTCGTCGGCAGCGCAGTGCTCGCGATCCTCAACATGTCAGATACCGATCGGGCCCGCGCGGTGGCGATCGCGATGGAGCGACTGCGCTGGCTTGAGCGGACACCGCCCGCTACGCGGATCGACGTCAATCTCGCGGCGGCGCGGTTGACCTACTGGCGTGACGGCAAGATTGCCGACAGCCGGAAAGTTGTGGTGGGCGAACCCGACCGCGAAACGCCGCAATTGGGCTCGCCTATCTTTCGCTTGGTTGCCAACCCGACCTGGACGATCCCCCGCTCGATTGAAGGCGAGACGGCGGCGAAGGGCGGTGCCTATCTCAAGGCCAACAACATCGCGCGCAAGGATGGCTGGCTCGTGCAGCAGCCCGGGCCGAAAAACTCACTTGGCCTCGTCAAGTTCGACATGCTCAACGATCAGGCGATCTACCTGCATGATACACCTGCCAAGTCGCTGTTTGCGATGATTCAGCGGCAGCGTAGCCACGGTTGCGTGCGAGTCGATGACGCGCTCGGGTTCGCGGAAATCCTGGCGCGTGACGAGGGCGTGACCGATCAATGGCATCAGGCACGCGGCACCGGTGAAGAGACGTTCGTCAAACTGCCCAAACAGATACCGGTGAGGATGCTCTACCAGACAGTGCTGTTCGACGACGCAGGCGAGCCGATCGTGCGCAATGACCCCTATGGCTGGGATGATCGCGTTGGCGCAGCACTGGGCTTCAAGACGGGGAAGGCGTTACGCGTCGAGACTCGTGCCAGCGACGAGGGGCCGTGAACCGGCCATTATGAGGCATGCGGAACTTGCTTCAGATGGAAACGGCTTGCTTCATCTAGCGTCGCTTTGACCCACAAGTGGACGCTCAGGCGCCCTTCCCCGCCTCCCAACTTCGGACGCTGGTTCATCCTTAGGAATGACCGATTTTGGAGCCCGGCTATCGGCTAGCGAATGTCGTGATAGGGCAGGAAAGCGGACAGGCCGCTTTATCGAACGCAAAGAACGCGCGTCAGTCGAATTTTATTGAGAAGACGCGGACTGAAAAACCGTTTGCCCGCACTTCCTTGAGCGCGGCTTTATCTGCTCCGGCTTTGAACGTGGGACCACTAGTCGAGATAGTTTTGACGAATTGCCAAGGCGAATAGCTCTGCGGCAGGTTCGCCCCCGTTCGGTCGACTGTATAGGCCACCGCGCCTTTCACCCCAGAAAACACATATAGGGCTTCACCATCACGGGAAGCTTCCGCGCTTCCGACTGCTACGCTCCCTGCTATCGATAATACGAGCGCGCATATGCGTCTGGTCTTCCTCATTGGTCCCCCAAGCAGCATGTTGCACCATACAGAATATTACTGAACGAACGGCAGCTACTGAGCAAGGCGCCAAGGTGAGGCCGTGGCCGAGAATGGGCGAAGGCACCCTACCCTACAGCTTCCGGCCAGACCCAATCACGGCCATTGAAGCCTGAGCGACCGTCTTCCGAAACTGGACGTCCATTCATCGAGCTTGAATAGAGGCCTAGGTCACGACCGGCGCTGGTATGAACTGCGCGGCCTCGGCCCCCATCTACGACCCGGGTAGCGGCTGCCTTCATGGCAGCGAATTCATGCAACTGGGATGTCCTCCCGCCGGTTCAGCGGTGATGACCCTGTTCAACAATCAAATCGCGATAGTCACTGGCGGTGAGTCTGGAATTGGTGCCGCCTGCGCCAAGGCGCTCGGCGACGGTGGTGCCCGCGTCGTGATCACCTATTTCAAAGATGCGGGAGCGGCGCAGGCGGTCTGCGCGTCGATCGGCGGCGGCGATCGCGCGATCGCGGTCCAAGCCGATGTCGGTGACGAAGCGGCGGTCGAACGGTTGTTCGTGGCAGCTGAAAAGGCGTTCGGCACGGTCAGCCTGCTGGTCAATTCCGCCGGATTGAACATGAGCGGCGTGATGCTGGTCGACATGGAACTCGGGCAGTTCGACCGGGTCGTCCGTTCCGATCTTTATGGCCCGTTCCTGACCTGCCGTCGGCTAGTCCGCGCGCTCGAAGCGAAGAATGCCAGGGGCCGGATCGTGAACATATCGTCGATTCACGAACGCGCGCCGCGCCCGGGCGGGGTCGATTACGATTCTGCAAAGGGTGGCCTGTCGCAGTTGACCGCGACCTTGGCACTGGAACTGGCCCCCAAGGGTATCGCGGTGAACGGAGTCGCGCCGGGAATGATCCTGACGCCGATGAACCAGTCCGCGCTCGATCATCCGGACGAGCTCGCAGCGAAGGAGGCGGCGATCCCGTGGAAGCGCGCCGGGCGGCCCAACGAGGTCGCGGCGCTGGTCGCGTTTCTACTGTCGCCAGCGGCCGACTATATCACCGGTACCACCGTGACGATCGACGGCGCGCTATCGCTCACCGTGGCGCAGAGCGCATGACGATCACGTACGCAGTCGAGCAGCTCGACACCGTTACGATCTCCGCCGCGTCAGTGATCGAGGGCATGGACCTGATGAGTCCGTTCGTCTGGCAGGAAGGCGACCTGTACCGGATCATGGTGCGCGGCGTACCGCATCCGCTCGAGCCGCGTGATCCGACCGGGATCATCGCGCGCGGGGAGAGCCGCGACGGGCTGACCTTCATCATGGACCCGGGTCTTGCGATCACCCCTGGCCCTGGTGCGGAAGACCTAGGCGGCTGCGAGGATCCAACCGTTCTCATGGCTTGCCACGAGTATCTCGTCTATTACACCGGCGTCGATAAAGCGCGCACCCAAGGGTGCATGATCCTCGCCGCAGGTCCCGACCTTACCGCGCTGGTCAAGGAAGACCTGGTGCTCAAGGCACCGCCGGGCGAAGGCAATATCAAGGAAGCGACGCTCGCGCAGACCGCGGCCGGGGACTGGCGCCTATTCTACGAATATGCCGCGCAGGGCGCGTCGCGGATCGGCATGGCGGGCGGCCCGACGCCGAAGGGCCCGTGGACCGTGCTGCCCGATCCGTTCGGCATCCGCGCGGACAGCTGGGACAATTGGCATCTGTCGACCGGGCCGATCTGGCAGGCGGCGGGGCGGGATCCGGTGATGTTCTACAACGGCGCGACGCACGATGCGCGCTGGCGGATCGGCTGGATCAACTTCAGTCCCGATTTCGCGCGAGTGACAGGGCGCGGGCTCGAACCGCTGCTCGTGCCACCGCCCGCCTTGACGCGCGAGGCAACCGACATCGCGTTTGCAGCGTCGGCCGTGGCAGCGGGCAACCTGATAGCGCTTTATTATTCGCTGGAGGACCGGATGCTACGGCGAGCGTTAATTGGACGGTATGGCGGTTAGCGAAACCAATCGCCACGCCGCGGAACGGCGAGAAGGCTGACTTGGCAGGCAGCTAGACGGGTTAAGCGAGGTCGACATCATGCGGGTCGCGTGCAACCGGTTCTTCAAGATCGCCGACAAGCAGCTCGACCCACAATCGGACGCTCAGAGCATCGGTTCAACTCCCCAACTTCGGCCGCTTGTTCATGTCCATGGCCAGAGTGAAGTTAGGACGGCGAGCCCCTCCATCTGACCGCCAGGCTTTTTCAAAAAGAGATGGTATTTCGGGATAGCCGGCATGTGCCAGTGGTACGGCTCGTCCTTGCTGCAACCTCGCAGACGGTCGGTTTACAAGCTCGCTTCAAAGATGGCCTAATCACCGTAAGGTATGTAAATCGCTCCTTTTTACGCTGACGGGGCTGGGTGGGTCGGATGCCAGAGCAGGCAGGAAATAACGCTCGATATCAGGCGATATTCGAGAGCGCGATCGACTTCGCGATCATCGGCCTTGGTACCGATGGCTCAATCACTGATTGGAATCCCGGTGCAGAACGGACCTTCGGCTGGACGGCAGAAGAGATTTGCGGCCAGTCTGCGGATCGCTTCTTCACGCCAGAGGATCAAGCGGCGGACCGCCCCGTCGTCGAGATGCGCTGTTCGCTGGCTGAAGGCCGAGCCACTGACGAACGTTGGCATCTAAAAAAAGACGGCACACGGTTCTGGGCGAACGGCGAGATGATGCCGCTGCGATCCGATGATGGTGCCCACATCGGGTTCGTGAAAATCCTGCGCGATAGAACCAAGGAGCGCCTCCTTGCCGAGGAAGCGCGCGTGGATGCGGAGTTTCTGCGAAGCGTCCTCGCGTCGTCGGACGACTGCATCAAGGTTCTCGATTTGGACGGCGATCTCCTGGCAATGACCGAAGGCGGCATGCGGGTCATGGAAGTCGACAATTTCGAAGCGATCCGCGGCTGTGCCTGGACCAGCTTCTGGACCGACCAGGGCAACGCCGACGCCAAGGCGGCTGTCGAAACCGCCCGTGGCGGAGGAACGGCGCATTTCCGCGGACCGGCGAAAACGATGGCGGGCACGCCAAAGTGGTGGGACGTGAAGGTCACGCCGATACTCGGGCTCGATGGCCGGCCTGACAAGCTGCTGGCCGTATCTCGCGACGTATCGGTACAGCGGAAGGGCGAGCTCAACCGGGATGCCCTGCTGGAGCTGGGCGACCGGCTGCGCGAGTGCACCTCGACCGCCGATATGGCCTATGCCGCTGCCGAAGTTTTGGCGCGGACCTTGGGGGCCGATCGTGCCGGTTTTGGCGAAGTCGATCTGACGGCAGAGACGCTTACCATCGAGCGAGATTGGACGGCGCCTGGCGTTGCCTCGCTGAGCGGCATTAACCTCCTGCGGGACTACGGCTCGTACATCGAAGACTTGAAACGTGGCCGGAGCATTATCCTCGATCGGACTTCAGGCGATCGGCGGACCAACGCCGATGCGCTACAGCAGGCAGCGGCGACGGCTCTGATCAACATACCTCTCATGGAACAGGGTGCGCTCTCTGCGATTTTCTTCGTCAACCAGCGCCACACCCGCCGGTGGGCCACGGCAGAGATCGCTTTCGTTCGCGAAATCGCCAATCGAACGCTAGCAGCGATCAAGCGTCGTCGTGCGGAGACGAGATTGAACGATCTTGCGACTTCTCTCGAGGCGCAGGTCGCGGAGCGTACCGCCGACCGGAACCGTCTCTGGATATTGTCGCGGGACATTATGCTGGTGGCAGGCTTCGACGGAGTGATCTCGGCCGTCAATCCGGCGTGGACGGCAACGTTGGGTTGGTCTGAGGCCGAATTGGTTTCCCGGAGCTTTCTTGATCTTGTCCATCCGGATGACTTGATAGCGACGCAGAACGCCGCTGTTGCGATGACTGACGGCGCATCGTTCAGTCGCTTCGACAATCGTTATCGTCACAAGGACGGCAGCTACCGCAATATCACATGGACGGCCGTACCCGGCGATGGCCTGCTCATCGCAGTCGGCAGGGATGTAACGGCGGAACAGGAGCAGACCGAAGCGCTTCTTCATGCCGAGGAAGCCCTTCGTCAGGCTCAGAAGATGGAAGCAGTAGGCCAGCTCACCGGCGGCCTCGCCCACGATTTCAACAACCTGCTGACCGGCATGATGGGCAACCTCGAACTGCTTCAGGTCCGTGTCGCCCGCGGCCGTCTGGAAGATCTCCACCGCTTCATCAACGCAGCGCAGGGCGCCGGACGACGCGCTGCTGCGCTCACGCAGCGACTGCTGGCGTTCTCCAGGCGGCAGACGCTTGACCCCAAGCCCACCGACGTCAATCGGCTGATTACCGGGTTTGAGGAAATGCTCGCGCGAACGGTGGGAGCAACAGTGGACATCGAGATCGTAGGTGCCGTCGGATTGTGGCCTGCGGAGATTGATGCCGGCCAGCTTGAAAATGCGATTCTGAACCTGTGCATCAACGGTCGCGACGCCATGCCGGATGGCGGCAAGCTGACGATCGAAACAGCGAACAAATGGCTGGACGATCATGCCTCCAAGGATCGCGACCTTCCGCCGGGCCAGTATATCTCGGTCTGCGTGACGGACACCGGCACCGGCATGACGCCAGAGGTAATCCAGCGGGTGTTCGAGCCGTTCTTCACGACCAAACCGCTTGGGCAGGGAACAGGCCTTGGCCTGTCGATGATCTACGGGTTCGCCCGTCAGTCCGGGGGCCATGTACGGATATATTCCGAGGTTGGTCTCGGCACGACCGTCTGCATTTATCTGCCGCGCTATCACGGAGACGTCGTCGACGAAGAGGTTGAGACGCTACGCGTTGCGGCTGAGGCTGCCGGCGGTCAGACGGTCTTGGTAGTGGATGACGAAGCTTCGATCCGCCACCTGATCGATGAGGTCCTAGACGAGTGCGGTTATACAGTGATCGGCGCAGCCGATGGCGCGTCAGCGATAAAGGTCTTGCAGTCGGGCGCCCGCATTGAGCTGCTAATAACGGACGTTGGACTGCCTAACGGCATGAACGGCCGTCAGGTAGCCGATCAAGCGCGCGTAATCCGGCCAGGTCTGAAGGTGCTTTTCATCACCGGCTTTGCTGAGAACGCAGCAGTAGGGAATGGTCATCTCGAACCCGGCATGGAGCTGCTCACTAAACCGTTCACGTTGGACGCTTTAACGAGCAAAGTGGCCGCGATGATGAAAGCGCCGGCCTGATCAAAGCGTCCGCTTTTGGCCATATTGGCTTCCGATTGGAACCCCGCAGCGGGACAGCCGCCTCGGTAGCTTGCATACGATTCCGGGCTCTGCCTCCGTCGGGGGGATGTTGCCTCTCGAGTTATCGATATTGTTGAAAGACAGTCTTTTAATCGTCACCCGACCATGAAACACATGCGAACCTATCCTGCCGCTGGCCGTTTACCGCCCATGTTGCATCGCGTCATCTACCTTAGCAGATCCCTCATTGGTGCCGATCCGACTGGAGTTTCAGCAATTTTGGCGTCGTCAATCCGATGGAATACGCAGGTCGAGGTTACAGGAATGCTTTGGGCGGATGGGCAGAATTTCGCCCAGGTGATTGAAGGCGATCCCGGCGCCGTTGAGCGAACCATGGATCGTATCCGCGGCGACGAACGGCATGCCGACATCGAGGTACTGTTAGACCGCCAGGTGGCGTCGAGGCAGTTTGGAAGCTGGTCGATGCGGCGCGCAGGTGACGACGATGCGAGCGCCCACGGGACAACCTTTATGATGGGATTTGCGATGAGCAGCTCTAACGCGTCCGCCCGACGACTTTATCAAATAATTCTGGCGAGTGACGGCCTCGGGGCATAGAGGTTAAAGCCCTAACAGCTACGATCGAGCTCAACAAACGGCTGCTATTAGGCCACGTGGACAAAGGGCAGCCACAGCGTAACTGATGCGAGCGCGACGAAGCCGAGATATGACTCTGCTGTCTTGTCATAACGCGTTGCGACACGGCGCCAGTTCTTGAGCTTGCTGAACAAACGCTCGACGAGATTGCGCCAACGGTATTTCTCGCGATCATGCGGTATCGGTATGCGGCGGTTACTTTTGGTTGGAATGACCGCCTCGACATCCGCCCTGGCGAGTTCCTGGCGGATGGCATCAGCGTCATAGCCCTTATCGGCAAGCAGGGCCTCGATCCGGTCAGCCAGCATCCCGAACAAGGGCCCGAAGCCCTTCACGTCGTGGGCCTGGCCCGGCGTCAGGACGAAACATAGCGGTCGCCCCTGACCGTCACAGCGGGCGTGCAGCTTGGTTGTGAAGCCGCCTCGCGAACGGCCGAGCCCTTCGAATTCTTGATCCCTTTTTTTAGCCCGACGGCGCAGTGGTGCGCCCGGACTACGGTGCTGTCGATCATGTCGGCGCTGACATCCCGCTGGACGACAGCGGCCAGGGTCTCCAGCATGGCTTCGAACACGCCCGTCACGACCCAGCGACGATACCGCCGGAACACGCTGTTCCACTTGCCATATTCATCCGGCAAATGCCGCCATTGCGCGCCTGTCCGCGCCATCCACACCATGCCTTCGAAATAGGGCCGGTTGTCTCCCGCGGGTCGGCAGCCACGTCCTCGCTCCGACGGCAGCAGGGGCCCGATCAGAGCCCACTCATCATCCGAAACCCCAATCCGCTCGCCCAACGCCGCCTCCAAAAGACAGCCTTGAATCAACCGATCAGATGCGCGTCAACCTTTGTCCACGTGGCCTAGTTACCCAGATCGTTCGCTTAAGCGTCCAACTATGGGCGAACATGCCCTGCCCTACGCCTTCCGGCCAGACCCACAATCGGACATTCATGCGCTCGTCGCCACTTCCCGACTTCAGACACTCGTTCACCTTTGCGCCAGGCGCTTTTGGCGTCCGATCTGCCGTCATAGGCGTCCTGACTGGGGGATAACGGACCGTCCGATATCGGCAGGCGGGCGGCGTTAGCCGACATTGGATGACGCAGTTCGTTTCCAGAAAAAGGCCTCTTGATCGAGAACCTTGAGCGACCATGCCGAGCAATCGCGAAGTCGCTGGACACAGTTTTGATGAGCGCCCAAATTCCAGCAGTATTCGACACTCATTATGGGACCTCAGATGACCCTTCGTTCCATCGCCGCGCTCGGATTTGCCGTATTCTTGGGGTCGACGGTGCTGGCGAAGCCGGTGCCGATCGCGCCTGCGGCTGTGCCGTTTAGCATCGGCTCGGTGCGTGCTGTGGCCTTGCGGGACATGATCAACCGCGTTCCGAACGACGGCAGCGTGTTCGGCAAGAAGGAAGGCCCGGCAGCTGTCGCGGATATATTGCGCAAAGCAGGCGCGCCGACCGACGCGTTATCGCTCGGCGTCGATGCGCTGCTAGTCCGCATGCCGGGCCGCATGGTGCTCATCGACACTGGCCTGGGCCCCAAAGTTGGTGGCGTCCTGATGCAGAGCCTGGCGCTCGCCAAAGTATCGCCGGCGGACATTACCGATGTCCTCATCACGCATTCGCACGGCGATCATGTCGGCGGGCTGTCGAGCGCGGACGGCGAACTTGCGTTCCCCAACGCGACGATTCATATGACGCGCGCCGAATGGGCGTTCATGCAGAGCCAGCCCGACAATGCGGCGCTAGTGGCGACAATCATGCCGAAGGTCACGCCATTTGATCCTGGCGCGGCCGTCATGCCGGGGATCCGCGCGGTACCACTGTCGGGGCACACGCCCGGCCATAGCGGCTACGAAATTACCTCAAACAGCCAGAAGCTGCTCGACATGGGCGACACTGCTCATAGCGCTATCGTGTCTCTCGCCAGGCCCGAATGGATTATCGGCTACGACACCGACGGCGAGCAGGGGCGCCAGCGGCGGACGGCCGAGTTGGCCAAGTTGGCAGCGAGCGGCGAACATGTGTTCAGTCCGCATTTTCCGTTCCCAGGGCTCGGCCAGATCGTCAAGGCCGGCACTGCTTATCGCTGGCAACCTGTGAAACGCTGACGCAGACGCAATGCCGTTGTCACAGCACGCCAATGTTATGTAGCCACTGCCTCACCTGGCCGGGCCATTCCCGCGAAATCGGATCGGCCGTGGGCCGCATTCCGAATGCATGGCCCCCCTTGGCGTACAGGCGCATATCGACGGGCACGCCCGCATCGCTGAGCGCCAAGGCATAGGCCATAGGTTGCCGGATCGGATCCGTTGGGTCGTTCATTGCATGTAGGATCAGCGTCGGCGGTGCCTCGGGGCTGATGGTTACCCATGGCTTGAGTTCGAGACTGTTCCTGCCTTTGCTGTCGTCCAGCATACGTGCCGTGTAGGCGACGATTGCAAAGTCCGGGCGAGGCGATTGCCGGTCAGCCGCGTCCGTAAGCGGATAGGTGCGCTTTGCGGTGTTGCTCATGTTCGCCGCCAGATATGCGCCCGCAGAAAAGCCGATGACGCCGATCTTGTGAGGGTCGATCCCGTAGGACGCAGCCTGCTGGCGCATCAGCCCGATCGCTCGCTGCGCGTCTTCCAGACCCAACAGCACCTTCGGCCACTGGCCCTGCGGCCAGTATTGCGGCACCCGGTATTTCAGCACCGCGCAGGTCATCCCCTGCTGCGCCACCCAATCGCAGATTTCCGTGCCTTCCAGGTCGGTCGCTATGACTTCGAACCCACCGCCTGGCAAAACCAGCATGGCGGCTCCGCCATTACGCCCCTTTGGTCGATATACGGTCATGGTCGGTCGGGTGACGTAGCTCGCCCAATGCCATTTGCGCCCGCCCACGAGCCCCGTCCCGTTACCGGTCGCCTCAGGCCGATCGCTGGAGTCGGGCTTCGCAAGAGGCATGCTTGCTGGCCAAAGCGGCACCTGAACCCCATCCTTTGCAGGCTGCCAAATGCCTGCCCGTTCATTCTTGGGCAGGACAACCTTCGAAGGCGCATTGTCATTCTTGTTGATCCGCCCGTAGGCTCCACTAGCGATGCCAATTGCGAGCAGAGAAGGCACAACGAACCGGAACCGCGACAAACCGTATCTCCTGCTTTGAAGGCACAACCTTACCCGCAAAAGCCCTGAAAATCACCGAGCGGACGGTGGCTTTCAAAACCAACTGCTTTCATGCTCAGGCACGCCATCCTGTACTCGTATACTCCATTGTCTCCGCCGTTTGCTGCGCAACGGCTTCGTCGAAGAATCGCACGACGACCCGCAATGCGAGGTCGATGCCGGCGCTCAACCCTCCGGACGTGGCGATGCGCCCCGCCTCGACGAAACGAGGTCCGCGGCGCAGCATGATTTCGGGAAACGCCTTGGCGAAATTGTTCGAGGCTTTTCGGTTGGTCGTCATCGGGATTCCGTTGAGCAGGCCTGTCTTGGCAAGCTGAAATGCACCCGTGCAGATCGACATCGTGAGCAACGCCTCACCGTGCGTCGCCTTAATCCAGTCGTGGATCGGAGAGGTGGCACGCGTCGCAGGTCTCGGATAGTCGAAGTGCGGCACTACCACCACATCGGGCACGGGGGCGTCGTAGACCGTATAATCGGGCACCATCATCAAACCACCAGACGCGCGGACGGGCTTGGCTGTTTCCGATACGGTGAACAGTTCAAAAGCCGACACGTCTTGACCAGGGCGATAGGTATCTTGAAATGCCTCCCAAGGGCCGGCGACGTCGATGACCTGAACGCCGGGATTGATCGCAAAGGCCACCCTGATTGCGCGTCCCTCGGGCGCGACAAGACGGTCCCGCGTGGTAATGCCTGGCAGGTAGGAGAAGCCGCCGTGTATCGGCTCGCTTGGAGCGCGCCGAGCCGCTGAGCAGCCAGCGGTCGCAAACGGCGTGGCCAAGAGGAACGCGGTGAACTGGCGGCGGTGGATCATGCGCTACTCCTAAGGCCGAACTCGACGAATGGCGGTAAGACGCCTTCAGATCGGCATCCTCGGTGCTGCAAAACCTGGTTACAGGCTCCTGCTGGCGATGATCGCGCCGCCGGTGCCGGCTTGCAACAACAGGGCGGTTCGTAATCCAGCCCGCTCGGGTGGCAGCGGGAAGCGTGCGCTCCGCCCAGACCAGCTGCCGAGCGCGACGAGCTGGCGAACGATGTTGCGGTGGGGGATCGTGCGCCCACCATTCTCGCCGGCGCGGATCGGCACAGGGATCGTCCGCGGATCATAGCGGACCAGCCACAGCGTCCCCTTCCCTACGCCGCGCTCGACGACCGCCGTACGCCCGTCGCTCCGGATTTCAGGCCCACCGACCCCGCGATCATAACGGGCGATCGCCGCATCGACGTCACCTCTGCGGTTGCCGGTCAGCACACCGCGGCCATTGACGATCACCTGCGGCGTGGCGACATTGCTGCGGCCGCCGGCCTTCGCATAGTCCCATTGGCGCTGCGTGAAGGCCGGATCGCCGAATGTGTCCTTCCAGCCGAGCCTGTCCCAATAGGTGACCGCAAAGCTGAGCGCGAGCACGTACGGACGATCGGCGACGGCATTGATCACCAGATCCGCCGGCGGGCACGACGAGCAGCCTTGGCTCTGATAGAGTTCGACGACGGTCGGATGCCGCGGATCGGCGGCAAATGCGGGAGCGGTTGCGGTCGCAAGAACAGCGATCGCGAGGCAGGTCAGTCTACGCACGGAGATTCTCCTTCGATTGTCGTGATCAGTCCCTCGCCGATCCATTGCCCCAGCCAGCGTCCGGCGGCAGCGACACCCTCCGCTTCGCCGAGCTCGTCGACGAGATACGTGCAAAGATCGGCAAACGGTGCGCCCGCACGTACGCGCAGGATCGCCTGCATCTCGGTCCGGTCGGTCGTGCGAAACCGCGACACGTCGTTCTGTCGCCAGACCAGGAAGCCTGCAGTCTCAGGCAGCATCGCGGCGGCAGGCGGCGGATCGCCGTCGATGATCGCGGACCAGAGCGCCGGGGCGTTGCTGGTCACCTCATGAATGTCGAACGAAGGCACGAACCTCAGGACAGCCCGGTCCCAGTCGACGCCCGCCAGCCGGGCCGTGCCGAGAACATCGGCATCCGCGGCGACGAATGCCTCGCCCAGTGCGAGTTCAAGCGTCGCCAGCTCGGCGACTTCTGGATCGTCCGCATACAGGCGACCGAGCGTCGCGGGCACGTCGCGCGGATAGGCGTCGAGTGTCCAGCTGCTCGGCGGTACGGCATCGATATGACACGCCGCGGCAGACCGGAACGCGGCGCCGCCCAGCCAGTCGCGCGTTACCGGGAAACTCGTCTCGAGGCACTCGATCAGCTGCGCATGGTAGTTGTTCTGATAGACCGCGAGCCCGGCGCGCATGGCAGGTGCGCTCAACCCTGCCGCATTGCCCGCGTGCAGCCATGTCCGCATGTCGCGTTGCAGATCGATCAGGCTCATGCCGCCGCCTTAAGCGCAGGGCAGCCGATGCTGCGTGCGATCTCGAGTTCGGCAAACAGGTCGGCGAGCGGCGGAATGGCATCGTCGCGCTCGATCATCGTCGCGACCGGCCCGAGCCGCGGCAGGACATGCGCGTACAGGTCCCATACCGACGCACAGACAGGCGTATCGTGCGTGTCGATCAGCAGGTCGCTGCCCTGGCTGTGTCCGGCCAGATGGACTTGCCGCACACGATCTGCAGGCACGCCGTTGAGATAGGCGACCGGGTCGAACCCGTGGTTGGTCGCGCTGACGAAGACGTTGTTAACGTCGAGCAGTAGCCCGCAGCCGGTTCGCGCTGCCACATGATCGAGGAATTGCCATTCGGTCATATCGGCGCCGGGAAAGTCGATATAGCTCGAGGGATTCTCGATCAGCATCGTCCGGTCGATCGCGTCCTGTGCCCGATCGATGTTTGCACAGACGATATCGAGCGCTTCGGTGGTATAGGGCAGCGGCAACAGGTCGTGCGCGTTGAAGCCGTCGATCCGGGTCCAGCTCAGATGATCCGAGACAAACAGCGGATCGATCTCGTCCACCAGCGCGCGCAGCCGCTTGAGATAGGCCCGGTCGAGGCCATCGGCCGACCCGATCGACATCGACACGCCATGCAGTGCGACCGGATATCGCTCCCGGACGTCGCGCAGGATGCGGCGTGGCTGACCGCCATCGACCATGAAGTTTTCCGATATCACCTCGACAAAATCGACGTCGACCGGTTGCTGCAGGAGTTCGGCATAATGCGGCTTGCGCAGGCCGATGCCGAAGCCGGAAAAGGGTGTGGGTGGCATAGAGCGTCTCGCTGCCGGTAGGAAAAGGCGAGCCCGGTACCGCTTGCGCGGACCGGGCCCAGCGTCGGTCAATTCGGCGCGGTCAGGCTGCCGCCGCCGCTCTTGCAGCCCTTGGCGCTCATTTCCTTGAAGCCCTGCCCCTTGCAGTCGTTCTGACCCTTGCAATCGTTCTTCGCGGTCTTGCAGTCGGACGTGCCCTTGCACGTGTTGACGCCATAGCAATGGACCTTGGCGCCGCCCTTGGCGATCGCTGCGGTTGGCGCCGTCGCGCTGATGGCGATGACTGCGGCGGCGGCGGCGAAGCTTACGCCGTTACGAATGGTGATCATCGAAAAGTCTCCCTGAGGATATCGCCTGAATGGCGCCTCCAGTTCGCCGCGATCCCCGTATTGGTTACGCCACGCTCGAAATTACCAGCGCAGCAGGCGCGGCCCGACCACGGCGCCGAGCGACGCGGCAAGCAAGATGCCGAGCGAATACCAGGTCAGCACGAAAATCGCCGACACTTCGGGACAATGCAGGCAATAGACCGTCGCCGCGAATGCACCCGCGGCAAGTCCCGCGGCGGCACCGGCTGCGCGCAGCCGGGTCGGTGCCATCTGTCGAAACGACCAGAGCAAGCCGACGAAGATCGGCATCGCGAGCGCCAGCACCAGCCACGGGCATTTCGTCCAGGTATGGCCAAGCCACATCGCGAGCCACTCGCTTCGCGGCGTCGTGATCAACTCTCCTATCCCGAGTGCGGCCAGCGCGAGCACGGGCAACGCGATCAGCCAAAGCCGCCGCAGACTGCCCGGATCGGGTCGAGCGAGGCGTGCGGTGGCATAGATCGCGCCTGCTGACAGCGAGATGGTATAGCCCCATTTCATCCAGAAGGCCGGCCCCTGCATCGCCAGCCAAAGATCGGGACGGAAGCCGAGCGTCACCGAGATCAGCAGGATCGACACCATCACGCCACCGATCACGCCGAGCGCGAGCCGCAAACCGACCGCGTGACGCCCGACTGGCCGCACCTCGTTACTCAGCGAAGCGATCAGATCGTCGGTATTCATAAGCGTTGCCCTGCGATGCGGGCGGCAAGCGCCTTCAGTCCGCGATGGACCGACACCTTCACATCGGATTCGCCGATCCCGGCGGCGGTCGCGGCCTCCGCGACGCTTGCCCCGTCGATCCGGGTGGCGCGGATCGCGCGCGCCTGCTTGGCCGGCAAGGTCGACAGCAGATCGTCGATATCCATCCGCGCGATGCTGGACTCCTCGAATCCTTCAGCGACCAGCATGTCCTCCAGCCCCTCGATCGGCACGGTTCGCCGGTTGCGGCGGAACTGGTCGATCATCTTGTAGCGCGCGATCGCGAACAGCCATGCGGCAAAGACGCGATCGCGATCATAGGTCCCGCGGCGGGTGTGTACGGCGATCAGCGTTTCCTGCACGAGGTCCTCGATATCGTCAGCGCCAGCGGACATGCGCCGGCGATAGAAGCTTCGGAGCAACGGCACGAGCGCGCGGAGCAGAGACGCATGCGCGGCGGCGTCGCCGTCGAGGCCACCGATCATCCACGCCCGCAACTGATCTTCGTTCGCTCGCATTCGCGCTCCCCGGCAGGAAGTTCGACGGCCTTGTCCGGAAGGTTACACCATTGATGGCGATCACATAAAAAAGTCCGGCGTAACTGCCCGTGTAACCAAGCGCACGGTGTCCGCGAACCGGCATCGTGATCGGCATGACGCCCCCCGCCGATCACCGCGAGGCCCGACCAGTCCCTCCGGTCGGGCCTCGCACCAGGGCCTCTTCAAGGACAACCGACATGCGCACCACCGCCACCATCGCCGCTTCGCTCGCCATCGCCACGCTCGGGGCCGGCGCCGCCACCGCGCAGGCCGCCAAGCCGATGGAGAAATGCTATGGCGTGTCCCAAGCGGGCAAGAACGACTGCAAGGCCGGTGCAGGCACCAGCTGCGCCGGCACTTCGAAGGTGAATTACCAGGGCAATGCATGGAAGCTGGTCAAGGCCGGCACGTGCACGACCACCAAGACGCCAAAGGGCTTCGGTTCACTCGCGCCCAAGGCCTGATGATGTCGCCGGACCGCCCCTGTTGCGGTCCGGCACCGACAAGGAAATCCACCATGACCGAGACGTTCCACCTGCGCATCGCCTGTCGGATGCGTCAGCTGATACCCGACGCGGCGCTCCTGTTGCTGGCCAGGCTCGGCATCGCCGCGGTTTTTCTGCAATCGGGCCGTACCAAGGTCGAGGGGCTGCTGACGCTGACCGACGGCACTTACGAGCTTTTCCGCACCGAGTACGCGCTGCCGCTGATCCCGCCTGTGATCGCCGCGCATGCCGCGACCTATTCCGAGCACCTTTTTCCGATCCTGCTGGTGCTCGGCCTCTTCACGCGACCAGCGGCGCTGGCGTTGCTCGGCATGACCGCGGTCATCGAGATATTCGTCTATCCCGATGCTTGGCCGACACACCTCTCCTGGGCAGCGCTGCTGCTTCCTCTAGTCGTACGTGGCGCAGGTGCATGGTCGCTCGATCGGCAACTATGGGCTCGGACGCACATGTCCCGGCAACGTTCTCCGTCGCGCAGGTTCGTCGCAATGCCGTGATGAATTTTCGAGGTCCCGGATGGCTCAACGCGCCGCGATCTGTTCCGCACGCTTCTTGAAGTTGGATAAGATCGCTTGCCAACCCTCGCGCTGCATCTCGACCGAGTTATCGGTCTCAGCATCGAAAGTCGTCTCGACCCGAGTTCCAGTGTCGGTGGGATAGAACGTGGTCCGGCACTGACGCCCGTCGCCGAGTTCCATCGCCAAGGCGCGCGGCGCGTCGACCTCAGTATAGATCGCTTCGAAATCGAAGCCGAAGCTGCCGTCCTTCGCCTCCATCCGCGCAGAATGCTTGCCACCCACCTGCAGATCGACGCTGGCCTTGGGGCAATGCCAATCGTCGTTTGCAAAGTTCCACTGCGTAATTTCGTTCGGGTCGGTGTAGGCCTGCCAAGCCCGTTTACCCGAGAGTGGAACCTCGGTTGCAACCGTGATCTTCTGCGCGGACATGCTTTACTCCTTCCAGCTTGCTTCGAGTATGCCAATCCGATCTCAATTCAGCTAGTATGTCATGTCCGGCGAGAAAGACTGATATGCTGAGCGGCGAAAAACCCAGTTCCAGACACTCAGGAACCCTTTGTCACTTCCCAACTTCCGTCGCTCGTTCATCTACACGAAATAGCCGTTTTGACTTTTGG
The DNA here is from genome assembly GCF_057815015.1 of Sphingomonas sp. SL1004. NCBI lineage: Bacteria > Pseudomonadati > Pseudomonadota > Alphaproteobacteria > Sphingomonadales > Sphingomonadaceae > Sphingomonas > Sphingomonas sp. SL1004. Next base: position 1,611,795 of record NZ_JBYMUX010000001.1, read on the forward strand.
TTACTCGCTGACGAGCGTCGCCGAAAAATTGCCGCTGGGCCACCGCATTGGTGATGTAGTCGAACGCGTTGGACCATGTGCGAGGCGATACGAGCGGGCGTTCACTGTGTGTGCACCACCCGAATGACAGACCATCGCGGTCGATCTATCGGTACGCAGAGCGCTTCCTGCCGCGGACGTACCTAATGGCATCGCATGAATTCGTCGGTTTGCTGATCCAATCGCAGCGCGACGGGTTTGTTAATCTCGCGTCATCTGCATCAAGCCGGTGCGGCGCGTTTGGGGATCATATGACGGGCAGCTATATGGCAGGACGTGGGCTCTATTTAGCAGGCCAGATCACGAAGAAGATCTGGTTTCGCGCGTCGTTGTTCAGTGTCGCCGCCGTTCTGACCGCGCTGGTCGCCGCGTGGATTGCGCCGTTGATACCGTATCAACTGAGCTTGCGCGTCGGCGGGAAGGCGGTCGACAACATCCTCACGATTCTTGCCTCCAGCATGCTGGCGGTGACGACATTCGCGGTGTCGGCCTCGGTGACCGCCTATGGATCTGCGACGAGCGCGGTCACCCCACGCGCGACGCAACTGCTGGTCGACGACCGGTTCACACAGAACGCGCTGTCGACGTTCGTGGGCACGTTCCTGTTCAGCATCGTCGGCATCATCGCGCTCGCGACCGGGCTCTACGGCGCAGAGGGCCGCGTCGTGCTGTTCTTCGCGACGATCGTCATCGTTGCGATCATAGCGATCACGTTGCTGCGCTGGATCCAGCATCTCTCGAGCTTCGGCCGGGTTCAGGATACCATCGAGCGGGTAGAGACGGTCGCCCGCCGCGCCATGCGATCCTGGGCGGAAGCCCCGCATCTAGGTGCGCAGCCGCCGATCGCGATCCCAGCCGCTGCCGTTCGCACAAGGACGATGCGGATAGGGTATATCGCGCATATCGACGTGGCAGGGCTTGCCCGGCTTGCTGACCGGCACGACCTCACGATCCATGTCGTCGCGCTGCCCGGCACGTTCGTCCACGCCGAACGGACACTGGCGCAGGTCGACGGCGCGATGGACGACGATCTCCACAAGGCGATCGACGACGCCTTTGCTGTTCTGCCAAACCGCGATTTCGAGCAGGATCCCCGGTTCGGACTGATGGTCCTCTCGGAGATCGCCTCGCGCGCGCTATCGCCAGCGGTCAACGATCCGGGGACCGCAATCCGCGTACTCGGTGCCGGCCACAGGGTGCTTGCCGATCTGGTCGATATCGAGATCGGATCAAACGCCGCCTGCCACCGACGCGTGCACGCGCCAGCGCTCGACGTCGCCGACCTTTTCGATGATTTCTTCCGACCGATCGCCCGCGACGGGGCGGCGTTAATCGAAGTTCAGCTCCGCCTTCAAGCGACGCTGGCGGGGCTTGCGGCACATGCGCCCCAGTCGTTCGGAACGATAGCGCGCCATCATGCCGAGGCCGCGATCGTCCGCGCCAGCGAAGCGATGGGTTTCGACGGCGATATCACGGTCCTTCGCGCCGAAAGTCTTTGAGGGTGGCCAGACGCCGTGCCGAGTTGGCTCCCGCGCTTTGTCATGCGATAGCGTGAGACGGGTGCTCTTCGGGATGACCGAGTAGCAGGCGTACACGCTGGTCGGGCCGCCAGCGATGACGCCCTCATGTCCGGAGATGCCGGTGCCCGATCTCAAAGACCCTTCCGCGCCGTTGGCAACGCTTGCAGCAACCATGAAGCGAATTCGCCCCCCGTCGGCGATGCGGGCCTTCCTGCACAGCGGTGCGGCGGGTGGCATTGTGCTGATGATCGCCGCGGCAGCCGCCATGATCGTGGCGAACAGCCCCGCCGCCGATCTGTATTTTTCGACGCTCGGCCTGCACGTCGGCCCGCTGTCCGTGCTCGACTGGATCGACGATGCGCTGATGGCGCTGTTCTTCATGCTTGTCGGCTTGGAGATCAAGCGCGAGCTGGTGGATGGCCATCTCTCGACCTGGGCGGACCGTGCGCTGCCGACGATCGCCGCCGCGAGCGGCATGGCGGTGCCGGCGATCATCTATCTTGCCATCACCGTCGGGACGCCTGGCCTGGCGCGCGGCTGGGCGATCCCCTCGGCAACCGATATCGCGTTTGCGATCGGGGTGATGGCGCTGCTGGGATCGCGGGTACCGGCATCGCTGAAGCTGTTCCTGACGACCGTCGCCATCGTCGACGACATGGGGGCGGTGGCGGTGATCGCGCTTGCCTACACGCGCGAGATCAGCGGCTTGGCGCTGCTCGCTGCGGGGATCGTGATGGCGGTGATGTTCGTGCTGAACCGCATCGGCGTCGCAAGGCTGTGGCCGTATATGGTGCTGGCAGTACTCCTGTGGATCGCGGTGTGGCTGTCAGGTATCCATGCGACGATCGCGGGAGTGCTCGCCGCCAGCCTCGTTCCGATCCGCCGCTCGCCGGGCGCGCCCGATTCGCAGGACTCACCGCTGCATCGCCTCGAGCACGGACTCCAGCCTTGGGTGGCCTTCGCGATCGTGCCGATCTTCGGCTTTGCCAATGCGGGCGTGTCGCTGACCGGGGTCGGCGCGGCGACGCTTCTGCTGCCCTTGCCGCTTGGGGTCGCTGCCGGACTGTTTTTCGGCAAGCAGATCGGCGTTTTCGGCGCGGTCTGGGCAGCCGCGCGCTTCCGGCTGGCAACGCGCCCTCGCGGTGCGTCGTGGTCGCAGGTCTATGGTACCGCCCTGCTCTGCGGGATCGGCTTCACGATGAGCCTGTTTATCGGCGGGCTGGCCTTCACCGATCCGACGCTGGTCGATAAGGTCAAGATCGGCATCCTGGCGGGATCCATCCTGTCGGCGCTGGCCGGGTACGGCGTTCTGCGGGCGAGCAGCAAAAGCCCGCGCTGATTCGATCAGCCGCACGATTGTAGGATCCCCGCGACGGAAAGTCGGCTGGTCCGCGTTGAAGGAGGACTCGGCGGCGATGCCATCGCGCCGGGCACTAGATGCAAGGAGAGTATCATGAGGAAAATCCTGCTTGCCGCGATCGCGGCGGGAACCGCGTTCACGGTGGTCGCGCCGGCGGAAGCGCGACAGGGCTGTGGAGTTGGCGCCCATCGTGGCCCCGGCGGCTATTGCCGGCCCAACCGTGGTCGCGTCGTCGTCGCCCCCCGGGCCCGGATCGGCGTGTTCTATCCCGGCCGCGGTTATTGGGATGGTCGTCGTTACTATGGCCACCGCTATCGCTGGCACGGCGGCTGGCGTTACCGCTAAGCACCGAGCGCCGCAGGGAAACCCCGGTATCCCTGCGGCCTTCTATGTGACCCATACGGGCCAAGCCGCGCACTCGCGCGGCTGGCCAGGAAGGCAATCCGCATGACGATTGTATCGCTGACGATGCTGGGGCGCGGGGCACTGGCGATGGCCGTGCTGGCCCCTGCGACGGCCTGCGCGAAACCGGCCGATCAGGCCCCCTCGACCCGTGAAACCACCGCGACCAAGGGCGTGACCCTGTCGACCTTCGTTACCCGGCGCGAGAAGCGACTTATGGCCGGCGATACCGATGGCGACGGCAAGGTCAGCAGCGCCGAATTCCTCGCGGCGGCCAGGGCCGGCAAGGCGGATCCGGCCAAGCGGTTCGCCAAGCTCGATGCGAACAACGATGGTATGCTCGATACGGCGGAGATCGATGCGATGCTGACCCGGCGCTTCAAGCGGCTGGATACGAACGGCGACGGGATGCTCACAGCAGACGAGCGCGCCGCACGCCGGGACCCTAATGAAGGCAGCGAGGCGGAATCCTGACGATGGGCGGACCGGGATGGAGATAGGGTTTTGCGCGCTTGAGCGATCTGGATCCGGACTTGGGGATCATCGAGCGTATCGGTCGCGGCGACCCCGGCGCGACGCGGATGCTCGTGGCTGCAAAACTTCCCCGTATCCTGGGCCTGGCAACGCGGATGCTGCGCGACACCGGCGAGGCGGAGGATGTCACGCAGGACGCGTTCGTCCGTGTCTGGCGCAACGCCGGGGCGTGGCAACCGGGCCGTGCGCGGTTCGACACATGGCTGCATGTAGTCGTGCTCAACCTGTGTCGCGACCGGCTGCGCCGTCGCCGCGAGATCACGGGCGATGCGGTTTTGGACCAGGCAGACCCGACCCCGGATGCCGAAGCCGGACTGATCGCGGCGGAACGCGGCGACGCCGTCGCGACCGCGATCGGGGCGCTGCCGGACCGGCAACGCGAAGCGATCCTGCTGGTCCATTATCAGGATATGTCCGGTATGGAGGCGGCCTCGGCGCTGGATATCAGCGTGGAGGCGCTGGAGTCATTACTGGCGCGAGGGCGACGCACGTTGCGCGCGAAACTCGCCGAACCGCAGGAGCCGACGGATGACTGAACCCTTGACCGTTGCGCGCTTCCAGGAACTGGCCGACGCTTACGGCGGTGTCGTAGCGCGCTGGCCCGAGCAGTATCGTGGTGTGGCCACGGCGATGGCGTCGCGGCCCGACGCTCGCGACATCCTCGAAAGAGCCTCCGCCCTCGATGGCGTGCTCGATACGTGGCGGGTGCAACCGTCTGCGAGACCATTGCACGAACGCGTGATCGCCAGCGCACCGGTACCGTCTAGGACATTCATGGCGCGCGCGCGGCTTTGGTGGACGGGCGCGGGACTCGTGGCGGCACTTGCCGGCGCGACCGCAGGGACCGCCGCCGTCGCGATCACGGCCCCGGTCGACTCCAACTCCGACAGCGGCACGTCGTTCGGCGACGTGGCCGGATCGGAAACCTGAGCGATGAGCAAGCTTCGTATCGCCCTGATCATATCGGTCGTCCTGAACCTGTTCCTGGCCAGCGCCTTGATCGCCGGGCTCGTCTCGCTGCGGACCGGCGGACGGATGATCAACGCGGGTTCGCTGCGGATCGCCGGGGCCGAGTTGCCCAGCGCCGAGCGGCGGCCGTTCCGGATGGCGCTGCGCCAGGCGCGGCAGGCGATGCGGCCGACGGTCCTCGAGTCGCGTGCGGCAAAGGCGGCGGCGGCCACGCTGCTGCGTCAACCGTTAGTCAACCAGGCAGCCGTCGCCGCTGCGCTTGATCGTGCGCGGTCGGCCGACATGGCGGTCCGCGCCGCGGTCGAGCGGCGTGCGGTCGCGTATGCGGCGACCCTGCCGCCAGCCGACCGGGCGAAGCTTGCCGATGCGTTACAGCGGCGTGCCGTCAGGGTCAGACCGGCCGCTGACTGATCGTCGAGTCGGAAAGGGCGACGGAAAGAGGAGGCGACTGCGTTGAAGAGGCAGTGGATCACCACCGAGGGACGACCATTGCCTGCCCAGCCCCCTGCGCTTCAGCAATCCTACCTGTCGCCTGCCGCGATCGCGCTCAATCGCTTCGGCCTCGGCGCGCGGGCCGACGAGGTGGTTTCCGCCGATCCGCAGCGCTGGCTGATCGATCAGTTCGCCCGGTTCAACGTGCGGCCGGCGGGGTTTGCGGCACTGGACGACGCCGGGACCGTCGTGAAGCGGTACCACGAGGAACAGCAGGCCAACCGCCGTATGGAGAAACAGGACGGTGCGAGCGATCCCAAGGTCAATCTGAAGGCGGCGCGGCAGGATTTCCGCCAGGACGTGCAGGCGCTCTACCGCGCCGGTGTCCAGGCGCGCGCAGACAGTGCGCTGGCGACGGAAGCGCCGTTCGTCGAGCGCATGGTGCATTTCTGGTCAAACCATTTCTGCGTCTCGGTGGACACTCCACGCGTCACGGCGTTTGCGGGCGCGTTCGAGCGCGACGCGATCCGGTCGCATGTTCTGGGCAGCTTTGAAGACATGCTGCTGGCGGTCGAACGGCATCCGGCGATGCTGATCTACCTCAACCAGTTCCAGTCGATCGGCCCCGACAGTCCGGCCGCCGCGCGCAATCCCGATCGCAAGCGCGGCCTGAACGAAAACCTCGCGCGTGAGATCATGGAGTTGCACACGCTGGGCGTCCGCTCGGGCTATACGCAGGCCGACGTAACTGAGTTCGCCCGTGCGCTGACAGGCTGGACGGTCGACGGACTGGGGCGACGCATAACGGAAGGCGATCCCGATCGTTTCGTGTTCCGTCCCGGCCAGCACGAACCTGGCGCGCGGTCGATCATCGGCAAGCACTATGCGCAGGACGGCGAGGCGCAGGCCCGCGCGGCGCTGATCGATTTCGCGCTGGCGCCCGCGACGGCGACGCACATCGCCACCAAGATCGCGCGCCATTTCGCGGGCGACGATCCGCCGCCGATGATGGTCGCGCGGCTTGCAAACAGTTTCACACGCAGCAAGGGCGATCTGCCGACTGTGTACCGCACGCTGATCGCCTCACCCGAGGCGTGGGTTGCAAAGCCGACCAAGTTCAAGACGCCGTGGGAATGGACGGTTTCGTCGCTTCGCGGCCTCGGCCGTCGGCAGGTCGGCACCATGCAGATCGCCGCGCTCCAGACGCAGCTCGGACAGCGCGTCTGGAAGCCGGGCGCGCCCGCGGGCTGGAACGACATCGCGGCAAGCTGGGCGGGATCCGATGCGCTGCTGCGGCGCGTCGAGATCGCGCAACGGCTAGCGGCGCCGTTCAGTGAGAGCGTGGATGCACGTGCGTTGGCCCCCAGGATCATGCCTGGGTCGCTTGGCAATGCCACCGCTGACCAGATTGCCCGTTCCGAAAGCCGCGCAGGCGCCATCGCGCTGATGCTCGTCTCGCCCGATTTTCTCAGGAGATGATCCGATGATCGATCGCCGCCATTTCCTGTCGACCGCCGCCGTCGGTGCGGGCGCGCTGTTCGTCGCGCCCGGTCTGGCACTTGCGACCGTACCGACCGACCGCCGCTTTGTGTTCATCATCCAGCGCGGTGCGGCCGACGGTCTCGACATCCTTCGGCCGACCGGCGACCCGGCGTTCGCAGGCCTGCGCGAAAACCTAATCGGGGATGCTGCCGGCACGAAACTCGACGCGATGTTCACGCTCCACCCCGCGCTCGCGGAGGTCGGCAGGATGTACGGCCAAGAACAGGCGCTGTTCGTGCACGCGGTCGCCTCGCCCTACCGCGACCGGTCGCATTTCGACGGGCAGAACGTGCTTGAGACCGGCGGCGCGCAGCCCTATGCGGTGCGAGATGGCTGGCTCAACCGGCTGGTCGTGATGCTGCCGCGCGCCAGCAGCGAGGCGATTGCAATCGCGGCCACCGTGCCGACAGCGCTGCGCGGATCGGTGGAGGTCGCGTCGTTCGCGCCGTCCGCGCTGCCTCATGCCGCAGACGATTTGATGACGCGGGTCACCGCGCTCTACGCTACCGATCCGCAGCTGCATCCGGTCTGGTCGGCGGCGTTGGAAACCAAGGGCCTCGCCGCGGATACCGCCGCGGGGCAGGATCCGGCGAGCCTCGGCCGGCTCACCGCGAATTTCCTGACCAAGCCGAACGGTCCGCGCATCGCGATGCTCGAGACGCTGGGCTGGGATACGCATAACGGGCAGAAGGGGCGGCTGGCGAACCAGCTGAAGAACCTTGATGCGATGCTGGCGGCGATGCGCGATGGTCTTGGGGCGGCCTGGGCGACCACGACCGTCCTGGTCGCAACCGAGTTTGGCCGCACGGCGGCGGTCAACGGCACCGGCGGCACCGATCACGGCACCGGATCGGTCGCGATGCTGGTCGGCGGGGCGGTCAAGGGCGGCCGGGTGATCGCCGACTGGCCGGGGCTGGAGCCTGCCAAGCTTTATCAGGCACGTGATCTTCGGCCGACCGGCGCCCTCGATGCGCTGATCGCGGGCGCTGCGGCGGAAAGCTTGGCCCTCGATCCGGACCATGTCGGCCGCGGCTTGTTCGCTCAGGCGACACGCGAGCGGCCGATGTCCGGGCTGATCAGGATTTAATCGGGCAGAAATTAGGCAGAACGCGTTCTGCCCTCCGGCTTCTGGCTAGACCTAATCACGGCCATTGAAGCCTGAGCGACCGTCTTCCGAAACTGGACGTCCATTCATCGAGCTTGAATAGAGGCCTAGGTCACGACCGGCGCTGGTATGAACTGCGCGGCCTCGGCCCCCATCTACGACCCGGGTAGCGGCTGCCTTCATGGCAGCGAATTCATGCAACTGGTATGTCCTCCCGCCGGTTCAGCGGTGATGACCCTGTTCAACAATCAAATCGCGATAGTCACTGGCGGTGAGTCTGGAATTGGTGCCGCCTGCGCCAAGGCGCTCGGCGACGGTGGTGCCCGCGTCGTGATCACCTATTTCAAAGATGCGGGAGCGGCGCAGGCGGTCTGCGCGTCGATCGGCGGCGGCGATCGCGCGATCGCGGTCCAAGCCGATGTCGGTGACGAAGCGGCGGTCGAACGGTTGTTCGTGGCAGCTGAAAAGGCGTTCGGCACGGTCAGCCTGCTGGTCAATTCCGCCGGATTGAACATGAGCGGCGTGATGCTGGTCGACATGGAACTCGGGCAGTTCGACCGGGTCGTCCGTTCCGATCTTTATGGCCCGTTCCTGACCTGCCGTCGGCTAGTCCGCGCGCTCGAAGCGAAGAATGCCAGGGGCCGGATCGTGAACATATCGTCGATTCACGAACGCGCGCCGCGCCCGGGCGGGGTCGATTACGATTCTGCAAAGGGTGGCCTGTCGCAGTTGACCGCGACCTTGGCACTGGAACTGGCCCCCAAGGGTATCGCGGTGAACGGAGTCGCGCCGGGAATGATCCTGACGCCGATGAACCAGTCCGCGCTCGATCATCCGGACGAGCTCGCAGCGAAGGAGGCGGCGATCCCGTGGAAGCGCGCCGGGCGGCCCAACGAGGTCGCGGCGCTGGTCGCGTTTCTACTGTCGCCAGCGGCCGACTATATCACCGGTACCACCGTGACGATCGACGGCGCGCTATCGCTCACCGTGGCGCAGGGCGCATGACGATCACGTACGCAGTCGAGCAGCTCGACACCGTTACGATCTCCGCCGCGTCAGTGATCGAGGGCATGGACCTGATGAGTCCGTTCGTCTGGCAGGAAGGCGACCTGTACCGGATCATGGTGCGCGGCGTACCGCATCCGCTCGAGCCGCGTGATCCGACCGGGATCATCGCGCGCGGGGAGAGCCGCGACGGGCTGACCTTCATCATGGACCCGGGTCTTGCGATCACCCCTGGCCCTGGTGCGGAAGACCTGGGCGGCTGCGAGGATCCAACCGTTCTCATGGCTTGCCACGAGTATCTCGTCTATTACACCGGCGTCGATAAAGCGCGCACCCAAGGGTGCATGATCCTCGCCGCAGGTCCCGACCTTACCGCGCTGGTCAAGGAAGACCTGGTGCTCAAGGCACCGCCGGGCGAAGGCAATATCAAGGAAGCGACGCTCGCGCAGACCACGGCCGGGGACTGGCGCCTATTCTACGAATATGCCGCGCAGGGCGCGTCGCGGATCGGCATGGCGGGCGGCCCGACGCCGGAGGCCCGTGGACCGTGCTGCCCGATCCGTTCGGCATCCGCGCGGACAGCTGGGACAATTGGCATCTGTCGACCGGGCCGATCTGGCAGGCGGCGGGGCGGGATCCGGTGATGTTCTACAACGGCGCGACGCACGATGCGCGCTGGCGGATCGGCTGGATCAACTTCAGTCCCGATTTCGCGCGAGTGACAGGGCGTGGGCTCGAACCGCTGCTCGTGCCACCGCCCGCCTTGACGCGCGAGGCAACCGACATCGCGTTTGCAGCGTCGGCCGTGGCAGCGGGCAACCTGATAGCGCTTTATTATTCGCTGGAGGACCGGATGCTACGGCGAGCGTTAATTGGACGGTATGGCGGTTAGCGAAACCAATCGCCACGCCGCGGAACGGCGAGAAGGCTGACTTGGCAGGCAGCTAGACGGGTTGAGCGAGGTCGACATCATGCGGGTCGCGTGCAACCGGTTCTTCAAGATCGCCGACGAGCAGCTCGACCCATACCCAGACATTCGAGCGCCCTTTGCGGCTACCCAACTTCAGACATTCGTTCATCTTAATGCTTTTTGAGCTTATCCAAGACCTAGGCAGTCACCGTCAGACTGCCCTCGTCCATCGATCGCCAACGCGCCTCTCCCAAAATACTGCCGTCAAGTCCCAGTTTGATCCCATAAGGTAATGTGGGGTATCACACAGACTGCCAACGATATGTTGCGGATGGAGACAGGAAAGCTAAGCCGCTATCGACGACGGTCAGCACCCAACACAAGCTGTCCCGATTGCTCACGATGTTAACGTCAATTGACACGCTACGATTGAGGACCCGGCATGAAAGGCGACAATACTCGCGCCCATGAGGCAGAGCGCCTGCTATCCGAACGAGACCGTAGATACGACCTGTTTCCAAGCGAGATATTCGACGAGTTTGCGTGGAATATGCTCCTCCATTTGTTCGTCGCGCTCGAAAAAAACGAAACAATGTCGGAACCGAGATTGTGCGAACTGTCCCACGCAGGCCTAGCTGCCGGCCGGCGCTGGATTGCTCATCTCGTCAAAGACAAGCAAATCGAGGCTAGGTCAGACGGTGATGACGTGGTGCTGACAGGCGAAGCGGTCGACCGGCTGCGACGCTATCTGTCCAAGCCCTCGAGAGCCGAAATTGATGTCGATGACGAGACAGCCTAAAGTCCGTCGACGAATGCGCGTTTAATAGGCCTGTGTGCGGTCGCCATTGTCCGGAGTCGATTATGCCCTCCAATGCATCTGATACGTCGGACGAGACACTTTGCCTTGCAATCGCGCATGCCCTGCAACTCGCCGATGCAAGAGGCGATAGCTTGGTAGCTGCGCTGCTCGCACATGCCTTCGAAATTGCGAACTGTCGCAAGACGGACGACTAGCCGAAAATGGGCGACGGCTTTCGCCCTAACTAGTAGCAATCGTATTATTCAGACCACTATAATCAAGTCGTGAGTTTATTTGGGATCCCTATCAGGGTTCACGATATTCCGAGTGTTCGTAACAGCGTAGGATCGGCCTAGGGGTCCGATCAGGTGACGGTATTCAGCCTCTGGAACCCCATAGCTATCACCAGCCAACTCTTCCAGCGTCTCGCGATCACGAATTATCACGCGACCTCGCTTCGAGTAAATCATGCCGGCACCTTCGAGTATATGGAGGCTCACGGTCACTCCACTTCGTTCCGCCGCAATCATCATCCCAATAAAGTCATGCGTGAGCGCGATTTCATCGCCGTCGACGCGGTCATGGCACATGAGCAACCAACGAGCCAAACGGGACTCGATGCGGTGATAGGCATTTGTAGCGGTACTCTGCGCCGCTTGAACGAGCATAGACTGTACGTAGCGCAAAAGGGTTGTTCGAAGCGTTTCGCTCCGACGAACCGCCGCTAGATAAAGCTCGGCGTCGATCCGTAAGGCGGTACCGCCACCTACCTGAATGAAGGTCTGGTGCGGGCTTCGATCGCTACCCAATAACAGGCATGTCGCAGAAACCCCGTCGCGACCGAATATTCCCACCTCTGTCGGGCGACTGGGGGACATCGTAGCAACGATCGAAGCGACGCCAGCTTCAAGAAAATAGACATGTTCAATCGGCGCATTTGCCTTCACGAGCACGTCTTCGCGCTGAATGTCATGCCGCGTGAAATGTGGCTGCAATAATGCGAGATCATCCGCCGACAGCGCGCTTAGCAGAATGTTTTTGGTATAAACGGCATCTGGATGCGACATGATCGCCCCTCTTTTTGGGGCGAAAGTGCGTCGACTCTTTCAGCCGCCTGCGCCCTGAGAGTGGCAAGCGATCATGAGCCCCTACACGTTTTCACGGGGTAGAAACTTTACATATGAGAAGTGTGGGATAGACCACACTTCTCGTCTGCATCCGATGAGGGGCATCTGGCGGGTGACGGTCTGAGCTGAGATGTTAGCCACAGTGCAAGCACCGTGGTTTGCACCGTGGCTAGAGACGTGGCGATGACCCAGATCACTGTACTGTCCGGCGTTGAGCGGCGTCGCCATTGGAGCGACGAGCGCAAGCTTGCCCTCGTGGAGGCAGCCATTGTGCCGGGCGCGTCGGTTGCCACTATTGCGCGCGAAGCCGACGTCTCGCCGTCGGCGATCTACCGTTGGCGGCGCGAACTGTGCAGTAAGCTTGTGCAGCCGACTGGCTTTGCGGCCGTGGCCGTTCATGCGGATCCGCCCGAGATCGACCATGGCCCGTCCGACATGCTGGTCATCGAGATCCGCGGTGCGACCATCCGTGTGGCCTGCGGCGTGTCTGCGAACTTGCTGGTGGCAGCGTTGCGGGAACTTAAAGCGTGATTTCTGTTCCGAGCGGGGCACGGGTCTGGATAGCCACCGGCAAGACGGACATGCGCAAGGGGATGTCGTCGCTGGCGATGCAGATCCAGCAGGGGTTCGGACGCAACCCGCATGCCGGCGACCTCTATGTTTTCAGAGGTCGCCGCGGCGATCTGCTGAAGATTCTGTGGCACGATGGCCTCGGAATGTCGCTCTACGCAAAACGGCTGGAGCGCGGTCGGTTCACTTGGCCGGCGACATCTGACGGCGTCATTTCGATCTCGGCGGGGCAACTCGGTTTCCTGCTGGAAGGCATCGACTGGCGAAATCCACAATACACGTTCAGGCCCGAATTAGCCGGCTGAAATGCCCGGCTTTCCTAGGCTTTCGGCATCAAACGCCTCGACAAATCGGCGGTTTTCTGCTGTAAAATGAGCTTCGATGAACACCGGCATCGAGGCCCTTCCCGATGATATCGAAGCGCTCAAAGCGCTGCTGATCGCCGAGCGTCACACCGTCGTCATCGCTCGTGCAGCTCAACTCGAGGCCGAGGCACTCGCCGCCATCGCCCAGGCTCAGGTCGCCGATGCACACGCCATCATCGAAGATCTCAAGCTGCGCATCGCCAAGGTCCGCCAGGACAAATGGGGGCAGTCGTCCGAGCGGTACAGGCAGTTGCTCGACCAGCTTGAGATGCAACTCGAGGACGTTGTTGCCACTGCGACCGAGGATGAGCTCGCTGCTCAGATAGCGGTCGCCAAAGCCAGTGCGGCCGGCGTTCCCGTGGTGCCGTTCACCCGCAAGAAGCCGGCCCGCGCTCCGCTATCTGCCGATCTCCCCCGGCACCGCGTCGTCGTACCCGCGCCAGAGAGCTGTCCATGCTGCCACGGTGCGGATCTCAAGAAGATTGGCGAGACCATCACGGAGAGCCGCGAGGTCGTTCCCCGCCAGTGGATCGTCGTGCAGACGGTCCGCGAGAAGTTCATCTGCAAGGCCTGTGAAACCATCACGCAGCCGCCAGCGCCCTTCCACCCCATTCCGCGTGCATCCGCTGGCCCCAACCTGCTGGCGATGGTCCTGTTCAACAAGTTCGGCCTGCACCAGCCGCTCAACCGCCAGAGCGAGACCTATGCCGCCGAAGGCATGAGCATCAGCGTGTCGACGCTTGCCGACTATGTCGGCCACGGCACCGTCCTGCTGCGCGGCCTGGTCGATCTCATCGAGGCGCACATCCTCGCCGGCGAGCGCATCCACCATGACGATACGACCGTGCCGGTCATGGCGGCCGGCAAGACCATAACGGGCAGGATCTGGGCATCCGTTCGCGACGACCGCCCCTTTGGCGGCACCGACCCGCCCGCCGTCTGCTATTACTACACCCGCGACCGCACAGGCGCCCATCCGCAGCGACAGCTCGCTCGGTATGCCGGCATCCTGCAGGCGGACGCCTATGGCGGCTATGACGCGCTCTACGCTGCAGGTCGCAAACCAGGGCCTATCCTGGAAGCAGCGTGCTGGGCACACGCCCGTCGCCCGTTCTTCAAGGAAGCTCGCCTGAGCCGGACGCCGCTTGCGGTCGACATCGTCACCCGCATGGATGCGATCTTCGCGGCCGAGCGCGTGATCTGGGGGCGGAACGCAAGCGAACGGCTCGCCGCGCGGCAGGTCTACGTCGCCCCGCTCGTCGCCGACCTCGAGCAGATCCTGCGCCAGCAATATGGCCGCCTGTCGCGCAAGGGCGATCTGGCCAAGGCCATCAACTACATGCTGGCACGCTGGGCCAGCTTTGCCCGCTTCGTGTCTGACGGCAGGATCTGCATGACCAACAACGCGGCCGAACGCCGGGTGAGAACCGTCGCGGTCGGGCGCCGGAACTGGACCTTCTGCGGCTCTGACCGCGGCGGTGACCGTGCGGCCGCCATGTACACGCTGATCCAGACCTGCCGCCTCAACGATGTCGACCCGCATGCCTGGCTCCGCGATGTCATCGCGCAGATCTCCGACCATCCGCAGACACGGCTTCACGAGCTGTTGCCGTGGGAGTGGAAAGCTCGACAGCAGCGTCCCGAAGCCATCGCGCAAGCCGCCTAGCCGTGCCTGCGACAAGCCGCGTCTACACCCTGCGACACGCTGCCAGACTGTTGGGCGAGACCAAGGACACCGTCTCTGACGCGGCCATCAGCATGTTTCCCGAGGATGGCGCCATACAGGTCATCGACGACGATTTCGGCGACGAGGATTGGGCCCTGGCGTCCGCCTTCACTGATGAAGGTCTCGAGCACCTCCGATACATCATCGACGAAACCAGGCTCCACGGCTCGTAGCACCATCTGCGCCAACCTCGAGGGCGCTCACCGAATGCATACCACTTCTCCCGGGTCGCTTCAGTAATTTGGTCTTAAATGCGTAGCGAACCATATTGCCAAAGATCCTTGCCTATGAATGAATTCGCAAAATAATCAGCGCTTTGTTGTCTATCGCACAGTGACAGCAGGGCGGATGTTTCAGCTTCATAAAGTCGGTATGTCCCAAGCCGTATCAGGGCCGGGGCAAGGACGAATACTATGGAGACCGAACAATCGACCAGCGGTCCCGCCGACGCGCAGCTTGGCCTACTCCTTCAAGAAACGATTCATCGCGGTAGCAATGATCTCCAGATGGTGATTGGCTTGCTGGCACTACAAAGTCGGCGTGCGTCATCACAAGAGGCCCGACAGATACTCACAGAAGCTACGCAGCGCGTATCCATTCTGGCGCAAGCCCGAAGCGAGCTGTTTCGTAATAACCAGCCAACGCTGGCCCTTGCCCTACAGCAGGTGTGCACGGCGCTGCAGTCACAGGCTGAGCCTCGATCGATCCTCGTAGCGCTAAAGGTCGAACAGGACGCCGTTGCACTGTCCCCAACGCAAATCACGACGATTGCGCTGGTCGTGAATGAGCTTGCCACGAACGCGATCAAACACGCGTTTGAGGATGGCAAGAACGGCTACATTCTCGTCACGCAGAAGGCAGACGCTGAGGGAAATGTCGTCGTTCTGGTGAATGACGACGGCCTTCCTTTTCCAGACCCAGACAACCCCAAAAGGGGAGGCCTGGGAATGGAAATATCGGCTCGCCTGATGGCATCGATCGGCGGTCGGTTCGTTCGTCCACAATCGCGTGCCAAAGTGTTCGAATTGCATGTCAGCACGTCGATCTCGACTAAAAGCGAACCAGCGTCACGACCTCAGGTCGCACAGGCATCCGATCGCGAACAGCCCCTAGAAAGTCAAAATTTGATCTCGTTACATTCGGCAATACGATGGGCGCTTCATCTCGCTGGAGCACAAGGAGAAACCCTTACCGCCGCACTTCTAGAAGACATTTTGCATCTATCGGAAAGACGTCCCGCTGCGGCGGACTAGGCCACGTGGACAAAGGGCAGCCACAGCGTAACTGATGCGAGCGCGACGAAGCCGAGATATGACTCTGCTGTCTTGTCATAACGCGTTGCGACACGGCGCCAGTTCTTGAGCTTGCTGAACAAACGCTCGACGAGATTGCGCCAACGGTATTTCTCGCGATCATGCGGTATCGGTATGCGGCGGTTACTTTTGGTTGGAATGACCGCCTCGACATCCGCCCTGGCGAGTTCCTGGCGGATGGCATCAGCGTCATAGCCCTTATCGGCAAGCAGGGCCTCGATCCGGTCAGCCAGCATCCCGAACAAGGGCCCGAAGCCCTTCACGTCGTGGGCCTGGCCCGGCGTCAGGACGAAACATAGCGGTCGCCCCTGACCGTCACAGCGGGCGTGCAGCTTGGTTGTGAAGCCGCCTCGCGAACGGCCGAGCCCTTCGAATTCTTGATCCCTTTTTTTAGCCCGACGGCGCAGTGGTGCGCCCGGACTACGGTGCTGTCGATCATGTCGGCGCTGACATCCCGCTGGACGACAGCGGCCAGGGTCTCCAGCATGGCTTCGAACACGCCCGTCACGACCCAGCGACGATACCGCCGGAACACGCTGTTCCACTTGCCATATTCATCCGGCAAATGCCGCCATTGCGCGCCTGTCCGCGCCATCCACACCATGCCTTCGAAATAGGGCCGGTTGTCTCCCGCGGGTCGGCAGCCACGTCCTCGCTCCGACGGCAGCAGGGGCCCGATCAGAGCCCACTCATCATCCGAAACCCCAATCCGCTCGCCCAACGCCGCCTCCAAAAGACAGCCTTGAATCAACCGATCAGATGCGCGTCAACCTTTGTCCACGTGGCCTAGTGTGCGGCTGCTCGTTGTATGTGATGTCATGATCGTTGTCGTCGAAGGAATCAGCTCGAGTGGTAAAAGCACTTGATGCGCCCGGCATGGCGGCTGGCATGTCGTTCCAGAGAACGGCAGACTTACTGAAGCGTCCGATCGGGTCGACGATCCCGTGGAGGCCACTGCATTTTGGGCGGAGGGGTCAGTCCTAAATGGCCTGAAGTGGGACTAAGCCGTCGTTCGCTCGGGCTTCGCCGAACGTCGGCTTCAGCAAAGAGCGGCCATTCTCATCGAAGCTAAGCGAAGGCAGCAGACGGAGGACGTGAGCGACTAGGACGCGGCGTCGCGAACGGCCTTTATCCGGTTCTTCGGATCGATAGCCCCCATTATTATCGCCGAGGTCACGTCCCGAGCGCTAGCGGCAAGGTCACCATCAGATATCTCGCCAGCCGTCCAGAAAGACAGCACGCCGCGAAAACCGAAAGCGAGACTACCTGGAAGGGATTGGAGCGCCTCGACCCGCCTATCGGCAGCTAGTCCATCGCCGTGAGCGAGCGCGAGCGACCACAACGCCTTCGATCGCGCCAGGGCTTGACCGGATGTGGGTCCAGCCGTGCCGAGCCACCCCATGACGGAGCGGTTCACGGCTGGCTCCTCCAGCATCACCGTTGCGGCGAGGTCGGTCGCCAATATCACTCTAGCGACTGCATCGCCCGCAGCCTCGGCCGCCATGAACCAAGCCTCCATCATATCGACCCGCCGGCCCGCGATCGCATGCATGATCGCAGCCTTGCTGCCGAATTGGTTGAAGGGCGTCGCGAAGCTGACGCCCGCTTCCGATGCGAGCTCGCGCATCGAGAACTCCGCCCTGTCCTGACGCAGTAAACGTTCGGCCGCGTCGATCACGCGCTGGCGCAAGGGTTCGCCCCTGTGATTGGTCGAAACCTTTTCGCTCTTGCTGCTAGCCATGCTTCTATCTGTATCATGATATATGTAACCTGTCTTTACGGAGTTAGATGATGGCGGTCGCCAATCCTAAAACTTTTCTCATAACCGGTGTCAGTTCGGGCCTGGGCCGTGCATTTGCCGAAGGTGCACTGACAGCCGGCCACCGTGTCATTGGAACTGTGCGCCGGTCCGACGATGCGGATGCCTTCACGGCACTCTCGCCTGATCGCGCACACCCATTGGTCCTTGATGTGACCGACTACGACGCAATCCCGGCCGCCATCGCGGATGTCGGGGAGAAGGTCGGTGCGATCGACGTCCTCGTGAACAATGCAGGCTATGGTCATGAGGGCGTCCTGGAGGAATCGTCGATGGACGACCTCCAACGCCAGTTCGCTGCCAACGTGTTCGGTCCGGTTGCAATGACCAAGGCCGTGTTGCCGGGAATGCGCGAACGCCGTCGCGGCCACATCGTCAACGTCACCTCGATGGGCGGCTTCATTACCATGCCCGGGATCACTTTCTACTGCGGCAGCAAGTTTGCGCTGGAGGGCATTTCGGAGGCGCTGGGAAAGGAAGTGGCCGAATTCGGCATCCGGGTGACCGCGCTCGCGCCCGGCCAGTTCCGCACGGATTGGGCGGGCCGGTCGATGGATCGCACGCCGCGCAGCATCGCCGAATATGACGCGGTGATGGACCCGATCCGCGCCGGACGGCAGGCCAAAAGCGGCAATCAGCCGGGTGATCCCGCGAAGGCGGCGCAGGCGCTGCTGACGCTGGTCGAAGCGGAAAGCCCGCCGGTGCGTCTGTTCCTTGGCGCCGACGCGCTTGGTTTGGTCGAACAGAAGCTGGACTCAATGAAGGCCGAGATCGGTGCTTGGGACGCGCTCTCGCGATCAACCAGCTTCGCTGAATGATCTGTCACACCTAACGGTGAAAGGAGCAGGTCGAATAAATTTCTAGTTCTGCCGACGCCGACGCCGACGCCGACGCCGGGGAAAACGATCGACGACTTCAGGCCGCATATGGCACCCGAAATCGAAGCGGTCTCCCGTGGCAATCGTGTTTCAGCCTTGAGCGCGAAACTGCTGAGCTGACCGCTTCTGTCGGAGACGGACAATCGTGCGGCCGCAGGTGAAGGTCCTGATGTGACCGGAACCTGTCACGGCTTCACGAACCGATAGACGAAACGGTCGGTAGCGCCCTTGATCGAAGAATCGAACACCTTGGCCGAATGCGGATCGTCGTTGTTCGCGAGCATGGTGCTTTCCGCGTCCAGGAGGAAGCCGGCCGCCTCCACCTCCTCGCGGGCGAACGCGGGCTCGATCCGGTGCAGCGACTGACTGTCGCGCGTGCCAGTCCCGGCGCCGGCAGCGTGGTCGACGATGACGTAGAACCCACCGGGCCTTAACCGCTCGAATACGGCTCGATTGAACGCAGCCGCGGTCGCGCCCCTCTTCTGGATCAGTGCGGTGTGGAGATCGTGATAGAACAGGTGCATCCACACCACGTCCGCCGTTGGCGTGGCCTCCGGCATCGCGACGATGTCCGCCGAGACGCCTTCGACATTCCGATGGTGCGGCTCGTTCGCGAGCGTCCGCATCAGGTCGACCTGATCGTTCTTCAGGTCGAGTATTTCGGTTGGCACAAAGCCGAATACCCGTCCCTCGGGTCCCACGGCTTCGGAAAACACGCGCGTCCAGTCGCCGTCGCCGGGGTACACGTCGATGACAGTCGAGCCCGCCTCGACGCGTGCGAAGCGGATCAACGCGGACTGCTTCGATTGATCGTACATTGGAACCTCCGTTAAGACAGTCGATGGAGAGAAGGGCGTCTCTATCGTTAACCCAGCGGATCTGCGTTCCCGGGCGCAGAGACCCCGCTGGCCCGCGCCAGGGCCTGAGTGTCGATATACTCCCGAATCTTCGTCAGCTTGCCGTCTCGAACAGTGATGTCGAAGATCCATTCGTCGTGGAACGGCAAGTTCGTGGCCTTAATCTTGCCGGTCGCGACGCCGACGGCCAGAACCCGGTCTCCTTGCGCCATGAATTCGGGGGGCGTCGGGTACGTCATTTCGATCTCTTGCGACGCTCGCCGAAGCACGGCAGTCACCCCGGCATGTCCGCGGTGCGTGCCGGCCAGCGCCCAGCCCTCGCCAGGAATGATCCATTCGATGTCCTCGGCAACCAATGCGAGGAGATCCTGCGGATCGGAACTGGACATGCTTGCGAAGAAATCCTTCACGGTCTGAATGTTCTTGTCGATACTCATGTGATCTACTCCATTGCGTACCTGCGCATTGTTCAGTCGAACTTGATCAGGTCCTTGAAGATTAGCTGGCCCCATGTGGTGCCGCGCGCCTGGACGAGCAGCCCACCTTCCGCGAGTCCGCCGAGCTTGATCGGTGCAAAGCCGAGCTTCTCCGCAAGCGCGCCAATCTCCGCCGTCGCTTGGTCATCGTCGCTCGACAGGAAGACGACCCGCCTGCCACCGTGAACCGTCGGATCCTGCTCGATGACGCCGGCGACCAAATGGTTGAAGCCCTTGACCAGTTTGGCGCCAGTGAAGGCTTTCGCGACGACCTTGGCAGACGGTTGCCCGCCCAGTTCGACGCCATAGGCGTTCGTCACGTCGACGATTGTCTTTCCGTGCCAGTCGGGGATCGCCTTAGCGACATCCGCGTGCGCCTCGAACCGCACGGCCAGGAAGATAACGTCCGCCTTGATCGCTTCCGCCAGTGTCTTGGGAGTGACGCGGGGGCCGACCGCAGCCGCGTCCGTAGCGAAGCTTTTAGGCTCGCGCGTGGTCGCGACGGACACGTCGATGCCGCTTCGGGCGAAGGCCTTGGCGAGCGCTTGGCCGATACTGCCGAAGCCGATGATTGCGTAGGTCATGATAGTCTCCTCTGGTGGCCCCTGCAGGGCTTGGGATGAAATCGTCATAGCGTGGTCGAGGGGCGCACCCGGTCGGACTGTCGGACCGACCAGGCGCAGCACATCAGATTTGCGCCAACCCGCCGTCGACGGCGAGCTCGCTGCCGGTCATGAAACCGCTGTCGTCTGATGCGAGGAAGGCGGCCGCCGCGCCGAGCTCTGCCGGATCGCCCATGCGCTGGAACCCGGTCATTGCGCCGTAGGCCTTGAGGCCTTCCTCACCAAGCGCGGCGGCGGCGAGTTCGGTCGCGACCGCGCCGGGCGACAGCACGTTGACGCGGATGCCGGTGCCTTTGAGGTCCTCGACCCAGGTCCGCGCAAGGTTGCGGACGGCCGCCTTGCTCGCGCTGTAGGTGGTCATCGCCGGCGCTCCGGTGGTGCCCGCGCTCGACCCGGTCAGGATGATCGAGCCTCCTTTGCCCATCAGCGGCAACGCTTTCTCGACCGTAAGGATCGTTCCTTTCACATTGGTGTCGAAAGTTTCGTCGATATGCGCGGCGGTAATTGCGCCGAGCTTTACCATGCTGCCCGTCCCGGCGTTGGCGAAGACGATGTCGAGGGTACCGCGCTCGGCCTTCACCGCGGCGTAAAGCCGGTCGAGATCCGCCTCATGGACGACCGATCCCTGTACGGCGCGTGCGTTGGGTCCGAGTTCGGCGACGGCGGCGTCGAGCGCGTCTTGGCGGCGGCCGAAGATGAAGACGAAGGCGCCCTCTTCGATGAAGCGCCGGGCAGAGGCTAGGCCGATGCCGCTCGCGCCGCCGGTGATCACTGCGGTTTTTCCAGTCAGTCGGGTCATTTCGTTCGTCCTTCGTTTCGCCGTCTCGGGGATCTGGCGGGTTGGAATCGTCCGTGAACCTGAAGGTGGCGATGGCGACGTCGCGCGATTAGTCCGCTATCGCGCACAACGGTGGTGCGGAAACGATCCGGCGAACGCGCGCAACGAAGCGCGATGTGCTATTCGGGATTCTGGAGGCTCTGTACGCGGCGCGGGGATGCACCATGATTGACTGGGACGATGTTCGTTACTTTCTCGCCGCTGCGCGCGGCGGATCTGTGCGCGCGGCCGCCAAGCAGCTCGGGGTGAACCACGCGACCGTGCTGCGACGGATCGCACAGCTTGAGGACCAGTTGGGCGCACAGATGTTCGAAAAGCTGCCTTCGGGCTACCGCCTGACAGCGGCGGGCGAAGAGGTCGTTGAGCTTGCCCACCAAATGGAGGCGTCGTCGCACCAGCTGGAAACGCGCGTCCTGGGACGTGACCAGAGCGTGCGCGGGCTGCTGCGCGTGACGTTGACGCCGATCCTCGCGACCCACCTGCTCATGCCGGCCTTCGCCGACTTCGCGCGTCTGCACCCCGAGATCGAAATGGAGATCCTGTCCTCGGGCGAGCTGGCGAACCTGACTAACCGGGAAGCCGACGTCGCGGTCCGCGTCGTCTACGACCGCAAGACTCTGCCGCTCAATCTCCACGGTATTAAGGGCCCGGAGCTATATGGCGGCGTCTACATCTCACGCGACCGACTTGCCGCTTCGCGTGCCGGCGTACTCGATCCCCTCCGGTGGATCGTGATAAGTGCTCACGGCGTCGTGGACTGGGCGAGCGAAGGTGAGGTTCGGACAACGGGTGTTCCCTTCCGCACCACCGACGCCGCGGCGCAGATCGCCGCCGTGCGGTACGGGCTCGGAATCTCGACGCTGCCGTGTTTCGTCGGCGATGCCGATCCCCTGTTGGTGCGAGTACCCGGCACCGAACTCCACCTGTACGGCACGGTTTGGCTTCTCACGCAGGGCGAGACCCGCAAGACTAAGCGCGTGCGGCTCTTCATCGAGTTCGTGTCGCATACGCTTGCCGCTCACGCGCCGTTGCTCGCAGGGCGGTCGACACCGGCAGACTGACGTTCGACAGACGAAAGCCACCGACACCGCACCCTCGCCGTAATCGAGGGTATCCATCACGCCGCGCGTGATGGTTTCGGTCAGACACTGCTTCTGGTCGTCGGACTTCCCGGGCCGGAGAAGGCAGTAGCCGTCTGGCAGCTTTTGCAGCGGGAACGGCGGCTTCTGTCCGGATTGGTCGTTCGGTGCCTCGCTCGCGAACGGCCGGGTCTGGTCGCAACCGGTCGGTTCGACGACGTCAGCATCACATTCGCCGTGACCCGGAATTTGAGCGCGCCGTCGCTGCGAGCTTTTCCGCCCTAGCCTGACGCGCCACACTCGCACTTCGGTAAAAAACCGTGGCCGCGTGTCATGTCAGAAGAAAATCGGCCCACTCGTTCATTAACACGCGGCGCCGGTCGAAAAAGTCCGTTCGCCGATACGCCGCCTCGACGGCGTTCGCGATCCGATGTGCCAGCGCCTTGTCAGCAACCTCCTTGGGCACGTTTGTGCATTCCGCCACCCAATCGGTAAACGTACTACGAAAGCCGTGAACGGTTGCGTTTCCTTCTTTCATGTCGCGAAGCACCTTGAGCATGGTCATGTCGCTGATTGGCTTACCCCGTGAGAAGGTGAATAGCAGGCTGTCAGGTCGCGCCTTGCCATGCAGCTCAAGGTGGCTTCGATGGATCGCCCGCAGCAATTTCACCGCAGGCGGCGCCAGCGGGACAAGGTGCGCCTCCTTCATCTTCATACGCACGGCCGGGATGGACCAAACTGCGCGGTCGAGATCGAACTCGCTCCACGTTGCTCCGCGCGTCTCATTCGAACGCACAGCGGTCAGAATCGTGAGCCGGAGCGCGTCACGACCCAGCGTCGATGGCAGCGCCGACAAGGCCTTCATGAATGCCGGAGCATCCTCGTGCGGCATCGCCGCCCGGTGGGTCACCTGATTGGTCTGGCGCGGAAGACCCCGTGTCACCGATCGCAGCGACACCTCGTCCGGCAACAGACCTTTAATATGCGCGTAATCCAGCACGCTGCCGACCCTCTGCAGAACGCGCTTTGCGGTTTCGGGAATGGCAAGCCAGATCGGCTCCAGCACGCTCAGTACCGCAGCACTGTCGATTGCGGTCACCGCCCTGCCGCCGATCAAAGGAAAGACATGGCGTTCGAAACTGGACATCCAGGACGCGTGGCGCTGATCCTTCCAACCGCCCTTCATCGCTTCGTAGCAATCGCGCGTCACCGCCTCGAATGTCAGGACAGGCTTGCGCGCAGGCTCCTTCTTGGCGACGGGATCGATCCCAGATCTGACAGCCTTTCGAAGAGCCATCGCAAGTTCACGCGCCTCGGCGAGCGAAACGTCCTGCGCACCGCCTAACCCAAAATCTCGCCGCCGCCCGTTATGCGCGAATCTGAGAATCCACGAGCGCGCTCCACTCTTGCGAACATGCAAGTGCAGTCCGTACATATCAGTGTGCCGGCCCGGTCCTGCGTTTTTAATCTTCAGTGCTGTGAGTGGCATAGTAATAGACTCCGAGTCTCCACAAATCGCCCCACCTTTTGCCTCGGATTTAATAGGAAAACGTGGGATACGCTGACCCAACACTTTCAAAATATTGTTTTCCGGATCAATAGGTTGGGACAAAGTGAAAATTAATGGAACTCGAACTGTCTATCCGTAGGGGTCACCAGTATCTGCCAAAGTGGCGGAAAAGCGCGGTTTGTGGTTTTTTACTGACGCTTTACCCATCCTTGTGTACAAAGGATGAGTACAAAGTGATCCGTATGGCTGCTCCCTTTCAGGATCCCCGCACTGGAATTTTCTACTTTCGCCGTGTCATTCCCGCGGCGCTCCGTCCGTTCTTCGACGGCAGCTTGAGCGAGTATAAGCGAACCCTTGATACCCGCGATCCCGATCAGGCTCGCCAGCGCTATCACCCGCACGCGCTCGTCTACGAACAGAAGCTTGCTTCAGCGAAACGCGCGCTGGTAAGTGACCATCTCAAGTCCGCGCGCGCGATGGTCGACGCCTATCTGGAGGGTATCAGCGATCAACAGCTTCAGGGCATCGCACAAAAGCTGGCATCGCTCGAACTTGGCGCCTTCAAACATGCTCACGGCCTGACGGATTACGATCCCGGCGCGCGTTACAATTTCGGCGCGCCACCCACCGCAGACGATCTTCGCGACCATGGCGACCGCAAGGCGATGCTGGAGACGATACCCGACTTCAGCCCCCTTCCCTGGCTGGAAACACTGCAGCGCATCTCCAACCTAGCAGACCTTCAACCTATCGACTGGGCAATCGTGGCGATCGCCTACCGCAATGGCATCGTCAAATCGATGGAGCCCGCGCTATATGAAGGAATCGGCCGCGCCTTCCTCGACAGGCTGTGTATGGCATGCGCGCTAAGGATCGACCCAGCACGAACACGTATCATGCCACTACCAATTCTGATCGCCGGCACTGAGACTACGCCAGCGGAGGCTCAACCACCTCAGATTCCGCCGAAAGCCGCCGCTCCAACGATCACGCAGGTCTTTAGTAACTGGGCGGCCTTCCAGCCCCGCGAAGCAAAACTGGTCGACGAATGGCGTACGGCGGTAGCTCGGTTCGCCCGACTGCACGGCGATCCGCCCGTCGACACCATCACCGCGTCGATGGTCCGCAACTATCGCCGGACCTGCGCGGCGCTGCCCTCTCGTGCGGGCAAGGCAATCGCCGCGCTGCCCCTTATCGAACAAGTCGAGCGCGCCAAGGCGCAAGGATTGAAAACACTCTCGCCCGCGACCGTCAACAAAGCGCTATCTGCAATTCGCGTAACGCTCGATCATGCCGTCGAGGAAATGGAGGTGATCAGCGAAAACGTAGCAAAGACCGTCAAGTCGCTCGCGAAGAACATGATGGAAGACTCCCGACTGCCGTTTGAACCGCAGGACCTCATCAAGATTTTTAATGCGAATCTACCTGAGAAAAGTGGGGTATCACTATGCACATTCGCCTGGACGTTGCTCCTTGCTCCCTTCACCGGATGTCGGCTTGAGGAACTGGGCAAGCTGCGTCCTGGCAACGTAAAGGCCGATGACGGCATTCACTATATCGCGATCGAGCCCGATCGCCTGCGGGTCCGCGAAGAACAGGACGGCCCCGCCAAGCGGATGAAGACCTCGAGCGCGAAGCGCGATATCCCGTTGCATCCGATACTCATCGAAGCGGGCTTTCTTGACCTGGTCGCAAAGCGAAAGGGCGAGGGAGAGAAATGGTTATTCCCGGACCTCAATACCAACAAGTACGGCAGTCGGACGCAGCGGCTCTCACGTGTGATGAACGACTTCCTGAACGATATTGGATTGTCGGATCCAGAACTGGTGTTCTACTCGTTCCGCCACACCGGCAAACGGGCGATCCGGGGCAAAGCGCCTGCGGAGATCGTCGATCTGTTATTCGGCCATGCCAACGGATCGGTCAGCGCGCTCTATGGCCGCGGTGCAGACATCCAGGTCCTGCACGCCGCCGTCGAGAAGATCAGCTATCCGGAGGTCGATTGGACGGCGGTGATCGAGAATATGAAACGCATGACATGAATCAGGCCCGTCGCTGCCGCATGCGCGGCAGCGACTGCACTGCGGGTTACCAAGTTTGTAGAACGACCTGGCTTTGTACATCGACGCCATCACGGACGAGCTTGGCGAGTTTGGTGGCGGCGCGGTCGCACCCGGCCACCAGCGACGCTGGTCGACCGCGTACCTGTAGGATTTCCCCTGCCAGCACCTTGAAGTGGTACTCGGCACCGTCCCGAGGCGTAATTACCGCACGAACCTTGCCGAATACGAGCGATAGCCGGCAGCCAGTCGAGGCGTAGCAAACGGTATCACGCGGCAGCATGACGTTGATCCCGGTCATGGCGGCGACGCCATCTTCGCCGATGGTGAACTCAAGATAGACAAGATCGACCTGTGCCTCGACCGCGGTGCGGCCGAACTCGATGCGATTGGGAGGGCTGAGCGGATCACCGGCGAGAATCATCAGGCCAGGCTTCATGGTCTTGTTGCCGAGCAAGAGCTTCGAAACGGCAGCAATATGGGCGCGGACATGGGCGGTCTGGTCGGGGGTCATCGTCTGTCTTCCTAGTTTCATCCCCACCTTGGGGATCACATCGACTTGCCCATCTCCCTCACCTTCTCTCCTTTACTGCTATCGCGCCGTCGATCGGTCCGCGCACCGTCCGCTCCCACCGGAACGAAGCAGCCCAGCCCCATGTGGAGTTGCGCCGCGATCTGCCGCAGTACCGCACGGTCGAGGCGGTGCGCGCCGTCAGCGACGCGCACCGCCTCGAACTTTCCGTTTACTGCCGGACAGATGAAGGCCGCGACCGCCATCACGCCTCGCGTACCCGTCCCACCCGCCGCATGCTGCCAGCGCTGGCCGATCAGCACGAGCAGCGGAAAGGAGATCACGAGCCCCCAGCACATCTGCTGCAACAGGCGGGACATAGGTGGCGTCACGATCGGCCATCCACGCCGGTGGGGGCGGATGCGGGGCTGCTCTCGCCATCGTTCAGGGTGCGAATCGCGCGGACCAAACCAGCGCCGCGTTCGCGCACCGTTCTCCACGGCGCCTCTTCGATGCGAAGATGTCGTGCCGTCAGCCTGAAACCCGAGCCGGCCGTGGCATCCCACCTACCCGGTGTCGGCACGAGCCATAGGCCAGCGTCGTCATCGACCCAGAGCGTCAGCAACCAGTGCCAAGTGACCCGCCCACTGCGCCATAAGCCCAGTGCGAAATCCAGCGGCGCGTTTCCCGCCGGTGTCCTGATGATCAGGGCATCTGACCGCGTCGCAATCAGGGCGCCGTTCATCGCGGCGATGCACGTAGCGAGCTTGCCGTCTGTTGTCGTGACCAGCAGGTCGTTCGCCTCGCTATAATGGCATCTTGCAAGCGGCAGGCCGAGGTCGGCTGGCATGGCCGTCAGGCGCCACCCGGCTGCATGTGCCAGTGTCCGCACGACGTGCGAGTTCATCGCCTGGCCAATCCGTGGCCAGGGTTCGTTATCGTTCATGATGTTTCCTGGTGATGGTGTTGGTTTGCCGACTGGCGCGGGGTGCGATCAGGCTTGCCGCAGGTCGGCCTGGAACTCGCGAAAGGCGTTGCCGACCAGGGCATGGGCCTTGTCGGTGGCGAGCGGCATCACCCATTCGCCAAAACCCAGCGACGTCAGACGGCGCGGTCCGCCGATGAGGACATGGACATGCGGTGGGCTGGCGCTGCCCGCTCGGTGGGGAGCATGCTGGATCAGCAACGCGGCGACTTCGAACGGATCCACGATCAACCGGCGGCTGAAGTCGCGTACCAGTTCATACTGCTCGTGCAGCCGTGCCGTCGGGAAGGTGAAGGTCAGATAGGCGAGCAGCGCCCTGGCCTTGACCGGCAGTTCGGCGTCGACCGTCTCCATCAGGATACGCGGGTCGGACAGCCGGTCATCCGCCCCCGGCGGCAGCAGCACCTCAGCCCGCGCGGCGGTCAGCGTCCATAGCGGCGTCCCGGGTGGAGCACCGACGGTCAACTTGGCGGCGGCGAATGCCGCCGCGCTGTTGCAATGTCCGCGAAATTTCGGCCGCAGGCAGCCATACATGACGCGGGTCGCGTCGCAGTTAGCATCGTCGCCGGTCAGCACCAGCCAGCTATGCGGGTTCGCCGGATTCGGCAGGCAGCCCGGGTTTACCTCGACGCTCGGTGTTGCGGCTGCTCGCCTGGCCTTGGCTCGCATCAGAAAGCACCTTGCGGATAGAGGCGTTCCGCCAGATCGGACGCGGTGCGGTAGATGCCTTCGGCGCGTTCAGCGAGCGTTTCATAGGGCGGCACCAGATGGAGTTCGAGGCCATGCGCCTCCAACCGGATCGCGGCACCGAACCCGAACGGCACCAGCCACAGGCCGCCATCATCGTGACGATAGAGCGCCAGTTCCTCCAGCTTGAAGGGGACGAGGCCACCGCCCGCCAACACGACATCGACCGACACCGGCAGCAAGTCACCGCCGGTCAGGCAGCACCGCACCAGCATCACGTCGATCGACTGATCCGCGGCGAGCCGTTCGATCTTGGCGCGGAACATGGGTGCTGCGACGCAGGTGAACGACAGGATCACCGACTGCGCGTCGAACAGCACGGTGTCGGCGGGCATGCCGGCGCCCGATACCAGGACGGGCACGTCGGGCTTGCCGAAGCCTGTGGCAAGATAGTGGAGAAGCACGTGCCGCAACGAGTGTACAGGGTTGGTCAGGGATTGCATTGCAGTTCCGAAGCTTAAGGGTCGCGAACCAAGCGGTCCGGACAAGCGCCTCAGATCTTTTTCATCGATCTTCAGGGCTCAAAAGCCCAGCCCCCCTATTCAAAACGTACTTTAGCGTTCTTGCCCGGTATCCATCTTGATAACGGAGATATCAGTATCAGGGCCCTTGCTTGCAGCGTTCGACCGGCCCGATATGCCCTCCTCCCCAACGGCGGCCTTCACCTTATCGCCAGCGACTTTGGCAGCCTGGCCAAGTAAGCCGGTTGGCTCCGGCTCTTCCTGCGTGTTCGAACCATCGATGTCCTGATCTGATACGGCCCGTCGCTTTCCACGACGGGCATCCGGCTTCAACGCCCCGAAATCTTCCGATGCCGGCGCGGCGTGGTGCCATGCCGGGTTTGCTTGAGGTTCGTCCGTTGCAGCGGCGACATCATCGGCAACGTCCAGTGGTTCGGCCGGCTTTCCCCGGCGATGCATTTCCCCGATCGTCGGCAGATCCTGGAGCCGCATTGTATTGTGAAGGCTTGAAGCACCACTCAGCAGTTCCACTTGCCCGGAGTCGGCTTCATGGTGTCCGACGGGAGCCGTCTGAACGGCAACCCCACGTGGCAAATCCGATATATCGTCATGGTCCCGTTCCATCACGTCACGGGCCACGGTCGCCTGGGCCATCATAAGCCTGCGTCGTTTGTGTTCCTCCAACAGCGCGGTCTGGATCTTCGGATTGTCGCCAAGCAGGCGAAACAGACGATGGATCGCCAGCGGAACCGCCTTGTCTACCGTATATCCGTCCTGGACGAACCGCAGCCGTTCCGAGTCTTTCACGTGCTTGACTACCCATTGATGCAGGCGGCTCTCGGCCTGAGCGCGATAGGCCGGCATTATCGCGCTGGTTCGCCGCAGCCTCGCTGCGTCGTCAGGCACGTATCGCAACCGCTCGGGCGGTTTCCCGACGTCGGAAACGAAATCTGTCCATGCCCTGTCGGCTCTCGCATCAAGCTCCGTCAGCCGCTTTGCCGCTGTTGACCGCCGAACTGGTCCAGCCATGACGGCGTCGGTTTCTGCCAGCCAGATACAGGCTTCTTCCCTGACCACCTTGCTGGCCGTGCCGGCGCGCAACACCGTTTCAGCGCGGGAACGAACCATCCGTTCGACGACCTTGACCAACGCGGCCTGGCATCGCCGCGTTACAGCCGCGTCGGCTAGCGATTGCCATCGCTTGGCCGCCCGGAGGGCTTCCATCGAGCCACCGGCATGACGTCCAAGCGCGGTGTAACCGTTGTCAAGCCGGGCCAGATCGGCGCGTTCCAGAAGCAGGCGCATCTCATCGTCGAACATGATCTGAGCGTTACGGGTGCCGGCGGCCGTAGCCTCGCCTTTCGCCTCCCTCGCGATCAGATCCGGGCCGAGGTGCTCCAACGGTGTGAGCCGGATCTTGGCATCGCGATAGGTTCCTGTTGCGTAGACGGGGCTGCCTTTCCGGCCAGCCACGACCTCGTTGACGATACCGACATAACGTTCACGCACCGCCTTTATATAGCGTTCGCCGGCGAGGCGATGATGCACCGCTTTCTCGTCCGCAGATGGGACGTGCCGGGTTGGCTCGACGATCTTGTTCTGACGATAGCGATAGCACGGCCTGCCATTCCGCTTTTTCTCCGAATACTCGAAATCCCAACAGCCTTCGCCCTCGAAGGGCCTTTTCGGCTTGCGCTCCGCGTTGATCTCATCCGCGGTTAGCCAGCGCGACGGGCGATCATAGGCGTCGACGTGAAAGTGGAAGTTGTCGGGGTGGTTCGTTTTGTCGGGGCGGTGGATCGCGCCGACGAACATCCAGCCTTCCTCGTTCAGCCGCTCGCAGAACCGCTCGAGGATCGTGCGCCGTTCCGCCGGCTTCAAACCGCGGGGCAATTCGGCGACGAACCTTGTCTGGATGCGCCCGCACGGTCCCGCCTTCCAGGTCGGCTGCGCGGCCTTGGGCAGACCATCCTGATCGTCGCACCAGACCAGTCGGTCATACGCCTGCTCCAGATCTACCTTCACGATGTCGACCGTGACGTCGATCATGGGTTTACCGCCGGCTCTCGCCTTCTTCTCCAGGCTGATCCGCTTCTGTCGCAGCGTCATTGCGGCCTTGCGCGCCCATCCTGGCGCATCGTCCTGTGCCGCGAGCCACATCCACTCATCGGCATATTGGGTGGATACCCGCAGCGTGCCGCCCGTGGCCTGTCGTTCGCAGCGCTCCGCTGCCTCAAACAGGCTGCGTTCACGCTCGCGTCCGCCGGGGATGTTGCTGACGACGGCAAGATCGTTTTGCAATTTGCGGTCTTCGTCCATGTCGAGCATGTCGATCAGCAGCGTGGTGTCGAGCGCCTCTACGGCGGTGGTGCGGGTGATATAATCGAGGTGGGTTTCAAAGTCCGCGACGCCGCCGCGCGTCACATAGCCATGATGCTCACCGGCGATGCCGGTTCTGGCTGAATAACGGGGGTGAGTGCTCCCATCCTTTGCCCGTGGGACAACCGTACGACTGATACGCTTGATGTCGAGATGCGGTATCCGCACCCGCCCTGTCTGCCGCGGGGTCGCCGAAAGCGGGCTGGGCCGGGAAAAGTCTATCGACGCCTTTTGTCTTCTGCCGCTGCCGCCATCAACAACACGCTTGCGGGTCATCGCGCTTTCGCGCTGAAGCGAATGGGCGCCGACATTGGTATCGGTCCTGATCGGCGAGCGACCAATAACAACGCGCTTCGCCCCATCGGGTTCGGGCGGCCCAAAGCCACCGCGCCGCAAATACGAACCGACGGCCTCGCGATCCTCGCGGGCCAGCCGGCGTAGCAACGCCTGCAACTGATGCGCATACTGCGGATAGGCAGGCGGAGGATCGGCACCGGTGGTCATGGCGAATAGTGTCACGCAGCCACGCCACATCCACAAGTAGGCGCCCCCGGGTGTCTGAAAAATGCCTTCCGGAGCCAGCGGTGGAGGACAAACGGGTGGCCGGCGGGTCAGCGGTCGGCAGGCCCCCGCGAAAAGGTGGTCACCACCTTTTCGCGCTGTTGCGCCTCCTACTGCCCTACTGCCCTACTGCCCTACTGCCCTACTGCCCTACTGTCCTACTGTCCTGCTGTCCTGCTGTCCTACTGTCCTACTGTCCTACTGTCCTACTGTCCTACTGTCCTACTGTCCTACTGTCCTGACTCTTTCTTCTCCCTGAAGATAGGATACACGCCAGCGCAGCGACGACTTTTATGGCCGAGCAAACTGTCGAGAAGATCCCGGCACTATGCCGGAAAATAGAAGCCGCCCCGAGCCCGTGTCACAGTAGCGTAGCGGTGATGACGTTCCGCTAATTATTCCAGCCTTTGGCTGATCCGTGAGTGCAAATCCGAGCCGACTCGGCGAAATCCCATTAGACGCGCAGCCATGCGGATCAGATCGTCGTTGCTGCCCCCTGGATTGTCTTCGCGTGCGAGACGTAGAGCTGCCCGAATTTCCATGGACGA
Organism: Sphingomonas sp. SL1004; assembly: GCF_057815015.1. Classification (NCBI taxonomy): domain Bacteria; kingdom Pseudomonadati; phylum Pseudomonadota; class Alphaproteobacteria; order Sphingomonadales; family Sphingomonadaceae; genus Sphingomonas; species Sphingomonas sp. SL1004. Next base: position 1,643,845 of record NZ_JBYMUX010000001.1, read on the forward strand.
CAGGGCTTCGGCCTTTGCGGTCGCGCCGCTTTCCAGCGACCGGTCTCGCACCGGAGGATTTTCGGCCTGAGCGACGGTGAACCAAAATCCGTCATCCTGACGTAGCGCCGCTACCGTGCGTTGAGCAGCAGCCAAGGCCTGAAGCGTAACGGCCACCACGCGCCGCCCGGCCTTTTCCTTGCCGAACGCTGAGGAAACCCGTCGGGCAACCTCGTCCTGATGGACCGGTCCTTCGACATCGACGATCTGCTCCACGAGCGGGACAAGGATCGACAGGGGCGCTTCGTGCGGTTCTGTGCTGCTCGCTGCCCAAGGCTTCGCTCGAACATAGGGCGGCACCGTGCGCGCTACCGCGTCGGGCAGTTCGACAACCTCTGGCGGCACGACGGCTTCGAGTATCGCCCTGACTTCGTTGGCCCCCTCAACGCGTATCCCACCGCCGGCCGCATCGTGCGCGGTCTCCAGCGCAGCGCGCAGTCGCTCGATCTGGGCGCGGCGGTTGTAGAACCAGTCGGTGCTCCAGATGCGATGGAACCGCCACCCGAGATGTTCGAGCACGTCCTGCCGCAAACGATCACGTTCGCGCGCCCACAAGGCGGAATGATACGTCGCACCGTCGCATTCGATCGCCAACAGATAAGTACCCGGTCGATCGGGATGCCGCACTCCAATATCGATCCGAAACCCTGCTGATCCAACCTGGGGGTCTGCCAGATAACCGAGGCTCCGCACGACATCCGTCACATCCTCCTCAAACGCAGAATCCGCCTCCAGCCCGGTAATGGCGGTGTCGTCCATCTCGCCCCGCTTGGCGTAATCGAGAAAACGCTTGAGGATGCGCGGTCCATCGCGTGCGGCACGACTGACATCCAAATCGCCCGGGTCGAACGACGCGAACACCTCGCACCGCAGCCGCGCACGCGTGAACAGCACGTTCAAGCGCCGCTCGCCGCCATCGCCGTTCACCGGACCAAACGATGCGCCGATCATCCGCCCCCCGGCGATCGTGGGACCATAGCCAACGCTGATCAGGATCACGTCGCGCTCGTCACCTTGGACGTTCTCGATATTCTTGACGAACAGATCCTCGTGCCGTCCCTCGCGCAGGAAAGCGTCGAGCGCGGTATCGGTCCGCCTAGCCAATTCGACCAGTTCGTTAATCGTATTCTTCTGCGCATGGCTGAACGTCACAATGCCCAGCGACAGGTCTGGCGTCAGCCGCGCATGCTCGGCCAGCCGTGCGACGATCGCCTCGCCCTCGATCCGATTGTCGCGGCGCCCACCCTTGTCATAGATGCCGTCGACCCGTGTGAAGATCAGCCCGTACGCCGGGTCCTTCTCCAGCGGCGATGGCGGCAGGACGAGTTCGTGTTTATAGAATTCCGCGTTTGATACCCGCATTAGCGACGGATCGCGCGACCGGTAATGCCATTGCAGCATGCGGGACGGCAGACCCCGTGCCTCGCACAACGTTAGAATGCTCTCCAGCGAACCGAGTGAAGCCGCGCCACCCAGCAGATCCTCGCCCACATCCTCCTCGGCATCGTCGCGTTCTCCTTCGTCACCGTCCGCCAGCAGCCGGTCGAAGAATGATGACGGCGGCAACTGCTTCTGATCACCCACAACGACGATCTGCCGCGCCCGGGCGATCGCGCCGAGCGCATCTTCGGGGCGCACTTGGCTGGCCTCGTCGATCACCAGCAGATCGAAGGTAACGGTGCCCGGCGTCAGATACTGCGCGACCGAGATCGGGCTCATCAGCAGTACCGGCTTGATGCGTTGGATCGCCATCGGCGCTTCGCGAAACAGGCGCCGTAATGCCATATGCGCGCTTCTTGCCCATTTCACCGCGCAGCGTCTTCATCTCGCCCTGCGCGCCTTGCGGCACCTGCGCCAGATGCCGTGCAAGGATCGCCGTTACCGAATCCTTGAGCCGAGCACGTTCGAGCGTTCCAAACCGCGTGGCGAGATCATGGCGATCTAGCACCGCGATATCGCGCAACGTCGGGTCCGCTGCCGCGATTTCCCACAACGCCTCGGCGCGTGCGAAGCGGAACTCGGTCACTGCGGTTTCGGCGGACAGCGACCCATCGGCAATCCGTTTGGCGAGCGCTTCCAGACCGCTCGCGTTCAGCCGCGCGCGTGTTCGGCATAAAGCCGCCCATTCACCATATCGATCGATGCCTGCGGCCATGCCGCCCGCATGATCCGCGATACGCACAAGATCGGCAGCGCGCGGCGATTCCCCGAACCGGGCCGGATCGATATCGAGAGCACCGAACGGAGCCGTGATGGTTTCCGTTGCCGCAGCGGCACTCCGCAACGTCGTCGACATATGCGCCAGGGTGACGGGATCGGAGGCAATCGTGATCAGCCGGTCCGCCGCAATAGGCAGATTAGCGGCGCGGGCGCACGCGCACCAGGCGGCGATCGTCGCAGCACGCGCGAAATCGGTCCGCTCGCCCCGCCAAGTCTCGCCAAGTTGCGCGGCCAAGAACGGTTCGTCGTCCGCCCAGTCGCGCCGCAGCGCCTGTACGCCGGATAGGCTGTCGACGAGTTCGAGCCGATCGTCGGCACGTTTCGGTATGGGTGCGCGCAACAACCCGGCCAGCGTTCGCGAGGCGCCTCGATAGGCCGATCCCAACCGAGCAAAGAAGGAGTCGGTGCCCGTGACGATCGGTCCGCGCAGGCTCGCCGTGTCGCTGGAAAAGGCGCTATCCACGAAAAGGGGGGCGGCATCGTCGTGACCCGCGCGCCACCGAGCGGCGATCGCCAGCGCCTCGACCAGTCTTGCAGGATCGTCACACGCGATCAGTCGCATCGCGAGCGCCACGTCCGTACCCGGCAAGCCCTCGAGCCGTTTCAGCATGTCCATGACACCCGCCACGTTATCGATCGTGCGGTCCAGCGAAAGCGCCGCTGCCGCCATCGGCGCATCAAGCGCCGCGTAAAGCACGCGCGCGGCGTCCGCCGATCGGTCGAGATCGATCCGCAGGCGCCCCAGCGCGACCGGCTGCAGATCGAGCGCGCGCACGCCAGCGAACGGATGGTTCGCGATCACGCCCGCCGTGGCAACCAGAGCACCGTAAGCGGTGATCAGTCCACGCACCGCAAGGTCTTCCTCGCGGGTCATCGCGACCAGCGGCGTTGCATCCAGCGTCGGCAGCGCGGCCCCCTGCCCGATATACCGAGCCTGATCGCCCAGCACCGCGTAAGGCGTCGTCCCGCTCGTGCCGATCGCCGTGTGCAACGCGGTAGCCACTTCGTTCAGTTGGTCGCGCGCGGCGCGCAACGCACTGGGCGCTGCGGGGACTGCGGGCACCGCCTGGCCCGCCGCCAGCGTCCGCTTCAGTTCTTCAAGGACGACCTTCTTGTTCGCCGATTTCGAATGCAGTTCCAGGATCAGGTCGCGGAGCCCCACCTTGACCAGGCGATCGTGCACGACCGATAGCGCCGCCATCTTCTCGGCTACGAACAGCACGCTCTTGCCCTCGTTAGCGGCCGCCGCGATGATGTTGGTTATGGTCTGGCTCTTGCCGGTCCCCGGCGGCCCCTGGACGACGAGATTGCGGCCCTGCCGTACCTCCTCGATGACCTTGGCCTGGCTTGCGTCCGCATCGACGACATGGAAGATCGCTTCAGGCGGCAGCACATCGTCGAGCCGGTCGTCGGGACCGAACAGCGGCGTGTCGGCGCCGAAACCCTCGTACAACAGCCCTCGCGTCAGCTCATGCGCCTCCAGCGCGCCGTCGGGCCACGCATCGAGCGCCAGGTCGCGGTACATCAGCAGCTTGGAAAACGAGAAGAAGCCCAGCTGGATCGCGTTGTGGTCCACCCGCCAGCGCGGACGGTCGGCGGTGATTGCCTCGACCTGGGCAAAGTAATCGGACGTGCGCCATTCGTCCGGCAGCGTCTCGATCTCGGGGAGGCGAATGCCGAAATCGTCCTGCCAACGCTGTTGCAATGGCAGATTGGTGATCACGTCCTCGTCGCGAAGCCGCAGATCGTAGGTCGACGTCCGCTGGTTGCGGACCAGTTCGACCGGAAGCAGCACCAGCGGTGCCTCGCGCGCGACATCGGAAACCTTGTCCTCGAACCAGGTCACGAAGCCGAGCGCAAGATACAGGATGTTGATCCCCTGCTCCTCTTCCGCTGTCTTTGCCTCCCGCGCGATCTTCAGCAGTTTCTTGGCCAGCGCATCAGGGCCGAGCCGCGTTTCGAGCAAAGTGTCGGTGAACCGGTCCTCCCCGACCGCCTCGTCGGCGGCTTCGCTGAGGACAATATCGTCTTTGCCTTGAGTGTCATGGCCAAGCGCGCGGAACCGCATCATCCGGCCGCCGTCCAGAATCGCCTGTACGTCGTCGGAGCGTTCGTTGACGATGTTGAGCACATTGCCCCGCGTATTCGCGCGGTTGACGTGCACCAGCCGGTTGCGCGTCCCCGTCTCCACCAAACGCTTGCGGGTATCGTCGAACAGCCGCTGGACCGAGCGGCTAAGAATAGGGGCATCGGTCATGGTATGGTCCGTCATGCGGGAAGAAGCGCAAGTAGCGTCAGCGTCTGCGACACCTGATGTTCGCCAAGCAGTACGTAATGCCAGGCCTTGCCGTCGCCATCGTCGGCGAACGTGTTGGCGTGGTCGACCCACACTTGCGCAGCCCTGGCTTTTTCGAGGACTTCGGGATCGTCGAGAGCGTTCTGTGCCTTGATCTCGACGATTACCTTGGCGCCCGCGGTCTCAACTACGAAGTCGGGATTATAGCGCCGGCCGCCGTGATATTCGATGTCGAACTGACCGATCGCGGGTCGCAACCATTTCAGGACACCGGAGAAACGGTCGCTTTCTAGCAACACGGCAAAGCGCCGTTCGGGGTCGCTGTGAAACCGGTTGAGCGCATACGGGGTCTTGCGACCGCCCGCGAACAGCCAGCTCGGCGTCGACGACAAGGGCTGCGCCGCCTGCCCCAGCGGGCGCACGCGAGCGGGATCATAGGCGAATTGCTGGGGCTTGAGCAGGCGGAACGACCGTACGCGGTGCGCGCGATAGTCGGCCGGGCTTTCGCGGTAATGGCCACGCATCTGTTCGAAGATGAGGTCGGACAGCTTGCGGCCATGCTCGAGCGCCACCGCCTCGACGTCGCGGTCCTCGGCCAGATACGCCCGCAACCGCGCGATGACCTGGCCGGCCAGTTTGTAGAGCAGGTCGGCCTGGCTGTCGTAATCGATTTCCGGCCGCGCGATCAGGTGGCGCACGATATAGTTTTCCGGCCGGCTCTCCTTGGGGCCGTCCTGCGCGCGCGCCAACTCGCGCTGGGCGTCGGTGCGCAGGTTGCGGATCAATAGCGTGTCGCCGCTTGGGCGCAGCGCGATGCTCCCCAGCCCGGTCAGGTCGAAATCGTCGAACCAGAAATTCACCGTTCGGCTCGGTAGCACCACGATCTCGGGGATCTCGATGGTGGTGTCCGCGACCGAGACCGCAACCTGCGCGACCAGCGCCGCCACGTCTGGCTCGGGCATCATCCCCCCCAGCACCCCCTGCGGCTGCGCGGCCGCCGTCGCGGCCTGCACGTCGGCGACGATCTTCGCCTGCACCTCGGGTTTGCGCAGATCGGCCAGCCCTCCCGGCGTACGTTCGTAGCGGTCGCGGATCATCGCCAGCGTGGTCTGCGCCAGCGCCGCCGCTTGCGGTGAGGGCGCGACATAGTCGGACGCCGTTTCCGCGACATGGCCCCCAGCTATGGCCCCGCCTTCGCCTGTGAACCGCTCCTCCATCGTCGGATAGACCGTCAGCACTTCCTTGTGCCCCGGCTCGATATCGCCCCCCACTCCGATCGTCAGCGTCTTCATCGCCAGGATCGAATCCGCCGCCTTCGCCTCGGCGATCACGTCGTCGAAGCGCTTGTGCGCGATGACGGTCAGCGTATCGACCATCTCGTTGCCCGTGCGCCGGCCGTAAGGCAGTCGCAACCCGCGCCCCAGCGTCTGTTCGGTCAGGATGTCGGACGCCGACGCGCGCAGCGGCACGATCGTATAGAGGTTGGTGACGTCCCACCCCTCCTTCAGCTTGTTCACATGGATCACGATGTCGGTCGCCGCGTCATGTTCCAGCCCGACCAGCCGCGCCATCGCCTCGTTCGATTCCTCGCCGGTCTGGTTCGAATGCACCTCCGCCACGCGCCCACGATATTGCCCATAGAAAAAATCGTCGCTCTCGATCCTAGCGCGGATTTCACCGGCGTGCGCGGTGTCCTTGGCGACAACCAGCATGAACGGATGGACCCGCGCCGCGCCCGTCTGGGCGGCATAGAGTTCCAGCTCGACACGAACCTGCTCGTGATAGGTCACGCCGTCCTCCAGCATGATCCGCTCGAGCTCCTCGTCGCTCAAGCCCTGCGGCTGGAAATTCGCGCGCGTCGCGACCGCGGGTTCTTTGACGAAGCCGTCCGCCATTGCCTCACCCAGGCCATAGCGATAGACGACGTTACGGAAAGTCTTCGGGCTCGCGCCCACGGTCTTGGGCGTCGCAGTCAGTTCGATCCCTAGTTTCGGGCGCAGCTCGTACACGGCATTCGCCGCCGCCTTAGCGCGATAGCGATGCGCCTCGTCCATCAGCATCACCAAGTCGCGCTGCGCTGCCAGATGATCGAAATAACTCTCGCCCAGCGTTTCGCGGAACGACCGGATGCGGCCCTTTTCCTTGTTGATCTTGTCGACGTTGAAGATGTTGATGACGATATCGGCGAGCCCCAGCCCACCGCGCGCCAGTTCCCAATTTTCGCCGGTCACGATCGTCGGCGGGTTCTGCGCGAATTCGCCGATACCGGGAAACACGTATTTGCGGCTCGACGGCTTTGAGAAATCCTCGACCAGCTTGTCGTAGATCGTCGTGTTGGGGGCCAGCACGAAGAAGTTGCGGCTGCGCCCGGTCAGGAACAGATAGGCGATGAACGCCCCCATTAGCCGTGTCTTGCCCACCCCAGTCGCCAGCGCGAAGCATAGCGACGGAAAATCGCGCTCGAAACTCTCCACCGAGGGATACGCCGCGCGGATATCGGCGAGTAGCGCGGCGGTATCGACCGCCCCCGCCCAATCGATCCGGTCCGCCACATCGGCTAGGATCGCCAGCGCCGCCTCCTGTGGCGCGCGCAGCGACAGGCGCTGCGTCACCTGCCGGCGGATGCGCTGGTGTGCGGTCAGCGTCGTAGGTGTGCCGTCAGCCACGATCCGTCTCCACCGGCGCCGCGAACAGCGGACCCTCGTCACGCTCGGCCTCGACGTCCGGCGCCACTTCGGGCAGCGCGGCCACGTTCAGCGAATAATCGTCGCGGCCCCATTCGCATTTGGTCAGGATCGTCGACGGGATCTTGCGGCAGGTGAGGTTGTCGAAACCGTCCGCCGCCCCGGCAAAGGCGCGTGCGCAGATCATCAGCGTCCGCTCCGGCCCGACCGCCTCGGACACCAGCTTCAGGGCGTCATGAGTCAGGCTCTGCGTCGTGACGTAGATGAAGTCGGTCTCGCTCGACCGGCCATGCTGCCACCAACGAAGCTCGTCGGTCTCGGGCGCATAGGTAAAGCCCAGATGCTTGCACATCGCCTCCGCCAGCATCGCCGGGTTATAGTCCGCGGCAATGACCAGATTGCCCCAATAGTCACGCGCAAGCAAAGACGGCGCGAGCGTGAAGTAGCGGAAGCCCCCGCCCCCCTGCCAGTCCACCGCCTTGCTGATCCCGCCCTGATCGGTGCCGTCGATCACCTTTTGCAGGCGCGGCATGACATGGCTGTCGGCGTGGTCGCCGATCTCGACCATGATCCATTTCCGGCCTATCTTATGCGCGACTGCGCCTGTGGTGCCGGAGCCTGCGAAAGAGTCTAAAACGAGGTCACCTGGATTTGTGGCAATCTCAAGAATGCGCTTTAGCAGCCGCTCAGGCTTAGGGGTGTCAAATGCATTAGCCTTTCCGAACAACTCATAGATTTCTTTTTTCGCCTCATCATTGTGGCCTACTTCATCGTGAGGCCACCAGCTTGAAGGAACAAGACCATCAACTTCTGATAGATAACGTATGACCCGGGGAACACCTTTGCCATCTGAACCAAACCAAAAGCGGCCTTCCGCTTTTAATCTATGAAATTCTGGTTCCAAAGTTGCCCAGTGCCTACCCTCTGGTGGACGATGCTCAGTGCCATCAGGGCCCATGATCGGATACATCATATTTGTTCGAAACCCGGCCCCGGTAAATGATATTGATTGCCAAGGTCCATTCGGATCATTGTTCGGGTTTTTATATGGAGCCCGCGTTTTTTCGTCTAAGCCAACTTTATTTCTAGCCGCTCTAAATTTATCATAATCGACTGCATAAATAAAAAGATGGTCGTGAGCGCTACCTATTGCAGCGTTGTTGTCCCTTGCATAACGCTTTTGCCAAACGGCATTTGCAACGAAATTCCGTCTTCCGAACACCTCGTCGCACATCACTTTAAAGTAGTGCGCCTCGTTGTCGTCCAGCGTGACCCATAGCGATCCGTCCGGTGCTAATAGGCGGTAGATCAACTCTAGCCGGTCACGCATCAGCGACAGCCAGATCGAATGCTCGATGCCATCGTCATAATGTACCGATACCGCGCTGCCGGTATTATACGGCGGATCGATGAAGACGCACTTTACCTTCCCCGCATAGTCCTGCTCCAGCGCCTTCAGCGCGAGCAAGTTGTCCCCCTTGATCAGCATGTTGTCGAACCGGTCGCCGTCGCGCCGAACGGCCGCATGATGGGATTTCGCGGGATCCTCGATCAGGATGCGCGGTTCCAGCCGCGGGCGATCCTCCTTGCCGGGCCAGGTGAGTTCGAGCTTAGTCTTCTTGGTCATGCCGTCGTCCTAAGCCGTATCCGAACGGCTGCAAGCTGGGCGTCGATGCGGCCGAGACGCGCACGCATCTCTTCGCGTCGTGCGCGGTACAGGATCAGGTAGCGGGGACCATCGGCCTTGGACGCGCCACGTCGTTCATGCGCAGAGAGCGCCGACGCCAAAGCCGCCCTCTCCGTCTCCAGCGCGGTGATACCAAGCTGGTTCGCGGGCAGTGGCAAAGGGGTCGATGATGTCACGGCGACCGGACATACATGCGCTGCAGATATCGGCACGCAGCGCACGGGTACCGGATCCAGGGCATCGGAGCCAAGACACACGTCGATCGCGGCGATCCGCGCCCGCAACGATACCTGCTCACTACGATTAGCGAGGAACTTGGGCGATCCGATCCGGAATTTGCCAGCGCGCAATTCCAAGACCTCTAGATGCCGGCTGGCCGCCAGCCGCTCTCGGCGGACCTTGGCCAACGCGTCGCCCGTAAGCCGCGTCGCGCCATCGGCATCACGCGCCCCGCCATCTAGGCTCCCAGGATCCGGGGCAATCGTTCGCTGCAAGGTCGCCTCTGCCGGCTTAGCATTCTGTTCGCGTTGCAACGCCGCGATCCGGTCGCGATGATGCTGTGCCGCTGCATGGGCCTGGACAACTCCCAGACCGGATCGCGTTGCACGCCGTGCCTGCTCCTCGCCCTGTCCCAGACCTTGCCGCATCGTCTGCAATGCGTACCCGACATCCTCGGACGTGCGAACCGACGGCGGATACTGCGGGACGACTGCCTCGACCCGCGGTGCTGCGACAGCGACGCGCCCCGCACGGGTGGCACGGGACAGACGGTCACCGGCGAGTTCCATCGGCGCCAGATTGCCGCCGGGCGCTTCACGCCATCCGTCGCGCGAGACAGGGCGCCGTATCGACTGCCGCGCCGATTCCGCCTCCCAGCGGACACACCACATCGGCTCGACCTCGATCAACACGTCGCTGCGGTCCCACAACGTCTCTTCCGCCGCATCGATATCGCGCCGGAGCACCGCACGCCGCTCCCTTGCCATGGAGAGCGCGGCATCGCTGTCCGCCTCGATCACCGCGATCAACTGATCCAGCGCGGCGCGCATATCGGGCGATGCATCAGGATGGCGCCTGCGATGCTGCAACTCCCGGATCTCGCGGTCGGCCCGGCGCTCCGCCGCCGCGGCCTGTCCGTCGATCGCTGCCAGATCGTGCTGCGCCCGGTCGTGCAGCCGCGCGAGATCGGTGTTCGCGCTCCGCTGCCACCGCGCGAAGAACGCGCCCTCCTCCTCGCACAGAAGATCGTCGAGCAGGTCGGGGGGTATCTCGCGACACTCCGAAAGATTCGACCAGTCACAACTCACCAATTGCGCAGCACGCCACGCGGGCAGCGGATTCTCATAGTCGTCGCACGCCGCCAGCAGCACGGCTCGCATTAGGTCATGCTCGCTCTGAATCGTCGCCCGCGCGGCCGTCACCCATCCGCCACGACCACGAAACGCCGCCATGTGCGTCCACGATCCGTCATAGCTGTCGAGATCGATCTGGAGACATAGCGGGGCCTGACCGAACTCCGGAAACATCGCTTCACGCCGCCCGAGCCATGGGGGCCGCGCAAGCGCCCGGTGTCACCGTCCAGCGCAGCGTGAATAACGGCTCAACCCGGGGTTGTTGCCGCAACAGCGCCTCCATTGCGTCCAGCCGGTCATTGACGTCGCGCCGCACCTTCTTCTTGGCCTCGTGCTGGCTGAACACCAGGTCGTCGCGCGTCTCCAGCAGCTTGTTGGCCTCACGCTTGAGCTTCAGCTTTTCGTCCATCGCCAGCTGCTGCGATCGTGCGGCCTTGGTCAGTTCGGCGATATCGTCGTCGAGCGCAGCGATGCGCGCCTGGGTCTCGATCTCCAGGTCCTTTGCGTAGCGGGTGAGGCGATCGTCCTCCTCCTCCAGCCAGCGGCTATTCTCCTCGTACATTCGCGTCGTGAAATCACCGAATGCGGCGCCGACCAAGGCGTCCAGCCGGTCGTCAGGGGATGCCGTCCCGGCGGGGCCGTCGTCGCGCGCCGGCGCCATCATCAGGCGGTCACCGATCGCGGCTGGGATGACCTCGCCTGCATCGGTTTGCGCGACGACGATAACTTCCTCGCGCGGTGCGTCCTTGACCGGCATCACCGCGCGGAACGCCCGCAACCAGCCGGACTGACCAGCCAGTTCCGCTATCCCGCTTAACCGCCCGGCATAAGGATAGGCGTCGGGGTCCAGCGTGATCGCCTTGGGGGGGCCGTCATGCGCACGTTCGGAGGCGGCGGCAACGATCTGCTCGCCCAGCCCTTCGTTGATGCGCAGGAACTGCCAATCGGCCGCGTCGGCGTCCTTCCACTGCGTCGTCCAGCGTCGCCCGTCATGTTCAAACACGCGCGGGTCGTTCGCATCGAACTGGGCGTCGGGCAATTCCGCCCGCGCCACCATCAGCAGGCGGCGTTCAAAATCGGGGAGGATCGCGGCAATCTCTTCGTTGCGGCGATGCAGTTTGCGCACGACGTCGCCGTCCATATTTTCTAGCACCTTCGATCGCGCCGCTTCCATGTCGCTGTCGATCGAATCCTTGATGCGCTCGGTCAGTTCGTCGAACTCGCGATCGGCCTCCGCCTCGGTGCGGCAGGTCTGGACGATGCGCAGCACCTCGCGTTCGAAATCGATGCCGTCGCTCAAAATGCCCAGCACGTCGTCCGACGCGCCGAACACACCTTCGAACAGGTGCAGCTTGCTCTCCAGCAACTGGTGGATGCGCTCTTCCGCACGGTTCTTGAGGTTGAGCATGTTGACGACGGTGACGTCGATTAACTGGCCATAACGATGGCAGCGCCCAATGCGCTGTTCCACACGCTGCGGGTTCCACGGAAGGTCGTAATTGATCAGCAGCGAACAAAATTGCAGGTTGATGCCTTCCGCCCCGCTTTCGGTCGCGATGAGGATCGTCTTGCCATCCCCCCGAAACGCATCGACGATCGCCGCCTTCATATCGGCTGTCCGCGATCCCGACACGCGATCGGTACCGGCATGGCGCTGACGCCAGTCGTCATAGATCGTGCGGCTCAGGCCATCGGTGTTCTGGCCGTTCATCAATGCGATGCGCCCCTCATACCCGTGCTCAGCCAGTAAGGCGGCAAGATATTTCTGCGTGCGGACGCTTTCGGTGAAGATTACCGCCTTGCGCCGTCCACCCTTGGCTACAATCTCGTCGAGAACGCCTTCCAGGCTCTGGAGCAGCTTCTCCCCCTTGGCGTTGGCGCCAATCGACGCCGCTAGGTCACGCATTTGAGTAACGAACGCGATTTCGTTGGCCAGGCGGATCGGATCGACGGGCGTGTCAGCATCGGCGTCAGCGTCGCCGTCTGTATCCTCGCGGTCCTCGATCAGGCTGTCTTCCAGATCGTCCGTCATGTCGATCGACGCACGCTCCTCGCGCTTCAGGCGTTCGAGCAGGCTGGTCAGATATTGCGCGGTCGCAAAGGTCGACGAACCGAGCTGCTTGCGCGCCTGCAGCAGGATCAACGGGTTGTTGCTGCCGCCATAGGCGATGGTTGTGGTGTCCTGGAGATATTCGGACAGCATCTCATATAGCCGGGCCTCCTCGTCATGCGGCTCGAACGTGAACGTGCGAGCGTGCCGCTTACGGAAGTTAATGTGCCCCGCCTCCTGCACCTGACGGCGCAGCGTGCGGTGGCATACACTGCCGAGGCGCTGGCGCAGCAATTCCCGCGAGGCCGGCGTCGTCGATGCCCCGACATATTGTGCGCGAAACGCGTTGGCGCCGCCGAAATGGGTTTCGTCGATGATCGACACGAGGCCGTAGAGTTCCATCAGAGAATTCTGCAACGGCGTCGCGGTCAGCATGATCTTGAACCGGTCCGCGACCGCGGCCTTCAGCGCCTTGGCCCCCTTCGCGCCGTCCTTTTTCCAGACGTTGCGCATGCGGTGCGCTTCATCGAACACAACCAAATCCCATTTCGCCGCGCGAATGGCATCGGCTTTGCGCGCGGCGAAATCATACGACACGATAGATATCGCCCCTGGGATCTCGAATGGGCGCGGATTGCCCGCCTTGACCAGGTCGTTAAATGTCTTCGCCTCCAGAATGCGGCTGCGCAGCGCGAATTTTTCCTGCAGTTCCTGGCTCCATTGCTTGCGCAACGATGCCGGCGCGACCAGCAGGATGCGACGCCGCTGCTCTGCCCAGCGCTGCGACATGACGAGACCGGCCTCAATCGTCTTCCCCAAGCCCACCTCGTCGGCGAGCAACACGCCCTTCGACAACGGGGATTTCAGGGCAAAGAGCGCAGCGTCGACCTGATGCGGGTTCATCTCGACGCGGGCCGAACTGAGCGACCGCGTGAACGCCTCTTCGCCATTGCCGAGCGCCAGCAGGCGTTGCGCGTGATAATGCCCCTGCAAGCCGAGGTAGGTCATTCCGCCGCCTCCTCAATGTCATCCGCAATATTGTCGGCGGCGATCGCCAGCACATCCTGTGCCACCGCTTCAGGTAGCGCCTCGACCTTGCGCAATTGCCGATCCATCGCGCGCCGCCGCACACTCGCATCGTCGACGACCTTCTGCGCTTCACCCAGTTTCTTATGAACCTTGTCGAGCACGTCGCCGAATTTGCCAAATTCGCTCTTGACTGCTCCTAGCACCTGCCAGACCTCGCTCGACCGCTTCTGGATCGCGAGGCTGCGGAAGCCCATGCGCAACGAAACCAGCGTCGCCATCAATGTGGTAGGTCCTGCAACTACGACACGATATTCGCGCTGTAACGTATCGATCAAGCCCGGCCGGCGAGTCACTTCGGCAAACAACCCTTCGGTCGGCAGGAACATGATGCCGAAATCGGTCGAATGCGGCGGATCGACATACTTGTCGCGAATGTCGCCGGCGGATTTGCGGATCGTGCGCTCCAACCCGCGCGTCGCTTCCTCGACCGCTACGGCGTCACCACGCTCGGATGCGTCGACGAGCCGCTCATAATCTTCTTTAGGGAGCTTCACGTCGATGGGTAGCCAGAGCGGCCCCCCTTCTCCATCAGCCCCTTCACCGGGTAGCTTGATGGCATATTCGACCCGTTGACCGGACCCGGGCTTAATTTCAACGTTTTGCGCGTACTGCTCGGTCGTCATGACCTGTTCGAGCAACATGCCCAGCGTCGTCTCGCCATAGCTGCCGCGGAGCTTGACGTTGGTCAGTACGCGTTTCAGGTCACCGACACCGGTCGCGATCGTCTGCATCTCGCCAACAGATTTGAATACCCGCTCGAGATTTTCGTTAACCGTGGTGAACGAGGCGCCGAGCCGTGCTTCAAGCGTGCCCTGGAGCTTTTCGTCGACGGTGACTCGCATTTCCTCCAGTTTCGCGGCGTTCTCGGTGCGAAGTTGATCAAGTCGACCTTCCACACCTTTGCGCAGTTCGTCCTGACGCCGCTCGTTGCTGTCTGTCATGTCCTTGACCATTGCTAGCAGCGATGTGCGCAACGCCTCTTGGCGGCGCTCGTTCGCCTCGGTCAGATCCTTCACGGCAGCGAGAAGCGCGGTGCGCGACACGTCCTGACTCTTGGCGTTGGTCTCGGTCAGGTCGCGGGTCGCACCCGTAACGGCCACCAAACCCTCGGCCTGCTTTTTGCCCGTAAGATCGAGCGTGTCCGTCAATTGCCTGCCGAGCATGGCAAGCGTACCACCGACCTCTTGTCGTAACGACAGAGCATCCTCGCCTGCCGCCTTGCGATGATCGACCAATTGGGTCGCGAAACTGTCGAGACGACGCGCCTGCTCGACACCTTGCTCGCTCATCCGACCCGTCAGTCCGGTGCCGAGCTTGTCAAAGCTCTGGGTCAGTTCCTCGCGAAGTCCCTTAGCCTGCGCTTCGCTCTCGATGCGGCCATTGCTGATCGCCTTGACCAGCGCCTCCAGACGGTCGCCCTGCCCTGTACCGATCACGCCAAGCGTATCGGCAAGCGCCTTGGCCACCCCATCCAGCCGGCCGGCCAATTCTTCCCTAGCTTGGCGCGACGAGGCATTGGTTTCATCGCGCAAACCCCCGACACCCGTGGTTACGGCACCGTGCAGTTCCGCGAGGCGACCGCCAAGTTGTTCTATCTGCGCGTTTGAACCGCTCTCCCCGCTACGTCCTGTGCGAAACAGCAACGCGATGCAAAGGGCAAGGATAGCGATCCCAAGAACAAGCAAAGCGATCTCAAAAGGCGTCATGGGTACTCCTAAACCGGGTCGGATGATGCTGCACGATTACTTGTGATTGCGACAATTTCGGTCATACGATCGCAGCCATACCCGCAGTAAGGCGCTGGCGCATTACGTCGCGAAGCGCCTCCGGTGCCTCGATCACCACCTCGCCGCCCCAAGTGAAGACGTGCTCCGCGATTTCGCGGAGGCCACCGGCACGAAAGCGGATCAGCAGGTCGTCGCCGTCGACCGCGATTGTCTGTGCTGGATGAAACCGCCACGCTTTTGCTCGCGCGGCGCCGGCCGCACGAACGCGCAGAACGACATCGTGATCGTCCTCGCGCCAGATCCCGAAGCTCTGGTTCGTCCAGGCGTCGAGATCCCAATCGTCGGGCGGGCAGCCGGGAAGGTTCGAGGCCCGCACGTCGGCCATCCGATCAAGCCGGAAGGGCACGGCGGGGCGATCACTCGTGGGCATCTTGCCGATCACATAGGTAACTGGCCCGTGGACCAAGCCATAGACTGCGATGCGCCGCCATTTGGGTTCGGTCGCGCCATCGGTCAGGTAGTCGAACTCGATGCATTGTCCGATCAGGATCGCCTGCTGCACTACGGCCAACGACTGCGGATCGGCGACGACCGACGGGCCGGCTGGGACGCGTGTTCGCTGCAACCGAGCGAGCGCATCCAGATCGGGATCGAGCCGACGCTTCTCCCGGTCATCGAGCGCGCCCTTCACTTTAGCGAGCAAACTGTGGAGAACTGCTGCGCGCGGTGCCCCTTCAATCCGGCGCGCGTCGGCCTCGGCCTGAAGTGCCGCCACCTCTGCGGCGTTCGGGCGAGTATAGACGCGGCGCAGCGAGCCTCGGATACGGAAGCGTTTGTGCCGCTCGTCGAGCAGTTCCTCAAGATCGAAATGGCGCAGGATGATGTCACGCAACCGCTCGGCAGTGCGCCGATTGACATTGAGCGCCTCGGCCATCTCGTCCAGGGTCAGTCCCTCGCTTGACTCCGAAAGGATATGGACGAGCCGCAGAACGCGGTCGAGCTTGGCCATCCGTTCAGTCATCTAGCCCTCCCCCCAAACGAAGGCCGATACGACCATAATTGTCACGTTCATGCAGATTGTTCTCGAAGCCAACCAGTACAACAACATTTGTTTTGGCTGTAAATCATTGCGCGAGGATTCCGCGATCCGGGTATTGCCAGGATAGTTCGGGCGCAGCCGATCAGGCGTGGGCAATCCTATGCATGCCCCCACCCACCCCATTTGCTGCAACCCAGTGGCCGTACTGCGTCATGGCGTCAGGTTCGTTTGTACCTGTCCTAGCTCATGGCCAATACCGCATTATCCGGTTGTACAATCACCCCTCAAAGCTCCCAACGTCGATCAGCGCCGCTAACCCCGCGCGCGCGGTATCGTGGTTGGTGAGATCGATTGCCGCGATGGTCAGGCGTACCCCGCCATCTTTGTCCGCGATGCGGTGATGCGCGGGCAGCGGTGAGCCCAGCCCCGCATGATGCGGATAAAGCAGGACCAGTCTCGCGCAGTCGTAAAGCTGCGCATAGGCCATCAGCTGGTAGATATCGGCCTGCGACACCCCCATCTTTCGGTCGGTCACGGGATCTGTGAGCCGCTTCCACTTGGTATCGATCACCATGGCATCACGGCCATCGCGGACGATCCGCATATCGGGATAGGTGGCGAACAGCGGATCGCTGCCATCTTCCGGATGCAGGCATGACCGCATGCCGCCTTGCGCGACCAGCCGTGCACCCTGCGTTGCCGCGATCGGGGCGAGCAGCTTTTCGACATAGCGTTCGAACAGTGCGTTCATGTCGAACAGCAGCGCGAAACCGTCGGCGCCACCATGCGCGCTGTTCTGAAAGCGATCGCCCAGGATCAGCCGTGCGAGGCGCAGCACGCCCTGCCAGCGCGCATTAGTGCGATCGGGCACGATCCGGTCCCAGCGCAGCGCCATCGCGGGCACCGCGCGTACATCGGCATAGAACAGCGCTAGTTCAGCAAGCGCGCGCTGGTTCGCGGTGCTGCGCGCGAGTTGGCGAAGGCGCGTGACTGCAGCCTTCATCACCTGGTTCAGCGCGATGTCGTCCGAAAATTCGTCATAGCGGCAGGCTAGCCGCTGCGGGCTGGCGGCGAGCGTCGTGAACTGGCGCGTGACGTCGAGCCGCCCGCGCAGCGCCGGCAAATCTTCCTCGTGCGCGACATAGAAGCGCGGGATTCCCCGTCGCAAAGCCTCGGTTAGTGTCGCTACAAAGCGAGTGATGAGGATTTCTAGGAGGGTATGGCGCTGCGTCTCCATCGTCGTCGCAGCGTCGTCCGCGATAGGCAAGTCGTGTGCCACCACGAGCATGCGGATGAGCTGGGCGCGCAGCTGGGGCGCGTCCCCACCGCGTTCTGTGCTGCCCCCCCGCTCCCGATCGATCTTGGGCAGGATTTCGCAAGTGGTGCCGGACGCCGCGACCATGCCGACCAGATTCTGCGCGGTGAGGGCATCGCGACCGAAATCGAACGCGTGTTGGCTCCCTTTCAGCCGGGCGGCCGGTGCCGCGGCCGCCCGGACCAGGCGTTCGGCGTCCTCGACCGGTATCTCGCCAGCGGTGCCGAACCGCCGCGCCTCCCACTCGAAAAGCTGATGATGCGCCATGCCGCGTCAGACGCCCGCAACGAGACGGGCATAGGCGTCCGCGTCGAACGCGCGCTTCACCGACCAGCGTACGCGCGGCTCCTCGGTTGTCATGCCGGGGGGCGGCGCGATCGTCTTCGCATCGAGGAAGGGATTGTTCTTGCGCCCGCCGAGCACTTCGGCGGTGCGCCCCCAGTCCTCGAAGAAATACTCCGCGATCAGGGGGATGATCTTCATCCGCATCGCGTCGTCCAGTGCGGTCTTCGTACCGCATCCCAGCAGCCAGCCATGACCGATCTGATGTTCGCGATCGAGCAGATACTCGATCCGGTCGTTGATGGTTTCGAGGATTCTGGCCAGCGCGATGCCGCCGACCTCGGCATCCATCCCCTTGACGGTATAGTCAGGCATCATCTCGGTGAAGGTGAAACGTCGCCGCAGCGCCTTGTCGATCAACGCGATAGATCGATCGGCAGTGTTCATCGTGCCGATGATGTGGAGGTTGACGGGCACGCCGAAGAGGTCGCCCGAATAGGGCAGCCGCACCTTCAGTTCGTTGGTCGCACCGAGCCTTTTATCCGCCTCCAGCAGTGTGATGAGCTCGCCGAACACCTTGGAGATGTTGGCGCGGTTGATCTCGTCGATAACGAGGACGAAGGGTTCGGACGCGCCGCTGCCCCCGTCCTGCTGGCTGTTGGCATAGCGCTCGAGCGCGGGGATATTGAGGTCCGAGTCCGTCAAAGCATATGCCGACTTCTGGGTGAACCCGCGCCCGTAGATCTCACTGACCGGCACGCCTTCGCGATCGATCCACATCCATCGGACGGCGCGCCGATGCGCGTACCCGCCATCCTCGCGTGGATGGAATTCATAATCGCCCGTTATCTCGCCGATGGCGCGAAACAGCGTATTCCCCTTCGAGACTATGACCACATCACCCGGTTTCATCCAGTTGCGGAAGATGTGCGGCATCTGAACCCGGCCGCTCGTCGCGTCGGCCTCATCATGACCGTCTTCCTCACGGACCGCGTCAATGATCGACTGCCGGTCCGCGAAGCGCGAATTCGACCAGTCGACATCGGAAAAGCCCAAGACCGTGAAGCCGCCAGCGATCGCCTCCTCGAACAAATAGGCGTCGTCGGGATTGGACATTTCGCCAATCGACATCTTGAAGACCTGACGATCACCGATGGTGAAGGAATCGTCGCCCGGCCCGGTGCTCGTTTCCGCCCGGCGCGCGATCAGGCGGAAAATGCCCGGCGTCGGCTGCAACTCGAACCCAGCACTCCCCTGGCCGGCCTGAACAGGTCGTAAGCCCTCGACAAAGTCCTCATACGCCATCGACTGGTGGAAGGTGACGAACTCGATCCGCCCCGCCTCGCCGAGCGCCTTGTAACGCGCCATCAATGCCGCGCGATCGGCAGGCGGCCTTTCCCCGCACAGCCGCACCGCATGTTCCGCAGTCGCGTAGGTTTTGCCGGTACCCGGCGGGCCGTAGAGGATGAGATTGGTGGGTTCGGTTGTCATGCCATCGCTCTTCTGAAGATCTGTGATTTCGCTGTCGTCGGCGTCGTCGAATCCGGCTTCGTCCGGCCAACGGCCGGCGCGTGGAGGCTGCGGCGCCTTCCATTCTGCTATTTCATCCGCGCGATCCAGCAGGGCATCAACGAAATGCGCGACACTGACGTCGTTGAAAAGCACCTCGTCGATGTCAAAGCGCAGCGACGATTTCGTATCGTTGAACCAGATCCGCGGCGTGCCACTCCCCTCAAGATAGCCCTGCGCCGCGGTGGCTGGTTTGGTTTGGTCGGGCTTGCGACCGAACCTCGCCGGATTGCGGGCGAGATCAACATGATACCAGTCAAAGCCCGCCTTATGTATTGCCCGCGCAAGCGTGCAAAAGGCCGACGCCTGGTCCGGCGTCCAGCGGTCTTGCAGCCTGCGGAAGCGCGGGTTACCCGCGAAACGCGCCAGTACCGCATCATCATCCATTTCGTTCTCCGTCATCCATTCGTCGTCGAGCGCTATCCAGGCGAAGCCTTGGACGTCGATCATGTCGCGCGGCTCCCATTGCCATTCGTCGCGCATGACCGCGAAGATCCGCCCGTGGAGCGCCAGCCAACGGACGAGGTGATCCTCGGCCAGCACGGTGCCGCGAAAGATCGGATCGCCGGTCAGCAAGGTTGCCAGTTCGCGCGCCTTGGTCATCTTGAACGGCGCCGCCGCGAAGGGATGCGCGAAGCCTGCGACGGTGATCGCGATCGCCGCGACCTGTCCCACGGTCAGGGTAACAGCACCCCTGGCACGCAGGTCCTCGAACGTGCGCACCGCAGCCATGATCGCGTCCACGGCCGATCCGGTAGAGCGGGAAAGTCGTCCGATCGCGGCGTAAAATGCAGGCGCGAGTTCCGGATACTTGCGCGCGAAATCGTCATCCGTCTGCCAGCGCAGCAACGGCCCCTTGTTGGGGATCAGCACTCGGTACACGCGCCGCCCGGTGGACTCGTCATCACCCTCGGCAGAGACGACTTCGCGGAAGGATCGCGCCATCGCGTCCTTATAGTGGCGTTCGATCCGTTCATACGCGTTGTCCGTTCGGGTAAACCGTTCGAACTCCGGGACGTTGTCCAGGAACGCCGCGCGCATCCCCTCCAGTTCGGGCCATGCCGAATCGCGCGGATCGACCTCGCGGAACTGTCGATAATTGCGCACTGCGGATGCGACGTTGTTGATCCGCATCGAGGCGTTCGTCGTCTCGCCAACCAGCTCGCCGGGCGCCGTTCCGGTGTCCGCCGCAGACCGACATGCATGGCGCAGCCATTCGGTGACCGCCGTCATACCATCCGCCTCGAACGCCGCATCGAGATCGGCGTCCCCCAGGCCCAGCGCCGGCATCGCCTTTTCGAAACGCCGCGCCTTCGAGATACGACTCGGGACGGACGACAGCGGCTTGCCCTTCCATCGCCGCTGTTCCAGCCACGCGCGAAATTCATCCGTCTTCACACTGTCTCTCCCGCCTCGGCATTCAGCCAGGCCAATGTATTCACCAACCGCAGATGGTCGACGCTCGTGGCGTTCAGTTCCAACAGTTTCGGGTTCGCCAGCACGATCGCCAGCGTCCGCGCACGGCTGATCGCGACGTTCAGGCGGTTCTTCGAATAGAAGAAATCGACATGCCGCGGCAGGTCGTCGGGGGTGGAGGTCGTCAGGCTGACGATCACGATCTCCGCCTCCTGCCCCTGGAATTTGTCGACGGTGCCGACCCGCACAGCATCGGGCAGGCGGGTCTTGAGCGCGTTGACCTGCAGATTATACGGCGCGACAATCAGGATGTTGGGCAGCCCGATCACGCCCTCACGCCCCTGTCGGTCGATGAAGCGCGTGCCGATCAGGCTGTCGACCAGACCGGCGGTGACCTCGACCTCTTCGTAGCTTACCTGCCCGCAGCCCCTGTGCGTCATCGGCAGCAGGCGGATGCCGTACGGCCTCAGGCCGGCAGGCGCGTCGTCGAGCATCAGCGTCTGGCGGGCGCAGTCTGGATGCGCCTTCAACCGGCCGTCATAGACCACGTCAGAGATGAACCGCTGGATCGCGGGGTGCATCCGCCAGCTCATATCGAGCAGGATACCGCGCGTCGGATCGATCGTCGCCGCGCCCTCCAGCAGGTAATCGAGCACTGACAGGCCACTATCGCCGGGATGCGCGCCCTGGATTGGCTGGCCGAGCTGCATCTGGTCGCCGACCAGTATGATGTTGCGCGCGGCCGCCCCCATCGCGAGCAGATGCCCGAGCGACACCTGCCCCGCCTCGTCGACGAACAGGTAATCGCAATAGCCGTCCATCGCCTCGTCGGCGAACAGCCAGGCCGTGCCCCCGATGAGATCGTAGCCGAGCAGGCAGTCGTCGATCGTCTCGCAATCGGCGATGACACGGCCATTCAGATAGGATTCGGCGTCCTTCGCGCTGACCTTCTTCGCGCCCGCGAAATCGAGGCCGATTTCCTCTGCCACCTGTTCCACTTCGGCGAGCAGGTTGTTGATCGCCTTGTGGCCGTTGGACGACACGCCGACGCGCTTGCCGGCCGCAATCAGCGCGCAGATGACATGGGCGCTGGTGTGGGTCTTGCCGGTGCCGGGCGGCCCCTGGATGAACAAGGTGGACCCGTCGAGCGCCAGCGCACGCAACGTCGCCGCCTCGATGAGCGTTTCGTCAAGCTGCACCATCGCCCCGCCCGTCCAGCCATGCAGACGGGGCGGCGTGCGTGCGATCAGGTCGGTCAGCGCGCGGTACGCGGTCGCATCGCCGCCCGCCCAGGCGGTCGCGACACGCGTCACCGCCTCCTCGAGCACAGCGGTACGGATCGGCCAGCTCGGGATGATTGAGCCGCCTTCGGGGAAATCGCCTTTGCCACGCCTTACCTCGACTTGGTTGCGGACCCGGTCGACGCCGACGATCGTGCCGAGCCGGGTGAGTGTCGGTACGTGGAGTACGTCTTTGCCCTCGCGCAACTTCGTGTCTTGATCGGGAAAGCTGTAGGTCGCGATGGTCGAGCGTTTATCCTTGCGGAGCCACTGGACGCCTGCGGGCTGGATCGCGCCGATGCATTCGCCATCGTCGATCAGATCCTCGGCCTCGCGCTCGGCACGGTCGTAGATCGCCCAGAATTCCGGCTTCTTCGCGCGCGCGTGGAAATCGACCAGATGCGCGACGAGATCGCGGCCCGTATCGCTGGCGGGGATCTGCCCCGCACGGATCGCCTGGCGTAGCGCCTCACGCGCCGCATCTCGGGCGATCGCGTCCGCCGTTTTCGCCGGGTCCGGCTCAGCCGCGCGTCTTTCCCACCACGGCATGTCGGGGCGCAGCGTCAGCAACCAGTCGCGCAGGCCCTCGGTATTCTCGCAGTCGACCCGGTTATAGGCGAACAGCGCGTCCAGGATCGTCGCATCGCCGGTGTCGCGCCAGCGATGATATTCGACGATCGACTGGTCTGCCTTCTTCACGTCCTCCAACCGCTTTTCGGCGAAGAATATCTCGAGCGTCTTGAGGCTGAGATTGGGCTCCGACGTCCGGATCGCGGCGCGCGCGACGGCGTAGAGATCGACCAGCTTGTCCCCTCGCAGCAGCGCATCGACGGCGTCCTCGCATGACGCGAACGCGGTCGACAGGCGGCGCAGCACCGTCACCTCATAGGCGGCGTAATGATAGATATGCGCGCCGGGATTAGCCGCCAGATGCGCGGTGAACCAGTCGACCATCGTCTCGAACGCGGTGCGCTCCGCAGCCCGGTCATGCGCCCAGGCGTGGCGGAACCGCGCGGCGCCGCTGTCGTCGCGGTAATGTACACCCCACAGATATTCGAGCCCGTCGGGGTGGAGCGGATCGCCCTCCAGGTCGAAGAACAGGTCGGCCGGGTGCGGCGCGGGCAGCCGGGCGAAGCCGCGCTCGGGCTCGACCGGCAGTGCCTTTGCGACGGGATCGCCGATGATCCGCGCGACCTGCATCGCCGCCTGATCGCGCAGCCGTTCAAAGGTGACGGACGCGAGCTTTGCTACCCGCGTACCCGACGGAGCCGCGGCGAGCACGGCCATGGTGTCGATGCCGGCTGCCCGTAGCTTCGCGATCTGCGACGTCTGAATGCCTGCGACACGGTGGAGATGGTCGGCCGCCTCCCACTGCGCATCGCAATGATCGCGCCACGCGCACAGCGAACAGGCCCGGCACGGCTCGGGCTCGGACCCTTGTGCGCCGGTCGCGATGAAATCGAGATAGCGTGCCTTGGCGACATCAAGCGTGTGGCGGAACTCGACAGCACGGAACGACGCCTCCCGGCCGTCGCCGAGTACCAGATGCATCCCATGCGGCCGCGCCTGCTGTACGCCCTCGATGAGGTCGGAATACACGCCGAGTTGCAGGACATGCGATGGCTTCGGGCTGCGCGCGAGTTTCGTGTCAACGGCCTCATAGGACCAATCACCTAGCGCCGACGGTGTGTTTACGCGGCGCAGGAAGTCCGCGAACCCGTGCCAGGGCGCGCCCAGAAACGCCGCCTGATAGATGACCACGGCACCCTCACGCATCGCCGCCTCGGTCGCAACCGCCCGGCGCTCGATCGAGCCGAATGCTGCGATCTCCGCGACCGGCCCCGCCGCCTTCAGCCGCGTCAGATATTCACCCTCATGGGCATGGCCAGCATCCTGCACCAGCCGCGCGCTATCATCGTCCTGCGCCCACTGCGCGCGCAGGGTGGGATCGTCAAGCGCGCGAAGATTGAGCGCGACCGCGTGGGCACAGCCGAGAAAGCTGTTCAGATCCGATGCGGAATGGAGAAGCGAATCGTTATGGAGGCGCACGCAGACTTCCTGGAGCGGTACCACGACAGAATTGGTCATGGGCACGGTTTGCCGGATGTGGCTCAGCCTTTCGTACTGTGCCATCCGGGTTATATCCGGATAGTTTGATTAGCCCGTCCGCGATGTCCGCTCGCACTTAGGCATAGCCGGTCGATAGCCTGCTACATCCCGAACACCTTCATGCCGGCGTCGATCATCCCCTCGATACCGCGCTTCACGTCGCCGGGGCGCCGCCCGGCCATCGGCGCCTCCTCAACGATTAGGATGCCTTCGCCCGCCTCGACGCGGTCCTTCAGCAACCGTTCGTACCCAAATAGATACGGCCAGAAGGTTTCGGTGCGCGTAACCGAATAAGCGAGGTCGGCGGAGAAGCCGACAAGCTGGTCCTGCCCGAACACGCGGCCCCGCTCGGCGCGCTCGATTCGCACGCCGCGTCCGCCCTTCAGCACCAGCCGCGCGGGCCCGTGGAACACGAGATAGCGCAACTGCATCGTCGCCCACGCATTGAGCGAGAACAGTCGCCAATGCGCCGTTACCCGCAATCGCCGGCGGATCGGCTGCGCAACTGCGGCCAGCGCGCGCGGATATAGAACGCACGCGGCGCCATCAACCAGCGTCAGGATCGTCACTTCGGCAAAGGGATCGTGCACCGCCGATACCGTGGTCACCTCGCCGTCGCCCCGAACCCGGGTCAGAAAGGTGAGCCCGGTCGCGATGCTGGTGACAGGATGCCGCCAGTCGAGGAACCATTGTGTCCCCTTGGCGCCGGCAAGACTACTAGTCTGGAGATACGCCTGCCGCACCAGCAGTTCTTCGCCGGGTGCCAGCCGAATCCCGACCGACGTCGTGGACCGATCGGCCAGCGCGATCGCCACCCCCGCCCCGCCGGGTACGCGCAGCCGTATCGCTGGCCGGCGCATGGCAAACGGCGCGAGGATGAGATAGCAGAACAGGCGGATGAGAAAGGGCATCGCAATGATGCCGAGCAAGATGAAGGCAGCAACCTTAAAGATGAGAGGCAAGCGCATTTCGCTCGACCACAGCATAAACTTCGCGCGCCACGACCCTTTTGCCGAGGTGCGCTCCTTGACGATCTGATCGCTCAAGCTTTGCGTGACGGGCGCTATCCTCGTCTCCGTCCAAGCTTGCGAAAGTTGATACTGCCTATATGCCGTGTCTCGTTGCAGTTTTATTTGACCTACTGCGTTCCGCCGGATCTCATACACCGCTTCCATTCGGCGCGCTTCGCTGCATCGATCGCGGGCCGAATGCTGCAAGGCGCGATGACGTGCCTGATCGTATCGCTGTCCCGTGGCCCAGACGAGCCACCGACCCTCGAAGGTCTTGAGATCGCGCGCCGTGTCGCGACACTGCCTTCGCGACTGGAGAACCTTTTCGGCAGATTGATTGACCGACGCAACGCTGTCTCTGAACTGCGTTATGAGGTCGCCCGCCGCCTGCTTCTTTCGCAACCGATCCCGCGCAGTCGAAAGCCCGGTAATTTCACCTGCCCTTACCTGGATCTCCAGCTCGCGCGCGCCGTCGGCCATCAGGGCATCACCATCCGCTTTGGCCAGACTTGCCACTTTCGCCAACGCGCTGCGACGACCTGCAATGGCGGTCTCCCGCGCATAACTCGCGTCCTTGATCGCCGTATCGAGCTGGACAAGGGTCTTGTCCTTCAAAACCGCAGATGATTTGGACAGCCTCACCTGCGCCTCGCCTTCGAGCGACCGAAGCCGACCGACCACGGCATCAAGTCGTGCAGCGCGGTCGACACTCATCTGTGGGCCATTCCACTCCGTCTTGATCCACGGCACGAGGACCATGCTCGCCGCTATCGCGAGCACGAGCATCACATAAAGCAAGGCCTTCCGCCCTACCCAGCCGAACACCCGGCTTACAAAACCCACGGCCATACCCCCTTACCCACCCACAGCATCGCGATCGCAGACGATATTGCTAATCACCCAACGCACCCGCGGATTAGAATCGCCGCCATGGTGCAACGCCGGATAGACGCGGACGTGATGCACGAAGCCTGGTGCGAGATCGAGCGCGAGATAATCGCGCGACCGACTCACCGGGGTGCAGCGGTCGACCGACCGTCCTCGGATATCCCTACCAGATAGTATTTTGGCTTGACGAACTGGTTCATCCACGCTCAGACGCTGCTGCACACGAGTACAAGTCGTGTGTACAAACCACGGGTAAGCGCTCCTCAAAATTCGCAGAAATGCGTGCTCTATAGCTGATATGACGCCTCCCGTAGGGGTCACCATTTGTGCTTTTCCAAAGCACTTCGCGGTGAACGAGACGAGAGCGTCTCGCAGTTTTATCTCACGCAGATTCTAGAACAGGCGCTCTGATCGCTCGGCGAGCAGAAATTGCCTTCCAGGGATGGTCAGGCAATGGCTGCGACCCTCGAATTTGCGACGGTTCATCCGGAAGATGCGTAGGATCCGGAGACTGCCTTGAGGGATGAAGGGTGAGGCCGAGATTGCTACCGCCCAACTGAGGACGGTAGCGCACCGGGCTGTTTGACGCTCGGTTTAGTCAGACGGGATCTCATCGACGCCCTGCTTGCGGGCGCCGATGATCATTCTCCGAGCGATCTTTCGGACGGCCTCGTCATCCTTGCTGCCGTCGGTCGCCGGATCGCCGAGATGGTCGAGGCTTGCTTCCATGAAGTCCAGAAGGCCGGCATGCTGCGCCTCGACATATTCCATGAGTTTGAAGAGCAGATGTTCGGTCGCGATCTCGCGTTGGCGCGCCTGCGTGGCGGTGTCGGGCATCGTCACTTCGCCGCTTGCTCGGACGCATCGAACTCGTCGAACGCTTCACGGACTTCGCTTGCGGTTGCGTCGTCGGTGATGTCGACGGTCACGACGACCTTGCCGTTCAGTTCGGCGTCATCGCGGGCGTCGGGGCTGGGCGAACCGGCCTTGCTGTCGGAACCGGCTTCTTCGACGCCGGCGGTGTTTTCGCTGCCGTCCGGGGCAACGACGATCCTGGCGCGATCGATGTCGAATTGCTGCACCAGACGCTCGATCGTCATCTCGGCTTCGCGGCGCGTATCGAACTTTGCGGATAACTTCATGATTTCAACCTCCAGCCGCCATGGCTTGGTGGAATAACCACCCAGATCGAGACCGGTGCCATCGCCGCTCGCCGGTTTCGTCGACGATTAGCCGCAGCGTGATTGACGCTGGCGAAAATTCGTAACAATCTTGATGTGAAGCAAGCGGCAGATCGACAGTCAGGGATTCACGCGGGCATGCCACAGCGAGTATTAGCGCCCGATCAACGCCTTCGCGAGCATCTGGAGGATGCGTTGGCGGAAGCCGATGCGCTGGGATGGACCGCGGTGGCCGCACTCGTTGCCGAGGCGATCGATGCACTGGACGTGCCCGCCCAGTCGCCGTCGAAGTGAAGGTCGGGTTGAACTGAACACCGAGCGACCCGAAAGGGTCGCGTCAGACGCCGAGTTCGCGACGCTTGATCTCACCGTGTAGCGCCTCGGCGACCGGATGGCCGATCTCGCCGCCGGATTGGCGATACGCGTCCGCGAGTTCGTCGTCCGATGCGGCACGCAACAAGGCGGTTACTTCCGCACTGAACGTATCGACCTCGCCCGCGGCCGCGTCCGCCGCGTCTTCGCTCGTCACCTCGGCGCGACGCTCGGGCGCTGGCGCGTGGGCCATGACCGCGTCCTGCTTGAACACATCAAAGGCTTCGGCGGCTTCGTTGCGTTCCTCGATCGCGATTTCGAGAAGGGTGAACAGGTCGAGCGACGATGCTGTGTTTTCCATGCGCCAGCGTAGGCCGGGTTCATTGATTCGTGCAAATCGCGTTTGCGATAGCCCTGTCGTGATCGGCCCCGTCGTGACCGGCCCCGCCGTGATCGCCCCAGCGCCACAAGAGCATCAGGGCGATCATCCGCGATGACAGTGTTCCGTCAGGCCGCGGTCGCGCGCGACCGCGTCGCGCTGTGGCCGCCCGAGCGATAGAGTAAATCAGATGCGGCTTCGGTGCTCACGGCCGCATCGCGCGTATCGACCGAAACGAAGACGCCGCCATCATCGACGCGACCCTCGTAATACGCCGCGTCGTCCGTGTTCACGCCGTGATCGGTCATCACCTTTCCCAGGCCGCCGACCGCGCCGCCAAGCGCTGCACCAGTGATCGCCGCGCCCGGGATCGCCGTGGCCGCGATGGCGCCGGCGGCGACAAGCGGCCCGACCCCGGGTATCGCTAGCGCCGCAATACCGAGCAGCGTGCCGATACCCGCTCCGGCAGCGACCTTGCCCACGAACTCCTGCGTGTCGGCCCCGCTGCCGTCGGTCGTCGTGTTCTTGCCGTCGTGCCGGGCGACGATCGAGATCGCGCTGTCGTCGATCCCGGCGCTGCGCAATTCGGACACGGCACGCTCGGCCTCGGCATGCGTGTCGAAGACGGCGGATACGAGGGTCGGAGTCATGGCTGTTCCTCTCGAAATGATAATGGCGACGTGAGCTTAAAAGCCGATCGCCGCACCGATCGTTCCCGATATTGAGCGTTAACGGCGGCCTAACCATGAATAGTCTGCAGGCCCGCCGCGGCGCATAGCGGCCAAGCCGAGTGATTGCCGAGACCGGTAGTCGAGGCTGGCGGCCGAGACCGGCGGCGCCTGCCCCTTTTCCCCTCAGTGCCGGGTCCGCCCCGCATCGGCGACCGCGTTCAGGCAATCGGCCAGCTTTTCCCAGCGACGGAAGCGCTCGACCTCCCCCGGCGGCGTCTTTTGCAGGCCCGCGGCGACGATCTCGCAAGCACCCTTCTGTCCATGCCCGGCCATCAGCATGAAGACCTGTTCCCATGTTTCCTGCATCACGTCGTCAACCAGTCGGTCTCGGCATCGTCGACCGCGGCGAACATGTCGCCTTCGGCCTGCATGGCGCTCAAATGCTTGCGCACCGCTTCGGGATCGCCGCCGCGGGGGAAACGGCGATCGACGGCCGCGCCGGTCGCGAGTTGGCCGACAAGGTCCTCCCTGTCCTTCTGCGTCAACAGCCATTGCCCGAAAGGGAGCTGGTCCATGGTCACGTCCTCACATCGAATCGATGCGGTCACACGTACTACGTTCCATTTTTGTTCTCAATCCGCCTTCGTGCCCGCCGTGCCGTGGGGGATAGAAACCGTCCGCTCGCGCATTGTCTCGAGGTGAACGGGGAACGTTCATGATTGGGCGGGACACCGTGACGGGATTGGTGCGTGAAACATCCCGGCGCGAGGGCGCGAATCTTTCCGATTATTTTACACTTCTGCCCTCCAAGGTTTACTGAATGAGTGGTCTAATCTCCCGGCTGAAGCAGCTCCGGCATTCCGACCAGGCGATTGCCGCCTCGGTCCGCGAAACCCTCGTCGAGTCGCTTTATGCCTCGCCCCAGTCGCTGGTGATCGGTGCGTTGACCAGCAGCGCGATCACGACGGCGGTCGCGGTGGTCAGCCGCGATCGCTCGATGATCGTGTGCGCGGTCGCGATCGCCCTAGTTGCCTGTATCCGCGTCGGTGATGCCGTCCGGCTGAAGCGAAAGGCAGCGGGCCGATCGACCGAAACCGGCGCGCGGCGGCGGGAACTGCTCTACCGCATGGGGGCGCTGTGGTATTCGGCGTTGCTCGGCACGTTCGGCCTGTTGACGCTGGTGTACACGCAGGACGGCGTGCTGCAACTGCTCGCGGTGACCACGACGATCGGATACGCCGCCGGGATCGCCGGCCGCAATGCCGGGCGCCCGTGGATCGCGCTGTCGCAGCTATGCTTCGCGTCGCTGCCGTTGGCGGTCGGACTTATCGTATCGGTCGACCCGCTCAAGATCGCGCTCGCGGCCGTCATCCTGCTGTTCGTGGTCGCGATGATGGACATTACGCTCCAGACCTATGGCGTCATCCTGAAGGCGACGGTGGTGTCGCGCGAAAAAGCCGCGCTGGCCGAGCACCATGCCGCGATCGCCCGGCGCGACGACCTGACCGGCGTCGCCAACCGAACGGCGTTCCGCGAGCGCTTCGAGGCGCGGTTGCAGGCGCTCGACGGGGGGCGGCAGTGGCTGTCGATCCATTGGATCGACCTGGATCGCTTCAAGGAGATCAACGATTCGTTCGGCCACCTTGCCGGCAATGCGCTGCTCGCCTGCGTCGCGGGTCGCCTGGACGATGCATTCGGCGCCAGCGGAATCGTCGCGCGGCTCGGCGGGGACGAATTCGCGGTCGTTTGCGAAGTCGCGCACAAGGCCGATGCGATAGGGATCGGGCGAAGGATCATCGAACTGGTCGAACAACCGGTTCGTCACGACGGGCGCTTGCTCCACGTCGGCGCATCGCTGGGCATCGCGATCGCCCCCGCCGACGGCGCCGATGCCGATACCCTGCTCAAGAATGCCGACCTTGCGCTGTACCGCGCAAAGGATGGCGGCCGCGGGCAAATGTGCTTTTACGAACCGCTGATGGACGAGAAGATCGAACGCAACCGAGACCTCGCGGCGGAGTTGCAGGAAGCGCTGGAGCGCGGCGAGTTCCACCTGCTGTTCCAGCCGATCTTTGACCTCGCCGGCGACCGCGTGTTGTCATGCGAGGCGCTGTTGCGGTGGAACAACCGTCATCATGGTGCGATCTCGCCTGCCGAGTTCATCCCCCTTGCCGAAGATACCGGCGTGATCGTCGCGATCGGCGGCTGGGTGATCCGCGAGGCCTGTCGGATCGCGAGCGAATGGCCCGCCGACGTTACGATCGCGGTCAACCTGTCGCCGATCCAGTTGCGATCGGCCAACCTGCCGATGGTCATCATGGGTGCGTTGGCAACCAGCGGCCTTCCCGCCGATCGGCTTGAGCTGGAGGTGACCGAATCGGTGCTGCTCCACGACATCGAAGCCTCGCTCGCTGCGCTGGACGCGATCAACCGCCTGCAGGTCCGCACCACGCTCGACGATTTCGGCACAGGCTATTCGTCGCTCAGCTACCTGACCAAGTTTCCGTTCCAGACGCTCAAGATCGACCGGTCGTTCATCACCGATCTGGAGCAGAGCCCCGCTTCGGTGGCGATCGTCCAGACGGTGGTCGAACTTGCGGCGAAACTGGGTATGCGAACGGTCGCCGAGGGCGTCGAGACGCAGGCGCAACTGGACCAGCTTCGCCGCACGCGGTGCGATGCGGTACAGGGGTTCCTCCTCGCCCGCCCCATGCCGGCAAGCATGGTGAAAACCATGCTCGCCGGAGACCGGGTCAAGGCACAACGGCGATCCTGAACCGCGTCGTGCTCAGGCTGCCTTGTCCAGCAGCCGTGTCTGGGCACCGACGAGGCGGCGCATCAGTTTGAGATCGGCGTCGCTGAGCCGCAAGGCGGCGTCGGCCCACAGGTCGACGACCGCCTCGAGTTCGTCGAGCGGCAGCGGATTGACCGACCGCGACGCTTCGTAGATCGCACAATGACCGCTGTGCCGGCGGCGGTTCTGCCGGATATAGCGCTCGACCTCGGCGCGACCCTGGCCTGGATCGGCGAGTGCGTGGACGATGCCCAGATCGTACAGCTCCTCGGCGCTGTAGGTGCGGCCGCTCAGGATCATCTGTTCGGCTCGGGCGGCCCCGAGCCGGCGCGAGAGGAAGCAATGCGCTCCCATCCCGGGAAACAGCCCGAAATTGGTTTCCGGCAGGCCGAAATTCGTCCCGCGCTCGGCAATGACGACGTTGAACGACAGCAGCGCCTCGAACCCGCCGCCCAGTGCATCGCCTTCGACCAGGCCGATGGTGACGATCGGCTGGTCCAGGCTGCGCATGTTGCGATGGAGGATACGCACGCAGGCGCGTCCGTAGCCGATCAGCGCCGCGCGGTCGCCGCTACGGATATGGGCCGCGAACAGGTCGAGATCGCCACCCAGGGAGAACACGCCGGGAAAGCGCGACCCGAGAACCAGGTACCGGATCGGCATCGCCCCCGACGCGCACGCCGCGGCGATGTCGGTCTGCCACTGATCGAATTCCACGAGCAACCCCGGGTTGAAGCTCGGTCGGGTGCGCTGCCGCATATAGGTCCACAAGGTGTTGAGGTCGGGGTCGAACGCCGTTTCCAGGTCGACGAACGCGAAAGGCTGACGGCCGGTGGCGCCGGCGGGCATTTCGGGCTGGCGTTGATGCCGCGGCTTGCTGCGGTCGGCCGGTACGACGGGAGGGTATTCGATGGTCATGACCAAGGTCCTTCTTCAGGCACAGCGGGATGCTGCGGGAAGAAGCCTAGAGCGGCATCGAGCGCTTTACCGGCTGCATTCATCGCCCGCCGACGTCACGCGTCGCTTCGACCGATCGGCGACGCCGCGCCCGACGCCTGCGGACGCGCGATCGCGTGCCAGAGCAGGAGAACTGGCTCGAGAAGCGCCATGCCGATGACGATGCTCGACAGGCGCTGCAAGGCGGGGCCGATCCGCGCATCGGCGTAATTGTCGGGTATGAGAACCACGAGGATCGCCAGCGTGAACTGGAGCCCGACATAGGCGAAGCGCGTATCGCCATTCTCGATATGGCGCCCGATCACGACGCCGAGGCACGTACCGGCGATGAGAATCGCGGGCGATCCCTGCGCGAGCAGCAGAACCGTCAGCGCCAGCGCGCTTCCGGCCAGGCAACCGATCGTCCGATGAAGCAGGCGACGGCTGACCGGAACGAGCCCGCTGGTGCCGATGCCCGTCACCGGCACGATCATCACCGCCATGATCGTGACGGCAGCCTGTTCGAGTTCACCGAGCCCGAACAGCGCGTGCAGCGGCGGCAGCAGTGCGAGCGCGATCCCCGCCTGCGCGGCGTGCCGTGCGGCCTGCGGATGCCAGCCGACACGTTGCGCGGGCGTCGTGCGTACCCCTGGCCAGCGGCGGCGCGCAGTCAGCGTCGTCGCAACGCTGACGGTGACGCAGGCGACCGTGCCGGCGGTCACTTCGAGCAGCCGGGTGCGGGCGAAGTCGATCACATCGGTCGCGGGATGCTCGATCTTGCCGAGCAGGACCATCTCGAAGGTCAGTCCGAAGAGAAGCCATGCATAGGCCCGCCGGCCGGTCAGCATGCCGTAGAGCCCGACCGACCCGACCAGCGCCGCCGCAAGCGTCGCCAGCGGTAGCGACGGTGCCGCGATCGGCAGTACCAGCAACGCGAGCCCGGCCCCCGCCGCGGTGCCGGTGATGCGCATCAACCCGCGCACCAGCGTCTCGGCGGCGTGGCTGCGCATCAGCACGAAGCCGGTAAACGCTGCCCATGCGACGTTATGCGCGCCCAGCAGACGCGCCAACCCGATCGCGAGCAGGATCGAGGCGACGCATTCGATCTCGTCGATCATGCGCGGCCCGGGCGTGAGCAATGTTCGAACGCCGGTCCCGGCCCGGCGTACAGCACTGGCGGGTGTCATACGCCCCCATGTAGCGATGCGTCGCCGCGTTGGCAGCCGCAATCTGGCACCCCGGCACGTGGCGGTGATGCCGCGAAAGCACGGACCGGCACGCGCCGGTCCCGGTCCGGTTCTTTGACG
This sequence comes from Sphingomonas sp. SL1004, assembly GCF_057815015.1. Lineage (NCBI taxonomy): Bacteria > Pseudomonadati > Pseudomonadota > Alphaproteobacteria > Sphingomonadales > Sphingomonadaceae > Sphingomonas > Sphingomonas sp. SL1004. The sequence goes on from NZ_JBYMUX010000001.1 coordinate 1,677,477, forward strand.
GCGGCAAGCGCATTTGCAGGAATGCTGGTACTCGGCCTCGTCGGATTGTTCGTCGCGCTGGCGATCATGGCCGCATTTCTGCTGGTCTGGCAGGAATGCATGTCAGACGATGCTGCACCGACCGGGCCAGCGGCGGCGAACCGATCGCGCCGAAGTCGACGATCCTGCGGTATCGAACGAAGGGAAGCTTTGTGATGGACGATAGGCATCGATGCCGATGGGTGGGGTCAGACCCGATGATGCAGCATTATCACGACACCGAATGGGGCGTGCCGGAACGCGATCCGCGGATGCTGTGGGAGACGCTGATGCTCGAAGGGTTCCAGGCCGGGCTATCCTGGCAGATCATCCTTCGCAAGCGGGAGGGTTTTCGCATGGCTTTTGCGGGCTTCGATCCACGCAAGGTGGCCGCCTTCGATGCCGACGATATTGCGCGGTTGATGGCCGATCCGGGTATCGTCCGTGCCCGGGCCAAGATCGAGGCGACGATCCGCGGCGCACAACTCTTCGTCGCAATGGAGGACGCAGGCGAGGACTTTGCCGACTATTGCTGGTCGTTCGTATCGGGCACGCCGATCGAAGGCGACGTTTCCGTCACGCAGACCGACCTGTCCGCGACGATCTCGCATGCGCTCAAGGCACGCGGGTTCAAGTTCATCGGGCCAACGATCATCTACGCCTGGATGCAGGGTGTAGGCCTGACCAACGACCACGAGGCCGGCTGTTTTCGTCGACTTCAAACCCTTGACCAGGTGCGCCGGTGACAACGACGTCGTCGATGGTGCTGCAGGCGAACATCCCGCTACCGACGGACTGATCCGATCGGGAACAGGACAATCTCCGGGCAGCGATCGAGATGATCGGGCTCGGGATACAAATCCCGCGATTTTTCGCGATCCGCTGCCGGCCCTCGACGCAGACGTGGCAACGCGCCTGGCGGGTCAGGCAATACCTGCCGCGGTATCCGGATTTCGAAACAACAGTGCCGTGCGCAGACACTGGCAGACGATCTCGTCGCGCTGGTTGATCAGGCGGTGCGTGAAGGTGACGATGCCGGCGTTGGGACGCGACTTGCTCGGTTTGAGGTCGGTCACTTCGGTTTGCGCGCGCATCGTGTCGCCGATGAAGACGGGTTTGGGATGGACCAGCTTGTCGTAGCCGAGATTGGCGACGAGCGTCCCGAGCGTCGTCTCGCCGACCGACAGCCCGACCATCAGCGCGAAGGTGAAGGTGCCGTTGACGAGGATTCGGCCGAACTCGCTCGCCTTCGCCGCTTCGATGTCGAGGTGGAGCGGCTGCGGGTTGTGCGTCATCGTCGAGAACAGGAGGTTGTCCGTCTCGGTGACTGTACGGCGAATCTCATGCTCGATGCGGTCGCCGATGTTCCAGGCGTCGTAATAGCGGCCGGCCATCAGGAATCCCTCTCGATGCGGACGAGCATGGTACCCTCGGTCACCTGCCCGCCCTCGACTGCGTTGAGGTCCGCGACGATGCCGTCGAACGGCGCGGTCAGGGAGTGCTCCATCTTCATCGCCTCCAGCGTGACGAGTTTCTGGCCCTTGGTAACGGCATCTCCCGCCGCGACGTCGACCGCGATAATCCGACCCGGCATCGGCGACAGGATCGCGCCGTCCGCTGCTCCGCCAGCGGCAGCACCCGACGCACGCCAAGGCTTGAGCTGCCAGGTCTGGCCGGCTTCGGAGATCAGGACGTCTTCGAACGCCGACGTCGTTCCGGCCTGTCCGTCGAGATCGACCTCGACCGGTTCGCCGTCCAGCAGGAATGTCGCAGTACGGCGCGACGAGGCGTTCAGACGGAAGCCCGAGATCGGATCGGTGGAGACGAGCGCGCTTGCGGCCTCGGCCAACGCCTCTTCGGTTGGGTGCGTCGGCGGCATGAGCGCGTCGCCTTCGCGGGCGATCAGCCCGGTGTCGAGCGTGCCCGCCACGAAGTCGGGATGGTCGAGCGCTTCGACGAGGAACCCGGCGTTGGAGCGTACCGGCCAGACGACCGCGCCGTCGAGCGCGTACGCCAGGGCTTCGCGGGCGGTCTCACGGTCTTCGCCCCAGGCGATCACCTTGGCGATCATCGGGTCGTAGAAGGGCGAGATTTCCGCGCCCTGCTCTACCCCGGTATCGACACGCGCGCTGGTGCCGAGATCGAAGCGTTCGAGCGTTCCGATCGATGGCAGGAAACCCTTGGCGGGATCTTCGGCATAGAGCCGCGCCTCCATCGCCCAGCCGTCGATCGCCAATTCGTCCTGCCGCTTGGGCAAGCGCTCGCCGGATGCGACGCGGAGTTGCCATTCGACGAGGTCCTGGCCAGTGATCTCTTCGGTGACCGGGTGCTCGACCTGCAACCGCGTGTTCATTTCCATGAACCAGATGCGGTCGGAGCGGAGGCCTTCGCTGGCGTCGGCGATGAACTCGATCGTGCCGGCGCCGACGTAATCGACAGCCTTGGCCGCCTTGACCGCGGCGGCGCAGATGGCGTCGCGGGTGGCGGCGTCCATGCCGGGTGCGGGGGCTTCCTCGATCACCTTCTGATGGCGACGCTGAAGCGAACAATCACGCTCAAACAAATGAACGACGTTACCGTGGCTGTCGCCGAAGACCTGCACCTCGATATGGCGCGGCGAGAGGATGTATTTCTCGATCAGCACATCGGTGTTGCCGAACGACGAGGCCGCCTCACGCTGGCACGAGACGAGCGCGTCGGCGAACTCGGCGGCCGTGTCGACGCGGCGCATGCCCTTGCCGCCGCCGCCGGCGACCGCCTTGATGAGGACGGGGTAGCCGATCGCGTCGGCCTCTGCCTTCAGCCGTTCGGGGGACTGGTCCTCGCCGAGATAGCCGGGCGTGACGGGTACGCCGGCGGCGATCATGCGCTGTTTCGCAGCGTCCTTCAGGCCCATCGCGCGGATGCTGTCGGGGTTGGGGCCGACCCAGATCAGTCCGGCGTCGAGCACGGCCTGGGCGAAGTCGGCATTCTCGGACAGGAAGCCGTAGCCGGGGTGGATAGCCTGCGCGCCGGTGTCGCGCGCGGCGGCGATGATGCGGTCGCCGACGAGGTAGCTTTCGCGCGCCGGGGACGCGCCGATGTGGACGGCTTCGTCGGCCTGTCGGACGTGCATCGCGTTCGCGTCGGCGTCCGAATAGACTGCGATCGTGCGGATGCCGAGGCTGCGCGCGGTGCGGATGATACGGCAGGCGATCTCGCCGCGATTGGCGATCAGGAGCGATTCGATCATCGGTTCAGCCGAGTGAAGTATAGAAAGTGTAGACGCCCACGCGATGTGCACTTCGTGTTGGAAAGCGCGTCGCTGGCTTGGATATCGACGGACGGGATCGGCTGTTTCAGCATGGCGATCCCGGCATAGGCCGATGCGGGCGGTGTAGGACAGAGCATGTCAGTTCGCGCATCCGGTGGTCCGCGAGGACCAGGTGAGGTTGGCGATCTTCCAGCGGCCGGCTTCGCGGACCATGTCGAAATGGTCGGTGCCGCAATGCGCGACCTTGCCGTCGATCGTGAAGACATAGGGCGACCAGACCATCGCGATATCGCCGTCGATGTCGACCGCGGGATCGGTCAGGCGTTCGGCGTAGCGTTCGGGACCGGGTTTGATCATGGCCGCGAACTCCGGCCAGGTCATGCGACGGACGGTGCGCGTGCCGTCGGGCTTTTCCTCGGCGACGGTGGCGCCGCCGTCGGGGCGGACCTGGGCGAGGATCGCCTGGCCGTCACGCGCGGCCAGCGCGGCGAAAAGCGCATCGATCGGGACCATGACGCCGGCGTCTTCGGTCAGGGGCGCCGGCGGCAGTCCGGTGCCCTTGACGATCGGCTGGACCGGGGTGACCTGGCCCGCAGCGAGGAGGAGTGAGAGCAGGATCATCGGGTTACATCCTGAACACGCCGAACGCGGGGCGTTCGGGGATGGGAGCGTTGAGCGTCGCGGCGAAGGCTAGGCCCAGTACGTCGCGCGTTTGGGCGGGATCGATGATGCCGTCGTCCCACAGCCGCGCGGTGGCGTACCACGGGTTGCCCTCGTCCTCGTATTTCTGGCGGACGGGCGCCTTGAAGGCTTCGGCCTGTTCTGGCGTCCAGCTGTCCGCGTCGCGGTGGACGGTGGCGAGGACGGAGGCTGCCTGCTCGCCGCCCATTACGCTGATCCGGCTGTTCGGCCAGGTGAACAAGAAGCGCGGCGAATAGGCGCGGCCGCACATGCCGTAATTGCCCGCGCCGAAGCTGCCGCCGATCAATACCGTGATCTTCGGGACGGTTGCGGTGGCGACGGCGGTGACGAGCTTGGCGCCGTGCTTGGCGATGCCCTCCGCCTCGTACTTGCCGCCGACCATGAAGCCGGAGATGTTCTGGAGGAACAGCAGCGGGACCTTCCGCTGGCAGGCGAGCTCGATGAAATGCGCGCCTTTCTGTGCGCTCTCGCTGAACAGTACGCCGTTGTTGGCGAGGATCGCGACAGGAATGCCCCAGATGTGCGCAAACCCGCAGACGAGCGAGGTGCCGTAGAGCGCCTTGAACTCGTGGAACTCGCTGCCGTCGACCAGCCGTGCGATGACCTCGTGGACGTCGTAGGGCGCGCGGACGTCGCTGGGGACGATGCCGTACAGCTCTTCGGGGGCGAACTTCGGCGGCTTGGGCTGCTGGAGGTTCACCGCGGTCTGCGCCTGCGGTTGCAGCGTCGAGACGATATCGCGGACGATGGTCAGCGCGTGCTCGTCGTTCTCGGCGACGTGATCGACCACGCCCGAGCGGCGGCCGTGCGTGTCGGCGCCGCCCAGTTCCTCGGCCGAGATGACTTCGCCGGTCGCGGCCTTCACCAGCGGTGGGCCGGCGAGGAAGATCGTCCCCTGCCCGCGGACGATGATCGTCTCGTCGGACATTGCGGGCACATACGCGCCGCCCGCGGTGCAGCTTCCCATGACGCAGGCGATCTGCGGGATGCCGAGTGCGGACATCTGCGCCTGGTTGAAGAAAATGCGGCCGAAGTGATCGCGGTCGGGGAAGACCTCGGCCTGATGCGGCAAATTGGCGCCGCCGCTGTCGACGAGGTAGATGCAGGGGAGCCGGTTTTCCTGCGCGATCTCCTGCGCGCGGAGGTGTTTCTTGACGGTGAGCGGGTAGTAGGTGCCGCCCTTCACCGTCGCGTCGTTGCAGACGATCATGCACTGGCGGCCGGAGACGCGGCCGATGCCCATGATCAGGCCGGCGCCGGGGACTTCATCGTCGTAGAGGCCGTTGGCGACGAGCTGGCCGATCTCGAGGAACGGCGAGCCGGGGTCGAGCAGGCGTTCGACGCGATCGCGGGGGAGGAGCTTGCCGCGGGACGTGTGGCGCTCGCGGGACTTGGCGTTGCCGCCTAGCGCTGTGCGGGCGACGTCCTCGCGGAGGATTTCAGCGAGCGCGTGGTTGTGGGTCGCGTTCGCGCGGAAGGTCTCGCTGTCGGGGGACAGCGCGGAGGTCAGGACGGGCGCGGTCATGCCAATCCTCCCCGGCACGGGGAGGGGGACCGTTCGTCCGCTTGGGCGAAGGGTGGAGGGGGGCTTCCGCCGGCGTTGCGTGCGGGGTGAGCCCCCTCCACCGCTGCGCGGTCCCCCTCCCCGTTCCGGGGAGGATTTGCGGTGGTCATTACTGTGCCACCTTGGGAGCAGCCCCGATGAGTTCTCTGCCGATCAGCATGCGGCGAATTTCGTTCGTGCCGGCGCCAATGTCGAGCAGCTTGGCGTCGCGCATGAAACGCTCCACCGGCCAGTCCTTGGTGTACCCGGCCCCGCCGAGCGCCTGGATCGATTCGAGCGACACCTTCACCGCGCTTTCGCTCGCCAGCAGGATTGCGCCGGCCGCATCGAACCGCGTCGTCTTGCCCGCATCGCACGACTTGGCGACCGCGTAGACGTACGCGCGCGCCGAGCTGAGCGCGACGTACATGTCCGCGATCTTGGCCTGGATCAGCTGGAACTGGCCGATCGGCGTGCCGAACTGTTTCCGCTCGCGGACGTACGGGATCACGACGTCCAGGCACGCCTGCATGATGCCTAGCTGGATGCCGGCCAGCACCGCGCGTTCGTAATCAAGGCCGGACATCAAGACGCCTACGCCACCATTCTCGGGGCCCATGATCGCCTCGAACGGCACTTCGCAGTCGGTGAAGACGAGTTCGGCGGTCGGCGACCCACGCATGCCCATCTTGTCGATCTTCTGGCCGATCGAAAAGCCGGGCATGTCCTTCTCGATCAGGAACGCGGTGATGCCGCGCGAGCCTTCGCCGGTCTTCGCGTAGACGACCAGCGTGTCGGCATAGGCCGCGTTGGTGATCCAGAACTTCGTGCCGTTGAGGACGTAGCCCGTGTCGGTCTTCACCGCCTTCAGCTTCATCGAGACGACGTCGGAGCCGGCGCCGGCCTCGGACATGGCGAGGCTGCCGACGTGCTCGCCGGAGATCAGTTTGGGGAGATACTTCGCCTTCTGCTCAGGCGACGCCCAGCGGCGGATCTGATTGACGCACAGGTTCGAGTGCGCGCCGTAGCTGAGGCCGATCGACGCGGAGGCGCGGGAGACTTCCTCGACCGCGACGACGTGTTCGAGATAGCCGAGTCCCAAGCCGCCATATTCTTCCTCGACCGTGATGCCGTGCAGCCCGAGTTCGCCCATCGCCGGCCAGAGTTCGCGCGGGAACCAGTCGTCGGCGTCGATCTTCGCCGCCAAGGGCGCGATCTTGTCGGTGGCGAAGCGGTGCGTGCTCTCGCGGATCATGTCAGCGGATTCGCCGAGCGCGAAATCGAAGTCGGGTACCATGCAGCCTCTCCAGACCTTGTGTTAGTGCCTTCCTATCACGCGCGCGCGCCGCTGAAAAATTGAACCGGCGGCATCGACACTATAGATGGCGCCTATGATCGACCGCTATCTGCTACGCTATTTCCTCGCGGTCATCGACGAGGGGAATTTCTCGCGCGCGGCGCTGCATTGCCGGGTGTCGCAGCCGACCCTGTCGGTGGGCGTCGCCAAGCTGGAGGCGGAAGTCGGCCATGCGCTGTTCCTGCGCACCAACCGCCGGGTCGAACTGACGCCCGCGGGAACGCGGTTCGCGGTGCATGCGCGACGGATCGAGGCGGAGTTCGCACAGGCCGAGCGGATCATGCTCGACGACACGCCGCGTTCGCCGATCCGGCTGGGGGTGATATCGAGCCTGCCTTCTGCGCTGATCGGCGGGGCGATCGCGGCGGCGTATGCGGCAGGGTCGGACGAGCGGATCGAACTGGTCGAGGGGCGGGCGCGGGATCTGACGCCGCTGCTCGATCGCGGGCGGCTGGACGCCGTGCTGGGGTTGGTGACCGAGAACGGGCGCGACCGGGTGCTGTTCCGTGAGGGGTACGCGATGGCGATGGCGCACGGGCATCCGCTTGCCGACCGGGACAGCGTGAGCGCGGAGGACCTCGCGGGGGAAACGATGATCGTGCGGCGGTACTGCGAGGCGCTGCCCGATATCAGCCGGTTCTTCACGAGCCGCGGGGTGCGGCCGTTCATGGCGGCGCGAACGACCAACGACGACCGCGCGCTCGAATATGTCCGCGCAGGCCTCGGCATCACGGTCATGCCGCGGTGTTTCGCGGCGGCTGGGATCGCGATGCCCGAACTGTCGGGGTTCGCGGTGACGCGGTGCATTGGCTTTCGGTTTCGCGCCGATACCGCCGAGCGGTTCGACGACAGCGCGATCCTGTCGCGGGTCGCCGAAACTCTCGTCGCGAACGCGGGTTAGAGGCCGAGTTCGCTCATCGTCACGACCCGGTGCTCGCGCGCGCTGATCTCTGCCGCTGTGCCAATTGCGACCGCGCGCAGGCCGTCTTCCGCGGTGACCTGGACCGGGCCTTCGCCCCGAACCGCGGCGGCGAACGCCGCGTGCTGGTAGTAGGTTGCGCCTTCGTGCGAGCCGGCGGCTTTCGCGGCGGGGTCGACGGCAACGTGGCTGCGTTCGACGGCCTTCGGGTTCAGGAAGCCTACACGGGGGGAGTAGACCAGTTCGCCCGCTGGGATCAGCACGTCGAGGCGGGCGGCGTCGCCGGTTGCGGACATCTCCTCCTGGTTCTCGGCACCGTCGGCAAACATGCTGAGGTCCAGCATGGCGCGGACGCCGTTGGCGAAGTCGACCGTGGTGAAGCTGTTGTCGATGATGTCGGGGCGCTGGCCGTCATAGCGTTCGTCGAGATGGTTCACGTCGATCGCGCCGGAGCAGTAGACGCGGACCGCTTCCGATCCGACGATCAGCCGCATCAGATCGAAGAAATGGCAGCATTTCTCGACCATCGTGCCGCCGGTGTTGCGCGAGAAGCGGTTCCAGTCGCCGACCTTGGGCAGGAACGGGAAGCGGTGTTCGCGGATCGAGAGCATCTGCAGCCGGCCGACGCGGCCTGCGTGGATCTGTTCGATAAACGCGGCGGCGGGAGGCATGAAGCGGTATTCCATGCCGGTCCAGAACGGTTTCGCGTGGGACGCGGCTCGGTCGACGATCCAGCGTGCGTCCTCCATCGTCGTCGCCAGCGGCTTCTCGCAGAGGATCGCGGCGTCCATGTCGAACAGCCGTTCCAGCACGTCGCGGTGGGTGTTGTTCGGCGAGGCGATGACGATCGCGTCGACGTCGGCGCCCTTCGCGAACGCCTCGACCGAGTCGAACCGCGCGACATCGGCTGCACGGTCGCCAAGCGCATCAGTTGCCCAGTCGATCGAGGTCGCGACCGGATCGGCGATCGCGACGATCTCGGCGCCCGGCAGGATCGCCAGGTTGCGGATGTGTTCGACGCCCATCATGCCCGTTCCGACGACGCCGTATCTGATCGTGGCTACCAAGCTGTCATTCCCTATGCCATGGCCGCCTGCATGACGACGATCCGCCTTTCCAACGACCTCCGCCCGCTCGGCAAGAGCGAAATCCTTGTTTCACCGATAGCCTGGGGCATGTGGCGGCTGGCCGGAGACGTCGCGCCGGTCCACGCGATGATCGACGCCGCGCTGGGCGCCGGGATCAACTTCTTCGATACCGCGGATATATATGGCTGCGACGTGCCGGCCGGGTTCGGTTCGGCGGAAGAACTGTTTGGGCGTGCGCTCGCGGAAGATCGGTCCCTGCGTGCGCGGATGGTGATCGCGACCAAGGGCGGCATCCGACCCGGCATCCCATATAATTCGGGCGCGACCTATCTTGCCGATGCGCTCGACGCGTCGCTGACCCGGATGGGGATCGAGCAAGTCGACCTGTACCAGATTCACCGTCGCGATTTCCTGACGCAACCGCAGGAGGTGGCGGACACGCTGACCCGGATGGTCGAAGCGGGCAAGATTCGCAGCATCGGCGTCTCGAACTACGGCGTCCATGAATTCGACGCGTTGCAGGCTTTCCTTAGCCAGCCGATCGTCAGCACGCAGCCCGAATTCTCGCCGTTGCGGACGGCGCCGCTGTTCGACGGGACGCTCGATCAGGCTATGCGGCACGACGTGGCCGTGATGGCGTGGTCGCCGCTCGGTGGCGGCCGGTTGGCGCAGGGCGATCATCCGGCAGCCAAGCTGCTCAACGAACACGGCGCGCGCTTCGGCGTCGATGCGGCGACCGCGGCGCTGGCATGGATCATGGCGCATCCGGCGCGGATCATTCCGATCGTCGGCTCGCAGAATCCCGCGCGGATTGCGGCTTCGGCGGACGCGTACAAGGTCGAGTGGACGCGGGCCGAATGGTATGGCGTGCTGCAGGCCGGAATGGGCGAGAACCTCCCATGACGGAATTGCCTCCCTGCGAGATCAGCTGGTTTTCGGCGCTATGCGATGACGATTACGAGTTTCTCGGCGTCCCCGATGCGGCGCTGAAATCGAGCTGGGAGCATTGTCGCGACATCGTGATGCAGGCGGAGACCGCGGGCTACGACAATATCCTGTTGCCGTCGGGCTATGCGCTGGGGATCGACACGACCGCGTTTGCCGCGGGAATCGCGCCGATGCTGAAGCGGTTGAGGCTGCTGATGGCTGTGCGGATCGGCGAGAGCTGGCCGCCGCAACTCGCGCGGCAGATCGCGACGATCGACCGGATGCTCGGCGGGCGGCTGGCGATCAACATCATCTCCAGCGACTTGCCAGGCGAGAAGCTGGAGAGCGCGCCGCGGTATGCCCGGACGGTCGAGGCGATGCACATCCTACGGACATTGCTGGATGGGAAGCCGCTCGATCATGATGGGGAATTCTGGAAGCTGAAGGTCGATCCGCCTCGGGTGACGACGGTGTCCGGGAAATGCCCTGCCCTGTATTTCGGCGGGCTGTCGGAGGCTGCGCGCGATGCGGCGGCGACCAATGCCGACGTGTATCTGATGTGGCCGGACACGATGGACGCGGTGCGGGCAACCGTCGCCGATTTGCGTTCGCGAGCGGCCAAGCATGGGCGGACCTTGCGGTTCGGGTACCGGGTGCATGTCGTAGTGCGCGAGACTGAAGCGGAGGCGCGTGCGGCGGCCGATCGGCTGTTGTCGAAGCTGGACGATGCCGAGGGGCGTGCGATCCGGGAGCGGTCTTTGGACTCGCAGTCGGCTGGCGTGCGGCGTCAGGCGGAACTGCGGGAAGGTTCGGATGACGGGTATGCGGAGGCTAACCTCTGGACCGGGATCGGTCGGGCTCGATCGGGGTGCGGGGCGGCGATCGTTGGTGATCCGGATCAGGTGCTGGCCAAGCTGAACGCGTATCGGGCGGAGGGGATCGATGCGTTTATTCTTTCCGGGTATCCGCATGCGGCGGAAGCGGACCTGTTCGCGCGGCATGTCTTGCCGCGGATCGCGCATGGGCCGCTGGTCATTTAACGCCTCACTTAACGTAAAGGCACCACCCCGGCGGAGGCCGGGGCCCAGTTGGATAGGTCGCAGTAACGAAGGACTGCGCGCAGTTGGCACCTTCCCCCAACTGGGCCCCGGCCTTCGCCGGGGTGGTGTTGGGTTGGCGTGATCCTGCTCGTCCTTGTTCTCCCGCGAAGGCGGGAGCCCAGTCTGGGTCCCCCCTTCGCCGGGAAAAAGGCTTGCTTGCTCTACCGGGCTAACCGCCGAGCCAGTCCGGAGTGAGCTCCGCCACACCCCTGCAACCAAATAACCGGGCCGGCGAAGAGAAACTGGCTAGCCTCTCGGTCACGCTCGTCCATGCTGAGCGCCTATGACCAAGCCTACCAAGACCGTTGCGCAACTCAGTGCACGTGCGCGCGCGCTGTTGTTCGCGCTCGTCGTTACCGCGGGGGTCCTCAACCTCGTCGACCGCCAGATCATTTCCGTCCTGAAGCCGATAATCGCCACCGACCTTGGCTGGAGCGATGACGATTACGGGACGCTCGCCGCGTGGTTCCAGGGGGGCGCGGCGTTCGCGTTCCTGTTCACCGGGTGGATCGTCGACAAGCTCGGCGTCAAATGGGCGAACCCGATCGGCGTCGCGGCGTGGAGCATCGCGGCGATGGCGCATGGCGGGGCGCGGTCGATGACCGAGTTCGTGATGATACGCGTGAGCCTCGGTGCAACCGAGGCGATGGGGACGCCCACCGGGATCAAGACGATCGCGTCGGTGCTGCCGAAGAACTGGCGGTCGAGCGGGTTTGGCGCGACCAACGCCGCCAACAGCATCGGCGCGATCCTGGCGCCGCTGGCGATTCCCGGCGTCGCGTTGCTGGTCGGGTGGCGCGGGACGTTCGTGGCGGCGGGTGCGCTCGGGCTCGTCTGGGCTGCGGTCTGGCTGGTCGCGACACGACGCGTGACGTTCTCCCCGCCTCTTCCCGTAGAGACCGACCCCACCGCCGACACCGCTCCCCTCACCAAGTACGGTCCGATCCTGCGCAACCGCCAGACCTGGGCGATCGCGGTCGCCAAGATCCTGTCGGATGCGACGTGGTGGTTGCTGCTGTTCTGGTTGCCTGACTTCTTCCACCGGCAATACGGCCTGACCGGCGTCGCGCTCGGCGTGCCGCTCGCCATTGCCTATGGTGGCGCGGCGGTCGGGTCGCTGCTCGGCGGCGGCGTTTCGACGCGGTTGCTGGGCCTGGGCTACAGCGTCAACGCGGTGCGGAAGGGCATATTGCTGGTGGCGGCTCTGTGCGTTTTGCCGATTCCGCTGGTGCTGTATGCTGGCAATTACGCCGTCACGATCGGTCTGATGGCGCTGACCCTGGCAGCGCATCAGGCATTTTCGACCAATCTCTTCGCGCTGATCGCCGATGTCGTGCCACAGGACAAACTCGGCCGCGTGACGGCGTTCGGATCGTTCAGCGGCAATGTCGGCGGGATGGTGATCGCCAAGGTCGCCGGGCTCGTGCTGACCGCAGGCCTCGGATATCTCCCGTTATTCCTGTTCGCGAGCGTATCCTACCTGCTCGCGGTCGGGTGGATTCAGCTGCTGTTGCCAACGCTGCGACCGGTCGAGGCACGCTAAAGCTGACACGACGCACCTGCATATCGTTCTTTATACCCATCGCACGAATGGGAATTACAAGGCGGCATCACTTTAGGGGAGGGAACCCATGATCGACCCACGCATCCAGCGGCGCCATTTCGCGCTGCTCGCCGGCACGGCACTTGCCGCGCTCGCAACCCCGGCCGCTGCACAGGATGCGCCCGTAACGGCACCGACAGCCGCGCAAGCCCCGGCTACTCCGGTTGCCGCGAGCGACGAGGTGATCGTCACCGCGCGCTATCGGAACGAGACGCTGCAGTCGGTGCCGATCGCGATCACCGCGGTCAGCGGGCAGTCGCTTGCCGAACGCCAGTTGAACACGGTCGAAAACATCGCCGCGACCATCCCTTCGGTCGGTTTCCGCAGCGGCGCATCGAACAAGGATCGCACGATCTTCATCCGCGGCGTCGGGACGATCACGACCTCGCCCGGCGTCGAGCCTTCGGTGTCGACCGTGCTGGACGGCGTCGTCCTCACCCGCCCCGGCCAGTCGACGCTCGATCTCGGCGAAGTCGAGCGGATCGAAGTGTTGCGCGGTCCGCAGGGCACGTTGTTCGGCAAGAACGCTTCTGCTGGCGTCGTCAACATCGTCACCCGCAACCCGACCGACGAGTTCCGCGCGTTCGGCGAGGCCGGCATCACCTCGGACGAGGAATACCGGATCAAGGCCGGCATCTCCGGCGCACTCGTACCCGGCAAGGTGCAGGCGCTGATCGGCGGTCTGTACGACGACTATAAGGGCAACGTCCGCAACGTTGCGCAAGGCAAGGACGTCAACGGATACCGGCGCTACGGCGCACGCGGCAAACTGGTCGTGACGCCCTCCGACGACCTGAAATTCACGATCATCGGCGATTATCTCAACTCGCACGATACGACGCCGACCAGCGTCTATGCGGCCACCAGCCGCACCGCCTATCCGACCGGGGTCGTCACCGATTCCCCTACGCTCGCCGCCGCGCTGGGCGCTAGCGGGATCACTGCGAGTGCAAGCAACCGGCTGACCAACAACAACACGGTCACCGATGTGAAGGACGAGAATTACGGCGGGTCGTTCACCGGCGAACTCGCGCTCGGCGACTACCACATCACCTCGATCACCGGTTGGCGGCAATGGCTCAACAACCAGCGCCAGGATTACGACAGCGTTGCCGCGCTATCGACCGCGTTCCCGGCGGGGCAGGATGCAGGCAGCGTCAACACCAAGCAATTCTCCGAGGAATTGCGGCTGACCTCGCCCAAGGGCGGGCTGATCGACTATGTCGTTGGTGCCTATTACCTGCATGCGACGACCGACGAGCGATACCTGCGCACGCTGACCTCGGTTGCGGCCGGTGGCGCGCAGACCACCACGACGGGCGTCGCGAACTACGGCATCACCAACGACAATTACGCGCTGTTCGGCGAGGCGAACGTCAATTTCACCTCGAAATTCCGCGGCATCGCCGGCTATCGCTCGACGTGGGACAGCCTGGATTACTACCATGTCCGCACGTCGACCAACGACCCGCTCAACACCGGTGCCTCGGCGCTCGATGTTGCCGGCATCCGTGCCTATCACAACACCAGCGGCGGCACGGACAAGCGCGGCGACAGCTATCGCCTTGGGCTCCAATATGATCTGGGCGAGCATGCGCAGACCTATTTCACGTACTCGCACGGCTATAAGGGCCCAGCGTACAACGTGTATTTCAACATGCGCTCGCTGAACGCGACGACGTCGCTCGACGAAGTGCCGCTGAGCCCTGAGACGTCCAATTCCTACGAGGTCGGGCTCAAGGGCAGCACCGCGAACCGCGCGCTGAGCTATAGCCTGGCCGCGTTCACGACCAATTTCGACGGGTATCAGGCGAGCTTCAACGACGTCGTCGCGGGGGCGCAGGTCAGCCGGCTGATCAACGCCGGATCGGTCCGCTCGCGCGGTGTCGAGGCGGACGTGACGCTGCGCCCGACCAAGGGCCTGACGCTCGACATCTCCGCCGCCTATACCGACGCGACGGTCCGCAACTTCCTCTGCCCGACCGGCGCGCCGACGAGCTGCAACATCAACGGCCAGCCGCTCCCCTATGCGCCGAAGATCAAGTTGTACGAGAATGCAGCGTACAAGTTCGGGCTGACCGACACACTGGCGCTGGAGCTCCAGACCGACGTGACGTTCAGCAGCAAGGTCCAATATTCGCTCGCCGAGACGCCGAGTACGGTCCAGCCCTCCTATGCGATCTGGAACGCGAGCGTCGCGGTGCTGAGCGATACGTCCGGCTGGCAGCTGCGCGCGTATGTGAAGAACCTGACGAACACGTCCTATTCGTCGTTCCTGACCGCGGGCACGTTTGCCGGTACCGTCCGGTTCGTGCCGCGCGACGACAAGCGCTATGCCGGGCTGCTGCTCCGCAAGGACTTCTGATGCGCCGCGCTCACTCCATCACGGCAAGAATGTCGTCGACGTCGGCGACCGCGAAGGCGCTGTATTCGTCGCCGATCGCGTAGGGCAGCAGGATGCGGCGGCCGTGCAACAGGCCGCCGCAGCTGTAGGTGACGTTCGGGACGTAGCCGCCGCGTTGCTCTGCGCTGGGGAACAGCAGCGGCGACGGCGTGCGGGCAAGGACCTTCGATGGGTCCGCCTTGTCGAGCAGGCAGGCGCCGATGCAATAGCCGCGGACCATGCCGACACCGTGGGTGAAGACCAGCCAGCCCTCGTCGATCTCGATCGGCGATCCGCAATTGCCTAGCTGGACGAACTCCCAGGGATATTTGGGCTTCATGATCGGTGCGCCCTCATCCCAGGTGTAGAGATCGTCGGAGCGCAGCAGCCAGATATTCTCGCTGTCCTGACGGCCGAGCATCACGAACTGCCCGTCGATCCGCCGGGGAAACAATGCCATGCCCTTGTAGCCGGTCATCGAGCCCGCCAGCGGTCGCATCTCGAACGTGCGCAGGTCGATCCCGCGCAGCATCTCCTGCCGCGCATCCTTGCCGTCATAGGCGGTATAGGTCCCGATGATGCTTTCGACGCCGTCGTGATCCGTAAAGTTCACGAGCCGGAGATCCTCGACGCCCTGACGTTGGCTGGGCAGGACCGGAAAGATCACTGTCTCCGACACGTCCTGGCTGTCCTGGCAGGCGAGCCGGACCCAGCCCTCTACGTCACGTTCGATCTGTGGTGGCACGCCGTGCGCGCTGGGCGGGTCGAGCACTAGCCGGTCGCCCGGCCCCCATTCGCCGGTCCGGAACGTGACCGACGAGATATGGCCTTCGCCGATGCCGCGCAGCGACAACAGGAACCGCACGCCGCCCTCGCTCGGGGTTTCGTTGGGCAGGCGGACCATGCTGGGGTTGAACAATGCGGCGGATTCGAACGCGTATTCCTGGCTGAAATACGCGCCGATCAGCAACTTCTCGTCATCGTCGACGTCGCCGTCGCCGATCTGGTCGCGCATGTCCTCGAACCGTCGAAGGAACACCTGGTCGGCGCCGCGATGGCGTTCGTTCATCGGCTTTTCGAGCAACGCGAGCATCCGCGTTCGCATCGCCGGGTCGAGCGCGCGGATGCGGTCGAACACCATTTCCGGACGCGATGGCCGCCCATCCTTGAACGCGGACGGATAGTCGAAGCTGAACGGGCGGATCACGGTGCGCGACGGATCCGGCTTCAGTTCGAGATCGAGCTTCGTGAAGACTTCGGCGGCGGTCTTGATCGGCATCGTGGCTCCTACATCGTCGTTCCCGGATGAGCGTTGCTGGCGGGCTTTGGATCCCTGACGCTGTCGTGAAGGCGGATTTTTGATCGATCGCGCATCGCAAATCTGTAACGGATGCGAACATGGCGAAGAAAAAGACCTATCTGACCGCGTCCCTGCCGGACGGGTACGTCAAGACGATCGGGCCAACCGCGCTCGATCTGACGCATTACTGGCGGATCGTCGCCGAGCTCGGCAACGGTAAGACCGAGGTGTTCTGGGGGCACAGCAAGTCGCTTGCCGAAGCGCGCAGGACCAAGAGCCTCGCGGTCGAGGCGGCGGCGACGCGTGGCTGGAAAAACCACAAGGTCGATATCGTCGAACTGGTCCGGTCGGATACGCCACCATTGCCCGGCGAGGAATGATCGTACGCCGGACATGGATTGGCAGGACAGGGATCGGCCGGACGGGGATCGGCCGGACGGGGATCGGCCGGACGGGGATCGGCCGGACGGGGATCGGCCGGACGGGGATCGACAGTCGCGCATGGCGGAATGCGGCGCATGGCACTACGCGGACGCCATGACCTCACTCGACTCCGAAATGCCAGTCCAACCCGTGCCGCATGTCGGCCTGCACCGCCGCGAGTTCGTCGCGTTCATCGCGGCGATCATGGCGGTCAACGCACTCGGCGTCGACCTGATGCTGCCGGCGCTGCCCGCGATCGGCCGGGAGCTGCACGCCGCCACCGCCAATTCGCGGCAATGGATCGTCACTGCCTATCTGTTCGGATTCGGAATCGGCCAGCTCATCTATGGGCCGCTCGCCGATCGCTATGGCCGGCGTCCGATCCTGCTCGTCACGTTGGTGGGGTTCGTCGCAGCGAGCATCTTCGCGGCCGGATCGCAGACCTTCACCGCGCTGATCTGCGCGAGAATCCTGCAAGGGCTGATGTCCGCCTCGACGCGCGTGCTGGCGGTGGCGATCGTCCGTGACAGCTATTCCGGCCGACGGATGGCGAAGACGCTGTCGCTGGCACAGATGATCTTCTTCCTGGTGCCGATCATCGCGCCGAGCCTTGGCCAGATGCTGTTGGCGATCGGGCCCTGGCGCTTCATCTTCTACGCGCTGGCGACGTTCGCGGCGGTGATCCTGGCCTGGTCGGCGGCGCGCCTGCCCGAGACGCTGCCGCGCGAACGACGGATCCCAATCTCGATCGCGACCCTGGCCCATGCCTACCGGCTGACGCTCGGCAACCGGTTTTCGCTCGGCTATTCGGTTGCCGCATCGCTGACCTTCGGCGGGGTCATCGCGTTCGTCTCGTCGGCGCAACAGATCTTCGTCGACGAGTTCGGCGCGGGCGACCGGTTTACCTTGTTGTTCGCGATCTGCGCATTTGCGATGGGCTGTGCCTCGTTCGCCAACAGCCGCCTGGTCGAGCGGCTCGGCACGCGGCTGATCTCGCAGGCGGGCATCGTCGCGCTGATCGCCTTGTCGGTGATCCATATCGGGATCATCGCCGGTGGCGCGGAATCGCTCTGGAGCTACATCGCGTTCCAAGCGCTCAGCATGACGTGCATAGGCCTATGCGGCTCCAATTTCGGGGCGATGGCGATGGAGCCGGTCGGCCACATCGCCGGCACCGCGTCGTCGATCCAAGGGTTCATCACCAGCCTTGGCGCAGTCGCTGTCGGGTCGGCGATCGGGCAAGCGTATGACGGAACGACCTATCCGCTGGCGATCGGTTACCTGTGCATCGGGCTCGGCGCGCTGGTGATCGTGTTCTGGGTCGAGGGCGGTCGCCTGTTCCGCCCGCGCCACGCCCCGCAATAATGACGGCCGCCTAGCAACCAGTTCTCCATGTATCGGCCATAGGGTCAGGACGATGACGATTCCATCGGACACCGCGTCCGTGCCGCCGATCCCGCACCGCCCCCTCGCCTATCGCGGCGACATCGACGGCCTGCGCGCGCTTGCCGTCATCGCGGTCGTCGCGTTCCATACGGGCGTCGGCGGCGTGTCGGGCGGGTTTGCCGGCGTCGATATCTTCTTCGTGATTTCGGGCTATCTGATCGGCGGGATCGTCAACCGCGAGATCGGCGAGGGACAATTCGGGTTCGCCGCCTTCTATGCGCGACGGGCACGCCGCATCCTGCCCGCGCTGATCGCGACGTCGCTGGCGACGCTGCTGCTAGGGCTCGTGCTGCTGGGCCCAGGCGAACTCAAGACGCTGGCGATCGCAATCGCGGCGGCGCTGCTCGGCGTGTCGAACCTCTGGTTCGTCCACAGCATCGATTATTTCGTGCCCGACGCACGGCTCGAGCCGTTCCTGATGACATGGTCGCTCGGCATCGAAGAGCAATTCTACGTCCTGCTGCCGCCGTTCCTGCTGTTCCTGCGCCGGCTGAAGATCGAGGCTGCGTTGCGCGCGACATTGATGCTGGTGGCGGTGTCGCTCGCGATCTCCGTGCTGGCGACACCCGTGCGGCCGGTCGAGGCGTTCTACCTGTTGCCGACGCGCGCCTGGGAGCTGGGTATCGGCGTCGCGCTGGCGATCGCGCATGCCGGGGGCCATCGGGCGTCGGCAACGGCGCAACAATGGCTCGCCGCGGTCGGAATAGCGGCGATCGTTGCTGCCGTTACGCTGTTCGACGAGCATGTCCGCTTTCCGGGCTATGCCGCATTGCTACCGACGCTCGGGACCGCTGCGCTGATCGCAGCGCCGACCAGCGGCATCAACCGGTACGTGCTCGCAAGCCGGCCGTTGGTGGCGATCGGATTGCTCTCCTATTCCTGGTACCTGCTGCACTGGCCCCTGCTCGCGTTGGTGCGGATTTGCGCGGCGGGGAACGTGCCGCCCGCGCTGCTCGTCGCCGTCGGGTTCGGATCGATCGTACCGGCCTATCTGTGCTGGCGCTATGTCGAGCGACCGTTTCGGCGACCGACGCGGCATCCGCGCGCGGATCGCACGACGCTGGTTCGCTACGGCGCGGCGCTGGCGGGATGCATCGCGGTGTTCAGCGGCGTCGCGATCTTAGGCGGGTTACCAGCGCGGGTCGGAGCCTCGGGTACACGCATCCAGGCAATGCTGGGCGCGAGCCATGCCAGCCCGTGCCTTGCCGGCTATGGTGTCGAACGTCCGAACCTGGCGCCCGCCTGCGCACCGCCCGGCACCGGACCGCTCGTCGTATTGCTGGGAGACAGCCACGCGTCCGCGCTGGGCGATGCACTGCGCGATAGGGTCGGGCGCGAGGGATACGGCGTGCTGCAGATGACCGCAGCGTCGTGCCCGCCGCTGCTTGGCGCGACCCTGCGGCTGACCGAGCACCCGGGCGCATCGCAGGCCTGTGCCGCGTTCAACGCCGCCGCGATCGCACGCGCGGCGGCGGATCCGCGCGTGAAACTGGTCGTGCTCACCGCATTCTGGCAATCGCCGTTCAGCGTACGGGCACGCGCGATCGGCGATGGCCTGATCGATACGGACCCGGTGCATCTGGGTCGGTCGAACGACGCCGAACTGCGGATCGCGCTCGTCCGAACGCTGACGACCCTGCGCAAGGCGGGGAAGAGCGTCTGGGTGCTCGGCGACGTGCCGTGGATAAATTTCGATCCGGCGCTGCATGCGTGGAGCGCGTTCCTGCCGGCACGAAGCGCGATCGAGCGGCGCGTCGTTCCCGGGCTCGATGCGGGCAACGGCCACGTGCCGATCGCGTTCGTCGCGCCGATCGACGATGACGCGAGCCGGATCGTCGCGGCGAGTGCCGCCGCGGTGCCGGGCGTTCGGCTGATCGTGTTGCGCGACATCCTGTGCGACGCACGCCGTTGCCGGACGAGCCAGTACGGCGTGCCGTTCTTCATCGATCCGCAGCACCTGTCGCGTGCAGGCGCGGACTTCGTTCTGTCCCGAGTTTCCGGAACGCCTTAGTGCGCCGCGTTGGTTCGGCCGATCCGTGCGCGTTCCAGCCACCAGAGCAGCCCGGCGATCACGAGCCAGCCGACGAACCACGGCCAGGATGGTCCGCGCCGGCTCTCCACGCTTGCAATGCCCGCGCCGTTGCCGCCCCCGGCAAGACGTAGCGTGGCATCGCGCCGGTCATTCGCGCGGATCGCAGGCAGTGCTTCGGCAGGGTAGACATAGAACGGTCGTGCTGCCGGTCCCGACAGGCGATGCCAGCCGCCGGCGGTCGGCCAATAGCCGGCACACCGCGTGGCGGGATCGGCGAGCGCTCGACCGACGATACCGTTGGGATCGGTGACGGTTGCCGACCCGGTGCCGCAGATCGCGATGCGTTGGCCGGCAAATGCGGGCGCCTCGATTTGCGCCATTGCGCCTGGTTGACGCCGGGCGACGGTGGAGACGAGCTCGCTCCAGAGTTCGGCATGCGCGTCGCTATGACCGCTGGTGACGAGCGCGAAACTGTCCTGCAGCGTGACCAGCGCGACCCGGCCACGACCGTTGCTGCGCGATGCCGCAAGGATCGCACCGCGGGTGTCGCGAAGGATCGGCGTGCCGCCGGTGATCGTCACCGCCTGCCGTGTAAGCGCCGGCACGGTATCGCGCGCGCCTGCGATCGAGGCGGGGGCGTCGCGCGTGCCGGGACCGCGGCGTGCGGCGAGCGCTTCGTCGCTGGGAGCTTCGGGCGGCAGCGTTACCGGCGCGGTATCGGCGGTGCCGGGTGCGGTCAGGCCGAGCACCTGCCAGCCGCGCGGCACCGGCCCGGTGATCCGCACCACCAGCCCCATCCCGCCCCTCACCGCAGCGGCCATCGTCTGTCGACCGCTGGCGCCGAGCCCGTCCCAGGTGCGATCGTCGAGGATCGCGGCATCGATCCTTGCGAGCGCCGCCGTCGTGAGAATGGGCGGCGTATCGGCAAGCGATGCACCGCCGCCGACGTTTAGCTGAACCTTAGGCGTCAGCGCGGCATCGGTCGCCCAGCGGCGTAGATACTTGACCTCCGGGCCCGGTGCCCCGGCCAGGATAACGATCCGCGCCGGGGCCGGTATCGGGGTCCAGACAGGGACTGCGGCTTGCTCGACCATCGTACGCGATGTGTTGCGCACGCGCAGCGTGAAGAGCGCTGTCCCTGCGGCCCGCGCGGTGCCGGAGAGGGCAATCTCGCCGGACGGTCCGATCGGTTGGGTATCGACGATCCGCGAAGCCGGATCGAGCAACTCGGCCGATCCACCGGCGAGGCCCCCGGCGCGTGCCGTCACTGCAAACCTTGCTCCGGGCGCCATTGGAGCAGGCGGTTGCAGCGCGATCAGCCCGCTAGGTTCGCCGGGGGGATCGAAGGCCAGCGCGCGTCCGGCTGTCGCCTGGCTATCGCGTGGTTCCAGGCCGGAACCGACGATCCGCAGCGTGCCGACGTCAGGATGACGCCGAAGCGCAGTGCCGAGATCGGGTGCGTGTTCGGCACCGACTATGCCTTTTGCCTCGCGTAATGCGATCAGTCGCTCGTTCGATCCGATCGTGACGAAGCGCGGCGCGCTCGCTGTGGCCACGACGAGCGCGCCGGTCGCCTTTCCGGCTCCTTCAGGGGGGAACAGCGTGCAGTAGAGCAAAGCTGCGGCGACCGGTTGCAGCACTAGCAACGCGGCCAGCCGCCAGCCCCGCGCGCGCGACGCCGTGGAAGCACGGTGCTGCCAAAGGATCAGACGCACCCAGCCGAGGATGACGGCCAGCGTCAGAATGCCCGCGACGGCGTGTGCGAGGGTCATGGCAGCGCATCCAGATAGCGGCGGCCGACCGCGTCGCCGGTCGGGCGGCGGGTCAGGCCCGGAGCCGGCCGGGGCAACGCGCTCCAGAGCGTGCCGCGGAGCTTTTCGCGACACGCCGC
This sequence comes from Sphingomonas sp. SL1004, assembly GCF_057815015.1. Classification (NCBI taxonomy): domain Bacteria; kingdom Pseudomonadati; phylum Pseudomonadota; class Alphaproteobacteria; order Sphingomonadales; family Sphingomonadaceae; genus Sphingomonas; species Sphingomonas sp. SL1004. Next base: position 1,699,462 of record NZ_JBYMUX010000001.1, read on the forward strand.
GCAAGCGGGATCGCGGCGTAGCGCGTCGATCGCGGCGGACAGTGCGAGCGGATCGGGGACGCGCGCATCGTTGGCGCGGAGCCAGCGGGTGAGTGCCTCCAGCGTGCCCGCATCGTTGCGCATGTCGAGTGCGGCCCAGATCGCGGACGGGGTCGCGTCGATCGGGTCCGCAGCCGTCGAAGCGAGCGTGCGTGCGGCCATGTCGGAACGATCGCCCGTCAACCTGCGTGTGAGATCGACCGGGGGCAGCTGCGATCCTGTGCGCGCGAGGAAGATGCGCGTTGCCTGCTGGACCTGCTTGATGAAGCGCAGCGCTTTGTACGCGAACGGCAGCGCGCGCCTGGGATCGCCGAGGCGGAGCGCGGTCTCGGATTGGCGCATGTTGTCGAGCGCCTGCCTCAGCGTCACGCGGGTGCCGGGATCGAGCAGTGTGGCGGCTTCGGATTCGTCGTGGGTGTGGCCGTAGGTCTCGACGATCGCCGTCTCCTGGCCGAATTGCGGGGCGGCCTGAGGGGGCTCGCCCGCGTGTTCATCCCCAGCGGGCCCGGTCGTCTCTTCGGCGTCGCTGGTCGGCATGGCGTTGGTCGCACCGCCACCGACTTCCTCGCCCATGAATTGGCCGTAGCGCATTCGCAAGAGACGCTGATCGTCGGCAATCGACTCCGAGCGTGCGAGGAAGCGGTCGGGTGCGGGGCGCGGGCGATCGGCGAGCAGCGCTTCGGCGTCGATGATGACTTGGCGCTGGCTGCTGAAATAGGCGGGCATGGTGCGTCGGGTCATCGCCTCGAGCCCGCTTTCCGCGCCGCTGGCGGGCGGGCGGCGGAGGATGACGCTGGGACCGGCGACGCGTTGCGGCGAGGGCGTGCGGGCGTCGGCGACGGTGAGTTGCGCGACGAGATCGCCGGGTTCGGTAAAGCCTGTACCGGCGATCGCGATCGTGGTGGCGAAGATGCGGCGGCGGGGGTCGCCGATGCCGCGGAGCGTCATGGTGCGCTCGCTGAAGCGGATGTTCTCGCCTTCGCCCTGCGCGACGACGAGGCGGAGCGAGGCGACCGGTTGCACGCCGTAGTCGTCGGTCGCTTCGAACGACAGCGACCATGTCCGCTGGCCAGGGGACATCTGGATCAGCGTCGCGGCGGGCGAGACCAAGCGGATACGCGGGGGCTGGTCGAGGATGACGTCGATGCGGTGGAGCGGCGGGGCGGGTTGGCCGTCGCGAGCGACGACGCGGTAGAGGAGCGAACGGTATGCGATCCGGGTTGCCGTCCAGGTTTTGCCGGCGTGGGCGAGCGGCGTGGGTGTTCCGTTCAGGACGGCGAGCGCGGCGGCGGTAGGATCGGGCGCGAAGGCGAGCGTCCATTCGAGCCGCGATCCCGCCGGGACGCGCGCATCGAGCGTGCCCAATGCGCGGGGCGGCAGGCCGGTATAGGCTGGCGGGACGATCGTCAGGCGTTGTGCGGTCAGCGCGGGAATGCCGGGTCTGGTTGCGCCTTCATGTGCGGGGGACAATGGGCCACCGAGCGCGGTCCGGTCGGGCCACAGGGCGATCGCGGCGATGAGTATCGCGGCGGCCAGCCATAGGGCGATGGTCGTTCGTTGGGATCGCGAGGCGTAGAGATCGGGCGTCGGTTCGGCGGCTAGCCTTGCCTCGACGCGCGTGCGCTGCAGGTTCTGGAAGGGACTGAGGGTTGCCGGGTCGGCGAAGAGGAGGTCGGTGCTGTCCTCGGCGTCGCTGCGGGTGGCGTCGATCGCTGCGATCAGCCAGCGGCGATGGTAGCGGCGGGCACGGTGGCGGGCGATCAGGGCGGTAGCGATGGTGCCGACAAGGGCTAGCGCGAGACCGATCACGGGGCTTCCGAAGCGCCAGCCGAGCGCGATGGCGACGAGTATGATCGGCGCCGAGAGCAGGACATCGTCGCGTATCGACCGCGCACGTGCGGGCTTGGCCCAGTTCGCTACGGGGGACTCTACGCTCATGGCGCAGCCGCTCGTCTGGCGCGGGTCGCGAGCCAGCGTTCCATCAACCAAGCCGCGGCGATGGCGAGTGCGAACCACGGTCGGAGGTCGCGCGACTGGCTGGCCGGGGGCGGGCCGCCGGTGAGCGGGCGGTACGCGCTCGCCTCGACGCGCGTTGGCGGTGGATTGGGCGCGAGGAGGCGCGCGAGGTCTCGCGGGAAGTCGGGTTCTGCGAGTGCCGGCATCGCGATCGCGTCGAGCGGCTGCAGGAGGCGGACGACGTGCCCCCTGCCCTGCGTATGTGCTTCGGCAAGGGTCTTGCCGGCCTCGTCGCGCCATGCCGGGACGGTTGGGCCTGCTTCGATTATCGTATCGTTGGCGACTAGCGCGATGCCACCCTGCTCGATCCAGTAGGTAACGGCTGCAGGTAGTGCGCCGCTCGCCAACCATATTAGCGCGGTGGTTTTTGGCGGAAGTCCGCGCGTTGGATCGCCGACATCGATGGCGAGATCGAGGGCGCTGGTTGCTGCCCGGATGTAGCGTGCGCCGGTCGCGTGTGCGGTGTCGGTGCGGAGTGCGAGGCTGAGGGGCGGTGAATGAGGTTTGCTTAGCGGCATTGCGCCGGGGACGACTTGCCAGCGGACGCGGTGCGACAGGCGGGGGCGCTCGGCGTCTGCGCCGTTGAGGATGGCGGGGACGACGATGGTCAGCGGTGCGGTCGCGGCGGTATCTGCGTCGAGTTGGCGGACCAGGCTGCCGATCGGGACTGTGCCTTGCGGTGCGGGTGAGTCGGTCGCAGGGAAGCCGGGTATGAGCCATACCGCTCGGCTTTTAGATCCACGGGGGACGGTCGTCGGATCGGTGCCGGGCGCGAACGCGAATATGGGGGTGGCGTCTTCGGTATCGAGGAGCGCGGGTCTTGCCAGGAAGACGGCGAGCAGCGCCAGCAGGAGGATGCGGGCGGCTAGCAGCAGCAGTTCGTCGAACTTCGGGCGGTGGCGCGGACGTGGTTTCTGCCGGAGCCAGCGGAGTGCGGCGAAGTCGGTGGGGCGTTGCTCGGTCCTCCGCGCGAGATGGAGGACGAGAGGCAGCAGAATCGCGGTGAGTGCGGCGAGACCGAGCGGCAGCAGGAGCGTCGGCGTCATGCTCCGCCCGCCCGGTTGCCGGTGCGGCCGAACAAGCGCTGCAACGGCGTGTCGAGCGGCTGATCGAGGACGAGTTCGGCGTGGCGGATGCCGGCAGCGTCGAGCGCGGCGTGAAGTCCTGCCTTGGCTTCGGCGAACCGGGTCAGATACTCCACGCGGAGGGCGGCGCCGTCGCCGAGCAGTTCCTCGCCGGTTTCGGGATCGCGGAAGCGGTAGCCGCCGTCGTAATCGAAATCGCGTTCGCCGATGGTGAGGATCTGAACCGCGAGCACTTCGCGGCCTGCCGATGACAGACGGCGGGCGAGATCGAGGCAGGCCGGGTCGAACCAGTCCGACAGGATCACAACCAGATCGCGCTGGCCGATGCGTTCCCACAAGGGCGCGAGCTTCGGTTCCTCGGGGAAGACGCCTGCCGCCGCCAGTGCGTGGAGATCGAGATGGAGACGATCGCGGTGGCGGGTGCCGCTCGCCGGGCGAGTGAGTGCCAGGCCAGTGTCGCGTAGCGCGGCAAAGGCGAACCGGTCGCCTTGTGCGAGCGCGAGTTCGGCCAGCGCTGCGACCAGCCCCTTGGCCGCGTCGAGCCGCGCGTACTTGGGGCGGCGCGCGTCCGCCTGTGCCATCGACGCACTCGCATCGAGCAGGATCCAGAGCGCGACCGGGCTCTCGCGTTCGGCCTCGCGGACGAAGAAGCGGTCCGAGCGCGCGTAGAGCTTCCAGTCGATCTGGCGCGGTTCGTCGCCGAACTCGTACGGCCGGTATTGCGCGAATTCGAGGCCGGTGCCGCGGCTGTGGCTCGCGTGCAGGCCGATGCCGCGATCGCCCACCGCACGGCGGGCGACCAGCGACAGTGCCTTCAACCTGTGCCGGACATCAGCCGGTATCAGCGTTTCAGGCACCCGGCCCTCTCACCGCACCGACCAGCCGCGCGACGACCTGGTCGGGGCTGATGCCCTCAGCCTCGGCGGCGAACGACAGGATCAGGCGGTGGCGCAGCACCGGCGCGGCGAGCGCGAGGATGTCGTCGCGGGTCGCGGCAAGCCGCCCCTGGAGCAGCGCGCGCGCCTTGGCGGCGAGCACCAGCGACTGGCCGGCGCGCGGGCCGGCACCCCAGCGGACGTAGCTGCGGATGGCGTCGGGCATCCCGTCCCCCGGCCGGCTCGCGCGGACGATCCGCGTGATCCAGTCGAGCAGGTCCTCGCTCAGATGCACGTCGCGTACCCAGCGCCGCAGGACCAGCACGTCCTCCGCGCCGAGCACGCGTGGCACTTTTGCGGTGCGGCTGCCGGTGGTCTGCGAAATGATCGCGCGCTCCTCCGCCTCGGTCGGATAATCGACGCGCACGTGGAGCAGGAACCGGTCGAGCTGCGCCTCAGGCAACGGATAGGTGCCGGCCTGCTCGATCGGGTTCTGCGTCGCCAGCACGAAGAACGGATCGGGCAGCGTGTAGGTGGTGCCGCCATAGCTGACGGTGCGTTCCTGCATCGCCTCCAGCAGCGCGGCCTGAGTCTTGGGGGGCGTGCGATTGAGTTCGTCCGCGAGCAGCAGGTTGGTGAAGATCGGGCCTTGCTGGAAGCGGAAATGGCGCTTGCCGGTGCCGTGATCCTCTTCGAGCAATTCGGTGCCGAGAATGTCGCTCGGCATCAGATCGGGGGTGAACTGGACGCGGCGGAAATCGAGCTCCAGCGCCTCGCCGAGCGAGCGCACCAGCAGCGTTTTGCCGAGGCCGGGAACGCCTTCCATGAGGCAGTGCCCGCCCGCGATCAGCGCGATCAGCAGTTGTTCGACCACCGCCTCCTGCCCGACGATCGCCTGGCCGATCGCGGCACGCAGATCGCCGAGTTTGGCCAATTGAGCGGAAATGTCGGTTTCGGTGATGTCGGTCATCGGAGCACTCTCGGGCGGGCTTGGGTCAGACGGTCAGGGCGTACATGACGATATTGACGCCGAACTTGGTATTGTCCTGCGCGAGAAAGCGCTTGTTGCGCCAGTCGTAGTCCCATTCGCACCCGTAATCCTTGTTGCTGTAGAGCAGCCCGAGCCGACCATCGATGGTGATGCCCTTGAGGTAATTATGGACGAGATCGTCGCCCCAGCCGTTCAGCTCGAACGTGGTCGCCGGCGGTCCGGTGAACTTGAAGAAGCTGGTGTAGATCGGATGCTTCGGCAGCAGCTTTTGCAGCGCGCGCGGGCCGAAGATCGCGGTCATCTGGCGTTCGAAGGATTGCGCGAACAGGCCGTCGATATCGTGGTTGCAGTCGTCGACCAGCACGAAACCGCCGCTGCGGACATAGCGCTCGAAATTGCGGCGTTCGGCGGGGGAGAATTCGACCAGCTTGTGCCCGGCCATGTAGCAGAACGGCGCGGTCAGCATCTTCGGGTCGGCGAGCGCGACGACGCGCTCCTTCGGGTCGACGCGGAGGTTGGTGTAGTCGATCAGCGAGGTGATGATGTTCGACGGCATCCGCTGGTCGACGTCCCAGTCGCCCGATTGGTAGCGGAGGCGGGTGAACCAGAAGTCGTACGCGCCGGCGGCGGCGGCGGCGCGCGGGAGGAGTGCGGTGGCGAGACCTGCGCCCAAGAGTTTGAGGAAGTCGTGACGGGTCATGTCGTCTGTCGTCGCCGTGTCATGCCACCACCCCGGCGAAGGCCGGGGCCCAATTGGAATGGTCATGGTAACGGCGCGCCGTCCATGATTGGCTCCGTCCCCCAATTGGGCCCCGGCCTTCGCCGGGGTGGTGCAATCGGGGGACGGACAAGATCACACCGCGTCCGACAGCGAGGTGAAGGTGAAATCGCGCAGTTTCATCGGCGGGATCATCATCACCAGCGAGCTCTCGTCACCCGCCACGCGGACCGGCTTGCCCAGTTCATCGATGTTGTTGAGCATGATCACCGGGCTTTCGTTGAAGCGGAAGTTCTTCACCGGATATTTGATCTCGCCATTCTCGATGTAGAACGTGCCGTCGCGCGTCAGGCCGGTTAGCAGCACGGTCTGCGGATCGACCATGCGGATGTACCAGGTGCGCGAGACGAGAATGCCGCGCTCGGTGCCGCGGATCAGGTCGGCGGTCGACTTGGTGCCGCCTGCCATCAGCAGGTTGCCCGGCGATCCGACCGCGCGCTTGCCCTGTTTCTGCGCCCAGTAGCGCGAGTAGTTGAGGTTGACGATCTTGCCGTCCTTGATGATCGGCATCGCCTCGCGCGGGAGCCCTTCCTCGTCCCACGGCATCACCGCGGCCCCGGGTGCCCAGGGGTCGGCGGTGAAGTTGACGCGCGGATCATAGACCTGCTCGCCGACCTTGTTGCCGCCGCCCTTCTTGGACAGGAAGCTGCGGCCTTCGTCCGCTTGGCGCGCGTCGAAGAAGTTCATCATGAAGCTGATCAGCCCCGCCGCCGCCGCCGGTTCGAGGATGACGGTGTATTTGCCGGGCTCCAGCGCGCGCGCGTCGACCGAGGCGGAGGCCTTGCGGATGCCGGTGCGGATGTCGGTGGAGGCGCTGAACGCCGCCGAATCCTGCAGGCTTCGGCCGACCCAGCCCGAGCCGCGACCGTCTTCGGAGCGGACGGTGCAGGTGTAATCCATCGACGAGGCGCGCTGGTATCCGAAATTGCCCTTCGAATTGGCGAACGCGACATAGCTCTGGCCGTCCTGCAGGAAGCCAGCGGCGATCAGTTTCTCGGCCTTGCACGCGGTGATCGAATCGCCGGCGACCTTCGCGCGGTATTCCGGATCGATCGCGGCGGTTGCGGCGCTGAACGTCGGCGACGGCTTGTAGACCTGCTTGGCGACGGCGGGGACGAACTCCGGATTCTCGGGCGCCAGGCGCGCGAGGTCTTCGGCACGGCGTACGACGCGTTCGAGCGACGCGTCGTCGAACTGATTGATCGTCGCGGTGCCGACGCGCTTGCCGAACGCGACCTGCACGGCAAGATCGGAATTATTGATCACGCCGCTGGTCGAGATGTTGTTCAGCGCGAACCGGATGTTGCCGTCGATCGAACCCGTCAGCTGCGCGGTGCATTCGTCGGCTTTCGACAGCGCGACGACCTTGGTGAGGATGGCGCGCGCCTGCTCTTCGGTGAGGATGCTCATGACCTATATCTCCTATCAGCCGAGCGAGCGGGCGGTGTTGATGACGTTGATGCCGTTGAAGCGCGCGGTCGAGGAGCCGTGGCTCACCGTCGACACCTGGCTCGGCTGGCCCTTGCCGTCGAAGAACGAGCCGCCCATCCGGTAGTCGCTGGCGTCGCATACGCCGACGCATGCGTTCCAGAATTCCGGGGTGCGGATCTGGTAGGCGACGTCCTCGATCTGCTGCGTGATCTTGCCGTTCTTGATTTCATAGAACAGCTGACCGCCGAACTGCGCGTTATAGCGTTGCTGGTCGATCGAGAAGGATCCGTCACCGATGATGTAGATGCCGTTCTCGACACCACCGATCATGTCGGCGACGCTCTGCTTCTTCTTGCCGGCCTCGAGGCTGACGTTGGGCATGCGCTGGAACTGCACGTTGGCCCAGTTGTCGGCGTAGCAGCAGCCGTCCGAGGCCGACTTGCCGATGATGTGCGCCTGATCGCGGATCGCCTCCAAGTCGACCAGCTTGCCGTCGCGGATCAGGTCCCATTTCTTGGTCTTCACGCCCTCGTCGTCGAAACCGACCGCGCCGAGGCTGCCATATTGCGTCTTGTCGGCGACGATCGAGACTTCGGGGCTGCCGTACTGGAAGCGCTGCTTGACCTTGTCGAGGGTGACGAACGAGGTGCCGGCGTAGTTGGCTTCGTAGCCGAGCACGCGATCGAGTTCGAGCGGATGGCCGACCGACTCATGGATCGTCAGCCAAGTGTGCGACGGATCGAGCACCAGATCGTATTTGCCGGGCTTGACGGTCGGTGCCTTGAGCTTGGCCTGCGCCTGCTTGGCGGCAGCGATCGCGTCCTCCTTCATGTCGTAGGACAGGCCGTAATTGACGACGCCGTTGGGCGAGACGAACTTGCCCGAGGCCGCACCGTCGAGATATTCGAATCCCATGCCCATCGGCGCTGAGAGGCCTTCGCGGGTGCGGAACTTGCCGGTCGCCTTGTCGATCGCGGTGACCGTCAGCGGCGCCCAGATGCGGTGGACGTCCTGGTCGATGTACGATCCGTCGGTCGAGGCGAAATACTTCTGCTCGTTGACCAGGAACAGGATCGAATTGACGAAACTCGCGCCGGCGTCGGTCGCCGCAGCGTTGACGCCGAGCAACAGATCGACCTTCTCCTTCAGCGGTACGGCCATCGCGTTCTTCTTGACGGGGGTGCGCCACGACACCTCGCCGACGCCAGGCGTGGAGGCGAGCTGGACCGGTGCGGTCTGCGACTTCGCGTTGGCCTTGGCGATCGCGGTGGCAAGCTTGGCGGCGTTGGCGACCGCATCGACGGTCATCTCGTTGGTGGCGGAGAAGCCCCAGGCGCCGTTGGCGATGACGCGGACGCCGACCCCGGTCGATTCGGTGCTGACGACGTTCTCGACGTTCTTCTCGCGCGTGATGACGAACTGGCGGAGGTAGCGACCGACGCGGACGTCGCAATAGCTAGCCCCTGCCCCCTTGGCGGCATTGAGCGCGGCGTCGGCGAGACGCTTCTTCGCGGCGACGTCGATGGTGGAGACCAGCTCCTCTGCGGCGATCGCGCGCCCGAGGAACGTCGGCAATACGCCACCGCCCAATGCCAAGCCGCTCGCGGCCAGGAAATCCCGTCTATGCAACGCCGTTCCCCCAATATCGCCCGCGAGTGTCCTCTGCGTGGCACAGTCCCTGATCCCGGCGACGACGACCGCGTTTCGATCGACGCCTATCCGATGGGTGGATCATCGCGTGCGATTCGGCATCCGTCAATCGGGTGTTTTACTGAACTGCTACAGTCATGCCGTGGATGCCGTGCGGACCAAAAAAAACCACCCCGTGCGCGTAGCACGGAGTGGCCTAGGTTCAGGGAGGAGGTACGCTAAAAGCGTACCGTACGGCGCCGCGAAAGGGGGGGACACGATGCCGTACAGGACCTAAATGGGTGAGCAGCGTTTTGGTTCAACCCCTGCTGCACCGCATCCAAAATAATTTCGGTCAGGACGGTTCGGGGCGGTCCAGCACGGGCGCCATGCGCGCCAGAACGCCGTCGCGCAGCAACAGGTGATGACGCAGCGCCGCAGCGATATGCACGACCACCAGCGCTAGCATCAGCCAGCCCAGCACCGCATGGGCATCGTGGCCGAGCCCGCCCGCCGCGGTCGAGACCGGCAGATACGGGACGTCGAACAGACCGAACCAGTCGAGCGGACGGCGCTTGGCACTGCCCGAGACCATCAGCCAGCCGGTGAGCGGCATGGCGACCAGCAACAGGTACAACAGGCCGTGCGCGGAATGCGCGAGGCCCTTTTCCCAGAGCGGCATGTGCGCGGGCAGAGGCGGCGGGCGGTGGGCCAGCCGCCAGGTGACCCGCCCGGCGGTCAGCACGAGCACGGTGAGGCCGATCGCCTTGTGTGCGCCCATCCACGCCCGCAGCGCCGGGATCGAATCGTGCAACAGCCCGATCGCCAGGTTGACCACGACCAGCAGCGCGATCGTCCAATGAAACCATATCGCTACGCTCGAGTAGCGATCCGAACGATCCTGCGCTGCCATATGCGGTCCTTTTAGATGTGTACGGCCCTTACACGTTAAAGGCGGGGGCCTGCATCTGCTGCTGCGGGGTCTGGCCGAGCTGTGCCTGGCGAGCGAAAATGTCGCGCATCAGCGATAGCGAGAACAGGTGCGCGTACAGCAGCGGGAGCATGCCGGACTTGCTCATCTTGCGCAGCGCATCGCCGCGCATGTCGATCAGCTTCTCTTCGTTGATCATCTGGAAGCCGCGATAGACGAACGGCTGCTCGGCGCCGTCGGGCTGGATCGTGACTTCGCCGTCCATGAGCAGCTCGAGTTCGCGCAGTTCGTTCATGAAGTTCTGCGTGCGGGCGCCGGCCTGTTCGAACGACTCGTTGAAGCCGAGGATGTTCTTGGTCAGCTCGGACGGCTGGCCGTTCTCGAACAGCGCATCGCCGTCCTCAAACTCGCCAAGCGTCGGCGAGGTGGGATCGAAGCAGAGCGACAGCTCCTGCGCGTCGGGGTGAAGCCGGGCGAGCATGTACGGGTAGCGGCGGACATAGGCCGGGACGTAGAAGGTGCTCTCGGTCAGCTTGCCGTCGCCGTCCACGAACACGTTGACGCCCTCGTTCAGGCCCATCAGCGCGAGCGGGATCGCGTCCTCGCCGGTCGAAAAGACGATCGGCATGTGGCGCTGGACCAGCGGGAATTCATCGACGGTGATCGGGATGGCGTGCTGGCCGACCAGGAACGGCGCGCTGTCCTGCGGGCGGACCTTGTAGTTAGCGTGCGTGTCGCTCGAAAGCGGTTCGAGGCCATTGTAGAAAAGCGGAAGCTGGGCGGCGCTGGCCATAATACTCTCCGGGGTCGATCTGTCGGGATACTGCCGGCGGCTCATGCCACCGATTGGGGCGAGGCTCTATGGTGCGCCGGGCGGGCGTGCAAGTGTGACGAGCTTTCCGGGGTTCAGGATGCCGAGCGGATCGAACGCAGTCTTGATCGCCCGCAGCGCCGTCATCCGCGCCGGCGACGACAGCCGTTCGAGTTCGTCGCGCTTCATCTGGCCGATGCCATGCTCCGCGGAGATCGAGCCACCCGCTGCAACGACGAGGTCGCCGACGAAGCGCGTCACTACCGGCGCGACCTTTGCATACCAGTGCGCGGGGTCGGTGCCGGGTGCGGCGCGGACGTGGAAATGGACGTTGCCGTCGCCGAGATGGCCAAAACCGCTGGCGTGCGTACCGGGAAAGCGCGCGTCGCACGCCGTCGCCGCCTCGATCATGAAGCGCGGCATCGCCTCGACCGGGATCGAGATGTCGTGCTGCGTCGCCGGACCGAGCGCGCGTTCGGCGGCCGACAGCGAATCGCGGAGCAGCCAGAACGCCTCCGACTGCGCTTCGCTGGTGGCGATCGTCGCGTCTTCGATGGCGCCATCTTCGAGCGCCTTTCCGAGCAGGCGTTCGAGTAGCGCGGTTGGAGATTCGCCTTCGGTGGTGGCGGAGGTCGCCTCGATCAGAAGATTCCAGGGGTGGCGGCCGGCGAGCGGCGCGCGGGCGTTCGGGAGGTGCGCGACCGCCGCGTCGAGCGACTCGGCGGGGAGGATCTCGAAGCTCTCGATCGCGTCGGTCTTCGACTGCATCGTGCGCAGGAGTTTCAGCGCGGCTTGCGGCGAGGCGATGCCGACCCACGCGGTGCCGCGCGCCGCGATCGCGGGCGCGAGGCGGAGCGTGGCGGCGGTGACGATTGCCAGCGTGCCCTCTGCGCCGATGAAGAGCTGGTCGAGGTCGTAGCCGCGATTGTCCTTCTTCAGCGCGGACAGGCCGTCGTGGATCGTCCCGTCGGCGAGTACCGCCTCGACGCCTGCGACGAGGCCACGCATCGTGCCGAACTTGAGCACCTGCGTACCGCCCGCGTTGGTCGAGACGAGCCCGCCGATCGTCGCGGTCCCGCGTGCGCCGAGCGTCAGCGGGAAGCGCCACCCCTGCCCTTGCGCGGCGCCGTCGAGGTCGGCGAGGATTACGCCGGCCTCCGCGATCGCGAGCCCGGCGTCCGTGTCGACGCTGCGGATAGTGTTCATGCGGCGCAGCGACAGGATTAGCGCACTGCCATCGGCGGGGGCGGTCGCGCCGCCGACCATCGAGGTGTTGCCGCCCTGTGCGACCAGCGGCACGCGATGTTCAGCCGCGGCCTTGACGATCCGCGCGACCTCCGCGGTCGTGGTCGGCGCGAGCATCGCGGGCGCGGCGCCGTGGAACCGGCCGCGCCAGTCGTGCAGCCACGGATCGATATCGGCGGGATCGGTGACGATCGCCTTCGCGTCGAGTTGCGGTACGAGCGCGGCGATCATTGAGGCTTGCGAAGGCGTCAGGGTTGCTGTCTGAATTTGGGGCACGCGGGAAGCGCTAGACAAAATTCATCCCGCGTTCAACGATCGGCCCTAACGGTGCCCTGCCCATGATCCAGCCAGCATGATCCATCCCGCGATTCCCGCCACCCTGCTCGCGCTCGCGGGCCCCTTCACTGCGGCCATGCGCGATGTGCCGTCGCCTGGGTTCGGGCTGGACGGCAGGCAGGTCGCGCAGGTCTCGATCCACGAACGCATCATCATCCGCGTGCCCCGGATGAGCCGGATGCCCGCGCAAACCTATGCGCCGCCGCGGGAGTGGAAGGAGCACAAGGGCCCCAAATGCATCGCGGTCGCCGAGATCGCCGGTGCCATGCTCAACAAGGAGGGCGCGGTCGATCTGGTGATGGACGACACGACCCGGTTGCGCGCGCGGCTCGACGGCGATTGCAAGCCGCTCGATTATTATTCGGGGTTCTACCTCAAGCCGGGGCCCGACGGCCTGATCTGCAAGGATCGCGACGCCATCCGCATGCGCTCGGGTGCACGCTGCGAGATCGACGGGTTCAAGAGCTTGCGGGCAAAGAAGTAGCGGGGGGCGCGCTGGGACTATCTCAGCGCTTGAGGGAGGCCGCCTCTCTCTCGTTTCTACCTTGCCCAAGAGCTGGTAAGCACCTTCCCCACTCAACCAGCACCTCCCCGGCGAAGGCCGGGGTCCAGTTGGGTGACGTTGCTAAACCAAGCGCTCCAATCCGTTACGGCGACTTTTCCAACAGGGCCCCGGCCTTCGCCGGGGTGGTGCAACTGGTCGAATGAGCCGAAATTCCAACGGTTTTCCCAATATACGAATGCTTGGCGTTTTCGCATTCGCGCGTCCCACACCCCCTCCCCACCCTCCATTCACCGCGTTTCCTTGACATTTGCCGCCAAATCGGCGAGCGCCGGAAGGCTTGAGGGCAGTGCATTTCACCCTCTATTTACCGGACATTTGCATGAGTTTTGCCGATCTCGGCCTCTCCGACGAACTGCTGAAGGCAGTCACCGACTCCGGCTATACCGAGCCGACCCCGATCCAGGCCGGCGCGATCCCGTCGGTGCTGATGATGCGCGACATCATCGGTATCGCCCAGACGGGCACCGGCAAGACCGCGTCGTTCGTGCTGCCGATGATCGACATTCTCGCGCATGGCCGTAGCCGTGCGCGGATGCCGCGCTCGCTGATCCTCGAACCGACGCGCGAACTCGCCGCGCAGGTGGCGGAGAATTTCGAGAAATACGGCGTCAACTCGAACCTCTCGATGGCGCTGCTGATCGGCGGCGTGTCGATGGGCGACCAGCTCGCCGCGCTGGAGAAGGGCGTCGACGTCCTGATCGCGACGCCGGGCCGGCTGATGGACCTGTTCGGGCGCGGCAAGATCATGCTCAACGGCTGTTCGATGCTGGTGATCGACGAGGCGGATCGGATGCTCGACATGGGCTTCATCCCCGACATCGAGGAAATCTGCACCAAGCTGCCGAAACAGCGCCAGACGCTGCTGTTTTCGGCAACGATGCCGCCGCCGATCAAGAAGCTGGCGGACAAGTTCCTGACCAATCCCAAGACGATCGAGGTGTCGCGCCCGGCGTCGACCAACCTCAACATCAAGCAGTATCTGGTGCCGGTGCCGAGCCAGACCGCCAAGCGCGACACGCTGCGCCGCATCCTTGCGCAGGAAGAGGTCACCAACGCGATCATCTTCTGCAATCGCAAGACGACGGTGCGCGACCTGAACAAGGTGTTGAAGCAGGCGGGCTACAAGTCGGGCGAGATCCACGGCGACATGGAGCAGCCGCAGCGGCTGGCCGAGCTCGAGCTGTTCAAGACCGGCGCGGTGACGATCCTCGTTGCCTCCGACGTCGCGGCGCGCGGGCTCGACATCAAGGGCGTGTCGACGGTGTTCAACTATGACGCACCGTGGCATCCGGACGACTATGTCCACCGGATCGGGCGGACGGGTCGCGCTGGGGCGACGGGGACGGCGTACACGTTCGTCGCGCCGGACGATGCCGAGAACATCGTCAATATCGAGAAGCTGACCGGGCAGACGATCGAGCGGCTGAAGGTTGCCGAGCCGAAGACGGTGCCGGTCACTGCCGTGGCGGAGGACGACCAGGTCGCGCCGCGTCGTGATCGGTCGCGGAACCGTCGTAGCGGGCGTTCGGAGGATGGAGCTCCGGTTGCTGCTGCTGCCGATGCTGGCCGTGAGCGGTCGCGGACGCGTCGCGTACCGCGCGAAGACACGGTTGCGCCGGCGGTCATCGCCGAGGTGCTGGCCGCGGTCGAGCCGGTTGCGGCGGCCAAGCGTCCTCGCTGGGAGCGTACGCCGATCGACGAGCCCGTGCCTGCGGTGAAGCCGCGCGTTGCGGAGGCGGCACGGGTCGAGCCGGTGCAGGCCGAACCCGTGCAGGTTGAACCGGTTCGCGCGGCGCCAGTTCGGTCTGAGCCGGTGCGGTCGGAACCGGTGCGCTCGCAACCTGCTCGTTCGGAAGCGGCAAAGGTCGAACCGCCACGGACGGAGCGCATTCCTGCGGATCCGACCGGTGGTCGCCACCAACCGGTCGCCGATGCGCCGGCGGATGGGTGGAACGGCCCGTTCCCGAGCTTCCTCAATGCCGTAATCGGAGGATATGAATGATGTCGATGCGCCGTCTCGCCGCGATTGCCTTGCTCGCGACTGCCGTGGCCGCCCCCGCCGCGCCCCGCGCGAAAGTCGTGGCGCCGCACGTCAACACGACGAGCTTCGACAAGCTGCCACAGCCGTTGCCGCTGCCGTATAACGAGTCGGCCAACGCCAATGCGCAGGTTGCGGCGGCGCGGGCGCGGGCGCTGAAGACGCATAAGCGGTTGCTTATCGATCTCGGCGGCAATTGGTGCCTCGACTGCCGTCTGCTCGCGGGGACGATCGACCTGCCGGAGATGAAGCGCTTCGTCGACAGCAAGTTCGTGGTGGTGACGGTCGACATTGGCCGCTTCGACAAGAACGGTCAGATCGCGGCGGGGTACGGCATCAAGGGGCGGCTCAAGGGCGTGCCGGCGGTGCTGGTCGTCGATCCGCGGAGCAATCGGTTGCTGAATGCGGGGCATGAGACCGAGCTCGCGGATGCGCGGTCGATGGGTCCGCAGGCGCTGGCCGACTGGCTGGCGAAGTGGGCGGCCTGATCGTTTCTGGTTGAGGATTGAGCCGGGATATCGGCGATCGGTATCCCTCGCGAGTGTTCGCTGGCAGAGGTCGGGTACAGTTGGGCGACGGGTTGTATAAAGCCCGTCACCCCAGCGGAAGCTGGGGTCTCAAGCGGCAGGGTCACGGTCCATTACCGGGATACCCCAGCGTTCGCTGGGGCGACAGGTGAGGGGGGACGGGAACTTGGTTGCCGGGGCGGATACGTTGCCGTCCGCCAATGCTTCGCTCCAGCGGAAGCCGCGGCCAAGTTGGCAAACTGAGAGCGCTAAAAGTTTGACCTGTCTGTTCTCTCGCGAACGGGGGAGGCCAGGGACCAGGAGCGATATCGTTTGGAACCTTGCCCCCCCCGCTTTCGCGAGGGAACGCTCAGGCTTTCACGACCGGAATCAACGCATCGTCCAACGCTCCCGCCTGAATATAGGCCGGGCGTGCCTTCAGCCTTTCCGCATAGTCGACGAACACGTCACGCTTCGGTAGCCAGTCGAATTGTTGTCCCCAGATCACTTGCGAGCCGACATAGACATCGGCGGCAGTGAAGCGGTCTCCGGCGATGTAATCGTGCGCGCCGACTGCCCGTTCGAGCACGGCGACCATCGTGTCGAAATTGCCATAGCCAACCATCCGTTCCTGCGATGCCGTCGGCACGACGCCGAGCGCGCGGTTGGCGGTCGCCGCTTCGACCGGGCCGGCGGCGTAGAAGAGCCAGCGGTAATAGGCGGCGCGTTCGTTGGCGTGCGGTGCGAGATCGGCGTCGGGGAACGCCTCGGCGAGATACGCGCAGATCGCGGCGCATTCGGTGACGGTCTGGCCGTTGTGGACGATCGTCGGGACCTTGCCCATCGGGTTGATCGACAGGAACGGCTCAGCCTTCATCGTCGAGGCGTAGTCGAGGACGACGGTTTCGTACGCGGCGCCGACCTCTTCGAGCATCCATCGCGCGATCCGGCCGCGGGACATCGGGTTGGTGTAGAGCGTTAGCGTCATGCGACTCTCCTGAGAACGGATCGTGAACGATGGTCTCATGGAGAGGGGGCGTGGTCAAGCGGCTGACTGGCGAAGGAAGATTGTTCTTCCGCGAAGGCGGGAGAACAGACTGGGCTCCCGCCTTCGCGGGAGAACACGAAGCGGAATGCTAGGTTCAGCCTCCTGTTACACCAGCGCCTTGTCGAACAGCGCGAGCATGCGGGCCCAGGCCTTGTCCGCCTGGGCTGCGTTGTAGACCTTCGAGTCGGGCGGGCACCAGCCGTGCATCGTGCCTGCGTAGACCTCGATCTCGGCGGGAAGCTTGGCGGCGGCGAAGGCGGCGCGGAGCGTGTCCTTTTCGGTCGGCGAGCGGGCGTCATCGTTGGCGGCGATCGCGATCAGGTATCGGCCCTTCAGCTGCGGGATCAGGAGATGCGGGCTGTCGGGCGTGTCGGTGACGAAGCCACCGCCGTGGAAGGTCGCGCCGGCGCGGATCCGGTTGGGGACGGCTGCGGCAGTGCGCATCACCATCGGGCCGCCCATGCAATAGCCGGTGGTGGCGAGCCCACGCTTGCGGTCGGTCTGCGGTTGCGCGTCGATGAAGGCGGTGAAGGCGCGCGCGTCGCGGACCGTGCCTTCGGAGGTGAGCGCTTCGCGGAACGGCGCGATGCGGGCGCGGACAGCGGGCTGGCCGTAGGATTCGCCGGGGGCGAGGAACGGTGCCTTGGTCGAGCGGTAGAACTGGTTGACGACGAGTACCGCATAGCCGGATTGCGCGAGGCGGTCGGCCATCTGGCGGAAGGCGGGGCGCAGGCCCATGATGTCGGGCCAGACCAGCACGCCGGGGTGCTTGCCGGTGGCGGGTGCGACGAAATAGGCGTCGGCCTTGCCGTCGGGCGTTGTGATCGACACGTCGCGGCCCTTGATGACGGCGGCGTTGGCGGGGGCGGGCAGCAGCATGGTCAGGCCCATCGCGCCGGTCATCACGCCGAACTGGCGGCGCGAGACGCCGGCCAGATAGGCTTCGTTATCGTCTGCGGTATGCTCGTCGCACATGGGGCTATCCTCTTGAATTTGGCTGCATGCTAACTCAGGCCGCGCGCCACCACCATACGCCATCTTGGATGTCGCGGGTCGCTCGGCCTTCGATTTCGAGGCGGCGGAGGTGCGCGAGTGCTTCGCCGGTCGCCATGCCGAGCACGTCCGGACCGATCGCGCGGCGGAACAGGCGTCCGAAACAGTCGACCGCGCGGCGGGGTTCGGCGAGGAAGACGGCGAGTTCGTCGAGTCGCTCGCGGTGCTCGCGGTCCATCGCGTCGAGGCGGGTGTGGAGGCCGGTGAACGGGTCGCCGTGGCCGGGGAGGACGAGCAGGTCGGCGGGCAGCGTCTTGAGCTTGGCAATGGAGGCGAACCATTCGCCCAAGGGGTCGGCGTTGGGTTCGGTGACACCGAGCGAGACGTTGGGGCTGATGCGGGGGAGGACTTGATCGCCGGCGATGAGGATGCCGCCGGCTTCGTCGTATAGGCACGCGTGTTCGGGAGAGTGGCCGGAGCCGGTGACGACGCGCCAGTCGCGCGTGCCGATGGTGAGCGTGTCGCCGTCTTCGATACGCGTGTAGCTAAGCGGCAGTGGGGTGATGATTTTCCGGAAGCCGGCCCAGCCTTTGGCGGTGGCGTGGTCGATCTGTTCTGGGCCCCAGCCTGCGCCGCGCCAGAAAGTGAGCATTTCGTGGGGAACGGAGTCGCGGGCGTCGGCGGCGAGCATACGCGCGGTGAGCCATTCGGCCCGGGTCATGATCAGGGGGGCGGCATGGTGGTCGCACATCCAGCCGGCGAGGCCGATATGGTCTGGGTGGAAGTGGGTGCCGATCATTCGCGTGATGCGAACGTCCGCCTTGGGGCCGTTGAAGATGGCTTTCCAGGCGTCGCGGGCCTCCGCTGTGTTCATGCCGGTGTCGACCAAGGCTTCGCCGTCGGTGTCGGCGAGGAACCAGCAGTTTACGTGTTTCAATGGGCCGGGGATTTTGAGGCGGACCCAGTCTATGCCGGGGGCGACCTCGAAGACGTCACCGGCTTCGGGCTCTGCGCCGCCGAAGGGGTAGGTCAGGCCCTTGTGGCTGGTCGGCGCGAAATCGGTGTCGGGTGCGGTTGCCATCCGTTGCGGTTAGCAACTGGATGTGGCGGGAGATAGTGCTGGCCAACGTCGTCACGACTGTTCCCGCCCAATCCCGACCTTCGCAATCCTCCCCGCAAGGGGGAGGTGGCACCGAAGGTGTCGGAGGGGGAGGACACGGAACCGAGGTTTTCGCTTACCTCCCCCTCCGTCTGGCAAGTGCCAGCCACCTCCCCCTGGCGGGGGAGGATTAGATGGGTTCTCGCTTGAAACGAAGGAAACTTGTTTCCCCGCGAAGGCGGGGACCCAGACTGGGCTCCCGCCTTCGCGGGAGAACAACGACGTTCGGGCTGTCGCCGGATACGGTCACGGCCTGCCGGGCTGGCGATCCTCGCTAGCCGTATCGCAGGAGGAGCGCGCGAGCCCACCCCCTGCCCCCTCCCGCTTGCGGGAGGGGAAAGTGCGGTCAGCGCTTGAAGGGGTCGTCGAAGAGCGGCTTGACGGGGAGGACGCCGCCGTCTGCCACGAACTGTGCGTCCGCTGCCGCCTGGGTGCGCTCGGCGCGGAGCTGCTGGAGGAGCACTTCGCGGTCGCCTTCGAGGCGGGTGTCGGTCGGGGCTTCCATGCCGGCTGCCTTGGCTGCCTTCGCCACCGCGGCGTCGAGTTCGCGCTGCGAGGTCAGGCCGAGCGTGACCGGGTCCTTCGGGGTGATGTTGGCGATGTTCCAGTGGCTGCGGTCGCGGATCGCGGCGATCGTCGTGCGGGTGGTGCCGATCAGCAGCGAGATCGCGCCGTCGGTTATCTCCGGGTGATTGCGGATGATCCACGAGATGCCGTCGGGCTTGTCCTGGCGCTTCGAGACCGGCGTGTAGCGCGGACCCTTGGTGCGGCGGACCTGCTCGGGGCCCTTGATCATCTTCAGCTGGTAATCGGGATCGGCGGCACCCTTGTCGATCTCTTCCTGCGTCACTTCGTGCGCGCGGACGGGATCGCGACCGGTGAGCTTGGTCGAGGTGGTGTCGTCGGCGATCGCCTGGATCTCGAGGATGTGCAGGCCGCAGAAGTCCGCGATCTGCTCGAAGCTGAGCGCGGTATTGTCGACCATCCAGGCGGCGGTGGCATGGGGCATGAGCGGCTGGGCCACAGAGAGAACTCCGTAAAAATAGAAAGGGCCGCCCCTTTCGGAGCGGCCTGACATGAGACGGACTTAGTGTGCGTGGGGCTAACAGGCAAGCGATCAAGCGTCAGGCCGCCAACAGCTTCCGTTCGAGCGGAACGAGCGCGTGGAGGAACTGGCGCGCGCTGGCGGGCCAGCTGTAGCGCGCGGCATAGGCGGCGCAGGTGACGCTGTCGCGGGTGAGCGCGGTGGCGATCGCGGTGTCGAGGTCTTCGTGCATCGCGCCGACACGGTCGTCTAGCACGTCGATCGGCCCGGTTACCGGGTAGGCCGCGACGGGGGTTCCGCAAGCCAGCGCCTCGATCATGACGAGACCGAAGGTGTCGGTGCGGCTCGGGAAGACGAGGACGTCGGCGGTGCGGTAGGCGGCGGCGAGATCGAGGCCCGAGCGCTGGCCGAGAAAGACCGCGTCCGGGAAGCGGCGTGCGAGCATGGCGCGGGCGGGGCCGTCGCCGACCACGACCTTGGTGCCGGAGTGCGCGGAGGACAGGAACGCCTCGATGTTCTTCTCGACCGCGACACGGCCGACATAGAGCTGAATCGGGCCGGGGAGCGCCGCCATTTCCGGATCGCGCGCGCCGTCGAGGCCAAATTGCGCGAAGTCGACGCCCCTGCCCCATTCACGGACCTGGTGCAGGCCTTGGTCCGCCAGTGTCCTGGCGACCGACGGCGTGGAGACCAGAATCGACTGCGCGGGGCGGTGGAACCAGCGGATATAGCGCCAGATCCAGTCCGGGTTCGCGCCGGTGCGGGCGGCGATATAGTCTGGGAATTGGGTGTGGTAAGCGGTGGTGAAGGGAAGCGCGCGGGCGAGGCACCACGTACGCGCGGCCAGGCAGACCGGGCCTTCGGTGGCGAGATGGATCGCGTCGGCGCCGAAGCTCGCCAGCATGCGGCCTACTGCGCCGGACCGGGCGAAGGCGAGGCGGATCTCGGGGTAGGTCGGGCATGGCATCGAGGCGAACTGTTCGGGGGAGACGATCAGGACCTGGTGGCCGATCGATTCGAGTTCCCTGCGGACCGCCTGGAGGGTGCGGACGACGCCGTTGACTTGCGGGCTCCAGGCGTCGGTGACGATCGCGATACGCATCTGTCTTCTCCGTTTTACCCTCTCCCGTCGGGGAGAGGGAGGGGCCCGCTTGGCGCAGCCAAGTGGGAGTGTGAGGGCACACTGTTCACCGGCGTGGTGGACTTGCCCTCACCCTCGCCGCTTCGCGTCTTTCCCTCTCCCCGAGAGGGAGAGGGTTTAGGTCAGGCGGCTAGGGTGACGACCTTGTCGCGCTCGCGGGCGGCGATTTCGTCGGCCCAGTGGAGAAGCTCCATGCGGCCGTCGAAATGCTCGACCAGCGCGGTGCAGCCTTCGACCCAGTCGCCGTCGTTGTAATAGGCGATGCCGGCGATCTCGCGCATTTCGGCGGTGTGGATATGACCGCAGACGACGCCTTCGACGCCGCGGACGCCGGCCGCATGCGCGACGACTTCTTCGAAGTGCGAGATGAAGGCGACCGCGTTCTTGACCTTGGCCTTGGCATGCTTCGACAGCGACCAATAGGGCATGCCGAACGCGCGCCGCGCGCCGTTGACCCAACGGTTGAGGCCCATCAGCATCGTGTAGGCGGCGTCCCCGATATGCGCGACCCAGCGATGCGCGAGCGTGATCGCGTCGAACTCGTCGCCGTGGAGTACCAGCAGGCGGCGGCCGTCGGCGGTCTCGTGGATCGCCTTCCGGCGGATCGAGATGCCGCCGAAGTCGAGCCCCGAATATTGCCGGAACACCTCGTCGTGATTACCGGGGATGTAGACGACGCGGGTGCCGCGCTTGGCGCGCTTGAGCAGGCGCCAGAGGACGTCGTTGTGCGCGGCGGGCCAGTAGAACTTCTTCTTCAGCCGCCAGCCGTCGATCATGTCGCCGACGAGGTACATCGTCTCGCTGTCGACGTGATCGAGGAAGTCGTTGAGCATGCCGGCGTTGCAGCCCCGCGTACCGAGATGGACGTCGGAGATCCAGATCGTGCGGTATTGCCGCCGCTCGACGATCGGCTCGGGTGCGGCCGGGCGTGAGTGGATGAAGTCGGCGATATCGGTGATGTCGGCGCCGATAATGCTAGATGGCGAAAACGTCGTAACGGCGTTCATGAGCCTGCCCCCGCAAAACTATCCTTACGCACTCTTCTAGCGGGCTATTGTGACATCGTGGCCGCAGTCCGGTGACTGTTCGAAGTCAGTGTGGCGGCGGTGTCGCAACTGCCGCGCAAACGCCTTGAAGAATTGGGGCGAAGCCGAACCTATGCCGGGGTCTTACAGAGACGAGTTACCGTGAAGTGTGGTTTCAAGAAGCTTGGCGCGGCCGTTGCAGGTGCGGCGCTGATGGTTGCGCCGACGATGGTCTCGGCGGCAAATCCGGCAGCGTCGCTGTCGATGGCGCCCGCGCACTGCGACGTCGGGCAAGCGCAAGCTCGCCGAGAGTCCGACCGCGACTTACGTCAGCATCGGCATCCTGGCTGCGTTGGTGGTTGGCGTGCTGCTGGCGACCAGCGGTGGGGATGATGATTCAGATAGCAACTGAGGGATCGGAGCCGGGACCGTTTGGGTCCTGACTTCAATCACCAAGTAGCATGTTTCCCCGCGAAGGCGGGGATCCAGACTGGGCTCCCGCCTTCGCGGGAGAACAAGATTGCCTTGGGTCGGCGCTTTGCTTCCCCCCATCCCACCCCGGCGAAGGCCGGGGCCTAATTGGAAAGGTAGCAGTAACGGAGGACGACGAATCGTTACTCAACTTTCCCAATTGGGCCCCGGCCTTCGCCGGGGTGGTTGTGTATGGGTGCGCGTCGGTCGTCGAACGGAGATACCCCAGCTTTCGCTGGGGTGACGGGATTGGGGCGGTTGGGCGGGTGGCATGCGGATACGGGCGGGGGGGCGGAAGAAAAGGACGCACACCCCCTTCCTCCCCCGTTCACTCCATCGTCAGCACGATCTTCCCGACGTGATCGCCCGCTTCCATCCGGGTATGCGCGGCCGGTGCATCGGCGAAGGCGAACACGCGGTCGATGACTGGCTTCAGCTTGCCGGCCTCGACGTGCGGCCACACGGTGCGCGCCAGTTCGTCGGCGACCAGCGACTTGAACGCGGTGTCGCGTGGGCGGAGCGTGGAGCCGGTCAGCGTCAGGCGACGGCGCATGATCTCGAACAGGGGGACGGTCGCCGTCATGCCGCCCATGACCGCGATCGACACATGGCGGCCGTCGTCCGCGAGGCATTGCAGGTTGCGGGGGACGTAGTCGCCGCCGACCATGTCGAGCACCGCGGCGACGCCCTTGCCGCCGGTGATCTGCTTCACGCGCTCGACGAAATCCTCCGACTTGTAGTCGATCGCGTGCGTGGCGCCGAGGCTTAGCGCCGCCTCGCACTTCGCCTTGGAGCCGGCGGTGACGATGATGTCGATGCCGAACACGTTGCACAGGCCGATCGCCATCGTGCCGATCCCGCTGGTGCCGCCGTGAACCAGCACCGTGTCGCCCTCCATCGCGTAGGCGCGCTCGAACAGGTTGGTCCAGACGGTGAAGAGCGTCTCGGGCATCGCCGCCGCCTCGGTCATCGTGAGAGCCTCGGGCACGGGAAGGCACTGACCGAACGGCGCGACCGCATATTCCGCATACGCACCGCCGGTGATGAGCGCGCAGACGAGCTGGCCGATCTGTTCGTTGCCGACCCCCTCGCCGACCGCGACGATCGTGCCGGAGATTTCCATGCCGAGGATCGACGGTGCCCCCGGCGGCGGCGGATATTTGCCCTGGCGCTGCATCACCTCGGGACGATTGACGCCAGCGGCCGCTACCTTGACGAGCACCTCGCCCGACCCAGGCTGCGGCACGGGCCGGTCGACCAGCACCAGGACTTCCGGACCGCCGGGCTGTTCCGGATCGATCGCCTTCATGACGTCAGGTACACGTAAGTTACTCGATGTGTTTTCGGGTATCGCGGTCATCTGCTCGTCACGCCCCTTTTGATTACCCGGCCTTATTGACATCACTCTGGTGCGGGTCAACGTTAGAGGCACGATGGACCTGGAAGACGCCCCCTCCCGTCCCGACGATCTGCTTGACGCACTGGTGCGGCAGGACCTGGATCCGTTGTCGGTCGCCGAGCTCGATGCACGCATAACCGTGTTGCAGGGTGAGATCGCCCGCTGCCAGGTCAAAAAGGACCGCGCGGTCAGCCACCGGGCCAGTGCCGACGACCTTTTCAGGCGGTGAAATACCCTCCCATCCCCTCGCTCGCTGTATTTGGACAGCGCAGGAACGGATGGGGCCGGGTTCAAGTGCTTGATGCGACCAATATCAGTTCCGACATAGTGGCAAAGGGCTCGCGTTCTCGCGGCCCGACAGGAGTATTGTAAATGCCATCATTTGCACCCGCCCTCGAGACCACGCTGCACAAGGCGCTTGAGGCGGCGTCGTCCCGGCGCCACGAATATGCGACGCTGGAGCATCTGCTGATCGCGCTGATCGACGACGAACATGCGTCGAAGGTCATGACCGCTTGCAACGTCGAGATCGGCGATCTGAAGAATACCGTCTCGCACTACCTCGACAGCGAACTCGATGCGCTGAAGGTCGATGCGGCGACCGATCCCTCCCCCACCAGCGGGTTCCAGCGCGTCGTCCAGCGCGCGATCCTGCACGTCCAGTCCTCGGGCCGCGACGAAGTGACCGGCGCCAACGTGCTCGTCGCCTTGTTCAGCGAGCGCGAGAGCTATGCCGTCTATTTCCTGCAACAGCAGGACATGAGCCGCCTCGATGCGGTCAGCTTCATCAGCCACGGTGTCGGCAAGGGCGGACAGCAGGCGACCGAAGCATCCACGCCAAAGGGTGCGGACGACGAGAAGCCGGCCAAGGGACAGGAGAAGGGCAAGACGGAAAGCGCGCTCAAGCAATTCACGGTCGACCTCAACGAGAAGGCCCGCAACGGCAAGGTCGATCCCCTGATCGGGCGTGGTCCGGAGGTGGATCGGACGATCCAGATTCTGTGCCGCCGGTCGAAGAACAACCCGCTCTACGTGGGCGACCCCGGCGTCGGGAAGACCGCGATCGCGGAAGGCCTGGCGCGGAAGATCGTCGAGGGCGACGTTCCGGAAGTGCTGTTGCCTGCTGTGATCTATTCGCTCGACATGGGCGCGTTGCTGGCGGGCACGCGGTATCGCGGTGACTTCGAGGAGCGGCTGAAGGCGGTCGTCAACGAACTCGAGAAGCTGCCCGACGCGGTGCTGTTCATCGACGAGATCCACACCGTGATCGGTGCCGGCGCGACGAGTGGCGGGGCGATGGATGCGTCGAACCTGCTGAAGCCGGCACTCAGCGGCGGTACGATCCGGTGCATCGGTTCGACGACGTACAAGGAGTTCCGCAACCACTTCGAGAAGGACCGCGCGTTGCTGCGGCGCTTCCAGAAGATCGACGTGAACGAGCCGACGATCGAGGATACCATCAAGATCCTCGCTGGCTTGCGGTCGGCGTTCGAGGATCACCACAACGTCAAGTACACGCCCGATGCGATCAAGTCGGCGGTGGAGTTGTCGGCGCGGTACATCAACGACCGCAAGCTGCCGGACAAGGCGATCGATGTGATCGACGAGGTTGGCGCGATGCAGATGCTGGTGCCGCCGAACAAGCGCAAGAAGACGATCACCCCCAAGGAGATCGAGATGGTCATCGCGACCATGGCGCGAATTCCGCCGAAGAGCGTCTCGACCGACGACAAGAAGTCGCTGGCGAGCCTCGAAACGGATCTGAAGCGGGTGGTGTTCGGTCAGGACAAGGCGATCGAGCTGCTCTCGTCGGCGATCAAGCTGAGCCGTGCGGGTCTGCGCGATCCGGACAAGCCGATCGGCAATTACCTGTTCACCGGGCCGACCGGCGTGGGCAAGACCGAGGTCGCGCGTCAGTTGGCGACGATCCTGGGTATCCCGCTCCAGCGGTTCGACATGAGCGAGTATATGGAGCGGCATTCGGTCAGCCGGCTGATCGGCGCGCCGCCGGGCTATGTCGGGTTCGACCAGGGCGGGTTGCTGACCGATGCGGTCGACCAGCAGCCGCATTCGGTGTTGTTGCTCGACGAGATCGAGAAGGCGCATCCCGACCTGTTCAACATCCTGTTGCAGGTCATGGATAACGGGCGCCTGACCGACCAGCACGGCAAGTCGGTCGATTTCCGCAACACGATCGTCATCATGACGACCAATGCGGGTGCGTCGGACATGGCGCGCGAGACGGTCGGCTTCGGCAATCTCACCCGCGAGGGCGAGGACGAGCAGGCGGTGCAGAAGATGTTCACGCCGGAATTCCGCAACCGGCTGGATGCGATCGTGCCGTTCGGATACCTGCCGACGACGGTGGTCGCGCGGGTCGTGGACAAGTTCATCCTGCAGCTCGAACTGCAGCTGGCGGACCGCGGCGTGCATATCCAGCTCGATGACGAATCGAAGGCATGGCTGACCGAAAAGGGCTATGACAAGCTGTACGGCGCAAGGCCGATGGGTCGCCTGATCCAGGAGAA
Source organism: Sphingomonas sp. SL1004 (assembly GCF_057815015.1). Taxonomy (NCBI): domain Bacteria; kingdom Pseudomonadati; phylum Pseudomonadota; class Alphaproteobacteria; order Sphingomonadales; family Sphingomonadaceae; genus Sphingomonas; species Sphingomonas sp. SL1004. The sequence continues at coordinate 1,725,547 of NZ_JBYMUX010000001.1, forward strand.
GATCAAGCAGCCGCTCGCCGAGGAATTGCTGTTCGGCAAGCTGGTCCACGGCGGCGAGGTGACGGTGAAGATGAAGGACGGCGCGCTGTCGTTCGCGATCGAAGCCGCCGCGCCGAAAAAGCCCAAGAAGAAGGGCAAGACCGAGACCGTCGAGGCGAAGTAACCCGGCCAAACGCAACGCCGATCAAAGCCCGCTGCCGGTTCACCCCGTCGGCGGGCTTTTTTCTGGAATAATGCGAGCGCGTTTACCGTTAATTGGTGAACATACACATAGTCTCGTGTCATGACGATGACGGTGTGGCTGCGATGGATGATCGGCGTTTTGACGCTGGCGTCCGGATTTGCGCTCGCCGCACCCGCTTATGCGATCACCGGCGTACCGTTGTCGGTGTGCATCCGCCCCGCCCAACCCGGCATGATGCCTGCGAATCTGTTCGCGACGCCGGCAAGCTTCGACTGCACGACGTCGCAGACCGCGTTCGGCGCGGGCGATTTCTGGCTGATGTCGGGGCGCCTTCCCGTCAACGACCTGGAGGCGCGCGACGTACGGATCGGCAGCACGTGGATGAACCGCGTGACGCTGTACGTTCTATACGCCGATGGCGCGATCCGCCGGACCGGCTTCACCCACCGGACGACCGGTCCGCTGCTAGGCTTGGGCCCGGTGATCGTCCAGTCGCTGCCCAGTCATGACACCGCGCCGGTGCGGCTGCTGTGGCATGTCGAGGGCACGGCGAACCTGCGCGGGATCATCCTCGGCGCGACGCTCGCGACACACCGGGAGAGCGCGAACGCGGAAGCCGTTCTGGCCGCGCTGTACGGCGCATTCGGGGGGATGGCGATCGCGCTGATCGTCTATAATCTCGCGCTGTGGGGAGCGTTGCGGCAGGCGTTCCAACCGGCATATTGCCTGCTCGTGCTGTGCCTGCTGATCTACGCGTTCACGTCGTCGGGGGCGTTGGGGCAGATCGTCCCGACCCTCGACAACAACGATCGCCAGCGGCTGAACGCGCTGTTCCTGGCGGCATCGGCGGGGTCGGCCTTGTGGTTCGCGCGGATGTTCTTCGAGCGCGACGTGTTCGCCGGATGGCTGCGGCCGGTCAGCAGCGGCGTGATCGCCGCGCTGTTCGCCACGTCGCTGTTGTGGGCGAGCGCCGCGCCGTGGCACTTCCACGTGCTGGATATGATGCTGGTCTGCGCGTACCTAGCGCTGCTGGCGATGGTGCCGATCATCCTGTGGCGCGCATGGCGGGCGCGGAGCAATTTCCTGTGGCTGTTCGCGGTCGCCTGGGGTGCGCCGATCGCGGTGGCGACGATGCGCGTGGCCAATGCGTTTGAGCTGATGCCGTGGAGCTTCTGGCTCGACAATTCGACGATCCTGTCGATGGCGCTCGAGGCGCTGCTGTCGAGCCTTGCGATCGCCTACCGAATCCGCCTGCTCAGCATCGAGCGCGACGAGGCTCGCGAACAGGAGATCGCTGCACGGTTGCTCGCGGATACCGAGCCGTTGACCGGGCTGCTCAACCGCCGCGCATTCCTGGCGCGCGCGATCGGCCGGCCGGGCGACCAGATGCTGCTGATCGCCGACGTCGACCATTTCAAGCGCGTCAACGAGACGATCGGCCACGACGGCGGCGACGAGGTGCTACGGGTGGTCGCGCGCGCGCTACGCAACGCGGTGCCGAGCGACGCCCTGGTGGCGCGGATCGGCGGCGAGGAGTTCGCGATCCTGGTCGACGCCCCCCTGCCGGGATCGAGCGCGGACATGCTGGCCGAGACGATCCTCGATAGGTTGCGGGGCCAGCGCATGCCGTTCGACATCAAGGTGACCGCGAGCATCGGCCGCTGTACCGGGCCACTGCTGCGCGAATCCGACTGGAAGACGCTGTACCGGAGCGCCGACCGTGCGCTGTTCGCGGCCAAGGGCGCCGGGCGCGATCGATCACGTGACGCGGGCGGGCTGCCGATCGCCGCCTGAGGGGCCAGCCGATCCACTTGCGAAACGACCGGTTTGACGGCATGCTGGCGATCTCGGGAGACGGATGATGCGCGATCGTAGGGCGGTGCTGTTGGTTGCGGGACTGGCGCTGATTGTGCTGGCCGTCTGGCATCCCACTGCCGATATCCGCATCATCACGCACGAAACCAGCGATCCCTCGCCGCACCGGATGCTGGCCGCAGTCGATCTCGGGCTGATCGGCGTGTCGGTGCTCTACACCTGGACCGTCAGCCGATTGCGCTGAACCGTCGGGCGATCCATGGCGCGCATCCTTGACCCTCGTCCGGTGCCTGCGCCATAGCGGCGGGCATGGACACGCCGATCGAAGACCTCGCGTTCGAGGATGCACTGAAGGAACTTGAGCTCATCGTCGGGAAGCTGGAAAGTGGCGACACGCCGCTTCAGCAGGCGATCGAACTGTACGAGCGCGGCAACAAGCTGCGCCAGCGTTGCGCCGACCGGCTCGATGCGGCGCAGGCGCGGATCGAGGCGATCCGGCTCGACGGCGACGGCAAGCCTGCCGGCGTCCGCCCGTTCGCGGCGGGCTGACGCGGTGAGCGGGATGCCCGTCACGCTTGATGCCGCGCTTGCCGAGGTCTCCGCGGAGATCGACCGGCAATTCGACCAGTTGCTGACCATTCCGGACGATCCGCGCGGCGACCTGTACCGCGCAATGCGGCACGCGGCGATCGGTGGTGGCAAGCGGCTGCGGCCGCTACTCGTGTTCGCGACCGCCAATCTGTTCGACGTCGCGCGCGACTGCGCCGCACGGGCGGCGACGGCGATCGAGGCGATCCACGTCTATTCGCTGATCCATGACGATCTGCCGGCGATGGATGACGACGACATGCGCCGTGGCAAGCCGACCGTGCACAAGCTATTCGACGAGGCGACCGCGATCCTGGCGGGCGACTGCCTGCATGCGCTGGCGTTCGAGATTCTTGCCGATCCAGCCACACATGCCGATCCGTTCGTGCGGATCGAACTGGTGATGGACCTTGCGCGTGCGTCCGGTCCTAACGGCATGGCGGGCGGGCAGAAGATGGATATCGAGGCGGAGAACATGCGCTTCGATCTCAACACCGTCACGCGGTTGCAGCAGATGAAGACGGGTGCGCTGATCTCGGCTTCGGTCGAGGCCGGGGCGATCCTGGGACGGTTGCCGCCTGAGGGGCGCGTGGGTCTGCGGGGTTATGCGCATGACCTGGGGCTGGCGTTCCAGATCGCCGACGACCTGCTCGATGCGGAGGGCGACGAGGCCGTCGTCGGCAAGTCGCTGCGCAAGGACGAGGTCGCTGGCAAGGAGACGTTCCTGTCGCTGCTCGGCGCGGAGCGCGCGCGTGAACAGGCGCGGATGCTGGTGGACCAGGCCGTGGCGCACCTGCATAGCTACGGCAAAGAAGCCGATCTGTTGCGCGACATCGCGCGCTTCGTGCTCGAACGCGACCGCTGAGCGTATAACCGGGAGTTCAACATGACCGCACGCATTGGTGTCTATCCGGGCACGTTCGATCCGGTCACGTTGGGCCATATGGACATCATCCGGCGCGGCGCGAAGCTGGTCGACCGGCTGGTGATCGGGGTGACGACCAACCCGTCCAAGTCGCCGATGTTCACGATCGAGGAGCGGATGGCGACGGTGCGCCGCGAGGTGGCCGACGTCGATGGCGACATCGAGGTCGTCGCGTTCGATTCGCTGCTGATGGATTTTGCCGAGCGACAGGGGGCGAAGGTGATCGTCCGTGGCCTGCGCGCGGTCGCCGACTTCGAATACGAATACCAGATGGCGGGGATGAACCAACAGATCAATCCGCGCGTCGAGACGGTGTTCCTGATGGCCGACGTCGCGTTGCAGCCGATCGCGAGCCGGCTGGTGAAGGAAATTGCGCTGTACGGCGGAAATATCGCGAAGTTCGTGCCGGGGGCGGTGTGTGCGGAAGTGGTGGCGCGGGTCGAGAAGATCGGCCGCAAGGGTAGCTGAATTCCCCTCATGCCGGGCTTGTTCCGGCATCCACGGTTCCTCAAGGCCAAAAGAATTGAGTACGCGGAACGGTGCGCCCCGGAACAAGCCCGGGGTGACGGGCTGCGCTAGGGATCGCTCCCTCTCGCTCGGCACGTCTGCACGTTCAGATTGGCGCAAGCGGGGATTTGCTCTAAGTGGCGGCAGCCTGGTTGCGCCGGGCCTCTTGCGAGTGGGAATTTGATGCGCTTTTTCGTCGGAATGTTCGCGTTGCTCGGGTGCCTGGTCACGGTGCCGGTCGCCGCGCAGAAGAATAATGTGGTGGTAGCCCCCGCGCGTGCGACGCCGCCGCTGACGACCGATACGCAGAATCTGCTGCTGCTCGACCTGTCGACCGGTGGTCGCGTGACGATCTGGCTGCGGCCGGACGTCGCACCGCTGATGGTCGAGCGGATCAAGACGCTCACTCGCCAGCATTTCTATGACGGCCTGCTGTTTCACCGCGTGATCGACGGGTTCATGGCGCAAGGCGGCGATCCCAAGGGCGACGGCACCGGCGGCTCGACGCTGCCCGACGTGAAGGCGGAGTTCAATTACCTGCCGCATGTCCGCGGCGCGGTATCGGCGGCGCGGTCGGACAAGGAGGACAGCGCGAACAGCCAGTTCTTCATCGTCTTCCAGCCGCGCCTGAGCCTCGACAAGAAATATACCGTGTTCGGTCGCGTGATCGACGGGATGCAGTATGTCGATGCGATCGAGCGCGGCGAGCCACCGGCGAACCCGTCGCGGATCGTCCATGCGTATATCGCGGCGGACAATCCCCCGGCGTATGTCGCTGGTCCCCCTGCTCCTGCGCTCGGTGCGCCGGTGACGTTGCCGGGTACGGCATCGGGTCCGGATGCGGCCAAGCCCAAGCTCGCGCCGGCTGCTCGCAAGGCGCCCCCTGCCAAGCCGGCGGCCAAGAAGGCTCCTGCAAAAAAGTGACTCCACGTTGAACGTCGACCTTTTCGACTTCGACCTGCCGACCGACAACATCGCGCTCCGCCCCGCGGCGCCGCGAGATGATGCACGGATGCTGGTGCTCGAAGGTGATCGCACGCTGGATGCGGGCGTATCAGACCTGCCGTCGCTGCTGCGTCGTGGCGACATCCTCGTATTCAACGATACGCGTGTGATCCCGGCGCAGTTGGACGGGACGCGCGGCGATGCGAAGATCGGCGCGACGCTGCACAAGCGCGAGGGACCGCGGCGGTGGCGCGCGTTCATCCGCAACGCAAGGCGGCTGCGCGATGGCGACGTGATCGAGTTCGGCAACGGCGTCAGCGCCGCGGCGGTCGATCGCGAGGACGACGGGAGCTACGCGCTGGTGTTCGCCGGTGACGAACCGGTCGAACTGCTGCTGGAGCGCGCGGGCCATATGCCCCTGCCCCCGTATATCGCCGGCAAGCGCCCGACCGACGAACGCGACGCGGACGATTACCAGACGATGTTCGCGTCCGAGCCGGGCGCGGTAGCGGCGCCGACGGCGGCGTTGCACTTCACGCCGAAGCTGATGGCGGCGCTCGAGGCGGCGGGGATCGGTCATGCGATGCTGACGCTGCATGTCGGCGCGGGGACGTTCCTTCCCGTGAAGGCCACAGACACGACCGAACACAAGATGCATGCGGAATGGGGCCGGATTGATGCCGCCACCGCCGATCGCCTCAATGCGGTTCGTGCAAACGGTGGGCGCGTGATCGCAGTGGGGACGACGTCGCTGCGGCTGATCGAGAGCGCGACCGGCGAGGACGACGTCATTCGCCCGTTCGATGGCGACACCGCGATCTTCATCACGCCGGGTTATCGGTTCCGCGGGATCGATGGGCTGATGACCAATTTCCATCTGCCACGCTCGACGTTGTTCATGCTGGTATCGGCGCTGATGGGGCGCGAGCGGATGCAGGCGGCGTATGCGCATGCGATCGCCGGGAAGTATCGCTTCTACAGCTATGGCGACGCCTCGCTTCTGCTGCCATGACGGGCGGCATGCTGCTCGCACTCGCTCTGCTCCAAGCCATTACCGCCGCACCGCCGCCCGCGGGTACGCCGCAACCGCCTGCAACGATTTTTGCCGAGCCAGCTGCGCTGTTCATAGCCGCTTGTGATGCCAACGGTGACGGGCGGGTTACGCAAGCCGAGCTGACCGCAGGCGTTGCCCGAAGCTTTGCCACTGCGGAGGGCGCTGCGACGGGCTCAATCGGGTACATCGCCTATGCCGATTGGGCTCAAGCTTGGCTCGGCGATCGCAACGCGTTGCCCAGCCCATTCGAGGTTGATCGCGATGGCGATAACCGGATCACGCTCGTCGAACTCCAGGCGCGGTTCGCGCAGTTCTTCACGCGGTTCGACCGTGACAAGGACGGCGTGCTGACCCGCGCCGAACTCATCATCATCCGCGGCGCGCCGGTCGGCGATCGCTACGGCATCCGCAAGAAAAAGTAACATGACCACTCGTCCCCGCTTCGACTTCACCATCTCCGCCACCGATGGCAAGGCGCGCACCGGCGTCATCGCGATGCAACGTGGTGACATCCGCACGCCCGCGTTCATGCCGGTCGGCACTGCGGCTACCGTCAAGGGCATGAAGCCCGCCGATGTCGTCGGCGCGGGCGCGGACATCATCCTCGGCAACACTTATCATCTGATGCTGCGGCCGGGTGCGGAGCGGGTTGCGCGGCTGGGCGGGCTGCATGCGTTTTCGGGCTGGTCGAAGCCGATCCTGACCGACTCCGGCGGCTATCAGGTAATGAGTCTGGCCGACCTGACCAAGCGCTCCGAGGAGGGCGTGTCGTTCAAGTCGCACCTCGACGGCACGCGGCATCTGCTGAGCCCCGAGCGGTCGATCGAGATCCAGCGGTTGCTTGGCTCGAACATCGTCATGGCGTTCGACGAGCTGGTACCAACGACGTCGACGCGTGAGGTGCAGGCAGCGGCGATGGAGCGATCGATGCGCTGGGCCAAGCGGTCGCGAGCGGCGTTCGACAGTGGCGAGACGCATGCCGAGAACAACGCGATCTTCGGGATCCAGCAGGGTGCGCTGAACGAGGGGTTCCGGAAGTCATCGGCGGATGCGCTGATCGGTATCGGCTTCGACGGCTATGCGGTCGGCGGGCTCGCTGTCGGCGAGGGCCAGGAGGCGATGTTCGGGTGCCTCGATTTCGCGCCGGACCAGTTGCCGGTCGACAAGCCGCGCTACCTGATGGGGGTCGGCAAGCCGGACGACATCGTCGGCGCGGTTGAGCGCGGGATCGACATGTTCGATTGCGTAATGCCGACTAGGTCGGGACGCACGGGCCAGGCGTTCACGCGGACCGGGCCGATCAACATCCGCAACGCGAAGTTCGCCGAGGATATGGGGCCACTCGACCCCGCCTGTCCCTGTCCGGTCTGTGCGACTTGGGGTCGGGCGTATCTGCATCACCTCGTCCGATCGGGCGAAATGCTTGGCGCAATGCTCATGACGGAGCATAACATCTGGTTCTACGAAACGCTGATGGCGGATCTGCGGGCGGCGATTGCCTCGGGGACGCTGACGCAGTTCGCGAATGATTTCCGCGCGTTGTATGCCCGGAAGAGTGAAGGAGAGCCCAAGTGACGATCAAGATCGACAGCGATACCCCGAACGAAATCCTCGCCGCCGCGAAGGAGGCGAAGCTGCAGGCCGAAGCCGCCGCGCACAACGCCGCCGAGAAGGCAAAGAGCTGGCCGCTCGCGAAGATCGGTCTCGGCGTCGGCATCGGCTCGGCGGCGATCGCGGGCGCGGTACTGTTCGCGAACCGCAACAAGTAAGGACCTTCATGCGCCTCCTCCGCTCCGCGCTGCTGCTCACCGCGGCATGTCTTCCCGTAGCGGGGGTGGCGCAGACCGCACCTGTCCCAACGCAGGTTTTGGTAAAGCCGATCGCCTATACCGAGCGCACCCTGCCGAACGGCCTGCGGGTGTATGCGATCCGCGATACCGGCACGCCGAACGTGTCGGTGCAAATGTGGTACGACGTCGGTTCGAAGGACGACCCCAAGGGCAAGTCCGGGTTCGCGCACATGTTCGAACACCTGATGTTCAAGTCGACACGCAACCTGGTGTCGGAGCAGATGGACCGACTGACCGAGGATGTCGGCGGCTACAACAACGCGTCGACCAACGACGATTATACCAATTATTACGAGGTGATCCCGGCCAACCACCTCCAGCGACTGCTGTTCGCGGAGGCCGACCGGATGGCGAGCCTCGTCGTCGAGCCCAAGAGCTTCGGCTCGGAACGCGACGTGGTGAAGGAGGAACTGCGCCAGCGGACTCTAGCTCAGCCTTATGGCAAGCTGTTCTCGATCTATTATCCCGAGCTCGCCTATCAGGTTCATCCCTATGCGCGGCCGGGGATCGGTAGCCTGGAGAACCTCGAAGCCGCCGGGATCGACGACGTCCGCGCGTTTCATGCGACCTATTACCGGCCGGACAATGCAATTCTCGTGGTCTCCGGCAATTTCGATCCGGCGCAGTTGAACGGTTGGGTCGACCAGTATTTCGCCGGGATTAAGAAGCCCGCTGCTACGATCCCGCGCGTTACGGTGGTCGAACCTGCGCGGACCAAAGCGGTGACGCGGACCGTGTACGAGCCGAACACGCCGTTGCCAGCGGTGCTGGTCAGCTATCATGTCCCCGCGGACCGCGATCCGGATATCGCCGCGTTGACCGTGTTGAATGCCGTGCTGGCGACTGGCGAGAGTTCGCGGCTGTACGAGAGCGTCGTGTACCGCGACCAGCTGGCGCAGTCGGCGGCGGCGTTCCTCGATACCAAGCAGGCGACGGGCAATCTGGTCGTCTATGCAATCATGGCCGGGGGCAAGACGGTCGAGGCGGGCGAGGCTGCGGTCAAGCGCGAGATCGCCCGGTTGCGCGATGCTCCGGTGACGGCGGCGGAACTGGCCGAGGCGAAGAACGAAATCCTGACCCAGTCGATCCAGTCGCGCGAGACCGCCGAGGGCAAGGCGAGCACCCTCGCCGAGGCAGTGCTGGTCGACGGCGATCCGCAGGCGGCGGACAAGCAGCTCGCCGCGATCGCCCAGGTGAGCGCTGCGGACATTCAGCGGGTGGCGCGAAAATATCTGGGCGAGACCCAGTCGGCGACGATCCGCTACATGCCGATCGAGACGAGGCCGGCTGGCGGCGCGCCAGGGCCGGATTCGGAGTCTGCGGGCAATACGATCGCGGTCGCCTCGACGGTGCAGGTCGCCGACCTGAAGGCGCCCGCGACCGTCGAGATCGTGACGCCGGCGCCCGAGCCGCAGCGCATCCAGCCTCCCGCCCCGGGCGCGCCGGTTCTCCCGACGATCCCGCAGCCCATCGAGACGCGGCTGGCCAACGGCATGCGGCTGATCACGGTCGAGCGTCACGACCTGCCGATCGTCACCGCCTATCTGGTCACGACCGGCGGTGCCGCGACCGACCCGGCACAGCGCGCAGGCGCCACCAACCTGGCTGCGGAATTGCTTACCAAGGGAACGACGACGCGGTCCGCGACCGAGATCGCGCGCCAGATCGAAGGGCTTGGTGGCGCGATCGGCAGCAGCGCCGCGAGCGAAGGCGCCTCGGTCGACGTCACCGTCAAATCGGACCAGCTGGTCCCCGCGATGGCGATCCTCGCCGACGTCGCCATCCACCCTGCGTTTGCGCCCGCCGAAATCGAACGCGCGCGGACCCAGCAGATCGATGCCGTCACGCTGGCGTTGAAGGACCCGGCGGAACTGGCGGACATGGTCGCGGACTGGGCCGTGCTCGGCAACTCGCCCTACGGACCGCCGACCGGCGGCACGCCATTATCGCTGAAGACGATTACGCGCGCCGACCTGACCGCCGCCTATGCGCGGAACTTTCGCCCGGATCAGGCAACGCTGATCATGGCCGGCGACGTGACCGCTGCCCAGGCCAAGGCGCTGGCCGACGCCCAGTTCGCGTCGTGGAAACCGACCGGTGCCGCACCGGCGGCAGTGGCGCCGGTGGTCTATCCGAAATCGCGCGTCATCGTCGTCGACATGCCCGAGGCCGGACAGGCCGGCGTGGTCGTCGGGCGCTCCGCGATCCTGCGGTCCGATCCCCGCTATTACGCGCTCGGGGTCGCCAACACCGTGCTGGGCGGCGGGTTTTCATCACGGCTGAACCAGGAAATCCGGATCAAGCGTGGCCTGGCCTATGGTGCCAGCAGCGGGTTCGACGCGGGCAAGGCGCAGGGCACGATCACCGTGAAGACGCAGACCAAGAACCCGACCGCAGCGGAAGTGGTGACGCTGATCTCGGCCGAAATGACGCGGATGGGGCAGGCCACGGTGCCGGCGGCCGAACTCGATACCCGGAAGGCCGTGCTGGTCGGCAACTTCGGACGCGCGATCGAGACGACGAGCGGGGTGGCGAACATCCTCGGCAGCTACGTCCAGGGTGGCGTCCCGATCGGCGAATTGCAGCGCTATACCGGCGCCGTGGCCGCGGTAACCCCCGCTGCGGTGCAGTCCGCGGCGACTGCCCTGCTCGATCCGACCGCGGCCAGCATCGTCGTGGTCGGCGATGCGAAGCAGTTCCTCCCGGCGTTGCGGAAAGCCTATCCGACCGTCGAGGTGATCCCGGAGGCTGCGCTAAAGCTCGATACCGCCGCGTTAAGGTAACTGCGAGCCATCTTCGTCCCGGCGTGGGACGACGGAAATTCGAGTGCGGCGCGATCGTACGGAATAGACTATGGACCCCGTGCGTCGTTCGGACGCCGGGGTATCGACTTGCGCGTACGATTACAGACAGTTCGGCTGTTGCGCCGCATCTGGATCGCGATGGTCGGCGTCACGCTGATCGTCGGCGCTGGTATGTCGGCGCAGGCCGCGTTGCGCGCGATATCAGCGCGACATGATGCCGCCGCGGCGATGCAGGCGGCGGGTGATGGCGCGTTGACACCTTCACCCCTGATCGGCAGCGCGCAGGAGACGGCGGCGCCGGCGTCGGGGGTTACCGGCACGATCGACCTGCCCGACCTGCCGATCCCGGCAGGCTATCCCGTCGGTGCAGAGACGGGCGTCGTTCCCGCCCGCCCCTTCTCGGTGGCTAGCGCATCTCCGATCGATCGTGGTCGCGCCGCACAATGCCTGACCGCCGCAATCTATTACGAGGCGGCGTCGGAGTCGGATGCGGGGCAGCAGGCGGTCGCGCAGGTCATCCTCAACCGGGTGCGGCACCCCGCGTTTCCCGGCACCGTATGCGGCGTGGTGTATCAGGGCTCCGAACATGCCGGGTGCCAGTTCAGCTTTGCGTGCGACGGCGCGATGGCGCGGGTGCCGGCACGGACTGCGTGGGTGCGCGCCGCGCGCGCCGCCGGGATGGCGCTCGCGGGTTATGTCTACGCGCCGGTCGGGTTGGCGACGCACTATCATACCTATGCGGTGACGCCGGCGTGGAACCGGAGCCTGGTGATGACCGACGTCGTCGGCGCGCATTTCTTCCATCGTTGGAAGGGGTTCTGGGGCACGTCCGCCGCGTTCAGCCAGCGTTACGTTGGCGGCGAGCCTGTCCCAGGGCCGCATATGCCGGTCGAACCGCTTACGCCGGTCACGCCGCAGATGATCGCGGCGGCGACGGCAGGCGCGGTTGCCGTTCCCGTGCCGGCTGGTTCGGTGGTCGCCATGGTGCAGGCCAAGCCGATCTCTGCCGCGCCGGTCGCACCCGTCGCGACGGACATGCTGCCGCCGGAATCGCAGATTCTCGACCGGTGGAAGGATTCGGGCAAGCCGCTGAAATAACGGCGCTTTGGGTTCGCCTTCGCCGGTTCACCCGTTCGCTCGTTTGCGTTTCTCTGGTTTAGCCGCATGGCGCCTTTCCCTTTTTCATTGGGGGGAGAATCGCCGTTGCACGGTCTGCGCTAGTTTCCTGCAATCACGCATGAAACCGGCTTCGCGCAGCGGCGCGGAGGACGCGGAGGTGGTGATAGCGGGGGTAATGGATTGCCGTGTCCAGACTTATAAATCCTGGACCGGCGCTGAAGACTGGCGGCAGGCGACTGCAGTACGGGCATTGGGGATTTCGCCAGTAATCGACCCACGAACCCTATCGGCTTCGCCGAGCATGCCGCTTCCCTCTCTCGTGTGGTAAGAGCGCCAGCGTAGATTTGTCTACGGGAGCCATAGAGGCAGTTCGCCCCGGGCAGCGTTCAGTGACCGTGCCAGCACAGGGATCCCGTAGTGATTGAAGACTCTGCGCTCTCGGCGCCTCTGCGCGAACCCGTCCTTCCTGCTCCCCAGCTAGATATCCGGCCATACCGTAGCAGTCGACTGATCGCCCCTCGACGGACTTCGCCATGCGGCCCCCTTTTCTCTCACGAATGGAGAAAGACCGATGTCCGGGTTGCCGTGCAGCTGCTGCCCTCGCTGGCTAAGATGTTCGAATGCAGGTTCGGTTGGCAGGGAGCCACAAACGGGACTCTGCGGACTCAGCGCCTTAAGCGAACCATATCTTTCCAGCTACAATTCCGACCTCACCTCCCATAAAGCAAAACCCGGGCGCATCGCTGCACCCGGGTTTGGCCGCTGTGATCGAGATCGTATCCCGGAGATCGTGCCTATTCGGCAGGAACCATCGACGGGGTGCCGATCATCATGCGCTCACCACCGGGGGGAGCGGCTTCGCGCGCGGCGCGGAGGATCTGCGTGCGTTCTGCGCGCGAGGCCATGTCGTCCCAGGCCTTTTCGGCGCGGCGGCAGCGATCGCGGACGTTGTCGAGGAGGGCGGCATCGCCGTTGCGACGCTCTTCATCAGCGCGGGCCCGGTAAAATTCTGGATTATCGGCCATGCTGGTGCGCTCCTGCGGGAAATTTCAAAGGGGTGATGCGGCGGCCATGATAGCCGCCGCATCGCAACCGAGATCAGGTTGGCGGACCGTAATCCGCCAGCGAGATCAATCGGCTGGCTGGAGGTTCACGGCCGACTGCTTGCCACGCTTGTCGGGCTCGAGCTCGTAGGTGACGCGCTGGTTCTGGTTCAGCGTCGGCATGCCGGCGCGCTCAACCGCGGTGATGTGCACGAATGCATCGTTGCCGCCGCCATCCGGCGCGATGAAGCCATAGCCCTTGTCGGCGTTGAAAAACTTGACGGTTCCGGTGATAGCCATGAAGTGGCTCCTTCTTAGTAGAGAGTAACCCGACGTTCGGGCGACCCGTGCCGCGGAGCAGGGAAAGAAGGAGAAAGGTGCCGCAAAGCGCCAAGAACCGTCGATATGCGACTGTAGCTGAGCGCTATATGGGCCAAGACCGCCCGAATTGCAAATCTTGCCGGTAAAATGGGTCAAGAACTGCGTCGATTTACGCAGATAATATTTTCGCGTGCACCGCCATAAACGGCGATGATTTAGAACGACCGGCGCCGATATTTCGACGCCGGTCGAGGGATTTAACGGCAGCGGGTGTCGTTGCTGGAACGATCCACCGCACGCCCGGCAAGTGCGCCGCCGGCCGCACCGAGGACGGTGCCGAGCAAGCCCGAGCCGCCGGGGGCGATGACGTTGCCGAGCACGCCACCCGCGACTCCGCCGACGATCAGGCCGGTGGTGCCGTCGTTGCGACGGCAATAATAGCGGCCGTCATTGCCACGATAGACGCGATCGTTACGCGACAGGCGGCGCTCGCGGTACCGGCGGTCGTCGCGGTAATAGCGACCGGCATCGTAGCCGCCGTATGCGGGATCGACGTGGTTATAGTCGTAGGAACGATAGCGCGGATCGACGCCGTAGCGGCTGCCTCCGTCGCCGACGCAGCCGGCAACCATGGTAGAGGCGGCCAACAGGCCCAGCATCGCAACGCGCATTTCGTGTCCTTTCAGTGGGTTGATACTGAGGGCGTAATGATCGGCGCCGGGGTTTGGTTGCCGGCGCCGAAACACCGTTAGTCCTTGAGGTTGGCGGGCACGGTGCCGCCGTTCTTCTCCAGCTCGCGCATCACGGCCTTGATCAGCCACATGTTCATCTCCGCGCTGCCGTCCTTCGCACCGGTATAGCCGAGCTCGGTGGCGAGCTCCTTGCGGTTGTCGAGGCTCGAATCGAGATCGAGCAGCTTCATCAGGTCGACGATCGAGGTGCGCCAGTTGAGATCGGAGCCCTTCTTCGAGGCGATGCCCGAGAGGATGGCCTCGACGTCGACGGCCTGGGCGGGCGCTGCGGGCGCGGCCTGCGAAGTCGGAGCGGCGGGCGTTGGCGTCGGCGCGGGCTGTGCGGCAGTGGTCTGCGGCGCGGGAGCGGGTGCGTCGGCCTTGGGGGTACCGAAATGGCCGCTGCCGAGCGGGCCCTTCTCACCGAAGATTGCGGACTTGATCTTGCTGAAGATGCTCATGGGGGTCCCTGTCGTATAAGAGTCTGACGGCGGGAGAACGCCCGATCGGGGATTTGGGTGCAGGCGCCGCGACCGGGGGCGACGGAACGTCCGGGCGCTGCGGCTGGCCGGGATCGAGACCCGCGCGCGCGCCGGGCGCCGGTGCGACCGGTTCGTCGCAGCCGAGAGGATCGAAACTCGCCGCCAACGTGGCGATGCGGTCCGCGTCGGTGGCGCCGGCCGCCTCGGCGCCCGCTTCGTCGACGAGACCGCCGTCGATCGCATAGGCGACGAACCATGTATCGCGGTCGACGCCCTCGGTGATCGTCCGCTCGGCGATCTCGCGGTCGCGTGGCGCGTCGAGGATGATCGCCTCCTCGTCCGAACACTCCCGGCTGTACGCGTCTTCGCCGAACAGGCCGTCTTCGGTGTTGAAATACGGATCCGGCGGCGGAAAACAGGTCCGCCAGCCCTGCGAAATGGAGTCGAACCAGACCGGATGATCGCCGTCGCGACCATCCTGGTCAAAGTAAAGTACAGGAAGTGCAGACGCTGGCGCGCTTTCGACAGCGGGCTTCAGGTCCGGATCAAGCGCTGGATCGGGTGCCGGTTCGGGCGCGGGGTCCGGCGCCAGTTGCAGCAGTCCGGCGGCTTCGGCGCGTGACCATTGCTCGGCGGTCCAGTCGGCGCGGGCGGCGGGATCGAGATCGGTGACGTCGATCCCGGAGGCCACGCCGGCGGCGCTGCGCAGCCAGCGGTCAGCGCGGGCGAGTGCGAGGATCGGCGCCATCGCCGCTTCGGCTGCGCTCGGGGCTGATCCCGTTCCTGGCCCCGCGCCCGCCCCCGCCTGTATGGCGTCGGCATCGAGACGTTCGCCGAGGAACAGGCCGGCGCGGGCGGGGCCGGCGTCGCGCGCGATGATGTCGAGGAAGGCGTCGAATTCGGCGGCGACCATGCGGGTGGCGGCATTGGCGGTCTCGGTGGCGTCGGCCCATTCGCAGTATCGCTGCGAGCAGCGAGGGGACGATCGAGCCGGTTGAGCAAGGACATGGCGAGGCGGTTGTCGTAGCGGTGGCGCTCGATCACTTCGCCGTCGGGCCTGGTGACGCGCTCGGTCTGGCCGGCGATCGCGCGGAGGAACAGCGTCTCGGCGACGATCGGCCGCGCGACCAGCTTGGCGGCGTCCCAGCCGAGCGCGAACGCTGCGCCTGCCGCGCGGCGACGCAGCGTGTAGGCGGCACCGGGCGAGAGGCCGACGCTGGCGCTGGCTTCGTCGACGGTTGCGCCCTCGGCGATGCGTTCGAGGAAGCCGCGCTGGCGATCCGGGGTCCAGCCGTCGCTGCGCTGGGTGTAGCGGGTCGGGGTGGCTGGGATGTAGGTGCGCGGGGCGTTATCGGTTGGCGCGGCGGAGTCGGCTTGCGAGGGTGCGGGGTGATCGGGGGCGGTTTGCGAGGGGGTGTCGGATTCGCCGGCTTGCTCGGTGGCTTGATCGAGGCCGGGCTCCTGGAGAGCGGCGGTCACTTGCGCATGGTCCGGGCGAGCGCGGTCCAGCGGTCGCGGTTGGCGGCGATCTCGGGCGATACGGGGATGCGGGTGCCGATGCGGCCGGCGTCGACATGCGCTTGCCAAGCCATGACGTGGCGGACCGCGTCGGGGAGATGGTCGGGGATCGGGGGTTCGTACCGTGGCCGGGGGGCGGGCGTGGCGCGCGTTGCGATGTAGCATGACGGCGGGTCGGCCGGGGTGGGTGCGTTCGCCATGATTGATCCTCGCCTGAGAGAGGACCGATCAGGTATGCCGGATTGGGGTGTGTAGGACAGCGGTTTCGGGGGGGGCGGGATGCGTTGGCGGCTAGGGCGGCGGCCTTGTTCCCCCACGAACGCGGGGGCCCAGGAGCCACGATCGCTGTCCTGCTTGATCCTGGGCTCCTGCCTTCGCAGGAGAACGAAGGTGGAGGTTATGCCCTCCCCCGTCATGTCGGACCCTTCGACTTTGCTCAGAAGAGCCTTGTTCCGTTCTCCGCCGTTCCGCACGGCCGCCGCTATGGAGTTCCGGGGGACCGTGGACCCCGGAACCGGTCCGGGGTGACGGAGCGGGGGTGGTGGCGTCGGGATCAGCTTGGACCGTCCGGCTCTTCTGATCCTCCCCCGCAAGGGGGAGGTGGCACCGCAGGTGACGGAGGGGGAGGACACGCAACGAAGGTGATCGCTCCCTCCCCCTCCGTCTGGCAAGCGCCAGCCACCTCCCCCTTGCGGGGGAGGATCAGGGAGGCGCGTCAGCCGAGCGTCGAACCGCGATCCGCGGCGAACGACGGGGCCGGGCCGGTGGCGGGGCGGAGCGACTCGCGCTCGGCCTTGGTGGGGACCGCGGTGGGATCGGGGCGGAAGGCGTCCGGCGCGCGATCGGTCGCACCCGGGCGGGGCTTGTCGAGCGCTAGATCGGGCGCGGCATGCTCGGCGGGGTTGGCCTTCGAGCGCAGGAACACCGCCAGCAACGCACCCCCGAGGCCGATCGCCGCGGCCCCGATCGACAGCGCGTTGGTGCCGAACGTCTTGGCGTTTGGCTTGGGGCTGGGGACGGGCTTGTGCGGGTGAGGCTTGGTCATGGGAAAGTCCTTTGATGCAACCTCGGAAACGGACGGTCGGTGGCAGGGGTTCCGCTTTGCGTTGCCGCCCAAGATGCGTCCGGGCAACAATGACGGCTGCAGGGCTTCAAGGATATTGCTGGCGAGCGTGGAGGACGGCGAGGATCTCGATCGTCTCGGTGACCCGGTAAACCAGCAGGTAGTTTGGATGGACCACCGCCTCGCGGGTTCCGGCCAACCTTCCGGAGCGATAGAGGTAAGGATGATCGGGCAGGTTCTCTGCTGCATGCACAATCGCGGCGTTCAACCGCTCTGCGGCCGCAAAATTCCGCGCGCCGATATAATCGAGAATGTTCAGTAGGTCGCCCGACGCATCGTCCGTCCAGACGAGCGGAAGCGTCAACGCGGCTTGTGTTTGTCGAGGATAGCCTGCGCCATTGCCATCACTTCAGCGTGTGGAATGCTGGGTGTGTCCGATGCCATTGCACGCTCGACCTTGGCGCGGAACCATGCGTCATACGCGGCGGCTTCTTCGCTGGTAGCGAACTCCGACTCGATGGGGGTTAAGGCGGGCATGTCGATATATTACCTGCCTAAAGCGAAAAACCAAATTTCTTCGACCAGCATCAAAATTGACAAGATCAACGATGACTCAGCGGTCGAATTTTGAGAATACCCATCGTCGCCCAGATAAGCATAATAAGAGCGGGGCCTGCATAACACGACGAGAATAGTGTAATTATGTTGGCAGCCTGCAAGGATTGCCCTTGGCACCTAGATGCAATTACCGATGCTATCATCATGAATGCCAACCGCCATACCGCAGATCCGAATATCTCAATAAGCTGCGAAAACGACTTGGAATTTCGAAGAATACTAAATTCGTCGGCTTGAACATGAGCAGCCAAAAATGTCGCAGCAGCGATAACGAAGCCAAGCAGCGTTGCGGCCGTTCCGAACAGCGACAAACATACCGTCGATATGTCGCCTTGAACAACCCAGCAGAAGGGAGACCATTTTTCTGGAAAATAAAGACATAAAGCTACTACTGCTAACGATAGGGCCAGATCCATTGGGCGCCTATTGTTAAGATAGAGCCCTAGTCCCACAATGGGTTTCCAGCGGCAGCGGCAGAGAGCCTCGATTTTTTTGCATCGTATGCACGTTCGATGACTCGGAACGCCTCATCACTATTTAAACTTCTCGATTTTGCAGATTTCCTAGCAAATATCTCTACGGAAACGAGCTTCTCCTCAAGAATATCAACAAACTTTCGAGGTTTCGATCCGTCGGAGAAGCCGCTAACCCTGAGCGAGTTAAATCTATGCCTTTCAGACGGGTTCCCTTTAACCAACTGAGCTAGTCTGCGAGCCAATATTTTGAGACGTGCCTCAGACGACGAATTCGCAACAAGGTCTAACACGACCTTCTCACTGCTTCCCGCGCGCTCAGCCGATTTTATTGCATCTGCAAGATGGTTGTCGGCAGTGCGGATAAGCTCACTCATATCCGGCGGGATATCGAGTTCGATAAGTCGAACACGATCTAAATCTTCCAAGACCTCAACGATATCCCTTTCAAAAAGGGCGAGAAATTTTGGCGATGTTGGAAGGTTTTGCCCCTTCAGAAATAGATAATCGCCGAGCTTACTGATCTTTGGGGCATCTCTGTTCGACTCAACGGCTACATGCCCATCATCAAATATTACAATGTGGCCCACGTCGATCAGGCCCGCATTATCATCAAGGGAAAGTGTCCCTAGCACACCGTCCTTCTCAACATCCGGCAGCATGTCCCTCCTTGTTCTGCCGAACCTGAGCTTGATTGGATAGCTGACGGTATCGGGGTAAACTGACAGCAGCACATTCTCAGATAGGTCCTGTTGATATCGGCCTTGATCGTGAAATTCTAAACGACCAATTCGGCTAGCTGTCTCGGGAAGCAGAGCCTTGACGTCCGAGAAATGCTCTATCCGATAGAAAAAAACTTTCCGTGCTACTTGCCCCTCGTCAGCCATTCAAAGCTCCCCACTTTTATTCTGTAGCAACCATCGTAGCGGTTCCGCGCTTCTCCAGCAACGGCGCCAGATACTTCCCCGTGAAGCTGCCCTTGGCCTTCGCCACCTTCTCCGGCGTGCCTTCGGCGACGATCTCGCCGCCCTTGACGCCGCCTTCGGGGCCTAGGTCGAGGACCCAGTCGGCGGTTTTGATGACGTCGAGATTGTGTTCGATCACGACGACCGTGTTGCCTTGCTCGACCAGCGCGTGGAGGACTTCCAACAATTTCCGCACGTCCTCGAAGTGGAGCCCGGTGGTGGGTTCGTCTAGGATATACAGCGTGTTGCCGGTGGCGCGTCGCGAGAGTTCCTTGGCGAGCTTGACGCGTTGCGCTTCGCCGCCCGAGAGCGTCGTCGCCTGCTGGCCGACCTTGACGTAGCCGAGGCCGACCTCGACCAGCATCGCCATCTTGTCGCGGATCGGGGGGACCGCCTTGAAGAACTCGGCGGCGTCCTCGACCGTCATGTCGAGCACGTCGGCGATCGAATGCCCCTTGAACTTCACTTCGAGCGTCTCGCGATTGTAGCGCGCGCCGTGGCAGACGTCGCAGGTGACGTAGACGTCGGGGAGGAAGTGCATCTCGATCTTGAGCACGCCGTCGCCCTGGCACGCCTCGCAGCGGCCGCCCTTGACGTTGAAGCTGAAACGGCCGGGCTTGTAGCCGCGCGCCTGCGATTCCGGCAGGCCGGCGAACCAGTCGCGGATCTGCGTGAAGCTGCCGGTGTAGGTGGCGGGGTTGCTGCGCGGGGTGCGGCCGATCGGCGACTGGTCGATGTCGATGACCTTGTCGAGATACTGGAGGCCGGTGATCTTGTCGTGCTTGCCCTGGACGATGCGCGCGCCGTTCAGCTCGCGCGCGGCGGCGGCGTAGAGCGTGTCGATCGTGAAGCTCGACTTGCCCGAGCCGGAGACGCCGGTGATGCAGGTGAAGGTGCCGAGCGGCAGGCTGGCGGTGACGCCGCGCAGGTTGTTGGCGACCGCGTTGTGGACGGTGAGCTTCTTGCCGTTGCCCTTGCGCCGTGTTGCCGGGACCGGCACTTCGCGCGTGCCGTTGAGATAGTCGGCGGTGATGCTGCCCTTCGACTTGAGGATCTGCTTCAGCGTGCCCTGCGCGACGACCTGGCCGCCGCGGACGCCGGCGCCGGGGCCCATGTCGATGATGTAGTCGGCGGTGCGGATCGCGTCCTCGTCATGCTCGACGACGAGCACGGTGTTGCCGAGATCGCGCAGACGGCGGAGCGTCTTGAGGAGCATGTCGTTGTCGCGCTGGTGCAGGCCGATCGAGGGCTCGTCGAGGACGTAGAGCACGCCGGACAGGCCGCTGCCGATCTGCGACGCGAGGCGGATGCGCTGGCTTTCGCCGCCGCTGAGCGTGCCGGAGGTGCGATCGAGGTTGAGGTAATCCAGGCCGACGTTGTTGAGGAAGCCGAGCCGCTCGACGATCTCCTTGAGGATGCGTTCGGCGATCGCGTTCTGCTGGTCGCCGAGATGCTGCGGCATGTCGGTGAAGAACTGGAGCGCGTCGACCACCGAGAGATGCGTGGCGTAGGAGATGTCCTTCATCGCGATCTTGACCGCGAGTGCTTCGGGCTTCAGGCGCGCGCCGCCGCAGACTTCGCAGGGGGCGGCGGACTGGTACTTGCTCAGCTCCTCGCGCATCCAGGCGGAGTCGGTCTGGAGCATGCGGCGGTTGAGGTTGCCGATGACGCCTTCGAACGGCTTGGAGACGTCGTATTTCTTCTTGCCGTCGATGAAGGTGAGCGTGACCGGCTTGCCCTTCGAGCCATGCAGGATCGTGCTCTGGACCTCCGGCGGGAGGTCGGACCAGGGGGTCTCGATGTCGAACTTGAATTCGCGCGCAAGGCTGCCGAGGACCTGCATGTAATACGGGCTCGGAGGGTTGGATTTCGCCCAGGGGACGACCGCGCCCTTCTTGATGCTGAGCATGTGGTTGGGGACGACGAGGTCTTCGTCGAACAGCAATTTCTCGCCGAGGCCGTCGCAGGCCGGGCACGCGCCCTGGGGAGCGTTGAACGAGAACAGGCGCGGCTCGATCTCGGAGATGGTGAAGCCGCTGACCGGGCAGGCGAACTTCTCGCTGAACACGATGCGGCCGTCGGGGGCGTTGTTGCCGAGGATCTCGGACTTTGGCGTGTGCGGTTCGACCGGGTCGGCGGGGTCGACATAGGCGAGGCCGTCGGCGAGCTTAAGTGCGGTTTCGAAGCTCTCGGCCAAGCGCGTGGCGATTTCGCCGCCCACGACCAAGCGATCGACGACGACTTCGATGTCGTGCTTGTATTTCTTGTCGAGCGCGGGGGCTTCGTCGATGTCGTAAATCTCGCCGTCGATGCGGACGCGCGCGAAACCCGCCTTCTGCCACTCGGCGAGTTCCTTGCGGTACTCGCCTTTCCGGCCGCGGACGACGGGGGCGAGCAGGTACAGGCGCGTGCCTTCGGGGAGCGCCATGACGCGGTCGACCATCTGGCTGACAGTCTGCGCGGCAATGGGTTCGCCGGTGGCGGGCGAGTAGGGGATGCCGACGCGCGCCCAGAGCAGGCGCATGTAATCGTAGATTTCGGTGACGGTGGCGACGGTCGAGCGCGGGTTGCGCGACGTCGTCTTCTGCTCGATCGAAATTGCGGGCGAGAGGCCCTCGATATGGTCGACGTCGGGCTTCTGCATCAGTTCGAGGAACTGGCGGGCGTAGGCGGACAGGCTCTCGACGTAGCGGCGCTGCCCCTCGGCGTAGATCGTGTCGAACGCGAGGCTCGACTTGCCCGAGCCGGAGAGGCCGGTGATCACCGTGAGCGTGTCGCGGGGGATGTCGATGTCGACGTCCTTGAGGTTGTGCTCGCGCGCGCCGCGTACGGAAATCTTGGTCAGCATAAGGCGGTCTGTTCCATATTTGTTCGGGTGCGGCAAGCCTTGCGCAACGCCGTGTCGTCGATCCCGAAGATGGGTAACGCGGGCGCCGAACGAAAGGGGGCATTGTCCACGGTCGTGCCGATACTTACATGGTGTATTGGATTGGCAATACAGTGCTGGAGAGCGACATGGGCAAGAAGAAGGACGAGCGGAAACGGCGCGAACGCGAGGCCGAACAGGCGGCAAGCGCGGGCGCGTGGGGCGCCGGCGAGCGGCACGACCATGCGGACTCGAAGCACGGAGAATCCCGGCACGCCGACACCAAGCACGCCCACGCCAAGCACTCGCATGGCAAACATGATGGTGCGGCGCCGTTGGCGGGGATCGCGGCAGCAGTCGCGCGGCAGATGGGAACGCCGATCGGACGGCAGATGATCGCCGCCGGGCTGATGGCCGCGGCGGGTGCGATTGCGCGGCATGATGCGAAGCCTGCGGGGGCGCGGCCGACGCCGCCACCGGCGCCGCCCGCTCCCCCTGCCCCGCCCGAACCTTCGGCTTCGCCGAAGCCCGACGGTGCGGAGGGTTCGACCGGGCCGTTCGCCGGTGAGACGCCGGAGCCGCCGCGTAGCGATGCCGTCGCCCTGCCGCCCGAAATGGCGAAAGTGCTGGATTCGGTGACCGTCGGGCTCGAGCGACTGTTCGCGGGGTTCGGCAAGCCGAAGACTCCGGGCGGCTGAGCCTCGCCGGCCGCCAAAGACCGGGTGTCGCATCCAAGCGTCCATAACGGACGCAGTTGCGTGCGACACCGGAGGCTCCGCCGCATAGCGTAGCAACGAACGCCGGTCCGCGGCGGTCATGTATCGCGTATGCTGTTGCCGGTCTTTCGGAGGGTCATCGTCATGAAACCCCTATGCCTCGCTATCGTGCTGCTGTGCGCCACCTCGGCGATACCTGCGCTCGCCTCGCCTGGTGCGGTGCGCGGGGCGGATGCCACGGCGGCAAGCCAACGGGCGGCCGATGCGCGATACTGGCAGCGTGCGACGACGAACCTGCGCCTTGCCGCGGGCGCGGCCATGGCGCCGGCTTTGGCCACGGCAACGCGTGGGACGAACGACGACCTCGCGCAGCAACCCGGCCCGGCCATCAACCCCGCCGTTAACACCGTCCGCAAGTCCATTACCGCGCTCAGCCCGGCGGAACTGGTCAGCCTGCGCCGCGGTATCGCGCAGATGATCGCCTGGAACCGGGCGCCTCGCGGCAGTGCCGATTTCAAGCGCAGCCTGCTCTATTGGGCAAACATGCACAGTTTCGTCGGACCGACCGATACGTCGCCGATCGTCTGCTCGCCGAAATCGGGATTGAGCTACCCCGGCATGGCCGGACTGACGACGCAGCTTCCCAATTCGATCGATGAGAAGGCGACCTGGTGCACCTGTCAGCACGGTACCATCCAGTTCCTGACCTGGCACCGGATGTACCTCTATTATTTCGAGCAGGTCCTGGCCGCGGCGGCGGGCGATCCGAACGTGCGGCTGCCGTTCTGGGACTATGAGACCGACGGCCATATTCCCACCGCGTACCGCGTGGCGAGTTATGTGGCGGCCGGCGGTGCGACGGTAGCAAACCCGCTTTATGTCGCGAGCCGGCAGGCGCAGCTGGCCAATGGGTCGCAGGCGCTGGCGCCATCCGTGACCTCCGCCGCCTTGGCCATGCGACAGACCAGCTATGTGCCGTTCGACAAGGCGCTGGAGCAGACACCGCACGGCGCAGTGCATTGCGCCACCGGCGTCGTCAGCTGCCCCAGCGGCTATATGGGCTATGTCCCGACCGCCGGGAACGATCCGATCTTCTACAGCCATCACGCCAATCTCGACCGATTGTACGAATGCTGGCTGCGCATGGCGCCCGCCGCCCGCCTGCCGAACGATCCGGGGCAGCTTGCCCGACAGTTTAATTTCATCGCGGGCAACGGCGATCTCGTCCAGCGCAAGGTCGGCGACATGCTGACGACGGCGCAATTGAACTACAGCTATAGCGGCGGCGGCGGGTGTCCTTCGCCCGGGCTGCTCACCGCTGCGATCGAAAGCCTGCGACCGATGCGATCGATCCCGCTTACCGGCCCGGTTTCGCTGAAGCGCGGTACCACGACGATACCGCTGCGCATCGCGCCGGATGCCCGTCCTTCGCTGCTGGCGTTCAATGCCCCGGCAAAGACCGGGCAGCGTGCGACGCTGGTCATCGAAGGGCTGACGTTCGACGATATCCCGCGCACGCTGTACGCGGTGTATCTGCGCGGTACGGGCGGACGACGGGCGCTTGTCGGCGTGATCAACTTCTTCAACGCGACCGCGCCGCATCATGATGGGTCCAGCGACGCTTCGCATGAGGCCATGCCGGGAATGTCCGACCACATCGCCCCGTCCGAAACCAGGCTCGATGCGACCGAGGCGCTGGCGGTACTGGGAAGCGCAACCAACGCGCAGTTGATCATCGAGCCGACGACCGGCCTTACCGGCTCGGTCGTTGCCGAGGCCAGCAAGCGGATCACGGCGAAGACGAATGTGCGGTTCTCCGCAGCGCGGATCGACGTCGATTAGACTTTGGCCCGGGGCTTGCCTCGCAGGCATCGTCGGGAATGCTGTGAAATGGCCTCGCGTTTTTGGTTCGTGGATAGGACTAGCGATCGACCGGCGGTAGCGAAGGCCTTCGCGTCCATGGCGCGACGTACAATGACGACCGGGGGTGTCCGATCCGACAACACGGGTTCGGCAGTGGCGCGCGGTTTCGCTTTGCAACGCGAGGGTCGATCGGGTTGGCGGACGGGGCAACGGGCAAGTCGTCGGACGCGGCTTTGGCCGTGCGGCCGCAGAGGCTTAGCCGTCGCTTTACGCCACGACCTTCGCGCGGTCGTATCCGGATGTGGATGGGCTTGGCCAGACAGGGGCAGAGTCCCTGTCGTCGGACGTGGCGTTTCGTCGCGCCGACTGGTCCGACCGCGGGTGCTCGGTCGTAGCTTGCGCTACGACCTTCGCGCGGTCGTACTCGCATGTCGATGGGTTTGGCCGGACAGGGGCAAAGCCCCTGTCGTCGGACGCGGCTTCTGGCCGCGCCGGCCGGTCCGACCGCCGGGTGCTCGGCCGTAGCTTGCGCTACGGCCTTTGCGCGGTCGTACTCAGATGTGTATCGGCTTGCCCTGTACAGCCATCGCCGCTTCCTTGATCGCCTCGGCATGCGTGGGATGCGCGTGGCACGTGTAGGCGATGTCCTCGCTGGTCGCGCCGAATTCCATCGCAATGGCAGCTTCGGCGATCAGCGTTCCCGCTAGCGAAGAGACGATCCAGACGCCGAGGACGCGGTCGGTCTTGGCGTCGGCGATGATCTTCACGAAGCCGTCGGTGTCGCGGTTGGTTTTGGCGCGGCTGTTCGCGGCGAACGGGAACTTGCCGACCTTGATCTCGGTCTTGTCGCGCGCGGCCTCTTCGGTGAGGCCGACGCCAGCGATCTCGGGCATCGTGTAGACGACGCTCGGGATGACGTCCTCGTTGACGATGCCGGTCTGGCCGGCGATGTTTTCCGCGACCGCGACGCCCTCGTCCTCGGCCTTGTGCGCGAGCATCAGGCCGGGAATGCAGTCGCCGATCGCCCAGACGCCGTCGACCTTGGTACGGAACGAATGGTCGGTTTCGATCTGGCCGCGCTTGTTGAGTTCGAGGCCGATGGCTTCGAGGTTGAGGCCGTCGACGTTCGCTTTCCGCCCGATCGAGACGAGCACCGCGTCGGCGGTCAGCGTCTCGGACGCGCCTCCCGCGGCGGGCTCGACGGTGACGGTCGCGACGCCGTTGTCGACCGTTACGCCGGTGACCTTGGTCGAGAGCTTGAGCTCCATGCCCTGCTTCTTGAAGAGCTTGGCGGTCTCGCGGCGGACTTCGCCGTCGAAGCCGGGGAGGATCTGGTCGACGAACTCGACGACCGTGACCTTCGCGCCGAGACGACGCCAGACGCTGCCCAGCTCGAGGCCGATCACGCCGCCGCCGATGACGACCATGTGCTCGGGGACCTTGGGGATCTCGAGCGCGCCGGTGCTGTCAACGACGGTCTTCTGGTCGACTTCGACGCCGGGGAGCGGCATGACCGACGAACCGGTGGCGATGACGATGTTCTTCGCGGTGACCTTCTGACCGGCGATCTCGACGGTGTGCGCGTCCTGGAACGCGGCCTTGCCCTTGAGCCAGGTGACCTTGTTCTTCTTGAACAGGAATTCAACGCCGCCGGTCAGCTCCTTGACGGCCTTGGCCTTCTCGGCGTGCATCTGGTCGAGGTTCAGGGTGACGCCCTGGAAGTCGATGCCGAACTTGGTGAGGTGGCCGCCCTTGGCCTCCTCGTAGATCTCGGAGGCGTGGAGCAGTGCCTTGGACGGGATGCAGCCGACGTTGAGGCAGGTGCCGCCGAGCGTCTCGCGGCTCTCGGCGCAGGCGGTGCGCAGGCCGAGCTGCGCTGCACGGATCGCCGCGACGTAACCGCCGGGGCCCGCACCGATCACGAGGACGTCATAGTCGTAGTCAGCCATGGTATGCTCCAGCGGGGAACGGCTTCCTGCGTTCGCCGTCCTTGGTTATGGTAATGATGTGGCCTTCGAAGCCACCGCGTTCAACCAACGCGAGGAGACGATCGGCGGTAAGTTCGACCAGCAGATGGGCAAGCCTGACGTAGAAGATGGCGCTCGGTGACGGCATCCCGCCATTGAAGATCAGGTCGCCAAAATCGCTGTCGCCTGTAATCAACACGTGTTGCCCGATGTCCGGTCTCAGAAGAATATGCCGGTCGCTCACCCCGGGAGTCGAGTGACTGATCCATTCTACGTCGAGAGCAGCAGCCCGAAGGCGCATCACAACGCCCTTGTGCATGTTCTCGTCGGCGAGAAACCGCACCGATCAGGCTGCTTCCCGGCGAGCCGCGGACGATTCCTTCACAAGCAAATCGTGTGTAAAAGCGACCGCGGCTCGGATATCGGCTTCCGTAATGTGGTCATACGCTTCGAGGATCTGCTCAAAGGATGCCCCTTCCGCGAAATATTCGAGGATCAGCTCGACCGATATCCGCGTCCCCTTCACCACGGGCTTGCCGCCCAGGATTTCAGGGTCCGAATGGATATGGTCGCGCCAGTTCATCGCTACCTCACAGGTCGATCAGGATACGGGTCGGATCCTCGATAGCATTTTTCAGCGCCACCAGGAACGTCACGGCTTCGCGGCCGTCGATCAGGCGGTGGTCGTAGCTGAGCGCGAGGTACATCATCGGGCGGATGACGATCTGGCCGTTGACGACGACCGGGCGCTCCTCGATGCGGTGGAGACCGAGCACGGCGGACTGCGGCGGGTTAATGATCGGGGTCGACATCAGCGAGCCGAACACGCCGCCGTTCGAGATCGTGAAGGTGCCGCCCTTCATCTCGTCCATCTTGAGCGCGCCTTCCTTGGCGCGCTTGCCGAAGTCGCCGATCGTCTTCTCGATCGTCGCGACCGACATCTGGTCGGCATCGCGGATCACGGGGACGACGAGGCCGCCCGGCGACGAGACCGCGACCGAGATGTCGGCGTAATCGTGATAGACGATGTCGTCGCCGTCGATCGATGCGTTGACCGACGGGATATCGCGCAGCGCCATCGTCGCGGCCTTCACGAAGAAGCCCATGAAGCCGAGGCGAACGCCGTGCTTCTTCTCGAACAGGTCCTTGTACTTGGCGCGCGCCTCGATCACCGCGGTCATGTCGACGTCGTTGAACGTCGTGAGCATGGCCGCCGTGTTCTGCGCTTCCTTGAGGCGCTTGGCGATCGTCTGGCGGAGGCGCGTCATGCGGACGCGTTCTTCGCCGCGGCCGGATGCGGCGGCGGGAGCTGCGGCCGGAGCAGGTGCGGCGGCGGCGGCAGGCGCTGGCTTGCTCGACGCGGCGGCGGTCACGTCTTCCTTGGTGATGCGACCGTCGCGGCCGGTGCCCTTGACGGTGCCGGGGTCGACGCCGTGCTCGAGGACCGCGCGGCGGACCGACGGGGAGAGCGCGGCGGGGGAGTCGCTGGTGCCAGCGCCGGGCTGGTCGCCGTAACCTGCTCCGGACTCGTCCTTCGCCGGTGCGGCTGGCGTAGCGGTTGCGGCGGGCGCGGGCGCAGGGTCCGACGCGGCGGCGCCATCACCGGCATCGATCGTGGCGAGCATCGCGCCGACCTGCACGGTGTCGCCGACGGCGACCGCATGCTGGCCCATGACGCCGGCGACCGGCGACGGGACCTCGACCGAGACCTTGTCAGTCTCGAGGCTGGCGATCGGCTCGTCGACCGCGACGGGGTCGCCGGGCTGCTTCAGCCATTCGCCGAGGGTGGCTTCGGTGATCGATTCACCCAGGACGGGGACGGTGACTTCGGTTGCCATTTTTCTCGTTTCCTCCACCCCGGCGTAGGCCGGGGTCCAGTTACGAAACGCTGAGTGGCCGGCGTTTCGCTCAATTACATCTACCATCCCGACTGGGCCTCGGCCTACGCCGGGGTGGTAGAAAAACTTAGTTTGCGCGGGTGCGGCGGATTTCGTCGCGGACGGAGTGGCCGAGCGCGTCGGCGACGAGCGCGCCCTGTTCGGCCTGGTGACGCTTCATCAGACCGGTCGCGGGCGAGGCCGAGGCGTTGCGCCCGGCGTAGCGCGCACGCTTCACGCGGGAATCGACCGTTGCCAGCGCCTCCTCGATCAGCGGCTCGACGAAGAACCAATAACCGTTGTTCTTCGGCTCTTCCTGCGCCCAGACGATCTCCTCCAGGTTCGGCATCCGTGCGACGCGCTCGGCGATCGGGTTGCCGGGGAAGGGATAGAGCTGTTCGACGCGGACGATCTGCGTGTCGGTGTCGCCCGCCGCATCGCGTGCCTCGATCAGGTCGTACGCGACCTTGCCGGTGCACAGGACCAGACGCTTCGTATCGACGTCGGCGGCCGGATTGGTATCCGACAACAGGCGGCGGAAGTGGCTGTCGCCTTGGAAATCCTCGGCGTTCGAGACGGCCAGCTTGTGCCGCAGCAACGACTTCGGCGTCATCACGATCAGCGGCTTGCGGAAGTTGCGGTGCATCTGCCGGCGAAGCAGGTGGAAATAGTTCGCCGGGCTGGTGCAGTTCGCAACCTGGATGTTGTCGTCCGCGCACGATTGCAGGAAGCGCTCGGGACGCGCCGAGCTATGCTCCGGCCCTTGCCCTTCATAGCCGTGCGGAAGCAGCATTACGAGGCCGTTGGCGCGAAGCCACTTCGACTCGCCGGACGTGATGAACTGATCGATCATGATCTGCGCGCCGTTGACGAAATCGCCGAACTGCGCCTCCCAGAGGACCAGCGTCTTCGGGTCGGCGAGCGCGTAGCCATACTCGAACCCGAGCACGCCGTATTCGCTGAGCGGGCTGTCGAGTACCTCGAAACGACCGTGCTCGATTTCCTGCAACGGCACGTACTTGTGCTCGTCGGTCTGGTCGACCCAGACCGCATGGCGCTGCGAGAAGGTGCCGCGACCCGAATCCTGGCCGGACAGGCGGACGCCGTACCCTTCCGAGAGCAGACCGCCGAACGCGAGCGCCTCGCCCGTCGCCCAGTCGAACCCCTTGCCCGACTTGAACATCTCGCGCTTGGCATCGATCACGCGGTTGAGCGTCTTGTGGATCTTCACGCTGTCGGGGACCGTAGTCAGCGTGCGGCCGAGCGAGTCGAACAGCTTCTGGCTGAGACCGGTCTCGACGTTCCGACGAGCCGACGCGCCATCGGTCGGCGCGCTGAGGCCGGTCCAGCGACCGCCAAACCAGTCCGCCTTGTTGGGCTTGTACGACGACCCGGCCTCGAACTCACCCTCGAGACGGAGCGTGAACTGCTTCACATTCTCGTCGATCCAGGGCTGGTCGATCACGCCTTCCTTGATCAGGCGATCGCCGTACACCGACGAGACGCCGGGGTGCTTGCGGATGATGTCGTACATCAGTGGCTGCGTGAAGGACGGCTCGTCGCCTTCGTTGTGGCCGAAGCGGCGATAGCACCACATGTCGATGACGATGTCGCGGTGGAACTTCTGGCGGAATTCCATCGCCATCTTGGTCGCGAAGGTGACCGCCTCGGGATCGTCGCCGTTGACGTGGAAGACCGGCGCCTGGACGCCCTTGGCAACGTCCGACGGGTAAGGCGACGAGCGCGCGAACTGCGGCGAGGTCGTGAAGCCGACTTGGTTGTTGATGATGAAATGGACGCAGCCGCCGGTGTTGTAGCCGCGGATGCCCGAGAAGCCGAGGCACTCCCAGACGATCCCCTGCCCCGCGAACGCCGCGTCACCGTGGATCAGCACGGGCAAGCTCGCCACGTGATCCTTAAGGTCGTTGTTGAGCGTCTGGATCGCGCGCGTCTTGCCGAGCACGACGGGGTCGGCGGCTTCGAGATGCGACGGGTTGGCGACCAGGCTCATGTGAACCTTGTGGCCATCGAACTCGCGATCGGTGCTGGTGCCGAGGTGATACTTCACGTCGCCCGAACCGCCGATGTCATCGGGGTTGGCCGATCCGCCGGCGAATTCGTGGAAGATCACGCGCAACGGCTTGGCCATCACGTTCGCCAGCACGTTGAGACGACCACGATGCGCCATGCCGATGACGAGCTCGCGCACGCCCATCTGGCCGCCATACTTGATCACGCTCTCAAGCGCGGGGATCATCGATTCGCCGCCGTCGAGCCCGAAACGCTTCGTGCCGACATATTTCTTGCCGAGGAATTTCTCCCACTGCTCGGCCTGGATCACCTTGGTGAGGATCGCCTTCTTGCCGTCGGTGGAGAATTCGATCGCCTTGTCCTGGCCCTCCATGCGCTCCTGGAGGAAGCGGCGCTCCTCGACGTCGGAGATGTGCATGTATTCGAGGCCGACATTGCCGCAGTAATTCTTGCGCAACGTGTCGACGAGCTCGCGGATCGAGACCCACTCGAAGCCCATCGTGCCGCCAAGATAGACCTTCCGGTCGATGTCGGCGTCGGAGAAGCCATGATATTCGGTCTTCAGATCCTCGGGCATCTCGCGCTTCGACAGGCCGAGCGGATCGAGATTGGCGGCGAGGTGACCGCGGACGCGGTAGGTGCGGACGAGCAGCTGCGCGCGGATCGCGTCGGCTGCGGCCTTGGCGATCTCTTCCTTGGAGACGGGCGCGGGCGCTGCTGCTGCGGGGGCCGGCTTGCCGCCCTTGGCGGGCTTGGGCGCGGGCTCCATCTGGGTGGGGTCGAGCGCGGCAGTCAGGTCGTCCGTGGTGGTGAGCGGCCAGCGGGCGCTCTCCCAGCTCGGGCCCTGCGCGGAACCTTCGAGACCCTCGAAGAACGCGCGCCAACCGGATTCGACCGAGGCCGGGTCCGCATTGAACTTGGCGTAGAGCGTCTCCACGAATGCCGGGCTGACGCCGGCTGCGATATCGCTGAAATCCTGGCCTTCGTAGCCCATGTCACTCGTCCTTATCCCTTCTCCCGCTGGGAGAAGGAGGGGCCCGCCCGCACTTGCGGGTGGGAGGATGAGGGTGATCGGCGCCCGTCGCCCTCACCCTTCCGGCGCTTGCGCGCCTCCCTCCCTCTCCCGATGGGAGAGGGAGCAGTCAGTTCAGCCCTTCAGCACGCTCAACAGCGTCTCGCCGAGCAGGCTGGGGCTTTCCGAAACGCGGATCCCGGCGGCTTCCATCGCCGCGATCTTGCTCTCCGCGTCGCCCTTGCCGCCCGACACGATCGCGCCGGCATGGCCCATGCGACGGCCCGGAGGCGCCGTACGGCCAGCGATGAAGCCTGCCATCGGCTTCGACCGACCGCGCTTGGCTTCGTCGCGGAGGAACTGTGCCGCCTGCTCCTCGGCGTCGCCGCCGATTTCGCCGATCATGATGATCGACTGCGTCTCGTCGTCGGCGAGGAACAGCTCGAGCACGTCGATGAAGTTCGTGCCGTTGACCGGATCGCCACCGATGCCGACCGCGGTCGTCTGACCAAGGCCTGCGTTCGACGTCTGGAACACCGCCTCATAGGTGAGCGTGCCTGAACGGCTGACAACGCCGACCGAGCCCTTCTTGAAGATCGAGCCGGGCATGATGCCGATCTTGCACTCGCCGGGGGTCAGCACGCCGGGGCAGTTCGGGCCGATCAGCCGCGACTTGGAGCCCGACAGCGCGCGCTTGACCTTGACCATGTCGAGCACCGGAATGCCCTCGGTGATCGCGACGATCAGCTCGATCTCGGCGTCGATTGCCTCGAGGATCGAATCGGCGGCGAAGGGGGGCGGCACGTAGATGACCGACGCGGTCGCGCCGGTCATCGCCTTGGCTTCGGCGACGGTGTTGTAGACCGGGAGGTCGAGGTGCGTGGTGCCGCCCTTGCCCGGCGTGACGCCGCCGACCATCTGCGTGCCGTATTCCAGCGCCATCTTGGTGTGGAAGCTGCCGGTTTCGCCGGTCATGCCTTGCGTGATGACCTTGGTGTTCTTGTCGACGAGGATGCTCATCTTGTCTCGTTCCTTACCACCCCGGCGAAGGCCGGGGCCCAATTGGGAAAGCGGTCATGGTCGTGCGATGCGATCGTAAAGGTCGTCCCAAGAGGGATTGAAACCGTTGATCTCACGCAGCTTCCAGTCTCGCTTCCACTCCTTCATGTGCAGCTCGCGCTGCCGGGCGGCTTCCCAACTACCGGCTAACTCATACCAGACGAGCAGCTTGCAGTCGTATTTCTTCGTGAACCCGGCGACGACGGCGTTGCGGTGTTCCCACACGCGCTTCGCCAGGTTCAGCGTCGAGCCGAGGTAGATCGTTCCATTAAACCCACTTGCCATGATGTAGACGAACGCTTGTTCTTCCATCAGCGGGGCCTTCCCAATTGGGCCCCGGCCTTCGCCGGGGTGGTGCGATCCTTACCTCATCTCAAATCAGTTCAGCGACCCATCGATGCCCTTGCAGGCGACGATCAGTTCCTTGACCGCGTCGACCGACACGGTGAGGTTCTGCTTGGCTTCGTCGTCCAGCTTGATCTCGACGATCTTCTCGACGCCGCCAGCACCGATCACCACCGGCACGCCGACGTACAGATCGTCCAGGCCGTACTCGCCCGACACATACGCCGCGGCCGGCAGCACGCGCTTCTGGTCGTACAGATACGCTTCGGCCATCGCGATGCCGCTGGTCGCCGGCGCGTAGTACGCCGAGCCCGTCTTCAGCAGTGCGACGATCTCGCCGCCGCCGCCGCGCGTACGCTTGACGATCGCGTCGATCTTTTCCTGGCTCGACATGCCCATCGCGATGAGATCCGGCACCGGGATGCCCGACACCGTCGAGTAGCTGATGACCGGGACCATCGTGTCGCCGTGGCCGCCGAGCACGAAGCTGGTGACGTCCTTGACCGAGACCTTGAACTCGTCGGCGAGGAAGTGGCTGAAGCGTGCCGAGTCGAGCACGCCGGCCATGCCGACGACCATGTGGTACGGCAGCCCGGAGAACTCGCGAAGTGCCCACACCATCGCGTCGAGCGGGTTGGTGATGCAGATCACGAACGCGTTCGGGGCGTTATTCTTGATGCCCTCGCCGACGGCCTTCACGACCTTCAAATTGATGCCGAGCAGGTCGTCGCGGCTCATGCCGGGCTTGCGGGCCACGCCTGCGGTGACGATGATGACGTCCGCGCCGGCGATGTCGGCATAATCGTTCGATCCGGTGATCTGCGAGTCGAAGCCTTCGACCGGACCGCACTGCGACAGGTCGAGCGCTTTGCCCTGGGGGATGCCCTCGGCCACGTCGAACAGGACGATATCGCCAAGGCCCTTGAGTGCTGCGAGGTGCGCGAGCGTACCGCCGATGTTACCGGCGCCGATCAGCGCGATCTTCTTGCGAGCCATTCCAATCCGTCTCCGTCTGATGTGCGGGGTGATTGGTGACGCCGGTTACGCGCATTATCCCGCTACGGCAACCGCTAAAAGGACAAAAGCGGGTTGTTATTGCAACTAGTTCTCATGTGCAATAAGGTGTTCTGCGTTTAACACTACCACCTCGGCGAAGGCCGGGGCCCAGTTGGGGGAGAGTGCTAACTGCGCACAGTTCATCGTTACGACGACCTTTCCAACTGGGCCCCGGCCTTCGTCGGGGTGGTGTGGATCGGGTTAGAGGTGTCCTTCCGCGAGATAATCCTCGGACCGCATCTCTTCGAGGCGGCTGATCGTGCGATCGAACTCGAAGCGCCCGTCGCCGCTTTCGTAGAGGTCGCCGGGTTGCGCATCGGCGGCGGCGAGGAGCTTCACCTTGTGCTCGTACAGCGCGTCGATGAGCGCGACGAACCGCGCCGCCTCGTTGCGGTTCTCGGGGCCGAGCTTGGGGATGCCGACGAGGATGACGGTGTGGAATTTCCGCGCGAGGGCGAGGTAGTCGGCGACCCCCCTCGCCTCTCCGCACAGCTTCTTGAAGCTGAACACCGCGACGCCCTTGAGCGATTTGGGCACCCGCAGCGTGCGGCCCTGGACGATGAGGTCCTCGGCCGGAACATGCTCGCTGTCGTCGGTCGAGAAGTCGGTGAGGCGGAAGAATGCGGCGGAGAGTTGCGCGGTCGCCTCGGGGCCGTTGGGGACGAGCCACGTGTCCTGGCTGCCGAGCCGGTCGCGGCGATAGTCGACCGGGCCGTTGAGCGGGAGGACGTCGAGGCGCTGTTCGATGGTCGCGATGAAGGGCAGGAAATGCTCGCGGTTGAGGCCATTCTTGTAGAGATCGACGGGTGGGCGGTTCGAGGTGGTGACGATCGTCACGCCCGCATCGAGCAGCGAGGTGACCAGCCGCGACAGGATCATCGCGTCGGGGCTGTTGGTGACCATCATCTCGTCGAACGCGAGCAGGCGGGTCTCGTCGGCGATCGCGGTGGCAACGGGGACGATCGGGTCGCCGACTTCCTTGCGACGCTCGGCGGCGATGCGCGCGTGGACCTCGAGCATGAACTCGCCGAAATGCACGCGGCGCTTCTTCTCGACGGGAGCGTTGGCGAAGAACAGGTCCATCAGCATCGACTTGCCGCGGCCCACGCCGCCCCAGAGGTAGACGCCGCGGGGGTCTGGTTTCTTGGAAAAGCGGGCGAAGAAGCCGGTGGATTTGGGGGTGGCGAGTTCGGTGGCGAGGGTGTTTAGGCGCGCGGCGGCGGCGGCCTGTTCGGGGTCGGGGCGGAGTTCGCCTGAGGCTACGAGTGCCCCATAGGCTTTGAGGACTGTCACTTCCCCACCTCTTTACCACCCCGGCGAAGGCCGGGGCCCAATTGGAAAGGTTTCGATAACGGAGCGGGACGCTTCAACACTGATCGTTTCCCAATTGGGCCCCGGCCTTCGCCGGGGTGGTGATAGCGGCCGGGGTCAGCCCTTTGGCGGCTTAGGCGACGGCTTTCGGATCGTGGCCGAGAAGGCGGCGATCTTGGTTTCGTCGTCCCCTTGCACCACTAGGCCCCGCAGGAACAAGAGGCGGCCGGTCTCCTTGAGCACCTCGACCTGCGCCTCGATCGGCTCGCCGACGCGGCCGCCACCGATGAACTGCGTGTTGAGGTCGAGCGTCACCGCGGTGCCGGCCGTGATCAGGCCGAAGCCTCGCGCGGCGGCGAAGAGCGCGACGTCGATGAACGCGAGGAGCGCGCCGCCATGGACGTTGTTCTGGAGGTTGGAGTGGCGATGCTCGGGGGTGATGCGGACGCGCACGATGTGGCCGTCGACGCGGTAGAGCATGGGGCCGAGCAGGGTGTTGAAGCGGGTGGGGTCAGAGAGCGACCAGCTGCGCCAGCCGGGGTTGGCGGGGGCTTCGGCTTCGAGGAAATGGGGTTGGGACTTAGGGTTGTCAGTCATAAATGCCGTTCGTGCCGAGTAGAGACCGAGCGTAGTCGAGGGCTCGTATCGAGGTACATGTCCTTCGATACGCCACCTCGACAAGCTCGATGGCTACTCGGGACGAACGGGATTGGGGAGGACCGACGCCCCTCCCCAACCGGATCAGACGATCCGTTCGGCTTCCATCTTCTTGATCTCGGCGATCGCCTTGGCCGGGTTGAGACCCTTGGGGCACGCGTTCGCGCAGTTCATGATGGTGTGGCAGCGGTACAGGCGGAACGGATCCTCGAGCTCGTCGAGGCGCTCGCCGGTCATCTCGTCGCGGCTGTCGGCGAGCCAGCGATAGGCCTGCAACAGGATCGCCGGCCCCAGGAACTTGTCGGCGTTCCACCAGTAGCTCGGGCATGAGGTCGAGCAGCACGCGCACAGGATGCACTCGTACAGGCCGTCGAGCTTCGAGCGATCTTCCGGCGACTGGAGGCGTTCCTTGCCCGAGGGCGGCGGGGTGACGGTCTGCAGCCACGGCTTGATCGACGAGTACTGCGCATAGAAATGCGTGAAATCGGGGACCAGGTCCTTGATCACGTCCATGTGCGGCAGCGGCGTGATCTGGACCTCGCCCTTGCAATCCTCGATCGCGGTGGTGCAGGCGAGGCCGTTCTTGCCGTTGATGTTCATCGAGCACGACCCGCAGATGCCCTCGCGGCACGAGCGGCGGAAGGTGAGCGAGGAATCCTGCTCGCTCTTCATCTTGATCAGCGCGTCGAGCACCATCGGGCCGGTATCGTCGAGATCGAGCGCGAACGTGTCGTAACGCGGGTTCTCGCCACTGTCGGGATCGTAGCGGTAGACCTTAAAAGATTTCAGACGCTTGCCCCCGTTTGCGGGCGCGTGCTTGACGCCCTTCTTGACGACGCTGTTTTTCGGGAGCGAGAATTCGGCCATTGCGAGCGGTCCGTCCGTGGTGTGATTATAGGTTGTCAGAGCCGATACATGACAGGGGCCCTCCCCGCAAATCCTTAGCTTCGCGGGTGCAACATGCGTCACACCCGCTGTCGCGCCGCCTGCTCGCGCCGGATCAGATGATGTCGAGGACGAGCCCCAGGTCGCGGGCTTCCTCGGCTTCGATGTACCAGTTGGAGGGGGCCTTCTTCTTGAGGTCCTCGAGCGACACCTTCGAACCCTCGACGATCGCGCGGAAGCCTTCCTCCTGGATGTTGATCGAGTCCTCGATCTCGTGGAGCTTGGCCTTGAGCGTGTAGGAGAGCGTATTGAGCGGGCCGTTGAGTTCGATCGTGCTCTGCATCTGGCGCTCGTGGATCATGATGCGGCTGTTGCGGGTGAGGAAACGGCTATCGACCGGGAAGGCAGACATGAACGTCGCGCCCGCGGAATAGACCGCGACCTTGCCGAGGAACAGCGTCTCGCGGCCGGTGTATTCGCGGAGCAGGCGGATGTTGTCGCCCATCGCGCGCGCGACTTCGGGATCGCCGCCGAGCGTCGTGATCGAGACGACCAGCGGGCCCTCGGTGGGCGCGGCGACGAGCTGCGACTTGAAAGTGTCGTACATCGCGTCGTCGACGGGGCCGTGGAGGTGGATGTGGGGGGCGGCCAGCAAGGGATAGTTGCGGGCGTTCGATGCGGGGGATGTGTCGGTCATGCCGCGGCAAACTTTTGCGGGGGCGGTGGGTTCCGGATGAGTTGCGGCATATCAGCGCGGTGATTTGTTGAGACCTGTTCGACGTGCTATAGCGAGGTCATGATCGAAACCATTCATGCCGGCGCGACGGTGAGCATCAGCGACCTGAAGAAGAATCCGTCTGGAGTCATCGAGGCTGCGGGTGGATTTCCAGTGGCGGTGCTCAATCGCAATACGCCCGCCGCGTATTTGGTGCCGGCTGCGGCGTGGGAGGAATTGATGGATCGGTTGGAGGACGTCGAACTGGCAGACATGGTGCGGGCGCGTGCCGACGAGGTGCCGGTCGCGGTGTCGCTTGGCGACCTATAGTCTCGCTTTCCTACCGAGCGCGCTGCGGGAGTGGGATAAGCTTGGCGCCAATGTTCGCGAGCAGTTCAAGGCGAAGCTGACCGAGCGGTTGGGCGAGCCGCATATCGCGAGTGCGCGGCTGAGCGGGATGACCGGGTGCTACAAGATCAAGCTGCGGGCTGCGGGGTATCGGTTGGTCTACCGGGTCGACGATGGCTTGGTGACGGTGATTGTCGTGGCGGTCGGGCGGCGGGATCGGAATCTGGTTTACAAGATCGCGGCCGGGCGGCTCGAGCGGTAGGCATCACAATCCGTCATGCCGGGCTTGTTCCGGCATCCACGGTTCCGCGCATTCGATAGCGATGAGTTCGCGGCACCGTGGACCCCGGAACAAGTCCGGGGTTACGGAGGGGGATTACGCTTCCCGGCTCGTGCGCTTGTACTGGAGGATCCAGCCTACCAGGCCGCCCGGCACGCCGCCTACTAGCGAGAAGAGCGCGTAGAAGGTGATCGCTATCTTCTGGAGTTCTTCGCCCACGCCGCGGGGTTCGATGCCGAAGACGTAGATCGCGGTCAGTAGCGCGACGACCACCGGCCATAGGAAGCCGGCGATCATCGGTTGGAAACGCGTGAGAAGCCCCACCGCGACGGGCACGAGGAACCCGATCGCGATGATGGCCCAGGTCATTAATACACCCGCTTCTTGGGCTTGATGTAGTCGATGTCGTCGGTGAGCGTGTAGTCGTGGACCGGGCGGAAATCGATCTTGGTCTCGCCGCCCTTGCCGCCCCAGCCATTGAAGGTGGTGATGGTGTGCTTCATCCAGTTCGCATCGTCGCGCTCGGGGAAATCCTCGTGCATGTGCGCGCCGCGCGACTCGGTGCGGTTGGCCGCCGAGTTCATCGTCACGACCGCCTGGCCGATCAGATTGTCGAGCTCCATCGTCTCGACCAGATCGGTGTTCCAGATCATGCTGCGATCCTTCACGGCGACGTCGGTCATCCGGCTGTAGATCCCGGCCATCTTCTCGACGCCCTGGTTGAGCAGTTCGGTGTCGCGGAAAACCGCGCAATGCTTCTGCATGGTCTGCTGCATGTCGAGACGGATCTGCGCGGTCGGCGAACCGCCCGACGCATTGCGGAAATGGTCGAGGCGCGTCAGCGCGAGGTCTTCCGAGCCCTTGGGCAGCGGCGCGTGGGCGGTGCCGGGCTTCAGCGTGTCCTTGATCCGCAGGCCGGTCGCGCGGCCGAACACCACGAGATCGATCAGGCTGTTCGAGCCGAGGCGGTTGGCGCCGTGGACCGAGACGCAGGCCGCTTCGCCGACCGCGAACAGGCCGGGGACAACCGCGTCGGGGTTGCCATCGACGAGGTTGACGACCTCGCCGTGGAAGTTGGTCGGGATGCCGCCCATGTTGTAGTGCACGGTCGGCGTGACGGGCAAAGGCTGGCGCGTGAGATCGACGCCGGCGAAGACTTTCCCGGTCTCGGTGATGCCGGGCAGGCGCTCGGCGAGCACCTTCGGATCGATGTGATCGAGATGCAGGAAGATGTGGTCGCCGTTCTTGCCGACGCCGCGGCCTTCGCGCATTTCAAGCGCCATAGAGCGACTGACGACGTCGCGCGAGGCGAGGTCCTTCGCCGACGGGGCATAGCGCTCCATGAAGCGCTCGCCCTCGGAGTTGGTCAGGTAACCGCCCTCACCGCGTGCGCCCTCGGTGATGAGCACGCCCGCGCCGTAGATGCCGGTCGGGTGGAACTGGACGAACTCCATGTCCTGGAGCGGCAGGCCGGCGCGGAGCACCATCGCGTTGCCGTCGCCGGTGCAGGTGTGCGCCGAGGTCGCCGAGAAATAGACGCGGCCATAGCCGCCGGTTGCCAGCACGGTCTGATGGCTGCGGAAGCGATGGATCGAGCCGTCTTCCATGCACAGCGCGATAACGCCGCGGCAGACGCCGTTCTCCATGATCAGGTCGAGCGCGAAATACTCGACGAAGAAGTCCGTGTTGTACTTCAGGCTCTGTTGATACAGCGCGTGGAGCATCGCGTGGCCGGTGCGGTCGGCGGCGGCAGCGGTGCGCTGGACCGGGGGGCCCTCGCCCATGTTCTGCATGTGGCCGCCGAACGGACGCTGATAGATCGTGCCGTTCTCGTTACGGCTGAACGGCATGCCGGCATGTTCGAGTTCGTACACAGCCTGCGGGGCTTCGCGGCAGAGATACTCGATCGCGTCCTGGTCGCCGAGCCAGTCGGAACCCTTGACGGTGTCGAACATGTGCCAGGTCCAGTGATCCGGCGAGTTGTTGCCGAGGCTGGCGGCGATGCCGCCCTGTGCGGCGACGGTGTGGCTGCGGGTCGGGAAGACCTTGGTGATGCACGCAGTCTTCAGGCCGCTCTCGGCGATGCCCATCGTCGCGCGCAGGCCGGAGCCGCCGGCACCGACGACGACCGCATCATAGGTATGATCGATGATCTTGTAGGCAGCTGACATTACGCGGGAGCTCCGGAGAAGGCGACCTTCAGGATCGCGAACAGGGCGATGCCGCCCAGCGTGAAGGTGAACAGGTTGAGGAGGATCATCGTCACGACACGGCTCTCGCCATGCTGGTAATCCTCGATCACGACCTGAAGACCGAGACGGAAGTGATAGAACACCGACAGGATCAGCAGCGCCATCGGCACCGCGACCCAGGCCGACTGCAGCCACAGATGGACCGCGGCGTAATCATAGCCCGGCATCCGCGCGACCGAGATCATCAGCCACACCATGAGGAACAGGTTCGAGCCCGCCGTGAGGCGCTGCTGCCACCAGTGATGCGCACCGTGCTTGGCGCTGCCGAGGCCGCGGACGCGACCGATTGCCGTACCCGAACCCATTACTTGATCCCCATGTAGAGCCAGAATACGACCGTCAGCGCGACCGATGCGACCATCGTCGCGATCGCGCCCATCTTGTTTCGCTTCAGTTCGTAGCCGGCGCCGATATCGAGCACCATGTGGCGGATGCCGGTCATCATGTGCTGGAACAGCGACAGCGTTAGCCCGACCGCGATGATATAGCCGAGGATGTTGAGTCGGCCGGTGTCGGTGGTGAACACGTCGACGAAGGTCGCATAGGCCTGATCGCCCGCGGCGATCGCGGCGAGCCACCAGACGAGCAGGATGCTGCCGACGGTCGCCATCCCGCTGCCGGTCACACGGTGCAGGATCGAGACCAGCATGTGCGGGCCCCATTTATAGACCTGCAGATGGGGAGAAAGCGGGCGTGCCGGGTTGCGCGATGCCAAGGGCGGAGTCCTCGATCGTAAAAAAGATGATTGGGCCGACCTATTAGACTCCGCGTGCTGCGATGCAACCCATCGCCGTCAAGTCCGGTAACCCATGACAATCGTTCGGGTTGGGGCATCTTACTCATCCTCCCCCGCCAGGGGGAGGTGTCGCCGAAGGTGACGGAGGGGGAGGAGACGGAACTAACGTTGCCCTTACCTCCCCCTCCGTCTGGCGATCGCCAGCCACCCCCCCTGGGCGGGGGAGGATCGAAAAAAATGGCGATGCCCATCCCTAACCAGGTCTTAATCAATGGGCCCTAGCGGTGGAGGCGCAAAACCCGTTTTCCGGAGTTCACCGCCTTGACCACAGACCTGCCGACGCCCGGCTCGATCGCTGCCACCATCGACCTTCCGGCGCGGTTGCGGGTGTTCGATTTCGACGGTTCGCTGAGGACCGCGAGCCACGACGTGTGGACGGCGCTGGAACCCGAGATCGATGCGGTGTCGAAGGCCTATTGGGAACAATGGCAGCGCTGTTTCGCGGCCGAACGAACCTGGGCGCAGCACGAAACCGGCAAGATGATCGAGGTCGGCTGCACCTTCCTCAAAAACCGGTTCCTCGACACCGGCGGGCAAGCCTGGGTCGAGTCGATCGAACGCTCGGTCGCTGCGGCCTATGCCGCCGACGTGTCGCCGATGGCGCTGTTGTCGATGATCAGTGCGAGCGACCGCGCCGCACTCGACGTGCTGATGCGCCGGGTCGACCGCGAGGGCGCGACGCTGCCCGTCTATATCGATACGCTGATGCGTCTGTCCGCGCTGGAAGGCGAGATCACCGTCGCGATCTACACGGCGTACCGCGCCTTTTCGGCGCAAGACGCGCGCGACAAGCTGGCCGCGGAGTTCCGCGACGGGATCGCCGCGATGGTCGAGACCGCGACCAACGAGGGGCATGACCTGCGCGAGCAGGCGATGCGCAGTTCGGCATCGACCCGCGCGGTGCTGGGCAAGGCGAGCGAAGTCGCCGCCGCCGCCGAACAATCCGCGGTGGCGATGCGCGAGGCCGCGCAAACTGCCGCCGGGCTGATCCGCGCGATCGAGGATGCACGGACCGAGGTCGAGGCCGCGGCAGAGATCGCCAATCGTGCATCGGCACAAGCTGGCCAGGCGGTCGGCATGTCCGAGACGCTGAGCGACCACGCCAAATCGATCGAATCGATCCTCGGGCTGATCCGCGACATTGCCGGCCAGACCAACCTGCTCGCATTGAACGCGACGATCGAGGCGGCGCGCGCAGGCGATGCGGGTCGCGGTTTTGCGGTGGTGGCGCAGGAAGTGAAGAGCCTCGCCAACCAGACCGCACGCGCGACCGACGACATCGCCGCCAAGATTGCCGCGATCCAGTC
The DNA here is from genome assembly GCF_057815015.1 of Sphingomonas sp. SL1004. Classification (NCBI taxonomy): domain Bacteria; kingdom Pseudomonadati; phylum Pseudomonadota; class Alphaproteobacteria; order Sphingomonadales; family Sphingomonadaceae; genus Sphingomonas; species Sphingomonas sp. SL1004. The sequence continues at coordinate 1,767,895 of NZ_JBYMUX010000001.1, forward strand.
CGCCACCCGCTCTACGGTCGACACCAACGCCTCGATCAAGTCGACCGTCGCCGAAGTGCAGGAAAGCGCCGACCGGATCCGCTACGCGATGGAAGCGCAGGCGCAGACCGTCACCGCGATCACCGCGGCGGTCGACGAGACCGCGCTGGCGGCCGATTCGATGTCCACCACGATCGCCGCGATCCGTGAAGATACCGAGACGGTCGCGACCGAGATCGACGGTGTCGGCCGCGGCTTCGACGTACTCGATACGCGACTCAGCAATCTCAAGAACAGCGCCGGCGATTTCGTCGCAAAGGTCGCTGCATAACGACCCTCAGGAGGGGTGATGATCGCCACTATCGCACGCAATTCGGTCGGTCATGCGCCGCCCGACGCCGACGCCTCGCAAAGCTGGGGCGGCGATCGACGAACCTTGCAGGAGCGCGTCCGCGATTATGACTGGGACGGGTTGATCACGCCGGCCTGCGCCACGGTGAGCGGGCTACTGGAGGAGAATGACTACCGGCGGATCGCGGAGACGTTCTGGCAGCACTATCTGTCGCTCGACGCCACCAAGACGATCGCTGCCTTTTTCACGCCGGCGCGGCTGGAACGGCGGATCGCAGCAAGCGCGCATTATGCCCGGCTGAAATATTTGTCGCCCTATGACGAGGCCTGGCGCGAGATGGCGATCAGCCATGCTGAGGATTCACGCGAGTCGGGCGTCACCCTGCCCGCCTTGCTGTCGGCGCTGGCGTTTGCGCACAGCGTGACGCTGAACCTGATCGTCGATCGGCTCGGACCGGACACGTCGTCGTTGCGGACGCTGGGCGACGTGGTGCAACGGCTCGCGCTGATCGAGGCGGACATCATGGCCTCGCATCTCGGCGCGACCGATGCGGAGGCTGCACGGACCGAGCGACGCGCGCGGGCGTCGGAGTTCCGCGAGTCGATCGCGACGTCGATCGAGGATACCGCGGCACTGGGTGCACGCATCCGGGTGCACGCGATGGGGGCGTCGTCGTCGACGCGCGGGGTGCTGGGCAAGGCGAGCGAAGTCGCCGCGGCCGCCGAGCAATCCGCGGTGGCGATGCGCGAGGCAGCCCAGACCGCCGCCGGCCTGATCCGTGCGATCGAGGATGCCCGTACCGAAGTGGAAGCGGCGGCGAAGATCGCGACGCGCGCGTCGGTGCAGGCGGGCGAGGCGGTCGGCATGTCCGAGACGCTCAGCGAGCATGCGAAATCGATCGAATCGATCCTCGGGCTGATCCGCGACATCGCCGGCCAGACCAACCTGCTCGCGTTGAATGCGACGATCGAGGCAGCGCGGGCTGGCGATGCCGGACGCGGTTTCGCGGTGGTGGCCCAGGAAGTGAAATCACTCGCCAACCAGACTGCGCGCGCGACCGACGACATCGCGGCCAAGATCGCCGCGATCCAGGCGGCGACGCGCTCGACGGTGGTCACCAACGCGTCGATCAAGTCGACCGTGGCCGAAGTCCAGCAGAGCGCGGACCGGATCCGCCATGCGATGGAGGCACAGGCGCACACCGTGACCGCGATCACTGCGGCCGTCGACGAAACCGCGCTGGCGGCGGACTCGATGTCGACGACGATCGCCGCAATCCGCCAGGATACCGAAGCGGTAGCCGTCGAGATCGACCTGCTCGGGCATGAGTTCGGCGAGGTGGACGACAAATTGGGTGTGCTGCGCAGGGCGGCGGACGGGTTCTCGGCCAGCGTCGCCTGAGGCTGGAGGACGACAAGGGTAGAATGGGTTCACGCGGAGGCGCGGAGGCGCGGAGATGGCACGCTCAGGGCATATGATGTGAGCGATGCCGGAGGTTTGGAGAACCTGCGGTGCCGCTGGAACCTCCGCGCCTCCGCATGAACCATTGCTTTGCCTCGACGTGATGACGAACACGGCCTGCGGCGCTAGAGCGCGGGCATGACTATTCTTCTCACCGGCTCCAGTCGCGGTATCGGCGCGGCTATTCATGCGGCGCTGACCGACGCGGGCGCTTCCGTCATCGGGCATGGGACCGCCAGCGGTATCCCCGCCGACTTTGCCGATCCTGCCGCGCCTGCCCAATTGTGGACCGCAGCGCTGGAGCAGGCTGGCGGCACGATCGATGTGCTGATCAACAATGCCGGCGTGTTCGAGGCGAGCCCGCTCGGAGACGACGACTGGACCGCGCAGTGGGAGCGGACGATGCGGATCAACCTGACCGCTTCGGCCGAGCTTTGTCGACTGGCGGTGCTGCATTGGCAATCGCGCGGGTTTGGCGGGAGGATCGTCAATATCGCGAGCCGGGCGGCGTATCGCGGGGATTCGCCGGCGCATTGGCATTATGCCGCGTCGAAGGCGGGGATGGTGGCGATGACGAAGACGATCGCCCGGGGGTATGCCCGGGAAGGCATCCTGGCGTTTGCGATGTGCCCGGGCTTCACGATGACCGGGATGGCGGAGGACTATCTGTCGAGCCGTGGCGGCGATGCGTTGCTGGCTGACATTCCGCTCGGGCGGGTTGCGGCACCGGAAGAGATCGCGGCGGCGGCGAAGTTTTTGGCGCTGGAGGCGCCGGCCTCGATGACGGGCTCGGTGATCGACGTGAACGGGGCGAGCTATGTCCGATAGTTGGAAGCTCACCCTCCCCTGCACGCGGGCGGAGGCGGAGGCGATCGATGCGAGTGATGATCTGACGATCGACGGCGTGTTGATGACGACCGAGGAGATCGAGGACGACGTCGAGTCCTGGCGGCTCGATGCGTATTTCGAGCATGAGCCGGCTGCCGACACGGTCGCGGCGGTGCGGGCGCTGGTGCCGAGTGCGGCGGGGGCCGAGATCGCGGTCGAGCGGTTGGGCGATGCGGACTGGGTGACGATGAGCCAGGCTGGGCTCGAGCCTTTGTCGGTCGGGCGGTTCTTCGTGCATACCGGGGCGCATTCGGGCGATGTGCCGGCGGACAAGCGGGCGTTTCTGATCGAGGCGAGCCGGGCGTTCGGGACGGGGCATCACGAGACGACCAGCGGGTGTCTGGCGATGCTCGACGGGTTGGCGGATGCGTCGTTTGCGAACGTGATCGATATCGGGACGGGGACCGGGTTGCTGGCGTTTGCGGCGGCGTATCTTTGGCCTGCGGCCAAGGTGATGGGGACGGATATCGATCCGGTCTCGATCGATGTGACGGCGGAGAATGCGGCGCTCAACGGGGTCGAGGGGATCGATCTGGTTGTGGCGGATGGTACGCTGGACGATGCGATCGTGGTTCGCGCGCCGTATGATCTGGTGATCGCGAATATTCTGGCCGGGCCGCTGGTGTCGATGGCGCCGGAGATCGCTTCGATTTCGGATGTGGGGGCGACGATCGTGCTGGCCGGGTTGCTGGAGACACAGCGGGCTGGGGTTGTCGCGGCGTATGAGGCTTGCGGGTGTTCGCTGGAGGCGGTCGACCGGCGGGGGGATTGGAGTGTGCTTCGGTTGCGCGCTGGGGCGGAGAGGTTTGTGGCGGAGGGGCCGTTCGATCCCAAGGGGCGCGATGGGTGGGCTTTGGATATTTGAGGTCTGCGGATTTCTGAGGGCTGCCCTGCCCTCCAGAAGTTTGTTCCCCCGCGAAGGCGGGGGTCCAGTCTGGGCCCCCGCCTTCGCGGGGGAACACTCTTCTGGGGGGAGGCTGCCCTCACCTCACAGCTAACACCACCCCGGCGGAGGCCGGGGCCCAGTTGGGTGAACCCTTGCAATAGAACCGCACCGCTATCCCAACTGGGCCCCGGCCTTCGCCGGGGTGGTGGCTTCTAGAGGATGCTTATGCGGTCTCAGCGGACGTCTTCGACTTCGCGTAGTCCTGCGTGCCCTCGGTCAGCACCACATCGCCCGGCTCGATCCGCGCGACGGGGATATCCGGGAGCGCCTTCAGTTCCTCGTACAACGGCGCGAAGTCGGTCTCTACCGTCAGCCTTAGCAACTCCTCGAAGCTCGGGATCACGAAGTAGTTCTGCTGGAAATCGTCGATCCGATATTCGGTCCGCATTACGCGGGCGAGGTCGAGCGCGATCCGGTTGGGGCTCGGATCGTCGAGCGCGAACCGCGTTTCCGCGTAGCTGGAGACGATACCCGAGCCGTAGATGCGCAGGCCTTCGGGTTCCGCGATCAGGCCGAACTCGACCGTGTACCAGTAGAGCCGGCCTAGATACTTCAGCGCGTCGAGCCCCAAAGCACGCTGGCCGCCGCGGCCATAGGCGGCGAGGTAGTCGGCGAACACCGGATCCGCCAACATCGGCACGTGGCCGAACACGTCGTGGAAGACGTCGGGTTCCTGCAGATAGTCGAGCTGGTCGGGGCGGCGGATGAAGTTGCCGGCGACGAAGCGGCGATTGGCCATGTGGTCGAAGAACACGTCGTCGGGGACGAGGCCGGGCACCGCGACGACCGACCAGCCGGTGAGCTTGGTCAGGCGTTCGGACAGCTCCTCGAAATCGGGGATGCCGGGTTTCGACAGCTTCAGGACGTCGAGCCCGCGGAGCCAGGCGTTCGACGCGCGGCCGGGAAGCAGCTTCGACTGGCGCGCGAACAGCGTGTCCCAGGTGGCGTGGTCCTCCGCGGTATAGGCCGCCCAGTTCTGCGGGATCGTCCAGTCGGGGGCGCCTTCGGGCGGGGTGCTCAGTACGTGCGTGTCATTGGCCATGGGCTTGGTCTAGCATGACGGAATGAAGACGGAAACGCGCTGGGTTAAGTGGATTTTACGGGCGATCGCGGCGGTGTTCGGGGTGGTCGCGAGCTATGCGGTGGCGGGGTTGGTCGGCGGGTCGATCCCCAGCAATCGCGACTGGCGGGCGCCGGCCGAGGGCGTGCATATCTTCGTCGAGAGCAACGGCGTGCATACCGGGATCATCCTGCCGAAGGTCGCCGCCGGGGTGGACTGGCGCGGGGTGGCTCGGGGGGAGGATCTGCGTGATCCGCGGTATGGCGCGTTCGATCATGTGGCGTTCGGGTGGGGGGAGAAGACGTTTTACCTGGAGACGCCGACCTGGGCCGACGTGAAGCTGCGAACCGTGGTCGGCGCGGCGTTCGGCAGCACGCGGACGTTGATGCATGTCGATCATCTGCCGAGGCCGCGCGCCGGGGATGGGGCTCGGGAGATCGTGGTGACGCCGAAGCAGTATCGGCGGTTGGCGGCGTATGTCCGGGCTAGCTTTCGGGATGGGGGAGCGCGGTACCGGGGGTATGCCGGGTATGATGCGTTTTATGAGGCTAATGGGCGGTATAGCGCGGGGCGGACGTGTAATGCGTGGACGGGGGATGCGCTTCGGTTTGCGGGGGTTCGGGTTGGGTGGTGGACGCCGTTTCCGGTTACCGTGATGGGGTGGTTTTGAGGGCTGTCGCGAACCCCACAGCGTGTTCTCCCGCTTCCTTTGTTCTCCCGCGAAGGCGGGAGTCCAGACTGGGCTCCCGCCTTCGCGGGAGAACAAGTTGGGGGCGGGATGCGGTTGTTCGGGCCACCACCCCGGCGCAGGCCGGGGCCCAACTGGGAAGCAGCGGTTACAGTGCGCAGTCCGTCGTCAGCAACGTCCCCCAATTGGGCCCCGGCCTTCGCCGGGGTGGCGTTTGGGGGTTGGGGTCGGGATCAGTTCCCGGCGCGGTAGCCTTGGTATTGGCCGCATTCCGAGCGTTGCGGGTCGCGCTTGCAGCGCTTCGCCAGTTCCTTGCGCTGTTTGCCTTCTTCGGCTTCCTGCTTGCGCATCTTCCTGCCGTAGTTGCGGTCCGATTCTTCCTGGCTGGTCGTGGTCCAGTCGACCGCCTTGCCGGCGACCTGGAACGGCGCCTTCACGATCGAGGTTGCTGTGCTGATGCAGCCACTGACGAGGAACGGCAGCACCGCGAGTACGGGGAGGACCTTACGCATTTACTTCACTCCTGCACGCACGGTTCCCCGGGCTTGGTCGCGCGCTTGGGCTCCGTATAGCGGAAAGTCGGTGAAGAAACCGTCGATACCTTGTGCAAGGCCGGCGTTGATCTCCGCGGCGATGTCGCCGTGGGCGGCGGGGTCGGTGCCGCGGCGGAAGCGGGTCGGTTCGAAGTAGTTCTCCGCGCGGTAGGTCCAGGGGTGGACACGTAGTCCCGCGGCGTGCGCGTCGGCGACCAGCGTGGTGGGGGTCGCGTCGGTCCAGAGCATGCTCTTGTTCGGGCCGATGCCGTAGGCGTAGGCGGCGACGGCCTTCAGGCCGTCGGCCGTGATCATCGCCTTGTAGCTCGGCTGTGCGCCATCGGCGGGACCGCCCTCCCCGTCCATGAGTTGGATCAGGCGGATTTTGGTCATCTTGTGGAGGCGCTGGCGGTTGGCGACCTCGAACGACTGGATGAACACCGGCGCTTTCGCCGAATCCCAGCCGGCCTCGCGCAGTTCGGCGACCAGTTTCGCGTCGGTCGGATGGCCGATCTTGGCGAAATAGGTCGGATGCTTGGTCTCGGGATAGATGCCGATCGTCCGGCCCGTCTCGGTCGTGCGGCGCTTGGCGAGCGCGATGATCTCGGCCAGCGTCGGGATCTGGAACTGGCCGTCATAGGCGGTGTTCGCGGGGCGGAGCTTCGGCAAGCGCTCCTTCGCGCGCAACGTCTTCAGCTCGGCGAGCGTGAAGTCCTCGACGAACCAGCCGGTCATCGTCTGGCCGTCGATCGTCTTGGTGGTTTTTCGCGCGGCGAACTCGGGGTGGTCGGCGACGTTGGTCGTTTCCGCGATGTCGTTCTCGTGCCGCGCGACGAGCACGTCGTCCTTGGTCGGCACCAGATCGGGCTCGATGAAGTCCGCGCCCTGGTCGATCGCGAGCGAATAAGCCGCCAGCGTATGCTCGGGGCGGAGACCGCTCGCGCCGCGATGCGCAATGACGATCAGAGGCGACAATCGGGGGGAAGCTGGCGTCATCGCAACAGCTTGCCCGCTCAACGCTATGAACGCCAGCGTACCAACACGTGAGAGCTTGTCGCAATAGGAAACGATCGGTCGCATCGGCGTTGAGTCCTCGAAATCCGTACATTCCCGGCACATTCAACCAGGGGCACCGCCATGCATTTCACGATCAATGGTCAATCATATGACGCCGAGCCCGATATTCGTACGTCGGTGCTCGACCTTTGCCGCGAACATCTCGGGCTGACGGGCTCGAAGAAGGGCTGCGATCATGGCCAGTGCGGCGCGTGCACGGTGCTGATCAACGGGCGCCGGGTCAATTCCTGCCTGACGCTCGCGGTGATGCACCAGGATGACGAGATCACGACGATCGAAGGTATCGGCCAGCCGGGCAACCTGCACGCTTTGCAGGACGCGTTCGTGCGGCATGACGGGTATCAGTGCGGATACTGCACGCCGGGGCAGATCTGTTCGGCGGTCGGCATGCTCGACGAGGTCAAGAAGGGCTGGGCCAGCCATGCGTCGGGCGACCTGACCGATCCGAAGTTCGACGATGCCGAGATTTCCGAGCGGATGAGCGGCAATCTGTGCCGTTGCGCCGCGTACCCGAACATCGTCGATGCGATCCGCGAAGTCGGTGGTGCCGAGCCCGCGGGCCGGACCGCGAACGAGAAGGACGCCGCGATGGAAGCCAACGCGCGTGGGGAGCTGGTGGCATGAAGACCTTCACGTACGAGAAGCCCGCTACGCCCGAGGCTGCGGTCAAGGACATCGACACGGTTGGTGCGAAGTTCATCGCGGGCGGCACCAATTTGCTCGACCTGATGAAGTTGCAGGTCGAGACGCCGGACAAGCTGGTCGACATCTCGCGGCTCGATCTCGCGAAGATCGAGGAGCGCGAGGATGGCGGGCTGACGATCGGTGCGCTGGTGCCGAACAGCGATCTCGCTGCCGATCGCCGCGTCGTCGCCAAGTACGAGGTGCTGAGCCGCGCGTTGCTCGCCGGCGCGTCGGGTCAGTTGCGCAACAAGGCGTCGACCGGGGGCAATCTGCTCCAGCGGACGCGGTGCTATTATTTCTACGACACGGCAGCGGCGTGCAACAAGCGCGAGCCGGGCAGCGGTTGTTCGGCGATCGGTGGGTTCAACCGCATCCTCGCCGTGCTGGGGACGAGCGAGCATTGCATTGCGACGCACCCGAGCGACATGGCGGTGGCGATGCGTGCGCTCGACGCGACGATCGTGACGCTGAAGGCGGACGGTGATCGTCGACGGATCTCGATCCACGACTTCTACCGCCTGCCGGGCGATACGCCGCAGATCGAGAACGCACTCGAAGCGGGTGAACTGATCACGCACATCGAGCTGCCGGCACCGGTCAAGGGCAAGCAGGAATACCGCAAGGTCCGCGATCGTGCATCGTATGCGTTCGCGCTCGTCTCGGTGGCGGCGATCGTCGATGTGCAGGACGGCGTGATCGCGTCGGCCTCGCTCGCGTTCGGCGGTCTCGGGCCGATGCCGTGGCGCAATCCGGCGGTCGAGGCGGCCCTAGTCGGCAAGGCGCCGTCCGATGCCGTGTTCGAAGCGGCGGCGACCGCGCTGCTGGCCGATGCCAAGGGCTACGGCTCGAACGACTTCAAGATCCCCCTCGCCCGTCGCACGCTGATCGCGACGCTGCGCAACGTCACGGGAGCATAAGCATGTTTGGTCTTGGCACTACGAATAGCCTGACGATGGACAAGCCGCATCCGGACAGTCTTCTGGATACGGGCGTCCAGGGCGTCATCGGCAAGCCGCTCGACCGGATCGACGGTCCGCTGAAGGTTACGGGCACGGCGACCTATGCCGCGGAATACCAGTTCGCGAACATGGCGTATGGCGTGCTGGTCGGCACGAAGATCTCGGCGGGCAAGGTCGTTTCGATCGACGTCGATGCAGTGAAGGCGATCCCCGGCGTGATCGACGTCGTCACCGATTTCGACCAGTTCATCCGCGTCTCGGCGCAGGGCGGCGCGACCGATGCCCCGACGCAGGGCGTGAAGGACATCGCGTTCTTTGGTCAGATCGTCGCGATCGTGCTCGCCGAGAGCTTCGAGGTCGCGCGCGATGCGGCGGCTCGCCTGCCGATCGAGTATGACGAGTCCGAGGGTCAGTACGACTTCGCCGCGCACCGCGACGAGACGCGGACGCCGCCGGACGACGCGACGCCCGCGCACTTCGAGCAGGGCGACGTCGACAAGGCGATGGCCGAGGCAGCGGTGACGATCGATTCGACCTATGTCACGCCGAGCCAGAACTCCGCGGCGATGGAGCCGCATGCCTCGACCGCGGTGTGGGAAGAGGACGGCTCGCTGTCGCTGTACGGCGCGTACCAGATGCCGACGTCGGATGCGCAGCAGCTGGCGAAATCGCTGGGGCTGTCGGAGAAGAAGGTTCGGATCATCGCGCGTTATATCGGCGGTGGATTCGGGTCGAAGCTCGGCATCGCACCCGAGAGCGTCGCGGCGGCGATCGCGGCCAAGCAGCTTGGCCGTCCGGTCAAGGCGGTGATGTCGCGGCCGCAGGTGTTCGAGGCGACGGTGCGGCGGTCGAATACCGAGCAGCATGTCCGGCTCGCGGCGGATGCCGACGGCAAGTTGCTGGCGATCGGTCACGAGACGCTGACCTCGAACCAGCCTACCGAGGATTATTTCGAGCCTGCGGGCATCGGCACGCACCTGCTGTACGGCGGTGAGAACCGGTTGATCACGCATGAGGTGGTCGATGTAAATTTCGTGCTGTCGGGCTCGATGCGCGCGCCGGGTGAAGCCGTCGGGATGCTCGCGCTCGAGGGCGCGATGGACGAGCTGGCCGAGAAGCTCGAGATGGATCCGATCGAACTGCGCAAGCGCAACGATCCGAAGATCGACCCCGAGAAGGACGTGCCGTATTCGTCGCGCAACCTGACGCGTGCGCTCGACGAGGGTGCGAAGAAGTTCGGTTGGGACAAGCGGCAGAAGGCCGGTACGCGGCGCGAAGGCGAGTGGCTGATCGGCATGGGCGTCGCCTCGGCGGTGCGGGGCAACATGATGATGGAATCGTCCGCCAAGGTCGAGATCCATCCGGACGGCTCGGCGACGGTGTCGTCGGCGATGACCGATATCGGCACGGGCAGCTACACGATCCTGGCGCAGATCGCGTCGGAGATTCTCGGGATTCCGGTCGAGAACATCACGATGTCGCTGGGGGATACCAACGATCCTCCCGCCGCCGGTTCGGGCGGTTCGTGGGGTGCGGCGTCTTCGGGGACCGCGGTGTATCTCGCGTGCGAGATGCTGCGCGGGAAGCTGGCCAAGGCGGCTGGCGTCGACGAGGACGGCCTGACGCTCAAGGACGGCAACGCGATCGGCGACAACCGTTCGACGCCGATTGGCGAGCTGGTCGGCAAGGGTCTCGAAGCTACCGGGCACATCAAGCCGGGCAAGCAGGAGAAGGAGACGACGCAGGCAGGGTTCGGCGCGCATTTCGCGGAGGTCGCGGTCAACGTGGTCACCGGCGAGACGCGGGTGCGGCGGATGCTCGGGTCGTTCGCGGCGGGGCGCGTGCTCAACGCGAAGACCGCGCGGTCGCAGTGCCTGGGCGGAATGACCTTCGGGATCGGCGCGGCGCTGACCGAGGACCTGATCCACGACACGCGGACCGGCAAGCTGGTGAACCACGATCTGGCGGAATATCACGTGCCGGCGAATGCGGACATTCCGCAGATGGACGTGCACTTCGTCGACGAGCGCGATATCCATGCGAACCCGATCCACGCGAAGGGGATCGGCGAGCTGGGGATCTCGGGCGCGGGTGCTGCGGTGGCCAACGCGGTGTATAATGCGACCGGGATCCGGGTGCGCGAGTTCCCGATTACGCTAGATAAGTTGCTGGATCAGTTGCCGGCTGTTTGAGGGCTGACGATACCATAAACAGGTACCACCCCGGCGAAGGCCGGGGCCCAGTTGGGGGACGAAGATAACGGCGGATTGCCCTCCGTTATCAAGACCTTTCCAGCTGGGCCCCGGCCTTCGCCGGGGTGGCGGTGAGGTTGAGGGCGTTTCATTCCCAACCCTCGTCAAACGCCCCCACCCTACCCATATCCTTCGCTCCACCCGAGGACCGCAGAATGAACGAACACGTGATGGATGCGGCGTTTCGGCCGGGTGGTCTCGACCGCGCGAAGCAGGGCGTTCTCGGGCTCGGGCTCGACCGGATCGAGGGGCCGGCGAAAGTCACCGGCGTGGCGGACTATGCGTATGAGGGCACGCCCGATCGCATTGCCTATGCCGCGATCGTCGTTACGCCAGTCGGCAGCGGGCGCATTCTCGGTATCGACGTCAGCGCCGCCGAGGCTTTGCCCGGCGTGATCGCCGTCATTCACAACGACCCGCGCATGCCCGCCGGCGAGTCCAACTCCCGCGCGATGCCGCTGTTCGATACCGACGTCATTCTCCACCTCGGCCAGCCCGTCGCGATCGTCGTCGCGGAGGACCAGGCGATTGCGCGCGATGCCGCGGTGCTGGTCGTGGTCCGCACCGAGGCGGGCGAGGACCGGTTCGATGTCGAGGCGCAGCCGGTCGATACTGAGCCCAAGATCGGCTTTCTCCCGCCGATCGACAATGGCGATCTCGACGCGGTGATGGCGGACGCGGCGGTGACGTTCGACCGGACCTACACGACGCCCGTGCATTTCCCCGCCGCGCTGGAGCCGCATGCGACCACCGCGTGGTGGGAGGGCGACAAGCTGACCGTGCGGTCGAGCAACCAGGTTATCGGCGGCGCGCGCAAGACGATCGCCAAGGCGCTGAAGATCGATGCGGACAAGGTGCGCGTGCTCGCGCCGTATGTCGGCGGCGGGTTCGGGGGCAAGACCGGCGTCGGTCCCGAGGCGATCCTCGCGGCGATCGCGGCGGAGGTCGTCGGGCGGCCGGTCAAGGTCGCGCTGCCCCGCCGCCAGACGGCGTATATGGTGCATCACCGCTCGCATACGACGCAGCGGATACGGATCGCCGCCGACGAGCATGGCGTGATCCTCGGCATGGGGCATGAGAGCGTCGTCGCGCAGAACGACGATGGCGAGTTTCTCGAGCCGGTGCCGTTCGGGACGCTGCCGCTGTACCGGGGCGACGCGCGGCGGTTCAAGACCGACTTGGTGCGCGTCGACCTACCTGCGAGCGGTGCGGTGCGGGCGCCGGGCGAGGCGGTCGGGACGTTCGGGGTCGAGTGCGCGATGGACGAGCTTGCCGAGCAGCTCGGGATCGACCCGATCGAGCTGCGGCGGCGCAACGAGCCCGAGACCGATCCGGTGAGCGGCAAGCCGTTCTCCACGCGGCGGATGCTCGATTGCTATACGCAGGGCGCCGAGCGGTTCGGCTGGCCGGACACGGTGCCCGCGCCGGGGTCGGTGCGCGACGGCGAGTGGCTGGTCGGGATCGGCATGGCGGCGAGCCTGCGCGGCAACTTCACCGTCGAGGCGCAGGCGCGCGTGCGACTGGAGGCGGATGGCCGCGCGACGGTCGAATGCGACATGACGGATATCGGTACGGGGACGTACACCATCCTCGCGCAGACGGCGGGCGAGATGCTCGGGCTGCCGGTGGCCGAGGTGAATGTGCGGCTCGGCGATACCGACTTCCCGCCGAGTGCTGGGTCGGGTGGATCGTTCGGCGCTGGCAGCGCGTGTTCGGCGGTGGTGCTGGCCTGCGAGGATATCCTTGGCGAACTGGCGTTGCGGATGAACGCTGCGCCAGAGGAACTGAGCTTGCACGATGGCTGCGTGAGCGCGGGCGGGCGGTCGGTGAAGCTCGCCGATCTGGTGCGCGGAGAGCCGATCGTGGCGATGGGCAAGACCGGGCCGGGTGCCGAGAGCAAGCGCACTAGCCAGGCGAGCCACGGCGCGCACTTCGTCGAGGTCGCGGTCAACGCGGTGACGGGCGAGACGCGCGTGCGGCGGATGCTGGGCGTGTTCGATGTCGGGCGGGTGCTCAACCGCAAGACCGCGACGAGCCAGATCACCGGCGGAATGGCGTGGGGGATCGCCTATGCGCTGAGCGAGGAGGGCATCGTCGACACGCGGACGGGGGCGTTCGTGAACCCCGATTTCGGCGAATATCATGTCGCGGTGAATGCCGACATTCCGCAACTCGAAGTGCATTTCATCGAGGAGATCGATGCATCCGCGAACCCGGTGGGGGCGAAGGGCGTTGGCGAGCTTGGGATTTCCGGCGCGGGGGCTGCGGTGGCGAACGCGATCTACAACGCGACGGGGGTGAGGGTTCGCGACTTTCCGGTGACGCTCGACAAGCTGTTGGCAGGGTTGCCGGCCGTCTGATCCTCCCCGGTACGGGGAGGGGGACCGCGCCCCTTGGCGTGGCGGAGGGGGGCGACCCCAAGCGTAACGTCTGCGGCTGGCCCCCTCCACCAGCTGCGCTGGTCCCCCTCCCCGCGTGCGGGGAGGATTAGAAAGAGAACGAGACATGGCCGAAAACGATAGCGTGCTCGCTGCTGCGAAGACTTGGAAGGGCGAGAAGATGGCGATCGCCACGGTCGTCTCGACTTGGGGCTCGGCGCCGCGGCCCAAGGGGAGCCACATGCTCGTCCATGCCGATGGGCGGTTCGAGGGGTCGGTGTCTGGCGGCTGCGTCGAGAGCGATATCCTCGCCACCGCCGCCGAGGTGATCGCCGGGGCGCCGTTCCAGGTGCGCAACTACGGCGTGGCGGATGCGGCGGCGTGGGAAGTCGGGTTGCCGTGCGGCGGCGAGATCGCGGTGATGGTGCAGCCGGTGTCCGCCGAGGGGTTCGATCCCGAACTGTTCGACCGGATCGCCGATGCGCGCGACCAGGGCGATGCGCTGACGGTGACGACCGATCTCGCGACCGGGCACAGCGACGCGCAGCCGCTGGAGACGGGCGAGGTGTTCGTCAACCGCTACGATCCGCCGCGCCGGCTGCTGATCGTCGGCGCGGTGCAGATCGCGCAGGCGCTGGCGGGGCTCGCGCGCGAACTCGGAATCGAGACTATCGTGATCGATCCGCGCGCGCGCTTCCTGACCGAGGAGCGGTTTCCGGGCGTCACGCTCGACGATCGCTGGCCGGACGAGGCGATCGCCGCACTCCGCCCCGGCCCGTCGACCGCGGTCGTGACGCTGAGCCACGACATCAAGATCGACGACCCTGCGCTGATCGCGGCGCTCGCGTCCGATGCCGCGTATGTCGGTGCACTCGGCAGCCGCAAGAGCCATGCGGCACGGCGCGAGCGGCTTGCCTCGGAGGGCGTTACGGCCGAGAACATTGATCGGATCGATGCGCCGGTCGGGCTCGACATCGGCGCGATCGGACCTTCGGAAATCGCGCTGTCGGTCGCGGCAGCGATGATAGGAGCGTTCAATGATCGCCGCTGAAAACGTCTTCCTCATCCTGCTTGCGGCCGGGCGCTCGGAGCGGTTCGGCATCCCCAACAAGCTCGAAGTGCCGTTCCTCAACAAGCCCCTTGGGATGCACGTCGTCACCGCGTTCGAGAACATTCCGTTCAAGCGCCGACTGGTGGTCACCGACGGCTGCAAGCTCGACTTTATCAGCCATCATTTCGAGGTCGTGCATAACGACGATCCGTCGTCGGGCATGTCGCAATCCGTGAAGCTCGGCGTTCAGTGCGCTAAGGACGAGGGCGCGGAGGCGGTGCTGATCGCGCTGGCCGACATGCCGCGCGTGACCGCGGCGCATATCTACCGGATGCTCGATGCCGCCGACAGCGCGGACGCGGTGGTCGCGTCGAGCGATGGCGAGAAGCCGAGTCCCCCTGCCCTGTTCGGACGCGAGCGGTTCGATTTCCTGCTGACGCTGGACGGCGATGCGGGTGCGCGCGACCTAGTGAAGGCGGGGCGGCACGTCGTCACTGCGCCGGCCGAGCTGATCGATATCGATACGCCCGAGGATCTGGACCGGCTGCAGGCGCTGGTCCACGATCCCAAGGCGGCGATCACTCGTGCCTTAACGCGTCGATAGGGTTCATCGCCGCGGCGCGGCGGGCGGGGAAATAGCCGAAAACGACACCGATCACCGCGGAGATTGCGAACGCGAAGATGTTGATCTCGGGTACGAACAGCCACTGAACCTTGATCAGCGGCGCGATGATCGCGATCGCGGCCTGCGCGACGATCAGCCCGATGACGCCGCCGAGGCACGACAGCGCGATCGCCTCGACGAGGAACTGCATCAGCACCTCGCGCGCGACCGCGCCGATCGCGAGGCGAATACCGATCTCGCGCGTGCGCTCGGTCACCGACACCAGCATGATGTTCATGATGCCGATCCCGCCGACCACCAGGCTGATCCCGGCGACCGCGGCGACGATGCCGGTGAGCAGGGTCGTCGTGCCGGTCAGCGTGTCCGAAATCTGCTTGGTGTCGAAGATGTTGAAATCGTCTTCCTTGCCCGCGGTGATCGTGCGGCGTTCGCGCAGCAGGTCGGTGATCGAGGCCTGTACCGTCGAGGTCGAGAATTTCTGATCCACGCCGACGAGTATCAGGCGTATGTCCCGACTGCCGGTGAAGCGGCGCTGGACCGCCTTGATCGGCATGATCACGACATCGTCCTGATCGCCGCCGAAGCCGGCTTGGCCGCGAGTCGAGAGGACACCGATCACGTCGCAACTGATCGCGCCGATCCGCATCCGCAGGCCGACCGCGTCTCCCCCGCGGAAGAGGTTGGTGCGGACCGTGTTGCCGATGATGCAGACGGACTTTCCTGCGGCTTCCTCGATCGGTGAGAAGAGGCGGCCCGCGGCAAGCGGCCAGGGCTGGACCTGAAAATACGCGGAGGTGGTGCCGTTGATCGTGGTCGACCAGTTCGCGCCCTCGTAGATCGCGGTGGCGGTGGCCTGTGCCTGCGGAGCGACCGCGGTGACGCCGGCGATCTGGTTGGCGATCGCCTCGACGTCCTCAGGCTTGAAGTCGGGCGGACGCGGGCCCCCGCCGCCGCGACCGAAGCCCTGGCCGGGGCGGATCTGCAGGATGTTGGTGCCGAGCGCGGAGATCGACTGCTGGACCGCGGCGGTGGTCGCCTTGCCGAGCGTGACCATCGTCACGACCGCGCCGACGCCGATGACGATGCCGAGGATGGTTAGGAACGACCGCAGGAGATGGCGGCGGATCGAGCGCAGCGCGAGGGATAGGGTTGTGCCGAACATTATGCGTCTTCCCCGCGCGAGACTTCTGCCCCCCCGCCCGCTTGCGGGAGGGGGTTGGGGGGTGGGCTCGCGGGTCCGGCCCATGCTGTCGTCGAGATGCGCGCTGGAGCGACGGCCAGCGTTGCGTTCGACGTGAGCGCGTGCCCACCCCCGGCCCCTCCCGCTTGCGGGAGGGGGGAAGATTTGGCGGCGCTCACGATTCCACGCTTTCACCTTGGCGATGCTGGCTTTCGATGCGTTCTACCAGGCCGTCCTTGAAGTGGACCACCGTCCGCGCGAAGGCGGCCATGTCGGGTTCGTGGGTGACCATCAAGACCGTGATGTTCTTCTCCGCGTTCAGCCGCGTGAGGAGTTGCATGATCTCCACCGAGCGTTCGCTGTCGAGGTTGCCGGTCGGTTCGTCGGCGAGCAGGACGTCGGGGCTCGTCACCAGCGCACGCGCGATCGCGACGCGCTGTTGCTGGCCGCCGGAGAGTTCCGCCGGGGTGTGGTCCCACCAGTCCGCGAGCCCGACCGTGTCGAGGCTCGCCATCGCCGCGTCCCGGCGCGCGCGCTTCTCGTCGCCGCGATACAGTAACGGCAGTTCGACATTTTCCAGCGCGGAGGTGCGCGAAAGGAGGTTGAAGCCCTGGAACACGAAGCCGAGATATTTCCGCCGCAGCAGCGCGCGCTGGTCGCGGTCGAGCGTCTCGACGTGATGCCCGCGGAACAGGAAGGTGCCGTCGCTCGGTACGTCGAGGCAGCCGAGGATGTTCATCGTCGTCGACTTGCCCGACCCCGACGGCCCCATCACCGCGACGAAATCGCCGGCCGCGATGTCGAGGTCGACGCCCTTGAGCGCCTGGAACATCGTCGCGCCCTGCCCGTACGTCTTGGTGACGCCGCGCAGGCTGATGAGCGGGGCGATGAGGGGGGCGTTACTGGCCACCGCCCCCGCCCTTGCTGGCGCCGCCCGAGCGCTTTGCGCCGCCACTGCGCTTGGTGTCGTCGCCGCCACTCGCCAGCTGCCCGGTGATGACCTGCGCCCCGGGCTGGAGATTGCCCGACAGCACTTCGGTCATCGTGCCGTTGGTGTCGCCGGTGGTGATCTGGACGGCTTGCGGCGTGCCGTCCGCACCCTTCACGTAGATCGTCTGCTGAGCGCCGCGGCCGAGCGTCGCGGTCCGCTCCGTACCACCGCCGCCGCGACGCGGACGGAAGGTCAGCGAGCCGGCGATGCCGCCACCCGAATCGCCCGTCGCCGCGGTCGGCTTGAAGCGCAACGCGGCGTTGGGGACGAGCAGGACGTTGCGCTTGTCCGACGTCACGATGTCCGCGGTCGCGGTCATGCCGGGGCGCAGCGTCAGCGACTGATTACCCACCGTCAGGTCGGCCGCGTACGAGACGACCTGCCCGGTGGTCGACGTCGTCGTGGTCGAGGTCGACGAGGTAGCCGAGCTGACGGTCAGGTTCGAGCCGAGATCGACGCGGCTGATCGTCGCGGGGAAGGTCTGGCCGGGGAAGGCGTCGACGGTGAAGCTGGCCTTCTGGCCGATCTTGACCTCGCCGACGTCGGCTTCGTCGATCGCGACCTCTAGCTTCATCTTGGTGAGATCTTCGGCGATCACGAACAGCGTCGGCGTGTTGAACGACGAGGCGACGGTCTGGCCCGGATCGATCTGGCGCGCGAGCACCACCCCCGTCACCGGCGACCGGATGATCGCGCGCGCGCGCTGAGTCTGGTTCTGGGCGAGAAGCGCGCGGCTGGCGACGACGTTGGCTTCGGCGACCTTCTGCGCCGCGACCGCACGCGCGTAATCGGCACGGCCGGTCTGGAGCTCGGTCTTCGACGGCACGCGACCACCCGACAGGCGCGAGACCTCTTCGAGGCGGTTCAGCTGCGCGCGCGATTCGGCGACGGTGGCCTGTGCCTGCGCGACCTGCGCCTGGTTCGCCGCAAGCTGCGCGCTGGTCTGGCGGATCTGGTCGTCGAGCTGTTCTGGGTCGATCAGCGCGAGCGGCTGACCCGCGGTGACGCGGTCGTTGACGTCGACGACGACCTTGGTGACGAGACCCGACAGCTGCGAGCCGACCGTGACCTGCGTGGTCGGGGCGAGCTTGCCGGTTGCCGAGACGCTGACGGTCAGGTTGCCGCGTTGCGCCGCCTGCGTCGAATATTGCGTCTGCTCCTTCGCGCCGAAGCACTTGGCGAGCAGCAGGCACAGCAGGACCACGCCGACCGCGATCAAAACCCACTTTACGTAGCGTTTCCAGGGGGCCTGCGGCTTCACGCCGAGGAAGTCGTCGATCGATGCGTCGGCCATCAGCGTGCCTCTGGATTGGATATGGGCGCTTCAGGGATCACGGTGGAGTCCCAGCCGCCGCCGAGTGCGGCATAGAGTGCGATCAACGCGGTCGCGGCGTCGGCGCGCGCCTGAGTGGCGCCGTTGCGCGCGGACAGGAGCGCGGTTTCCTGCTGGTTGAGCGTGGTGAAATCGGTGAGGCCGGTGCGGTATTGGCTGCGGCTGAGGATCGCGGAATTGTTCGAGGCGTCGAGCGCGATCGCGAATTGCCGCTCGCGTTCCTGCGCGGCCTGGAGTGCGACGACGGCGTTCTCGACATCCTCCAACGCGGTGAGGACGGTGGACTTGTAGAGCGCGAGCGCGCCGTCAGCGGCGGCTTCGCTGGTGCGGACCTGGCTTCGCAGACGGCCGCCATTGAAGATCGCCTGGGTCAGGCCGGCGAACAGGCTGCCGGTGATCGCGTCGCCGATGTTGCCGATCGACGTCGCGTTGGTGTTCAGATTGCCGGTGATCGCGAGCGCGGGATAGAGCTGCGTCTTGGCAACGCCGATCCGCGCGGTGGCGGCGGCGAGCGCGCGTTCGGCGGAACGGATGTCGGGGCGCTGGCGCAGCGTGTCAGCGGGGATGCCGACGCCGACCGCGGCGGGGCCGGTCGGGATCGCCTTTGCCGGCGCCATCATCGTCCGGAGCGCGCCGGGCGCCTGGCCGGTCAGCACGCCGATCCGCGCGACGGCGGCGGCATATTGCTGGTCGAGGCTGGGGATGGTCGCGGCGGTCTGCGCGCGCTGGGCGCGGGCCTGCTCAGCGTCGACGCTGGAGACGAGCCCGGCCTGGACGCGGAAGCCGGCGATCTCGAGATTGTCGTCCTGGATCGCGAGCGAGGCGCGGGCGTTGGCGAGCTGCTGTTGGTACGAGCGGGCGAGGACGTAATTGCGCGCGACCTCGCTCTCGACCGAGATCAGGACGGTGGCGTAGTCGTAGCCGGATGCGGCATAATCCGCGCGGCTCGCCTCGACGGTGCGGCGGATCTCGCCGAACACGCCGACCTGGTAGCTGGCGCTGGCACCGAGCGTGAAGCTGTTCGCGCCGCCGCCGCCGGTATCGATTACCGTGCCGTCTGGGAGCGTGAACGACCGCCCGCCGCCGCGGACGTTCTCGTTGCGCTGATAGCCGGCCGAGCCGTTGAGCGTGGGGAGCAGCGAGGCGCGGTTCTGGAGCAGGCTTTCGCGGGCCTGGCGGAGGCGGGCGACGGATTGCGCTATGTCGAGGTTGGCGGCGGCGGCCTGCTCGACGAGCTGGCCTAGGACGGGGTCGTCGAACTTCTGCCACCAGCGGGTGAGGTCTTCGGACTTGGTTTCGGGGGTGACCGAATAGGCGTCCGGGACGCCTAGCTCTGCGGCGGCCCTAGGGTGGTAGTCCGGGCCGACGGTGCAGCCGGCTAACAGGACGGCCGCTGATACGGGTGCGAAGAGAAGGACGCGGACGCGGGACATGGGCGGCAGGCATGACCACGCGGCGTTTGCTAGTCCAGCGGTTTTGTGTCGCGAGGTGTCGCAGTTGGGGTGGATTGGAAGGTGGATTGGAGGGGTGTGGGGGCTTCAACTAGCGCCAGCACCGCGGACTTGCGCGGCTGCTACCCCGATGGGACGTGTAGGCGCCGTTTAACGTGGACCACTTCCCGCTACTTTGTTTCCCCGCGAAGGCGGGAGCCCAGTCTGGGTCCCCGCTTTCGCGGGGAAACAAGGTTTGCAAGCCCGAAAGGGAGTGAGATGCGCATCCTTTGGTACCTCCCCGGCGGAGGCCGGGGCCCAGTTGGAACGTCCGAGGTAATAGCGCGCAACGTGCTTCATTGCCGTCCCCCAACTGGGCCCCGGCCTTCGCCGGGGTGGTAGGATGCGATGGGAAAATCAGGGTCCGCCTCTTTCTTGTTCCCCCGCGGAGGCGGGGGGCCAGGGTTACGGGCGCTGTGCTGCTGGGTCCTGGGCGGAGAATAGGAAGGGCGGCGCGCTAACCAAGCCCCCGCCCCACCCCGAAAATCGAACCGCACCCGTTCCAATTTTGCAGTGCAGCGGAACGGAGCGATGGCGCTAGGGGTTCAGGGATGATGCTAGCCGAACGCCAGCCCGCGACTGATGTCCTCGCGCCGCCCCCCACCTTGCCCTACGCCGTGCCCGACGCCGTGAGCCTGTTCTTCGATTTCGACGGGACGCTCGTCGATCTTGCCGCGACGCCCGATGCGGTCGTGGTCGACCAGATCCTGCTCGATACGCTCGATACGCTCGCCGAGCGCTTCCCCGGTCGCGTCGCGATCATCAGCGGGCGGTCGATCGCGCAGCTCGACGCGATGCTCGGGCGCCACGCGTATTTGTTCGCGGTCGCGGGTAGCCATGGGGCCGAAACGCGTACGCCCGACGACGGCCATGTTGCCGCTGAGCGCCCCGCTTCACTCGAAGCTGCCGCCGGCTCATTCCGAGACTTCGCCGACGCCAACGGCCTCGTCTACGAAGCCAAGAGCCTTGGCGCCGGGCTGCACTACCGGATGGCGCCGGAGTTCGAACCCGCCGCCGTCCGCCTCGCCGAAGACCTCGCCGCCACCCACGGCCTCACGCTCCAGCGGGGCAAGATGATGGTCGAATTGCGCACCCCCGGCGACAAGGGCGCGGCGCTTTGCAACCTGATCGCCGCGCCCGCAATGGCGGGCAGCGTGCCGTATTTCTTCGGCGACGACGTCACCGACGAGGACGGATTCGAGGCCGCGCGCGACCTTGGCGGGGCGGGCGTGCTAATCGGCGAGCAACGGCCTACCGCCGCCACCTACCGCCTGAACGACGTTGCCGCACTTCGCGACTGGATTGCTGCCATATTGGAAACACCCATGTTGGAAACACGATGACCGCACCTATCCAAAAAGCCGACATGAACCTGTGGCCGATCGGCAATTGCCAGGTCTCCGCGCTGATCGACAAGACCGGCACGTTCGTCTGGGGCTGCGTACCCCGCGTCGATGGCGATCCGGCATTCTGCGCGCTGCTTGGCGGCGATGCGCCCAAGACCGGGTTCTGGGCGATCGAACTCGAGGGCGGTGCGAAAACCACGCAGGCCTATATCCGCAACACGCCGATCCTCGTCACCCGTCATGAGGACGAGGCCGGCAACGCGGTCGAGGTGATCGATTTTTGCCCGCGCTTCGTGCGCGAGGGGCGGACCTATCGCCCGACCAGCTTCGTCCGGATCGTCAAGCCGGTCGCGGGCTCGCCGCGTATTCGCGTTCGGATGCGGGTCGCGACGAACTGGGGGAAGCCGACCGAGCACACGCAGGGTTCGAACCACATCCGCTTCCTGATGGACGACCAGACGCTGCGGCTGACCACCGATGCGCCGGTCGGGCATATCGTTGGCGAGAACTGGTTCCGGCTCGAGCGGCAGATGCACCTGTTCCTCGGACCCGACGAGAGCTTCGCGGGCGTGCTGCACGAGGCGGCCGAAGCGATGCTGTCGCGGACCAAGGACGAGTGGCGTCACTGGGTGCGCGGGCTCGCGACGCCGGTCGAATGGCAGGACGTCGTCATTCGCGCGGCGATCACGCTGAAGCTATGCCAGCACGAGGAGACCGGCGCGATCGTCGCCGCGCTCACCACCTCGATCCCCGAGCATGAGGGGTCGGAGCGCAACTGGGACTATCGCTACTGTTGGATCCGCGACGCCTATTACACCGTGCAGGCGCTCAACCGGCTGGGTGCGCTCGACGTGCTCGAAGGCTATCTCGAATATCTGCGCAACATCGTCGATGCGTCGAAGGGTGGGCACGTCCAGCCGCTCTACGGCGTCGGCGGCGAGGCGACGCTGATCGAGCGGATCGAAAGCGACCTGCCGGGCTATCGCGGGATGGGCCCGGTGCGCGTCGGCAACCAGGCATACGAGCAGATCCAGCACGACGCGTACGGCCAGATCATCCTGTCCGACGTCCAGGCGTTCTTCGACCAGCGACTGTTCCGGATGTCGAGCGAGGAAGATTTCAAGAGTCTCGAACTGGTCGGCGACCGCGCGTGGGAGACCTACGACAAGCCCGACGCAGGGCTGTGGGAGCTGCGCACCAAGGCGCATGTCCACACCTATTCGGCGGCGATGTGCTGGGCAGCGTGCGACCGGCTGGCCAACGCGGCGGAGGTTCTTGGGCTCGAGGATCGCCGGACGTTCTGGGAGGAACGCGCGAACACGATCCGTACAACGATCGAGCAATCGGCGTGGCGCGAGGATACGCAGCGTATCTCGGCGACGTTCGGTGGCGACGATCTCGATGCAAGCCTGATCCAGCTGCTCGACCTGCGCTTCTTCGCGCCCGACGATCCGCGGTTCCAGTCGACGCTCAAGGCGGTCGAGGAGGGTCTGCGGCGCGGGAGCCACATGCTGCGCTACGCGACCGAGGATGATTTCGGCCTGCCGCACACCGCGTTCAACGTCTGCACCTTCTGGCTGATCGAGGCGCTGCACGCGACCGGCCGGACCGCCGACGCGCGCGCGCTGTTCTGCGAGATGGTCGCGCGGCGGACGCCTGCCGGGCTGTTGTCGGAGGATATCGACCCGAATACCGGCGAGCTGTGGGGGAATTACCCGCAGACCTATTCGCTGGTCGGACTGATCAACTGCGCGGTCCTGCTCAGCAAGCCGTGGAGTGCCGTCCGATGAGCCGCCTCGTCGTCATCTCGAACCGCGTCCAGTCGGTCGATGCGCCTTCGGGCAACCAGGGTGGCCTCGCGGTCGCGCTGCTCGCCGCCCTGCGTGAAAAGGGCGGGGTGTGGTTCGGCTGGTCGGGATCGACCACCGAGACCTTCACGGGCCACATCAACTTCCAGCAGGGCAAGGGCGTCACCACCGCGACGATCGACCTCGAAGAGCAGGATTTCGACGAATATTATAACGGCTATGCGAACCGCACGCTGTGGCCGCTGTTCCATTACCGGATCGACCTGACCGAGTTCGAGCGCGATTTCTCCAGCGGCTACGCGCGGGTGAACAAGCGGTTCGCGGAGACGGTGCTGCCGTTGATCGAGCCCGAGGATCTGGTGTGGGTCCACGATTACCACCACGTCCCGCTCGGCCAGGAACTGCGCAAGCTTGGCGTCGAGAACAAGATCGGGTTCTTCCTCCACATCCCGTGGCCGCCGATGGCGATGCTGCTGTCGCTGCCGAGCCACCGTGCACTGGTCGAATCGATGTTCGCGTACGACGTGATCGGGTTCCAGACGCAGGACTGGCTCGACAGCTTCCTGCATTACGTCACGAGCCAGCTCGACGGCGTGGTCGGCGAAGATGGCTGGGTGACGGTCGGCGACCGCACGATCAAGGCGATCACGACGCCGATCGGGATCGAGACCGCGGACTTCGAGAAGTCGGCGAACAGCGACGCGGCGCGACATGCCAAGGAACGGATGTACATGTCCGCGACCGGCCGCAGCCTGATCGTCGGGGTCGACCGGCTCGATTATTCGAAGGGTCTCGCCGAGCGGTTCGCGGGCTACGAGCGCTTCCTCGGCTCGCATCCGGATCGGCGCGGGCTGGTCTACATGCTCCAGATCGCACCGCCGTCGCGCGAGAAGGTCGACACCTACCAGGAGATCCGTGCGAACCTCGATTCGATGTCGGGGCGGATCAACGGTGAGTATTCCGACATCGACTGGACGCCGATCCGCTACGTCAACCAGGGCTTTCCGCGCGACGTGCTGGCGGGAATCTACCGCGCCGCTCGCGTCGGGTTGGTGACGCCGTTGCGCGACGGGATGAACCTCGTCGCGAAGGAATATGTCGCGGCGCAGGATCCGGAGGACCCCGGCGTGTTGGTGCTGTCGCACTTCGCGGGCGCGGCGACGCAGCTGAAGGACGCGGTGCTGGTCAATCCGTACAGCCCCGAGGAAATGTCCGACGCAATCGACCGGGCGCTGAAGATGCCGCTGGCCGAGCGGAAAGCGCGCTGGGAGAAGCTGATCGACAACGTCCGCAAGGAGGACGTGATGTGGTGGTGCGAGCTGTTTATCACTGCGCTCGAGGCGGTGCCGGAGCACGAGGTGGCGTAATTCAATCCTCCCCCGCCAGGGGGAGGTGGCTGGCACTTGCCAGACGGAGGGGGAGGACACGGGACGCACGTGGCGCGTGCCTCCCCCTCCGTCGCCTTCGGCGCCACCTCCCCCTGGCGGGGGAGGATTCGTCTAGGTCCGCGGCACCGGATCGGGCGCCATCAGCAGGCGGTTGCGTGGGATCGCCTCGGGCATCTCCTCGCGGATGTATTTCAGCAGCGCCTCACGCACGTCACACCGCAGATCGAATGCGATCGCGGCGTCCTTGGCGGTCATCAGCCCGCGTAGTTCGATGCAGTCCGTCTTCACGTCGGTCACCTGGAGGTTGTAGAACCGCTTGTCCCAGCGCGGATTGGAAGTGACGATCTCGCCTAGCTTCTCGCGCAGCCGCGGCACATCGGCGGACGGATCGAGATACCAGAACACCGACCCCATCAGCTGGCTCGTCTCGCGCGTCCAGTTCTGGAAGCTCTGCTCGAGGAACTTCGAGACCGGCACGACGAGGCGGCGCTCGTCCCAGATCTTGATGACCACGAACGTCAGGTTGATCTGTTCGACCCGCCCCCATTCACCGTCGACGATGAGCACGTCGTCGATCCGGATCGGCTCTGTGAACGCCATCTGCACGCCGGCGATCAGGTTCTTCAGCGCGGGCTGTGCGGCGGCACCGACGACCAGGCCGGCGATACCCGCCGACGCCATCAGCGTGACGCCGATCGAGCGGATGCCGGGGACGCTGAGCAACATCAGGCAGACGCTTACGAAGATGATGAAGAACGTCCCGATCCGTCCGAGAATCGCCGCCCGCGTGCGTTTGCGGCGGGCGCGCAGATTGTCCTCGACCGAAATGTCGGCACGGATCTCGATGACGTCCTGGAATGCGCGGAGTGCCGCGACCGCGAGCCAGCCTAGCAACCCGGGGACGAGGAAGCCGAGCAACTGTTTCCACAGATCCTCGATGTCGTTGTCCATGGGCAGTATCCGCGATACGAACGCGACCGAGACCGAGACGAACACCGCGCGCAACGGGCGGCGGACGCGGGCGAGGACGAGGCCGTCGGTCTTGGCGGTCGAGCGGCGCTGTGCATGGCCGCCGATCCGCATCGTCAGCCAATGCGCGACCAACGCGACGAGGACAGCCGCCGAGACGACGGCGACGCTCTCCAGCCAGACCCATTCGGGGGGTATGTGGAGCGATCTGAACATGCGCATTGAAGCGCAACGGTCGGGTGGCTGCGGATGTTCCGCTGCAGTGCAGCATTTATCAGCGGGGAACTTGGGACGGTCAACTTATCAAAAAGCCCCCACCCCGGCGGAGGCCGGGGCCCAGTTGGAAAGGTGGCAGTAACGACGGACCGTCCGCAGTTAATCCCGTCCCCCAACTGGGCCCCGGCCTCCGCCGGGGTGGTGACACTTTTTTGCTGCCGATTACGCACCGCCCCAAACGATACCCAATGACGTCTCCCCCCGATCATGCCAGAACCGCCCAACCATGATCGCCCAGAGAATCCGACACTTCCTGAGCGAAGAGGACTGGCAGTTCGCCGAGCACGAACGCCCCGTCCTCCCCGGCTCCCCCGGCTCGCCGGCGCACCCCAGACACCGCCAGATCGCCTACGCCCTGATCGGCATACTCCTTGGGCTCACGGTAGGCTTCGGCAACGCGCTGATCAGCGCCAATACCTATACCCTCCAGGGCGCGCTCGGGCTCGACCCCGCCGAGATCGCGTGGCTGCCGACCGTGTACGTGATGACCAACGTCAGCATAAACCTGCTGATGATCAAGTTCCGTGCGCAGTTCGGGCTGCGGCCGTTCGCGATGATCTTCCTGATCCTCTACGTGCTGATCACGCTCGCGCATCTGTTCGTCCACGGCTTCGGAACCGCCATCGCCGTCCGCGCGGTCAGCGGCATGGCCGGCGCGGCGCTGAGCAGCCTGTGCCTGTATTACGTGATGCAGGCGCTTCCCGCGAAATGGCGGTTGAAGGCAGTCGTGTTGGGCATCGGCATTCCGCAATGCGCGACGCCGCTCGCCCGGCTGTTCTCGCCGGATCTGCTGGCGATGTCGCAGTGGCGGACGCTGTACCTGTTCGAACTCGGGCTTGCGCTGCTGTCGCTCGCCGCCGTCGCCGCGCTCCGCCTCCCCCCGACGACCCGAAGCAAGGCGTTCGAGCCACTCGACTTCCTGACCTTCGTGCTGTTCGCCGGCTCGACCGCGCTGTTCGCCGCCGTCCTGGGGCTCGGCCGGATCGTGTGGTGGACCAACGCGCCGTGGATCGGCTGGGCGCTGATCGTCGCGATCCCGATGTTCGCCGCCGCGATCGTCGTCGAGCATCACCGCGCCAACCCGCTGCTCAACACGCGCTGGCTGGGCAGCGCCGACATCGTCCGCTTCACGATCGTCATCGTCATGGCGCGGATCGTGCTGTCGGAGCAGACCTATGCGTCGGTCGGGCTGCTGACCGTGCTCGGCCAGAACAACGACCAGCTCGTACCGTTCTTCCTGATCATCTTCGTCGCCTCGGTCGCGGGCGTGATCGCGAGTGCGGTGACGTTGGATGTCGAGCGGCTCGGCCACCCGATCATGCTGGCGATCGGCCTGGTCGCGGTGGCGGCGTGGTTCGATTCCTACGCGACCAGCCTGACGCGCGCGCCGCAGATGTACGTGACGCAGGCGATTATCGGCTTCTCCGCGACGTTCTTCCTCGGGCCCGCCCTGCTGTTCGGCATGACCCGCGCGCTGAAGGAAGGCGCGGGCCACATCATCAGCTTCATCGCGCTGTTCGGGATCATCAACTCGCTCGGCGGGCTCGGCGGGACCGCGTTGCTCGGCAGCTATCAGGTGATCCGCGAGAAGGCGAACAGCGCGGCCTTGGTTCAGCAGATCTCGCCGACCGATCCGATCGTCACGCAGCGCCTTGCGGCCGGCGGCGCCGCGGTCAGTCGGGTAATCGTCGACCCCACCCTGCGTACTGCCGAGGGCGCCGCGATCCTGTCACAAACCACGACACGCGAAGCGAACGTGCTTGCGTATGCCGATGTCTTCCGGTTGATCGCCGTTCTTGCTGGCGCGACGTTCGGGTATCTGCTGTTCCTGCTGGCGAGACGCGCGCGACGCGAGAGACGGGCGCGGCTTGAGGGGACGACATGAGCGACGCACGCAGCCCGGTGGCCGAGGGGCCGGCGACCGAAGAGAAGCAGGCGGAGGTAGCCGCTGCACCGGCCGCCCCGGTCACGCCGGTCGGCTCTGGCTGGCGACCGCAACCGCCCAGCCGCAACGTCATCATCGTCATTTCCCTGCTCGCGATCGCAGGGGTGTGCGCGGTGCTGGCAGCATGGCGCCTGCCGCCGTTCGCGACGAGCTATCAATCGACCGACAACGCGTATGTGCGCGGGCGGACGACGGTGATCAGCCCGCAGGTCAGCGGCTATGTGACGCAGGTGCTCGTGCGCGACTTCGCCGATGTGAAGCAGGGCGATCCGCTGGTGAAGATCGACGACCGCATCTATCGCCAGCGCGTCGATCAGGCGCAGGCGCAGGTCGATGCGCAGGCCGCGACGCTCGCCAACAGCCGGCAGACCGCCGCCAGCCGCGAGGCGACGTTCGCGGCGCAGGACGCGGCGGTCGCCAATGCCGAGGCGCAACTGATGCGCGCGCAGGCCGACATGGCGCGCGTCAACGACCTCGTGACCGACGGATCGGTGTCGTTGCGGGAGCGCGACCAGACGCTGGCGGCGTTGCGCCAGGCACAGGCGCAGGTCCGGCAAGCCAAGGCTGCGCGGGAAATTGCGCGGCAGGATATTCGTACGGTCGAGGTCGGGCGTGGTGGCCAGCAGGCAGGCGTCTCGGGCGCGGAGGCTGCGCGGCAACTCGCGCGGATCGACCTCGCCAACACCGTGATCCGCGCGCCGGAAACGGGGCGGTTGAGCGAGGTCGGCGTGCGGCTCGGGCAATATGTGACGGCGGGATCGCAGCTGATGTTCCTGGTGCCGCCCGAGACGTGGGTGATCGCGAACTTCAAGGAAGCGCAGACCGCACGGATGATGGTCGGGCAACCGGCGTCGTTCACGGTGGATGGGCTGGCGAACGAACGGCTGACCGGGCGGGTCGAGCGGATTTCGCCCGCGGCGGGGTCGGAGTTCGCGGTGCTGAAGGCGGACAATGCGACGGGGAACTTCACGAAGGTGCCGCAGCGGATCGCGGTGCGGATCCGGGTGGATCCGGGCCAGCGCTTGAGCGCGCGGTTGCGGCCGGGGATGTCGGTGCAGGCACGGGTGGATACCGCGGGCGGGCCGGGGGTTCGATGATAGGGCCCGAGCTTGGCATAGCGCCCGGTGCTTGTTCTCTTGCGAAGGCGGGAGCCCAGTCTGGGTCCCCGCCTTCGCGGGGAAACATGGATTTTGCAGGATACGTAACAGGGGGCACGGGCCTCCTCCCCCAATGGGCTACCACCCCGGCGAAGGCCGGGGCCCAATTAGGGGACAGTTATAATGGAGCACCACCCGTCGTTACTGCAACCTTTCCAATTGGGCCCCGGCCTTCGCCGGGGTGGAAGCGGTTTGCGCGATCGTATTCGCTCAGGTCGCACCATCCGTTAACAGCGAAATCGGCGAGAACGGCCCTAACCCTAACCCTCGCCCTCCTCGCCACCGCCTGTATAGGCCCCCGCCCCGAAGCCCCCGCCACCACCGCCGTCACCCCACCCCCCGCATGGCGCACCGCGCTCGGCATCGGCGCGCCGATCCGGGCGGACTGGTGGAACGCGTTCGGCGATCCCATCCTTGCCGATCTCGTGGCCCGAGCGCTCGCCAACAGCCCCGATCTCGGGTCCGCCGCCGCGCGCATCGACGAAGCGCGCGCCGCAGCCCGCCTTGCCCGCGCGCAGCAGACACCGCTCGTCAGCGGCTCGGCGCCGAGTACCACCGGTCAGACGGTCAGCGCGTTCGGTACCGCGTCCGATGCGCTCGGCGCGCAGCCGGCGGTGTCGATCAGCTACGATCTCGACCTGTTCGGCCGCCTCCGTCTCGCGAGCCAGGCCGCACGCGCGCAGTTGCTGGCCAGCGAGGCCGCGCGCGACACCGTCCGGCTCGGCATCGCGAGCAGCGTCGCGACCGGGTACATCACGCTCCGCGCGCTCGACCTGCGCCTCGCCGTCGCACGACAAACGCTCGCGGCCCGCGCGGAAGGCCTGCGCATCGCACGGCGGCGGGCCGAGACCGGCTACACCTCGAACCTCGAACTCCGCCAAGCGGAGGCGGAGTATCACGCCACCGAACAGCTCGTTCCCGCCGCCGAACTCGCGATCAGCCGGCAGGAGAATGCGCTGAGCCTGTTGCTCGGCGACAATCCCGGCCCGATCCCGCGCGGGCGGACGCTCGACCAGTTGGCCGCGCCCGCGATCCCCGACGGCCTGCCCGCCGACCTGCTCCGCCGTCGCCCCGATCTGTATCAGGCCGAGCAGACCCTGGTCGCCACCGACCGTTCGCTCGACAGCGCGCGCGCGGCGATGCTGCCCAACCTTGCGCTGACCGGCTCGGCGGGGGTGGTGCTGTCGTCGGCTCTGGCAAACCCGATCGCGGTGTTTTCGGTCGGCGCGAGCGTGCTCAGCCCGATTTTCGATGGCGGCCGGCTGGGGGCGCAGGCCGAGGCCGCCACCGCGCGCCGCGACCAGGCCGCGTTCGCCTATCGCCGGACCGCGTTGCAAGCGTTCCGCGAGGTCGACGACAGCCTCGCGGGCGTGCAGCGGTCAGGCGAGCAGGCGGTGGCGCTCGCGGGGCAGCGCGATGCGCTGGCGGGGGCGCTGCGCAACGCGTCGAACCGATACCGCGCGGGATATTCCGCGTATATCGACCAGCTCGATGCGCAGCGCGGACTGCTGACCGCGGAGCTGTCGCTGGTGCAAGCGCGCGCGGATCGGCTGACCGCGTATGTGACGCTGTACCAGGCGATGGGCGGCGGCTGGTCTCGCGCGGATACGGCGGCGGTTCGGCGCTGAACGGCTGCGCAGCTCCGTCACCCCGGGCTCGTTCCGGGGTCCACCGTTCCGCGAATTCGATAGCGGTGGTAATGCGGAACCGTGGATGCCGGAACGAGCCCGGCATGACTCGAGGGTACGATGCTGAGCCTCTACCGCATGCATTTTCCTGCCACACTTCGCCCGTACAGCCTCACGCCATGAAGGCCATCATCCTTGCCGCGGGCCACGGATCGCGGCTCCTACCACTCACGCTCACCACGCCGAAATGCCTGGTCGAGGTCGGCGGTCGCGCGATCCTCGATCATCAACTCGACGCGGTCGCCGCGGCCGGGTTCGACGGCGCTGTGGTGGTCGGCGGCTACCGGATCGACCAGATCGCGGCGCATCTGAGCGCGCGCGACGGTGGCCTGCCGACCGAGCTCGTCTTCAATCCGTTCTGGGCAATCGCCAACAGCATCGGCAGCGTCTGGGCGGCCCGCGCGTATCTCGACGCGCCGTTCGCGCTGATGAACGGCGACACGGTGTTCGAGCCGACTATCCTCCGCACCGCACTCGGCGGTGACGCAGGCGGTGTGGTGTTACTGGTCGAACCGCTGACCGACGCCGGGCTCGACGACATGCTGGTGGAGGCAGACGGCGACCGCGTGATCGCCGTCGGCAAGCATCTCGTCGGCCATGAGGCGACCGATCGCTCGCTCGGGCTGATCGTGTCGCACGGCGGCTCCGCCTATGCCGAGGCGTTGCGCGCCGTTATCGGCGAGGAGAACGGCATCCACGCGTACCATCACGCCGTCGTCGCGCGCGTGGCACAGGGGCCGGGCGTCCGCGCCGTCCGGATTCCACCGAACGTGCACTGGCAGGAAATCGACCGGCCCGAAGACATCGCGCTCTGGGAACGCGATCACCGGCCATGACCGGCTTTGGCGCGCAGGGAAAAGTCGCGTTCCTGTTTCTCGGCGAGACGCTGCTGATCCCGCATCTCTATCCGATCGTCGAGGCGCTCGCTGCGACCTCGGACGTGCCGATCGAACTCTGGGTGAGCACGTCGGTGCACGAGACGTTGCTGACGCGCTGGACCGCTGCCTTTACGTCAGTCCGCATTCGCCGCGCGCCGGGGTTTCGCGCGGTTGCCGATGACGCCACCGGGCGCAACCCCGTGCTGCCGGCGAAGATGCCGATGCTCCTCCGGCTGCTGCCGTATCTCCGCAGCGCCGCGGTCGTGGTATGTGCCGAGCAGACGAGCCTGTGGCTCCCGCGGCTGTTTCCGATGCGGGCGAAGTTCGTGAAGACCTCGCACGGCGTCGGGTCGATGAGCGCACGGGACGATCCACGACGGCGCGCGGCTGCGTTGACTTTGGTGCCGAGCGAACTGGAGCGGCAGACGTACCTCGATCGCGGGTTCGCTCCGGAGCGGTTCGTCGCGACCGGCTATGTGAAGGCCGATTTCCAGCACCGGACGCACGCCGCGCCGCCGTTCGCGGATACGCGGCCGGTCGTCCTGTATACGCCGCACTGGCAACAGCATCGCTCGTCGTGGTGGCGCTGGGGCGCGGAGGTCGTGCGGCGGATCGTCGCGGACGGGCGCTACAACCTGATCTTCGCGCCGCACCAGCGCCTGGTCGAGAAGGCGCCGGAGGTTTCGGATTTGATGCGCAAGATCGGCGGGTTGCCGCATGTGCACTGCGACATCGACGGGTTCGCGATGGTCGATGGCAGCTATACCGGGATCGCGGACGTGTATCTCGGCGATACGTCGAGCCAAGTGATCGAGTTCCTCATGCGGCCGCGGCCTTGCGTGTTTCTCAATGCGGGGGGCGCCGCATGGGAGGGCGATCCGAACTATGCGATGTGGGTTTGCGGTGAGGTGGTTGGCGATGTTGCGGACGTCGTGACGGCGTTGGATCGGGCTGCGTTGATGCATGCGGAGTATGCGGCGGTTCAGGCGGCGTTTGCGGGGCAGTCGCTCGGGGCGGTCGAGGGGGGCGCGGCGAAAGCGGCGGGGGAGATCCTTCGATTGTTGGAGGCCGCGCCGGCCCGTTAAATCTCCACCACCCCGGCGGATAAACTTCCACCACCCCGGCGGAGGCCGGGGCCCAGTTGGAACGTCCTGAGCAACCGCGCGCAGTCCCATGTTAGCGACGTCCCCCAACTGGGCCCCGGCCTCCGCCGGGGTGGTGGACTTTGTAGGGCCCTGTTCTTGCCGTACTCTCTCGATCGCCTCCCCCTCTCGCTTTCACGACCAGATCGGGTAACGGGTGCGGGATGGTAGATTCTACAGCCCTCACGCCAGCGCTCCGGACCGTCCGGGCGAACGACACGCTGCTCTGGGGCATGACCAATGCCGAGCGGATCCGGCGGATCGGCGTCGCGCAGGGGCTTCCCGGCGACACCGACACCGCGACCGGCCCCGTCATCCTCGCCAACCTCGCCTACGCCTTCGACCCAGTGTGGATCGCGCATCTGAAGTCGCGGCCGGGCACGGTCGTCACGCGCACCGGCGTCCCCGTCCTCGCGCATGTCCGCGACGCCGACGAGCGCGCGCGGATGACCGCGGCGATGCTCGGCGAGGCGCCTTTGGTGACGGGCCTCACCGTGATCGCCGCCGAGGCCGAGGAGGGCATCCTCAACGAGGCGCTGCGCAAGCGCGAACGCCCGTTCGCCGAACTACTCACCCCCGCCGCGGTGCCGGCGATCGAGCGCGCGAGCTATGTCGGCGCGTACAAGGGCGTCACCGACCTGCTGACCAAGTATCTTTGGCCGGAATGGGCGCTGGCGATCACGCGGGTCTGTGCGCGCGCCGGGATCACGCCGAACCAGGTGACTGCGCTCGGATCGGTGCTGTGCATCGTCGCGACGGTGGCGTTCTGGTATGGCTGGTTCTGGACGGGGCTCGCTACGGGCCTGTTCTTCATGGTGCTCGATACCGTCGATGGGAAGCTGGCGCGGTGCACGATCACCTCGTCGAAGCTCGGGAATGCGTGGGATCACGGCGTCGACCTGGTGCATCCGCCATTCTGGTGGTGGGCCTGGGCGGCGGGGTGCGCGCCGTATGGGCGGCCGCTGGAGGACGGCGTGTTCTGGGCGGTGATCGGGACGATGCTGTTCGGCTATGTCGCGCAGCGGCTGATCGAGGGGGCGTTCATCGTCCGGTTCGGGATGCATATTCACGTTTGGGAGCGGTTCGACAGCTGGTTCCGGCTGATCACCGCGCGGCGGAACCCGAACATGGTGATCCTGTTCGCCGGGCTGTTGGTGACGCGGCCGGACTGGGGGATCATCGGGGTCGCGGCGTGGACCGCGATTTCGCTGGTGGTGCACACGGTGCGGCTGGTGCAGGCGATGGTGCGCAAGGCCAAGGGTGAGACGCTGGTGAGCTGGTTGGCTTGACGGCTTCGCGGGGTCGCATACCTACTAACACCGACTTCCCTCCCTTCCGTTCGTCCTGAGTAGCCATCGAGTAGCTGCTCTTGCAGCGTATCGAGAGGGCGTATCGAAGGACAGGTTGGCGCACGGAACCCATGCTTCGATACGCACCCTCGATACGCTTCTGACGAAGCTACTCGGTCGCTACTCAGCACGAACGGAAAGAGGGGTGGGTCGCCCGATCCACCACAGGCAGTAGATCGCCAGCGCGTACAGGAAGCGGCTATGGTCGCGCTTCCCCGCGCGGTGATCGGCGAACACCTTGTCGACCGCGGCGGCGCGCCAGATACCCTGCTCGCGCACGCCGCTGTCGCGCCAGAGCTGCTCCGCATACGCGCCGAAATCGCCTGCAAACCATGCGGCGAGCGGCATCTGGAAACCCTGCTTCCGCCGGTCGAGTATCCCGTCCGGCAACCACGGCGCGATGGCCTGGCGGATCACGTATTTCCCGACCTTGCCCTTCAACTTCATGTCGGCGGGCATCGACAGCGCAAGATCGACCATGCCCTGCCCCAGCATCGGCACGCGCACCTCGAGCGAATGCGCCATGCTCGCGCGGTCGACCTTGGTGAGCATCGCCCCCGGAAGGTTCAGCGCTAGATCGGCAAGTCCGAACTGCTCGAGCGTGTCCGTCGAGATCGCATCGGGATCGGGGAAATATTCCCCACACAGCGCGGCGATCCCGCCTTCCTCCTCGGCGATGAACTCGGCGGAGAATATCTCGCGGCGGAACGCTTCGTTGGTGATCTGCGTCTTGGCGAAGAACCGCGCGATGCCGTTCGGGAGCGCGGCGCTGCCGGTGGTCTTCCGCCAGCGTTGCAGCACCGCGTTCGCATGACGCGACGGCAGCGTCGGCACCGCATCCAACGCCCGTGCCAACCGCCGCAGTGGTGCCGGCAACGCGCCGATCCGCCGCTCGGTCGCGTGGCGCTTGTACCCGAAGAACAGTTCGTCGCCGCCATCGCCCGACAGCGCGACCTTAACCTCCTGCGCGGCGATCTGGCTGACGTACCAGGTCGGCACGGCGGAGGGATCGGCGAACGGCTCGTCATAGCAATGCTGCACCTCGGGCAGCATCGCCTGCGCATCCGCCAGTTCCAGCGTGCGCGTGACGTGCTTGCAGCCAAGGTGCCGCGCGATCGCCTCGGCGTGCGGCGATTCGTCGAAGCGCGGGTCGGGAAAGCCGATCGTGAACGTCCGCACCGGTCGGGCCGAAACTTGCGCCATCGCCGCAACTACCGCCGAGGAGTCCACGCCGCCCGACAGGAACGCGCCGACATCGACGTCCGCGACCATCTGCTTGCCGATCGTGTCGAGCCACTCTTCGCGGAATCGCTCGATCCACTGCGCCTCGGATCGCGGCTCGGCCGGATGATAGGCGGGCGTCCAATAGGCGCGCATCGTCGGCGGACCGCTTGCCTCGACGGTCATCACGTGACCCGGCGGCAAGGTGCGGACCTGCGCGTAGATCGAGCGCGGCGTGCGGACATGCCCGAAGCTGAAATAATCGTGGAGCGCGCGGCGGTCGACGTCGAACGCCATTCCCGGCAGCAAAGTCAGCGTCTTGAGCTCGGAACCGAACGCGAACCCGGCCGCCTGATCGGTATAGTATAGCGGCTTGATCCCGATCGGATCGCGCGCGAGCGTCAGCTTCCGGTCACGCGTATCCCACACCGCGACCGCGAACATGCCGTCGAGCTTCGCCCAGACGTCGTCACCCCAGCGTTCGTAGCCGGCGAGAATCACTTCGGTATCGCCCGCGCTGTCGAACACCCGCCCCAACGCCTGCAACTCGCGTCGCAATTCGCGAAAATTGTAGATTTCGCCGTTGAAGACAAGCGCATAGCGGCCGTCGGGCGAATGGAACGGCTGATGGCCGCCTTCGATGTCGATGATGCTCAACCGGCGCATCCCGAAGCCGAAGTCGCCATCGGTCATCACGCCCTGATCGTCGGGCCCGCGGTGGAGGATCGCGTCGCACTGCGCCGTGATCAGGCGGGGCGAGACGACGCCCCCGCGCCGCGCGTAAAGGCCGGCAATTCCGCAGATGACGAACGATCCTTTGCGTGACGCAGCGCTGCCGCCCGATCGCGCGGGGTCTAGAAGCCGCCTGCCGGTTTGTCACCTGCGCGCGCCTCGACACCGCGCACTTGCCGCATCGACCGACGCGTTATAGGGGCGGCTCAGATGGTTCAGGACCCCGCTTCTACTCCGGCCCCGGCGGCGTCACCGGCTCCGGCAGTATCGACAGTGCGCGCGGGCACGGCCGGGATCTTCCGGGCTGCAGCCCGCAACCTCGGCTGGCTGCTCGCCAGTCGCAGCGTGCTGGCGATCCTGTCGCTCTTCTATCTCGGGTTCGCGACACGGACGCTGGGCGTGGTCGATTTCGGCCGGTTCGCGCTGATCTCGGGTGCGGCGCAGGCGCTCGCGACCTTTGTCGGCTTCCAGACGTGGCAGATCATCGTCCAGTACGGCGTCGAGCCGATCCAGCACGGCGATACGCCGCGGCTCGCGCGGCTGCTGCGGTTGTCGGCCATCCTCGATCTGTGCAGCGCGCTGGTCGGTGCGGTGCTGAGCGTGGGCATCCTGTACGCCTGGAGCGACGGGTTCGGCATCCCGCCCGACCTGATGCGCGACACGCTGATGTTCGCGGTCGTGCAGCTGGTGACGATACGCTCGACCCCGCTCGGCATCCTGCGTCTGCGCGACAAATTCTCGCTGTCCGCGCTCGCCGACAGCATGACGCCGATCATGCGCTTCGTCGGCGCGGGCGCGGCGATCCTGTTCGAACCGACGATCCGCGGCTTCATGATCGCCTGGGCGGTCGCCGAGATCGTGACCGCCGCGACCTATTGGATCATGGTCGCGAAAAGCGGCGACCTGCGCCTGTTGACGGAGGGACGCGGAAGCTGGGCGCAGATCCGTGACGAGAATCCCGGGATCGTGCGTTTCTCGCTCAGCACCAACGCCAGCGCCACGCTTGGCCTGTCGAGCAAGCAGATCCCGCTGCTGCTGGTGGGCGCATCGATCGGCCCGGCCGCTGCCGGCGCGTTCCGCCTCGCGACGCAGCTTGCCCAGGCCTTGGCGAAACTGTCGCAGATGATGTCCCGCGCCGCCTTTCCGGAGATCGTCCGCGCGGTGCGGACCGCGGAGCCTGCGCGTCTGCGCAGGATTCTGGTCCGGACGATGCTCGCCAGCACAGCCGCTGCGCTCGTTATTCTCGCCGTCGTTGCCTTGGTCGGAGAACCGATCCTGAAACTGGTCGGCGGCAAGTCGTTCGGCCATGCCTATCCGGTCCTCCTGTGGCTCGCGGCGGCCGGATGTTTCGACCTCGCCACAGTCAGCCTCGACACGGTGATGACCGCGCTGCACCGCGCCGGCACGGTGTTTGCAATCCGCGCTATCGGTGTGCTGCTGCTGTTCGTCACCGCCTTCGCGCTGATGCCGACCTATGATTCGACCGGCGTCGCCGCCGCCGTCGCGGTCGGATCGGTCGCTGTTGCGATCCTGCTTGGGTTTGCCGCCGCTCGGATGACTCGCCCCCGGTAAGTGTTGCGGAGGCGACTGCCGATGCGCCGAATGGGGCGGCGGACACGATAAAGGCGGCGTTCACATCGCCACTGTCATCGGGGCGCCCCGCTATCGCCACTTTTCCGGGTCTTTATCCGCCGATGAAATACGCACTATCCCTGGGGCTCGGCGCGCTTGCCGCTATCCTCGTACCGGCTCAGGCGGGCGCGGCCGAAACGTGCGAGGGCACGCCCGGCAACGGCAATGCCAAGCTGGTGGTCGAGGCGACGACGATGCACAACGCGGTCGGCGAGGTCGCCTTTACGGTGTACCCCGACGACAAGGGACGTTTTCTGTCGAAGGGCGGCAAG
Organism: Sphingomonas sp. SL1004; assembly: GCF_057815015.1. Taxonomy (NCBI): domain Bacteria; kingdom Pseudomonadati; phylum Pseudomonadota; class Alphaproteobacteria; order Sphingomonadales; family Sphingomonadaceae; genus Sphingomonas; species Sphingomonas sp. SL1004. Next base: position 1,805,625 of record NZ_JBYMUX010000001.1, read on the forward strand.
CTGGTACGGGCTCGGGTCGCAGCCGCGTCGCCCCGCGCGTGCTTCTGGTTGAAGCCGGGTTATTACGCGATCGCGCAATATCACGACGAGAACAGCGATCACGATTTCAACCGCACGTTGTTCATGCCCAAGGAGGGTTTCGGCTTCTCCAACGACGCGCCGACCGCCGTCGGGCTGCCGTCCTTCGAAGCGGTTCGAACGGCGCTTCCGGCATCGGGAACAGTCGTGCGGATGAAGATGCGATACCGCCGATAGGACGAACCAGCCGCGATCGACGCGGAACCGAAATCTTCCTGACATAAATTTGTAGCGGTAACGTGCCGTGACGGGTAGTTTGTATTGTGGCTGATGCTGTTTCCAATTTCCAGGCCTTTGGCGGGCCTTCCCTCGTGCCCTCGGCGCTGTCGCCGACAGCATGGCTGCCCGACGCCGTGACCGAACCATCCGAGCGCAACGGCGTCAGTCCGCGCGACGCTGCGGCGCGGATCCGCACGGGGATCATCTGCAACCCCAAGAGCCACCGTAACCGCAGTAGCGTCGAGGCGACCAAGCCCTTTCTGTCGGGCACCGTGCTTGCCGTGACGCCGCGTACACAGGCCGAGCTTGCCGACGTGCTGACCGACTTTGCGCGTCACGGCATCGAATTGCTGGTGATCGATGGCGGCGACGGTACGATTCGCGACGTGATGACGGCCGCCGCCCGCGTCTGGACCGGCCGCGCACCGCGCGTCGCGATCGTGCCGTCGGGCAAGACCAACGCGCTCGCGCTCGACCTCGGCATTCCCGATACCTGGACGCTCGACCAGGCTTTGACCGCGGCGCGCGACGGCAACGTCAAGGTGCGGAGCCCGATAGAGATCGTCCGCAAGGACAATGGCACGCGACTCCACGGCTTCCTGTTCGGCGCCGGCGCGTTCGTGCAGGCGACAGCCCTGGCCCAGCGCACGCACCGTGCGGGCGCTTTCAACGGCGTCGCAGTCGGCTTGGCGCTGTGCTGGGCTATCCTGCAGACATTGTTCGGTGGCGCTAACAGCGCTTGGCGCGCCGGCACCCGGATGCGGATCCGCTTTCAGGGGGGCGACGTCACGGGCGCGCATGCCCCCGGCGCCAATGTGGAGACGGACCGCGCACGCTATCTAATGCTCGCCTCGACTCTGAAACGCATGCCGGTTGGCATTCGCCCGTTCGGCGTGCCGCGCGCCGGGCTCAAGACCCTCGTCGTCGATGCACCGCCACGATGGCTGGCCGCCGCGACGCCGCTGATCGTTGCCGGCTCGTCTGCCGCCTGGCTCGATCGCGCAGGGTATCACAGGATCGATGCGCCCTCGATGGACCTCTCCATGGACTCGGGCTTCATCCTCGACGGCGAAGTCTATCCGGGCGGCGACCTGATCGTGCGCGAAGGCAAGTCGATCCGCTTCGTCGTCCCGTGATGACGCTCGACGATGTCGTCCGGCACCAGCTTCGAGCGTCGACGATTCCCGCGGTCCGCGACGTGGCGGCGCTGCTCGCCGAACCGGCCGGCGTCGTTGCGATCCTGTTCTACGGCTCAAATCTGCGCACCGGCGCGACCGAGGGCGTGCTCGATTTCTACGTCCTGACCGAAGGACCACCCGAGCGCGGCATCTGGCCGACTGTCAGCTACCGCGAGTTCGATCTGCACGGTGGGCGGCTGCGCGCCAAGATCGCGACGATGCGGCTCACGACCTTCGCCAAGGCCGCTGCCGCACGTACGCTCGACACGACCATCTGGACGCGGTTCGTCCAGCCATCGGCGCTGGTCTGGGTCCGTGATCCCTCGACGAACGACGCGGTCGTGACGGCGATCGCCGACGCGGCGAAATCGGCCGCGCGGTTCGCCGCCGCGCTGGGCCCCCGGAGCGGCACCGCGGACGACTATTGGCGGGCGCTGTTCCGCCAGACCTACGCTGCCGAACTCCGCGTCGAACGCAAGGGCCGCGAGGGACAGATCCTCGGCTTCGACCCAGACCGCTACGCCGCGCTCCTGCCGCTTGCTTGGGCTGCGGACGGCATCGCGTTTTCAGACGAGGCGGACGCGCTTCGACCGACGCTGGCCGAGTCCCGGCGGGCGCACCTGTTGCGCGCATGGCGTAACCGTCGCCGTGCAGGCAAGCCGATCAACATCGTCCGGCTCGTCCGCGCGGCCTTCACCTTCGAAGGCGCGGCCCGCTACGGCGCCTGGAAGGTCGAGCGCCACACCGGGATCCCCGTGCCGCTGACCCCGTGGCGCGAAAAGCATCCGATCCTCGCCGCGCCCGGCGTCTTCTGGCGGGTCTGGCGCGCGCGCACGAACGAGGCTGCGAAACCGGCATGACCGACGGTTTCAGCGCGCTGATCCTCGCCGGCTCGCGCGGGGGCGTCGATCCGGTCGCGGCGTATGGCGACGCGACGCACAAGGCGCTGATCCTGCTCGATGGCCAGACCTTGCTCGCTCGCGTTGCCCGGTCGTTGCGAGACGCCGGCGCGAGCCGGATCGCGGTCTCGGTCTCCGACGACGCGGTCCGCGCCCATGCGACCGAACTCGGCCTCACCGTGCTCACCGCGGCGGCGGGCCCCAGCCTCAGCGTCCGCGAAGGTATCGAGGCGCTCGGCACACCGCTGCTCGTCACGACCGCGGACCATGCGCTGCTTCAGCCTGAATGGATCACGCGCTTTCTCGCCGATGCCCCCCCGGGCGCGGATGTCGCGGCGCTGCTCGCGCGCCAGGACGTGATCGAGGCCGCGGCACCCGGCACGCGTCGCACGTATCTGCGCTTTGCCGACGGCGCATGGTCGGGGTGCAACCTGTTCCACTTCGCCACGCCGCGCTCCGTCGCCGCGCTCGATCTCTGGGCGCAGGTGGAGGCGGATCGCAAACGGCCCTGGCGGATCGTTCGCCGCCTCGGCGTCGGCACGCTGCTTCGATATGTCTCGGGCCGCCTGACGCTGGTCGCGGCGATCGCGCATCTCGGACGCCTCGTCGGGCTTAACGCGGCGGCTGTCTCGACGCCATTCGGCCTCGCAGCCGTCGACGTCGACAAACCCGCCGATCTCGATCTGGTCCGGATGCTGACGGCCCGCGCGCCGCGCTAAAACCGCAAAGAAATTACCCTGGGCTATCGTTCGCCCCTGTCCCCGACTCGGCGCTTGGTGCAAAGCCTGCGCCATGCAGACGACCGCGCCCCAACCCGCCCCGCACGCCATCGGTGCGCCCTCGATCGGTATCTATGGTAGTGCCGGACGCATGGGCCGCGCGATCGTCGAGGCGATCGAAGCCGCCGGTGCGTCGCTCGCGGGTGGCGTCGATGCCCGCGAAGATCCCAACCCCCTCGCGCAGATCGCCGATGTGCTGGTCGACTTCTCGACCGCGTCGGCCGTCGCAGCGCATCTCACCGCCGCGCGCGCTGCCGGTACCGCGATCGTCATCGGCACGACCGGCCTGTCGCCGCAGCATCAGTCAATGATCGACGAGGCTGCGCAGGACATCGCGATCCTGCAGACCGGCAACACGTCGCTCGGGGTGACGCTGCTGGGCATCTTGGTTCGCGAGGCCGCCGCACGCCTCGGCGCCGATTGGGACGTAGAGATCGTCGAGATGCATCACCGCCACAAGGTCGATGCACCATCGGGCACGGCATTGCTGCTCGGCGACGCCGCCGCCAAGGGCCGCGGGTCCTCGCTGTCCGAACTTCGGGTCGACAGCCGCGCTGGCCTGGTCGGCGCGCGCACCGAGGGCACGATCGGCTTCGCATCGCTGCGCGGCGGGTCGGTGATCGGCGATCACAGCGTGATCTTCGCGGGCGAAGGCGAGCGGATCGAACTCAACCACCGGGGCGACGATCGCTCGATCTTCGCGCGCGGCGCAGTCCGTGCGGCGATCTGGCTCGCTGGCCAGCCCGCTGGACGTTACCGTATGGGCGACGTGCTCGGACTGTGAAGAAGGCGGACGTCATCGCGTTCTACGCGCGTTTGGCCGAGGCCGATCCGCATCCGGAAACCGAGCTCGAATTCGTCAATCCCTATACGCTGGTGGTCGCCGTCGCGTTGTCGGCGCAGGCTACCGACGTCGGGGTCAACAAGGCCACGCGCGCGCTGTTCCGCGAGGTCGACACGCCGGAAAAGATGGTCGCGCTGGGGCTCGACGCACTGAAGCGCCACATCAAGACGATCGGCCTGTTTAACACCAAGGCGAAGAACGTCATCGCGCTATCGCAGATGCTGATCGACGATTTCGGCGGTTACGTGCCTGCCGATCGCGAATCGCTCGAACGCCTGCCCGGCGTTGGCCGCAAGACCGCCAACGTCGTGATGAACGTCGCGTTCGGCGCGGAGACGTTCGCGGTCGACACGCACATCTTTCGCGTCGGCAACCGCACCGGCCTCGCGCGCGGCAAGACACCGCTGGCGGTCGAACTGAAGCTCGACAAGGCCACGCCGCAGCCGTTCCGCCTGCACGCCCATCACTGGCTGATCCTGCACGGCCGCTATGTCTGCAAGGCGCGGACACCCGAATGCTGGCGCTGCATCGTCAGCGACCTATGCGCCTACAAGCCCAAGACGCCGCTCCCGAAGAGCAGGTCGGTCGCGAGCACACCAACGGGGATGACCGCCGATCCAGCAACCGGCGAGCCCTGAACGCGAAAACGGCTGGCGCACCCGGTTGCGCTTTGCTAGGCGAGCCGTCCGGCACCCGTAGCTCAGCTGGATAGAGCGCTGCCCTCCGAAGGCAGAGGCCACTGGTTCGAATCCAGTCGGGTGCACCATCTTTTCAATGGTTTAGGTCGACGCTAGTTTGGTCGTACGGAAAATATACGGAAAATCTACATTCTTGGCACTATGCCTACCCTGTCTGGTGCCACCTGATTCGCGGAGGGTCTGAACCGTTTACTGACCCCACCGCGCGTTGAGCGTGTCGCTCGTCGCCCGCTGATCCGGCGTTGGTTGCAATCATATCTGATGGCGCAGGGCGCACTGATCGCTGCGGCATTTCGTATAGAATCGGTACTGGCGTCCAATTTCCGTACAATCGAGGCGCAGGCGCGCGAGATACATCAGCTCCTCGGCAAGAAGGTCATTAAGAACGAGCTGCTCTTCGAGGTCGTGTCCGGCGCCGCAGGCCCAAACTGCTGTTGTGCTCAACATCGTCGCCGCGGGATGGACAGTGAGCGCGGTTGCAGAGGCGGTCGACGCACAGCCCTCCCTACAGAACCTGCATCATGTGAGGACCGTAATCGAGTGATTACGCTCACCAGCGCGTCGCGAATATCTGGCCGCGCATTATCGTCTTTCAGCAGAGTATGAACGTTGGAGAGCAGGCATGTCGCAGTAGCTGCTGATCAACCACTGCTGGTGATCATCCAGCCGCAAGATCGTGATCATCGCCTTCGGATGGATCTTTCACCCAAACTCGCTCACATATTATTGGTATCGACAGGAAATAGAGTAGGCGATGATGGTCTCGAACCGCCGACGTTCTCAGTGTAAACGAGGGGTTGCTACACCTTCGCCTCCTTGAGGTGCGTTCCAGCATTGGGGCACATCACGAACGTACGTAAAACATTATTGGTTTCTGCTGTCCATCTGCTGACCACCAAAACATCTCTCTATTGGTATTCTGATGATCGCCCTTGCCCACCTCGCTTGAGGTCGAGCTTCAGCTCGGAGGGAAGGTTGAACAACTCGGCTGCATGCTCGCGAACACATCCTTCCCGCCCCGCATCCTTGTAGGTGGGAGCTCTCCGCAACGACGAATCGGATGGTGAGGCCATCACGCAGAAGTAGGTCTGGCCGCAGATGAACGAACACCCGTTTCCAACGCCGGCTGCGGCCAGACGAAGCTTCGAAGCATGTGGTACGGGCTACAATCCCGTACGTCCGCACAGCAGTCTTGGGTGCTGGCACCCGCCGATTTTTACAAAACGCCCGCGCCAAGAGCATATGGATAACGAAGCTAGTGCACCAAGTCAGACAGAAGGTGCAGGCAGCCTAGCGAGTTTATCGAAGATTTCAGCAGCGGGCTTGGTCCAGACGAAGGGCTTGGGGTCGGCGTTGTGTTCTTTGAGGTAGCGTTTGATGGCAGCCTGAAGATCAACGATGCCGCTGAAGGCGCCGCGCCGCAGCCGCTGTCGAGTGAGGATTGAGAAGAAGCCTTCAACGGCATTGAGCCAGGAGGCCGATGTCGGTGTGAAGTGGAAGGTCCACCGCGGATGGCGACCGAGCCAGGCTTTGACCTTGGGGTGCTTGTGGGTGCCGTAATTGTCCATGATAGCGTGGACGTCCTTCCCGGCGGGAACTTCACGTTCGATGGTATTGAGGAAGCGAATGAACTCCTGATGGCGGTGCTGCTGCATGCAGCGGCCGATCACCGCGCCATCGAGGATGTTGAGGGCGGCGAACAAGGTCGTGGTCCCATGTCGCTTGTAGTCGTGGGTCATGGTGCCGCATTTACCGAGCTTGAGCGGCAGACCCGGCTGGGTGCGATCGAGCGCCTGGATTTGGGACTTCTCGTCGATCGACAGCACCAAGGCGTGGGCCGGCGGCTGCATGTATAGGCCCACGACGTCTTCTACCTTGGCGGCAAAAGCCGGGTCCCTCGAGCGCTTGAATGTCCGGATGCGGTGCGGCTGAAGCCGGTTGGCAGCCCAGATCCGCTGGATCGTGCTCAAGGAAACGCTCATCACCTTCGCCATGGCCCGTCCGGTCCAATGCGTGGCCTCCCCTGGCGGCTCAGCACAGGTCAGTGCCAGAACCTTGGCAACCACAGCTGTGGCGAGCGGCGCTGTGCCGGGCGGGCGTGTCTTGTCGCGCAGCAACCCTTCCACGCCTTGTTCGGCAAAGCGGGCCTGCCAGCGCCAGACTGCTGGTCGACTGGCACCGGTCCGCCGCGCTACCTCCTGCACGGTCAACCTCTGGGACGAGGCTAAAACGATCCTGGCGCGCTGGGCGTGCTTTAGCGCCCGGTTCCGATCGGCGACGATCGCCTCCAACCGAGCCACGTCTTCAGGATTCACGATCACGCATACAGTCTGGGACATCCGCACAGACTCGCACGCCGCAGCCCAATTGTGAATCACTCGAGTGGGTCAGTGCACTAGGTTATCAGCGGCCTGAAAACGGGGAGCAGGTCATAGTCCAACACAGACTGCCATGTCATTCCTTGGAAAGATCGAACCTACGCTTCATTGTGCAGATGCAGCATAAACGCGTTGACGTGTTTCACCGTAATGGAGATGACAATGCGAACACGCGGCGGGGGCTATATGACGAGAATAAGCGAAGGCTTACGGGAACCACAGGGCGCATTCCCGCTTGTCCATCATGATCAAGATTGGATCAGATCTCTATGAAAATCGCAGTCTTTGGTCTTGGTTATGTTGGGCTTTCCAACGCCGTTCTCCTGGCACAGCACAACGAAGTGGTTGCCGTCGACATTGCAGTTGCGCGCATCGAGATGCTCAACGCTCGCAAGTCGCCGATAATCGACGCGGAATTAGAGAATTTTCTCGCCACCAGACCGCTAAACCTTACCGCGACGCTAGATCCGCAACAGGCCCTTGCCGGCGCCGACTACGTGATCGTCGCTACACCGACGAACTACGACACCGAGACAAACAAGTTCGACACGTCATCGGTGGAGGCAGTGATCCAAACGACGATCGCGGCAAATCCTGGAGCCACGATCGTAGTAAAATCGACTGTCCCTGTTGGTTTCGTGAACGAAATACGAGCACGTTTTGCGACTGACCAAATCATCTTCAGTCCCGAGTTCCTACGCGAGGGCAGAGCACTTTACGACAACCTGCACCCTTCACGAATCATCGTCGGCGAGCGTTCTAAGCGGGCAGAAGTTTTCGCCAACCTGCTCTTGAATGGTGCAGAAAAAAGAGATGTAGAAATCCTCTTTACCGATGCCAACGAGGCAGAGGCGATCAAGCTTTTTGCCAACACCTACCTTGCTATGCGCGTTGCTTTTTTCAATGAACTTGACAGCTATGCGATTGCCGGTGGCATGGACTCCCGCCAGATCATCGATGGGATAGGCCTCGATCCGCGTATTGGCAGGCATTACAACAACCCAAGTTTTGGCTATGGTGGCTATTGTCTGCCAAAGGATACCAAGCAGCTACTGGCGAACTATTCCGAGGTGCCGCAGAACCTTATCCGCGCGATCGTCGATGCCAATCGTACTCGTAAAGATTTTTTGGCCGATCAGATAATTGCGCGGAAGCCTGACAAGGTGGGTGTTTTTCGCTTGGTAATGAAGGCAGGCTCCGACAATTTTCGCGCATCCTCGATTCAAGGCCTCATGAAACGGATCAAGGCAAAGGGTATAGAAGTTGAGATTTTCGAGCCTACCATGGAAGACGATTACTTTTTTGGCTCACGCGTCGTTCGAGATCTTCTTACTTTCAAACAAAGCTGTGACATTATAATTTCAAATCGTATGGCAGATGTTCTCGAAGACGTAAAAATCAAGGTCTTTACCCGGGATTTATTTGGGTCTGACTGAACATAACGACGTAAAGAGGGGGTGAGGGGCACTCGTCGATATCGCTTTTGCTTAACACCCCTCATTCAAGCCGTAGCCAATCCTCGTCGTAGTTCACGGGAATCGACCCAATGTGGGCACCCGCCCAGAGCGCTGCGTCATCCAGCAGGAAGATTCGTATCACTAAGCCCAAGCGCGGATCGGACGACCGGACGATTAGTGCGTCGTTTTGCGTCTGGCGTGCGGCCCGGTCTACGATCGCCATCTAGTCGCCGAGGTTTGTCGCGGTTGGGCCAAGCAGTAGCTGCGGTCGCTCGTTGGCGAACGTCAGGTCGAATACGGGGCCGATGCGATCGATAGACCAGGGTGCCTGCCAGCATGCCGACGATGACGGTGGGAAACGTAATAAGGGCTCAAAAATACATATGGCCTCAATACACTGGGCCACCTCCGGGCGCTCCACGTCACGGCCGCCAGCGCGGAGGATCGCCGCGGTGCCGAGCAGGCCAAGCGAGACCTTCCGAACTGTCACCAGCGACATTGTCGAGCTTGCCTTGTCGATCAAGTCCATACCGGCGAGCGCACCTTTAACGTTACCGCTAAACACGGTACTGCGTTCGAGTCATCAAACTGCCCCGAGTAAAACCCGGCTTTGTCTCCTGCCACGGCGGCGCAGAGTCACTGAGCGGTCATTCGCACGGGCAACCCGCTTCCGCGCCTCGTTAAACATAGTGAACGCCATGCCAAAACACTCGAAAGATGACGTTGCCTTCGCCCGACTTATGATGAAATAGGCTGTCGCCGTCGCCGTGGGTTTTAAATGCCTCTAGCCTACGTAATGCGAGCCTGTGCACAAAGATGATCGTTCGGTAACCGCCGCCTACAGGCTCACTATACCTAAATACTGTAGGCTATCATCCTATCGAACCAGTCACGACGCCTCGCTGTCCGCGATCGCGTTCAGGATTGCCTTACCGTAATTGGTCTTCTTGAAGCGCTCCCCGGCTTCACGCGCCTGAGCGACAGTGATGAAGCCTTGGTGGAACGCGATCTCTTCAAGGCAAGCGACCTGGATACCCTGGCGGTGCTGGATCGTGCGGACGAACTCCGAGGCCTCGAGCAGGCTGTCGTGGGTGCCGGTGTCGAGCCAGGCATAACCGCGGCCCATCTGTTCGACGAACAGGTCGCCGGCGCCCATGTAGAGGCGGTTGAGATCGGTGATCTCGAGTTCGCCGCGCGCCGAAGGCTTCAGATCTCGTGCGAGCTGGACGATGCGATTGTCGTAGAAATAGAGGCCGGTGACCGCATGGTTCGACTTGGGGGCCTCGGGCTTCTCCTCGAGGCTGATCGCCTTGCCGCCTTCGCCGAACTCGACGACGCCGTAGCGCTCGGGATCCTCGACGCGGTAGGAGAACACCGTCGCGCCGCTCTTGCGCTCGACTGCGCTCGCCAGCAGGTCGGTCAGGTGGGCGCCGAAGAAGATGTTGTCGCCGAGCACCAGCGCGACATTGTCGTCGCCGATGAAGTCCGCACCGATCGTGAACGCCTGGGCGAGGCCTTCGGGCTTGGGCTGTTCGGCATAGGCGATCATCAGGCCAAGTGCCGAGCCATCACCGAACAGATTTTTGTAATTGCCGATATATTCCGGGCTGGAGATGATCAGGATATCGCGGATGCCGGCGAGCATCAGCACCGACAGCGGGTAATAGATCATCGGCTTGTCGTAGACCGGCAGCAGCTGCTTGTTGACCGCTAGCGTCGCCGGATGGAGGCGCGTGCCCGAACCGCCTGCGAGAATGATGCCCTTCACGCGCGTGTCTCCTTGTTGGATGCCCCGAGCAGTTCGTCGAGGATATTGCCGAGCGCGGTCTGCCACGCCGGTGGATGGATGCCGTAGTCGCGGGTGATCGCGTCATGGCTCAGCAGCGAATTGGCCGGCCGTGTCGCCGGCGTCGGGTATTCGGCGGTGGTAATGCCCTGCACCTCGGTGCTGGCCCCGCCACGTGCGGCGCTCTGCGCGAAGATCTCGCGGGCGAAGCCGGCCCAGGTCACAGCACCGGCGTTACTGAAGTGATAGGTCCCGGTCGGGGCAGCTTGATCCTCCACGAGACGCATCGTGATCGTCGCGAGCGCTGCTGCGAGATCGGTCGCCGATGTCGGGCTGCCGTGCTGGTCATCGACCACGCGCAGGGTAGGATTGTTCGCGCCGACGCGGAGCATCGTCTTGATGAAGTTGTTGCCGTGCGCGCTGACCACCCAGGCGGTGCGGACGATTGCGTGTCGTGCGCCCGAGGTGCGAACCGCCAGTTCGCCACCGAGCTTCGAGGCGCCGTAGACACCGAGCGGGGCAACCGGATCGGTCACCTCCCACGCGCCATCGCGCGCACCGTCGAAGACATAGTCGGTCGAGACTTGGACGATCGGGATGCCGGCCTTCGCGCAGCTTTCAGCAAACGCCGCAGGTGCCATCGCGTTGACGGCCCAGGCGGTGACGATGTCGCTCTCGGCCTTGTCGACGGCCGTGTAGGCACCAGCCGAGATCACCGCCGCCCAGGGCTGCGACGCAACCATCGCGGTAATCGCGGCGGTATTGCGCAGGTCGAGTTCGTCGATATCGATCGCGGTGACTGCCCAGCCGTCGGGCCAAGCATAGCGCTTCAGCTCGGTGCCGAGCTGGCCGTTACCGCCGGTAACGAGGATCTGTTTCACGTCGCTCATACGGAAAGCCCGCGGCGCTGGTCGGCCTTGTGCTCCGCGACGATGGTTTCCCACCAGCCCTGATTGTCGAGATACCAGGCAACGGTCTTCTCGATGCCGGTCTCGAACGTCTCAGTGAGCTCCCAACCAAGCTCGTTCTTGATCCGGCTCGCGTCGATCGCATAGCGTTTGTCGTGCCCCGGACGGTCGGCGACGTAGGCGATCTGCGTTGCGTAGGACTGGCCATCGGCACGCGGACGTAGGCGATCGAGGATTGCGCAGACGGTCTTCACGACTTCGAGGTTCTGCTTCTCGTTGTTCCCGCCGACATTGTAGGTCCGGCCCGGCTCGCCCTTTTCGAACACCGCGTGCAGCGCGCGGACGTGATCCTCCACATACAGCCAGTCGCGGATCTGATCGCCCTTGCCGTAGACCGGCAGGGCGGCACCCGCGAGCGCCTTGACGATCATCAGCGGGATGAGCTTTTCGGGGAAGTGATACGGCCCGTAATTGTTCGAGCAGTTGGTGATCAGCACCGGCAGCCCGAACGTGTGGCCCCAGGCGCTGACGAGATGGTCGGAGCCCGCCTTCGACGCCGAGTAAGGCGAGCGCGGATCGTACGGCGTCTCTTCGGTGAACAGCCCGGTCTCGCCGAGCGAGCCGTAGACTTCGTCGGTCGAGATATGATGAAAGCGGAACGCAGCCTTCGCCCCGTCATCGAGCCCGAGCCAATAGGCGCGCGCCTCGCTCAGCATCGTGAAGGTGCCGACGACGTTGGTCTGCACGAACGCACCGGGCCCGTCGATCGAACGGTCGACATGGCTTTCGGCGGCCAGATGCGTGACGATCTCGGGCTTGAACTCGGCGATCGCGGCCTTGACGGCCTCGGCGTCGCAGATGTCGCCCTGGACGAACCGGTAGCGGTTCGAGTTCGCGACGCGCTCGACCGTCGACAGCGTGCCGGCATAGGTCAGCTTGTCGAAGTTGAGGACCTCATGGTCGGTGTTTTCGATCAGGTGACGGACGAGAGCCGAGCCGATGAAACCGGCCCCGCCGGTGACGAAGATGCGCATGAGTCTGTCCTTCAGGCGAGCGGCGCCAGCGGGCGGCCGTCATAGGGAAAGGGGCTGTCGAAGTCGGGGAGCAGCGGCTGCACCGCATCCTTGGCCGATAGTTCAGGCGTGGTGCCGGCGGGCATCGGCCAGTCGATGCCGCCCGAACCAATCGCGGGATCATCCCAGCGGATGCCGCCATCGCTCTCGGGCGCGTAGGTGTCGGAGCACTTGTACGAGACTTCGCAATTGTCCTCGAGCGTTACGAAGCCGTGCGCAAAGCCGATCGGGATGAAGAGCTGGTGACCGTTCTCGGCCGACAGCTCGGCACCGACCCAATGGCCGTAGGTCGGCGAACCCTTGCGGATGTCGACCGCGACGTCGAAGATACGGCCGCGGATGCACCGCACCAGCTTGTCCTGTCCGCGTGGCGGCCTCTGGAAATGCAGGCCCCGAAGCGTGAACGCGGGTACCGACAGCGAATGATTGTCCTGCACGAATGTGCAGGTGATGCCGAGCCTTTCGAAGGCGGGCACCGAATAGACCTCGGTGAACCAGCCGCGGCTGTCGCCGAAACGCTTGGGGGTGATTAGCTTGACCGGGTTTCGCGCCATCATCATTCACTGGCTCCTTACGAACAGCGCTTCTGTGTTACCGCTTGTTCTCGATATATGGACACTTGGTGACAACTCGGGGGCTGTGGCCTGCCAAGGATGGTCCTGTTGAAATAGGACAACCGAATTTTTAACGTTGCGTATAATTTCGATACCATCTCGCCCAGCGCGGAATGCCGTCAGTGATCGGCGTAGCCGGCGCAAAGCCAAGGTCGCTACTGATCGCCGTAATGTCGGCATACGTCCTAGGCACGTCGCCTGGCTGCATCGGCAGATACTCGCGAACCGCCTTTTTGCCGAGCGTCTCCTCCAGCACCGAGATCAGCGTCTCGAGTTCCTCTGGTTGATTATTGCCAATATTGTACAGCCTGTGCGGCGATACGCTGCCGCCTGCCTTTACCACGCCATCGTCCGGCGGCGGATTATCGAGTGCCGCTATTACTCCGGCGATTATATCCTCGATATACGTGAAATCGCGCTGCATCTTGCCGTGGTTGAAGACCTTGATCGGGCGACCGGCTAGGATCGCATCGGTGAACAGCCACATCGCCATGTCGGGCCGGCCCCACGGACCATAGACCGTGAAGAAGCGCAGCCCCGTTTGAGGGAGGCGGAACAAATGACTGTAGGTCTCGCTCATCAGTTCGTCGGCCCGCTTGGTCGCGGCATAGAGCGATATCGGCCAATCGACGCGGTCCTCGACGCGGAACGGTATAGTACTCGATGCACCGTACACCGACGACGATGAGGCATAAATTAGATGCGCCACGCCGCGTTCGCGCGCCAACTCAAGCACATTTACATGACCGGCGAGATTCGACGCGACATAGGCGTGAGGGTTTTCGAGCGAATAGCGTACTCCTGCTTGCGCGCCGAGATGCACGATCCGATCGATTTTGTAGCCTACCAGTGCTGCGTCCAGCGCCGCTGTATTGGCAAAATCGAGCTCGTGAAAGTGGAAGCGCTCGCCACCGGTTGCCGTCGCGATAGCGGCCAGCCGATCCCGCTTGAGCGACACCGAATAATAATCGTTAAGATTGTCGATACCAATCACGGTATCGCCGCGCGCTAGCAACGCAAGCGCAGCATGCATGCCAATAAACCCAGCCGCGCCAGTTACTAAGATAGCCAATGCTACTGCCCCCTGCCGCAAGCGATCCGTAACCTTTAGTCTTATGGGGTCTGCGGCGACCCCAACGGCTTCTACTTGACGCTTTTCTTCGCATCGCACAATGGAATATTGATGCGCTTCCGGGCGTCGGCGTCGAGCGATTCACGAGCTCCGGTGCCAGTCAGCGTCTCGCGATGGCGGGCGACATCTGGAGTTAAGATGAAGATCCTGCACGTGACCAATGCCTTCCCGTTTCCCAAACTCCCTGAGTTTGGGGTTTTCGTAAAGGAACAGATCGCTGCGCTGAATCACGCGGGATTGCAGGCTGATGTACTGTTCATAAATGCGAGAAGCGAGGGCAAAAAAGCGTATTGGGAGGCGGTCGATCGGCTGCGCGAGGCAGCGACGGGCTATGACGTTGTCCATTGCCACCATGTCTATTCGGCGATCGTTGCCGGACTGGCGCGGGTCAGCACGCCAGTCGTTGTCTCTTTCCAGAACGATTGGCTACACGAGGTCGAGATTCCCTTGAAGCCCGTGCAGATCGCGCTCTGCAACCTTGGCGTGCGCATCGCTGATCGGGTAATCTTCAAAAGTCCAATTCCCCCTCAGTTTCGTGGCAAGCAGAAGTTCGTACATCTTCCTAACGGCGTGAACGAGCACGAATTTCATGTGACGTCGAAGCTTGTGGCCCGCGCGCGCCTCAATCTCGATCCGGCTGCGACATATTTGATGTTCGTCAGCTCCAAAGACCAGCACCGGCCGCAGAAGCGCTACGACCGCTTCGTCGATACGCTCGAGCTGTTGCGAGAGCGTCGCCCGGACCGCGATATCCGCGAACTGGTAATGGTCAACCAAGAGCGTAGCAAAGTCCTCGACTTCTTCAACGCGGCGGACTTGCACCTGCTGTGCTCTGACTATGAGGGCTCGCCGAATTCAGTGAAGGAGGCGCTTTGCACCGGCCTACCGGTGGTCGCAACGAATGTTGGCAATGTCGAAGAGATGCTGAACGACGTGCCGTGTTGCTACGTTGCCGACCGCTTTGATCCCTCCGCGCTCGCTGAACTCGTTGATCGCAGCCTAAGCGTGCCATGTGACCGAGCGGCAGTACGCGCCGGCTTCCTTGCCAAAGGCCTCAGTCAGGAGGCTGCAACGCGTAGATTAATCGCGTTATATGCGGGGATGTTGTCCGGTGTGGGGGAAGCGCAATGACTAGGTTGCGGGTGCTATATGTGGGCGATGGCGGCGATCCAGAGCGCTTGTCGCAGGCGTTAAAAGCTTCGGGGGGAGCAATTTCTATAGACTACCGAATCAGAAAGGTATCCTTGGGGTTATCGACAAGTAGACGACATTGGCAATACATTAAAATGGCGTGGTCTGCAGCAACCCTTAGCAAAAGCTATAACAAAGTATTTCTTTGGCAACAATATATTGCCCTTTATTATTATATAATTGTTAGAGTTTTTCCATTTTCTCGGCGTTCTTATATCGTTTATTATATTATATCCAAAAAGCGAACAAACTTAGCGGGCCGAGTAATAGAATGGCTGTTTACAGGGATGATCAAGAACAGCGAAAAGTCATATTTTATGTCGGCTAGTGACTATCTCTTCCGCAAGTTTAATACGGTTGAATACCGAGATAATATTGAGGTCTTAAATGAGCTAGACCTTATTTACCCATACATCAACAATCACCGCAACATGAGCGTATTAGGGGATTACATATTTGCGGGTGGCAGCGGCAACCGTAAATATGCTGACGTAGCCGCTATCGCGGCGGCACTGCCTGCCGAGCGATTTGTCGTAGCCTGCCGTCCCGATGACGTGGCGAGAATGAGTTTTAACGAGAACGTTACAGTCCATTACGATGCATATGGCGACCGGTTCGCCGACCTCATTCTACGCTCCAAAGCGGTGCTTCTACCGTTGACCGATCCGGACGTCATGTCAGGCCAACTCGTCTGCATTCAGGCATTTGCCGCTAATAAAACCGTGATAATTAGCGAGAACAACTGTCTGCGCGATTGGATCGCGACGATCGACCAGCTTGACTTCGTAACACTGTACCAAACGATCGAGGAATGTGTCGATCACATCCGTGGTCTCGATCTCCCGAAGGCGTTGGAGGCCGGGGACCGGGCGCGCCGTTTCTACGATGACACCCTTACTAATACGGGTTTCTACGAAAGGCTTGCGACGCAGATTGCGGCGTCAGCGCGGCCGGCAGCCGTCGTCGGCGCGCCATGAAGAAGGAGTGGCTCGTCCCATTGGCAGTGCTGTTCGCTAACGCAACATCGGTTTTAATCTCGCTAATCACGCCGTTTGTGCTCGTTCCCTCGCAGTATGTTATCTTCTCGCTCGTATGGGCCTCCGGCCAGTTCATGACCGGTGTCCTGTTCGAATGGCTCAGGCTTGCGACGCTCCGGTACTCAGCGCCTGGCCTGGCGGGGGCGGGCGACCGCAAACACGTGCTGGTGGCCAGTTATATATACCTTACTCTAGCGTTGTTAATAATTGTCGCAGTCAGCTGGATGTTCTTCCCATTCGATATGTGGATGGTCTACGCAGGCGCGATCCTGTTCGCTATCGGTCAGGGCACGTTCGATGGCAACCAGGCCTTTATCCGCGCTGCGCGCGAGAATGTAGCGTTTGCACGAAATTGGGTGATCCGTGCGGTGCTCAGCATTGGATTCGTCGCGGCGACAAGTCTCGCATTGGGGAGCGGCTGGTGGACCTCACTCGCGCTCGGCGTATCGTTCGGAACCGCTTTAGTGGTCGCGCTAGCGATCGACCGGCGATCACGAAAGGATGAGTCCGCGGCGGCGGGCGCAACGGGCGCACGCTGGACCGAATGGTCAATACTTGCGCGCTATGGTGCGCTCGCGGCGGTGTCGGGCGTCATTGCCAACGCTGTACCGACGCTGGTGCGATGGGCTTTGGTCGCGCATCTTGGCAAAGGCGGTGCTGCAGGCGCGCTACTCGCGGCCGATCTTTCCCAAAAGGCGCTGGCGGTGACGGGGCTGGCCGTCAACGTCGTCGCGATGCAAAATTCGTTCAGCGCGGTCGACACCGGCAACGCCGAGGCAATCATGCGATCGAACCGCAAGCAGATCGCCTGGGCGTTCGCGGCAGTGGTTCCAGTCGGGCTGTTCGTCTGGCTCCTTGGTGATGAGGTCGCACAAGTACTGATGCGCCCGTCCTATCGCGCCGTGTTCGTCGCCTCCGTCGGCCCCTGCGTACTGGGCACCGGACTCATCTGTATTCGGCTCTTTGCGGTCGACCCGTTGTTTTACGCGTTCAAGAAAGCAGGCTTCTCGGTGGCCGGCGCGGCGCTCTCGCTGGCGCTGTGCGGCCTCGGGCTATACGGGCCTGAACTGTTCGGCATCGCAGCGCTGGATCCGCTAACCGTTTTTTGGGGCAGTGCCGCGGTTGGGCTGCTTGCATCGGTCGCGATTGCGCTCGCCGTACTCCATGTCCGTCCACCTTGGTCGCAACTCGGTCGGATCGCGCTTGCCGCAAGCGCCGTAGTAGTCGTCGATACCGTATTGCCTCGGCTCGGGGGGGTGGCTGGGCTGGTGCTGCTTGGCAGCATGCTTGGGCTGATCTACGTGGCAGCGGCGACCGCATTGGACGTTGCGGGATTACGGACCGACCTTCTCCTGCCAGCAATCCAAGCAAGACAGCGAAAGGCCTAACTATTAAGTTTCGGTATCTACAGGGGCGGCGAACGCTGGGCGGTTCGAATTATATTGAAGTAAAGTCAGTTTTGGTCCCATGCACAAAACTTTGAGTCAGGGACCGACTGTGACGTCCCCCCTGTTTTTAAGTCCATTTTGAGCAAGAGTTTTCCGGCCTTGAGAAGCCTTCGGGCAAGGAGCTGGAAATGAAGAAATCTAGATACACAGACGAGCAGATTGCCTTCGCGTTGAAGCAGGCGGAAACCGGCACACCGGTAGCCGAATTCATCCGGCGGATAGGGATTTCAGAGCAGACGTTCTACCATTGGAAGAAGGTCTACGGCGGTCTCGGCGTCGGCGAGCTGAGGCGCCTGAAGCAGCTCGAGGACCAGAACCGGCAGCTGAAGCAGCTGGTTGCCGACCTGAGCCTGGACAAGCACATTTTGCAGGATGTCCTGTCAAAAAATGTATGGTCCGCCCCCGTCTGGCAAGCATGAAACGCGATAGGCTGCACAGTCTGCGTAAATGTATCCGGCCTGTTTGTAGGACATCTCGATCCCTGGCCATGATGGGATACGCGCACGGTCGTCCTAACAAGCTGGTTCAGCCTTTGGCGGCTGCATTTTTGCTCAGGCTTAGACCGTATCGCCATCGACTGTTTGCCATCACTCCTCGTGCTGCAGACCTGGGTGTTGCGGTTAGAGCATCAGGCGGCGATCTGCATGGGGGACCGATACTCTTCCTGACGTGCCAGCACTGCCCAACTGATCCGAACGATCTTGTTAGCCAGCGCGACGACCGCGACATTCTTGTGTGTTCTTGTTTCCAGTTGGTCGAGCCAAGGCCCAAGGCCATGCTCGCGTTTCATATGCATGCTCGCCGACCGAGCACCGTGAATAAAAAGTCGGCGAAGGTGGCTGTTGCCACGCTTGGATATGCCGAGCAGCTTTGGCTTTCCGCCGGTCGAATGTTGTCGTGGGACAAGCCCGAGCCAGGCCGCGAGGTCACGCCCCGTTTAAAGCCGTACCGTCGGCAACGGCCGCGACGAGCGCTGTGGCCACTAGAGGCCCGACACCAGGAATGGCGAGAAGCCGACGGCTTGCCTCATCTGACTTCGCGATCGCTTCCACGTCCTTTGTCACCACGGCGATATCTCGGTCGAGCGTCTGCCATTCCTCCCATAGCCGCTGCAGGAGGGTGCGCATGCGCGATGAGAGCGTCGAGCGCTCGTCAATGAACAGCAAGGGCATTTCGCGCGCCATGTGCTGACGTCCAGCGCGGAATACGATGCCCCGCTCGAGCAGGAAGGCACGGATTTGGTTGATGACTGCGGTACGCCTGCTGACGAGCCGTTCACGTACCCGGTGCAGAGCTTGTAAATCGAGTTGCTCAAAAGACTTGGCCGGTACGAACCGCATTGTCGGTCGCTGAACGGCTTCGGCGATCGCCTCGGCATCGAGGTAGTCGTTCTTGTTGGATTTGAGGAACGGCTTCACGAATTGAGGCGCCATCAATCGAACGTCATGATCTAGGGCCGACAGCTCGCGAGCGAGATGATGGGCGCCACAGCACGCCTCCATGCCAACCAAGCATCTTGGCAGCGCCGCCATATGTCGCAGCAGTTGAGCCCGGCTGAGCTTCTTCTTCCACTGGATGGTTCCCGCGACATCCAAGCCGATAAGGTGAAACGAGGTCTTGCCAATGTCGATGCCGACCACTGCTACTTCTGTCATGACGGTCCTCCTCGATATGAAGGCGCTTATGATTCACCCGACCCGTCCAAACCGTAAGGGGGCGGACCATCCCACAAGCTCTGACGCTTGGACGACGGCGCGAGCTCGTCCCGTACGTCCAGGCGTCCCATGCCGTGAGTGAGCGGCGCAGTTGTTCGGCGCTGGGCGTCGAGCGGTCGTCGGTGTGCTACAGAGGTGGCTCGGTTGATCTGAACAGCTCGGCGCGATTGCTAAGTGGAGCGCCCGCCGGGTTCATGCCGCTGTGAGAAGCGGCCGGTTGAAGTAGACGTGATCGGGCGTCTTGCGGTCAAGCGACGAGTGCGGGCGTCGTCCATTGTAGAAGGTCAGATAGCGGCGCTGACCAAGGCGTGACGATCGCCCGCTTGAAATGGACGTGGAGCCTGACGACGGCGCGCACGAACTGGCGCGCGCTGCCGATTCGCGCCGACTTTGCGCACCGTACGAGCCTCCAGAAGGCTATCACGACTGGTAACATCCACTCCGTCGCAGCGATGGCGAAGCGAAGGCCGAATAACGTTATCGCCCAGATGGCAACGACGCTAACAATATGGCCGAGCGGGGTCATCTCGCGACCGCTTGGGCATAGAGGCTGCTGTTGATTGGTCCAGTCATGCGTCATCCTTTCCCGCGACCGCATTGGCCACGTTCTTGTTGGTTATCTTTTCAGGCGACAGACACGACTCAGGGCGGCCACAAACGGACCGCCCTGAACCTTGTGTGTTTGGGTTATGAAATGCGACGGCTTAGGAGGTGACTAGCGCCAGGAGTGGCGCTCGGTCAGGAAAAAGCCGTACTGCTATTCGCGAGTCCTGAAAGACCCGACGCTTGAATTTTTACGCTAGGGAGTTAAGTTTTGAATAGCAGCGACGGACGTAAGAAGTCCGAGCGAGCTCTGCATCCTTTGCGATCATCTCAACGAGAGCGCCCTGTTCGCGGCTTGTAATTAGCCAAGACGCTGTACTGCCCGCTGGTCTAAGGTCGACGACCGTTGAACTGCCCTGATCGATGAAAGTCGCGTTGGCAGCCGCCCTTCGCATGCAGCTGACGATCTGCTCGCGTGGGATGGTTGTGTCATACGTCCCGTAATAACTGGGCAGCGCGGTGGCTGCCGGCGTTAACGCAACCCAGCCCATCCCGACTGCCAAAGCCAGAGTGCTTCCCAAAACAATGGCTTTTTTCACAGTTCTAACTCCGCTTCGCAGTAGAGATCTCACGGACCCGTTTTGAAGCCTATGGCTTGCGGAGCGCACTTGCTACGCTGTACGTCCCGCAACGCCACGGTTCAACCGAAGGTTGGTAGGCGTATAGGGGTTTTCGATGGCCGACGTAGGGCGTTCAATAATTGGCAACAAGGCGGCGCCGACGGTTAAAGAGCCAGCGCTACGCGGCGGTAGGACCAACATATATGCCCAGCGTGGTAGATTAAGCGGTGAGAGGATACTGCTCTCGCTGATATTCTTCGTTGCTTTCGCTGCGAACATATTCTTCGTGTCTCCAGGTGTTGCTGGAGTCCCGTTCCGCTTTATCTTGATGATTGCTTTACTGCTTGGACTTGCAACTTTCGCATCAACTCACCTCGTTAAAGCAGCTATATCGGTTCGCGCCGCCCTTGCGGTCATCGCCTATCTAGCTGTTGCCGGCATGGGCATCTCGATCGTCAGAGGGCAGGCTGCGGAATCCGTCGTCGAACTGATATCGGTCCACCTTCAAGCTGCCGTCTTGCTTCTCACTATTGCGACGGGGACTAGGATCATTGGACCCAAGGCGATGATCCTAGCTTTCGCTGCGGCGGTACTTATAAGTTCCTTATTCTCTGTAATGCAGTGGCTGGGCGTTCCCGGCGCCTTTGATGCCCGAGCGCTTCTAGGCAACGTCTATGTCGATGCTTCCGACACATCGGTTGTTGAGAACCGGGCTCCGGGCCTCTCGTACAGTACTATATTTCTTGCGCAACAAACCTGCCTGCTGTTCGCCGTCGGTATGTATTACAGCTTCTCTAAGTTTGATTCACAAAGAAAACTACGGTGGAAGGCAATAATCGGCTGGTCAGTTTTGCTTTTTTGCATCTGCATGGTGGGCGGAAATCGGTCACCTATTTTGGGCTTAGCTTTATTTCTAGCGGTAGTAGTTTCTACGCGAAATCCTGCGATGTTCTTAATTGCCATACCGGCAGTTTTCTTGTTATACTTTCTGTCAGGTCCTATTCTTGAGATGCTTGCTAGCTCCGGTCTACGTATTGGCGAAACGGGAGACAAGTCGAGCATGGCGAGAGGCCCCCTGTTGCAGTACGGTTGGCGGCTTTTTGTGAACAACCCCTTCGGATACGGTCTATCCTTCGATAGCAAGGTGCTCGTCAACACGGTCCAAACTAGCGACCTAATGTCATTTTTATCAGCCAACCTGCTTGGTAATATTTTGACCCGACTCGATATGCATAACAATTGGCTTATTACACTGAATATATATGGCATATTTCTTATGCCGTTGCTGATATACTTCCTTTATCTCGCTGCCAATTTGACGAGATCCATTATACTGTTTCTTCCATATTTGGTGCATATTACAGTGCATAACGCAGGACCGTTTAACGGGGACTACGTTTTCTGGATGACACTTGGAGTCGTACTGGGCGCCGCAAGCTTAGCGCAGTCGCGCAGCGCTAGCCTTATAACCGAGGCCGAACGGATGGGGCTCTAGTTTCGAACCCTTTTTCGCTCCGCTTGATATTGGAGACGTAGCTTTGGATTGTCGATTTTAGCACCGTCCGGGTTTGGTATGTCATATCCAATGTCGCGGAACCCGGATCCTGCGCCGCCAACCGTTAACGATCGAACTTTTATCGGCCCGTAAAGCATTGCCGAACTGTTCGATGGTGTGGCGTTAGAGTGTTCTACATTTATCTCAACGTTCGGGATGACAAGTGGGACTGTCTGGTTGGTCCCAGGCGCGAACCGGACTCCGAACACCGCTTTTTGGCTAGCAGCCCATGCCCCGTTATAAGTAAGCCGAACAGAACCAATGGTGGCATACGCTCGCTGCACCTTTACGCCAAAACCGCCGGTTGGTGTTGGAAGCGAGCGTATTCGTCCAATAGTACCGTCGATACGGTTTATCGATATCCTTTGCATTTTGCTCGCGTCATAATCGCCAACCACTCTTGTCACGCTAGGGCCCTCGCCACCGCCGCCATCACTGGTAAATGTGATCGAGCCAATCTTGATGTCATGAACATCAGCGTCTGGCGAACCGCTTGAGAATATCGCAACCGGTTCGTCGCGGCTTGAGGTTGCCGCCGTTATCGAACCGATGGATACATTCGATGTCGAGCACCCCGGATCACGATTTCTGATCCAGAATCCGCCCGGTGCTCCGTCGTTGTCGATTTTTACTGTCGCGCGAGAAATTGTTACGTTCTGAACGCACGCGCGAAAATCTATCGGCGTCGTCTCTACCGCCCCCCGCGCTGCCCCGGTTCCGATTATAGTAGACGTCAGTGACCTGCCGCTAAATTTGCACACGTTTTGCAGCAGAAGGCTGCTCTTTACCCCGCCGTTAGCCGACGAACGTTCGGCCACAATGCTGAGATCGTCGAAAGTAATCGAGACGCATTTGATGCTATAACCTGCTCCAGGCGCAGACTTGGTTAAAATCACACCCTCGCCGGCTAAAGGGGCAGTTCCGCGCCGACTGTAGTCGCTACCTATATTCAAGCGAAGAATCGCTCCATGGGATTGGATCGCCAAGCTTCCCAAATAGACGGTAGAACGGATTGGGTAGCTCGTTCCCGGCGTCAGACGAAGCAATGCACCGAGCTTTTCTGCTTGGTCCGCGGCCCTCTGAATGCAAGGCCCGGCGTCTGATGTCCATTTGCACCCATCCTCTGGCCTGACTGCTGTTTCTAACCGGACAGGCTGACAGATCGCAGGGGCGGCACAGGGCGCCATGATGAGTAGGCCAAAAGCGCGATTGTTCATGATCACGGGTTACCACCTCGCTCAAACCGTTGAAAGCGCCAGCATCGACGCGAATGCGGTACTGGAGCTGAGGGCGATGAGTGTCCCAGTGACCCGGTTGCACTATTCTTCGAACCACGGTTTTTCCAGAAACCAGTATGCCAACAGTCAATCCTAGCGGCGGCTGCCCTCAGAAGCGACCTCGTGTTAGCGTCTTCCAATGCAGTTATCCGGTACCAACCTGAAAGCCTTGTCTCACAAGGTGTGGGGCTATGTAACGTTTACGTTCCACGCTCCAGCGCGCGTCCTCGACTGGAATAGGAAAGAGACGGCCCGCCTCAACACGGCGGGTCTTTGTCACAGCTGTAAAAAGGCTCTCGCCGAAGAGTGCGGGATCGAATGTGAGAACTGCTGGACAAGGCGGGTCTGGTAACCATCCTTCAATGTCCGAAAGCCAGTTTTGCTAACTCACGACCAATCGCACGGTCTTCGGCAAGGCCAGGGTGATTGATCGCGTTGGCGTTCGAACGATCCGCCTGCGCAATCCCCATCGCCCCAATGTTCGCGTCGAGATACAGCGGCTCAAGCGGCAGGTGCGCGGCGCTGGCAAAATGAGCCGCCCCCCCCGAACAGCGCGGCTTGTGAAGTACCAGCCCGCGTTTTCCACACGCTGACGCACCACTCCCATGACGAGTACCTCCGCACCTGCCGCTTGGAATGCCTGAATGATGAGAATCAGGTTCGCGCGGGTGGACGCGTTACTGTATTCGTTCTGCCCGAGGTTGATCACGACCAAGTCGACAGCGTTCGCGGTAACGTATGCGACCGCAGCGCTCAGCCAGGCGGTCGGAGCGCCGTTCGCCCAAGCATTAGCCGTGGCCCAGCCGCTTACGCCGAAATTGTCATAGAAGAGCGAGCTCCCCAGAATGCATCCGGTCTTTTCCAGCTGGGCGACCAACTCCCACATAAAGCCGACGCGCGTATGAACAGCGCCCGCGCCATCGTCCGCACGCCCAAGCTGGGCGGCCATGTACGTCGGGATGACGGCAGTGTTGTCGACGATGTCATTACCCGCACCCTGCGGAGTGCCGATGTTGTCACGAAGATAGCGGTTGTTGTCGGTCATCACCCCGATCACGCGGTCGCGGGTCGCCCCGTTCGGCGTGTTCGACGAGGGGATCGCGTTCTGTCGGGCCAAGATACTATCGCCGAACCCTACAATACGAAGATTAGCCAGCCGGTTAATCTTTCCTCGAGTACGGCGAAGATGGCGCTGCGATCGAGCGCGATCTTGTTAGAGGTTCGCCGCGAGTGACCGCATCGCGCCTTTGTGGGGAACGCTTTTTTGGTTCTGTCCGCGTGAGCGGCACGTTAAACGGAAGGCCAATATAGCGAGGTTGTCCTATCCGATTAGCGTTAGCAACGAACCGATTTGATACAGCGCTGTTCTCACTTTTTTCGAGGTGCAGAGCTTGTGCTTCAATTGCACCTTGGCTGAGATGGACAATTCTGCGAGGTATGGCGCTTTCCAGCTCGCGATTCTCGCCCGATCTTGCGACCGCTGACATCCGTAGCGGCGCGCCTGGTATGACGGGAACGAGACAGGACGAGTTGTTGGCACTCTTCAAAGGCAGAAGTTCGCGCGAACCTGCATGACATCTACGTCGGCACGCTCGCCGTGCGTCTGAGCGGTGCACGCGGTGCGGTGCGGTGCAAGCGGTAGGGGCTACCAGTCTACCGTAACGCCGGCAACTACAACCCAGCGAAGATGCTGCGCACCGTAATCGATTAGCTTGAAATTACGGTTGGCGATATTGGACCACCACTCGGCGCAACCGGCGGTTTCGCATTCAATGTTCAAAAATGCAGCGTCGCGGTAAGCAAGCCAATGATTCGCTATGCCGAGCGTTGGACGCCGGCGCTGCCCTCGGTGTTCGGCATCCGGTTCACACCTGACAAGGTTCAGACGGCGCCGCGTACGATCCCGCACATTACCTTGCAACTCGTTTCGCATAACGGCATCCCGCCACATAGCGCGGCCATACCGTATGGTCCGATAGCGACCGAAAAGCTAACCGTACGCGGACCTGGTACGGGCTTCCGCAAAAGCCCCTATCGCGCGGACTTGATCCACTCGGCCGACGTCGAATTTCCCCGCCTGCCGGGCAATCCTTTAGTGGCACGCGCTCAGCTGCTGGAACGCCGAACGAAGCGCAGCTCAACCTAAGGCAGCATTGATTGCGACCAGCGCGCCGCGTGACTTTTTTACTGCAGCGCAATATGCGCTTGTCGATCTGAGAGGTCTTGCCTAGGCTATACAAAGCTATCGATGGGGGCTTTAATGCGTATTTATGTTGCCGGATGCGGCGGGATGTTGGGCGAGGCGATCCATAAGGTCTTTGCCGCAGACCATGTAGTCGAATGCAGCGATATCGATCTGAACGCCGATTGGCTTTCTTATTGCGATTTCCGTGACTTCACTCAATATAAGAGTGAAGTCGAGACATTTTCGCCTGATGTACTTATCCATTTAGGTGCGCACACCAGCCTCGAATATTGCGAGGAGAATCCAGACGACGCATATCGCACCAATACACTTTCGGTTGAATATGCATGCACTATCGCTAACACACTTGGCATCCCACTGGTCTATATATCGACCGCAGGCATATTTGATGGCAGTAAGATGTTATACGATGATTGGGACATGCCCAATCCGCTTGGCGTCTATGCCCGCAGCAAATATATGGGCGAACTCTATGTTCAGCGTTCGGTGCAAAAGCACTACATCTTCCGCGCCGGTTGGATGATGGGTGGCGGTCCAGCCAAAGACAAGAAATTCATCTCCAAGATGATGAAGCAAATTCAGGCGGGCGCAACGACACTTCAGGTGGTGGACGACAAGCTTGGCACACCAACTTACACGGTGGACTTTGCACGCAACATCGAGCGGATGCTGCACACGGAATATTACGGCTTATACAATCAGGTTTGCGGCGGCGAGACCGGCCGCTTCGAAGTGGCGCAAGAGCTGGTCAATGTACTTGGACTGTCTGAAAGAATAACGGTAAAGCCCGTTGCATCGGATTTCTTCGCCGAGGAGTTTTTTGCACCGCGTCCGCCCTGTGAGAGGCTAGTGAACTACAAGCTTGGTCTGCTCGGTATGGACAATATGCGCGATTGGAGGATTTCTGTGAAGGAATATTTGCGTGACTATTATGGCGAAGTTATAGCGACGATTGACGGCGCCAAGATAGCCTCGGAATAGCGCCATTTACATGGTTGACGAGCAGAAGCCATTGCGGATTGCTGCCTTTGGGTTCCGCAGCCTGCCACCGTCAGATGGCGGCGCAGGTGCGGATAAATTTGCACTCGAGCTGCTGCCACGGCTTGCAGCGCGCGGCCATCAAGTGATCGCTTACAATCGCGTTTATCCTGGGCGGTCTAAGCCCAAAGGGGATGGCGAGTTCCGCAACGTTAAAGTGCGATCGTTTCGCACAGTAGCGACGTCTGGTTTTGACACGTTATTCCATTCAGCACGCGTTGCTTTTGATATTGTGCTTAACGACACCGCTGACATAGTTCATATGCAAAACGGCGGAAACAGTCTCTGGGCGCCGCTACTCCGCCTTTTTGGTAAGCGAACCTACCTTAGCCAAGACGGGCCAGATTGGAAACGAGATAAGTGGAGCTGGTATGCCAAGATTTACCTTCGGATTATGGCGCAGCTAACTGGACGTGTTCATAATGAAGTGATTTTTGACAACATCTTTGCACGTAAATACTTTGAGGAACGTTTTCATCGTAGCTACGAATTTGTCCCGTTCGGCGCCGATGTTGATTATCACGGCGATCGTAACGGAATTCTAGGTCAGCTCGGGTTGAGTCCTGGTAGCTACCTTCTTTTTGTTGGCCGCTTCATCCCAGACAAAGGGCTTCAGTATCTTATTCCAGCCTTCGAACGCACAAAAATTGCGAAGAAACTAGTTTTGGTGGGTGGAAGTCCCAATCCCTCCGCATTCGAACAAAATTTACGAAAAACACAGGACTCACGAATAGAATTTCCTGGCTACGTTTATGGGGCGGACATGCACGTGCTGATGGCTAACTGCTTCGCTTACGTGCAGCCATCTGACGTCGAGGGGCTATCCCCCGTAATTTTGGAAAGCTCGTTTTTGGGTGCGCCAGTGATTTGTAGTGATATACCACAGAATAAGTATATTCTTGGTGATCATGGTCTATATTTTAAGCAAGGAGACCCGCTAGATCTGGAACACGTATTGAGCGAGGCAGCGAGCGATCCAGATCTACTACTACAACGCGGGGCTGCGCAACGCGCGCAAATAGTTCAACGCTTTTCATGGGATAGCGTCGTTAACGAGCATTTGCGTATCTTTTGCAAGGGTTAGATTATTTAGCTTTATCTCGGATGATCGGGGAGGTGGAATATCTTAAGGCACGTGATGTCTGCTAAGATAAAATAAATTTCTTATATATATATATATATATATATCAATTTCTGGAGCGCCCCGAGTATTTTAATGCATCAAGAGGGAACTACCATCTGGCCTTTTAACAATCGTTGAAGCCGGGGTGGGTAATAGCGATACGCTCAGCCGCAATTTCTTGCGACATATCCCATAAGCGAACCCACGCCTCGAGAGCAGACAGCAGCTCGAACTTGGCGAGCGAGCCGAAGATGTTGAACACGAGCATCTCGCCCGACGTAGTTGTGTCGATCTGCTCGGTGAGCGATCGGATACCTACACTGGGCGCGGCCAGTTCGCCGACCTTCTCGATCAGGTGGCTTATCGAACGGCCGAGCCGGTCGAGCTTCCACACGACCAGCGTGTTGCTGGTAGCCAGATAGGCAAGCGCTTAAGCCAGCCCTGCCAATCGGTTCTCGCGCCAGTGGCCTGATCGTCGAACGTGCGCTCGCATCCGGCCGCGTTCAGCGCATCATACTGTAGCGCCAGCTTCTGGTCGCCGGTCGATACCCGCGCATAGCCGAACAGCGCCACGACCGGTTCCGATCTGTCCGATTCCGCCTCGATTTTGCATTCTTGTCCGAATCACCATCGCGGGTCCAGAATTGACGGACATATTCATGCTGTCCGCTAGACGACCGTCTGATGGACAGAGGGATACTAGAGTGTTCGCCGATTGCGGCGATGCCGAGCAAAAACTCGAAGCGGCCGTCACGCACATCGATCGGCTCACCATCTCAAAGCCAGCACCGCTCAAGCGGCTAAAGCTCGCCTGATCCAGATGCCGCGGTTGGATCACAGCCACGGCATCCGTTTCATTACCGCAAGCTGATCGATCCGTCGCTGTCGGTCTGCGCCTTCAGCGGCAGGACTGCGATGACCGCGGCGGCAAAGTTTCGGGCGTCGCCCGTATCGACGGTGCCGCTGATGCGCGCCTCGGCAAAGCCCGGTGCATCGAGCCGGACGGGCGTATCGACGTAGCGATTGACGGCAGTGATGGCGTCCTGAAGCGTCATCCCGTCCAACACGATCCGGCCGCGCGTCCATGCCGTCGCTGGCGCCGTATTGACCGCCTTGATGGGGCTGACCCGCCCGCCATTGACCGTTAACGCCTGCCCGGCGCGTAAGCGCGCGACCGGGCGGTCATCCGCACTGACGCGCACGCTGCCCTCGACCAGCGTGACGTCGACCGTGTCACCGTTGCGATGCACATCGAACTGGGTGCCCGTCGCCAATACCCGAGCGCCGCCGGCATCGACGGTAAAGGGGCGCGCGGCATCATGCGCGACGGTGAAATAGGCTTGCCCGTGCTCGAGCGTAATGCCGCGCGCGCCATCGACGAACTTCACCGTCATGGCTGTATCGGTATCGAGCATCACGCGTGATCCATCGGCCAGCATGAGCTTGCGCTGTTCGCCGATCCTGGTCGCGTATCGATCGCCGCCTGCGGGCCACTCGGTGACCAGGGTGACGCCCACAACGAGCAGCGCAATCGCGGCTGCGGCCATTGTGCCAATCGAAAGACCGCGATTGCGGGAGAACTGTGCGGGGCGGTTCATTGCCTGCTCGGTCGCGGCGAGGATGGCCGGGTTATGTGCAAGGCTGCCGGCATGATTGTAGAACCGATCGACGGCGACGTACGCGTCGCGGTTCCCGTCGATCCGCCGCCACGCGAAAAACTCTTCAAGCGTCCGCGCAGATACTGGCAGCGTCTGGAGCCGCGCATACCAGTGTGCCGCCTGCGCCCGCGCGTCGTCACCGCTTACGCCATTGTAGTTCATGGATCTGTGCCGCCGCCTAGTCGCGCAGTCTGCTCATGCACAACGCCAATGCCTTGCCCATCCGCCATTCGACAGTCTTGATCGAGATACCGAGGTTCGCCGCGATCTCGGCATTGGTCATATGCCGGAAACGGCTCAGGACGAAGACGTCGCGCAATTTGTCCGGGAGGTCGAGCACGATACGCTCCAGTTCAAGAACCGCCTCCTGCTCGTTCATGCCATGCCTGTCACCACAACCTTGGCTGGCGGTGGTGGTCCTGGAATGCTGCTCACGAACTGCCTCGCGCCGCTTACGATCCCGAAATAGATTGAGCGCGGTCTGGAACAGGAACGCTCGCGGATGCGTGATCTCCAGAGCGCCGGGTCTGGCAGCGCGCACCCAAGTATCCTGCACGATGTCGTCGACATCGGCGGGCTGCAAACGCAAGCGCCCGGCGATCAGCCGCCGGAGCCAGTCGGTATGGTCTCGGTACAGATCGTCGATTGCCGGGCCATTCAACCGGTCAACATCTCGCCAGCGATCTCCGCCCGATCCGGACATCTGTGCTCCATTGATCCTGCACGATCATCGAACCGCCGCATGCGCCAAGAAAGGTAAGGCTCGCAGCGGCGTCGACGATGAGAGACAATGATCTGCTTATGCGTGGACGTAGTCAATCAGAAATGTCTCTCATCGTCTGTAGATGGATCAGCGACACCAGTGCCTTTAGCGCGTCGTGGATATCCGAAAGCGCCTTGGTTCGAATCTACGTAGGTTGCGTGAGGCTCGAGGTTTGAGCCAAGAAGCATTTGCCCATGAAGCAAATATTCATCGGACCTATGTGAGCGATATCGAGAGAGGCGCTCGCAATCCAACGATCATGATTATTGAAAAGCTCGCGAAGTTTTTGAACGTTTCTGCAGGCGACCTGCTCGATTAACAGAGCATAAAACACAGGGTTGCGTTCTTCTGATAACTCACCTGCCCCAGCATTGATAAATGCGTAGATCGATTAAATAAACTTGGCAATTACCTGCTAGCCGGCGAGCTAGATCGTCGCCCCCTCGCGACAAATACTCCAAATATTTATTTTCAGCATCTCAATACCCTAAATAGATAATACACGTCACTCAGCGATCACGCTACGACACCGAAGTGACCAATCACAACACCATTGGTGATTAGAGGGCGCACTTGCGCCGCAAACCATGTTCAGTAAATGTAGCACAGATGAGCAGTTATGACTCACTAACTACAGGACACTGTCATGCAGACCGAAACACCTGACCGCATTCTTCGTCTTGGCGCCGTGCTCAACCGTACGGGCCTGACCCGGTCGACCTTGTACCGGAAAATTCAGACTGGCACCTTTCCCAAGCAGGTGCGGATCGCGACTCGCTGCACGGGGTGGCGGGAGTCCGCGGTCAGTGACTGGATGCGCAACCCGCTGTGCTACAGCGCCGATGACCACGCGGACAATTAATGCAACGGCTGTCGAACCGAAACGAACAGCCCACCAATCCTGCGATGGCGCGCGAAGCGAGCCCGTCGAGTTGTTCGACTGTTATCGGTGTGACACACGAAACCGAGGCATTACCGGACACGCCGAACGCCAGAAAGCTAGCAGGCCTGTCGATCATGCTGTTCATCGCCCGTCGCATCCGCACGGAATGCCAGCAGATGATCGGCCGCCCTGCTCAACGATCCACGCGATGATCTCCCGGTCGCTCCAGCGCGAGGCGAATAGCGTCAGCTTGTATAGATGCGGAAACGTCCACTCCTGGATCATCTGATAGATCATCGAGTTGCCGGGGGCCGTCGCGGCGCTTGACCTCATCGAGCTTTACGAAGCGGTCCGGGAGGCCCTTCCCGGTGCTCATCTGCCAGTCGCGCGGCTGCGAACGAAATTACGGTCGCTTTCAAGGAACGTGGCCAACATGGCAGGAATGAGTTCTGCGACCGGCTCCTCGCGTCCATAGGTCTCGGCGTACAGCGCGGCATAGTCGTGCAGCATCTGATGCAGATCGGGCGTGACGGTGATCGACAGCTTGACCGGCGTCCGATCCGGCAGCTTCGCCAGTTTCAATTCGGTCATATCGTGCTCCTATTGGTGCCACGGCGCGAGGATCAGATCCTTGTGGACCACCAGCCGCACGGCTGAGCCTGGCCGGATCGTGATCGTCGGCTGGATGTTGAGATTGCGCTGGGTGATCTGGTCACCGCCGCGCGACACATTGCCTTGCGTCGACTGACGGATTGCCTGCACGAGATCGCTATCGCCCGACAGCGACAGTTCCGAGCCAACCCCGAACACTGTCGAAAGCGCGATACCTTTGAGCAATTGCCAGGTGTGAAAGTCGACCTTGTCCTGCAATCCGACATAACCCGACGGATCGGTCGCCGGGACGTTGTCGATGCGTAGCGAGCTACCGTCAGGCATGATGATCCGCTGCCACACGATCAGCGCGCGCTTCTGCCCGAACGCGACGACGCTGTCATAGCTTCCTACCAGACGTGCGCCCTGCGGTACGAGCAGGATACGCCCTGTCGGACTGTCATAGACGGTTTCGGTCACTTGAGCGGTGACGAGGCCTGGCAGGTCGGAGCGCAGGCCGGTGATCAGGCTCGCCGATATGACGCTGCCTGCCGACAGGAGATAGGGCGACGCGGCCGGGGCGATCCGGTGCGGATTACTGTCGCCCGTGGGATCGAGGGCTGCCACGAACGCTGCCTTGCGGTTCTGCGCGTTTGGGTCGTTGGTGGGATCAAGCGCCACCTTGGGTTGCTCGGCGACAGTCGGCACGTCCCCGGATGACGACCGCGTAGCCGTCACGGCTGTTGAGGTCATCCCGCTGGAAACGAGCACACCCGACTCCCGCGCGGCCTTGCCTTGGGCGAGAAGGCGCTCGCGTTCGGCCGCCGCCGTCTGATCGGCCTCCGTCTGATCGATCGCCGTTTGTCCGGTGGATGCCGCCTCCAGCGCAAGCTGACGCTGGCGTTCGAGGATAGGTCGGCCGAGATCGCCGGGGAGCGGCGGCCCCAGTTTGGGGGCATCGCCATAGGTGGAGGGCAAACCCTTCACTGCATCGGCCGCCGCCTTGCCGTTAGGCTCGGACATGTCGGTCTGCTCAGAGGCATGGCGGAAGATGGTGGGCTTGAGCGCCATCCAGGTGATCGCGATCAGGCTGACCGAGCCGATCGCGGCGATCGCGATGATCACGCCGCGTCGGAAGCGGATCGCGCGCGCCGGTTTTGCGCGGATCGCCAGTGACTCCGGATCGGCCTTTGCCGGGGCGGCCGGCTGAGCTTCCTCGCTCATGCCCCCCTCCCCTGCCGTCCGCCCTCATCGATGCGGGTGATGCGAACCACATCCTGATGCTTGGTGCCCAGCCGGAGCTCAGCGCGATCGAAAATCCGATCGACGATGTAGAAGCGACCCGCGACACGATAATTGACGAGACTGACCGCGCCCTTTGCATCGACGAGGAACAGCGGTGGGGCTTCGCCGACCGACAGACTTGGCGGGAACTCGATGAAGGTCTGCCGGCCGTCGTCGAACGCGCGCACGGGCCGCCATGTCGGCGTATCGCCGCTGACATCGTAGTTGAACCGCAGCGCCTCGACCGTGAGACCCGACGCGACAGGCTTGGCCGCCTCGGTCGCTTCGCTGGCCCGGCGCAGCGCGATGAGCTGGTCGGCGGGGTACGTCCACGAAAGGGCCGCCATCGCCGTTGCTGTCGTGCTGGTCAGGGTCACATGGTAGCTGCGGCGGTCGGTGGTGATGACGAGGTTGGTCGACAGGCCTGGGGCGAACGGCTTTACAAGGATATGAGTGCGCCTGTCCGTGCCGCTGCCGCTGGTGGTATCGCCGATGACCCACCGCACCGTATCGCCCGACGCCACAGCGCCCAAGGCCTCACCAGGCTGGAGCGCGATGTCGGTCACGCGCTCGGGCGCGGTGTAGACCTGATAGATAGCCCCTTCCACATAGGGATAGACCTGTACGGCGTTGATGAACCCATGGGCCGTCGGCTGCAGGGTCGCCGCGCCATTGGCGGCTCGCACGCGGCGTTCGTTTACCGAGATCGGTTTGTATCGGCGGGCACGCGGTACGACGGGCTTTGCAGGCGCCACCGTTGCCGTCACGGGCGATGGGACCGGGGTCTTCGTGGCGGCTGGTGATTTCGGCTGTGCTGCGGGCCTTTGTGGCTGGGAAGACGCCGGCAATGTCAGCAGCACGGTTGCGCTGGCGAGCAACAAGAAGCGTCGGGTCATGGCTGTGTCTCCGGGCTGGATTGAACGGGCACCGCGCCAAGACCGGGGTCGATGGGCGAACCCTGCGGCATGGTTGCGGACGCGGTTGAATTCTGCGCCGGAACTGAAGCCGGCGCCGGACCGGCAACGTCGAGTTCGCGGCTCCAGTCGATCGCATCGACGTAGAGACCCAGCGGGTTCTTGCGCAGAATGTCGGCGGTCGATGGCGGCTTGGTGACGATCGTCAGGATCGCGGTCCAGTTCGACCGGCCCGTCTGATTGCCGCGTTCATAGGCGGTCTCGGTCCACTTGATCTGGAATGATCGATCCGACGCCCGCACCACGCTGGTGACCTGCACGGACACGGTGCGTTCGCCGATCCGCGCGAACGGATCATTGGTGCGGGCATAGTCGCCGAGAAATTGCGCGCCGCGGCGGGTCGTGACGTCATAGGCGGCGAGCCAATTGGCGCGCATCAGCACAGGGTCGAGCGATACGCCGCGCACGGTCTCGATGAACTTTGACAGGTGCCAGGCGATCTGCGGATCGGTCGGTCGAAAGGCGGCTTCGGCGGCAGTGACAGCGCGGGCCTCGCCGAGCCGGTCGACCTCGACGACATAGGGCGTGACCCGGCTTTGCGTCGATTGCCAAAGCAGCCCACCCGCCAAACTGGTCGATAGCGCGAGACAGCCAAACGCCATCAACCGCCAGTTGCGCGCCTGTACCCGGGCCGATCCAATGCGGTCGTCCCAGACCTGCCCGGCGCGCTGGTAGGGTGTCTCTGGCTCGGGTGTTCGTCCATAGCGCTGGACGGCACGTTTAAAGATCATCTCTCGTCCCTTTCCTTGATGTCGGGTGTGGCGGATCCGCCGCCGCGATCGCCGTCCTTGATCGCCTGGAGGGCAACATGACGGTGGTGGCGGGCGGTCTGTTCGCGACGCATGGCCCGCGCCCAGGCGGGAGCGCCGTCGCTGGGAGGCGTCGAGTCAGTAGGCGACGATCCGCCACCGGGCTGATTGAAGGCGCTGTGTGCGGCGGCACGGCCGCCGCTCGCGGCTTCGCTCAGGCCAAGCGCCTGCGACATGCGACTGCGTGCCGTGTTGCCGGCTGCGCGCGCGATGCCACCAAGGCCTGCGCCCACACTCGACGATCCAACCGTCTTCTGACCGAGCGTGTAGGCGGTCGATGCCGCCGATCCCATCGACGTGCCGGCGCGGACCGCGGCCAAGGCGCCGCCACCGACGGCACCGGCGGCGCCCAGCATAGCACCGCCGCCGACTGCCGCGATGCCGGCCGCGCCCACCGTGGTACCGAGCGCGGCACCCGCGCCGAGCTGCGGTGCACCGGACACCAGGCCCGAGGCGATGCCCGGCGCGAAGATGCCGAGGCCGAAGATGGTGAGGCTCGCAAGCACCAGCGACATGGCCTGGCCGATATCGGGTTCCTGACCCTGCAAGGCGGCCGTGAACTCGGCGAAGAAATTCGAGCCGATGCCGACGATGACCGCCAGCACCATGACCTTGATGCCCGACGATACGACATTGCCAAGGACGCGCTCGGCGAGGAAGCTGGTGCGGTTCCACAGCGCGAACGGCACGAGAATGAAGCCGGCAAGCGTCGTCAGTTTGAACTCGATGATCGTGACGAACATCTGCACGGCGAGGATGAAGAACGTGATGATCACCAGCACCCAGGCGAACAGCAACACCGCGATCGTCAGAAAATTGTCGAAAAAGCTGGTGAACCCCATCATCTTCGACGCTTGGTCCAGCAGCGGCCACGCGGCGGAAAAGCCGGTGGCGGCCAGTCGGCCCGGCTTGAGCAGATCATCGGCGGACAGCACGCCGCCGCCAGCGGTAAGACCGGCCTGCGCGAACGAGCGAAAGATGATGTCGGCGAGCGTCGCAAAGCTGTTCAGGATGAACGCGAACGTGCCGATATAGAGGATCTTCCGGATGAACCGACCGATGACATTGTCGTCGCCACCCATCGCCCAGAACAGGCCGGCCAGCGTGATGTCGATGCCGATCAGCGTGGACGTCAGAAAGCCGACATCGCCACCGAGCAGCCCAAAGCCGCTGTCGATATAGGTGATGAACGCGGCCATGAAGCGGTCGATGACGTTGAGGTCGTTCACGGTGAGGTTTTCCGACGCATAGGGACAATGCCGCGGGGCGTGACGGGGGAGCGTCGCCACGCCCCGCGACGACGGCGACGGTCAGGGGAACCGCGCCGTCAACCGGTCGGCGCTACTGAGGGCTGTAGGCCGAGCCGGAACCCAGGAACTTGGTAGTGGCAGCCCGCGCCTCGGCCTCGCCCTGGACACGGCGCGCCTGCTCGATCGCCTGGGCACGAAATTGCGACGCCATCAGGGTCTGGATCTGGAACTGCTGCTTGGCGGTAAGGGCGAGGAGCTGGTTGGTCGCCTGCTGGGCTTGCAGTGCCCCTTCGGCGCCCTGGCTGCGCGCCACGATGCCGCGCAATGTTTGCGTATCCGCCTGGACATTCTCGACAACCTGGGACTGCACGCCCATCGTCTGCTTGTACGCTGCCATCGCCGTGTCGAGCCGCGCCTTCGCCGCGATCACGCGCTGGTTGCTGGTCAACGCCTGATCGAAGCTCTGCGGATACAGTGCCCGGAACTGCTGGTCGAGATTGGCGACACGGAACTGGATGCCCTGCGCCTGCCCCATCAACTGATCGATCTGCCGGAGCGTCTGGGTGATCGCCTCCAACTCGGGAAAGCCGATCGTGGCAAGGTTCTTCGCCTGGTTGATCAGGCTCTGTGCCTGATTCTGCAGCGACCGGATCTGGTTGTTGATCTGTTGCAAGGTGCGCGCGGCGGTCAGGACATTCTGGCTGTAGTTCGACGGATCGAACACGACGATCGCGTGAGCGCCGGTGGTCGGCAAGGCGACCGCCATGATAAGTGCACCCGTTGCACCCAGACCAAGGGCAGAGGCGATCAGATATTTGCGCACGCGACTATGGGATGACGGGGGTTTCATGACAGGCTCCTTGACCCGGGGGAGCACGCAATTTCGGGCAGTTTTCGGTATGTCGTCAGAGCCTGTCTGGTGGCGGCACCGACATCTTTGGGCCGATCACCGCGGATGCTTGAGCCCTGCCCCGGACCTTGATGCTTTCGCGCCAACCACGCGGCAGATGACACCGATCGACCTGTCTGTATTCGTCGCCGACGCTGAACGTGCTTTATATGTCATGGTGAGGTCGCGACGGATGCCAACGGCGATTCACCTTGGTGCGACGTCAGCGCCCGCCATCGAACTCGGCGAATAGCGACGCCGCCCAATCCAACCCGGCCTCCGCAAGAAATCGGGCGCCAAAAGTATTGGCGCCATGCTCGGTAAGCATCGCGTCAATCCGGGCCTGGGTCAGCGCATCGGACGCGCCACACAGTGCGAGCGCGATCGGTCCAAGCCCAAGCTCGAACAGGCGGTTTCCTCTGGCCGATTGCAGATAATAGTGCCGTTTGGGTATCGCGCGGGCGACAAGCTCGATCTGCCTGTCGTTCAGCCCGAACCGTTCATAGGCGTCCCGGCTCTGCGGTTCGATTCCCCGATCGTTGGGCAAGAATATGCGCTGCGGACAGCTCTCGATGATGGCGGGCGCTATGCTGCTTGACGCGATGTCGGCGAGGCTCTGCGTCGCGAACAGCACCGCGACATTCTTTTTGCGCAGGACCTTGAGCCATTCGCGGATACGGGCGGCGAACAGCGGATGGTCGAGAAACAGCCAGGCTTCGTCGAGGATCAGCAGCGTCGGGCGTCCGTCGAACCGCTCCTCCAAACGGTGGAACACATAGGTCAGCACGGGCGCGACGACGCCAGCTTGTCCCATCAGCGCCTCGGTCTCGAAGCACTGGACCTCCGCGAAGGCACGGTCTTGTTCTGCCGCATCCAGAAGCCGGCCATAGGGACCGTCGAGAGTGTAGGCGCCAAGCGCGATCCGCAGCGCATTCGACTGGAGGAGCAACGTGAATCCCGTCAACGTCCGCTCCTCAGGCGGTGCCGAGGCGAGGCTGCCCAGCGCCGACCAGATGGCGTCTTTGACATCCGGTGTGACGGCGACCTTCTCGCCGGCCAACAGCGCGGCGATCCATTCGGCCGCCCAACTCCGCTCGGCGAGGTCGTCGATCCGGCGCAGCGGCTGAAACGCCAGCGTTTCCCCGCCATCGGCACCGAGACCCAACGCATGATGTGCGCCACCCATCGCGAGCACCGCGGCCCGGGCAGAGAAGCCCTTGTCGAAAATGTAAACCTGAGAGCCCGCATAACGACGGAACTGCAACGCGATCAGCGCCAGCAGCACGGATTTGCCCGCACCAGTCGGGCCAACGACCAGCATATGCCCGACGTCGCCGACATGGGTGGATAGACGGAACGGTGTCGAGCCAGCCGCCTTGGCATAGAGAAGAGGCGGCCCGTCGAGATGCGCGTTGCGCGCAGGGCCGGCCCATACCGACGACAGCGGCATCAGATGCGCGAGGTTCAACGTATGGACGAGCGGCTGACGGACATTGGCATAGACATGCCCTGGCAGCGAAGACAGCCATGCTTCGACTGCATTCACGCCTTCGCGGATGGTCGTGAAGCCGAGGCCGTTAACGATCCGCTCGACCTGCCGAACCTTGGCGTCGACACGGGCACGGTCAGTGTCGGCCACCGTGATCGTTGTGGTAAGGTAGCCGAAAGCGACATGATCACCGCCTAGCGCCTGGAGCGCCAGATCGGCGTCGATCACTTTGTTGTCCGCATCGCTATCGAGCAACGGGGACGGTTGGTTATACATCACCTCACGCAGCATCGCCGTGATCGACTTGCGCTTGTTGAACCACTGGCGCCGCAATTTCGTCAGAGCTTTGGTCGCATCGGACTTGTCGAGGGCGATGAAGCGGGTCACCCAGCGATAGCCGAAGTCCTGATGATTAAGCGCGTCGAGAATGCCGGGGCGGCTCATGTTCGGAAAGCCGAGCACGGTCAGCGTGCTGATATGCCGCTCGCCAAGCTTCGGTTCGAGCCCGCCGATCAGTGGCGTGTCGGCGAGCAGCGCATCGAGATAGACCGGCGTCTCGGGCCTCGCGACCGGATGACGGCGATCCGATACCGCACCATGGAGATATGTGAGCGTCTGCGCGTCATCGAGTGCCCGCACCTCGGGCATGAAGCCGGCGAATAGATCCAGCGCGCGATCGGTCTCGGCGACGAAGCTTGCCAGGGCGGCACGCCAGTCGCGCGCCTTGCCTGTGTCGGGCCGGTCGACCAGGGATCGGCCCGCCGCGTCGACGCTGTCGACCGGTGGCAGCCAGGTCAGCGTCATATGATAGCGGCTCACATAGTGTTCGCCCTCGGCAAGGAAGGTGGCGCGCCGCTCGCGATCGACCAGCCAGGATGCGGGATCGGGGAAATCGCTGTTGGGATAGCCCATTGCCTCGCACCGCTCGGCGTCGAAGAACAATGCCCATCCGGTACCGAACCGCTTGAGGACGTTGTTGGCGCGCGCGCAAGCCGACACCAGTTCGCCTTGAGTTGCAGATTCGAGATCGGGGCCGCGGAACGCCAATGTGCGCTGGAAGCTGCCATCCTTGTTGAGTATTATGCCGGGCGCGACCAAGGCCGCCCAGGGTAGGTGATCCGCAAGACGATCTGCGCGGTGGCGATATTCAGCAAGGTTCAGCACGCGAGATACCCTTTTTGCCGGAGGTGACGCAGCAGCACGGCCGCAAAATCCGGATCGCGCCGGGCGGCGAAGACGGCGAGGCTGTGCCCCGCCGCCCAGAGCAGAAGACCGGCCAGCCATTGTTGAAGTCCAAGGCCAACGGCCGCAGCGACCGTACCGTTGACGATCGCGATCATCCGGGGCGCGCCGGCGAGCAGGATCGGTGACCCGAGGCTGCTGTGAATTGGGGCTTCGAAACCGACGACATGGTCATCGGCAATGTGCTGGCCGCTGGCGGTCATGCGATCAGCGCTCCGCCGCCGAACGAGAAGAAGGACAGGAAAAAGCTCGATGCGGCGAACGCGATCGACAGGCCGAACACGATCTGGATGAGCTTGCGGAAGCCACCGGCGGTCTCGCCGAACGCCAGCGTCAGGCCTGTGGTGATGATGATCAGCACCGCGATGATCTTGGCAACCGGCCCCTGGACCGATTCCAGCACTTGCTGGAGCGGCTCCTCCCAGGGCATGCCGGCGCCGGCGGCCTGAGCATGGCTCGCGATCGTCAGCGAGAGAGACGACGCGGCGACGATCAGGATGGTCGAACGGGTGGCGGGGAGACGGATACTAGGCATGGGTCTTCTCCTTGCGGACTAAGGCTAATGTCCACGACGGCGTAGCCGCCGCCGGGATCGACGCCCGTGACGCGGACGATCGATTGGATGCGCCGGGCAAGGCCGCGACCGGCGATGAATATGACGATGTCGATCGCATCGGCGATCAGACGGCGCGGGACGGCGACCACGGCCTCCTGCACCAGCTGCTCGATGCGGTAGAGCGCCGAGGTCGCGCTGTTGGCGTGGACGGTGGCGATCCCGCCGGGATGGCCGGTGTTCCAGGCCTTGAGCATGTCGAGCGCTTCGGGCCCGCGCACCTCGCCGACGATGATGCGATCGGGCCGCAACCGCAGCGTCGAGCGGACCAGATCGGCCATGCCGACGACACCGGCGCGCGTACGCAGGGCCACGGTGTCGGCGGCCGGACTTTGCAGTTCGCGGGTATCTTCGATCAGGATCACCCGCTCGTCGAGATGTGCCATCTCGGCGAGCAGCGCATTGGCAAGCGTGGTCTTGCCCGAGCTGGTGCCGCCCGCGACCAGGATGTTGCAGCGATCGGCAACCGCTTTGGCAAGCAACCGTGCCGTGTCGGCTGACATGATGCCGTCGCTCGCATAGTCCAGCAGCGTGTAGAGACGCGTCGCAGGTTTGCGGATCGAGAAACAGGGCGCCATCGCCACTGGGGGCAGAAGGCCTTCAAACCGTTCGCCGGCATGGCCGTCGGTGCGTGGCGGCAGTTCGGCGGACACGATCGGTGCGTCGCCGTGCACTTCGGCACGAGCATGGCTCGCGACCAGACGGATGATCCGCTCCACCTGCATGGGGTCCATGCGGATACCGGTATCGCCGCGACCTGTACCAAGCCGGTCGAGGCGTAGCGCGCCGTCCGGGTTGACCATGATCTCGACGACGCGAGCATCGTCCAGCGCCATGGCGATGTCTGGTCCCATCGCGGTGCGCAGCATGGCGCGTCGTCGGTCGGCGGAGAGCGTATTGCTCATGGGAGGCGCTCCGGATCGTTACCGATCGTGCGTCGGCCCGCCGCGATCTGCCTGCCGACCTGTGCAATGAACGCCTCGAACCGCTTGGCCGCGATGGCGCGCCCCGCCTGGTCGTTCTCGGCAAGCGGCGCGTGGATGGCGAGTTCGTAGCGGACGAACAGGGCGAGCGTTTCGAGCAGGATATGACCGTCGCGCTCGATCCGGCCGAGTGCGTTGGTCATGCGGTCGAGCCGCATGCCGAACCGGTCGTCGAGTTCGTTGCTCCCGCGACGGTTGAGCCAAGCGGTGACCGCATCGGTAAGGATCGCCGATTTGGAAGTGCCCGGCTTCGCGGCCAGCGCTTCCAACCGATCACTGACCGGTTTGGGCAGGAAGAGCTGATGGCGGATTTTCGGATCGGCCATGGTTCAGAAACCCGGCATCAGATCTTGGGACGGCGCGAGCCCGGCGTCGACGCCATAGGTCGTCCGCACATTGGCTGCAGCGCGTGCCTGGTCCATCGCCCGCTTGTCGGTAGCGGGATCGGTGTCGTTCTCGCCGAATCCCAGCGGATCGTCCTGCACGGGTTCGGGCGTCGGCGCTTCGTCGATCTCATGGCCGGGATGGCGGACCTGCTCCTGGCCACGGCCAGCGCCTTGATCCTCCGCCACATCTTCCGTGCTCGCCAGGCGCATATCGGTGCTGCGAACGATTCCCACCCAGTCGTCAACGCGATGCGGCGGGCGATCGGGATAGTCGCTGTCCGCCAGCACAGGCGGCGGAAGTATGCGCCCGGTAAAGGCCGCGTCCGCATAATAGCGTAGCTTGGTCGCCCGGATTGGCGGGGTGCCAGCGACCAGCACCAGTTCGTCGGTTGGCGCGAGCTGCATCACCTCGCCTGGCGTCAACAGCGCACGGGCGGTCTCCTGACGGCTGACCATGACATGGGCAAGCCACGGCGCAAGCCGATGCCCGGCATAGTTGCGCATCGCGCGTTGTTCGGTGGCGGTGCCGAGCGCGTCGGACAAGCGTTTGGCGGTCCGTTCATCGTTGGTCGCGAACGCAATCCGGACATGGCAATTGTCGAGGATAGCGTTCTGAGCGCCGTACGCTTTCTCGATCTGGTTCAAGCTCTGCGCGATCAGGAAGGCGCGGACACCATAGCCGGCGAGGAAAGCGAGACTGGTCTCGAAAAAGTCCAGGCGCCCGAGCGCTGGAAACTCGTCCAGCATCATAAGCAATGTGTGGCGAGCGGACTTGGCACCCTCGTTGGGATTCACCGCATGAAGCTGCTCGGTCAGCCGGCGACCGATCTGGTTGAGCACCAGGCGGATCAGCGGTTTGGTACGGCTGATGTCGGACGGCGGCACGACCAGATAGAGCGAGACGGGCGATTTGCCCTCGACCAGATCCGCAATGCGCCAGTCGCAGCGCGATGTAACCGTGGCAACGGTGGGATCGCGGTATAATCCCAGGAAGGACATGGCCGTCGACAGCACGCCGGAGCGTTCGTTGTCGGACTTGTTGAGCACTTCGCGCGCGGCCGACGCAACAACGGGATGGACCAGAGGCGCATCCTCACTGCCGAGATGGTTGGTGGTCATCATCCGACCCAAGGTTGCGGTGAAGGAACGCTGGGGATCGGACAGAAAGGTCGCGACGCGCGCCAACGTCTTTTCCTCTTCGGCGTAGAGGACATGCAGGATCGCGCCGACCAGCAGCGAATGGCTGGTCTTTTCCCAATGGTTGCGCCGCTCCAGCGCGCCTTCCGGGTCAACGAGGATGTCGGCTATGTTCTGGACGTCTCGGACTTCGTTGAGACCACGCCGGACCTCAAGCAGCGGATTGTATCGCGCGGACCGCGCATCGGTCGGGTTGAACAGCAGGCAATGCGAGAAGCGTGCCCGCCAGCCAGCGGTCAGTGTCCAGTTCTCGCCCTTGATGTCGTGAATGACGGCAGAGCCCGTCCATCCCAGCAAAGTCGGTACGACGAGGCCGACGCCCTTGCCCGAGCGCGTCGGCGCGAACGCCATAATATGTTCGGGGCCGTCGTGGCGAAGATAGCGAGCGCCGATCCGGCCGAGGAAGGCGCCGCCGTCGTTGAAGAGCCCTGCGTGGCGGATGTCAGTGGGTGTCGCCCAGCGTGCGGAGCCATACGTGGTTATGTTCTTGCGTTGGCGGGCACGCCACAACGACCCGAACACCGCTGCTCCGCAGCCGACAAAGCCACTGGCGGCCGCGATCGCGCCTGCTTCGTCGAAGATTACCGGAGCATAGGCGTCGAAGTGATACCACCAACCGAACAGCGCCCAGGGGTGATAGACAGGATGACCCAACGCGATGAACCAGGGCGCCCCCAGTTCTGGCTGATAGGCCAGCGCCGCAGCCGCCCACTGCGTCGCTAACCAGATGCCCGCCAGCACGATGGCGAACACGGTCAAAATCTGGCCGATGAGCAGTTTGGTCGGGTCCATGCAGGCCTCCGCTCGCACGAATATGATCCCGCAC
Source organism: Sphingomonas sp. SL1004 (assembly GCF_057815015.1). Lineage (NCBI taxonomy): Bacteria > Pseudomonadati > Pseudomonadota > Alphaproteobacteria > Sphingomonadales > Sphingomonadaceae > Sphingomonas > Sphingomonas sp. SL1004. The sequence goes on from NZ_JBYMUX010000001.1 coordinate 1,849,258, forward strand.
GAGCCGGCGTGTAGTTTCCCTTGTGCGTGTCGCTGCCGTCAGGTCTTCTCTAGTGCCTGCCCGTACCGATGAAGGGCCTCCCAATGCGGTCGAACACAACAGCGTATCTGCATGTGTTGATGATGCAGACCATCCGTATCTCACTGCGCAAATCTCGCAGCCCAATTTCAGACAATCGTTAATGCGCGGACTGAACCGATATTCGTGTGTGCCCCCTGCCGTCGTCAAGCTCGTGATCATTGTTCATTCACCGGTTCGCGATACGGGCATTCGCAACGTTGACCCGGAAGCCAAAGGCGAGTGATGTTTACCGTGACGATTGAACCTGCTCATCAACTGATGCGAATTGAGGTTCGCGGCTTCTGGACGCTCGACACTATGCGCGCCTATGTTGGCGAGCTTGGCAGGAAGGCTGGCGCGCTTGGATTAAGTGGCGGATGCCGCCGCATCCTCGTTGATATGTCTGACTACCCGATCCAGGCGCAAGCAATCGCGGAAGCGCACGTTCGGATTATCGGTCACGGCAAAACCGAGATGGGTGTAATAACAGCTGTGGTGATGACGAGCGCGCTATCCAAGCTCCAGGCAAAGCGCATGGCGAAACTTGCCGGTCACGAGTTGTTCGACGACGAACCAGCGGCACGCGAATGGCTCCTCGGGCAGCCCATCAACTAGTTTGGCATTAACCGAGCCAACTCGTTCTATGGCCAGATTCTTTGGTTGCACGTTGCGGAGCACGCCCTCCCGGCCATCAAGTGCAAATTCCTCACGAGTCCGGCTAACACCCGATCTGGTTCGTTAACCCTTTCAGAGTACATCGGAAAAAAACTCTCAAAGCGAACGCCGTGACACTCCTGTTCAATCTGCACCTCCAACATTCGGGCTATCTGATCGCGGTTGCCGTTTGTATCTGCCTGACGGCGGGCTGGTCGGTTGCCCTATTGAGCACCGACATGGTGGGAGCCAAGGACCGCGAAGCTATCGGATGGCGGCATGCAGCGCTGGCGCTATCTGCAGGGCTCGGTGTCTGGACGACTCATTTCGTCGCCATGCTGGCTTACCGTCCCGACCTGCTACTTCGCTACGATCCCGAAATCACGATTCTCTCTGCAGCCGTTGGGGTGCTGGCCGTCGGCCTACCTATGGTAATTTTAACCCGAGTGGGGTCGAAATCGAAATCGAAACGGACCACGGCCGCTGCAGCTGCCGGAGCCGGGATCTGGTGCATGCATTCGGTCGGAATCGCCGGCATGATGGACTGCGCGCATTTTTTCTCGCTAGGAACCAATATTACCGGCCTGCTGCTGGGTACCACGTTGCTATCGTCATGGCAGCTCATTCCCCTATGGTCCCGATCGCGCACGGCAGGTTGCCTGCTATTCACGCTCGCGATCTGCGCGACACATTTCGTTTCTCTTTCAGGTGATGTCGTCGTTGGCAGCATCGACGAGACTGAAGGTGGCGTCCTATCGTTCGGCCTCCTCGCCGCCTGCGTGGCCTTCGCCGTCTCGGCGGCAAGCCTAGCGAGCCTTCTGACAGTCACCCGCTTCAAGGTGACGCGAGAAGAAGAGGCGACGACCCTCAAGGCGGTCATGGGGAGCATGTCGGATGGTCTGGTCTTTATCGATGCCAGAGGATGCCTGCGTCACTTCAATCAACGATTCCTCGAGCTGTTCGATACGCCAATGGACGCGATCGCTCCAGGCCTGACGATCGATGCGTTCCTGGATGTGATCGCGCAGCATCGGTCCTGGACTTCCGAAAAACGTGCACTGGTCGGCACGGCGATGAAGCAATGGGTAAACGCCGACGCGGGCTTTGATCGCGCGTGCGAGATGGAGGATGGGCGAACGTATCAGATGCAGGCTCGTCCGGTACCGCGACAGGGTATCGTCCTGACGTTCACTGATGTGAGCGCGGAACGCGAAGCACTGAACAGCCTGCGGCATATGGCGTACCACGATCATTTAACCGGGCTGGGCAATCGCCGTTCGCTGCGCATGGAGAAGGAAGCGCGCATAGCGGCGGGCAGACCGTTCTCGCTGTTGCTGATCGACCTTGACGAGTTCAAGCGGATTAATGACGCTTTCGGCCATGCGGTCGGCGATAAATTGCTGATCCATATCGCAACGCAGCTGACTGGTTATCTACCCCCGGACAGTTTCGTAGCCCGTATGGGCGGCGACGAGATCGCCATCATCGCGACCCAAATCGGGCAAGACGCGACCATGCTGGCCGACGGGATCGTTGCCCATATCGGCCAACCCCTCGAAATTGATGGCCTGCGCGTGCTGCCCAGTTGCAGCATAGGCGTTGCCGATTACGCCAGTGAGCTGACGCCGGGTGATCTGATGAAGCAGGCCGACATGGCACTATACGAGGCCAAACGGCTTGGCCGAAAGCGTGCCCAGCCGTATCTTGCCGGTCTCGCCGAACAATTATCCGAACGTCAGCAGATCATTGATGATTTGCGCGACGCTATCCAGAATGGCGGCTTCGCGCTCGCGTTCCAACCAATCGTGCAACTCTCCACGGGACTGACAACGGGCTATGAAGCGCTCATCCGGTGGCAGCATCCGACACGAGGGTGGATCTCTCCGGACCTGTTCATTCCTATCGCCGAGGAGTGCGGCCTGATCGAGGGAATCGGCCGTTGGGTCATCATGGATGCATGCCGCCAGTTGTCGGGCTGGTCGCCGCATCTCCACGTCGCAATCAACGTGTCTGCGGCGCAGTTCAAGTCTACCGCTCTGCTTCATAATCTCACGCATGCCATTCTCGTCAATGGCGTTGCGGCAGAACGGGTCGAGATTGAGCTTACGGAGACTGCGTTCCTCGACGATGCTGCTAGGATCGCCGCGATGGTGGACCGCATTCGTAAGATCGGCATAAGGGTAGCGCTGGATGATTTCGGAACTGGTCAGTCCTCGTTGGCTCACCTGCGCGATTTCCAGTTCGACCGCATCAAAATCGATCGAAGCTTTGTCGTTCGTGCGGGTATCGATCCGAAGTGCATGGCCGTGCTTCGGGCGGTCGTCGGCATAGGAAAGGAACTAGGGGTTCTCACGCTCGCCGAAGGGGTCGAGACGAAGGAGCAACTGGCACTTCTCGTTTCGATCGGGTGCGACGATGTTCAAGGCTATCTGATGGGACGCCCCATCGTGCCGTTCTCAGATACGGATACGGATACATACCGGTTGAGCACCGACTTGCGTGAACCGGGCTGTACGATCCGCGATCAGAATCTGTCCGTAATTACGCAAGCAGCGTGACACTTGTGCAGGCCTAGGTGTTTGATGGTGCGATCCTTTCGTTGGAATGGAAGGAAGCAGTATGGGACATGGGACAGGTACGTCACGGGAGCGCCACGACCACGCACGCTGTCAGAGCAGCAATACAGCGATTGCAAGCTTCGCTCTCGACGTTGAGCCGGGAGCTCGGGATCAACCCGAGACGGTGGCGAAGTGGCGTAATCGAGCGACGGTTGAGAATTTGAAGACCGGGCCGAAGGCCCCTCACTCCACGACCTTGACCGAAGCCGAGGAGGCAGCGGTCGTCGCATTCCGGCGCCACACACTCCTGCCGCTTGACGATCGCCTCTATGCGTTGCAACCATCGATCCCGCATCTGACACGGTCAGCTCTGCACCGCTGCCTACAGCGGCATGGCATATCCCGTCTGCCAGGTATCGAGGGCGACAAGCCAAAGCGACAGCGCTTCAAGCGCTACCCGATCGGCTTCTTTTACTAGATATCGCCGAGGTTCAGGCTGCCGAAGGCAAGCTCTATCTGTTCGTCGGCATCGACCGCACGACTAAATTCGCGGTCACCCATCTCGTCGACAAGGCTGCCAGGCGAACGGCGTGGGAGTTCTTGGAACACCTGCTGAAAGCTGTGCCCTACCGGATCCACACGATCCTGACCGACAACGGCATCCAGTTCGCCGAGCAGCCGCGTAACCGGAACACCGCCTGGTCGCGTCAAATGCGCTTCGACATGATCTGCGAAGCCAATGACGTCGAGCACCGGCTTACCAAGCCGAACCATCCTTGGACCAACGGTCAGGTCGAGCGGATGAATCGCACGATTAAAGAAGCGACCGTCAGACGCTTTCACTACGAGACCACGAGCAGCTGCGAGTGCACCTCGCCGACTTCATGGCAGCCTACAATTTCGCCCGCCGGCTCAAGACGTTCAGTGGCCTCACGCCTTACGAATACATCGCCAAAATCTGGACGTCAGAGCCGGATAGGTTCACCGTCAATCCGATCCACCAGATGCCGGGACTAAACACCTAGCGGTTCTCGACCGGATGCGACCGATAGCAGTCGGTTCCGGACCCGCGAATGTCATGATGACCCATCGCTTAGCCTTCCGTCAGTTTACGAAGCCGGATGCGACCCCTCATCAGACGGCTCTTGAAGGCCCCGACGGAGACGCCGGCCCTTCTTGATGCCTCCTCCATCGAATAGCCTTCGGCGGCGAGCAGGACCGCAGCGCGTTGCTCCATCGGCATCTTGCCCAAAGCTGCACCGGCGTCCTTCAGGATTACGCCCATCTCTTGGGTTGGAGGGATCGAAAGCAGGTGGTTCAGAATCTCGCTGTCGATGGCTACCATCCGCCAAGTCCTTCGTGCGCCGGATATGTAGCCGTTCCGCATGACGGTATTTACCCAGGCGCCGAGACTGGTTCCATCTTCGAAGGTATGCCGAGCCGACCAGCAGCGCATGAGCGTGTCCTGAATGAGATCGTCGGCATCGGCTTCGCTTCCGGCAAGGCGTCTCGCATATTTCGACATCTTCGGGCTCTGCTGTGCAAGCAGTTCCGCGAAACGCGCATCTGCTTGGTCGCACATGGCGTGACGATGTGATTCGCTATTCAGAGTTCACCTTCATGAATTGTTCCGCCGTCGGCGTCCGTTCCGGGCCCAAGGGTGGAATTGGAGGCCCGCCCAGGTCCGGATCGAGATGCCTAGGATGGGCTTCGGCCTCGACGTGAGACGCAGCGGATACCGGTTCTCACGGCGCCTTCGCTTCCATAGCCGGAGTAGCCTTCGAATGATACGCCTGCACATCCAATGCCGCGCCCAGCAGGAACGAGTAGACGCTGAGCCACAGCCATGTGAGCGCGACGATGACCGCACTGAGCGATCCGTAGGCGGCGCCGTAGTTGCCGAAGTTCGATACGTAGATACTGAAGCCGGCGCTCGCGAGAAGCCATACGACGGTGGCGGCGACGGTTCCGGGCGTGGCTAGTCTCAAGCGGGCCCGGGGGCGATATGGTCCGAACCGGAACAGCAACGATGCGCCCGTGATGACGATCACCGCCAACAGCAGATACGTGGCGAGGCGGATCAGCACGAGGACGAGGCCGGGGAACCACGGGACGAGCGAACCGATCGTCGCCGTCAGCGCGCCGGCGCCGATGCCCACGAAGACCAGCAGGATTCCCCCGAGCACCACCGCGAACGACGTCAGCGTCCAGACGAGGAAGTTCCGCTTGTCCTTGACCTCGTAGGCGACGTTAAGCGCCGTCATCATCGACGTCGCGGCCTTGCTGCCGCCGTAAAGCGCGATCGACAGCGCCGCGACGAGTCCGAACCCCTTCTTGCCCTGGGAGCCCGATACCACCGTGTCGAGCTGCTGGCTGATCAGGATGGCGACGTCCTTGGGAACCGCGGCGAACAGGTCCCTGATGTTGCCTTGGACCGTGTGCGCATCTGCGAACAGTCCGTAGCTCAGGACGAGGGCCGCCAGGATCGGCGCGATCGAAGCGATGATGTAGAAGGCTGCGCCAGCGGCGATCATGCCGAGATTGTCATCGTTGGAGCTGGTCCAGGCACGCTTCAGAATGCCCCACCAGTCGTTGCGGAACGACCGCCAGAGGTCCGAGGATGATAAATCGATTCTCATCCGGTCCGAACGAATGGCACGCGACAGGGCTCCATGACACCAAGGCGCGGTGCCGTTAGCTCCGGGCTTCGGTTCGCACAGCCAGCGCGCGCCCAGCGGCCAGGTCGATGAACGGGATTTCCGTGCGCGAGACTAACGTTTGGAAACGACGTCGATCGCATGAGGGATGACACGTTCTCATAACCACGAGGCCAGCATGCGAACGAGGTGTCCGTCATTTCTCAACGACGGAACCGAGCATGCGTTCGGACCCATGTCGTCGAGCGCATGTCTTCCTTCCCATTGCTGAGAAGGCTTATGGTCATGGAATGCGAACCTACGAGAACCCGCAGCGCCTTCTGGCCATCGGCCTCGCCTCCTTGGCGGGTTTCGTCGATGCACTCGGTTTCCTGGAACTCGGCGGTGTCTTCGTCTCCTTCATGAGCGGAAACTCGACCCGGCTCGCCGTCGATGTCTCCCAGCCCTCGCGAGGCGGGTCCTACGTCGCGGGGCTGATCGCGGCCTTCGTTATCGGTGTAATGGCCGGAGCGGGCATCAGCATTGCCGCTGGAAGGTGGAGGCGGCAGGCGGTGCTAGGCTTCGTGGTCCTCGTTCTGACGGCAGCCTCCCTTTGCGGGATGTTCGTCGATACGATGACGGCGGCGACCGTGTTGATGGCGATCGCCATGGGGGCGGCCAACGCCGTTCTGCAGCGCGACGGCGAGATTCCTGTTGGGGTGACGTATATGACCGGTGCGCTCGTGAAGTTCGCCCAGCAACTCGTGATCGCTCTCATCGGAGGACCGAGATACGGCTGGGCGCCCTATCTACTGCTTTGGCTTGGCCTCGTCGGCGGTGCGATCGCAGGAGGGGCGGCGTTTCCGGCGCTGGGCCTCCGGGCTCTGTGGATCGCGGTCGGTTTCACGATCCTGCTTCTGTGCGGCACGTTCGCCATGGGACCTCTGCCGACCCGGACACTCGATCGCGGTCCATCGCCCTAAGGACCGCCTTACTCGTCCGGGCCTGAACTAGCGATGGTCGAAATCGACGCTGCTTCCGCGGCCTGAGGCGAACTGGCATGGCCATGGCCAGACCAAAGACCTTTGAGTGCGTCTGCGCATACCTCTCAGTTCGGATTGATGACCTTCGCGTCGAAGACGGTCCGGCCGGTCTCTTCACGCATCTTCCGCAGCTCGATCATCATGGTCAGCAGGTTCCGCCCGACGGCGTCGGAAACGGCCTTCATCCCCTTCCTCGTCCGGCACGGAGGCGCCTCCTCCATGAGGGCCGCCATCGCCGTGACCAGAGCATCGCATGCATCGCGTGACCGGATGTAGACCGTCTCCGTCCCGCCGACATCGATTAGGGACGCTCTGGCTATCGCCTCCAGGACGGCCGAGCCGACACGGGCCTGGTATGCTTCGTCGCTGCTCATGATCCGTTCCGTCCAGAACGCTCGGTCTCGTTCGCCATGCATGCGCCAACGCACGACGCGAAGTTTATGCGCAGGTCACGTGGCATAAGGCGAGGCATGCCGTCCTGGTCGACGCCGGCCGTGACGACGCCGTGCGGCGTCGCCCTCGAGCGATCGCGTTTGGGCAGCATCGCCTCTTCCGTCCGACCTGATTGAGGTCGCGAAGGGAAACTGGTGCGCCATCCGGATGAGAAGGCCATGATGTCGGCCATCTAATGCTCAAGCCACGTCGCGGTTCATTCGCCACGAGGCTTCGGCGCATTCCCCTGCTGGACCCACTGACTTGGCCCACCCACGGATGCAGGCGGCGTCGACCGGTGGACTGAAGAGATAGCCCTGGAGGTGGGTGCAGCCCAACGAAACGAGCGCTTTCATCTGCCCCTGCGTCTCGACGCCCTCGGCCACCACCCTCATGCCCAGAGCGTCACCAAGTTCGACGATCGCCCGGATGATAGCCGCAGCCGCACGCGACGTCAGCACGTCGCGGACGAACGACTGGTCTATCTTCACCTTGTCGAACGTGAACCGCTGGAAGTAGCTCAAGGACGAATATCCGGTGCCGAAATCGTCCATCAGGATCTGTATGCCAAATTCGCGGAGCGCCGCGAGTTGCCGGAAGGTGGTGTCGACGTCTCGCATGAACAGACCTTCGGTGACCTCTAGCTGCAGGCGGTCGGGCGTGATGCCCGAATCCCTCAGCGCATCCGTGACGACCCGGCAGAGGTGGCCTCCGTGGATCTGACGCGGGGACACGTTTACCGCCACGCGCACCGACTCCGGCCATCGCGCCGCGTCGGCGCATGCCTGGCGCAGGATCGCGGTTCCCAGTTCCTCGATGAGCCCGAGCTCCTCCGCGATCGGTATGAACACGTCGGGCGGAACGTCTCCCCGCTTTGGATGGCGCCAGCGTGCGAGGGCCTCAACGCTGGTCATCGCGCCGGTGTCTGCGGCGATCACCGGCTGATACATCGGTCGTATGTCGCCATTGACGATCGCTTCGCTAAGATCGAGTGCGATCGCCCGGCGATCGTTCGCTGCGGCATCCATGTCGGCACTATAGAAGCGGACTCCGCCGCCCTCGGCCTTGGCGCGATACATGGCGAGGTCGGCGGCGCGGCGCAGATCGTCGACGTCACCTGCGTCGGCGGGGAATTTCGCCACGCCGCAGCTTGCCCCCACCTCTACCATGCCGCGTGTGATCTCGAAGGGGGCGGCGAGGGATCGATGAATGCGGTCGGTCACCTCGACTGATCGATCGGCGTCCACGATCATCGAGAACTCGTCGCCGCCCGTCCTAGCGACGCGGTCGTCGTCGTCCGCCAGTTCGAGCAGTCTCGCAGCGATCTGCGACAGCGTCTCGTCGCCGGCGGGGTGGCCGTGGCGATCGTTGATCCACTTGAACCGGTCGAGATCGACGTCGATCAACGCGAACGGCCGGCCAGCCGCGATGCGGAGCTCGAGCTCCATCAGGAATGCCCGACGATTGAGAAGGGTGGTGAGCGAATCGTGGGTTGCGAGGCGCGTCACTTCCGCCTGAGCGAGACGGGTCTCGGTGACGTTCTCTGACAGACCGAGGATGTATTGCCCGCTTCGTTCGGGACCGTCGACGAGGATGCGCTTGGTGCGCAGCGCGACGGCGCAGCCCGCCGGGGAGACGTATTGGCTCTCGAAGACCGTGACGCCGCCTGCCTCTGCGAGCAGCGCGTCGTCGCGCAGCGCATATTTCCAGCCGTCGGGAAACAGTTCGGCATCGGTATGTCCGACCACGTCGTCCTGCGGCATGCCTATAAGGTCGACGCATTGGTCGTTGACGAGGAGGTAGCGCCGCGTCTCGGCGTCCTTGACGAACACCATCGCCGGGAGGTTGTCGACCACGGTCCGCAGGAACGTCTCGGCATGGTCCCTGTCACGACGAAGGGTCCGGTTCGCCCCTGCCGTCTCCATGCGGTCAACCGTCATTGTGGCAAGATCGGCCAGCGCCCGAAGCTGTTCCGGCGAGATGGAGGCGCGAGGCACGGTATCGAACACGCACAGCATTCCGAACGTCCTGCCGTCGTGACCGACCAATGGAGCGCCGGCATAGAACCGGACGGCATCCTCTCCGCTCACGGCTGGATGTCCCACCAGTGGTTCTGCCTGATGGGTGTCGAGGAACACGGTCGGCCCGGCCGCACGCATCGCGATCGTGCATATCGAACCGTCCTTCGGGACTTCCGTCGCGTCGAACCCGTAGCGCGCCTCAAACCACACATGATGTTCGTCGATGACGGTGACGACGCTGCTCGGCGCACCCAGCGCGAGAGCGGCAAGACGGGCTATTGCATCGAAGTCCGTTGTTGTGCGCGAAGGGCTGCAGATCGGTGGCGCCCTCGGCCCCGCATCGTCTTTTTCGAGTTCGACACAATCAGCACTCATGAACCGGAATATAGCATCGATACGTTATCAACACGTTGCATCGCGTATCCTCACTGTCGTCAAGGGTCGCCTTGTGCGTAGCGGCAGGCTCTCCGGCGTCCTCCGAACGTCTCGGCACCGACGCCGGTGTCATCGGACATGACGGGCGGAGCAAAGGCAAGCGCTTCCGGACGCCACCAGGGAGCATCAAGCCAACGCTGAACGATGAGGAGGATGTCTACAAAAAGCTGCAGATGCACCTCAGCAGCGGATTTGAAACCGATCGTCGTCGCCTTGCTTGTGACGTCTACAGGATCAGTGCGTTCGAGGAGGCTACGCGGTCGAATCGACGATCTAGGTTGCAAGAAGAAAGTTTGGAGAAATTGTCTCCGCATCGTTGACCGCACTGGCGCGAGTCCACGAGTCTGGTAGACACTGACTTGCTATCTACGGCTTCGACGGCCAATCGTGCGCTGACCGATACGAGGTATCGGTTTGCCGGATTACTGCCAGCTTAGCGAATTGTTGACGATGGCGCCGGTAGACGGGGATCTGCTGTGCCTGGCCGACGATGGCATTCGGCGAAGGAACAGGTGGAAGTCGAGTTCCGCTGGGACGCGACGGACGGACACGGGGAGTGAAGCTTGTTCCGCTCGACACCTGCCTCTGCCGAAATAGGGCATCGAGCCGGCCGCTGGTCCCCTCTTGAGGCGGCATTGCGCCGGTCGGCGGACGTCGCCCCGGCGACTGCCGCCAAATGGTTGACGGTGACATGGTGTGTGCTGATCGCCATTGACGGCGTGACGGGACCGCACTTCTCGCTGAATGCGCTATATCTGGTAGCGTTGTGCTTCACCACGTGGTGCCTTGGCCGGATCGCCGGTCTGGCGTCGGGCCTCATCGGAGTCCTGGCTACGCTGGCGCTGAACGGCTTTGGAGACGGCCTCTCTGCGCAGGCCTCGACCGTCCCGATGGTCACCGCCGTCTGGAACGCGGGCATGCGGCTGTTCGCGGTGGCGTTCATCATCTTCTTCGTCGGCGCCTTCCGTCGAACCTTCGATCGGGAACGGCAGAATGCGCGGATCGACCCTCTGACGGGACTGGGCAACAGACGGTCGTTCCGGTCCGAAAGCAGGCGCATGGAACTGTCGAGCGCGCGCGATGGTCGGATACTGCTTTGCGGGCTGCTGGACGTGGACGACTTCAAAGGGGTGAACGACAGGCTGGGACATGCCGAGGGCGACGAGGTGCTGCGCGTCGTCGCCCGTTCGCTGACGTCCGCGCTGCGGCCTTACGACATCACCGCACGGCTCGGCGGAGACGAGTTCATTTTCTGCCTGGCGGTCCGTGACGAAGCTGCAGCGGAACGGAAGACGCGCGAGATTCACGACGCGGTCGCCTCGGCCCTGCAGAGCGCCGGCGGTGTCGCGACCTGCAGTCTCGGCGCGACGACCGGGCTGGATGTCGCCACCGCCATGAAGCGCGCGGATGCCGTGATGTATCACGCCAAGGCAGACGGTAAGGGAACATGGCGGTTTGCCGACGCGGCGCCGCTTGAAGCCCGCGACGGACGACACCAATCAACCGCGTTGCCGCACGAATTGGATGCGGCCGCGCTGTTTGGTGCCCAACGGTGAGCCGCAGGGGGCAGAACCCGCTCGACGTTGTGCGCAGACCGCAGGATGCGGCGGCGGGGACGCATCGTGGCCCCTTTCCGCGTCGTCGACTGCGACGCGTTCGATCCGAACCATGAGCTCCATCCAGCGGCCTCGCGCAGCGAGGACGGCGGTGATGGTGCCTTGCCGCATCAGGACCGACGCCGGGTGGGCGGATGCGACCATTCACAACGTGTCCGACCGGGGGCTAATGGTTTCGATGGAGGCACCGCCCATGCGCTCCTCGTATGTCGACATCAGACGCGGCACGCTGGTGATCGTAGGCAGGGTCGTCTGGTCCCGAGGGAAACGGTTCGGAGTGCGAACCCAGGACCGGATCCAGGCATCCGATCTCGTGAACGAGCCGGTGCTGCAGCATCGCCCGTCGGTCGAACGATCCCTGGACGAACGGCGCGGACCGTCGCGCGCGGAAATCGATGGTCGCGTCGCCAGACGCTTGGACCAAAGCAGGCGCATCGCATCTGCGTTCCAGACCGCGTGCCTTGTCATCGTCGGAGGATGCCTCGCGGTGTTCGTAGCCATCGAGATGTATGACGCGTTGGCGCATCCGTTGGCGAAGGTAGCCGTGGCGCTTGCCGGATCGCCGTCGTGAACGATTGCCCCGTCCGCGCCGGCGTGGGAGATGGTCGCGATCGACGGTCCTTGGGCGGTGCTGAGGCTACCGGACATGGCCGTTGCCGGATTAAGAAGATCTTCGATTGAATAGCCCCTAGATTTCTGGACGCCTTCAATCCTTATTTTGGGGACAGGAGGCGACGATGGGGAAGCCCAATTTCAGCGATGAGTTCACGCGTGACGCGGTGGTGCAGATCACAGAGCGGGGTTACCCGGTAGCGGAGGTTTCGCAGCGCCTCGGCGTCAGCCCACACTCGCTGTATGCGTGGAAGAAGCAGTTTGCGAAGGTGGCGTCGGGCGACGGCAATAAGGACGCAGAGATCCGCCAGTTGAAGCGCGAGTTGACTCGGGTGACCGAGGAGCGCGACATCTTAAAAAAAGCCACCGCGTATTTCGCCAGGGATGCCAAGTGAGATACGCGTTTGTTGCCGAGCATCAGAACCAGTTTGGCGTCCGCGCGATGTGCCGGTGCCTGGCGATCCAGCCCAGCGGTTTTTACGCTTGGCGCAAAGCGCCGCTGAGCCGGCGAGCGCAAGAAGATGCTCGGCAGATTGCATTGATCCGGCAGGCCTGGAGCGACAGCGGCAAGGTCTATGGGTATCGAAAGTTGCACGACGATCTGCTCGATCAGGGCGAGACCTGTTGTCCCAATCGCGTTGCCCGCCTGACCAACCTGGCAGGAATCAAGGCGCAGATCGGCTATAAGCGGCGTCCAGGCAGTTCAGGAGGAAGGCCTTCGGCCGTTGCCGCCAACACGTTGGATCGCCAGTTCGACGTGCCGCAGGCTAATCGCGCCTGGGTGACGGACATCACGTATATCCGCACGATGGAAGGCTTCGCCTATCTGGCGGTCATGATCGACCTCTACTCCCGTCGTGTGGTGGGGTGGTCGCTGCAAAGCCGTCAGACAACCGATGTGGTTTTGCAGGCCCTGCACATGGCGGTCTGGCGGTGTAAGCCGAAGAACCGCGTGCTGATCCATTTGGATCAGGGTTCGCAGTTCACCAGTATCGACTGGTCTGCCTTCACCCGGGCTCACAATCTGGAACACTCCATGAGCCGGCCGGGAAACTGCCACGATAACGCCGTCGCCGAGAGCTTCTCCAATCTCCTCAAGCGTGAGCGCATCCGGCGACGCACCTATAAAACGCGCGAAGAAGCCCGGCAGGACGTGTTCGATTACATCGAGATGTTCAACAACCCGATCCGCAAGCATGTCAGGAACGGGATGCTGTCGCCCGTCGAGTTCGAACGGCAGCAGGCTTTGATGGCTCAAGGCGTCTAGAAAACTAGGGGCTATTCATAGCGGAACTCGAAAACAAAGCGGCTAGCATTACAGTTGCGCATTTGATCGAAGTCTGAATCAATGGGTCTCCATAGCAGGAGACTGTGGATGACGGGCGCATCGATTGAGACGACGCTGGAGCTTTGGGCGACTTCGCTGCGTGATGTGAAGGCGCGGATGCGGGGTTTGTTCACGCAGGGACGTGTCGCGGCATCTGCGGGGTTGTTCCTAGACGGACTGCTAGGCGACGAGCGGCGCAAGACCGGCTGGATGCGTGCTGAAGCGGCAGGCGATCCTGGACCGTGGCGGCAGCAGGCAATCCTCGGCCGCGGTCGGTGGGACGCTGACGCGCTGCGCGATATCGTACGCGACTATGTCGTCGAGACGCTGGCTGCCGAGGATGCGGTGCTCGTGATCGACGAGACGGGCTTCCTCAAGCAGGGCAAGGCGTCGTGTGGTGTCTCGCGCCAATACACCGGGTCTGCGGGCAAGATCACCAACTGCCAGATCGGCGTCTTTGCCGCCTATGTCTCGCACCACGGTCACGCCTTTATCGACCGGGCGCTGTACCTGCCGAAGGTTTGGACGAGCGACAGCGAGCGCATGGATGCGGCCCATGTTCCAATGGAGACGCGGTTCGCGACCAAGCCCGCCTTAGCGGTGCAGATGATCGCACGTACGATTGCAGCCGACGTCCCGTTCGCCTGGGTCGCCGCCGATAGCGTGTACGGCGTCGGCGACGTCGAGCAGGCGCTACGCGGAGCCGGGAAAGGCTATGTCCTCGGCGTTGGTTCCAACCATCACTTTGGCTCCTGGGTGGGGAAGCCCGCCGTTTTCGGCACTGCAGGCGAGATCGCACAGGATCTCGATCCCGCCGCCTGGCATCGCCTGTCGGCAGGCGAGGGCACGAAGGGAGCAAGACTGCACGACTGGGCCTATCTCGAACTCGCGGACATCGAGGCTACCGATTACGGTGAAGGACGCCCAGGGGTGTGGACCCGCGGCTTGCTGATCCGACGACATATCGCGGACGGCGAACTGGCGTTCTTCACGACTTGGTGCCCGGCGGGGACCGGGATCGACGCGCTCGTGCACGTCGAAGGATACCGCTGGGCGATCGAGGACAGCTTCGAGACGACCAAGAACGAACTCGGCCTCGACCACAACGAAACCCGATCCTGGCATGGATGGCATCGCCACGTATCGCTGGTCATGCTCGCGTTCGCCATGATGGCAGTGATCCGCCATCACGCAAACGAGGTGACGCCCCCAAAAAGAATGCGCACGACACCCCGGCGCTGATCCGTTGGTCTGTACAAGAAGTCCGACGCATTGCCGTTCGGCTCGCCCAGCGCCGTATCGCACCTGCCCACATCATCGCATGGTCGTTATGCGACGAGCGCATCAAGCGGCCGCCCGCCACGCACATCTGAAGACCAGAATGCAACTGTAATGCTAACTAACCGGTACGATACGGCTCGAGATCGACGTTGGTTGGGTCGAGGACCACAACACGGACAGGTTGCGCTGGCTCAGATACCGGTATTCACCGCAGGTTTCACACAAGCAGCGGCAACAGGGTTGATTGGGGACGTTCTGCATCGTCCAGCAGTGCCTGCAACGACTGACCTTCGAAACTATATGGGGAGGTACGGCGGTCGGGGAGGGAAACCCGGATGCCTGCAAGTCGGGCAGGCCTCACTGTTTTAAGGGTCGCGATCACGCGCGCAAGTGTTCCCTCGCAGACGATAACAGCCTCACCTTGCCGCTGCTCGACCGCAACAGCGGTATCTTTCCACATAGCTATTCTCCAATACCCATTGGCTTGAGCAGTGTTCGCCCTCTGCACAAGCCGGAGGATGGGATCGGTACGCTATCATACTAGGCGCAGTTCGTCCCGGGGCCAGCATAATCTGGCCAGGATGAGTCCGTATCTCTATGCGAAGGCATGATTTACCGTGTCCAGCTCGTACCGCAACCGATCGTCATCGATGCCGATGGCTTGCCTGTCGCCAATTCCCATGTCGTTGAGATCACCTTTCCAGGCGATGCGATCGAGACAGCGCTAGGCCGTGTGAACACAATTGTTGGTCCGGGTGTGGCTAAGATTCTGGTGGGCGATACCACGATCCGCGGCGTGCCTTTGTGTTGAGGAGGGGCACGTCGTGTCAGCACGCGGCCTTCGTTCAGAATACAGGCGTTAGGTCCGATGCGGCGGTTGCATGAAAGGGACCAGACATGAGCAAGACGGTAATAAAGGGCCTGGCCACGGCGATGATGGCGGGTTTGGGATTATCAGCCTGCGCGACCGTCGATGCGGTCGGTAACGGCCGGCCGGTTGCGATGGAGAGTGAGACCATCCGCTATGAGACGGCGCCATGCTATGGTACCTGCCCGGTCTATTCGGTAACGGTTACACCAGATGGCAAAGGCACCTTTGAGGGTAAGCGCTTTACTGCGGTGACCGGCACCAAGACGTTCCAGGCCACGCCGGCCGCGTATCGCGCGTTCGCGGCGAAATTGGCGCCTTACCGGCCGTCGCAGACCGAAATGCTTTACCAACCAGGAACCCCCAACTGCGCAAACGCGCCTACGGATATGCCAAGCGTGGATGTCGTATGGACCGAACTGAGCGGGGGGCTACAGCATCTCAACGTCAATTATGGCTGTGGTCCGCAAGGCATGCGCCAGGCCCTGCGGTCTGCGCCGAGCGTACTCCCGATTGCAGCTTTTATCGGGGCTGATCACGGGTAGATAAGCCGGCCTTGTCGTATTGGGTCCGTCATTGAATAGGGCTAAAGGTCCGCTTCTTTTTGAAGGAGTTAGACCTGCATGAATATGAGTGACCTCGCAAAGGCCGTCGCCGCTGCAACGAGTAAGAGCGAGACTGATGCCAAGTCGGCCATCACGGCTGTTTTTGATCAGATCGCCGATGCTGCTGCAAAGGGTGAGGAAGTATCGGTTCCTGGGTTTGGTAAGTTTGCCGTCAAGGATCGGGCCGAACGGCAGGGTCGTAATCCTGCAACAGGTGAAGCCATAACGATCGCGGCATCGAAGAAGCTGACATTCACGGCTGCCAAGGGTCTAAAAGACAAGCTATAAAACAAAGGCGCCGGCAATAAAGCTTGCCGGCGCCAGTAGGATTGATAGAAAAGCAACATACCCTAATCGTCTTGTACGTTGCAAGCTGGAGGGTTATTTTGAATTCCTAATCGATTATTAAGCGAGAAGTGACAGCACAGCTATTGCTCCTCATCACTGCTCTTACGAGCGGTCTGGGCCTTTGCCCTGCTCGCTCTCGCCACGACGTTCTTGTTCGATACCGTCGCGCTTCAGGTTTTCGTTACCGAACACGCTACCGGCTGCCTGCTTGACGTTGCCGAGCGCTTCGTCGGCGAGGCCCTTTTCCTTGCTGCCAGTGCTGTGTTCGTTGCTGTACGACCGCACGCGCGACGAACCGCGATCGAGATCACGCCGCCCGTAGATCGACGTCTCGTTGATCGGCGCTACATAATCGCTCGAGGTAGCAGACGTGCGATCTGGCGAGGCATCGAGGCCATAGCTGGCAGCGGCTTCAGCGGCTTCAGCAGGGGCATAGTCCCAGCGCGTCGTGCATGGGCAGGACCAGCCTCACGTCGTCAAGGGATGCTGCAGCCAGCAGAGCGCGCTTGAATATCATTGATGCCGTCCCCTGGACCAGGAAGGCGGGAAAGTAGCTGCCCGTCCTCAGCTTGGGGATGCGCAATTCGACCGTGCCGGCCCGCGTCTCCCAGTCCCGCTCGCGGTAACCGTTACGTTGGGCAAGCCGGTCGCTGCTCTTCTCGCCATATCCAGCGCCGGTCAAATTGCCGACCTCCAGGTCCATCAGCCGCTGCGCGGCAAAGCCAATCATTTCGCGTAGGAAATCTGCATCCGCGCTCTTTCCCACCAGCGCCTGCAGGTTCATCGTATCCTCGGTCATCGAAGGTCTCCGTTGGTTGAGTCTCGCAACCCAAACCTATCCGAAGATCTTCGATGGCCACCCGTGAACCTGACCGGCCGCTACAGCGCTGGATGATAGCGCGCGACCGGTCAGCTTCACTACCGCTGAGCTACACCACCAGCGGGGACACGACCGCTGCGTGTCGGGAAGATAGGCCCCCGGACAGTCATTTTGGCAGGGTCATAGGGTTTCTGCAGGCCAACGATATCGTCGTAGGGTTCCACGCAGCCAGGTATCGATGTCGGCAGGATCCAGGATCGTGATCATGGCTTTCGGGTGGATCGGCGCCACCAGCGTGTTGGGATCGCACGTCACCATCGTGAACCCGTTCCCTTCCGCGGTATGCTGCCAAAACCCGGCGACGGCGAACACGGGCTGATCGACCACACTAAACCACATTTCGCCTTTGAGCGGAGGTTTGCCGTCACCCAGGTCATGCTTGTCGGGCGTGAATTCGCAAAACTCGGTCAACGGCACAAGGCACCGATTTTCCGGCTTTTCCGCGAGTTTGCGCCACTGTGGAAAGGCCAGGTTACGGACGTTGGTCATCGGCCATGGCGCCTTTCCGCCCAGCACGTCCCACGACATCACATCCCGGGCACGCTCGCCGTCCTGTTCCCGCACCACATAATTTCGGCTCTTGGGGCGAAGCTCGCGCGGATCGAACCGGTTGTCGCGCGGTCGCTCGCTGAAGATCTTCGCAGCAGACTCCCAATGGGTTTCGGGTTCACCGAGCATGCGGGCGCGATTGCACATGGTCGCTGCCCTAGTTGTCTATTGCGTGATCGCGGATCGCGGCCGCGATCTGCGTCAGCAGTTCGAGAATGCGTTCGTCGGTCTCACTCTCGGAGAACGCCTCGACGATCTGTGCCGCCTGTTCGAAATCACTGTTTGGCTCACCCATCGCGCTACGATGCCCGAGCATGAGCCAACCGGCAATGCGGTGGGTTGCAGCGTCCCGCGATAGAGCGCGCCCCGCAGGACTCGGTTACAACCTATCGCGGCTCAGCAGTCGCCGATCGTCAGCGTAGTCCCCGCCGCATGGCTGGCTTCGAACGGACTACCATCGCTGGCGAGAGTATTGGAGGGACGCAATGCCCGTGCGTCGCGCGATGCGAGCAATTTTAAGAAGGTGTGCCACGTGGCACACCTTAATCGGCATCGTGCCATTGGGACGGACACGGTCACGGGGCAGAGCGTTCATGTCCAACTGGATGGAGAACCACAATGGCCGATGACAAAAGCAAAACCGACGGGCGTGATCGCAGCCGTGTCTCGGGTAGTGAGACGTATGAGGTCGAGTATTTCGCCGAGAAGCACGGGTTGACCGCGCAGCAGGCGCGCGACCTGATCGCCGACGTCGGCAACGATCGTGAGAAGCTCGATGCTGCCGCGGGCAAGCTCAACGGTGGGCGCGGTAAAGCCTGATCGCTACCGTGGCGCCGGTTCCCTTCTGGCAAGAGACGGGGCGGAACCGGCTGTGCCGCACAGTCGGGCTCCCGTATCGTAAACCGGTTATGGCTCAGGCTTGCCGTATCCTGGCATTGCCATAGAAACGATCGAAGCAGCCTCCCATCTAACGGCTCATGATCAATAGCATTCTTCATCTCGGGCTGATGGAAGACGGGGAGATCGAGCTTGATCTGGCCGCGCTGGAACTCGCAGCGCTCGATCACCCCGGCGTCGATCTCGATGAATATCTCGACGAGCTCACGGACATAGAAATAGCCCTCCGCGCCGCTGACGGCGACGCAGTAAGCAGCATCGCTCAGGCCCAGGCCTTGAGCAGCGTGATGGTCGAAGAGTTTGGGTTCTCTGGCGACCGGGTGCACTACGACGATCCGCAGAATGCGGATCTGATCGCTGTCGTCGATCGACGGCTCGGCCTGCCGATCAGTCTGTCGATTATCTATGTGGCGATGGCTCGCCGCCTGGGATGGTCGGCGATGCCGCTCAATACCCCCGGCCACGTCCTGGTACGCCTTGGCGACGCATCGGATGCGCTGATCATCGACCCCTTCAACGATGGTCGCATTGTCGCCCCTGAACAGGTGAAAGCCTTGCTCGAGCAGATGACGGGCCAGGCACGGTTTTCCGACGGGGTGCTTCCCCTGTCGAACCGATCGGCGCTCGTTCGATTGCTGCTCAACCAGGCGACCCGTGCCGAGCAGGCCGGGGATCCCGCGCGTGCGCTGGTCCTGTACGACCGCATGACGATCGTGGCGCCTACGCACGCCCATGGTTGGTGGGAGCGCGCTAGACTTCAGTTGGTCGCCGGAGATGTGGCCGGCGCCCGCAGCAGCCTCAGCGCGATGCTGGAAATCACCCGAGACGATGATCTGCGCCTGCAGGTATCCGCAGCGCTCGATGCCCTGCCCCGGCCAACACCGTCTTGACCGTCGCCGTGGGCTGGCTCTCACCGTGATAGCTTATCCGAAGCGCGTCCATCGGCGCTCATGCCACGCCCGGGACCGAACCATGTCTCCGAGCCGCCAGAACCGGGTTTCCCGCGTGTGGGGACCTGCACGAACGAGCGTCCAGCATTCGCCCGTCGGCAGCTCCACGATGCGGTGAATATGCACGGCATCGACATGGTAGGTTTCGCCCGGGATGCGGTGAAGGAGCTCGCTATGCCAGCCGCCACCTGGATCCAGGTGGAACACCTCTTCGACATACCCGCCATCAAGGATCTCGGTGTCGAAGCTCCAGGGGTGGTCATGCGGCGTCGCGTGTGGCTCTTCCATCTTGAACCGGTGCAGCGCACGTCCGTCATCGAGATGATATTTGGTGAAGGCTCGCGACATGCGCTCGACGCTGACGATCCGCGTGCCGTCGGGAACTCGAGCAACGGCTGCTCGCGGTAGTCGCATACTCACGGTTCGGTTACCTCTTCATAACAGCCGGCGCGGCGCAGCTGGCGGACGATCCCGTTGAACGCCGCGGTCACACCCTGTGCCCTGCCGATCTCGTTCTCTTGGGCTGCGGCGTCCCAGTAGAGTTCGAGCGGCCAGCGTTCCGGGCAGTGCGGCAGCAGACAGCGCAGCGCCAACCGGATCTCGACGACGTCGACACGAGCGTCCGAGCAACGCGCAACGCCGCCCCGCAAGATATGCACCGATAGCGCGATGACAACGCGTTGATGACGGACGAGCTTGGCCATCAATGAAAGTCGTGAGATTTGAACTTCACGACGGCTTCCGGATCCATGCCGTCCGCATGGGGCGGCCAGTAGGAGTTGCGCGGGCCCGGGCTCCAGCCCTTGTCGCCGCGGTCGGGGGAGCCGGCATGTTTCGCACCGTCGCCGCGGCCCGTCCGGTGCGGGAACGACATCTCGCCGACCCGGTGCAGCAGATCGCCGTGGTCGATGATTCGGTCGCAGATGACGTGGATGACCTCACCTTCCTTCTGCACCCTGCCCTTCATGCCGATCATCGATGCGGACATCACGGTGCGGCGTTGGCGCTCGAACCGATCGGGCCACAGGATGCCGTTCGCGATTCCCGTCTCGTCCTCGATCGTGATGAACAGCACGCCCTTGGCAGACCCGGGCTTCTGGCGAACGAGAATGATACCGGCGACCTCGACATGGCGTCCGTCACGGATGGTCGCCAGGTCCGCGCATTTGGTCACACCACGCCTGGCCAATTCATCACGGACGAAGGTCAGCGGATGCGCGCGCAGCGAGAGTTGCAGCGCCCGGTAATCCTCAATCACCTCACGACCATCGGTCAGTGGGCGCAGCTCAACATCAGGTTCGATCCCTTCCGCGCTGACCGCCTGATCCGCGCGGTCGGCCGCGGCGAACAGCGGCAGCGGCGCTTCGCCGAGCCCCCTCACCTTCCACAGGCCCTGCCGACGATCGGCGCCGAAACTATGAAAGGCATCGCCGTCCGCGAGCTTCTCGATCGCCGCGCGCTGCACGCCCGATCGCCGCCATACGTCTTCCACGCTCTCGAACGCGGTCAGCTCGCGCGCGCCGACGATCTTGGCGCCATCTGCGTTCGACAGGCCGCGGATCTGGCGGAGCCCCAGCCGTACGGCGAGGTACCGCCCGCCATACGGCTCCAGCGTGCAGTCCCAGCGGCTCGCGTTGACGCAAGGGGGGCGAACCACGACGCCATGCTCACGTGCGTCGCGGACGATCTGGGCGGGGGCGTAGAAGCCCATCGGCTGCGCGTTCATGAGGCTCGCGCAGAACACATCCGGGTGATGATGCTTCATCCAGCTCGACGCGTAGGAGATCTTGGCGAACGAGGCCGCGTGGCTTTCGGGGAAGCCATAGGACCCGAAGCCCTCGAGCTGACGGAAGGTGCGCTCGGCAAACTCACGCGGATAGCCGCGCTCGACCATGCCCCCGATCAGCTTTTCGCTGAAATGCGATACGCCCCCTGTGAATTTGAACGTCGCCATGGCGCGGCGCAGCTGATCCGCCTCGGCCGGCGTGAACCCGGCGCCGACGATCGCGACCTTCATGGCCTGCTCCTGAAACAGCGGGACGCCAAGCGTCTTCTCCAGCACCGCGCGTAGCTCGGGCCGCGGGTATTCGGGTTTCTCCAGCCCCTCGCGTCGGCGCAGATACGGGTGGACCATGTCACCTTGGATCGGTCCCGGCCGCACGATCGCGACCTGGATGACAAGATCGTAGAAGCGCCGCGGCTTCATGCGCGGCAGCATCGACATCTGCGCGCGGCTTTCGATCTGGAAGGTGCCGAGCGTGTCGGCCTTCGAGATCATCGCGTAGACGTCCGGGTCGTCGTCCTGCAGGTCGGCGAGGCCAACCCGCAGCCCCTTGTCCGCCTCGAGCATGTTGAAAGCACGGTTCATGCAGCCAAGCATGCCGAGACCCAGCACGTCGACCTTCATGAACTTCAGCGCATCGATGTCGTCCTTGTCCCATTCGATGATCTGCCGATCTTCCATCGCGGCGGGTTCGATCGGGACAAGATCGTCGAGACGGTCATGGGTAAGCACGAACCCGCCCGGATGCTGGCTCATGTGGCGCGGTACGCCGATCAGCTTGCGGGCAAGCTCGAGCGTGAGGCGCAGCCGTCGATCGCCGATGTCGAGGTTCAACTCGTTGACCTGCTTTTCGCCGACGCCTTCTGCCGACCAGCCCCACACCTGCCCGGCCAAAGACGAGGTCAGGTCCTCGGGCAGGCCGAGCGCCTTGCCGACATCGCGTACCGCGCCGCGGGCCCGGTAGCGGGTGACCACGGCGGTCAACGCCGAATGGTTGCGGCCATAGGTCTCGTAGATCCACTGGATGATCTCTTCGCGGCGCTCATGCTCGAAATCGACGTCGATATCGGGCGGCTCGCGACGCTCACCACTGACGAACCGCTCGAACAGCAACTCGTGCTTGATCGGGTCAATCGAGGTAACGCCGAGCACGAAGCAGACGCAGGAATTCGCGGCTGAGCCGCGGCCCTGGCACAGGATCCCCCGCCGGCGAGCCTCGCGAACGATCGCGTAGACGGTCAGGAAATACGGCGCATAGCCGAGCTCGCCGATCAGCCGCATCTCGTGGGCGATCTGCTCGGTATAGGCAGCTGGCACCGCGCCGTTGAACAGGGCGTCGACAGCGTCATTCG
Organism: Sphingomonas sp. SL1004; assembly: GCF_057815015.1. NCBI lineage: Bacteria > Pseudomonadati > Pseudomonadota > Alphaproteobacteria > Sphingomonadales > Sphingomonadaceae > Sphingomonas > Sphingomonas sp. SL1004. The sequence goes on from NZ_JBYMUX010000001.1 coordinate 1,872,165, forward strand.
CGAGCTTCTGCAGGGCCTCTTGCGCGGTCAGCCCGTCGATCAGCCGCTCATGCGGGTACTGATAGGCCAGTTCACCCAGATCGAACGTGCACAGACGGGCAATGTCGACGCTGGCGCGCAGCGCATCCGGATACGCCTTGAACCGCCGGACCATTTCGTCGGGGGATTTGAGTGCACGATCGGCATTGACCTCGCGCCGGTAGCCGAGTTCGTCGACGGTGCATTTCTCGCGCACGGCCGTCACCACGTCCTGGAGAAGCCGGGCCTCCGGTGCGTGGTAGAGGACATCACCCGTCACCACCGCGCGAACGCCGGCGCCGCCCGCCTGCCGCGCCAGCGCGTCGATCCGCACGGCATCGTCCGGCCGGCGCCGCTGGAACAGCGCCATGTACCCGCGACGACCATAGACCGTCTTCAGGTCGGCTAGCGCTGCCAGATTATCCTCGTCCGGCTCAACCGGCAGCAGGATGGCGATCATGCCCTCCGACCAGGGTTCGAGGTCATGCCAGTGGAGGAGGCATCCCCCCTTCCCCGCCCGCTTTTTGCCCAATGTCAGCAGACGCGTCAGGCGCGACCAGGCGAGGCGGTCGGTCGGGTAGAGCAGCAGCTGCCGCCCGCAGGACAGATTGACGCGCGAGCCGGCGATCGAGCGAACGCCCGTCGCCTTCTGCGCTTCCCATGCGCGCACCACACCCGCGACGGTGCCAATGTCGCTGACCCCGATCGAGGGATAGCCAAGCAACGCCGCGGCCGCGAACAGCTCCTCGGGGCTCGATGCACCGCGGAGCAGTGAAAAATGCGTGAGGACCTGGAGTTCGATATAGTCGGTCATGCGAACACGCCGTGCATCCACCAGCTGAGATCGCCGGTGTCCTCGACGAACCCGTCGCCACGCCGGAACACCCAGTAGCGGCCGCCCGTCTCGTCTTCGACGCAGTAATAGTCGCGCACCGCCCATACTTCCGCGTCGCGACGCCACCACTCGCCGTGGATCCGCTCGGGGCCGTCGCCGGCAACCACCTTGTGCGGCCGACCGCGCCACTCGAACCGCCGGGGCGGCTGATCGGGCATCAGCGCTATGACGCCCCATAGCGGTTCGGGCCTCGCCAGCAGGCGCGTCGGTCGGCGCCATTTCGGCCAGCCCGCGGGCGCTACCACCGGGTCCGCGCGCATAACGGCACGCTCGGGCACGTGGCTTTCAACAGGGGCAATCCGGAATACGGCGTCAGCGCCGATGCGGCCGGCAACGACGTCGACGAGACGGGCCGGATCCCGCACGAGGACCTCACCGGCGAGAACCGCGCCGAGGTCGACCGCGTCGAGTGGCTCGGTGTGCGGCGCCGCCAGATAGAATTGTTCCAGCCCTAGGCCCGGATCGATCCGCTCGATCCTGAGCTTCATGAGCCGCAACAGGTGCGAGACCTCGCGTGTCGGGCGTGAGGTGCCGACCGCGACGACCTGCTCGGTGCCATCGACGCGTAGGCCACCGAGCCGCAGCGATCGTACGCCGAGCCCGTTCGCGCGCAGCAGTTCGGCCATGTCTCCGAGGAGATCCTCCATGACCTGCGCGATCGCGTCTGCGGTGACGATCGGTTCGAGCAATCGTCGCTCGACGATCGGCATGACCTCGTCGGTGCGCGGCGTGATGGGTTCGGCGACCGCGCCGAGGGCCTGATCGAGCCGCGTGATTGCGGCCATCCCGAGCCGGCGTGCCAAAGGCCCGCGCGCGACCGGTAGAAGATCGGCGACGCGTTCGAAGCCGAACTTGCGGGCGGCAACGAGCGCGGTGCCTGCTAGGCGCAAGGCCGCGACCGGTAGGCCGCTGAGCGCTTCGACCGTCCGCCCTGTGGGCACGATCGCGATGTCGGCAGGCCCGAACCGGGCAATAGCGTGTGCCGCGCCCGGTGTGTCTGCAACCGCCACGCGCGCGGTGAACCCGGCACGTTGGCAAAAGGCGCGCAGACGCCGGCAGAACCGTTCTTCCCCGCCATGGAGATGCGCGCAGCCGGTCAGGTCGAGCCACAGCCCGTCGGGCGGTGTGGCGGCTGCGATCGGCGACCAGCGGCGCGCCGCGCGTAGCACGAGCTGATCCAGCATCGCGGCATCCGCCTCGGTCTCGGAAGGTCGGATGTCGAGATCGGACACCAGCGCACGCGCATGGGTCGCGGCCATCCCGATCGTGATCCCTAACGCGGCTGCGCCTTCGCAGGCGGCCACCACCTCTTCGCGCCGGCCGACCTTGCCCACCAGCGCGAGCGGCGCCCTGTGGAACGCGGCAACGGTCGCCGCGACCCTGTCGTGACGGTCTGCTGGCGCTGGTCCGTGGAACGGATGGTTCGCCGCCTCCGAGCGCCGGCCAAGCTCACGCATGGGCGGTTTGGCATGCGCGGGCAGCGCTGCGATCTCACCTTCCACATCCTGCCTGATTGGCAGGTCAGCGCGCGCCCACCGCGCGCCCGGCCGCCATCCGCCGCCCCGCGGTACCGAACACGCACCGGGATCGTCGTCGACGGGAAGCTGAAGCGCGGGCCGCTCAGGCGGCCGCGTAGCGTGCCGGTCCAGCCGTCTCAGCCGTTCGATGGCCAAGTGCGGCAGGAACAGCGAGACAACCCGTCTCATCGCAGCCCTCCAAAATCATCGAAAATGCTTCGCCGCCACGTTGCCGTGCGACCTCGACCTGCCACCGGGATCGGCCGACGCCGGCGACGCCCAGGCGCTCGGACGACGCACTGGCGATCCGCCAGCGCGTCCAGGCCGCGGACGGCTCAGCGAGCGGATCCTGCTCGCGATTACGTCGTCGTCGCAGGATGAGAACGGGAATGTCAGCGTCTGCCGCGACCAGTTGCAGGCGCCGCGTCGCCACCATCGACATGCGACTTACCTCTGCGATCACAGCTGACGGCGTTCCGTCGCGGACGGCGTCCTCGACGACGGCCAGCAAGGCGGCATCGTCACGTGGTTGCGCGTGAATCAACTCGGCAGGCGCCAGTCCCGCCTGCTCCAATCCCGGCGCATAGAGATCGTTGCGACAGCTCACCCACAGCACGGGCCCGCCAGTGTGCGCTACCTCTCGCGCGGCGATGCCGGCCAGGAACAGCGTTGCCGCGGCATCGTCGACCATCGAACAGCTTTGTGCGGCGACCTCGTGCAGCGCGCCGGCGCGAAGGCCTCTGTTCGCGAGACGATCGTCGAGCGCGGGAACACCGAACGGCATGATGCGGTGATCTACCACCGGCGTGGCGATTGTCCGAAGGTGGGCGATGGTGGTTGGCAGGGACTCGAGGGCGGTAATCATAATCTTTAGACTCTACATGTTCCCTTTATGTTCCGTTACCAGAACCATTTGGTCAAGCATCAGACTCGAGGCTCATGTAGATAAGGTTCCGGCTAGGAACGCTGCGAAGCGCGTTTGGCTATGTGCTGCGGAGCCGAGCTACCGTGCTTGCGCGTACGCGAACGACTGTCATCGGGCATGCTGATCGGCGTGCCGGACCCAGTCCGCTTCCCGCGCTGTCGAGCCTTCGTAAATAGTGCCCCTGTCATTGAGCGAATCAGGGAACGAGTTTGGCACCAACATTCCGCCAAGTGAACGAAATGCAATCCAGATTAGACAGGTTTGCAATCGCCATTGCCCGACCTGCCGGATACTAAGATGACGCCTTTCAGGCATCCTCTCCTAAAAACTTCCCGGGTCGCTTTTGGCGGCCCCTTTTTTTGCCTGAATGCGGCCGGCACGGCGTATCCGGTGCTCGAAGCTACCGTACGCTCCCGTATAGTGAACGGCTGTCGTCGAGCATGCTGAAGGATGTCGGCGTGATCCAGTCCGCCCCCCGCATCGGACATGGGCCGTAGAACAGATCGCCGAGCGCACGCCGGTAATGCGCGTTCATCCAACGTCGACGGCGATGCTCAGGACCGTCGTAAATCATGTGGCGGCGCTGGTAGAGCGCTGCCTGCTGGTGAAGCGCGCTGTCGCTGGGGTCATGATTGAGATGCGCGCAGGCTAGCATCACCGGTGTCCATTTGCCCATGTGGAGGATGTTCTCGGTCGGTCGACGAACACGCCGGCCGTCGCCATTACGCCAATACGACCGGCCCTTGTCCCACCAGCGTCCGTCACCCAGGGGGAAAAACCCGTTGCCCATGCGGGCGTCCGCAATGTTCGCAGCGTCCGCCTGCCCGCACGAAGCGAACCAGAGGCGATAACTGGGGCCAATCGACCGGGTACAGGAAGACATGTTCGGGGCGGATCGGCATCGGTACCGTCCATCAACATTATCGATGGCGGTATGTCTGTCTAGCGACGTTCTGGCACATTGATGTTCTTGCTATGTCCTACAGGCAAGCATTCGTGCATTCGACGATCAGCTGAGTCGAAACGGATCGAATGCGATGGGCTATTCAGGAACACACTGGCCGGAAGGGCTGAACGACGAGGAGGCGCTGCAGCGTTTGCAAACGCTATGCCTTGGCGCTTGCGATGGCATTCAGGATCTCGCGGACGACACACGTTACAAGGCGCTGCGCCGAGCGCTGCTTGGCCGGACCGACCTGCGGCCGTTGGCGCCAGCTTTCGTCGCGGCGCAGCCCAGCCTTGAGGCATTCGTACGTCATGCGAGAGAGACCAAGGATCGCACTCTGCGGCGTGAAATGGTCCGTGAGCAGTTCAAGGCGTTGTGGGACGAGGTTCGAGGACCGGATGCCCTCAGTTCGGCGACGTGGACCGGGCGCCCTTCCCTGCGCGAGCACGCCGCTGTCATTCAGGCGTTAGCGCCTGTTGCCCTGGAAGCCGTGCAGCGGTTGATCGACGATGAACAGCTTGCCTGGGACAATGGTGGCCCGGTCGATGCCGATCGCGCGGTAGCGTTGCAGCAGCTGAGAGCGCTGCATCATGCGCTGGGCGATCTGATCGCGGCGGTCGATCAAGGTCGATCGCTCGAGCCTCTGCTCGAGCGGCTTCGCGTCGTTCGCCAAGAGGCGAAGGTCGCGATCGGTAAGGTGACCGCTGCACTGCCGGTGACGACGTCAGCGCTGATCGCGTTCGGCAGCGTGGTTGGTATCGTCGAATTCTTCGTAGGCAATGTCGTGGTGGCGGTCGCTGCTGGGGGAATCGCAGGCAATACGCTCAAGGACGTGATGCTTAAAAGGGAGGCCGCAGCCAGTGAATCATAACGCTTTACCCAGCGGCATATGATTAGAAGATGGAAGTGGGACATTCTGAATAAGTTTTGATCACAAAACGCTTCAAATGCCCCAAACCCATTTAATATAGCCCACCCTCTTCTCTCTCCTCAGCGCCTTCCTTCTGGGCCTCCTCGAGATCGTCTGAGTTTGATGTGTTGGCCGACAGCTTGTCCGCAAGGCTATTTGCCGGACCATCGTTGCTATTTGGCAGTTCGTTAACGTCGGTTTCGAAACTTGGTTCTTCGTCCCGTGGGGCGGCCATGACTGCCCTCTTTCAACAAACGTAATGATTCGGGGGGGCAGGCGCGGCGCCGGAAAGGCGTGGCGCGATGGTTACGCCTACACGAAGGCGGGCATCATGCTCGACGATCTGCTTCCCGAGGACGAGCGACCGCGCACTCTGTTCGAAGACGACACGGCCAAGCGGGACCGACTGATGGGGGCACTCGACGCCATCAACGGCAGGGTCGGCACGCGGACGGCTGTGACGGCGTCGCAGGGGGTCAAGCGGGAGTGGAAAATGCGGTCCGAGATGCGATCTCCAGCATGGACGACCAACATTGCACAGGTGCCGATCGTCCGGGCGGCAAATTAGCTGGCGCCGCACGTAGGCCTACGCCTCTGCGTCCACACATGAACATTTAGTCATTTTACACCGACCTAACCCATGTTAGCGTCCTGTCTATATCGTCGCACACCGCACGGCCCCGCGACGAAGGAAGCCCTGGGGCGCTTCCTCAACGAAAGCAGGAAGCGAACATGGCCACAGAAAGAGCATCCGTCACGGAATGCATACTTGAAAGAATGCACGCCGTTTTAGAGGAACTGGACGCGCACTCGTATTCGCTCGCGGCGGCATATCTCGCGCAGGCGATCTCGGTTGTCGAAGATCAAGTAGCAGATGATCGCGAAAGCCGCGTCTGAAGGAACGACTGCGCGTCGATCATGCAGGCTTCAATCGCTGTGATACCCTTTGCGGTTAATCCGATGACGTCCGCTAAGTTTCCGCGCTGCCCTTCAATGACAAGGTCCAGGTCGCACAGCACGGTGATCCAGCGACGACCAGTGGGAACAGGGGCTTCAGCAATCGCAAGTACGTCGTTTACGGTAAGCTGGCGCCCATCTGCATCTGCCACGAAGAGCGCTAACAGGATATTCCAAGCGATCTCGGATAACACAGCTTCTGGTAAATGATCTGCTCGCATCTTACGCAACTCGAAGATGCTGCGCGCCAGTGCTCTTGCTTCGTCGTGCCTATCCACGGCATTTACCCCTGTCGTTTCGCTGACTCCTACCATGGTTAACGGATTATGCGTGACCGGCGTCGATAATCTTTCGTGTTGGAAACACGGGCCCCCCGTACCGTCATCCGGTCGGCCGGATATGGACGCTGCATCGCCAGTACGTCGTCATAGCTGCCGGTTAACCACCGCTCATGATCATCCGGTCGCAGGATCGTGATCATCGCCTTCGGGTGTATCGGCGCCACCAGCTCGTTCGCATCGCACGTCACCATCGCGAAGTAGCGCTGATCGCCGACCTGTCGCCAGAAACCCGCAATCGCGAACACGGGCTGGTCGGTCACTCCGAACCACATCTCCCCCCTGATCGGCTTCTTGCCGTCACCGAGATCGGTCGGTTCACGCGCCCATTCGCAGAACTCCCTCAGTGGAATCAGGCAGCGGTTGGCCGGATCGGTGACGAGTGACCGCCATTGAGGAAGGTGGAGGGTCCGAACATTGGTCTGCGCAACCTTACGTCCGGCGTGCTTCGCCTGGCCTGCCAGAACGTCCCATTCCATCACGTCGAGCCCGCGGCGGCCGTCTTGGTTCCGCACTACATAGGCACGGCCGAACGGACGTAGCTCCTTCGGGTCGAACCGGTTGTCCATCGGCTTATCGGCAAGCCATTCCGCACCGAACCGTTCTGTGATGGTTTCTGGCTCGCCGTCGAACCTTGCTCGATTACACATTGGAGAAGTTCACCCGACCGACAATGGCGCCGATCGCGACTACGAAGACGATGATCACCCAGCCTTCCCAGGTTCGCGGCGTCCAGCCAATGCCCACAACTTTGGGCTGAAACCATTCTCGGGGTGGTTCATGACGGCTCCATAGGAAGGGTGTTCTTCAATCACGGGAACAGGCGCTCGCTTCCAAAAGTCAGGTAAAATCTCTTTTGCTTACGACAACGGCCCAATCCGATGCCGCCCGGCTCGCCGACGTGCTGGTCACACTCGAAATTTTTCCAGCATACTCACCCGTCGCTTTCCACCGCCCTAATTCAATTTCCTCGACGTCCACTTCTGTGCGTTGCCCATGGACAAACACCTGCCGCTTCACGAGTCGCTCCTACCTCGGCCGAATTCGTCGCCTGCCAAAGGTAGCCCCGAGATTGGCGCTTGTCAGCGGTCGCTTACTCTGAGACCGCCACTTGCTACGCTGTCGGTAAAGGCCCGCCCTGACAAGGGAGAGAGGGCGAGCCGGCCAGTCAATTTCCGGGCACTTGGCGTCGCGTCAAAGCAGGAAACTCGAACCGGTTTCGCCGTAACGGCCCGCCTCATGTGGAGCCTTCATGGGGCGGGCCGACTGGCCATACCCCCCGGTTGGCCAGTGGCACCATTACGCCGGAACCAGCAGCGAGTTTCAAGCCAAAACGGCCCGCCTCAAACGGCAGGAGTATCGCGAGGCGGGCCGGCCGGGGATCGGTTGGCGATGACCCCGGCGCGGCATCAACGCGTCGAATCAATTCGGGTCCCCGCGAGTGGCGCGCCGCGTGAGCGGGGGACCGGATCGGCGCGCCAAGCGGACGCTCCAGTGAGGAGCATGCCGCTCCAACGAGCCCTGACACGCTAATTGGAGAATAGATAGACGACGGCATCAAAGCCGGCGACCGCCTCTGCGCGCCCTGCGCACGGGCTGGCGTCTCCGAACAAGTTCTTTGCGGCGAGTCGCCCGCTGTTTCGCCAGCGGCGTGCCGGCACGCTAGCTCTTCCGCTCCGGGTGGCAAGATCGTAGATTCAAGCTAGGAGACGAATGTCCATGCCAGCCATGACCGAAGACCTACTGCAAGGCGAATGGTTCTACCTCGAGGGAGATGAACCTCTCGATCGGATTAACTCCAAATATTACGCCCTGCACCGCGGTGACGTTAGGTGGAACGCGCCATGCGAGATTATTGGTCGATACGTCATCGAGGATGGGATCGCGGTGGTAACTTTCGCGCGGACAATCCCGTTCACCGTCACGATTACGCTTCAAAGCTCAGAGGGGGACGATGTCGACCATAGTGACTGGCTTAATGCCAACACGGTTTATACGATGCCAGATGGCGCGGATCCTCACCAAGTCCACGGGTCGTTCGTTCGTCGCATTGCTGACTTCCTAGGCGACGACGACGTGCGGAAGCGCTCCGGCTGAACATTGACGAGCTCATCACCTCCATTATCGGCATCGGCTACTTCGTATCGCCGGCAGCCGGCGCATTTGTAACGTAAGCAGTCAGCGTAAATAGCAGTAGGCCCGCGTCGTCGGTCACCTGGACGTTGAAGTCGTTTCCATCCCAGAGCACGCTCGGTTCCCCGTGCATAACCTGTCCGGCAAATATGATTGCGTGCTTCCGAGCTGCGCCGTGATCGCCCAGTTCCGTGCCCTCATCGTCGGCCTGTCGTAGAGCGCCTTCAGTGTGGAAAAAATACCGTGCCATCACAAAACCTCCTACTGAGCTGCAACGGACTTCTGACCGTGAAGTGCCGCCAATTGAGGCGTATCAACGCAATTTCGCGTTCTATCACGATCATGACACGAACGGAGGACGCCAGCAGGCTCGCGGACATCATGAAGGTAGACGACCAAGCCAAAATCGAGCTGTTCCAGGAGATCATGCCCATCGTGATGCAGTACCTGGCGGCAATCCTTCCGCGCTCAGGGCGTGGTAGAACCACACTGAGAGCGGTCCCGTCTCGAACACAACCCGCTCCGCCGCGGGGCCATACTTGCGGATCAGAGCGGCAATAGCCGCTGGGTCTGACAGGCATTTGCTACGACACACGCGCTTACCGCCGCGTCGGATCGAAACGGCTGTCTCTTTCAACGATACGTCGAGTCCAATATACTCACACATGGCTGCTCTCCGTCCGATGTATGGGCCCGGCTGCAAGTCGTGAGCCCGCACCTTAATTTACCGGGGAACAGCCACCCTCGAAACCATTGCTGACCGAAGTAGCTGCTTCCCGCGATTACCCCATGTTCGTTCATCTTTAGCCTGCACGAAATGTCGCCGATTTTTGAACTCAAAGAGGCTTTGTACGGGCAAGCCATGCCGCCAAATGGTCATGCCTCAGTGAGACGAACTCGATCTCTCAGCGGAACGGAAAACGATCAAAATGATTTAGTCTTGGCACGGAGTTCGGCTGGTCGGCACGCTCCACGGAGGCGTGATGAAGCAGCGGGACGATTGGCATCTGACGGAAGCGCTTGATTACGAGCACGGACGAGCGGACCCTTTTGCCGCGGCTGTTCGGGCTACCCGAATGCCTATGGTCATTACGGACCCCGCGCAGACCGATAACCCGATCGTCTTCTGCAACGAAGCCTTTCAAACGCTGTCGGGCTACGACCGAAGTGAAATCATCGGCCGTAACTGCCGCTTCCTGCAGGGTCCCGGCACCGACCGAGAGCAGGTGGCTAAAGTGCGTCAGGCAATCGACGCCCAGACCGACATTGCCGTGGACCTTCTAAACTATCGAAAGGATGGATCTGCGTTCTGGAACGCGTTGTACCTGAGCCCTGTACGCAATGACGCCGGCAAGGTTGTATTCTTCTTCGCCTCCCAGCTTGATGTTACTGACCGCGTCAAAGCGCAGACTATAATTTCAAAGCAAAGGTTATTGGTCGAACAGGAAGTCGAGGCGCGCACGTCAGACCTCGAGGCCGCGCTAGATGCGAAAACTCTGCTGCTTCACGAAGTCGACCATCGCGTAAAGAACAATCTTACGATGATCGGTTCGCTTCTGCGTTTGCAGGCGCGTAGCATATCAGACCCGGCCGTTTCATCAAAACTTGAAACCATGCTCGAACGGGTTGATGCGCTGGCGACAGTGCATCGCCGTCTTTATCAGTCGGACGACGTCACCCGGTTTGACGTCGGGGCGTTCACCGAAAATCTAATCAGCGACGTCGTTGGTACAAGCCGACGCGACGACATCAAGGTGGTTTCGAACATTTCGCAAACAGAGGTGCCGTCCAGTAAGGCGGCATCGCTTGGATTGATCCTCAACGAAATAGCGACCAACGCCATCAAACACGCATTTGCCGACGGACGAGCCGGTACAATTTCCGTCCGTACCGCCCTAGAAGGCAATAACGCCCTGATCGAAATCATCGACAATGGGCATGGGCTAGCCAACAATGACGTTCAGCCGGACGGCATTGGCAAAATGCTTATCTCGCGCCTCGCCACGCAAGTCAGGGCCGACGTCGTGTGGTCTGACGCCGCCCCCGGTGTTCGTGTATCTCTCTCATTCCCGGTGGACGATTAATGAATGTACGTGCCCAACCGCCGTTGAACGTGCTGATCGTCGAGGACGAAGCTCTTTTGGCGATGGATATCGAAGCGATGATCGAAGACGCCGGTCACCGTGTCGTCGGCGAGGCCGCGTCTCTCTACGAAGTTGAAGACCTGGCAGGCGATCTCCACCCGGACTTGGCTTTTGTCGACATACAGCTTGCGAAAGGCACCAGCGGCCTGGATGCCTGTGCGCTGATCCGGAAGCGATGGGCGGGCGCGATAGTCGTCTTCGTCACTGCAAACCCACTTAAGATCCCAGCCGACTTTGCCGGTGGCCATGGCGTCATACCCAAGCCCTTCTCCCGGAATGGTCTGATGTCCGCAATGCGCTACATTGAAGAGGGTGTCTGCGATCCGCCGCCCGTATCCCCGCAGCCGGCGAGCTTCATTGCAGCACCCGCGTTCGCCGCAGAGTGGTCCCAGACTAGCCGCTGATTTCCGGTGATAACCGACAATCGCATGGCCTCACGAGGTGGGACGACAGATGACAGAAGTTCTACAAAATTCCGATTACGTTGATCCATCAACGTCTTACCGCTAGGACGATCCTGCTTTGGACCGTCAGCCACTCCCGCCTTCGCCTATTCGACCGCACGATGCCTCAGGTGTCGTACGCGAGGCTGTCGACGCATTTGCGTCCCGCCTAAACGAGCATGACCCCTTCGTTGCGGCGTTCGATCACTGCATTACGCCGATGGTCGTCAGCGATCCAACGCTACCTGATAACCCGCTGGTTTACGTCAATCGTGCGTTCGAGGCTCTGACGGGGTTCTCGGCGGTCGAGGTCGTTGGCCGGAACTGCCGTTTCATGCAGGGACCGTTGACCGATCAGGCCGACGTCCGACGTATGAAGGATGCGGTCGCTAGCCGCGAGCCGATCGATATCGACCTCCTGAATCACCGTCGTGATGGCACGCCGTTCTGGAACCGCCTCATGGTCGCGCCCGTGCATGACGCGACTGGCAGCCTACGCTACTTCGTGGCATCCCAGCTCGATGTCACACTCGAGCGGCACGGGCTGTTGCAGTTGGAACGCGACCGCGACACTCTGAGTGCCGAGCTTGCGAAGCGCGAAGTTGCGCTAGCCGAACGAGAGGCCCGCCTGGCGCTTGCGCTCGATGCTGGCGGACTGGGCACTTGGACCATCGACTTGCCAGAATTGAAGCTTAGCTATTCGCCAAGCTGTCTTGCAAACTTTGGAAGGCCAGCCGGAGAAATATTATCTGCGGAAGGCTTGTTGGCTTGCGTGCACCCAGAGGATCGCGAACTCGTCAGATCTTCGCTGAACAGCGCTATCGAGCATGGCACGCGTTATAACGTCGAATACCGCATTCTAACGCCTGAAGGCGAGCAACGCTGGATCCATTCCCAAGGCTCGCTGCAGCGTCGCGCGGATGGCACACCGTTGGCGGTTTCGGGCTTTTCGAGCAATGTTTCAGCGCGCAAATTTGCCGAGGAGCAACGGTCGGTTCTGGCACATGAACTGACACACCGCGTGAAGAACACGCTTGCGACGGTCAGTGCCGTTGTCAGCCAGACGCTACGCGATGCGGCGTCTCTTGGTGAGGCTCGAGATGCGGTGTCGGGCCGCATCGCTAGCCTCGCGTCTGCGCACGAACTTCTGCTCAAGGATGAGATCGAAGGCGCGGCAATCGGTGAGATCGTCGAGCGGGTGTTGGCGCCGTTCATGGACAGCAACGGTCGACGGTTTTCCGCTGTCGGCCCGACGATACGGCTGACCCCGGAAGTGACACTTGCGTTGTCGATGGCGCTGCACGAGCTGGCGACCAATGCGATCAAATACGGAGCGCTCTCGGTACCGGAGGGGCAGGTGAGCATACGCTGGGACCTGAACGGCAATGCAACGGAACGCCGGCTTACCTTCTCCTGGGCGGAGCAGGATGGACCTATCGTTGCTATGCCAACACGTGTTGGATTTGGTACGCGAATGATTGAGCGCGTCCTGTCCCGCCACATCCGCGGCAAGGCGGAAATCCAATATCTGCCGGAAGGTGTTCGCTTCGCAATCGAAGCGCCGATCTGAGCTTTCGACCTTGTCTGACATTTATTAACCCCGTGGCGGGCCCATTGCGTGACCACATTGGTTGAGAGCTCAGCTTATCGGGATCTGTCATATGTGCCATGTGCTCGTCATCGAGGATGATTTCCTCATCGCCGATCACATCATCCAGCTGATCGAGCGGGCTGGCGGGACATCCTTTGATCAGGCTGCCTCGCAAGATGAGGCAATCGATGCCGCGAGATTGAGGCCTCCCTCCATCATCATGTCCGACGTCAATCTTTCAGCCGGTACCGGCCCTGCCGCGGTGGAAGCCATCATCTTGGAGCATGGGCCGACGCCCGTGATCTTCGTGACTGGCACGCGCGAAGCATGCCATGTAAGTCGGCCATCGATGATCGTTCTCGACAAACCGATCAACGAACAGGCTCTTATCGCGGCGTTCCAAAGTCTGGCGCCTGCCTGGGTCAGCGATCGCCGACGGTCAGTGAGGCAGTCGCCCCATCGGCCTTACCTGTAAGACCGGGTATTTCATCAAGTTGTCTCAGGTCACTGAACCCGCCACGTTCCTCACGATAGCGGACGATCTCGAACCCGTGCCCCGCTAGCGCCGGGATGGCGTCCAACTCCGCCGCACTCGCTGCGTTGACGTTAATTGGCACCTCGTTCGTCATAGCTCTTCCTCTTTCGTACCCTTGGTGAGTGAATGTTGGAAAATGGCTTTGTTATCAATGCGCCCTAGACAGATAGGCGGACGGTTTGATCCACGTCCGCCTTCGACGGATAACTGCTTGTTTGGTAAAGAAGATCAATCATTGTGACGAGGCTTTCCAGCATTCGTGCGTTTCACCCACTCGATCAGGAGAGGGTTCGGCATGGATCAGAAGAGTGCGCCGTTGGCCGATGCGCTGGCTGCGATCGAGAAGAGGCCAGTCATCGGATTTGGAGCGCCGGCCCACAACCAGGGTGCAGCCATTCCTGGCGGGATGAAGGCACTGCTCGGCAAGCGCGTTTTTAAAGCCGACGTGCTGACGCCGAAGGGACTCGACGACCGTACCGAAGGCAAGCTGGCCCTTCAACGTGCGCACGAGATCGCGGCGGAGGCCTGGAATGCCGACTTCTGCCGGTTTGTAACCGGCGGATCCACCCAGAGTCTTCACACGGTTATGGCCTCGGTCGCCGGACCAGGTGACACCATTTTGGTCGCGGCGAATGCCCACAAGGCCGAGCGTACCTACGCGCTCGCGACGGGGCTCAATGCCGCCATCGTGCCGGTCCAGATCGACGGGGAATGGGACATTGAGCATGGTGTTGAGCCGCAGGCGCTGAACGCCGCCTTGGCGGCCAATCCAACCGCCAAGGCGTTCATCGTCGTCAGCCCAACCTATTACGGCGTGACGAGCGATATCGCGGCACTCGCCACAGTCTGTCACGATCACGGTATTCCCATGATCGTCGATGCCGCCTGGGGTGGTGCGTTCGCATTTTGTGAAGGACTGCCGGACGATCCGCTGACCAAGGGGGCGGACGCTGCCGTCTACAGCGCCCATAAGACGATGGGGGCCCTCGCGCAGGGATCGGTGATCGTCGCCAAGGGCGACCTGATCGATCGCCAGCGGTTGTGGATGGCCTATGAGCTGTTCGAGACCACCAGCCCATCGGTACCGATCCTAGCAACGCTCGACGCGACCCGGCGAGATCACGCGTTGAACGGGGAGCAGATGTGGAACGGCGTCATTGCGCTGGCGGATACGGTCCGCAGAAAGATTGCCGGTATCGCCCCGTTGCGAGTGTTTGGTTGCGATCATTTGCCGCCCGATGCCGATCTGGACGTCACCAAGGTGCTGATCGACGTCTCGGCGCTGGGCGTATCGGGGTATGCTATCGATGACTGGCTCTACAAGCATCACCGGATCAGTATGGGGCTATCCGACGCCCGGCATATCCTGGCCGTTCTGTCGCTGGGCACAACCAGGTCCGATCTCCGCAAGCTCGTCCGTGGCTTGCAGGATCTCGTGAATCAGCTCGGTTCCGATCCCTCCATCCTGCCGGCAATCTCGCCTGTGCCCGGGATCGGCACCCTGTCCGTCGACATGGCGATGCCCGGGCCTGCGGCACTCTACGGCCCAGCCGTGATGGTGGCCTACGAGGCGGCTGAGGGAGGGATCGCAGCGGAGATGATCGCGCCCGCACCGCCCGGCGTCCCTCGACTGGTGCCGGGCCAGCGCATCACTGCTGCACACGTCGCATGGCTTGTCGCGAACCGTGATGCCGGGGCTTTCGTGATGGATCCGGTCGATCCCACAGAAGCGACCGTCAGGGTGGTTCAGAGCTGACGCAGCAATCGGATCGCCACGCCAAATCTAACAGCAACTGCAATTAGGTGAACACGCAATGCAGACCGATACCGACGAACACTGGATGCAAATGGCGATAGACGTCGCGCGCTCCAAAGGGTCCGATCCCTCAACCTCCCCGCTTGGATGCGTCATCGTGCTAGAAGGAAAGGTGATTGCCGCCGAACGAAATCAGACCAAGAAATTGCCTGACGCAACCGCTCATGCCGAGATGATGGCGATCCGTCGGGCTTGTGAGCAAACCGGAGAACTGGAGCTGCGCGGGGCAACGCTATACTCGACGCTGCAGCCGTGCGGCATGTGCACGATGGCATCGATCTGGTCGAAAGTCGGCCGCGTCGTTTACGGTGCTGGTCGCAGCGATGTGCATCCGATGTATTTCGAGGCAAAGCACGTCGACACCCTCGGCTTCATTGGGGACGCCTATCGGGACGATATCGAGATCGAGGGCGGCTGCCTGCGCAAAGCGTGCGCTGAACTCTATTACGGTCCCGATGCTGAGTTAAACGGAGAGGAACAAGCCAACCTATAAGCACGAAGCATGTCATAGGCGTCGGTTGTTTGCGGCTATCAGCGCTAGGGTAACGCAAAGCCCCCCCGCGGCAGCCGCGACGAGTAGAGTCAGGAAGTGGCGCGGTATCGTGCGGTTCGCCTGTGGGGCACAAGACGACCCGTTTCCGCTCCCTGCTCATCGAACCGGATATGCGGATCTCTCTGCATCCGGCTCTCGGAAAAGCATCACGCCTTCGCCCACGGCGCCCCCCGACCAATCTGGGTAAGCCGCACAAGCCCGTATTGTGGCAATCGGCGTCCAAAAAGGACCCCCTATCGGCGTCCAAAAGAGACGCCCCTTCCCTCCACCGACATTACTCGGTTTCCACGGTACTACGGGCCTCTCCGCCACCCCATCGCGCCCGTCCCATCCCTCACAGGCGTCCGGTTGCTTATCCCTGAG
This sequence comes from Sphingomonas sp. SL1004, assembly GCF_057815015.1. NCBI lineage: Bacteria > Pseudomonadati > Pseudomonadota > Alphaproteobacteria > Sphingomonadales > Sphingomonadaceae > Sphingomonas > Sphingomonas sp. SL1004. Next base: position 1,888,249 of record NZ_JBYMUX010000001.1, read on the forward strand.
CACGTCATGGGGCCTCCCGTGTTGCGTGCGCTTTCGTTGTGTACATGCTGCCGCCATTACCCCGGTGCAGCAGACGAGCTGCAAACGTCGCTCAAACTCGCCAGTCTGTATCAGCCTTCCCCGAAATGGGTGTCGGGGCGGCCTGCACATCGTCCTTTTCGAGGCTTGCTCAGCGTTCACTCACGTTGCGGCCTGCACACTCGCACGGTCACCTACGTGATTGTCATCCAGGAGCTTCAAACACTTCGTTACCTCCATGCCTGCCCCGGCTGCTTCCGGCTGAAGCTCTTAGCCGGGTGGGACTCGCACCCACTAAAAAACGCCGCCTTTGCACGGCGCACCCCATTTTGAGACACTCGTGGCCGCCAGCGCCTTCCCCACCTTCGGACGTTCGTCGACTAATCGCGTTGGTTGCAAGGGGTTTCTGAGAGGCCGTTGCCGGGAGCATGGTCGTCTTCGCAATCGACATATGCCGCCGCATGATGGGGCTTCGCGGGCAACCCTTCCAAGGTTCAGCACGCACTTCATTGCCATGAAGGCATAGGTGCAACGAAATTCGCGGAATGGATCAGCCTACGTCCCGGCAGGACGTCTCGTGGCGCCGTGCGACGCGGACGAGCTCGGGAACTCAAGCCGCGGCGGGTTTCTCCCTGAACGGTTCGCCGGTGATCAGCATACTGTGCATGATGACCGCGAGCTTGCGAGCGACTGCGACCGTGGCGCGTTGAAACCAAGCCGTTCCCGTAGCTGCAGCCCCCATTTGTGCAGATCGCATTCGGATCGGCTGCGCGTGAGGAGGACTGTGGCGGCCTCGTAAGGCAGCCCGCAGGTGGCTGCAGCCGCGCCTGGAGATGTGCCCGTCATAAACGATCTCGCTAGACTGATAGCGCCGGGTCGTCAGTCCGACGAACGCTCCCACCGATCTCGAATGCTTGAAATTGGCGGGCTCCTCGATTGCACTCACGAACGACGTAGCGGTCACGACACCGACACCGGGATCGACATCAGAAGCTGACAGGCGGCGCTACCACGTGCGTCCGCGAGAAGCTTGCGTCCAAGCTCTGCGGCGCGGAGGCGAACGGCGTGCCAAGCTTCAAGCAGCGGACGGATGATCTGGCCCAGATCTCTATTGTCGGAAAGCAGCGCATGAACATAATGTTCGAACTTGCTACCCATCGCAGCGGGAACGACGAGACCAAACGTCTTCATCAGGCCCCGTATCTGGTTCGACAGCTCCGTGCCAATCCGCACGAGGCGATTTCGTACCGCTACCAGCGTGCGCGTGAGCATGCTGTCGAAGCTCTTGACTCGCACTTCCTTATAGAACCCGACCTCAGCCAGATGCGCCAGTCCGTCGACATCGTTGGCATCGGTCTTGTTCGCTGCCATGTCGAGAGCGGCTTTGGCATGGCGTGCGTCGATACAGATCGCCGGCACCCCCTCGGCCGCCAGCGCGTAAAAAAACCAGACCGAAAGCGAGCCAGTCTCGAATACTACCCGCTTGGGTGCCGGCGCATGCTTGCGGATCAATGCCGCCAGAAGCTGTGGATCCGAGGGACACTTACCACGCCAAACACGCTTGCCGTCACGCCGAATGGATACGGCAGTCTCTTTCAAAGAAACGTCTAGTCCGATATACTCGTCCATGGCTGTTCTCCATCAGATGCTTGAGCCCGGCTTCCGGTCGTGAGCCCGTACTTCCATCTTACCGGGGAACAGCCGCCAGCATCCATCATGAACGCTAAGGCTTCGCTCCGGCGATTACCCCATGTTCAGCTTTTTGCGGCATCAAATGAGACGCGTTACTTTTGTCCTTCAGTCGCTAGGTTCATCTGGAGTGTACCTTAAAAGCACCAAGCGTTTTCTGTCATTTTTTACCCAAAATGTCATGTCGCGGTTTAACGACAACCGACTTGTGGACTTAATATTCTAAAGTTCGTGCTTTCGACGACACCCGTTTCGGACGACTTGCTCACATCGCGCTAACCCAGAGATGGCCGTTGAGCTTCCTCCCCGACGCTCCTGACGCTTATTCATATTTAGGATCGAAGGTCCGTATGGTCATCTCTCGTTCGCAAAGCTCCCAAAATGTCGCGAGCGACTGCGACACCAGAACGATGCTCGTCGTGAAGCTGACTGCGATACATCAGCATTACCTTACGCTTGATCGCAGGGCGGAATAATGGGACTAGACTAACCTCGTTACTGCGACTGCCTTGCGTGTAGAGCCGTGGCATGATCCCAACTGCCAGGCCGCTGCGCACCAAGCCGTAGAGGGACTCGACCTGATCGACGCGGTATCTGGGCGATGGCGCAAGCCCGCTGTCGTGGAGCACCGCGGTTGCCAACTCGCCGATGCTGCCCCCGGCGAAATGAATGATCTCGCTTCCGCCGAGCGCACTCCAGGGTTGCTCGGTCTCGCCCGCCAGAGGATGGCCCTTGGCGACTACCAGCAACAGTTCGTCCTCCACGACGAGATGGGTCTCCAAGCCGTCGAGATTACCCGACGCCACGCCGACGATCATGTCGTAGACGCCGGTACGCAGGCCTTCCAGCAGCTCGTCGCTGCGCCCGTCGGCGATGTGAACGATGGTGTCCGGCCGGGTTTCGCAGATCGTCGCTACCGCCTGCGCCACCATCGCCACCGCCGACGGCATCACGCCGAGCCGCACGGTCGTTCGTTCGCGCACGATGACCGCATGCATGTCGACGAACGCGTTGTACGCGGTGGTCAGCAGTCGCTCGGCATGTGGCATCAAGAGGCGCCCCTGCTCTGTCAGCGCGACCTTGTGAGTCGTCCTGTGGAACAATGTTATGTCGAGGCGCTGCTCGAGCTGGCGGATCGTCGCGCTGAGCGCGGGCTGCGATACCGACAGCTCCTCCGCCGCGCGGCTGAAATTGCCGGTACGCGCGACCGTCACGAGGCAGCGTATCTGGCGCAGCGAGATCATCCGCAGGTTTGCCGCGGTGGTATCGGATCTGGCCATACTCACTCCACCTCGAAAAGTGTGGTTATAACCAAATGTTATGAGCAGATAGGATCAAAATCATTCCGATTGGGTGATGGCCGTCATAATCTTGAAGCGTTCGCCAATTGCCCCTTGAGAGCGCGGTGGTGAATGGGGGGATGACACCGGTCGCGCCAAGCGACGGCATCGGGTTCGCGCAGGAAACGCCTCCGCCGTGGAGTGGGAAAGCCCGCCCCGGCCCTATGACATTCACGCGTCGGGGCCCGAGTTCCCCCGCGCGGCGCAAAGGGGACTTGCCATGGTCAACGCTATTGTATCGCCACGCCTGCCTGTGATTAGCCGCGGCCTGTCTCCCGCATCGCCGATGGCGCTCGCGGTCGCGCTCTGCTGGATCTCGCCGGCAGCCGCGCAGGACATTCCCGCGCAGAGCGACGTCGAGACCCCCGCAACTACAACCGCGCCAAGCGACGACGCAATCGTCGTTACCGGATCGCGCATCCGCAGCCCGAACGCGACCAGCGTCAGCCCGATCAACTCGGTCAGCGGCGCCGAGATCCAGCAGCGCGGCGCGACCCGCGTCGAAGACCTGATCAACTCGCTGCCTCAGGCCTTTGCCGACCAGGGCGGTGGCAACCGCGGCGGCACGGTCGGCGCCAGCGGCACGGCGACGGTCAACCTTCGCAACCTCGGCAATCAGCGCACGCTGGTATTGATCGACGGCCGCCGCCTGATGCAGGGCGACCCCGCCCGCTCGGCGGCTCAAGCTGCCGATATCAACAACGTTCCCGCCGCGCTGATCGACCGGATCGACATCGTGACCGGCGGCGCCTCGGCGGTCTACGGCTCGGACGCGCTGGCGGGCGTCGTCAACTTCGTGATGAAGCGCAACTTCGACGGCGTACAGCTCGACGCGCAGGGCGGGCTGTTCACGCACAGCAACCACAACGCAATCCGCTCGGTCGCGACCGCCGCCAACCAGAAGCCGTACACCGGCGACAATGCCGATGGCGGCCAGCAGAGCCTGTCACTGACGTTCGGCAAGAACTTCGCGGAAGGGCGCGGCAACGTGACCGCGTTCGTCGGCTATCGCAACATCGAGGGCGTCGGCACCAACGAGCGCGATTTCTCGACCTGCAACCTGACCGCGGCCGCCGCCGGCTATAGCTGCACGCTGTCGAGCGCCACCAACCCGGCGCAGTTCCAGCTGACCAACCCGACCACCGGCGCGGTGCGCGGCAGCTACACGGTCGATCCGACGACGGGCAATTCGCTGCGCACGTATCGATCGAGCGACGGGTTCAACAACGGCAACACCTACGACCTGCAATCGCCGGACAAGCGCTACAATGCCGACCTGTTCGCGCATTACAAATTCTCGGACGCCGCCGAAGTCTACGGCGAATTCATGTACATGCGCGACGAGGCCGACATCAAATTGTCGCCGACCGCGACCTTCTCGGTGCCGTACAGCGTCAACTGCTCCAACCCCTATCTGTCCACGCAGGAGCGCAACCTGATCTGCACGTCGGTCGGCCTGACCAACGCGCAGAACGCGACGGTGATCGTGTCGCAGCGCAACGCCCAGGGTGGATCGCGCCACGACTATACCAATCACAGCTCGTATCGCGCCGTTGGCGGCGTCCGCGGCGACATCGCGTCCAACTGGCATTACGATGTGTACGGCCAATATGGTCGCACGGATTACGACTCGCGCCTGACCGGCGACTATTCGCTCGCCAAGTTCGGCAAGGCGTTGCGCGCCGTTACCAATGCGAGCGGCCAGATCGTCTGCGAATCCGCGGCGAACGGCACCGATCCGGCTTGCGTGCCGATCGACATCTTTCAGAGCGGCGGGGTCACCTCGGCGGCGCTGGGCTACGTCCAGAACGTCGTCCGCCGCACCGGCTACACCGAGGAGGCGATCGCCAGCGGATCGATCACCGGCGATCTCGGCATCACCAGCCCGTTCGCGGGCCACAGCATCGGCGTCGCAATCGGCGCGGAATATCGCCACGAGAAGATCAGCTTCACCCCCGACACCTATTACAGCAGCCGCGACGTCGCCGGGAACTCGGGCGGCGAATATCCGATCAACGGGTCGTTCGACGTCAAGGAAGTATACGGCGAAGTCCGCGTGCCGCTGATCGAGGACAAATGGTTCGCGAAGAGCCTGAACGTCGAAGGCGGCGTCCGCTATTCGAGCTACAGCACTGCGGGCGACACGGTCGCGTTCAAGGCCGGCGGCGATTGGGCACCGATCGGTGCGGTGCGCGTCCGTGGCAGCTTCCAGCGTGCCGTCCGCGCCCCGAACCTGGTCGAGCTGTTCGGCCCGCAGCGCCAGGTGACCGCGAGCATCTCCGATCCGTGCGAAGGCACAGCCCCGCGCGCGACCCGGGCACAATGCGCGCAGACAGGCGTGACCGCGAACCAATATGGCCTGATCGCGCCGGCGGCAGGGCAGCAGTCCGGCGCGCTGGTCGGCGGCAATGCCAATCTCGATCCGGAAACCTCGAACACCAAGTCGTTCGGCGTACAGCTCGCGCCACGTTTCCTGCGCGGGATCACCGCTACGGTCGATTACTTCAACATCGATGTGAAGAAGCTTATCACCACGGTGCCGGCCGGGATCACGCTCAGCCAGTGCATCAACACCGGCGTGTTCTGCGACCAGATCCTGCGCAATCCGGCGACCGGATCGCTGGTCACGGGCGGTTATATCGTCACCACCAGCGTCAATGCGGGCTATCTGAAGACCACCGGCGTCGACCTGTCGCTGACCGCGAACCAAGATCTCGGCGACCTGTTCGGCGGAAATCCAGGCCGAATCTCGTTCAACTTCTCGGGCACGCGCACCAACAAGTACGAGACGCAGATCCTGCCGGGCTCGGCGCCGTACCGCTGCGACGGCTATTTCGGGGTGACGTGCGGCCAGCCGATCCCGCGCTGGCGTCACCGCCTGCTCGCCACCTACACGATGCCCGACGGTGCCTCGATCTCGGCGACGTGGCGCCACATCGGCGCGACACGCAACGACAAGTCGAGTACGGCCACCTATCTCGCCGCCGCGTACCAGGCATACGACGCGAAGATCCCGACGGTCGACTATCTCGATCTGGCCGCGGCGGTCGCGATCGCCAAAAGCTATACGTTCCGGGTCGGCATGAACAACGTGTTCGACAAGGATCCGCCGCTGACCGCCAGCACGGGCGCCGGGCAGACCGCGAACGGGGCGTTCTATTCGGGCGTGTACGACGCGCTGGGCCGCTATGTCTTCGCCGGCGTCAGCGCACGCTTCTGAACGGAAAGGCTGGCACGATGACGATGCGATTCTGGATATTGGCGGCACTGTCGGGATTGGCCGCGGCGGTGGCGCCTGCCGCTGCCCCGGCCAAGGAGACGGCGCCCAAGGATGTCACGGCGAAGACGCTCGTCTTCTTCGACAACGACTTTCTCGGGCCGGGCCAGAGCAATATCCAGGCGCTGATCCCGCTGCTGCGCAATCCCGATGTGGACGTGATCGGCCTCGGCGTCGTCACGGGCGATCAATGGGCGACCGAAGCGACGGCCCACGCGCTGCGTTTCCTCGAAATCGCGAAGCGTACAGACGTGCCGGTCCACACCGGTGCGTCGATGCCACTGATCCGTGACCAGGCGGAAATGAAGGCATGGGAAACGCGCTTCGGCAACATTCCCTTCAAGGGCGCCTGGAACGCACTGCGGCCGGGGCGCACCTATCATCCCGATACGCCCGACCTGATTCCGCCAATGCCGGAGGGTGCGCCAAAGACGCTCGCTGCGCGCACTGACGCCGTACACGCGCTGATCGCGGCAGTCCGCGCGCATCCGGGGCAGGTTGTGGTGATCGCCGCCGGTCCGCTGACCAACATCGCGATGGCGATCCGCATCGCTCCCGACCTGCCCCGGCTCGCCAAGGAAATCGTGCTGGAGGGCGGCCGGATCGACTCCCAGCTCGACCGCATCACCGGGAATGCCGACTACGCCACCGACTTCAATTTCCTGTTCGATCCCGAAGCGGCGCACATCGTGCTGACCGCACCGTGGCAGCGGATCACGGTGCTGGAGAACGTCACCTCGCAGGCGAAGATGACTCCGGACGTCGTCGACCGGATCGACGCCAAGTCGCCGGTCGGCGCCTATGTCCGCGAATACGCCAGGCCTAACCAGCCGATGTGGGACGAACTAGTCACCGCCGTCGCTGTCGACCGCAGCCTGGTCACCAAGGAGATCGTCGCGCGGATGGACGTCGATCTCGTGCAGGGAGCCACTTACGGCCGCGCGCAGGTGTGGAGCGAAGAGATGGCGCCAAAACAGGGTGAGCAGCCGGTTCACATCGTCCTGTCGGTCGACGCGGATCGCTTCATCAAGACCTTCGTCGCGCAGGCGTCGAAATGATCGCCTCGCTGTTGGAACGCCGCTTTGCACTGGCTGCGCGCGGGACGACGGTCGGGCGCGAGGCGGTGGCGGGACTGACGAGCTTCCTCGCCGCCGCCTATCTGATCGTCGTCATCCCCTCGCTGTTGTCGAGCGGCGGGATGGATCGGGGCGCAGCCACGACCGCCGCGATCCTGGTCGTGGCGATCGGCAGTGTCGCGATGGGGGCCTATGCCAACCTCCCCTTCATCGTCGGCCCCGGCATCGGCGGCTCGGCGATCCTCGGCGTGACGCTGGCGCAGACCGACCAGATTCCGTGGCCGATAGGGCTCGGCATCGCGATGGTGTCGGGGCTCGCTTTCGTCGCGCTGACGCTGACGGGTGCGCGCGAACTGGTGGTGCGGATGATCCCGCCGCAGATCAAGCTGGGCCTCGGCGCCTCGATCGGGCTGTTCATCGCGCTGCTCGGATGCCGGGATGCTGGCATGGTCGCGGTCAACGTCAAGGCGCACGCGCTGGCACTCGGAGACTTCGCGGCACCGGGGCCCATCGTCGCGCTGATCGGGCTCGGCGTCGCGGTGGCGTTGCAGGCGCGGCGCGTACCCGGTGCGATCCTCGCCGGGATCGCCGCGGCCACCATCGCAGGCATTCCGCTGGGGCTGACCACGCTGTCAGGGGCGGTCTCGCTCCCGCATGCGCTGGCTCCGGTCGCGTTCAAGGTGAACATTCTCGATGCGCTGACGCTCGCCGCCCTGCCCTATATGTTCGCCTTCTTCGCAGCCGAGTTCTTTTCGACGCTCGGCACGACGCTCGCGATCGGGGCGAAGGCCGGGCTGACCGATCCCGAGGGTAACCTGCCGGGGATCGAGCGCCCCTTCCTTGTCGACTCGCTCGCCGCCACGCTCGGGCCGTTAATCGGCATCCCGGCGGGCACGGCGCTGATCGAATCCGCGGCGGGCGTGGAGGCAGGCGGGCGCACCGGCCTGACTCCGATCTTCGCCGCGATGCTGTTCTTGTGCACGCTCGCGATCCTGCCGCTGGCGATGGCGATCCCGCGCGAGGCGACCGCGCCCGCCCTGATCCTGATCGGCATCTCGATGTTGGCCACGATCCGGAACGCCCCCAAGCCGATCGATGGCAGCGGCAACGATACGCTCGACATGCTGCCGGCGATGACGATGGTGATCCTGACGCTGATCTCCAACAGCTTCGGCACAGGTATCGCGGGCGGCCTGCTGACGCACGTCATCGTCCAGTTGCTGGCGGGCCGCATTCGCCAGGTGCCCGTCGGCCTGCTGATCCTCGCGCTGCCGCTCGGCTATTATTTCTACACCGCCGCCACGGGATACTGACCGTCATGCCTCTTCCCAGACTCGGCAACGTACCCACGTCGCCGATCGGTCGCCCTGTCGGTGACATGCAGCGCGCCTTCTTCCGGGCGGTGCCGAAGGTCGAACTTCACTGCCACCTGCTCGGCTCGATACGCCACGCGACCTTCGCCGCGCTCGCCGAAAAGCATGACGCCCCCGTCACGCGCGCGGAGATCGACGACTTCTATCGCCGTGACGGACGGCCGGTCGGCGTGCTCCATATCCTGCGCATGCTGGAACGCCATCTGCTGCTCGACCCGGCCGATTTCCAGCGGATCACGTACGAATATCTCGAGGATGCCGCCGCCGAGGGCGTGCGCCATGCCGAGTTCTTCTGGAACCCGACCGCGACGATCCGCGACACCCCCCTCGCCTATCCCGACCTGCAGGATGCGATCGTCGCCGGCATGGCGGATGCCGAGCGCGACTTCGGCATCACCGCGCTGCTGATCCCCAGCATCGACCGCGAGGCAGACCCTGCCGACGCGCTGACGATGGTGCGGGAGATGATCGCTTACCGCCACCCCGCCGTCTTCGGCATTGGCATCGACTACCGCGAAACGGATCGCCCGCCCGAACTGTTTGCCGAGGCCTATGCCTTGGCCAAGGCGCACGGCCTTCGCGCCACGGCGCATGCCGGCGAGTTCGGGATGCCGTGGACCAACGTGCGGACGGCGGTGGAACAACTGCACGTCGACCGAGTCGATCACGGCTACACCATCGTCGACAATGCCGAACTGGCGCGTGACTATACCGCGCGTGGGCTCGTCTTCACGGTCGTGCCGACCAACTCCTATTATCTCCGCACGCTCGATCACGACCGCTGGGCGGTGGATCATCCGATCCGCCGGATGGCCAAACTCGGCATGCGGCTGCACCCGAACAGCGACGATCCTACGCTTCATGACATCACCCCCGGGGGCGCGTGGGAACTCATGTATTCGCACCTCGGCTTCACGATCATCGACCTGAAGGCCATGATGCTGAACGGGATCGACGCGAGTTGGGTGGACGCTACGACCAAGGCACGATGGTCAGCCGCATGGCCGGCCGAGTTCGATGCGCTTGCGAAGGCTGTGGATTGGCTCTGACCGACCGTGTTGGGGAGCCAGGAACGTCACTACGCCATAGTTGGTCGATCAGGTATCGTTGGCGGGTTCCCGGCATCGCCGCGAACAGGACGGGCGTACGTCTGGTTCTTCGGCAGGTCCCGAGCGGGATCGTGTTCAGATCCACGAAGTCGCGAAACCGGCGTTGGCCGACTGCATCGGCCCAGCGATGCCCGTCGACCAGCACCAGCACGCGATGGCCGCTGCTCTCCGCGCCGCCAAGATATCGCATGTTGATCGAGCTTGCGCCGTAAGACGACCAACATTGTCGAGGCGGAGCTCCACGGGCTAATCGTATCTTGAAAGCATATGATCAGGTAGCCGAGCCCCCACCCCGGGGGTTAACCCAAAAGACTGCGACAGCGGAGACCCAATTCCAGACGTCCAAACCGAGGTAGCCGCTTTCCAAAACCAGCCATTTGTTCATCTCGCTTCGAAGCCACTTGTAGCGGTTTCGATCCCGCGATGGGGAGCGGAACCGGCGATCGTCGCTCCGTTGATCGCTCCGATCGATGCGCCGATGATCCAGTCGGGTTCGAGGCTGTGCTCGTGCAGGGCTTCGTAGACGCCGGCTATGAAAGCGCCGAGCGCGTTGCCGCCACTGAGGACGATCACGACGTCGAAGTCGTGAGCGGCCCCTGCCCGTTCGGCGTCCGGTGTCCGGTGTCCGGTGTCCGGTGTCCGGTGTCACGGGGTAATATTCTTCGGCCGACTGATTGCAACCGCTATCCCGGCTCCGACGACACCTAGCAACAGAACGGCCGGGTGGACTTTCTGCGCCCGCAACGCGGTGCTCGATTTGCGCGCGTGGACGTCCTGGCTTCCGCGCAAGGCATCAACGCGCGGCTCATACAGGTTGTCGCGACGCGCCGGGTCGCCGGGATCTTGCGGCTTCTGCTGCGCGACAGTGCCGACCAGTTCCATGATCTTGTCGCTCAACCGTGGCGCGGCGCGCGACAGGAGCGAGGACAGCAGCCCCCCGCCCCCCGCATATAGCGTGCGCCGCGGGGTCTCGCAGGCGAACAGCACCGCGTCGGCGACGACCGAGGGTGCGTAGAGCGGTGGCGGGAGGCGGGGCGGCTGGTCCATGAAGTTGCGCGCATGCTCGGGGAACGGCGTGTCGATCGCGCCAGGCTTAATCAGCGTCACCGAGATGCCGGCGCCCTCCTGCTCCAGCTCCATTCGCAGCGTATCAGTCAGCGCCTGCACCGCATGCTTGGTCGCGCAATACGGTCCCTGCTCGACGATCGCGCGGTCGCTCAGGATCGAGCCGATATTGATGATGGCGCCACCGCGGCCGCGCAGATGGCGCGCCGCGACTAGCGATCCATGCAGTACGCCGAAATAATTGACGTCGAACACGCGGCGATGATCGGCGACCGGGACCTGCTCGAGCGTGCCGTAGGTGCCGGTGCCAACGTTGTTGACCCAGCTGTCGAAGCCGCCGAACGCTTCGATCGCGACGGCGGCGACCTGCTCGACCGCAGCCATGTCGCTGACGTCCGCAACGCAGATCGCGATGCGTCCGCCGTTGGCGGACAGGCGATCGCGCAGGGCTTCCAGTGCCGCTTCGTTACGCGCTGTCGCGACGACGGCGGCACCGCGTTTCACGGCCTCTTCGACGATCGCAAGGCCGTTACCGCTGGTTGCGCCGGTGACGACGATGACCTGATCGCGCAGGGGTTTGAGGGTGATCGCCATGTCGATCAGCGTCCCAGCGGCGAGTTTGCGTAACCGGCGAGCAAGGCGGCCACGTCATCATAGATCGCGATCGCGCCTGCGGATTGCAGTTGCTCGTCCGTGAATTTGCCCGATCGAACCGCGACCGCGGCGACCCCGCATTTGGCGGCTGCTTCGATGTCGTAGGGCGTGTCGCCGACGACGAGAACGTCGGCAGGGTCGATCCCCGGGAGCTTCTTGAGCGCGGTCGCGAAGATGTCGGGCGCGGGCTTGGTCTTCTCGACGTCGTCGCTGCTCGTCGTTGCGGCGATCAGGTCGCGTGCGTCGAGCAGGTCTATATAGTGGTCGAGTTCTGCTTCCGACGCCGACGAGGCCAATATGACCCGCTGTCCGAGACCATGCGCGTGTGCCAGCAGGTCGTGCGCCTGCGCGAACGGCTTGGCGGTCTTCAGGTATTTCGCCTTGAAGATCGCGCCGTGCGCGTCGCCGAGCTTTTCCTGCTGATCTTCGTCCGCATCGGGCAGCAGCGTCGGCACGAGCATGTCGGTCCCCTTGCCGATCTGGTCGTGGATCACCTGCCGGTCGAACGACGCGTCAACAGTCGCGAACGCCTCCTCCCAGGCGAGGACGTGCATGTCGTTGGTGTCGACCAGCGTACCGTCGATATCGAAGAGAATGGCTTTGATCTGCATGAGGCTATCCCGAATTTGAAATTGAGTGTCCGCCGGTCGGAACGCTGTGACGCCAGTGAAGGCGTGGCGGTAACGGCGTCGGCGGAGTGCGATAGCGTCCTAACGGTCCAGGCTTCGGATTGGCCCCCGCTACAAAGAACTTCGGTTCGATCTTCGGCCCGGGAGGACTATCCAGAGCATCGATATCGCAACTGTAAGGGCATTGCCGAACGATCGATCTCGCCAAGTCATTACGATGTTTCAATTTTCACTTATCCAACATAATCCAATTTATGGGTAGCAATACTGATCCCAATCAATACGAAATATAATTGGCAGTAATGGTTATCGATCAGGAACGATGACGGGTGCCTGATCGCTATACTCACCATGATACACTCACGTTGATGGCAGCGACGGATATATGTGGTGGCTGAAGCTTCGCGGTGACAGTGCATAGTGTCGAGAATGATCGGGCAGCATTTGCGCCATCGCCGATTCATGTCTGACGATATGCTCTGTCGTACTTGAGTACTATACTGTAATTCAATGACGGAGACTATCTGATGCGCGCACTTGTTTGGCATGGAAAAGGCGATGTTCGGGTCGATACTGTTGCAGATCCCGAGATCAAGCATCCGCGCGATGCGATCATCAAGGTTACGGCCTGCGCGATCTGCGGGTCCGACCTTCATCTGCTCGACGGATACCAGCCGACGATGCAGGCGGGCGACATCCTGGGCCACGAGAACATGGGCGTCGTCGTCGCGCTCGGCTCCGAAGTCACCAATCTGAAGATCGGCGACCGCGTCGTCGTGCCGTTCACGATCAGTTGCGGCGATTGCTTCTTCTGCCGCAAGGGGCTGTTCTCGGCGTGCGAGCGGACCAATCCGAACTCGGAGATGGCGATCAAGGCGATGGGCCATTCGCCCGCGGGCCTGTTCGGGTTCAGCCACATGCTGGGCGGCTATTGCGGCGGCCAGGCCGAATATCTGCGCGTGCCGATGGCCGATATCGGTCCGATCAAGGTGCCCGACAGCGTCACCGACGAGCAGGCGCTGTTCCTCTCCGACATCTTCCCGACCGGCTACATGGCCGCCGAGAACGCACAGATCGAGCCGGGCGATACCGTGGCGATCTGGGGCTGCGGTCCGGTCGGCCAGTTCGCGATCCGCTCGGCGTTGATGCTGGGCGCGGGCCGCGTGATCGCGATCGACGAGGTGCCTGAGCGGCTGGCGATGGCCGAGGCCGGCGGCGCGGAGACGATCAACTTCGCCGAAGTCGACAGCGTCTATGACGAACTCCAGTTCCGCACCAAGGGCCGCGGTCCCGACAGCTGCATCGATGCGGTCGGTGCCGAGGCTTCGGGTCATGGCGCGATCGACGCGGTGATCGACAAGGTGAAGGCGGCGACCTTCCTCGCCACCGACCGCGTGCACGTGCTGCGCGAGGCGATCATGAGCTGCCGGATGGGCGGAACCGTCTCGATCCCCGGCGTCTATGTCGGGATGGGCGACAAGATTCCGATCGGCGCGATGATGAACAAGGGGCTGACGATCAAGACCGGCCAGACGCACGTCCAGGCCTATACCAAGCCGCTGCTCGCGCGGATCGAGGCAGGCGATATCGACCCGAGCTTCGTCGTGACGCACCCGGCCAGCCTCGAGGATGCACCCGAAATGTACCAAAAGTTCCGCGATAAGCAGGATGGCGTCATCAAGGTCGTGCTGCGGCCGTAACCCCTCCCTGACCCAGTCTGCTCCCGACGAGCGGACCAGGTCGATTTGTTTTGATCCGCTACATTCAGAAGGACGTACCGATGAGTGACAAGGTTCATACTCCCGTTCCCGGCAATCCAGCGAGCAAAGGCGCGCCGGACGGCATATCGTACTCGCCCCGCGGCAACGATGACGTTAACGGCCGCAGCGAAGGCGGCGAAAGTGGCGGCGGGTCTTATCCCAATCCGCATGCCGGCAAGACCGAGACGAACACCGGCTTCATGGCGCATGGCGGCCAGACCGACATCGCTTATCACGGTGGCGGTCAGGCGGGCGAAGATGGCGGCAATGCCGGAAACGGCGTCGCGGGCTCGGACGGCGGTGACCGCACGACGATCGCCGCCGACCCGGATGCCGACCGCGAACCGCATGCGATCTCGGCCGAAGGTCACACGATCGAGGTCGTCGAGACGTCGGGTATCGCCGAGGCCGAGGCCAACGGCAAGATCGGTACCGATGCCGACTACGAGGACGAGCAGAAGGAGCCCGGCTCCGGCTGAGGTCGCCGCGCCCAAGTCTGCATTTCCCGCAATTCAAAACCAGCCGCCGCGCATTCCGCCGGTGAGCCCATAAGGATGATCCCATGTCTGCGCCCGAAGATCTCCAGGAAATCTATACCGACGAGTTGAAGGATCTGTGGTCTGCGAACGACCAGATGAAGAAGGTCCTGAAGAAGATCACGTCAAAGGCGAGCGACGCATCGCTGAAGGATATGCTGACCAAGTCGCAGTCGGATATCGAGACGCATACCGACCTGCTCAAGGACCTGATCGCGTCGAACGACGAGAAGGTCTCGAAGGAGCATTGCAAGGGCATGGAAGGCCTCGTCGCCGAAGCCACCAAGCATGTTCTCGAGGAAGGCCCCGAGAAGGGTCCGTTGCTCGATGTGATGATCATCGCGCAATATCAGCGGATGACGCATTACGGGATCGCCGGGTTCGGCACGGCGACGGCGTACGCCAAGGCGCTGGGTCTCAAGGACGACCACAAGAAGCTCAGCGCGGCCACCAAGGACATCTACGGTGGTGACGAATATATGACGAAGCTCGCCGAGACGACCGTCAATATCGACGCCGAAGACGAATGAGGTGAGCGCCCGCCGCCACCAACCCGGCGGGCGAAGCCCCGACCCACCTGGACGATGGAAGCGACGACGATGACGACCTACCCTTTGAGCGAACCGGCCACGATCTATGCTGCGGAACCGTCCGACGGCACTACGTCGGAAGCGGTCGGACAGGGAACGCTGGAAGAGTGCGTCGATATCGTCGCCGCCTTTTCGGCGGATCGGCAGAAATCGGTCTTCATCCAGATGGACGATATCGACCTCAAGTTTGGCCCGAGGGAAATCAGCGACCTTTTACGGTTTCTTCGCGCGGAAACCCCGGGCCTTTCGAACACCGAAATCGCCGAGGTGAAGAGCGCCAATCTGCAAGGTACAGATGGGTGTTGCGATACCGGGCGATGAATTGCTATCGCCGACGACCACTACGGCGGCGGATAACTGTCGGGTGGCCAGGTCGGCGATACCCTGACCCGGTCTTGGTCGTCACGAAATGACCGATAGCCAGGTACTCACCGATCCTCCTTGCTCTCTCGAAAGCGAACTCATGGCCGTGGCTCCCGACGAACGCTCGGCCGTGCTCGAACGAACCCGCGCACTCAAGATGGCGCGATCGGTCCACGCCTATGTCCGCGGAAACACGGCGCAGTTCTATCAATGGCTTGAAGAGTCGCCCGTCGCCGCCAGCATTCCGGAAGGTCCGGCAGTCTGGATTTGCGGCGACTGTCATCTCGGCAATCTCGGGCCGGTGGCCGATGCCGATCATCGCGTCGACATCCAGATACGTGATCTGGACCAGACCGTCATCGCCAATCCCGCCTACGACCTCATCCGCCTCGGCCTGTCACTCGAAACCGCGGCACGGAGTTCGGATCTGCCGGGTGTCACGACCGCACGCATGATCGAAGCGATGGTCGACGGGTATTGCCGGGCGCTGACCCCGACCGTCGAGGACGATCCGCGCGAACCCGACGTCGTCCGATCGGTAAGGCGCGAGGCGATCGGCAGACGATGGCGCCATCTGGCGAAGGATCGTCTCGAGGACGTCGAGCCTAACATTCCGCACAACAAGCGCTTCTGGAAGCTTTCGCGGGCTGAGAAGAATGCGATCGTCGCGCTGTTCGGCGAGGACTCGGTTCGCGCGCGATGCATGGAGCTGGCCGGTGTCGCCGGCGACAGGAGACTTCGGGTGGTCGACGCCGCTTATTGGCGCAAAGGGTGCAGCTCGCTCGGGCACCTGCGTTTCGCAGTGCTGATCGGCATCTCGCACGGCAAGGCAAAGGATGAACGGCTTGCGCTGGTCGATATCAAGGAGGCCGTGGACTCCGTCGTACCGATAACAGGCGAGTCGACGATGCCGCGCGACGCGGCCGAGCGGGTGCTTGCGGGGACCAACGCGCTGTCGCCGAACCTGGGCCAGCGAATGGTCGCGGCGCACCTCATGGGCAAACCCGTCTTCCTGCGCGAACTGGCGCCGCAGGACCTCAAGATCGAGGTCGAACAATTCACGCGCAAGGAAGCGGTCGCCGCCGCGTCCTATCTGTCGTTTGTCGTGGGCCAGGCGCATGCCCGACAACTCAGCGACGACGCGAGATTGGCATGGCGCGATACCCTGACCGCCCGCGATGATAAACTCGATGCACCATCGTGGCTATGGCAAGCCATCGTCGCGATGGCCGGGGCACATGAAGTTGGCTATCTCGAACACTGCCGCCGCTTCGGCGCGCATCAGTGAACTCTTTATGAACAAAAGAAAGCTTTGAATAGAGTATATTCAACGACGAAAGACCCAGATCTGGACGTTCACGCCCCTTCCCGAGCTCCTCAACTTCAGACGCTGGTTCAACTTCGCGATGTGACCAAATTTGAAACGCGGCTTCGCGCTCGCAAAGGTTGCCATGGAAGGATAATGGACATTCAATTTGGAGCCTGAACTAGCCGGATTAGCGGGCCGTCCGGGTCGATTAGCGCGCCAACGAGGCCACCCCACGGCTCCCTATTAGGCCGATGAACGCGCGGCCAGACCTTCGTGGATTCGGGCACACCTGCGGATAATAGAATTTCGAAGAACGCGCCAACGTCGTCCACCCTAAAACAGCAGCTAAACGAGCTCTGTGCCGGATCAAGATCGGGGAACGGGAAGAATTCCAGAATGAGATTACCCCGTTTAAGGATCATCCAAGTAGCGTCTTTCCAAGTCGGCTCAAATCCAAATTGCTCGTAGAAACGGGCTGTAATCTCGAACTGCCTAGAGGGAAGGTTGGGCGTAGCTAAGTCGGGCATCTCAACGGCTCCCGTCATGATCCGACTCCGGTAGATCAACTTCTCCGTTTGGCCGCAGGGCGCCAAGGCGGCCAGCAGTGCAGATCCAGCGAGACCCACTTCCAGTCATTCCGCAGCCGGAAATGCGCGTCTCATCTTCAGACATTCGTTCATTTCAATGAATTGCGACTGCTGGAGCTGTAGTTTTGAGGAAGCTACCCGCGGTCGTGTCGAACCGATTAAGATGAATAGACAGCAAGGCTCATCTGCCTGATGTTCTAGCAAGAGCGCAGTCAGCCGTCGCCTTGCGACATAAGCGACTTTATACCAACTGGGCGCTCATCAGGAACCTTGCCCGGCTCGCGGCGGACCTCAGCTTGAGCGCCTGAGCTTCGCGCTGTTCGGTCGCATCCAGCATCGCTTCTAACAAGCGACTGAAATGCTGGCGCATCGCCGCGCGCGCTGCGACAGAGTCCCGTCGCCGCAGGGCGTCTACGATCGCGGCATGCTCACGGTGACGTACGCTTGCGTCATGATGGCACACCGATTTGTGCGTATCGCGAACATCCTGAATTTCGGTCCGCATGCGCCATAAAATCTCCACCGTGTGCGTGATCGCCCGGTTGCCTGATGCCGAGGCTATGGTCAGATGGAACGCACGGTCAATTTCGGTAATGCGATCATCATCCGCTCCTTCCTCGGCCATGTCCTTCAACAACGCGTCCAGCACTTCGATCTGGTCGTCGGAGATGATCGGCGCCGCCAAAGCCGCCGCCTCGGATTCGAACAGCGAGCGGGCCTCGGTCAATTCGAACGCGCTGACCGCAGGAAGCTCGCCGGGCTTTGCCGCCGGTGTATCCGACACGTAAACGCCCGATCCGGTCTTGATGCGG
This sequence comes from Sphingomonas sp. SL1004, assembly GCF_057815015.1. NCBI lineage: Bacteria > Pseudomonadati > Pseudomonadota > Alphaproteobacteria > Sphingomonadales > Sphingomonadaceae > Sphingomonas > Sphingomonas sp. SL1004. Next base: position 1,906,436 of record NZ_JBYMUX010000001.1, read on the forward strand.
ATGACCCCTGTCGCCTGCAGCGCAATCTCCGCTTCGCGGATCGTGACGCGACTGACGTCGAATTGCTCGGCGAGCTCGCGTTCCCCAGGAAGGCGCGTACCTGGCGGGAAAACGCCCTCCGCGATCATCCCCGCAATGCGATCCGCAACTTCCTGAAACAGACGACGCTCGGCCATGGCGCTGCAAAATCCTTTATTCCTTCGGTTGTCCTACCAATTTCACACGCCAATGAAAAGCCGCCAGTCGCCGAGCCTAAGCGCCCCTCAAAGTCGGACGCGCACCCCCACAAAATATTTGGCGCCGTAATAGTGATACTGGCGACTGCTTCCCTCGACAGGCATGTCGGTCACCTTGGGCTCGTTCAACACGTTCAGCGCTTCCAGCCTCAAGGAGACATTGCGATTGATGTTGTAGGAGGCGCGCAGATCGAGCGTGTCGGAACCCCGGACATATCGAAGTTGCGAATTGCCACCGACGAAATCCTGATAATATTTCGATCGATAATTGTAGATGCCCTGGAGCGAAACCGGGCCCAGCTGGTAATAAAGCTGGCCCGAGACGACATGTTTGGAATAGCCGCTGAGATTTGCAGCCGGAACGATCCCGGGCGTGACGACCCCGGTCGACGGATCAGTTACGTCGCCCAGACGGATATCGTAATTCTTGAAATTCGAGTCCGAGTAATTGTAGCTCACCTTTCCACCCAAACCATCGAACGGTTTGGGCAACCACGAAAATCGATTGGAAAGCGTCACTTCCAGTCCGTAGACGCGGCTTTTCTCGTCGCTGTTCTGACGTTGCGTCACCGGCACGGTCACCGTTTGCCCGTCGATCTCGAACTCTTCATCTATCGTCACCGGCACAAAGCCGCCCGCGAATTGCTTGTAGTAGACCGTCCCCGAGACGATCGTGTCGCGGTTCGGATACCATTCGAGCGCTACATCGCCGTTCCACGACATGATCGGTTTCAACCGCGGGCTGCCGTTGGCGATTATCTGGCCGAGCGCATCCTCGATCGACCCGAACCCCGTGCCATCTTCGAGCCGCACGGTCCGCCCGCCTGCTAGATCGCTCGGCGCCGGTCGCGACATCGCACGGTACGCCGCAAGGCGCAGTATGACGTCGCTCGCCAGGTCGAAATTGGCGTTGACGCTGGGCAATGCGCGAAAATAGCTGTTCTTGATCGACACCTCGTCGAACGCACCGGTGCCGACAAGCGAGATCGAACCATCGGCGCCCGTCACGACGTCAAGGCCGCTTCGCAATCCGACGGACGTTAGCCTCGTATCAACGAGGCGGACGCCGAAATTGCCGCGGACCGGCAGGGTGCCGAGATTACCCTTGTACGATCCCATCAAATAGCCCGACCAAACCGTTTCCTTCACATCCGCATTGGCGACGGAGCGAGTGTCCGCATTGCCGCCCGGATCTTCGGTGCCTAAATAATTCTGGAATTGGCAAAGCGTATCGAACGTAGCCCAACTGGTGATGGACTGCGTCGGCGCATCGGAAAGGAAGCCTTGTTGCGGGAAGGCCGTACGGCATTTTTCGCTGACGGCACGATCCACTGTGCGATCATCCTGCAGCGTTTCGACCAGATCGTCATAGGCGGTATAGCGTCGGTGCGAATAGCGGGCGCCTGCGTCGATCCGGCTCAGAAATCCGTCGAACGTGTACGCGACGTCGAAACGACCGGCGAGGATTTCGTCGGTCTTGTACTCGTCCGCGCGACGAATGCGGGCGTCGTCGCTGAACAGCTTCCAGTCGTTCACGTTGAACCGTGGATCGAGCGTGACGGTGGGGGCGAACCCGTTCCGCGCGTCATAAATGTACGGCACACGCTGGTTGTTCAGCGGCGTCCGTACGCCGTTGACGTCCAGCGGATCGGTCCGCAGGCGCACGCTACGTTCGAGCGTCCGCCGTTCCGTGCGCGAATAGGAGGCATCCGCCGTGATCGTCAGCCGGTCAGTGGGTTTCCAGGCGATATTGCCGCCCCCGCCGATATATTTCTCGTCGCGTGTCAGCAGGTTGCCGGTCGACTCCACGGAGGTCAGGCCCTCGGCATAGAGCAGGCGATGTTGGTCGTCATACTGGACGTTCTTCAAGCCGTAACGCGTCTCGGACAGGGTCAGATCATGACGGTCCTCGCTATAATCCCGCTTCGAATACTGGAAATCCAAGTTGATATCGAGCGTATCAGAGGGCTGCCACTGGAGCGAACCGATGAAGGCGTTGCGCTTATCCTTCTCCGTGATCTGTCGGAAAATCGTCGAGTTCGGCGTAAGATAGAACGGTGTTCCCGCAGCCCCCTGCTCGCGGGTCACCTCAGAGCAGTTGCCTGCCGCAACAACGACGTTGGGGTTGCACGCGACCCATGTACTGCTGCCGGCGTAGGTCTCCTCGGGATTGTTCACCGAGTTGCGCTGAAAGCCGAGTGCGATGCCGACCCTGCCGAGTGAGCCGAGATCATATTGATCGATGTAACTTGCGGTACCACGCCAGCCCCAGGCGCTCTCACCGCGAATACGGTCCTGATAGGGATTGTAGTTAGCCTTTGCCTCGACCTGCAGCGCGCGTTTGCCATAATCGAGCGGCCGGATCGTCTGGAGTTCGATCGAACCGGCGACGCCGCCTTCAAGCAGGTTCGCCTGCTGCGATTTGTAGATCTTGATGCCGTTGACCAGTTCGGACGGGAACTGGTTGAAATTGACCGCGCGGTCGCCGCTGCCGTTCGTCGCTTCACGTCCGTTGAACGTCGTATTGCTCAGGAAGCTACCAAGCCCCCGCAGCGAGATTTCGGACGCGCCGCCCTTCTCGCGGTGCGTGGTCGCGCCGGTGATCGTCTGGATCGCCTCGCCGATCGACAAGGCCGGCAGGTCGCCGATATCCTGCGACGATAGCGCATCGACGATCGCAGTCTCGTTGCGCTTCACGTTGATCGAGTTCTGCAATGTTTGCCGAATGCCGGTCACGACGATGTCGGCATCGCTCGAGGGTGCGGATGGCGGCACAGCGGGGTCGGCTGTCGCGCTATCAGATTCAGCGGGTGCCGGAACCGATGGGACTGCCGACTGCGGATCCGGCGCAGGTGTCTGCGCGGCCGGAAGCACTTGTCCAACAGCAGGCGTTCCGACGACGAGTACCGCTAGTGCGGTGCCTGGCAACAGGGCGGCCCGCCGCTTGCGCGCGGCTGCGACCTTAATGGTGCGTGACGACATCCTCACCCTCAACTCCTATTTTGTTTTGCCGATCAATGCCGAGTCATCAGGCACTATGTCAATGAGGTTCGATAAATATGTGGATACCAGTTTGTCATACCTATAGGGCGATCCTCTACTAGGAGATCGGATGTGATGAAGCCCGAACGGTATTTACCCGCGGACATCGTGTGTTTTGGCGAAGTGCTGATGCGACTGACCGCCCCTGTCGGATCGCTACTGGCCCAGGCGGATACGCTCGGCGTGCAGATCGGAGGGGCGGAGGCCAATGTCGCGGTCGCCCTGGCTGCGCTCGAGTGGCGCAGCGCGGTTGCAAGCGTCGTGCCGAGCGGACCGCTGGGCAGGCGCGCGCGGACGTTTCTCCGTGGCGCCGGCGTGGACACGACGCGGATCGCTGAAGCGCCGGGGCGGCTTGGGCTGTATTTCCTGACGCAGGGAGCGTCGTTACGCGCGAGCGACGTAACCTACGACCGTGCTGGCAGCGCGTTCGCCACGACGGATTGGCGCGCAGTCGACTGGGATGCGGTGCTGTACGGCGCCCGCTGGTTGCACGTCTCGGGCATCACGCCTGCACTCGGCCCAAAGATGGCCGACGCGACCCTGACAGCGATGCGGACGGCACGCGCGCGCGGCATCCGGATATCTTTCGACGCGAACTACCGCGCTCGCCTGTGGGAAAGTTGGGGCAGCGATCCCCGCGCCATCCTGCGGGAACTCGTCGCACACGCCGATCTGTTCTTTGCCAATCACCGCGACATGACACTGCTGCTGGACGCGCCATTTTCAGGCGATGGCCCCGAACGGCGCCGCGAAGCGGCCAAGGCCGCCTTCGCCGCCTTCCCTAATCTCCGCTGGATCGCATCCGCGGCGCGCGAAATCGCGCACGTCGACTGCCACCGGATTACCGCTCGGCTCGATACCCCATCGGACTCCTGGCAGACGCGCGACGTCGAAGTGGCGGGGATCGTCGATCGGATCGGTGCAGGCGATGCCTTTGCGGCGGGTGTCCTGCACGGCCTGATGGGGAACGGTGGCGAGGACGGTCGCGAAGCCTTAGCCATCGAGTACGGCCTCGCGCTGACCTGCCTCAAGCACAGCCTCACCGGCGATGCCGCGCTGTTCGACCAGCACGACATCGACAGCTTCCTCGCCGGCGGTCTGGATGTCCGCCGATAGGCGGCTCAGGGCACCAGTTGAGCTTGCAAGGCGGGCACCGCCGCTGCCAGATCCTGCGTCACCATCCGCGCAAAGACCTGCGCGCCGGCCGCCCCGACATGCGTGTGATCGAACTTCAGCCCGAACTGGCCACGTGGACTATTGGGCTTGGCGGGCGCCTCGGGCAGTTTCGCCTCCTCCGCCGTCCGCGCCTTGAGCGTGGTGCCTGACTGTGCCGCCGCCAGTTCGGCCGGCAGTGGTTCGGCCATCGCGAGCTTCGCCGCATCCACCGCGCCGAGTTGCTGCACCAGCGCGGCGCTATGCGCGTTGAGATCGACCAGAGGCACCTTCATCGCCGTCGCCACTTTCCGCACCTCATCGGACCATTCCGCCAACGTATTCTGCAAGCGACCATCCTTGAAGTCGCGCCGCGTCAACGGCGTCACCAGCACCGGGATCGCCCCTGCCCCTCGGACCTCATCGACGTAACGCCTCAGGTTTGTCGGGAACTCCGTCGTCCGGTCTGTCCATCGCTCCGGCTTTTCCGACTGATCGTTGTGCGCGAACTGTATGAGCACATAGGTCGCCTTGTAGCCACGCACCTTCGCCTCATCGAGCGCGATCGCCCACGACCCTTCCGCGCGATAGCTGCGGGTGCTCCGCCCGCCACGCCCCATGTTCAGACACGCGGTCGACGATTTCACATGGCTTGCGCAGAACGCGGACGCCCAGCCGCTGCCGGGCGCCATCGTCGAATCCCCCACGAGGATAATCTTGTACGCCTGGATCGGCGGCGCGTCGGTACGAGGCCTGGGCGCGCCCTGCCCCGAAGCTCCAGTAGCTAGCGAAAGCGCTGCGAACATTACGACCGTCTTGCGCATAATTCCTCTCCCTCTTCTTGCGGACGCCTGGTCTTACGAGAAGAACAACCCGCCATTGATATCGACGTTCGTGCCGGTCAGGAACGACGCATCGTCGGACGCCAGGAAAGCGACCGCGGAGGCGACTTCGTCCGGATGCCCCTCACGCCGCAACGGGGTGTTGCCTGCGGTCGCCTTGCGCCCCTCCGGCTTGGAGAAGATATCGTGGAAGCTGGTACCGATCAGGCCCGGGCACAGCGCGTTCACGCGGATACCCTGCGGGCCGAGCTCCTTCGCCAGACCGCGCGTCAACGACATCAGCGCACCCTTCGACGTCGCATAAATCGTCGCGCCCGGCCCGCCGCCATCGCGTCCGGCGAGCGAGGCGATGTTGACGATCGCCCCACCGCTCGGGATGTACGGCAGCGCCGCCTTGGTCACCAGGAATGCCGATTTCAGGTTCAGGTCCATGACCGTGTCGAAGAACGCCTCGTCCATCTCGGCAATGGTTTTTCGCGCGATCATCCCACCGGCGAGGTTGACGACGATGTCGATCGTCCCGCCGAATGCCGCCACCGTCGCCTCGACCATCGCCGTGACCTCGGCCGCCTTCGTCACGTCCGCGCGGAACAGCAGGGCGGTGCCGCCCGCGGCGGTGATCTCGTCGACGGTCGCCTGCGCCGCGGCCTCGTCGCTGCGATAGTTGACGACGACCTTTGCGCCTTCGCTGGCGAGCCGCAGCGAGACCGACTTGCCGATATCGCGCCCGCCACCCGTGACGATGGCCGTTTTGTTCGTGAATCTCATGGACGTAACCCTTTGTGCGTGGTGGTGATGTCGCCCTCGGGCACGACCGGAGCGTGCGAGCCGCCCAGCAGCCAGAGTGCGGCGATGGAAACCGGAACGATCGCCGCACTGAGCGCGAAGATCGGTGCGTAGCTTTGCGCGGTCATGCTCGGCACAAGCCAAGTCGTGATCAGCGTGCCGGCAACCGCCGCGGTGCCGCTGATCCCGGCAAGACTGCCGACCGCACCGCCGGCGAAATAGTCGCTCGGCAGCGTCTGGATGTTGTTGATGGCCACCTGGAAACCGAACAGCACGACGGCGATCAGCAGCACGGCGGCCAGCGGCGTCGCCGCGCCCATCGTCAGCAGCAGCGCCGGCAGCATGATCGCCCCGCCCCCGGTGATAACCACCTTGCGCGCACGCAGCACCGGCCAGCCCGACTGGATCAGACGCCCCGACAGCCAGCCGCCGCTCAGGCTGCCGACCATCGCGCCGACATAGGGCACCCAGGCGAACAGCCCGATCTGCTTGACGTCGAACCCGAACGTCTCCGCGAGATAGATCGGCAGCCACGAGACGAACAGCCACCAGACCGGATCGAGGAAGAAGCGGCTGACGATGATCGCCCAGCTCTGGCGATGCCGCAGCAGCCCGCGCATCGTCGGCGCGTAACCGGTCGACGCCGCGGCGCCGTCCTCGTGCGCGCCGTTGATAAGCGCCCGTTCGGCCTCAGTCAGCCAGGGATGCGCGTCGGGATCGCCGCGGTACAGCCACAGCCACGGCAACAGCCAGAGGAAGCCGAGGATACCGACCATGAGGAACGTGGCGCGCCAGCCGATCTGGACATAGAGCAATGCCACGAGCGGCGCCGAGATGATCGCGCCGATCGCCGCGCCGGAATTGAAGATGCCTTGCGCCAGTGCGCGTTCGCGCGGCGGAAACCACGTCGCGTTCGCCTTCACCGCGCCGGGCCAATTGCCAGCCTCGCTCGTCCCCAGCGTGACGCGTAGCACTGCCAGCATTCCGAGCGAGCGGACGGCCGCGTGCAAGGCGATCGACAGCGACCACACCGCGATCGAAACCACGAAGCCGAGCCGCGTGCCGATCACGTCGAGAATGCGCCCGAACAGCGACTGCCCGACCGCATAGGCCAGCATGAACACCGTCACGAGCAGCGCGTAATCGGCCTTGTCCGCACCGATGTCCTTCGACACCGCGGGCCACATCACCGCCAGCGCGTTGCGATCGATATAGTTGATGACGGTCGCCAGCCCGATCAGCCCGATCACGCACCAGCGCAGCCCCTGGATTTTCCGCCCCGGCCCGTCGACCTGAGGAGTCTTCGACATCGCGACCATGTTATTTCACCGCCTTGGGCGTGTCGAAGCGCGCGAACGGCCCCTTCCAGCTGACCGTCCGCCCCGCGATCGCGACGCTGTGTGCGGCCGCCGGATCGGCGTTCTCGGCGATGCCGAGCGTGACGGCGCCGCCGCTGCCGAGATCGAGCACCACGATATCGCCGTCCTTGCCGCGAACATGATGCAGGGCGACGATACGCGACTTTGCGCCGACCGTCGTCTCGGCGGACGGATCATAGGCGCCGTGCGGCTCGAGTACGCCGACGAAGTCCGTCGTGGTCGCGCCGGTCACCCGCTGGATCAGCATCGGCTCGCGACGCAGGTTGAACCGCGGATCGTTGGCGCCGCTCTCGCCGAGAATCATCGTCGCTCCCTGCGGGGGCAGCGCGCGATAGGTGTAGAACCGGCCACCCTTGAGCCATGTTACCGTCGCATTGGTCGCATCGGGCGTACCGATGGCATCGACCCAGATGTGCTGGTACCCGTTCGCCGTCCCGAGCACCGGCCGCGTCTTGCCGTTCGACTGCACCGGAAACCCGACGTCGGTTATATGCCCGCTATAGTGCAGCGGCAGGTCATAGGTGGCCGGCGCGCCGCCGGCCACATGCAGCAGGTCGACCACCACCGGCGCCGCACCGCCGGGGATCGGCAATTGCACCAGCGTCCGGCGGAAGACGACGCCGGGATAGGCACCGGTCATTTCCGCGATGCTGACCTTGGTCGCGCCGTCGCCGGAGAAATAGATCTGCTTCGGCGCCAGTGTCTGGCCGGCCTTCCACTTGCCGCCGAAATGGCTGGCTTGGTCAACCACCAGCGTGTTGTGCGCCACGGTCTGTTTCGCCCAACTCTCGTTTTCCTTGAGGTATCGCCCGCCGTCCTTGCTCTCGACGTTCAGGAAGCGCGCGGCGCCGTAATCGGTCACGACCGCGTTGCCATTGTCGTAAAAAAGCCAGTTCAGCTTGTCGAAATGGCCATGTCCGAGGCCCATCGCGGTGTTCTTCGCGACCACTACTTCGTCGCGGTCGGCCGGTCCGGCACGCATGACCGCGATGCCGCCCTGCTTGCCGTCGGGTCCATCGCTAAATAGCTGCGAGGTATAGACGAACGGCTGGGCCTTGCCTGCCGCCAGATCCTGCGACACGAGCAGTCCGTCGGGGGTCAGCACGGTCTGCCCCTGCCACTGCGCGATCGACAGGAACGTCGGGTCCCTGGTCACGCCATACCCGATCGCCACCGCCTGATAGAGCTCGTCGGTTTTCAGGCTCTTGTCCGGCATCGCGTCGTTCAGCGGAAAGAAATAGCCGTCATAGGTCAATTGGATCAATGTACGGATCGCCTTCACCAGCACGCCGTCGCGGTGCGCGAAGATGCGCTGGCCAGGATCGTTGGTCTCGATCGCCTTGGCGAACAGCACGAACGGCAGCATCGCATAGCGCTGGTAATAGGGCCCTTCGGTGTAATAGCCGTCGGGCGAGAACAGCTGGTCGACCTGCGCGATGAAGCCCGATTTGCCGCTGAGGTCCGATCCCTTCAGCGCCTTGTCGACCAGCGCCCGGTCGCGCAGCACATATCCGGTCATACCGACCGCCGCGACCGCCCAGGTGGCGTGGTTGTGGATCAGGTTGAAGATCTTCGGCTGGCCCTCCGAGAGGAACGTCGCCATGCGCCGGAACACATTATCGTCGATCGTCTTGCGGTCCGCTGCCGACAGCGTGTCGCGGATCGCATCATAGCCCTGCACCGCATAGACCAGCCAGACGCTGTCATTGAGGCTTTGCCAGAACAGCCGCCCTGCCGCCTCGTTCGCGGCCGCCGGATGCGCCCCGAGCGTTGGATATAGCCGGGCATATTCGAGCAGCATGCGCCGCGCGTAATCGGCGTAGATGCGGTCCCCGGTGATCCGGTACAGGATCCCAGCCCCATAGAGCGCGATGTAGTTGCGCTTGTGCTGCTCGTGCGTCGCCCCGCCGCCGGGGTCCTTGGGCACCGGAACGTTGATCCCCGCCTTGATCGCGGCATCGAACGTGCGGCGAACCCGGCGCAGATCTTCGCCGAACAGCGGAGACTTGGCGCCCGATCCGGTCATGGTCGCCATCGCGGCAGGCTTGAATAGTACGGGCGCAGCGACCGGATCGGGGGCGACCACCGACTGGGCAGAGGCCATCGATGCGACGATGGCGAGGCCGGCGGCCATACTGGGGAAAAGGCGCGATACGCGCATTACTGGGATCCTCTCACGGTGTTTTCGGCGATCAGGGCTCGTGACGGCCCCTTGTGGAAAAGTTCACGAACGACGGGCGTCGCGGTGTCGACGAGGACGTTGTCGGCGATCCGGGTCAGCGGCGAACCGACGCTATGCGCCGCGACGATTCCACCGCTGCGCGCGAACCGGTTGTCGCTGATGTCCGTCTCCTGCACGCCCGACAGCAGGATCGATCCCGCTGGCTTGCCGCTGTCCGTGATGGTCGACCCCGTCAGCCGAAAATGGGGACCATAGGTGCTCTCGTCGGCACCCCCGCGGAACACGTCTGCGATCGTCCCGACGCGCGTGAACCGGGAGTTGGCGATCAGCACGTGCTCAGCGCTGTAAAGGCCCTTCGAGCCTGTCTCCGCATGCGCCGCGATCACGGCCCCCGATATGTCCGCGAAGTCGCTGCCGCGGATTGCGATCCGTTCGGCAAGCGACGCCTCGGCGGTCGCGACGACATCGAAACCGGACGCCTGCGCCATGCCGGAAAAGCCGCTGTCGTCGATCTCGATCGCGTAATTGGACAGCATAGGCGCTGCGCGGATGACCGCATTGCCCGACAAGCTTGGGGTCGCGACCCCGGAGATCGCAAGACGGTCGAGCCGCAACCGCCCACCGTCGCGGACGACGAACAGCGTTGCCGGCGTGTAGCTGATCACCGCCGTGCGGCCGACCGGCCCGGCAAGCGTCAACGTCCGATCCACCACCAGCGGCGCGGTAAGCCGATAACGTCCGGGCGACAGCGCGATCGTGTCACCGGTCTCGGCCGTCGCCACCGCCTTGGCCAGCTCGACGGCGTTACGCACCACGGACCGCACGTGCCCGCTCCCGAACGCGGCCACCATGCTCGCCGGCTTTGGGTACCAGGCCACGCCCACGTCAGACTTCGCGATGGGTTTCAGCGCGCGCGATGCACCAAGTTCGGCAAAGGCCTTGTCGGTCGGATATAACAGGCCATTGGCGGCACGCGCGAGGTTTATCGCCCTGCGATCGATCAGAAGCGCCAGCGAACCGGTCGTCGTGCGGACATTCCCCTCGAACCGAATACCCGCGATGGACGCCTCCGCGCGAAAAGGATCAGCCCCGCCGGTATTGACGATGAGGTTGTCCGTGAACCGCGTTGCCGTCGGCGCCACGGATCGCTCGTCGCTCGCGCCTGCGCCAAACGTGATCCGCGAACCATCGATGACGCTGTTGCGCTCGATCAGCGCGTCGCTGACGGGTACGTAGCGGTTGATTGGCGAGTTCGGTACGCCGTTCATCACCGTGACCGCGCTGGTGAACTCGGTTCCGGCGAGCCCCTCCATGTAATTACCCCGGACAATCTGGCCGCGATTAATCACCCGAACGCCGCCAGTATGGGCGATGCCACCGCCAAGAAAGACGTTGTCCTCGACCAGATTGCCATCGCCGTGGCGCAAGACCACCGAACCCTGCGACTGGAGGAACACGTTACGCCGGACGATGTTGCCACCCGACTTTACCGAGACGATCTCGACCTCCCCGTCGCAGCGCTCGAAGATATTATCTTCGACGATGGTATGCGAGGCGCTTGCCGATTCCGTGCTCGTACCGATGCGGATCGTCTCGCCGCCGTTCGATCCCAGCACGGGTCGCGGTCCGAAGTAGTTATGGTCGATCCAGTGACGATTATCGAGCGGCCGCGCAGCATCGCGTACCACGACCATCATCGCCCCGCCGTTCGCCTTGCCCTCGAAGTGCGCGTGGTCAACGCGGTTATCGCGGCCGTATAGTGCAACCCAATGGTCCTCCTTGCGGCGATCGGGCTGATTGAACCGATCGACGACGACATCGGTCAGCCGGGAATGTTCCGCCCATTCCTCGGAGCCGTTGCGGAAAGCGATCACCTCACCGTTAGGTGCATAGCCATCCCGGAATACCAAGCCCGCCACGACCAGGTGACGGCCGGCGATCTTAAGGCTTGAGCGGCCTGTGATAACAACTTTGCCAGGATGTTCGGCGCGCAATGTGATGGGATGTCCTGCGGTCCCCCGTCCCGCCATCACGATGGCGATGTCGGACCAAGTACCATTCGCCATGACTATCGTGTCGCCGGGCTTCGCATTGCGAATAGCGGCAGCGAGGGACCCTGCGGCGTTGGCCGTTACGATCTTGGCGTTGACGCTGATCGGGACCGCCACGGCACTCACGATCGCCAGCAGCACCACACAGCCCCTCATTCCCGCTCCCACCATAATTGCCTGACAGCTAATTGATCATTAGCATACCTATTTACAAACCAGAATCAAACCCCTGTCTATACCAATCATCTTATCGGGTTTGCGGCGTGAGCGGCCCCCTTCTGAGCGGTCCATCGACTATGAGAGTCTGGATCAAGGAAGGGACGACGAATGCCTGCGAAAAAGCACAAGCCGGAAGAGATCATCGGGAAGCTGCGTGAAGTTGAGATCGTCCTGGGCCAGGGCGGGACGACCGCCGAGGCGTGTCGGCGGATCGCGGTCAGCGAGCAAACCTACTACCGTTGGCGCAAGGAATATGGTGGCCTGAAGACGGATCAGGCTCGTCGGATGAAGGACCTGGAGAAGGAGAACCTGCGGCTGCGGCGTGCGATCTCCGACCTGACGCTGGACAAGCTGATCCTGCAGGAGGCGGCACGGGGAAACTTTTAAGCCCCGCGCGGCGCCGACGCTGCATTGACCAAGTGAAAGAGGTGCTGGACGTATCCGAGCGACGGGTGTGTCGCGTACTCGGGCAGCATCGGTCGACGCAGCGCAAGGTGCCGTGTGGGGCAGATGACGAACAGGCGCTGACTGAGGACATCGTTGCGCTGGCCGGGCAGTATGGACGCTACGGTTATCGTTGGGTGACCGCACTGCTACATGCCGCGGGGTGGTCGGTAAATCATAAGCGTGTCGAACGCATCTGGCGGCGTGAGGGGCTGAAGGTGCCACAGAAGCAACCCAAGCGTGGCCGGCTGTGGTTGAACGACGGCTCGTGCATCCGGCTGCGGCCAGAGTATCCGGCGCATGTCTGGGCATACGACTTTGTCGAAGCGCGAACGGGCGACGGGCGCAAGTTCCGGATACTCACGATCATCGCCGAGGCCAGCAGGGAATGCCTGGCGCTGATCGCCGCACGTCAGTTGAAACACGAAGACGTGCTGGCGGCGCTTGCCGAGCTGTTCATCGCCCGGGGGCCGCCCGCGCATATCAGGTCGGACAATTGCAGCGAGTTCATCGCTACCGCGGTTCAGAAATGGCTTGGGCAGGTCGGCGTAAAGACGCTGTACATTGCACCGGGCTCGCCCTGAGAGAACGGTTACAACGAGAGCTTCAACGGTTCGCTTCGCGACGAGCTGCTCAACGGCGAGATCTTCTACTGGCACGGCACGCACTTGGAGCCGAGACGTCCCGTAGAGCGGTTACAAAGGAACAGCTCGGCAAATGGATGGCAGAGTTGTTAGCTAACGGCTTACCAGCCTAGATCGACCCGGGTGCGCGTCCCGCCCGGTTTTTGTGGCCGTCCTTCGTAACCAGCGCGATCTCGTCACCGGCGTTCATGCATCGGGGCGGATTGCCGATCGTTTCGTCGCACCATTTATTTGGGGTAGGAACCCTGTCATTTCTTCTGCGTAATACTCTCGCTTGCCCGATGTCGGGGACTGAAAGGAAACGTATGAAGCTCGCCAAGATTCTCGCTGCCGCTGCGATGGCTGCCTCGCTCGGCCTCACGGCTGGTGCAGCGAATGCCCAGAACCACGGCGCCCGTGAAGTCCACAAGACGGTAGTTCATCGTACCATGGTCAAGAAGAGCGTACGTCACCGTCAAGTTTGCCGGATGGAATTCCGTAACCACCGCAAGGTGCGCGTCTGTCGTTAAGCGGCGGAAGAACCGGTGCCGGCCGTCGTCACCGAACACCAATTCAGTAGGGGAGTTCGTTTAGTGAAAAAACTGATGCTGCCGATTGCGATGGCTTTGATGCTCACTGGGATAGGTGCTTCGGTCAGCCCCACCGAAGCTACGGCACAATCTTACCGTTCCCACGGAGGATACAGCAGGGCACATCGGCCGCAAGTCCGTCGCGCTCAGCGCGCACGTGCATATCGCTACAACCGCCGTGCAGCAGTTCATCGCGGCTATGCGCGCCGCAATGCATACCGCGGGAACCGTGGCTACCGGAGCCGGCGAAACTACCGAAGCCCGCGCTACTACCGGCATAACCGCCGCTGACCGAAGATCGTAGCGGCGCCCGCTTGTGCCGCTATGATTACTCAAGATAGAGCGACGGCATTTGGGATGCCATCGCTGCTATAGCTCTCATCGTGCACGCCCCTCACCGACGTCGCGAGTAACCAGCGTCGATTGAGGAATGCCGTCCAGCACTAAAGATGCGTTAACTGCGCGCGTGATCGACGCGGCGTTCCATCAAAGGCAGCGCCGATCGTGTCCCATGTATATGCTGCGATCAGCCGAGTAGTTCCGGTGACGACCCCATGGTATCCTGTCCCAATTAATAGGTTGCCGGCGTCCGCTTAAATTGATGTACGGTGCCAGGTGTAAACCAATGATCGAACATCGGTCCCAATCCTGCCTGTCTAGGTTATCGCCCGTTCAACCGAAGTCGCTGGAAGCCTCGAACGAGCATCGCCTAACGTTCGCGACCGGCATCCTGGCGTCAGCTACCGCGTTGTAGTTCTACCCGCTCTGCCCTGCGAGCCTGGCAGGTGGCTAAGAACCCCGCCGCCATGAACCGAGCCATGCGCTCCTTCACCGCTTCGAAATCGTCCGAGCGGCACAACCCGTCCGACAATTTGTCGATCCGTCCGGTCCGCCCCAATGTAAGCATCAGACCGCCGGTGACGAAGTGATACCCCCAGAACAGATCCTGACGCGAGCAATCCGGAAGCGCGCGCTGCAGCAGGTCGATCAGTCGGAGCACGATCACGTCGAAATAGGTGTCCATCAGCTCGGCGCCCCATTCGGCGGTGTTGCTCATCTGCGCACCTAGCTGACCGTAGTTGCGCCAGCCCGCGTCGCCATGGCCGTGTAGGTCGAGGTCAACATCGAGATAGGCATGCAGCGCGCCCTCGACGGTAATCGCATCACCCACCTCGCGCTCGTAGGTGTCGAGCGCGGCCATGCGCCGCTCGATCGTCACCGGCGCACGGCGCGCGATCACCGCGTCGAACAGCTCCTTCTTGTCCTTGAAATAATAGTGCAGCAGCGACTGGTGAACGCCGACCTTCTGCGCGACTTCCTTTAGCGTGACGCCGTAGAGGCCGCGATGCGAGAACAGTTCCTCGGCGGCGTCGTAGATCTGTTCCATCGTGGCGGCACGCTGATCCGCCTTGGTAGTGCGCGTGCGTGGCGGTTGTGCACCCAGTTCCGGCATGCGAGCTCCCAAATTTTTCAGTTCCGTGCCGCGTGCATGGCCTCAGCCATGCTCGGCACGCAAGCGCATCTTGTCGATCTTGCCGGTCATCGCCAGCGGCATGGCGACGACGCGGACGATCACATCAGGCATCCACCAGCTTGCGATCCGGTCCTTTAGCGCGGCGAGCAGCGTCTCGTCGGTCGGTTCAGCACCCTGCCGGGGCTCGACCACCAATACCGGCCGCTCTCCCCATTTGGGATGCGCTCGGCCGACGACGGCGACCAGCGCGACCTCCGGCAGCGCACCGATGATCGCTTCGATCTCGCCTGGGTTGATCCATTCGCCGCCCGACTTGATCAGGTCCTTGGCACGACCGGTAATGCTCAACCTACCGTCGGCGTCGATCGTTGCGAGATCGCCGGTGTCGAACCAGCCCGCTGCATCGAGCGCGGTCTCGGCGGCGCCAAAATAGCGCTCCAGGACGCTTGCGCCACGCACGCGTAGCCGGCCCTCATGCCCGCGCTGTTCTGGCAGCGGTTTGCCCACTTCATCGGTCAACAGCAGGTCGACGCCGATCGGTGGCTTGCCGGCTTGGGCTGAACTGCGGACAGAGGTGTCGGCTGGCATGATCGTACCGAGCGGCGACAGTTCGGTCATCCCCCAACTCGTCTGCACCGTGACGCCGAGGCGTGTTTCGATGCTGTCCATCAGCGCCTGCGGCACCGACGAGCCGCCGAGAATGACCCGCTGGAGCGACGGGAGATCACCACCCGACCTCTCGAGATGATCGATCAGCCCGAGCCACACGGTCGCGACCCCGACCGCGACAGTCACCTGTTCGTCGTCGATCAGGCGCGCAAGGCTTGCACCGTCCTGGTTGCGACCGGGCAGCACCAACCTTGCGCCGGTCGCCGGCCCCGCAAAGGCAAGGCCCCAACCATTGGCATGAAACATCGGCACCGCAACCAGCACTGCGTCGGACGAACGAAGGCCGATCACGTCTGCTTGTAACAGGTGTAGCGTCTGCAGATAATTCGAACGATGCGTGTAGGTCACGCCCTTGGGCGCACCGGTGGTGCCCGAGGTGAAGCAGAGGCCCGCAGGCGCGGTCTCGTCAAACGCGCCCCAAGGCATCGGCGTGCCGTGCGTTTCAAGCAACTCGCCCAGTCGCCAGATGCGGACGCGATCGGATGTCGGCACCGGATGATCGGCGATCGGATCACCCAGCAGTACGACGTGCGCGATCGTCGGGCAGGCGGCAATCAGCTCCTCGACCAGCGGTGCGAGGCCAGGACTGACCGCGAGTACACGGTTCTGCGCCTGATGGATCATGCCAGCGAGATGCGCTGGCGCCAGGCGAGGGTTCAGCGTGTGGCATACGACACCGGTACCGACAGCGCCGTACCAACATTCCATATGCGCCTGGCTGTTCCAGGCGAGCGTCGCGAGATTGTCACCCTGCCGCAGGCCTAGCGCAGCAAACGCACCCGACAACCGATTGGCGCGCTCGCGCAACGTGGCATAGTCGACCCGTGTCGAATTTCCGTCGTCGCCGGTCACAACCTCGGCGCGACCATGCCATTTGGCGGCATGGTCGAGAAACTTGTCGAGCGTCAGCGCATAGGGCTGCATCAATCCAGGGGTCATGTCATTCCGTCAGGTTCAAGGTGCGTTCGCGCTTCAGCGCGCGGGCGAGCGCGAAATGCAGCGCAATGGCGAGGAAGTAGAATGGCACCAGCGTGTAGAAGGCGAACTGGAGCGAATGGCCGGGGTGACTTGCCTTGAACCAGTCGCTAGCCGCGCCCAACCAGGTTGGCCCAAGTCCAAGGCCGATCAGGTTCATGATCAGCAGCAGCACCGCGCCCGCGAGCGTTCGCTGCCGCGGTTTGACGGCGTTCTGGACGAGCGCAACGGCCGGCGTCAGATAGAAGTAGTTGAAGAAGGTCGGTCCAATCAGACAGGCCATCGCCAGCGGCCAAGTCGGCGCCCAGACGAAACCGATGAAGAACGGCACGGCCAGCAGCAGGGCATAGCCCGGCATTTCGCCGTAGATCTCCGGCCTGCTCGCTGCATGGCGGTCGACCAACCGCGCGGACAAATAGATGCCCGCGCTAACCCCGATCGCCAGTACCAGCGCATACCAGATCGCGATCTGGTCAAGCGTCATACCCTTCTCGCGCATCAGGAAAAGGGTGGTGAAGCCGAGCGTCGCATAGGTCACGAATTGCGTTGCGCCAGCCGCCAGCGACACGAGCATCAAGGTCGGCCGCGTGAAGAAGAGCTTCAATGTCGATCCGAAGGTAGGCGCGTCGCCCTCCTGCAGTACGGGCAGGGGGAGATCGGTGGCGCCGCGCTTCGGCTCCCGTACGAACGTCCATACGGCGGCCGCCGCGATCAGCCCGGCGGCCCCCAGCAGTATGAACGCTAACCGCCAGTCGTACGCCGCTGCGATCTTCGCTCCGAATGCGACGCCCAGCGCCTGGCCGAGCGGCGGCCCCAGGTTGAACAGCCCCAAGGCAAGCCCGCGACGATGTGGCGGGAAATAGTCCGAGATCACAGAATAGGACGGCGGTACCCCGCCCGCCTCGCCAATGCCGACGCTCATCCGTGCCGCTGCAAGCTGACCGTAATTGGCTGATAGCCCACACGCGATGGTTGCCGCGCTCCACAATGCACACGCGATCGTCAGCACGCGCACGCGGTTACCGCGATCCGCCAGCCACGCGACCGGTACGCCAAGGATGCAGTAAAACAGCGCGAAATAGAGGCCTCCGAGCCGCCCGAGCTGTCCGTCGGTAACGTGCAGCTCGTCCTGGATGGGTTTGGCCAGGATCGACAGCAACTGCCGATCAAGGAAGTTCAGTACATAGACGAAACATAGCAGGCTGAGCACCACCCAGGCGTAGCGGCTCGGCCGGGCGGGCATCTCAGCCTCGCTCGCCATCAGAACGACCGGCTGACGCGGAGGCCGTACTGGCGCGGCGCGCCAGCCAAGCGGCGTACGCCGTTGATCGCAGCAACATAATGCTGGTCGCTAAGGTTGGTCGAGAAGCCCGCAATCGACCAATCGCCAGTCGCGAGCGTCAGCTGAGCGTTGACGATGTTCCGTGCCTCCAGCCGGTCACCCAGCAACGTATTCTGGAACAAGGTGCCGAAGGTGGACGCAATATGCGCATAGTCAGCGCGCGGGGTCAGCGTCGCCTTCTCGCCAAGCGGAATGGCATATTGGACGCCAGTGCTCAGTGTAAATTTCGGTGCATAGGCCTGCTCGTTCCCCGTCAGGTTGATACAGCGTGCTGTCGCGGGCCCGGTCGACGCGTTGCAGACGAGCGTCGCTCCGGTCCCGAGCCGTGGATCGATCGCGTAGAAGCGACCGAGCTTCCAATTGGAGATCGAAGTAGCAAGATCGACGCGGAGTGGTCCGAAGCTGCCCTGCGCCGACAGTTCGACGCCATAGAGCTTGGTCTTGCCGGGAACGTTGAAGATCGACGAGATGCTCGGCGTCGTGGGATCGACGATGCTGATCTGGTATTTTTTGTACTCACTATAATAGCCGCCGAGTTGCGTGCGCAGATGGCCGTCAAGGAACGTGCCCTTGTAGCCCAACTCATAGTCGGTAACGTCCTCAGCATCGAACGCACGGGGTGTGATTCCATTGACATTGGGGCCATTGAGCCCACCCGCCTTCGCACCGGTCGCGACGAAAGCGTACAGGAAGTGGTTCGGGTTGACCGTCCAGTTGAGCGCAACTTTGCCGTTCACCTTCTTGTCGACGGTCTTATCTTGCTGGACCAGCGACAAGATTGGGTTGGCGAGGAATGGTAGCGTTGCGCGCGCGACCGCATCGTTCGCCGACGTCGTACGCGACCAGCGCGCACCGGCCTGGATCTGGAGGCCACTTGTTATTTCGTAGCCCACCTGCCCGAACCCGGCGAGCGCGGTCTTGGGGTTGGTGCCCTCCAGCGTGGTATCGAACACCAGCGGACTGATCGAATTGGGCGTGTTGTCGACGACGTAGCCGCCGTTCGCCGGGATCGTGATGTTGTCGTGCTGGTAGAAGCCGCCTAGGACCCAGGTGAACGGGCCGGTATCGGGCGAGACGATATTGAATTCCTGGCTCCAGATTTCTTCAGTGATGTTGTCACGGAAGTTGATCGCCGGGTTCGCCGGCGTGCCCGTCGCCGCAGTCCCATCGCCGTCATAGGAAACGTGCGTAGTGCCCCGCTGGAAGCCGCTGATCGAGCGCAGCACGACACCGCCATTGGTGGTGTAGCTCGCGTTCAGCACGACGCGACCGAACTCGTCGCCGCCCGAGAGCGGCGCATTACTGGAAATCTTGAGCGGATCGCCGGTCTCGGTCGCGCGACCGGCCGGAATGCCGCCATAGTTGATGTTGTTGTAATCGCCCTTCAGCAGGATACGGATCTGCGGGGTTGGCTGCCAGAGGATGCTCGCGCGCGCGCTGTAGTCGCGTCGATCGCCCGCATTACCGGTCCAGGGGCCGGACACGTCGTAGAAGCTGTCGCGACGTTCGATGTTACCAGCAAATCGGATCGCCAGTTTCTCGCTGCTCGGGATGTTAAGCGCGCCCTGGAGTTTGACGTCATGATAGTTGCCATACTGGCCGAGCACATATCCGCCGACCGCATCGGTCGTCGGATTCTGCTCGGTGATGAACACGGCGCCACCGGTCGCGTTGCCGCCTGCAAAGGTGCCCTGCGGCCCGCGCAGCACTTCGACGCTGGCAATGTCGTAATAGGGCTCGCTCTGGAAATAGCCGGGCAGCGTCGCCACGCCGTCGCGATAGGTGATGACGCCAACGCCGATCGCACTCGACTGTTCGGTCTTGCCGATGCCGCGAATGTTGAAGGCATTACCCTGCCCGGCGGTGTTGACCGTCAGCGACGGGGTCGCGAACTGCAGCTGTTCGACGCCGTTGACGCCCTTTCGCACCAGATCCTCGCCAGTAAGCACCGAGGCGGCGACGGGCGTGCGCTGCAGGCTAGTCGAGCGGCGCTCGGCGGTGACAACGATATCCTGGTCGGTCGAGGCAGACTCGGCAGGGGCCGCTGCCGCAGCGGGATCAGTGGTATGACTGGAGTTCGCTGGCACATCCTGGGCGTCGGCGATGCCGGCAGTCATCAAGGCGCACACGGACGCCGACAGCAGAAATTTGCGCATTCTTGATCCTCTCTGAAGATCGCGCTCTGCGGCGCGTCGACACTTATCTGGCACCGGACACAGACTGCTGTCAACTTTCATTAATTCTCTAGTTAATGTCTTTTTGTTGCGATACGCGGCGTTGTGAACCGCGATAACGCGGTCGCAAGGAGAGGATCATGCGCGCGATACCGCGTCCTTGGACGATGGTGTTCTTTGGCCCGGCCTTGCTGCCATTGGCTGCGTGCGATTCGCGACAGGACACGACGGACGAGCCCCGAACGGTTCGTGTGGTGACCGTACCGACGATCGCGCCCACCCGTCCCGCACCTCGGCTCGATCCGGCCCCTGCCAAGCCGACACTGACCTTACCGATCGCTGCACCCCCACCGCAATCGCTCGCCGAGATGCGGCCGCGGAAGGCGTTCGTCGACCCGCCTCTACCCCCCGAACTTCGCGACGATAGCGGCCTACGCCCACTGCCGCAGCGGGCCCCGCAATAACAAAAGAGGAGAGGACCATGAAGATACGACATCTGTTCGCCCGGCTATGCGCCATGGCATTGTTGTTTGCCGGCCTGGTTGTGCTGGTGCCTGCCGCCAACGCGGCGCCGTGCGCGACCAATTGCCTGAAGCCCGGCGACTATTCGATCGTCATGCTGTCGGGCGGTTTGCCACGCACCTATCTGGTGCACGTGCCGGCCAGTTATCGCGGCGACCACGCGGTGCCGCTACTACTCGATCTGCACGGCTTCACCAGCTACGCCGCTGACGAACGCAAATATTCGGGACAACTTGCGCAGTCCGACATGCGCGGCTTCATCGCGGCGTGGCCCGACGGGATCGCCTTGAGCTGGAACGCCTATGGCTGCTGCGCGGTTGGCGACGCGGTACGTGCCGACGATGTGGGCTTCCTGCGCGGCGTCATCATCGCGCTGAAGGGCCGCGCCAATATCGATGCCGACCGGGTCTTTGTCACCGGGATCTCGAACGGCGGCGGCCTTGCGCAGCGGATGGCATGCGAGAGCGCCGACCTGGTCCGCGCGGTCGCCTCGGTGTCGTTCCCGCTCAACACGAATACGTGCCGGCCAGCCAAGCCTATCAGCGTGACCGAGATCGCCGCGACCGACGACAAGACGATCGGCTATTACGGCTCCACGCCCGCGATACCCGGCCTGCCCAACGATCTCGCCGGCGTGCCACTGGGTGTGCAAGGTGCGCGTGAAAGTCTAGCCGAATGGAAGCGGATCGACGGCTGCAGCGACGACCTCACGCGCCGCCAAATCAACGACGAGGTCCGATCGGAATCCTATCGCAGTTGCAACGGCGGCGTAAACGCCGAGCTCGTCACCGTGAGCGGGGGCAAGCACGTGCTCTACGGCGGCTATGTTGGGCTAGGCTATGACGGCAGCTATTTCCCGCCGATCGATGTCTCGGAATATATCTGGGAAAATGTCTTCAGACTTTAAAGCGTCGCGATCCTCCCCCACCGGGGGAGGATCGGGTGAGACGTTGACTAATACATGAATTAAGATGTTAATGCAGCGAAGACGGATCGCAGGCGAGCCTGACGAGACGCGTATCCATGGAGAAGGACACCCGATGATTCTGCGCCTCCTGCTTGCAATGGCCGCGCCCGCCGCGCTTGCCACAGTTCCATCCGCCCACGCGCAGAACGGCCCGGTGAAAATCGACACAGATGCGGTCGCCGGCACGACGGACGGTTCGCTCACCGTCTTCAAGGGTATTCCCTATGCCGCGCCGCCGGTTGGCCCACTGCGCTGGAAAGCCCCGCAACCCACACTATCATGGACCGGCGTCCGCGATGCCCGCAACTTCGGCGCTGCCTGTCCGCAGGGGCCCGAGCACAAGGAGTCCTGGGCACAGGTCGGGGCGATGAGCGAGGATTGCCTGTTTCTCAACGTCTGGCGCCCTACGAAGCCTGGCCGCTATCCAGTGATGGTGTTCCTGCACGGTGGCGGCTTCACCTATGGCGCTGCAGGCGTTCCGTTGTACGACGGCACAGCATTGGCGAAGCGCGGCGTGGTGATTGTGACGATCAACTATCGGCTTGGCCGGCTTGGCTTCTTCGCCCACCCAGCGCTAACGAAAGAAGACCCGAGCGGCCAGCTCGGAAACTATGCCATCATGGACCAGATCGCCGCTCTGCAATGGGTCAAGCGCAACATTGCCAGCTTTGGCGGCGACTCCGCTAACGTCACGCTGTTCGGCGAGTCCGCAGGCGCCGGATCGGTGCAGATCCTGATGGGGGCGCCGGTCGCCAAAGGGTTGTTCCACAAGGCGATCTCTGAATCGGGCTCGGGCAGCAGCCCGTTGTTCCCCATCCGCGGGGGCATGCTCAACGCCGAGCGGGTGGGTGAGATGTGGGCAGACAGCCTCGGCCTCAAGAACGCAACTGCCGAACAGCTCCGCGCCGTCGCGCTCGCCGATGTCGTCAAGAACGGCCGCGCCTTCCCCTTCATCGACGGCAAAGTCGTGGTGCAAAGCCCGGGCGAGGCCTTCTATCGTAGCGACGAAGCGAAAATTCCGTTGATCATCGGCGGCAATTCGAACGAATCGAGCCTGGGCGGGATGACCGAAGCAGCGGCCAAGGCGTTGCTCGGCGACGATTTCATGGCGCTTCGCGACGGCTATGTCGCGATGACCGGCAAGCCGGTGGCCGCAGCGACGACCGATCTCGCCGAGGATGTCGGCTTTGTGCTCCCCTCCTTTGCGCTCGCTGACCGCCATGCCGCGAACGGTCAGAAGGCGTTCGCCTATTATTTCGACCAGGTCTTCGTCGATCAGCGCGCGACCGCGGCCGGCACCGACCATGGTGGCGAGCTCGAATATGTCTTCGGTACCAAGGCGGCTGAGCATGGCTGGGATGCGCAGGACGTCGCGGTCTCGAAGATGATGGGCGATTACTGGGTACGCTTCGCCAAGACCGGTGACCCCAACGGTGCGGGTGCGCCGGCATGGCCCGCGGTGACGACCGCGCCGACACAATATCTGGCGATCGGGGCACAGACGCAGGCCGCACGGCTGCAACCGATCCAGGAACGCGCCAAAGCCGCCGCGATGGCGGATGCGCAGAAGAAATGGGCGGCGATGCCTAAGCCGTGATGTCCGTCCGTGCGCCTCGATGGACCTTTCCCCTCGAGGCGCACGGCGTAGATCCCCTCCCCGGAAGGGAGAGATACAGGACCGAGCACGATATTGAAGGAGACGCCATGCCCCTGAATCCCAGCAGAAGGGAGCTCGTCGCCGGCGCGGCCGGCCTGATCGCCGTCGGCAGCACTACCAGCGCACAACCCCGCCGCCCCCGCGGCTTCCTGTGGGGTACCGCGATATCGGCGCATCAGAGCGAGGGCAACAACACCGCGTCGGACAGCTGGCTCCTCGAGACGATGACGCCAACCGCGTTCAAGGACCCGTCGGGCGACGCGTGCGACAGTTACGAGCGTTACGAGGAGGATCTCGACATCGCAGTCAGCCTCGGCCTCAACTGCTACCGGTTCGGGATCGAGTGGGCGCGGATCGAACCTGCCGAAGGCATGTTCTCCGAGTCCGCACTCGACCATTATGTCCGTGTGCTGAAGGCCTGCCATGTGCGCAAGCTGCTGCCGATCGTCACCTACAACCACTTTACCGTACCCTTGTGGTTCGCGATGCGCGGCGGGTTCGAGGTGGCCGACGGCGCCGACCTTTTCGCCCGCTTCTGCGCGCGCGCGACACAGAAGCTCGGCCCGCTCATCGGCATGGCGTCGACCTTCAACGAGGCGAACATCGTGCTGTTACGTAAAGTCCTGCCGCGCTTCGCAAGCGACGCGGCGGCAGCCAATGCGCGCGCGATGATCGCGGCTGCGGCGCGGCGCACCGACTCGCCTGCTTTCTCGTCGATGCTGTTCGGTGATCCGGACAAGATCAGTGCCGTCATGCTCGACGGGCATGCCAAGGCCTATGCGGCGATCAAGGCGGGTCCGGGCGATTTCCCCGTCGGCGTGACGCTGTCGATGCAGGAGATCCAAGGCGTCGGCCCGGGCAACCGCGCTGCCCAGGCCGAACAGACGATGTATGGTGGCTGGATCGAGGCCGCGCGGACGTCTGACTTCGTTGGCGTGCAAACCTATTCGCGCCTGCGCATCGACGCGCACGGACTGATGAAGTCCGAGCCTAGCGTGCCGCTGACCGACATGGGCTATGAGAATTACCCGCACGCGATCGGCGCGACGCTGCGCTACGCGCACGCGCATATCGACAAGCCGATCTACCTCACAGAAACCGGCATCGCCGCCAGCGACGACCGCCTCCGCGCGCAATTCATCGACGCGACGGTGGCCGAGGTCGCCAAATGCATTGCTGAGGGAATCGACGTGAAGGGCTATCTCTACTGGTCGCTGCTCGACAATTTCGAATGGACCTCGGGCTATGCCAAGCAGTTCGGGCTGGTCGCGGTCGATCGCAAGACGTTCAAGCGGACGGTGAAGCCGAGTGCGCGGGTGCTGGCGGCGCATGCCAGGGCGAACCGGCTGTGACCGCGCCGCGACGCTGGGTAAGACGGGGTCTCGGATGCTTCGGGCTGGTCGTCGTCGTCTTGCTGGGGGCGTTCACTGCAATCGGCGGGTGGGCTACGCTTGCAAGCCTGCGCGGTCCGGCCAAACCCTACGACGCGCGAACCCTGCCGTCCGCTCCCGACTACGCAAAAGCGAGCACCTGGCTGGCCCTGCCGGGCCACAACGGGCTCGAACGATCCACCCCGCCGGGGGTGACACCGATCGACGAACGCACCGCGCCTGCGGACGTTTTCTTCGTCCACCCGACAACCTTCAAGGGCAGTCCGGTGTGGATCGCGCCGTTCAACGCCTCGGACACCGCCGCGCCGCTCAACCCGCCAGTACTCCTTGATCAGGTCAGCGTCTTCAACGGCTGTTGTCGGCTCTATGCGCCGCGGTACCGCCAGGCCACATTAGCAGCGCTCAAGGTGAACGCAGCGATGGACGTCGCCTATGGCGATATTGCCCGTGCCTTCAGATATTATATCGCGCACCAGAACCACGGCCGCCCGTTCATTATCGCTTCGCACAGCCAGGGGACGGCGCATGCGATCCGGCTGCTTCAGGAAGAAATCCTCAGAACGCCACTCAAACGGCGCCTCGTGGCGGCGTATCTTATCGGAGGCTATGTGCCCGATACGTTCGGCGAACTCGGCCTGCCGATCTGCAGCACCGCGCGGCAGATCGGGTGCGTGGTGTCATACAATACCAGCGAGACAGGCCGCAGCGGCGCGCGGATGATCACTGACAACCGCGCCTATTGGTGGCGAGGCCGCCATGTCACGGACGGCCGGTCGCATGCGCTTTGCGTCAATCCGTTGACCTGGCGGCGCACGGGCGCGGTACCAGCGACCGCAAATGCCGGCAGCCTCCCCTTCCCCGTCGCGCCGTTCGGGCGGGTCGTCCAGCAGTTACCTGCGCTCGTACCGCATCTCACCGGCGCAGTTTGTCGCGACGGCTTGCTCACCGTGCACGTGCCTTGGTCCGCGCCGTCCGGATTCATCGACAAGCTGAGCTTGGCGTTCGGAAGCTACCACCTCAACGACTATGGGATCTTCTACGATGCGTTGCGCGGCAACGCCGTTGACCGGGTGGCTGCATGGCGGGCTCACGCCACCAAGCGATAAGGATGGCTTATCGTAAGTCCGAAAGCGGGACCGCGTCCCCCATCACCGGTAGCCCGAATCATTTGGATGCAGCCAGTCACCGGATTGCAGATCGGCGCGCATGCGGCTTGGGCGGGCAGGGTCCCGGAGTGCCTTGTCGAAATCGATGGTGCCATCGAACGCGCCAGAGGTCAGTATCCAGCGATTAACGGCCTGTCGGACGGCTTCGCCCTGTGGGCTGTAATAATTGGGCGAACACGCCCTGCCCTCCGGCTTCCAGCCAGACCCGCAATCGGACGCTCACGCCCCTTCCCTCGCTTCCCAACTTCAGACGCAGGTTCATCTTTACAAATGACCGATTTTGAAGCCCAACTATCCGCTCGCAAATGTCGTGATGGAGACTTTAGCCGCCGTTTCCGCGCCCTTCGTCTAGCGCCAGTGCAGTCGCTTATTTCCAAGCATTGGGTCAAAGCGCGTCAAACCGCCCGTTCGTGAATCGGCGTCGATAGCGAGACCCTGCTGCTAGGGAAGTAGTTGACTGCAATCTTTTGAAAAGTGTCGGTTAGGGAGGGGTTCCGATCGGTAGTCCCCTACCATGTAAGTTTCAACGCAGTTCCGATGGCTGAGCGATACTTTGCCAGGGCCGAGCATTCGGCGCCGATCCACAGCCGGCGCCATCGAATGATGGGAGCACAAATTTGGTTCTCGCTGGGTTAAACCGTGACGGAAATATCGGGGCCATGCATCTATGCTGTGGTCAGGAGTGAAATGAGGCACGTAACTACTGAACTCGTAAACTGGGTTGCCCGGCAGATTCTGCCGCATGAGCCCGAGTTGCGACGGTGGCTCCGGGCCGGATTTCCTGGCGTCGATGTAGATGACGTCGTTCAGGAATCCTATTGCCGGTTGGCCGCGTTGGCAGATTTCAAGCGTGTAGAGGATCCGCGTCGTTATCTGTTTCAGACAGCACGCAACGTGGTTTTGACCGAGCTACGCCGGGCTCGCGTCGTGCGTATTGAGGCCGTTGGAACCATTGCCGATCTCGAACTTGCGCTAGCTGCCGACCATCTGTCACCTGAACGTATCGTCGCAGGGCGAGGACTATTAGCGAAAGTCGAACATCTTCTAGCCACGCTTCCAGAGCGAAGCAGAACCATCTTTCGCATGCGAAAGGTCGAAGGACTGTCGCAGCGGCATATCGCAGAAGAATTGGGCGTGACTGAAATGATCGTTGAGAACGATCTGGCACGGGGATTAAAAATTATCCTTAGTGGCCTTTCAACAGATGACAGGGCAGACTTGCCATCGCGAAACGAAAGGAACCGCAATGCGCGACCATCCTGACGCTATCGACGTTGCTGCAGCGCGGTGGGTCGCGCGGCTGGATCGCGCACCAGGCGATACGAACTTGACAGGCGAGATCGACCGTTGGTGTGCAGAACATCCGCGCCACGTTGGTGCCTTGCTGCGTGCCCGTGCTGTTTGGAGTGGGTTGGACGCGGCCGATGCCCGCATAGTAGAGAGACCGTTATTCTCTCGTCGGCGCGTACTGACGGTCAGCGGGGGCTTAGCGGTTGCTGCCGCGGCCTTAGGCGTGGTCTGGCTAGAAACGCACGGCAGTATGGGCATAAAAACAGCTGTCGGCGAACGCCGTCTAGCCAAGCTTGAAGACGGATCAACCATCGTTCTCAACACCGCTAGCCGGACTCGTGTGCGAATGACGCCGGAGCAGCGGTCGGTAGCGCTTGACGATGGCGAGGCCTGGTTCGCGGTAGCACCGGATCATGCTCGACCGTTTGTGGTCTCTGCGGGCGACGTGCGGGTTCGTGCGGTTGGAACGGCCTTCGCGGTTCGCCGTTATCTGGGCCGCGCTGAGGTGACGGTAACGGAAGGGCGTGTTCGAGTCTGGTCGGTTGCTGCCCCAGAGCGCTTCGTCATGTTAAGCGCTGGCAAGCAAGCAAGCGTAGCAGATGTGTCCGGTACCGCCGAAACCGTCGTCGCAAATGCGAAGCCCGCCGAGTCATTAGCCTGGCGACAGGGTGAAATCATACTCGATGGTATGACTTTTGGCGACGCTGCAGCCGAGTTCAACCGGTACAATAGGCGACAATTATCTGTCGATACACAACTAGCCGACCGCAGGATCGTGGGTTGGTTTCGCACCGATGATCTGGACGGGTTTGCACGCGCGGCTGCGATAATGACGGGTGCGAAAATCGAGAGAGACGGCACTGATTTACGGATCGTAAAATAAATCTCGCAAA
The DNA here is from genome assembly GCF_057815015.1 of Sphingomonas sp. SL1004. Taxonomy (NCBI): domain Bacteria; kingdom Pseudomonadati; phylum Pseudomonadota; class Alphaproteobacteria; order Sphingomonadales; family Sphingomonadaceae; genus Sphingomonas; species Sphingomonas sp. SL1004. The sequence goes on from NZ_JBYMUX010000001.1 coordinate 1,934,502, forward strand.
TCCTGACGGAAACAGGAGCGCGACGCATCTTCTCCTGCAGACGCGCTAAAGACGCGGTAGGCCGATCGTAAGGGGAGGATTATTATGCGTTCGCAGTTCTATATGGGCCTTATGTTGACCAGCGTCGCGGTTGCCGCATCGCCAGCAGTTGCTTTTGGACAGACCCGAAACTTTGATGTCGCCGCCCAGTCGGCATCGACCGGTATCGTCGCGTTCGCACGCCAGGCGGGCATCCAGATCATTGCGCCTGAAGACGCTACGCGCGGTCGACGGATCGTCGCAATCAAGGGCAATCTTGCAGTCGCCGACGGCCTCCGCCAGATCGCTAGCGCCTCCGGTCTGAAGATCGTGTCATTCAATGGCCGCACGGCTGTGCTCGCGACTGGGGTTATGGTGGCACCCCGCTCGACAACTCAAGTATCAACCGCAGTTGCGCAGGATACAACCGCCCCAACTGCGGTGAGCGCATCTGATGAGAACGCGGACATTGTCGTCACGGGGCAAACAACCCGCAATCGAGCTCTAATAACATCGTCAGCTGATATTACGCTCGCATCGCGCGCCGATATTGACCGCAAGGCTCCGCGGTCGACCGCGGACATGCTTGAACTGATCCCCGGCATCTTCGTCGAGTCAACCGCGGGCGCCGTATCGAACAATTATTCGGTGCGCGGCCTGCAAGGTGGCGGCCAGCGCTTCATCCAGCTGGAAGAGGACGGCATGCCGATCCTGTACAGCGGCGGCGGTGCCGACTTCTTCTTCGACCAAGACCTGACGATCGATCGCCTCGAAGCGGTGAAGGGTGGCTCGTCAGGCGTATTGACCGTCAACGGTGCCGGCGCGACGATCAACTTCATTTCCAAGACGCCGAACTTCACGCGTACCGAAGCGATGGCGCGCGGCAGCTACTACAATTACGGCCAGAAGCGCGGCGAACTGTACCTGTCGTCGCCCATCACCGACAAGCTGGCGTTCAACGTCGGCGGTTATTTCCAGTCGAGCCCTGGCGTGCGCGACAACCCGTTCGACTATCGCGGCTGGCGCATCAAGGGCGCGCTGGAATATCGCCCCGAGGCCGGTGGCTATATCCGCATCTCCGCCAAGGGCGGCGATATTGAGAATGCCTTTTACGCGGATCAGCCGTACCGCTTCATTGATGGCGAGCCGAGCGGTATCCCAAGCCTCAGCACCCAGTTCGGCAATGTCGGCGGTGATGCGTTCAAGAGCATCCAAGTCCCGGTCTCGACTTTCGCGAATCCTAGCGGCTTCCGCGAATTTCGCTATCAGGATGGCATCAAGGCGAAGACTGCTCAGTTCCGCATCGACATGGAAACGCCGGTCAGCGACAGCGTCAACCTGTTCCTCCACAGTCGCTACCTGAAATACTCTTACGACTTCAACGGCCTGTTCCCCGGCTCGGGCACCGGGAACGCCGGTCTGACCAGCGCCGTCAACTATCTGACGCCCGGCGCCGGTTCGCCGATCAATGACCTGCTGACCGCGGGGCGAACGGCGTTTCCGACCGCGACGCGCTTCGGCATCCGCAACCTGCGGACCGGCACGGTGCTGGGCAGCAACCAGACCACGGACCTGAATGCGCTGAACGGCAACGGCTTCCTCCAGCGCACAACGCTCAACCACGATTACATCGACGGCAAGGATTTCGGTCTCAACGGCGGCGGCACGTGGGAATATGAGAGCGGCGGCTTCAAGAACTCGCTGACCGTCGGCGCGATGTATTACGACGTGACACGCGAGCAGGACCAGTCGGCGACGGCAAGCGTCGTCAACGACGTGCGGTCGAACAGCGACATCTACGACATCGTCGCGTTGAACGCGGCTAATGGCGTCGTCGGTACGCTGTCCGATAACGGCCTGGTTTCGTATGGCGACTGGGGCGCTGGCATCCGCACGCGCAAGGACTCCACCGTCTCGTTTTATGCCAATGACGAGCTGTCGATCGGCGACCTACATCTCGACGGCGGCATCCGCTGGGAGCGCGACTCTGCGACGTTCCTGGACGGTCAGGCAGCGGCGGTGAACCAGCCGGTGCAGCCAAACGTGCCCGGCCTCATCCGCACGGTCGGATCGACCTTCGACGGGACCTTTGCACGGACGCAGCGGACGCAGTCGAAGGCAGCGTACACCGCCGGCGCGAACTATCAGTTCACGCCGAACCTCGCGATCTACGCGCGCTATGCGAACGGTTTCCAGACCAACAACACCGATCCTATCACGACGATCGAGCTGTACGAGGCTGGTGTCCGCTATCAATACCAGCGCTTCATCAGCGGCTCGGCGACCGTTTTCCAGACCAACTTCAAAAATCAGAACTACAACTTCGCCAACCCGACCAACCCATCGCAACAGCAGAACATCAACGCCGACCTGCGCACGCGCGGCGTCGAAGTGGATGTGAACGTCCGTCCGATCACGTGGTTCTCGGTGGATTTCCAGGGCGTGTTCCAGCAACCCAAGCTGCTCAACCTCGAGATCGACGGCGTCAGCCAGGGTGCGCAGTACGAAGGCAACCGCCCCGAACGCACGCCCGCCAAGCTGTTCACGATCACGCCAGCGATCAAGCTGCCGAATGGCTTGGGCGAAGTGTACGGTCGCTACAAATATGTCGGGCGCATTTTCGCCGATGCCGGCAACGGGGTCGCGCTCCCCAGCTACGGTGTGACCAGCGCGGGGATCACGATCAACGTCAACGACCGGATCCAGGCGAACTTCAACGCCGACAACATCTTCAACGTCGTTGGCCTGACCGAGGGCAATCCGCGGCAGGGCCAGACACAGGCGGTAACCGATGGCTATTTCTATGCCCGCGGCATTGTCGGCACGACCTATGGCGGATCGGTCGCGCTAAAATTCTGATCGACCGACGATGTGAGGGTTCAAACGGGGCGGCGAGCAGGCAACTGTTCTGCCGCCCCTTTTCGCGGAGTGACAATCATGAAGACGATAGCGCGCTTGGCGATGGCGGGTGGCCTCGCACTCCTCACCTGCGCCGCGGCGCCGATCACGGCTCGACCGGAGCTTGCGTATCAGTTGACCGAAGGAAAGAACCTCAACGCCTTCGTCCGCGACAAGGCGGTGGCGGCCCATGTCCTGCTGCGCAACGGTGACGATCCGCGCATCCTGGTAGCGTTTCCCGCGGGCAACAGCGGTGTCGGCCTGTGGTTCGCGAACACCGCACGTCCCGTGACCTGGCGGCTGGACCAAGCACCGCTACCGCTGAACCGCGGGCGCCTGCACGGCATCGTCGCGGTAGCGACCGCCGATGCGGCGAGGTTGGTTCCAAAGCAGGCGGTGTTGTCCAACATCCGCTTCCTGCGCGACTATCAGGCGGTCAGTACGTTTCCTGCGGAGCTCGCCGCGACGTCGGTAATCGCCGGGGACACGATCTCGTGGCGCCGCAAGCGGCTCGACGGCGCGGCAGGCTATGAACTGACGCTGCGGGTTGTCGAGGGGCGGATCGACCAGGGCGCGATCGTTGCCGGCGCGAACGGCCAGATCCGGTTGGAGATCACGGCGCTGACCGGCGACGGACCGCTGACCCCGATCCCGGCGGCGGAGTTGCTCAATGCGACAGCGGCCGCCGATCCCGCCGCGCGCAACGCGCTTGCGTTTCTCAGCTACCGGGAGAAGTTCCTGGCGGGTTCCTGGCGCTTCGATACCTATTTCGGGCGCGACACGCTGATGTCGTTGCGGCTGCTAATGCCGGCGCTCAAACCCATCGCGATTGAGTCGGGCCTCAATGCGGTCATCGCGCGATTGTCACCCGGCGGCGAAGTCGCGCATGAAGAAGGGATCGGTGAATTTGCGATTCTCGCCAATCGCAAGGCGGGCCGCAGCGGTGACGCCGCCGAACTCGACTATGGCATGGTCGACGACGATTACATGCTCGGGCCGGTCGCCGTCGACTATCTGCTCGGGGCGGGCAAGCAGCGGGCGTCCGCCTATCTGGCCGCACCCCTCGCGAGCGAGAGCCAGCCGGGGCGCGGCGAGACGGTCGGTGCAGCGCTGGTCCGCAATCTCCGCTTCGTGCTGGCGCAGGCGAGTGCGTTCGCCGCAGCCCCATCGGCCCGCAACCTCGTCGCGATTAAGCCCGGGCGGATGACCGGCGAGTGGCGCGACAGCGAGGAGGGCCTTGGCCGCGGCATTTACGCGTATGACGTGAACGCCGCCCTAGTCCCCGCGGCGATAGAAGCGGCAGATCGCCTCGCGCAGGCCGGACTACTCGACAGATATCTGTCGGCGGGCGATCGCGCGGCGTTTGGGCAGGCCGGCACGATGGCCGAAGTCTGGCGGACAAAGGCACCCGCGCTGTTCCGCGTCGAAATTCCCGCTGCAACGGCCGCGGCGGACGTGCGGCGCTATGCAGCGACCCTCGGCGTTCCCGCAGCACCGGCGCTGGCGGCACTGGGCAAGGCCCCGGTCGTATTTCATGCGCTATCTCTGGGCGCCGATGGCGCGCCGGTTAAGATCGTCAATTCGGACGAGGGCTTTGCGCTGTTGTTCGGGCGACCGTCCTCAATCGATCTCGATACCTTTGTAGGCGGGATCATGCAGCCCTTCCCGGCGGGTCTGATGACCGACATCGGCTTGCTGGTAGCCAATCCGACGTTCGCCGATGGGGCGGCACAGGCGCGCTTTACGCCCGCGGCATATCACGGCGCAGTCGTCTGGTCGTGGCAGCAGGCGTTGCTGGCGGCGGGGCTTGAACGCCAGTTGCAGCGGACTGACCTGCCCGCGGCGACCCGGACGCGGCTCAGGACGGCACAGGCGGCGTTGTGGCGCGCGATAGCGGCAGGCAGGACGATCCGCGGATCGGAACTCTGGTCTTGGGCGTACAAGGACGGCGGCTACCGCATCGTCGCATTCGGCGCGGGCAAGGCCGATGTCGACGAATCGAACGCGGCGCAATTATGGAGCACGGTCTATCTGGCCGTGCAGCCGCCCGGAACTCGCTAACCGGCGAAGAAGCCAGTGATCGTCAGGCGTCCGGTTTGCGGGTCGGACGCCAGCGACACGCCGTCCGCGATCTCACCCGAATGCAGCAGGCTGCTGCGATACAGCAGCGCCCGATTGTATACGCCGTCGATGCGCGCGATCCGTTCGAACATCGGCGTGTCACCGGCGATATAGGACTCGGGTGCGCCGTGCTTCACCAGATCCCGGTTAAGCGCGGCGAAATAAGGATCGCGGCGACTGGCGTCGATCGTCTCGAACCCGGTCGAACGATGCCGGTAGAACGCGGTACCGCCGGTTTCGTCGGGCACGAGATAATGGATCAGCGCCAGCCGTCCAGGCTCCACCGCATCAACGTGCGGCAGGCGTTGCTCGATCGACAGCGCGGACGGCGCCGTCGTCACGATTGAGAAGCGCGCCTCCAACAGCGACAGCCCGGCCGACATCCCAAAAACCTGCTTCGCGATCGTCGCGATGAGCGCCCCTTGATCGCGCATATAGCTATCGGGAAGCGACGCGGCGATGCCGGGGTAATGTCGTCCTGCCGAGCCATAATCCTGCGTCGCGGCAAAAACTCGCAGCGCGTGGGGATCGGGGACAAAGTGGTCGATGACGACCACCGGCTCCCCTTCCGTACCGATACGGCGCGCCCGCACGTCGGGCGTCGTCATCTCGCGGCGACCTGCGGGGCAACGAGCGCTGCGATGGCCGCGTCATGCAAGGGCAGCGTGGGCGTCGCGCGCGCGATGACCGTCTCGATCTGGTTGAGCTGGCGGCGGTTTGTCGCCGCGTCGAGGGTATCGGCCAACGGCGCATGGCGCAAGGCGCCCACCCCCTGCCCCTCCAGCACGGCGAGCCAGCTTGCCTCGCGGAACAGTTCGTCGGCACTCAACATCAGACGTCCGGCGCGCGTATATTGCGCCATCTTGTCGACCAGCGTGGCAGGCGGCGTCATATGACGCGTGTGTTGCCAGAGCGGCGCGTCATGGCCCTGCGTGGCGTGATAGTGCAGGATCAGAAAGTCGCGGATGCCGTCCATGTCGCGCGCGAACAGCGTGTTGAACTGACGCGCCAGCGCGGGGTCGCAATCGGCATCCGGGAACAGCGTGATGAGCTTGGCGATGCCGCTCTGGATCAGGTGGATACTGGTCGATTCGAGCGGCTCGAGGAACCCCGATGCCAGCCCGATCGCGACAACATTGCCGCGCCATGCCTCGCGCCGGAACCCCGCGGTAAAGCGCAGCATCCGTGGATCTGCCAGCGCTTCGCCGTCTAGGTTCGAGAGCAGGGTCGCCACCGCCTCGTCGTCCGACACGAAACTGCTTGCATAGACATAGCCGTTGCCAGTGCGGTGCTGAAGCGGGATCCGCCACTGCCAGCCGGCGGGGCGCAGCGTCGATCGCGTGAACGGCGTAGTCGCCGCGATGCGCGCGCATGGCACGGCGATTGCGCGATCGCAGGGCAGCCAATGCGACCAGTCCTCGAACTGCGCGCCCATCGTCTCGCCGATAAGCAGGGCACGAAAGCCTGAGCAGTCGATGAAGAGATCGCCCTCCAATCGCTCACCCCGGTCGCTCGTCAAAGCGGTCACGAAGCCCGTGTCGGGATCACGCTTGATGTCGCGCAACAGGCCCTCGTGTCGGACGACACCGCGTTTTTCGGCAAGTTGGCGCAGGTGGCGGGCGTATAGGCTGGCGTCAAAATGATAGGCATAGCCGAGCGTCGACAGGATCGACCGCGGGTCGTCCACGGGCTTCGCGAAGCGGCCGGCAGCGGCAAGCTGCGCGGCGAGTGAATAGGCCGATAGCGGCCGATCGAGCCCATCCGCCCTGGCCCGAAGCCAGTGCTGATGGAACGGCACTGGTCCAAGATCGACGCCGTAGCGGCCGAACGGGTGGAAATACCGCGCGCCGGGTCGCGCCCAATCGACGAATTCGATGCCGAGCTTGAAACTCGCTTTCGTCGCCGCGACGAACGCTGCTTCGTCCAGTCCGATCAACTGGTTGAACCAGTGGATCGTCGGGATAGTCGCTTCGCCGACACCAACGGTGCCGATCGCGTCAGATTCGAGAATGCTGACCTTGACCAGGTCGCCGAACGTGGCGCTCATGGCCGCGGCGGTCATCCACCCCGCGGTTCCTCCGCCAAGGATTACAAGACGTTGCACGCGCTTCATGCCACGCAGTCCTGCGCAATTTCTCATGGATAGCAAGCTGCTTCCTTACCCATGCCGGCGCGACGGTCAGCGACGATAGGTACGCAGTGGCCTGCAGTCCCGGTTGGCCAGCGGCGTTCTGCCGGCGCGTGATCGATCAAACTAGCCCGCGTAAACTAAGCCGTGCGCAAGCTCCGTAGCGAGGCAGCCGGTCGGACACGTTAAGACCCACAAGCCGACATTCAAGGTGCCCTACCGCCTTCGCAACTTAAGACATTCATCTTCACGCTGGGTGAGCTTGACTCTTTCGACCTGCACCTCGTCCAGTCGCTCTACCTGCATCAGACCGTTGGCGTCACGGTGGTTGGCTAATTGGGCATGCCATTGCGCACCGGCATCAAACCCGCCTGCCTTAGCCTCCTAGAACTGGCGCAGAGCGTGCGCGGGTTCGTCTCGTGCGACGCGCCATACCTGGCTGGCAACCGTCGCCGCGGCGATGACGAGCGCTAGCACGCTGGCGGCGGCGAAGTAGACGGGCGACAGGACAATACGGTCGTCGAATCCGTCCAGCCAGTGCGACATCGCGAACCACGCGATCGGCCACGCGATTACGTTCGCAAGGAGGACCGGCTTAAGGAACTGGACCAGCAGCAGCCGCATCACATCGCTCGTCGAGGCCCCCAGCACCTTGCGGATACCGATCTCTTTGACCCGCCGCATTGTATCGAACGCGGCCAGACCATAGAGCCCTAGGCACCCGATCGCGACCGCCATCACTGCGCTGGTCGAAAACAGCCGCGACCGCTGGACGTCCTGGCGATAATAGGACTCGTACAGTTTCTGGTCGACTGTCGTGGCTGCCGGCGGAACCGCGGGCGCGATGCCGCGCCATGCCGTTTCCAGAGGTTCCAGAACGACTGCGGGATCGAGCGAGGTACGGATCACCACAATGGCGCCGTAACCACCGCCGGGCCGATAGCTGTAGGCGAAGGCCTCGACTGGTTCGCGCGGCGTACCGAAGCGCATGTCGGCAATCACACCGACGATCCTCACCGTGCCGTCGTCGAGCAAAACGATCTGGCCGATCGCTTCGTCGGCTCGTGCGAACCCCAAGCGTCGAGCAGCAGTACGATTGAGCATGATGTTCGCCACTCTTCCCGCCAGGGCCTTGCGCCCGGTGCCGCCGTTGCCGATGTCCAGCGCAAAACGATCCGGATCAAAGACTCGACCTGCCAGCAGCCGAGCTCGGTAGGTGTCGAAGAAATGCTCGCCGACCGTAGCCTGGACGATCATAGGCGGCTCGCCTGTCGCGCCGGGGCGTTTCATTTTGGCGATCGCGAACGTACCCCCTCCTGGCACGACGCCGCTCGTCGTGATGCCTGCAACCCCGCGGGTCTTGCCCATCGCATCGACCAGCCTGGAACGTTGACCCGGATCGAGCGCGGGATCGCCGTAACCGCTCATCATGATCAGGCCGTCACGCCCGAAGCCGATATCCGCCTGTTGGACATGTCGGGTCTGGGCAAACAGCACCGCCGTGCCGATCATCAGCGCGACGGCGATGCCGAACTGCGTGACCACCAGCGCCTTGCGCAGTCGTGCGCCCGCGCGATCACCGCCGGGAGTCCGCGCTGCGGCAAGCACGCCAGCGGGCAGGAACCGGGATATCACGAAGGCCGGGTAGAACCCTGCCAGCAATGTCACCAGCACGGTCATCGCCACGAGCGGCGGCAGGATCGACCCCGCCCCCCAATAGGCGATCGAAAGATCAGTGCCGCCGATCGCGTTCACGAGCGGAAGCGCGATCTCGGCAAGCGCCAGCCCGATCAACGCGGCCAGCGTCACGGCGGCGAGTGCCTCGCCGAGCAATTGCCCGATCAGCATGCGTCGGGTCGCACCCACGACCTTGCGCATCGCGATTTCCCGCGCGCTGAGGCCTGCGCGCGCGGTAGCGAGATTGACGTAATTGACCACCGCCAGCAACAGCGCGACGATCCCCACTCCGCCCAGCACGACAACGACGGTGCCGACTCCTTGGCCGGCAAGGTGGCGCCCGGAGAGCGGCACGATGCCTTCCTTCAGGAATTGACGCGCTTCGGGATTGAAACCGGGATCGGGATGATGTCGCATGAATGCACCGATCCGGTCCGCCGTCGCCGCGTCGGGGAGGGCCAGAAACGTCACGACACCATTGCTGGTAGATCGGGAATCGTCGGCGAGTTCGGCCGGGATCGCCGCGAACAGGGCACTGGCGTACGTCTGGTTCTTCGGCAGGTCGGCGATCACCGCCCCGACCCGGTAGGTCCGAGCCTTCCCGTCGATCGCGACCGTGAGAGTCCGTCCGAGAGCGCTTGTCCTGCCGAAATACGCCTCCGCGACGCTCTGGGTGACGACAATCCCATCCGGGCGGGCGAGCGTGCTCGCGGTATCGCCCTCGACGACGGGAAACGGAAAGATCCGAAAGTAATCGCGGTCGACCAAGGCCAGTTTGCGCGTGGTGCTCGTGTTCCCGGTCAGCACCGTCGCGGTGTCGTAGGGCGTCATCCGCGCCGCGACGAGATCGGGGAATGCCGCGGTCAATTGACCGGAGAGTGTGGGCGAGGACGGGATCTGCACCTCGGGGTTGCCGGGGAACTGGATCGTACGCTCGATCGTCCAGACCCGTTCCCATCCCGGCAGCACGCGGTCGTAGTTGGTTTCGAACCGGACGAACAGCATCAGCACCAGGAACACCGCGATGCCGAGCGCGAGCCCGCCGATGTTAAGGATGGCGTACAGCCGATGCCGGGTAAGCGAACGGTACAACGTCAGGAAGGCTGATAACATCTAACGGCCCCTATTCGTGACGTAGCGCGTGCGCGGGCTCGGCGCGGGCGACACGCCATGCCTGCCCGAAGACGGTGCCACTCGCGATCAGCACCCCGGCAAGCGAGGCACCGACGAAGAACAGCGGCGACAGCGCGATCCGGTCGTCGAACCCGCCTAGCCAGCGCTGCATCGTGACATAGGCGAGCGGCCACGCGACGAGGTTGGCGAGGATCACGGGTCGCAGGAACTGCCCGATCAACAGCCGCAGCACCTCGGCGGTCGAGGCGCCGAGCGTCTTGCGGATGCCGATCTCCTTCACGCGCCGTGCGGTGTCGAACGCCGCCAGGCCGTAGAGCCCGATGCAACCGATCAGGATCGCCAGCACCGCACCGATCGTGAACAATCGCGAGCGTTGCGCATCCGCCTTGTAGTAGCGCTGGTACAGATTGTCCTCGACCGAGCGCGCTTCGAAGGGAACGCCCGGCACGACGCGCTTCCATGCCGCCTCGAGTGCCGTCATCATCGTCTTCGCATCGCGGCCGGCATAGCGCACCGCCGCGAACGGCGAGAGGATGTCGACGGTGTTGTAGGTGTAGGCGACCGGCGTAACGGCATCGCGCGGGCTCCTGAAGCGCAGGTCGTCGACCACGCCGATGATCGTCGCGTCCCGCTCGCCATCGTTGATCGCATGCCCCAATGCCGCCGTCGGCGACGCGAAGCCCAGCGCGGTCACCGCCGTCCGGTTGATCACCACGTTGGGCCCTGCCCGCTTGCGTTCGGCGAGCGTCAACAGGCCGCGGTCGTCGGCATGTGCGGCGTCGAACAGGCGCCCCGCGACGAGCCGCGCACCGTACACGCGAAAATACTCTCGGCCGGTGCCGACATCCATCAACGATATCTTGCTGCCGGACGCTCCTGCGCGACTATATCCCGAGAAATTGGTCGTGCTCTGGTCGCCCGGCGCGTTGTTGGCGACCGTCACGCCGGTGACGCCCGGTGCCCCCGCGAGGCTGCGCAGAATCGCCGCGCGCTGTGGTGAATCGATCCCGCCGGTCATCAGCGAGCGGACGATCATCAAGCCGTCGCGACGAAACCCGAGATCGGCGTCACGAATATGCTGGGTCTGGCTGAGCATGACCCCGGTGGCGATGGCAAACGCGATCGCGATCGCGAACTGCACGACCACCAGCGCGCTCCGCAGCCGGGTCCCGCTGCGCCCACCACCAGGTGCCCGCGTCGAGGCGAGCACCGCGGCGGGGCGAAACCCCGAAAGTACGAACGCGGGATACAGCCCCGCGATTAGTGCGATGCTCAGGACCAGCAGGACCAGCGGCAGGATGACGCCGTCCCATCCGACATAGCGAATCGCCAGCGTCGTTCCGCCAAGCGCGTTGATGAACGGCAGCGCGATCTCGGCAAGCGCAAGGCCGATCAACGCCGCCACCGCGACGGTCGCCAGCGCCTCGCCCAGAAACTGACGCACGAGCGACCGCCGCGTGCCGCCCAGCACCTTGCGCATCGCCACCTCGCGCGCACGCAACCCGGCGCGGGCGGTGGCCAGATTGACGTAGTTCACGATCGCGATCAGCAGCGTCAGCAGCCCAACCGCACCCAAGGTCGTGACGATCGCGCGATCGCCCGGACTATACAGATGCATCGCGGTTAGCGGTCGCAGCGACTGGAAATACTCGCCTTTCTTGAGATTCCCCCCGGCATAGGCATGGCGGTCGAGAAAGGCCGGCAACTGCGCCTCGAACGCCTGCGCGGCGGCGGCATCGGGGAATCGCAGGAACGTGGTCAACGACGCGCTGCCCCAGTGCTCCCACCATTCGTTGCCGAAGCGCGTCCGCGACAGTTGCGCGAACATCTCGCTCTTGAACGTGACGTCGTCGGGCATATCGCGCAGCACCGCCCCGACCTTGTAGGAATAGATCGTCCCATCGATCGACAGTTGCAGCGTCCGGCCGATCGCCGACTGGCTCCCGAAATATTTCCGGGCGGTCTTCTGCGTGACCACTAGGCCGTTCGGATCGGCGAGCGTTGCCGCTGGATTCCCCTCGACCGCGGGAAAGCGCATAAGATCGAAAAAATTCGGGTCGACCGTGCCCAAATCCTCGGCCGTCGCCTGCCCGCCCTGCTGCACCGTCGCCGCCATGTTCATGTAGCGCGTGCCGACCAGCTGCGGGTAATCCGCCTGCAGGATCTTGAGTTCGCTGCCCATCGTGTTCGGATTGGTGTCCGCCGGATAGCCCGGCATCACATAGCGCTCCTCCATCACCCACAACCGGTCTTGCTGCGGCAGCACGCGGTCATACCCGGTCTCGAACCGAACGAAGAGGAACAGGACGAGGAACGTCGCAATCCCGAGCGCGAGTCCGCCAATGTTGAGGAGCGCGAACAACCGGTGATGAGCGAGCGACCGATAGAGGCTGGTGAGTGCAGACATGGCGGTTCCTTCAGGCGTCGCTAACGGGCTTGGGACCGGACTTGGTCGCCGCGAGATGGCGGACGAGGACCACCACAAGCAGCATCAGCACGAGCATCTGGAGCGAGCGGCGCATCAGGCGGCACGCCGTGCCGACGCCAGGATGCGGCCATCGAGCATGTGCACCGTCCGCTTGGCGATATCGGCGTGCGACGAGCTGTGCGTGACCATCACGATCGTCGCGCCTTCGGCGTTCAGCTGGCCGAGGATGTCCATAACCTGCGCACCATTTTCGGTATCGAGGTTGCCGGTCGGCTCGTCCGCAAGGATCAGCCGTGGTTCGCCGACGATCGCGCGGGCGATCGCAGCGCGCTGTTGCTGGCCGCCCGACAATTGGTGCGGGTGGTGACGCTGGCGGTGCGCGATGCCGACGCGGTCCATCGCTGCCGCCACGCGGTCCTTCTTCTCGCGCGCGGGCATCGTCCGATAGGCGAGCCCCAGCGCGACGTTCTCGGCGATCGTCAGCTCATCGATCAGGTTGAAGCTCTGGAACACGAAGCCCAGCCGATCGCGCCGCAGTTTGGCGAGTTCGGCTTCCGGCGCGCGTGCGATATCCGCGCCTTCGAACAGATACCGACCGTCCGTAGGGCGGTCGATCGTGCCGATGATGTTGAGCAAGGTCGATTTGCCGCACCCCGACGGCCCCATGATCGCGAGGAATTCCCCCGCCTCGACGAGCAGGTCGATACCGCCGAGCGCGGTCGTCTCGATCTCGTCCGAAGCATAGGTGCGGCTGAGGTCCTGTAACTGGATCATATCGAATCCTATCGGATGAGGAGGGTCTGAAAGGGGGTGTAGGTGCCGAGCGCGGTGGTCACGATCCGCTCGCCGGGCGCCAGGCCCGAGACGATCTCGACCTGGCCGGGATTGCGCCGACCGGTGACGATCGCCCGCCTGACGGCCTTCTTGTCGCCGTCGAGAACGAGCGCGGTGGTGCCGCCCGCATCGAGCCAGCCGCCCGAGGGAGCGACCACCGCAGGCCGGTCCGCGCCGAGCACGAGGCGGACGTCGAGCGTCTGGCCGCGGTTCAGTCCCGTGGGCGCTGCACCCCGAAAACCGAGTTCGACGCGAAACCGGCCTTCGGTCACCTGCGGCAGGATTTTGATGACCGACATCGCATGGCTTCCACCGTCGATATCGGCCGCCGCGCCGAGCCCGACCCGGACGCGCCCGAGGTAGAATTGATCGACATCCGCGGTCAGCTTCCACTGGCCCTCGGAGTCGATCTGCCCGACCGGGTCGCCGCTTTTGAGCGTCTGGCCAGGTTGCAGCGTGAAGGCGGTCAGCCGTCCCGCGACCGGCGCGCGCAGCACCAGCGCGGACAGGCTCGCGCGGACCATCGCCAGGCTCTCGCGCAACTGCCGCGCGGTCGCGGCGATACCCGAGGACTGGTCGGCCAGCGTCGCGCCCGCTTCCGCGGTCCCGCGATCGAGCGCCGAAACGCGTGCCTGCTGATAGCCGACGTCCTCGCGCACCGGATCGATCGCAGCGCGCGTGATGATCCCCCGGTCGAACAGCACCTGCTTCTGCGCCAGCAACGTACGCGCCTTGGACAGCGCATTGCGTGCCTCCGCCAGATCGCGCGCGCCGTCCTGCCGCGTGTTCTGGACCGACAGCCGCTGGCCGCTGATCGCGCTCAATTGCCCGACGATATCGGCCGAGCGGCTGGCGACGTCGAGTTCGAGCGAAGGATTGGACAGCCGAGCGAGCGGCGTGCCGGCGGCGACCATGGCGCCGTCGCTCGCCGCGAGTTCGGCGACCTGCCCGCCCGAGATCGCGGTCACGAACACGGTGCGCAACGGCGCCACCTCGGCACGCAGCGGCACGAAATCGCGGAACGGCGCGCGTACGACGTTACCGGTACGGACTGCGGCGGCATCGACGGTCAGCGCATTGGCGCCGGGCATCAGCAACCACAGCACCGCCACCGCAGCCACCACCGTGAGCGCAAGCGCCCCGCGCAAGATCCGCTTGCGCCGCTTGGCGTGCGGACGTTCGATACGCCGGTCCATGGCGGCGCCAGTTCCGGGCAGGGTCGTCTCGATCATGCGGACAGTGTACCGGACCAAACGCGACGATCCTAAGCCACTGTTAATAAACAGCTTTCTTGGAGCATCCAGCCAAGCGATCACCGCTATTGTACCAAGTGTCCGTTTCCGGACACTATGACAGCCATGTCAACCGAATCGCATATCCTGGTCATCGACGACGATCCCGACATCGCCAAAGCCGCGCGGCTATTGCTCGAGCGGCACGGCATGCGCGTCTCGACCGCGGCGAACCCGGAGGCGGCGTGGGTGCTGCTCGCAGGCGAACCGATCGATGTCATCCTGCTCGACCTGAATTTCGCGCGCGGCCGGACGACTGGCGAGGAAGGGTTCGCAATGCTCGACCGACTGATCGCGGCAGACGCGCGAGCCGTGGTCATCGTCGTCACCGGGCATAGCGGGATCGCGGTCGCCGTCCGGGCGATGCGCAGCGGCGCGACCGATTTCGTGATCAAGCCCTGGAACAACGAACGCCTGTTGACCACGGTCGAACGCGGACTGGCGCTGCGCCGCGCAAAGCTGGAGACCGCGGCGACACCGCCCGTCCACGACGGCATCCTGCTCGGTGAAAGCCCCGGGATCACGCGCGCGCGCGACCTGATCGCTCGCGTCGCGCCGACCGCGGCGCCGATCCTGATCCACGGCGCACCGGGCACCGGCAAGACGCTGATCGCCCGGCTAATTCATCAGGCGTCGCCACACGCCGGCCTACCGTTGGTCACGTTGGATGCCGAGGCTGCGGACGCCGCCGTCATCGCCGAGCGAGCCGCGGCGTCTGCTGGCGGGATGCTGGTTATCGACCATATCGACCGGTTGCCTCGTGCGCTTAACGGCGTCCTGCTGTCAGCGCTCGATGACATCCGCGTCATCGCGACCACGCGCATCGACCGAGCCGGCGTTCGCGCCGCGATCGGCGAAGACCTGCTCGACCGGGTCGGTACGATTGAAATCACGCTCCCGCTGCTCGTCGATCGCGCGGGCGATGCAGTGCTGCTCGCACGCCATTTCCTCGCACTGTTCGCCTACCGCCACGGCAAGCCGCTCGGACCGCTCGATGCGGACGCGATGCACGCGATCGCGGCGGATCGCTGGCCCGACAACGTCCGCGGCCTGCGTCAGACAATGGAGCGTGCGGTCCTGCTCGGCAATGGCGAGACTTACGCAATCGGCGACCTCCTGCGTTCGCCCGACACCGCAGAGCCGCAATCGGGCACACCCGATTTGTCGCTCGCACGCAACGAGGAAACGCTGATTACCGCAGCGCTCGAACGCCACGCCTTCAACGTCAGCCGCGCCGCCGCACAGCTCGGGCTGACCCGCGCGGCGCTCTACCGCCGGATGGCGCGCTATGGCCTCTGACCGGACGCGCGCGGCGGTACGCACGCTGGTGATAGCCGCAGCCGGTGCCTGTAGTGCGGTTGCAGCCACGCGCGGCCTGTACGCCACCGCATTGCTCGCCGCGATGATCGCGATTTGGATCGCCGCGCTGAACCTGGTCGACACTGGTTCGCGCTTAACGATGCCGGCGGCGCCAATCCCGCCCGTGTCTGCCGGAGAAGAAGAGCGGCGGCGTCTGAACGCGTATCTCGATTTGTCGCCTGCGCCCTTGGTCGCGCTCCAAGACGGCCGGTTGCGCGCCGTCAACCGCGCCGCGCGGCGATTGCTCGGCGCAGGCGACCTCGTCGCCGATCCTCCCGAGGGACTCGTTACCGCGCTCGCCGACACTCGCCCCGGCCGCACCGCCACGATCGTGATCGGGCATGACGCCGACATCCGGAGCTTCGCGCTGGCCACCGGCGACCTCGCGCTCTCAGGGCGGATGACGCGGATCGGCGCGCTGATCGACATCGACGCCGAACTGAAGGCCGCCGAGGCCACCGCGTTACGCGAACTCGTCCAGGTTTTGAGTCACGAGATCGTCAACGCCCTCACCCCGATCGCCTCGCTGGCCGAGACCGCGGTGGTGATGCTCGACGATCCTGACCCGATGCTGCCCAAAATACGCGACGCGGTCGAAACCGTCGCGCGCCGCGCTGTCAGCCTGCACCGTTTCGGCGAAAGCTACCGCGCCTTGGCGAGGCTGCCGGCCCCCTCGACGGAACGGATCGCTTTGACCGGATTCGTCAGCGATCTGACGGCGCTGTTTACGACGCGATGGCCGACGATCGCGTTCACGACCGACCTTCTGGACGCACCGGCCTATCTGCTGGCCGATCCGGATCAACTGACCGCAGCACTTTGGGCGGTGTTGCAGAACGCAGCCGAGGCGTTGCACGACTCGTCCGATGCGCGGGTCACCCTAATCATCTCCGCCTGTGTCGGCCGAACCGAGTTCACGATGACGGACACCGGCCCTGGTATTTCGGCCGACAACCAGGCCGACATCTTCCGCCCCTTCTTCACCACCAAGACCGAGGGCACGGGCGTGGGTCTGGCTCTTGCGCGGCAAATCTTCCGCGGTCACAACGGCGATCTCAGCCTCACACATTCTCTACCCGGTAAAACGCGGTTCGACGGCACAGTTCCTTCCAGTCCAACCACCTAAACAGGCGTCAGCGAATACTAATGCATTGAACACATCAGTTAAATCGGAAGACCCGGTTGTAGACATTCAGACTGACCTGCCCGCTTCCTAACTTCGGCCATTCATTCATCTCAATCGTAGGCTGATATTCGCGATTTCAATCAGCGACGCTTTAGATGACGCGAGGCGTCCAGCGCACTTTCGGACGCAGCAGATCGTTATCAACATATGGCAATCCAGCCGCTAGACTTAAGAATGAGACATGACATGCGATTTGTTCAGATCGAGATCCTACCGCAAGGCAAGGCACTGGTAGATATTGACAAGCTGACCCATGCGGTGCCCGAAGGTACTGGGTCACGCTTGTTCCTTGGAGCGCAGCACCTCGACGTGCCCCATTCACTGGCGGAGCTCGAGAACGTCCTGGCTGGTCGCGAGCGAACCGACGATGGCGCAAACAGCACCGCGGGGTTCGGCGTCCGCTAAGCCGACACGACGTCGGGCGTTCACACACGTTTGACCTATCAGCTCTGGTCGCCAGCTCACGATGCCTAAAACGTGTTCGACAGCCCTTCCGGTCGGTCGGAACCATGCGTAGACCAAGACATGATCCGTCCCCAACGACGCAGCTTTACCCTGAGACGGCGCGGTAGAACGCCGGTTTGGCTCAGGCTGCTATGGCGGGTGGGACTAGCCGGCGCGCTCATAGCTGTTGCACTGTTCGGTCACTGGTTCGACCGCGACGGGCTGCGCGATAACATCGACGGCGCGATCAGCTTTCTCGATGTGCTCTACTTTACCATGATCACGGTCACCACCGTCGGCTATGGCGACATCGTGCCCGTGACGACCCAAGCGCGCATGTTCGACACGTTCGTCGTCACGCCGGTCAGGCTCTTCGTATGGATCATCTTTTTGGGGACGGCGTATGACTTCCTGCTTAAAAATGTCTGGGACCGGTGGCGCATGACCGTCATTCAGCGTCATCTTCATGGTCACGTCGTCGTCGCCGGGTATGGCACTAGCGGCGCCGAATCCGTAGACGAGCTCGTCAAGCGTGGTGCGGATCCCGAGACAATCGTGGTCATCGACGATCGGACTGTCGCGCTCGACGCTGCCGAAGCGCGAGGAACGACCGTGATGCAGGGCGATGCGACCCGCAATGCGGCGCTGGAAGCCGCACAGCTCGCCCGTGCGCGTGCCTTGATCGTCGCGGCCGGGCGGGACGACACGTCAATCCTAATCGTCCTGACCGCGCGGGGACTGGCCCCACGGGTACCCATAAGCGTCGTCATAAAGTCGCATGACAACGAGGCGATTGCACGGCAGGCCGGGGCCGACACCGTGATCAATCCGGCAAGTCTGGCCGGTGTCCTGTTGGCAGGATCGACCCACGGCGCGCATATCGCGTCCTATCTGGCGGATCTCGCCGCGGCTGATGGACAGGTCGTCTTGCACGAACGGGCGGTGACCTCGGCAGAGGTGGGCTTCCCATTGTCGGAGATCCGTACCGGTCTCGGCCACCGTATCTACCGGGGCGATCGAAGCTTTGGGTTCTGGGAGGCGGAAACGCACCGGCTCGAACCGGGCGATCTCATCGTGGAGGCCGTGCGGCGGGTTCATGCCGAACCCGCCACTTGAACAACCGCTTGCCGATACGGTCTGTGGCGGCAGGATCTGGCTTTACTGTGCGCCTTGCGAACCAGCGCCTCGTGCATCAGGCTTCATCGGTAGAAATCGGCTTCCTTGCTGCCATCTGGACCGGCTTGCCTATCACGGGGCGGCCGGCTGGCCATCGGCGCGCGATGCAGCGATCCTTCGCTAGCCGGGCTACGGTTACCGCGTCGCCCTGATTGCCGCCGAGGACATGATACGCGGTCGCGTCTTCGCCGACGTAAAAACCGACATGGCCACCGCCCGGGCGCTCGAACACCAGCACGGCACCCGGAGCCAACCGCTCCGGCCGCAACGCTAATCCCCATGTCGACCATGACGTTGCCCGCACCGCGATAGACGCCGGCTCGATACCGTCTTCCTGAAGGCAATATGCAACGAACACGCCGCACCACGGGACGCTATCGGCATTGTAGACCAAGCCCAGCACCTTCGTACCAAGCCGCTTTGCCCAACCCAGGATCGTTGCGCTGTTGGCTGATCCGGCAGCTTCCTTCGTGCCTAGCTTCGTACGCGCCGTTCTCAACCACCTCGGCTCTGTCACGTTAGTCCACTCGGCTTTGCGGCTGATATGCGGAGATATCCGCGGTCGCATTCAAACGCGGGCACTATACCATCTTCTCCACCGTTGGCAGCATCGCCGCGACCACGGCTGCAATCGCCTTGGCGTTGGGATGCACCCGGTCCATCAGCACCATGTCAGCACGTCCCAGCGCCCCGGGCGGAAAGAATGGACAGATCGTCACACCGTGTTCGGCAGCCAATCCCGCGTGGATCCCCAGATATGCAGCGGCGCGATCGCGGATGAACGCCGGAGGATCGACGGTCGTCAGCAACACGGGAATGCCACAACTGCTGAGGCTCAGCAGGATCTGCTCCAGTTGCGCTCGAGTAGAAGCCGCCGGTACTTGCCGCAGGACGTCGTTCGGTCCGACCTGAACGATGGCGAGCACGGGCCGCTGGTCGAGGGCGGACAGCAGGCGAGGCAAGCGCCGCAGGACGTCAGCGGTGGTATCTCCCGACACCCCGGCGTTCACCACGCGTACGTCGGGACCTACCTTGTGCAGCGCTGCCTGCAGCTGGGCCGGAAAGCTATCCGCAGCCTGAAGGCCGTAACCGGCAATCAGGCTGTCGCCGATTGCCAGGAGTAAAGGTCGATCGGTTGTCATGCGCTGCTGCGAGATAGTTCACGTTCGACGCAATATAAGACGTTCGGCTTCCACGCCGAACCTTTCACGCTGGCGCTCGTTCTTCGGCGATGAAATGCAAACGGACCTTGCGGCTCTGATGAGCGTATTCTTCACGGCCGATACGCATTTCGGCGACCATCGCACCATCAATATCTCCCGCCGACCGTTTGCCAACACGGCCGAAGTGGACGAGGCGATGGTTAAGCGCTGGAATGCCGTCGTCAGCCCGGACGACGTGATTTGGCACTTGGGAGACGTAGCACGTCGCCCGACGGATGTAGCCGAATTGCTCGCTCGCCTGAACGGGACCAAACACCTGCTACGTGGCAACAACGACCCCGATGCGACGCTAGCGGCAGAGGGGTGGACGAGCGTTAGTGATTACGCGGAAATCGATCTGGATGACCGACGACTCGTTCTGGGCCATTACCCGTTCCGAAGTTGGAATGGGCAACGCCGTGGTGCCTTGAACCTGCACGGGCACAGCCACGGACGGTTAAAGCCAATGCCGCGCCAGTTTGACGTCGGTGTCGACGGTCACGACTTCACGCCGGTCCGGCTCGACAGCCTGATTGGAGCGCGCTGATCGCGCTCGCGGAACGCTTCGGACGGCAGACCCACAGCCGGACGTTCGCGCGCCCTTTCCCGCACGTAACTTCGGACGGCCGTTCATCGTCTCGATGTGACAGATTTCCCCCTCCGCGTTCTATTAGCGCGCGCGCGATCCGTTGCCCGTTCCTGGAGGCGCCGCACCGTGGCTACCCCTCGGCGAAAATCCTGTTTGCGGCACGTCTGTCCGACGAACGGATCGTCGATGATGTCGCGGCATCGCTAACCGAGCTTCTCACGGCGGAACGGCCGGATATTTTCTTCGGGCCACTGTGCCTCGCGCAACCATGTCGATCATCACGTCGTTCTGGAGGCGATCCGTCGGCCCTGTGCTGATCATACCGTATTGCTCTGAGAAGACTGGCCTTATGCCGACCGCGTTGCCCCGACGCCCGCAGTCGTTGAACACCTTACTCCCGAAACGCGGGCACGGCGGATCGCTGCCCCCGCGGCATATGAGTGGCAACTCGGTTTCGAGTTCGGCGGTGCCGGGGCGATGATTGAACGAACCGAACGGATCACCGAGGAACGAATCTACCCGCTTCACGCGCTTTAATCGACCTGCCACCGCGGCCGCGCATTCCCTAATTCCAAGCAGAGCCATCATATGACCGAAGTTTCCGTCGTCACCCTGGGCAAGGGACGTCCAGACCATCTCGTCAATGTCGTCCGCGGGCTGATGCGCCAGACGCTGATGCCCAGCGAACTGATCGTCGCAGTCATGCAGAACGAGCTGTACGACTTGCCAGAGGCGCCGTTCCCGATCCGCCAGATGCAGGTTCTGGCCGACGCCCTTCCCCTTGCCTCCGCACGTAACGTCGCGGCCGGCGCGGCAACCGGCGACGTCATCGTTTTTCTCGACATGGACTGTATCCCGACGCCCACATTGTTGGCCGATTATGCCGGGTTCCTCGCCACGTTCGACGGGCTATTGATGGGCGAGGTTCTGTACCTGCCGGGCGGCGCGACTGACGGGGACTGGCAGTATGACCGGTTCGCCGAGATCGCGGTGAAGCATTCGGACCGTCGCGGTCCCCCGCCGCAGGGCATCGAGATCTGCACAGACTACCGCTGTTTCTGGTCGCTCAATTTCGCGATGTGGCGGACGACGTTCCTCCGTCTCGGCGGGTTCGACGAGCGCTATGTCGGCTATGGCGGCGAGGATACCGATTTCGGCAAGGCGCTCGACGAGGCCGGCGTTGCGATCGCGTGGATCAAGGGCGGTCTGGCCTATCACCAATATCATCCGCACCACATGCCGCCGGTGCATCACCTCGACAGCGTCGTTCGCAATGCCGAGCTGTTCGAGACCAAATGGGGCTATCGGACGATGGGCCATTGGCTTCAGGCGTTCCGCCTGATGGGCTTGATCGACCCCACCCCGGGTCGGCCGATCCGTATCCTCCGCCGCCCCGACGCCGCCGATCTCGCGCTGACCGGCCAGCAGAGCCATCAGCCCTACGCCAATACCGCGACCGTCATCCGGCTGCTCGAAGACCGGCTGGCGGCAAGCGAGAGAGCCGCGGCGGCCGAATGAGAATCGCGGTCCTCTGCCATGTCCGCCAGCCTATCGCGCAGCCGTTCGCCGGCGGGATGGAATCGCAATGCTGGCATCTGGCGGCGGGTCTCCAGGCGCGCGGCCATGACGTGGTACTGTTCGCCTCGGGGGACAGCGATCCGCGATTTACGATCGATGCCGTGATCCCGGAGCATTACGAACGCACCTTTCCGGGGGCCGAGCACCGTGGCTTCGCGCCGCTGATCGCGCATCTCGACGACGGCTATGCCGCGGCCTGCGACCGGATCGCCGCCGGTAACTTCGACGTGGTCCATAATAACAGCCTGCATCGCTTCCCGCTCGAGCCGGCGCGGACCGCCGCGGTCCCGACCGTTACCTCCTTGCACGTCCCGCCCTACGATGCGCTTCGCTGGTTCGTGCACGCCAGCGTCACGCCGATTCACCGCCTGACCGCGACCTCGGCCCACCAACTCGCCGCCTGGTGGCCGGACGGCCCGCCACGCGAAGCCTCGGTACTCCACAACGGCATCGACCCCGACGCGTGGCCGTTCGTCACGCAAGGCGATGGCAGCGCGATCTGGTGCGGGAGGATGACGCCCGACAAGGCGCCCCATCTGGCAGCGCAGGCGGCCCAGATGGCCGGCGTCCCGCTCACGCTATTCGGACCGATCGAGGATCGCGGCTATTGGGACGCCGACGTCGCGCCGCTGCTGGATGGCAGCATTCGCTATGGCGGGCATCTGGAGGCATTGGCACTGGCAGTGGAGATGGGCCGCGCTTCGGTGTTCGTGTTCACGCCGTGCTGGGACGAACCATTCGGGCTGGTCGCGGTCGAGGCGATGGCATGCGGCCTGCCGGTAGCGGCTTTCGACCGTGGCGCGCTGCGAGAAGTCATCGGCGAGACAGGGGGTTTCGCGCCGCCCGGTGATGTTCCGGCGCTGGCCGACGCGATCACTGCGGCTATCCAACGTCCCCGCGCTCTGCAACGCGATAGGGTCGAGACGGCCTTTACCCGTGATCGGTGGCTCGATCGATGCGAGGACCTTTACCGTGACGTGGTCGGTCACGAACTAGGGCAGCGCGCATGACGGCCAGCGACCATCTGGGAGAGCAACGCGCGCTACTTACCGCATTATACCGGACGCATGTCGCGCCTGGTTCTCGCTATGCGCTGGTCGACTTTCCGGATCATGCGAACGTCGGCGACAGCGCTATCTGGCTCGGTGAACTCGCCATGCTGCGGCAGGTGACGGGGCGCGATCCGTGTTACGTTTCGACCTGGCACGATTTCGATCTCGATGCCTTTCGTGATGCCTGCCCTGACGGCGTGCTGTTCCTGCATGGCGGCGGAAACCTTGGCGACATCTGGCCGCATCACCAGCGGTTCCGCGAGGACATACTGGCGCGTGTGCGCGATCGAGCGGTCGTCCAACTACCGCAGTCGATCCATTTTCGCGTGCCTTCCGAGGTGGATCGGTTCGCCGCGCTCGTCGCAGACCATCCCGACTTCGTCCTGTACGTCCGCGATACGCACAGCCTGGACTTCGCACGCGAACATTTCGCCTGCTCGTCGCACCTCGCCCCTGACTCGGCGTATGCGCTCGGCAAGCAATCGCGCGACGCGGCCCAGTGCGACGTGCTGATGCTGATGCGCACCGACGACGAGCGGCGAGGCTATGCGCTGCCGTCGGCCGATCCACCGACCGTCGTCGATTGGCTTGAGGATGACACCGATCTACCGGTCGGTGGCGACGCCACCGAAGCCCAAGCCATCGCACGTGTCGACCGCGGACTGCGGTTGCTCGCACGAGGCCGGATCCTCGTGACGGACCGGCTGCACGGTCACATCCTCGCCGACCTTCTAGGAATTCCGCACGTCGTTCTCGACAACGACTACGGCAAGATCGCCGCATATCTTGATGCCTGGCCTGCCCCGGACGCGAGCGTGACGAGGGCCTCGACGATCGAACACGCCATGATTCTTGCCAAGCAGCTCGTCGACGCAAAATGACTGCCGCCATCGACGTCAGCCTGCTCGTGTGTACGCGCAATCGCGCCGGCTCGCTGGCGGCGACGCTAGAGTCCGTGGAGCGCGCGGCAGCGTATGCCAGAAACACGACCGTGGAGGTCGTTCTGGTCGACAACGGCTCTGTCGACAGTACGCCGCAGCGACTGGCGGAATGGCGCGCGCAGCAGACCTTCCCGGTCCACCTCGTCCACGAGCCGCATCCCGGGCTCGCCCACGCGCGCAACACCGGGCTTGCGCGCTGCACCGGGCGCATCATCGTGATGACGGACGACGACTGTGTCCTGCATCAAGACTATTTCGTTGCCGTTCGTGCCGCGTTCGAAAGGGCCAGCGGGCCGGCGATCATCGGCGGTCGCATCCTGCTCGGCAACCCGGCTGATCTCCCCGTCACGATCAAGTTGGAGGACCACCCCATGGTCGCGCCGTCGCGCGGGTTTCCTGGCGGGTTCATCATGGGGGCAAATCTGGCGTTCACCGCGGCTGTCCTGCGGTTGACGGGATGCTTTGACGAACGGTTCGGGGCCGGCGCGCCCTTCGTGTCCGCGGAGGATACGGATTTCCTGTTCCGTGCCGCCGGCCTCGGCGTCGCGATACTCTACGACCCGCTGATGGTCGTCGATCATCATCACGGGCGCCGCCATATCGAAGACGAAACCCGTTTGCTGGCGGGCTACAGTTTCGGCGACGGCGCGCTCTACGCGAAATATCTCGTCTCCGACCGACGCGCGCTTCGTGCCATCGTTGAGGATATTCTTGCTGTTCGCTTCGACTGGACACGGCGCGTGAACACGCATGCCGGCATCAAGCGGTTCTACTGGTTCCGGCTACGCCATAAGGCCCGGGGCTTCACCTACTTCTGGTGGATCCTCCTCCGGCGAAACATGTCACGCTTCACCCGATAAGCTCTTGAACCTGCTGTTCTTTCGCCCACGATCGACCATATTCGAACGATGGGCGGACGTGTGAAGCGGATGGCAGGACTATTGGCGGCGGAGGCGCGGGCGAGGGCTGCCGAAGACACCGGGCGATGCGGGCTGTGCGAGCGGCCATTGGGGCGAAAGGTGGAATGGCATCACCGCATTCCGAAAAGCCGGGGTGGTACGGAGGTCATCCCGGTTCATCCGATCTGTCACCGTATCATCCATGCCAGTGTCTCGAACCAGGATCTGGCGACGACGTTCGCGGATCTCGATGTTTTGAAAGCGCGCCCGGATATCAGTCGCTTCCTGCGCTGGATCGCCGACAAGCCCGCGGACTTTCACGCCCCCACCCGCCGCGCCGATATCCGCTAGGCGCATAGACCTCGACGATCGATCGGTCGTCATCAACGGACTTCGAAGTAGGCGGCACTTAACGATCGGAGGACCGTTCCTACAGCGACCGAACAGCAGGACGCTTTCCATGACCGATGATCCGCGCACCAGCCACCCGACGAGCTTTCCCGGCGAACCGCAGCAGCCGCGCCCTGGGCTCGTCGCCGACATGAAGACCAAGCCCGACCACGGTGAGGAAAGCTATGTCGGCAAGGGGCTTCTCAAGGGTAAGGTCGCGCTCATCACCGGTGGCGATTCTGGCATCGGCAAGGCGGTTGCCATCGCCTATGCGCGAGAAGGGGCGGATGTCGCGATCTCGTACCTCGCCGTCGAGCAGGACGACGCCGAAGATACGCGTGCCTGGGTCGAGAAGGCGGGACAGCGATGCGTATTGCTGCCGGGTGACATTCGCGACCGGGATCATTGCATCACGCTGATCGAGCGCACCGTCAGCGACCTTGGCGGGATCGATATACTGGTCAACAACGCCGCAGCGCAGACGATGAACGAGGATCTAAACAGCATCGACGACGACGAGATGCAGGGTGCGTTCGCAGCCAATGTGTTCGCGATGATCCGTCTGGCGAAGGCCGCGGCACCGCATATGAAGCCAGGGTGCGCGATCGTGAACACCACCAGCGAGCAGGCCAAGGTCGCGACGAAGAGCATGATCGTCTACGCCGCCACCAAGGGCGCGATCTCAAGCCTGACGGTCGGGCTGTCCAATCTGCTCGTTGCGAAGGGTATTCGAGTCAACGCTGTGGCGCCCGGCCCGATCTGGACGCCGATCCAACCGATCGCGAAATCGCCGGAAGAACTGGAGACGCTTGGCCAGGATACGCCTTTGGGTCGCGCTGGTCAGCCTGCTGAACTTGCTCCGGCGTATGTCCTCCTCGCGTCGGCAGAGGGAAGCTACATGACCGGCGCCGTGATCGCTGTCACAGGTGGCGTACCGATCAACTAACAAACGGGCGGGTGCTTAGGCGCACATCCATCGATGCTGTTAAGAGTTCGCCCCTTCGGCCGACGCGCGGCGCGCGCGTGCTCCCGCGTGAAATCGCCAACACCGCGGTCGGTGTGGCAAAACCGGTCCCAGTGGCGGAAATACAGACCGTAGTTGCAGCCGTAGAGTTCGTGGTGCCGCTGGTGATGGCTGGCTGCGATCAGCCTTCCACATCTTTTTTCAAACCCAAATGCAGCGTACACTTGCCGCCTAGAAGCTACCCTTCAGCCCACTAGTACCCGCCCGGTTGGCCGTTGCATGCCCCTCACACCGACGCGGAAAGCGAAAAACCCATAGACCAGCATTTGCGGCCCGCGGCTTCATGCTTTGGAGAATATCGTACATCTACCGACGCCCTATTTCCTTCACAGTTGCAGACGTTGAGCAGGCCGCATTTGCATCCTGAATGCAGTCGTTCATTCAGGTCACGCGGAGTCGCGATTGTGCACTTGCTGCGTAAGTCGTTCCAATCGAGAATAGAGATCGCCAGGGCATCCAATGAAAGGACTCGATCCATGCGTAAGTTAACCGGTGCAGCGTTCGTATCGCTTGACGGCGTGATGCAAGCACCTGGGGGCCCTTCAGAGGATCCGACCGGGGACTTTGGCCAAGGCGGCTGGGTCTTTGGTATCAGCGACGATGTGATCGATCCAGTGCTAGGGGAGCTGTTCAATCCGCCTTACGCGCTGCTTCTTGGTCGACGGACCTACGATATCTTTGCAGCCTACTGGCCGTTCGTCGAAGGCGAGATGGCAGGCATGGGTAGCGCTCTGACTGCTGCCGAAAAGCATGTCGTAACGCATGGCGATCAGCCGCTGGGCTGGGCAAACAGCTCTCGCTTGGACGGCATTGCCGCCATCCGAACCTTGAAGGATAGCGACGGTCCAGATCTGCTGATCCAAGGCTCCTCAACGCTCTATCCTCCACTGCTCACTGCCGGACTAATCGACGAGCTGGTGCTCATGACCTTTCCAGTCGTGCTAGGGACAGGCAAGCGCTTGTTCGGCAATGGTTCGTTTTCAGGCGCGCTGCGCCTGCTCGACCATCGAGTTGGCGCAAAAGGCGTGATCGTCACACGCTGGGCACAGGCCGGACAGGTTCCGACTGCGGACCATCCTCGTCCCAGCACCAGCGCGGCTGAGGCTGAACGCCAGCGGCGGATGATCGAGGGGACGTGGTAATCCCTAGATCAGCAAGTCGCCCCAGACCAACCTTCGGTCTTTTAGGCTGATTCCGCGGCATCCCAACTGCGGCCTTTGGTTCAGCATAAAATTGCCGCGCCGTTTTGCGAACCTGTGCTGGCTGCGGGCTATCGTGATGTTCGGGTGAATCTTCAGGCATTCCTACGCAAATTGCACTAGGATTGGCCTTGTGCCTAATGTCGTAACTCCGTCGCTGCGCCAACTGCGCTACCTGGTAGAACTTCGTGAGACCGGCCATTTTGGTCGAGCCGCGACGGCCTTGGGCGTCGGGCAATCGACCTTGTCGTCGGGCATCGCCGAACTCGAGCGGCTAATCGGGATGCAGCTCGTTGAGAGAACGCAACGCTCGCTGCGGTTCACCGATATTGGTGAGGCTTTTGTCCTGAGAGCGCGGAGCGTACTCGACGCTACATCAGCGTTGACCGATTTCGCCCTCGCCGCAGCAAAGCCTCTTACTGGCACCCTTCGCCTCGGCATCATTCCAACGGTTGCGCCATTTCTCCTGCCGCGCGCACTCGGCGCCTTGCGAGCAGAGTTCCCGCAGCTAAATTTACACGTCCGGGAGATGACGAGCGAGCGTGCCTGTGCCGAACTGTATCGCGGTGTTCTGGACGCGGTTATTCTCGCGCTACCGTATGATTGTGGCAAGGTGGACTATGTCGAGATCATGCACGACCCATTGTTGCTTGCGACTCCGCGGCAGGGGGTCTCACCATTGCTCGACCCACAAACCCTCCTGCTGCTCGAAGACGGGCATTGCCTGAACGATCACGGCTTGATTGGATGCGGCCTGCCAAAGGCCCGTCCCTCGGCGATGGTAGCGACATCGCTTCATACGCTAGTGGAGCTTGTAGAAGCAGGTCTGGGGACGACCTTCCTGCCCCAAATGGCCATAGACGCCGGACTGATAGACGGTCGACGAATTGACACGACGCCACTGCCACTAAGGGCGGACCGGAAGGTCGTACTGGCTTGGCGCGTTGGCAGCGGCCGGGGGGACGACATGCGCGCCTTGACGCAAACGATCCAGAATAGCCTGCCCTTCGATACCAACCGTTAGACAACTGCGTAGGCGTCGCAGCAGCAAATCCGCCACACCGAGTTGGCATGCCAAGGTGGCTTTTGAGAAGGTTCCGAGTCGGCATGTGATCAAAGGTGTCTAGGAGCCTGCAGCGAGACATCCATCGCCTCATTGGTATCACCGCCGACAGCATGGCGGCTGCACGCGCCGTCAAACAGATTGCTAGAAAGCCGTCGTTGATCGAGTAATATGATCGATCTTTCCCGAATAATCGATTGGACAAATGTCCTTAGATTCCTGCATCCTGATCGTAATACTATCGCACCTATCGAGAGAGGACACCGAGATGGCCGATTACGAACAGCCCAAGAGCAGTGGTTGCCCAATGGGTCCGAACGGTGGCGGCCAGGTCAAGGCCCGCTCGCTGCTCGGTCGCACGAACAAGGATTGGTGGCCGGATGCGCTGCCGATCGACATGCTGCACCAGCACGGCGTTTCGCCCGACCCGATGGGCGAAGAATTCGACTATGCCGAGTCGTTCCAGCAGCTCGACTATGCCGCATTGAAGGCGGACCTGACCGCGCTGATGACCGACAGCAAGTCCTGGTGGCCTGCCGATTACGGTCACTACGGCCCGTTCATGATCCGCATGGCGTGGCACGCCGCCGGCACCTACCGCGTGACCGATGGTCGCGGCGGGTCGTCGTCGGGCCAGCAGCGTTTCGAGCCGCTCAACTCGTGGCCGGACAACGGCAACCTCGACAAGGCACGTCGCCTGTTGTGGCCGCTGAAGCAGAAGTACGGCAAGAACATCAGCTGGGCCGATCTGTTCATCCTCGCCGGCAACGTCGCGATCGAGAGCATGGGCGGACCGATCTTCGGCTTCGCCGGCGGCCGCAAGGACGTCTTCGCCTCCGAGGGCGACACGTTCTGGGGTGCCGAGGAGCTGTGGGTCAACGAGGGTGCGCAGACGCGTATCAGCGAAGACATGCCCGAGCTCGAAGGGCCGCTGGCTGCGATCCAGATGGGTCTCATCTACGTCAATCCGGAAGGCCCGGGCGGTGATCCGAACCCGCTCCTGTCCGCGCGCGACATGAAGGCAACCTTCCTGCGAATGGCGATGAACTCCGAGGAAACCGTCGCGCTGACCGCTGGCGGCCATGCTTTCGGCAAGTCGCATGGCGCCAAGCCCGCCCCGCATTTCAAGGCACCGTCTTCGGAATCCGTGCACATGCAGGGTCTCGGCTGGCTGACCGACAGCGAGGAGATTGGCCAGGGCCACATCACGACCTCGGGTATCGAGGGCGCATGGTCGAACAACCCGACCAAGTGGACCGGCGATTACCTGCGCCTGCTGTTCAAGTACGACTATGAGCTGACCGAGAGCCCGGCCGGCGCAAAGCAGTGGCAGCCGGTCAACCCGGCACCCGAGGACATGGCACCCGACGCACGCGATCCCAACAAGCGCGTGCCGACGATGATGACCACCGCCGACATGGCGCTGAAGATGGACCCCGAGTTCCGCGAGATCGCGCTGCGTTTCCGTGACGATCAGTCGGCACTCGACGACGCGTTCGCACGCGCCTGGTTCAAGCTGACGCACCGCGACATGGGTCCCCGGGTCCGCTACCTCGGGCCTGAGGTTCCGGAAGAGACGCTGATCTGGCAGGATCCGGTTCCCGAGGGCACCGCGCCGTCGGACGCCGACGCCGCTGCGTTCAAGGACGCCGTGCTGTCGAGCGGGCTGACGATCGGCGAGCTGGTCAAGACCGCCTGGGCGTCGGCATCGAGCTATCGCCGGTCTGACCACCGCGGTGGTGCGAACGGTGCGCGCATCGCGCTGGCGCCGCAGAAGGACTGGCCGGTCAACGAGCCCGAGCAGCTGAGCAAGGTCCTGACCAAGCTCAACGAGCTGCGCGGCGACATGTCGCTGGCCGATGCGATCGTGCTGGCCGGTTCGGCAGCGGTCGAGAAGGCGGCGCGCGATGCCGGTCACGACGTGTCGGTGCCGTTCCTCGGTGGACGCGGCGATGCGACGCAGGAGTGGACCGATGTCGAGAGCTTCGTATGGATGGAGCCGCAGGCCGATGGCTTCCGCAACTACCTGAAGACGCGTCATCCGGTGAAGACCGAAGAGCTGCTGCTCGACAAGGCTTCGCTGCTCGGCCTGTCCGCGCCGGAGATGACCGTGCTGGTCGGTGGCCTGCGCGTACTGGGTGCGAACTTCGGCGATGCGCCCGAGGGCGTCCTCACCACGCGTCCGGGCCAGCTGACGAACGACTTCTTCGTCAACCTGCTCGACAACGACACCTTCTGGGATCTGGTCGATACGTCGAGCGACGAGAAGTTCATCGGCTACGATCGTGGTGGTCGCGAGAAGAAGTGGCAGGCGACCCGCACCGACCTGATCTTCGGCTCGAACTCGCAGCTGCGCGCGACCGCCGAAGTGTATGCCGAGAACGGCCACGAGCAGAAGTTCGTTCGCGACTTTGTCAAGGCGTGGGTCAAGGTCATGAACGCTGACCGCTTCGACGTCACGGCCAAGGCTGTATCGTCCAACCAGGCGACGTAAACTACGTTGGCATGCGGATAGGCCGTGTTGATCTGGGCAATGTTCCAGAGGACTATGGCTTATCCGCCGCTGGCCGGAGTTACATGATGTAAAATCCCATCATCTCGCTGTTTGTTGCTGCCGGTTTAAATATCCATGCTCCAGCAGATATTGTTACGGTCATTTGTACAATTCACTGTAACCTTGGTCCGCCAGCCCATCGGTAGCTGCGCTCGATTACATTCTGAGCAATACCGCCTACGGCCATAATAGACGTGTACGGTCTAGCCAGGCAGGGTAGGTGACCCAGTTCCGGTCGCTCACCTTGTCCTAGCAGCTTCCTTAAACCCGCCGCCCATTCAGCTTGGCTTGCCGACGTCATGCATCTTCGAATGGGTGCTGTCTGGCCTAGTTGCTTGCCGCCCCAGTCAGTCGTTCCCAGTTTGCATAAGCGAGCCCGCGTCGCGCCGCATCGTCGAGGTCGACGGTCTCGATGAACCGCCGCGGCTCGCCGCCTGGACGATACTGGTAGGGAAAGTCGGTCGAGAAGAGCAGGCGATCCGGCCCGACGATCTCCAGGCAACGACTGAGGTACGGCTCGCTCCACATGCCGCTACCCGTCACATAAAGGTTGCGACGCGCGTACTCGCTAAGTGGCCGATCGAGCTCAAGGGCGCGGCTCAGGACGGCGGCAGTGCGCTCGAGATAGAATAGTACCACCTCGCCCCAGTGGCCGAGGATGATCTGAAGGCCGGGAAGCTGGTCGAAAATCCCTGCCGCCGCTAGTCGCACCCATTCCAGCCCTGCCTCATAATGCCAGCCCAGGCCGAAGGCGGCGAGTGCGAGGTCCGCCCGCTCACCGATCCCCGAGTAGCTGGCCTCGCGGACCGCCGGCGACGGGGTCTGGGGATGAATAAAGAGCGGGACGCCGAGTTCCGCCGCCTTCGCGAGCATAGGCCTGAGGGCGGGATGGTCGAGATGTCGGTCGCGCGTGCGCCCGCACAGCAGTGCACCCTTCAAGCCGAGATCGCGGACGGCACGCTCAAGCTCGCGCGGCGCAGTCTCTGGATCGGAGGTCGGCAAGGCCGCGAAACCCTGGAAGCGACTGGGATGCCGGGCGCACGTCTCCGCAATCAGATCGTTGACGCGGCGGGCCGCCTCTACGGCTGGCCCGGGCTCCAGATTGTGAAGTCCTGGCGTGGTGAGGGAGAGCACCTGTATGTCCACGCCCTGCTCGTCCATCAGCGCCAGACGACCTTCGCCGAGATCGGCTAGACGATCGCCAGTTTCGCCCCCGTCCGCGATGGCAGATACCGGGTCGTGTGGCGGCGGGGCAGACGCCCAAGCCTCCCGGACGTTCAGCGGGAGAATGTGTTCTTCGATCGCAATCAGGCGCATAAATGTCTCGCAGTTAGTCCGCCGATAACTGCTGTCCATGGCGCAAGGTTTCCGAGGTTCGTGTTAGCCTCGCGTGTCAGAAACGGTGGGACATCCCCTCACGGGATCACCGTTGAACCTATCGGTCGTCCTGGCCCATAGTCGGTCATTCGCGGGGCAATTCTCGTTCCCAAAGATCGGCCACTCGTTCATGTTGAGGCGTTCGCTGAATTCGGGGAGTACTGCCAGGGGACCCGGTCCTTGGCAGCGCAGAACGAAAAATTAGTTACGGACTTCTCGGAGGCGACCGTTAGTAAACATGCATGCCGCACGGGGGACGTAGCCCTAATGCATGATGTGACTCAGGCCATCACCTTGTCCAGCGCCATACAGAACGCCTTCATTTCAGGCATCGAGCCGACCGTAACTCGTGAAACCGTCGGCCAGATGGGCCACGACCGCCCAATCTCGATGCTCTGCGTACGAAATGCAGTTTGCACGTCCTTTGCCGAGCGCGTTTTCCAATCGATCATAAACATGTTCGCGTTGGTCGGCTTGACGACGATGTTCCGTGCGCGGAGGTGATCGAGCGCTATCCCCCGCGCCTGGACCATCTCGGCGCGGCGCGCGGCGAGCAGCGGTGCCGCGACCAGGCTCGCCGTGGCGCACGCCAGCGAGGGCAGCGGCAACGCACCCGACTGCATGCCCCCGTCATAGCGGACCATCTTCGCCAGGATGTCCGGCCGCGCCATCGTGAAGCCCATCCGCATGCCGGCCATCCCGAAGATCTTCGAGAAGGTGCGCAGCACGATCACGTCGCGTCCTGCCGTCACCAGCGGCGATGCCACCGGCACGCCCGCAAAGTGCGTATAGGCCTCGTCCACCAGCACGATCGAGCCGGTAGGCTTGTTCGCGATCAGCCATTCGATGTCGGCGATCGGCGTGATCGTCCCGGTCGGGTTGTTGGGCGTGCAGATGTAGTACAGCCCCGCGTTCGGATCCGCCGCGAGCATCGCGCGGACGTCATGTGCATATTCGGCCGTCAACGGCACGCGCTTGACCGGCGCACCGAGCCAGTCCGCGGTTCGCCCGGCAAGCTCGAACGTGGGATCGGCGGTCACCAGACCCCGTTGCGGCGAACAGAAGCTGACGATCGCGCGCGACAGCGGATCGCTCGAGCCCGGCCATGGCGCGATGTGATCGTACGGCACGCCCTCGACCGCCATCACCGCCTTGAGGAAATCGTTGCGCTCGTCCTGCGGCGCATAGCGATTGCTGTTGGCGATGATCTTCTGTGCCGCACGCTGGCCCGGCAACAATGGCCCGGTCCAGCATTCGTTCGCGCCGATCCGCACCTTCGCAGTTGGTGCAGGATCGGGCACGCCGCCCGACGCCCAGGCCGGGCGCCCGAGCGATGCCGCCACCGCGCCTGCGCCGAAAATCCCCGCGACCCGCGCGAGTTGTCGCCGCGAATAGCCGCGGTCGAGCAGGTCGGCGCTGGCTTCGTCGGTGAAAGAGGTCCGTTCGGTCATGGCAAAATCCTCGCTGGTAACGGATCGGGTCACAGATCGACCGACAGGCTGAGCTGTACGGTCCGCGGGCTCAAGGGGCGGAACAGACCATCGCCGGTGATCGCGGGCGAGATGAAGGAGAGTACGTCCTTGTCGAACAGATTGTCGACGTTGACCCGGATCTTCGCGTTCTTGATCGGCCCCAGCGAGAAACCGTCGCCGATATCGGCATAGGCGGAGAATACCGTGAAGCCGGGAACGGACGATCCCGCACTGTTATCGAACGTCGAGAAGCGCTTGCTCGTATATTTCGCGGTCAGATTGGCAACCAGCCACGGCGACGGTTCGACGGTGATGCCGCCCGAGACGATCCACTTCGCGCTGTCGGGCAGGAACTTGCCCTTGGTTCGATAGGTCAGCGTCGGACTGGCAACGATGTCATCTTCGAACTGCGCGTGATTGTACGTCACGTTCGCGTTGAAATACGCGAACCCCTGCAACGCGGTCGGCTTGAAGTTCGCCAGCAGTTCGGCGCCATATGCCTTCACGCTGCCGACATTCTGATAGAAGGTCTCGGTGACGTTGCTCGTGCCCGGCAGGATCGAGGTGATCGACTGGATTCGATTGTCGAACTTGGTGTAATAGCCCGTCAGCGACGCGAAGAACTGCGACCGTGTCGTGCGGACGCCCAACTCGATGTTCTTCGAGCGCTCCGGTGCGGGTGCCGCGACGAGCGCCGCCGAGCTGTTCAGCGACACTGACAGGATGTCGTCCATCCCCTTGGGCAGCGCCATGTTCTCCGCATAGGACGCGAACAGCTGCGAGCGACCATCGGGCAGCTTGAACAGGATGCCGGCGGTCGGCAGGAAATAATCCGAATAATGCGCGCGATTATATTGCGGGCCCCAGCCAGCGACCGCGACACCGTTCACAACCCGCGCATAATCGTTGAAATCGCGGTAGCCGCGGTGCTGGTAATCGAGATCGAGCATCTTGTTGCCGAGATCGAGGATGAAACTGTCCGTCAGCGAAATCCGGTCGCGAATGTAGAGCTGCGTCGTCTGGCGTTCGGTGCGGTAGTCGCGGCGCAGATACACGGGCTCGCTGTAGAGCGGGTCTGCCGCGGGCGAGCCGCCAACCGTGTTGTAGCGCAGCTGCGTGCGGCGGTATTTGTCCTGCTCGGCCCAGATTCCTGCGTCGAGCGCATGACGACCGACGTCGGCGTGAAGCGACTGGACAATCCCGATCCGGTCGCCACCGACGCCCGATACGCCGAACTGCGTACCCCGCGGTGCCGTGAGCGCGATCCCTACCGCGGCTTGCTGGCGATAGCGGGTGAGCGAGTTGGCGTAGCTGTCCGGCGACACGCCGTAGCCGTCCTTGTCCTCCCAATAGAGCGTCGTCTCGGCATACACGTTGTCGGCGATCCCCGCGTGGAAGGTCGCTCCGTACAGTTTGTCTTTCCGCACGTTGATCGCGAGGTTGGAGACGTAGGTATAGTTCGCGTTGGAATATTGCGGACCGCCCGCGACCGGCGCGTAGACCGGCACCGTCCCCAGATAGCCGCGATACCGTCCGACATGGCCGGCGAGATCGGGCGTGGTGGAATTGTATTCGGCGCGGGTCAGCGACGGGGAATCGTAATCGAAGAAGTCGTTGGCGACGAACTTGAACCGGGCCCAGCTGGAGCCGCCGAGATCGACGTGCGCCATCGCCTCCCAATGCTCGCGGTCGACCGAGCCGGCCCCGCGCCAGAGATCGGTATCGAGCTTGGTGCGGCTGACATACGCCTTCAGCGGACCGACGCGGCCGGTGCTGACGCGCACGAACGTCCGCTTCATGTCGAAGTCGCCGAAGCTTTGCGACACGAACACGCCGAGGTCCTCCTGCGGCTCGATCGAGCGGTAATTGACGATTGGACCAAGCGAGGAATAGCTCGGCATCGTCACCCCGCCTGCGCCCGGCGAAGCCTCGACCACGCCCAGATTCTCGTTGTCGACATAGCGGAATACCGGGCTGCCACCGAATGCGTCGCTGCGCCCGGTCGGGATGCCGTCGACGATGAAGCCGATCTGGTCGAGGTTGAACGCGCGCACCTGGACGCTGTTGCCGAATTCGTAGAGGCCGAGCGCACCATCGGTCTGGACGTTGAAGCCCGGCAGCGACTCCAGCATCTTGAGGCCCGAGATCCCCGAGGGCGCGGACAGCAGCGCCTCGCGCGTGACCGCCACCGTGCTGGTGACCCGGTCCTGCCCGACCGCCTCGTCCGCCTGCGAGATGCGACGTCCGCTGACGACGATGTCCTGGCCGGCCTCCTCCGTCGTCGCCTGGGGCTCGGCAGTCTCGGCCGATGTCGCCTGAGCCTGCGCGGTCGTTGGCACGGCGAAAGCGATCAGCAGCGCGAGGGCGGTACCGGTGGAATAGCGGGCTGTGTTCACTGCAAGGCTCCCTTTATGGCCGGCGAACCGGCCGTTGAGTGCCTTCAGACCGACCGGCCACCGTCTAACGGCGTCCCGGTCCCCTCCCCTTAATTCAATCCGCGGCGGCCTTTCTGCGGCTCGCCGGCCTTGCGATCACTGCGTCACGGGTATTACCGGTTTCACACCCGGCTCGGCCAGCCGCTGCGCCGCATCGAGCACGCGCAGCGCGTTGCCGCCCCACACTTTCGCCACGTCCGCCGCGCTGAACCCGCGTGCGAGCAACGCCGCGGTGATCTTCGGATAGTCCGTCACGTCGTCGAACCCCTCGACTCCGCCGCCGCCGTCGAAATCGCCGCTCATCCCGACATGGTCGATCCCAGCCACCTCGATCGCGTGGAGAAGGTGCTTCATCACGTCGTCGAAATGCGCTTTCGGCACCGGCCATTTCGCGTCGATTGCTTTCCGCCCCGAGACCAGTTTTCGGCGATCCGCATCGGTCATCTTCTCGAAGTCGATGCCGGTCATCAGCGTCTTAATCGCCGCATCGCGCTCCGCGATCTTCGGCTGCGGCACCATGTAGCCGTTGAACGCATTGACTTGGACCACGCCGCCCTTCGCCGCGAGCAGCCGGAGGTCGGCGTCGGTCACGTTGCGTGGATGGTCGAAGATCGCGCGGACGCCCGAATGCGACAAGATGATCGGCGCCTTCGACAGCGCGATCATCTGACGCAGCGACAGGTCCGAGCTGTGCGAGGCGTCGATCACGATCCCCAGCCGGTTCGCCTCCGCGACGAACGCGCGCCCCTTCTCGCTCAGGCCGTTCCATTCGGGCGTGTCGGTGGCGCTGTCGGCGAGGTCGTTGTTCTTGAAATGCGCGGGGCTCATCATCGTCACGCCGAGCCGCTGGAACGTCCGCATGAGGCTCAGGTCCGCCTCGAACGGATAGCCGTTCTCCATGCTCATGAACACGAACCGCTTGCCGCCCGCGACCGCCGCGCGCGCCTCGGCCGAGGTCGTCACCAGCCGGAACACAGTTGGGTGCGCCGCAACCATCTCGCGGATCTGGACGGCACGGACCAGCCCGGCATCGCGCGCGGCGCGGTCGCCGTCGGGCGTGCGCGGCCCCTGCCCGATATAGATCGCGAAGAACCCGCCATCGACGCCGCCCTCCACCATCCGCGGATAGTCGACCTGATCGCCCGTCACCGCGACGTCGTGGCGATCCATGATGCTCCACCCCGCGCGCCCGAGATTGGCCGGCGTATCGAAATGCGTATCGAGCACGATCGCGCGCTCGTGCACCGCGCGAGCCGTCTTGGGATCAGGCGCCGCGCCGACGATCAGCGGTGCGGCAAGGAGAACGGTGACGATCTTGCGCATCATTTTACCCGATCGAACCATTCGAGGAACGCCTTCGACTTGCCGTCCGGCGCCTTGCCGATGCCCCAGCGCACCAACGACTTTCCGTCCTTTGCAAACCGCCAATATTGCCCGACGATGACGTCGCCGTTCTTCTGCTCAAGCACCTGCAGCGTATCCGCATCGAGCGGCTTGATGCGGATCTCGTTGAAGCGCGCATTGTCCATCGGGCTGACGCTATCGTCCAGCGTCGCGACGAAATCGTTGATGTACGGCGTCTCGGGCCGGGTCGTGTTGACCGCGTGATAAATGAGCTTGTTCGGCTCGAATTTCATCTCGATCGTCAGCTTGAAGCCCTTGGGAAACTTGCCGTCGCTCCAGTAGCTCTTCGCCTCGTTCGATACCCAGGTCCCACTATGCGCATCCTTTGCCATCGCCGGGGTCGTCATCACCGCGGCCAACACCGCCGCCATCCAGAATTTCGTCATTCGCCGTCTCCCCAGAGCTAGAATTTGGTCGTCTCTTCGACATGCTTCTCGACTTCCGCGCGCGTCGTCCAAAGCGTCCGGAACGTCTTGTTCGCGAGGTAGGGAAGCTGGTCGGCCTTGTGCCTCGACCCAGGCTGGCTCGAATTGCCGTAGCTCATCAGCCCGACCGCCTTCATCGGCGTGCCGAACTCGACCATCGAGACCCAGGTCTCACCATGGACAGGCGTGCGCTGGCCGTTCTTCATCGGCCCCCACGTCATCGTCCGGAACACGCCGGTATTTCCGAACCCGCCATTCCCCGGTAGGTCGATCGCGCCGAGATGGAAGCGCGAGACCTCACCGAACGGCCGATCGACCGCGCCGTACAGCGTCCGCGTCTTCGCCACCGCCGCCTTCAGCATCGCCAGCGCCGCCGTCGGATCCTTCAAGCCCGTCGGCGTCTCGAGCGGCCGGTCCGCCGACCACGTCTCGCGGTAGTTCTTGAGCGTCGTGAAGTTGGTCGGCGAGAACAGCAGCGCCCAGGTCTCGAACAACAGCGCACCGCGCGCGTCCGGTTCGAACCGGTGGTCCCAGCCTTTCAGCAACGCCGCCGCGCTTTTGAGTTCGGGGTCGCCGCTCGCTTCCGCCAGCGGCACGAGTTCGGGCAGCAACCGGTCCGCCATCAGCGACCGCGTCGTGACCTTCTTGGCGACGAAATCATCGAAGCTGATCTTCGGCCCCTCGGCGAGCAGCTTGACCGACATCTGCGCACGCTGGCTCATCGGCCCGCGCACCGCGACGTAAGCAGGGAACTTGGCGGGATCGAGCACCTGCGGCCATGTCGACACCCACGGCGGATCGTTCGCATTCTGGACAAAGCCGGACGCCGGATCGAGCACCTTGGGCAAATCGTCATAGCCGTGCACGTCGGTCCACAGGGTCTTCGACGTATCGCCCGCCACCGGCCGCGACCATGTCCTGAAATCGCCGTCCGGATGCTTCGGCAGGATACCATTGTCGAGATACAGGATGTGCCCAGCACGGTCGCCGTAGACGATGTTGAACATCGGCACCTGCACACGCCGCACCGCCCTCTGGAACTGCGCCCAGTCACGCGCGCGGCCCATCTCGTAATATTGCGAGAGCACGCCCGGCCGGCCGAGTCCCGCCACCTTCAGCGCGATCGTGCGCCCGTCTGGGGTCGCGAACACCGGACCCTGCACGCTCGATCGCTGCTCGAACGCGACCGTCTTCAGCGTACCGTCGGGCTGGCGCACCTTGAAGCTCTTGCCCACCGTCTTGAACGGCAGCGTCTTGCCATCGAAGCTGTACCCGCCGTCCGCCAGCTTCAGATTGTACGCGGTAAAGCCGAGGATCGTGTTGACCGTGTTGGTGAACCCCAACTGGTCGTTGAATCCGAACCGCAGGATCGGCAGCCCGACCTGCGTCGCGCCGTACAACGACAGCCCCGGCCCGTTCAGATGCGCCTCGTAATAGGTGAGTAGGCTCGGCGACCACGGCAGATGCGGGTTGGCGAGCAACAGGGTCTTGCCGCTTGCCGAGCGCGACGGCGCGACCGCCCAGGCGTTCGACCCGCCCGCCTCGTTCGCCTCCGGGTTCGCCAGCACCTTCTGTTCGGACGCGATATAGACGTAGTTCATCAGGCGGTGCGCATGCGCCATGACGTCGACGCCGCGGATCGGCAGCACCTGCAGCACGGTCGGATCGAGCGTCTCGCGGTGCGCCTCGGCATAGGCGTTGATGCCCGCAGCGAACGCATCTAGGTCAGCGCGGAACTGCGGCGTCTGCTGCGCGTACCAGCGCGCCGATCGCTCGGGCACGTCGTTGGCGATCAGCCATTTGTCCGACGCCGCGTATTTGTCACCCCAATATTCCGCCGCCCGCGCGCGCGCCTCGCCGTACAGATGCAGCAGCAGATTGCCGTGGCTCTGCGCCTGCGCATAGCCAAAGCCGTGGAAGATCCCCGCCTCGGTCTTCGCATAGACATGCGGCACGCCGAAGCTGTCCCACAGGATCTCGCCGCCTTTCGCGACAGGCGTCTTCGAGGTTGCGGCGGGTGCCGCCAGGCCAGCCGCGATCACGGCACTCACGATCATAAGGTTGCGCATGCTCATCCTCAGAACTCGACCGACACGCGGCCGTAATAGAAGCCGCCGGTGAATCCGTAGGCGCCGCCGGTGGAATAGAAGCCCGCGCCGGTATTGACGTTGGTCGCGGTGTCGTTGCGGTCGGGGTAGGTATTGAACAGGTTGTTCGCGCCGACCGCGAGGTTCAGCTGCTCGGTCGCCTGCCACGCGACTTCGAGGTCGGTGATCCACTTCGCGCCGAACGACCGATCGCTGACGACCGCGTTGCCATACGCCTTGAACCCGCCGTAGCGGACGACGCGCGTGCTCAGCGAGAAGTCGCCCGCGGTCGCGACGTTGCCGATGAACAGCTTGGTCCGCGGCAGGTTGACCGTCAGGTTGCTCCGCGACAGCCGGTCGAACAGCACGTAATCCGCGCCGAGCGACGCCAGCGCCGCCGGGTTGTCCTTCACCCCGGTGATGATCGTCTTGTTGTAGTTGTAGCCGAGGTTCCACGCCAGGTTCGCGACCTCGAACAGCGGATGGCGATAGGTCGCGACGACGTCGATGCCGCGCGTCCGGGTGTCGATCGCGTTGGTGTAGTACTGCGCGCTGATGTCCGGCGACTGGCCGTTCGTGACCAGGATCGCCGACACGGCCGAGCCGGTCAGCGTGCTGGTGATCGCGATCCGGTCCTTCACCTTGATCTGATAGCCGTCGATCGTCACCGTGAGCCGCTCGAGCGGCTGCAGGACGATCCCGCCGCTGAAGTTGGTCGATTTCTCCGGCGTGAGCGGTTCGGCCCCCAGCGCGACCGCGGCAGGCGATCCGACCGGCAGCGTCTTGATCTGCAACAGGTTCAGCACCGGCGGATTGCCAAGATTGCGGAATTGCCCCGTCGTCGACGCATAGATCTGCTGTGCGAGCGCCGGCGCGCGGAACCCCGTGCTCACCGCACCGCGCAACGCCACCCACGGCGTGATCGCATAGCGCGCGTTCAGCTTGGCGATCAGCGTATCGCCGCTTTCGTCGTCATAATGCTCGTAGCGCACCGCGCCGCCAATCGTGATGTCGCGCGTCGGATCATAGGCGACGTCGAGATAGCCGGCGAAATTGTTGCGCTTGATGAAGCCTGCATCGTCGGGCGTGAACCCGGCCGCGCCCGACGCGCCGGGCGATGGTCGGCCGAGGCTGCTGGTGTACGTTCCCGCCGCATAGCTCGCGGGTTCGCCCTGCTTGATCTGATAGCTCTCGATCCGGTGCTGGATGCCGGTCGAAACCTGTAGGTTGCCGCCGCCGACCTTGTAGCCGCGCGTCAGGTCGAGCGAATTGACCGCCTCCTTCGACACCAGCGTACCGACATAGAATTCGGTCTGGCTGGTCGGCCCGAGCGAGGCGTTGATCGTGTTGTCGGCATTCTGCCGCGAGCGGTTCTTGCCGAGCGTGCTGCTGAAATCCCAGTGCCAGCCGGCGACGACGCCCTTCGCGCCGACCGCGAACTCGTAATCCTCCTCGGCGATCACGACGCGGGGATAGAAGCCGTTGGGGTAGACACCCGGCAGCGCGTTGGCGTTGGTTGCCGGGCGGTACGTGTAGTTCAGGTCCGACTTGCGCTGGCCGTACGTGCCAAACGAATAGAGCGTGATGTCGCCCAGATCATAGCCGGCATTGTAGCTGCCGTTGATGCTCTCCTGCGGCATTGCGCCATAGTTCGACGTCACCTGACGATCGATCGTCGCCTCGCGCGGATCAAGCTGGCCACCGACCAGGGGGTAGAGCCGGATCGTCGAGGCGATCGGCTCGGCGCGATTGGAAGCGAGCTGCTTCTTGGCGCCGACCGCGACGTTGAGAAAACCGTTTTCCCCCAGCTTGGTGCCGATATCGAACTCGGCACGGTAAAGTTCGCCGTCACTGCGGTCCATGTTCTGGCCTGCGCTGGCGGTCGCGAAGCCGCCGCTCGACGACTTCTTCAGAATGATGTTGATGACGCCGGCGATCGCGTCCGAACCATATTGCGCCGCCGCACCGTCACGCAGCACCTCGATATGGTCGACCGCCGCGGTCGGGATCATGTCGAGATCCGCCGGTACCGAGCCGTTGTAATATGTCGACACCGCGTTGATCAGCGACGTCTTGTGGCGCCGCTTGCCGTTGACCAGGATCAGCGTCTGGTCGGGGTTCAGCCCGCGCAGGCCGCCGGTCGAGATCACCGTGGACGTGCCGCCGCCCGCACGAGACGGCAGGTTGAACGACGGGATCAGCGTATTGAGCGCGGCGAGCACGCCAGACCGTCCAGTGCGTTGTAGGTCGGCGCCGCCGATGACGTCGATCGGCGTCGGGCTGTCCGCGACCGTCCGCGGCTGGCCGCGCGATCCGGTGACGACGATATCGCTGCCGGCATCCTCCTGCACCTGCGTCTCAGGGCGCGCGGGCGGCGTCGGCGCGGCATCGCGACGCTGCACGACCTGCCCCGCCATTGGCCGCGTCATCGCCGCCGCCAGCGCGACCGGCCGCACTGCAGCCGTGTCGGCGCGCAACGCGACATAGCCGTCCTTGATGACGACGATCTTCAACGAGGTGCCGCGGATCAGCCGTGTCAGCGCATCGCGTGGCGACATCGCTCCGCTGACGCCCTGCGATCGCAGTCCGATGACCTGTTCATAGGGGTAGAGCAGACGCAGCCCGGATTGCTGCGAGAATTGTGCGAGCGCGGCCTGCACCGGCTGCTCGGCAATCCTGAAGCTGACCTCTTGCGGCTTGGCGATTGCGGCGGTCGGCAGTCCGACGACGACAGCACATCCGGCCAGGCTGCGTGCGACAATAGAGAAGGCTGGCATGTGGCGAAGATCCCCCGATCCGTAGCGTCCTGCCCCTTCGAACGAGTTGCCGATAAAAACCCGCCACCCGTCGTTCACGAAATTTTCAGACTGTCTCGCCGCCTTTCACGGGTCTCCACGCACTGGACAGGATCGCGGCGGCGTGGTTTGTTACGAATCGAAGACGCTTTTAGGAGAGGCAACTCGAACGCCCGGGAGTGCGTCGTGGCTGCCGATATCGATCGATATACCTGGTTCAAGACCGTCGTGCTGCCGCACGAACCGGCGCTGCTAGCACGGTTGCGCCGGATCGTCCGCAACCGCGACGACGTCGAGGATCTTGCCGCCGAGACGATGGCGCGTGCCTATGCCTGCGCCGATTTTACGCGGATCGACCGCGGCCGCGCCTTCCTGTTCCAGATCGCACGCAATCTGATCATCGACATCGCGCGGCGCGACAAGATCGTCTCGTTCGACGTTGTCGCCGATCTCGACCTTCTTCATGTCGACAACAGCGTAGAAGCCGGGCTTCATGCGCGCGACGAACTCCGCCGGCTGAAGGTGATCGTCGACACGCTGCCCCCGCAATGCCGCCGCGTGTTCCTTTTGCGGCGCGTGCACGATCGTTCGATGACCGAGATAGCGGAAGAATTGGGTCTGTCCGTTTCTACAGTCGAAAAGCACCTGACCAAGGCGATCACCCGCATTATGCAGGCGATCAGGGACCGCGAGGAAGTTGCCGTTGAACGTTACGACCGCGCAATCGAAGAGGTCCGAGATCGACGCGGAGGCGGCGCGACTGGTCGCTAGCCTCTCATCGACCCCTGATCCCGCGCGCGAACGGATCGCGATGGATTGGGCGGGCCAGAGCCCTCTCCACGCGATCGCCCTAGCCCGGGCGGAGAGCGCGTGGGAGACCGCAGGTCGGCTACGCGCGGTCGCTCCGCAGGGCGACGCCGTGCGCGAAAGCTC
Source organism: Sphingomonas sp. SL1004 (assembly GCF_057815015.1). NCBI lineage: Bacteria > Pseudomonadati > Pseudomonadota > Alphaproteobacteria > Sphingomonadales > Sphingomonadaceae > Sphingomonas > Sphingomonas sp. SL1004. The sequence continues at coordinate 1,978,616 of NZ_JBYMUX010000001.1, forward strand.
GCACCCTACCGGCCACTGGATCGCCAGGCCGACGCATCGACGTACGCTGCTCGCCGGCCTGCTCGCCGCGAGCGCGGTAGGCGGTATCGCGACGACGCTCGCACTCGGATCACGCGACGAACGCTACACCACCGATATCGGCACGCGCCGATCGGTATCGCTCACCGACGGCAGCCGGATCGACCTTAACACCGGCTCGGTCATCGCGGTCGCGTTCGAAACCAGCCGCCGCGTCGTCCGCCTGTTGCAGGGCGAGGCGATGTTCGATGTCGCGCATGACGCGGAACGCCCCTTCTACGTGCAGGTCGGCGGCAGCCTGCTCCGCGTGCTGGGCACCGCGTTCAACGTACGGATCCGCCCCGAACTGGTCGAGCTGACCGTCTCCCGCGGTGCCGTCGGCGTCAGCTACGGCGCGAAGATGCTGCGCACGGTAGCTGCGGGCTACGGCGCCGCCATCCGCGGTGGGGTCGCGGAAACCAACCATCTGGGCGAAGCCATCATCCAACAACGCACTGCCTGGCAAGAAGGCGTGATTGAACTTGACGGCGATACCCTCGAACAAGCCATCGCGGAATTTAACCGGTACCGGCGTGCGCCGATAGTTCTTAGTGATAATCGCCTTGCCGCACTACGCGTCGGAGGACGTTTTGGCACATCCGATTCGAAGCAGTTCATCGACGCCGTTCAACAAAGCTTTCCTGTTCGAATGATCTCAAATAACGATGGCTCGATACTTCTCACCCCACTACCAATGAGTTAGGTGCAACGTCCCATCGCTTGTAATTTTAACTTACCTAATTTCCTATGCGACCCAATACCGGAATTTAACGCGAGTCCACGCGCTTACTAACAGCAGACACTCGTTCAACTTGCCAGTTATGCGTCGCAAGCAAGCGTGGCTGCGAGATTCTTCTTTTAATTAAGGCTGTCGGGCTGCTTGCGACTTTGCTCGTTCCGCAGCAAACAGCTCAGCCGCGGACCAGCTGGGCCAACTGCGTCCCGTGGCGATTTCGCGACCGAGCCCATAGGCAACGCTGCCCTCCTGCGCGGCGCCCGTCATGTCCCAGCGGGGATCGAATTCGTCGCAAGTCTGATGATAGCATGCCGCGTTGTAGCGCGCGCGCACCCGCTCCCCGGCAACCAGACCACCATTGATAAGATCGCGGCCTGCACGGAAATACACACCGGGCACGCCCTTCTGCGCCAAGGCGTAGTGATCAGACCGGTAGTACCAGCCTGCCTCGGTGTTCTCCTCGGGCACGATCTTGAGCCCTTGTGCGGCAGCGACGCGCGCTAGGTCGGTTTCCAGCGGCGTCCTGCCGACACCGATCAGCTCGAGATCACGCGTCCGGCCCAAGACCACATGCGGATCGAGATTGAACTGCGCCGCCGTGATTGCGAGCGGCAGTACGGGGTGATCGGCATACCAGCTTGCGCCGAGCAGCCCCTTCTCTTCTGCCGTCCACAGGGCGAATACTACCGAACGCCGGGGTCGCTTCGCATTCGCGAAGGTGCGAGCGATCTCCAATAGTGTCGCTGTCCCAGTACCATTGTCGATTGCGCCGTTGCGGACGCGGTCCGCGGGCGGATCGAAGGCGTTCTCGCCATATGCATCCCAATGCGCGCCGTAGAGCACACTGCCAGCGGCAGGATCAGTGCCGGGCAGGATACCGACGATGTTATGGCTGACGACACGGTCAAGCGAGACAGTCGTCGACGCGGTGAGATACGCGCCCTTGAGTTCGACTGCCCCAAAATCGGCCTTCTGAGCGGCGAGCTTTGCGGCGGCGTAATCGAGACCACCCTGTTTGAGCAGCGCGATGCCGATGTCATTGCGCATGGTTCCACGTAAACCAAATGCAGCGGGCACGCTGCCGTTGTCGAGCGCATATCCCGGGACGGCATCGCCCTTTGCAAGTTGAAGCCAAGGGTAGCTCGACGGGAACGTGTCGTGGATCTGGAAGAACGCGGCAGCACCGCGTTTCTGCGCCTCGGCAAGCTTAGTACGCGCTGCGGGAGATGAAGCCCGGCCACCGAAGCCGAGATCGCGCCCCGCCTCGACATCCGGATCGCCCGCGAGCGCCACGACCACCTTACCGCGCACATCCACGCCGCGATACGGATCATAGCCGAGACGCGGTTCGACAACGCCATAGCCAATGAAGACGATGGCTGCGTGGTCCAACCCGGCGGTACCGACGATCCGCGAACTGGCCGCGACGTCGGTGCCGGGTGTGAGCGCCCGCTTGGCGCCTCCCAGATCAAGTGTGAAACTGGCACGATCGCGAGTCCAGCGGAGCATCGGTACGGTCTGGCGATATCCCTCATCGCCGCCCGGCTTCAGGCCAAGCTGCTTGAAGCGAGCATCAAGGAACGCGAGCGTTACTGTTTCGCCCACCTGCGTCGGTCCACGGCCATGGAAATCATCGGCGCTGAGCGTGCGAACATCCGCCTTGATCCGGGCGGCGGACAGGATCGGTGGTGCCGGATCGGTCGCGGCGGTGAGGCTGAGGAGGACGAGGGGAAGCAAGCGTTTTATTACAACAGGATGACCGCGAGCCGGCACTGACACAAGCGCGAGACGACAATGAATCGGACTTCATCACCGCGCCGTTCGTTCGGCACATGAACTTTGCGAGGTACGCAATCATGGACTACACCAAACTCGGTACCACCGGCCTTGACGTATCGCGGTTGTGTCTCGGGTCCATGACCTTCGGAATCCCCAGCCGCGGCAATCGCCTGCACACTCGACGAGGAAACCAGCCGCCCCGTCCTACCGGCAGCCGTCAACGCGGGGATCTACTTTTTTGACACTGCCAACGTCTACTCGGATGGTACGTCGGAAGAGATCGTCGGTCGCCCAGCGCACATCTACTCGTCCCCCGGTTTCACCTGAACCGGCATGACTGTGCGTGCCGCCACCCAGCACCCCCCCCCCAAAAAAACCCGACGCAGCATGGACGCCGGAGCAGGTCGTGGCGCTGCTGTTCGAGCGGGTCGCGGCAGCTGATTTCTACATCCTTTGCCCGGACAATGAAACCATGCCCGAACAAGATGCGAACCGTATCGCCTGGGCGGCCGGCGACCTGATCGAGAACCGTCGGGCGTTGTCGCGGTGGCGTTCGCCTGGAAGGACGCATTTGAGCGGTTCATGCAAGACTGACCGGCCGTCGCTTTCCTGAACCGGTCAGAATTTGCCAGCCGACGAACGCATACTACAACACCCGCGGAACCCCCTGCCCGTTCCTCGAAACCGATCGCCATAACAGCCCCCCTATCGAAAGGTCGACGATGCTCCGTCTCACTCTGATCGGTTTCGCCCTGGTATCGCTCGCGGGGTGCGGCTCGTCCGCCACGACCGCGACGCCCGAAGTGCAGCCGGCTGCCCCGCCGGTAAACTATGGTGCATCGACGCCCGCCAAGGTCAAGCCGTTCAAGGCGACACCGGTCGCGACATTCGACACTCCCTGGGCGCTCGCGTTCCTACCCGACGGCGCGATGCTCGTCACCGAGAAGCCCGGTTACCTTTGGATGATTCAGGCCACCGGTACCAAAACCGAAGTCCGCGGCGTACCGGCGGTGCATGCCAAAGGCCAAGGCGGGCTGCTCTTCGTCGCGACCGCGCCGACCTTTGCTCAGGACCGCAACGTCTACCTTACCTATTCCGAGCCGGGCGAAGACGGGGACGGCCTCGCGCTTGCGCGCGCAACGCTCGGAACTGTGGCTGGCAAGCCGGTGTTGCAAGGACTTCAGGTGATCTGGCGCCAGCTTCCTCGCGGTGCGGGCGGCCAGTTCGGCGGGTACATCGCCTTCTCGCCCGACGGCCAATGTCTGTTCCTCACCTCGGGCGAGCGCCAGCGCTTCAGTCCTGCGCAGGACCCGGACCAGGCGCTTGGCAAGATCCTGCGCCTGACGCTCGACGGCAAGCCCGCACCGGGCAATCCCGGCGCGGGCAAGACCGGCAGGACGACTATTCCCGTCTTCGATCCACCGGCCAATACCGGATCGGTCGCTACAGCCCCAACCCATAATGTGACGATCCCCGCCCTCAATCTGACTCCGGCAGAGACCTGGTCGACGGGTCATCGCAACGCCTACGGTCTCGCCTTCGACGCACAAGGACATCTGTGGGAGACCGAGATGGGACCACAGGGCGGAGACGAACTGAACCTCATCGAACCCGGCAAAAACTACGGCTGGCCGATCGTGTCCTACGGCAAAAACTACGACGATACGCCCATCACGTCGCCCGCCGGCCGGCGCGAGTTCCAGGAACCCGCGCTGTACTGGAACCCGGTTATCGCGCCCGCTGGCTTCACGTTCTACTCCGGCAACATGTTTCCTCAGTGGCTCGGGTCGGCCTTCGTCGGCGGCTTGGCCAGCACCGCGCTGATCCGCATCGCCTTCGACGGCACGACGCCACGTGAGGCCGAGCGCTGGGACATGGGCGCACGGATTCGTGCGGTGATGACTGGCCCCGATGGCGCGCTCTGGATACTCGAGGACGGCACTGGCGGCCGGTTGTTGCGGCTTACAACGACGCGGGGCGCGTGATTAACTGAGTCACGTCCGCCCCGAAAAGCGCAGGTCCGACGCTGCCAGGTCGCTGCGAATTTGGGTCAGCCCCTGCAATCGGCCGTACAGCCCGATGTTCGCAGCCCCGAGCGATCCGCTCGGGTTCAGTTCGGTTTCCCAGCGGGGCCGCTCGCGGGTGCCGGTCAGCGTGTCGCCATCCAGAAAGTCCAACGCCGGTAAATCACTCCGCAACGACAGGCGATCGTCGAGCCGCCACGTAGTGGTCATCAACACTAGATTTGCGGCCTTCGCTTGGGCGCAGCAGGCGGCGGGCTGTCATTCGTTGCCGCGCTACGGGCGGCTGCGGCGGTGGGCCTCGCCTGGCGCACCTGTAGCTTCATCCGTGCCGGTACCGGCCACGTCGGTCGCATCGGCTGCGAAGAAGTAATCCAACGCCGCGAGCCAAACAGCCCGCGCCAACGCTCTCAGATTGGCTTCGCACCGGGCGTGCCGCACTTAGCGAACTTGCCGTTGGCCGCCTTGCACCGAACCGTCTTGGCTGGGTCTCGGCGCGGGCACTTGGTGAAGCGGCCCTTTGCGTCCTTACGCGGCGCGGCGAATGACGGCGCGCCAGCTAGCAGCGACAGCGTGGCGGCAGCGAAGAGCAGTTTACGCATCTGGCATTCTCCTGCCCGAGTACCGGGCTAGGTAAAACTGCGTCGCTCGGTGCCGGCCGTCATCCGTCGCGGCCGAAACACCGTGGACACTTATACTTCCGTCGGCCGTTGCCACCATCCACGCCGGGAGAGCGACGTTGATGAAAGATCGGATTGTAGCCGTAGGCCTGCTGACCCAGCGGGATCTGGACGTTCTCGGCGCTGGGTTTCACCGGCTGTTTTCAGTCGCCGATGATAACGACGAAGAAGACGGATTTGCTGACCTGCTAGCGCAACTCGACAAGATCGACGCGATAAGGCTTGATCGAGAGGCGCCCAACGAGATCAAGACGCATTTACCCAACAACCGATAGGCTACTCGACCGACGGCGCGAGGAGCTTCGTCGGTTGCACCTCTGGTCGCCGGGGGTCTTTCAACAGCTCAACGAGACCTTGGCCTTCGAAGATGAACGGAGGAACCCGCCGGTCTGGCATCGAAACCCGCACTCCATTCAGCGCGCCAGTCCGGAGGGTTCGCAGCCCGGCAACTAGCGCTGCTAACGTGCCCTCGCCGATGATGACGGTCTCACCCTGCCGGCGTTCGACAGCGACTGCGTTCTCGTTCCACAGCGGCATATTGATCCCCCAAACCGATTTTCTGATAGGTCCGAGGTCTAGTCGAAACGGAGCCGGAATGGTTTTAATTCGTGCTGATCTGTAGCAGGTCCCGATACTGTCATCTCGTGGTGCACGCGCGTCTATTGCTGCGTCTCATCCGACGGGACCGCACCCATCGTCATCGCCAGCAGCGACGGGCCGCGTTGTTCGTCATCCAGCTTCAAGGGCCGAACTCAGTGCGAGATGTGTTTCCCGGCGGACTCCACGCGTTTGCGCTTCAGCTGTGGGATCGTCAGGTTGGTGTCGTTCTGGATTACCGACGCGATCGACAGCGCGAAGAAGTCGATGATGTCGCCCGCGACCAGCTCTTGGTCGGCCGATTTTGCCGCCAAGTACTGCATCACGATGGGCATGATCTCCTGAAACAAGTCGATCTTGGCTTGGTCGTCTACGGTCATGATGGTGCGGGCATGCTAGCGTCCTGCGTTCATGAGATGTATTGCTCAACGCGGGGAAGCGAAAGGCGCGGTCGATCGGTCCCGCCAGTATCGGAGCCACGATGAACCACCCTCGGGAATGGTTTCGGCCCAAGGTCGTAGGCATCGGCTGGACATCGCGCACTTGGGAGGGCTGGGCGATCATCGTTGCCGTGGTTGCAATCGGTGTAATTGTCGGGCGATTAGATCCGTGAGCCAGAGACCTGCGTCGGCGCGGCTGTTCCGACTCTTCCTCATCAGGACAGAGCGATAGGGCCATCACATGTCAGTTCCGACCAACTCTGCGGCGCTCCGGGTCCGAACCAGCTTCAGCCGCGTTCGGTGATTGATCGGAAATTGAATGGCGGACGACAGCGAGCGCAGAGCCACGAACGTTGTGAGCCAGAACGGTGTGGTATTCATAAGCGGGGCCGTCATCCCCTTATCGATGTCGCCAGAAGATGCTCTGGCCCTGTCGGATCAGTTATTCAACGCGGCCACTACAGCTGTTGGGCAGCAAGCGATTGCCAAGCTTCGTTCCGGCGTAGAGTGGATATGATCAACCCTCGGTCGGAGCCAGATTAAGTTCACGGTGACCCAGTCGCGCATCATCGGCAAGCGCTAGCAGCGCGGCTCGCATTGATTTGACTGCCTCGCGCTTCCCGGTAGCGTTGTCGCGCGCGCCCAAGACACTAACCAATTCATCGCTCGTCAGAGCACGGCCCAACAGGCGCTCATAGTGCGGAACGAATTTGCTCGGCTTCATCGCCGTGACATATGTCAGCGCCGCGCAATAACCTAATGTTACGCGCCGAACTCAGGCCCTCCTTGCCCGGAATACAACTGGCAAAAAAATGGCCGGATTCACCCGGCCGAAGTTCTTAGGAGAGGATGCCTGAAAGGCCTCACCTTAATGCTGCAACGCAGTACGTCGCACAAACGCAGAAATTGAAACCGAGCGTTGCTTTTTTTCGTTTTGCCCCAAGTGATTGACCTGTGGGTCTGTCCGTGCGTTCGTCGGATCGTCGCGGCGAGCTTTCTCTTTCGTGCTCGTCACACGCGTTCGTCGCGACAATGTTTCAATCTGGGATTCCTGGGTATTGCTTCCCGCACAGGTAACTGACAATAATCAGTCACTGCAGCGGGTTGAGCTTTCCCAAGACGCCTCCCCGCTGCGGTGCTCCCATTAGCTGGCTTCCTGCCGGGCATCGATCGCGGCAGTCGTGGAGTCTACCTGCTCCAACGCAGCGAGTCGCTCAGCTGGCGTTGGTGCATACGCGCTGCCAGTAGATCGCGTTCCGCCGGCGACATGGTGAGGCGCGCGCGCGGCGCGTTCCGGCGAGAGGAACGGGAGCGCTGCCTCGGCAGCCCCGGCGATCTGGTCATACGTGGCCTGTGCCCGATCGATCGCCGCCCCGATCTCCCCCAGAATGCCCGGTCGACGCGGTCGGCATCGTCGCGCAGCTAGCGAGCATCATCGACGCCGCGCTCAAGGCAGCGGTCAGTGATCTGTTCATGGCAATCCTTAGTGAGCTTGAGCGCGCTTACAAAAAGACTGGGCCTCAAGCAGTCCGCCGCGCATCCACGCGGCAAATACGCAGGCAGCAACTACCGTGACAATGCTGCGAGATGTCAGACCTTGATCAGCTCGACGCGACGATTGGCAGCCTTGCCGGCCTCATCGGTGTTCGCGGACGCCGGGTTCAAGCGCCCGAAGCCCTTAGCCTGAAGCCGGTTCGGCGCGATGCCACTTGCGACGAGCGCGGCCAGCACGGCCTTTGCGCGACCGTCCGACAGCGTGACGTTGTGGCCGTCCGACCCGGTGTCGTCGGTATAGCCGTTGATTGCAAGCTTCAGCGTCGGATCGGCCTTAAGCAGCGCGGTCACTGCATCCATCTGGTCTTTCGAGGTCGGGAGGATCTCAATTCGGTCGGTCGCAAAATTGACGTGGATGATGGCCTTTCCGGTCGTATCCAGCGCGGTCTTCAACTGATCCGCGGGCAACAGCGCCGCGGTCGTCACGAAGGGCTTGGTCTGGACGACGGCCAGCGACCCTTGCGCGGTGTTGGTCGTATAGTGGATCCAGATCGCACTGTTCGGCCGGCGGATCACCCAGGTCTCGGCCGGATCGTTCCAAACGTCGCCGAGACCCATCGCCATCTCCTGGCGGGTGGCGCTGGGCAGGCCGTCGAGAAGCGTCTTCGGGATGTCGGACTCAGTGATTTTGACCGCACCGGCCTGCTGAAACAGCGCTTCGAGATTGCGCTTCAATTCGTAGGTCGAGAACGCCTTTTCGTCATGATTGACGATCGTGGCCATATAGGTTCGACCTTCGACATCCTCGAACGCGGTGCCGGTCCAGAACAGGAAATGCCCGAAATCGAGCGACCGGGCCTTGTTCTGCGGTTCGTATCCGGCGGGCAAGCCGAAGAACGGGAACTTGCCGAGCGGTGCGTTCGAAATCGGGACATTGTCGATCGAGAAGCCCGCCTTGGTCGGCGCAGGCGCGGGGACGGGGACGGAGTCAGCGGTTGCAGTGGCGTTGGCCGTTGCCGCCGAAGCACCCGCGGTGTCGGCGATCTGAGCGCTATCGGACGCCTTTTGTCCGCAACTGGCAGCGAGAAACGCAACAGGTAGCAAGGCGAATGTAATCTTGTTCATACGGCTCCACCTTGTTCGGACGCCGGTAAAGCCAATAACTAAGCGGCGAGCAAGCCGAGAAGCTCGGTCGTTGCTCGCCGGTTTCGATCATGAAGTGCTTCTGCCGCCGTGCAATACGGCGAAGCCGCAGGTGAGATCTAAAGTCCGCTTTGCGTCAAGCAATTGCTTTTGGCAGGGAATTTCGTGTCCGGCGTCGGTGTCTGGAAGTCCTTGCTGCGCGCCTGGAACATCGCGATGCGGGTGAAGTCGACCGGCAGCGACAGCATGCGGAACGGGATGTCGCTGAAGATCGGGCGGTATCGGTATGTCACCTGGACGTGGAACAGGATCTCGTCGAGCAACAGCTTGCGGTCATTCGGCAAGGTTGCGAGCGCGACAGTACGGTTGCAGCCGACCTGAGGGCTGACGATGTACCCACCGTCGAAACGCTGCCACAGCATGCGGTTCTCGATCGTGCCGTCGTTGTTCGTGTCCGTGCCGCGCACGCCGGTGATGACGATCCGGCCGTAATTGCGCAGGTCGAAAGGGCGCGCGGTCAGATCCAGCGCGCTGAACAGGTCGTAAATCTGCGCTTCGCCGATGCCGACGTCGCCAGTGCCGCTCTGCGCGACCAGATCGGCGCTCATCGCCGCCAGCCGCTGCACGCGGTTGTTGGCCATAATGTAATTGGCGAACTCCACCGCGGTCAGCACGAAGCCGAGGAACAGCGGCAGCATCAGCCCGAATTCGATCATCGCGACCGCACGGCTGTCGCGGACCGCACGCAGGAACGAGCGCCGAATCACGACGCCGCCTGTACGACGGCCTCGTTGCGGACGACCGTCGACGCGGACAGCGGGATCACCCCGCCGCTATAGCCCATCAGATTGCCGACGAACCCGAACAGCACGCGCTTGGGAAATCGCACCGTATAGCTCACGACGTCGCCCGGACCGCCGAGCGTACTCCCGCTGACGGGCTTCGCGGTATCCCAGCTGCCGCTCTTGTTGCGATCGACATAGGGTTCGCCGAAATCATAGCGACCATTGCCGTTGGTGTCGGTGTAGATCTCGGGAAACGCGGTGCTGAAATCGCGGTACACGGTTGCCGTGATCGTGATCGCCTGGTTCGGCGCAGTGCCGAAATCGCTCATCGTCTTGGCGATGCTGGCCCGCATGACGGTGTCGCGCTTCGCTTCGCCGGATTCTAGCGACGCCGTCGACAGCCGTGCTGCCTCGGTCACCGCGCCCTCCAGGACGACGCGGGCGAACAGCATGTGGCCGAGCTCGATCGCGCCGCAGATCAGCGTCAGCATCGCCGGCAGGATCACGGCGAACTCGACGATTGTCACGCCGCCGCGATCTCCGCGCAGCCGATCGAGAATGGCTAAGCGGGTCATTGGACGAGATGCAGATCGACGAGTTCGGACGCGATATCGTCGAACGCGGCCTTCAGCGTGGCGGTATCGGATGTCCGGTAGACATGGCCAGGCGCGCACTGCTCGAACAGTTTGATGGTGTTCGTGTCGGTCGTCGTAAGCGCGACGATATACACCTTGGGCGGGTTCTCCTCGGCCTGCAGCGACGCGCACGTCTTGGCAAAGCGCCGTTCCGACTGGCCGGTCAGGCCGCCCCTGCTGCTGGAGATCGGCGAGTCCCCGTAATTGCCGTAGAACGTCCAGGTTCGATCCTCATAGCCGTTCTGGTTGGCGCCGAGCGCGGTCTCGCCGTCGGTCATGAACACCAGCGCACGCTTCGGCGTATCCTGGCCGCGCGGCGGCGTCCGGCTGAAGACGTCGTCGCGCACCAGCAGACGGTAGCCCCACAGCAGCCCGGCATGATGCAGCGTGCCGTTGGCCGGATAGATCGCCGCGTTATGTGAATCGATGATGTCGTTGTAGAATTGCTTGGTCCGGCCGTAATCGACCTTGGTCGCGGCGTCGGGGCACTGCCAGTTGGGCGACGGAAACTCGGTCTTGTTCTTGGTGCTATTGTCTTCGCTGCCGCCGAGAGGATTGATTGAATATTCGGTCGCGTCTTTCCACCAGCTTCCGAACTGGGGGATCTTGTCGTAGCGCACCTTGAACTGCGTGCCGGTCCGCGCCGCGAAGTTCCATGCCATCGTCGTTGGATCGTAATAGCCCCCGTTGTCGGCACGCACGATGACGTCGTCGTCCATCGAGCCCGCGCCGTTGTTCAGCCCAAGATATGCGTCGTAGAACGACTTGCGGTACGGGTTGTTGGCGAACTGGTTGGCGTAATAGTCGTAGTTCAACATCTGATCCGAATAGCTCGGGTGCAGCTTGTAGAGATTGTTGTTCGGCTCGACACTCGCGACCTTGTAGTACGCGCTAGCGGCATTGGCCTTCGCGTTCCCATCGGCGCCGTTCGCGGCGAGCGCAGGCACGTACATCGGCGGAATGAAATAGGGGCTGACCGGCGGATGCGCGCCTTCGCCCGGTAGCGTGCGATCGATATCCCATGCACCGGCTTCCTTGAACGTCAGCGTCGAATTGAGATCCTTGACGGTGTCGTCGTCGAACACGCAACCCTTCCAGCCCAGCTTGTTGCTCGGCCAGGTCCCGCCATAATAGTTCGCGATCGGATCGTTGAAGCCGAACATCTGCCGCACCGAAGACGGCCGCCAGTCGGTCAGAAGCTTTCCCACGTTCACGGTAATGTCGTACATGATGTACCCCATCGCCAGATCGCTTCGCGTGTTGCTGCCCTGGAACAGGATGTCGTTGAAACTCTTCGCCGCGTCCTTCAGCGCGGTGATCCGCGTCTTGACAACGCCGTTGGAATCGCGCGGCAGATTGGCCTTCAGCGATCCGGTATTGTCGAGGACCATCATCACTTCCAGCGGATGCGGCTGGATCGCAGCCTTCGCGGTCGCGCGGATCGGTTGTTGCAGGAACCCGAACAGCCGCATGAACGACATCGGCAGCGTCGCGGTCGCGACGACGGTCGTGGTGTTGATATCACGCACCACGGTGAAAGTCGGCGCAAGCGCCAGGTTCGACACGCCCATGTAGCTGTCGGGAAAGTTACCGCTGAAATACGCTTGGACCTGATTCTCGCGCGAATTGGCGGCGGTCCCCGAAATCGCGAACGCCCGCGCGCCTGCCAGCGCGGCGGCATCGACGCCGGTCTGGAGCTGCGATTTGACGATGTAGATCCTTCCCGCGTCGATCGCCGAGCCCAACGCGGCGATCGCCGGAATCAATCCTGCAGCCATCATCGCGATCGCCGAGCCCCGCCGATTGAACGCCAATCGCGACAAAATCCCTCGGCACGCCTCTGGCGCCCCCTTCCGGCTGATTTGCACCCCATCCCCCTGCGATCGTTCATTTTTAGTCTATTAAGACCCGAAATGGATCTATCGCAGGCGTTGGTTAATTTTCTTGGCTATATTTCGAATTATTACAGTGTGGCCTGCCAGGTGAGTTGATGGTTCCGCTACGGAAGTTGCGGCCCCGCGTGGTTACGGCGGCGTCTGAGATGGCCCGATCGAACCGACGCGACATTGCGATCTCGAAGAGTGGCATCAAAGGATGATTGCCATCGGATCTTGCCGAAATTCCGCTCACATCGAATGCGGCTCCCGATTCGGTTTCCGGCTTTGCCATTCTCGTCGATGTGCTGCTATCGACGGCCGATGCTCAAATCACGGAGCAACCGGCGATGCGCCCAAGCTTAGAAGCAGAAAGATTGCGTCGATCGCTAGCGCGGCGGTCGAAAGTACCGACCGGTAGGGGCTACCGAGCCCCCTGCCATGTTGCCGAGAAAGCCGGCGATGCCGTTAGAGAGGAAAAGCGGTGCTGAAGACCGCACCCAAGACTGTTGCAAAAAATGATAGGTGCATTTTAGGCAATCTATGTCGTGAGTTTAATATTCAACACTAATACAATTCGAACTACCTAGTGCGATATATTATGGAGATTCCGTAACGAAATGCTACGATCTCCTCAGAAACACTTTCGAACGCCTAGTGTTGCGAAGGACAATGCGATACGTGCGAACGGGGAGAAGCAACAACCGCGTCGTTGCGCGATGCACTGTACCTGACGGCCGCTCACTGGCCCACGCGGCGGTCGCGTCCGGGGTGGTTGTCCGGCGGGATCGATATTGGCGTCAGTATCGCACGGGTGAGTGCCGCCCACTTTCGAAGTTGCCCACGACACGGTATCGATCGTCATGGCCCGGGCGCAGAAATTGAAAGTTTACCGAACAGCTGCAGGCTTCGATGACGCTTATGTCGCCGCGCCCAGTCAGAAGGCCGCTCTGGCTGCATGGGGAAGCGAAAAGGACCTGTTCGCGCGCGGTGTAGCGGAGATCGTCACAGACCCCGCCTTGACAGCGGAACCGCTGGCATCGCCGGGCGTGGTCGTGAAACAGTCTCGCGGTACGACAACCGAGCAAATCAAAGCCATGCCGGATCGCCCGGCGCCATCATCGCGCAAAGACGCATCGGATGACGGTGCGAGCCTAAAGCGGTCTTGCAAACGCACGCCAGCGGCAGCCGTAACCTCTGCACCCAAGCCGAAGCCCAGCAGTGGCAAGCGCGACGCCGCCGAACGGGCGCTCGATACGATTAGAACTGGGTATGACCGCAAGCTGAAAGCGCTGGCGGATCAGGAGGCAAAGCTGGCGCGAGAGCGACGGAAGATCGAAAGCGCGCGACGCGACGACATGGGAGCGGCCGAAACGGCCGCCGAAGAGGAACGTCGAGCCTATGACGACGCATTGCGCGAATGGCGAAAGTCAAAGAGCGCCACGTAGATCCCCGAGATCCGTGGCCATGTCATATGCCATCGGGCATGCTGTGCTCGATGCGCACTGGCAGGACGGTTGCCCATTCTCACTGCTGGCGTCGGTCTTATCGCGCCTATGATTACAGGCAATCTATACCTTGGTACGTCCAGCGAGCACTAAAAATCATAGCGATACATCGAGCGGCATGCACCGCGGGTTTGAAGCCAATCACACCTGGGCGGGCCCTGTGCAGACACGATCATGAAATCTCAGGCCCGGCCCGGTCACGACCAAATCGCCAATTGATCCCGTCCGCGCGCATGATCCCGCCCACCTGGTGGTCCAACTGCTTTTCGAGCGCCGGTCGCCAAGGCACGAGCGTGAACTCCCGGCTCTTCTCGACCAGTGCGAACTTGCCGCTGATCAGGTCAACCTTGCGCGCGAGCCGCCCCTCGATCCTATCGCCGGTACGGGCCTCAGCGAACGTCTTGCCTAACTCCTCGGAAAGCTGCCCGGCCACGCGTAGCAACTCGCGGCGCTGGAGGACCGCGAGCGCGTTTGCGCGCAGCCTGACGGCGTCACCATCACGGTCCGCCAATTGCTGCTCCACCAGCCACTGCCGTCGCACCGTTACGACGGAGCGTACCTCATGCCCAAACCCCGCATCGCGGAGCGGCGTCGGCATGCCCGATGCGAGTTCTCGGTCCAGCCATGTTACGGCATCGATGCGGCCGAGACGTTCGATGGGGATCGTGGACACGGTCTCGATCGCCATTGGCTGGTCGCGCAGCAGGCGCTGCTCATAGGCCGCAGCGCGATCGACATGATCAGCGGCGATGATCCAGGTGCCGTTCGGTTCGCGGTCCACACCCGCGCCGGAGCGACGCATCGCTTCAAGCCGCCGCACATGCGTTTGTGCAAAGGTCTCGGTGGCCGAGGGATCGTGGCGAAGATGCAGGTCGACCGAATAGCGCCCCTCATGCGCCGCCGCGATGGCCGCGACGGTGCTATCAGCCTGACGCGCCCCAGCTTCGTGCGCGCTGACACGCACGATCGAGCCTTCTGGCGTCGCACCGGTCGCGTCGCCACGACCGATATCGATATAGTGGACGCGGCCATCGACACCGTCGACCATGAGATAATGGCGGTCGCGATGCTCGTCGGAAAAGCCCCGATTGATGACGCGCCCGACGATCGGCTTTGCGTCGCTGCCGGTGATCACCTGATCGCCCCAGGCGCGGTCCAAGCGGCGGCGGGTGAGTTCGCGCTGCATCGTGCGAACGATGTCGCCGCGCTCGCCCATGTCGCGCAGCGTATCCTCCAGCCCGTCGGCGAACCGGTAGCGGCCACCGCCAATATCGTCGGCAAGGCCCATGGTTTCCAGCCTGCGCAACCGGCCCACCTGGATCGACTGCTGGAACGGGTCACGGTCGGCGGCTGTGACGATCCGATCGGTATCCATGCGCCGAAGCAGGCGACGGTCGATCGCGGTCAGTCGCTCCTGGCCGACGTCGTGACGCAGTCGCTCTTCGATTTCCCGGTCGGTACGCGGCCCAAGATCGAGCGTGACCAGCTCGGCGGCACGCTCGCGGAAGCCGTGCGAAATATACTCGCGTGCGATGATGAGATTTTGCCCGCGATCATCGACCCCGCGGAGCATGACATGGGTATGCGGTCGCTCGGTATTAAAATGATCGACCGCGACCCAGTCGAGCTTCGTCCCGAGGTCTGCCTCGACCTGCGCCAGCAACCGGCGCACATAGGGTTTGAGGTCGAGATATTCCGCGCCATCTTCTGCCGAGACGATGAACCGGAACTGGTGACGATCCCCATTGCAGCGTTCGAGGAACGCCTTGCCATCGGCAGAATCGCGATCGGATGAATAGAGTTCACCAGGCGCGCCATCGCGGGTCACGCCGTCGCGCTGGATGTAGCGAAGATGGGCCTTCGCCGTTGCCATGCCCTTGGTCCCCAGTCGCACCAGTCGCGTCTTCACCACCGCGCGGCGCGACCGGAATCCGGCGAGCCGATCGCGACTGGAGAGAAGCCGGCCAACGCTTGCCCCGCGCCCGATCCGACTGCCATCAAAACGGCGCGCCTGCACGCCGGTTTTTGTGCCTGCCAGTCGGGCTGCGACGACGACGCGACCGACATAGTTGGCGGTACGCTTGCCGTCCTTGCCACGGATGCGGCCAAGGCGGGGTTCGAACGGATCCTCGATCATGACGTCAGCGCGGGATCTAGAGCCGGAGTCTCGCGATTTGCGAGCCGGAACGGCGGAATTCGGCCATTCGCCATACCCGCGTCTCCCAGCGGGAGGTCGATATCTCGCGCAAAAACGATGTGCAGACAAAGACTTGAGGCCTGTTGCGAGACAGTGCCTTTATCTTGTCCTCCCTGCCCCCTTTCCCAAACCGCTCCCCGACGCGCGAAGACAGCCGGAACACGATGCCTGTCCGGCACCGCATCACGGCCTGAACGATCATGCCGATCACGCATCCGCGAACGCCTTGCGTGCATCATCGGCACGACCGAAGGCGTTTTTGCCTGTCATGTCGTGCGCGTTTCCATCGCCATCGACGCTCATCACCGCAACGAACCACACGTCGTTGAGCGTGCCGAGAATACGCACCCGGTCCAGCTCTCGTCCGTCGTCATCGGGACTTTCAAAGGCGCCGATCCAGCGTTCGCGCACCCTCGCCTGCCAGTGAAAATCGCTCTGTTCCGCGTCGAAGTAGCGATGCGCCAACGCCGCGCCGGCGCCCGGTCCAAACTCAATGTCGAGCGTAAACACCAGCGCAGCCATCGTTCGATCCGACGCGACCGAGATGGGATGAATCATGGTCATGAAAGCCTTCTTCTTCGTCATCCTCCGATCGAGGACGTGTTCTGGAGGACGGCCGGCGGGGCGGTTGTCAGGGCCGCGAAACGCAGTGAAGCGCCGCGTCAGCGGCGGCGGAGGAACCGATTTTGTCGCGTTGGCAACACATAGGAATGCGCGCGCAGCGCGCTCCCTTCCGCGGCAAAATTGGAGGGGCCGCCGGCCTTGAGAACCGCTCCGCCGGCCGTCAGGATAGGACGACCCAAGACCAGCCCTCCCCCCGCCCGCGATCATGGCACGACAGCCCGCACCGCGAAGAGCGATGGTTGTGACACGCCATCCGCCGTCGGTTGAGGACCCGCAGACCCAGCATGACGGATCGCGAACAGGATCGGCGGCGGCAGGGCTGTTGGCGCCAAACGCAGCGGATCGCCCCCACTGACCGTGTCGAGGTAGGCGATCGTTTCGCGCGGCAATGCCGCCCGTCCGGCAAGATAGGCAGCATAGCGGCGTGGCCCGGCATTATAGGCTGCGAACAGCCCGGGGTAGCCAAACCGGTCGTACATCAGCCGCAAATAGAGCGTGCCGGCGAGGATATTGTCGCAAGGGTTGTCGGGATCGATACCCAGAGAGAGCCGATCGCGCATATTAGCCCAGGTCTTCGGCATGAGCTGCATCAGGCCGATCGCGCCTGCGCGACTGCGGATCGGCTGGCCACCAAGCGTGGTCCTGCCACCACTTTCGGCGCGCATGACACGTTCGATCCAGCGCATCGGCACGCCAAACCGGGTCGATGCAGACGCGATACAGGACTGCCAGCGATCGACGTCGTGCGCATGCGCCGGTGGGACTGTCAGCATGCCTGTGGCAACGACGAACCGGGTCAGCGCGCCCATAGCAAGCGCGCCTTCCCGATCACGTCCTCGCGTTCGGTCGACCCGAAATAGCGCCCGTCGAACGACGCTGGATTGTCGGTCATCAGCAGAAAGAGCTGGTGTCCCCTGAGGTGAACGCATCCGCTCCACCACGGCATGGCGCGGCCGTGTCCGTCGGCGATGCGGCGCTGGGCGATCCAGTGCCCGTTGAGGAATATGGTCTCGCCCAGCGCGCAAATCTCGTCCCCGGCAGAGGCCGCGACATGCTTCACCAACGGGACGTTGGCGGGGAGATAATGGCGGACGGCTGCGAGCATCCGGTACCGCGCAGGCATCCGTGCGATCACCATGTCACCGCGGTTGATCGATGCGCCGGGCGTTACGGCATAGAGCCCCAGCGGGGCGCTGGCACTTGCGTTCCAGACAAGGCGTGGCCGCGGCGGCGCGACGATCGTGAGGCCGAGCGCCACGATCCCGGCGGTGCTGACGACGACCCAACACTTGCGTTTGCGATGCTTCAGGCGCGCTGCGCGCACTGCGTCGCCCCAGGCGAACAGCGGCGCATCGGACGCGGGGGCGGTACGCTTAGCCATGCCGCACCTCCCGTGTCGCCTGCTCAGCCGACCAAGCGTCGAGGTCGTCGATATGATATTGGACGAAGCGGCAATGGCGGCGAAAGATCGGCCCCTGCCCCTTCACGCGCAACCGTTTCAGCAGCCGACTCGATATCTTGAGATAGGCCGCTGCCTGATCGGTGTTGAGAAAGGGCGAGCCGCGTTTGGCGCGGTTCGCCCGTTCGATCGTATCATCGCTATCCATCATGCGTACCTCCAAGCGACGGCGGCGTGCCGTCGGCGTCCCTGGGGATGGCGTGCGCGACACCGGTTGCGGAGCGTCGAAAACCGGCATCCCCGTTTTCGACACAGCCACAATGGGAAGAATGCCCCGCGCGTCGGCGCGCGCGGGGCACTCGGGTTCAGCGCGACCAGATGAGCTTGTGCTCGCCGTCATCGCTCTGGATGAGCGTCGCGTAGATCGGTGCCGGGAACGACGGATCGTCAAGCTTGAGGCTCAGATATTGTGCGCCGGTCTCGCGCGCCGTCTTCGTCCAGGCTGCCCCGAATTCGACGCCATTGGCGCTGACACGGTGGTCGGGGGACTTGTCTGTGTCGTGCTCGCAGGGGCGGATCGTTGCCTTGACGCGGAGCGTCAGGGTCCGGATTTCGCCGGTGTAGACGCCGTTTTCGCCGCGGGTGAAGCTGCCAATCTGTGCCATGTTAACCTCCTTCATGTGGTGCGATGCCGCCCGATGCGGCCTCGACAGGCGGTCGATCAGGCGGGCGGAGGACGGTCCCGCACCCCGTTCGGGGTCCCCATCGCCTCTGCGCGATGGGGTGGGCGAAGGGCCGAAGCACAGCGGAGGACGGCCAAAGCCGGGCTTCTTGTCTCGCGAGGAAGGCGAGGGGTAGCCGAGCCGGGGAAGAAGGTCGGCGACGCCGTTGCGGGACCGGCAGACCCCGCCAGACCCGCCGAAAGAGAGGTCCGTTCAGGGCGGCAGCCAGGCATGCAGGCAGGAATGGCAAAGGCGCCTGCCACGCGCGACACACGGCCCGGCCACACGCGAATTGCATCGATGCTGAATGCGCTTGGCGTGCCCGCCCCCAATTGCCGCGATACTGTCACCAACCAACGCCGCGGACCCTGGCTGTGCGAATGACGTGACCGTGGGACCATCGGCGCCAGGTCCGACTGGCCGGTGGTGAGCGAACCTTGATCACGTAGCGTCGTTGTCCGGGAACACACCGCGATCGGGCCTATGCGGAACCGCGATCGTTTCGGAATTCTGGCCGAAGGACCAGAACCTATCACGCGTCGTGCGGGGTGTTGTGACCGTCCAGCACGGCGGCCGCCGTGACGGCAGGACCAGTGCTGTATCGACCGTCAATGGCAACGATTTCGGCAGCGACATCGTCCGTTCAGGGGTGACTTATCGTGCCTTGGCGGGCGATCCAAGCCGACCTGGAGCGGGCCGATACAGCGAAGGGCATCGCGGTTGAGGTCGAGCGCGTCGGCTGCCCGACAAATGCGACCGAGGCGCAAAAACGACGATTGGTTAGGAGTCCTCAAAGCCGCGCGCCGCTGCCATCCCGGCAGCGGCGCGCGGCCGAAATTCGAGGCACCGCTGCCGTCGATCTCGAGCGTCGGCGGCACCGGCATGTTGACGTTCCGACGGTGGCGGCAATGCCTGCGTCATCCACCGCCAGGCGAAAGGTCGGGATGAGACTCGATCTGGTCTGCACCGCGCAACAGCGATTCCGCCCTCAGGATTGAGCCGGCGTGCCGCGCGGTCTCGAGCCAGACAGTCAGGGGATGGACGCTTTCGAACGACAGGTCGCACTCGATGAACAGACCGAAGGACAAGCATATGCTGGCGATTTCGGCCAAACGGAAATAGCCGAATTCCGGGCAGCCGCAGCCGAGGTCGGCCAGCCCGAACAGGGTGTCGCCATCCTCGCCCAGTTCAGTCGCCAGCCATGTCGCCGCGCCGACCGGCGAAAACAGTTCGACACAGGTGACGGGTCGAACCGTTCGCCGTTCTGGTCGTAAACGTCGTGGAACATAGCATTGGCGCGCAGCGCGAAACGATCGTCGGGGGTCAGGCGGATCATGCCCCGATCCTCCCGCCCTGCCCGGCTGCCTGCGCCTCATGGTGCCGCGCCAGCAACCAGTCGGCGGCCTTGGTCGCGGCATTGGCGGCGCGGAAGATCGCGCGGTTGTCCTCGCGCAGCACCTCGAGCCATGATCCGATATAGTCGGCATGACGGACGGTGGGCACGATGCCGAGCGTGGCGCAGAGGAACGCCGACCCCATCTCGGCGATCAGTTCTTCGCGCGCGTAGTCCTTGCTGCCAAAACCGTTAGTCAGGTCGCGCCCCAGCCGGCTGGCATGGCCCGTGGCATGCGTCAGTTCGTGCAGGCACGTCCGGTAATAGTTCACCTGATCGAAGAAGGCGGGCTGTGGCGGAACCCGCACGACATCGAGGGAGGGCACA
This sequence comes from Sphingomonas sp. SL1004, assembly GCF_057815015.1. NCBI lineage: Bacteria > Pseudomonadati > Pseudomonadota > Alphaproteobacteria > Sphingomonadales > Sphingomonadaceae > Sphingomonas > Sphingomonas sp. SL1004. The sequence continues at coordinate 1,999,027 of NZ_JBYMUX010000001.1, forward strand.
TAAAAGGCCCGCGTTCCACCAATCCGGAAATCGACACCCGATGCGGCAATTACCTCTTCGGCGACCGGCACGATCTCGCGCTCGGGCAAGGGTACCGGATCAGACGCCAGCTCGGCGCGAAGCCCCTCGCACTGCGCGACATTGAAGACGGTAAACCGCTTGAGGAACGGGATAGCCCTGGCCTCGTCGCCGTCGCGCGCGGCGCGTTCCTTCTCGGTCTCGGGGGTGAAGCGGTCGGCATAAACGACAGTGGTGCCCCGCTCGCCCTTGCGTACGCATCCGCCGGCCTCCTGGGCTTGCCGGAAGGTCAGCCAGGATTGCGACGGCCAGCCATGCGCGATGACGGCACCCCACAGGATCAGGATGTTGACGCCCGAATAGGCGCGCGCGGTCGACGCGTTGCGCGGTAAGCCCGGCCCGGGGCCTGCCCCGGCGCTCACACCCCACGGCTGAACCCAGGGAAAGCGGCCGGCTTCCAGCTCTGTGATGATCCGCCCGGTCACCTCGTCGTAGAGATTGGCGCGATCGGTTGGAGCTTGGCGCTGTCCGCGCTGTCCCGCGGCACAGTTTTCGCGTTTCGGACGCATGACTATCCTCCTGCCTGCCCCAAAAAGCACCATGGCCTCCCCGGAAAGCGGGGGTGGGCGGCAAGATGCGACCAGAGAGGTCCGCAGGAGCGGACGGCGGCACCCGAAGGGGCGTAATGCAATGGAGCACCCCAAGCTGGGCGCCGGGGTTGCCGCCGGCCGTGGCGGACCTAGCCGGGAGCGCCGCCCAGACCCGCACCACCGGGAGAGGCCCGATCCAACGCCGCCGCGCCCGGCGCGGCGACTGCGTTGGGCCGGCCCCTGGCCGGCCCGGATGCGTCAGCGATCGCGACCTCTGGCCGAGACTCGCTTCGCGAGGCTTGGTGGCGAAGGCCTGGCCGAGCCATAGAGCGCGGTCGCGCGTCAGCGCGAGGCGTCACGTCGAATTTCACCGAACATAATGAACAGCAGAATGCCGCAGCAGTATCTAACTGGGATGTTTGAAGAATTCGATCGGCGAGACTTGGAAGCACTCCGCCAGGTCATTCAGTCGAAGAAGCGTGAGATTGATCCGGCCATTCTCGATCTGGCTCAGATACGACTGTGTAAAGCCAGCAACCTCGGCGAGAGGCTCCTGCTTGAGCTCCCTTTCCTTACGGAGCCGGGCCACATTGAGGCCAACCAGCCTGCGGATATCCACGATTCCTCATCAAGGATTTCGTGAGATAAGTTTATTCGTTACAACGAATATGTTATTGGTGTGCGCCTGAAGGATTGGGACGGAGCGGATTAATGGCCGAACCCGGGCATTTTATCGGTCGGCAAATGATTGCGGCGCAGCGTGATCAACCGATCGAGGACCTGTTTCGTCTTCACGCGGGCTGGCTGCGCGGGTTTCTCACGCGACGCCTGCGCGCTCAGCCGGCCGATGTGGAGGACATCGTACAGGACACCTATCTGCGCGCGGCGCGTCAGCCTGCCACGGTCATCGTCCATCCCCGTGCCTTCCTGTCGCAGACCGCGATCAACCTGTTCCGCGATGGGAAGCGCCGCGCGGCAGTTCGCGCACGGCATCACCAGTCGGTCGTGCCATCAGGGTCCGCAATGGAGGCGGGGTCGCCCGGGCTGCTAGAGCAGGAAGCCGCGCTCGAACTCGAACGTCTTATCCTCTTCATGCCCGACCTGTACCGAGACGTCTTCGCTTTGAGCCGCTTTCGGCATATGACGAACGCAGAGATTGCCGTGCACCTTGATATTTCGGTGAAGACGGTCGAGTGGCGGATGGGCAAGGCTCTGGAATTCTGCACGAGCAGGCTACGAGGCTAGGTGGCGCCGGTCATGACTGGAACCGATCAGCAGGGTGAGGATGCCGTCGAGGCGCAGGCAGCGCAATGGTTCGCGCGCCTGAAATCGCTGCCAGTGTCCCACGAGACGCTGCAGCAGTTTTTCGCATGGCACCGTGATGAGACGCACGCGGCAGCGTTCGACGCAGTCGAGCGACTCTGGTCACGCGCGGGTGACCTGGGCGATCGGCCCGCCATGGTGGCCGCGACGCAGGACGCGCTGTCCCGCAAGGCAAGACGGCGATCGTCGTCGTGGTCGCTACGCCCGGCCTTGGCGGCGTTGGCCGCGATCGTCCTTCTGTTGCTCGGCAGCGGCGCAACCTATTGGGCGCTGCGACCGGGCGCGAACGCCTATGCGACCGGGATCGGTCAGCAAAGCGTCGTCGCGCTGGAGGACGGCTCGAAGGTGACGCTCGACACCGACACGCGGATCGTCGTGCGTTTCGATGGTGATGGGCGGAGCGTCATCCTGAAGCAGGGCCAGGCCTATTTCACCGTCGCGCATGACACAGCGCGTCCGTTCCGCGTCGAGGCGGGCGACACCGGCGTTCTCGCAACGGGCACCCAGTTCTCCGTGCGCCGCGATGGGGCGGCGGTCGACGTGACGTTGGTCGAGGGTAGCGTGCGGGTCGCCGCGCGGGGCGCGCCACCGGCAACGCTCCGAACGGGGCAGCAGCTTGTGCTGCGTCCCGATCGTGCCGCTGTCGTGCGGGCGGTGGATACCGGCCCGGCGACCGCGTGGACGCAGGGCCGGATCGTGCTGGACGGCTGGACGCTGGCGCGCGCGCTGGTCGAGGTGAACCGCTATACGTCCAGACCGGTCCGGCTCGGCGCGGCGCGCTATGCCGATGCCAGGTTCAGCGGCACGTTCGATGTCGGCGATATCGACAGCTTCGTCGCGGCAGCGACCGCCCTGCTGCCGCTGACCGCGCAGCGGAACGCGGACGGGTCGATCCGGCTAATCGAGCGCCCTTCGCAAAAACCGCCGTCGCCGGGTTAGGGTCGTCACCATGCCGGCGCGTCTCTTGTTCCGAAGCCCCGGCACACGCCGGGACTTGGCGGATCAACAAGGGGCACGAGGCATGACGGGATTTCGAACGGGGCGGTGGTCGGGTCTGCGCGGCGGCACCGCCGCTTTGCTGCTACTGGCGGCGGTGCCGTCCCCGCTACAGGCGCGATCGGGCGCGCCCTCGTTCACCTTCAGAATTGCGGCGGGTCCGCTCGACCGGGCGCTGGTCGCCTTCGCTGCCGTGACGGGCGAGCAACTGCTCTATTCGACGGACCTCATCGCAGGCCGCAAGGCCCCCAGGCTGGACGGCCGGCTTCCGGCGGACCTGGCGCTCGGCCGCCTGCTGGACGGAACCGGGCTTGCGGCGCACCGGGTCGGGCCGCGGATGATCGTGCTACGCCCGGTGGGTGCACTCGATCATGACCGCCCCCCGACAGCAGGCCAGCCGAGCGCCGGTGCGGCGTCATCGGCCTGGCAAGGCGTCGCGGCACAGCGTGGCCAGAGCCAGACGTCCAAGGCGGATCATGCGACGGCAGAGGAACCTGCGCGCGAGGAGATCGTCGTCACGGGCACGCATCTGCGCGGCGGCGCAGCGGGCTCGCCCCCGGTCGACAGGCTGACACGTGAGGATCTGGACAGGCGTGGCTTTGCGACGGTCGCACAAGCCTTGCAGGCACTGCCGGGCAATTTCGGGGGCATGGCGACCGAACAGAGCGCGCTTGCCTTTGCCGATACGACAGGCAGCAATGGCGGGTTCGCGACCGGCGTCAATCTGCGCGGTCTGGGCGCCGGTGCCACTCTGGTGCTGGTCAACGGCCAGCGGCTCGGGGGGTCGGGTACCAAAGGCGCGTTCAGCGACGTGACCAGCATCCCGACCGGCGCGCTCGACCGGGTAGAGGTGCTGATGGACGGCGCATCGGCGATCTACGGGTCCGACGCGGTCGGCGGCGTGGTCAACATCCTGCTCAAGCGTCGTTTCGAAGGGGCAGAGACCCGGGTGCGGTTCGGCAGCGTGACGGATGGCGGCAAGCGCGACGTGCAGCTCGACCAGACGATCGGCAAGCAATGGACCACGGGCGGCGTCATGCTGTCCTATGAATATGACCGGGCGGGTCGCCTGGCGAGCGCCGACCGGGCGTTCGCGCGCTCGACCGATTCCCGCAGTCTTGGCGGGACCGATCATCGCTATATCTTCGGCCTGCCGGGCAATGTGCTCGGCATCAATCCCGCGACAGGCGCGCTCGGGGCGGCTTCCGCCATTCCGAGCGGCCAGGACGGCCGATCACTGACGCCCGGCGATTTTCTGGCGGGCACGACCAATCTCCAGAATTCCCGGACCGATACCGATCTCATCCCTCGCCAGGAACGCCACAGCCTGTATGCGACGCTCGACCAGGATCTCGGCTCCGCGCTCCATCTGACCGCAGATGCACGCTATTCGCACCGGTCGTTCGACGCGCGGCTGCCGGGCTCGGCGGCGATCGTGCAGATCACGGCCGCCAATCCGTGGTTCGTCTCGCCAACGGGCGCGTCGTCCGACCTGATCGCCTATTCGCTCGCGCCGGAACTCGGCCCCATCGACACGCACGGTTATGCCGAGGCGATGGCGACGTCGATCGGGATCGATGCCGATCTTGGGTCCAGCTGGAAGCTGCGCAGCTACGGCGCGTTCGCGCAGGAACGCGAATTCAACGAGTCGCGCAATCTGGTCAATACCGCCGCACTCGCCGAAGCGACGGGCGCGATACCCGACAATCCCGCCACTACGTTCAGCACCGCCACGAGTGGCTTTTTCAACCCTTACGGGACGGGCAACAGCAACGCCGCCGCGATCCTCGATTTCGTCGGTGCGGGCTATTCGCGGTCGCGCACGCGCAGTCAGGTGCTCACGGGCCATGTCGATGCGGATGGTTCGCTCCTGTCCGTACCCGGCGGCATGGTCAGGCTCGCAATCGGCGGCGATGTGCGGCGCGAGACGTTCCGGCGAAGCGGGGAAAGCCTGTTGTCGAGCGCACTGCCGGTGGCGACCGGCACTGTGCACGCGTCGCGACTGATCACGGCCGGCTTTGCCGAGATGCAGGTGCCGATCGTCGGCACGGCCAACGCCGTGCCCCTGATCCGCCGGCTGGACGTGTCGCTCGCGGCGCGGATCGAGCATTATGACGATTTCGGGACGACGACCAACCCGAAGGTCGGCGTCTCCTGGGTGCCGCTGCCGGGTGTGACGCTGCGCACGAGCTATGGCACGTCGTTCCGTGCACCGAACCTGCGCGAGCTCCAGGACCGCGAACAATATTCGGTCACGACGCTGTCGCGCGGCGGCACGAGCGTACCGGTGATCCAGCTTTCGGGCGGGAATCCCGATCTGATGCCGGAAAAGGCGCGCAGCTGGACCGCCGGGTTCGACCTCGATCCTGTCGCCGTCCCCCGCCTGCATATGAATGCCACGTGGTTTCGGACCGTGTTCAGCCAGCGGGTCGCGACACCCGCGAGCGCGAACTTCGCCAATGCGCTGACGGACCCGACCCTGTTGCCGTTCGTCCGGTTCGTCTCACCGATCGGCAACGCCGCCGATCTCGCCACCGTCACAGCGTTGCTGAACGACCCGGCCTTTACCGGCGGCAACAGCTTTCCGCCGAGCAGCATCGCCGCGATCGTCGACACGCGCTTCGTCAACACCGGCAAGGTCAATGTGAGTGGGATCGACCTGTCCGCCAGCTACACGCTTCTTGCCGGCGCTAACGCGTTCACCGTGTCGGGCAATGGCTCCTACCTGCTGCACTACCGCGAACAGGTCACGCCGACCTCTATAACGGTCGACCGCGTCAACCGCGTCGGACAGCCCGTCGATTTGCGGGGCAGGATGAGCCTTGGCTGGCGCCGCGGCCCGGTCAATGCGCTGGCTAGCCTTAATTATGTCGCGCCGTACCGCGATCTGCTCGGCACCCGGATCGACGCCTGGACACCGGTCGATCTGCAACTGGGCTATACGGTCCCCGACGGCCGTGGGCCGCTGCAGGGCGTGGCGATCGCGCTGTCCGCGCGGAACCTGTTCGACCGCCCGCCACCCTTCTACGATTCCCCGGTCGGGGTCGGGTATGACGCGGCGAATGCCGATGCGCTCGGGCGCTATGTGTCGGTGCAACTCACCAAGCGCTGGTAATCATGCCCCCGCTCCTGCTCTGCGCCATGCGGCGCCTTGTGGCGCTGTGCCTGCTGGGCGTCGCGGTGCCGCTCGGCGCGCGGACCTATAGCGTCGACGACATGCTTAGGACCGAAGGGTTCGGCAGAATCGAGGTTGCGCCGGGCGGCCGTTGGCTTGTGTTCGAACGGCACATACCGTTCGAGACAGCCGCGCGCTTCGACCTCGATGCAATGGAGGTGCTGCGCGCCCGGCTCTACATCGTCGATCTCGCGCATCCGGCGAAGGCCAGACCGCTCTTGCCGCCGGAGCACAGCGCGGGACTCGTCATGCTCGCCTTTTCGCCGGGTGGCACGCGGCTGGCGATCGGACGGCTCGACGGACAACGCTGGACCCTGGGCGTCGTGACCCTGGCCACCGGGGCGGTGCGCTGGTTCGCGGTTGCCCCCGACTATTCGGACTTCCGGCCGACGCTCGCCTGGGCGTCGGACGATACGCTCGTGATGCTGGCCCAAGATGGCGATACGCCGCCCTGGGTCCTGCGGCGCGACGCGCAGGACCGGACAGCGGTATCGAATGCATGGGCGCTGGCGCAGGAAGGCCGGATGCCGACGGTCACCGCGATCGGCAGCGGACGGTTTGACGGGATCGCGGCACCGGCACCGCCGGTGCACCTGATTCGTCTCGAAACAGTGACGGGGACCACAAAAATCCTGGCGCGCGGCGCGTTCGAGACGATGCGTCTGTCGCCCGACGGACGGCATGTCGCGTTGACGGTGCCCAGCGAAACCATTCGCGTTACGACGCCGTCACCGATCCGGCAGTCCGCCGACCTGCGGCGGCGGCGGCTGCGCATCGTGGGCATGACCGATGGACATGTCTGGACACCTTGCGCGGCATGCGACCTGCCGTTCGATCCGCCGACCTGGTCGCCAGACGGGCGCAACCTGCTCTTCTACGCGCGGCATGGTGGTGGAAACTGGTCGACCGGACAGCCGTGGGTGGCGGACGTCCGGTTGCATAACGCAAAGCCAGTCCCGCTTGGCGGGGTCCGGCCTGCGGTCATCATGAACAGGGGCGCGTATGACGCCGTCGCTATGGCCTGGCTCGGGTCCACGCCGATCCTATTCGGCCGCATGGATGCTGCCGCCACACGCGCCGACTGGTATGCGTTGGGACGGCGTGGATCCGCGGTGCTGACGGCCGCGATCGCCAGCCCATCGTCGACGCTGGCGCCAGCGACGGGTTCGGCCCCCATCATGCTGACGGCAGATAGTGGCTGGCGTCTGGGGACGCACCGCGTGCAGTCAGTGCTGTCGGGCATGGACGGCGTCATGGCACTCAGGACAGGCGCGGCGAAGCGGGATCCGGACGCAGCCCTGGTGGGTTGGCGACGAACGGCGGACGGGATACTGATCGACCTGCCTACCCGTCGTGCGCATCGGTTGACGGTTCGCACGGCCGGTACAACCCGTCCCGTGGCCGTCAGCCTGCAGACCAAAGTCGCGATCGTGACCGAGACGCTACCGAATGGCGTCGCGCACCTGCTCGTCGTAGCGGCCGATCGCCCGCCGCTGGCCGTTGCGACGATCAACGCAGGCCTTGCCGCCGTGTCGGTGCGGCCACCCCTGCCCGTACGCCACCGGCTTCCCGACAGGCGGACTGTCACGAGCTGGCTGTACCTGCCGGCCCCTACCCCCTCCGGCCGGAGGCCGCCGCTGATCGTCATCCCCTATGCGGGCACGGTGTATGGCGACACGGCACCAGCGCTCTGGAATCCAGGGATCGGGCGCACCTATACCAATGTCCCCGCGCTCGTCGGGCATGGCTATGCGGTGCTGCTGCCGAGCATGCCCGATCTTGCGCCCACCGATACCGCGCCGTTCGACTTCGCAGGACAAATCCTGTCGGCCGTCGACGCGGTGATCGCGCGCGGTGATGCCGATCCCGCCCGGCTGGGGCTCTGGGGCCACAGCTATGGTGGCTACACAGGGGCGACGGTCGCCACCGAGACCGATCGCTTCAACGCGATCATCGTCTCGAGCGGCATTTATGATCTGACGAGTTTCCAGGGGACATTTGCCCCGACGGCACGCATGAACCCGGGCTATGGCTTGGGAATCCTGCCATGGGCCGGCTGGACCGAGACGGGGCAGCCCCATCTCGCGGCGAGCCCCTGGACCAACCCCGCGCGCTATGTCGCGAACAGCCCGATCTATCATGTCGGTCGCATCACGACACCGATGCTGATCCTAGCGAGCGACCGCGACTTCACGCCGCTCCAGCAAGGCGAGCAGCTGTTTTCCGCGCTTTACCGCCAGGGCAAGGACGCCGAACTGATCAGCTATTGGGGCGAGAACCATGTGCTGATGAGCCCGGCCAATGTCCGTGACGCCTATGCACGCGTGTTCGCCTGGTTCGATTCCCATTTCGAAGCACCGCGCCGGCCCGGCCCATGATATCAAGCGCGCGCGGCATCGATCGCCGTAATCCGATCGCACCAGGCGCGTGCCCAGCGCTCCATCAGTAGGACGACGAAGATTTCGGTGTAGCAGTTCGTCCGCATCACGTGCTCGGGATCGAGCACCACCGCCAGCGTCTTGCGGTCGAGCAGATGATGCTGATCAAGTACGCCGCCGATCAGATAGTCGCGCAGGAACGGCATGCTCGCTGCGAGCATGCGGCCGAAGAACGGCGTGAGGCAGCCCTTGCCGCGGCGCTCGAGCAGGATCGGCGGCAGCCGCCCCGCATAGGCCTGCCGGATCATCGCACGATCGCGTCTGCCCTGCGTAAGGTCGAGCGCAGTGATGGGCAGGACATGCTCGAGCAAGGGTTGCGACATCAAAGGATGCCGGACGGTCATGGCCGATGCACACCAGGATCCGCCGAACGCCGCCCGGCAGGCCGCAAGGGTGAGGATCTGGAGCTGCTTGGCAGGGGCGAGGTCGGCCGTGTCGTCGAGCCAGCGCAGCGGATGATTGTCGCATGGGATGTCGCGGGACACGAGGTCGAACCTGTAATCCGGCATGGCGACTGCGCTCGGGGCGATACGCGCGTGCAAGGCAGTGCCGAGGACCGACCAGATCGATCGTCCGGTCCAGCCAGCGAGCTCGGCGATCGTCGCGGCCTTTGCCGGCCAGGGGCGCGGATCGCGCCAGAGATCCGCGGCGATCAACGGCGTTGCGGGCTGGAAGAAGAGTGCGTCGCCGCCCTGGCCCGTGAGCAAGGTATCGGCGCCCAGCGCCCGTCCACGCGCGGCAAGGTCGCGATCGTGAAATACACTAAGGCTGGCGACATTCGGGCGCAGCGTCACCGGCACGTCGGCCATCAGCGTCGCGTCGATGATACGGTGATCCTGAAGGGTTTCGTGGAGCGGCAGGCCAAGATGCGCGGCGACGGCACGCGCATAGGTGCGTTCGTCGCCCTCGCGGTCGATGGCATGATAATGGAACCAGCCGGCGACATCGCGACCCGACCGGACGAGGCCCACAGCGACGATGCCCGAGTCCAGGCCGCCGGACACTTCGGCGATCGCGATTCCTAACGAGGAATGCCAGGCGCCGATGCAGGCATCGATCATGGCGGGCAGCGATGGCGGCGCTGACGGCACAGTCTGTCGCGCGAACTTGGCCGGTGTCCAAAGACGCGTCGTTCGCCGTGTGTTTCCGGCGAGCGCCAGTCTTACCCCTGGAGGGACAGCTTCGACACCGACGATCGGCAGCGCATCACCGACCGAGCCGGGAAACCTGAGAAGGGCCGCCAGTCGCATCCAGTCGATCGCGAGTCCGACCGGCGGCGCGGGGGCGATGAACGGCTCGGGCATGGACGTGACGATATGCACGCCTTCACTGTACCAAAGGACGCAATCGAGCATGCCGACGGGATCGCGGAAGATATCGAGAGAGGCCGGATCATCTGGCTCGATCTGCAACGCGACATACGCGCCCCAGCACCGCGTCGTTAGGTGATCGCACAGCATGGCGAAGTCTTGGCTGTCATCTAGAACGGCACCGTCGGCGACGCGTCCCTGTTCGGTTGCGCTACGATCGAACACCGAACCGATGACGACCGTACGATTGTCGACCATCCTGTACGTGGGAGCGGGACCAAGCGGCGCTTCCGCGAGCACCGTCCATCCAGGCCTGTCCTGGACAACGTGCCAACCCCGGTCGAGCGCTACGGTACGAAGATGTGCGGCGGACCGATCGGCAGGCAGATCGTCCCCGCGCCAGCGATACGCGATGAAGCCGATCATGCGCTGGCGCGCTCGATCTGGAATATCGTTGTAAACGCTTCGACCTTGCCGATGCGTTCGCCCAGCAGAAGATCGCCGTCGGCCAGCCAGCAATGGGCGTGGAAGGGGAAGAGCGACACGCCGAAGATCCAGTCGGCGCGCAGCCCGTAACAGCGCAGGAAATGCAGCAGGAAGAAGGACCGGAACAGGCACTGGATGCGAAAGGGCAGCCAGAGGCAAAGGCGCTCGAAACAGGCAGTTGCACGCGCTGGGGACGATTGCGGGACACGCGCGGTACCCCGCTGCGCATGCGCGATCATCTGGGCGAAGGACGAACGGCGAAAGCGCCAGGCGGCGCAGACAAGGGCGTGAAGAAAGCGGGCGATATCCCGGACGCCGGGCGAGCAATGGTCTATCGGCGCTTCGCGCCAGAACGGCGTGATCGGTCGCACCGAAGAATGTATCCCATCCTGCCGGGCATCGGCCACAAGGCCTTGTTCCAGCAATTGGCTGCGTATCGCCTCCAGGGATATGGGACCGCCATCGCGGCATGCGGCGTCGCAAGGATCGTACACGCAGAAATAGGCATCGCGGTCGATATCGAGAAAGACGATGCCATCCGACGATCGGACGGCATGGACACCATCGGCGAGCGCCAGGGAGTCGAGAAGATCATCGGATCGGGGCGCCATGGCGGTTCCTCGCTATGCGGCACCGGCCTCGAGACCAGTGCCGCAGCCTTGGTCAGTCGTAATAGCCGACCATCAGCGATTCCTGCCGGGCGCCGATTGGCGTACCCTTGGTCTGACGCCGTGCAGACCCGAGCACGATCAGTTTCGGCGCGGATTGTGGTTCTTTCGTCATGATAACTACCTTTCCTCACTTGTGTCTCCACTGCGACTCGGCAGTGGCATTGACGATCTCGCGCTATCGGGAAGACTCATCCAAGCTATATCTGAGATATATTTATGACTTCAGAGTCTACGCCCAAGAAACAGCGCGATGTCGGCCGCCATGCTGATCCGCTGCTCATAGATTTTACGGATCTTGTCTCTGAAGATATTGATATCTTGCGCTGTAAGAGTTCGAGAAATCTCGACCAAAATGGGTTCAGCGCTGCCCAGCACGGCAATTTCGGCACGTCGGATCAGTTTGAGACGACCATCCAGATAGCGATACACGTCGGACAAGATTGTGTTGCCGGACGCGTCCACGATCGCGCAAAGCATCTCCCATATATCCGCCGACGGCAGGGCGGACATCATCCCTGGAGCGGCATCCAATGCTCGTTCGATGCAGGCAAAATGGAGTCGGTACAGATCTGCAATATCGCGTGCATCAAACCGCGCCAGATAATAGCCCTCGGATCGACGTTCCGTCACGATGTCGCATCCGACAAGGCGAGACAGGACCTCGCGAAGCGGAGTCACGCTGACATGAAGCTGGGACGCCAGATCTTTGAGCCCGATGCGATCGCCGGGGCGGTAACGACCGTCTGCCAGCATGGCTGACACCAGCGCATAAAGATCATCGAATTTCGCGCGCTCCACCCGATCCGGCATCTCCTGGCCTCCCTTCGCGACGATCCTCAGTGATCGCACGGCGGCATGTCGATTCAGGGGAGCCAAATCGGCACGGCATGGCTGCATCTCGCTGGTTTGTTGCGGCGCGGCGGCGACCGCGCGGCGGACAGACCACGTCGTATCAGCACATCCCCCGCACTCTTGCCGAACAACCGTCAATCGATCGCCAAGGACATGAAGGTAGCGCGCGGAACAGTTTGATGACAGATCGGGTCTAATTGTAATAAACGCACGCGGCTCGCGATACGTCTCGAAGACAATGCGCGGGTGCATGGCCGAATTGGCGCACGGGGTCGCTGGTATGAAACACTCTCCGATCGAGATCGACGGTGGCGCGCGAATACTGACGCGATCGTTGCGTGCGATCCGCAAGAAGCGAGGCATGACAGCGGGTGACATTGCAACCGCGCTGGGGATGCCGTTGCGCACCTACCAAGAGTTCGAATCTGGCCGCGGGCCGCTTACCCACCAACGACTCTTCGCTTTCGCCGAGGCAACGGATGCGGACCCCTTCGCGCTGCTGCTTGGCGCCCTATTCGGCCAACCCGACTTGGCGATTGACTGCGCGGACACAAAATTCTGTATGATCATGATGATGTATTTCGAGCAATTCGCTGACGAGCGGCGCGGCGACATTGCCTATCTCGATCCCCCCAATTTGGCGGGCGGCTTCGACAGGCTATTCAAGGAGTTCGGGGCCAAACTCGATGATCGCGAACGCTTCTTGCAGAATTGGCTTGCAGGCCGGACCGGTTCCATCGGTTTGAGCGCGCTGCGTCAGCGCATGGTCAACCGAAGTGATCGCAAAGCCGAAGGATCGCGCAAGGAAGAATCTTGAGCGGCTGCGTAAAGCCGCGGGTATTCAACGGCGGACCAGATCGATATAGCCACCGGCTGCGAGTTTGCGCGCCCGACAGATCAAGCGGTGGGTACGGGTGCGCAAATAGTCCGAACCGCCGGTCCAGTCTCGGCTAACGAGCCGCTCGCCGAACAGAATTTGCGCGATGGCGCGATGAGGCAAACCGTGGGCCAGCGCATCGAGCACGGCGATGATATCCATCCAACGCCGCGTTTTGGCGCCGACCGGGTACAGCGTCGCCGGTATGCGCCGCTGTCGCAGAAACCCCGCGAGACGGCGCAGCGCCAGCAGCCGGATCTCCAGTCGGTCGGCGTCGCCGAGCTGGTACGCAAGCCTGACGGGGCCGTCGAGCAGCGTTCCTTGAGCGATATTGAGACGGATCGACCGCGGGCCTCTACCTAGCAGCAGCTGTTCGCCTGAAGACGGTATCGTGAGATGCGTGGCTGGAAGTGGCAACGCCATAAGGTCAAAACCCTTAGGGCCGCCGCGCATCACAGGCACCGCATGCGCCACGATCGCCAATGGATCGAGATCCGGGCGCCAGAAGAGACGGGCATCGCTAGCAGGGCGGTCGGGGTCCTCCGCGAAACTGTAATCCCCATAGTGGGTCCGGCGGAGATCCGGTCAGAAGTTCGATCGGGTGCGGCCCCCTTTTTACAAGTTTTACGGCAATATCAGTGCCACTTGGCCGATATTCTGCGCGTCGGCGCAGGATTTCCCAAGCAAACACCGCGGGATCGCACACGCTGTCGAACGGAGGCTTGTCGCGCGCAACAAGCGGCGGGAACGGGAGATGCGCTGTCATGACGACGCTCCTGCTAACCAAGCAGAAGTCAGACAGCCTTTGCGCCATCTGTCATATATTCAGCATATTTCCGGTGGCGAATACGACGATTTCTTGCGCGTCCGCGACTGCCCTGCCTTTTCCGCGCCGACGCAGCGAGCAATGCCCGCAGATTTCCCGCGCGTACCACGCAATAAAGATGATGCCATGAACCAGCTGAATCTGACACGTGTTGATGGTGACCTGCTCCCCAGAAATCAGGACATTGGTACGTTAGCTCGTCAGGGGAGACGCGTGATGCGGCGAGGCCGATGTACCGAGGATCAGATCATTGGGTGCCGCGCGAGCATGAGGCTGGCATGCAGACCGCGGACCTGTGCCGCAAGCACGGGATCAGCGATGCGACATTCTACAACTGAAAGTCGAAGTATGGCGGGGTGACGGTGTCGGAGACGGCCCGGCTGCGCACGTTGGAGGACGAAAACCGACGGCTGAAGAAGCTGCTGGCGGAGTCGATACTCGACGTGTCAGCGCTGAAGGATCTGCTGGGAAAAAACTGACCGGTCTGCAAAGCGCTACGCTGCGGTGGAGAAGCTGATGGCCGATCACGGCTTTGCCACGTGCTCGGGATCGCGATGCCCGACTTCCTACGTATGCAACTGCTCGTACCGGCACTAGTCGACACGCGCGACCCGGCCTCCGAGGGTGTGAATTCGCGGCACGCTACCGCCCTAGAGCGGGAGCGCTGCCGAGGCCTTGTCCTGTGGGCGATCAACCGTGAACTACCGACCAAGGTTGTACGCGGGATAAGTTCAATACCCCGGGCACAAGCGAATGAGTTACGAGCAAGGCATCAGCTGCCATTCGACTTCGCTCAGGACAGGATCAAGAAGACACCCTATTGGTTTAAGCGCGTTGCACGTTTTTTATAGCGACGCTCGACTTCAATATAGGCAACGTAGCTTGTTAGTTCTTTCGGACCATAACCATCAGAAATGGCAAAAAAGGCGACGGCGTAAGCTCGTGTAAGGCTTTCATCATGCGAAATACCAGATTACTCCCAAAGAAGTAGGTCGGCTCGGTTTTCATCGTATGAACAACAACCATTCCACTTTCGTTAAATAATCTAGCCAGCTGCCGTTTCGAGTTCATTTCATAGCATTTAGGAAATACATCCTCATCTAATCTTTCGGGTTGTATGTATTTCAACAAGGACCCCGGAAGAAACCGCGCCGCAAATGACACGTATCCCCATTTGTTTGGTGTGCGGGCAAAAATGCAACCTCCCGGTTTCAATACTCGCATCAGCTCCGGGATCACATTCTCCGGTGTTTCAATATGTTCGAAAACCCAGTCAGCAATGATCAGATCGAATGATCCGTCGGGGTATTGCAATGCCCCGTCCTGAACAAGGGATGCCCCGTCCAGCAAAGGATTTTTAAATACTGCCCGGTCTACATCACAGCCTTCGACATGGGCACAACGCCCTCGTAACTGGCGGAGGCTCCGGCGATACGCTGATGGATCTTCTAGACCGCATCCTCGACCAGCGCCATAATCCAGGACGTGGTCGGTCGATTTTAATATTGAAGCAATGCGAGTGTAGAATTCAACAGTTCCATCATACCGCGTATACCCACCAAAGTCACATTCCGGAAAGTTCTCTACAACGACTTTATCGGACGAACGTGATGATTGCGCCGGCGCGCGGCGGATTTGGCTCATGAAACTCATGCGCCATTATTACCAATACGAATTAGTTTATTCAACAGGACGAAACATCGCTTGGCCTCGATCTGAGACCACAAGAGCGCTTACTGCTTTGCGCACGAGCTCCATCAAACGAGATCATAGGTGAAGCAATGGCCGGGAATTCGGGTCCATGATCGATGTCGGCTAAGCCCACGAGTCCGAAGGCAACCAGCCTTCAGTTGGTCGTCAAATTCCAGACATTGCAGCTGACAAGAACCGCGCCGGTGATCACGGGCAGTCAACGCTCGGGCCGGCATGGTCACATGGAGGCACTACTACTCACACAGCTGCCAGCGAGGAGGTCGCCGGATGAATGTAGGACGGACTCGGCTTGAGCATGCCCAATGGCCGGCTCACGAGGTTGCAAAGCTAACACGGGAGAGACATGCGCCATCGAGCGCCGGGCGAACCAACCACTATATGTGTCAGCCCCAGGGTAATACGCATCCCGAACCATGGAAGTCGGGCGAGGAAATTCATCGGCCGCCACAATAACACCGCTGATCGATACCAGCAGCTCCACGAGGTTCGAATTCCATGGCAGCGTTATGACCAGGCCAGTATAACGGGGTATCGTAAAACTGAGGTGGCCCTCTAAATGACCCGACAGGGCCCCGCTCTTAGATAAGAGTGAGGCATATGACTGACGGTACGACCAGGCGTTACAACGATGGCGAGGTTCTCTCCGGTGTTCAGCGCCGGAGGCGGTGGACACCGGAGGAAAAGGTCCGGATCGGCGAGGAGACGTATCTGCCGGGGATGAGCCTCTAGCTCGTCGCCCGCCGGCACGGCATCGGTGGCAATCAGATCTTCACCTGCCGGTGCCCGATGGCGCAGGGGTGCGCTGACCGCCGCGACAGCGGGCGAGGAAGTGGTGCCGGCGTCCGATTACCGTGCGCTCGAGGCGCAGGTGCGTGAACTACACCGGCTGCTCGGCAAGAAGGCCATGGAGAGCGAGCTGCTCCGCGAGGCCGTGTGCCGGGACGCAGGCCCAAAAAACTGCTGTTGCGCTCGACCTCGTTGCCGCGGGATGGACGGCGAGGACGGTCGCAGAGGCGGTCCGCATCGCTCGTCCACACCTGTCCGCAATGCCATCGCCCAGCGCCCCGATCACGCGGATGACCGCCGCTGCCGGATGCCGAGCTGGTCGCCGACATCCGCGCGCTCGTCACCGATCTGCCGACCTATGGCTATCGCCGCGTTCATGCTCTGCTCCGCCGGCAGGCCGAGAAGACCGGGCGCGAAGCGCCCGATCCGAAACGCGTTTACCGGGTCATGAAAGTGCACGGGCTGCTGCTACAGCGGGACGGCGAACGCGGCGACGAACGGCGTCACGATGGCCAAGTCGCCGTCGATCTGCGCAACACCCGCTGGTGCTCCGACGGGCTGGAGATCACCTGTGACAATGGCGAGAAGGTACGTGTCGCATTCGCGCTCGACTGCGGCGACCGTGAAGCGATGGGACACGAGGCGACGACGGGCGGCATCACCGCAGAGGACGTCCAGGACTTGATGGTCGCCACGGTCGAGCATCGCTACGGACGGGTGAACCGCGTGCCCCAACCGATCGAGTGGCTTACCGACAACGGAAGCTGCTACACCGCACGCGACACACGTGCGCTCGCCCAGGACATCGGATTGATCCCGCGCACGACCCCAGTCAGCAGTCCTCAATCGAATGGTATGGCTGAGGCATTCGTTCTCACCCTCAAGCGCGATTATGTCCGTGTGAACCCCAGGCCGAATGCGCAGAGCGTCATCGACCAATTGTCCGGCTGGTTCGACCATTATAACGAGGTGCATCCGCATCCCGCTTTGCGCTATCGATCCCCACGCGAGTTCATCGCGCAAACCTGCGAGGCTCTGTCAGGCCTTTAGGGGGCAACAGCAAAGACCAACCTCACGACGGCGTTGAACGACCGCAACGCCGGTCCGACGGTCCGACGGTCCGAACTTCGCAAGCGACTTAGGATAATATTCAATCAAGTGCATCAACTCGGGGGCTGCGTATTAGCCGTCCCTAACTATTTCACTAAGTGTGTGCTCGGCTGCCACAACCTCACTGATACCGCAGCCGCTTTACAGACAGCTTTGCCTCGAAGAGCATACAATGCGGAATGTACGCTAGACGCGTCCGGACAAGCATACCGGACGTCTAGGTCAGTGGGTTAATCTGTTCAGGCCATGATTGGACGGAACAACAGCTTTAACCCTCCAGGGCGACGAAACTGACCAAGCAGGCGCCTGCTTGGTAGCATGTTGACGCCGATGACTCGTGTGTTCGCACGTGACTGAAACAGTGACGCCGCCATATAAACGCAGACAATCCCACTGAGGGCCACCCACGGTCCGTGAACGACGCCGAGTATTGTTCCTATTACTGCAGCGCCCGTCAACTGACCAATATTGCCTATGATGTTGTACCGCAACCGACCCGACGCTGGCCCAAACAACATTCCTGGAATGCACAAGACATATACAAATGTTGCCGCCCAATCGATAAAAAATACTGTAAGAAAATTCGAGTCGATCCGTTTCAAAAGTACATACGAGACGAGTGGTGAGGCAACGGCAACCGCAGCGTACACGACGATCGCTGCGACCGCGATGAGCACGACTTGACGCTCGTAAATGCGTCCGATCGCGCGCCAGCGTCGGCGTGCGAACGCTCGTGCCAGTACGGGCACGCTTAAAAAGGCAGGACCTATGAGCAACACGCGGACTGGCTGAAACACCCGCTCGACAAGCTCATAAACGGCTGTGCTAGCCGTACCGCCTGCGCGCGTGAGCAAGAGACGCACCACTACATCATAGATCTGAGCCATCGCTGTATTTGCTTGAGTAAGCAAAGACAGTCCAATGGTCTCCTTAATAATTGCCGAGTTGAATCTCAGTGAAACTCGGAAGTTAACTGCGTTCAAGCGTCGCGATAAACACACCCATGCTGCTATAGTGACAAAGAAAAATTGTACCGCCTGAGCAAATACTAATGCCAAAACCTGAAACCGCGGCGCAAGCAATGCTGCAAAAAGCAACATGGCGCATGAACCTGCGACGTTAATTGCGCTTTTACGCGTCCCTTCGCGGATACCAACTAAGGCCGCTATCGGAACAGTACTTATGCTCCACAATATAGCGTTTCCCAAGACAAGGGGAAGCATGGTCCGAGCTAATGACATTTGTTCGACTTCAAGATTGCGCTGCAACAGTAGACTTAAAGGATAATAGGCAACCCCGGCGACTACAACGTAAAAGACGAACGTGAATATTATCGCGGTGTCAATGTAAGGCCAAATCTTTTTACTCCGGTCCTCCTTGCTCATTTGACCGATAAATTTCGGCAGTG
Organism: Sphingomonas sp. SL1004; assembly: GCF_057815015.1. Lineage (NCBI taxonomy): Bacteria > Pseudomonadati > Pseudomonadota > Alphaproteobacteria > Sphingomonadales > Sphingomonadaceae > Sphingomonas > Sphingomonas sp. SL1004. The sequence continues at coordinate 2,017,606 of NZ_JBYMUX010000001.1, forward strand.
CACCAGCAATTCCCACATCCGCCATTTTGATGACAGATGTTAGCGATTGAATCAGTGCCCAAACACCGAACTGCTTTAGCGATGAGGACGAGATCACAATCCGGAACGCGAGTAACAATATACCGCCCGTGACGAGAACTTCGATAACTGATGCGGCTGCGCCGTTATTAGCGAGGCGGCGTAAGACAGTTTGCCGGCCGATTTGCGCTGCCGCGACCTGCGCTGCGCCTGGTATATCTGTCATTGCCAACAATCTCGCTATGCGGGAGCGGCGATTGGCGCGCCTGCCAAGGCAAGTCAACCATCTCAATGAACGGTTTTGATGGCGTTAGTACCGCTTCGGGATCGAATTGAGGCTGGCCAAGCCGCCCCTTGTCCCGCTAGACGCCAACCAAACCATATTGGAAGAACCATGGCAGAGACAAATCCAGCCCCCCACCGTCCGGAAGCCGCAGTCGTGCTTACCTCGATCGCCGCACCCAACGCCGTCATGCGCGCGATTGCAGCAGATTGCGCTGAGCGAGGTCTGGACTTTTACGTCATCGGCGACACCAAGTCTCCAGACAAGTTCGAGTTGGAGGGCTGCCAGTTTTACGGGTACGATACGCAGCTTACACTGCCGTACGAAACAGTGAAATTATGCCCGACACGGCATTACGCCCGGAAGAATATCGGTTACTTGTTGGCGATCCAGAGCGGCGTCGATCAGATTATTGAAACCGATGACGACAACCTTCCTGGCCCTAACTTTTACGAAGCCTTGCCGCTAGAAACGACCCTGCCAGCGGTCGTTGATGGCGGATGGGTCAACGTATATCGCTACTTTACGGACGCTTTGATCTGGCCTCGCGGCTTGCCGCTCGATGAAATCAACACGGCATTGCCTGCGCTATCAGAACCCCAGACGGTGCGGATTCCGATTCAGCAGGGGCTCGCGGACGAGAATCCAGATGTCGATGCGATTTATCGCCTAGCGCTTCCTCTTCCATTCTATTTTGATAAATCGCTGCGGGTTGCGCTGTCGAGTGGTTCGTGGTGCCCATACAACAGCCAGAACACGATCCATTATCGTGAAGCTTTTCCGCTTCTGTATCTCCCAGCCCATTGCAGCTTCCGCATGACGGACATTTGGCGCAGCTTCGTCGCTCAGCGCATCGCTGGCGCAAACGGCTGGTCGATCTTGTTTCGCGAAGCGACGGTTGTCCAAGACCGTAACGACCACAGTTTGATGCGCGATTTTGAAGATGAAATCAGCGGATATCTTGGAAATCGTAAGATTGCAGAAGCGCTTGACGCTTTAACGATCCTCCCCGGCACAGATCTTCCGACGATGGGTGAAAATCTGCGGCTTTGCTATCGCGCCCTGGTCGAAGGTGGGCACGTTGGCGAAGCAGAGCTTCCGCTGCTTGACGCTTGGCTAGCCGATTTGGCGACTGTTCTTGCGTAATATCGATACGACGGAGATCGAGGCGGCGCAGAGCGTTCCGGATAACGCAAGTGCCGTCTTCCTCTTTAATCATCGTTTCGAGCGTAACCTCGACAAGCTCGACGCGCTTTATGCAGACCGCTTCCCACGACGAACGTATCTTATGCCGTTCGCCAGGTCGGAGCGTGCTGACGTGTGCGCCGTTCATGAAACAAGCTGGCATTTCAGCGGCCATGTCGCGCAGGGTGCAGCCTCGTTTATCGACGACACTGCCACGCACTATGTTTTCATTTCCGATGATCTCATCTTAAATCCGCGGTTCAACGCGGACAACATCATTCGTGAACTCGGATTACCGTCTGGCGCCGGATACATTAAGTCGCTCGCGCCTCTCGATGCCAATCGCTACGCTTGGCATCGAGCACTACCTGCTACAATTGCCTTGAAGCGCAATGGAGCGGGATTTGATTGGCGAGCTGAGCTGCCACTTGAAGACGACGCTCGGGCAAAGTTTGCGGCAATGGGATTGGCCGATCACGTTCCGTCTATTCAGTCGGTCGCGCAGGCACGCCATGTACTCGGCGCCGTCCTTCCGGCTGCGGGTTACCTAACCGCCCCATGGATGGCAAAGTTGCGCGGTAAACCGAGCGATTATCCGCTGCTCATGGGATACGCCGACTTTTTCGTCGTTCCGGCGTCTGCCATTCGGCAGTTCGCCCACCTATGCGGCGTATTTGCTGCGCTGGATATCTTCGCGGAGGTAGCGGTTCCTACCGCTTTGGCGCTCGCTTGTGATACCGTTATAACAGAAATGATGCCTGGTGCCCGGTTTGCTGAGGCTGACGCACCCAGGCGAGCGGATTTCCCATGGCAAGGCACTGAGTTTTGGGATCCGGCGGAAACTCCCGCGTTTGCCGCACGTTATGGCAATGAATGGCAGCGCCTCATGAAGGAATTTCCGGAACAGTGGCTCTACGTTCATCCTGTAAAGCTTAGTCAGTGGCGGTAACCGTCAGGAAGGCGCCGCTTGGCGCATAGCTCATGCGAATTTTAGTTTTAGGCATTAATTACCCGCCCGAGAAAATTGGTATTGCGGTGTATACCGGTGATCTGGCCCAGGCGTTCGTACGCGCGGGTCATCAGGTTCGCGTCGTTACGGCAAAGCCGTATTACCCCGATTGGCATGTACCAGACCGGTATAAGGGATCGTGGTGGAAACGCGAACAGGAGAATGGCGTCCGCTTGCTGCGCTGTCCCCTATATGTTCCTCGTAAACCCAGCGGAATACGACGCCTGCTTCACCATGTAAGCTTCATGCTCTCGTCGTTCACGCCGATGGCCTGGCAAGGGCTGACGTGGCGCCCAGATGTCGTCCTGTGTATCGCACCATCCCTTGCTGCCGCCCCTGTCGGATGGATGGCAGCAAGGTTAGGTGGTTCGGTCGCGTGGCTGCATGTGCAGGACTTTGAAGTCGAGGCTGCAGTTGCAACCGGACTGTTACCGGAAGACTCTCGTATTGTCCGGCTAGCTCAAGCTATTGAACAAGGCATTATGAAAGCGTTTGATCACGTTAGCAGCATTAGCATCGAGATGTGCCGTAAGCTCGTTGAGTTGGGCGTATCACAAAGCCGGGTTCATGAAATACGCAACTGGGCGAACCTAGCAGAGATTCAACCCCAGCCTGATGGTACGTCATCGTTTCGTCAAACTTGGGGAATTAATACGCCGCATGTTGCTTTATATTCTGGCAATATTGCCAATAAACAAGGAATAGAGATTGTGGTAGCTGCAGCAAAGAGACTTGCGCACCGTGACGATCTTACGTTTGTGATATGCGGTGATGGCCCTAATAAACCTGTCTTAGAGCAGGAGGCAGCGGGAGCGCCTAATATTGTCATTGCGAACCTACAGCCTAAAGAACAATTATCCGATCTTTTAGCACTCGCTACGATTCACTTGCTCCCGCAGAAAGGCGATGCAGCCGATTTAGTTCTCCCTTCAAAGCTAACAAATATCCTGGCATCTGGGCGTCCTGTAATTGCAACAGCCGCGATCGATACCGGCCTTGCCCGTGAAGTCGAAGGGTGCGGGTTGGTGACCCCTCCTGAGGATGAAGCAGCGTTCGCCGATGCGATAGTGCAGCTAATCGACTGCGAGCCTCTAAGGCAGCGCCTTGGCAACGCCGCAAGAGCTCGCGCCGAATATGCTTGGGACAAAGATCACATCGTCGCTGGGTTCGCCAATGACCTTGCAACTGCCGTCAATTTTCGTCGTACTCATGTAAAGGAAGCTGTACGATGACTAAACGCATCGTGATTACTGGTGGCTCGGGGTTTATCGGTACTAACCTCGTACAGGCAGCCTTAGACCGGGGTGACGCTGTCCTAAACTTGGACATAGTGGAGCCGGGAGAGGCCAATCACGCCGCATGTTGGCAACGTGCGAACCTTCTTGATGCCGCTGGCATTAAAGAGGCAATAGGGAAGTTCCAGCCCGATGTAGTCTATAACCTTGCGGCTGTAGCAGATATTTCGTTATCCGCAGAGGCTATGCTACCTAACACGGAAGGTCTGCGTAACGTCGTTGCCGCTGTACGCAGTTGCGCCCCCTCCCCTTTGTTAATTCATGCATCTACTCAGCTAGTCGTTGGCCCTGAATACTCGCCAGCGCATTCTCGGGACTATCACCCCTACACAGCGTATGGACAAAGCAAGGCCGATTCTGAGGAGATTCTGTGGCAGGAAGCCAGTGAGCTCCGCTGGACTATCGTTCGCCCTGCAACGGTCTGGGGTCCATGGCACGCAACTTTTCACAAATCTATCTGGCGCTATCTTAATCGCCGCTGGTACATGCTTCCAACCGGTATAGACCCAATCAGAGCGTACGGCTTTGTCGGAAGCGTGGTTGCGCAGTTACTGGCCGTTCCCGATGCCGATTCCGCCGACACCAATCACAAAGTCTTTTATCTCGGGGATGCACCGGCGCGCTCGTCCGGATGGCTCGATGGCTTCAGTCGTGCACTGACCGGCAAACCGACTCGACGCGTGCCCGGTAGTGCCTTGCGGTTACTGGCTGGGGTTGGCGAAGTCGTCAAACGGATAGGCGGTCCTGCGCCAATTGATCGTGGCCGCCTTTACCGCATGATCACGGACTATCCTGTTCCAATGGATGAGACGTTTCGTGTATTGGGGCGCGGTACACTGACGCCGGAGCAGGGTATTGTTGCAACTGTGGCATGGTTGCGGGAGCACCATGCGGAAGAATATCGCCGATGACTGGTCCGCAAATCGTAATGGTTGGCAGCTTCCCCCCCCCTGTCGGTGGGGCAGCTCTCGTCAACCAAATGGTGTTTGATGCGCTCAAATCGCGTGGTGTCAAGGCTACCGCGCTCGATATCTCTGGACCTACACTCGCACATAGCCGAAGTCTAGGATATCACGCACAACGTGCGCGTGCTAACTGGCGCGCTGGTAGGGCTGCCTATAAGCTGGCAGCACCGGAACATGTGCTTTACGTCGTGCCCGACGCTGGAGCGGGGGCGTGGTATACGGCGGGGATCGTAAGCGCAGCGGCCAACAAATTCGGAAGAATTATCGTCCATCATCACTCATGCCGCTACATTGAAGACTATAGCCGTCCGATGGCACTTCTCACAGATACTACGCGTAGCAAGGCGGTACATGTGTTTCTAACCGATGGCATGGCGGATAGCTTTGCACGCCGGTATGGAGCTGTTGATCGGCTTGTTGCGACTAACGCGCGTTTTGTAGCTGAAGAGGCCAACGCACCGGTTAGCGTTCAGGGCACTGAGACGCTACGGTTAGGGCATCTGAGCAATCTTTGCGCTGATAAAGGCTTCTTCATCGTTGCCGATACTTTTGACGCCATGCGTTCTAGTGGACAGGACGCCACTCTTCTTCTTGCCGGCCCCGCACTCGATAATGATGTTGTTACGCGAATTAACGAGTTACGCACCCGACATGGCGAACGGGTGACACACGTCGGGAAGGTTTCCGGTGTTGCCAAGCGCGATATTTATCGAGCAATCGACCTGTTCTTGTTTCCCACGCAGTTTCGGCAGGAAGCGGCACCCTTAGTAATCTACGAAGCGTTGGCAGCAGGTGTGCCTGTTCTTACTACCGATCGTGGTGTTATTCGGGAGATCGTGACAGGCATACGCGGCGGAGTTTGTCCACGCGATGGTAATTTCGTTGAATTCGCGCAAAAGTGGATCATCGAGGAAGCTAGAACGCCGGTAGACCGTCAGCATCGCTCTACGATGATCCAGCAGGAAATTCAGCAGGACTGTGCGTACTCAATTCAGCAATATAATGGCCTGCTGGGCCTGATGACCTCTCCGCCGGAGCACGCGTAATGACCTCCGCCCACTGCACTATTGCGATCATCGTTGCCACGCGCGGGCGTGCGCAAGAAGTCCGGATCCTTCTTGAAAAGCTCGCGCACGGTTCGCGTAAACCTGATCGGATTGTAATCGTAGGCAGTTCGCCGGATGACTGGGGCGGGACTGTTACCTTGCCCTTAGAGCCGGAGACGATCGTAGCCCCCGAACCAGGGCTTCCCCGTCAGCGAAACGCCGGTGTACACCACATCTTGAGCGGCGCGTCAGAACTCCCTGACGTTATTGCGTTTTTTGATGACGATTTTCGGCCTGATGCTCACTGGCTGGAGGAGGCAGCGGCCGTATTTGCTGCGCAGTCCAACGTGGCAGGGCTAACCGGCGTGGTATTACGTGACGGTGCTCGCAGTGCGGCGATCAGCGAGGATGAGGCGGTAAACGTGATCGCCGGATGGGTGCGACCGGTGAGCGGCTCTACCGCACGCGTTCCAAGGTTATATGGGTGTAACATGGCCGTGCGCACGAGTGTATTTGCCCGTGCACATTTCGACGAACGGTTACCGCTCTACGGTTGGCTAGAAGATCTCGACTTTTCAGGACAAGTTGCAAAGCCAAGTTCGGGACAGCTGGTTACCGCACAAGGCTGTGCAGGCGTGCATTTGGGATCAAAGGGCGCTCGCGTTAGCGGTCGCCGTTACGGATACTCTCAAATCATCAATCCTCTATATCTGGCTGGTAAAGGCACCTGCCCAAAAGGACTTGCAGCGGTACTAGTAGCGCGCGCTCTTGTGTCGAATAGTCTTCGATCGGTAAAGGGTCATCCCTTATTCGATTATCGTGGTCGACTAGCGGGTAACGTTCGAGCCATAATCGAGCTCATCAGTGGTCGCGCCAAACCGGAACGGATTGTTGATCTTTAGCAACAGGTCGAGTGTCGGATGCCGGCCTTTTAGCCAAGTTTCTTTCCGTCGGTAGGTCCTTTAGGGGGGCCATCAGATTTGATATATAAGGCACCAGCCTCTTCCCACAAATGCGTACGTCCCAGGATGATATGGCTTCCGTCCCATTTGCCATCACCAAGTGTCGCGACATGGGCATCAGGTTGGGGCTCACGACCATGGTACACATACAGCCGGGCAACCTGGAATGATGTTGACGCTTGTGCGTCCGCGCCCTGTATCAAGAACTGCCACCCTTCCGGCTTGATCGATGCCGGCAAGGTGAAAGGTAGCCTCACGCGCCGCCAATCGGCCGGCAGATTATAGCGCAACTGGCGCGCGGTCGCCCCTGTCGAGGGGTTGAAGATGCGTACCGTGATCGCTTTGCCCGCACTGCCCGCGCCACGACGCAGATCCAACGTAATCCAGCTCATACGCTGCGCCACTGCGCCGTGTAGTTGGCCATATACGCCCGATTGTGGCCTCCCGCCGACGTCGACCGCACGCAAATGTCCATTGTGATCAGCAACGGGCCGCAACACTACGTCTTTTCCCGTCGCCGTAAAGGACTCCGGCCGGTCCGCTACCGCAAGTGCTACAAAGGAGGTATCATCGCCGCCCGCTCCAAAAAGCATGGTCTCCTCCGCGAGACCCTCGGTTGCTCCAGGATCCCATTGGGGACCGATCAACGCATTGGACACGCCCAATGAGAACGGCGAGCTGCCCAGTACGCTACCGGCGTTGTCCAATCGGACTGTCCAGTTGAGATTAGCATAATCTCCCGGGCGCGAGCCCATGAACTCACATAACCAACTATGCAGACCCCCGTCATGGCGGTTGTTCAAGTAAGACAGGTTCCGCACCTCGGCGATCCAACTGCGCATAAACGGCGAGCTGGTAACAGCGGTAGCTGCCACGCGATTGTTCTCGATCGTTACACCTGCCAAAAAGGCCCCGTTGCTACCACCCGCGTCAAACCGTTCCGAGTGCGCACGCGTTTGCCGGTTAGTGCCAGGCCCCTCGCGCGCTATCAAAACACGAACGTCCAGTGGCGCCATATTCTCGTTACCGAATTTGTTACCGGATATGATGGTGCCCCACCCCGCGTTCGTGTCGAAACGGCCAACGCGTGTTGCGGGAACCAACCATATCGCCGCATCTAGCGGGGTATCCGTGTCCCACCGTAGAAAGTCATTGCGCGCGATATGAACGCTTCCGCTGGGATCGGGTCCCAGCTTCACATGGTAGCGATTACGAAGAAAGGCGTTGCTTTCGATGACCGAGCCATCGGCGTACCCCCCCCACGCGATACCAATCGCTCGACTCTTTGGCGCAGCCATGAACGTGCAATTGCGAACTTCCAGATACGGTTGGTCGACTGCATTATTACCAATGGCGCATTCAGAATAATTATCGAACACACACCGTTCGAAAACGAACCGACCATTAACGTTCGTTCCGGTAAAACGATGTTGGAACGTACCCTTACCGCCGACAAAGGTAATACCAAATACGTAGAGCCAGTTAAGGCGCTCGCTTGTTTCAAAAAGATATTGCCCGTCAGGGATACGGATCACTACCGATCCTGGGATGGCACAGATCGACATAGCGGGAAATGGCGATGTATTTCCGGCAAGTTCCAGGTCGCCAGCATCGTACACGCCTGCCGGGATAAAAAGACCGTCTTGAGGGTGCCCCCAATAGCTTTCTCCGATTCCGGCAACATAGCGACCCGATCGGTTTACAGCGCGCACGGCGTTGGCCAGTCCAGCTTGATCAGCTGCGCCAGAACGACCGTTACCAACAGCACCGAACCGCGCAACGGACTCTAGCGCTATAGTCTTATCACTTGAAACTGGAGGACGAGCCTGTTTGACAGCCTGCGCCCACAAGGGACCAGACGCTATCCCACCAACTGCAGCCGCCAAGATAGTGCGGCGTGGTAGCGCGGCGTCCTGGGCAATATCCTCGGGACGGTCAGCTGGCATGGTAAGGCTGCGGCTCGTGATCGACGGCATCGAGAACTGATGCTGCCGGCCTTTCAGGCTGCCAACGTCTATTAAGTATCCAACATACGATCGCGATATAGAAAAAGGACCTGAAGTTCCCGCGGGTGTCATAGGCGAACTGAAGGTAGCTACCCAACATAACCAAGGCATTCAGGCCAAGCGACACAAGGCCCGGCCGACGCACAACCAATAGAGCAGACTGGTAACCCGCGAAAAGCAACACACCAAAATAGATTGCCGCGTACGCCGGTCCAAAGGACAGTACTTCGCTCACCGCCGGGTTTGGCACGAAGTAGCTCAGCCGGATTGCGTACAGTTCACGAACCGTGTCATACCCGTCAATGAAACTAAAAAGTGGTGATAGAGAAAGTCGCTTGTATATAGGATCAAACCGAAAGTTGTGCGAGAAGTACTCGGATGTCGTAAATACGCCCTCATAAATATTGCTGAGCGCATCGAACCCGGCAACTTGATAATACCTTCCAATATTCGAAAAGTAATCAGGCAGCGAGGAAAAGCCATGATTATTGGATCCCCTTCCCCACAGGACCGACAACGTTGTCAGAAAACCGAGAGCGCCAAGGACCACCGTTGCCCACCGCGTTCGCGGAAACATGGCCGCAATCAGTGCCGCTAGAATAAGATAAGCAGACGCTGACCGCGAATGGGCTGCGAGGAAGAATACAAACGCCCATATCGTAACTGGCAACAAGATGATGCCTAGTCGAGCGCGTCCAGAGCATAGGGTAAACGCAGTTGCAGCAGCAGCAACGATCCCCAACGGGCCAACTAACGTAAACGCCAATCTCGTAAAGGCATTGTTGATAAGTAAGGCCTGCATCGGGTCCGTCATGGTTAGGTAGACACTGTTACTCCAAACTACGGACCAGTTCAGCGATACGAGTACGACACCCCAACAGGCATATAGTAAGATGATAAGGGCAAAAAACACCGTCTCATTTACATTGATGTTTTGAACGGCTGCGCTGATCGATACCTGCGCCTTAGGCACTACCAAACAAAGCGAAAATAACATGATTGCTTGAAGGGCAAACATCTGTGGAAAAAAATGAATGTATGCGTAGGTCGAGAAAACGTGAAGAAAACTATAAAACAGAATTCCGTACGCATGTAACGCGAGCATGATCTGCCCTGTGAACAGATAAATCATTGTACCGTGCGGAAATGGCAGGAAACCACTCCGACGTATTGCCCAGACAATCGCGACGATTTCTAGCGGCCATAATATGACCATTAGCAGTATCCAGGTCACGAACGTCCCTCAGATACCGCTTGAGTTTGCAGAATTTTAACGCCGCTGACCCACGGCTGCGTCCCCTGGTTTGCAGACGCGTTAATATCCGTGGCCGCTTGAATAGCTATCCATTGACCTGAACATCCATCCGGCACAGTAATATTTGCGTTGACAGTTGTAGGCCGATCAGACGAGATAGGAAAGCGTATTGCGGCGATCGGTGCATCTGTTCCATTGCATACTAACGTTATGCTCGATCGATCCGAGGAATCGACATTTCCAACAGTGAACTGCAAAGTATGCCTTCCTGCGGGGAGTAAGAGCAACTGTCGCGCTACTACGCCCGATCTGCCTGTCTCGATACTGAGCGATAGAGCGTTACGGAAAGACGCTCGCTGCAAAACGGTAGGATCAACCAAATCTTTTACACCCGCCAGTCCGGGTTCATCGACGATCGACCAATCAAATGGCGCAATCCGATCCTCACGGGCAAAGTCGCCGTTTCGGACAGCCCCTGTCATGGCAATCAAAGGCGTTCCCGTGGCACGTGCATAAAATTGCGCACCTTCGGCCAACTTTCCACGTGCGACTAATCCGGCAACGGTCCTGTTCAGAAAGTCCCGCTCGAGGGAGTCGTTAATGTTCAGCCGGGCAGCGGTAACCAATGGTATGAGAGTCGATGGCCAAGGGTTTGTAGTCAGCAAACCGTACAGAAAACGCATACGCCATGGTGGACGTTTCGCGATAATCTGCGCTAGCGGGCCGGCAACATCGGAAGCGCTCGATGCAGCAACCAGAGTCGGCATTAGAAGCTGGTCGGCCACATCATCCGTACGCAACGCAGTATCATAATGATGGAGCGCCCTGACGATGTTACTGTCGGCGACAGCAACCTCAATCTGAGCGACCTGCGTCGGAATATCCCGTCGCGACAGCGACTCAGCATAATTGAGTAGTCGGCGGCCACGTTTCTCATTTCCTTCTAGACCGGCGGTTAAGCCGGCAACGCGCGCCGCAACGACATTGATTGGCTCACGCAACAATGCCCTGGTCGCTATGTTACGCGTGGCATGGATGGCTTGCGATCCAGTTTCACTTACGAGGCGCGCTTCCGCAAGACGCGACGCAGCGCCAGCCGCAAATGGCCACATACGAAGTGCGACTTCCGGGTTGCTTCGGCCCGAAACCTGGGCTGATGTCGCCGCGAGCGTAACTATCAAGGCTACCGCCCCGCTAGCGAGCACCATCGGAACACGCAAAGTACCGAAACCCGTTCGAGCCTGGCGCGTACGATCAGGCACGCTTACCGGATGCTTGGTCGCCATAGCCATAGCTGGTGGCTCCATAATTATAGCCATATCCGTAATGCGCACGCTTCGCGTCGAACTTCGTCAACACAACGCCTAGCAGGACTGCATTTGCGGCGCGCAGACGACCAATAGCGACCCGAGCCATGCTCTTCTTGGTACCGTGGGACTCGATAACGAACACGGTCGCTTCGATCTGACTCGCGATCAGAGGCGCGTCGGCAAGCCCCATGATCGGCGGTGCATCGAGCACGACATGGTCGAACTGCTTCGAAAGTTCGGCGATAAGCCTCGGGAAGCGCTCCCCAGACAAAAGTTCCGGCGAACTGGGCGGCGTCGGCCCTGCGGTCATGACGAACAGCCCGTCATGATCGCTGCGGTACGTCAATGCATCCGCATCAGAAACGCCACCTGACAGGTAATTACTCACGCCCTGATCGTTCGCAATTCCCAGCTCGTTATGCACCGACGGGGAGCGCATATCACAATCGATCAGAATCGTACGACGACCCTGCCGTGCGAGGGATCGCGCCAGTGCGTAACTGGTTGTCGATTTGCCTTCGCCAGCGCGCGTGCTCGTAACCGCAAATACCTTTGGTACGCCGTGGTCAGTCGCGAACCCAAGCGTCGTTCTAAGAGAAATGTACGCCTCGCTGAGATCTGATTTCTGATCAGCAAGGGCGATAACCGGCGCTTGATTGGTAACGGGTATGGTGCCCAGAAGCGGTGTCGCGAGTATCTCCTCGACCTCTGACGGATCGCCGATTGCCTCATCCACCTGCTCCATGGCGAACGCCAGGCCTAGGCCTACCGCAGTTCCTGCAATTAGCGCGACAATTAGGTTCAGTAGCAAACGAGGGCTGGAAGGCTTCTCAGCAACTTCTGCAGGATCCACTACCGAAATGTTATTGACGCCAACGCCGCCAGCAACGCCAATTTCCTTATACCGCTGCAACAAAGCATCGTAGAGTTGGCGATTTGTATCTGCATCTCTCTGATAGATATTATACTGGATACTACGGCGACGAGTGTCGAGAACGCCGGTTTTCAATGCGTTCACTTGAGTACGCAGATCCCGCTCTCGCTTCACGCTAGCATCATAATTTTCTTGAAGCGTTTCGCGACCACGCCCCTCTTCGGTAGCGATTGCACGATCGAGTTGTCTCAACTGGCTCTGCTGCGCCGCAGCTGGAGGATAGTCAGCCTTAAACTGGGTCATCAGACGAGCATATTCTGCTGCGACTTCCGCACGGCGCTCCCGCAACCGCGGCAGTGCGCTACTTACAGCATTTTGTGAGTCATTTACCGCGCCTAATCGGCTTTCCGCCTGCACACGATCGGCCGTTGCCCGCGCCAACTCACGATTTATGGTCGCCAGATCGTCCGCAGCTAGAGAGCGCTCACCCGATAAACCGTTGTCGCCCTGTGCAGGGGTCGACGCGGGGAGGTTTACGATACCCTGCTGCGCTGCATAGGTGACCAACTGCCGTTCAGATTGATCAATGCGCGCGCGCAATTGTGCCAGCCGCTGTTCCAAAAACCGACGCGCATACGCTGTCGTTTCAAACCGGCGCGCCAACGTGGTTGATACAAATTGCGCTGTCCACGCATCGACGACCTTCTTCGAGAATACCGCGTCTGGACTCGTGAAACTAATTAGTACCAAGCGTGACAGTCGCTCGGGTGAAACTGCGAAGTGATCAAGGAGGATTTTGCTAGCTGCCGCGATCCGGGCAGCACGAGTTCGGTTACCCCCGACTGGACGGCCGTTCGCAAATAAGGTGTCGTCCTCGCCGCCAAACATCGTGAAGAATTTTGCGTCGTCCTGTAGACGCAGTGCCTCAACCACGGCGCTAGCCTGTGCTTTTGTCCGCAGGAGGCCATACTGGGTCTCATAAAACTCTTGGTCGATTGAGCTAGCTTGCTCGTCCGCCTGTGCGCCTTGAACCTGCGTAAAATTACGCGTTTCGCGTTGAATCTCAAGCGTTGCGTAAGACGTAAATTTGGGAGTCATGAGCAACGTAACAATAAGACCAGCCAGCAACCCAGCGGCAATTGCGCCTATAATATACCACTTCCGTCGCCGGGCGATGGAGAGGTACCGCGATATAATGGGCATCGCGCCACCAGCATTACTGGCAGTAAGGTCGGTCAAGGCTGATCCTGAATTCCGGACGGTTGCTGGCTGACGTGCCGATAAAGCCTGCGCGTTGGCCGGCGTTGAATTGAAAGTGTTCATATCCGCTTCCGTCCCGCTATTGCAGGATTGCAAGGAGAGGGGCCGCCAATAGAGGCGATACCGACACAACGTCGCGGAATATGCGTCGAGCCCCGGACTCTCCTACCATCACAACGTCATTGGCATATATTTCCGGATCAGCGTACATTCCTTGGCGGATTGCTCGCAAATCATAGAGCGCGGCCATGTCCCGATTGTTGACCCGCCGCAAGACTACAACATAGTTTTCCTTAGCGAATTCCGTCGTTCCCTCAGCTCGAGCGATCGCTCGAATAAGCGTCATCCGTCCAGTCACAGAATAAAGCCCTGGCGTACGGACAGCGCCTTCTACGGTTACAACCTGACTGACGGTTTCGGTGAGGTTTACCGTTACTTGCGGATTACGGACGTAAAGCTGGCCAAGCCGTTGAGCGATCTCGGCTCCCAAGACAGTGGGTGTCTTACCAGAAGCTGCCACTGATCCAACGAGGGGCATCGCGATATTACCGCTCGCGTCGACCTGTACGCTACGGCTCAATTCAGGAACGCCATAAACATCGACCGACAAGCGATCCAGCGGGCCGATAACGTAAGCCCGTGGCTGCGAGATCAAGTCCACCGTTGCCGGAGGCGGGAGTTCGGTCTGGTCAGGGACGATCGTCAAGCCTGGACGTCCAACGAGCGCTGGCCCGTCTGCACAGGCCGATAACGACAGCACCGCCGCCATCACGCCTAATAACCGCTCGTTTTTCATACGTTCGAAACAAAGCCTTTTTCTCGGTCGCCGCAACGCAGCGAACGACACGCTTCCTTAGTGAGCCCGACACCGTAAGGCAACGCCGCAGCTCCGCGACGCGTCGCGCGTTGGCTCGATCTACGTCAGTTAAGCGACGTTCTGTCCTTTTTGCCTTCGATAGGCGATGCCAGCCAAACCATCGCGAGCGCAAATACCATACCCATTCCCGGCGTTCGTAGCGGATAGTCGGTCAGACTCGCCGCAAACGCCAACATTACGATTGCAGCGCCAACTTTGGTGGTGATGGTGGACCGGTGCCGCCACCCCGCACTAACAACGTCACGCATTCGGTACATTACAAAGCCAAGAAGCGTAATCAGTACGAGCAAAGCTGGTAAACCACCTGTCATGAGGAGCTCGAGAAAGTCATTGTGCGCGCGGTTAAAGAATGTCGGCTTCAGCGCCCAGAAAGGTTCATACAATCTAAACATAGGATCAAATGTACCAAACCCGGTACCAAATGGTAAAAAGTCCCTGGTGATTGACCATACTATTGGCAGAAACCGTATCCGAAGATCAGCTTCGGCTTGATCGAGCTGTCCAATACGGGTGATTGACAGTGCGCGACCAAAGAAAATCGCGCTTGCCGTTACTAGAATCACGATCGCAATTATAGCCGAGACTAATAACCTTCTACGCCGTATCACTCGGCGCCTATCAACATGCTTAGCCGTTTTGGCTACTGGAGAAAGAATCGAACTGATGTTCCAGGGCGCTATTACCAACGTCGCAAATACTGCGACGAGCGCCAGAACAAGCCCTGACCGCGATCCGCTTGCGAGTATGACTGGCAGTATCAGCAAGGCGCACGCGCCTGCCAGCCAGCCGCGCAATCGGGGATCGGCGAAAGTTTTGCTCGGCAAGGCGGTCCAAGCACGCAGCAACGGAAAGGCCATCGCCAAGAAAACGGCTTGATGATTGCGGTTTGCGAACAACCCTACGGGCAGGTCGCGGTTTGTGTACCGATAGAGGTAAAGCGGACTCGATGCCGAGCCAGCCATTTGCCCTATCCCGAGTAGCGCACTCGCGATCATCGCAACCAGCAATACGGGTATCAGTCGAGTTCGTTGCCTCGGTTCTATTCCTGCAGCGCCAACCAGAACGGCTAGCGGGATCAGCAGCGCAAGGAGTGCGTTGAATGTCATGTCGGGCGACACACTGATGGGCCGCCAAGGCTGAGGCATCCCTAAGGCCAACGCCGCCTCTGTGAAACGTGCGTGACCGGGCAGTATGGTCCAGATTGAAGGCGGCAATGGGATTAACTGGATCGCGATCACGGCGCCGAAGGCACCAAGAAGCGCCATAGGCCACCCGAGCCCTTGCCAATACCGAGCGCGCGGAAGCGCCAGGACGACAGTTATATACAGTACCGCTAGGGGTCGAACGATCAACATGGTTGCATTATCTGGCTTTGATGACCCACCAAATACCGCGCAGCTCAGTACGAAAGCAGCGAGTAGCATCAGCTGCCACTCACCTCGCATGGACCGAATAAAAACGTTCATTACCTGAGCCTAAAATTTCGTCGTGACACGCTGTGGCGAGTGATACGGCATCGCGCAACATCGTCTAGCGCCTTACCGATTATTCCAGCGTGACGTTCCGCGGTAGGGCAACGCCGACAACGCACCCGCTAATTATCGAGAAGGCAGGCCGAGCATATCCGGTATGACGTCGCCCAAGCCGGCGGTTTGAGCCAATGGGGTCCCATGCCAAACCGCGCGAGGCACTCGCGATACGATACATATCGCGCAAAATGCGTTAAGAGCGTACGGCATGTACAGGTTTGGTGGTAAAGTTATGCGGTTCGTAGGACACCGCCAGAGACGCAGATTGGCGGTAGTGCCCGCATAGCCGATAAGGAGCGCAAAGCGTTGACAGCCGCGCGAGATTAATCCTTTCGCGCGGCGTAAATCTTATGGCGGTGCGCGATTGAAAGTTGGAGGTTAGATTGCAGACAATTATCACTCATGGCCGCGAAGGCCGTCGTCCGGACCTCAAGGGTGTATGACAAACGTGCTACTTGAAACATCACTAGCAATCGCCCTGCTCCTCGGCCAGTCGTCGTCACCCGATGTTATTATTACCCCAAGTACGCTTACTGAACAACGCGCAAACATTGCCTTGGGAAGTGCTGACGACGGCAGGGAACTTGCTCGCCGGTTCATCTGCACTAACGAACAACGTTACAGGCGCCTGCTTGAGCGAGAGACAAAATTCTCACAGTTAAAAGCCCGTTTCGCGCGTAATTTTGGGCATGAATGGCGTGACAACGGCTATAGTGATACCTTGATCGATCGTTCTAACGATCTGGGTCGACGTGATGATTGTAAATTACGCGATAGTTTCGAAGCAGCTTTAAGCGATTATGACAACGGACTTCTTGCTGCAGAGACGCAATTACGTGATACACAGCTAGACCCATATACTAATTAGTTTTCTATATTAGAATCATCGTACGCCTCCGGTAGCGACCGCCTTGCCGGTCAGGCGAAGGACAGGTCTTAAGCGCGCTCTTAAGAGTATGCTTGGGAGTAGGTGTTGTGGGTCAAATCACGGTTTTTGGCGGGCCTGAACGCCGTCGCCGGTGGAGCGATGAGGAACGTGTGCAAATCCTGGCGGAGGCCTTTGCACCGGGCGCGCTTGTTGCTCAGGTCGCTCGGCGGCACGATGTTTCGACGGGGTTGATCTATACCTGGCGCCGCAAGCTTCGCCGACGGTCAGATGCGCCGACTGCGGTCGCCGGCTTTGCCGAAGCGGTGGTCGTTGATGATTGCCCCGTCGAATTACCGACCGTGCCGCCGACCATCGTCGTTGATCTGGCGCGGGGCGGACGCGTGAGCGTCTTTGCATCAGCGTCGCCCGATCAGGTGGCCGCGGTGCTCAAGTCCGTGATCCGATGATACATGTTCCGAACGGCGCGAAAGTCTGACTGGCACTGGGCCACACGGACATGCGGCGTGGCATGCGTTCGCTCGCGTTGCAGGCTCAACAAGCGCTGAACAAAGACGTCCATGCCGGCGACCTGTACGTGTTCCGCGGGAAGAGCGGGTCGCTGTGCAAAATCCTGTGGCATGACGGGCTGGGCATGTCGCTGTACGCCAAGCGGCTGGAGCGCGGCCGCTTCGTTTGGCCGGCTGCAAAGGACGGCACGGTCGCGATCTCGGGCTCGGCGATGGCATGCCTGCTCGAAGGTATCGACTGGCGCAACTCGCAGGAAACGTGGCGTCCGACCCGGGTTGGGTAACAACTTCCAGAGGCAGCCAGGATGAGAAAAGCGGCTGAAATCCGCCAAAACCGTAGGTTCATCAAGGGCGTTCTGGTATAATCGAGCATGCTTTCGAGCCATGCCTCCGACGAGCTTTTGCAGCTTCGCACCGAACTGGCGGTCGCTCGTGATCTTGCGACAAAGGCTCAGGCCGACGCACTCAATGCCGAAGCCGAAGCAGCGCGCGTCAGAGCGATCAACGCCGATCTGCTAGCCCGCAATGCTCATCTCGAGTTGATGAACGAGAAGATGCGCCGCGACAAATACGGCGCCAGCTCGGAGCGCAGCCGTCGGCTGATCGACCAGCTGGAACTGACGTTCGAGGAGCTCGAGGCGGACGCTGCCGAAGCCGAGAGCCTCGGCGCAAAAGCTGCCGGCAAAGCGACGACGGTGACCGCGTTCACCCGCGTCCGGTCCACCCGCCGCGACTTCGATCCAGGCTTACCGCGCGAACAGATCGTCATCCCGGCGCCCGAGCTGTGCCCCTGCTGCGGGTCGGCCGACCTCAGCCATCTTCCGGCCGATATTACCGAGACACTCGAAAAGGTGCCCGCCCGCCACAAGGTGATTCAGACCGTGCGGGAAAAGGTCTCTTGTCGTCGGTGCGAGAAGATCAGCCAGCCACCGGCGCCGTTCCACGTCACCCCGAGGGGTATGTTCGGGCCGCACTTTCTAGCCAGTTTGGTCTTTCAAAAATACGGTCTGCACCAGCCGCTCAACAGTCAGCGCGATCGCCTCGAGAGCGAGGGCATCTCCTTGAGCCTGTCGACGCTCGCAGATCAGATCGGCGCAGTGAGCGTAGCTGCCAGGCCTTTATTCCTGCTAATTGAAGCACACGTCTTGGCGGCCGAACGTCTCCACGGCGACGACACCACCGTCCCGCGGCTGGCTAAGTACAAGACCGACGTCGCACGGATCTGAGATTACGTGCGCGACGACCGCCCGTTCGCCGGTCCAGCACCGCCAGCAGTGCTGTGCTACTACTCGCGAACCCGGAAAGGCGAACACCCCCGCGGACATCTCGCTGGCTATACCGGCATTTTGCAGGTCGACCGCTTTGCCGGCTTCAACGACATGTTCCGCGATGGCTGGGCTGACAAACCAATGACGCGGGCGAACTGCTGGGCTCACGCCCGCCGGCAGTTCTTCAAGCTGGCCGAGGTGGCGCGTCAGCTCAAGCGGCAGAAGGGCGGCGTGCCGCTCGTCTCGCCGTTGGCGAAGGAGGCTCTGGAGTGGATCGACCAGATCTTCGCGATCGAGCGAGAGATCAACGGGCGGACTGCCGGTGAGTGCTTGAGCGTACGCCAAGAACGCGTCGCACCTTTGGCCCACGCACTGGAAACCTGGATGCGGGAAAAGCGCGGCATGCTGTCGCGTCACGATGCCGTCGCCAAAGCGATCGCCTATCTGCTCAACGACTGGACGGGGTTCACGACGTTCCTCGCTGACGGTCGGATCTGCCTGACGAATAACGCGGCCGAGCGAGAGCTGCGCAGCGTAGCGCGCGGCAGGAAAACCTGGTTGTTCGTCGGCTCGGATCGTCGCGGTGAGCGCGCCGCGATGATGTACAGCCTGATCGGCACCGCCAGGCTCAATGGCGTCGATCCGCTCGCGTGGCTTACCGACGTACTTTTCCGTATCGCCGATCTGCCGCAGTCCCCGCTTCACGAGCTGCTGCCTTGGGAATGGACCCGCCTTCGTAAAACGCCGCTCGTGCAAGAGGCTGTCTGATGACTGAGTCCCAACCCGAACCCGAACCCGAACTGATCGAATCTTCGCTGAACCGGTCGATCGGGCAAGGCGGCAGGCGACTGGAAGTCCACATCGTCCGTCTAGCTACCGAGCGGGGATGGTCTCTCGAAGTGGTCAACGACCACAACACCTCAATCGTCTGGGACGACCAGTTCGAAACCGATCGCGACGCTGATGAGGCCTTCCAAAGCGCGCTGGCCGAAGAAGGTTTCGAGGCCTTCCTCGGCAAGGACTGACGCACCAGCCCCGCTCCGATAGCTGTCACTCCGCGGCCGCTATCGGATGCGTACGAATCATCAGTCTTGTCGCAATTGTGATTTACCAATAACGCACAATTATTGTAATAAAAGCCTAATTATACAATATCTATTACCCATAAAAACCGTCGGAATACGGTCGTAATCAACCGCTCGTTTAAGTATAGCACATGCGTTAAGCCACTAATTACGGCTCCACTACGCCTATCCGGCTGCACCGGAAGATTTTTTAAGGTTTATTTTACGCTGAACGAAGCCTTGCCGAACCATCCAATCTTAGGCAATTGACAGCAATGATCAGGTACGGTTCTCGTTTCGCATTTGCTGTGCTGTTAGGCCTCGCCGGATGCGATAGCGATAGTCGCTCACCATCGAAGGCGCCCAGCACAGTTGCGCAGGACGTAGCGCTTGAGAAGGACGTTTCAGGGATTGAAACAACAGTGCGCTTGGCTGCAACAAATAAGCGAATTGATGCATTACAGTCCGAGGTTGACGCTCTAAGAGTTAATCCCCAGACTCTTGACATGACTATGCTAAAACAACGCCTCGAAGCGCTCGAACTCGTAGTTTATACATCAACGAATAATCACCAAGACGCAGACGCCACAACAGCTAGCGCGTCACCCGCCGCCAAAGCGGCTATGTCTGACGTCAAATCGACGCAAGTTCGTAAAGGTTCACGAGAATCTCGTGTTTCTAGGGCGGCAACGAAAGCTGAAGCAGAAGCATTTTCTAAGGGAAGCAATTAATTAGACTCCCCGCCCGCCATGCATCGTGCAACAGCATATACTTGTTCTGTATTGCTCGCTTGACCGCGCACGAAGACCTGAGTCGTGTAGCTACCTGCTGTAGATGTCGGTTCGATGCTGTAAGATGCTCCAGATAGCGCAATCCGATAGCCAGCACCCTCTCTTGTCGCTCCCTGATGCGTGGCATTGGTGATGCAGCTTGCTACGTCTGCAGCTGCAAGTGACGAATACCCTGCAGAATCAACATCTTTAGGCACTTTACCTGGTCCAGCTTGGGGCCGACCGCCGATGCACCCCGCCACAAAAAAGGGAAGTGCTAAGGCCATGAGGTATTTCGACATTGGGGTCTCCATTCACGACGGGGCTTAGCCCTTGGCGTCTTGCCTGCATACTGAAAGCGGCACCGGCTTGCCGATGTTTGCCCCGCCCTGATCACCAAAAATACACATGCCCTTCACGGAAAGCCCGCCTCGCCACCGCTTGCAAGCTGCGACATATAACGCTCGCCGACGCATTCGCGAGTAGGGCTATTTCATGGCCTGGTTAGAACGGTGATTCATAAGCGAGTTGTGAGGGATAAAAAGCAACGCCCCCCCCTTTCAACGAGCGCAAACATTTTTCTTGGAGAAGGTGCGTTCTGAGGAACCAGCCCTCCCGCATTTTTCGCTTTTGCTCGCATGGTCTCGACCGCCTCATGTATGGTAGCGCCTTACCGCTTTCCAACTGCGGAGTTCGGAGGGGACGCCAACCTGAGAGTAAGAGCGGTACCTCGCGTTGGGTAGCAATTTCAATACCTTGGAGATAGTGATTGCGGCTGGATCAGTGATCCCGGGCGCTGCTCGACGGGTGCTTGTCGTGCAGGCGAACGGGCTTGCGTATTTATAAGCCGTGCGAACGATGCCTTTATGTCAGCCCCCCCCCCCTCCCTGCTCTTCCCGGCAAGGAGGCAGGTCGCCAATATCTATGGCGACTTTCGTCATACTGGCGTAAAAGCGCCGTTCGTTGTTAAGGCGTGCATCTCCCGATATGCATGCAACATGCTGATTGAGGGAAGCCCCCACGTGAAAAGTTGTCAAGCCGACATCTGATTATTATTTCTGATTACCCCTGCGTAAACGTTGCCCTGATATAGTTAGGGTTAACAAGGTAAATATTTTTGATGCAGTTGGTTAGTAATAACTGATATTATTCCATGATTTTGAATACGAGGAAAAGATAGTGAGTGGTAAAAAAGTAGCGCTTATAACTGGCGTAACTGGACAAGATGGATCCTATCTTGCTGAGTTTTTGCTGGAGAAGGGTTATGAGGTTCACGGCATCAAGCGTCGGGCTTCACTTTTGAACACTCAGCGCATCGATCATATCTACCAGGACCCCCACGCGCCGCAGCCCAATTTGAAGCTGCATTACGGCGATCTTTCGGACACCTCCAACCTCACGCGCATCCTGAGCGAGGTGAAGCCCGACGAAGTCTACAACCTCGGCGCGCAGAGCCATGTTGCGGTCAGCTTCGAGGCGCCCGAATATACAGCCGATGTCGACGGGATCGGCACGTTGCGCCTGCTCGAGGCGATCCGCTTCCTCGGGATGGAGAAGAAGACGCGTTTCTACCAGGCTTCGACCTCCGAACTCTACGGCCTAGTCCAGGAGACGCCTCAGAAGGAGACGACGCCGTTCTATCCGCGCTCGCCTTACGCTGTCGCCAAGCTCTATGCGTACTGGATCACGGTCAACTACCGCGAGGCGTATGGCATGTACGCCTGCAACGGCGTCCTCTTTAACCATGAGAGCCCGCGTCGTGGCGAGACGTTCGTGACCCGCAAGATTACCCGCGGCCTCGCCAACATCGCGCAGGGCCTGGAGACGGGCCTGTTCATGGGCAATATCGACTCTTTGCGCGACTGGGGTCATGCCAAGGACTATGTCCGGATGCAGTGGATGATGCTGCAGCAGGAGCAGGCGGAAGATTTCGTCATCGCCACCGGCGTGCAGTACTCGGTGCGTGAGTTCATCACCTGGTCGGCTGCGCACCTCGGCATCACGCTGCGCTTCGAGGGCGAAGGCGTCGACGAGGTCGGTATCGTCGACAAGGTTGAGGGCGATGATGCCCCGGCGGTCAAGGCAGGTGACATCCTCGTTCGTATTGATCCACGCTATTTCCGCCCGGCTGAGGTCGAAACGCTGCTCGGCGATCCGACCAGGGCCAAGGACCGGCTCGGCTGGGTGCCTGAGATCAGCGTGCAGGAGATGTGCCAGGAAATGGTCGCAGCCGACCTTCACACGGCCAAGCGTCATGCCTTGCTTAAGGCACATGGCTTCGAGCTACCGATGTCGGTCGAAAGCTGATGGAGCAGCATCCCATGCGTATCTATGTGGCCGGCCATCGCGGCATGGTCGGTGGTGCGATCTCGCGCAAACTGCGCGACCGCGGCGTCGAGGTGATCACCCGCACCCATGCCGAACTCGACCTGACCGACCAGGCCGCGGTGCGCGCCTTCTTTGCAAGCGAGAAGCCTGACGGCGTGGTACTGGCGGCTGCCAAAGTCGGTGGCATTCACGCCAACAACACCTATCCGGCCGACTTCATCTACGAGAATCTGATGATCGAGGCCAACGTCGTTCATCAGGCGTATGCCGCGGGCGTGCAGCGCCTGCTGTTCCTTGGGTCATCATGCATCTACCCCCGCGCGGTCGAACAGCCGATGCGCGAGGACGCGCTGCTCACGGGGGTCCTTGAGCCGACCAACGAGCCGTATGCGGTCGCCAAGATCGCCGGGATCAAGCTGTGCGAAAGCTATAACCGTCAGTACGGCACAGACTATCGCAGCGTGATGCCGACCAACCTCTATGGCCCAGGTGACAATTTTCACCCGGAAAACAGCCATGTGATGCCGGCGCTGATCCGCCGCTTCCATGAGGCGGCAGCCAGTGGCGCTGAAGAGGTTGTGATCTGGGGTACGGGCACGCCGTACCGGGAATTCCTCCATGTTGACGACATGGCCGAGGCCTCACTGTTCGTCTTCGATCTCGACAAGGAAACGTACGAGGCGAACACCGAACCGATGCTCAGCCATATCAACGTCGGCTTCGGCGAGGACGTGACCATCAGCGAACTCGCGCATCTGGTCGCAGACACTACAGGCTTTACCGGACGGATCAGCTTCGACACATCGAAGCCAGACGGTACGATGCGTAAGTTGATGGACTCGGGGCGGCTGACGGCAATGGGATGGAAACCTTCCGTTGCCCTCGCCAAAGGCGTCGAGGAAACCTACGCCTGGTTCCGCGCTAATGTAGCGGCCTGAGTTTCTAATGATTACAGCCGCCCCTCCCTCCTTGGGAGGGGCGGCTGGCAATTCCTACCTCAATTGGATCCCACTTTAAATTTATTGTGATGTTTTCCTAAGGAAAATTACAATAGGTTTTGAGAATATGCTGTGCATCTTTACATGGTGGATCAGCATAGGTTCTTGGCATCTACTAGGCTTACTACTCATCGTACAGACTGAGCTCTGGCTAGAACCCAATTCCCCATGGTTCCATATTATATCTAAAATTTTAGGGTGTCGTAAAAACGCCTTGTCAGGCGTTCCCGTGCGTCTTCATCGCCTCGATCAGCTTCTTCACTTCCTGACTGCGGCCGCGTGGCATGATCAGCACCTCGTTGCCGCTCGCGACCACGATCAGGTCCTCGACCCCGACCAGCGAAACGCGGACGCCGTCGCTGCGGACGAAGCAGTTCTTCGTATCGATCGCCAGCACGGCACCGTCGCCGTGGCTGCGGTGCGCGTTGCCGTCGCCGTCGGTTTCACTGATCGCGTGAAGTGCGTCCCAGCTGCCGACGTCGTTCCAGCCCATCGCGACCGGCACGACCGCGACACGGTCGGCCTTTTCCATCACCGCATAATCGATCGAGTCATCGGGCGAGGCGGCGAACGCGACGGCGTCAGGGTAGATACGGATCCCTTCGGTACGCGCCTTGTCCATCGCCTCCTGCGTGGCGGTCAGGATGCCCGGATCGAACTGCGCGAGGGCCTTGAGATAGGCGTCCGCGAGAAACAGGAAGATCCCACCGTTCCAGGCGTGATCGCCGCTGGCGAGCATCGACTGCGCCTTGTCTAGCGGGGGCTTCTCGACGAACCGCGCGACGCGGTTCACGCCCGGCTGGAGCTCGTCGCCAATCTGAATCCAGCCATAGCCAGTCTCGGGCGCATCGGGGGCGATGCCGAACGTAACGAGCCACCCTTGCGTAACACGCGGCATCGCCGCCTCGATTGCGGCATGGAAGGCCAGGACGTCGCTAATGACGTGGTCCGACGGCATCACCAGCAACGCGTCGCCGCCACTACCGGCTGCGATCGCGGCAAGCGCAATGGCGGGTGCGGTGTTGCGGCCGATCGGCTCGAGGATCAGCGCCTGGGGCGTTGCACCGGCCTCGGCCAGCTGCTGCTCGACAAGGTCCGCGTGACGCGCATTGGCGACGACGATCGGCGCGGCGAAGCGCTCGCCGAACGCGCGGCCCGCGGTCAGCTGCAGCATCGTTTCGTCCGCGGTGAGCGCCAGCATCTGCTTGGGCATTTCGGGGCGCGACATGGGCCAGAGGCGCGTGCCCGATCCGCCTGAAAGAATAACGGGAACGATCGTACGTGCGGTCATGAAGCCTCCTGCTCGCGCCGAGCTATAACGTGGCAATTTTGCGTGCCAACAGGCCAATGCCGTGCTCGTGGTTGACGGTCGATAAGCGCATTGTCGGAGATCCTTACCTCACGCCTCCCATACGGACGACGGCACCGAGCCTCACGATCATTGCAACGTCAGCCGTACTCTTGGTCTTGGGCCGGCAATCTGGCGCGAGGGTTGGCAGGATAATTCCGGCACCCTCTCAAGCTCCTTACCCACCTCCGCGCGCAATAGCCGTTTCTCATAAACCCAAAGTCGGTCTAACAGAGTATCAGAAGCCTCGGTCGGGTGGTATCCCCCCTCCGATTTGATTTGAAGGTGTGGGTTGAGTATCAAAGATTCGGAAGGCGCTCCGATTACGGGCGCACGTGTAGGCCGTAAAAGCTGGCGCCCACGTGCATCCACGCTGCGTATACGCATGGTATTGGGGCTGTTAACGCTCGATGCCGCGTGCATAATCCTGAGTTTTAGTATTGCTGCGACAATACGCGATTACTTTATGGGCCCATCAAGTTGGGCCTTCTTCCTCCTTGTCATATTACCGATTTATGTAATCGCTGCGATCAACGCCCATGGCTACTCAGCTTCTAACGCGCAAGATCCTTTTCGCGCAATAGCGAAGGGACTGCAGGCGTTCATACTCGCATTATGCGCAGCTATAATCGCGGCGTTTGCTCTAAAAACGTCAGACACGTTTCCCCGGCTTGTCATCTTGATAGGATCTCTTTTTACCGTCGTAACTCTCTCTATAGGTCGATACTTATTTTCTCGGCATATGGAGAAACTGATTGGCGGCAACCCGTTCAGCGTGATTCTACTCCACGATGGTGATGCTCTGGTCCCACAAGGAACATACTCTGTTATTATGCCAACAGACGGTGCGTTCGATCCAGAAAGTCATGATCCAGTTATGTATGATCGATTGGCGACCTCACTTGCGCACGCCGATCGTGTCATTGTTGCGTGCAAGCCCGAACGTCGTATCGCTTGGGCGCACGCCTTGAAGGGGGCTAACATTCAGGGCGAAATTTTCGCGCCAGAATTGAATGCCCTGTCCCCGCTTGGCATTGCAAGCTACGGGGAAACACCCACCCTCATAATCGCAAACGGTCCACTTGGACTGGTTGATCGGATTCTCAAGCGCATTTTCGACCTTGCGATGGCCGGGGCTGCCTTAGTTATCTTGCTGCCTTTGTTCGTCCTCGTCGCCATTTTGATAAAGAGGGATACCCCTGGTCCGGTTTTTTTCATGCAGACTCGGATTGGCCGGAGCAATAAAATGTTCCGCATAAGGAAATTCCGCAGCATGCGCGTTGATGGATCCGATGGTGCAGGTCATCGTTCGACCGAACGCGAAGACGATCGTGTTACCAAAGTAGGCCGGTTCATACGGCGCACCAGCATTGATGAACTGCCACAGATACTGAATGTATTAACGGGCGAAATGAGCATCGTTGGCCCTCGCCCCCATGCATTAGGGTCGCGTGCAGCTGACAAGCTTTTCTGGGAGGTTGATCATCGGTACTGGCATCGTCACGCTGCCAAGCCAGGGCTTACTGGACTAGCACAGGTTCGCGGATACCGCGGCGCCACACTGGTTGAAGCAGATCTTGAGAACCGATTAAAAGCTGATTTAGAATATCTAGAGAATTGGTCGATTTGGCGAGATATTAAAATAATTATTCTCACCTTCCGTGTGCTGCTTCATCGGAATGCCTACTGAGAGGAAAGATTGCGTTGAGCTGGAGGCAGCCCGACGAAGCTTCCTGAAATAATGGAATCCGCGGTGTTTGCAGGCTCACGCAGCTACCGATAGACGGTCCCGCGAGATCAAAGGGAGCATCGAATGACCATAAAGCCGCTGCGCAAGGCCGTGTTTCCGGTCGCCGGACTGGGTACGCGCTTCCTTCCGGCCACCAAGGCCATGCCGAAGGAAATGCTCACCGTCGTCGACAAGCCGCTGATCCAGTACGCCGTCGAGGAAGCGCTCGAGGCTGGGATCGAGCAGATCATCTTCGTGACCGGGCGCGGCAAGGGCGCGCTCGAGGATCATTTCGACATCTCGTACGAGCTCGAGGATACGATGCGGTCGCGTGGCAAGTCGCTGGACGCGATCAGCAATATCCGGATGAAGCCCGGTTCGCCGGTTTATGTTCGACAACAGGAGCCGCTCGGGCTGGGCCATGCGGTCTGGTGCGCGCGAGAGATCGTCGGCAACGAGCCGTTCGCGGTCCTGCTCCCCGACGAACTGATGGTCGGCAAGCCCGGCTTCATGAAGCAGATGGTCGAGGCCTATAACCAGGTCGGCGGCAACGTGATCGGCGCGCTCGAAGTGCCCGATTCAGAAACCGACAAATACGGTATCATCTCACCGGGCGTGATCGACGGTCGTCTGACCGAAGTCACCGCGCTCGTCGAAAAGCCCAAGCGGGGCACCGCCCCGTCGAATTTGATGATCCCGGGGCGCTACATCCTCCAGCCCGAGGTGATGCGGATCCTGGAGACGCAGGAAAAGGGTGCGGGCGGCGAGATCCAGCTGACGGACGCAATGGCGCAGTTGATCGGCAACCAGCCGTTCCACTGCCTCACCTTCAACGGGCAGCGTTATGATTGCGGCGACAAGGCCGGCTACATCCAGGCCAATCTGGCGATCGCATTGGCGCGCGACGACATCGGACCGGTGGTTCGTGAGTTCGCCAAGGGTCTGCTGGCAGGCTGATCGATCAGCCCGCTCACCGGAACGTCTGAAGGCGTTCCGGTGCAGCAGGACGCGGAAGGTCCGGCCGATGATCTTGATATCGCGCCAGATCAACCGATGCTCGAGATGCTCCAGATCTGCCTGGAGCCGGTTACGCAGATCGTGCTCGTACAGTGTCGCACTGCCAAAACCACGAACATTCGCATGACCGCAATTCTTCTTAATGTTATCAAACAGAATACTTCTGTATCTGTTTATTTTGTGTTGCCAAATATGCACCACAGACTTTTACCGAAATGCTTTATCAGTTTAATATAGTTACCATAGCTAGTAATATTTAAATTTATCATTTAATAGCCCAATGCAATTTACGATTTCATCGCAAAGTTCTCTTAACTAATTTTCTTTTGCAGAAGAGATCATCTTGGCGATCTCCTTTTCATACAGATTCAGATTTTTTTTGTTGTTTCTTGGCCAGAACCATCTTGAGTACGTATATGGCCTTGTTTGATGCCTTCGACGGTGCTGAGCAAGCTATCTAATCGGTTTATCATAGGTGGGCGCATATCCGCCCAACGCCGGCTCAGGCAAGCCACAAGGCATATGAGTCAAGTAGCGTGGCCGCAATCATGCAGCAGAAGCTAATTAAGCTACGAGGGTATAGATCTTAACGTACAACAGGTTCGATGCTGGCCTGGAACATAGCGTTCGACCTGATGGCAGTTCCGCCGTACGCTAGCCTGCCGCCCTATCTGTACGAGATCTTCGACTAGCAATAGTTATCAGCCAAAACTCCTCGCAGCATCCGCTGCCATCTTACACGTGATCAGGGTATAATTCTTAGCACAACCCTAGCATGATACGACATAGAATCGCTATACTACTATTTACCCGCAAGTCTATTCGATATTTGAATAAATATCGGCTTTGATATAGGCCCCTCACCATACCCATGTAGAATCTCGTCTTGATTGTCACTTAACTGACACAAGCACAGTTAACGATGCTTTGCTACTTGCTTACCGAACTGACACCGCATGATTTGATGAGATTTCGCCAACGCACTTCTTTTTAAGTAGATGATTTGCCTCTCCGACCCTCGTCACTTCAGTATACGTATCCTTATGCCCTACCTTGTCCAACTCATCCGCCCAAAGCGTTTTGGCGATACCCGTGGTTGGTTCGCCGAGGTCTATTCGATGCCTGCCTTCGCCAAGCTCGGGATCACCTGCACATTCGTGCAGGACAACCATTCGCTGTCCCTGTCAGCCTTCACGCTCCGGGGTCTGCATTTCCAGACGCCGCCTCGTGGCCAAGACAAGCTGGTGCAGTGCTTACGCGGCGCGATCTTCGATGTCGCCGTCGACATCCGTAAGGGGTCGCCGACCTACGGCCAGTGGGTCGGGGCCGAGCTGTCGGCGGAGAACGGCCACCAGCTTTTCATCCCGATCGGTTTCGCGCACGGCTTCGTAACGCTCGAGGACAATTGCGAAGTATCGTACAAATGCTCGGACACCTACGCGCCCGAGAGCGATGGCGGCATCCGCTGGAATGATCCCGCAATTGGCATCGATTGGCCAATGCCTGCGGGTACCATGCCCGAACTGTCGGCCAAGGATGCGGGGCAGCCGCTGCTCGCCGATTTCGACAGCCCCTTTCTCTATGATAGCCCCCCCCCCCCCCCTCGGCGCCGCTCGCCTGAAGGACAGATTCATGCGCATCTTCGTCACTGGCGGGGCCGGCTTCATCGGCTCGGCTCTCGTTCGGCACCTGATCGAGAACACCAACCATGAGGTTTTGAACTTCGATAAGCTGACCTATGCCGGTACGCTGTCGACGGTCGAGCGCGTGGCAAGCTCGAACCGCTACCGCTTCGTTCAGGGCGACATCTGCGATGCAGAGGCGGTGAATGCCGCGATCTCCGAGTTCATGCCCGAGATCGTCACGCATCTCGCAGCCGAAAGCCATGTCGACCGCTCGATCGACGGCCCCGGCGCGTTCGTCCAGACTAACGTCGTTGGCACCTTCACGATGCTGAGCGAAACACGCGCCTATTGGCTGGGCCTCGATGACGACGCGAAAGCGGCGTTCCGCTTTCACCATATCTCGACCGACGAGGTCTACGGCTCGCTCGGGGATACCGGGCTGTTCACCGAAGAGACGCCCTACGATCCGCGCTCACCCTACTCAGCATCAAAAGCGGGTTCGGACCATCTCGTCTCGGCCTGGGGTCACACCTTTGGGCTGCCGGTGCTGATCACCAACTGCTCGAACAATTACGGGCCGTATCACTTCCCAGAAAAGCTCATCCCGCTGATGATCGTCAAGGCGCTCGCAGGCGCCGACCTGCCGGTCTACGGCAAGGGCGATCAGGTCCGCGACTGGTTGTTCGTCGAGGATCACGTCCGCGCACTGCACGCGGTGTTTGAAAAGGGCGAGCCCGGCCGGACCTACAATGTCGGCGGGAACAACGAGAAGCAGAACCTTGAGGTCGTGAAGACCGTCTGCACGATCCTTGATCGCCTCCGCCCGCGCGCCGACGGTCAGTCCTACGCGACGCAGATTACCTATGTCGCCGACCGTCCCGGGCATGACAAGCGCTATGCACCTACTCTCGCAGGGGCAGCTTTCCGGCGCACCCGTTTATGCAGCGGATGCTGGGCGACAGCATGACAATGTATTTCCCGACGATTGCCGATGAACTGCCGAAGCACGTTCGCCGCCTGATCGAGCCGCATTTGAAAGTCTCGTCTGCGAATGTTGCGGAGGTGATGCTGTGATCGATCCGATTGACCAGCTTACGGCCCGGCAAGAATCTGACATTGCCAAGGCGATCGATGCGGCGATCGATGACGTGATCGCGGCGTTTGACGTAGTCGCGATAACCGCCATTCTCAATAACGCCGACGATGACGGACCCAGCGACTACAACCGGGACCAGCTCGCACTCATGCTCGGCACCGATGGGGCTGAATACCAGCCGCTTACAGACGCGCTGGACGCGTCTACGATGACCAGCGGCCTCGCGTCCTTCTTTGGGGCGATCGTCGCTCTGGCGGCCGCACAGGTCCATCATATTGCCAACACGAATGCTGGCGACGTGGTGCTCGCACGCGACAACGCCGTCCGATCGCTTCACGCTGCCTTTGTCACCGAAAGCACGATTGCGATCCGCCAAACGACCGAGCGTATGCTGAACGCGATCGGTCCAGCCAACACCCGTGCCGCCCAGATAAGCCGTGTCATCGGCCTTTCCTCGCTACAGGCCCGATCCCTCGACGCGATGCGCCAGCAACTCCACACGGCCATAGCGACGGGCAACAAAGCCGACCCGGAAACGATGCTGTCATTCGCACGCGGCCACCTCTCGGGCGCGCAGCAGCGCATGCTTGCCAAGGCACTCCGCGACGGCGTGACGACTGCCAGCGCCGAAGCCATGTTGGATCGCCACGCGAAGGCATTGCGCAACGCCCGAGTAAAAGCCTTCGCGGGCAACGCCGCTCATCAGATCGCAGAGACCGCCAAACTCACGGGATGGCAGATCGCGCAGCGCTTCGGCGCGCTGCCAACTAACCAGCGGCGATACTGGAAGACCGCCGGCGACGAACGCGTCCGCCTAGCGCATTCTCAAGTGCCAGGAATGAACCGCCAAGGCGTTCCGCTGAACCAACCGTTCGCGACGCCACTGGGGCCGTGTTTCACACCGCCACTGGAACACGGATGCCGTTGTAAGGCGGTATTGAGGATCGAACCATGAGTCCGCTGGTTGACCTATCGTCCGCCAACAATGGTCCAATCTCGCCTGAACAGCGGCTGTTCGTCGGTGTCATCGCTAACGCCGTCATGGAGGCAAAGGGGGCGTGGCGAGCTGATACAGCTCGCGGGAAGGCGTCTCAAACGAGGGAAAGTGCCCGCGCGTGGTTCAGGAACGGAGGGGAGGATTTCGCGACCGTTTGCACCCTTGCGGGATACAGCCCCCGCCAAGTCCGTGACGGGGTGCTCGCGTATCTCGACCGGCTAGACGCGGATCCCGACCAAGCCATCGATATGCGCCGCACGCGCCGAAAGGCCTCCAGTGTCCATTGAACAACCAACATTCGAGCTGGTCGTGGCTGGTCGCAAGGTCGACGGCCGCACCATGGAAGCGAAGCGCTTCCGGTCGATCGGCAGCGACCTAACCGAACAGCTAGGCCGCAACCCGACCGCATCGGAACGCCTGTTGCTGATGAACGCGGCAACGCTCGCGATGCTATGCGAGCAGGCTACCGCGGACCTTTTGGAAGGGAAGGCGGTCGATCAAGAGAACTATCGGCGCAACGTCACGCTTCTAGGCGCGAACCTCATCAAGCTGGGCCTAGCGAAAAAGAGCCGTGACGTGTCCAAGCGAGATGGCGCCGGAATGGATGATTTTGGTGCAGCACTGATTGAGGCGAACGCCGGGATGCGTTAGCCTGCGGAATTAAACGGCGCATAAGCGAGGCAACGTGGCAGCAAAGCACATCTTTATAGACACAAACGTCTTTCTCGCTTTCTATGCATATACAAAAGACGACGTAGAGGCGCTGAAAATAGTGTCAGAACTCGCAAAGGCAAAGAAGCTAGTTCTGCATGTCCCCGATCAAGTGGTCTATGAGTTCGAGAGAAATAGAGAATCTAAAATTGCTGAATCGACGCGAGAGTTCGAGAAGGGCGGCAAAAATCCCGGTGTTCCCCGCTATATGTCTGCGTATGCGGAGGCAAAAAAATACAGCGATTCCGCGAAAGATTTGCAAAAGGCTAGAGACGCTTTACTGAAGCAGGCAAGAGCTGACGCGGAAAGTCGACAGCTTGCAGCAGACAAGACGTTTGATAATCTTATCGCAGAAGCTAGCATGATTGTTACGACGGCGGATATTATCGAAGCGGCAAAAGTGCGTAAGATTGTCGGCAACCCGCCAGGGAAGAAGGAGTCTCACGGAGACCAAATCAACTGGGAAGCTTTGCTCGCCGGTGTGCCGGAAAACAGCGACCTTCACGTAATATCCAAGGACGGCGACTTCGCTTCCCCATTAAACGCCACGCAACCGCACTACTTTCTTAAAACAGAATGGCGCAATAAAAAGAAGGGAACACTCTTCCTTCATGAAGAACTGCGTCCTTTTCTCAATAGTAATTTTCCTGATGTCAACCTAGCGACGGATGTTGAGAGGCACGCCGCAGTCGACAGCCTAGAGAACACTACCGCTTTCGCGACGACTCACACTGCCATCGCAAAGCTCGACGGCTTGTTCGATGCACTCACATGGTCGGATGCAGAACGCATTTTGACAGCCGGTGAGACGAACAGCCAGATCACGTGGATCGGTAGCGACAGCGATGTTTCGAGCTTCTATTTGAAGCTTATCGACAAGTTCGAGAACAAGATTGATGCGTCCCGAGTTGTTGAGCTACGGAACGTGTTCAAATTAGCCGCATAGCCGAAAAACAACCACGCCACGTATAGCCTGCCGCTCCAACCCATTTTGAAATGAACGGCGGTGGGTTTTCTACCCGAGCAACACCCCTTTCTCACTGCTCTCGCTGTGTCGCACTAGTAATACAGTAGGTGCGCGATCTCGCACCCGCCACGTTTCACCGCATGCACCTGTATCGAAAACGACCGATTACGTGCCAGTTGCACGGCATGTATCGGAATGTAGCTTGACGATAATTGCGATGCACTGCTATTTTCGAAACACGCTTTCGATACAGGAGTCGTTCTTGTGGCCCGCACCTTCGCTTACTGCCGTGTCAGTACCGTCGATCAGACCACCGACAATCAGGTCCGTGAGATTGAGGCGGCGGGCTTTGCGATCGAACCGCGTCGGGTGATCACTGAAACTGTGTCGGGGTCGGTCGCCGCTATGGAACGCGCGGGCTTCGCCAAGCTGGTTGATCGCCTTGAGGATGGAGACGTGCTTATCGTGACGAAACTGGATCGCCTGGGGCGCAATGCGATGGACGTTCGCGCAACTGTGGGGGCACTGGCGGCGATCGGAGTGCGTGTGCATTGCTTTGCCCTTGGCGGTGTGGACCTCACCAGTGCGGCGGGGAAGATGACGATGGGCGTGCTGTCGGCTGTCGCAGAGTTCGAGCGCGACTTGCTTATCGAGCGCACGCAAGCCGGCCTGTCGCGCGCCAAGGCCGAAGGAAAGGCGCTAGGGCGACCATCCGCCCTCACTGGTGCGCAACAGCAAGCGGTGCTCGCCAGCCGCGCACAGGGAACATCCCTAGGCGTATTGGCTAAGCAGTATGGGGTGAGCCGCGCTGCCATTCAGCGTGTTGCGAAACGGGCCTAAGCTACCCCACCACTCGCCCCGGCGAGGGGCAGGGGAGCGTCACAAAATCGTCAGCTATCGCGGTGATCGCCGCCGCATCAATGCGCGCGATGCACATGGCGCATCACTTGGCCTCGTGCCGAATTTCCAAGCAGCAATGAACGAACGACTCGGCAGGCGCAGACCCAGTCAAGGGGCGGACCTCAATTATCGTGTCAAATCAGCCCGAGCCCCTGCCGCTTAGCGTTTGCTGTGCGCTCCGGGTTAACCGCCAGATTGGATTGCTGCACGTCTGCTGCGGAGAAGTCTAGCCGTTGCGCTACCGTATGTTTTTGGATGGAGAGTGAACGGTCTGCTTTGCTATCGCCAATCACTGAAACAGGCTTATACCCACCAATCTTGGTTTGAACGAAAAAAAGAGGCCGACGAATTCAATGATTTTGGCACAGACGCTCGCCAAGGCCCGCACCGAGGAAGACGTTAAGGACGCCTATATAGCGGCGCTGGGACTCAAGGGTGTTTCCAAGAACCTCGTCGATATTCAAACGCAGGAGGTCTGGTTCGAGGCAAAGGCGGTTTCGACGCCACCGATCATCATGTTCGCGCAACTGATGTTTTATATCCGCGCGGCAAAGAAGCGAGGCGAACCGATCCCGGCTTTTCTGGCCGTTATCGATCGCGACAAGGCGGCGATCATGCCGACGGAAAAGGCGCTGCCCTTATTGGACGACAAGAGCATCGTCTGGCCCAAATCCGGGTCGGGCGCTGGCAAGGAATTGGGCGCGCAGATCGCCCCTTATGTCCAAACGCATATTGTTGAATACGAAATCGCGCATGACGAGGCGGCGTTCATCAAGGCCGTAAAAGATGCGATTAAGGAACGACGCATCATCCGAACACCGATTACACCCGATAACTTGCGGCAAGCGTTTGATCGCTGGGTGGCGATGATCGGCGAAGAACTGGGAGTAAAGGCACAAGCCGATTATGCTGTGCTATTTTTTGCTGACATCATGCATGACGGCAAGCAGGAGGCGATGAATAATTTGCCCGCACGACTGCTACTGACCGCCGCCGGTCCGACCTTTCTGCTTCACGGCGAAACCTATGAACTGGCTAATGACCGGGGCTATCGTAACTTCTGGGCGATTTATCACCGACCACCCGAACTTAAATACCGGCATTATTTGCTGGAACGGCACGACAGCCTGCTTCCACTCGATGAGCAAAAGTTCAAGGGGGCCTATTATACCCCGCTGCACATCGTCGACAAAGCCTATGATCAGCTCCGCGCGACCTTGGGAGAGGATTGGCAGGACAGTTATCTGGTGTGGGACATGTGTGCAGGCGTCGGCAATCTGGAGGCAAAGCACAGCAATCTGCGCAACGTCATCATGTCAACGCTCGATCAGTCTAATGTAACAATCATGAAATCCAATCCGGCGTTCGCTGGCGCGGAGATTTTCCAATACGATTATCTAAACGACGACATCACCGATTTCGGCGAGATTGACTACAGCCTCTCAAACAAGTTGCCCCGGCGCCTGCGAGAGGCGATTGCCGATGCGCGCGAAGGCAAGAAGGGTGCCAAGCCGATCTTGGTGCTGATTAATCCGCCTTATGCCGAAAGCGGCTCTGGCATTGCAAAGGGGGAAGAAAACAAGATTGGCGTAGAGAAAACGCGCATCAACAATGTAATGCGCGATACTAACCTAGGTTATGCCAGCAAAGAGTTATTCGTGCAGTTCTTGGTCCGTATCCGGCAAGAGCTGCCCCACTCGAAACTCGCGATATTCAGCACGCTGAAATATGTAAATGCTCCGAATTTTGAGCCGTTTCGAAATGTTTGGCGTGCAAAGTTTCTCGGCGGTTTTGTCGTGCACAGTCGTGTCTTCGATGGCCTGCGAGGGAATTTCCCCATCAGTTTTCTGGTTTGGGATCAAGGCGTCAATTCGCAGGTAGCAGATATCACGCTGAATGCCCTTAACCGTCGCGGCGAACTTTTCTGCGAGAAAACCTACGTTGTCCGACCTGTGACATCGCTGTTAAACGCTTGGATGCCCGCTCCAGCGGCGCGGGGCGACGTGACAATTCCTTTATCGAACGCGCTTACGCCCTCACGAAATCCCCGCCTAAAGCGATCTTGTGTCGGGGCCATTGGACATCTGTTTGCGAGCAACAACGACTTGCAAAACGCTGGACAAGGAACATTAATCACTTCGTCCATTTTCACAGGAAGAAATGGTGGCGGAATGTTCATTCTGCCCGATAATCTGTGGGCAGCAGCCGTCATATTCTCCGTTCGCCTTCTTCCTCAACACACGTGGCTGAATCACAGCGACCAATTTCTTCAACCTTCGCAGCCCCTGACCGACGACTTCAAGGCGGATTGCCTCGTTTGGATGCTCTTCGCTGGTAAGAACTTGACCGCCGGTGCTGACGGGCTTCACTGGAATGGACGTGATTGGAGCCTCGACAATCACTTCATACCTTTCACCGAGGGCGAAGTCGGCGCGAAGGGTCATTTTGAGAGCGACTTCATGGTTCGCTACATGGCTGATATGGACTTTTCGCATGAGGCGATGAGGGTGCTTGACGAAGGGCGCAAGCTATGGTCCCGCTTTCATGGCACCGGCTTTCCGCGCAAAATCCGCGAAGAATACAAATTGGGGCGCCCTGATGCCGGATGGTATCAGATCCGCCGCGCGCTCGAGGCCTATGGCGAAACCGAACTCACCGACTTTGATCCGTTCAAGGCCGCCTATTCTGCACTAACTGCAAAATTGCGTCCTAAGGTTTATGAGTTTGGCTTCCTGCCCGACTAACGACCTAAATTTGTTCTCAATTGGGCGGCGAAGGGGGCGTCAGCGGCTCGCCTGGGCGATGGAATGGATACCATGCGGCAAAAATGCTGCCCCAGCCTATTGAGCCCAAGCCGCCTCCGAGCGGGCTCACACAGCCTTCATTCGTCCACACGTGTCGTGTTGCCCCCGCCGGCCAACCGTGCCGTAGAGCCTTAGCGAAGGCCGCGATTCTGTCGTCCATTGCTACGGACACCGGATGCCCGATGGCACGGCCTCACCTAATTGCCTGCGTCGTCGAAAGCACGCCGTCGCATTGCGGCGCGGGCGTCATCGACCATGGAAACCTCTTCGTTAGTAAGCTGCGATGGGCTGGTCGACCACGCAGCGTGCGCGTTGGAGGAAGTGTCGTCCAGCCAGCGGAGGGCCTCAACCGCCAAACAGTTTTCCTCGCGGCAGTGACGTTCCCACCCATCGAAATCGGCATGGGGCAAGGCACCGCGCATAATGGCGATTCGGACGGCCGGCAGTATTTCGTGCCAAAGCGCTGACTCTGAGGCTAAGTCACCGTCATTCAAGGAACCAGGCATATCGAACTCGCTACAGCAAACGATACTACAGCTGCTACAGCGGCCATCGCTAACCAATTGAAAAATAATAACTTTGTGTAAATGGTCGGGGAGACAGGATTCGAACCTGCGACCCCCTGGTCCCAAACCAGGTGCGCTACCAGCCTGCGCCACTCCCCGACAGCGCTGCGGTTAAGGATACATGGCCGAATACGCAAGCGTTCATCGTCGGCGACCGCAACAATCGCCATTGTGCGCCGACCGCTGTGGTTGAGCCGAGCGAGGCAGATGTCCGTGAGGCGATCAGCGCACTGCGATGCAGTGACAGGTCTTCGACGCGACGCCGTCGCGGGATCGCGGCTGGGACATCCTGGTCGATCTCTACGCTGCTCAGTTGGAGGGGGGGCGGTATCGCGCCTGCGCATCGCTGCCGCGGTCGCACCGACGGCGTTGCGCTGGATCGCCGAATGCCCGACACCGGATTGTTCGTGGGCCACCCGAACATGCATGACCGATAGGGCGCGTTCATCGTCCTCTCCGATCGCGCAAGCGAGGCACGGCGGGTATGTTTTGGCCATTAGGGCGCCGACTTGCGCATTCCGGGACTGTGGATCGGCGTCGCACACGAGACCCCGCTGTGAGGGAAGTAAGTAGCTTTAAATTTTTCAAAATTGTGGTTTGCGAAGTGTCCTAATCGGCAACGACGCCCCCCCAATCTGAATCCGCGGCGCGAAGTCAAAAGCTTAGTGCGAGTTTAACGGGGCCCAACTTTCGACGCCGATCTACAGGTCAGGGCGTTCGCCGGCTACCTCGACAGCTCCAGCGTATCGCGCCACGGGGGGGGGGGGGGCTGCGACCAGCGCCGACGGCATCGTCGCAGGCGTCCATGGCCACTATGCCGCGGACCGCGTAGAAATCGGCGCGTCGGTGCTCTATGACGGTGGCGATGCCCGGACGCGGTCGCTGCCGGGGGCGACGACCATCGCGAGAGCATTGCCACAGGGGTGCGGCTGCGGTTCTGATGAAAACTATGGGTCTACATACCGACATGTAAACCCATAGCTTCTGGTATCACCGTCAAACGTCGTTAACGCGGTGTTGACTCCCGTGCGGTAACGAGAGCCATGCCGGTTACATTCCTGTTGGTCGATCTGGCGCAATATGCTGCCGCGACCCTCCTTGCTTTGATTTTGCTGCTGGGACCGGGGTTCGGTTTGGTTGCGCTCGCGGTCCGGTTTGGTGGGCTTTCGGATCGCGAATGCTCACTGCCATGGGCCATGGTACTTGGGGTAACGCTGTTGCCGGCGGTAGACGCGCTGGCGATCCGCAACATCGGCATGGGCATGGTGATAGTCCTGCATGCCGGCCTCGCGCTTGCCGGAACGGCCGGGGTCGTGCGCCATCTGCGCCGGGTGCGCGCCTCCTGGTACGGCGTCGCCCTAGCATGGTGGGGCGTCGTCGCCTTTGCCTATGTAGACGTCGACTGGGACGGGCAGCTCCATCAATCCTTCGCCATCCTCGATCTGGTAAAGCATGCTGCGGTCGTACGGACCATCGCGCATGACGGTCTGCCGCTGCACGACATGTTCTTCGCGCGGCCCGGGATCGCGGGCTATTATTACTATTTCTATATCGGACCAGCCTTGATCCATTGGGTCGGACGCGAGGTGATTGATGCGCGCACCGCGTTCATGGCCGCGAGCTTCGTCACTGGGCTGGTGTTTCCGCAACTCGTGCTACTGATTGGGACGAAGGCCAAGATGGTCCCTCCGGCAGCGCGGCGACGGTTTTTCGCCCTAAGCGTCTTGTTGTGCGCAGTATCGGGTTTCGATCTTGTCCCCGGCATACTCGACTATCTCGTGCACGGAACGACGTTGGTCCAGCTCGATTGGTGGGGTGAGGAGACACGCTGGGCACTGACGTCGATCGTTTGGGTTCCCCATCATATCAGCGCCCTCATCGCCGTCTTCGTCGGTTGCCTCGTTCTAGCCGAAGCCACCGAAACGGGCGTGGCCCGCCCCCCGTATTGCCTGTGCTGCACGATAGCGTCCGGGTTGGCCTTTGCTACCGCCTTTGGAAGCTCGATCTGGATTACTGTGGTGGCTGTACCGATCCTGGGCATCTGGTGGCTGGCAGGGTTGCGCCGTGCGGATATGCCCCCCGCCTGGATGCTGCCGGCAAGTAGCGGCGTCGCACTGATCCTCATCTTGCCGCAGGTCCACGATCTGATTCTCGGCCGCACATCCGCTGGTTTTCCCCTGGCGGTCTTTGTCCGTCCGTTCGGTCAGGGGGGCCCGTTCTCGCCATCACTGTCGGACGCATTGATGCGGATCGCCCTTCTTCCCGGGACCTTCGCCATTGAGTTTGGCCTGTTCGCGCTCGGCGCGATCGCCTTTATCGCCTCCGGTCGTGCGCGACGGAACTGGGATAATCCGATCGGTCGACTCTTGATCGTCGGGGCTATCGTGTCGCTCATCGCTGCATCCTTCGTCCGCTCGACCGTCATCAACAATGATTTCGGCTGGCGGGCAATCTGGTTCGCCCAGTTCGGTGCACTTGTTTGGACCGCGGCAATCTTGACCGAAAACCGCCAATGGCTTGGCGGATCCGTCATCCGGATTGCGGCCATCGCCTTGGGGCTGTCGGCAACAGCGTATGATCTCATCGGCCTGCGCTTTATCCGAACGCCGTACTTCACGACGGCAATGAGCTATATCAACCGGCATCCCGAAAACGATGACGCGCTACGACATGCCTATACCGCGCTTGACCGGACGATCCCGCACGACGCCATCGTCCAGCATAACCCAGGCTCAGCCGAGCGAGTGTTCGATTTCGGACTGTACGGGCATAATCGCGTTGCGGTCGCCGACGAGCAGGCTCAACTGTTCGGTGCCGACAAAGCTCTGATCGATGCCAGGATCGCGCGCCTCATGCCGCTGTTTACACACACCATACCGTTCGTGGATGTGCGCCGCATCGCCCGCGAAAACAGTGTTGATTACCTTCTGATTACCAGCCTGGATCCGGTATGGAAGAACCAAGGGCATGTCCCGATAGACTGGGCATGCGCATACAGGTCGCGAGATGTCTGCGTCGCGGCTGTCTCGGTCGCCAAGGGGGGGGGGCAATGATCATACATGTTCGTCAGGCAGCAGCGCTGATCGCGTTGGCGCTGTTTGGATTTTTGCTGTTCGTAACGCTGTTTGC
This sequence comes from Sphingomonas sp. SL1004, assembly GCF_057815015.1. Lineage (NCBI taxonomy): Bacteria > Pseudomonadati > Pseudomonadota > Alphaproteobacteria > Sphingomonadales > Sphingomonadaceae > Sphingomonas > Sphingomonas sp. SL1004. The sequence goes on from NZ_JBYMUX010000001.1 coordinate 2,058,192, forward strand.
GATTGGGCTTTTCAGTACGATACCCATCTTGTTCTATCGCGGAATCGTGCTGGCCATTTGCGCTGGGATTGCGACCGGACTCCTAGCGCTTTTCACCGCACACCACGACGGCGGGCCGCTTGTAGTCCCTGCGGTCGCGCTATCGTTAAGCTTGAACCTGTGTGTTCTCGTCATCCTGCCGGTAACCGTTGATCGCTCAATCAGCGTCTATCTATTGTCAACGATCGAGCGGCATGACCGTGATGGAATCAACGCCGCAGATCTCCAGGCGGCGTTCTTGCAAGGGTATGTGTCGGACATGGGTGCGATCAACCGCCGCGTCATAGAACAAGGCCAGTCGGGGAACATCGTCGTGGATCGGACGGGTCGCATCAGGCTGACGCCCCAAGGCGAACGCTTCATGCTCTTGAGTCGCTTCGTGGCCGCGACGTTCGGTACCGATCCTCGCTTCGTCGGAGGCCGTGTCCCGGATCGACGTCGATGAACAGTATAACCGAACGCCTGATCGTCGGCATTCCTGAGATGTCGACACCGCGTCGCCGCAATCGCTTTCGTGGATCGGTTGCCCAATGTGAAGGGACGGCCAACGCCAAGCTGGCCCATGATCGTATTTGGTTGCTCTGCGTGATCCTGACAATTGCATTCCAGCTCGCGTTGATCTTCACCCATCGTCCCTGGCTCGACGAATGGCAGGCGCTGCTGATCGCGCAGGAGAGCCCGACATTCACCGATCTGATGGCGAACCTGCGCTACGAGGGTCATCCGCCGTTATGGTATCTGATCCTTCGCTCGATGGCCGTGATCATACCGATCTACTGGGTTCTGCCGGTCACCTGCGCGCTGGCGGCGCTCGCCACGCAGGCTATCATACTCTTGCGCATGCCCTTCACGCGGCTCCAGCGGCTACTCGTTGCAACCGGCTATTTCATGCTTTTCGATTATCTCACGATATCAAGAAGCTTGACCCTCGGAGTCACGTGCCTCTTCCTTTTCATGGCGATGCGCGACCGCAAGATCGCATGGCTGTGGCTGGCCATGCTGCCCTTATGCGATTTCCTGTTCGGCGTGATGTCTGTCGTTATGGTCCTCCTCCAGTGGCGCGACCACAGACTATGGACTCCAGGTATCGCCCTATGGATAGTCGCCTCAGTGGTGGCAGCCTGGTCGATTATTCCTGCGCCGGACGTGTTGCCCGCGATCAAAAGCGAACACTGGTTCTGGTCGTACAACGAGTTCTTCGAACGCTTGTCGACGCTGCTGATCCCGATCCAGTTCGTCAAAGGTCGCTTCATGTGGAATGGGACTTGGCCATTGGGGCTAGGCCATGCCGGCGGTATAATGTTCCTGCTATTTGCTTGGAAACAGGTCGCCGACGATCACTTTCATCGACTGCTGCTCGCCGGGTTCATCCTTCTCACATTTTTCTTCAGCATTTTCGTGTACCCCCTCCATACACGCCATCTGTCGCTGATCGCATTACTGCTCATGCTGCTGAAGTGGCGCGAAGCTGAGCGTACGAATAGCCTGCGTGCTCCGTTTCGTCTCTGGTTGGCGGCAACTTCGGTTTGTGGAATAGGGATCGGCCTCTACAGCCTCATCGTACCGTTCAATACGGGCCATCTGGCTGCAAAGGCGATCATTGATCGAGGGCTGGCAGGCAAGCAATGGCTCCTCTTGGACGAAAGCCCCGGGCCCGGACTGCACGCACTTACGGGAATGGATTTTCGCGAGGTCCAGAGCGATTGCACGCAAAGCTTTATCCGCTGGAACCACGACGTCACGCTGAAGACCCTAGCGCAATTCGATACGTATCTTCGCAACGAGGTTCGACAACACGGGCGTCTCTACCTTCTTACCGATACCCAAATTCCACTTCCGGCATCGCTGATGCGTACCATTGCGTACATTCCATCCGGCTATGATGGGCAACGCTATTATCTGAACGTTGCGGGACCAACCGCCCTGGAACAAGGCACACGCCCTCCGCGGTGCGTAGCGAACCAAAGAGCTTTGGATCAGGGGACAATCTGGACGAAACTATCGAACCGCCACTAATTTTACGGCAAAATACACGTATCGTCGCACTTGTGCATGTCGAACCACCGTATTCGGCAGATCATTTATCACGAAACTGTTCCGCGCCGCGTGGCAACCCGCTCATGCAGGTCGAACATCTTGCGCCTGAAATGGGCCCAGCACGCGACTTCTGTGACGCCGCTTCGATAGAGCCCGTCGTAACCAGCATAGGCGTCGGCCTGGAGCAAGCTTCGAAAAAGCCGGCAATGACGTGGTGAATCGCCTGCGCGTTGCGATGGCAACTACCAGTGATAGCGTCATGATGGGTCATCGCGACAATCACGAGCGTGGCGTCAATCGGCGCAAAAAAACGCCGCCAGCGGGCAGTTGCGCCAACGCCCGAACGTCGGCGACGCCTCGGCACGCCGGACGGCTCGAAGAGATCGAGACAAGATGCGACGATCCTCCCAGACGTCGCGGCGAACAACGCGCCGGCGACCAGCCCCGGCGATGCGATGCGATGCGATCGGCAACGCACGGCCAACCAGCCAGGAGAAACCGCATCGGAACCCGGGGCAAACATTCCTGGTCCGGGCGTCGCGACGTGCAGCAGCAGCAGTGCCATAAGAACGTGACGGCCACCCCGATTAGGAATGAGCGCCGCGACGGCTCCCAGGCCTAGGCCGGCGCAGCAACCGTAGTGATCGCCACCGCCACCGGCAGCCCTTCCAGCAAAACCGTCACCAGCGTCGCCAGCACCAGCCCGGCGAATGCGCCGTTGCGCAGCGTCGATCGCCCGACGATGAGCGTGTTCCCACCATCGCCAGCACGATCTGCCACCCGCGATAATCGATACGCAACGCCCGCATCTGGTAGATGATGGGTATCGATATTGGGCCGAGTAGCACGGCAAGTTTCTCGCGCTCGACGTCGCTCAAGCGTCGGGTCGATTCTGTGGCTGACGCCATTGACGCCAGCAACGTCATAAGCGGCACGACGGTCATCGCAATCCGGTTCGCGGTATCGGGAGCAAAGACCGGATCGAGCACTAGCATGGCGGCTGCAATCGGCAGGTCGACAAATCGCGACTAGTGCATCGCATAGCTGCTTCCCACCAGCTCTGCTCCGAGCTAGCCGCGAACCTTGAGCAATCGCATCGCATCATCCGGGTCGGGAAAGCGTAGCGTCGCAATGGCACCGACGAACGCAAGACACAGGACGAGCGCCTCCAAGGCCCAGCCGCCAAGGACCGTCTGCCAGGACCGCCCTGATGCGGGCATTATGCGGCCTTCAAGCGTTCTGGGACGTCGCGGACGCTGGAGAGCGCAGCGGCGATGCCCGCCTGATCGCCCTCATTACCCGCTTCGTGATATTCGGCGTCCTCGTTGACGCTCCAGATGTCGTGTACCCGCTTGCCCGCCTGGATATTGCGCACCGTCAGCATCGCGGTCATCATCGCGTGGTCCTGGTTGTTGTAGCGATGCATCCCGTTGCGCCCGACACAATGCAAGGTCGGATGTCGCGTCTCGATCTCCTCGCGCAGGGCGTCCACGTTGTCGCGGTACTCCTCGTCGTACACCGGGTACGCCTTCTCCTGTCGCACCACCGCACCGCCAGTGACGTGCGCCGGATCGCACAGCCCGAGGATCGCCATTTCCTTCGTCGCCAGCGTGATCAGATCGGCATCGCTCGCCGCCCACAATCCATCGCCCTCGAAGCAGAAATACTCGAGTCCCACGCACGCGATATCCGGATCGGGCACCATCTCCGGCGACCAGCTGCGGAAGTTCTGGACGCGACCGACCTTCACCTTCGAATCGTGGATGTAGATCCAGTTGTCGGGGAACAGATCAGGCGATTTGATCATCAGCGCGACGGTCAGGAAATCACGATACCGAAGCGCACTCGCCTGCGGCAACGTCGTCGGCAACGGATGCAACCGTCCCGCGAGCTCGCGCATCGGCGCGCTGCTGATCACATGGCCCGCATCGATCGTGACCGTCCCGCCGTCGCGATCGGTAGCGGTGACGCGCCAGCGACCGGTCGAATCCTCGGCAAGCTGCTTGAGTGCATGCCCCATCATGATCGTGTTGCCGTGCGCCAGCACCTTGTCGCGCGCGGCATCCCACATCATCCCCGGCCCGAGCCGCGGATAGCGGAAACTCTCCAGCAACGTCTTGGTCTGCATGCCGTCATTGGGCTTCTTGTTGAGCCCAAGCGAGCGCTTCAGCCCATCGATCACCGCCCCGCCAAGGCTCAGTCCCTTGATCCGCTGGGCGGCCCAATCCGCCGACATCGTGTCGCACGGCATGCCCCAGACCTTCTCGGTATAGGTCTTGAAGAAGATCGAATACAGCTTGTGGCCGAACTGGTTGACCACCCAATCCTCGAAGCTACGGACGTTGGGGTTAGGTCGCAGCTTGGCCTTGGCATAGCTCGCCATGCACAGCGTGGAGCGCCAGATGCCGAGATTCCCCAGCGCTTCGAACGCACGCAGCGGATAGCTGTAGAATTTGCCCTCGTAATAGATCCGGCTCATCCGCGGGCGTTCGATGAAGTCGTCCGGCAAGATCTCGTTCCAGAGATCGACCACCGGCTGCGACTTCGAGAAGAACCGGTGCCCGCCGATGTCGAATCGGAAGCCATCATGCTCGACGGTCCGGCTGATGCCGCCGACGTACACCGGATCCTTCTCGATCACGGTGACGGAATAGCCCGCCTTGCCGAGCAGATAGGCGGCTGTCAGCCCGGCAGGGCCCGCCCCGATGATCGCAACGTCGACAGGCGTGTTCGGCATCCAGACATTCCCCACAAGTTGCAGCGTGTATCGTCGAAGACGCCTAAGGTGTGGTTAACGAGGATGAAAAACCTGTGGGGTGCTGTCAGAACTTTGACGATGACGCTCATCATGGCGCTTACCGACATCCAACGGATCCACGGAACGAACAAAGAGAGCTAGCTGGTGTTTGCGCGCTATCACACCAATAGCGAACGCATGGTAAAGAAACGGGAAACCGGCGCCAAGAGCCCGACGGGATAGCGCTCAATATGCTGTCGATTATCTGGAAGCGCTGGCTCCGAATACGTGCTTCGAATACTCTTATGAATGACCAGGATTATGGTTGGACCCGTTGATGTAAGCCTCACGAGCTGTTTCTACTCCTGAGGAGACCACAAACGAGCGACCCGTACTAGCTACGAGCACAAGGAGCGTCTGCAACCGTATTTTCCCAAAAGCTATAGCAAGCCACGGATCGATACCCGCCGGGCAGGTCAGCCACGATACTGGCGCAGCAACCATGATCGATGACCTGCCGATAGCACAGTAGCTACTTGGTGATCGCCGGTGCCCCTATAAAGCTAGGCCCGCCAACGCCTCCACTGCTGCATGCCGACAGAGGTGACCATAATGCCTTTCGATCATCTCCGCGCTCGTGTCGCTGATCTGCGCTACCGCAAGTAGCGGCAAACCGCCATTCACGAGATCGGTGATCGTACTATGCCTAAGCGTGTAAGCGGTTGTTCCGGTTGGCAACTTCGCAGCAATAGCTGCCTCGGCAATCGGCTTCTTCCACGTGTCCTTGTCCCATACCGTGCCGTTGAAACGCGCCAATAACGGGGCGTGCGGCAGCTTTCCCTTCGCCTGCGCCGCAAAAAAATCGGCGACAGCGGTTGGTATAAGAATCCGACGAGGCTTGCCGCTCTTGTCCTTGCCGATGGTGAGCTCCGATGTCCGCTTGTCGAAATTCCCGGCGGTGAGACTGGCTACGGCCCCCGGCCGAAGTGGAAGCAGGCAAAGCGCCCGCACGAAGGGTTCAGCCTCCGTGGCAACATTCTCCAAAAGTGCGCGCCGTTGGTCGCGATCCAAAAACAGCGTCCGTTGCCGGTCAGCATTTCGGATGGCCCTTAATGCTTCTTGCCATGCAGCTTCGGTACCAGGTGCACCCGGCGCAAGTACCTTGTTCAACGCAGCGCGAAGCATCGCCATGTCTCGGTTAACTGAGGAGGGCGCCCGATCCCGGGTAACCTGCGGCCCGCTTTTGCGCCGAGAGACCTGCGCTGGCTTTTCTTCCAGGCGCTTGCGCCATGCCTGCAAATGATACCGCCGAAGCCTAGTGAGCTTTACCTTGGCGACGGGATCGGAATAGACGTGGCGCGTGAAGCGGCCTACCGATTCGGGGTGCGACTCTGTATAGCGGCGACACGCTTGCTCGACTGTCTCAAGCAGTTCCTCGATATGGCCGCCCGCTTCTACCAAAGTGGCGAAGGCTTCCGCCTCCCTTTTGGCGTCGGCGAACCGCTCACGGCCTGAAAGTTTGCCGAAGTCGCCGAGCGCCTTCAAGCGATAGCAGCGCCGGTCCTCGTCATAAGCACGAGCGATCCACGTTCCTATCCCTTCTCGTGCCGACGGTCGATAGCCAAGGAAGCAGCCAGGTCGTATCCGCTGCCAGTGCGGCTCGCGCTTTTTGCGGAGCGCTTCCCGCTCTTTCACTTTGCTCAAGTCCAGCGCCATGCCGGCCTCCCGCTTATTCCGTACGGAAAAAATACGGAAAACATAGTGGGAAACAGCTGGACCATGCGGGAGCAAGAATCAAGACTTTACTGATACTTAGAAGCTCAGAAGATCCCAAAAACACCCTATTCCAACCTCTCCGAAGGCAGAGGCCACTGGTTCGAATCCAGTCGGGTGCACCATCTTTTCAGTTATGAACGCGCCGACCCGCTCGCAAAGTGGTGACGCTGGCGTTTCCACCAGCGCCACTTGAGTTCACCCCTTCAGCTTTGCCGCCGTCTCGGCGATGCGCTTGCCCTGGTAGCGGGCGGCGTCGAGTTCTTCGGTGTGCGGCATGCGGCTGCCGTCGCCGTCCGAGATCGTCGTCGCGCCGTAGGGCGAGCCGCCCTTGACCTTGTCGACGCCCATCTGCGCCTGGAAGCCGTAATCCAGGCCGACGATCGTCATGCCGTGATGCAGCAAGTTGGTGATGATCGAGAACAACGTCGTTTCCTGGCCGCCATGCTGGCTCGCGGTCGAGGTGAATGCACCGCCCACCTTGCCGATCAGCGCGCCGGAGAACCACTGGCCGCCCGTCGTGTCCCAGAACTGCGCCATCTGCGCAGGCATCCGGCCAAAGCGGGTCGGCGCGCCGACGATGATCGCGTCATACTGCGCGAGCGCGTCGGGGCCTTCGATCACGGCATGCGCGCTGTCGGTCTTGAAGTGCGCAGCTTCGATTACCGCTTGCGGCGCGGTTTCGGCGACACGGCGGATGTCGACCTCGGCACCACCGGCGCGGGCGCCCTCGGCGACGGCGTCCGCCATCTGCTCGATATGGCCGTAGGACGAGTAATAAAGCACGAGGACCTTGGTCATATGTGTTTCCTTCTTGGCTCCCCCTCCCGCAAGCGGGAGGAGGCTGGGGGGTGTGCACCCGGCTTCGGCAAGCGAGCCGGATCGAAGTGCGTATCTTCAACGATGGTCACGGCGGAGGTGAGCGCGAGCCCACCCCCTGCCCCCTCCCGCTTGCGGGAGGGGGACGAAGCTTACTCCGAGTCTACCAGAACGATCTCGGCATCGTCTTGAGCCGTGATCGTCACCGTCTGGCCGCCCAGCAGCGCCGCTCCGTCGCGCGCGCCGAAGGTAGCGTCGCCGATCGTGATCGCGCCGGTCGCCGGCACCAGATACACGTGCCGTCCTTCATCGATCGCATAGTCGACACTGTCACCGGCCTTCAGCGTCGCCGCCAGCACCCGCGCGTTCGCGCGGATCGGCAGGGCATCGCCGTCACCCTCGAACCCACTGGCGAGCGTCACGAACTGCCCGGAGCGCTCGCCCTTCGGAAACGGCTTGGCACCCCAGCTCGGCGACCCGCCTTTGCGCGACGGCTCGATCCAGATCTGGAAGATCGTCGTCGTCTCGGGCTCCAGATTATATTCGGCGTGACGCACGCCGGAGCCCGCGCTCATCACCTGGACGTCGCCAGCCTCGGTACGGCCCTTGTTGCCGAGCGAATCCTGGTGCGTGATCGCACCGCTACGCACGTAGGTGATGATCTCCATGTCCTGGTGCGGATGCGGCGGAAAGCCCGAGTTCGCAGCGATCTGGTCGTCGTTCCAAACCCGGATCGCTCCCCATCCCATCCGCGCCGGATCATAATAGCTCGCAAACGAGAAATGATGACGGGCGTTCAGCCAGCCGTGGTCGGCATGACCAAGGCTGTCGAAGGGGCGGCGTTCAACTTTGTTCAAGGTCGTGGTCGTCATGATTGGTCTCCACTGGTTGAACCCTAGATAGGCGCTTCGATCATACCGTAAATAGAAACGCTGGAAACCGATCGTTTCGTTTGCTAGCAATCACGGAGAAACCCGGAGACCGATCCATGCGCCTGCCCGATCTCGAAGCCTGGGCGATCTTTGCCAGCGTCGTCGAGCATCGCTCGTTCAGCGCCGCCGCCGATGCGGTCGGGCTCAGCAAGGCAACCGTCTCCAAGGCGATCACCCGGCTGGAGGCGCATCTCGGCCAGTCGCTGTTCCACCGCACCTCGCGCCGGCTGGCGTTGACCGAAGCCGGCAAACCGCTTGCCGAACATGCCGCACGGATCCTTGCCGAAGCACGCGCCGCCGAGGAGTCCGCGCATGATTCGGCCAGCGCGCATACCGGCCGCGTCCGCCTCGCCGCGCCGATGAGTTTCGGCATCACCAACGTCGCGCCGATCCTGGCCGAATTCCTCGTTGCGCACCCGGGGATCGAGGTCGACCTGCATCTGTCCGATGCGCGCGTGGACATCGTCGCGGAAGGCTTCGACATTGCGCTCCGCATTGCCGAACTGCCCGATAGTTCGCTTCGTGCCCGCCGTCTGTGCAGTATCCAGGCGCACACCGTCGCGGCCCCCGGCTATCTCGCCAAGCACGGCACGCCGACCCATCCCGCGCAACTCGGCGAGCACAAGCTCTTCGGCTATTCCAACGTCGTCGGCCCGTGGCGCTTCCACGGTCCCGGCGGCGCCGACGTCTCGGTCCGCCTGCAAGGCCAACTCACCGCCAACAGTGGCGAAGCGCTCGTTCCCGCCTTGATTGCCGGCCTCGGCATCGCCCGCCTGCCCGATTTCATCATCGACGCGCACCTCGACAGCGGCGCGCTGGTGACCATCCTCGACGACTGGGCGCCCGCCAAGATCGGCCTCCACCTTCTCACCCCGCCCAGTCCGCTACGCCCCGCCCGCGTCGAGGCGCTGATCGACTTTCTCGGCAAACGGCTGCGCGATCCGGGGTAGAACGACACCCGGGTTCAGGCTGCCATCATCGCCCTCCCACAAGCGGCGCTGGTCCTACAATTTGACGTATATTCAGCCTGGTCCGCATCTTTTCATGAGTCTCGAGCGTCCCTGTGGTTACTTGTGTCGCCGTCGAAACCGGTTCGTCGATCTGATGCGAAACCGACAACGACCGAGGCCAACTTGCACGACACACTTACCGCGACGGAGTATGAACGGCTGGCCGATGCCGAACTGAACGCCGCCGCGATCGCGGCAAGTTTGCCCCTGCGCCGCGCCCATCTCGACCAAGCTGCCGTGTACGCTACGCTCAGCGAAACCATTCGTAGAGACGAACACGGCGATAGGGCCGGGTCGCCCCGCGACTAGTAGTCCCTAGGTCAATTACCTGTATCAATGCGTTCTAATATATTGATATAGCGTAATTTAACGGCTGGCGGGAGAATGGTGATGACGGAAGCGGGTCACCGGATCGAAATCGACCCCGCACGTGCGTTCATGCGCCTGACGCTATGGGGCGAGTGGGCAAATGCCCACAGCGACGACCTTGCCGTCGATCATGCCAAGGCGATCCACGACATGAAGTCCGCCGGCGTCCGCCACGGCGATTTCCTGACGCTCGTCGATATCCGCGAGAAGCTGCTGCACGAGCGCGTCCTGGTCGTCGAGTTCCAGAAGTCGTTCGCGGCGAACTCGCCGTCGCGCCGGACGGCGATCATCGTCGCGCCGCATCGTCCCACCTCGATGGCGGCGGAGATCGCGCCGCCCGGTCGCGTACGCATCGTTTATTCCGAGGCTGAAGCGATGGCGTGGCTGTTCGAAGCCGATCGCGACATGCTGTCCGGCGACTTTGAGACGCAGCGCGATCGAGTAGGCGTCGGCAAGGACTTGTAAGGAAATCAATGCCTCAAGACCGTCCGGACCGCCGCGCGCAACCAGACTTAAGTCGAAATTAACCTTTTGCCTTCAGATGTTGTGTGGTTAATGAATCGAAGTCGAGCCGCTGACATGGGGTGTCAGGCGGTGTCGCGAACAGGGGACGACGCATGCGGGTGCTGCTGATCGAGGACGAGCCGACCACGGCGACGGCTATCGAGTTGATGCTGACGACCGAAGGGTTCAACGTCTACATCACCGATCTCGGGGAAGAAGGCCTCGATCTGGGCAAGCTGTATGATTACGATATCATCCTGCTCGATCTGAACCTGCCCGACATGCACGGCTATGACGTGCTGAAGCGTCTGCGGGTCGCGCGCGTGTCGACGCCGGTGCTGATCCTGTCGGGCGTGAACGAGATGGACTCGAAGGTGCGGAGCTTCGGTTTCGGCGCCGACGACTATGTCACCAAGCCGTTCCACCGCGAGGAACTGGTCGCGCGCATCCACGCGGTCGTTCGCCGGTCGAAGGGCCATTCTCAGTCGGTCATCCGCACCGGCAAGCTCGCGGTCAACCTCGACGCGAAGACGGTCGAGGTCGATGGCAGCCGCGTCCATCTGACCGGCAAGGAATATGCAATGCTGGAGCTGCTGTCGCTCCGCAAGGGCACCACCTTGACCAAGGAAATGTTCCTCAACCACCTCTATGGCGGGATGGACGAGCCCGAGTTGAAGATCATCGACGTGTTCATCTGCAAGCTGCGCAAGAAGCTCAGCCTGGCGTGCGATGGCGAGAATTACATCGAGACTGTCTGGGGTCGCGGCTACGTCCTGCGCGAACCCGACGAAGCGCTCGAAGCCCAGGTCGCGTAACTCCCCTGTATTTCGGGAGCGCTTGAGGCCGCGGTACCGGGGGGTGCCGCGGCCTTTCCTGTTTGTGCGGAGGGGGCGGACTCCAAACTTATCCTCCCCCGCCAGGGGGAGGTGGCACCGAAGGTGACGGAGGGGGCGGTAAGCGCCCACATCTGCTGCGTGCCCTCCCCCTTCGTCTGGCAAGAGCCAGCCACCTCCCCCTTGCGGGGGAGGATCGAAGATCTGACCTACTTCTTCCGCCGCAGCCGACGGAACAGCCCGCGCTTGCTGAGCGTCTCGAACATCTCCTGCGGGCCTTCCGGATCGAGCACCTCGTTATCCGCCAGCCATTCCTCGACCGAGGTCAGGTCCGGCACCTCGTAAGGCTGCAATGTCTTGCCCTCGCCGCGCAGCCGCTCGATCGTCTCGATCAACGAGCCCGTCTCCGCGATCAGGTCGCTGACGACCTTTGGTTCGACGCCCAGATGCTCCGCGATCAGCCCGTCGCGGATCGCGACGATCCCCTTCGACGTCGCCGCGTCGGTTGCGCGGATCGCCAGGTCGCATTCGGTATCGAGCCGCAGCGAGCGGTTGTTCACGTTCGACGATCCGAGCCGGAACACTTCCTCGTCGGCGATCAGGATCTTGGCATGGCAATAGATCGCCTCGCCGTCCTTGGTGAACGGATGATACATCCGCAGCCGGTTGTGCGTGTCGCGCCGGTGCAGCGCCTCCATCAGCCGGGCCCGCGCGGTATCCATCGCGATCGGCTCGAGCCAGCCCTGCGCGGTGGTCGGGTTGATGATGACGATCTCGGGACCGTCCGCCTCGTCGAGCCGCTTCGCCACCGCCTCGGCGATCTTGCGCGAGGCGAAATACTGGCTTTCGATATACAGGTGTTTCTTCGCGCGCGCGATCTGGCCGAGGAACAGCGCTTCGCTTTCGTACACCGGCTCCTGGTCGGACATCTCGGGCTCGCTCCGGGCGATCGCCACGTCGACGTCGCGGAAATCGACCTGCAGCCCCTCCGGCCAGAACTTGCTGCCGGGTTTGCCCGCCGCCATCTTCATGCCCCCGGCGAGATGCCAGCGGCGGCGGAACAGTTCGCCCAGCGCATGCGCGACGGGGCCCTGCACCGCGCTGATCGCGTCGTGCCACGGCTTGTACGGCTTGCCCGATGGCTGGATCCGGTGCGGATCGTCGTCACGGTGGTCACGCGTGTCCCAGCGATCGCCGGTCATGTCGATGCCGCCGCAAAACGCCAGCGCATCGTCGATGATGACGATCTTCTGGTGGTGCGACGCCGCCGTCGGATGATGGCCGTCGAGCTTGGTATGGATGCGCTTGTGCTTCATCCATTTCATCATCGTGAAGATCGTCGAGCCGCGGAACAGCGACTTGATCGCACCGGTATCCCAGCGCAGCAGGAACACCTCGAGTTCAGGCTCGCGCTCGACTAGCCACAGCATGAAGTCGCCGAGCTTCTTGGGTTCACCCGGCCGATCGACGCCGGGTTCGAGCTCGATGCGCGCGTCGAAATCCCATCCGATCAACAGGATACGGCGCTTGGCCCCCATCATCGCGACGCGCGCGGTACGGAAATAGTCCGCGGCATCGACGATCACCGCCATCTGCTCGGCACGCTCGACCCGCCAGCATTCCGTCCCGATCTGCATTCGCATCCCTTTGTTTGCCCGTCGGCAGTACCCGCGGCCACGCGATTGGTTGCGGATGCACCCTGTATCGCCGCCCCCCGCGCGCCTATCTAACGCGCGCATGCTTCCTCCTACCCAGCCTCCCGCCCAGCGCAAGGTGATCCATGTCGACATGGATGCCTTCTACGCCTCGGTCGAGCAGCGCGACGATCCTTCGCTGCGGGGCAGGCCGGTCGCGGTCGGTGGATCGCGCGCACGCGGCGTGGTGGCGGCGGCAAGCTACGAGGCGCGCGCGTTCGGCGTGCGCAGCGCGATGCCGTCGGTCACCGCGATCCGGCGCTGCCCCGACCTGGTGTTCGTGCCGCCGCGGTTCGACGTGTACCGCGGCGTCTCCGATCAGATCCGCGCGATCTTCGCCGATTACACCGCACTGATCGAACCGCTGTCGCTCGACGAGGCGTATCTCGACGTGACGGAGGACATTCGGGGCCTGGGCACCGCGGCGGCGATCGCCGAGGAAATCCGCGCCAGGATCAAGGCGGATACGGGCCTCACCGCGTCGGCGGGCGTGAGCTACAACAAGTTCATCGCCAAGCTCGCGTCGGACCAGAACAAGCCCGACGGGATCTGCATCATCACGCCGAAGCGCGGCGCCGCCTTCGTGCAGTCGCTGCCGGTCAAGCGCTTCCACGGCGTCGGCCCGGTGACCGCGCAGAAGATGGAACGGCTGGGGATCCTGACCGGCGCCGACCTGTTCGCACAGACCCTCACGTTCCTCCAGGCGCATTTCGGCAGCTATGCGGAGTATCTCCACGGCGCCGCGCGGGGGATCGACCACCGCCCGGTTCGGGTCGACCGCGCGGCGAAGTCGGTCGGCGCGGAACGCACCTTCGAGACGAACCTGAGCGAACCGGAGGATTTGCGCGCAGCGCTCGAGCGGGTGGCGGATGCGGCGTGGGTACGGATCGAAAAACACGGTACGCGCGGCCGGACGATCACGTTGAAGCTCCGCCACGCCGATTTTCGCACCATCACGCGCGCACGTTCCTCGATGGCAGCGGTGACCGACAAGGCGGCGTTCCTGGCGGCGGGGCTGGAATTGCTCATGGCGCAATTGCCGGTGCCGGATGGGGTCAGGCTGCTCGGCCTGACGCTGTCGGGTATCGTGGATGACGAGGACGAAGTGCAGCCGAGCCTGCTATGATCGGCTCCCTCTCCCCGTCAGGGTGAGGGCGCCGAGAAGTGCTTTCGCCGTAGACGATCGTTGACGCCGCGTTTACCATTCCTCGCAGGGATAGGGAGGCACGGCGATCGAACCTTGGTTCATCATGGCGATCGTTTTGAGTGCGGCGGGCTACGCGATCTACCTCGCGGGACTGCAACGCCACCTCGTCGAGCCCAACCGCGCCTCGTGGCTCATCTGGAGCGCCGCCACCGGGATCGAGGCTGCGACCTACGCCGCGGTCAATCCCTACGCCCCGCAAAGCTGGATCTTCGGACTGTCCGCCCTCGCCTGCATCATGGTGACCCTGGTGATGTGGCGACGGTCTCGGTGGCGCGCACCGACGCCGAGCGAGACCGTCTGCATGATCGTCGCATTCGCCGCGATCACCTTGTGGACGGCATTCCATGAGGCGTTCTGGGCGCATATGCTCGTCGTGGCGGCGGTGCCGATCAGCTTTTTGCCGACCTGGCAAAGCGTGTGGGAGGATCGTGCCCGCGAACGCTCGCCTGCCTGGGGTCTCTGGACGCTGGGCGATCTCGCCACGCTGCTGTTGGCGACGCGCACCGCCGGTTCCGGGATCGGCGAATATGGCTATATCCTGGTCGAGTTGCTCTGCCATGCGAGCGTGTGGTTCATGGTGGGGCTCGCGACGATCAATCCGGTGCGCTCGTTCGGCCTGCGCCGCGGCCGTTTCTTCGTGCTCGATGCCTACCGCCCGGCGGCAAACCTGTTCGCGGTCGGCGAGACGCATCTGGGCAAGGCGGTATACGCCGCCGCTGGCTTCGCCGCGGGCGAGACGGTGATCCGCTTCTCGGGTCGTCGGGTCAGCGCGGACCGGGTCCCGGCACTGATGCAGGGCACCGACGATCGCTTCGTGCAGATCACCGCCGACAGCTTCATGGGGCCGTCCGGGCGCGTCGATGACCTGATCAACCACAGTTGCGCGCCGAACACGGGGCTGAGGTTCGCCAACGACGGCGTGTTCCTGGTCGCGATCCGCGACATCGCGCCGGGCGAGGAGATCGCCTGGGATTATTCGACGACGCTGTCGCAACCGCGCTGGCGGATGCCTTGCGCGTGCGGGAGCGGGGCATGCCGTGGGACGATTGGCGGGTTCGAAAGCCTGCCCATCGAGCGGCAGCAATGGTTCCTCGAGCACGACATGGTCGCGCCGTATCTGCGCGCAGTGGCGCGAGTGGACCGGGCGGCGTGAACTCGATCCTTCCCTGCAACGTGCAGAATTAAAGGCCTAAGCCGCCGCGGCAATCTCCACACTACCCGCGTTCAGCGTCAGGATCGCGACTGCGCCGAGCCCCGGCCCATCGCTCTCCAGCCGCAGCGAACCTTCCATCGCGTTCATCGAATTTGCGCACCAGTGGAGGCCCAGCCCGCCCGACTTGTGCGCCCGCGTCGAGAATCCGCGCTGGAACAATGTCGCCGCAACTTCCTGCGAAAACCCCTCGCCGTCGTCCCTGATCGCGATCGTCACGCGCCCATTCACCTCGGTGATCGACGCCGCGATCGACCCACTCCCCAGCCCCCGCGCAACGATCGATTCGGCCGCATTGCCAAACAGATTGCCGATCACCTGGCTCAGGATCACGCGGCTTGCCATCACCATGTTCGGCCCGGCGGGGAAGCTGAAGGCAATCGACGCGCTCTGCGAATAGCGCGCGATCGTCGCGTTGCGAGCGATGATGTCGGTGACGTCGCACACCTCCAGCGTCGGCCGCTCATGCGCCGCCCTCTGCTGTTGGCCGATGATCTCCAGCACATGCGCCATCGCTTCGCGGCCGATCGTGAGTTCGCGCCTGGTCGCCTCGCGATTGCTCGCCTCCGCCTCGATCGCCGCGGCGACGAACGCCACGAGCTTGTGGCGGCGTACCTCGGGTATCTCGCCACGCGCGAGTTCGGCGATCGCGCGATCGAGCGTGGCGCGGTCGATCGGCGCGGGCTGCGCGATCCCCTGGCTCAGGATCGTGCTGATCGGGTTCAGCGCGTTGCGGACGTTGTGCATCACCGCGACCGCGCTTTCGCTGCGCCCGAGATCGAACGACTGCACCTCGATCTGTTCGCGCAGATCCTTCAGCTGGCGCAGCATCGCATTGAAGCTGCGGCCGAGCGAGCCGATCTCGTCACGTCGTCCATCCTCCTCTAGAAGCGCGAGCGAGCCCGACGCGCGAACCCGCTGCATGTGCCCCTCGACACGGTGGAGCGGGCGCAGCACCAGCCGCTCGATCATCCGCCGCAACACGATCAGCACGAGCAGCAACAGGATCGTCGAGCCCGCGACCGCCAGCAACAGCATGCGCCGCCCGAGCAGCGATACGTCGCGCGGCACGCTGAACCGCGTGCTGGCGACAGCATGGCCATCGGCCCCCGTCATCGGTACCGCGATCGTCAGCTTCGACGTGCTCGGCGTCACCGCCTCGCGGTCGCCGCTCGTCGCGAGATTGATCGTCGCATTCAGTTGCAGCAGGTCCGAAATCTGTTTCGCGGTGATGACTCGCGCCATCAGCACATAGCCGCGCGTCGCCCCGCTGCCATCCGAACGACGGACCTGCGCCACCCCGATCGCCGCGACGCTGTCGCCGACCCGCGCGTAGAACCTCCCCGAGCTTCGCCCGCCGAGCACGCGCGCCAGGTTCGTATGGCCGATCGTCGCGATCAGCTGGTCGCGCATGCCCGAACGCTCCGCACCGCTGGTCGGATCGCGCCAGCGGGCGATGACGATACGTCCGTCGCTCGCCACATACGCCATGCCGTGCACGCCGATATTGCTCATCGCGAGCGGCGAAAAGCTCTCGCGTTCGAACCGCGCATCGGGATGCGCCATGTACGCATAGCTGTCGTTCCAGTCGCCATAATCGCGCACCGCGCTCTCGACCTTGGCGGCATATTCGGACAGCGCCGCGCGCGTACGCTCGACATGCGCGGCGATCGCCTTGTCCTCGAGCTTGGTGAAGCTCGGCGTGATGATCGTCGCCAGCAGGAGCGTGACCGCAACCGCCGCGATCAGGCCGACCGCGGTCATGATCAGCACCAGCTTGGCACCGAGCGACGTACGGCTCCGCATCCGCCCGAACTGCAGCCCGAGCGTCGCCGGAAGACGGCCTCTGCCGCTGTTCGGCATCAGCCGAGCGTCCCGGTGCCCAGCTTGCGCGGCGCCATCGGCAGGTCGCCCGCGGTGTCGTCCGCGCCGCCCATGAACCGCGCATTCGCCATGTCGAGCGCGATCGCGGCGCTGACCGGCCGCGAGAAATAATAGCCCTGGAGATGACTGGCACCGGCTAGCCGCAGCGCCTGGACCTGCGCCTCGGTTTCGACGCCCTCCGCGATGACGCCTAACCCGAGCGCACGGCCGAGATGGATGATCGAGTGGACGATCGCCGCGCTCTCGCGCTCACGGCCCATGCCATCGATGAACGAGCGGTCGATCTTGAGGCAGTCGAGCGCGAACTTGCGGATATTGTAGAGGCTCGAATAGCCCGTCCCGAAATCGTCCAGCGCGATCCTGAAGCCCATCTGGCGCAGCTTGTAGAGTGTCTCGGCGGCACGCTCGGCATCGTCGAAGATCGCGGTCTCGGTGATCTCGATCTGCAGCCGCGCGGGTGCGATACCGGCGCGCTGGACGCTCTCCATGATATGGCCGACGAAGTTGTGACGCCGGAACTGGCGGGGAGAGAAATTGACGGAGACATATTGCCCCGGCCATTGCTTCAGCACCTCCAGCGCCTCGCGCAGCACCCAGTCGCCGAGTTCGTGGATGAGGTTCGATTCCTCGGCGATCGGGATGAAGGTCGCCGGGCTCATCGGCCCGTATTCCTGCGTATTCCAGCGGACCAGCGCCTCGAACCCGACCACTTCGATCACGTCGCGCGACACGATCGGCTGGTAGACCAGGCTCAGCTCGCCCTTGACGATCGCCTGGCTCAGCCCGCCCTCGACGCGGCGCCGGAAGCGGATGCCCTCGTCCATGCTTTCGTCGAACAGCCGGACGATGCCCCGCCCGCCGCGCTTGGCATCGTTGAGTGCTAGGTCGGAGCGACGCATGACGTCGACCGGATCACGCCCCTGCCCGCCTTCGGTGACGACCAGCCCCGCGGACGCGCCGCCCTGCACCGAATTGCCGAACACCTGGACGCTGACCGAGCACGCCGCGACGATCCGATCGCAGGCCATAACCGCATCCGCCTCACCCGACGTCTCGAACAGGATACCGAATTCGTCGCCCCCAAGTCGCGCGACCAGCGCGTTCTCGGGTGCCGATCGGTTGAGGATGCCGCAGACCTCGCGGATCAACGCGTCGCCCGCCAGATGCCCGAGCGTATCGTTGACCAGCTTGAACCGATCGAGATCGACCATCACCGTCGCAAATAGCCCCGACGCCTTGGTCCGTTCGGCAAGTGCGCGCAGGAACGCGAGCCGGTTGGGCGCATCGGTCAGGGAATCATGCGTCGCGATATGGATCGCGCGGCTCTCGTTCGCGGCCAGTTCGGCGCTCTGCTCCTCGAGCAGCAGCACCTGCGCGGCGAGCAGGTCGCGCGTCGACCTGAGCTCGCGATCGATCTCCCAGCGGCGCGCGAGCGCGGTCGCGGTCTGCGTGATCTCAGCGACCTCGAACGGCTTGGCGATATAGAAGATCTTGTCGGCCGGCCCGGCGACCTTGCTGATCTCGACCGGCGAGAAGTCCGAAAAGCCGGTGACGATGACGAGGTTGATCTCGGGGTCGAGCGCGCGGATGCGCTTGGCGGTCTCGCGTCCGTCGATGCCGGGCGGCATCCGGACATCGATGAATGCGACCGCGAACGGATCGCCGTGCGCCAGCGACGCCTCGACCGCGGCAACGCCGTCGAGCCCCTGGCTGCAGTGCGTCAGCGCGAAATCGGGACCGTCGTCGACCTCGGGAGTGTCGTCACCGAACAATTCGGCGGCCATCGCACCCAGCGCATCGCCGCCGCTCGACCGCTGACCGGCGAAGCTGCGCCGGTAGCTGTCGTGCATCGCCGGCTCGTCGTCCACGATCAGAATGCGCATCGAATAACCGCTCCTCGTTGGCATCCCATCCGCGGTCTGGCGGTGTACGGGATACCCTTCGCTATCGCAGCGAGCGGTAACGGAATGCGGTTAAGACGCCGTAAACGACGTTTCCAACTGGTGCCCCAGAGCCTGTGCTCCAAGCACTATAGCGCCCAGTGGCCCCGCATTGTTCCCCAGCGCCGGTGGCACGATGAAGGTATCGGTCAGCGCGACCTCGGGAAGCGTGATGTAGCCGCCCAGGCTGCGCGTCATCGCTGCTCGCACCCGCGGAAAAAGATGCGATGCGCCCATCACGCCGCCGCCCATGACGATCCGCCGCGGAATGCCGGTCAGGACGAGCGTGTGGCACAATTGACCCAGCGCGTCGGCGACGCCGTCCCACACCGGATGATCCGCGGGAGCCTCGTCGGCCGGGAACCCGATCCGCGCGGCGATCGCGGGGCCCGCGACGAGGCCCTCGACGCATGCACCGTGAAACGGGCAATTGCCGATCCAGTCGTCGCCGTGGAAGCGCGCGGGGCGGATATGGCCGAGCTCGGAATGCGTCAGGCCGTCGACCGGACGGTTGCCCGCGATCATCCCCGCGCCGACGCCGGTGCCGACCGTGACATAGGCGATGTCCGGCAAGCCCTTCGCCGCACCCCAGAACGCCTCGGCCAGTGCGGCGCCGACGACGTCGCTATGGAACCCGGTCGGTACGCCATAGCGCGCCTTCAGCCGTCCCGCGACGTCGGTGCCGGCCCAGCCAGGCTTGGGCGTCGATGTGATGTGGCCGTAATCGTGCGAATGGCGATCGATCGAGACCGGACCGAAACTGGCGATGCCGATCGCGACGAATCCGCTCCACCGATCGAGCACCGCTTCGATCGCCGCGAGCGTCTCTTCCGGCCGCGTGGTCGGGATACGGACGGTTTCCTCGATCTGGTCGGGTCCGCGCGCAAGAATGCAGATGCATTTCGTGCCGCCAAGCTCGATACCTGCGACCAGAGGTGCTTCCGTCATCCCGAACTCCCAACACGTTGTTGCAGCCCGCTTCCTTTGCCGGGCCGCCCGCGTCAAGACCCTGGCCGATTCCGATTACCGTGAATGAGGATTTCGTGCGCTGTCGATCTGCGAGATCGTGCGTTATGCTGATCGAGTTCACCCGAACAGACAGGAATTTCCGATGGCGAAGAAACCCGCAAAGCTGCCGAAAGCCGACACCGCCGATAACGGTGGCGTCTCGGTCGAGGCCCAGCCGCAGTACAAGGTCGAGTATCGCGAGATCCAGCCCTACGGCACGCTCAAGCGCCTGCCGATCGCACTCGAGGACAATGCCCGCGCGCAAAGCGTGGCGACGTTGAACCAGGTTCTCGCCGACACGATGACGATCCGCGACATGTACAAGAAGCATCATTGGCAGATGTCGGGCGCGACCTTCTATCAACTGCACCTGTTGCTGGACAAGCATTACGAGGAGCAGGCCGCGCTCGTCGATCTGATCGCCGAGCGGATCATGGCACTCGGCGGCATTTCGATCGCGATGGCGCCCGATGTCGCCGAGATGACGACGATCCCCCGTCCACCCAAGGGCCGCGAAGACGTGCCGACGCAGCTCGCCCGCCTGCTCGAAGCGCACGAGATCATCCTGCGACAGGCGCATGAAGGCGCGGAGGCAGCAGACGAGTCCGGCGACGATGGCACGAACGACCTGCTGGTAAGCAACATCATCCGCACCCACGAACCGCAAGTGTGGTTCCTGGCCGAGCATCTCGCCGCCACCGAACTGGTTCGCGGCGACAAGTAAGCGACGCGGGAGATGACTGGGTGCGCTCGCCTACCGGCGGGCGCACCTCTTGCCGTCACCGCGCGATCAAGACGGTGCGACGGCGCGTTTCCCAGCCTTCGCGTTCGAGTTCCGGACGATCGGCCTCACCGTCGGGATACCCCAAACACACATACCCGACGAAGCGCCAGTGCGGCGGCACGTCCAGAGCCGCGTTCATCGTCGCCGGATCGAGGATCGATACCCATCCCAGTCCGACGCCGTGCGCGCGTGCCACAAGCCACAGGCTGTGGATCGCGATCACCGCCGAAAACGCAACGGCTTCCGGCATGGACTGCCGTCCCAGCCCATGGCCTTGGCTCGGATCGGGCTCGACGAATACCGCAAGCTGACACGGCGCGTTGTCCAGCCCGGCGAGCTTCAGTCGGGCGTAGATGGTCGCCCGGGTCTCTCCCTGCGCTGCCAAAGCCGCGGCATTGCATGCGGCGAAGTTCGCCCGCACCGCCATGCGCCGCGCCGGATCGTCGACGGCGACGAACCGCCACGGTTGGCTGAGCCCGACCGAAGGCGCGGTATCGGCGACCTCCAGCAACCGTTCGAGCATACCGATCGGCAAAGCGTCGCAACGGAAATGGCGGACGTCACGACGCCATCGGAACACCGTTTCGAGCTGCTCGCAGAACTCCGTCTCGAACACCGGCGCGACAGCCGTTGCCGCGATCTCGAGGCCGGAGTTCGGAATGGGCGCGGACAGCACCCGTGGCACTGCCGCACCCGCCCTCATGACCCTGCTCCCGTCATTCGGTGCTCGACTATTCGACCGTGACGCTCTTCGCCAGATTGCGTGGTTGATCGACGTCCGTGCCCTTCAGCACGGCGACGTGATACGCCAGCAACTGCACTGGCACCGCGTACACCAAAGGTGCGATCAGCGGATGGACCTTGGGCATCGTGATCGTCGCCATGCAGCCTTCGCCGGCGGCCTGGATGCCGTCATAGTCCGAGATCAGCACGACCTTGCCGCCGCGCGCCATGACTTCCTGCATGTTGCTGATCGTCTTGTCGAACAGCGGGCCCGACGGTGCGATGACGATCACGGGCACGTGCTCGTCGATCAGCGCGATCGGGCCGTGCTTCATTTCACCGGCGGCATAGCCCTCGGCGTGGATGTAGCTGATTTCCTTCAGTTTCAGCGCGCCTTCGAGCGCAAGGGGGTAATCCGTCCCGCGCCCCAGATACAGCACGTCGCGCGCGCCGGCGATGTTGTGCGCCATGGCCTCGATCGCTTCGTCATACGCGAGCGCACCGTTGAGCGCGGCCGGTGCCTCGGCAAGATGGCGAACGATATCCCGCTCCTGCTCGGGCGTCAGCAAGCCCTTTGCATGTGCCAGGTTGGCGGCCAGAGCGGCGAGCACGGCAAGCTGGCAGGTGAACGCCTTGGTCGAGGCGACGCCGATCTCGGGCCCGGCATGCGTCGGCAGCAACAGGTCCGCCTCGCGCGCCATCGAACTGGTCGGCACGTTGACGACGACCGCGATCTTCTGCCCTTCGGCCTTGGCATGGCGAAGGGCGGCCAGCGTGTCCGCGGTCTCGCCCGATTGCGAGATGAACAGCGCGAGGCCGCCATCTTCCATCACCGGTGCGCGGTAACGGAATTCGGACGCGACATCGAGATCGACCGGCACGCGCGCGAACTGCTCGAACCAGTATTTGGCGACCATGCCGGCGTAGAAGCTCGTCCCACACGCGACGATCGTCACGCGCTTGATCGTCGACAGATCGAATTCCGGAATCGGCAGCGAGACCTCGCCTTCCATCCGCTTCAGGTACGAGCGGAGCGTCTGCGCCACGACGATCGGCTGCTCGTAGATCTCCTTCAGCATGTAATGCTTGTGGTTGCCCTTCGAGATCACCTCGCCAGTGACGCCCGAGATCGTGATCGTACGCTCGACCGGCACATTGCCGCGATCATAGACCTGCGCACCGTCGCGCGTGAGCACGACCCAATCGCCCTCGTCGAGATACGCGATCCTCTGCGTGAGGGGCGCGAGCGCGAGCGCATCGGAGCCGAGATACATCTCGCCGTCGCCGTGGCCGACGACCAGCGGCGAGCCGAGCCGCGCGCCGATCAGCAGGTCGGGATGCTGGCGAAACAGGATCGCGAGCGCGAACGCCCCGTGCAGCCGCGGCAGGATCTCACGGACGGCCGATACGGGATCGCTGCCGGCTTCGACCTTCTCGCTGATCAAATGCGCGACGACTTCGGTGTCGGTCTCGCTGGTGAACACGCGACCGCGGGCGATGAGTTCGTCGCGCAGCGGCTTGAAGTTCTCGATGATGCCGTTGTGGACCACCGCGACTTCGCCGGTCGCGTGCGGATGTGCGTTGTTGGTCGTAGGCCCGCCATGCGTCGCCCAGCGCGTATGGGCGATCCCGGTGCGACCGGGCAGAGGGTGCGCCGCGAGTTCGGTCGCGAGGTTTACGAGCTTGCCCGACGCGCGGCGCCGTTCGATCGCGCCGTCGTGATCGGTCGCGATGCCAGCCGAATCATAGCCGCGATATTCGAGCCGCTTGAGCCCGGCGAGCAGACGCTCTGCGACATCTTCGCCGCTCAGAATTCCAACGATGCCGCACATCTACATCTTACTCCGTAGAATCATTTTACTTGGCGGCCTTACGCGCCAACATCTTTTCACGAAAGCGCGCGGCCCAGCCGGCGCGCGCGATCTGCGGCGGACGAACCAGCGCGAGCGCATCGGCCTCCACGTCCTGCGTCACGACCGATCCCGCCGCGACGATCGCGCCGGCGCCGATCGTCACCGGGGCGACGAGCGCCGAGTTCGAGCCGATAAACGCGCCGGCCCCGATGACCGTGCGGTATTTGAAATAGCCGTCGTAATTGCAGGTGATAACGCCTGCGCCGATGTTCGATCCCGCGCCGATATCCGCGTCGCCGATATAGGTGAGGTGGCTGACCTTCGCCCCCTCGCCGATGACGGCCTTCTTGACCTCGACGAAATTGCCCACCTTGGCGTCCGCGTGCAGCTCGGCACCGGGGCGGAGGCGCGCGAACGGGCCGACACTGGCGCCCTTGCCGACGCTCGCCCCTTCGACATGGCTGAACGCGTGGATCGTCGCCCCGTCTTCGATCCGCGCACCGGGACCGAAGACGACGTTGGGCTCGATCACCACGTCGCGACCGAGCTGCGTATCGTGCGCGAACCAAACCGTGTCGGGCGCGATGAGCGTCACGCCGTCCACCATCGCCTGCGCGCGCCGCATCGCCTGCCACGCCCCCTCGACGATCGCGAGTTCGCCGCGGCTGTTGACGCCGGCTACCTCGTCCGCGCCGGTTTCGATGACGGCGGACGATCGGCCGTCGGCACCCGCCAGCCCGACGATATCGGTGAGATAATATTCGCCTGCCGCATTGTCGTTGCCGAGCCGGTCGAGCAGCGCGAACAGGTCGATCGAGCGTACCGCCATCAGCCCCGAGTTGCACAGCGTCACTGCCCGTTCGGCATCCGACGCGTCCTTATACTCGACGATCCGGTCCATTCGGCCCGCAGCGTCGGCGATGACGCGACCATAGGCGCCGGGATCCGCGGGCCGAAAGCCGAGCACCACGACGGCGGGCGCATCGTCGCCGTGCAATCGATCGATCATCCGCTGCATCGTCGCAGCCGTGACGAGAGGCACGTCGCCGTACAGGATCAGCACGTCGCCTTCGAATCCCGTCAGCGCCTCGCGTGCCTGCGCGACGGCGTGGCCGGTGCCCAGCTGCTCCGCCTGCAGCGCGGTGGCGATACCGAGCGGCGCGACCGCGGACTCGACCTGTTCGCGCCCTGCCCCGGTGACCACGACGGTCTTGGCAGGATGCAACGCCGCCGCGCTCGCAACCAGGTGCAACAGCATCGGCCGGCCAGCGATCGGGTGGAGAACCTTGTGCAGATCGGACTTCATCCGCGTGCCCTTGCCGGCAGCGAGGATCACGACCGCAACGGGATGGGCGGGAATCGGTTGGTCGGGAGAATGCGTCGTCATGGGATTTTCGCTGCCACGAAAGCCTTGCCAATTCCATAGCGTCGCTGGCAGGCCCCTGCGCAATGACGCATTTTTCATTCGATATCGTCGGCTTCGACCTCGACGGCACGCTGCTCGACACCAGCGGTGACCTTGCCGCCGCGGTCAACCACGCACTGGCGTCGGTCGATCGCCCGTTGCTCAGCGTCGAGCAGGTCAAGCCGATGATCGGCGGTGGCGCACGGCATATGCTCAAACAGGGCCTGACCGCGACCGGCGGGTATGACGAGCCGATGCTGGACGCGCTCCACGCGAAGCTGCTCGCCTATTACGAGGCGAATATCTGTGTGCTGACCAAGCCCTATCCAGGCGCGATCGAGGCGCTCGATGCATTGGCGGCGCAGGGTGTCACGCTCGGCATCGTCACCAACAAGATCGAGCGGTTCGCGCGGATCGTGCTCGGCGAGCTCGGGCTGACCGATCGGTTCGCGTGCATCCTCGGCGGCGATACGCTTGCGGAGTCGAAGCCCTCGCCGATGCCGATCCACGAAATGGTAAAACAGTGTGGCGGCGGTCGTGCAGCCTTTGTGGGTGATTCGATCTTCGACATTCAGGCGGCGCAATCCGCCGGGTTGCCCGCGATCGCCTGCAGCTTCGGCTTCCTGATGCAGCCGGTCGCGGACCTCGGCGCCGACGCCGTGATCGACGGCTACGACGAACTGCTGCCGGCGCTGGCGAGGCTCGGCGCGTGAACCGGACGGTTCTCACGCGCGTCGCACTGGTCCTGGCAATCGTGTTCGCGGTGACGATGGCGCTGCTGCCGAAGCCGCCGCACATGCCGATCGACCAGTTCGGGGACAAGTTCGGGCACATGCTCGCTTTTGCGACGATGGCGCTGCTGGCGGCGCTGTCCTTTCCGACCGCGCGATTGTTCCGGATCGGCGAGCGGCTGTCGTTCCTCGGTGCGATGATCGAGGTGCTGCAATCGATCCCGTCGCTGCACCGCGATTGCGACATCCATGACTGGATCGCCGATACGCTGGCGATCACGGTGGTGCTGCTGCTGGTGTGGTTCGCCCGTCGTGGTCGTGGTGCGCGGCTTAATTAGATTTTGCGCCACTTCGTCCAGAGATGCCGGGCGAGCATGGCCGGGGGCATC
This sequence comes from Sphingomonas sp. SL1004, assembly GCF_057815015.1. Classification (NCBI taxonomy): domain Bacteria; kingdom Pseudomonadati; phylum Pseudomonadota; class Alphaproteobacteria; order Sphingomonadales; family Sphingomonadaceae; genus Sphingomonas; species Sphingomonas sp. SL1004. The sequence goes on from NZ_JBYMUX010000001.1 coordinate 2,084,073, forward strand.
CGCAGCCAATGCGAGCGGACGTAGAATGCGAACCGCGTAAAGGGCCGAGTTGGCCTGCCCCAGCCGTCTCGGGCCGTGAGCCGACGCCGAAACCAACGATCTTGCGGACGTTCGTTTAACCGAAAGCGGATCGGCGAATCGTATCCTCTGATCGGCGTGTCAAACATCTGGTTCGCCAATCGCAGGGCCCGCCCCACCGCCTCCCATAATCCGTGCTGATGACCTGCTTCCATGACGGTTAGGCAGAAGTCCGGGTTCTGATCGCCGAACTCGCGACATAGCCGGTCAATGTCCCACAGGTTGCGCAGCCCACCAGCCAAGTCACCATCCGCCAGCAAATGCGCGGCTGCATGAACGACCATATGCTCCGGCGTTAAGACGCTCAGCCCGTTCCCGAGCGCCACACTGCTATCGATCAACACGTCCGCATCCGGCGTGATCCGCGCGGTCAGCGGCAGGATCGTGTGGTGGACGTCGATCATCCGGTCACGCTCGCGGTGGATCAGCGGCGGCAGTTCATGCATCCAGCGGCGGTAATAGGCGTCGTCATACGGATCGGGCTTCACCCATTCCCAGCCGGCCGCGAGCAGGGCGGCCTCGACCAGATCGAGCGCGCCCCTTGGCACGAGGATATCGAGATCGCCGATCGACCGCCCCTGCCCCGCCGACAATCCCGCTGCGACGAACGCCGTCCCCTTCAGGAGTACGACCGGACAGTCGATCGACGCCAGCGCGCGCCGCGCCATTTCCGCCTCCCAGAGCGCGGCCCGACGCCCCTGCTCGGCGGCATCGCGAGCATCGCTCAGGACCGTCTGCACCGCCCCCGGCATCGGCAGACCGTCGAGCCGTACGGCGAGCGTCCCGATCAATTGCTCCGCGCGCGCCATCGCCAACAACGCGGTCCAACCGTCCGCGTCCAGCGCCGCGACACTGGCCGGATCGACAAGCGCCCGGGCGAGCAGGCGGGCGTCGGTCACAATCCCGCCCATAACGCCTCGACCTGTTCGATCGCGCTCGCGCCGTCGGGATAGTCGATCGCCACCGACGGAACGCCCGCAATAAGGCCGGTCAGCGCGCGGAACCCCGCCTCCCCCAGTGCGACATAGTTGGTCGAGGCCTGCGTCATCCGCACGAACGCCTCGGCCGGCGGCACAGACCGCGTTTCCGCCTCGAAGCCGTAGCGCGGGAACAGCAGCAGCGCGGGCTTGGCGGGCGTATCCATCGTCGCGATCGCACGCGCATCCGGGACCATGTGGCGAATGTCGCCCTTCGGAGTCGCGGGCATCAGCGGCCCCATCCGCGCGTCCGGCCACGCCGCCCCCGCAGCGGCGATGGCCTCGTTCTTCAGGCTGATCAGCCGCGGAAACGCGTGTACCAACCCGGTCGCCGGATCGAGCAACGCAAACTCGTCGCCCATGAACCGCCAGCCTCTCGCCGCGAGCAAAGTCGCCAGCGTCGACTTCCCCGCGCCTGAAATGCCGGTCATCAACAGCGCGCGCCCTTCCCGCTCGACCGCCGACGCATGCAACAACAGATACCGCCGCGCACCCAGCGCCATCTGCAGGTTCATCGCCATCTCGGCCGCCAGCAACCCCTGCCGCAACGGCAGCGGTGCGGCTTCGGGCAGCATGTAATCGCCCCCGATCTCCACCGACGGACGGAGGAACCGGCGCCAAGGACGGCGCGCAAACAGGCGGACCGTAAAATCCGCCACGCCGTCGCGCGGCTTGGGGTAGTCGCGATACAGCGTTTCGAGCTGCGCGATCGGCGCGCGCCAGTCCGAGCCGATGCGAAACCCGATCGGCCCTATCCGTACCGAGAAGCTGTGCTTCATGACCGCTCGACGAGTCCGGCGTCGATCAGTTCGTCGAGACGCGCCGCCAACGCTGCACGATCGGCATCCTGCAGGTCATAATCGTGCCCGAGCCGATCGAGCAGTGCGTCCAGCGACACGCCGTCCCGGCCGAGCACGACGAGAATCTGCGGGGCCGGTTCGGTCAGCAGGTGCGTAATGCCCGACGCGCGGTGATAGACGGCCGTGAATTCGTCGAGCGGCGCGACCAGCAGGCCGTCCTCGGGCGGACCGCGATAGACCACCGGCTGCACGGCCTCAGCCGCGGGGCATCTGCAACGATGCGAAGCAGGTGAAGCCGCCCTGGCCACGCTGCAACCGGCGAATGTATTTGACGTACGCGCGGCTGCGGTCCGAGTCGGTGCCGGGCAGGTTGCTGCCGTTCGCCATCGCGCGCTTGACCTCCTCGCCCTTGAACGCGCGGGGTGACGGCGCGAATGCACCCTTGGTGCGCGCGGGCACGACGCTGCCGTCCGCCGCGATATAGCTGCCGGCGCGGCCTGGATCGGGGATCGGGATCTCGCAGTTCATCACCGAGCCGACGGTCTGCGCAAGCGCCGGCCGGATCGACACGACCGCGCCTGCACCGACCGCGCCGAGCACCAGGACGCGACGACGCGTCGGCGTGCCGCTGTCGGGATTTGGGTCCTGATCGGGTCGGATGTCGTCGCTCATGATGCCCCTGCTAAGCCGCAGCCCTTTCACAATACTGAAGCGCTGACAATATAGCCGCGCGCATCGTACCGAACTAGGACGGACCTGCGCCGCGTTCACGCGCCCTGGAGATGAGAATGCTTTCCGGATTTGGCCTGCGTACCTTCTGGGCGATCGTCGTGGTCGTCGTCGCTGCAGTGGCAGTGTTCGCGATTACGCGCGACGTGCAGGGCGCGATCGTCGCGCTGGTCGGCGGGATCGCCGCCGCTCTGGTCGCCGCGGGGACCGGCGACGAAGCGTCCGCTCCCGATGAAGCCGGCGTTACGACCTCTTCGATCCTGGACGACGTACTCGACGCGATCGTCGCGCCGGTGCTGCTCGTACAGAACGGACGCGTGACGCTGGCCAATGCGGCCGCACGCACGCTGCTCGGCGCGCATATCCTCGGCGAGGATGCCCGCGTCGCGATCCGCCACCCTGCCGCGGCCGAACGGCTCGGCACGCCGGGACCGATCGATGGCGAGCGGCCGATCGAACTGGTCGGGCTCGGCACGCGCGACCAGCGCTGGGAGATGCGCCTAGGCGAAGCGTCGGACGGCCAGCGGATCGTCCACCTGATCGACCAGACCGGCAACTATGCCGCCGAGCGGATGCGGATCGATTTCGTCGCCAACGCCAGCCACGAGCTGCGTACGCCGCTCGCCTCGATCCTCGGGTTCATCGAGACGCTGCGCGACGAGGCCGGCGAGGATGCGGAGGTGCGGGCGCGCTTCCTGAAGGTGATGGACGACGAGGCGCGGCGGATGCAGCGGCTGGTCGAGGATTTGATCTCGTTATCGCGAATCGAAGCGGAAAAGTTCCGCTTGCCCGATCAGGCAGTCGATCTCGCACAACTGGTCGAAGACACGCGCGAGGAGCTGGCCGACGCGGCGGGCGATCGTGGGCATGATCTGGTCGCGACGCTCGATCGGGATTTGCCGGCGGTATCGGGCGACCGGGTCCAGTTGTCGCAGATGCTCCACAACCTCATGGGCAATGCGATGAAATACGGTCGTGCGGGCACGCCGGTCACGGTCGAGCTGAAGCGCGACCCCGCCGGCATGATCCGCCTGTCGATCCGCGACGAGGGCGACGGCATCGCGGCGGTGCACATTCCAAGGCTGACCGAGCGCTTCTACCGCGCCGACGCCGGGCGGAGCCGTTCGCTCGGCGGAACGGGCCTCGGACTCGCGATCGTCAAGCACATCGTCGAGCGCCATCGCGGGCGGCTCGACATTGCCAGTCAGGTCGGCGTCGGCACCACCGTCGTCGTGACCCTGCCACCCGCGGCGATGGCCACGAAAGGCGCTGTCATAAAAGGGTAACGCAACTGTCACACAGGATCGCCTTTAGGTCCGCTATGGGCGGTGCATGACGGGAATTCGGGTGCAGCGGTTCGTTCTACTGGGATTGGTGACGGCTCTTTCCGCGTGCGTCGATCAGGCGAACGGCGGCGGTGCGGGCTCGCGCGATCAGATCACCGCGGTCGGGTCTTCGACCGTCTATCCGTTCACGACCATCATCGCCGAGCAGCTCGTCGCGAACGATCCCGATGCGAAGGCGCCGGTGATCGAATCGACCGGGACCGGCGCCGGCATGAAGCTGTTCTGCGCAGGGATCGGCGCGGCGCATCCCGATATCGAGGACGCATCGCGGCGGATGAAGGCCAGCGAATACGCGACGTGCGCGAAGAACGGCGTGCGCGACGTGATCGAGATCCAGGTCGGGATCGACGGCATCGCCTTTGCCGAGGCGAAGAACGGCCCGAAGATGCAGCTGACGCCGACCGATCTCTACAAGGCGCTGGCCGCCAATCCGGGGGGCAAGGTGAACACGGCGCGGGTCTGGCGCGACGTCAATCCGGCGCTGCCCGCGGTGCCGATCCAGGTTTACGGGCCACCGGCGACTAGTGGCACGCGCGATGCGCTGGCCGAGCTGATCCTGACCAAGGGGTGCGAGGCGAGCGACCCGACCGCCAAGGCGCTCGCGAAGTCCGATGCCGAGGCGCACAAGGCGCTGTGCACGCGGGTGCGCGAGGACGGCGTGTATGTTGATGCGGGCGAGAACGACAATCTGATCGTGCAGAAGCTGCAGTCGAACCCCAATGCGATCGGCGTGTTCGGGTACAGCTATCTGGAGGAGAACAAGGACGACGTGAACGGGGTGTCGATCTCGGGCGTGGCGCCGACCTATGCGACGATTGCGGACAACGCGTATCCGGGGTCCCGGCCGCTGTATATCTATGTGAAGAAGGCGCATCTGACCGCGATCCCGGGGCTGCGGAATTTGCTGAAACTGTATGCGGCGAACTGGGGGGCGACGGGGCCGTTGGTGAAGCGGGGGCTGATCGCGGCGCCGGCGGATATCCAGGCGCGGTCGGCGGCGATCATCGCCAACGAGACGGTGCTGGATCCGGCGGTGTTGAAGTGATGTTTGGCTCACGCAATCGCACGCCCCTCCTAGTTCCCTCGCGAACGCGGGGGCCCAGGGGCCACACGGCCCACCGAAACTTAGCTGGGCCCCCGCTTCCGCGGGGGAACGATACTTTTGCGGTGATAACCCCCAATTATAGCGCCACCACCCCGGCGGAGGCCGGGGCCCAGTTGGGCACCGTCGGATTGGTGAGCGCTGCGCATCGTTACCTCGACCTTTCCAACTGGGCCCCGGCCTCCGCCGGGGTGGCGGCTACCGGGATAGTGCATCTGAGCGGGCGAGAACTGTAATGTCGGCCATCGCCCTCCTATTCCTAGTCCTCGGCCTAGGCCTGATCGGCTGGCTCACCGCCCGCGTCCGCGCCACCCGCTTCCGCGCCGGCAGCACCGCAAGGTTCAGCTCCCTCCCCTCCCATCACGGTTGGTACGTAGCGTTGTGGACCGCGATCCCACCGCTGGTCTTCCTCGTGATCTGGTCGATGACCGCGCCCGCGCTCGTCACCGACACGGTGCTCGCGACTCCGGCGGCGATACAGCTCCCCCCGCCCGGCTTCGATCGCGCATCGATCCTGTCCGAAGCACGCAGCCTCGCCGAGGGGCGCAGCTTCGGCGCGTTCCACGGGCTCGCCCGCACGCTGGCGCCCGCCTACGCCGCCGCGCAATCCCGCTACGACTGGATCGCGACCGCACTCGCCTTGCTGCTCGCCTTCGCCGGCGGCGCGTTCGCCTTCACCCGCGTCAAACCCGGTTTCGGCGCGCGGACGCAGGTCGAGCGGGTCGTGATGCTGATGCTGCTCGGTGCGTCGCTGATCGCGATCCTGACCACCGTCGGTATCGTCGCCTCGCTGCTGTACGAGTCCGCACGGTTCTTCTCGGTCGTACCGATCACCGATTTCCTGTTCGGCACGCATTGGAGCCCGCAGGTCATCGATGGCCGGGATCCGGGCGCGTCGCTCGGCGCGGTGCCGTTGTTCTGGGGGACGTTCTTCATCGGTGCGGTGATCGCGATGATCGTCGCCATTCCGTTCGGATTGATGAGCGCGATCTACCTCACGCAATACGCCAAGCCGACCACGCGCAAATGGATGAAGCCGATCCTCGAGATGCTCGCCGGCGTGCCGACCGTCGTCTACGGCTATTTCGCCGCGCTGACCGTCGCCCCCGCAGTGCGCGACTTCGCGGTTTCGATCGGGATCAGCTGGGCATCGTCCGAAAGCGCGCTCGCCGCCGGCCTCGTGATGGGCATCATGATCATCCCGTTCGTCTCCTCGATGGCGGACGACTCGATAGCCGCAGTCCCCTCGTCGATGCGTGACGGCAGCCTCGCGATGGGCGCGACGTCGTCCGAGACGATCCGCCGCGTGCTGCTCCCGGCAGCCCTCCCCGGCGTCGTCGGCGGCGTGCTGCTGGCCGTGTCGCGCGCGATCGGCGAGACGATGATCGTCGTGATGGCCGCGTCCGGCGTTGCAACGCTGACTCTCAACCCGTTCGCCAGCACCACCACGGTCACCAAGCAGATCGTCGACCTGCTGACCGGCGAGGCCGAGTTCGACAGCCCCAAGACGCTCGCCGCGTTCGCACTGGGCCTGACGCTGTTCGTGGTCACGCTCCTTCTCAACATCGTCGCGCTGCGCGTCGTCAAACGGTACCGCGAAGCCTATGAGTGACACGCTCGTGCCCCAGATTCCCGTAAGTGCCGCGGAGCCGGTGCGCCGCGTGCCGACCGACTGGACGACGCACGCGATGCAATCGCGCATCCGTCGCCGCTACGCATCCGAGCGCCGCTTCCGTTTCGCCGGGCTCGCCGCGGTATGGCTGTCCGCCGCGTTCCTCGCTTACCTGCTCATCACGATGGTGATGCAGGGCGCGAGCGGCTTCGTCGAGACGCGCGTGTCGCTTCCGATCGATCTCGCCGCCGCCAAGCTGCCGATCGAACCCGCCCGCCTTGTCGGTCGCGGTGCCGACCTCGCGCTCGCTGGCGCAGGGCTGGAAGGCACCGTCGACCTCGCCGCGACCAAGGCGTTCGGCAAGGACGGCACCGACCTGCTCTCCGACGGCGCCTGGGCGGTGGTCCGCGATGCGATCAAGGCCGACCCGTCGCTGCTTCAGCGCAGGACCGTGTTCGAGGTCCCCGTCTCCAGCCCGATCGACGTCGCCGCCAAGGGCAACGGCACGCGCGACGCCGAAGCGGTCGTCGCGCGCCTGAAAGCGAGCGGCGCGCTGACTCGTGGGTTCAATGCGGGCTTCCTCACCTCGGCGGACTCGACCGATGCGACCCGAGTCGGGATCTGGGGGGCGTTCAAGGGGTCGCTGTTGACGATGATCGTCACGTTGCTGCTGGCGTTCCCGATCGGCGTGCTGTCCGCGCTGTATCTCGAGGAATATGCGCCGAAGAACCGCTGGACCGACCTGATCGAGGTCTCGATCAACAATCTCGCTGCGGTCCCGTCGATCATCTTCGGCCTGCTCGGGTTGGCCGTATTCCTAGGCACGTTCGGGATGCCGCGGTCGGCACCGATCGTCGGTGGCCTCACGCTCGCGCTGATGACCATGCCCGTCATCGTCATCGCCGGGCGCAACGCGATCAAGAGCGTCCCGCCGTCGATCCGCGACGCCGCGCTCGGCATCGGCGCGTCGCCGGTGCAGGTCGTCTTCCACCACGTCCTGCCGCTCGCGCTGCCCGGTATCCTCACCGGCACGATCATCGGCATGGCGCGCGCGCTCGGCGAGACGGCGCCGTTGCTGATGATCGGCATGCGCGCATTCATCGCCGCCCCGCCATCTGGGCTCGCCGATCCCGCGACCGTGCTGCCCGTCCAGATCTTCCTCTGGTCCGATCAGGTCAGCCGCGGCTTCGTCGAGAAGACCTCCGCCGCGATCATCGTCCTGCTCGTGTTCCTGCTCGCGATGAACGGCGTCGCGATCTACCTCCGCAACCGATTCGAGACCCGCTGGTGATGCCAAAACATTCTAAGCCTCCCATCCTCAAGATGACGGCGCGCAACGTCTCTGTCGCCTATGGCAGCAAGATCGCGATCAACGACGTCTCGATCGACGTCGACCAGGACGAGGTGGTCGCGTTCATCGGCCCGTCGGGATGCGGCAAGTCGACCTTCCTGCGCACATTGAACCGCATGAACGACACCGTCGCCAGCGCGCGCGTCACGGGCGAGATCAAGCTCGACGGCCAGGACATCTATTCGCCCGACATGGACGTGGTGCAGCTTCGCGCCCGCGTCGGCATGGTGTTCCAGAAGCCGAACCCCTTCCCCAAATCGATCTACGAAAACGTCGCCTACGGCCCGCGCATACACGGACTGGCGGGCGCGAAGGCGGACCTCGACCGGATCGTCGAGAAGTCGCTGCGCCGTGCAGGCCTGTGGGACGAGGTCAAGGATCGGCTCTCGGACAGCGGCACCGCGCTATCGGGCGGTCAGCAGCAGCGGCTGTGCATCGCGCGGGCCATCGCGGTCGATCCCGAGGTCATCCTGATGGACGAGCCGTGCTCGGCACTCGATCCGATCGCGACCGCGAAGATCGAGGAGCTGATCCACGAACTTCGCGGCCGCTACGCCATGGTGATCGTCACGCACAACATGCAGCAGGCCGCGCGCGTCAGCCAGAAGACCGCGTTCTTCCACCTCGGCACGCTGGTCGAATACGGCAACACCTCGGACATCTTCACCAATCCCCGCGAAGAGCGGACCAAGGATTACATCACCGGCCGCTACGGCTGAGTGGGGGAACGACCATGAACACGCATACGGTCAAGGCCTTCGACAACGACATCGGCGAGCTCCGCGGGTTGATCTCGCAGATGGGCGGGCTCGCCGAGGACGCGATCGACAAGGCGATGCAGGCGCTGCAACGCAACGACCTCGCGCTCGCGGAACAGGTGCGCGTCGCCGACAAGCAGATCGACGTCATCGAGGCGGAGGTCGAGCGGCTCGCGGTGCGGATCATCGCGCTGCGCGCGCCGATGGCGGTCGATCTCCGCGAGGTGGTCGCCGCGCTGAAGATCGCCGGCGTCGTCGAGCGGATCGGCGACTACGCCAAGAACATCGCCAAGCGCGTGCCGATGATCGAGAGCGAGCACCGGATCGAGCCGATCTCGATACTGCCCGCGATGGGCCGGATGGCGAGCGAGATGGTCCACGACGTGCTCGACGCGTTCGCCGCGCGGGACGCGGAAGAGGCGGTGCGCGTGGTCGAGAGCGACAATGCGCTCGACGATTTCTACGACAGCATCTTCCGTACGCTGGTGACCTACATGGTCGAGAACCCGAAGACGATCAGCCAGGTCGCGCATCTGCTGTTCGTCGCCAAGAACCTCGAGCGGATCGGCGATCACGCCACCAACGTCGCCGAGATGGTCTATTTCGCCGCGACCGGGACGCAGATGGTCGACCGGGAACGTGGCATCAAGCAGGAGCAGGCATAATGGCACGCGCGAAGATGCTGCTGGTCGAGGACGATGCTGCGCTGGCCGAATTGCTGGTCTGGCATTTCAAGCGCGAGGATTTCGAGATCGCGCATACGCCCGATGGCGAGGAAGCCTTGCTGCTCGCCAAGGAGAAGGTGCCCGACATCGTCCTGCTCGACTGGATGGTCGAGGGGTTGTCGGGGATCGAGGTGTGCCGCCGCCTGCGTCGCGCGCCCGAAACCCAGAACGTGCCGATCATCATGCTCACTGCGCGTGGTGAGGAGGAGGATCGCGTTCGGGGCCTCGAGACGGGTGCCGACGATTACGTGACCAAGCCGTTCTCGCCGCGCGAACTCGTCGCGCGCGTCGGGGCCGTGCTGCGCCGCGTCCGCCCTGCCCTCGCCGGTGAGGCGCTGAGCTATGCCGACATCGAGATGGACACGGTTGGCCACAAGGTCCGCCGCTCGGGCGAAGTCGTGTCGCTCGGACCTACCGAGTTCCGCCTGCTGAAGCATTTCCTCGAGCATCCGGGCTGGGTGTTCTCGCGCGAACGCCTCCTCGATGCGGTCTGGGGGCATGACTCGGATATCGAGAGCCGAACGGTGGACGTCCACATCCGGCGGCTGCGCAAGGCGATCAACGTCGGCGAGCGTCCGGACATCATTCGCACCGTCCGTTCGGCGGGCTATTCGCTCGACACAGGCGGATAAAGACTCCGTCCCAAGGTGGGGCGAATGGAATCGGATGCGAAACGAAGGACCCAAGCGCGACTTAGTGCGTTCAGACGTCGCGCTACCAAAATGGTGCACCCATTTAGGAGATTCGTATGAAGTCCATTCTTCTCGCCGCCGCCGCTCTTCTCGCGTCGCCCGTGATCGCCCAGACGACGCCGCCGGCCGATCCCGCCGCGCAGACCGCACCGGCCGATCCCGCCATGCAGACGGCACCCGCGGATCAGGCAGCCCCTGCTGATCCCGCAGCACCGGCAGATCCGGCAATGGCGGCACCCGCCGATCCGGCAGCAGCACCTGCCGCACCGATGGCCGCCCCTGCCCCGACCGGTGGCGTGACGTTCGGTCAGCCGACGGTAACCCCGCCGACGCCGGCGCCCGCCGAATATCCGGTGTGCTCGAAGACGGTCAAGGACGGCTGCCGTAACCGCGGCGGCAAGTAACTGACGTCAGTGCAGGCGGCGGATCGATCCGCCGCTTGCACGGCTAGCTTTACGTTCTAGGAAAGGCGCTCCAACGATAAGAGAGGAGCGCCTTTTCCATGTCCATAGGTTTTGAGGGCCGCGTCGCGATCGTCACCGGCGCCGGCGGCGGCTTGGGTCGCGAATACGCGCTCGAACTCGCCCGCCGCGGCGCGAAAGTCGTGGTCAACGATCTGGGCGCATCGCGCGATGGCACCGGCCATTCCGATGCCGCGCTGAAAGTCGTCGAGGAAATCGAAGCGGCCGGCGGTGAGGCGATGTCGAACGGCGGCAGCGTCACCGACTACGACCAGATGGTCGAGATGATCGCTAAAGCCTCCGAGAAATGGGGCGGTGTCCACATCCTCATCAACAACGCCGGCGTCCTGCGCGACAAGAGCTTCGCCAAGATGGAGCCTGCCGATTTCAAGTTCGTCGTCGACGTCCACCTGAACGGCTCGGCCAACGCCACCAAGGCGGTGTGGGACACGATGCGCGCCCAGAACTATGGCCGCATCCTGATGACCGCGTCGTCGACCGGGCTGTTCGGCAATTTCGGCCAGGCGAACTACGGCGCGGCGAAACTCGGCCTCGCCGGCCTGACCAAGACGCTCGCGATCGAGGGCGCCAAGAACAACATCAAGGTCAACACGATCGCTCCGACTGCGGGCACGCGCATGACGCAGGACATCTTCCCCGAGGAAGCGTTCAAGGCCTTCTCCCCCGACAAGGTCGCCCCCGCGGCGGTATTCCTCGTGTCCGAGGACGCACCGACCAACATGATCGTCGGCGCCGGTGCGGGCGTGTTCCAGGCGGCGTACGTCACGCTGACTCAGGGCAAGCTGCTCACCGGCGACGACCTGTCGGTCGAAGGCGTAGCGGCAAACTGGGACGCGATCATCGACCGCGCGGGCGAGATCGTGCCACAATCGGGGTCGGAACAGTCGATGACCATCCTGAGCAAGCTGCAGGGACGGTAAGAAAGTCACCCAACGATTCCAACTATCGTCATCCCCGCGCAGGCGGGGACCCATACTGGGTGGCGTGGAGCTGGAAGTCGCAACGGCATAGGATATGGGTCCCCGCCTGCGCGGGGATGACGCTTAGGATGAAGCCCGCCGCTAACCCCATTACAACGTGTATTGCTCAATCAATACACCCGTGATACGCCTCCCGAAACAGGAGGATGCATGTACAGCGAGAGCGACATCGACAGTGCGGTGACCGCAGGCGTCATCTCGCCTGCCATCGCTGCAGCGTTCCGCGATCATGTCGCCACCGGACGTGATACGCCGGCGGTCGACGAAGAGCATTTCCGCCTCCTCACCGGTTTCAACGACATCTTCGTGTCGATCGCGCTGATCCTTCTGATGCTCGCGATCGGCCAGATCGGCGGGACCATTCACCCGACGCTCGCCGGCGCGCTGGTCGCCGCCGCGTCCTGGGCGCTCGCCGTCTATTTCACCGCCAGGCGTCGCATGGCGCTGCCGAGCATCCTCCTTCTGCTGACCTTCGTCGGCGGCGTCGCAGGCGCGGTCGCCGCGCTGGGCATCAGCCTGGCGCCCGATGTCGGACAGCGCGGCCAAGCACTGCTCTCGGCGATCACCGGTCTCGCCGCAGCCGCAGCTGCCTACGCACATTGGCGCCGGTTCGCGGTACCGATCACGATCGCAGCGGGAGCAGCCGCGCTGGTCGCGGTCGTCGTATCGCTGATCTACGCGGCGATTCCGGCTGCACGCGACGCCGTCTATGCGATGCTGCTGGTCTGCGGGATTGCGGTGTTCACGCTCGCGATGCGCTGGGACCTGAGCGATCCGGCCCGCCAGACGCGCCGCGCGGACGTGGCGTTCTGGCTTCACCTCGCCGCCGCCCCGATGATCGCGCACCCGGTGTTCCAGATGCTCGGCGTCTTCGGCAACACGATGGGCGTCGGCACCGCGGTCGTCGTGCTGGTCCTCTACATCGCCTTCGCATTCGTCGCGCTGGCGGTCGATCGGCGGGCGTTGCTGGTGTCCAGCCTCGCCTATGTCCTGTATGCGATGTACGCGCTGATCCGCACCACGGGCGCCGTCGAACTGAGCGCGGCGTTCACCGGGCTCGTCATCGGCTCCGCACTGCTCAGCCTGTCCGCCTTCTGGCAGCCGATGCGCCGCAGGGTGATCGGCATGCTCGGCGATCTCGGACGGAAGCTTCCCCCGGTCCAGATCGTCGCCAGCAGCCGTTGAACAGGCTCAGCGCCCGCCGCGGCGCGCATAGGGATCGTTGAGTTCCGCCATCCACCCTGCGGACGGTGCCGCCGCAGCCTGACCGGCGACCCGTCGCAACCGCGCGCGCGCCACGTCGATCGGCGTATGGAACTTCAGCCCGGCAAGCCCTGCGCGAACCCAGACGATATCGGCCGGGACCTGCTCGACCTGGCCGATCGTCACCACCACGACGCTGCCGACGTCGAGTGCACCAGCCTGGACGATGCACAGCCCGGTCTCGGAAATGTTGGTCACGCGGTGGGGTTCGCCGACGCGGTTCAGTCGAAACACCGTTGCGCTCAGCATCACGCTCGTCCGCGTCGCGCGCGAAAGGGGAACCGCCGGGTCCATAGTTCTATTTTCGTCCTTGGATCGGGCGGCTCTCATCGCGGTTCGTCGCGCGGTACGCAACCGGCAAGCCGGAAATGTTCAAGGGTCGGACGCCGCGGCTACGTCCTCGTATCGGAGCGACGGCGTTCTTGCTCGTCCGTACGTCGCTCCACCCGCTTGCCGCGCCCCACCGCGATCGTTTCGCTCATAGGCCCCGCCGGACCGAACCGCCCGGCGAGGTCCGCGATTGCCGCCCGTTACTGCGGACCAGTGCCCCGCAACGGCGCAACGGCATCCTTGCCGAACTTCATGATCAGTTCGCCGATCTCGCGCGCCTGGCTCATGCTGCGCTGGCTCTGCTCGCGGAGATAATCGCCCTGAATCTTCATCACCTGCGACAGGTCCTTGGCGCTGGCCGCCTCGCGCATCGCCGCGAACGCCTCGCGCGCATTCTGTTCGGCCTGGTCGATCATCGCCTTGCCGATCGTCGCGCCACCTTCCGCGATCTTGCCACCCGACTCCTTCATCGCCTCGCCGGCGCGCTTGGCAGGATCGACGACCTTTTCCGTAAATGCGTCCCGTGCCTTTTCGGCGCCCTCGCGCATCGAATCGGTCGCGTTCTTGATGTCGTCAGCCATGGTCTCGCTCCTTTGCGATGGATGTTGATCCCCGTTCAACCGGCGCCGCCGGCTTTGGTTGCGCGGGTGACGAGGACCGTGACGCTCGCCGTCTTCGCACCCGAAAGCTGGAGCGCATAGCGTCCCGGCGTCAGCACGAAATCGACTATCTTCCTCACCGGCGAACAGGCTGGGCCGTGGCCGTGCCTTGCCGCGTCCAGCGCCTTGCCGCCGCCGATCACGTCGATCCATACCGGACCGCTCAGCGCGACGCGGTACGTGCCCGCGGTTTTGACCTCGAACGATACGGTTCCCGAGAACGTGCCGGCAACCGGCGGCTTGGCGGACGCGACGGCGAACGTCACGTCGCCCGACGGCAGCAGTGCGAGCACGGCACCACGATCGATCGTGACCGCGTCGCCCGATTTCGCCGCGACCGGTTTTGCCCAGCCCGCGAACTCGGGCGGCAGCACCGTCGCCGTGCACGGAGCCTCCGCAGTCTGCGCACCGACTGGCGCCGCGATCGCCAGCAACAGACCTGCCGTCATCATCCGCATACCATTCTCCTCAGTCGTTATAGTCTCGATACCACCGGACGAACGCGTCGACGCCGGTTTTCACAGTCGTATCGGGGGTATAGCCCGTCAACGCCCGCAACAACGACGCATCCGCAAAGGTCCGCGGCACGTCGCCCGCCTGCATCGCCATCATGTTGAGCTGCGCCTTGTGCCCCAACGACTCTTCGATAGTCTCGATGAAGTCCATCAGCGGCGTCGGCGTGCCCCCCGCGATGTTGACGACCCGGAACGGCGCGACCTTCGACAGCGTGTCGACGTCGGCGACGCGGTTTGCCTCGTCCGGGATCACGTCCGCGAGGCGGACGATCGCCTCGACCAGATCCTCGACATAGGTGAAGTCACGCGCCATCTGGCCCTGCCCGTACACGTCGATCGGCCGCCCGTTCAGGATCGCGTCGGTGAACTTGAACAGCGCCATGTCGGGCCGCCCCCACGGGCCATAGACGGTGAAGAACCGGAACATCGTCATCGGCAGGCCGAACAGATGCGACTGGCTGAACGCCATCGCCTCCATCGCCTTCTTGGTCGCGGCGTACAGGCTGAGCGGCTCGTCGGCGCGGTCGAGTTCGCGGAACGGCATGCTCTCGTTCGCGCCATATACCGACGAGGTCGACGCCATCATCAGATGCTTGCAGCCGACCGCCTTGGCGATGTCGAGCACGTTCCACGAGCCAACCAGGTTGCTGTCGACATAGGTGCGCGGCGCCTCGATCGAATAGCGCACGCCAGCCTGTGCCGCGAGGTGGACGATCACGTCGGGCTTCGCGAGATTCGCCGCGGCGACGAGCGCATCGCGGTCCTCCAGCATGCCCGTGACCAGTTCGAACCCCGGATGCTGGCGGAGCAGGTCGACCCGCGCCTGTTTGAGGCGGACATCGTAATAGGCGGTCAGGCCATCGAACCCGACGACCGCGTGCCCGTCCTGCAACAGCCGCGAAGCAAGGTGAAAACCAATGAAGCCGGCCGCGCCAGTGATCAGGAATCGGCTCATGCATAGTCTCCAGTCGGGATCGCCGATCCGATGGCCAACGGGCGAAAGGTCGCGCGACAGATACGCGGGTCGTCCGTCAGCTTGCATGGGGCGCGATTTATCTCAATAGGTCGCCCGAGCTTTCGAACTCGCTTTCGCTCCAGCTTGCGCCCGCTTCAGGCGCTGCTTGCAGAAGCCAGCTTTCAAGGAAACGTCGATGCGTATCACGATGATCGGTTCTGGCTATGTCGGCCTGGTGTCCGGCGCCTGCTTTTCGGACTTCGGGCATGACGTGATCTGCGTCGACAAGGATCAGGCGAAGATCGATGCGCTCCATGCCGGCCGCATGCCGATCTTCGAGCCCGGCCTGGACCAGCTTGTCGGCTCGAACGTCGCTGCGGGCCGGCTGACCTTCACCACCGATCTGGCGAGTGCAGTCGCGGGTGCCGACGCGATCTTCATCGCGGTCGGCACGCCGTCGCGGCGCGGCGATGGCCATGCCGACCTCAGCTATGTGTTCGCCGCGACCGAGGAAATCGCCGCCGCCGTCACCGGCCCGACCGTCGTCGTCACCAAGTCGACCGTCCCCGTCGGCACCGGCGACCGCGTCGAGGCGATCCTGCGCGAAAAGCGTCCCGACATCGACGTTGCGGTCGTCTCGAACCCCGAATTCCTGCGCGAAGGCGCCGCGATCGGCGACTTCAAGCGCCCCGACCGGATCGTCATCGGCACCGACGACGAGCGCGCCAAGCAAGTCATGCGCGACGTGTACCGTCCACTTTACCTCAACGAATCGCCGATCCTGTTCACCAGCCGGCGCACGTCCGAGCTGATCAAATATGCGGCGAACGCGTTCCTCGCGACGAAGATCACCTTCATCAACGAGATCGCCGACCTGTGCGAGGCGGTCGGTGCCGACGTCCAGGACGTGTCGCGTGGGATCGGCCTCGACAACCGCATCGGGAAGAAATTCCTGCACGCCGGGCCGGGCTATGGCGGCTCGTGCTTCCCCAAGGACACGCTGGCACTGCTCAAGACCGCGGAGGACTACCAGACGCCGGTCCACATCGTCGAAGCGGTGGTGAAGGTGAACGACAGCCGCAAGCGCGCGATGGGGCGGAAAGTGCTTCACGCGCTAGGCGAGAACCCGCGCGGCAAGACGGTCGCGCTGCTGGGCCTCACGTTCAAGCCGAATACCGACGACATGCGCGACGCCCCCAGCCTCGCGATCGCGACCGCGCTGGCGGATGCAGGTGTTACGGTCCGCACGCACGATCCCGAAGGCATGGTGCCGGCCAAGGCGATGATGCCCGACCTCGTCTATTGCAACGACGCCTACGACGCAGCCGAAGGTGCCGATGCGGTCGTCATCGTGACCGAATGGGACGCATATCGGGCGCTCGATCTCGCGCGTTTGAAGCGCGTAATGGCCGGCCCGGTGATGGTCGACCTGCGCAACGTGTACCAGCGTTCGGATGTCGAACAGGCGGGCTTCGCCTACACGGCGGTCGGTCGATGATCGTCACGACCAACGCATTCTGCTTGCTGGACCTTTCGCCGTTCGTCACTATATACCGAACGGTATGAATAGGCTTTGCACGCTCACCGCCCCCAAGGGCCGCCCCCGCGAGTTCGATCTCGACGTGGCGCTTGCGGGTGCGCTGCGCGTATTCTGGCGCAACGGGTATGAAGGCGCCTCGATGGCCGAACTCACCGCCGAGATGGGCATTACCAAGCCCAGCCTCTACGCGGCGTTCGGCAACAAGGAGGCGCTGTTCCACAAGGCGCTCGACCTCTACGAGCGTGAGAAGCTGGCCTATATGACGTATGCGCTCGATGCGCCGACCGCACGCGCCGTGGCTGAAAATCTGCTGCGCGGTGCGCTCCAGATGCAGTCCAGCACGTGTGATCCGAAAGGATGCCTGAGCGTCATCAGCAGTGTCGCGTGCAGCCCGGAGGCTGAGCCGATCAAGGCTGAAGTTGCGAAGCGTCGCGCGTCCTCGGAGGCCGCCTTGATTCGGAGGTTCGACGAAGCGAAGGCTGCGGGCGAATTCCCGGACGGCCTCGAGTCGCATGCGTTGATGCGGTATCTGTTCGCGATCATGCAGGGTCTGACGATCCAGAGCGGATCGGGTGCGACCTGCGGCGAGCTGAACCAGCTCGTCGAAACCGCGATGTCGGTTTGGCCGACCAAGTAGACGGTACGCGACCGGCAAAATTGTCACGCATATTGGTGCGCTGCGATTTAAAATACCGCCCGGTACAAAAGTCTGTTGACTAGATGAACGCCAGGTTTATATACCGACTGGTATCGAAGCTCACTCCTACTTCGGATGGAGCAACCGGGGACACCAACCCATGACCACGGTTACAACCTGACCTAGCACGGCCGGCTTCGGCCGACCGAACTCAAGCATTTCCAAGCGGGCAAGCGCGGCATGATGATGTGCCGGCAACGACCGCGCACGCCTTGCGATCAGCTAACGCCGATGGGTCCTCCCTCGGCGACGGCTAGCGCTTGTCCAAAAATTCAAAAGGGGGACAATCCCATGGCTTATCTCGACCTCGACAACATGTTCGCATCGCCCGTCACCAGCCGCACGCAGACGGTCGCTGCTCCAGCCCCGACCGGCTTTTCCGCACTGGAATGGAGCGTCATCGCGCTCGCCAAGCGCGACACGTTGCGCAGCCTGTCCGGCCCGAGCCGCATGTCGCGAGCGATGGGCAGCCTGTTCGGCCTAAGCACCGCATCGCGGCTCGCCGACCCCCGGCTCGAGGCGTTGCGGCGGATGGCCGTGTACGCCTGGCGTCGCGGCTTCGCGCTGCCGATGGCCGAGATCCAGGGGTTCCTCGCCGCCGGCTTTGCCGAGGCACAGATCGAAACGCTCGTCGAGAGCGTGACCGGCATGCGCGTCGGCATCCAGCAGAAGCGGAGCATCGCAGCGTGAACCAGATGACCACGATCACGGCCGCGAACGACGCAGACGTCGTCGCGTCGCCGCCCGCGGACCGTCACCGACGACCGGCCTGGCAGCGCGGCGCGATGGTGCTCGTCCCGATCGCGCTGCTCGGTGCGGTCGGCGTGAAGATGTTCGATCATCCCGACGCAGCGATGGCGGCCCCGCCGCCCGCCTCCGTCACGGTCGCGTCGCCCCTAGTACGGCAGGTCAGCGAGTGGGACGATTATGTCGGCCGGTTCGCGCCGAGCCGGACGGTCGAGATCCGTCCGCGTGTCGCGGGCGAAGTCACCGGCATTCATTTCCGCGACGGCGAGATCGTCAGCAAGGGCCAGCTGCTCTTCACGATCGACTCTCGCCCGTTCGCCGCTGCCCTGGCGGAGGCGCATGCCAACGTCGCAAGCGCGAAAAGCGCTCTGTCCCTCGCCCGCACCGACCTTGGTCGCGCCCAGCGATTGGTCGCCGATGAAGCGGTTTCGGCAGGCGAAGTCGACGCTTTGCGTGGCAAGCTGGAAGCAGCCCAGGCCGCACTCGCCGCCGCACAGGCTCGCGAACGTGCCCGCGCCTTGGACGTCGGCTTCACGCAGGTTCGCGCGCCGATCGGCGGTCGTATCTCCGACCGCCGCGTCGATGCAGGCAACCAGGTCGCGGGCGGCGAAGGCACCGGCGGCACGGTACTTACGACGATCAACGCGCTCGACCCGATCTACTTCACGTTCGACGGCTCCGAGGCGCTGTACCTCAAGACGCAGCGCGCGCGTCAGCCCGGCGCGACGCCGGCGGCGGTAGAGATCCAGTTGCAGGACGAGACCGAGCATCGCTGGAAGGGCAAGCTCGACTTCACCGACAACGGCCTCGACCAGCGGTCGGGCACGATCCGTGGCCGCGCGGTGCTCGCCAACCCGGGGTATTTCCTGACGCCGGGGATGTTCGGCAACATGCGCCTCGCAAGTGCGGGAACGCGGCAGGCGCTGCTGGTGCCCGACGACGCGGTGCAGACCGATCAGGCGCGCAAGGTGCTGCTGACGATCGATGCGAAGAACGTCGTGAGCCAGAAGCCGGTCGAACTCGGCCCGGTGGTCGATGGGTTGCGGATCGTGCGCTCGGGGATCGGGCCGAACGACCGGATCATCATCCAGGGTACGCAGATGGCGATGCCCGGCGCGACCGTCGCGCCGAAGGTCGGCCGGATCGTGGTGGCGTCGGGTACGACTGCGCCAGCCTCCGTCCAGCCCATCTCGGGTGAAGCTACCCTCGCGAAGTAACCACCACCCCGGCGAAGGCCGGGGCCCAGGTGGGATAGCGTTTCGACTTCATCATTGCGGTTCGCCCAACTGGGCCCCGGCCTCCGCCGGGGTGGTGTTGGCGCGTGCCCGCCTCCCTCTACCGAGGAAATTCCCATGCGCTTCTCGCGCTTCTTCATCACCCGGCCGATCTTCGCGGGCGTGATCGCGGTGATCATCACGATCGTCGGCGCGATCGCCTACATGACGCTGCCGGTGTCGCAATATCCCGACATCGTTCCCCCCACCGTCACCGTCAGCGCGACCTATCCCGGCGCCTCCGCCGAGACGGTCGCCGAAACCGTCGCCGCGCCGATCGAGCAGGAGATCAACGGCGTCGACAACATGCTGTACCAGTCGTCGCAATCGACCGGCGACGGCAAGGTCACGATCACCGTCACCTTCAAGATCGGCACCGACCTCGACGCCGCGCAGGTGCTCGTCCAGAACCGCGTCGCGGTTGCCGTCCCGCGGCTGCCCGAAGACGTCCAGCGCCTCGGCGTGGTGACGCGGAAGACGTCGCCCGACTTCCTGATGGTCGTGAACCTCGTCTCGCCCGACAACTCGCTCGATCGCGGCTATATCTCCAACTACGCGCTGACGCAGGTCCGCGATCGCCTCAGCCGTATCGACGGCGTCGGCGACGTGCAGCTGTTCGGCGCACGCGATTACTCCATGCGCATCTGGATCGATCCCGGCCGCGCCGCCGCGCTAGACCTCACCGCCGGCGAGATCGTCGCCGCGTTGCGCGCGCAGAACGTCCAGGTCGCCGCCGGCACGCTCGGCCAGCCGCCTTACGACAAGGGCAACAGCGCGTTCCAGCTCAACGTCGAGACGCAGGGTCGCCTGACCGATCCCAAGCAGTTCGCCGACGTCGTCATCCGCACCGACGCGCAAGGCCGCCAGGTCCGCGTCTCGGACGTAGCCCGCGTCGAACTCGGCGCGCAGGATTACGGCGCCAACACCTATCTCAGCGGCAAGCCCACGGTCATCGCCGCGGTCTTCCAGCGTCCGGGCTCGAACGCCCTCGGCGCGGCGCAGGCCGTCACCGCCGAGATGGAGAGCATGTCGAAGCGCTTCCCCAAGGGCCTCGAATACAAGGTCATCTACAATCCGACCGAGTTCATCGCGCAGTCGATCGACGCGGTGAAGCACACGCTCTTCGAGGCAATGGTCCTCGTGGTACTGGTGATCCTCGTCTTCCTGCAGAAATGGCGCGCGGCGATCATCCCGATCGTGGCCATCCCGGTCTCGCTGATCGGCACCTTCGCGGTGCTCGCCGCCGCCGGGTACAGCCTCAACAACCTCTCGCTGTTCGGCCTCGTCCTCGCGATTGGCATCGTCGTCGATGATGCGATCGTCGTGGTCGAGAATGTCGAGCGCAACCTCGAACACGGGCTATCCCCGCTTGAGGCAGCGCGTACGTCGATGGACGAAGTGTCCGGCGCGCTCGTCGCGATCGTGCTCGTGCTGTGCGCGGTGTTCATCCCGACCGTGTTCCTCACCGGCCTGTCCGGCGCGTTCTACCGCCAGTTCGCGGTGACGATCTCGACCGCGACGATCATCTCGCTGCTGATCTCACTGACTCTATCGCCAGCGCTCGCCGCGATGCTGCTCAAGCCGACCGCCCCCGCGGATTCGGGCAACCGCCTGACCCGCACCGTGCGCCGCGCCGGCGATGCCTTCAATCGCGGGTTCGAGCGGATGGGCAACAGTTATGCCCGCCTCACCGCGCGCCTCGTCACCGCGCCGAAGCGGATGATGGTCGCCTATGCCGCGCTGATCGCGGTCACGGTCGGCGTGTTCATGGTTACTCCTAGCGGCTTCGTGCCCGCGCAGGACCAGGGCTACTTCCTGACCGTCATCCAGCTTCCGCCCGGCTCGTCGGTCGAGCGCACCGACGCGGTCATGCAGAAGGTCGCCAAGCGCATCCTGCCGCTCGCGGGCGTCAAAGGTGCGGTGATGTTGGCCGGTTTCGACGGCCCCTCGCAGACGCTCGCCCCCAACTCGGCCGCAGCGTACATCCCGCTCAAAAGCTTCGAGGAGCGCAAGAAGCTCGGCGTCACGCTCGCCAGCATCATGGCGGAATCGCAGAAGGCGACCGGCGACATCACCGAAGCGCGCCTGCTGATCGTCCCGCCACCCCTGATCCAGGGCATCGGCTCGGCCGGCGGCTATCGCCTGATGGTGCAGGACCAGGGCGGCCACGGTTACGCCGACCTCGGCAAGACGAGTTACGCGCTGATCGGCCAGGCGAACCAGACCAAGGGTCTCGCCCAGATCTACACGTTCTTCGACACCGCCACGCCGCGCATTTTCGCCGACGTCGACCGCGCCAAGGCCAACCTTCTCGGCGTCCCACCCGAGCGCGTGTTCGAGGCGTTGCAGGTCTATCTCGGCTCGGCGTTCGTCAACGACTTCAACCTGCTGGGCCGCACCTACCGCGTCACCGCGCAGGCCGACGCACCGTTCCGCAACACCACCGCGGACATCGCCAACCTGAAGACGCGCTCCAACTCGGGCCAGATGGTCCCGGTCGGCTCGGTCTCGACGTTCAAGGACAAGACCGGCCCGTACCGCGTCGTGCGCTACAACCTCTTCCCCGCGGTCGAGGTCGATGGCGACACCGCCAAGGGCTATTCCTCCGGCCAGTCGCTGGTCGCGATGGAGAAGCTCGCCGATGCATCGTTGCCCGCCGGCTACGCGCATGAATGGACCGGCATCGCCTACCAACAAAAGGCCGCCGGCAGCACCGCCGCGCTCGTCTTCGGCATGGCGGTGGTGTTCGTCTTCCTCGTGCTCGCCGCGCAATATGAGAGCCTGACATTGCCGCTCGCGATCATCCTGATCGTGCCGATGTGCCTGCTCGCCGCGATGACCGGCGTGAACCTGCGAGGTATGGACAACAACGTCCTGACGCAGATCGGCCTAGTCGTGCTGATTGCGCTCGCCGCGAAGAACGCGATCCTCGTGGTCGAGTTCGCGAAACAGGCCGAAGAACAGGACGGACTCACCCCGGTCGAGGCGGCGGTACGCGCGGCGAAGGACCGGTTGCGGCCGATCCTAATGACGAGCTTCGCGTTCATCCTCGGCGCAGTGCCGCTGGTGATCGCGACTGGTGCCGGTGCGGAACTCCGCCAAGCGCTCGGGACCGCGGTGTTCTTTGGGATGATCGGCGTGACCGGGTTCGGGCTGCTCTTCACCCCCACCTTCTATGTCGTCGCACGGGCGCTGGCGCTGCGGTTCGAACGCCGCCGTCCCGCACCCGCCGCGACCCTTCAGCCAGCCGAATAGGACCAGCCTCATGAAGTCCGCCCTCCTCGCGAGCCTCTCGGCGCTGACGCTCGCCGCGTGCGCCGCCGGCCCCGACTATGTCGCACCGATCACTCCCCCCAAGGCGGCCGCATCGTTCGTCACCGCGAATGCCGCCACCGTAACCACGGCGCCCGACAACGACTGGTGGCGGATGTACCGCGACCCAGTCCTCGACGGTCTCGTCGCGGACGCGCTCGCAGCGAACACCGACCTCCGCGTCGCCGTCGCCCGGCTCGACAGCGCCCGCGCGTCGTTGCGCGGGGCCAAGACCGACCGCGAGCCGCAGGTAAACGCCGGCGCGAGCGGCAATTATACGCGCACCTCGCAACTCCAGACCCTGCCCGGCCTCGACCGCGAGCGCGCCACCTACGACGTAGGCCTGGACGTCAGCTACGAGGTCGATCTCGCCGGCCGAGTCCGCCGCAACGTCGAAGCAGCACGCGGTGACGTCGGCGCCGCGCAGGCCGATGCGGACGCCGTCCGCGTCTCGATCGTCGCCGCCACCACCCGCGCCTATGTCGACGCAGCCTCGTCCGCCGAACGCCTCGCGGTTGCGCGGCGCATCGTCGACCTGCTCGACAAATCGAACACGCTGACCGGCAAGCGCGTCGACGCCGGACGTGCAGCCCGCCTCGACCAGGTCCGCATCGCCGCCCTGCGCGATCAGCGCGCCGCCAACATCCCGCAGATCGAAGCCGAGCGCCAAGCCGCGCTCTTCCGCCTCGCCACGCTCACCGGCCGCACCCCGCAGGACCTGCCCGCAGCCGCTGGCGCGCGCACCACCACGCCACGCCTCGACCAGCCGATCCCGATCGGCGACGGTGCGGCGCTGCTCGCCCGCCGCCCCGACGTCCACGCCGCCGAACGTCGGCTGGCCGCGGCGACCGCACGGATCGGCGTCCAGACCTCGCAGCTCTATCCGCAGATCTCGCTCGGCGGATCGATCGGCTCGACCGCGCTCAGTGTCGGCGACATCTTCACCGGCGGCCCGATCCGCTGGCTGCTCGGGCCCCTGCTGAACTGGTCGCTTAACCAGTCGGCGGCCCGCGCGCGCATCGCCGGCGCCGAGGCAGACACCCGCGGCGCACTCGCCAATTTCGACGGCAGCGTCCTCACCGCACTCGAGGAAACCGAGACCGCATTGTCGAACTACGCCCGCGAACTCGATCGCCGCACACAGTTGCAATCCGCGCACGACAACGCCGCCACCGCCGCCCGCATCACCCGCGCCCGCCAGCGCGAAGGCCAGATCGACTTCCTCGACGTCCTCGATGCGGAACGCACGCTGGCGGATACGGATACGGACCTGGCCGCAGCGGATGCCCGCATCGCCGGCGCCCAAGTCGACCTGTTCCGCGCACTAGGCGGTGGCTGGCAGACCCGCGCGTAGTCCTCACGATCCTCCCCCGCCAGGGGGAGGTGGCGCCGAAGGCGACGGAGGGGGAGGACACGGAACGGAGGTTGGCGTTTGCCTCCCCCTCCGTCAGGCTAACGCCTGCCACCTCCCCCTGGCGGGGGAGGATCGTGAGGTTCGAACTTACAACCCGATCTGCAGGCTCGCGCGCAGCGACAGCGCCACGCGGCCCTGCTGTTGCTCGCCACCGAACTCGCCGCCCAGCCGGAACGCCGAACTGCCGCCGACCGCGCGCAGCTTCCCGACCCAGCCGCTCGTCCGCTCCTCCGGCGTCAGCGTGAACGACTGCCCACCCTCGAACGCCGCCGTCGTCGCACCCAGGCCACCGCCGACCAGCTCGCGCCGACCACCTTCGGCCTCGACCCGGAACCAGCCTTCGTCCGGGCTCGTGCCCCCGAAGTTCAGCCCCAGCGCGGTGCTCGCGGTTACTGCCAGTTCGTCGCTGCTCCGCGAGCGGACGACAAGGTCGATCGCCTTGCCACCGCCAGTCTCGCTGTAGCCGTCCTCCTTCAGCTTGTAATAATCGATCGCAAGCACCGGGCGGAACACGAAGATGCCCTTGCCGCCGTCCCACGAGACACCACCCGACGCCGAGTACAGCGTCCCGTTCCAGTCGCCCTTTGACGTTCGATCGACCTTTTCGGTGCCGATTGCGCCGTTGAACTGGCGCGTGCCGTCGAATGCGATCTTGGCGCCAGACACGCGGGCGTTCGCTTGCAGATCGCCCCAATGCCCGCGCCAATATCCGGCCAGCTCATACTGGTTCGACCGGACCTCGTTGCTGGTGCCGTCATCCGCATCCTGGCCGTTCAGATACGCCAGCGACGTGCCGAAATTGCCCACGCCGGTCTTGTACTCGGCGCCTGCCGAGACACCCCAGCCGCTGATGTCGTAGCCCGCGGTATCGGCGATGCTCTTCGACGTGCCCCAGGCGACCTGCGTCACCCAATACCCCCATTTGCCCTCGTCCTTGAACGGCCCGTGCGGGTCGGCAAGCACGCGGGCAGCGGCGCGCGAGCCCATCGTCACCGCCTCGAACGTACCGCCCGCATGGTCGGGCAGCATCTGGCGAACCGAGCCGCGGAACGCGTCGCCATCGGTGATGTTCAGGAACGCGCCGCCGACCTTCGCGTCGTTGCCAAGCGCCTTGTAGACCGCATCATAGGCCGACGCCTGCGAACGGTTGAAGCCGAGCTCGGTCGACGTCTTGCGCAGGATGTCGACGGTCAGGTCGTTGCCCGTCCCGGTCGCGATGCTGCCCTTGTAGAGGAACGGCAGCGCGGTCGTCGTCGCGGTCAGGTTCGCGGCGCCGGTCAACGTGCCCGCACGCAGGACGACGTAACGCCCCTCCGCATCGGTGACGCTGGTGAGCTTCAGTGCCAGCTTGGAATCCTTGTCGAACGACGCCGTGCCCGCGACCTGGATCATCGTGCCGGTGCCGCCAGTCTTGTCGAGCGTCACCGCGAGCACACCGCCTCCGCCGACCGACAGCGACGCGATCGACGCCGCCTTGGTGATGTCGAGCGTGCCGCCATTGACCGCGACCGCGAGGCCGCCGGCGTTGGCAAGCGTGCCGACGAACCGCGACGTACCGCCGAGCGTCAGCGTATCGCTGCCGCCACCAAAGTCCGCCGCGCCGTTGAATACCGACGTCCCCGCTAGCGTAAGCGCGTCGTTGCCCGCACCGAACACTGCGCCGCCGGTAAACGCAGCATCGCCCGACAAGGCCAGCCGGTTGTTCCCGTTCCCGAACCGGGCAGTCCCGGCGACAGTACCGTCCGCGACGTCGAACAGGTCATTGCCGCTGCCGAAGCGCACGTCGCCGACGATCGCGGGTGCCGCGATGCCGGTCGCGACCGCGGTCTGGCGAACGATCGTGCCGGTGGTGTTCGCCGACAGGTCGATCGCGACGTTTCGCTCGGAGGTGGCAAGCGCGCCCGATGCGCCGATCCCGCCGCTGTTCTCGACCAGCGTGACAGTGCCCGAGCGATCGAGGATGGCGATCGCAGTGCCGTCGGCGGCCTGCGCTGCCGCCTTGATCGTGCCGCTGTTGCGGATCGTCGCGACCGATGCGCCGGTATCGACCAGCACTGCGGTCGACCGCGACGCCGTCGTGCCACCACCCGCCGCGGAGATCGTCCCGGCATTGCGGATCTCAGGGGTCGAGGCGCCGCTACCGATCTTAAGCGCGGTCGCGCTCGCACCGTTCGCGGTGGCCGCCACGGTGCCGTTGATGCCGATCCCGCCGGCGATCGTCACCGCGCCGCCCAGGCCACCGATCGCCAGGCCGTTACCCTCGACACCGCCGTACACGCCGCTGCCTGCGATACCTCCGTCGACGATCAGACCGAAGCCGGTCCCCGTCCCGGCCACTGCGCCGATCGCGACTGCACGCGTGGCCGATCCGATCTGCACCGCGGGCGCTGCGCCGTAGGAGGTGATTACGGCCGAGCCTTCGGTGGCGTCGGGCAGGCCGTCCTTGTCCTCATCGGTATCGGTCGTGCTCGCATCCTTCGGGGGTATCGCGAAGATGATCCCGCCCGAGACATTGCCCGCGACGACCAGCGCCGATCCGCCCTGCAACAGATCGTCCGCATCGAGCTTCGAAGGATCGGCGGGTGCCGTCACGTAGCGATAGCCGGTCGAGCCGAGCGCGCCCTGCACCACCAGCGCGCCAGCGATGTCGCCCTCGACGCGCGCGGCGACCGCGCCCTGCCCGATCGCCGCGATCGTCCCCGCGAGCCGGACGTTGCCGGTCACGTCGGCGATCCGCACGCCGGTCGAGCGATCGCCGGTGACCGATGTCTGCCCGTCATGCGTGAATGCACCCGTCAGCGGTCCGCCCAGCCAGATGCCCGCGGAATTGTTGCCCTTCACCGTGATCGCGCCGCTGTTGACGATCGCGCCGGTGTACGCGCCGGCGGTGCGGATCCCGGTGCGTCCGGCGCCCGCCGCGAACGGCCCGTCGAGATCGCCGTCCTTGTCGGTGTCGGTCGCGACATAGCTTTCGTCGATGATGATCTTGCCGGCCGCCGCGTTGGTGATGCCGCCGCCGGTGCCGGCGTTGGCGAGGATGCCGGTCGCGCCGTCGGCGTTGGTGATCTGGATCGTGCCTTCGTTGGCGACCGAATTGACGCTGTCGACGGTCACCGCGGTGCCGCTGGTCGGCGTGACCGACCCTGCCGCGACGATCTTGAGGTTGTCGGGTGCGCCCGCCTTGATCGTCGAGGTCCGCACTGCATCGGTCCGCTTGGTGTCGATCACGGTCTGCGCCTGGGCGCCCGTCGTCACGGCAAACAGGCAGGTGGTGGTCAGCAGGAGACGACGCATACGGAACCCTTTTCGATGTGTTTTCGAAAAGAGGACGGAGACGCCTGGCGCGAACCTTGAACGGCGTCGCATTATCCCGCGGCACAACCGCAGCAGCAGCGCGTTGTCGGGCGGATATCTTCAGGGAAACACGATCATGATCACCACTATCGCCGAACTCGACCGCATCCGCGACGACAGCAAGCGCCTCGTCACGACGCGCTCGATGATGTCGGCGGGGGCGGCGGTCGTGCCGATTCCCGGCGCGGATATCGTCGCCGACATCGGCCTGCTCACCAAGCTGCTGCCCGAGATCAGCAAGCGCTTCGGCCTCGATCACGAGCAGGTGAAGACGATGGAGCCGCAGCTCGCACAGCAGGCGCTCGTGATGGCGTCGAGCCTCGGCAACACGATGATCGGCCGGATGGTGACCAAGCGCATCGTCGCCGCGCTCCTCCGCCGCGTCGGCGCTCGCGTGGCAGTCGGATCGATGGCGAAGTTCATCCCGTTCGCGGGCTCCGCGGTGGCCGCGACGATCAGCTTCGGCGCGATGAAGCTGGTCGGAAACTCACACGTCGAGGATTGCTACAAGACCGCGCTGGCACTGTTGCCGGCGGACCAGCGCGCGCTGGCGAAGGCCTGACCTGTGATCCTCCCCCGCCAGGGGGAGGTGGCTGGCCCTTGCCAGGCGGAGGGGGAGGCGAGCGAGACGCCCGTTGCGTCTCCGCCCCCCCGTCTCGTCAAAACGCGGCGTCCAGCCCGATCCGCACCGTCCGCGGTCGCTGTGGCGTGATCTGTCCGCTGCCGACCTGAAACGGCGTCCCCAGCGCGAACCGGTTGCCGACGCTGTCCGTCAAATTCGTCACGCCGAGCGTCACCCCCAACGCAGGCCGTCCGACCCTCGCGGTCAGCGCCGTATCGAAATAATCCCCCTGCTCCTCGCCGAGCACCGGCCCGACCCCGAGCCGCGATCGCCCGACATAGCGCGCCCATCCATACACCCGCAGTTCCAGGTCGCGACCGACATCCCGCCGGTAATCCGCCCCCAGTCGCCCGGCATAGCGCGCGATATTGGGCACCTGGCTCATCCGCGCGAGCGCCACGAACAGCGCCGCGCTGGGTTCGGTCACGCGGCTGTCGTTATAGGTGAACCCCGCATCCAGCGTCAGCCCGGCCACCGGCTTCCACCCGCCGGTCGCGCCGAACGTCCAGATCCGCCCGTCGCCGATATTGGCGGTACTCGGCAGCCCGGTCGCGTCGATGAAGTCCGCCTGGATATCCTGCCAGATCGTGTGCGACACGCTCGCCGTCAGATACGCCCGGTCGACGCCCGCCAGTCCGACGCGCACGCCGCTCTCCAGCGTCCGCACCCGGTCATTCTCGAACCGCCGCACGAAGTCGCTCTCGATCGCCAATCCGCCCGGTCGAAACCCCTGCTGGTAACGCCCATATAACGACACCTTCGGCAGCACCGTCGCGATCAGCGAGGCGGACGGCAGCACGCTCGTCTCGATCCGGTCCGCGGTCACGCGCGCACGGGCGAGCGCGACTGCCTCCAGCCGGGCCGGCGCGACGTCTTCGCCGGTCCCCGCCAGCGATGCCCGCGTGACGCGCGCGCCGGCGGTCGCGATCAGGCCGCGTACCAGTTGCACGCTCCCCTCGCCGTACAGCGTCGCCTCGTCGATGCTGTTGGTGACGCCGGTCACCGGGGTCGGCGCATCGACCGGGCCGAGCGAGCGCGACAACCTCGTACGATTGTGCGTAAAGCTGCCGCCGACCACCCAGCCGAAGCCGTTCCGCATCGGCCGCCACACCCGCGTCTCGTTCGCGATCAGCATCGTCGCGTTACGCTGCGCAAACACTCGCGGACTGCCTGCCAGTGTCGGCATGGGATCGCTCGATGCAGGCCAATCCGCGCCCGGCAGCGTCGCGTCCCCGGTCGGCAAGGTCGCGTCATAGCGTTCGGTCAGCGTCTGGCCGACGATCCCGGTCGACGACCTGACCTTCAGCCCGCCGATCGCGCCCGACACGACCACCTGCCCCATCGCATAGTCCGCCGAGAAGCCCTGCACGATCGCGCTCGACCGGGTCAGCGGGGCCGCGTCGCGATCGGCATATTGGCTGTCGTCGCCCTTGGTCCATTGGCCGATTCCACCGAGATCGACGGTCCAGCCATTTCCCGCATCGAGCCGCAGCGTTGCCCGACCGCCGCCGATCCGCGTCCGGTTCACGTCACGCCGGCCGAGCACCGGATTGTCGATATACCCGCCCTCGCTCACCCCGTAGCCGACTACCCGCAGCGCCACGCGCTCGCCCAGCGGCACGTTCAGCGTCGCGCCCAGATCGGCGCCCGGATCGCCGTGCCACGTCGCCGACAGCCCACCCGCGATCGATGCCGACACCGCGCCCATCTCCGGCGCGTTGGGCACGGTACGGATGATGCCGCCGAGCGACCCCGCGCCGTACAGAGTCCCCTGCGGCCCTTCGAGCACCTCGACCGAGGCGATATCGTACATCCGCAGATCGGGATCGGGCGCGTTGTAGCTCAGCCGGAGGTCGCCGAAATACTGGCCGACGGTGGTCTGGGTCGGTCCGGTGAAGCTGGAATCGGCGATGCCGCGGATGAATAGCTTGTTGCGCCCCGCGCCGAGATGCGTCGACGACACGCTTGCCAGCCGCGCGAGGATCGCGTCGGTCCCGCCCGCGCCGCCGAGCGCGAGATCGACCCCATCGAGCAAGGCCACCTGCCCCGCGAAATCGCGCAACCGGACGTCGCGCTTGCTGCCGGTCACGACGATGTCGGCCCCCTGCACCGCCGGTACCGGCACCGCGACCGGAACGGCTTCAGGCCGCTTCACCCGAACCGCGACACGCGGGGTGCGAGCCATGAGCCGCCACCCGAACGGCCCGGCCGCGACGACATCGGCATTCGCCGCGACCGCCAGTCGGTCGAGCGCCGCTCTCGCGGTCATCCGCCCGCGCACCGCCGGCACGCGCCGCGCCCATAGCACCGGATCGCCGACGACGATGCTCGTCCCCGACTGCCGCCCGAGCGCCAGCACCGCATCGCCGAGCCGCCCCGCGGGCAGGTCGACCGCCGGCGTTCTGGTGGTTGGAGAGCCCGCCAGGGCAGGAGCGGCGGCGACCAGCGCCACGACGATCAGGCATGCCCGCATCGTCACGAGCGCGTGGACATCACCCAGTGGCCGCCACGCTTGCGGATCGCCACGCCCAGCAGCGGTGCGGCCAGGCTGGGGTCGCCGGCCAGCTTGGCGGTCGCGATGCTGCCGCTGAACGCACGCTTCGCCACGGTCGGATCGGCGCGCAGGTCGACGCCCAGCGCGCGCGACAGATCGTCCGCCACCTCCGCCAGAGTCGCGCCTTCATAGGCCAGCACGCTGTCGCGCCACGATCCGACGCTGGCAACGTCGACCGCGGTCACGCTCGCCTTGCCGTCGCGTACCAGCAGACCCTGCCCCTTCACGAGCCGGATGGCATCGCTGCCGGGGTTGTAGTCGACCGCGCCCTCCGACACCGCGACGCGCGTTTCGCCCCGCGCGTGCTTCACGTCGAACGCGGTACCGACATCGACCAGCCGTGCGCCGCCGACGTTCACCTCGAACGGATCGCGGTCGTCGTGCCGGACCACGAACATCGCCTCGCCCCGCTCCAGCGTCGCGACCCGCGGGTCGTCGCGGTCGAGCATCAGCCGCGTTGCGCCGCCCATCGCGATGCTGCTGCCATCGGCGAGGCGAACCGTCCGCATCGCCCCTGCCGCCGTTTCGACCGCATAAGGATGCGCGCCCGTATCGATCGCCTCATACCCGACGAAAAGCGCCAGCGACGCCGCGATCGCACCGCCAGCCCAGACCGGCCAGCGCCGCTTCGGCATCGCGACGACGACCGGTGCGGCGACGTCGACAGGCACGGACGCCGTCATCTCTTCGATATCCGCCGACATCGCATGGTAGGCCGCCGCGTGACGCGGGTCCGCCTCCAGCCACGCCTGGAACGCCGGCCAGTCGTCGAACGCATCGCTGCCGGTCCGGACGACCCAGTCCAGCGCGCGCGCCTCCATATCGTCATGCTCCGCCATCATGGCCTCCTATAGCCGAAGACGGAGGCGAACGCGTACGCCCTTGAATATCCGGGCTTGAATATTCAGGCCTCATCATGACGCCGCTTCGCATCGATCATCGCGCGATACGCCTTCCGCAGGTCGCTCTCGACGGTGCTGAGGCTGACGCCGAACTCCGCCGCGACCGCACGCTGCTCGACCCCGTCGATCCGGTGGCGCCGGAATATCCGCGCGGCGCGGTCGCCGACCGACTGCAACGCAGCCTCGGCCAGCACCGCCTGTTGGCGCGCGATCACGACCCGCTCGGCAGAGGGCTCCTCGGACCGATCGAGCGACGCTCCGCCGGTCGCCTCTGTCCACGCGCGATCGCGCTTCTCCGCCTGCCGCACTGCCCGGTGCCGATCGAGCATCAGATTGTTCGCCATCCGGTACAGATACGACAGCGGGGCTGCGATCGGCCCGGTCGGCGCGGTCTGGATCCGCACCCACAGTTCCTGCAGCAGATCTTCCGCATCGCGCGCGCCGAGCGAGCGGAGAAACCGCAGCAGCGTGTCGCGGTTCGCGAGAAAGACGGCCTCAAGGCCCGAGGAGTCCATGTTCCGCCCGTGTCGATAGGCCGCCGATCGGCGCGCAACGGCGCCGTGTTCCCCGCGGGACCTACAGCGGTTGGTCGGCGCACACAATCGAGCTGGCGATCGAACCGCGCTGCTCAGCCATGGACGAACTCGCGCAGACCGGCGCGCGCTACGCGTTCGACCTTGCGGGATCGGCGCGGCCTCAACTGATAGTCCGGGTGATCGCTCTGCACGTTGGCGAGATGGGCATCCATCACCTGCCGCATCGCCTGCGCGGCGTCGGCCATGCCGGGGCCGGGCGTGCCATCGCCATTGGGCGACGCACCGTTGCAGGGCGGATCGAGCAGCGCGACGATCGCGCGCTCCATCGCCCGCAGGTGCGGATCGAGCGCCGCCTTGTCCATCCCCGCCAGTCGCCCGTGCAGCGACGGCCGCAGGAACACGAACCCGAACCGCTCCAGCATCGCCGCGTCGAGCACCGCGAAATCGTCCCAATGCCGGTCCGCGAACCGGAACTTGGCATACTGCGTCTGCAGGGCGCCGGCGGTCTTCGCGATCCGCGCCCGATCCGCATCGAGCAACAGCGCACCCAGCGGCGTTGCGGTCTCGTCCGCGATCCGGTCGAGCGCCTTCTCGCCGATCGTGACGTTATGGCCGCGAAAGGTCATCCCGGCGACGTGCTTGGTCCAACGCTCCTTGGCGACGTTGCCATTGGTCGGCCGGTCGTTGCCGGCAAACGTCCCGACATAGAAAAGCCGGCGGTCCCAGAAGCACGCATAGATGCCGGGCCCGCTATGACCGTCCGCCGCGATAACCCGCTGCCCGGCTTCGGTCGGCCGGTAATCGATCCGTACGTCCGCCAGCGCGTGCGTCCCGGGCGCCTTGGTACGTCGCAGGCCGAACAACGCGTCGCCGGTGATCGAAATTGCGGGCAGGACCATCGGGCTGATCGGCTGGCCTTCGATATTATGATAATAATTCATCGTGGTAAGGCCGACATCGCAGTCCCCGGATACGCGGTTGGGGGTCGTCGGTAGGCGTCCGCACGCGCCCCCGTCATTCCGGGTAAAACCCGCGGCCGTTTCGGTTTTATCCCCCGCCGGTCCGCTTTCGAAGCGCGTCCGGGTATTTCCCTAGTTCTGCCGCGCGCACTTCCGGGTATCGAGCGTCGTCATGGCCACCGCCCCCTTCCCCGCAGCGATCGAGGACGCACCCCGGTCGCGTGCCCGCCCGAGCTGGGTGCCGCGCGACCGCGAATGGCTGTTGCTCGCCGGCTACGGCCTCGTCTTCTTCGCGTTGCACCGGCTGGCGATCCTGTGGGGCGGGGTCGGCTATTATTCGCTCTGGTTCCCCGCGGCGGGCGTCCGTCTCGCCTTGTTCTGGCGGTTCGGCGCGCGCTTTGCCCCTGCGACCGCGCTGACCGAGATCATCGTCCAGTGCCTCACCGGGATCGTCGTCTTCAGCCACCCGGACTGGCCGCGCGAGATGTTCGGCATCGCCAGCCCGGTGATCGCGTACGGCGTCGCCGTAGCGATCGTCCGCCGGGTCTCCGATGGCGCCAGGGGCAGCCTCGCCACCGCACCGATGCCGCTCGGCCTCGCCTCCGTGCTCGCGCCGCTCACCGCGGTCACGTTCGCGCTGCCCTGGTCGATCATCCGGCCCGACATCACCAACGTCGCCAACATACGCGACGTGATCGCCTCGCTGACCGGATTCGCGGTCGGTGACATGCTGGGCGTGCTGCTAGTCGCGCCGCCATTGCTATGGCTCGCCGACCTGTCGCGCGGCAAGGCGGCGATGCCGGCGATGGCGCCGTCGCGCGGGCACATCGCCGAAGCGGTCGTCGTGCTCGGCCTGTCGCTGGGATTGGTGGCGACGCTCGCGACCATCGGCCTCGGCCTGCCGGCGACGCCGGTGCTGCTCGCGATCGCCTGGATCGGGCTGCGGTTCGGGCGCGCCGCCGCCTGGGCCGCGATCGTCGTCACCGCGATCCTCGTCCTGCCCGAGACCACCGGGGCGATGCCCGTCGACCAGCGGCTCGCGCTGCACATGAGCCTCGCCGCGGTCACCGTCGTCGGCTATCTCGCGGGCAGTTTCGCCGATGCCGAGGCCCGCGCGCTCGCCGCGGTCGCCCGGCGCGACCGGATGCTGTTCCAGGCCGAGCGCCTGAAGACGCTGCGCGCGATGTCGGTCGCGGTGATCCACGAGATCAGCCAGCCGCTCTCGACGCTGGCGATCGAGGCGCGCCACCTGGTCGAGATCAGCGCCGGTGCCGACCCCGAGATCGCCGAGACCGCCGTGCTCATCGAACGCAAGACCACGACGCTGTCGGCGCTGGTCCGCAGGCTCAGGCGGTTCGGCGGGCGCGCGGTCGACGAGCCGTCTCTGCTGCCGGTCGCGACCCTGCTCGACACCGTCCAGGCGCTGGTCCGGCCCGAGGCGAGCGTCGCCGGGGTCACGATCCGGATCGCGCCGATCGATCCCGAATGGACCGTGCTGGCGCAGGAGATCGAGATCGCGCAGGCCTTGGTCAACCTGGTCCGCAACGCGGTGCAGGCGTGCGACGACGGCGTGGTCGAGATCGCCGTCACCCGCCGCGGAGACGGCGTCGCGATCGCGGTCGTCAACCACTGCACCGATCACCCGCTGGTCCATGAAGGCATGGGCGTCGGCTCGCTCGTCGCCAAGGCCATCGTCGAGGCGCACGGCGGCACGCTCACCCGTGCCGATCGCGGCCCGGCGCGGATCGCTCATATCGTCACCCTGCCGCTCGCCGGAGATAGCGCATGATGTCCGCCAGTTTGCCTCGTGGGTCCGTATCGGGGCCGCAGCCGGAGCCGCAGCCGCAGACCGTGTACGTCGTCGACGACGATGCCGATCTCGGCGCCAGCGTAGCGCGGTTGCTCACCCGGCACGGCCATGCCGCCCGCGCGTTCGTCGCGCCGACCGATCTGCTGCGCGACTATCCGGCCGGGCCCGCCGCCTGCATCATCTCCGACGTGATGATGGGCGACATGGACGGCTTCTCGTTCGCCGACGCGTTGCGGGTGATGGATCCGACCGTAGCGCTGGTGTTCATGACCGCGTGGCCGACCACCGCCAACGCGGTCGACAGCGTGCGCCGCTATGGCGGGCTCGATTATCTCGAAAAGCCGATCGACGAGGATCGCCTGCTCAATGCCGTCGCCGAAGGGATCGCCTGGTCGAACAGCCGGCGGATCCTCGCCAGCCGCACCGCATCGCTGACCACGCGCGAACGCGAGGTGTTCGACATGCTCGTATGCGGCCACAGCAACAAGGCGATCGCCGGCCATCTCGGGCTCAGCGTCAAGACGATCGAAAATCATCGTGCCGCGGTCGTCACCAAGACCGGCACCAACGGCCTCGCACAGTTGATCGCCCTGGTATCGTGACGGCGTTTTCCGTGACGTCCGGCGACAGTTTTCGGCGTAATGACAATGGTGTACGACGAACGTACGTGACGTCGCCGCCTACCTCTCCCATCGCACCGGATCGCGCGCTGCCGGTCGCGGCGATCCTCGCGCTGTCGCTCGCGCATCTGCTGGCGATGGCCGACCGGTCGGTATTCTCGGCGATCGCGCCGCTGCTCGCGCAGCGCTACGGCTTCACCAATACGCAGCTCGGCATCCTGCTCGGGCCTGCGCTCGCAGTGACCTACGGGATCGCCGCGATCGGCTTCGGCACGCTCACCGATCGATCGATGCCGCGCACGCTGGTCGCGGCCGGGCTCGCGATCATGGTCGCCGCATCGGCGATCATGGCGTTTGCCGACGGCTATGCGATGCTGCTGGCCGGGCGTATCCTGTTGGGCCTGGGCCAGGCGGCGCTGATCCCGGCCGCGATGGTCCTGGTCGTGCGGACGCCCTACGGCGTCGCGCGACCGCAGGTGCTCGCCACCTTTACCGGCGCTTCCGCGCTCGGCCGCAGCGGCGGACTGATCCTGGCGGGACTGGTGCTCGGCGCCGCGGCGTCGTTCGGGATCGCACCCGAAGGCGCAGGCTGGCGCATCCTCCTGCTGCTCACCGCGGTGCCCGCAATCGCGCTGCTGGTCGCCTGCCTGCGGATGTTGCCCGTCGGCGCCAGCACGATCGGGAGCACGATCGGCGTCACGCCGTCCGCCATGCCCCCGACCGCGACCCGTGACCTGATCGTAAAGCTCGCGCCGCAGTTCGCGGTCGCGATCGGCCCGATCCTGATCGGCCAGAGCCTCGCCGCCTGGGTGCCCGTGCTGCTGATCCGCCAGCATCATTTCGCGGTTCCCGCGGCCGCGACGTTCTTCGGCGTCATCCTGCTGGTGATGGGCACCGGCGCGCAGTATCTCGGCGGGGTCATGACCGCCCGCGTGCACTGGTTCGCGCGGCGCCCGATCCTCGCCAACGCGCTGTGCCTGCTGCTCGCCCAGCCGTTCCTGATGCTCGCCACCCGCTCGAACGCGGCATGGGCGATCGGCACCGGGCTCGCGGGCGTGACCCTGCTCGGCGGGCTCGCCGCGTTCGTCACGCTCTACGCGGTCCAGGCGCTTTCGCCGCCGGCGCGACGCGGCGCGGTCACCGGGCTGTTCCTCTCGCTCGTCACATTGGTCGGCGCAGGCAGCGGCCCGTTGCTGACCGGCGTGCTCAGCGACACCGCCCGGCTGTCGCGCACCGCGAACAACCTCGGCCTGGCACTCGAACTGATCGGCGGCGGTGCCGCCGCGATCAGCCTCGCCACCGCCGCCGTCGTCGCCGCGTTCGCCCGGGCCGGTCGCCGATGACCGCACCCGAACCCGATATCTCGACCGCCGCGCTGCTCCAGTTCGACAGCACGATGCTGCCGCCTGCCGAGCGTTTCGCCGCCTACCGCGATCTCTACAACGGCGGCACCGATGCGGACCAGATCGGCCCCGCCTTCCACGCCCGCGTCGATGCCTGGTCGCTCGACCGCGTGACGCTGTTCGAGCGCCATCTGAACGATGTCGGCCATAGCCGTTCGCGCGAGCGGGCGACCGGCGACGCGTTCGATCATTTCATCCTGACCTTCGTCGTCTCGGGCGACGTGCAGGTCGATACCGGCAGGGGCTTCGTCACGATCCCCGCGGGCGGCGGCGTCGTGGTCGACGCGCGCCAGTCGATGCGCAACCGCCTGCGCAACGCGCACATCTACAGCATCCGGATCGCGCGCGATCAGTTCAACGCGGTGATCGGCCCGTCGCGCAAGCTCCACGGCATGACGATGTCGGTCGATCGCACCACGCTGTTGATCGACTATCTCCAGGCGATGACGCGGCGGATCGGGTCGCTCGACATGGCCTCGGCCGGCCACGCGGTCGATGCGCTGTTCGCGCTGATCATGGGCGCGCTCGAGCCGATCACCAGCACCGTCGACCTTCCCGCCGTGGTTCGCGACGCCGCGCGGTTCTCCCGCGTCCGGGCGCTGATCGACGCGCATATCGCCGATCCCGATCTCGGCCCCGACATGATCGTCGAGCGCGCCGATCTGTCGCGCGCCACGCTGTACCGGCTGTTCAAGCCGCATGGCGGGATCACCGCGCATATCCGCCTGCGCCGCCTGCAACTGCTGCTGATGGCGATAGTCGACGAACTCGACACGCGCAGCTTCGCCGACCTGGCGATCGCCTGGGGTTTCCGCAGCGAGGCGCATGCCAGCCGCCTGTTTCAACAGCGTTACGGGGTCCGTCCCGGCCAGTATCGCAGCGCCTGGGCCGCGCAGGCCGATCCGGTCCTGCCGCTCCGCGAAATGCGCCTGCTCGATGCCACTATCGGCTGACCCAACCACCGCAACGTAGATCCGGATCTTACAAAACGTCTCAAAATTGAGCCGCACGGACATTTCGCTTTTGTAAGAACTCGATCACCTCCTGCCCTCGCGGAGCGACGCCGATCCCGTCGGTACGCATCCGATTTCTGGAGCCGATAATGCTGACTTCCCTGCTGCGTGCGCTCGATCCGACGATACTGGCGCAAGCCCCCGCCCCGGTCGGCGACACGCCCCTGACAGGGATTGCCGCGCGGTCGTCGAGCGATCCCGTACTGCGCCGCGAACCCGCCGTCCCCGCCGCACCGACCGAAACCAGTCGCCTGCCCGGCGATGCGCGGATCCTGCTGATCCCCACGCGCTCGGGGGTTGCCGCACAGATCCGCAACCGTCGCTACGACCGGCTTCCCGAGGTCGCGATCGTCGGTCCGTCGAGCCAGCCGGTGACGCTCAGGATCGACGGCGTCGTCCCGGTCGAGATCCCACTCAACGCGCTGGACTGGGCCCGCCTGACCACCGTTCCCGCAGCAATGGTCGTCGACCGGATCGTCCCCGCCGCCGACCTCGGGCTCCGGCTCGATGGTCTGGGCACAGACGACACAGGCGACATCGCCGCGACCGCCGTCGCACGGCTGGCGGACGCGATCACGCGCCGTCCGGCCAATGGCGCCGACCTGACCGACGAGCCTGTCATCCGCGCGCTGATCGCGCTGATCGACGAGGGCACCGTGTTCGACGCGGCGACCGCCGCCGACCGGATCGGCACCACGCCGCATCTGCTCCGTCGCGTCGCGCTGCGCTGGTTCGGGTTTCCGCCCAAGACCTTGCTGATGCGCCGCCGCTTCCTGGCCGCGCTCGAACAGTTCCGCGTATCGGAGATGGACTTCGCCTCGGTCGCACCGCTCGGCTATTACGACGCCTCGCATTTCCTGCGCGACGCGAACCGCTTCCTCGGCACCACGCCACGTCGCTATCTCCGCCGCGTCGGCGCCACCGCCCACCGCGAATAGCCCTGGCCCACAGCGCATTAACTATACCTAGTCACCACCCGTAAACCGACCTGCATCAAGTCTTGGCACGACGACGGAGACGAGCATGACCGACAAGCCCGCCCATACGACCCGAGACGATACGACCGCCAGCACACAGGCCTGGATCGAGCAGGTCGCCTATCACCGCGAGCGTGCCGTTCAGGAAAAGGCGCTCGCCGGCCGTTCGCGGTCCGCGGCAGGCCGGTCGGCGCATCTGGCGCTCAGCGAGCATCACGAGCAACTCGCCGCATCGGCCGCGCTGGTCGTCGGCATGGCCGATCCGGAATCGCCGCAGAGTTCGTCGCTGCAGCATACCGGCTGGCTGATGCGCGAAAGCTACGGCGAGCCGCTGTAACGCAGCACGCGACCGACGTTATTCGGCGTCGATCGTGCCGAGGTTGATGCCGTCGTACAGCGCCAGCAGCGCGGTCACTTCGGCGACGACGGTTTCCTGCTCCTCGCGCCACCGCGCGGTCGCGTCGTGGCGCGGCGTACCGCCCTGCCCGTCGTGCAGCGTAAACCCCTGATCGATCAACCATATCGCATCGGACGCACGCGCGCGCTGCCGACGCAGGTGATAGACCCATTGCTCGATGATTCCCGACGGAACCAGTCTATCCAGATCGCCCATCGCCACGCGGTAGGCCAAGCATACGGGCAATGCCAGAGTCCGATCCCGGCAAAATACGATCCCGCCGCAAAGATCGCCGCGATTAACCCTGATCCGAAATCCGGCCGCAACATCGTGGGCCCAGCACGGGTCATGGATATCATGCCGCACCCCGCCATACTCGAACGCCGGATGGACGATCAGTCGGTGCTCGCACGCCAGGCACCAAGCTCGGTCATCGCCCGCATGCATGAGGATCTCGCCAGGCTGTACCGCGAACAGCTGATCGCGGTGCTAAAGATCTGACGGCACGCGCACGACGACGGTATGCGGCGACGGTATGCGGCGACGGTATGCGGCGACGGTATGCGGCGACGGTATGCGGCGACGATATCGGATGGGCCGGCGCCACCGATCCGCGTAATGGTGGCGCATGACGTTACCCGAAGCCACACGCGCCGCGCTCTGGATCGGCACCTATGCTGGAGGCGGCGGCGCCGGATTGTACCCGCTTCACCGCAACCCCGACGGCTGGACGATCGGCGCGCCGCACGACCTTGCCGCCAACGCGTCGTTCGGCACCTATGCGCCGCGGTTCGGGCTGCAGTATCTGGTTGACGAACAGAATGGCGCGCTCGGCGTCCACCGTTTCGATGGCGCGGGCTGGACCCGACTGGCGCACGTCCCGACCGGTGGCCAGGACCCGTGCCACGTCGCCCTCGACCACAGCCAATCCCACATCGCGGTCGCCAATTATGCGAGCGGCAGCATCGCGCTCTACCGCCTGGATGCCGCGACCGGCCTGCCGATCGCGCCGCCCGCGGTGCACGCCAATACGGGATCCGGGCCCGACGTCGATCGCCAGCAATCGCCGCACGCGCATTGGGTCGGGTTCAGCCTCGACGATCGTTGGCTCTACGCGACCGATCTGGGCACCGACCAGATCCTCGCCTTCGCGGTCGATACGGATACCGGCACGCTCAGCCCGCCGGCGACCGCGTTCGACGCGCCCGCCGGATCCGGCCCGCGCCATCTGCTGATCCACGCCCGTCACCCGCGCACGGCGTATCTCGCCTGCGAGCTTTCGAACGCGCTGATCGTACTGGATGAGAATAACGGCATTTTCAGCAGCCGGACCACGCTGTCGACGCTCCCTGCCGACTGGAGCGGCCATTCGATCGTCGCGCATATCGCCGCCAATGCGACCGGCGACCGGCTCTACGTCTCGAACCGCGGCCATGACAGCATCGCGGTGTTCGCACTGGATGCCGACGGCAATCCTACGCTGGTGCAGCACGCCCCCAGCGGAGGCGCCTCGCCGCGCTTTTTCCTCCTGCTGGAGGACGAGCATCGCCTGATCGTCGCGCATGAACGCGATCACCGGGTTACTGCGCTGGCGATCCTCGCCGACGGCAGGCTCGGGCCCCCCGATCGGTCGATCGCGGTTCCCGGCGCGGCGTTCGTGCTCGCCGGGAACCTCTAGTCGCTGCTCAGCTGACCCGAGCGATCAGCAGCGTCAATTCGTCGCGGACCGGATCCAGCTCGATCCGGCTCGGCTTTACGACCCGGCGCTTGACCGGATACGACGCGCGCACCGCGTCGCACAGGTCCTTGAACGGTACGCGGATGCACGCACCCTCGTCGCATACCAGGCGTGCCCTGTTCGCGACGCTGCCGCAGGACGGTTCGCCCGCCCAGGCCGGCGCAGCGCCGAACACCAGGCATACGGCGGCAATCCGCAAAACGGTGGTTTTGATAGTCATGTGTCTGGCCCCCCACAGGCATTTCGTATTTGGTGAAGCCACCCGGTAGGGCCGGAGTGGTTTCGATAGTGTTTCAATCCGGGATGGTTTTGGCACAGTCGTAAGGAACTGACAGCTGTCGGGGCTCAATCGGCGGCGATCGGTCCTTGCGGCGGCTCGGGGCGGCGTGTGAACCAGACCAGCACGATCAAGGCGAGGCACAGCCATGCCGACAGCCGGAACAGGTCGGTCGACGCCAGCAGATACGCCTGCCCGACCATCTGCCGGGTGATCGCCGCCGCGGCCTGGACGTCGGTCAGCCCCATCCGCGTCAGCGCCTCGCGTGCCATCTGGTACGGCGACCCTGTGCCCACCGCCTCCGACAACCGGCTCTGGTGCAGCGTCTCGCGCCGATCCCATGCGGTGGTGATCAGCGATGCGGCAAAGCTGCCCGCGGTGATGCGGACGAAGTTCGAAATGCCGGTCGCGGACGGCAGCCGCTCGGCCGGGATGCGGTCGAACGAGATCGTCAGCATCGACAGGAAGAAGCTGCTCATCGCGATACCCTGCACCAGCATCGGCAGCATCAGGTCATAGAAGCTCGCATAGGTCGTATAGCCCGAGCGCAAATAATAGGAATATCCGAATGCCGCAAACGCGATGCTGGCAAGGATGCGCGCGTCGAACTTGCCTGCGAGCTTGGCCATGAACGGCGTCAGGATCACCGCGACCGCGCCGCTCGGCGCTGCGACCAGTCCGGCCCAGGTCGCGGTATAGCCCATCTGCGTCTGCAACCAGAGCGGCAGCAGCAGCGTGTTGGCGAAGAACACCGCGTAGCCGAGGCAGAACGCGGTCGTCCCGATCGCGAAATTGCGGTTCTTGAACAGCGAAAGGTTCACCGCCGGATTGGCGTCGGTCAGCTCCCAGATCAGCCAGCCGACAAACCCGATCGCCGCGATCACGGTGGCGATGACGATCCGGTCGGCCGCGAACCAGTCGTCGTTCTTGCCGAGATCGAGCACGATCTGCAGCGCGCCGACCCACACCACCAGCAGGATCAGCCCGACCTGGTCGATCGGCAGTTTCCGCGTCGGCGTGTCGCGCTTGCCCAGCTTCTTCCAGCAGACGAACGCGGTGAACACGCCGAACGGCACGTTGATCAGGAAAATCCAGCTCCAGTGATAATTGTCTGAGATATAGCCGCCCAGGATCGGCCCCATGATCGGCGCGACCAGCGTGGTCATCGACCAGATCGCCAGCGCGGTGCCGCGCTTATGCGCCGGGAAGATCGCGATCAGCAGCGCCTGGCTGCCCGGGATCATCGGCCCGGAAACGGCACCCTGGAGGACACGAAACCCGATCAGCGACGGCAGGTCCCACGCGATCCCGCACAGGAACGACGCGATCGTGAACAGGAACACGGACACGCAGAACGTCCGCACCACCCCGAACCGGCCCATCAGCCAGCCGGTCAGCGGCACCGCGACCCCGTTCGCGACCGCAAACGCGGTCACGATCCAGGTCGAATTGTCGCTAGAAACGCCGAGGTTGCCGGCGATCGTCGGTAGCGACACGTTGGCGATCGTGGTGTCGAGGACCTGCATGAAGGTGCCCAGCGCGAGCGCGAACGCGGTGAGCGCAAGCGATCCTCCGACGAGGGGGGCGGGGCCGGGTCCGGAGGGCGCGGCCATCAGCGGGCGCTCCGTTGAGAGCGAAGCACCCCACCGGGGGCACCCCCCCGGCGAAGGCCGGGGCCCAATTGGCAAACGCTGCTGATGGAAGACGGCGCTCTGTTACGACCACCTCTCCAATTGGGCCCCGGCCTCCGCCGGGGTGGTGCAGTATGGATGCCGACGGAGCGCAAAAAGCTTGTTTCCCCGCGAAGGCGGGGACCCAGACTGGGCTCCCGCCTTCGCGGGAGAACAAGGAGGGGAAGACAGGTCCCGAGCAGCGACCACCGCACAAACATCACCGATTCGCCGCGATGATCTGCCGGATCTTCGTCTCGACCGCAGCATCCCCTGCCCCGGTCACCAACCCCTTGTACGACGCCACAGCAGGCCGCCCGACCATCGTCCCAGACTTGTCCGCCGTATCCACCGTCGCATTCACCGACAGCCCGACCCGCAGCGGGTTCCGCCGCAGCTCACCCTTGTCGAGCGCGATCCGGACCGGCACGCGCTGCGTGATCTTGATCCAGTTCCCGCTCGCGTTCTGCGGCGGCAGCAGCGCGAACGCGTTGCCGCTGCCCGCGCCCAGCCCGATCACATGCCCGTGATACACTAGGTCGTCGCCGTACATGTCCGCCGTCACCGTCGCCGCCTGCCCGATCCGCAGATCGCGCAACTGCGTCTCGCGGAAGTTCGCGTCGACCCACACCCGGTCGAGCGGCACCACCGCCATCAACGGCATCCCCGCCGACACCTGCTGCCCGAGCTGCACCGTCCGTTGCGCGACAACCCCATCGATCGGCGCGACGACATGCATATGGCTCCGCGTGATCGCCGCGCGCCGATAGGCCGCGATCGCCGCCATCACCGCCGGGTTGTTCGACACGGTCGTCCCCATGACGCCATTCCGGGACTGCGCCTGCTGGCTCCGCGCCAGTTGCAGCGTCGCGCTCGCCACCTTCACCTGGTCCGCCGCGTGGCTCAGTTCCTCGCCCGAGATCGCACCCTCGGCCGCAGCCCCACGACGCCGCGAAAGGTCGTTCCGCGCGCGCGCCAGTTCCGCTTCGGCCTGCACCACTGCCGCGCCGGTCTCGTTCACCTTCGAGAAGTCCGACCGTGTCGATCGCACCGCCCGCGCCAGTTCCGCCTCCGCCGACGCGACCCCGACGTCCGCCGTCGCCGCGTCGAGATCGATCAACGGCTGCCCCGCCTTCACGACCTGCGTGTTGTCGGCATGGATCGCGGTCACCTGCCCCGGATCGCGCGCGGTGATCGCGACGACGTCGCCCGCGACATACGCGTCGTCGGTCTCCTGCTCAGGGCTGGCGAGCAGGAAATGGAACACCGCCCACACGATCGCCCCGATCACGACGACGACGCCCAGGATCGAAAGCGCCCGCTTGCGCCCCTTCGGGTTGCCGGCAGCGACTGGTGGCGGCGGCGGGGTCTGCGTGTCGGTCATCGGTTCAAATCCTGCAAATCGAAACCACCGCCCAGCGCCAGCACCAGCTGGACACGCTGTTGCGCGGCATTGGCGGCGAGGTCGGCATCGGCCTGTTCGGCGGCGAGCAGCCGCACGTCGTTGTCGACGAGGTCGAGCCGGCTATCGAGCCCGCTCGACACGCGAATCGCGTTCAGTCGCCCGGTCTCGGCATAGCCGCGCACCACCTCGCGTTGCCGCGCACGGTCCGCATCCAGCGCCCCGATCCGCGCGACCGCATCCGCCGCCTCGCGCACCGCACCGACGACCCGGTC
Source organism: Sphingomonas sp. SL1004 (assembly GCF_057815015.1). Taxonomy (NCBI): domain Bacteria; kingdom Pseudomonadati; phylum Pseudomonadota; class Alphaproteobacteria; order Sphingomonadales; family Sphingomonadaceae; genus Sphingomonas; species Sphingomonas sp. SL1004. The sequence goes on from NZ_JBYMUX010000001.1 coordinate 2,128,920, forward strand.
GTTATACTCGGCCGTCGCCAGATCGAGCACCGCAGTCGCGCCCGCCAGATCCGCCTTCAACCGGCCATTGTCGAAGATCGGCAGGTGGATCGCCGGCCCCGCGCCGACCGTCCCCGCATCGAGCGACACGAGATTGCCGAGCCCGATCGCCTGGAACCCCGCCAGCGCCGCCAGGTTCACGTTCGGATAAAACGCTTTCCGCGCAACCTGCCGCCCGGCGGCCGCCGCCTCGATCCGAGCCTGCGCCGCCGCAATATCGGCCCGCCGCGCCAGCAAATCCGCCGGCACCGTCCTCGGCAGCGGCAAGACCGCATCCAGTTTCAACGCAGTCGCGCCGATCGCCGCGGAATAGTCCACCCCGCGGCCCGCCAGCGCCGCCAGCGCGTTCTTCGCCAGCACCTGCCCCGCCTCGGCACGCACCAAGGCCTGTCGCGCCTGCGCCAGCAACGTCGTCGCCGCCTGCGCCTCCAGCTTGCTGCCGAGCTTGTTGCGGATCCGCACGTTCACCAGCCGCAGCGTATTCTCACGTGTAGCGATTGTCCGCCGCGCGATCCCCGCCTGCGCCTCGGCGCGTTCGAGGTCGATATACGTCTGCACCACCGCGCCCGACAGCGCCAACCGCGCCGCCGCCACATCGAGCGCCGCTGCCCGCACCGATGCCCGCGCGCCGACGATCGCCGCCTTCTGTCGCCCGAACAGATCGAGGTTCCAGCTGAGGTTCGCCGCCGCCGTGCCCACGAACCGCGTCGTCCCAGCATAGGGTGGCGGGATCGTGTACCGCCCGCTCAACCGGACAAACTGCTCCTGCGCATCCAGCGTCACGTCCGGGCCGTTATCGGCACGCCGCGTCGACAATATCGCCTGCGCCTGCGACACCCGTGAGAGCGCCGCATCGAGCGACGGATTCCCCGACACCGCATCGTTCACCAGCCGGTCGAGCTGCGGATCGCCGAACCCGCGCCACCAATCCGCGGCGATCACCGGCGCCGGATCCGCCGCGAGCCCCAGCGCGCTCGCCGAGATCGGCGCCACGACGGTTTGGGACGCGGGCACCGCGCACCCCGCCAAGGCCGCGACCGAAGCCACCAGGATTACCTGCCTCATGCCCCGCGCCCCTCGGCCGCTGCTTGTTCGAGCGTCCCTCGAAGCTTCTGCATCAGCGCGATCAGCGTATCGACCTCGGCTCGGTCCCAGTCCTTCAACGTGGCGTTCCAGAAATCGACCACCCGATCCCGACACCGCAGTGCCACCGCCTCGCCCGCCGGCGTCTGTTCGAGGTTCACCACCCTCCGATCGTCCGTCGCGCGCGACCGCGTCACCCACCCGCGCTGCTCCAGCGTATCCACCAACCGGGTCGTCGCGCCCTTGTCATGCGCCAGATCGCGCGCGAGATCGGCCGACGTATTGGCCCGCCCGATCCAGATCGATACCAATGCGGACCATTGCGTGATCGTCAGCCCCTCCTCGACGAACACCGGCTCCAGCGAAGCCTGCCCGATCTGATGAATGCGCCGCGCGAGATAGCCCAGCGAACAATCGGGTCCAAATTCGTCGGTGGTATAAATTGCCATATCACTGCCTAGGCAATCATTGCCCAGGCAGTCAATTATTCTTTGTGATAAGTAGGAGCGATCAGGCCGAGAACGACGCTATCCGCTCGTCGACACAGCCGGCACAATCATCGAGCTTGGCGCCGAGCATGTGCTCGCTCTCGTGGTCGGCGATGTCGCGCGCCTCGCCGATCAGGCGACGGATGACCTTTAGTCGCTCGATCGTCGGGTCGATGTTTCGCATGGCGTATCCCCCATCCGTCCGGGCGACTCGCTCGAACATGAAGTGGCATGCGCCCCATTGTAAAAAAGAGCCACCGGCGATTGCCGATGACCCCTTTTCGCCCGCCTGCTTGGCGCGTGCGCGGCCGCGCCGTTCGATCAGAAACGGATCTTGATCGAGCCCTTGTACGACTGGTTCGAGACGTCCTTGCGCTCGACGGTGGTGTCCGCACCGACCGAGATGTCGACCCGGTCGCCGACCAGCGTCAGCCCCGCGCTGATCTCGCCCCAGTTCTTGTCCTGCCCGGCCAGCCCGAACAGCGCGTTCGGACCGATCCCGCCGACAAAGTTCGCGCCGAACACGCCCGGCGTCGACTGGAAGTCGTGGACGTAGTTCGCCGCGGCGTAGGGCCGGAACGAGCCACTAGCGCCGAGCGTCAGCCCGGCACGCCCCTGCAGGCTGTCGAAGCTGTCGCGATCGACGAACAGGGCAGGTCCGCCGCCATTCTCGATCGTCTTGCCGAAGCCGATATGGCTGGCGCGCATCGACACGCGCGGGCCGACCTTGAGCATCGACAGGTCGAACGCCTTGCCGAGCCCGACCTCGCTGACGACCGTCAACGCGTTGTCAGTGCCGCGCAGGCGGTAGTTGGTGCCGACGAAACCGACGGTGCGGTCGGTCTTGGCGACGAACGCGCCCGCGCTGAATTGCGTATCGAGCACGATCCCCGATGCGGTCTCCAGCTTGCCGTACAGCGTACCCTGGAACAGTTCGCCCTTGGCGCGCTGTGCGATCCCGCCGGTGGTGCCGTCGGTATTGGTGTACGAGAACGAGAAGCCGATCACGCCGCCGTCACCCGCCTGCTTCTCGAGCCCCGCCGCTGCGAAATAGCCGTCGAACTTGTCATGCCCGCCAAACGGATTGGTGCCCGGCATCGAACGGCTTTTGCCATCGATATAGCCGCCGGCGATGAAGCCGCTCATGTCGTCGGGCAGCTTGCCCTGCTGCAACACGGTCCCCGACGAGTCGCTCATCGTGTCCTGCCCGCCCGGCAGGTCGCTCGCCATCAGCGACGCCACCTGGACCGGCTTGCCGATCAGCGCGAGCGTGCCGCCCAGCCCGCCCCGCGTGTCGATCTGCGCGATGTGATCGCGGTAGAAGCGCGACATCGTATCGACCGATGCGACGCCGAGGCTCGACTTGAGCGTTTCGGCGCGCGGCGCGAGACCCTCCAGCGTCGAGCGGATCGTTGCCGCATTCTGCAGATCGAGCGAACCATAGACTCCGCTCAGCGCCGCATAGTTCGACCGGTTCTGGTCGAGCAGCCCGGCATAGGCCGACTGCACCGGCGTCGCGGCGACGACGTTGCGGTACTGCCCCGCTAGGATCCGGACCTGCACCGCGTTGGTGCTGTAGACATAGCTCGGCGTCAGGATCGCGCTCAGCGGAGTCGCTGCGGCGAACGAGCCGCTGATCCCGCCCTGCGCGGTCACGATCGTATAGAGATCGTTATACCGGATGGTGTGCCCCGAAACCGGCGCGAAGCCGACCTTGCCGCCCAGATTGACGATGCCGTTGGTCGCCACGCCCGCTGCGTTGAACGTCGTCGCGGCGAAGGCGAGCTTGTCCGACGTATTGTTCGGTCCCAGGTCGACCAGCAGGTTGGTGCCCGAGGCGAGCACGCCGTTGCCGCCGACCGTCAGCGTGCCGATCGTGCCGGTGGTGCCCGGCGCGATCATGCCGGCGACGCTGGTGAAGAACGGCGTGTTGATCCGTCCCGATCCGGTCAGCAGCCCCGACAGCATGAAGTAATCGCCCGGCGTCGAGATGACGCCGTCGTTCTGGACGACGCCGGTCACCTGGTTGATCGTCATCAGGCTGGTCAGCGACCCCGCCGACGTCACCGCCAGCTTCGCGGTGCTGCCCGCGACGGTGAACTTGTCGACCGTCACCGCGGAACCGAGCGTGGTCGTGCCCGCCGCCGACAGCGTCACGTCGTAATAGCGCGCCGTGCGCTGCGTCGTCCGGTCCGGATCGACGTTGTTGGGGACGAAATTGGTAGCACCGGGCAGGCCGTTGGCGAGCGTCGGCGACAGCACCGCCAGCGCGACCGCGCCGCCGCCTGCCAGCGCCACGTCTTCTGCACCACCGAGCGATGCCGCGTCGGCCTTGCCGCCCTGCGCCGCCGTCTCGAGCGTGAGCCCTTCGACACCGACACCCGGCGTCGATACCTTGGTGACGACTGCAGCCACCGCCGGCGCATCCGCAGTGGTCGTGACGGGGACGCCGTCGACCGTCTCGATGCCGGTCTTCACGTCGACGCAATCGGTCTCGAAACAGACCTGGCCGAACTTGTTGCCGTCGCCCGCGATCCCCGCACCGGTCGTGGTCGGCACGCCGTTGACCAGCTTGCCGTCGACGATGATCTGATAGTTCGGATCGAGTGCCGTCACCCAGTGCGACGCGTCGGTCCACAGCCCGTCGCCGGCCTTGGTCTGCGCGTAGCGATACGGGTTGTTCGCGGTGATATAGTCGGAGAACAGATACAGCGGCTGATAGAAGCTCTCGGTGCCGTACGCCCCGAACGGCTGCGCGGCATAGAAGCGGCTACCGCCCGACAGCACGCCGATCACGACCTGCTTCGCGAACGCGCGGTCGAGGATCAGCGGACCGCCCGAGTCGCCGCCCGCCGTCGTCCCTTCGTTGGGCAGCGCGTCGTCCTTGAACAGGTTGAAGTCGTACGGGCTGGCCGCCGCGGTACCGCGGCGGGGATCGTCGAAATCGAGCTGATACAGGTTCTGCGGCAGGCCGCTGGTGGATCCGAACAGGAACGCATCGCGGTCGTCGAACGAGCCGAGGATGCCGATCGTGTTCTCGGCGATGCGACGACGGTAATCGATGCCGTTGGTATCGCCGGTCAGCGTACCGCCCTGGCCATTGCGACCATAGCCGGAGAGCGTAACGTGATAGCCCGTGCCGGTCGTATCGTTGATCGCAGCGGGTGCCGGCAGCGCCGACAGCAACAGCGCCCAGGTCGGCACGTTGGCGGCCGGCGTATCCAGCGTCGCGATCGCCACGTCGCCCTGCAGGAAGTTCTGCGCGAGACCCAGCTTGAGCGAGTCAGCATTATAGACGACCTGGTTGACGTTATAGAGGAAATTGGCCGTGCTGGTCTTGTACTGGTTCGGGTTGGCCGCACCGGTCGCGGTCGTCGCCAGCACCCAGTCGCGCACGGCCGGCAGGTTGTTCTGCGCGAACCCGAACGCGATCGGGATGCCGCCGCCTTGCGATCCGTACTGCCATGGATCCTGCGCACCGGTGCCTGCGCCGTTCTCGTTGACGCAATGCGCGGCGAAGATGACCGTCCGCGGATTGATCAGCGTGCCGGTGCACAGCCCCAGGCTGCCGCCGCCGAGCGAGATCGTCATCTGGCCGATGCCGTTCACGCCGCCGGCGGTATCCTGCGCGGTGGTCGGCGTGCCCGGCGCGCTGATCACGATGCTGGGCGTCGTAACCAGGTCGGCGGGGTTGAGCGAACTGCTATACGCCATCGTATCGGCGCCCGTCGGACGGTCCTGCGCCGACGCCGCAGTGGTCAGCGCGGCCGACAGAAGCAGCGCGGTCGACGCGAGCAGGCCGGTCGAGGCGAGCAGGCCGGCGCGCGCGTGGCGCGAAACGGAACGCATGGAAGCGGTTTTCATCAATCTGTGTCCCCTGTTGGGCCGCCCATACTTCGGAACGTGCACCATATCGGGAAGCTATGCAGGCCAAATTGGGAACGCAATCAGCGAATTACCCAGTTTGGCCAGGTCGTAACAATCTGTCACGATTGCGTCATTTAAGACACACAACCTGCAGTGCCTAGCCTGATGCCAGACGAAGACGTGCGTTTGTTGGCCGCACATTACGCTGCCGCGTACCCATGTTGCACCGCGCCTGCATACCCGATGTCTGCCCCGCCGCCTTGGCATTGTATAAGGCACCTCATCACGCGGCGCCGTATCCAGCCGCATGCCCGACGATATCGACACAGCGCGCGCGGCCGAGAATCTCATTCTGGTTCGCGGCCTGCGAACCGACGTCTTCCCCAGCGAGATATTTGCCGAGCATGCCTGGAACATGATGCTGCGGCTGTTCGTGGCGCAGATGCGGCACGAACCGCTGTCCGAGGCCGACCTGATGACACGTACCGGTACGCCGCCGGGCACCGGGCGGCGCTGGCTCGCACACCTCGCGGACGATGGTCAGATCATTGCGCTCGCCAAGGGTGGCGCACTCGCGCTGACGCCGGCCGCGCTCGATCGGATGCATGTATTCCTGAAGATGGCGAGCCGGGTTCACGCCACTAGTCGCCTCGCCTGACGGCCACCGCTCGCGATAACCGCATCCTGTTGCACCCGCGCCCTTCCCCGATCCGCTCCCCCTTGCTAAGGCCCCCCCGGTAACAGCATTTTTTGCTCGGTTCCCGGCGCGCCCGCGTGGCCTTCATGGCTGCTTTCCCCTCGGCGCCCGGCGGCCCGACGCCCACGGGAAGGACCCCTATGACTGCCATTGGCCAGGATACCCTCAAGACCCGCACCAGCCTGTCGACCGGCGGCAAGTCGTACGACTATTACAGCCTCGCCAAGGCGTCGGAACAGCTCGGCGACATCAGCCGCCTGCCGTTCTCGATGAAGGTCCTTCTCGAAAACCTGCTCCGCTTCGAGGACGGCGTGACGGTCACGCGCGAGGATATCCAGGCGATCGTCGACTGGCAGAAGGAGCGCCGCAGCGACCGCGAGATCCAGTATCGCCCCGCCCGCGTACTGATGCAGGATTTCACCGGTGTTCCCTGCGTGGTCGACCTCGCCGCGATGCGCGATGCGATGACCAAGCTCGGCGGCAACCCCGAGAAGATCAACCCGCAGGTCCCCGTCCACCTCGTCATCGATCACTCGGTGATGGTCGACGAGTTCGGCACCCCGCAGGCGTTCCATGACAACGTCGACCTCGAATATGAGCGCAACATCGAGCGCTACGAGTTCCTGAAGTGGGGCAGCAAGGCGCTCGACAATTTCCAGGTCGTCCCCCCCGGCACCGGCATCTGCCACCAGGTGAATCTCGAATATATCGGCCAGGCCGTCTGGTCGTCGGCGGCGTCGGGTGACCACGGCGCCAAGCTTCCGGGGGGCACGATGATCGCGTATCCCGACACGCTGGTCGGCACCGACAGCCACACGACGATGATCAACGGTCTCGGCGTGCTCGGCTGGGGCGTCGGCGGGATCGAGGCCGAGGCCGCGATGCTCGGCCAGCCCGTGTCGATGCTGATCCCCGAAGTCGTCGGCTTCAAGCTGCTCGGCAAGCTGAACGAGGGCATCACCGCCACCGATCTCGTGCTCACCGTCACGCAGATGCTGCGCGCCAAGGGCGTGGTCGGCCGCTTCGTCGAGTTCTTCGGCCCCGGCCTGTCGTCGATGACGCTCGCCGATCGCGCGACGATCGCCAACATGGCGCCCGAATACGGTGCCACCTGCGGCTTCTTCCCGATCGACGACAAGACGCTCGATTACATGCGCCTCACGGCACGCTCCGATGAGAACGTCGAGCTGGTCGAAGCCTACGCCAAGGCCAACGGCTTCTGGCGCGACGAGAACGCCGAGGATCCGGTGTTCACCGACACGCTCGAACTCGACATGGGCACCGTCGTCGCATCGCTTGCCGGCCCGAAGCGCCCGCAGGACCGCGTCAGCCTCAACAAGGTCGACGAGGTGTTCAACAGCGACCTCCACAAGCTGTACCACAAGGAGCAGCCCGCACGCGTCGCGGTCGAGGGTCGCGAGCATGACATCGGCGACGGCGACGTCGTGATCGCCGCGATCACCAGCTGCACCAACACCTCGAACCCGTCGGTGCTGGTCGCCGCCGGTCTGGTGGCCCGCAAGGCGAACGCACTCGGCCTCAAGTCGAAGCCGTGGGTGAAGACCTCGCTCGCCCCCGGTTCGCAGGTCGTCACCGACTATCTCGACAAGGCAGGCCTCACCGCGGACCTGAACGCGCTCGGCTTCAACCTCGTCGGATACGGCTGCACCACCTGCATCGGCAACTCGGGCCCGCTCGCGCCCGCCATCTCGGCCGCGATCAACGAGAACGATCTAGTCGCCGCGTCGGTCCTCTCGGGCAACCGCAACTTCGAGGGCCGCGTGTCGCCCGACGTCCGCGCCAACTTCCTCGCCTCGCCGCCGCTTGTGGTCGCCTATGCAATCAAGGGCACCGTCACGACCGACATGATCGAGACGCCGCTGGGTCAGGGGTCGGACGGCCAGGACGTGTATCTGCGCGATATCTGGCCGACCAACGAGGAAGTCCGCACGACGATGGACGCCAACATCGACGCCGGCATGTTCGGCGCGCGCTACGGCGACGTCTATGCGGGCGACGCCAAGTGGCGCGAGATCGACGTCACGGGCTCGGACACCTACGCATGGCGCGCCGGCTCGACCTATGTCGCCAACCCACCGTATTTCGAGGGCCTCAGCATGACGCCGTCGCCGGTGCAGGACATCATCGACGCCAAGCCGCTCGCGATCCTCGGCGATTCGATCACCACCGATCACATCTCGCCGGCCGGTTCGATCAAGGCCGACAGCCCCGCTGGCCGCTTCCTCCAGGAGCATCAGGTCAGCAAGGCGGACTTCAACAGCTATGGCGCGCGTCGCGGCAACCATGACGTGATGATGCGCGGCACCTTTGCCAACATCCGCATCAAGAACGAGATGGTCCCCGGCATCGAGGGCGGCATGTCGAAGTACGACGGCGAAGTCATGGCGATCTACGATGCCGCGATGCGCTTCAAGCAGGACGGCACCCCGCTGGTGATCGTCGCCGGCAAGGAATACGGCACCGGATCGTCGCGCGACTGGGCGGCGAAGGGCACCAACCTGCTCGGCGTCCGCGCCGTGATCACCGAGAGCTTCGAGCGCATCCATCGCTCGAACCTGGTCGGCATGGGCGTGCTGCCGTTGCAGTTCGCCGAAGGCACCGATCGCAAGACGCTCGGCCTCGACGGCTCGGAGACGTTCACGATCCTCGACGTGGCGAGCATCCGCCCGCGTCAGGACGTCACGGTCAAGATGACCCGCGCCGACGGCACCAGCGAGACGTTCCAGACCAAGTGCCGGATCGATACCGTCAACGAGCTGGAATACTTCCTCAACGGCGGCATCCTCCAGTACGTCCTGCGCAAGCTGGCCGCGTAAGACCATTACGTCATCCCGGAGCGATCCGGGACGACCTCTCTCGATACCGTCATCCCAGCGAAAGCTGGGATATCCCCGTGAGGCCCACACGGCCCAACGAGGGATATCCCAACGTTCGCTGGATGACGTGCTTTGGGATCATTGGAGAGGCAGCGACTCCGCGCCTCGCGCGCTCTCAACCAAAAAAGGCGGGGCGATCACAAGGATCGCCCCGTAGTTCAGGGAGAAGACCGGGACAGGGGAGACCCGGTCAGGTCGCCGTCCACAGGGGGAGAGGGGCGGCGACCCACTCCCTTTCGTCCCGATATGTTGCAGCGATATGTCGAGCGGGATCGAAAACGAATTTTCTCGTTCGGCGCCGAAGTATGCACCCTACTCCAGCATCCCTTGTTCACCCGCGAAAGCGGGAGCCCAGGGTTCCAGGCTCTGGCGTCTCTAATGTCGTCCCCTCGTCAAAGCCGTCTACTCCGCCAGCGCTCTCGGCCGCGCGTAGACGAAGTAGAGCGCCAACCCGACCAGGTTCCACAGCCCGAAATACAGCTGCGTCTTCGAGGGCAGGCTGAAGAACAGGTACAAGCACCCAAGAATACCGATCGTCCCGACCAGCGTTGCGGCCGGTGCCCGGAACGCCCGTACCGCGTCAGGCGCGCGGCGGCGCATCACCAGCATGCAGGCACAGACCGCAACGAATGCGGCGAGCGTGCCCGCGTTGGCGAGCGCCGCGATCTCGGCGAGCGGCAACAGGCCTGCAATGACGGCAACGATCGCCGCGGTGATCCAGGTGATGCGGACGGGGGCACCTCGCTTGGAAACCTTGGCGAGGCTCAATGGGAGCAGGCCGTCTCGCGCCATCGTGAAGAAGATCCGGCTCTGGCCGAACAGGAACGCGAGCAAAACCGTCGGCAACGCGATAACGGCGGACGCACCGAGGAAGGTGGCGAACCCCGGTCGGCCGATCTCGCGCAGGATCAGCGCGAGCGGCTCTGCGCTGCCGGCAAACCGGGTGTAGGACAGCGCGCCGACCGCAGCGACCGCGACCAGAATATAGATCGCGATGCACGCCACCATCGACCCGACGATGCCGATCGCCAGATCACGGCCGGGGTTCTTGGTCTCCTCAGCCGCGGTCGAGATCGCGTCGAAGCCGTAGAACGCGAAGAAGATGATCGCTGCCGCCGCCATCACGCCGCGCTCGGCGCCATCGGGCTGGACGGCCTTCGGAAAGCCGTAGGGCATGAACGGATGGAGATTGGCGCTGTTGAAATAGTGGAGCGCGATGAACACGAACACGGTCAGCGCGATCATCTTCACGCCGACCAAAACCGCGTTCAAAGTCGCGCTCTCACGCGTGCCGAACGACAGCACGCCCGCGACGACCGCGATGATGAAGATCGCCGGCACGTTGAGGATGCCGCCGAGTTCGGGGCTGAGCGTCAGTGCCTCGGGAAACCCGAAAGCGCCGCGCAGCAACGGTGCGGCATAGCCTGACCAGCCGACCGCGACGGTCGACACGACCAGCGAATATTCCAGTATGAGGCTCCAGCCGATCACCCATGCGATCAGCTCGCCGAGCACCACATAGCTGTAGGTGTACGCGCTGCCCGACGCCGGGATCATCGTCGCCATCTCCGCATACGCGAGCGCCGCGCAGGCACAGATCCCACCGGCGATGATGAACGACAGGATCACCGCAGGCCCGGCGAGCCCCGCGCCGACGCCGATCAGCGTCAGGATACCGGTGCCGACGATCCCGCCCACGCCCATCGCCACCAGATGCGGCCACGACAATGTCCGCGCGAGCTGATGCTCCGGCGGCTGCTCGGTGACGATTTTTCGGCGAAACAGACTGGCCACGGATATCCCCTCTTGTTGGGGCGGGGAGTGGCACAGGACGGGACCGGGGGGCAAGGTCAGCCGCCAACCACTTACCCGAGCGTCAATTTCCTCCCCGGCGGAGGCCGGGGTCCAGTTGGCAAGGTCATCGTGACGATGCGCTGCGCAATGTCAGCAGCGTCGCCCAACTGGGCCCCGGCCTTCGCCGGGGTGGTAGAAGGGGAGCCGAAATCGAACGGCAGTCCGCTAGTCCCTGTTCTCCCGCGAAGGCGGGAGCCCAGTCTGGGTCCCCGCCTTCGCGGGGACACAAACTACCTAACGGCGGGACTCAGACGGTGAAGCTCTCGCCGCACCCGCACGCGCCCTTGGCGTTAGGATTCTGGAAAACGAAACCGGCGGTAAAGTCGTCCTCGACCCAGTCCATCGTCGACCCGATCAAATACAGGATCGACCCGCCATCGACGAACAAAGTCCCGCCCGGCGTATCGATCCGCTCGTCGAAAGGCTTGGCCTCGGTGACGTAATCCACCGAATAGGCCAGCCCCGAACACCCACGCTTAGGCGTCGACAGCTTCACCCCGATCGCATCCGCCGGAGCCCGCGCCATAAGATCCGCAATCCGCGCATGCGCCGTCGCCGTCAGGTTCAGCGCCGCCGGCCGCGCTCGCAATGTCGTCGCCATGATCGTCCTTCCTTCCCCCTCCCGTAAGCGGGAGGGGCCGGGGGTGGGCTCCCGGCCAGCCACTCATAACCGTCGTTCGCAAGGTGAGCGCGAGCCCACCCCCTGCCCCCTCCCGCCTGCGGGAGGGGAAGCAGAGTCAGAGCATGCCCAGCTCTAACTTCGCCTCGTCCGACATCTTCTGCGGATCCCAAGGCGGATCCCAAACCAGGTTCACTTCCGCAAAGCCGACCCCCGGCACCGACCCGACGCGCATCTCTACCTCCGCCGGCATCGACTCGGCGACCGGACAGTTCGGCGTCGTCAGCGTCATCGCCACCACCGCATGCCCGTCCTCGGTCACCTCGACGCCGTAGATCAGCCCCAGGTCATAGATGTTCACCGGGATCTCGGGATCATAGATCTCCTTCAGCGCATCGATGATCGCATCGTACACCGCGCCACCGGGCTCGCCGGGCGAATCCACCTGCGGCTTCTGCGCGAGGAAGCCCGCGAGATAATCCCGCTTGCGCTCCGCGTCAGAGTCCGTCTCCATGACGACGCGCGCCTTGGGCGGCGATGCAACGGCATCCACTTCCTCGATCTCGAACCGATCGCTCATCCAAAAATCCTCGTTACTCGCTCGATACCACGCACCAGCGCCTCAACGTCCGCCGGCCCGTTATACACGCCGAAGCTCGCGCGTGCCGTCGCCTCGACGCCCAGCGCCTCCATCAGCGGCTGTGCACAGTGATGGCCGGCACGGATCGCGACGCGCTCCTCGTCCAATATGGTGCCGATGTCGTGCGGATGAACCCCCTCGATGGTGAAGCTCACGATCCCCGCCGAGTCCGCCGGGCCATACAGGCGCACCGAATTGATCCCCGACAGCGCCTCGCGCGTGGCGGTCACCAGCGCAGTCTCGTGCGCGTGGATCGCCCCCAGCCCGATGCTCTCGACATAGTCGATCGCCGCGTGCAGCCCGAGCGCGCCGACGATATGCGGCGTCCCCGCCTCGAACCGACCCGGCGGCGGCGCGTAGGTGGTCTTGGCGAACGACACCTTGTCGATCATCGACCCGCCACCCTGGTACGGCGGCATCGCGTCGAGCAATTCCGGCTTGGCCCACAGCACGCCGATCCCGGTCGGCCCGTACAGCTTGTGCCCGGAGAACACGTAGAAATCGCAGCCGATCGCCTGCACGTCGACCGCGATCCGCGGCACCGACTGGCACCCGTCGAGCAGGATCTTCGCGCCGACCGAATGCGCGATCTCGGTCGCGCGCTTGGCATCGAGCACCGAGCCGAGCACGTTCGACACATGCCCAAGCGCGACCAGCTTATGAGCCGGGGTGATCATCCGCTCCATCGCGTCGAGATCGATGCGATGATCCTCCGTCAGCGGCAGGACGTCGATCGCGACGCCGCGCGCTTCCGCGATCATCTGCCACGGCACGATGTTCGAGTGATGCTCCAGCATGGAGAGCAGGATGCGATCGCCTGCCTTCAACTGCTCGCCGGCCCAGCACTGCGCGACGAGATTGATCGCCTCGGTAGCACCGCGCACGAACACGATCTCGTCGGCCGAACCCGCGCCTATGAACCGCGCGACGGCCTTACGCGCCGCTTCATAGGCGACCGTCATGTCCGCCGAGCGTTGGTACACGCCGCGATGCACCGTCGCGTAGGTCTCGCCATAAGCGCGCGTAATCGCGTCGACCACGACCTGCGGCTTCTGCGCAGTCGCAGCGGTATCGAGATACGCCCAGCCCTCTGGAATCGCGGGGAAGTCCGAGAGCCGGTCGAGCGCATCCTCCCCGGCACGGGGAGGGGGACCGCGACGCGCAGCGGCGGGGTGGAGGGGGGCTTCCACAGACGCTACGCCAAGCGGAGAACCCCCTCCACCAGCTACGCTGGTCCCCCTCCCCGTGCCGGGGAGGATTTCTGTCCCGTCATTCACAGCGCCCGCTCCAGCCACGCATCTGCATCCGCCACGAACGCCTCGCGCACCGTCTCGTCCGCGATCTGGACGAACGCATCGCCGACGAACGCGCGCGTCAGCAGTGCCTGCGCCTTGGCGTGCGGGATCCCGCGGCTCTGCATGTAGAACAGCGCCCGCTGATCGAGCTCGCCGACCGTCGCGCCATGCGCGCACTTCACGTCGTCCGCGAAGATCTCCAGTTCGGGCTTCAGGTTCACCGTCGCGGTGCGCTGCAACAGCAACCCGCGGAGCGACTGCACGCCGTCGGTCTTCTGCGCATCGCGCGCCACCTCGACCCGCGCCGCAAGGCTCGCGGTCGACTTGTCCGCCGCGACCGCACGCCAGATCTGCTTGCTCTGCCCGTTCAGCGCAGCATGCCGCACCGACACCGCACACTCCTGCCGCTGGTCGTTCCGCGTCAGCAACGCGCCGCCATATTCGGCAAATGCATCGTCACCCGTCACGGTGATCGCGCCATCGATGCGCGTCCCGGCATCGCCCGCGCCCAACACAGTGACGATCAGGCTTGCCTCGGCCCCGATCTCGACCTTGTCGCGCAACGACACGAAGCCATCAGCCTGCAGCAACCGCACCGCCCGCGTAAGCTTCGCACCCTTGCCAAGCATCATCCGCGTCGACCGGTTCGACCAGCCAGCCCCGACATACGTCTCGACCACCGAAGCGCTCGCGCCAGCGACGAGAACGATCTCCGCCGGAAGCTGGTTGTCGCCGCCCGTCGCGATATGGACGATCTGGATCAGTTCGGCCTCAGCGTTCGCCTCGACCCGGATCGACCACCCGGTACCGGTAGTACGACGGCCAAGCACATGCGCGCCGCCATCGACGTGCGCGATTGCGACGTGCCGCAGATCGCTCCGAGCCTCGTCGAGCACACCATCGACGAACACCGCCCGCGCACCCGGCAAGTCAAGAAACCACTCGCCAGCATCCAGCGCAGCCCCGCGCGGCAGCTCAGCCGCAGCCGCAATCGCCGCCGGATCACCCCAGCGCCAGGATTCCTCGCGCGTAGAGGGGAGTTCGATCTTCAAATCCTCCCCGGCACGGGGAGGGGAACCGCGACGCGTAGCGGCGGGGTGGAGGGGGGCTTCCACGGACGCTACGCCCAGCGGAGCCCCCCCTCCACCAGCTTCGCTGGTCCCCCTCCCCGTACCGGGGAGGATTTTCGACAGGAGGCTCACGCCGCGATCCCCACATAGCCTTCGCTCTCGAGCTGCTTGGCCAGCTCCTTGCCCCCCGAGCGGACGATCTTCCCATCCGCCAGCACATGAACGAAGTCCGGCTCCACATAATCCAGCAGCCGCTGGTAATGCGTGATCAGCAGCACCGCCTTGTCGGGCGCGCGCATGATGCGGTTGATGCCGTCGCCGACGACGCGCAGTGCATCGATGTCGAGACCCGAATCAGTCTCGTCAAGGATCGCGAACTTCGGGTTGACGATGCCCATCTGGACCATCTCGTTGCGCTTCTTCTCGCCGCCCGAAAAGCCGACGTTCACCGGCCGCTTGAGCATGTCGTAATCCATGCCGAGCAGATCCGCCTGCCCGCGCGCGAGCTTCAGGAACTCGCCCCCCGACAGCGGCTTCTCGTCACGCGTGGCACGCTGGGCGTTCAAAGCCTCGCGGAGGAACTGGACGTTCGACACGCCGGGGATCTCGACCGGATACTGGAAGCCGAGGAACACGCCCGCCGCGGCGCGCTCATGCGCCTCCAGCTCGAGCAAATCGACGCCGTCGAACGTCACCGAGCCCGCCGTGACCTCATAGCCGGGCCGCCCGCCGAGCACATAGCCCAGCGTCGACTTGCCCGCGCCGTTCGGCCCCATGATCGCGTGCACCTCGCCCGCGTTCACTTCGAGCGACAGGCCCTTGAGGATTTCCTTGCCGTCGATCTCGGCGTGGAGGTTTTCAATTTTCAGCATCGAATGTAGCCCAATTCCAAATCTCTAAAATGCGAGGCGCCAATTACGCCAACCCTACCCCGTCATTCCCGCGAAGGCGGGAATCCACCCATCCGCATGCGCGAAAGGCAGAGTGGATTCCCGCCCTTCGCGGGAATGACGGAACGAGGGGGTTCACCCCACAGAGCCTTCCAACGAAATCCCCAGCAGCTTCTGCGCTTCCACCGCAAACTCCATCGGCAGTTGCTGCAGCACCTCCCGCGCAAAGCCATTCACGATCAGCGCCACCGCCGCCTCCTGATCCAGCCCGCGCGACATCGCGTAGAACAGCTGGTCCTCGGAGATCTTCGACGTCGTCGCCTCGTGCTCGATCTGCGCCGACGGGTTGCGGACCTCGATATACGGCACGGTATGCGCACCGCACTGGTCGCCGAGCAGCAGGCTGTCGCACTGCGTGAAGTTCCGCACGCCCTCCGCGGTCGGCGCGACACGCACCAGCCCGCGATAGGTGTTGTCCGAACGCCCCGCGGAAATCCCCTTCGACACGATCGTCGACCGCGTGTTCTTGCCGAGGTGGATCATCTTCGTGCCGGTATCGGCCTGCTGGCGATTGTTCGTCACCGCGACCGAATAGAACTCGCCGACCGAGCCATCGCCGAGCAGCACGCACGACGGATATTTCCACGTGATCGCGCTGCCGGTCTCGACCTGAGTCCAGCTGACCTTCGAGTTCTTGCCCTGGCACAGCGCCCGCTTCGTGACGAAGTTATAGATCCCGCCGACGCCGTTCTCGTCGCCCGGATACCAGTTCTGCACCGTCGAATACTTGATCTCGGCATCGTCGAGCACGACCAGCTCGACCACGGCGGCATGAAGCTGGTTCTCGTCGCGCATCGGCGCGGTGCAGCCCTCGAGATACGAGACGTACGACCCCTTGTCTGCGACGATCAGCGTGCGTTCGAACTGCCCGGTATTCTCCGCGTTGATCCGGAAATACGTCGAAAGCTCCATCGGGCAGCGCACGCCCTCCGGGATGTAGACGAACGTGCCATCGGAGAAGACCGCCGAGTTCAGCGTCGCGAAATAGTTATCGCGCTGCGGCACGACCTTGCCGAGCCATTTCCGGACGAGATCGGGATATTCCTTGATCGCCTCGGAGATCGACCGGAAGATCACGCCCGCGGCCTCGAGCTCCTTGCGGAACGTGGTCGCGACCGAGACGCTGTCGAACACCGCATCGACCGCGACGCGGCGCTTGGGCGTGCCGTCCTCGTTCAGCGGATCCTCGACCACGCCCGCCAGCATCTTCTGCTCGCCGATCGGAATGCCGAGCTTCTCGTAGACGCGCAGGATCTCCGGATCGACCTCGTCGAGCGACCCAAGCTTTGGCTTCGCCTTGGGCTCCGCGTAATAATACGCGTCCTGGTAATCGATCGGGGGGACGTTGAGCTTCGACCAGTCGGGCGCCTCCATCGTCTGCCACAACGCGAACGCCTTCAGCCGCCAGTCGAGCATCCACTGCGGCTCGCCCTTCTTGGCGGAAATGAAGCGCACCGTGTCTTCCGACAGACCCTTCGGCGCGAATTCCTGTTCGATGTCCGAGGAGAAACCCCACTCGTACGTCTTGTTCGCGGCGGCGTAAGCCTCAGCGTTCCGGGTAGCCATCATTCCATCTCCGCCGCGACGCGGCTCTCTAAAAACTCGGCGATCTCTGCGTCTCTGCGCGAACAAGTACTTTTGCGCGCAGAGGCGCAGAGAGCGCGGAGGAAGGGGTAAGGCGCTGCGCGCATTATACGGGCACCTGTAAAACCGGGGTTTGCGAAAGGCTGGCGAGCGACACGCCGGCGAGCGCACCGCGGACCGCGCCGTTGACGGCGTTCCAGTGCGGCTTCACCTTGCACGTCTGCTCGACGCAGCAATCCTGCGACGCGCCATCGACGCACGACGTCAGCGCGATCGGACCTTCGACCGCCTCGATGATGTCGGCAAGCGAGATCATCGCCGGTGGTCGCGACAAGCGGAAGCCGCCGCCAGTGCCGCGCGTGCTCTCGATCAGCCCCGCGGCCGACAGCCGGCTCACCAGCTTCTGCACGGTCGGAAGCGGCACGCCGGTCTCCTCCGCCAGCAGCGTCGCGTTCAGCCGCGCGATACCGCCGCAATGACGCGCCGCGGCGCTCATCATCACGACCGCATAGTCGGCTAGGCTGGAAAGACGCATGATGGCTTAGGAGTCCAATCGGACCGATATGATCCGATTGGTCAAATGGGCTTTGTGCAGTGCATCGTCAACCCGGCCAGGGGTGCTAACGACTCGCAACTAGAGCGCTGTTTTGTGCATCGCACACGACCCGAAAGCTTGACTTCCCCCCTCCCTGGAAGGGAGGGGTCGGGGGTGGGTCGGCTGCTGACGTCAGGGAGCACCAGCTAACGGACCAACCAACCCCCAGCCCCTACCTTCCAGGGAGGGGAGCAAGAATGACCCTTCCCGACCAGTGGAAGGAGCAAGGACGACGCGCATGGCCTTCTACCACCCGATCCTGTTCCGCCTCGACGCCGAGCGCGCGCATACCCTTACCATCGCCGCGCTCGGCGCATGGGGGAAGGCCGGCGCGCCGCTCGCCCCCAGCGTACCGCGGCTCGCGACGACCGTGGCGGGGATCGCCTTCCCCAACCCGGTCGGCTTGGCGGCAGGCGTCGACAAGGACGGCCGCGCGATCGACGGCTTCTTCGGGCTGGGCTTCGGTAGCGTCGAGATCGGCACGCTCACGCCGCTCGCGCAGCCCGGCAACCCCAAACCCCGCATCTTCCGCCTTCCCGAAGACCGTGCGGTGATCAACCGTTTGGGCTTCAACAACGGCGGCCTCAATGGCGCGCTTCCCCGGGCACAGAGCGCAAAGCGGAACGGCGTTCTCGGAATCAACGTCGGCGCGAACAAGGACGTTTCGGATCGCACAGCCGACTATGTCCACGGCGTTACCAGAGCCGCACCCCACGCAGACTACATCACTATAAACATCAGCTCCCCCAACACCCCCGGCCTGCGCGATCTCCAGCACGGAGCAGCGCTCCGCGACCTCCTCGCCGCCTGCACCGCCGCCAAGGGCACGACGCCGATCTTCCTCAAGGTTGCCCCCGACCTCGAACCCGCCGACATAGACGACATCGCCCGCGCCGCGCTCGACAACCGCATCGACGCGCTGATCGTCAACAACACGACCATCTCCCGCCCCAGCCTGCGCTCGGCCAATGCCCAGGAAACCGGCGGCCTCTCCGGAGCCCCCCTCGCCCCGCTGGCCCGCCAACGCCTGTCGGACTTCCGCAAGGCGACCGGCGCAGCGATTCCCCTGATCTCGGTCGGCGGCGTCGACAGCGGCGCCGAAGCATATGCCCGCCTCCGTGCCGGTGCGAGCCTCGTCCAGCTCTACACCGCGCTGGTCTACGAAGGCCCCGGCCTCCCCGCCCACATCCTCCGCGAACTCGACGCGCTGCTGAATCGCGACGGATTTGCGACAGTCAGCGATGCGGTGGGCGTGGACGCCTAACGATCCTCCCCCGCCAGGGGGAGGTGGCTGGCCCTTGCCAGACGGAGGGGGAGGAAAGGGACAACCTGTGTTCCGTGTCCTCCCCCTCCGTCGCCTTCGGCGCCACCTCCCCCTGGCGGGGGAGGATCGCAAGGTTGCGAGACGGGTTGCCTCGTATTCGAACCACGCTACGCTCGCGCTCGATGAAGACCTCCCTCCTAGCGCTCGCCCTCCTCGTCCCCGCCGCTACCGTAGAGGCGCGCCAACCCGTTCCGGCCAAAGACCAGGGCATGGTCAGCGCCGCAGACCCCCGCGCCGCTGCCGCCGGCGTCGAGATCCTCCGAGCCGGCGGCAGCGCGACCGACGCCGCCATCGCGACGATGCTGGCGCTCAACGTCGTCGAACCACAAAGCTCGGGCATCGGCGGCGGCAGCTTCTGGATCTCCCACGCGGCCGGCGGCGCGCTCAGCACGATCGATGCGCGCGAAGAAGCACCCGCCGCAGCCGACGCACACTGGTTCTACGCCCCCGACGGCACGCCGCTGAGCCACAGCGACGCGGTCCCCGGCGGCCGCAGCGTCGGCATCCCCGGCGCGCTACGCGGCATGGCGCTCGCGCACCGCGCCTCGGGCAAGCTCCCCTGGGCACAACTGTTCGCCCCCGCGATCCGCCTCGCGACCAACGGCTTCCAGGCCTCGCCGCGCCTCGTCAACGGCATGAAGGCATACGGCGACCACATCACGCCCGAGACGCGGCGGCTCTTCTCCGCCCCCGACGGCTCACCGATCGCGATCGGCGCCACGATCAAGAACCCCGCCCAAGCCGCGCTCCTCCAGCGCATTGCCACCCAAGGCCCCGACAGCTTCTACGTCGGCCCGCAGGCGCAGAAGATCGTCACCGCGGTCAACACCGCCGCACGAAATCCGTCGAAGATGACGCTCGGCGACCTAGCCAGCTATGACGCGAAGTCGCGGCCGCCGGTCTGCGTCAAATACCGCGTCTACCGCGTCTGCGGCATGGGTCCGCCCTCGTCCGGCGGCATCACCGTGCTGATGATCCTCAAGCAGCTCGAACGCTTCGACATGGCCAAGCTCGGCAAGGACAGCGCGCAAGCCTGGCACCTGTTCGCCGAATCCTCGCGGCTCGCCTATGCCGACCGCGACCTGTACGTCGGCGATCCCGACTTCGTCCGCGTGCCGGTGCTGGGCATGCTCGACACCAAGTATCTCGCGTCGCGCTCGGCCCTGATCTCCCCCACCACGACGATGGCGACCGTCGCACCGGGCACGCCCCCCGGCGCCCCCGCCCGCGTCCGCGCGCCGATCAGCGAAGTCGCTGGCACCACCGACATCGCCACCGTGGACGCACGCGGCAACGTGGTCGAGGTCACCACCACCGTGGAGGGCTATTTCGGCTCCGGCATCACGGTCGACGGCACCGTCCTCAACAACCAGCTCACCGACTTCGACATCGTCCCCGAAAAGGACGGCGCGCTCGTCGCCAACCGCGTCGAGGGCGGCAAGCGGCCGCGCAGCTCGATGTCGCCGACGATTGTCTACGGCCCCGACGGCAAGGTCCGCCTCGCTGTGGGCGCGGCAGGCGGTTCGACGATCATCGCGCAGGTGGCGAAGGCGATCATCGGCGTGGTCGACTGGAAACTGTCTGCGCAGGATTCGATCGCGCTGGGGCTGCTCTATGCACCGGGCCACGTCGCTGCTGCGGAGAAGGGTACCGAGCGTGAAACAATGGTCCCCGCCTTGCAGGCGCTAGGCGAGACGGTCCAAGTGGCCGCACTCGGCCTGAAGGCAAACGCGATCGAGCGCGTAGGCGGCAAATGGGTCGGCGCCGCAGACCCCCGCAGCGAAGGCGTCGCGATCTCAGAGGACGGTACCGTCACCAACATTCAACGCGTCGGCGCCCTCCAGCGCGCGCCGGAATGACACGCCCTTCCGTCACCCCGGACTAGTTTCGGGGTCCACCTTTCCGCGTACTCGACAGCAGAGAGATTGCGGAACGGTGGATGCCGGAACAAGCCCGGCATGACGGGGGCGTTCGAACGGGCTATACCACCCCAAAGATCGAGCACCCCGCCAAGGCAAGCTCGCAGAGCAGTTCAGGAGAGACAATGGCCCGCCAGCTCGAACGCTTCCCGAACCTCGTCACGATGTTCTTCGCGCGCGCCACCGAACGAGGCGACGCGCCGTTCCTCTGGACCAAGACTAGCGGCACGTGGGTCGCGACAAGCTGGGCCGAAGCCGCCCGCCAGGTCGCGAGCCTAGCCACCGCGCTCACCGCGATCGGCCTGAAACGCGGCGACCGCGTCATGCTGGTCGCCGAGAATCGCCCGGAATGGTGCCTCAGCGACCTCGCGATCATGGCCGCGGGCTGCATCACCGTGCCGACCTACGTCACCAACACCGAACGCGATCACCTCCATATCATCGAAAACGCCGGCGCCTGCGCGATCATCGTCTCGACCGCCAAACTCGCGAAGACGCTGCTCCCCGCGGTGATCCGCTCGAACCAGGCGCAGACCGTCATCGGCCTCGAGGACATGAAGGTCCCCGCCGGGATCGACTTCCACAACTGGCACGCGCTGATCGCCGCGCACCAGACCGCCCCCGAGACCGCCGCAGCCCGCGCCGACTTCGTACGCGAAGACCTCGCCTGCATCATCTACACCTCGGGCACCGGCGGCGCGCCGCGCGGCGTCATGCAGCACCACGGCGCGATCCTGCACAATTGCGCCGGCTGCGCGAGCGTGATCTCGGAGGATTTCGGCTGGGACGACGAGGTGTTTCTGTCGTTCCTGCCGCTCAGCCACGCCTACGAACACACCGGCGGCCAGCATTTCCCGATCTCGCTCGGCGGCCAGATCTACTACGCCGAGGGTCTGGAGAAACTCGCCGCCAACATCGAGGAGACGCGACCGACGATCATGTTCGTCGTCCCCCGCCTGTTCGAAGTCCTCCGCACGCGTATCTCGAAGACGATCGAGAAACAGGGCGGCGCCTCGGCGTACCTCCTGCGCCAGGCGCTCGACATCGGTGGCAAGCGCTACGCCGGCCGCCTGCGCCTGATTGATCGCCCGATGCAGGCCGCCGTCGCCACGCTGTTCAAACCGAAGATCTCGAAGAAGTTCGGCGGCCGGCTGAAGGCGATGATCTCGGGCGGCGCACCGCTAAATCCCGAGGTCGGCCTGTTCTTCGAGGCGCTCGGCCTCACCTTCCTGCAAGGCTATGGCCAGACCGAAGCCGCCCCCGTCATCTCGTGCAACCGCCCCAAGGCCGGCGTCCGGATGGACTCGGTCGGCCCGCCGCTCAACGACACCGAGGTCCGGATCGCCGAGGACGGCGAGATCCTGGTCCGCGGAGAACTCGTCATGCACGGCTATTGGCGCAACGACGCCGAGACGGCGAAGGTGCTCAAGGACGGCTGGCTTCATACCGGCGACATCGGCGAGATCGACGACCGCGGCCGCATCCGCATCACCGACCGCAAGAAGGACCTGATCATCAACGACAAGGGCGAGAACGTCGCCCCGCAAAAGGTCGAGGGGATGCTGACGCTCCAGCCCGAGATCGCGCAGGCGATGATTGCTGGCGACAAGCGGCCGTACATGGTCGGGCTGGTGGTGCCCGATCCGGAGTGGACGCAGGAATGGTGCGCGGCCAACGGCGACGCGTGCAGCTTCGCGCGGCTGGCGGAGAACAGCGAGTTCAGGACCGCGATCGGTCACGCGATCGAGCGGGTGAACAAGGAGCTGACGGTCACCGAACGCATCCGGCGTTTCGTGCTCGCGGATGGCCCGTTCACGATCGAGAACGAGCAGCTGACCCCCAGCCTAAAGATCCGCCGCCACGTCCTGAAACAGGCTTACGGCGAGAGGTTGGACGCGCTCTACAAATAACCCTCTCCCCCACGGGGAGAGGGAGGGGCCCGCGCGCCCTTGCGCGTGGGAGGGTGAGGGGCGTGAGGCTCGCAACGCCTCCGCCAACGCCCCTCACCCTTCCGTCGCCAAGCGGCTCCTCCCTCCCTCTCCCCAGTGGGGAGAGGGACTAGAAGATCACTTCTTCGCAGGCGCCGCAGTCGGCACCACGGCCATCGTCCAATCCTTCTCCGGCCGCAGATACTTCGCCGCCGTCGCCTGTAACTCCACCGGTGTCGTCGCCACCAGATCGCTCGCAATCCGCTGCGTCGCCGCGATCCGGCGCGGATCGAACGTCGCGCCGCCGAGCTGCTGCAACCAGAACTGATTCCCGGTCGAGGCGCGCAGGATATACTGCCCCATCGGCTTCTTGATCCGGTCCAGCTCGTCCGCCGCGATCGGCGTCGACACCAGCTCCGCCGCAATCTGCCGCGCGATCTGGAAGAAGAACGCCACCTTGTCCGGCGCAACCTGCCCGATCGCGACCATCCGACCGCCGGTGTTCATGCCCACCGGCCACTGGCTCGACACGTTGGGGCTGTAGCTCGCGCCCGCCGCCTGCCGCAGCCGCTCGAACAGCCGATCGCTGAACACCTGCGCCAGCACGTCGAGACGCCGCGCCTCGACGATATTGTCGATCCCGCCGCCGGTCGGCCATGCGATCACCGCCGCCGCCTGGTTCTCCGGGCCGGTATGCGCGCGCATCACCGGCGTCGCGTTGTGCGCGGGGAAGCCCACCGGCGCGCCGACCGTCCATACCGCCGTCCGCGGCTTCATCGCCCCGAACGTCTTGGCGACCGCGGCGATCGCTTCCTCGGTCTTCACGTCGCCGAAGATCGAGACCTCGATCGGACCCGTCTTGAGGATAGGCTCCCAGAATGCGCGGAAGTCCTTCGCATTCAGCGCCTCGACGGTTTGCTTCGACGGCGTCCCCCAACGCGGATCGCCCGCGCGGAGCAGGCCTTCAAGGTCACGCGACAACACACCGTCCGGCGACGAATCATACCCGGCAAACCCCGCCAGCGCAGCCACGCGAGCACGCGCCACCGGCGCCGGATCCCACGCCGGGAACGCGAGTTTCGCCGCCATCAGCCGCAACTGATCCGCATAATCCGCCGGCGACGTGATCGCGCTCAGCGTGAACGCATTGTCGTCGATCCCGAAATCGAGCCCGATCCGCCGACCCGCGGTCAACTGGTCGAGATCGCCCTGGTCGAGCTTGCCGATACCGCCCGCGACCAGCGCGAGATCACCCGCCCACGCCGGAGTCGAGCGGTTCGAAGGGATCGCAGTATACCCCCCGCCGAACCGCACGCGCACATAGACGCGACCGGTCTCGCCCGCGTTCGGGAACAGCAGCACGCGCGTACCGTTGGCAAAGTTCACCTGCTCCATGTCGAACGCGGCGATCTTTTCGCGGCTCGCGACGACACCCGGCTTGCCGAGCGACGGCAGCTTCGAGAAGTCGACCGCCGCCTGCGCGCGCCGCTTGCCGGCAAGACCCGAAACGTCCGCCTTCAACGCGGTCGCCAGCTTGGCCGCAGCGCCCGCATCAGGCGTCTGCGTATTCACGAGGGCTCGCGTCGCGGTCCCCTCGAAGATCGCCTTGCTCGATGCGAGCAAGGTCGCGGGCGTAAACATGCCCTTCGCCTTGGCGTCCTGCAAAATCTTGTACGACGTCTCGGGCCCCGCCACGGTCTCGCGGATGTCGAGCGCACCGACCATGTCGTCCGCCTGCTTCGACCCGGCCTCGACCCGCGCGGTCTCCACGCTGGTCCGCATGATCGTGTCGAAATCGGCGTATTCGCGGTCGACCTCGGCCTGGCTCGGCGCGTTGGTCTGCGCGTCGGCGATCACCGCGCGGACGTCCTTCAACGCCGCTTCCCAGTCGGTCCCGATCGGCACGATGTTGACGCTCGTCAGGTTCGCCGATCGCGACACGTCGTCGATCGATACGCCGGCTTGCAGGTAACTGCCGCCAGCGCGCGCGCGCGTCTCCAGACGCCGACTGATCAGGCGGGTGGCGAGTACGTCGACCAGCCGTTCCTGGTTCATGATCGCGGTGTCGTCCTTGTATTCCCAAGGCCGCACCACGCCGAGCGTTACCACCGCCGGAATAGCCGGCTCGGCGATCGTCGCGGAGACCGGTGCCTTCGGATCGGGCTTGCCGAAATCGGGGGCAGGCACGACCGGGTCGGTACGCTTCCAGTCGGCGAAGTTCTTGACGATCAACCGTCCGAACAACGCCGGATCCATGTCGCCGGAGATGATGACGACGGTGTTCTCCGGCCGATACCAACGATCGTGAAACGCCTTCACGGTCGCGCCGGTCGCCGCCTCCAGCGTCTTGATGTTGCCGATCGGCGAACGATCCGCGAGCGACTGCCCGGCGAAGAACGTCGAGCGGATCGCATCGCCGAACCGTACCTGTGGCCCCGGCTGCTCGCGCTGTTCGGCCAACACGATCGGGCGCTCGGCGGCGACCGATGCGTCGGTGATCGTCGGTTTTTCCATCATGCCGGACATGATCTTCAGGCTCTCGTCGAGCCCCGCTTCAGTCGCAGAAGGAAGGTCGAGCTTGAACGTGGTCGAGGTCGGCGTGGTCTGCGCGTTGGTATCCGACCCGAAGGTCGCGCCGAACCGCTGCCACACGCGCTTGGCCTCGCCATCCGGCACGTATTCGGAGCCGCGGAACGACAGATGCTCGATGAAATGCGCAAAACCGCGTTCACTGTCGGTCTCGTTCAGCGACCCGGCATCGATCCGCACGCGCACCGACACCTGGCCAGGCGGCACGCCATTCTTGCGCACCGCGAACCGCATGCCGTTCGGCAATGTGCCGAACTTCCACTCCGGATCCCGCGTGAGATCGCTGCCCTTGTAGAGCCACGCGGTCGTATCGATCCCGCTCAGTTCGGGAAGCGTCGGCGCCTCTTTGGCAGGCGTGGATGTTGCCTGCTGCGTCGCCATCTGCCCGCTCGCGGGGATTGCGAGGCCAAGGATGACGGGGAGAAGGACGGGAGCGCGGTACAAGCGCGAAAAGGACACCATGGCTCACCTGTAGCGCCCCCGCGCGCGCATCGCCAGCGCCGCCCCGCACCGCGCCGTCTTCGGTGCCATCATTTCGTCCAACACGTGGCCTATATCGTGTTCGAACAAGGGGATCGGCGCCGGCGACGCGCCTGGATGCAGGGTAGAGATGACGGTCGAAGCCGAACTGGGCCACGAACTGGGGCAGTCTTCATTGTGGCGGGATTCGGGCGAACCGGCGTTGCGGCGCAGCGCCCGCATGCCCGACCTCAACGTGATCTCCGGCGCGCCGAGGCCCGGCGCGCCGATGATCGCCGAAGCCAACCGCCCGCTGATCATCCGCGTCGGCAAGCACCTCCGCGGCGTCTTCGACCGCATGATCGCGTCCTCGTCGCTGGTCGCCAACGACCCGGTCCTCGACGTCCGTGATTTCGCCTGGACCGCGGTGCTGCGCGAGAACTGGGCCGCGATCCGCGACGAGGCCGTCCTTGTCGCGCTACGAGGCGAGGCCTCGCCCAGCCTCGCGACGATCTCCCCCGATCACCGCTCGATCGCCGAGATCGACAAATGGCGCTCGTTCTTCCTCTACGGCTACGGCTACCCGATCGAGGAGAGCCTCGCGCGCTGTCCGCACACGGCCGCAGCCGTCGCCCGCATCCCCGGCCTCAACAGCGCGTTCTTCTCGATCCTCGCGCCCGGCACGCACATCCCCGAACACCGCGGCGTGACCAAGGGGCTGATCACCTGCCACCTCGGCCTGATCGTGCCGCGCGACGGCGACGTCCGCATGCGCGTCCACGACCGCACCGTCCGCTGGGCCGAAGGCGAGACGCTGGTGTTCGACGACACTTACCAGCACGAGGTCTGGAACGACACCACCAGTACCCGCGTCGTCCTGCTGATCCAGTTCGAACGCCCCTTGCGCAACCCGGGCAAGTGGATCGCCGACCTGTTCCTCGGCATCGTCCGCCGCTCCGCCTTCGTGCAAGACGCGGTCCGCAACATCGGCAGCTGGAACGCCGCCGTGAAGGCGATGGACGTCTGACCCCGCGGTAAGGATCGAACCGATCCGGACCGGTCTCTCGCAACCGTCCGACCATTCGCTGTTACGCTTGCCGCGTCATTGGGGAGTGGGCATCCATGGGCGACGATCGCGCGAAGACGAGATACATCCTGACGATCGACGGCGGCGGAATCCGCGGGCTCATCCCCGCGCTGATCCTCGCCGAACTCGAGCGCAGGATCGGGCGGCCGCTGCACGGCTGCTTCGACCTGATCGCCGGCACCTCGACCGGCGGCATCATCGCCGCGGGCCTCACCGCGCCTAGCCAGGCGGACCCAACCAGGGCAGCCTGCACCGCGAGCGATCTCGTCGATCTCTATCGCAACGACGGCAAACGGATATTTCCCCACCTCCTCGGCCTGTCACGGCGCCTGCCCGGCTTCCCTTACAGCCCCAAACCGCTCGAAGAGATTCTTGCCAGACGGATCGGCACGAAGGCGCGGACGCAGGATGCGCTGACGAACATCGTCATCCCCGCCTATGATTTGCTCGAGCGCAAGGCGGTGTTCATGGCTGGCGGTCCCGATTACGATGCCGCTGCTGGCTCTCCGCAACGCTCGTTCCCGCTCAATGTCGCCGCGCGCGCGACTTCGGCGGCACCGACGTTCTTCCCCCCGGCCGAGATTCCCGCCACCGCGGTCGTACCGCCTGCAAAGCCCGAACCCGAACTCCTGCTGATCGACGGCGGCGTCTTTGCGAACGACCCGACGATCGCTGCGATCATCGAGGCGCGCAAACTCGGCTGGCACCTCGGCGACCTCGAAATCCTGTCGCTGAGTACGGGCAGCTCGGAAAAGCCTTACGGATCGGCGGGACACTGGTCGATCTTCGGCTGGGTCAATCCGTTCCGCCGCGTGCCGATCTTCTCGATCCTGATGCAGGCCGGCTCCAGCACGATCTCCTACCAGGCCGAGCGGCTGGTGGGCGCCGCGCAATATGATCGCGCCGAGTTCACCCTGGACCCCAATGGCGGCGGCCTGGACGATGCCAGCCCCGCGCATCTCGCCGAACTGACCAAACTGGCGCAGGAGTGGATGGAACAGCACGAAAGCGTGCTCGCCCGCTGGGCCGCCAAACTCAGCCTTTAACGATCCGATCCGCCCCTTGCCCTCGCGGCATGACGTCCGCGGCGGCCGTCTGATCGGACACGCGTCACGTAGTTGCGTGACGGGTTTAGCGGGAACGGGAGCGTCGCCGGAATGCGGGGATCGGCGCGGGAAAGAAACCGTTTCCCGTTCCGCGCTTGATCCCCCGCCCCCGCCGGGCCACATGACCTCCATGCTCATCGAAACGGAATCCACTCCCAACCCGTCGACGCTGAAGTTCCTCCCGGGACGCACCGTCATGGAAGCCGGCACGCGCGACTTCGCCACCCCCGAAGAAGCCGAGGTGAGTTCGCTCGCCGACGCGATTTTCGGCCTCGGCGACGTCACCGGCGTGTTCTTCGGCCGCGATTTCGTTTCGGTAACCGCCGCGCCTGGCACCGCATGGTCGGACCTGAAGCCTGACGTGCTCGCGATCCTGCTCGATCACTTCTCCGCCGCTATGCCGCTGTTCAAGCCCGCGCGCGCCGGCTTCTCGGTGCCGTCGGACGAGCCGGCGCTGTCGGACGACCCCGCCGATGCGGACATCGTCGCGCAGATCCGTGAACTGATCGACACGCGCGTCCGCCCCGCGGTGGCGAACGACGGCGGCGACATCGTCTATCGTGGCTTCGACAAAGGCAAAGTGTTCCTCCAGCTGCAGGGCGCCTGCGCCGGCTGCCCGTCGTCGAGCGCGACGCTCAAGAACGGCATCGAGCAACTGCTGAAATACTACGTCCCCGAAGTCACCGAAGTGAGAGCCGTCTGATGCGCGAGAAACTCGACGACACCGTCCTCGACGCCGTCTTCCGCGACGCACGCAGCTATAACGGCTACACCGACGAGCCGGTCGCCGAATCCGAACTGCACGCGATATGGGAGCTGATGAAGTGGGGCCCGACGTCGGCCAACCAGCTTCCCGCGCGGTTGATCTGGGTGACCAGCGACGAAGCCAAGCAAAAGCTGGCGGATGCGTGCAGCGCGCAGAACCAGCCCAAGATCCTGAACGCCCCCGTGTCGGTGATCATCGGCATGGACACCAATTTCCACGAACACCTCCCCGAGCTGTTCCCGCATGCCGACGCGAAGTCGTGGTTCGACGGCAACGCCGAACTGCGCGAGGCATCGGCGTTCCGCAACTCGACGTTGCAGGGTGCGTATTTCATCATCGCCGCGCGGATGCTCGGGCTCGATACCGGGCCGATGTCGGGCTTCGACGCGGGCAAGGTGGATGCGGCGTTCTTCACCGACACGCCGGCGGTGCGGACCAACTTCATCTCGACGCTCGGCCACGGCGACCCCGCGACGATCTACGCCCGCTCGCCCCGCCCCGACTTCGCGAAGTTCAACAGCATCGCGTAAAGCGGGACCTGCTCCCTCTCCCCTGCGGGGAGAGGGTCGGGGTGAGGGGTAGTTGGGAAGGGCAGCGCTCGCGGCGCCCCTCACCCTGCCCTCTCCCCTGAGGGGAGAGGGTAAGAAGTAATGCGCACGCTAGTAATCGAGACATCCACCACCGCCTGCTCGGTCGCCCTCATCGAGTCCGGCGCCATCATCGCCCGCGCGCATGAAGTCGTCGGCCGCGGCCATGCCGAGCGCCTCATCCCGATGATCGCCGAGCTCCCCAATGGCGGCCGTGCGGACAAGATCATCGTCGATTGCGGACCCGGCAGCTTCACCGGCGTCCGCGTCGGCATCGCCGCCGCCCGCGGCCTAGCGCTCGGCTGGGGCGCTGAAATCGCCGGCTTTTCCTCGCTCCCGCTCATCGCCGCCGCCGGTTTCGCCGACCGCTTAATCGACGATATTGCGGTGATCATGGAAGGCGGGCATGGCGAGGTCTTCATGCAAGCCTTCTCCGTCGATCTGTCGCCGCGATCCGACATGGTATCGCTGAAGCCCGAGGCCGCGCTGGCCGCGCTGGCGGGACGGCGCGCGATCGGCAACGGGGTCCGCTGGCTTGCCACACTGGATGACAGCCTCGACCTTACCGAAGCGCTCCCCGACGCAGCCTCCGCAATCCTGCTCCCGGCATCGCTGACCGCGCTTGCCCCAAGCCCGATCTACGGGCGCGCCCCCGACGCCAAGCCCTCGGTCCCGAAATAATGGCTACGCGTCAGGCCGCCACCCGAACTGTCACCCTCCGCACCGGAAATGCCCGCGATCTCGCCATCGTCGACACGCTGATGACCGACGCGTTCGACCCACGCTACGGCGAGGCGTGGACGCGCAGCCAGTGCCTCGGTGTCCTCGCGCTCACCGGCGTCCACCTCACCCTCGCGTTCGTCGACGACGTCCCCGCCGGCTTCACCATGACCCGCACGGTCGCGGACGAAGCCGAACTGCTGCTGATCGCGGTCACGCCAGACTATCGCCGCCGCGGCGTCGGCACCGCGCTGATCCGCGCGGCGATCGCCGACTGCTCGGTTGGCAACATCGCGAAACTCCACCTCGAGGTCCGCGCCGGCAACGACGCGGTCAAGATGTACGACGCGCACGGCTTCGCCAAGGTCGGCGAACGCCGCGCCTACTACCGCGGCAAGACCGGCGTCGCGTATGACGCACATACATATTCGAAAGATATCAACAGGTAAGGCTTATTGCGAGTCACTATCCCTTTTCGCAACAGCGCGAACGTCCTACATGGGGTGCAACGAGGGAACGAACCATGCCGCGCAAGATCGATCTGGAAGCACTCTGCAACGAGAAGGGCCTGCGCATCACCGAGCAGCGCCGCGTCATCGCGCGCGTGTTGTCCGAGGCGGACGACCATCCCGACGTCGAGAAGGTCTATGAGCGCGCGTCGCAGATCGACCCCGGCATCTCGATCGCAACGGTGTACCGCACGGTCCGCCTGTTCGAGGAAGCCGGCATCCTCGACCGCCACGATTTCGGCGACGGCCGCGCGCGCTACGAGCCCGCGCCCGAGGCGCATCACGATCACCTGATCGACGTCGAGAGCGGCAAGGTCATCGAATTCGTCGATCCCGAGCTCGAGCAGTTGCAGAAGGCGATCGCGGAGAAACTGGGCTTCCGCCTGGTCGATCACCGCATGGAACTCTACGGCGTCGCCCTCACCCGCAAGGACTGACGCGATCGGCCGGATCCGCCTGGGCGCGCGACTGGCTGCGCTGCTGGTCGCGCTGATCCTGGCGTTGCCGTTGCATGGCGCATGGCGATTGTTCGGGCAGAAGTCCCCATGGCCACCGCGTTTCCTGTGGCTGGTCGCGCGGATCGTTGGCGCCAGAGCCCATGTCGAGGGCACGCCACTCCGCCACGACGTCGTCTTCGTCTCGAATCACCTGAGCTGGATCGACATCCTGCTCCTGTCCGGCGCGACCGGCAGCGCGTTCGTCGCCAAATCCGAACTCCGCGCGGCCCCGCTGGTTGGCTGGCTCTGCACGCTCAACCACACGATCTTCGTAAGCCGCGCCGATCGCATGGCGGTCACCGCCCAGATCGCCCAAATCCGCGACGCGCTGGCAGCCGACTGGCCCGTCACCCTTTTCCCCGAGGGC
The DNA here is from genome assembly GCF_057815015.1 of Sphingomonas sp. SL1004. Classification (NCBI taxonomy): domain Bacteria; kingdom Pseudomonadati; phylum Pseudomonadota; class Alphaproteobacteria; order Sphingomonadales; family Sphingomonadaceae; genus Sphingomonas; species Sphingomonas sp. SL1004. The sequence goes on from NZ_JBYMUX010000001.1 coordinate 2,160,456, forward strand.
ACGACGGGAGACGGCGTTACCCTCCTCCCGTTCAAGGCCGCGCTACTGGCCGCGCTCGACCCGCCCCCGCCCGGCGTGAGGGTGCAACCCGTCCGCATCGACTATGGCGCGGCAACGAGCGAACTCGCCTGGGTCGGCGACGAACTCGGCCAACACCACGCCGCCCGCGTCCTCAGGCGCAAGGGCACGTTCGTCGCGACACTACACTTCGCCGATCCCTTCGACCCCGCCGACTATGGCGACCGAAAAGCCATAGTCGCCGAAGCCCGCCGCCGCATGGAAGCGCTGTAGCTCATGAACAATGAGTGTGCCCCCGCGAAGGCGGGGGCCCAGTCTGGACTCCCGCTTTCGCGGGAGAGTGCGCACCTTATCCCCAACACGAAAACCGCACCCCGGCGAAGGCCGGGGCCCAGTTGGAAAGGTCGCAGTAACGAAGCGCCGACACCAGTTAGCGCCGTCCCCCAACTGGGCCCCGGCCTTCGCCGGGGTGGCGCTCTCGTTAGCAAGGTCCCCGCAGCCGCCAGTTCGAGATAACGCCCCCTCCCGCTACCCGCACAAATTTGGTACGGCCCCCACCATGTCCCCTCCCAAAACCTTCCACGTAAAATCCTTCGGCTGCCAGATGAACGTCTACGACGGCGAGCGCATGGCTGAACTGATGGCTGCCCAGGGCCTCACGCAAGCCGACGCGGTCGACGCCGACGTCGTCGTCCTCAACACCTGCCACATCCGCGAACGCGCCACCGAAAAGGTCTATTCGGACATCGGTCGCCTCCGGAAGGACCAGCGCCGCAAGTCCGGCAAGACGCCGATGATCGCCGTCGCCGGCTGCGTCGCGCAGGCCGAGGGCGAGGAGATCTTCACCCGCGCCAAGGTCGACATCGTCGTCGGCCCGCAAGCCTATCACAACCTCCCCGACCTCGTCGCGAAGGCCGCCGCGGGCACGCCTTCGCTCGACACCGACATGCCGCTATTGTCGAAGTTCGGCGCACTCCCCTCCCGCCGGAAGGTCGCGCCTTCGGCGTTCCTGACCGTGCAGGAAGGGTGCGACAAGTTCTGCACCTACTGCGTCGTACCCTACACGAGAGGTGCGGAAATCAGCCGCCCCTTCGCTGCGATCGTCGACGAGGCGAAGGCCTTGGTCGACGCCGGCGCGCGCGAAATCACCCTGCTAGGCCAGAACGTCAACGCCTGGTCCGAAAACGAGCGCGGCCTGCACGACCTGATCCGCGACCTCGACCGCATCCCCGGCCTTGCGCGCATCCGCTACACCACCAGCCACCCCAACGACATGACGCAAGGCTTGATCGACGCACACCGCGACATCGAGAGCCTGATGCCGTTCCTCCATCTCCCCGTGCAGGCGGGCAGCGACCGCGTCCTCAAGGCAATGAACCGCAGCCACACCCGCGACTCCTACCTCCGCCTCCTCGACCGCGTCCGCGCCGTCCGCCCCGACATCGCACTCTCGGGCGACTTTATCGTCGGCTTCCCCGGCGAGACCGACGCCGAGTTCGAGGACACGCTAAGCCTCGTCGACGCGGTCGGCTACGCGCAGGCCTACAGCTTCAAATACAGCCCCCGCCCCGGCACCCCCGCCGCGTCGATCGTCGAACAGGTCCCGGAGTCGGTAATGGACGAGCGCCTCCAAAGCCTCCAGGCCGCGCTCAACCGCGACCAGCACGCCTTCAACGCCGCCACCGTCGGCCGCACCTGCACGGTCTTGCTCGAACGCCCGGGCAAGCTCCCCGGCCAGCTGATCGGCAAGTCCCCCTGGCTGCAATCGGTCCACCTGATCGGCAACCACGCGATCGGCGATCTCGTCGAAGTCACGCTGGCGGCTGCAGGCCCCAACTCCCTGAGCGGCATCGAACGGATCGCCGAGGCAGCCTGAGCCCCCTCCTAATCCTCCCCCGCCAGGGGGAGGTGGCAGGCACTTGCCTGACGGAGGGGGAGGGCGCGATAACCGCAGTTGCGTGTCCTCCCCCTCCGTCACCTGCGGCGACACCTCCCCCTTGCGGGGGAGGATCGCAACGGCGTCCCTGAGGCGTCAAAACAATACGCTGGGCTTGCGAAACGAGCCCCCGCGATTTCGCTGTCCTACATCCGGATCGCCTGCCACACTCGCCCCCGATGCAGCTTCGCCCACGCGACTCGAATCATCTCTCGGCCAGCGCCTTGGCGCGGCTTGAACGCGTCGCCCGCGATGCTCATCTTCCTTTCAAAGGTTACGGTTCGACGCTTCCAGGCGTAACCTTTGACACCCTGAAAGGACCGTATGAGCCGTAAACCCGTTCCCGCCCAGTCCGGTGACCGCGCCCGAGTCGAACTGCTGTTCGACAAGCCCCAGCTCCTCGTCCGGCTGTTCGGCCAGTACGACCAGAACCTGGTAGCGCTCGAGAACCGCCTCGGCGTCTACATCACCGCGCGAGGGAACAAGATCGGCCTGGAGGGCACCGCCGAACAGGTCGCCAAGGCGCGCGACGTGCTCCACGATCTCTACGCCCGCATCCAGCGCGGCGAGGACGTCGACACCGGTCTCGTCGACGCCTCGATCGCGATGGCGGACGAGCCCGTCCTCGCCGGCATCATCCGCGCCGATGCGGGTGGCGGCGGTGCGCCCCCGATCATGATCCGCACGCGGAAGAAGACGATCGTCCCGCGCACACCGGCGCAGGCGCACTACATGCGCGAACTCGCCAACAACGACATGATCTTCGCGCTCGGGCCAGCGGGCACGGGCAAGACCTATGTGGCGGTCGCACAGGCGGTGCAGCAACTCATCACCGGCAGCGTCCAGCGGCTGATCCTGTCGCGCCCAGCGGTGGAGGCCGGCGAACGCCTCGGCTTCCTTCCTGGCGATATGAAGGAGAAGGTCGATCCCTACCTGCGGCCTTTGTACGACGCGCTGTACGACTGCCTCCCCGCGGAACAGGTCGAACGCCGCATCGCCAGCGGGGAAATCGAGGTAGCCCCGATTGCCTTCATGCGTGGCCGCACGCTGGCCGACGCGTTCGTGATCCTCGACGAAGCGCAGAACACCACGCCCGCGCAGATGAAGATGTTCCTCACCCGCTTCGGCCAGAACAGCCGCATGGTGATCTGTGGCGATCCGAAGCAGGTCGACATCCCCGGCGGTGTCGCAGCCTCCGGCTTGGCGGATGCGGTAAGGCGGCTCGAAGGCGTCGAGAGCATCTCGATGTGCCGCTTCACCGTCGGCGACGTCGTCCGCCACCCGATTGTCGGCCGCGTCGTCGAGGCGTATGAAGGCACCGATGGTTGATGCCTGGGATATCCCGGCGTATATCCGGGATATCCCAGGAGCATGACGATGGCGTCTCTCTACATCAAAGACAACGAAACCGCCGAACTCGCTGCTGAGCTGGCGGCGCGTCTGGGCGTTACCAAGACCGAAGTCGTTCGTGATTTGCTGCGTCGCCAGAAGGCGGAATTGCTGCCGTCGGCTCCGCTGCCCAGCATGCGCGAACGCCTGGATGCATGGCGCAGGGCTAACCCCCTGGGTGAACCGACTGGCCTTAAAGCCGACAAGGCCTTTTTTGACGAATTATGGGGCGAGGAACCGGATTGACCCTGTTCGTCGATGCCTCCGCGCTTGTAGCGATGATCGTAGGTGAACCGGAGCGCGATGCTGATCACCCGTGTCGAACATGACGGAAATTCCTTGTGGTCGGCTATGTCGTGCTGGGAGACGGTGTCCGCTCTTCGTAGCTCCTATCGATTTGATATCGATGTGGCTCGCGGTGAAGTGGAGAACACCGCTCGCGTGTTGGCTCTTCGTCTTGTCGCAATCGGTGAGAGCGAATTATCTACGGCGCTCGACGCCTATCAAATCTACGGCAAGGGCCGCCATTCCTGCAAGCTCAACATGGGGGATTGTTTCGCCTATGCCTGCGCGAAAGCCAATGGTGCGGAACTTCTCTATAAGGGTAATGATTTCGCCCTGACCGATCTTGCCTGAAGGACCTGCATGCTCGAAATCGCGCTGTCTTCCGACGCCCCCTGGCCTGACCACGACTGGGACGCGCTCGCGCTGCGCGCAGCAACGGCGGCGATCGAGCGGACCCCGCACGGCGAGCTCCTGACCAGCGCGGCGACCGTCGAGATCTCGATCCGCCTCGCCTCGGACGAAGAGGTCCACACGCTCAACAAGCAGTATCGCCAGAAGGACAAGCCGACCAACGTCCTGTCCTTCCCGATGGTCCAGTCCGACCTGTTGGAGACGATCACCCAGAACTCCGACGACGGTGAAGTCCTGCTCGGCGACATCATCCTCGCGCACGGCGTCTGCGTGGCCGAGGCCGCCGAGCGCAATATTTCGGTCGAGGATCATGCGATGCATCTGATGGTGCACGGCACGCTGCATCTGCTAGGCTATGATCACATCGACGACGACGAGGCCGAGGGCATGGAGCAGATCGAGCGCGATGCGCTTGCGGCGCTCGGGCTCCACGACCCTTATCTGATAACAGAGGACTGACGACCACGATGGCCGATGGCCCCAATGCCGGAAACGGCGATAGTACCGACAGTATCTGGCGCGGGCTGAAAGGCCTGATCTTTGGTACTCCCGACGAATCGCTACGCGACCAGCTCGAGGATGCGATCGACCGGCACGAGGGCGACCCCGCCCCCGATGCGGTCGGCGATCTTACCCCGCTCGAACGTCAGATGGTCCGCAACCTGCTCCATTTCGGCGAGCGTGACGCCGGGGACGTCGGCGTACCGCGGGCCGATATCGTCGCGGTCGAGGAGGGCACGAGCTTTGCCGACCTCGTCCAGCTGTTCGCCGAAGCGGGGCATAGCCGCCTGCCGGTATACCGCGAAAAACTCGATACGATCATCGGCATGGTCCACATCAAGGACGTCTTCAACATCCTCGCCACGGGGGCCGAGCATCCGGCGTCGATCGCCGATCTTATCCGCGAGCCGCTCTATGTACCGATGTCGCGCGGTGCGCTCGATCTGCTGGCCGACATGCGCCAGAAGCGCGTCCATCTCGCTGTCGTGCTGGACGAATATTTCGGCACCGAGGGCCTCGTCACGATCGAGGACCTGATCGAGGAGATTGTCGGCGATATCGAGGACGAGCATGACGACGCCCCCGAAGCGTTGCTCGTGCCGATCGATGGCGGCGCGTGGGACGCGGACGCGCGCGCCGAACTGGAGGACGTCGCGCAACTGATCGACGCGCGGTTGGCGGAGGCGGATGGCGACGTCGACACGCTCGGCGGCCTCGCGGCATTGCTCGCCGGACACGTGCCGCAGATCGGCGAGTGCGTAGACCATCCGAGCGGCTGGAAGTTCGAGATCACGGAAGCCGACGAACGCCGCATCAACCGCCTGCGCCTGCATCCGCCGGTCGTGCCGATCGAGGACGACGACTGAAGCCCGTATCCGTTCGCCCTGAGCGAAGTCTAAGGGCATGCCAGACACGCATTTGCTTCGACTTCGCTCAGCACGAACGGGCACTGGTACATATCACCCAGCCGATCACTGCGGACGACGCAATCTATTTCACCAATCAGTCGGGGAGTGGCATACCCTGTTCCAACTTCAGAAGACGCTGAATTGGAGATGGTATGACCACCGAAGCAACCACCGCAGCCCCCGCTGCCGGACAATGCCCGATGCACGGCGGCTCGTCGCACCAGGCGACCAACGAGCCCGGCAAGATGGATGGCCCCGCCGTCCTGCTCGAGATGTCGAACCGCACCTGGTGGCCGAACCAGCTCAACGTCTCGGTGCTCCACCAGAACCCGCCCGCGGGCGATCCGATGGGCGACGACTTCGACTATGCCGAGGCGTTCAAGGCGCTCGACCTCGCCGCGGTGAAGGCCGACATCTTCGCGCTGATGACCGACTCGCAGGAGTGGTGGCCGGCCGATTTCGGGCATTACGGCCCGCTGTTCATCCGCATGGCCTGGCACAGCGCCGGTACCTACCGGATCGGTGACGGCCGCGGTGGCGCCGGCGCGGGCCAGCAGCGGTTCGCGCCGCTCAATTCGTGGCCGGACAACGCCAACCTCGACAAGGCGCGCATGCTGTTGTGGCCGATCAAGCAGAAATACGGCCAGAGCCTGTCCTGGGCCGATCTGCTTGTCCTCACCGGCAATTGCGCGCTCGAGTCGATGGGCTTCCAGACCGCAGGGTTCGCAGGCGGCCGCATCGACGTGTGGGAGCCGGCGACCGACGTGAACTGGGGCGCCGAGCGCGAGTGGCTCGCCGACGAGCGCTATTCGGGCGACCGCGATCTCGCGCACCCGCTCGCCGCGGTGCAGATGGGCCTGATCTACGTCAATCCGGAAGGGCCGAACGGCAATCCCGATCCGATGGGGTCTGCGCGCGACATCCGCGAGACGTTCGCGCGCATGGCGATGGGTGACGAGGAGACCGTCGCGCTGATCGCCGGCGGCCACACGTTCGGCAAGACGCACGGTGCCGCGGAGCCCGATCCTTATATCGGGCCGGAGCCGGAAGGTGCGTCGATCGAGATGCAGGGCCTCGGCTGGGCGAACAGCTATGGCAAGGGCAACGCCGGTGATACGATCACCAGCGGTCTCGAAGTCACCTGGACGCAGGAGCCCACCAAGTGGACCAACCTGTATTTCGAGAACCTGTTCGGCCACGAATGGGAGCTGACCAAGAGCCCGGCCGGTGCGCACCAGTGGGTCGCCAAGGACGCGGCCGAGGACGTGCCCGACGCGCATGACGCCACCAAGAAGCATCGCCCGACGATGCTGACGAGCGACATCGCGCTGCGCGTGGACCCGGCGTACGAGAAGATTTCGCGCCGGTTCCACGAGAATCCGGACGAGTTCGCCAAGGCGTTCGCCGAGGCATGGTACAAGCTGACGCACCGCGACATGGGCCCCTACCCGCTGCTGCTCGGTCCCGAAGTGCCGGCAGAGCCGCGCATCTGGCAGGATCCCGTGCCGGCAGCCGAAGGTGAGCCGCTGTCCGACGCCGACGTGTCCGCGTTGAAGACGAAGATCCTCGACTCGGGTCTGTCGATCTCGCGTCTGGTCAAGACGGCGTTCGCATCGGCCTCGACCTATCGTGGCACCGACAAGCGTGGTGGTGCGAACGGTGCACGCATCCGTCTCGCCCCGCAGAAGGATTGGGCGGTCAACGAGCCGGCCGAACTGGCCAAGGCGCTCTCGACGTATGAGGGCATCCAGCGTGAGTTCGCCACCGGCGGCAAGACCGTGTCGCTCGCCGACCTGATCGTGCTCGGCGGCAATGCAGGCATCGAGGCGGCGGCGAAGAAGGCGGGTCACGACCTGACCGTGCCGTTCACGCCGGGCCGTACCGATGCGTCGCAGGAGCAGACCGATGCGATCTCGTTCGCACCGCTCGAGCCGCGCACTGACGCGTTCCGCAACTATGTCGGCGAGACCTCGGTCTATTCGGCAGAGGAACTGATGGTCGATCGTGCGCATCTGATGGGCCTCACCGCCCCTGAGATGACGGTGCTCGTCGGTGGCCTGCGCGTGCTTGGTGCCAACCATGGAGACTCGAAGCTCGGCGTGTTCACCGATCGGCCCGAGACGCTGACCAACGACTTCTTCCGCAACCTGCTGCGGACGAGCTTCACGGCGAAGTGGACTGCGGTTGGCGACGGTACGTTCGAAGCGAAGGATCGCAAGACGGGCGAGACGACGATGACCGGCAGCCGCGTCGACCTAGTGTTCGGCTCGAACTCGCAGCTGCGGGCACTGGCCGAAGTCTACGCGGCGGACGATGCGAGCGAAAAGTTCGCGGGTGCGTTCGTGAAGGTCTGGAACAAGGTGATGAACGCCGACCGTTTCGACCTGCCGAAGGTGCGCGCTGAGCAGGACGCCGCGATTTCGTAAACGCGACGTTTGAATGACGAAGGCCGCTCGCAGTAATGCGGGCGGCCTTTTTTATTCCTCCCCGGCACGGGGAGGGGGACCGCGACGCGTAGCGACGGGGTGGAGGGGGACCACCGCAAGCGTATCGCCGGTGGACGCCCCCCTCCACCAGCTACGCTGGTCCCCCTCCCCGTACCGGGAAGGATTTTGGCCCGCTCCCCTTCCCCTCGCCCGTCATCCCAGCGAACGCTGGGATATCTATGAGGCGGTTGCCGCGGTTTGAACCGGGAGATCCCAGCGTTCGCTGCAATGACGGTGGTAGAGATTGCCCCCGCCCGCTTGCCCCCCTAATCTCCCCCCATGCGCAAACACATCCTCATCGTCCTGGGCCTGATCCTGCTCGTGATCGCCGCGGGCGTCACCTATATCGCCTGGCCCGACACCGCCGAACTGTCGGTCGACCAGGTTGCCGGCAAGCTGCCCAAGATAACCGATCCGCGCATCCAGACGATCCCGACCGTCAAGGTCGCGAAAGTCGTCGGCTGGCAGAACGGCGCGATGCCCACACCCGCCGCCGGCCTGAAGGTGCAGCCGTTCGCAACCGGCCTCGATCACCCGCGCTGGATGTACCGCCTGCCCAATGGCGACGTCTTGGTCGCCGAGACCAACTCGCCGCCGCGCGAAGGCGGCGGCATTACCGGGTGGGTGATGAAGGTGCTGATGGGCCGCGCCGGCGCCGGCGTGCCCTCGGCAAACCGCATTACGCTGCTCCGCGACGCCGACGGCGACGGCGTGGCGGAGACGAAGTCGGTGTTCATGACCGGCCTCAACTCGCCGTTCGGCATGACGCTGCTCGACGGCCAGCTCTATATCGGCAACACCGACGCGCTCGTCCGCGTGCCCTACACCGACGGCGCGACCAGGATCACCGCCAAGCCCGAGCTCGTCATCAAGCTCAACCCCGGCGGCAATCACTGGGCGCGCAACGTCATCACCGCCGCGGACGGCAAGACACTCTACGTCGGCGTCGGCTCGTCCTCGAACATCGCCGAAAACGGCATGGACGCCGAAAAATACCGCGCCAACATCCTGCAGGTCTGGCCGAAGGACAAGAACTGGCGGATCTACGCCGCCGGCTTGCGCAACCCGAACGGCATGGCGATCAACCCCAGGTCGGGCGGACTGTGGACGGTCGTCAACGAGCGCGACCAGCTCGGTTCCGATCTCGCACCCGATTACCTGACCCAGGTCGAGTTCGGCGATAATTTCGGCTGGCCCTGGTATTATTGGGGCGGCTATCCCGACAGCCGGGTCGAGCCCAAGAACCCCGCACTCCAGCAATATTCGAAGCGTCCCGACTACGCGCTCGGACCGCACGTCGCGGCGCTCGGCCTGACCTTCTCGGCGGACGCAAAGCTCGGCGCGAAGTTTTCCAACGGCGCATTCGTCGGTGAGCACGGCTCGTGGAACCGCAAGCCTGTCTCGGGCTACAAGGTCGTTTATATCGCCTTCGGCGACACCGGCTTCCCGGCCGCGAACGTGAAGCCCGTCGGCATACTCGGCGGCTTCCTGAACAAGGACGGCGATGCGCAGGGCCGCCCGGTCGGCGTCATCACAGACAAGACCGGCGGCCTGCTGGTTGCTGACGATGTCGGCAACGCGATCTGGCGGGTCAGCGCCGGCAAGTGATCCAATGGGGCGAGCGCAAGTTCGCCCCTTACGTCGGACCCAGTCCGGCATCCTACGGCGCGATAGTCGCAACCCGCACCGGCAACCCGTCGATACTCGTCGTCCGCCCCGCCCATTTCACCAGCCGCTCGGTGCCCGCCTGCGCGGCATGATATTTCGACAACGTCTCGCGCTCGCGCTCCAGCGTCATGAACGGCACGCCCCACCCGCAACTCGTCTGCACCTCGTCGACCGCGATCACGAAGATCTGTCGCGTCCCCGGCAGATGCGTGAACTGCGCATAGAGATCCGCCCACCCCTCATCCTGCGGCAGAACCGCTCGACCGCGGCCATAGATACGGAAGATCAGCGCTGGCTGGTCAAACGCGCAGAACATGACCGTGATGCGCCCATCCGCCGCCAGATGCGCGCTCGTCTCGTTCCCGGAGCCGCCAACGTCGAGATACGCGACCGTCTTCGCATCCAGCACGCGAAAACTGTCCATCCCCTTGGGACTGAGATTGATCCGCGCACCCTCGGCGGCGGTCGCAACGAAGAACACCGGCTGGCGCGTAACGAATGTCCGATGATCATCTGTGAGCGCGGTGAAGAATTCCATCGGTCGGCTCCGAATTGACGCGCGGCAGGCAGGCGCATACTCTGTGCGCATGAGACATGATCCGATCGCCACCGGCAAGCGCAAATCCGTGAACCTGTCGCTCGATACCGGTATCGTTGCAGCGGCACGAGAAGCGGGGATCAATCTGTCGCAGGTCAGCGAGGCTGCAATCCGCGCGGCGGCAAAGCGTGTGCAAGAAGAAAAATGGCGCGAGGAGCATCGCGACTGGATTACGGCAAACAACGCCTGGATCGAAGAGAATGGCCTGCCGCTCGATCGATATCGATTGGCTTGATGGCGCGCTTCGACGTCTACACCGCACCCGAAGGAGGGTATTGGCTCGACTGCCAGTCCAATTTGCTGTCGGACTTGAACAGTCGTTTCATCGTACCTCTCCGGTTGTACGCCGATGTGCCCGGTGGAGATCGACGGTTGAACCCAGTCTTCACAATTCACGGCACAGAATACGTCATGCAGAAGCACCTGGCAGCCGCGATCTCGACAAAACTGCTGTCCGAACCAACAACTTCACTCGTCGAGCACGAATACCGCATCGGCAGCGCGATCGACATGCTCACCGGCAGTTACTGAAGGCTAAGCCGCCGTCCCACCAACCGTAAGCCCATCGACCAGCAACGTCGGCTGCCCGACGCCCGCCGGCACCGATTGCCCACCCTTGCCGCAAATCCCGATGCCCTCGTCGAGCGCGAAGTCGTTGCCGATGCCGCGCACCTTGGTCAGCGAACTCGGACCGTCGCCGATCAGCGTCGCGCCCTTGATCGGTGCACCCAGCTTGCCGTCCTCGATCAGATACGCCTCGGTGCAACTGAACACGAACTTACCCGACACGATATCGACCTGGCCGCCGCCGAACGCCTTGGCGAAAATGCCCTTCTTGACGCGCGACAGAAGCTCCGCCGGATCGTCGTTGCCCGCCTTCATGAAGGTGTTCGTCATCCGCGGCATCGGCGCATGCGCGTAGCTCTCGCGACGCCCATTGCCGGTCGCCTCGACGCCCATCAACCGCGCGTTGAGCCGGTCCTGCATATAGCCCTTGAGGATGCCGTCCTCGATCAGCACGGTCTCGCGCGTCGGCGTGCCCTCGTCGTCGATCGTCAACGACCCGCGGCGATCCTGGAGCGACCCGTCGTCGACCACGGTGACACCCTCGGCGGCAACCCGCTCGCCGATCCGCCCGGAGAATGCCGACGTCCCCTTACGGTTGAAATCGCCCTCGAGCCCGTGGCCGATCGCCTCGTGCAACAGAATGCCCGGCCAGCCATTGCCGAGCAACACAGTCATCTCGCCAGCAGGGGCCGCGATCGAATCGAGGTTCACGAGCGCCTGCGACAGAGCCTCGTCGATCGCCCTGTTGTACGTCTCGGGCTCAAACAGGTCGTTATAGAGATAGCGCCCACCGATCCCGTAACTGCCCGTCTCGCGCCGCCCGTTCTGCTCGGCAACGATCGACACGTTGAGGCGGACCAAAGGCCGAACGTCGGTCGCGATGAAACCATCTGCACGGACGATCTCGACCACCGACCACGTCCCCGACAGGCTAACCGACACCTGCGCGACGCGAGGATCGCGCGCGCGGGCGGCAGCGTCGATCGTCTGGCACAGGTTCACCTTGTCCGCGAACGGCACGAGGTCGAGCGGGTCGGCGGCGGTGTAGCGGTGATGGTTGGTACCCTGTGGCGGGCCGGCCTTTGCGGCGACGCCGGGCTCGATCAGCGCCATCGTCTCGGCAGCGCGACGGATCGCGGAAGGCGTCATCTCGTTGGAATGCGCGAACGCGGTCATCTCGCCCGACACGGCGCGCAAGCCGAAACCCGAGCTGGTATCGTACGACGCGGTCTTCAGCCGACCGTCGTCGAACCCAAAAGCCTCGGCCTTGCGATACTGGAGATACAGCTCGCCGTCATCGGCCTTGCCAAGCGCCTTGGCGGTCAGCGCCTGTGCCTGCTCGGGGTCCAGAGTATCGCGGTAGAGAAACGAACGGGGGTCTGCTGCTATCGTCATCCGATAGATATAAGGGGCTTAGCGCCCTGCGCCATCCCCGTGATCGCGCAATGTCGCCTGGTCCGCGCCGTCGGCGGCACCACCGACGAGGATGAAGCGGCGGTCGCAATAGCCGCAATCGACATAGCCGGTCTCGTCGATCTGCAACCAGACGCGCGGATGGCCGAGCGCTGCGCCGCCGGGAATGTCGGTGGCGCCGTCGCAGGCGACGCGGGCGTAGGTGACGCGGGTGGTTTCGAGCGGCGGATGCATGCGGGCGCGATAGCAAGGGAGCGCGGGCCGGGCAATTGGTTCTTCCTTCATCAGCGTCGAAGGGGGAAAGGAAGATTGGGTTCGCGCAGAGGCGCAGAGGACGCGGAGATGTTGTATTCAGCCTGTCGACCGGGAGACGCCACTATCTGTTACACCGTAGATTATTGAAAGGTCGCTTCGCGACGAACGTGACACCTCCGCGTCCTCTGCGCCTCTGCGCGAACAAATCTTCTTTGACACGCCCCAGGGGATGACCAGCCCCGCCCGCCCCGCTATGCCGCAGCCATGACCGAAGCCGCGATCGCCATCAAAAACCTCTGCAAAACCTACGCCCCCGTCGGCACCGCGCCACCGAAGCGCGCGCTCGACGATGTGACGTTCGACGTTCCCCGCGGCCAGATCTTCGGCCTGCTCGGCCCCAACGGCGCGGGCAAGTCGACGCTGATCAACATCCTCGCCGGCCTCGTTAACAAGACCGATGGGAGTGCCGCGATCTGGGGCTTCGACATCGACGAGCATCCGCGCAACGCCAAGGCGTCAATCGGGATCGTCAACCAGGAGATCCTGTTCGACCCGTTCTTCTCGCCGTTCGAGACGCTGGAGATCCAGGCCGGGCTCTACGGCGTGTCCAAGGCGAAGCGCCGCACGATGGAACTGCTCCGCGCGGTGCATCTGGAGGACAAGGCGCACGCCTATGCCCGCACGCTGTCGGGCGGCATGAAGCGCCGGCTGATGGTGGCGAAGGCGATGGTCCATTCGCCCCCCGTTCTCGTCCTCGACGAGCCGACCGCCGGCGTCGACATCGAACTGCGCCAGCAACTCTGGACCTATGTCCGCAGCCTCAACCAGGCCGGCGTGACGGTGGTCCTGACCACGCACTACCTCGAGGAAGCCGAAGAACTCTGCGACCGGATCGCGATCATCAACAACGGCCGGCTCATTGCGAACGAACCGACGCGCGAACTCGTCGGCAAGGCACAGGAAAAGATCGTCGCCGTCACCGTAGATCGCGACGTGGCCGACATCCCTGCCAATGTCTGCTTCGAGAAGATCGCGCTGAAGGGCACCCGGACACTGGAAATCACCTATAAGAAGGACCGGGTAAACGCCGGTGAGGTCCTTGCCGCGATCCAGTCCGGTGGCTTCGGCATCGTCGACGTCTCGACCAAGGAGCCTGACCTCGAAGACGTCTTCCTCAGCCTGACGCGCGCCGCCAACGCATGACGAGCGACATCCTGATCGTCGGCTCGGGTGCTGCCGGGCTGACAGCCGCGTTGAACCTCGCCGACCGATTCAAGGTCACTGTCTTAGCCAAGGGCGCGCTCAACGAAGGCTCGACCGCCTGGGCGCAGGGCGGGATCGCCGCGGTGCTCGAACCCGGCGACACGTTCGAGAACCATGTCGAGGACACGATGGTCGCCGGCGCCGGGCTCAACGACCGCGCCATCGTCGAGATGGTCGTCGAGGGCGCACCCGCCGCGATCGAGCGCCTGACGCACCTAGGTGTGCCGTTCGAGACCGAGGGCAACGCGCTGCACCTGACGCGCGAAGGCGGCCACTCGCACCGCCGCATCGTCCACGTTGCCGATGCGACCGGATGGGCGGTGCAGGAAGCGTTGCAGAAGGCTGCCGAAGCGCATCCGAACATCACCCTCGTCCCCGACCAGATCGCGATCGACCTCGCCACCGGCCGTCACGAGGAGCGCTATTCGGGCGCCGGCAACGTCTGGGGCGTCTACGCGGTCGACCGCCATACCGAGCGCGTTGCGCTATATACGGCGCGCGCGACTATTCTCGCGACCGGGGGCGCGGGCCGCACATACCTGTTCTCGACCGCGCCACGCGGTGCGACCGGGGACGGCATCGCAATGGCATGGCGCGCGGGCGCGCGCGTCTCCAACATGGAGATGATGCAGTTCCACCCGACCTGCCTCTACAATCTGGAGGTCAAGAATTTCCTGATCACCGAGGCGGTACGCGGCGAAGGCGGCCGCCTGATCAACCCGTCGACCGGCATGCGCTTCATGTCCGACTACGACGCCGAGCGGATGGAACTCGCGCCCCGCGACATCGTCGCCCGCGCGATCGACGCCGAGATCAAGCGCGACGGTCTCGACTATGTCCACCTCGACATCAGCCACATGCCGGCCGACTTCATCCGCCACCACTTCCCGAACATCCACGAGAAGCTGCTGAGCCTCGGCATCGACATGACGACGGACCCAATTCCGGTCGTCCCCGCGCAACACTATACCTGCGGCGGCATCGTCATCGACGAGCACGGCAAAACCGATCTGCCGGGCCTGTATGCGGCCGGCGAATGCACCGAATCCGGCCTCCACGGTGCCAACCGCCTCGCGTCGAACTCGCTGCTCGAATGCTTCGTGTTCGGCGAAGCGGCGGCGGACAGCATCGCCGCGGCCTGGGACAACCTCCCCGCGCCCCCGCCGATCCGCCCTTGGGACGAAAGCCGCGTCACCGACTCCGACGAGGAAGTCGTGATCAAGCAGACGTGGACCGAAATCCGCCGGTTCATGTGGAATTACGTCGGCATCGTCCGCACCACGAAGCGGCTGGAGCGCGCGCAGCACCGGATCAAGCTGCTGAATGACGAGGTCGCCGAATATTACCAGCATTTCCGCGTCACGCCCGACCTGATCGAACTGCGCAACCTGCTCCAGACCGCCGAACTGATCGTGCGATCGGCACTGCACCGCCACGAAAGCCGCGGGTTGCATTTCACGCTCGATTACCCCGAGATGATGCCGGAAGCGGTCGATACGGTTCTCGTTCCCTGATCCTCCGGTGATTCGGCGCGCCCGTAGCGCGCTTCGTCGCAGCGGCACACGGCGGCTGTTTCCCGCGCTCGATCAACGGATAAGGGTCGATGCTTCAGTGCAGGGCGTTCAAACCATCATGACATCGGCGAGTACGTTCAAGCGCCTTTTGGCAATCGCACTGTTCGGAACTGCGCTTGCCGGTTGCGGATCAGCATCGCGGCCCAGCCCGCCGGCGGTCGCACCCTTGCATCAGGCCGAAGGGTTCGTCTCGATTCCCGTACCGCCGCCGTTGCCGCGTACGCCACGCCCCGCGCCGGCCAGCCTGGTCAACGCGATCTCCGAATTACAGAGCGGGTTTCAGGGCAAAGCTGGCATTGCGGTCCGTGCGGTCGACGATGGCTGGACGGTCGAGGCGGGCGGACGCCAGTTGCTGCCGCAGCAGTCGGTCAGCAAGCTGTGGGTCGCACTGACCGTCATGGACCTGCGCGACCAGGGCAAACTTCGCCTCGACGAACCGATCGTCGTCGGGCCGCAGGACCTGACGCTGTTCCATCAGCCGATCGCGATGCTGGTCAAGGGCGACGGCTATCACACCACGATCAACGACCTGCTGACGCGCGCGCTAACGCATAGCGACAATACGGCGAACGACCGGCTGCTGACGCGCGTCGGCGGGCCTTCCGCGGTGCGATCCATGATCGAGCGCAAACAGCTTGGGGCGATCCGCTTCGGCCCTGGTGAACGACTATTGCAGAGCGGCACCGCGGGGCTCGTCTGGCAGCCGTCCTATGCAGTCAATGGCGGCTTCATGACCGCGCGCAATCGGCTGTCGCCTGCCGTGCGCGAGGCGGCGCTGAACGCATATGTCCGTAATCCGCCCGACGGCGCTGCGCCGATCGCGATCGCCGATTCGCTCGCGCGGCTGGCAAAGGGTCATCTGCTGTCGGAAACGTCGACCAAGATCCTGCTCGACACGATGGGCCGGTCGGTCACCGGCCGCGCCCGCCTGCGTGCCGCGCTGCCGGGCGGTTGGGAGATCGCACACAAGACCGGCACCGGCCAGGACCTCGGCCGCCGCAACGCCGGCTTCAACGACGTCGGCCTGCTCACCGCCCCGGACGGTCGCCGCTACGCAATCGCGGTGATGATCGGCGACACGATCCGGCCAATGCCCGAGCGGCAGCGGCTTATCCAGGCGGCGGCGGCGGCGGTTGCCACCTACGCCGGGGCCACGCGGTCTTCGAACTGAAAGTAGCGGTTCGGGGGTACGCCACCCAGCGTCCGTCACCCCGGACTGGTTCCGGGGTCCACCGTTCCGCGAACTCACGTCTATCTAGCGTGCGGAGCGGTGGATGCCGGAACGAGCCCGGCATGACGGGGCAGCCTCAGTCGAACCCGTTCGCCAGAAACCGCTCCGCCACCGCACAGTGGATCGCGATGCCGTGCGCCATCACGCGCTCGTCGATCGTCATCTTCGTGTTGTGGAGCGGCGGGTTGGTGCGGGGGTCGCTGCCTTCGGGTGCTGCGCCGATGAAGGCCATCGCGCCGGGGAGCTTTTGGAGCACGTAGGAGAAGTCTTCCGCGCCCATCATCGGCGGCATCACCTGATACGCGCCCTCGCCGCCGATCGCAGTCGCACACGCCTTCATCAGGTCGGTCGCACGCTCGTCGTTGACGGTCACCGGATAGCCTTCCTCGATCGACGGCGTGCCGACCGCGCCGTGCGCGGCGGCGATGCCCTCGACCATGCGGATGAACGCGGCGCGAACCTGTTCGCGCGTGCGCTCAGACAGCGTCCGCATCGTGCCGAGCATCTCGACCGTCGAGGGGATGACGTTGTGCGCGCTGCCGGCGTTGAGCTTGGTGATCGAGAGCACGGCGGGGTCGGTGACAGCGACCTGCCGCGCGACATAGGTCTGCAAGGCCGTGACGATCTCGCAGGCGATCGGCAGCGGATCGAGGCAGTCGTGCGGCATCGCGGCGTGGCCGCCGCGGCCGGTGATCGTCGCGCGCAGCGTGTCCGTCGACGCCATCAGCGTACCGGCGCGGCTGACGACATGCCCCATCGGCATGTTGGGCGAGATGTGGAGCGCGAAGCCTGCCTCGGGCAGCGGCGCATCGAGCAGGCCGTCGGCGATCATGTGACGGGCGCCGTGATGGCCCTCTTCGCCGGGCTGGAACATGAAGACGACCGTGCCCGGTAGCTCGTCGCGACGTGCGCAGAGCGCCTTGGCCGCGCCGACAAGCATCGCGGTATGCGAGTCGTGGCCACAAGCGTGCATCGCGCCGTCGATCTTGGAGGCGAACGGCAGACCGGTTTCCTCCTGCATCGGCAGCGCATCCATGTCGCCGCGCAGCAGCACCGTGCGGCCATTACCGCCGGCATTGCCGCCGCGCCCGCCGCGCAGGATCGCCACGAAGCCGGTGGTCGAGGTGCCCTCGCGGATTTCGAGCGGGAGACCGGCGAGCGCGGCCTTCACCTTGTCCGACGTGCGGGGACAGTGGAGGCCGACTTCGGGGTCGGCGTGGATTGCACGGCGAAGTGCGATCGCGTCGTCGAGGCTGTCCTCGCCGATGGCGGTCCAGTCGGTCGGGGCCCAGTCGGTGGTGGATTCGAAATCGAGGGACATGGTTTGCTCCTTGAAACGCTTGACCACCACCCCGGCGAAGGCCGGGGCCCAATTGGAAAGGTCGATGTAACGGAACGCCGTCCGACGTTACCTTCGTTTCCCAATTGGGCCCCGGCCTTCGCCGGGGTGGTGCTTCTCTTGGGACGTATCTCGCCCCTCAATCATGAAGACAGCCTACCCCCGGAATAGCCCGCCTAAAACCCCGCGCAGTACCGTGCCGACCAAGCCGCCGCTCGACGACGACCGCCGCGACTTGGTGCCGAACACCTGCTTGCCGATCTCGTTGGCCACCTGCCGGCCGATCGACGAACTCGCCGCCCGCGTCGCGGAGGTCGCCATCTTGGTCCAGGGGGAGTTCGCCGCCTCGCGGTCGGCTTCGCGCTGCTGGCGATCGGCCTCTCGCTGTTCCGTAACCCGAGCCCGCTCCGCCTCTTTCGCCGCTTTGGCATCGAGCTTTGCCTGGGTGGCGGCGGCCTTCTCGGCTTCGGTCGTCGCCTTCGCTTCGGCAGCGGCAGCGCTCGCCTCCTGCGTCTTGGCGGCCAGCAATTCCTCCGCCGACTCGCGATCGACCAGCGTGTCGTATTTCGCGCCGACAGCGTCGGTCTCGATCATCACTTTTCGCTCGGCCGGGGTGATCGGGCCGACCCGCGAGGCAGGCGGCTTGATCAGCGTGCGCTCGACCGGCGTCGGCGCGCCGTCCGCCTGGAGCAGCGACACCAGCGCTTCACCCACCTTCAGTTCAGTGATGATCGTCGCGACATCGACGCCGGGGTTGGCGCGGAACGTCTCCGCGGCCGAGCGCACCGCCGCCTGATCGCGTGGGGTGAAGGCGCGGAGCGCATGCTGGACCCGGTTGCCGAGCTGCCCCGCCACCGCGTCGGGAATATCGATCGGGTTCTGCGTGATAAAATAGACACCGACGCCCTTCGAGCGGATCAGTCGTACGACCTGTTCGATCTTCTCCAGCAGCGCCTTGGGAGCTTCGTCGAACAGCAGATGTGCCTCGTCGAAGAAGAAGCAGAGCACCGGCTTGTCGGGATCGCCGACCTCGGGGAGGTGCTCGAACAACTCGCTCATGAGCCACAGCAGGAAGGTCGCGTACAGCTTGGGCGAGGCCATCAGCTTGTCGGCGGCGAGGATGTTGACGATCCCCCTGCCCCGGTCGTCTGTACCGATGAAATCGTTCATCTCGAGCGCGGGTTCGCCGAAGAAATTCTCCGCGCCCTGCGTGCGCAACTGGAGCAGCGAACGCTGGATCGCGCCGATCGACTGTTTCGAGACGTTGCCGTACGTGACCGTCAGCTCGTCCGCGCGGCCTGCGCAGTCGGTCAGCATCGCCTGGAGATCGTCGAGGTCGATCAGCAGCAACCCCTCCTTGTCGGCGACGTGGAAGGCGATCGTCAGCACGCCCTCCTGCACCTCGTTCAGGTCCATCAGCCGCGCCAGCAGCAGCGGCCCCATCTCGCTGATCGTGGTGCGGATCGGATGCCCCTGCTCGCCGAACAGGTCCCAGAACTGCACGGGGTTGTCGGCATAGGCCCAGCCATCGTCGCCGATCGCTTTCGCGCGCTCGGCGAAGGTCGCATGCGTCTTCGCGGTCGGCGAGCCGGCCATCGCGAGACCGGACAGATCACCCTTCACGTCGGCGACGAAGCACGGCACGCCGTTTGCCGAGAAGCCCTCGATGATCCCCTGCAGCGTCACGGTCTTGCCGGTCCCGGTCGCACCCGCGATCAGGCCGTGGCGGTTGGCGCGCTTCAATTCCAGCGTCTGCGGCTTGCCGTCCACGCTCGCGCCGATGAAGATGCCGTCGCTCATGCTTGTGTCCTCAATTACCCGCGCAACCCTAACCCCGTGCCGTGCAAAGAAAAAGGACCGCCGCTCGGGGTGAGCGACGGTCCTTTCAGTCGATCGTGTCAGTCGTGGGTTACTTGATCTTCACCGCGATGAACGCGCTCGCACCGCGGCCACGCTGCACGAGCAAGAGCACCTGCGGACGACCCGCCGCCTTCGCCTGTGTCACCGCTGCCGCGAGATCGGTCGCGGTCCGCACCGGCGCGCCGTTGACTGCCGAGATCACATCGCCGCGCTTCAGCTTGCCATAGGCATCGCTCGACTGATCGACCTGCGCGATTACGACACCCTGCACGGTCGCATCGACGCCGATCGAGCGTGCGATCGCTGGAGTCAGCGGCTGCACGGTCATGCCGATGCCGTTGCCCGTAGCCGGAGTCACCGCACCGGGCGTATCGTCGTCGCCATCTGCACTGAAATCGTCGTCGCCGCCGCCCACGAGTGCTTGCAGCTTCTCGGCTGATGGACGCTCCGCGACGGTGACATTGACGACCTGTGGACGACCGCTGCGCAGCACATCGAGCCGTGCGACCTGTCCCGGCGTCACGCGCGACACGAGGTACGACAGCGTCTGGTCCGCGCTGACCGGCTGACCGTTGACCTTGGTCACCACGTCGCCGAGCTTCAGGCCACCGCGTGCTGCCGGGCCGTCCGGCTCGACGCGTGCGATCAACTCACCCTGGTTCTTGGGAATGCCGAGTGCCGCCGCGGCATCGTCGTCGACCGGACCGCCGAGGCTGACGCCAAGATAGCCGCGCTTGATCGAGCCGCCCTTCATGAATGTCTCGATGATCGGCTTGGCCTGCTCCGCGGGAATTGCGAAGCCGATGCCGATATTGCCGCCCGACTGGCTGAAGATCTGGCTGTTGATACCGATCACGTTGCCGTTCAGATCGAACATCGGGCCACCGGAATTGCCCTGGTTGATCGAGGCGTCGGTCTGGATGAAGCGGTCATACGCGCCGCCCTGCCCGGTGACGCGGTTGATCGCCGATATGATGCCGGCCGTGACCGTACCGCCGAGACCGAACGGCTCGCCGATCGCGACTACCCAATCGCCGACACGCGCGCGCGACGAATCGCCGAACCGAACGAACGGCAGGTTCTGTGCCTCGATCTTCAGCAGCGCGAGATCGGAATCCTGATCTTGGCCGATGACCTTGGCGACATATTCCTTCTTGTCGGTCAGCGTGACCGTGATCGAATTGACCGTCGCCCCCTTGGCACCGGGCCGGATCACGTGCGCGTTGGTAACGACATAGCCGTCCGGCGAAATCAGGAAGCCCGAGCCGAGCGAGGCGCCTTCGCGCTTCACCGGCGCGCCGCCCTGGCCGCCGCCGCCCATGCCGCCGAACAGGTCGCCGAACGGAGTCCCCGCGAACGGGTTGGCCTGCTGCGCCTGGACGATGGTCTGCTTGGTCGAGATGTTGACGACCGCCGGCTGAAGCTTGGCGACCATGTCGGCAAAGCTCATCGGAGCACCGGGGCGCGGGGCTGCGGCCTGGATCTGGCCGGGGTCGTTCTGTGCGACCTGGGCGGCGCCGGGCTGGAGCGCGAGCGTCGCAGTTGCACCGCCGAGGAGAAGAGCACTGGTAATGGCGTAGGCGTAACGCACTAGATGTTGTCCTCTCGTTTCATCAATCGAAACAGCTACCGCGTAGGCACGCCGTTCTGAACGATGCTTGAATATGAACCGGTATCGAAAGGTTCCGCAGGCTTAACGCCCGCGGCCCTCGAATTCCCGCAGATAACTGTTGCTCGGCGAAAGAATGATCGAGGTCGATCCTTCGGGTGCCGGCCCGCCATCCGCGCCGAACGTATGCCGATACGACTGCATCGCGCGGTAGAAGTCGTAGAAGTCGGCGTCCTTGCCGAAGCTCTCGGCATAGATCTTCGCCGAATCCGCATCGGCTTGGGCACGGACGATCTGCGCCTGCTTCTGGCCCTCGGCACGGATCGTGATCGCCTCTTGCTGGCGCGCGCTCGACATGCGCTTGAGCGCGCTTTCGAGCGGCAGGCCGACGGGGAGGTTCGCCTGCTTGATCCGGACGTCGACGATCTCGACGCCGTACTGGCTGGCGACACGCTGGAGGCCCTTCTGGATGTTGTCCATCAGTTCCGACCGCTCGGGGCTCAGTAACTCGACGAAGCGGCGCTTGCCGAGTTCGTTGCGCAACGCAGAGCCGAGGATCGGGCGAAGCTGATCGGGGATCCGGTCCTCGCTGCCGACCGCGTTGCGCATTTTCCGCGGATCGACGATCCGGTAGCGCGCATACGCATCGACCTCGAGCCGCAGCTGGTCGGTCGACAGCACCAGCGTGTTGTCGAGTTCGAGATCCTGCACGCGCTTGTCGATCCAGACGATCCGGTCGACGAACGGGATGCGTGCGATCAGGCCGGCGCCAGTCTGGCCAAACGCGGTGTTGGGCTGCCACGCGTTGACCGTGCGGATCGGCTGACCGAAGCGCAGGATTACCGCCTGCTTGGTCTCGGGGACGATCGCGAAGGTCGATGCGGCAAGAATCACCAACAGCAGCGCGACGATGCCGGCGACGATCGGGTTGCGGAAACTTACGGCGTTCACTGGGCAGCTCCAGACTGGGGGGCAGCCGCCGCGGCAGGCGCTGGCGTCGACTGAACAGCCTCGGGGTTCGGCAAACGCTTGGCGTTCGACAGCGGCAGGTACGGCACAACCCCGCCCGGCGTCTCGACGATCGTCTTGTCGCTCTTGGCGAGCACCGCCTCCATCGTCTCGTAATACATGCGACGACGCGTCACCTCGGGGGCAAGCTTGTACTGCTCGTACACCTTGTCGAACGACGCGGCCTCGCCCTGTGCTCGCGCGACGACCTGTTGCGCGTAGGAGCGCGACTGGTTGAGGTTGGCGATCGCCTCCTGCTGCGCGGCCGTGACCGCGTTGAAGTCCTCGACGATCCGTGCGGGCGCGGCGGCCTGCTTGATCGCGACGCCCTGGATACGGACGCCGGACTTGTAGTCGTTGAGGATCTGCTGCGTCAGTTCGGCGACGCGCTGCTCGATCACGGTGCGGCCGGTACCGATCGCCTGATCCAGCGTCGTCGTAGCCACTACTGCGCGCATCGCGCTCTCGGCGGCGGCGCGGACGGTGTCGTTCGGCTCGGCAAGCTGGAACACGTAATCGCGCGGATCGGCGATGTCCCAGCGGACCGAATAGGCGAGGTCGATGATGTTCTGGTCGCCGGTCAGCGTCAGATTCTCGCCATCGCCGACGGGAAAGTTGTCGGTGCGGATCTTCTGCACGTCGACCACCGTCACGTCGGCGATCGGCGCCGGCATCGTCAGGCGAACGCCCGGATCGAGCGTGCCGGCGTATTTGCCGAAATAGGTGACGACGCCGCGCTGCTGCGGGCCAATCTGATGCACCGAGGTGAACAGGATCCACACGACCGCGATGATCGCGACGCCGATCGCCCAGAGCGCGCGGGCGTTGGCGCCCGACGGCAGGCCTCCGAAGCCGCCCGTGCCGCCGCCACCGCCGCCCGATCCGCGCGCTTTGCGCAGGAACTCGTCGAGCGCAGTCGGCTTGGCTGCAGGCTTGCGACCGCCGGGCGGCAAGGCCCAGGGGTTGCGCGGGCCAGAATTACCGTCGTCGCCCGAGCCGCCCCAGGGGCCTTTCGGTGTTTCGGTGGCGAGGATATCGGGACGCCGGAACCAGCGCGAGAAGATCGTCATACCAACCTTTATAGGTGTGCGGCGGCGGAAAAACAGTGCCAAGCGCCCTTAGCGGCCCTATCTGGCCCGGATGATCGATATCGAAGCGGTAAAGGCGGCGGTTGCTGCAGTAGCGGGCAAGCGGGCGACCGTCCGGCTCGAAGGAACGCGAGCGGGCATCATCATCGATGCGACCGGGCTAGACCCGCAGGCACGCGATGCGCTGGAGGCGACCGTGCGGATGGCCGCGACGCAGCCCGGCGTCTCCGAAGTGCGTATCGCCGTCACCGCCGAACGCTCGACCCGCCGTCTGATCGCAGTCGCCAGCGGCAAGGGCGGCGTCGGCAAGTCAACGCTCGCCGCCAACCTCGCGATCGCGATGTCGCGCGCGGGTCGCCGTGTCGGGCTGGTCGACGCCGATATCTACGGGCCGTCGCAGCCGCGCCTGATGAACGTCGAGGGCACCCGCCCGACCGCGAAGGACAAGGTGCTCGATCCGGTCCCAACCCCGTACGGTGTGCCGCTATTGTCGATGGGCCAGCTCGTCGAGCCGGGCAAGGCGATCGCTTGGCGAGGGCCGATGGCGGCGGGCGCGCTCGGCCAGCTGGTCGAGGCGGACTGGGGCGCGACCGATACGCTGGTGCTCGATCTCCCGCCCGGCACCGGCGATGTCCAGCTGACGATGGTCCAGAAATACCGGCCCGCAGGCGCAGTGATCGTCTCCACCCCGCAGGATCTCGCGCTGATCGACGCGCGCCGCGCGATCGACCTGTTCGAGAAGGCCGGCATCCCGATCATCGGGTTGGTCGAGAACATGGCCGGCTATGTCTGCCCGCATTGCGGCGAGGCGTCGGACCCGTTCGGCAATGGCGGCGCGGAAGCGGCGGCGCGCGAGCTGGGCATCCCGTTCCTCGGACGCGTGCCGCTGACGATCTCGATCCGCACGGCGTCTGACGCGGGCACGCCGCCGGCTTCGAACCCCGACGATACGGTGTTCATGCCGATAGCGGCTCAGGTCGTCGCATGGCTCGGAAAACTGTGAAACTCGCGGGCCTGATCTACGTTGTCTGATTACCGGTCGTACCGAGCGGCCTTCTGCCACGGTACGAGCGGACCAGGTTTCTTCTTCAAGGAGGCATCGATGCCGTTGACCGCCGATGCCGACATCAAGGCCCTGCTCGAAGGTGCGCGGACGATCGCAATGATCGGCGCCTCCGACCGTCCCGACCGCCCGTCCTACGGCGTCATGGCCAAGCTTCAGGCGCATGGCTACCGCGTAATCCCGGTCAATCCACAGATCACCGGCGAGCATGTCCACGGCGAATTCGTCTTCCGCGACCTGTCGCAGTTGGGCGACCCGATCGACATCGTCGACATTTTCCGTAACTCGGCCGCGGCCGGCGAAGCGGTCGATCAGGCTATTTCAGTCGGCGCAAAAGCGGTGTGGATGCAACTCGGCGTCATCAACGAAGAAGCGGCAGCACGCGCCGAAGCTGCAGGGCTGCAAGTGGTGATGGATCGCTGCCCGGCAATCGACATTCCCCGACTCGGAGTCGCCAAGATCGAGCCATGATGCTTGCTCCTTCGGACGATCGCGGTCAGGTTGCGTGTCAGTCCGGGAGACGCCGATGCTGGTCATGCTGCTATCGATACTGATCGAAGACCCGCTGATGGCGACCGCGAAGGCGCGGATGGCCGCCGAGCGCCCCTGCCCGACCAGTGTCGATGCGACAGACATCACGGTCTGCGGCATGCGAACCGCCGATCGGTTTCGCGTGCCATTCGTCGTCCATGACGCCGGTGATCCCAAGCATGAAAGCCTCAGGGACGAACGCACCCGCCTGCTCCACCGCACCTCGCCGCTCGCCGATCTCAGCCCCTTCCAGGTCGGCGGCGGGATGGCAGGCGTCACCATGACGGTCGGGGGCGAAGGCGGCACGTCGTTCCGCAAGCCGGCGCCGTAAGGCCCGCGCCGCGCCATAGGAATCCAGTATGATCGCCGTACTTCTATCTGCCCTGCTTCAGGTGGCCGCGGCCCCGGTTGCGCCGCCGGTGCCCGAGCGTTTCTCGATCCTCGTCGATCCGTGCGCCACGCAGACGCAGGACGGCAATGAAGTGGTCGTCTGCGGCAAGTCCGCGACGACGACCCCTCGCCTGCCGATGCGCGATGATCGCGGTCCGCCCGACCACGCGGTTGCCTCCAACCCCAACCTCACCGCCGTCCGCGCGCTGGAGTTGTCGGATACACCGTGTGCCGCTCGACAGGGAGGATGCCAGGTCGGCTTCGGCCCACCAATCGCCCCGATCGCCAAGGCCGCAGTCGGGCTCATCAAGAGCGCGTTGGCGAAAAAGCCCGACAAGAGCGGCCGCGTGCCGATCGATCTCGACGGCCCCGTCGGCACGGTGAACTAGGCGAAGCGACGTAACGGGGGCGCACGATGATCCTGCTGCTGGTACTGCTGCAAGCTGCCGCATCGGCACCGCCGGCGAGACCGATCGTCGCGCCGCCGCCGCCGCGCTGGTCGATCCTCAATCCGCCCGCGTGCCCCGGTTCGAGTCCGACCGAGGTGATCGTCTGCGGCGGCAAGGGCACGGCCGAGCAGCGCCTCCCGCTGCCCGGCGAACGCCCGCCGCAGGATCGTCCACGCCAACCGACCGGCGATCCGCGCGCGGCGCTCGACAATAGCGGGCCGGTGTGTCCGCCGGGGGGATGCACGGGCGTCGACCTGTTCACGGTCCCGGTCGTGCTGATCCGCGGCATCGGCGCGCTGATCGATCCGCATAGCTGTTGCGAGAATAACGAGGGCAAGGATGCCATGGCGCTGGTGCGCGACGTCGGGCGGAAGTTTCGGAAGAAGCCGGACAAGTCGAACCGCGTGCCGATCGTGCTGGATGAGCCGGTGAAGTAGGGTTGGCGCAGCGCATCACCTCAGCACGACCGCCTTCGCGGGAGAACAAGGAGGAGGTTGCTTTGCTATCCACCACCCCGGCGAAGGCCGGGGCCCAATTGGAAAGGTTGCAGTGACGGCGCCCAGTCCGCCGTTACAACCGTCCCCCAATTGGGCCCCGGCCTTCGCCGGGGTGGTTGCGTCCCGTGGTAGCGAGCCCCCTCAATCCAGAATATGCATCCACATCGGCTGGCCCACGAGACTCTGCGACCCGCGCAGCTTCTCCAACGCCTGTGCGATCGAGCGTTCCGGGCTTTCATGCGTGACGATCGCCACCAGCACGCTGCCATCCGCAATCGCCCCCCGCTGGATCAGGCTCTCGATCGAGACCCCCGCGTCACGCATCGCCGCCGCGATCTCCGCCAGCACCCCGACCCGGTCCGCGACGGTGAACCGCAAATACGCACGCCCCCGCCGCTCGCCACTGTCCGCTTTCGGCGCCGCCGTAAGCGACACCACCGGCATCGCGAACGGCGGGCCGAACTCGCCCCGCGCGATGTCGATCAGGTCGGCCACCACCGCGCTCGCGGTCGGGCCATCGCCCGCGCCTGCGCCCTGGAACAGCAGCCGCCCGACGAAATTGCCTTCCGCCACGACTGCATTGAGCGATCCGGTGACATGCGCCAGCGGGTGATCGATCGGCACGAGATGCGGATGGACGCGCTGGAACAGCCCGTCGGCGCCCGCTTCCGCCAGACCGAGCAGCCGCACGCGGTACCCCAAAGCCGCTGCCTCGGCGATATCCGCGCCCAGCAGATGCCGGATGCCGCTGATCGCGACGTCGTCGAACGCCGGCTGCGTCCCAAACGCGACCGCCGCGAGGATCGACAACTTGTGTGCCGCGTCGACGCCATCGATGTCGAAGCTCGGATCGGATTCCGCGAACCCCAGCGCCTGCGCTTCCGCCAGAACCTCGGCGAAGTCGCGACCTTCCGATTCCATCTTCGAAAGGATGAAATTGCAGGTGCCGTTGAGGATGCCGTAGACACGGGCGATCTCGTTGGCCGCCGCGCCTTCACGCAAGCCCTTTATGACCGGGATTCCCCCCGCGACCGCCGCCTCGAACTTCAGAGCCACGCCCGCCGACTCCGCGGCTTGCGCGAGTTCCAAACCGTGATGCGCGATCATTGCCTTGTTTGCCGTGACGAAACTCCGCCCCGCCGCCAGCGTGCTGCGTGCGAGCGTCAACGCCGGGCCATCGGAACCACCGATCAGCTCGACCACGACATCCGCGCCCGGCTGCTTCGCCAGTGCGGTCGTGTCGTCGACCCACGCGAAGCGCGACAGATCGACGCCGCGATCCTTGCCGCGATCGCGCGCGGAGACCGCGACGATCTCGATCTCGCGCCCCGCCCGCCGCGCAATCAACTCGCGGTTCGCATCAAGCAGCCGGATCACGCCGCCGCCTACCGTCCCAAGTCCCGCAAGGGCCACGCGCAATGGTTCGCTCATTTTCGTCCTCCATTCGCGCGTCCGGTTACGTTTCGCGCGACGTTTGCGCAATCCTGATGACGCGTACGCATGCGCACTCTATCTGGGCGGCATGACCGGCCGCTTCGACCACCTCCCCAACCGCCGCACGATCGTCGATCGTCGCGCGCTTGCCGAAACCATCGCGGCATTGGAGGGCGTGGACGCCACCGCCCTCCGCCGCGAGGCGACAACGTTGTTGAAGGCGGCGCTCGACGCCGGTCGCGCCGAAGTCGAGCGTCGACTGGTCGAGCATCCTTCGCGCGGGCTCGAAGCGGCTGGCGCGCAGGCCTATCTGATCGACCAACTGCTGCGCGTATTGTTCGATTTTACCGTCCACCGCCTTTACCCCCTGCCCAACCCGACCTCCGGCGAGCGGCTGACGCTGATCGCGGTCGGCGGCTATGGCCGGGCAGAGATGGCACCACATTCGGACGTCGATATCGGCTTTCTCACTCCCGGCAAGCAGACCCCCTGGGCCGAGCGCGTCATCGAATCAATGCTCTATGCGCTGTGGGATCTCGGGCTGAAGCTGGGCCAGTCCAGTCGCTCGCTCGACGAAATGGTCCGTCAGGCAAAAGCAGACGTCACCGTCCGCACTGCGTTGCTGGAGGCGCGCTATGTCTGCGGCGACACCGAACTCTATGAACAGGCATCACACCGCTTCAAGACCGAAGTGCAGGCGGACACCGCCCGCGTCTTCATCGCCGACAAGCTCGCCGAGCGCGACGCGCGCCACCGGAAGATGGGCGACACGCGCTACGTCGTCGAACCCAACATCAAGGAGGGCAAGGGCGGCTTGCGCGATCTTCACGCTTTGTTTTGGATCGGCAAATACATCTACGACGTCCAGCGCGCGGCCGAACTTGTCGAGGTCGGGCTGTTCACCAAGGCCGAATACCGCCTGTTCCACCGCGCCGACAATTTCTTTCAGGCGGTGCGCTGCCATCTGCACAGCATCACCGGCCGTGCCGAGGATCGCCTGACGTTCGATCTGCAGCGCGAGATCGCCGACCGGATGCGATTCTCCGACCGACCCGGCAAATCGAAGGTCGAGCGGTTCATGCAGTTCTATTTCCTGCAGGCCAAGACGGTCGGTACGCTGAGCGGGGTGTTCCTCGCACATCTGGACGAGAAGTTCGCCGCCCGTGGACGGCGTTTCGGGCTGCCGACGATCCGCCGTAGCCCACGCAAGCTCAACGGCTTCGTGCTCGACCGGGGGCGGCTGGCGCTACCGACCGACGACTTCTTCAAGGCCGACCCTGGCCGGCTGATCGAGATTTTCCAGCTCGCCGACAAGCACGGTGTCGAAATTCACCCGCTCGCGATGCGCGCCGCCGCGCGCGACGCGAAGCTGGTCGACGACGTGCGCAACAGCCCGAGCGCCAACGCACTGTTCCTCGACGTGCTGACCTCGCCGCGCGATCCCGAACTGGTGCTGCGCTGGATGAACGAGACGGGCGTGTTCGGCCGGTTCGTGCCCGATTTCGCGCGCGTGGTCGCGCAGATGCAGTTCGACATGTATCATCACTACACCGTCGACGAGCACACCATCCGCGCGATCGGACTGCTCGCGCGGATCGAGAGTGGCGTACTAAAGGAAGAGCATCCGCTCGCCAGTGCGATCTTCGAACAGATCGTGTCGCGGCGTGCGCTGTATGTGGCCGTGCTGCTGCACGACATCGCCAAGGGTCGTGGTGGCGATCATTCGATTTTGGGCGCAGAAGTCGCGCAACGGCTTTGCCCGCGCTTTGGGCTGACCGCAGCGGAGACAGAAACGGTCGCGTGGCTGGTTCGCTGGCATCTGCTGATGTCCGCGACAGCCTTCAAGCGCGACCTCAGCGATTTCAAGACGATCCTAGACTTTTGCGACGTCGTACAAAGCCCGGAACGCCTGCGCCTGTTATTGACGCTTACGATCGTCGACATCCGAGCGGTCGGCCCCGCTGTATGGAACGGCTGGAAACGCCAATTGCTTGGCGACCTGTACGAAGCGGCCGAGGAAGTGCTCCGTCTCGGCCACAAGCAAAAGGGTCGTGTCGAGCGGATTGCCGCCAAGCAGTCGCGTCTGCGCGACGAACTCGGCTGGACCGAGGAAGCGTTTGCAACGCTCGTGCGTCGGCTCCCGGAAGCCTATTGGATCGCCGAGCCCGAGGACGTGCTGGTGCACAACGCCCGCTTCCTCGCCAATACCGGTGAGGCGCAACTCGCGATCGACGCGCATGTCTATCCAGGGCGCGGCGCGACGTTGGTTACGATCTACGCAGCCGATCATCCCGGGCTGTTCTACCGTATCGCAGGCGCGATCCATGTTGCCGGCGGCAATATCATCGACGCGCGGATCCACACGACTCGAGATGGCATGGCGGTCGACAATTTCCTGGTACAGGATCCGTTCGGGCGGCCATTCGATGAAACCGGACAGCTTGCCCGACTGAAGACCGCGATCGAGGATGCACTCGCCAACCGCGGCAAGCTTGCCGACCGGCTGGTGGCCAAGCCCCTCCCCCGCACCCGCGCGGAGGCGTTCGACATCGTTCCGAATGCGCTGGTCGACAACAAGGCCTCGAACCGCTTCACGGTGGTCGAGGTCAATGCGCGCGATCGTCCGGCGTTGCTCAACCAGCTCGCCAACGCGCTGTTCCAGTCGAAGGTGACGATCCATTCCGCGCACGTCGCGACGTACGGCGAACGCGCGGTGGATACGTTCTACATCACCGACCTGACGGGGGACCGCATTACGGCGCCGGCGCGGTTGAAGACGCTTGAGCGGCGGCTGCTGGCGGCGGCGGCGGGGGAAGAGATCGACCTGGCGGCTTAGCGGCGTCTGCAATCCTCGCTTGCGAGGGGAGGAATGGGACATGAAAAAGCCGGCCTGCACCTTGGTGCGGACCGGCTTTTCCTACTCCTGCCGGACGTTCAAAAACGCGAGCGGAGCGTCAGGCCGTAGGTACGTGGTTCGCCCAGGTACGACGAGAAGATCTGGTTCGCCGTCGTGCCGAACGCCTGGGTCTGCGCCTGGCTGCCAGCGCCCTGGAACGGCGCATTGAACGCGACCTGCTGGTAGTTCGTATCGAGCAGGTTCTGCGCCCAGACTTCAAGGGCCCATTTCTGCTGCGGGCCACGGATGCCGACGCGGGCATTCATCAGGAAGAAACCGTCCTGCGCCTTTTCGGGGAACAGGTCGGAGCCGGTGTTGTAGTCGCTAGTCATGCGGCCATCGACGTAGAACAGCGCGGTCATCCCCGACGATCCAATATCCGGCGTCCACGCGGTCGATGCGGTTACGGTATGCTTCGGCGCGTTCGACAGGGTGCTGCCCGACAGCAGGAACAGTGCCGGATCGAGCGCCTGACCTGATTCGCTGCCGACCAGATTGTTACGGAAGCGCGTGTTCGTGTAGGTGTAGCCGAGGTTCACCGTGTAGTTTGGTGCCGGGAACAGTCCTGCTTCGAGCTCGAAGCCCTGAGACACGACGCCGTATTTGACGTCGCCGGTGCAGACACCCGTGGCTGCGCTTGCATCGCGATCGGCACCGTTGAGGCTGGTACCGCAGGTGCTGATGTTCTGGACGATGAAGTTCGTGCCGTTGAAGGTGTTCAGCTGGAAGTTCTTGAACTCCTGACGGAAGCCCGCGACGTTGAAGGTGAAGTCCTTCGACGTGAACTTGAGGCCGAGTTCGTACGAATTTACCGTCTCGGGATCGAACCGCAGATTGGCGGCACTTGCATTGGTCGGCGATGCGAACACGTTTGCGGTCAAATCCGAGCGGTCGAGATTGTAACCGCCCGCCTTGTAGCCACGCGAATACGACGCATACAGCAAGGTGTCGGTGCGCGGCTTGTACGAGATCACGCCGGTGCCGGTGAACTCGCCTTCCTTGAAGCTGTTGTTCAGATCGAGCGCATTCAGTGCCGAGGTCGAGTTGCCCGTGCAGGTCAGCGTAATGATGCCACCTGCGATCTGCTGTGCGGCGGCCGGGATGGTCGTGCTGCCGACGATGCCGCCGAGACCACCCTGCGCGAGTGGTGCCTGCTGCGCCGGGCAGATCGTGTTGTTGTTGTTGAAATCGCCGTGGAAGTCTTTCGCTTCATGCGTGTAGCGAAGGCCGCCGGTGATCGACAGTTTATCGGTCAGCTTGAAGATGTTGTGCGTAAAGAACGCGTAATTCTCGCTGTCCTGATAATAAGTCGAGCGAACGTCGCCACGATCGTTGAGCGTGCTCAGGCGATTGAGGCCGTTGACGATCGAAGGACCGAGTGCACCGAAGGCCGCGGTGACCGTGGCGATGCCGGGGCCGCTGAGACAGCCCGGTGCGGTCGGATTGCGCAGCGCGGCAACGGGGCTTATCGTCGCGACGATACGGCAGGCCGCGAATGCGCCATATTGCGTGCCGAACTTCAAATTGTCGGCAACGACCAGGTCTTCCTTCGAATAATAGCCACCGATCAGCCAGTCGAGCTTGTCGTTGAACAGCGAGCCGTTCAGGCGGACTTCCTGGCTGAAGGTGTGGAACTGACGGTAGCTGTTGCCGTCGTCAGGACGATAGCCGATGTCCAGGCTGCCATAGTCGATATCGGCAGCACCGCCCGATTTGTATTCGCGGTATGCCGTGATCGACGTCAGCGATGCGCCGCCGAGATTGATGTCGATCTGGCCGGAGCCACCGTAATCGGTCGTGACGTTCGAATAGGCCCGGCCAGGCGAATTGGCGATGCGGCGGTTGTACGGGTCGCCCGCGCTGGGGAACACCGCGCCAAGGCTCTGCATGACCTGAACGATGCGATTGCCGGCAGGGTTGATCGCGAAGTCACCGGGCGTGCCGGGAGTCGGATCGATCTTCTCCTGCGTGTTGATGTAGACCGCGCCGCAGCACTTTTCGTCGCGGTGCGTATAGTCGCCGATCAGCCGGACGGTGACGTCGGACGAGGGCTCGAACAGCAGCTGACCCCGGACGAAATAGCGGTTGCGATCGTTGTAATCGGTCTTGTTGATGACGTCGTAATAGAAGCCGTCGCGCTTGCCGAACACGCCGTCGAGCCGAAACGCCAGCTTGTCCTGGACGATCGGCCCGGTCAGGCCGCCGGCAATACGGACATTGTTGTAGTTGCCATAGGTCGCCTCGGCATAGCCACCAAACTTGTACGACGGCAGCTTCGTCAGGATATTTATCGAGCCGGCCGTCGCGTTACGACCCGACAACGTGCCCTGTGGCCCGCGCAACACTTCGATACGATCGACTTCGCCGAGATCGTTCAGGCCCGACCCCGTGCGGCTGCGATAGACGCCGTCGATGAACACCGCGACCGAGCTTTCGAGACCGGGATTGTCCCCGACCGTACCGATGCCGCGGACGCGGGCGGAGGCGTTGGCCTCGCTGCCAGTCGAGGAGATCAGCAGCGACGGCACGAGCTGCGTCGCCTGACGAATATCGTTCGCGCCGGTGTTTTCCAGCGCAGCCGAGCCGACAGCCGAGACCGCGATCGGCACGTTCGACAAACGCTCGGAACGGCGCGTCGCGGTGATGACGATGTCGCTGGCATTGCCAGCCGACTGAAGCGGCGCGGCGACTGGTGCCTGCCCCGCATCCACTGACCCCGCGCCTGCGCCCGATGCGGTAGTGGTCGCCTGGGCTTCCGGCTGCGTGGTCGGCACGTCCTGCGCGAATGCCGGCGTGACGAAGGCTGCAGTCGCAACGGCGGACAACAGATATGCGGTCATACGCATCGGCATTCTCTCCTGGATATTCGAATATTTTCGAACTTATGGTTTG
The DNA here is from genome assembly GCF_057815015.1 of Sphingomonas sp. SL1004. Taxonomy (NCBI): domain Bacteria; kingdom Pseudomonadati; phylum Pseudomonadota; class Alphaproteobacteria; order Sphingomonadales; family Sphingomonadaceae; genus Sphingomonas; species Sphingomonas sp. SL1004. The sequence goes on from NZ_JBYMUX010000001.1 coordinate 2,194,015, forward strand.
GCCGATTGGTAGAGATATACATACGGTCACGTCTAGTAATTTCCGCATCCGGAAAGCAGTTTTTGAATACCGTGTCTCCAAATCGCAACATAGCGACAGGCGACAAACCCTAGTTTCAAATTGCAACTGTTTAACGATGGATGCGGGGGCTGGCCGTCAGCCGTCTCAGGTGGCGAAGTCTCTATCGTTGGTGGCCCCACCCTCGCCGACGACACCACCCCGGCGAAGGCCGGGGCCCAATGGGAAAGGCCGTAGTGGAGAAGCGTTGCCCGCACTCATCACCGTTCCCCAATTGGGCCCCGGCCTTCGCCGGGGTGGAAGGATGCGGAATATGGGCACACTTGCTCCCCATCCCGGCCTGAGAGGTGCCTCCTCCCTCTCGCACCAGGCCAGCGGTGAAGGAGGACGCGCCACCAGCACGCCAAACGCGAAAAAGGCCGGCCAGCCCCTCGGGACCGACCAGCCTTTCAACGTCACATCGCTACGGCCGAAGCCGTCACGCCATTACTTTGGTGCGAGCACCATCAGCATCTGGCGGCCTTCCATGCGCGGATACGCCTCGATCTTGGCGATCTCCGCGACGTCGTCCTGAACGCGCTTCAACAGGTTCATGCCGAGCTGGCCGTGGCTGAGCTCACGACCGCGGAAGCGCAGCGTGATCTTGACCTTGTCGCCCTCGCCGATGAAGTCGTTCACCTTCTTCATCTTCGTGTCGTAGTCATGGTCGTCGATGTTCGGACGCATCTTGATCTCCTTGATCTCCTGCGTCTTCTGCGACTTGCGTGCGAGGTTCGCCTTCTTCTGCGCCTCGTACTTGAACTTGCCGACATCGAGGAACTTGGCGACGGGCGGATCGGCGTTAGGCGACACTTCGACCAGGTCGAGGCCATGCTCGGCTGCCTGCTCGATCGCTTCGCGCGTGTACATCACGCCCAGATTCTCGCCCTCGTGATCAATCACGCGGACCTTCTGGCTCTGGATGAATTCGTTGAATCGCGGGCCGTTCATTGCGGGCGTCTGCATCGGCCGGCGCATCGTGGGAGGACGTATGGGGTTTGCTCCTGAAGTTTCTGACAATATTTGGGCCGGCGTATAGCGCAGAAACCTGCGCGCGGAAAGCCGGCCCCGTTGGATCACATATCGGGTGCGCGAGCCTCGTCCGCAAGACGCGCGATCGCTTCGTCGAGCGTCAGGATGGTCTGCGCCTGGCTGCCGAGCGTGCGGAGTGCGACCTTGCCTTCTTCGGCCTCGCGCTTGCCGACGACCAGCAGGTTCGGCACCTTCGCCAGGCTGTGTTCGCGCACCTTGTAGTTGATCTTCTCGTTGCGGAGATCGGTCTCGACGCGGATCCCCGCCGCCTTCAGCTTCGCGGCAACCTCGACCGCATAGTCGTCCGCATCCGAGACGATCGTAGCGACGACCGCCTGCACCGGTGCCAGCCAGAGCGGGAAGCGGCCGGCGTGATGCTCGATCAGGATGCCGAGGAAGCGCTCGAACGTGCCGAGGATCGCACGGTGGAGCATCACCGGGCGGTGCCGCTCGCCGTCCGCGCCGACATACGATGCATCGAGTCGCTCAGGCAGCACTCGGTCGGACTGGATCGTGCCGACCTGCCACGTCCGGCCGATCGCGTCGGTCAGGTGGAATTCGAGCTTGGGCGCATAGAACGCGCCCTCACCCGGCAATTCCTCGAAGTTCGCCTTGATCGTGTCGCTCAGGCCCGACTGCATGACGGCCTCGCGCAGTTCGGCCTCCGCCTTGTCCCACATCGCGTCGTCGCCGAACCGGTTGTCGGGTCGCAGCGCGAGCTTCACCGCATAATCCTCGAAACCGAGATGCTTGTAGACGCTGTCGAGCAGCTCGCAGAATTTCCGGACTTCCTCGACGAGCTGGTCCTCGCGGACGAAGATGTGCGCGTCGTCCTGCGTGAACTGACGGACGCGCATGATGCCGTGCAGCGCGCCGTGCGGCTCATTGCGGTGGCAGCAGCCGAACTCGGCCATCCGGATCGGCAGGTCGCGGTACGACTTGATCCCCTGCTTGAAGATCAGGACATGCGCAGGGCAGTTCATCGGCTTGAGCGCCATCAGGTCGCCCTTGCCCGACAGGATCGCGCCCTCGTCTTCCGCATTCGGGATCTCGTCGGGGACGACGAACATGTTCTCGCGGTACTTGCCCCAGTGGCCGGACTGTTCCCACTGCTTGGCGTCCATCAGCTGCGGGGTCTTCACCTCGGCATAATCGGCGGCGTCAAGGCGGCGGCGCATATATGCCTCGAGCTGGCGCCACAGCACGAAGCCGTTGGGATGCCAGAATACCGACCCCTGCGCCTCGGACTGGAGGTGGAACAGGTCCATCTCCGCGCCGATCTTCCGGTGATCGCGCTTGGCGGCTTCCTCGAGGCGGAAGAGATGCTGATCGAGCTGCTTCTTGTTGAGCCAGCCGGTGCCGTAAATGCGGCTGAGCATCGCGTTCTTCTGGTCGCCGCGCCAATATGCGCCAGACACGCGCGTCAGCTTGAATGCGGTGGGGTCGAGCTTCCCGGTCGACGCCATGTGCGGCCCGCGGCACATGTCGAGCCACTCGCCCTGGCGATAGATCGTCAGTTCCTCGCCCTCGGGGAGCTCGGCAGCCCATTCGGCCTTGAAGCTCTCGCCCTGCTGCGTCCAGCGATCGATCAACTGCTGGCGCGACCAGACCTCGCGCAGGAACGGCTCGTTCCGGGCGATGATCGCGCGCATCTCGGCCTCGATCGCCGGGAGGTCCTCGTCGGTGAACGGGCGATCCTTCGGCGCGAAGTCGTAATAGAAGCCGTCGTCGGTCGCAGGACCGAAGGTAATCTGCGTGCCGGGGAACAGGTGTTGCACCGCCTCCGCCATGACGTGCGCGAGATCGTGGCGGACGAGCTCGAGCGCGTCGGCCTCGTCGCGCGCGGTCACCAGCGCGAGCGCGGTATCGCCCTCGAACGGCCGGTTGAGGTCGCGCACCTGCCCGTCGATACGCGCGGCGAGCGCGGCCTTGGCGAGGCCCGGGCCGATCGCAGCGGCGACATCCGCGGGGGTAGTCCCGGGCGCAACCTCGCGGACGGAACCGTCGGGCAGCGTGATTCGGAACATTGCGGACATGGGAGACTTTCTCTCGGGGTGACGCGCGCGGACCGATCCGCGCACGGCGTGTATATAAGACGATACGCGCACAGGGCTACTCCAGACGGACATGCGCCGGACTGGGGAGCGCCTGGGCGCTTTGGGAGAGTGCGATGCTGGGTCTGGTAATGATGCTGTCCGCCGCTGCGGGTCCTGCTGCAACATGCGCGCCGACGCGGTTGGCGGCGTGCCGGGATACGAACCAGCTGATCGTGACGCCGGCGTTCACCGCGGCAGTCCGGCGGTTTATCGGCAAGCGCAAGGCGTCGTATCTGTATGCAAACGGCGACGTCGCAGATCAGCAGATCGAGGTGCTGCACGGGCCACCCGACGAACCGACGCGGATCGGGAGCCTGTACCGCTTCACCGCGTGCCGCGCGCATAGTTGCCCGGAAAAGGGCGCGGCGGTGCTCGATCCCACCGGGAAGATCGTGGCGCTGGCGATCCTGTATTCGCCGTGTGCGACGGCGGACACGCGCGACTGCAACCGGCGCGACGATCTGGTCGTGTTCATGCGTGAGCGGGAGCGCTTGCAGCGAGTGGAGGTGGTGGCGAATCTGCGTGCCTGGGCGGTGGAGCAGGCGGCGGAGAGCTATACGATGGTAGGGCAGCCGAAGGTGCGATTTGGGGGAATGCAGGTGATCGATCCGACCGCGGAACAATAGCAGGCGATTGTACCGCGACCCCCACCCCGGCGAAGGCCGGGGTGGGGGCAACGTCAGATGCTATCTGATACCCCGCTCAAACCATCCCGAACGGCACAACATGGTTCGCCTGGGTATGGCCGATCTCCGCGCGCCCCAAATACGGCACGCCCATGTCGCGGCTCCAACGCACCATCATGTAGTCTAGCGTCTCGCCCCAAGGCGGATCATTCTCCTGCACCGCCGTCACCGCACCCAGCCGCAGCCCCGCAATCCCCTTCAACTGCGTGGCGTTGGCGACCTTGAACAGCATCCGGTCGATCGCATACAGCGGCTCCGACACCTCCTCGACGATCAGGACGTGATCGGTGAGATCGGGCAGCCACGGCGTACCGATCAGCGAGGTCAGGATGCTGAGGTTGAACGCCGCTGAGGGCCTCCCGTCGAGCCCCGGTTCCAGTCCGGCCCGATCGCCGCGCACCATCCAGCCGAGCGACCGCGCGACCGTCGCCTCGCCGTCATGCCGGTTGACGTCGCTGACCATCGGCCCGTGCACCGGCCTTCCGATCCGCCGAGCGTAGAGCGCGCCAAGCAGGAAGCCTACGTCGGAATAGCCGAGATAAATCTTGTGCCGCGCTGCGCGCCCGAGCTCGGGCATGACCATCGCGAGGATGCGGTTGGCACCGTAGCCGCCGCGTAGGAACCAGAGCGCATCGAACGCAGGATCGTTGGCGTACTCAAGGAACGCCCCCGCCCGTCGAAAGTCCGAGCCCGCGAAATGGCCGTCGGTCTCCAGGCATTGCGGGTGGAAGACCAGCTCGACCTCGGGGAACGCAGTCGCCGCATACGCGGTGATCTTGGCGATCGCCGCGGGGTTGGTCCGGCTCGACGCGGCGAGGACACCGATGCGCATTGTTCGTGTTCCCGACCTTGCCCCGTTACCAAACCGCCCATATCGCGGCGTGATGGATATCAGCAAACCCTGTTTCTTCGTCGGCATCGGCGGATCCGGCATGATGCCGCTCGCGATGATCCTCGCGGGCCGCGGCGCGACCGTCGCGGGCTCGGACCGCAACCTCGACCAAGGCCGCGTCCCCGCCAAGTTCGACGATCTCGCGGCAAAGGGCGTCGCGCTGTTCCCGCAGGATGGCAGCGGCATCGTCTCGGCGGACCAACTCGTCATTGCCTCCGCCGCGATCGAGGCGAGCGTGCCGGACATGATCGCGGCGGACGCGCTCGGCTGCACGCGCTCGACCCGTGCGGCGATGCTGGCGTCGCTGTTCAACGACAGCCGGTTGCCGATCGGGGTCGCGGGGACGAGCGGCAAGTCGACCGTCACCGGCATGATCGGCTGGATCCTGCATGCCGTCGGGCGCGATCCCACGGTGATGAACGGCGCGGTGATGAAGAACTTCGCCACCCCCGATGCGCCGTTCGCGAGTGCTCTGGTCGGCGAGGGCGAGGCGTTCGTCAGCGAGGTCGACGAGAGCGACGGCTCGATCGCGGGCTATGCGCCGAAGATCGCCGTGCTGAACAACGTTAGCCTCGACCACAAGTCGCTGGAGGAGCTGCGCATACTGTTCGGGGACTTCGTGGCGAAGGCCGAGACCGCGGTGGTGAATGCCAACGATCCCGACGCCGCCGCGCTCGCTGCACGCCTGCCGCGCGGCCAGGTCACGACCTTCGCGATCGATGCTTCGGCCGATCTGCGCGCCGAAAACCTGAAGCCCGAACCGTTCGCGATCCGCTTCGACATCGTCTCGCGCGGGGTGCGGACGCCGGTGAAGCTCGCCGTGCCTGGGCGGCATAACGTGTCGAATGCGCTGGCCGCAATCGGGGCGGCGATGGCGGCGGATGTTTCGCTGGTCGATGCGGTGAAGGCGATCGCCGGGTTCACAGGCTTGCGGCGGCGCTTTGACCTGGTCGGCAAGGCGGGCGGGGTCTCGGTGATCGACGATTTCGGGCACAACCCGGACAAGATCGCCGCGACGCTCGACACGCTCCACGCGTTTCCCGGGCGGCTGCTGCTGTTCTTCCAGCCGCACGGCTATGGCCCGCTGAAGGTGATGGGCCGCGAACTCGTCGCAACGTTCGTCGAGCGGATGGCGGAAGACGATGTGCTCGTCCTGCCCGACCCGGCTTATTACGGCGGGACGGTCACGCGGGAAGTCACCAGCGCCGACATCGTCGCGCAGATCGTCGAGGGCGGTCGCGACGCGCGGCACGTCGCCGACCGCGCGGAGGCGGCCGCCGCGCTGGTGGCCGAGGCTCGGCCGGGCGACCGGATCGTCGTGATGGGCGCGCGTGACGACACGCTGAGCGTGCTGGCGGCGGGGATGGTCGACGCCCTGGCCGCCACCTGATACAGAGCAAGGCAGGAGACCGCCCATGTTTCGCCGCCTGTTCCTCGACCATCCCGCCACCGTCGGCGAGAGCTATGCCGAGCATTTCGGCGTTGCCGGACGCTTCGGGCTGACGATGATCAAGGGCGGCCTCGGCGCGCTGGTCCATGCATTCGTGCCGGCGCTGTGCAAGACGCGGGGAAGCGATACGGTCGCCGAACTGCACCGCCAGATGGTGCTGAAGCGCGGTGCGGTTGCGGCGGAGCAGACGCAGATGAAGACGGTCGAATTCATCATCTGACGATCGTCGGGCAAGCCCGCTGGCTTTCCAAAGGTTACGATAAAGTCACACCTGAAACGGGTTTGCGACGACGTCTGCTCCGTGTCCTCCCCCTTCGTCACCTTCGGCGCCACCTCCCCCCTGCAAGAAAGCAAGGCAGTATCTGTAAAGCGTCATTGACTATATCGTGGCGTCATGACAAGCCTCCTTTACTGATTCGAGAGGGTTTTTTCCATGATCAAGAGTCCGGCTATCCGTCGTTACAACCGACGCGTGATCTTGTTGATGCTCGTCTACGCGGCGATCCTGATGGCGGTCGTCTACGGCTTCAATCGCCATCTTCTGAATGGACCACTGGCTTATGCTGCAGCGATCCTGCCAGCACTGCCGATCATCGGCGTGTTCGGCGCGATCGGACGTTACCTGATCGAGGAGACGGATGAATACATCCGCATGCTGACGATCCGCCAGACGCTGTACGCCAGCGGCTTTGCCCTGAGCATCGCGACGGCCTGGGGATTTCTCGAGGCGTTCGACCTCGTCGGCCATATCGAGTCCTATTACATCGCAATATTGTGGTTCGCCGGGCTCGGATTCGGCAGTTGTGTGAACGCGTTGACGAGACCACACGAGGCATGAAAAACCGCCTCAAGATACTGCGTGCCGAGCGCGACTGGAGCCAGGGCGATCTGGCCGAGCGGCTCGAAGTCTCGCGGCAAAGCGTCAATGCGATCGAGACCGGACGCTATGATCCGTCGCTGCCGCTGGCGTTCAAGATCGCCGAACTGTTCGACCTCGCGATCGAGGATATCTTCACCAGCCCGTCCAAGGAGCCTGTGACATGATCTCGCACCTGAAGGCCCGCCTCGCCGCAACTGCGGTGACGCTGATGATCGTCCTGCATCCCGCCGCCGGTCACGCGCAGGGTCCGACCGCGGCCGGGCCGAAGCTCGCCGCCATCGAAACGCGGATGCCGCATATCTCGGTGCAGACTGTCGGCAAGGGTGAACCGGTGATCCTCGTTCCGGGACTGTCTTCGCCCCGCGCGGTATGGGCGGGCGTCGTCCCTGCCCTCACCAAGTCGCACAGAGTGTATCTCGTGCAGGTCAACGGCTTTGGTGGCGACGATCCGCGTGCGAACCTGTCGCCGGGAATTCTCGACGGGATCGTCGCCGACCTGCACACGCTGATTGCCCAGTCGAAGCTCGGCAAACCGGCCGTCGTCGGGCATTCGATGGGCGGACTGGTCGCGCTGATGCTCGCCAAAGCTCACCCGGATGACGTCGGCAAGCTGATGATCGTCGATTCGCTGCCGTATATCGGCGAGATCTTCGCGCCCGGTGCGACAGTGGCGGCTCTCGAACCTCAGGCCAGCGCGATGCGCGCGGGCATGGCGGCGGCGTATGGGAAGCCCGCAAACCCGGCCGCGAACGCCGCGCTCGCTGCGCGCATGGCGCTCAAGCCAGCGTCCCGCGTGAGCGTTGCCGACTGGGCGGCAAAGGCGGATGCCCGCGTCTCGGCTCAGGCGATGTACGAGGACCTGACCACCGACCTGCGTCCCGCCATGGCGTCGATCGCTACGCCGATCACGCCGGTCTACCCGTGGAACGCGGTGGGGCCGACCAAGCCGGTCGCCGATGCGCTCTACCGGAAGGCCTACGCCACCGCACCGCACGTGACCTTCGTCGATATCGGCGATGCGGCGCATTTCGTGATGCTCGATCAGCCTGTCGCGTTCCAGGCGGCACTCGACGACTTTCTCCTGCGCTGAGGGGCCGCTAAGGTGGCGGCATGACTGATATGACTCCTGCCGCCGCCCCGCTTCCTGTGAAGGAGCGCCCTCGCCTCGCTTATCATCATAGCCCAGCAGCCGAAGGGGTCACCGGTCCGACGATCGTGTTCCTGTCGGGCTATGCGTCGGACATGATGGGGACGAAGGCGGTGACGCTGGAAGCCTGGGCGAAGTCCGAGGGTCGGGCGTTCCTGCGGTTCGATTATGGCGGGTGCGGGCAGAGCGAGGGGGCGTTCGAGGATCAGACCCTGGTCGACTGGCGCGACGACGTGCTGGCGATGATCGATGCGCTCGTCGAGGATTCTGCGATCCTCGTCGGGTCGTCGCTGGGCGGGTGGCTGATGCTGCTGGCAGCCAGGATGCGGCCGGATCTGGTCAAGGGGCTGGTCGGCGTGGCTCCAGCGCCCGACTTCACCGACTGGGGCTTCACCACCGACGAGAAGATGGCCCTTCTGACCAGCGGGCGGATCGAGCGCAAGAACCCCTACGGTCCCGAGCCGACCGTCTATACCCGCGCGTTCTGGTCGTCGGGCGAGGCTAACCGGCTGATGTTTGGTGAAATCGCATTCGATGGCCCGGTGCGGCTGGTGCAGGGCCAGCGCGATCCGGACGTGCCGTGGCAGCGGACCGCGCGGCTTGCCGAGCTGTTGCGTTCAGCCGATGTGCAGACATGGCTGGTCAAGGACGGCGACCACCGCCTGTCGCGCGACAGCGACATCTCCCTCATCATCCGGGCGGTCGAGGATGTGATCGCCGCCCTATGATCTTTCTGCTGCTTGCCTTTGCGCCGGTTCAGGCCAGCGCCGTTCCGGCCAAGGCCGCCGCCTCCGCCGGCCCGCTGGAAATCCGCACTGACCGGTTGCAGCGCTGCATAGCGCTGACCCAGAGCGATCCGGCGGCGGCGCGCGCCGAGGCGGGTCGCTGGCGCATCGCGGGGGGGCGGTTTTTCGCGCGGGAGTGCGCCGGGCTGGCCTTTGCCGCGGAGAAGGCGTGGCCATCGGCGGCGGGCGAATTTGAGGAGGCCGCGCGCGAGGCGCAGCTTGCCAAGGACGTTCACGCTGCGACCTATTGGGCGCAGGCGGGCAATGCCTGGCTGGCCGCCGCTGATCCGGCCAAGGCGCGCACGGCGCTCGATTCGGCGCTGACCACAGCGACGCTGACCGGGCTGGCGCTGGGCGAGGCGCAACTCGATCATGCGCGGGCGCTGGTGGCGACGGGGGATCTCGAATCGGCGCGGAACGATATCGACTTGGCATTGACCAACGCGGCGGACGATCCGCTCGCGTGGCTGTTGTCGGCGACGCTGGCACGCCGGGAAGCCAATCCGGTGCGGGCGAAGAAGGATATCGGCGAGGCGCTGAAGCGATCGGCGGACGATGCTTCGGTCCAGCTTGAGGCGGGGAATATCGCGGCGATGGCCGGCGACGAGGATGGCGCGCGGGCGGCTTGGGGACAGGCGGCGCGGCTGGCGCCGGACACGCCGGTCGGGCGGAGTGCGGTGGTCGCGTTGCGGCAGTTCGATACGGGGACCAGCGCGCCTCGGGCCAGTGCGCCGGTCGGACGATAGTACGCGACAGTACGCCACCACCCCGGCGAAGGCCGGGGCCCAGTTGAGAGACGTTGCTGATTTAGGACGGCGCTTCGTTACGACCACCTTTCCAACTGGGCCCCGGCCTTCGCCGGGGCGGTAACTGCATTTGGCTATGAGGTGATACCCTTTCCCACTGGGGCCCCCGTCCCTATCTGCTTGTCCGAACAACCCTCGGAGCCAGCATGAAATATCTCCACACGATGATCCGCGTGACCGACCCGGCGAAGACCATCGCGTTCTTCGAGTTGCTCGGGCTGAAGGAGGTCCGGCGGATGGAGAACGAGAAGGGTCGCTTCACGCTGATCTTCCTATCCGCGCCGGGCGACGAGGGCGCCGAGGTGGAGCTGACGCACAATTGGGATCCCGAGGAGTATGGCGAAGGCCGCAATTTCGGGCATCTCGCCTACCGCGTCGACAACATCTACGACACGTGCCAGCGGCTGATGGACTCCGGCGTGACGATCAACCGGCCGCCGCGCGACGGGCACATGGCGTTCGTGCGGACCCCCGATAACATTTCGATCGAGTTGCTGCAGGACGGTAGCCTCGACCCCGCCGAGCCGTGGGCGTCGATGCCCAATACCGGCAAGTGGTAAGACGCTGATGCTCGATATCGTCCGCGTTCCGGTGCTGGCCGACAACTACGCCTGGCTGATCCACGACACCGTTTCGGGCGAGACGGTCGTCGTCGATCCGGGCGAGGCGGGGCCGGTGATCGCCGCCGCCAAGATGCGCGACTGGCGGATCGACCGGGTGTGGACGACGCATTGGCACCCCGACCATACCGGTGGGAATGCCGAGATGAAGGCGTATGGCGCGACGATCGTCGGCCCGGCGGCGGAGGCGGACAAGATTCCCACGCTCGACGAGCAGGTCGGCGAGGGCGATGTCGTCCGCCTTGGCGCGCACGCGGCGACCGTGATGACGGTGCCGGGGCATACGCAGGGGCATATCGCGTTCCACTTTACCGACGATGCGGCGATCTTCACTGGGGACACGCTGTTCGCGATGGGGTGTGGGCGGCTGTTCGAGGGAACGCCGACGGACATGTTCGCGAACATGCAACGCTATGCGGTGCTGCCGGACGAGACCGAGGTGTTCTGCGGGCATGAATATACGCAGAGCAACGGGCGGTATGCGCTGGTTGCCGAGCCGGATAATGCGGATATTGTCGCGCGGATGGCCGAGGTCGATGCGTTGCGCGCGAAGGGCGAGCCTACTGTGCCGACGACGATTGGCCACGAGCGCGCGACCAATCCGTTCCTGCGGGCGACGTCGGTCGAGCAGCTTGCACGCTATCGTGCGGCCAAGGATGCGTTTCGCGGGTAAAAGGCGTATGAGGGTGGCGGGGGTTTTGAGGAGCTTTGCGATGCGGATGCGGACCCTGCCACTATTGATGCTGCCGGCTTTGGTGCTGGGTGCGTGTACGCAGACCCGGGCGGAGGTCGAACGCGCGCAGGTGCGTGAGGCAAGCGTGCAGGAGAAGCTGGCGAAGCAACTCGCCGGGCTGGTTCCGGGCAAGCCCGAGACGTGCATCAGCCAGTTCCCGCAGAGGCAGAGTTCGGGTTACGGCGCCACGATCCTGTACCGGGTGAACAGCAAGCTGGTCTATCGCAGCGACACCGTCGGTGGGTGCGAGGGGATTGCGCGGGGCGACATCCTGGTGACGCGCACGCCGACCGGGCAGTTGTGCCGTGGCGACATCGCGCAGACGTTCGACCAGTCGTCGCGCTTTCCGACCGGGAGCTGCAGCTTCGGCGAGTTCGTGCCGTATCGGAAGCCGTGATGCGCGCGGTGCTTCTCGCGGCCTTGGCGTTGCCTCTTCTTGCCGGACGATCGGACCCGCTTGAAGGGCGCATTGCCGGTTCGCCGGTGCGGTGCGTCGATCTTCAGCAGCTCAACGGGCCGGAGATCGTCGATTCGCAGACGATCCTGTATCGACAGTCTGGCAAGCGGATCTGGAAGACCGGGCCGGTCGGCGAGTGCCCTGCGCTGCGGCCGTTCGATACGCTGATCGTCGATGTCTATGGCGGGCAATTGTGTCGGAACGACCGGTTTCGGACGGTGTCGGCGGGTATGTCGATTCCGTCGGGCTATTGCCGGTTTCGGGATTTCACGCCGTATGACGCGGTGAAGTAGACGCATCCCACGCTACCCAACGACACCACCCCGGCGGAGGCCGGGGCCCAGTTGGGGGACGATGATGGCGTAAGGCAGCGCTCCGTTACAACGACTTTTCCAACTGGGCCCCGGCCTTCGCCGGGGTGGTAGAAGTAGGGCTGAACGTCGCCCTTCTCCCGTCATCCTAACTTTCGTCAGGATGACGGGAGAAGGGCTCAGTCCTCGAACACCGCCGCCCGCTTCTCCATGTTCGCGCGAACCTGCTCGACCTGGTTGGGGGTGCGGATGACCTTCAGCTGCTCTTCCGTCTCCGCGAGCAGAACCGCTGCGGCGTCCGCATCTGCTGCGAGGTTGTAGAGGCGCTTGGAGCCCTGGATCGCGTGGGGGTTCCTCGCTGCGATCTCGCGGGCGAGCATCATCGCTTCGCCGAGCGGGTCTTCGGACAGACGCGTTACGAAGCCGTGCCGCAACGCTTCCGCACCGTCGAACTCGCGTGCAGTGTAGGTGAGCTCGCGCAGCACGTCGTCGCGGGCGAGCGTGCGCCAGAGGGCGATGCCGGCCATGTCGGGGACCAGGCCCCAATACGTCTCGCGGATCGCAAAACGGGCGCCCGGATGTGCGATGCGGATGTCGGCGCCGGACATGATCTGGAACCCGCCGCCGAACGCGACGCCGTGGACTGCAGCGATCACCGGCATCGGTAGCGTGCGCCAGCCCCACGCGACCTGCTGGGGAAGGTTCGCACCCTCCTCGGTGCGGTCGCCCAACGCCAGCCCCGAGCCGCCGCTCGCCATCGAAGCCATGTCGAGGCCGGCGCAGAACGCCTTGCCCTCGCCAGACAGCACGACGCAGCGGACGTCCGTCATCACCTTGAGCCGATCGATCGCGGCGGCGATGCCTTCAAACATCGCCGGATCGATCGCGTTCATTTTGTCGGCGCGGTTGAGGCGGACGTCGGCGATGCCGTCGGCGACGCTTATTGTGACCCGGTCATTCATTCTGGCGATCCTCTCGATCTTTGCGGGAACGCTAACCGGCCCTGCGCGCGCCCGCAATGTTGCGCGCGCTCACACGGCGTGTAGAGGCTCCGCGCATGGCTGGTTTTGATCCACAATGGTTTGCGACGCGCGGGTTCGGCGGGCACGGCGCCGCGCTGGGGATGCGCTATCACGCGCATGGCGACGACTGGGCGGAGCTTGCGCTGCCCTATGACGAACGGCTGATCGGCGATCCGGCAAGCGGCGTGATCGCGTCGGGGCCGATCATCACGATGATGGACATGGCGACGAGTCTGGCGATCTGGATCAAGCGCAAGGCGTTCGTGCCGCATGCGACGCTCGACCTGCGAGTGGATTATCTGCGGCCGGCGACGCCGGGGAAGACGGTGATCGGGCGCGGGGAGTGCTACCGGATCACGCGCTCGATCGCGTTCGTGCGCGGGCAGGCGCATGACGGCGATCCGGGCGATCCGCTCGCGCATGTCGCGGGGACGTTCATGGTGGTGGGCGATGTCGCCGGCATGGGTCTCAACAGGAGGACCGAGGCATGACGATCGGCTTGCCGCCTTATGCGGAGATTCTCCGCGTATCGGTCGAGGCCGAGGATGGCGCGCCGCCGGTATTGCTGATGCCGTTTGCGGATGACGTGCTGGGGCGGCCCGGGTTTCTGCATGGCGGCGCGATTTCGGGGTTGCTGGAGATGGCGGCGATTGCGGCTTTGCAGCATGCGCTGGAGGCTGAGGGTGGTGCCGATGCGCGGATTAAGCCGGTGAACGTTACCGTCGATTTCATGCGGGGTGGTCGGGATAAGCCGACGCGGGCGGCTGGGGTGGTGACGCGGTTGGGGAACCGGGTAGCCAATGTCGAGGCGACCGCGTGGCAGGACGAGCGGGAGAAGCTGATCGCCGCGGCGCGGATGAATTATCTGATCGTGCGCGACTAAGTCTGGCCCATACGGAGGGGGGAGCCAGACGCTCTTCACCTACCCCGTCATGCCGGGCTTGTTCCGGCATCCACCGTTCCGCACAGGCGATAGCGGTGATTATGCGGGACCGTGGACCCCGGAACTAGTCCGGGGTGACGGGGTGGGGTTGCGGCTGTTTGTTTCCAACGCGCCATGGACTTCAGTTCGGCTTACTTCGCGGTCAGTTTGATCAGGCGGCCTTGCGAGTCGCCGCCGTCTTCCAGGACCCAGATCGCGCCGTCGGGGCCTTGCTCGACTTCGCGGATTCTTGCCCCCATGTCCCATTGGTCCCCCTTCGCGGCGTTCGTGCCGTTCAGGTCTACGCGGACCAGCGACTTCGACGACAACCCGCCGATGAAGGCGTCACCCTTCCACTGCGGAAAAATGCTGCCCGAATAGATCATCAGGCCGCCGGGCGAGATCACCGGGTTCCAGAAAACCTTGGGCGGCTCATAGCCATCGCCGGGCTTGTGATCGGGGATATCGGAGCCATCATAGTTGCTGCCGTTCGATGCGTTCGGCCAGCCATAGTTGAGGCCGGGCTTGATCAGATTGACCTCGTCGCCGCCCTTCGGCCCCATCTCCTGCTCCCAGAGATTGCCCTGCTTATCGAACGCGATGCCGAGCAGGTTGCGGTGGCCGTAGCTCCAGATCTCGGGTGCGAAGCCCTTCGCGACGAGCGGATTGCCGGGGGCGGGCTTGCCGTCGAGCGTGAGACGCAGGACCTTGCCGAGCGTCATCTTCGGGTCCTGTGCGGGAGTGAACTTCTGGCGCTCGCCGTTGGTGAAGAACAGGTATTTGCCGTCGGGCGAGAACGCGATGCGGCCGGAGTAGTGGCCGTTGCCCTCCACGAACGGACGCGCGCTGAAGATCACCTCGATCTCGCCGAGCCGCTCGCCGCCGCCACCGTTCGGACGCAGGCGACCGCGGGCGAGAACGACGCCCTTGCCGCCCTCGCCTGCGGTCGAATAGCTGAAATAGACGCGCTGGCTGGTCGCGAAGTCGGGCGCGAGGACGACGTCCATCAGCCCGCCCTGCCCAGCCGAATCGACGGTGAGCGTCGCGACCGTCTGGCGCGACTTGCCGTCGGCGGAGACGAGCAGCATCTCGCCCTTCTTCTCGGTGACCAGCATGCGCTTGTCGGGCAGAAACGTCATCGCCCAGGGCGAATCGAAATCGGCGACCACCGTTTCCTTGAACGGCTTGCCCGCCGCGGCCGGTTGCGCGGAACAGGCAGTCGAGGCGAGCAGCGTGGCGGACAGCAGCCCAGTGGCAAACAGCGTTTTGCGAATCATGATCTTCTCCCGGAAATCCCTGCGCTAACGCAGCGTACTAAACGAAGGTTGCTCCCGCTTGCGGACCAGCGCCACCCCGCGTATAGAGGCACCACTTCTCTACATCGCCAGATGAAGAGGCTGCGGGGCTTGCTCCGCGGCGGCAATCACCTGTGCTTTGGCCCTGTTTGGAATTTCGATGGCGAATATCGCCCTGCTGACCGACCTGATCGAACCCGAGGCGACCGCGCTCGGCCTCAGCCTCGTGCGCGTGCGCATGCAGGGCGGCAAGTCCGATCCGACGTTGCAGGTGATGGCCGAGCGCCCCGACACCCGCCAGCTGGTGATCGAGGATTGCGCCGAGCTGTCGCGCCGGATTTCGGACAAGTTCGATGCGCTCGAAGCCGAGGGCAAGGACCCGGTCGGCGAGGACGCGTACCGCCTCGAAGTGTCGAGCCCCGGTATCGATCGCCCACTGACCCGGTTGCAGGACTTTGCCGACTGGGAAGGCCAGGAGGCGCGCATCCGCCTCGTCGAGCCGTTCGAGGACCGCAAGCAGATCTCGGGCAATCTGATGGGCGTCGAGGGGACCAAGATCACCGTCGACGTCAACAAGCACAAGCTCATGACGATCGACTTTTCGCAGGTCGCCGACGCCAAGCTCGTCATGACCGACCGACTCATCGCCGCGACCGCGCCGCTTTCGATCGAAGGCGCGGACGAGGTTTTCTATCAAGATACGCCCACCGATGAGCCCGATGCTCACGAGGCCGACACCGAAGAAGGACAGCATTGATGGCCACGGCAGTCACCGCAAACCGCGCGGAACTGATCGCGATCGCGAATTCGGTCGCGTCGGAGAAGATGATCGACAAGGCGATCGTGATCGAGGCGATGGAGGACGCGATCCAGCGCGCCGCCCGCTCGCGCTACGGCGCCGAGAACGACATCCGCGCAAAGCTCGATCCGAACACCGGCGATCTGCGCTTGTGGCGCGTCGTCGAAGTGGTCGAGGCAGTCGACGATTATTTCAAGCAGGTCGACGTCAAGGGCGCGCAAAAGCTCCAGAAGGATGCGGCACTCGGCGACTTCATCGTCGATCCGCTGCCCCCGATCGAGTTCGGCCGCATCGCCGCGCAGGCCGCCAAGCAGGTCATCTTCCAGAAGGTCCGCGACGCCGAGCGCGAGCGCCAGTTCGAAGAGTATAAGGACCGCGCGGGCGAGATCATCACCGGCGTCGTCAAGCGCGTCGAGTTCGGCCATGTCGTCGTCGACCTGGGCCGCGCCGAGGGCGTGATCCGCCGCGACGCGCAGATCCCGCGCGAAGTGGTGCGCGTCAACGACCGCATCCGCTCGCTGATCCTCAACGTCCGCCGCGAGAACCGCGGGCCGCAGATCTTCCTGTCCCGCGCGCATCCCGACTTCATGAAGAAGCTGTTCGCGCAGGAAGTGCCCGAGATTTACGACGGCATCATCGAGATCAAGGCCGCGGCCCGCGATCCGGGTTCGCGCGCGAAGATCGGCGTCATCTCGCATGACTCCTCCATCGATCCGGTCGGCGCATGCGTCGGCATGAAGGGTAGCCGCGTTCAGGCCGTCGTGCAGGAAATGCAGGGCGAGAAGATCGATATCATCCCCTGGTCGCCCGACATCGCGACCTTCGTCGTCAACGCATTGCAGCCGGCTTCGGTGTCGCGCGTCGTGATCGACGAGGAAGAAGAGCGCATCGAGGTGGTCGTTCCCGACGACCAGCTTTCGCTGGCGATCGGCCGTCGTGGCCAGAACGTGCGGCTCGCGTCGCAGCTGACCGGCAAGGCGATCGACATCCTCACCGAGGCCGATGCGTCCGAGAAGCGCCAGAAGGACTTCGTCGAGCGCTCGGCGATGTTCGAGAAGGAGCTCGACGTTGACGAGACGCTGGCACAGCTGCTGGTCGCCGAAGGGTTCACGAACCTCGAAGAGGTCGCGTATGTCGAGGTCGAGGAGATCGCCGGCATCGAGGGCTTCGACGAGGACCTGGCTGGCGAGTTGCAAAACCGTGCGACCGAGGCTTTGGAGCGTCGCGACGCCGCGAGCCGCGAAGAGCGTACCGCGCTCGGCGTGGAGGACGCGCTGGCGGGCATGCCGTATCTGAACGAGGCGATGCTGGTGACGCTCGGCAAGGCGGGCATCAAGACGCTCGACGACCTCGCCGATCTCGCGACCGACGAACTGGTCGAGAAGAAGCGCGTCGAGCCGCGTCGTCGGAATGAAGACGCGCCGAAGCGTCCTGAGCCCAAGGGCGGGATTCTCGCCGAGTATGGCTTGAGCGACGAGCAGGGCAACGAGATCATCATGGCCGCTCGCGCGCACTGGTTCGAGGACGAGGCGCCTGAGGCCGAGGCTGATGACGTCGAGGCGGACGAGACTTCGGTGGAAGAGGCTTCGGCTGACGACGCCGTGGTCGAGGACGCTGCGACGGAAGAGACGACGGCCGACGAAGCCGTGGGTGAGGACGCTTCGGCTGAAGACGCCGCGGATGAAGACGCTGCGGACAAGACCGACACGAAGAGCGAGGGCGACAAGGCCTGATGCCCTTCGTCAGCATCCGCATCTCGGGGTCCGCCACCAAGGACCAGAAGTCCGGCATCGTCGCCGACGTCACCCAGTCGCTCGTGCAGCGGCTGGGAAAGAACCCGGCTGCGGTGCAGATCGTGATCGAAGAAGTCTCGACCGAGAATTACGGCGCGGGGGGTCAGCTCTTGGTCGACCGCGACGCTCCGAAGACTCCGGCGCAGGAGGACGCAAATGCGGAACCCTCCCGATGAGACGCTAGGACGTACCACCTCTTCTCCGTCACCCCGGGCTTGTTCCGGGGTCCACCGGTCGGCATTCTCTGCGGCCGGCGGGTTAGCGGAACCGTGGATGCCGGAACGAGTCCGGCATGACGACGTGTTAGGTCAGCGGTTCGAGGCCCAACGCTACGGCGAGATCGTCCCAATGGGGGTTGTCGCGCTCGATCAGGTTCATCTTCCAGTCGCGATGCCACTTCTTGATTCGCTTTTCGCTGGCGATCGCGGACTCCATCGTGTCGGCCATTTCGTACCAGACCAAGCGGATGATTCCGTGGCGTTTGGTAAAACCTTCGAAGGTGCCTTCACGATGTTGGAGGACTCGGCCGATCAGGTTGGACGTGACGCCAACGTAGAGCGTGCCGTTATAGCCGTTGCAGAGGATGTAGACGCAGGGCTGTCTGTTCCTCATGGCTTGGAGAGTGCGGCGCCGTGGACCCCGGAACAAGTCCGGGGTGACGAATATCTCCGTCGGCCTAACGCTCCCCGTCATGCCGGGCCCTTCGACTTCGCTCAGGAGAGCCTTGTTCCGGCATCCACCCATCCGCGTACCGAAGGGATCGCCGCATGACCGACGAACCCGTTCGCAAGTGCATTCTGTCGGGCGAGCGCGACGTTCGGCCGCACCTCGTGCGACTCGCGTTGTCGCCCGATGGCCAGATCCTTCCCGACGTACGCGCCAAGGCTCCCGGCCGCGGCGCGTGGATCGGCGTGACTCGGGTCGAGCTCGAAGCCGCGATCAAGAAGGGCAAGCTCAAGGGCGCTCTCTCCCGCGCGTTCAAGACCGGCGAGTTCAGCATCGATCCCGAGCTTCCCGCCAAGATCGAATCCGCACTGGAGCGTAACGCGCTCGACCGCCTCGGGCTCGAATCGCGCTCCGGTACGGTGCTGATCGGCTCCGATCGGATCGAGCAGAACGCGCGCCAGGGCAAGCTTAAGGCGCTGTATCACGCGTCCGACGCTGCCGAGGACGGCAACCGCAAGCTCGATCAGGCGTGGCGCATCGGCAACGATGTCGAGGGCTCGGGTTTGCGGGGGTTGGCACTCCCGGTATCGCGCACCATATTGGCGTTGGCGCTGGGGCGGGAAAATGTGGTACACATTGGCCTGACCGACCGCGCTGCAGCAAAGCGGGTGAGCGAAGCGCTCGACCGTTGGCTGCATTTTATCGGCCCCGAACCTTCTTCCGTGTCTTGCGAAACGGCCTCGCAGGGCGCATCGGCGTCACCACAAAATGGGGCGCCACCGATACAACAGGCGTCCGGATCGACCGGAACACGCCCGGCCGTGGACATGACTGAGGAATTTGAGTGAGCGACACGGACAACGAGAAGCCGAAACTTGGCATGCGCGCACCTTTGGGTGTGAAGCGCACGGTCGAGACCGGCCAGGTGAAGCAGAGCTTCAGCCACGGCCGATCGAATACGGTGATCGTGGAAACCAAGCGCGCGCGCGTCCTGCGCCGTCCGGGCGAGCCCGACGTGCAGGTCGCGGATGCCGCACCGGTTGCCGCGCCCGCCCCGGCGGCTGCCCCCGCAGCCCCGGCACCGCAGGCGCGCGCACCGCAGCCTGCGCCCGCCCCCGTGCGTCAGCAGCAGAGCAATCTGTCGCCGCAAGAGCGCCAGGCCAAGCTGCTCCGCGAGGCTGAAGAGCAGCGCATGAACACGCTGGAAGAAGGGCGTCGTCGCCAGGAAGCCGAGCGGGCCAAGGCGATCGAAGACGAGCGTAATCGCGTCGCCGATCGTGCGCGTGCCGAGGCGGAAGCCAAGGCGCCGAAGCCCGTCGAGGCCCCTGCGCCCGCACCGGCACCTGTGGTCGAAGCGGCTCCCGCTCCGGTCGCAGCACCAACGCCAGCGCCTGCGCCGGCTCCGGTCGAAGCTCCCGTTGCGGCGGCTCCTGCCCCGGCTCCGGTTGCCGCGGCACCTGCGCCTGCACCGAAGCCCGTTCCGGTAGCGGCTGCTCCTGCGCCGGCTCCCAAGCCTGCGCCGGCGCCCGTCGCGCCGCCGGCGCCGCCGCCCATCATCGAACTCACCCGCGATCCGGCGTTCCCGGCACCGCGCCGGTTCTCGCCGGTGGCGCGTCCCGAGCGTCCTCCTCCGCCGCCAAAGCCTGTCGCAGCACCCGCTGCCGCAGCGCCGACCACGGCTGCGAATGCCGGCACGACCGCGGCGCGCCCCGGCGCGACCGGCGTCAACGCTCCGGCTGGTGGCGTGCGTCGCGACGCCGTGCCAGCACGTCCGCAGCAGCGTGACCGCAAGGGTGACGATCGTCGCACCTCGGGCAAGCTCACCGTCAACCGCGCGCTCGGCGATGGTGATGGTGCACGCGCTCGCTCGCTCGCCGCACTGAAGCGTGCGCGCGAGAAGGAGCGTCGTGGTAGCGGCGGTCCGCGCGAGGCGCAGGCCAAGCAGATTCGCGACGTCGTCGTCCCAGAGGCGATCACGGTGCAGGAACTCGCCAACCGCATGGCCGAGAAGGGTGCCGACCTCGTCAAGGCGCTGTTCAAGATGGGCATGCCCGTCACGATGACGCAGACGATCGACCAGGATACCGCCGAGTTGCTCGTCACCGAGTTCGGCCACAACCTGACGCGCGTCAGCGATGTCGACCAGGATCTGGCCAACGACACGATCGACGATGCCGAGGAGACGCTGAAGCCGCGTGCCCCGGTCGTCACGATCATGGGTCACGTCGATCACGGCAAGACGTCGCTGCTCGATGCCCTGCGCGGTACCGACGTGGTGCGCGGCGAAGCGGGTGGCATCACCCAGCATATCGGCGCCTACCAGGTCACGCTGAAGGACAAGTCGAAGATCACCTTCCTCGACACGCCGGGCCATGAGGCGTTCACGCAGATGCGTGCGCGTGGCGCGGACGTCACCGACATCGTCATCCTGGTGGTGGCGGCGGACGACGGTCTCATGCCGCAGACGGTGGAGGCGATCGCCCACACCAAGGCGGCGGGCGTGCCGATGATCGTCGCGATCAACAAGATCGACAAGGAAGGCGCCAATGCCCAGAAGGTGCGCGAGCGCCTGCTGAGCGAGGAGATCGTGGTCGAGGACATGGGCGGCGACGTCCAGGACGTCGAAGTCTCCGCGACCAAGAAGATCGGCCTCGATGCGTTGATCGAGAAGATCCAGCTCCAGGCCGAACTGCTCGAACTGCGCGCCAATCCGGATCGCGCGGCCGAGGGTACGGTGATCGAGGCCAAGCTCGACAAGGGCCGTGGCCCGGTCGCGACGATCCTCGTCAACCGCGGTACGCTGCGGGTCGGCGACATCTTCGTGGTCGGCGGCGAGAGCGGCAAGGTCCGCGCGCTGGTCGACGACAAGGGCAAGCAGATCAAGGAAGCGGGTCCGGCGATGCCGGTCGAGGTCCTCGGTCTGTCGGGTGTCCCGCAGGCGGGTGATCCGTTCCAGGTCGTCGAGAACGAGGCACGGGCCCGCGAAGTCGCGGAATATCGTCGCAGCGTGAAGACCGACAAGCGGACCGCATCGGTTCCTGCCAGCCTCGAGAGCATGTTCTCGGCGCTGAAGGAAAAGCAGGCGATCGAATATCCGCTGGTCGTGAAGGCGGATACGCAGGGCACGGTCGAGGCGATCGTCGGGGCGATCAACAAGATCTCCACGGACCTGATCAAGGCACGCGTGCTAAGCTCGGGCGTCGGCGGCATCACCGAGTCGGACGTCACGTTGGCGGCCGCTTCGGGGGCGCCGATCATCGGCTTCAACGTTCGTCCGAACGCGAAGGCACGTGAAATCGCCGAGCGCCAGAAGGTTGCGTTCAAGTACTATGACGTGATCTACGATCTGATCGACGAGATCCGGGCGGGGATGGCAGGCGAGCTTGGGCCGGAAGCGTTCGAGACGGTCGTCGGTCGTGCCGATATCCGCGAGGTCTTCTCGGCGGGCAAGCACGGCAAGGCGGCAGGTCTGCTCGTCACCGAGGGCAACATCCGCAAGGCGCTCAAGGCGCGCATCACGCGCAACGACGTCATCATCTACCAGGGCGAGATCGCATCGCTGCGTCGCTTCAAGGATGATGTCGCCGAGGTCCGTGCGGGGCTGGAGTGCGGCGTGACGTTCACGTCGAACTTCGTCGACATCAAGGCCGGCGACGTCCTCGAGACGTTCGAAGTCGAGATGCGCGAACGCACTTTGTAACTACTAAAGCCCTCTCCCCTGCGGGGAGAGGGTTGGGTGAGGGGCTGTCCCAGGCGCTGGCGTATGCGGCACCCCTCACCCCCGCCCTCTCCCCGAGGGGGAGAGGGAGCTTAAGATGAAGACCGATACCCCAGAAGCAAAAGCCGTCCGCTCGCTGCGAGTCGGCGAACAGGCGCGCCACGCCTTGTCGGACATCCTCGCACGCGGCGACGTCCACGATCCGGTGCTTGAAAAGCACCTCGTGACGATCACCGAAGTCCGCATGTCCCCGGACCTCCGCCACGCGACCGTCTTCGTGAAACCGTTGCTCGGCAAGGACGAGGAAAAGGTGCTGAAGGCGCTCCGCACCAACACCGCCTACCTCCAGCGCGAAGTGGCGAACCGGGTGCAGATGCGGTATGCCGCGAAGCTCAAGTTTCTCGCGGACGAGAGCTTCGACGAGGGTACGCATATCGACCAGTTGTTGCGCGATCCGCATGTTGCGCGGGATTTGGCTGAAGATTGACGG
Source organism: Sphingomonas sp. SL1004 (assembly GCF_057815015.1). Taxonomy (NCBI): domain Bacteria; kingdom Pseudomonadati; phylum Pseudomonadota; class Alphaproteobacteria; order Sphingomonadales; family Sphingomonadaceae; genus Sphingomonas; species Sphingomonas sp. SL1004. The sequence continues at coordinate 2,216,672 of NZ_JBYMUX010000001.1, forward strand.
TAAGCCAGGTAAGGCGCAAGTTCGAGCCATGGGTAACGAAGTCACCATTTCATCGAAGGGTCAGGTCGTCATCCCCAAGGACGTGCGGGATGCGTTGAACCTGAAGGCTGGTGCAAAGCTGATGCTGCGCCAAGTCGGACATCACATCGTCCTCGAAGCACCCGAGCCGCCACGCAAAACGATCAGCTACGAAGAATTCCGACGGCGCGTTCCTCGTTATGACGGTCCAACGATCGCCATCGAGGACATGACAATGGACATCGGCACGCTGTTTCGCGATTGGAAAGTCTAAGCGACGTGATTGCCGTCGACACGAATATCGTCGTGCGCCTGATCGTGGCGGACGACGATGCACAAGTTTCGCTCGCCCTCGACCTGGCGAATCGCGAGCTTCTCTACGTAGGGATGACCGTTCTACTTGAGACAGAATGGGTTCTGCGCTCCAAATATCGTTTTGATCGCGTCAGCCTTTGCTCAGCGCTTTTAGACTTCGCCGATTTGCCGTTCATTCGGTTCGAAGCCGATCAGGATATCCGCTGGGCTCTCGCCCGTTATGCGGAGGCGGGCGAACTGGCCGACTATATCCATATCGCAGCGGCGCGAGAGGTCGGACGGTTTGCCACGTTCGAACGCCGACTAAACCGCCGAGCCGGTGACGCCCCGCCTGCTCGCATTGAGACACTGAATTGATGGCCAAGCTGTATTTCTACTACGCGTCAATGAACGCGGGGAAGTCGACGAACCTGTTGCAGGCGGACTTCAATTACCATGAGCGGGGGATGCGGACGATGTTGTTCACGGCGGCGATCGACGATCGGTTCGCGGCGGGGACGATCACGTCGCGGATCGGGCTGGAGGCGCCGGCGATCGCGTTCGATGCGGGGACGGATATCGGGGCCTGCGTGGCGAGGCAGCACGGCGAGGACGCGATTTCCTGCGTGCTGGTGGACGAGGCGCAGTTCTTGACGTCCGCGCAGGTGGATCAGCTTGCGCATATCTGCGACGTGGTTGGGATCCCGGTGCTGGCATACGGGTTGCGGACCGATTTCCAGGGGGCGCTGTTTCCGGGGTCGGCGCGATTGCTGGCGCTGGCGGACTCGCTGGTGGAGATCAAGTCGGTTTGCGGGTGTGGGCGGAAAGCTACGATGAACCTGCGGGTCGATGGGAACGGGCGGGCGATCGCCGAGGGGCAGCAGACCGAGATTGGCGGGAACGACCGCTATGTCGCGCTGTGTCGGCGGCATTTTTGTGAGGCTTTGGGCTGAACCTTACGCCCCTGCCCGTTCGTGCTGAGCGAAGTCGAAGCACCTCTACCCCATGTCCTTCGACTTCGCTCAGGACGAACGGAGGGGGCCAATATTCTAGGACTTACGCGCATGCATGGCTGGATCATTCTCGACAAGCCGCTGGGACTTGGCTCGACGCAGGGCGTGTCGGCGGTGAAGCGTGCCTTGCGCAGCGGCGGGTATGGGAAGTTCAAGGTGGGGCATGGGGGGACGCTCGATCCGCTCGCTACCGGGGTTTTGCCGATCGCCGTCGGGGAGGCGACGAAGCTGGCCGGGCGGATGCTCGATAGCGACAAGATTTATGACTTTACGGTGATGTTCGGGGATCAGACGGATACGCTCGATGCTGAGGGGGTGAGCATCGCTACATCCGACGTGCGGCCGACTTTGGCGGCGGTGGAGGCGGTGCTGGCGCAGTTTACCGGGCCGATTTCTCAGGTGCCGCCGGCGTACTCCGCGCTGAAGGTGGATGGGGAGCGGGCTTATGATCTGGCGCGCGCCGGGCATGAGGTGGTGCTCGCGAGCCGCGACGTGACGATTCACTCGCTATCCTCCCCGGTACGGGGAGGGGGACCAGCGCAGCTGGTGGAGGGGGGCTTCCGCGAGCGTTCCGCGGGTGGCGAGTCCCCCTCCACCCCCGTCCAAGCGGACGGCGGTCCCCCTCCCCGTGCCGGGGAGGAATTGCAGGATGCGCCCCTACCCCACACTCCCCTTGAGGAGGTTACGCTCACCGCGCATGTCTCGAAGGGCACCTACATCCGCAGCCTCGCCCGCGACATCGCGCTCGCGCTCGGCACCGTCGGCCACGTCACGATGCTGCGCCGGACCAAGGCCGGTCCGTTCGACCTCACATCCGCGATATCGCTGGACAAACTGGACGAACTCGCTAGAGGCAACGCGCTTGAAGATGTACTTCTGCCCTTGAGGGTGGCGCTGGACGACATCCCGGCTCTCTCCCTCACCCCCGACCAGGCAGGGGCGCTCCGACAGGGGCGTATCTTGGCCGGGATCGCCGCAGACGATGGCCAATACTTTGCCGAACTGGACGCTGTCCCGGTCGCGCTGGTCGAGGTCGAGGACGGAGACGTCCGGGTCGTTCGCGGTTTCAATCTGTGATGTCGAGGACATGAATTCATGACGATTACCGCTGAACGCAAGACCGAGCTCGTCAAGGAGCATTCGCGCGCCGAGGGTGACACCGGTTCGCCGGAAGTCCAGGTCGCGATCCTGACCGAGCGCATCAAGAACCTGACCGAGCATTTCAAGGGCCACAAGAAGGACAACCACTCGCGTCGTGGTCTTCTCATGATGGTCAACAAGCGCCGGACGCTGCTGGATTATCTCCGTCACAAGGACGGCCAGCGCTATCTGGATCTGATCGCGAAGCTCGGTCTCCGCAAGTAACCTAGACGGCTCCCCTCGGGGGGCCGTTTTCGTATATAGGGTTTTGATTCCGCGCATTTCGCGCGGAGGCAAACGCCAGAGCGCAATTCGGCGCAATGGCAAGGAGCGACAACTCGCTCCACACCGCCGCGGGCCGGCTAAGCCCGCACATAGGCCCCAAACGCATCTGGCGTTTGGAGTGAAGGAAAAAGAATGTTCGATACCAAGACCGTAAGCGCCCAGTGGGGCGGCAAGACGCTGACGCTCGAGACCGGTCGCGTTGCGCGCCAGGCCAATGGCGCAGTGCTCGCCACCCTCGGCGAGACCGTCGTTCTGTGCGCCGTGACGGCAGCACGGACCGTCAAGGAAGGGCAGGATTTCTTCCCGCTCACCGTCCATTACCAGGAGAAGTTCTCCGCGAGCGGCCGCATCCCCGGTGGCTTCTTCAAGCGTGAGCGCGGCGCGACCGAAAAGGAGACGCTGACCAGCCGTCTCATCGATCGCCCGATCCGCCCCCTCTTCCCAGAGGGTTTCTACAACGAGATCAACGTCATCTGCCAGGTTCTGTCGTATGACGGCGAGAACGAGCCGGACGTCCTCGCGATGGTCGCGGCCTCCGCAGCGCTGACGATCTCGGGCGTGCCGTTCATGGGCCCGATCGGCGCAGCGCGCGTCGGTTACGTCGATGGCGCGTACATCCTCAACCCGACGCTGGAAGAAGCCAAGGCTGGCGATCTCGACCTCGTCGTCGCCGCTACCGGCCAGGCCGTGATGATGGTCGAATCGGAAGCCAAGGAGCTTTCGGAAGAGATCATGCTCGGCGCCGTGCAGTTCGCCCACAAGGCCTGCCGCGAAGCCGCCAACCTGATCATCGATCTGGCCGAGAAGGCTGCCAAGGATCCTTGGGAAATGGCCGAGCAGGCTGATCTCTCGACCGCCAAGGACAAGCTGAAGAAGCTGATCGGCAAGGACATCGCGGCCGCCTACAAGGTGACCGACAAGCCCAAGCGTTCGGACCTGCTGAACGCCGCGCGTGCGAAGGGCAAGACGGCGTTCGCCGATGCCTCGCCGCAGGACCAGATGGCAGCCGGCAAGCTGATGAAGAAGCTGGAGGCGGAGATCGTCCGCGGCGCCATCCTCAAGGACGGCACCCGCATCGACGGCCGCACCACCACGCAGATCCGTCCGATCGAGGCGATGGTGCACTTCCTCCCGCGTACGCATGGCTCGGCCCTGTTCACGCGTGGCGAAACGCAGTCGATCTGCACCACCACGCTCGGTACGCGTGACGCAGAGCAGATGATCGACGGTCTGAACGGCCTGTCGTACGAAAACTTCATGCTGCACTACAACTTCCCTCCCTATTCGGTCGGTGAAGTCGGTCGCTTCGGGGCGCCGGGTCGTCGCGAAGTCGGTCACGGCAAGCTCGCATGGCGCGCGCTGCACCCGGTGCTGCCGACCAAGGAAGAGTTCCCGTACACGATCCGCGTTCTCAGCGACATCACCGAGAGCAACGGCTCGTCGTCGATGGCGACGGTCTGCGGCGGTTCGCTGAGCATGATGGATGCGGGCGTTCCGCTGAAGCGTCCGGTGTCGGGCATCGCGATGGGCCTGATCCTCGAAGGCAAGAACTTCGCAGTTCTCAGCGACATCCTCGGCGACGAGGATCATCTCGGCGACATGGACTTCAAGGTTGCGGGCACGTCCGAGGGCATCACCACGATGCAGATGGACATCAAGATCGCCGGCATCACCGAAGAGATCATGGGCAAGGCTCTGGCGCAGGCCAAGGAAGGCCGTGCGCACATCCTGGGCGAGATGGCCAAGGCACTCGACCACACCCGTGAGGAACTCAGCGCCCACGCACCGCGCATCGAGAGCTTCCAGATCGACAAGTCGAAGATCCGTGAAGTCATCGGCACCGGCGGCAAGGTGATCCGCGAGATCGTCGCGCAGACCGGCGCCAAGGTCGACATCGACGACGAGGGCGTGATCAAGGTGTCGTCGTCCGACCCCGCGCAGATCGAAGCCGCGATCAAGTGGATCAAGGGCCTCGTCGAGGAAGCCGAAGTCGGCAAGGTCTATGACGGCAAGGTCGTCAACCTGGTCGATTTCGGGGCGTTCGTGAACTTCATGGGTGGCAAGGACGGTCTCGTCCACGTGTCCGAGATCAAGAACGAGCGCGTCGAGAAGGTGTCTGACGCGCTGACCGAAGGCCAGGAGGTCAAGGTCAAGGTTCTCGAGATCGATCCGCGCGGCAAGGTTCGCCTTTCCATGCGCGTCGTCGACCAGACGACCGGCGAAGAGCTGGAGGACACGCGTCCTGCACGTGAGCCCCGTGAGGGTGGCGACCGTGGTCCGCGCGGTCCGCGTCGTGATGGCGATGGCGGTCGTGATGCAGGCGGTAACGGCGGTGGTCGTGGTCCGCGCGGCGAAGGCGGCGGCGGTGACCGTGGTTCGCGTGGCCCGCGTCGTGACGGCGATGGCGGCCGTGACGCAGGCGGCAACGGCAGTGGCCGCGGTCCGCGTCGTGACGGCGGCGGCGAGCGTGCTCCGCGCGCCGAGCGTTCGGAAGGCGACAAGGCTCCCGAGTTCGCTCCGGCGTTCCTGACGGGCGATCGCGACTAAGTCTTTGCGGCCTAACGGCAATCGGAGAAGGGGCTCGGGAAACCGGGCCCCTTTTCTCATGCGAAGAACGCTCTGTCGTCTTACTGGCCGAGAAGAGGGTTAACTTCGGAACGGACCGATAGGCCGGTAGTTCGACCCGATATGAATGCTATCTCCAAGTCCGTAATCCTCGTCGTCGATGATGATCCGCTCGTTCGCGTGCATTCCCAGTTTGCGCTGGAGGACGCCGGCTATGAGGTGGTCGAAGCGGGCAATGCCGCCGACGCGCTCGCGCGGCTGGAGGAACGTCCCGACATCGCCGCGTTGTTCACCGATATCCGGATGCCGGGTGCGCTCGACGGCGTCGATCTTGCCAAGGCGGTCCACGCGCGTCGGCCGGACATTTCGATTCTGGTAACGTCGGGCGCGGACGATGGCAGCGAACTCGCGCTGCCCGATGCGGCGCATTTCGTCAGGAAGCCCTATACCGGCGTGCAACTCAGCCGCGTCCTGGGTCAGATGGACGGCAACACCTGAGGTTCTAGACATCGAATCTATCCGCGCAGCGGTCAGATCCGAGATTTGTCGAGTCCGTCGGTCAGGACCGTCCACCCCGCGCCATCGTCTCCCCTGCGGCGAGTGTGGAGACCGGTACTGCCATGTCGATCGAAAAGCCTGCCCCGCGTCCGGTTGGCCGCGCCCGCCTGCGACTGGAGACGATCGCGGCGAAATTTCGCGATGCGTTCGGTGTCGCGCACGCCGCGCCGGTCGATACGCAGCTGAAATCGCTGACGGTCCTGCTGGAGGATCTGGAGTCCGTCGAACGTAGTCCGGCATCGACTGCGGACGCGAAAATCGGCCCCGTCGAGCCGCTTTAACGTTTGCCTTACGCGTGACGGTTAGACCGACCACGAGGCAATAGGCGAGGCGCAGTGGCGCGATACGGTACCGATACATCACGATTGCGATCGCCGCTTGAGGTCGGTCGCTCGCCCCTGGCGGCGACGGTGGGGAAAATCTGTACGGCATTGGCCGTCTTCGCGACCGTGTTCGGCGGATGGCTGATGGTGGTCCAGTCGCGCGCCGAGACGCGCGCTGCTGCCGCGCGGCTTCCTGCGATCGGCGCCGCGGACCCGTGCGCGATATGGTTCATCGGCAGCTCCTCGATCCATAAATGGACCACGCTGGAAACCGACATGGCACCGTGGAGCGTACGCAACCGCGGCGTCAACGGCGCATTGATGCCCGAGCTGCTCCAGATGTTCCGCAACGAACCGCGCGGGCCCCGCCCCCGCGCGATCATATTCTACGCTGGCGAGAACGATATCGCGCACGGCGCGACTGCGGCCGAGGACGTCGTCAACCTGCGCCGCTTCCTGGCGCTCAAGATCCGCCGCTGGGGCGACGTTCCGGTCGTAGTCGTGTCGTTGAAGCCAACCCCGACGCGCTGGGGCAATCTTCCCGAACAGACCATCTTCAACACCGCCGCCCGCACCATCGCGGCGCGGACGCCGGGGGTGACGTTCGCTGACGTCGTGCCGCTGTTCCTGGTCAACCACCGTCCGGGACCATTCTACGTCGACGACGGCATTCACCTCAATGCCGCGGGATACGAGCGCCTGACGCATGCGATCCGGCCGATGATACGCGATATCGTGCAACACGATGATTTGCGCCGCTGCGACAAGAACGAGCCTGAAGCGTGACGTCCTGGATACCCATTCGAGCGTGATCACCGGCGCCACCAACAGCAGGATCGAAGGCCTGTCGGTATGGCGCGCGATCCTGATGCTGGGCGGTGTCGTGCTGCACAGTGCGATGGGGCTGGAGCACATGGCGGTATTCGCGGCGATCCCCTTGATATCGCATGCGTTCCGGATGGGCAGCTTCATGCTGATCTCGGGGCTGTTGTGCGGGAATGCGCTGGCCCGGCGTCGATCGCCGCTTGCCTGGCTTGGCCGACGCAGCGTCCAGCTCGGCGTGCCGTTGATGGTCGGGCTGTTGCTGATCTGCCCCTTGATCGGCTGGATGATCGACGACCTGACCGACCGGAAGCACTGGCCGTTCGCGATCGCGCATGACTGGTATCACCTCTGGTTCCTGGTCGCGTTGCTGGCCTATGCCCCGCTCAGTTATGCGTTCCACCTGTTCGATCGTCGCCACGACGCGATCGGGATGCTCGAACACGCGCTGGCCACCGGGCGGCTTGGCGGCGTCCGATCTGCACAGACCACCGTGTTGCTTGCCGCCGCGGTCGCGTGCTGTGCGCTGATGATGGTCACGCGCCAGACGCTGGCGGGACACGCGCCCGCGCTCTACGCCCCTGCGCTGTCGCATGTTCAGCTGATGCTCGGCTATGCCCCCTTCTACCTGCTCGGCTTCCTGCTCGCGCGGTCGTCGATGCTGTACCGCGTTCTGACCGCTTCGATCCGCACGCCCGTCGCGATCCTGGTCGCGGTCGGCGCGATGTACGCGCTCTGGTTCGGCGGCGTGAACGCGGTGCTGGCTCCGGTTCGGCAGGCGATCGTCGGCGACCTGATCGAGCTGGTCGGCATGTCGCTGTGTCCACCCGCGGACTCGGTGCTGATCCTGCGATCCGCGGTGGCGATCCGCGCGGTGCCGGTGATCGTGCGGCGGTTCGCGGATGCGTCGTTCACGATCTATATCCTGCATTTCCCGGTGATCATCGCAGCCAAGCTGGCGCTGACGCACATCGCTTGGAACCCGTACATCGAGTTCTCGATCACGATCGTTGCAGCATCCGTAATCACCTACACCGTCCATGTCCTGCTGGTCGACAGATTCGCGCTGATGTCGTTCCTGTTCAACGGCCGCTATCCCGAGCCCGCCAAGCAAGCGGTCGCTGTTCGGGTCTAGTTTCGTTCATTCCTGATCTGTCGAAGCGTGCCGCTACGATCGCGTGATCTTGCTTGCTCGTTTTCCGAAACAGGATCATCCTTGCCCGAATCGAAGCATCGACTCGCGGGGGCGACAGGATGGCGACGGCGATCATGACTGGGACGACACAGCGCAGCGTTCTGGCGAGCGAGCGGCGGTTTTTCCTGATCATGGCGATTGCGATCGCGGTCACGGTGGTGGTCGGGTTCACGATGAACGCGGCGCGCATGCAGTGGAGTTTCCTGGAGCTGCCGACGCAGGTTCATCTCCATGCCGCCGCGTTCCTGTCGTGGATTCTGCTCTATGTCGTGCAGAACTGGCTGATCGTACGCGGTTCAGTCACGCGGCATCGCCAGTTGGGCATGCTCGGGGCCGGCATTGCAGCGGTGATGGTCGTGCTCGGCATCGTCACCACCGTCATGGCGATCCGCCAGCACCGCGTCCCCGGATTTTTTCCACCGGGCATATTCCTGGTGCTCGACGTCCTGGGCGTGCTGGGGTTCGGCGTGCTCACCGCCTGGGCGATCGCTCTGCGCAAACAGGCGGCATGGCACAAGCGGCTGATGCTGTGCGGCACGATCCTGGTGATGTCGCCGGCGCTCGGGCGAATCCTGCCGATGCCGTCGCTCGGCTCGCTCGCGCCGCTTGCGGTGTTCGGGTCGATGGCGCTGTACGTGATCGCAGGGATGCTCTTCGACCTGCGATCGCGCGGGCGGGTCCATCCGGCCTATTGGTGGGGTGCCGCAGTCCTGGTCGTGACGCAGGCGCTGATCGGGCCGCTCGGCTTCAGTCCGCCGGTGCTGCGACTGGTCGCGCGTCTCGCGGCGTAGCGTGTCGGGATAGTGGGGAGCTTCTGTTGCTCGGTGCCCCCCGTACCGCCGGTGTCCACTTCTGTTGCCCGGTGTGGCCCGAACCGCGCTTTCGTCCGTATAACCTAGGTCGTTAGACCGTCAGTTATGCAGCAATTGCGAGTGCTTCGTTATCGTTGGCACTTGTGTATGGGCCGTTGCGGTGGTCCCATTCCGAGCGAAACATAGCGTCGTTGAACACACGTCGATCCTAGTTCGACCCCGTCATCGTCCCCCTCTTGCGAAGAGGGCGGTGGTGGAGTCGCCGGGTACTGCCCCCGGGTCCGCTGTGTCTATGACACGCCACGGTTTATCGCCATAGCCGCCAAGAGAAGATTCCCCCGACGGCATCACCGATATAGGGGGGCCGCATCGATCTGAAAAGCCCGGCCAAATGAAAAGACTGGCGCGATGGCAGCACCCTCCCGGATAAATCTCCAACGGGTTAGCACACGGCGTGCCAAACCGCCTTCCGCTCGCCACAAAGCGCGTGCATAGCAACCTGCATTATGTTGACGCAGCGCTCCCGCTACGCGCTCCGCGCGATGATCTTCCTTGGCGGCGCCCCCGCCGGTGGCCCGCCCATCCCGATGACCCGGATCGCCGCGGAGGCGAACGTGCCGCGCAAATTCCTCGAGCTGATCCTCGCCGACCTGCGCGAATCCGGCCTCCTCCACAGCCATCGCGGCAAGATGGGCGGCTACCGCCTGTCGCGGCCGAGCCATCTGATTTCGCTCGGCGAGATCATCCGGATCATCGAGGGGCCGCTGGCGCTGGTGCCGTGCGTGAGCCGTACGGCGTACCGGCCGTGCCTCGATTGCAAGAGCGAAGCCGACTGCGCGATCCGCTTTGCGATGATGCGCGTACGCGACGAGACTGCGCGGATTTTGGATGGGACGAGCCTGGCGGATGCCAACGCAGAAGATCTGGTAGCGGCTTAGGCTTTTCCTTCTCCCCTCGGGGAGAAGGTGGCGCGGCAGCGTCGGATGAGGGGGAGTTGGGATGCGCTCCCGAGCCTCACGCCCCTCACCCTTCCGTCGCCTACGGCTCCTCCCTCCCTCTCCCCGGCGGGTAGAGGGACAAGGTGATTACCCCCGCGCCTTCAACTCGTCGCGGATCTCGCGAAGCAGCGCGATCTCGACGGGCTCCGGCGCAGGTGCGACGACCACCGCCTCTTCCTCGCGCTTCAACCGTGCCGTCTCGCGCTCGATCAACGCCGCCGTCCGGTTCACCACGCGCAGGATCATGAAGATGATACCCGCGACGATCACGAAATTGACCAGCTGCGTCGCGAACGCGCCGTATCCGAGCAGCGGCACGCCTGCCTTCTTGAGCGCCGCGTAATCGCTCAGCGAACCGGCGTAATTTGCCGGCACCGGCCCCATCCGCCAGAAATAGCTCGAGAAATCGAGCCCGCCGAAGATCTTGCCGATCACCGGCATCAGCACGTCGTCGGTCAGCGACGTGACGATCTTGCCGAACGCCGCGCCGATGATCACCGCGATGGCGAGATCGAGCACGTTGCCGCGCATGATGAACGCCTTGAATTCCTTGAGCATCCGCGCTCCCCTTGCTGTTCGACGATCAGGCTAACCGCCGATTTCGGTTTCGCCAACCCTCGCGACTGTCCTATGAGGGTGACACAGGTATTCAGGAGAGCCCCGATGTCACGTGCCCCAATCGCCCGCGGTACCGCCGCGATCCTCCTCGCATCGGCGCTGGCCGGGTGCGGGATCAACAGCATTCCGACCGCGGAAGAGACCGCGAAGGCGCGCTGGGCCGACGTCCAGAACAATTATCAACGCCGCGCAGACCTGATCCCCAACCTCGTCGCGACCGTGAAGGCAGCAGGCGCGCAGGAGAAGGACATCCTCGTCCAGGTGACGCAGGCGCGTTCCGCCGCGAACTCGGTCCAGGTTTCGGCTGCCGATCTCTCCGACCCGGCGAAGATGGAGCAGTATCAGCGCGTCCAGGGTGCGGTCGGCGTATCGCTGCAGCGTTTGCAGGAAGCGTATCCCGAGCTGAAGAGCCAGGCCAACTACACCACGCTGATGAGCCAGCTCGAGGGCACCGAGAACCGCATCACGATCGCGCGGCGCGATTACAACGGCGCGGTGCAGGCGTATAATACCAAGATCCGCACCTTCCCCGACGCGGTCGGCGCGAAGATCTTCTATGGCGCCAAGCCGATGGTACCGTTCGCGGCGACCACGCCGGGTGCCGAGACCGCGCCGACGGTGAACTTCGGCAACGCGAGCTGATCGGGGCGCTATGCTCCGCCACCTCCTGACGCTGGCGTTCGCGGTGTTGCTGGGTAGCAGCGCCGCGAGCGCGCAGACGCTTCCCAAGTTCACCGGCTTCGTCGTCGATGCGGCCAACGTCATACCGCCCGATCAGGAAGCGGCGCTGACCAAGCGGCTCGACGACCTGCAAAAGGCGACCGGCAACCAGCTGGTAGTCGCAACCGTGCCCGATCTCGAAGGCTATCCGATCGAGGATTACGGCAATCGGCTGATCCGGAGCTGGGGCGTCGGGCTGAAGGATGCGAACAACGGCGCGATCCTGCTGATCGCGCCGAACGACCGGAAGGTGCGGATCGAGGTCGGCTACGGGCTGGAGCCGGTGCTGACCGACGCGTTCTCCAGCATCGTTATCAACCAGCAGATCCTGCCGCGCTTCAAGGCGGGCGATATCCCCGGCGGTATCGTCGCGGGGACGAACGCGGTCGCTGACCAGCTCGCGCTCCCCGATGCGGAGGCGCGCGCGAAGGTTGCGGCGGCAGCGGCGGAGTATGACAAGACGCATCGTCGCACGAACTCGGGCGGCGGCGGCGTGCCGATCGGGCTGATCTTCTTCGGGATCGTGCTGGCGGCGATCGTCATTCCGATGATCTCGCGGCGCGCGGGCGGCAAGCATTACGTCGATGGCGGCAGCCGCGGCGGTGGCAGCGGCGCGTTGCCGATCGTGTTGTGGAGCATTGCCGATGCGATGACCCGTGGCGGCGGCGGTGGTGGCGGCGGAAGCTGGGGCGGTGGCGGCGACAGCGGCGGCGGCGGCTGGGGCGGCGGTGGTTTTGGCGGCGGCGGCGGTGGATCCGGCGGCGGCGGCGGCGCATCGGGGGGATGGTGACATGCGATTGAGCGACACCGACCACGACCGCGTCACTGCGGCAGTCACGCAGGCGGAGACCGCGACGACCGGCGAGATCGTCACGATCGTCGCGCGGCAGTCGGATGCCTATCACGACGTGTCGATGCACTGGGGCGTGCTGGCGATGCTGCTGACGCTGGCGCTGCTCGCGTACCACCCGGTCGCGGCGGACCATATGTACGCGCTGGTCGATCCTTGGCAGGCAGCTCCGCAGGGTGCGCTGTACGTGGTGGCACTCGTGCTGGTGACCTTGGTGTTCCTGGCCGTACGGCTGGTGCTGGCGTGGACACCGGCGCGGCTTGCGCTGACGCCGGGCGCGACCAAGGCGCGGCGCGTGCGGCGGCGGGCTCTGCTCCTGTTCCGTGCGGGCGCCGAGAAGCGGACCAAGGGTTCGACCGGCGTCTTGCTGTACCTGTCGCTCGCCGAGCACCGTGCGGAGATCATCGCCGACGATGCGATTCACTCGCGCGTGCCGAACGAGACCTGGGGCGCGGCTATGGCGGCGGTTCTAGCGGGCGTTCGCGATGATCGTCCCGCCGACGGGATGGCGGATGCGGTCGCACAGATCGGCGCGGTGCTCGCCGAGCATTTTCCGCGGACCGGTGCGCCGGTGAATGAACTTCCGGACAGGCTGATCGAGTTATGAGCAAGACCGTATGGGCCGGGAAATTCCTGACCGTGCAGACCGAAGGCACGTGGGAATTCGCCGCGCGCCAGGGCGAGATCGCGGCGGCGGTGATCGTCGCGATCGACGAGGGCGACGTGATCCTGGTGGAGCAGTTCCGCGTGCCGCTCGGGCGCGCGTGCCTGGAGCTACCGGCAGGCTTGGTCGGTGACGAGACCGCGGGCGAGAGCGTCGCAGTCGCCGCCGGCCGCGAGCTGGAGGAAGAGACCGGCTACCGCGCGGACGCGATCGAGGACCTGGGGGTGTTCTATTCGTCGCCGGGGATGACGTCGGAATGCTTCACGCTGGTCCGCGCGACCGGGCTGACGAAAGTCAGCGATGGCGGCGGGGATGGCGACGAGAACATCACCGTGCACCGGGTGGCACTGGCGGACGTGCCGGCGTTCGTCGCGGAGAAGCGGAAGGCGGGCGTGGCGATCGATACCAAGATGCTGCTGATCCTGGCGGGGTCGATCCTCTAACCAAGATTTGTTTCCCCGCGAAGGCGGTGACCCAGACTGGGCTCCCGCCTTCGCGGGAGAACAAGGAGGTGCGGGAGGGCCTAGCGCCGCTCCCGCGGGCTTACTTGAAGTTGTCCGCGTAGCTCTGGAGCTTCAGCGTCTTCGCAGGCGCCGGCACGACGGTGTAGCCGAAGCCCTCGCGCTCGCAGTGCGCGATCGCGGCTTCCGCGGTCGGGAACAGCAGGCGCAGCTGATCGCGCGTGTCGCCGCTGCCGGCCCAGCCGGTGAGCGGGTCGGGGCGCTTGGCCTCCGAGGGTTCGAATTCGAGCTGCCAGGCGTCGGTCCGGTGCTTGCCGGACTGCATGGCGTTCTTGGGGCGCTGGAAGATACGGGCGGTAGGCATAGATCCCCCCTTATCGCGAACCGGCGGCCCTTGCATCCGCCTTTTTCGTGCGCAGCGTGGCGGACGCCGCGGCGGGGTCGTCGGGCCAGGGATGCTTGGGGTAGCGGCCGCGCATTTCCTTCGCCACCGCGGTCCAACTGCCGGCCCAGAAGCCGGGGAGGTCTCGGGTCGTCTGGATCGGGCGACCGGCGGGGGATGTGAGGCTGAGCACCAGCGGGACGCGGGCCTCGCCGATCACCGGATGCACCGCGAGGCCGAACAGGGCTTGGACGCGGAGTTCGACGCGCGGGCCGCCTTCGGCGGCGTAGTCGATCGCGTGCGTGCTGCCGGCGGGGCTGGTGAAATCGGGCGGCGCGAGGCGGTTGATCGTCTGCATCGCGTCCCAGCCGAGCAGGTTGCGCAGCGCTTCGGCAAGCGCGCCGGGGGCGATCGCGTCGAGTCGGCGCTTGCCGGTCAGGAGCGGTGCGAGCCATTCGTCGGCGCGGTCGAGCAGGGTTTCGTCGTCGAGCGGGACGCCGGCATAGGCGGCGCGGTCGCGCAGGGCCTGGGCGCCGTCGCTCCACGGTAGCAGCGCGAGGCCGTGCTCGCGGACGCCGTCGATGAGTGCGGCGAGAATCGCGTCGGGGTCCGCGCCACTGTCGGGGCCGCTCGACAGGCGGATCGCGCCGAGGCGACGTTCGCGGAGGGTTTGGATGCCGCCGGTCGTGGGGTCGAACGTGACGGTGCGGCGGGATTCGATGCGGTCGGCGAAAAGTGTTTCGACGGTGGCCTGGTCGATCACCACTGCGGAGAGAATGCGCGCGCCGGCGGCCGAGCCCTGCGTGTCGGCGACGGCGAGCCATTCGGAGCGGGCGAGCGGCGAGGTAGGGTCGAGCTTGAACCCGCGGCCGCCGACCGAGGCCCAGGTTTCGCCGGACGGGTCGCGGCGGCGGGCCACGCGATCGGGGAAACCGAGCGCGACGCAAACCTCTGCTCCCCCGCCCGCTTGCGGGAGGGGGTTGGGGGGTGGGCGCCCGGTCTCGACGTCGCGCGACGAGGATGGCGCGAGCCCACCCCCCAGCCCCCTCCCGCCTGCGGGAGGGGGGGCAAGTTTCGCCCACCTATCCGCCATCGCTCTTGCCGCCTGCGCCTTTGAACCACGTTCGGTTTTCCAGCGGCGGAGGCGGATTTCCAGGTCGACGTCCTGTCCACCGATCCCGCGTTCGCCTAGCAGGACTGCGATCTGGGCTGCCACCGGCGCCAAGCCGCGCTCCCCCGCTCGCAGCAGCATGTGCGCCAGTCTTGGCGGCATCGGCAGCTTGGCGATCGCGCGGCCGTGCGAGGTTGGGCGGCCATCCTCGATCGCTTCCAGCGTCGTCAGCCGCGCCATCGCCTCGTCGATCGCGGCGGCGGGGGGCGGGTCGATCCAGCGGAGGTCGCGCGGGTCGCCAACACCCCATAACGCGCAAGCGAGAACCAGCGCGGACAAGTCCGCTTCGAGAATGTCGGGGGGATCGTAGCGCGGGAGGCCGGCGGTCGCCGCTTCCTCCCACAGGCGATACGCGATGCCCGGACCCAGCCGCGCGGCGCGGCCGGCGCGTTGCGTGACCGCGGCCTGGCTCGCGCGCTCGGTGACCAGGCGCGTCATGCCGGCGGCGCGGTCGTAGCGGGGGCGCCTCGCTAGCCCCGAGTCGACGACGATGCGGATGCCGTCGAGCGTCAGGCTGGTCTCCGCGATGCTGGTGGCGAGCACGACTTTGCGCCGGCCATCGGGCTCGGGGAGGATCGCAGCGCGCTGGGCTGCGGGATCAAGGCTGCCGTGGAGTTCGTGCAGGACGATGTCGTCGGGGAGGTTGGCGAGGCGGTCGGCGGTGCGTTCTATTTCTGCGACGCCGGGGAGGAAGGCGAGCACGCCGCCCTCCGCTTCGCCGAGCGCGCGGCGGATGGCGGCGGCGACCGAGTCCTCGATGCGGAGTTCGGCCTGGCGGCCGATGTGGCGGAGGGTCAGGGGATAGCTCCGGCCTTCGCTTTCGATGACGGGGGCGCCGTCCATCAATGCCGCGAACCGTGCTCCGTCGAGCGTTGCGGACATCGCGACGATACGGAGGTCGGGGCGGAAGCCGGCTTGCACGTCGAGCGCCAGCGCTAAGCCGAAATCGCCGTCGAGGCTGCGTTCGTGAACTTCGTCGAACAGGACCGCGGAGACGCCGGCGAGTTCGGGGTCGGCCTGGATGCGCGTGACGAAGATGCCTTCCGTGATGACCGTGACGCGGGTCGCGGCGGAGCGCTTGCTATCCATGCGGGTGGCGTAGCCGAAGGTGCCGCCGACGGGCTCGCCGGCAGTGGACGCCATGCGTTCGGCGGCGGCGCGGGCGGCGAGACGGCGGGGGGAGAGGAGGAGGATCTCGCCGGTGCACCAGGGTTCGGTGAGGAGGGCCGGCGCTACTGCGGTGGTTTTTCCGGCGCCTGGGGAGGCGACGAGGACCGCGGAGGTGCGGTCGCGGAGGGTGGCGAGGAGATCGGGGAGTACGGCTAGGATCGGGAGTGGCGGCGGGGTCATGCGGGCCTGCTGCCACAACGGAGGGTTGGGTGACAGGCTTTGTAGGCGCACGTGCGTGTAGTTCGGGGGTGAGCGCCAGAACTTTGCGATCCTCCCCCGCCAGGGGGAGGTGGCACCGAAGGTGACGGAGGGGGAGGACACGGAACGTACGTGGTCGCTTGCCTCCCCCTCCGTCTGGCAAGCGCCAGCCACCCCCCCCTGGCGGGAGGAGGATTGTTGGGGCTCACGGACTTCCGTGACTTACCTACCCGCCAACAGCCTCACCTATCCGCCAACAGCACCACCCCGGCGAAGGCCGGGGCCCAATTGGGAAACGGCGCTGACAGCCGTTGCGCTCCGTTACTGCCACCTCTCCAATTGGGCCCCGGCCTCCGCCGGGGTGGTGCGCATAGGCCGACCGCCCGGGCACTAGACAAGTTTATCGCTGACCAACGCGTGCGAAAGCTCGCCCCGCCACCGCCCCGTCACCGGAGGCTGGCAAGCGCGCGCTAACCTGCTAGACGCTCCACCAGTAATCATGGCGTCCGATCCCTCCCCCATCTCGACGACGGCGACAGGCCGCACCTCCGACCGGCTGCGCGGCAAGGTCGCGCGCGCGTGGGCGAGTCGGTGGACCAAGGCCGCGCTGGTGCTGGTCGTGCTTGGCGTCGTCGCGGTCTTCGCGTTCTGGTTCGCGGTCATGCGCGACCTGCCTTCGGTCGATACGTTGCGCACCTACGAGCCACCGCTGCCGACCAACGTCCGAGGGATCGATGGCGCGCCGATCCACAGCTACGCACGGGAACGCCGCGTAGAGCTCAGCTACGCCGAATATCCGCCGTTGCTGGTGAAGGCGTTCCTCGCCGCAGAAGACAAGTCGTTCTTCGAGCATCACGGCGTCGATTACCCCGGCCTCGCCGGCGCGGTGTACGACTACGCATCCAAGCTCGGCACCGGCAAGCGCGCCAAGGGCGGCTCGACCATCACGCAGCAAGTCGCCAAGAACCTGTTGATCGGCAACGCCTATTCGCCGTCGCGGAAACTGCGCGAGGCGGTGCTGGCGTACAAGATCGAGGATACGCTGACCAAGCCGCAGATCCTGGAACTGTATCTGAACCAGATCGCGCTGGGGCGTAACGCGTTCGGCGTCGAAGCGGCGAGCCACGCGTATTTCGACAAGGAACTCGACCAGCTCGATCTCGCGCAGATGGCGTATCTCGCGATCCTGCCTAAGGGGCCGTCGAACTACGATCCGGTGCGCAACACCGAGCGCGCGATGATCCGGCGCAACTACGTGCTGAACCGGATGCTCGACAACGGCTTCATCACGCGCGCGCAGCGGGACCAGGCGAATGCCGAGCCGCTCGGCGCGGTGATGCGGCGGACGCCGAAGTTCGAAAGCGTGGGTGGCTATTTCGTCGAGGAAGTCCGCCGCCAGCTGATGGCGAAGTTCGGCGAGAGCGCGAAGGACGGCCCGTACAGCGTGTATTCGGGCGGCCTGTGGGTGCGGACCTCGTTCGATGCGAAGTTGCAGGATCTCGCACAGCAAGCCTTGCGTGATGGCCTGGTGCGGTTCGACAGCGGACGCGGCTGGAACGGGCCTATCCGCCATGTCGAGATCGAGGACGACAACTGGCTCCAGCCTTTGCTCAACAGCAACATCGCGCTCGATTACCGCGATTGGGTCGCGGCGATCGTGACGGGCAAGGACGGCAATGCCTGGAGCCTCGGCTTCCGCACCGGCAAGACCGGCACGCTGCCGCGCTATGCCGCGCAGATGCCGGTGCGCGGCAAGGGCGGCAACGCGTTCGGCGCGATCAAGGCCGGTGACATCATCGCGGTGGCGCCGGAAGGTGGTACGTTCGCGTTGCGGGCGATCCCGAAGGTGTCGGGCGCGTTCGTCGTCGAGGAGCCGGCGTCGGGCCGCGTGCTGGCGATGCAGGGTGGCTTCGACGACCGGTTGCAGGCGTTCAACCGCGCGACTCAGGCGATGCGGCAGCCGGGGTCGACGATCAAGCCGATCGTTTATTCCGCTGCGCTCGACAACGGCATGACGCCTGCGTCGATCATCGTCGATGGGCCGTTCTGCGTGTATCAGGGCGCACGGCTGGGGCAGAAATGCTTCCGCAACTTCGGCAATTCGCGCGGCGCCGGGCCGCATACGATGCGCTGGGGTATCGAACAGTCGCGCAACCTGATGACGGTGCGCGCCGCCGCGCAGACCGGCATGCCGAAGGTCGTTGCGACGATCAAGAAGATGGGCGTCGGCGATTATTCGCCGTATCTTTCGTTCGCGCTGGGCGCCGGCGAGACGACGGTCGGGCGGATGGTCAACGCGTATTCGATCCTCGCCAACAACGGCAAGGGCGGGCCGCCGTCGCTGATCGACTTCGTGCAGGATCGTCACGGGAAGGTAATCTGGCCGGAGAACTGGCGGCCATGCGATCGTTGCAACGCGCCCGACTGGGACGGCAAGCCGATGCCGCGTCCGGTCGCACGCCAGCGCCAGGTGCTCGATGCGATGACCGCGTACCAGATGGTCCACATCACCGAGGGTGTCGTCCAGCGTGGCACCGCGGTGACGCTGCGCGATCTCGATCGGCCGATGTTCGGCAAGACCGGCACCAACAATGGCCCGACCGACGTGTGGTTCATCGGCGGTACGCCGCAATTCGTCGGCGGGCTGTATATCGGCTTCGATACGCCGCGGAATCTCGGTGGCGCGGCGCAAGGCGGGACGCTCGCCGCGCCGATCTTCAAGCAGTTCGCGGTGAAGGCCTATGATGGGCTGGAGAAGCTGCCGTTCCGCGCGCCGGCAGGCATACGCATGGTCCGAATCGATCGAGCGAGCGGCCGTCCGGTCTATGGCACGTGGCCGAACACCGACGATCCCAAGCCCGCGGTGATCTGGGAAGCGTTCAAGCCCGAGAGCGAACCGCGGCGTGCCGCACGGCGCTCCGATACAGCCCCGACTGCGACGGCGGCGACCACCGCGGTGAAGAAGGCCGAGGCCCCGCGCGACAGCGATTTCTTGCAAAGACAAGGCGGAATCTACTAGCGCGCTTATATAGACGTCATCCCGGCGCCCGCCGGAGACCCGCCCCGCTCGCGTGGGACGGCGATCCCGGCCTCCGCCGGGACGACGGAATTTTTGGAGAATATCATGCGCGCCGAAGCGCAGGCTCACGTAGACACCATCAACGACGCGCTGGCGCTGCTGCGCCGCTTCCTCGACTGGGACCGCGCGCTGCGTCGTCTCGACGAGCTGAACGCGCGCGTCGAGGATCAGGCGCTCTGGTCCGATCCCAAGGCCGCGCAGGAGGTGATGCGCGAGCGTCGTCGTCTCGACGAGGCGATCAGCGCGACCCGCGCGATCCAGAGCGAGCTGTCGGACACCGCCGAGCTGATCGAGATGGCCGAGGCCGAGGGCGACACCGAGATGGAGGCGGACGGCGTTGCGTCGCTCGCCGAACTCGCCGCGCGTGCCGACAAGGACAAGATCAAGGCGCTGCTGGCGGGCGAGGCCGACGCCAACGACACCTATATCGAGGTCAACGCCGGTGCCGGCGGGACCGAGAGCCAGGACTGGGCGGGCATGCTCAGCCGGATGTATTCGCGCTGGGGCGAGCGCCACGGCCTGAAGGTCGAGCTGGTCGACCAGCATTCGGGTGAGCAGGCGGGGATCAAGTCCGCCACGCTCTTGCTCAAGGGCGAGAACGCGTACGGCTACGCCAAGACCGAGAGCGGCGTGCACCGGCTCGTGCGGATCAGCCCGTACGACTCGGCGGCGCGGCGGCACACGTCGTTCGCCAGCGTCTGGGTGTACCCGGTCGTCGACGACAATATCGAGGTCGAATACAACGAGAGCGACCTGCGCATCGACACCTATCGTGCGTCGGGCGCCGGCGGTCAGCACATCAACACGACCGATTCGGCGGTGCGCATCACGCACATCCCGACGGGGATCGTCGTGCAGTGCCAGAACCAGCGCTCGCAGCACAAGAACAAGGCCGAGGCCTACAACCAGCTCCGCGCGCGTCTGTACGAGCGCGAACTGGCGATCCGCGAGACTGCGGCGAATGCCGAGAACGCGGGCAAGACCGACATCGGCTGGGGCCACCAGATCCGGTCGTACGTGCTTCAGCCGTACCAGATGGTGAAGGACCTGCGCACGGGCGTGGTCTCGACTAGCCCGTCGGACGTGCTCGACGGCGACCTCGAGATGTTCATGGCGGCGGCGCTGTCGCAGCGCGTGACCGGCGAGGCCGTCGAGGTGGAGGACGTCGATTGAAGCTGAAGGGTGCTCTTGCCCTGATGCTGTCGCCGGTGTTCCTGCTCGCAGCGTGTGATGGCAGCAAGCCGCTGATCAAACGCGAGCCGAAGGAGCCGGTGTTCCCCGCTGCGGACCGTCCGGTCGCGTCGATCGTCTCGTCGCGCTGGTCTAACGAAGAAGCGCGCGACCGCCTCAACGAAGCGGGCGAGGTCATGAACAAGGGCGACATCCGCAAGGGCATGACGGTCGCGGATATCGGCGCGGGGGAGGGATATTACACGATCCGCATGGCGGCGCGGGTCGGCAAGGACGGGCGCGTGCTGGCCGAGGACATCGTCGCGAGCGTGCGCGATACGCTGGCGGAGCGCGTCGCGCGCGAGGATCTGGCGAACGTCAGCGTAAAGCTGGGCGAGGCGAACGATCCGAAGCTGCCCGAGGCAAGCTTCGACCGCGTGCTGATGGTGCACATGTATCACGAGATCGAGCAGCCGTACGAGTTCCTGTGGCGGTTGCGGCCGTCGCTGAAGCCCGACGGGCTGGTGGTGGTGGTCGATGCGAACCGCCCGACGCAGAACCACGGCACGCCGCCGGCCTTGCTGAAGTGCGAGTTCGCTGCGGTTGGGTATACGCAGGTCGATATGGACGACATGCCGTCGGCGGGCGGGTATCTGGCGACGTTCCGCGCGACCGGGCCGCGGCCGAAGCCGGAGGCGATCCGGGCTTGCCGGTTGAAGTGAGGCGCGATGTTGGCGTTGGCTTTCGCTTTGGCTCCAAAGCCTAACCCAACCAACTGCACCACCCCGGCGGAGGCCGGGGCCCAGTTGGAAAGTTCGCAGTAACGGCATCCTGCACGTAGTTGGCACGGTCCCCCAACTGGGCCCCGGCCTCCGCCGGGGTGGTATCTCAGGCATGGGCGTTGGAATTAAACCAACCCTATCGCCCTCAGACTCGTCACCTCAGCGCCTGCGATCACCAAGTGATCGAGCAACACCATTTCCAACGTCCGCAACCCTGCCGCCAGTGCCCGCGTAAACGCCACGTCCCGCGCGCTCGGTGCAGCGTCCCCACTCGGATGGTTGTGCGCGATAATCACCCCATGAGCGCCGAACGCCAATGCATCCACCGCGACCGTCCGGATCGAGATCGCCACCTGATCCCGCCCCCCGACTACATGCCGCATTCCGAGAAGCCTCCGATTCGGATCAAGATAGGCGACCGCCACCGTCTCGACCGTGGCATCGCGCAACCCGGCGAACAGCGCGCGAGCCATTGCAAGGTCAGCAATACGAGGAGAAGGCGCGGGCAACGGCGGCACGTATCCGACTGCACCGCCGCGCGGACGGCTGCACGCGCAACAGCCTCCACATCGGCTTGAGCCGCCGCCCCTACGCCGCTACGCCCGAAGCATGCGCCAATATCTAGACCTCATGGACCGCGTGCTCTCGACCGGCGTCGAGACGATGGACCGCACCGGCACCGGCACGCTCAGCGTGTTCGGCGCGCAGATGCGGTTCGACCTCGCACAGGGCTTTCCCGTGCTCACCACCAAGAAGCTCCACCTCCGCTCGATCATCGTCGAGCTCCTGTGGTTCCTGCGCGGCGACACCAACGTGCGCTGGTTGCAGGAGCGCAAGGTCGCGATCTGGGATGAGTGGGCGGACGAGAACGGCGATCTCGGCCCGGTCTACGGCAAGCAGTGGCGCGACTGGGTCGCGGGGGACGGTCGCCACATCGACCAGATCGTCGAGCTGATCGCGCAGATCAAGACGAACCCCGCCTCACGCCGCCAGATCGTCAGCGCATGGAACCCGGGCGACCTGCACGCGATGGCACTCGCGCCGTGCCACTGCCTGTTCCAGACGCACGTCGCGAACGGCAAGCTGTCGCTCCAGCTCTACCAGCGTTCGGGCGACATCTTCCTCGGCGTGCCGTTCAACATCGCCAGCTACGCGCTGCTGACGCACATCCTCGCGCAGCAATGCGGGCTGGAGGTCGGCGAGTTCATCTGGACCGGCGGCGATTGCCACCTCTATTCGAACCATCTGGAGCAGGCACAGCTGCAACTGACGCGCTCGCCGGGACCGCTCCCGCGACTCGAGATTCTCCGGAAGCCGGACTCGATCGACGCGTACGAGTATGAGGATTTCGTCCTCCACGATTACGTCGCGCAGGCTCACATCAAGGCGCCCGTCGCGGTCTGAACAGAGAGCGACCCAGCGGCAGCGCCGCGACCGAATCGCAATAGGAACCCCGGGCAGCGCACGCGGTTCTGATGCGCATGGATATCACACAGCTCATTCTCGACGAACACGCGCAGCAGCGTAACCTCTTTGCGCAGATCGATTCGATCGACGCCAAGGACACCGAGGCGCTGTCGGCGCTCTGGACCCGCCTTAAGAACCTGCTCGACGCGCATGCCGAGGCGGAGGAGCGCTTCTTCTATCCGCGTCTGATGAAGATCGGCACCGGCGGCAACGACGCGGACTCGGCCGCCGAGGAGACCGAGGACGCGATCGAGGATCACAACGACATCCGTGAGACCGGCGAAGCGGTCGACAAACACCCGGTTGGGTCTGACGCGTGGTTCGAAGCGGTCGGCGAGTGCAACAAGGCAAACAGCGATCACTTGGCGGAGGAAGAGCGCCAAGGCCTGACCGATTTCCGCAAGCATGCGACGCTGGAAGAGCGGCATGAACTTGGCGTGCGGTTTGCGGCGTTCGAGGCGAATCATCTGAACGGGGTGAAGGTCGTCGAGAAGGATCCCGAGGCGTATGTGAAGGAACACGCGCCGGAGTGAACCGCGCCACCAGCTTACTACCACCCCGGCGAAGGCCGGGGCCCAATTGGCAAGGCTGGAGTAACGGAGCGCGGCGCTCATCAACGACGTCCCCCAATTGGGCCCCGGCCTTCGCCGGGGTGGAGTTAACGGCGGGATGCCGACAAAGGGAGGCATAGCCCTGCCCCCCTCATTCCGGCATGACCGAAACATGATCACCTTCTACCTCGCCCGCGCCACCAACGGCGTCATTGGTCGCGACGGCCAGCTCCCGTGGCGCATCCCCGCCGACCTCAAGCGCTTCAAGGCGCTGACGATGGGCAAGCCGATGGTGATGGGGCGCAAGACGTTCGAGAGTTTTCCGAGCCCCCTGCCCGGTCGCCGGCATATCGTCCTCACGCGAGGCGACTGGACGGCGGCGGGTGCGGAGGTCGCGCACTCCGTTGAAGAGGCGCTGGCAATGGCGGGCGCCGATGTAGCCGTGATCGGAGGCGCGCAGATCTATGCGCTGTTTCTCCCTTACGCGGATCGTATCGAACTGACCGAAGTGCATGCCGAACCGGAAGGCGACGCCACCGTGCCGGCATTCGAAGGCTGGCGCGAGATCGACCGCGAAGACCATCCGGCCGAAAACGACCGCCCTGCGTATAGCTTCGTCACTCTGACACGACGCTAAGCTTGTTCTCCCGCGAAGGCGGGAGCCCAGGCTGGACTCCCGCCTTCGCGGGAGAACAAGAGAATGCGGGGGGACCAAGGTTACGGAAGGACTATCGCCGTTCGCGACGGCTGGTTACTGAACCGCGCATGCAGCGGCTCGACGGCGGCGCGTCCATTCCTTCGCATCTCGCGGACGGGATCGTCGCGCTGGGTAATTTCGATGGATTCCACCTCGGTCACCAAGCGGTGGTCGCGCGCGCGATCGCGTGGGCGAAGGCCAAGGGCCGACCGGCGCTGGTGGCGACGTTCGATCCGCATCCGGTCCGCCATTTCCGCCCCGACACCACGCCGTTCCGCCTTACCACGCTCGACCAGCGCGAGCGGTTGTTCACCGACGCTGGCGCCGACGCGATGGTGGTGTTCCATTTCGACGGCGATCTCGCCGCGCTGACCGCCGAGCAGTTCATCGCCGACCGCCTCGAACGCAACCTGCGCATCGGCGGCGTGGTGACGGGCGAGGACTTCACCTTCGGTCATGCCAAGAGCGGCAATGTCGACACGCTTGCCGCACGAGGACCGGCCCATGGTTTCCGCGCGGAGACGGTCGGCGCGATCGCACTCGATGGCGAGACGGTGTCCTCCACGCGCATCCGGGAGGCCCTGCGCGCCGGCGACATGGCGACCGCCACGCGCCTTCTCACGCGGCCGTTCGCGATCGAGGGCGTGGTGCAGCACGGCGACAAGCTCGGCCGCACGATCGGCTATCCGACCGCGAACATCGACATGGGGAATTACCTTCGCCCTGCGTACGGGATCTACGCGGTGACTGGGCAACTTGACGATGGCCGCGTGGTGAAGGGCGCCGCCAATCTCGGCATCCGCCCGAGCTTCGATCCGCCGAAGGAATTGCTGGAGCCGTTCTTCTTCGATTTCGCCGAGGACTTGTACGGCCGCCGCATCCAAGTCTCGCTGGTCGAATACCTCCGCCCCGAGGCGAAGTTCGACAGCCTCGAAGCGCTGACGACCCAGATGGATGCCGACTGCGCGCGAGCGCGGATGATATTGGCGCGGTAGCCCCCGCTCACCTTCAATGTCGACTTACACCCCAGTACGTCACCCCAGCGGAAGCTGGGGTATCCCGGTAATGAAGCGCGCCCCTGCCGCACGATACCTCAGCTTTCGCTGGGGTGACGGCAGAAGGGAGAGGGGATGGCAACGTGCGCCCCGCTCGGCTAAGTGCGCCGATACTTATGACCGATACTCCTGCGCCCGCCCGCGATTACCGCGACACCGTCTTCCTGCCGAAGACCGACTTCCCGATGAAGGCGGGCCTCGCCGCCAAGGAGCCGGCGATCCTTGAGCGCTGGGCGAAACTCGGCATCTACGACCGGCTGCGCGAACAGCGGCTCGGGCGCGAGCGGTTCATCCTGCATGATGGTCCGCCGTATGCGAACGGCGACATCCACATGGGCCACGCGATGAACAAGGTGCTGAAGGACATCATCGTCCGCTCGCAGTCGCTGATGGGCAAGGACGCGCCCTATGTGCCCGGCTGGGACTGCCACGGCCTGCCGATCGAGTGGAAGGTCGAGGAAGCGTATCGCGCGAAGAAGCTCAACAAGGACGACGTGCCGGTCGAGCAGTTCCGCGCCGAATGCCGCGCCTATGCCGAGAAATGGGTCGCCGTGCAGAAGGCCGAGTTCGAACGGCTCGGCGTGATGGGCGATTGGGCCGATCCGTATCTGACGATGAAATACGACGCGGAAGCGACGATCGTCGGCGAACTGCTGAAGTTCGCGGAGTCGGGCCAGTTGTACCGCGGCGCCAAGCCGGTGATGTGGTCGCCGGTCGAGAAGACCGCGCTCGCCGAGGCCGAGGTCGAGTATGAGGACATCGTTTCCACGCAGATCGACGTCGCGTTCGAGATCGTGGAAGCCCCGAACGCGCCGGAACTGGTCGGCGCGCATGCGGTGATCTGGACGACGACGCCTTGGACGATCCCGGTGAACCAGGCGCTGAGCTATGGGCCTGAGATTGATTATGTTTTGGTAGCGGACGGCGACCGTCGCTTCCTGATCGCAGACGCGCTGATCGACAGCTTTTTTGCCCGTACCCTCCCCTCCCGTCATCCCGGCGGAGGCCGGGACCCACTTACCAACGGGGGAGACCGCGGTGAGGTGGGCCCCGGCCTCCGCCGGGGTGACGGAGCGGAGGGTGGCGCTGCCATCCTTTGGCGCGGAAAGGGTTCTTCGCTCGCCGACGCAACCGCACGGCACCCGATGCACGCACTCGGCGGGTTCTTCGCGAAGCCGCGTCCGTTCCTCCCCGGCGCGTTCGTCACGACCGACGCGGGCACCGGGCTCGTCCACATGGCGCCGGACCACGGCGAGGACGATTTCGAGCTCTGCAAGCAATACGGCATCGACCCGGTCTTCGCGGTCGACGGTGCGGGGATGTACCGCGCCGACTGGGCGTGGCTCGGCGGCCAGGGCAGCGTCATCAACAAGAAGTTCGTGAGCGCCGACGGCCCGATCTGCACCGACCTGCGCGAGGTCGGCGGATTGCTCGCGGCGAGCGATGACTTCAAGCACAGCTATCCGCATTCGTGGCGCTCGAAGGCGAAAGTGATCTTCCGCGCGACCCCGCAATGGTTCATCCCGATGGACTCTTCTTCTTCCCCCCTCCCGCAGGCGGGAGGGGCCGGGGGTGGGCACGCGCTCTCGACCGGTGCTGCCGGGGATGGCGCGAGCCCACCCCCCGGCCCCCTCCCGCAAGCGGGCGGGGGAGCAGAAAGCTCGAACGGCGCCACGCTCCGCGAAATCGCACTCGACGCGATCGCCGCCACCACCTGGATCCCCGCGCGCTCCGAAAACCGGATCACGTCGATGGTCCAGGGCCGCCCCGACTGGGTGATCAGCCGCCAGCGCGCCTGGGGCGTGCCGATCGCGCTGTTCGTCGACCGCGCCACCGGCCAGTACCTCAACGACCCCGCCGTCAATGCGCGGATCGTCGAAGCCTTCCGCGAGAACGGCGCGGATGCGTGGTATGCCGACGGCCACCAGGCGCTGCTCGGCCCCGGCTACGACCTCGCCGACTATGAGGTCGTGAAGGACATCCTCGACGTCTGGTTCGACTCCGGCTGCACGCACGTCTTCACCGTTGAGGCGCGCTACGGCGAAGGCACCCGCGCCAACCTGTATCTCGAAGGCTCGGACCAGCATCGCGGCTGGTTCCAGTCTTCGCTGCTCGAAAGCTGCGGCACACGCGGTCGTGCGCCCTATGACGCGGTCCTGACGCACGGCTTCGCGCTCGACGGCCAGGGCCGGAAGATGTCGAAGTCGCTCGGCAACGTCGTCGATCCGCTCAAGATCATCGGCGAGTCCGGCGCGGACATCCTGCGCATGTGGGTCGCCTCGACCGACTATTTCGACGACGTGAAGATCGGCAAGGAGGTGCTCGCCACCGCCTCCGACGCATACCGGAAGCTGCGCAACACGTTCCGCTACATGCTCGGCGCACTCGAGGGCTTCGAGGAGTCGGAGCGCGTCGCGGTGTCCGACATGCCCGAGCTCGAGCGCTACGTGCTCCACCGCCTCGGCATGATCGACACCGAACTGCGCCAGGCGGCCGAGGCGTACGAGTTCAACCGTTACACGCGCCTGCTGACGGACTTCGCAAACGAGGACCTGTCCGCGTTCTTCTTCGATATCCGCAAGGATTCGCTCTATTGCGACGCGCCGAGCGACATCAAGCGCCGGTCATACCGTACCGTCCTCGACGTGCTGTTCCACGCGCTGGTCCGCTACGCCGCACCGGTGCTGTGCTTCACCGCGGAAGAAGTGTGGCAGTCGCGCTTCCCCAACGACGACAGCTCGGTACACTATCTCGAATGGCCGTCGCTGCCAGAGGTGGAGGACGGCGTCGATGTCGGGAAGAAGTGGACGCAAATCCGTGCACTTCGCGAAACGGTTACCGAAGCGATCGAACCCATGCGTCGCGAAAAGACCGTGCGTTCGAGTTTGGAGGCAGAGGTCACGATCCGATCGATGTCGCCTCTCGCGCCGACTGAAGCTGCGGAACTGGCCGAAGCGTTCATCGTCGCCAAGGTCACCCCCGGCAACGCGGTCACCGTAACCCGCACCGACTTTCACAAATGCGGCCGCTGCTGGCGTCACCTCCCCGAGGTGAAGGTCGATGGCGATCTCTGCGACCGGTGCGACGAGGTGGTGGCCGATGCGTAACCTGCCAAAGGCCGGGTTCGGCGCGGCGATCGCGCTGTTCCTCGCCGACCAGCTCAGCAAATGGGCGGTGACCAAGCCGCTCGGGATCGACTCGCTTGGCGATTCGCAGACGATCACCTCGTTCTTCGACCTGCGCTTCGTGCCCAATATCGGCATCTCCCTCGGGCTGCTTCCCGCCGACGGCCACCTGACCCGCTGGGCGCTGGTGCTGCTCACCGGCGCGATCGCGGTCGGCGTCGCGGTGTGGATGACGCGCGAGAAGAACCCCGCCGACCAGGTAGCGCTGGGCTTCGTGCTCGGCGGGGCGATCGGCAATATCCTCGATCGGATCCGGCTCGGCTACGTCGTCGATTTCGCCGACCTGCATATCGGCGAGTGGCGTCCGTTTTTGGTCTTCAATGTCGCCGATGCAGCGATTACTGTCGGCGTGCTCGTCCTGCTTGTTCGGGCGCTCCTCGTGCGCGAGAAGCCCCCTGTGGAGAATTCCCATGCGTAAGTTCGTACCCCTGGCCGCCGGCCTCACCTGCGTCGCGCTGCTCTCGGGTTGCGGTGCAGGCCGAAGCCTAGACCGCGCACGTCCGGACGAGTTCGCCGTGGCGCGCCAAGCCCCGCTCGTGATCCCGCCCGACTTCGCGCTGGTCCCGCCTCAGCCGGGTGCTGCCCGCCCGCAGGATACCGCCGCCAACGCCCAGACGCTCGACGCGCTGTTCGGCGGCGTCGCTGCCCGTAGCCCTGCGGAATCCGGTGTCGTTGCCGATGCGGGCGCCGACAACGACGATCCGGGCATCCGGTCGAGCGTGGGCGATCCCGGTACGACGGTCGTCGACAAGGGCTCGACGACGCGCGACATCGTCGCGGCGCCAGAGGGCGATGGCCAGGACGCAAAGACTACCGCGAACTGATCGAGTCCTAGCGGCTGACGAAAAAGGGCGGCTTCTCGCGGGGCCGCCCTTTTTCGTGTCTGCCTGCCCAGCCCGTCATCCCCGCGGAAGCTGGGATTTTGTCGTATGGCGAACGTCGCCCGCCTCGAGAGATACCCCAGCTTTCGCTGGGGTGACGGCTTGGGGATGGGAGATGCGGCAACCTCGACGCGCCCTTCCTTGTTCTCCCGCGAAGGCGGGAGCCCAGTCTGGGTCCCCGCCTTCGCGGGGAAACAACCCTTGGTAGCGCCGTCCTCTCCCTCCCTTTGTCGGTGAAAGGTAGGGGGAGGACGGTTTCAGTTCAGAACGCCGCGGTCAGCGACACCAGTACCTTGCCGTTGGCGATCGAGCCATTGCCGTCCTGCCCGCGGCTGAAGCTTGGCTGCAGATAGGCCGACTCGCCCTTGCCGATGTCCGTGTCGACATAGGCCACGCCGAGCGTCAGCGGGGTCGTCGGGATCACGTAGTCCGCGCCGAACAGCCAGTCGAAATACTCGCCGGTCGGCGACACGCTGGTCGCGAACGGTCCGAGACCCTTGTTGCCGTTCGAATAGCCGACATGCGCCTTCACCGTCAGCCCGGTGTTGGGGATCCCGCTGCTGACGTCGCCCCAGAGATAGAGGTTGTCGTCCTTCGCGTTTACTCGGTCGTACACCCCGGCCGCCGCAGACGCACCGTTGGTATACCACGGCCCCAGTGCCTGCTGCTTGGGCGCATAGGCGACACCGGCGAGCAACGCGACCGGGCCGACGGTGCCCGACAGCTTGGCATAGGGCTCGATGAAGTCGGTATTGTCGAAGCCGCTCGGGTACATGTACCACGTCGCGCCCACGTCGAGCGCACCGCCGCCGACCGGCACCTTGAAGCCCGCGATCAGATCGAGCTCCATGTTGGCGCCGCCGAACGTGCCCCAGCCGGCGAGATTCGAACCCCAGGTGCCGATATACAGCCCGCTTTCATGCGCGATGGTGATGCCGCCCTGCACGGCGAGGTTCTCGTCCGACTGCGACACGCCGCGAAAGCGATAGTCGCTGACGAGCCCGACCGAACCGGTGACGGTGATCGGCTTGGGTGGCGCGGTAGCCTCGTCCTGAGCGAACGCTGGCGTGGCGGCCGCAAGTGCAATGCCGCCGAGAAGAATAGTGGTGAAGCGCATCGTTTCCCTTTCGATACCGGAAGTCGATGTCCGCCCTGCATCCGTGGACGCCGCATCTTTAGGGGCGAACCCCAGCGCGGTCTTTCCGACGGTGACACCGCGATGACAGCGCCGGTTGCAGTGCACAAGCGAATCTTGCGTACAACCGGGCGTTGACAGCACGCATGTTGCGCAAGCGCAACAGTGTCGGGTGATCGCTCCACGGTCACTCTCCACCGGTCCGGCATCACATCGCCGCGAATGGACTCCGATCCGAACGTCCTGGAATGGGCCACCGGTCGGTTTAGCAGCCGCCACGTGCCGATCCCGACCTCGCTATGGCCTAGTAAAGGTCTTTCAAGCGAAGACGTTGAGCGGCTTGCACAAGATAGTCGCCTCCCCTTCCCTGTTATGTCACAATCCCGCGCGATATCCTGCACTTCGCGAAGACATCCTATGTCTTTGCGAAGCAGATGACTTTCGACCGCCACGCGCTTAACGATAGTGGTAAGACGAGATCAATATGCACCCACGCGAGCCAAGCGATCGGTACAGTGATGAACGGGGAGAGATAATCGTGCTTAGAATCAAGACGATGACGATGGCCGTAGTGTCGATAGCGACCATTTTGGCGATCCATCCTGCGTCAGCGCAACGACTTGCCAGACCATCGGGTACGCAGAAGACGCAGGACGCGACGATGGCCGACGTACCACGTTGCGCGCGCAAACTCGGTACGGTGTCGGTAATGGACGGCGACGATCCCTCGGCCTGGACGCAGTTCCAGCTGTCCGGCCCGCAAAAGCTGATCAAGGTGCTGGTGCAGCGATCCGGCTGCTTCAATCTGGTCGATCGCGGTTCGGGCCTCAGCGCGGCGCAACGCGAGCGCGACATCGGTGGCGAACTCGGCCTGCAACGCCGCTCGAACGTCGGCCAGGGCCAGATCAAGGCCGCGGACTATGTCCTGATCGCCGAAGTCCAGGCGTCGAACCGCAATTCGGGCGGCAGCGGTGTCGCTGGCGGCATCGGCGGCTTGCTCGGTGGTCGCGCGGTCGGCGGCCTGCTGGGCGGCATCGGCAGCAAGAAGATGGAGGCCAACACCGTCTTGTCTCTCACCAACGTCCGCACCACCGAGACGATCTCGACCGTCGACGGCTATGCGGCAAAGAACAGCCTGAGCTTCGCGGCGGGTGGCGGTGGCTTCTTCGGCGGCGGCGCGGCGGGCGCGGTCGGCGGCGGCTACGACAATACCGACATCGGACGGATCGTCACGCTCGCCTTCATCCAGGCGTACAGCAAGATGGTGACCGAACTCGGCCTGGTGCAGCCCGGCGACATCGGTACGGCGCAGGCCGCACCCAAGAAGACCTTCACCGCGCAGGGGCCCGTCGCGATGCGCGCCGCCGCCTCGGCATCGGGCAAGATCGTCCGCACCCTGCCACCGGGCTCGATCGTCTACCCGACCGGACCGCAGAACGGCCTGTGGTGGGAGATCGCCGACGAGAACGACAATGTCGGCTGGGTGTTGAATACCAAGCTCGCGCCGTCGCAATGAGGCAGGATCCGCCGCCTATCCCTTGGCGGCGGTAAAGGCGGCGAGCCCGGCTTCGAGATCGGCGATCAGGTCGACGGGGTCTTCGAGGCCGATCTGGAGGCGGACCATCGGGCCTGCGGCGTCGCGCTGCGTCACGCTGCGATAGCGCTGCGGGTCGGCGGGGATGGCGAGGCTTTCGAAACCGCCCCAGCTATAGCCTATGCCGAACAACTGGAGCGCGTCGATCAGCGCGGCGCGGGCGGTTTCGTCACCCCCGTTGAGGACGAACGAGAACAGGCCGCTGGAGCCCTTGAAGTCGCGCACGAACAGGTCGTGGCCGGGGCAATCGGGGAGCGCAGGGTGCAGCACCTGCGCGACTTCGGGGCGCGATTTGAGCCAGTTCGCGATGGTCAGCGCACTCGACTGGTGCTGTGCGAGGCGGACCGCCATCGTGCGCAGGCCGCGGCTGCCGAGCCAGCAATCGTCGGGGCTGGCGACTTGGCCGAGCTGAAAACTGGTCTCGCGCAGTTTCTTGAAATGGCCGGGCGCAGCGGTGACCGAGCCGAGCATGACGTCCGAATGGCCGACGACGTACTTCGTGCCGGCGAGGATCGTCAGGTCGACGCCGCGCTCGATCGCGGGAAAGAACAGCGGAGTCGCCCAGGTGTTGTCGAGCAGGGTAGTCACCCCCCTCGCCTTCGCGGCGGCGACGATCGCGGGAACGTCCTGCACCTCGAAGCTGAGCGATCCGGGGCTTTCCATGAAGATCGCCCGCGTCTTCTCGCTGATCAGGTCGGCGATGCCCGCGCCGATCATCGGGTCGTAATAGCGCGTCGTGATCCCGAACCGCTTGAGCAAGCCGCCCGCCATCCCGCGCGTCGGGTCATAGGCGCTGTCGACCAGCAGCAGCTCGTCGCCGGGGGACAGCACCGACAGCAACGCCGCCGCGATCGCCGCGACGCCCGAGCAATACAGGAAAGTTCCCTCCGCCCCGGGCTCTAGCGACGTCAGCGCGTCGGCGAGGCTCCACTGCGTCGGCGTGCCCTTGCGCCCGTAGAACAGCCGGTGATGCGTATCGCGGGTGGCGCTTTCGCGGAGATGCCCAACCGAATCGTACAGGATCGTCGAGGCGCGCCAGACCGGTGGGCTGACAATGCCCTGAGTCCATTCCGGGCGACGTCCGGCGAGGACGACCTTGGTCGCGTCGCCGACCGGCTTGTTCGTGTCGCTCATACGGTTGTTGCTTTCGGTGTGGACGGATCGCCACCCCATTCGGACCAGCTGCCGTCGTACAGCGCCGCGTCGTTGCCGAGCAGGTGTGCGCCGAACGCGAGCACCGAGGCGGTGATGCCGGAGCCGCAGGTCATCACGATCGGCTTCGACAGGTCGATGCCCGCCTTGTCGAACTCGGCCTTCAGCGCGTCGCCGGTCTTCCACGTGCCGTCGGCGTTGAACACCGCGCCCTGCGGCAGGTTCTTCGAGCCCGGGATATGCCCCGGCGCAGTGCCCGGCCGCGGGTCTTCTTCCGCGCCGGTGAAGCGCGTCGCGGACCGCGCGTCGAGCACCTGCTCCGCGCCGCTCGCGACATTCGCCTTCATCTGGTCGAGATCGCGCACGCCCTTCAGGTCCGCCCAGGTTGTGAAGTGGCGATGCCGTGGCGTCTCCTTCCCCGTCACTATCTCGCGTCCCTCAGCCTGCCACTTGGCGAACCCGCCATCGAGGATCGCCACGTTGTGCGCGCCGAACAGCCGCAGCAACCACCACGCGCGCGCCGCCGTGTGCCAGGGGGAGCTGTCGTACAGCACGATCCGGCTGCCATCACCCAGCCCCAGCGTCTGCATCCGGCTCGCGAATTTCTCCGCCGACGGCAGCGTGTTGGGCAGGTCGCTGTCGGTATCGCGCAGCTCGCTGAGGTTCATGAACACCGCACCGGGGATATGCGCCGCTTCATACTCCGCCGCCGCATCGCGCCCTTCCGCGTAGGTCGCGTCGACGATCCTGAGATCGCTCGCGCCCAGTTCGTTCGCCAGCCATTCGGTGCTTACCAACGCGTCCATATGCCGCTCCTTGTGCTCGGTCGGTCAGTAGCCAGCCGGGCCGCTCGCGTCGAGGGAGGCGAGGAACCCGGCCGCCTGAGCCCGCGTCGCCTCGCGGTCCGCCTCGGACTGTTTCGCCCAGTTGCGATACGGCATCGCCAGCCGGTTGTTGCGCCCGAGCTTGTCCTCGTGCCGCGCGAGGAAATCCCAGTACAGCGCGTTGAACGGGCACGCATCCGGCCCGATCCGCTGCTTCACGTTATACCGGCAGGTCCCGCAATAATCGGACATCCGGTCGATATACGCGCCCGACGAGATATACGGCTTCGAGCCCAACAAGCCGCCATCGCCGAACTGGCTCATCCCCAGCGTATTGGGCAGCTCGACCCATTCGTAGGCGTCGACATACACCTCGAGATACCAGAGGTGCACCTTGGCCGGATCAGCGCCGATCAGCAGCGCGAAATTGCCCGTCATCATCAACCGCTGGATGTGGTGCGCGTGCGCGGTCTCCAGCGTCTGGCCGATCGCCTCGCGCAGGCAATGCATGTCGGTCTCGCCGGTCCAGTACCAGCCGGGCAGCTGGCGGTGGTGATCGAGAAAGTTGCGCTCGACGTAATCCGGTCCCTCGCGCCAGTAGATCCCGCGCATATACTCCCGCCAGCCGATGATCTGGCGGATATACCCCTCGACCGCGTTGAGCGGCGCACGACCGGCGCGATATTCCGCCTCCGCGCGCCGGCACAGGTCGAGCGGATCGAGCAGCCCCGAATTGATGTAAGGCGACAGGATCGAGTGCCACAGATGCCGCTCGCCGGTGAGCATGGCATCCTCATAGTCGCCGAACTGCGCGAGGGCATGCTTGAAGAAGTTCGCCGCCTGTCGCTCCGCATCCTGCGCGGTCACGGCGTATTCGAACCCGTCGAGACTCCCCGGATGATCCGCGAACCGCTCAGCCACCAGCGCCAGCACACCTTGCGTAATCGCATCCGGCGCGAAGACCAGCGGGCGCGGCATCAGCAGGTCGTTCTTGGCGGGCTTGCGGTTCTCCTTGTCGAAGTTCCAGCGATCGCCCTCGGGCTTGCCGGCGGTCATCAACAGCCCGGTACGCGTCCGCATCTGACGGTAGAACCACTCCATCGTCAGCGTTTTCCGCTCCGCCGCCCAGGTCTCGAAATCGGCATGGCTGGCGAGGAAGCGATCGTCGCTGCGGATCTCGACGGGGATGCCGAACAGCGTCTCCCAGCTTTCGAGCATCGCCATCACCCGCCATTCGCCGCCCTCGGTGACGACGATCCGCTCGGGGTCATGCCGCTCGACCGCCCGCGCGATCTCGCCGGTGAAGCTGCCCGCATTGTCGGGGTCGTCGAGCTGCGTATACTCGACCGTCCACCCGGCCTCGCGCAGCGTCTCGGCATGGTGCCGCATCGCCGAGAGAATATACGCGATCTTGCGCTTGTGGTGGCGAACGTAGGTCGTCTCCTCGTCGACCTCCATCATCAGAACTACGGTCGTCGCAGGATCGCAATCGCGCAGCGAGGCGATGTCGATCGTGAGTTGGTCACCGAGGATCGGCACGAGTGCGGTCGTCGTCATTGCTCAAACCTCTTCGTCACCCCGGACTTGTTCCGGGGTCCACAGTTCCGCATGTTCGCCGCCCGTAGAGTCCGCGGACGGGTGGATGCCGGAACAAGGCTCTGCTGAGCGCAGCCGAAGGGCCCGGCATGACGGAGGAAAGCATCACCCACTTTGCGGCATTCGAATCGCATCCTACATGGCGGCACATGACCGCTCCCCAGAACCCATTGCATCTCGGCCAGAACAGCGCCCTCCCCGCCTCTCCAGAAGAGGCCGTGCTCGATTATGTTCCGAACCCGCGGCCGGGCCGGACGTATCTCGTGCGGTTCGCGGCGCCCGAGTTCACCTCGCTGTGCCCCGTCACCGGCCAGCCCGACTTCGCGCACCTCGTCATCGACTATGTCCCCGGCGAGACGATCGTCGAATCCAAGTCGCTGAAACTCTTCCTGAGCAGCTTCCGCAACCATGCCGGGTTCCACGAGGATTGCACCGTCGGCATCGGCGAGCGCCTGTTCGACGAGATGAAACCGGTGTGGCTGCGGATCGGCGGCTATTGGTATCCGCGCGGCGGAATCCCGATCGACGTGTTCTGGCAATCGAGTGCACCGCCGCACGATCTGTGGCTGCCTGATCAGGGAGTCGCCCCCTATCGCGGCCGCGGATGAGGCACTGGAAATATCGATTTGATTTAGATTGATTCTATTCCCGTGCTGCACTGCAGTATGTCATGAAACTTTATGCTACCTGAACCGTTCAAATGGATGCGCGACCGGGTTCTCCCAGAAGTGCGCGCTCAAACGAGGGATAGGGTATGGTGAAACCGGCGGACGGTGGGAATATCGCGCGACTGGCGCTGATCGGTAATTTCCTGCCGAGACAGTGTGGCATCGCCACCTTCACGACCGACGTTTTCACGGCCATGCGCGCGCGCTTCCCCGAGATCGCGGTCGACGTCTACGCGATGGACGATCACCCCGGCAAATACGACTACCCGGCGGAAGTCACCGGCACGATCCCCGAGACCGAGCTGTCGGCCTACATCAACACCGCGCGGAAGATCGAGGCCAGTGGTGCGCAGGCGATCTGGCTCCAGCACGAATACGGCATCTTTGGCGGCCCCGCTGGAGAGCATATCCTTGCGCTGCTCGATCGCACCACTCTGCCCGTCATCGTCACGCTGCACACGATCCTCGAAAAACCCAACGCCGATGAGCGCCGTGTGCTCGAAGGCCTGTTGCGTCGCGCTGCCCGCGTGGTGGTGATGGCCGAGCGTGGCCGTGATATCCTCCAGCGCGTCTATGGCGCCAATTCGCGCCAGATCGTCATGATCCCGCACGGCGTGCCCGATCGCGACCTGCTCGATCCCGCCGTGCTGAAGGACAAGTTCGGCTGGGAAGGCCGGAAGGTCATGCTGACGTTCGGCCTGCTCGCCCCCAACAAGGGGATCGAGACGGTCATCAACGCACTGCCCGCGGTGATCGCGAAGCATCCCGACCTGCTGTACGTCGTGCTCGGCGCGACCCACCCGAACCTCGTCGCGTACGAGGGCGAGAAGTACCGCGACAAGCTGAAGGCGCTCGCCGCCGAGAAGGGTGTTGCCGGCAATATCGCGTTCGTCGATGCGTTTCTCGAGCATGGCGAACTGCTCGATTATCTCCAGGCGGCGGACGTCTATGTGACGCCGTACACCAACCCCGCGCAGATCACGTCGGGCACGCTCAGCTACGCGATCGGCGTCGGCAAGCCCGTCATATCGACGCCCTATGTCCATGCGACCGAGATCCTCGCGGATGGCCACGGCGTGCTCGTTCCGTTCGGCGATGTCGACGCGTTCGCGCGCGAAATCGACGCGCTGATGTCGAACGACCGCGATCGTAATCGTCTGGCCGAGCGTGCCTATGCGCGCGGCCGCACGATGATCTGGCCGAAGCTCGCCGAGGCGATGATGACGGAGATCCGTGCGATCGTGGCGGCGCGCCCTTTTCGCCTCGCCAAGATCCAGACGCCACTCAAGCCGCTGATCCCTGATTTCGCGGCGGTCGAGCGGATGAGCGATTCGACCGGCATGCTCCAGCATTCGATCTATTCGATTCCCGATCGTCGCCATGGTTACTGCATCGACGATAACTGCCGCGCGCTGATGCTGATGAGCGCGCTGCCCGATCTAGACGACGTCACCCGCGACAAGTGGATGACGATCTACGCGTCGTTCGTGCAGTATGCCTGGAACCCGGACACGCGCCGCTTCCGCAACTTCATGAACTTCGATCGCACCTGGTGCGAGGATTCGGGCTCGGAAGATTCGAACGGCCGTACGCTCTGGTCGCTTGGTGTGACCGCGCGCGATGCACAGGCTGCCAAGCACCGCGACTGGGCGACCGCGATGTTCGATTCGACCGCGTCGATGGCGCTCGAACTCGGCTCGTTGCGCGCGCAGGCGTTTGCGATGCTCGGCGCGGCGGCGATGCTGGAGGCCAAGCCCGGCCACCAATTGTCGCTCTCGATCCTGGAGGCCTTCCCCAAGGTCCATCTCGATCTCCTGGCGAAAGCACGGCGTCCCGAGTGGCAGTGGTTCGAGATCGTGCTCGCCTATGACAATACGCGCCTTCCGCAGGCGCTGATCCGTGCGGGCCAGGCGCTCGGACGCCAGGACCTGATCGACTGCGGCCTCGCCACGCTGGACTGGATCGTCGCCAAGCAGACCTCGCCGGAGGGTCGCTTCCGTGCGGTCGGGTCGGAGAGCTTCAACCGGCCCTATGCCGATCCGCTGCAGTTCGACCAGCAACCTCTGGAGGCACAGGCCACCGTCGACGCGTGCGCCGCGGCGTTCGAGGCGACCGGCGACATGCGGTGGCATGACGAAGCGCAGCGCGCCTATGGCTGGTTTCTCGGCGCGAACGACCTCGACCTGCCGCTCGCCAGTGTCGCGGATGGCGGCTGTTACGACGGTTTGATGCCGACCGGATTGAACCGAAACCAGGGCGCGGAGTCGATTTTGGCACTGCAACTCGCAAGTTGTGCCATTTCGGGGGTATCAAAAGCAGCGCAAAGCGTGGCAGGAGCGACCCGCGTCGTCGCCTAGTTCGCTAGCGACAGCCTCACAGGCGACGGTGCGCTGAGTGGAACGACGCGGGGCACTGCTACGATGGATCTGTTCAACCACCAGCTGCGGCTGCACGCGGACCCTTCGCGTGTCGTCGTGCGGCCGTTCCACATCGCCTGGGGCGGTCATGGCGGCGCACCGAGCCGCACCGAGCGGCTCGTCGGCGAAGTGCTGGAGATGTCACCCGCGCAGGCGCGTGCCCAGCTCGAGGTCGTGCTGAAGGATTTCGAGGCACGCCATTGGCAGACGCGGCGCGTGTTCATGACGCGCTACGACCAGATCGAGGACATGCTCGGGCTGAACGGGTCGGAGATCGGAGACGAGAAGCGCCAGCTGATCGGCGCGTATTTCTGCCACGAATACAGCTATGCCGCCGCCGCGCTGATGAACCCCAGCGCGGTGCCGCATTTCGACCAGTCGGGCATGCCGCCGGGCTCGATGCGGATCCTGATGAGCCTGCGCGCGGTCGGCGAGGGCCACATCTCGTCCGTCGCCTTCCGCGAGGGCATCATCACCTGCGAAAACCAGATGAAGCTCGCGCCGGAACCCCCGTTCGCGACCGCGACCGACGCGGTCGGCAGCGGCGAGGACGAGATGCCGATCGGCCCCGTCACCGTCTATCGCCACCGCGACAGCACGCTGAACGGCACGGTGATCTTCCCGATCACGCAGGCGCAGTCGAAGGGCCTCGAGGATCTCCGCATCGTCCGCTTCCAGCACGAGGACGGCGATTACGAGTGGATCGGCACCTACACCGCGTATAACGGCTCGGTGATCCAGTCCGAGCTGATGCGCACCCGCGATTTCCGCGCGTTCGACCTCGTGCCGATGACCGGCCCCGCCGCGCGCAACAAGGGCATGGCCTTGTTCCCGCGGAAGGTGAACGGCCAGTACATGATGATCGGCCGGCAGGACGGCGAGAATTTGTTCCTGCTCAAGTCGGACACGCTGACCGACTGGGACGACGGCGAGAAGATCCTGACGCCCGAATATCCGTGGGAGCTGGTGCAGATCGGCAATTGCGGCCCGCCGATCGAACTCGACGAGGGTTGGCTGCTGCTGACGCACGGCGTCGGCGCGATGCGCAAATACTCGATCGGTGCGGTGCTGCTCGACAAGGACGATCCGTCGAAGGTGATCGGCCGGACGAGCCAGCCGATTTTGGCAGCGAAGGACCAGGACCGCGAGGGGTATGTGCCCAACGTCGTCTACAGCTGTGGCGCGTTGAAGCATGGCGACACGATCTTCATGCCGTACGGGATCGCGGACAGCTCGGTGGGCTTCGCGTTCGTGCCGATCAAGGACATGCTTGCGGCGATGAAGTGAAGGGGGCGTCCCACGGACGCCATCCTTCTCCCACGTGTAAGCACCACCCCGGCGAAGGCCGGGGCCCAATTGGGGGACGCAGATAACGGCGAGCAGCGCTCCGTTACGACCACCTTTCCAATTGGGCCCCGGCCTCCGCCGGGGTGGTGGAATGGGTCAAGGTCCCAACCCAATCTTGTTTCCCCGCAAAGGCGGGAGCCCAGTCTGGATCCCCGCCTTCGCGGGGAAACAAACTTGCTTCTCCGTCACCCCGGGCTTGTTCCGGGGTCCACCCGTCCCGGTACTCGATAGCTTGAGAGTCCGCGGAACCGTGGATGCCGGAACGAGCCCGGCATGACGAATGCAATTACCGCGAAGCCGCCATCGTCCGCCGGTACATCACCCAAGTCAGCACCGCGAACAACAGCGTCCCACCAACCAGCGCCACACTCGCAAACCCATCCCCAACAAGCGCCAGCGGCGTCTCCTTGTTGGTGAGGTAGACGATCCCCGCAAAGCCAACGCCCCACAGCGACTCGCCGACGATCATCCCGGTAGCCGTCAGCACACCCATCCGCTTGGCCAGTTCCGGATCCCGAGCCCGGTCCGCCCAACGATCATACGCAAACCCCACGACCGCTCCGATCGTCACCGGCAACGTCACAGACATCGGCAGATACACGCCGAGCCCAACGCCCAGAGGCGGCAACCGCAGCTTCCCCGCCTTGCCGAGCAACTCGTCGACCGCGATCACGACCACGCCGGTAAGCGCCCCATAGCCGATCATCGCCCAGTTGAGATTGCCCCCCAGCACGCCCTTCGCCAGCGCCGAGATCAACGCCGCCTGAGGCGCCGCCAGCGCATTCGGCCCCGCCCCCGGCGCGCCCGCAAACCCCAGCGTGCTCCCGAGCAGGTTCAGCACCGGCGGCACCACGATCGACCCGAACACCACGCCGATCAGCAACGCGACCTGTTGCTTCCACGGCGTCGCACCGACCAGCTGCCCCGTCTTCAGATCCTGCAGATTGTCGTTCGAGATCGTCGCGATGCCGAACACGATGCCCGTCACGATCAATCCGTAGGCGACCAGAGCCTGCGTCGTACCCGGCTCGACCGCGCGACCGAACCACGACACCAACAGGATCGACGCCGCGAGAATGGCGAGGATGCCGATCCCCGATACCGGCGAGTTCGACGCACCGATCAGCCCCGCCATGTACCCGCAGACCGCCGCGATCACGAGCCCGATGACGAGGATGAACACGAGGCTCCCCGCGATCAGCCCGATCGCCGACGCCTCCAGCGGCCCACCCTGCAACACGGTCCAGAGCAGGATGCCGATCGGCACCAGCATCGCCAGCGAGCCGATCCCGACGATCCCGATCGGAATGTCGCGCTCTTCCAGCGCCAACACTTCGCCGCCGCGCTTGGCCGCCGAAGCCGCCAACGCCGAGCGCACGCCGCCGACGACGGGTCCGGCAATCTTCAGCAACGTCCAGATCGCCGCGACGCCAATCACGCCCGCGCCGAAGAAGCGGACGTCCGAGCGGAACACGGTGTTGGCGATCACCTCAGCTGTCCCCGTAACGCTGCCACTCGACGTCAGGATCGGCAGCAGGATCCACCAGCCGATCACCACGCCCGCGAACATGGCCATACCGACCGAGATGCCGACCAGATGCCCTGCGCCTAGCAGCGCGAACGACAGCCCGCCCGAGATCCCGGTCGCGCCCGCACCGACGCGGAACCACGTCGCGGCCTCGGCGGCGGCGAGCTTGGTCTGCGTCAGAATCGCGAACCCGGCCGAGACGACCGCATTGACGACGATGATGCCGAGGCCGCGCGCGCTCTCCTCGCCGCCTTCGCGGCTGCCCGCGCCGACCTTCAGCACCTCGGCGGCCGCGCGGCCCTCCGGATATGGCAGCACGGTGTCGACGACGAGCGCGCGGCGCAGCGGCACCGAGAACAGGACGCCGAGCACGCCGCCGAACATCGTGATCGCCGCGGTGGTGAAGAACGGAAAGCCCTGCCACCAGCCGATCATCACGAGGCCGGGCAACACGAAAATAATCGCCGCCAGCGTCCCCGCAGCGGACGCGATCGTCTGGACGATGTTGTTCTCGAGGATCGTCGAATCCTTGAACAACCGCAGCACCGCCATCGAGATCACCGCGGCCGGGATCGACGTCGCGAACGTCAGCCCGATCTTGAGCCCGAGGTACACGTTGGCAGCAGTGAACAGCAACGTGATGATCCCGCCGAGCACGATCCCGCGAAACGTAAGCTCGCGCATGCTGGTCTCGGGGCCCGTGTCGGTTACGCCCCGCGTTGCTTCGGTCATCTGGAGTGTCCTGAAAATTCAGGTTCCCGAATGCCGCGTAAGCTGTTGGAGCGCAACTACCGCCGCCGCCCGTCGTGCCGGGCTCATTCCGGCATCCACCGTTCCGCATGA
This sequence comes from Sphingomonas sp. SL1004, assembly GCF_057815015.1. Classification (NCBI taxonomy): domain Bacteria; kingdom Pseudomonadati; phylum Pseudomonadota; class Alphaproteobacteria; order Sphingomonadales; family Sphingomonadaceae; genus Sphingomonas; species Sphingomonas sp. SL1004. Next base: position 2,258,900 of record NZ_JBYMUX010000001.1, read on the forward strand.
TCGAGAGACGTGAGTTCGCGGAAGGGTGGACCCCGGAACAAGTCCGGGGTGACGAAGGGCTGAGGAAGTCGATCATGAATCAGAACTTGGAGGAGCGGGCCGACCCGTCCTGGGAAGCGAACCCTACCGCGCCGCCATCCGCCGCGCGAAATGCACCTCGACTGCCCGCGTAACGCTCTCCGCGATCCGGTGCCGGCCCTCTTCGCTATCCAGGAACGCGGCATCCTGCGGGTTCGAGATATACCCCGTCTCGAACAGGATCGAAGGCATGTCCGGCGCCTTCAGCACCATCAGCGACGCCATTCGGTGAAAGTTCGCCTTCAACGGCATCAGCGGTTTCGCCTCCCGCCCGAGCAACCGCGCGAACGTGGCCGACGCATTCATCGTCTCGCGCTGCGTCAGGTCGATCAGGATCGACGACACGTCCGCGGGCGCCTCGCCGAGGTTCACACCCGAGATCACGTCCGCCTTGTTCTCGCGCGCCGCCAGCCGAGCGGCCTCCTTGTCGGACGCCACCTCGGACAGCGTGTACGCCGTCGCCCCGGTCGCGGTCTCCGAACCCGTGCTGTCGCAGTGGATCGAGATGAACAGGTCACCCTTCAGCCGCCGCGCGACGCCGTACCGTTCGCGTAAAATCAGATAGCGGTCGTCACTTCGAGTCAGGGCCACGCGCACGCGCCCCGACGCGAGCAGCTCGTCGCGGATCGCCTTGGCGACCTTCAGCGTCACGTCCTTCTCGCGCAGTCCGTTCGGCCCGATTGCACCCGGATCGACACCGCCATGCCCCGCATCGATCACGACGAGCGGCCGAGTGTCGTCGCCCTGCACACGCGGCAGCTTCATACCCCGCGCCTTGGGCGGTACCGCGATCGACACCTTATACTTGGGCCGCGACGCCGCGCCGAAATTGAATGGGAAGAAATTCAGTGGCCCGGCGATCCCAGCCTGCACGAACTGGTCGTCGTCGACGTTCCGAAGCGCCAGCGTCAGCTCGCGACCCTCTGAATCGAACCCGCCATCAGTGACGATCGCCGGCGCGGCCAGATCGAACACGATCCGCGCGCCCGTTCCGCGGCGCATTTGCGTCACGCTGGTGATCACGCCGCGCCCCGCGAAATCGCGCCCCGGCGTCAGGCCCGACACGTCGACCGCGATCTGCTGTGGCCCGGTCAGAATTTGGCTGGCCGCATTGCCGACCGCTTCGTCGAACCGGATGACGATCTGTCCGCCCCGAATCGCGACGCTCTGCACGGTTGCCGCCCACGCGGGAACGCTCGAAAGCCAGCCGGCCATGAGGGCGATTACCGTAAACACCCCGCGTCCTTGCCGTGCGGATCGACCGCCGGTCCAGCGAAAAGCCATGATACACCCCTTTGATCGATACATCCGATCGCTGCACGGACAGATAAGCCCCGGCGTCCCAAGAGCGGGTTGCGGTGTGCGGTTAATTTGCCGTTTGCCACGAATTTGCCGGCAAGGCTCTGCCGGGCCGGCAAGTCTGCGCCTCCCCGCCCCTATTTCGAGCCGAAACGCGCCGGAAAGCAGCCAATATCGGGCCAGTTGCGAGATCGGGTATGCAGTGCTAGTCCTGTCGTACAGCCGTGTGTCGCCTAGTTTTTACCAGCGACGCGCCGGTCTTCACGCCCGCCTGCGGATCCTTCGCCGGCGCGGCACTTCAGGTTGACGCTCGAATGACGCATTCCCCCCGCCCCGCACTCCGACCGGCCTTCGCCGACGGACTCGCGGTCGTGCGGGCGCCGCAGGGAGAGTTCCCGCGGCATGCACTTCGCGCAGAGGCAGTTTCGCACACCATCCGCGAGTCCGGGCGTCCGTGCCCGACCGCACCACCATCAAGCGCGCGACGGCTGCCGACAGGCCCGGCGCGCGCGCGGAGAATCTATAATGACAACGCGCATGCTGATCGACGCACGCCACCGGGAAGAAACCCGGATCGCAGTCGTCAAGGGTAACCGGATCGAGGAATTCGATTTCGAGAGTGCCGAACGCAAGCAGCTCAAGGGCAATATCTACCTCGCCAAGGTCACGCGGGTCGAGCCGTCGCTCCAGGCGGCGTTCATCGATTACGGCGGCAATCGCCACGGCTTCCTCGCGTTCAGCGAGATCCACCCCGATTACTACCAGATCCCCAAGGAAGATCGCGACGCGCTGCTCCGTGAGGAAGCAGAGCATGCCGCCGAGGAAGCCGCACTTCGCGCCGACTACGACTCGGACGACGAAGAGGGTGACGACGAGGACGACATCGAGCGCTTCGAGGACGATGGCGGGGTAGATCCCGACGTCGCCGACGAGCTCGAGGGCGGCGAGTCCGGCGAAGCCCCGCGACGGAAACGCAAGCCGAGCGCCGACGATGCCGCGGTCGAGGACCTGCGCGAGCGTCGCATGAACCTGCGCCGTCGCTACAAGATCCAGGACGTGATCCATCGCCGCCAGGTGCTGCTCGTCCAGGTCGTCAAGGAGGAGCGCGGCAACAAGGGCGCGGCGCTGACCACGTACCTGTCGCTCGCCGGTCGCTACTGTGTGCTGATGCCGAACACGTCGCACGGCGGCGGTATCTCGCGGAAGATCAGCAACGCGGGCGATCGCAAGCGCCTCAAGACGATCATGGCCGACATGCAGCTGCCGCCGTCGATGGGCTGCATCGTTCGCACCGCGGGCCTCCAGCGCTCGAAGGTCGAGATCAAGCGCGACTTCGATTACCTCGCCCGCCTGTGGGACGGTATCCGCGAAGCCACGCTGAAGGCGTCGGCCCCCGCGCTCGTCTACGGCGACAGCGACCTGATCAAGCGTGCGATCCGCGACATCTACAACAAGGAAATCGAAGAGGTCATCGTCGAGGGTGAGGACGGCTATCGCCAGGCGCGCGAGTTCATGCGCCTGCTGATGCCGACGCACGCGCGGCGCATCAAGCACTACGCCGACCCCGTGCCGCTGTTCCAGCGCGCCGGCGTCGAGGATCAGCTTGCCGCGATGTACCACCCGGTCGTCCAGCTGAAGTCGGGCGGCTATCTGGTCATCAACCCGACCGAGGCGCTCGTGTCGATCGACATCAACTCGGGACGGTCGACGCGCGAGCACAGCATCGAGCAGACCGCGACCGCGACCAACCTGGAAGCAGCCCAGGAAATCGGCCGCCAGCTCCGCCTGCGCGACATGGCCGGGCTCGTCGTCATCGACTTCATCGACATGGATAACAATTCCAACGTCCGTAAGGTCGAGAAGGCGATGAAGGAGGCGCTCAAGAACGATCGCGCGCGCATCCAGATCGGTCGCATCTCGTCGTTCGGCCTCATGGAAATGAGCCGCCAGCGCCTGCGCACCGGCGTGCTCGAAGCTTCCACGCGTGCTTGCCCGCATTGTGAGGGCACTGGCCTCGTTCGCACCGCGTCGTCGTCGGGCATCTCCGCGCTTCGCCTCATTGAGGACGAGGCCGCACGCGGTCGCGGTTCTTTGCTCACCCTGCGCGCGAGCCAGGAAGCCGCGGTCTACATCCTCAACCGCAAGCGCGCCGACATCGCCGAGATCGAGGATCGCTACGGCGTGATCGTCGAGATCATCCCCGGCCAGGACGAGGAAGGCGCGCACATGACGGTCGAGGCCAGCGGCCCGCCGCCCGCGCACGCGCCGAAGTTCGTCCAGATCATCGAGGAAGACGAGGACGACCTCCCCGAGGAGATCGAGGACGAGATCGAGGAAGAGGAAGTCGAGGAGGCCGAAGCCGAGCAGCCGCGTCGTCGTGAGGGCGGTCGTGAGCCCCGCGAAGGCAATGGCGAGCAGCGTGCACCGCGTGAGGCTCGCGATGCGGACAGTGAAGGCGGCAAGAAGCGCCGCCGTCGCCGCGGTCGTCGCGGTCGTGCACGTCCCGGTGAGGAAGGTGCCGCAGAGGGCGTCAACGAGGACGGTAATTTCGAGGACGCCGACACCAACGTCGAGGAGATCGACGAGGTCGAGGGCGACATCGTCGAAGTCGGCGGTGGCGAAATGGTCTCAGCTGGCGCACCCGCCGAGCAGGCCAATGGCGCAGAGGGCGAAGGTCGTCGTCGTCGCGGTCGTCGGGGACGTCGTGGCGGTCGCCGCAACGAGCAGGGCGCCGAGAACGGCCAGTCGGTCGCCGTCAGCAGCGTCGACGACGCCCAGCTGATCGCCGAGGCGCCCGAGCCGGAAGCGTATGAGCCGGTCGAGTCGACCTATGCCGAGCCGCCGTACGAGCCTGCGTCCGCGCCGGCCGTCGAGGAAGCCCCGGTCGCGGAAGTAGCCGAGGGTCCGAAGATGCGCCGTCGTCCACGTGCCCGTGCGGCAGCCGCAGCGGCGAACATCGCCGAGGCGGTGGCGGATGCAGCACCCAAGGCGCGTCGTGGTCGCAAGCCACGCGCGGTCGAAGCGGAAGCCGAGACGGTTGCACCGGAGCCAGTGGTTCCGGCGCAGATCGCTCCGGAGCCCGTCGCTGCCGAGCCGGCGGCACCGAAGCCCGGTCGTCGCCGTCGCGAAGCGGTTGCAGAAGCAACGATGGACGAAGTGAGCGCAACGCCCGCCGAGACCATCGAAGCGTCGGCGCCCAAGCCCAAGCGTGCGCGTCGCAAGGCGTCGGACGCGGTGGTAGAAGCCCCAGCGGTTGAAGAGGCGGTCGTCGAGGAAGCGCCCGCCAAGGTCGCCAAGCCCCGCGGTCGCCCACGGAAGACGCCGATCGTCGAAGCCGGTGACGCTGCGCCGACCAGCGAACCGCTCGCCGAGCCGATCGCAACCACCCCGCCCAAGGTCGAAGTCCAACCCCAGGACGTCGCGACTTCGGATACCAACGAAGGCGCCAACGACGACCCCGACGGCGCCCCCCGCCGCGGCTGGTGGCAGCGCACCTTCGGCTAACGCCGGACGCTGAGACCGAAGAACGGGCGCGACCGAAAGGCCGCGCCCGTTTTCGTTTGTAGGGAGCGATCGTCCGGACGCGCGGTATCCGTGAGCGCCCAATGCCTCACGTGGCGAACGAGAAAAGCTTGTATCCCCGCGAAGGCGGGGACCCAGACTGGGCACCCGCCTTCGCGGGTGAACAAGACACGGGGGCGATGCGAGGTTTGGGTTCGACCAGCTCCGATGAAGCACGCTAGACTCCCCACACCCACCACCACCCCGGCGAAGGCCGGGGCCCAATTGGAAAGGTGGCAATAACGAAGCGCCACCCTCAGTTAGCCCGGTCCCCCAATTGGACCCCGGCATCCGCCGGGGTGGAATTTATTGAGCGGCACCGTCTCGAACGCGTCCTCATGCCACTCCAAACCAAAACCCCCATCCCAACCCATACCCGTCACCCCAGCGAAAGCTGGGGTATCCCGCGTGGCGCGCGACACCCGCCAAACCATGAGATCCCAGCTTTCGCTGGGATGACAGGGGAAGAGAAAGGAGCACGACGTGCCCCCAGCAGCCCGCCAATGCCCCCCCCTCAAACCCCTGTCCTACACAAGCAAACCCTGCTCCCCTCCGCCAATGCCACCCGCACCCCAACGAACCGCAAAACAGCTCCCAGCGTCTGCACTTCCTATACTTCACTCCACCGCACGCCCGACCGCACGACCATTGCCCCCCCGCCCCCAATCGACGATACCCCGTAATATGAAGCGCTTCGTAGCCGCCGCAGCCACCGCTCTCCTCCTCTGGACGACGCCCCTCCAGGCCCAGTCGATCCTCCGCGACGCCGAGACCGAAACCATGTTCGCGGAGATGTCCAACCCGCTGATCAAGGCGGCCGGCCTCTCGACGCGCGACGTGAAGGTCGTGCTCATCAACGACGAGTCGATCAACGCGTTCGTCGCCGGCGGGCAGACCGTCTACGTCCACTCAGGACTCATCCAGGCCGCCGACAACGCCAACGAAGTCCAGGGCGTCATCGCGCACGAGCTCGGCCACATCGCCGACGGCCACGTCGTCCTCGCCGATCGCGGCACCAAGCCCGCAATGGGCATGTACCTGCTCTCGATGGTCCTCGGCCTCGCCGCGATGGCGGCCGGCAGCGGCGAGGCAGGTGCCGGCATCATGGCGGCGGGCCAGCAGGCGGCGATGGGCAGCTACCTCTCGTTCAGCCGCGTCCAGGAATCCACCGCCGACGCGACCGGTGCCAAGTTCCTCCGCGAGGCGAACGTCTCCGGCCGCGGCATGCTGAGCTTCTTCAAGAAATTGCAGCAGCAGGAATACCGCTTCGGCACCGCCAACATCGATCCGTTCATGCAGTCTCATCCGCTCTCGGGCGAGCGCGTCGCGACGCTCACCGCCGACCTCCAAGCCTCGCCCGCCTGGGCCAACAAACCCGACGCCGCGCTCGAGGAACGCTTCCGCCGCGTGAAGGCCAAGCTCGCCGGCTACGTCATGCCCGCCGACCAGACGCTGCAGGCCTACCCGCCCAGCAACCAGTCGATCTATGCCCATTACGCCCGAGCCTACGCGTATCACAAGGCCGGCTACCCCGAGAAAGCCGATGCCGAGGCGAACGCACTGGTAAAGGCCGAGCCCACCGATCCGTATTTCCTCGAGATCAAGGGCCAGATCCTGCTCGAAGCGGGCAAGCCTACCGAGTCGCTCGTCCCCCTGCGCGAAGCCACGGAGGGTTCGCGCAACAACCCCCTGATCGCCACCACCTTCGGCCACGCGCTGATCGCGACCGAGAACAAGGCGAACTACCCCGAAGCCACCAGGGTCCTGCGCACCGCAGTCGGCCGCGACGACCAGAACCCGTTCGCCTGGATGCAGCTCGGCACGGTCTACGAACTGACCGGCGATACCGCGCGCGCCGCGCTTGCCACCGCCGAGCGGGCCAGCATGGGCGGCGACATGCGGACCGCTTCGGCAAGCGCGCAATATGCGCTGGCGAACATCCCCGCGAACACGACCGACTGGATCCGCGCGCAGGATATCGCGATGGCCGCGCAGAACGAGATGGACGACAATCCCAAGCAGTATAAGCGCCGCAAATGAGCAAATTCACATTCCCGGCAATAGCCGTCGCTGGCGCCGTCATCGGAGGCCTCGCGGTCTGGGGCTATGACCGCCAGGGCGGCGGCGTCGAGCGCGCGCAGGTCGAATCGATCGTCCACGACTATGTCCTGGCGCACCCCGAGATCCTTCCCGAGGCGATGGAGAAACTGCGCGACCGCGAGTCCGGCAAGACCGTCACTGCCAACCGCGACGCGATCGTCACGCCGTTCGGCAGCGCCTGGGCCGGCAACCCCAAGGGCGACGTCACGCTCGTCGAGTATTTCGATTACAATTGCGGATACTGCCGCGCGAGCCTGCCGATGATCGCCAAGCTGATCGCCGCCGACCCGAAAGTCCGCGTCGTCTTCCGCGAACTCCCGATCCTCAGCGCCGAAAGCCGCATCGCCGCGCGCGCGAGTCTTGCCGCCGCACAACAGGGCAAGTTCGCCACCTTCCACGACGCGCTCTACGCCGGCGGCCCGGTCAGCGACGCCACGATCGCCGCAGCCGCGGGCAAGGCCGGGGTCGACACGACGCAGGGAAGCTTCACCAAGACCGCCGACGTCGAAATCGCCAAGAACATGGAAACCGCCGCCAAGCTCGGCATGACCGGCACGCCGAGCTGGGTGGTCGGCGACCGAGTCCTGTCCGGCGCGTTGCCGCTCGAAGACCTCCAGAAAGCGGTAGCAGCAGCGCGCGCAGGCTAACCCCACCCACTCCGTCACCCCGGACTGGTTCCGGGGTCCACCGCTCCGCAAATTCTCAGACCGCTGATACGCGGAAGGGTGGATGCCGGAACGAGCCCGGCATGACGGGGTGGCTGACGGAGTGGGTTTGGCAGCCCTTACTTTCCCGCGCAGCCACCCCCATCTTCCCCTCACAAAAAGGGGTGCCAATGACCGAACCGATCCTGTCCATCGCGGGCGTCACCAAGACCTACAAGAGCGGCACCACCGCGCTCCACCCCGTCGACCTCGACATCCAGAAGGGCGAGATCTTCGCCCTCCTCGGCCCGAACGGAGCCGGCAAGACGACGCTGATCAGCATCATCTGCGGCATCGTCACGCCGTCCGCCGGCACGATCAAGGTCGCCGGCTACGACGCGATCCGCGACTATAAGCAGGCGCGCAGCCGCATCGGCCTCGTGCCGCAGGAACTCAACGTCGACATGTTCGAAACGGTGCTCGCCACCGTCACCTTCAGCCGCCGCCTGTTCGGCCGCTCGGGCCATAGCGCGTACATCGAACAGGTGCTCCGCGACCTCTCGCTCTGGGACAAGCGCGACGCCAAGATCCGCGAGCTCTCCGGCGGCATGAAGCGCCGCGTGCTGATCGCGAAAGCCCTCGCGCACGAACCCGAAATCCTGTTCCTCGACGAGCCCACCGCGGGCGTCGACGTCGCACTCCGCCGCGACATGTGGAAGCTCGTTCACCGCCTGCGCGAAGGCGGCACGACGATCATCCTGACGACGCACTACATCGAGGAAGCCGAGGAAATGGCCGACCGCGTGGGCGTCATCGACAAGGGCAAGCTGCTGCTCGTCGACGACAAGGCCTCGCTGATGAAGAAGCTCGGCAAGCGCGAACTCGACATCGCACTTCAGGATCCGATGACGGCGATCCCCGCCGACCTGACCGAGTGGGACGTGTCGCTAGAGGACGACGGCAAACGCCTCCGCTACGTGTTCGACGCGCAGGCCGACCACACCGGCATCCCGTCGCTGCTCCGCAAACTCGCCGAACTCGGCATCGGCTTCAAGGACCTCGAAACCAGCAAATCGAGCCTCGAAGACATCTTCGTCGATCTCGTCGGAGAACGCGCATGAACACTCACGGCATCTGGGCGATCTATCGCTTCGAAATGGCGCGCGCGCTGCGTACCTTGTGGCAGAGCCTCGTCACCCCCGTCCTCACGACGTCGTTGTATTTCATCGTCTTCGGCGGTGCGATCGGCAGCCGGATGCAGCAGGTCGGCGGCGTCGGTTACGGCAGCTTCATCGTCCCCGGGCTGATCATGCTGTCGCTGCTCACGCAGAGCATCTCGAACGCGTCGATCGGCATCTACTTCCCCAAGTTCACCGGCACGATCTACGAGCTGTTGTCGGCGCCCGTCTCGGCGATGGAAATGGTGATCGGCTATGTCGGCGCGGCGACCACCAAGTCGGTGATCCTCGGGCTGATCATCCTCGCGACCGCCTCGTTCTTCGTACCGCTGCGGATCGAACACCCGTTTGCGATGATCGCGTTCCTGGTCCTGACCGCGGTGGCGTTCAGCCTGTTCGGGTTCATCATCGGCGTGTGGGCCAACGGCTTCGAGCAGCTGAACTTCGTTCCCGCGCTGCTGATCACGCCGCTGACGTTCCTCGGCGGCGCGTTCTACTCGATCGACATGCTGCCTCAGCCGTGGCGGACGTTCAGCCTGTTCAACCCGGTCGTGTATCTGGTCAGCGGCTTCCGCTGGAGCTTCTTCGGGGTAGGTGACGTCGCGGTCGGGGTCAGCCTCGCGGTGACGGCCGGCTTCCTCGCGGTTTGCCTGATAGCTATCGCCTGGATCTTCAAGACCGGCTGGCGAATGAAGAACTGACGGCGGAACCGTGTTTCCCCGCGAAGGCGGGGACCCAGTCTGGGCTCCCGCCTTCGCGGGAGAACAAGCTTCTTACCGCATAACCGGCAACGTAATCCGCGAGCCCGCGCAGACCTTCTGCGTCGCCTTCACGTAATCGCCCGGTTTCGCCCGCCCGATGTTCGGCACGAAAGACTGCGGGTTACGGTCGATCATCGGGAACCAGCTCGACTGCACCTGCACCACGATCCGGTGCCCCGCCTTGAACACATGGTCATGGTCGCGCAGCGGCACGTCCCACGCGACCACCTTCCCCGGTACCAGCGGCTGCGGCGCCGTATCGCTAGCCAGGAACCGTCCGCGCCGCACCTCCATCGCGATCGGCAACTGATACCCGTTCAGCGTCTTCGCGTAATCGCCCGGCTGCGCCTGGGACTTGTCGAACATCGCGGTATCGTCGGGCAGCACGTCGATCAGCTTCACCACGAAATCGCTGTCCGTGCCGCTCGTCGATGCCTGCAACGTCGCCGACAGCGCGCCCGTCACGGTCAGGTCCGCGGTCAGGGGCTCCGACAAATACCCTAGTACATCGGGCCGGTGATCGACGAAGCGCTGATCGTCCGCCTCCCACCACGCCCAGTCCGGGCTGGCATACGTCGCCGACATTGGTCGCCGGCGGAACGGCACCGGGTTCGCCGGATCGGACACGTAATCACGACACCCCTCGCCCGCGACCGGAGCGGTGAACGACAGGCTCCCGTCCGCATGCAGATACAGCTCGGTCGCCCTCGCGCCCGACGGAGGCCAGGCGGCATAGGTCTTCCACACGTTCGACCCCGACTGGAACATCTTCGCCGCAAAGTCCGGCCGCGTGCCCTTGCCGTGCAGCCAGTATGCGAAGAACGGCGCCTGGATCTGCTCCTGGAACTGCGTGCCGCTCGCGGTCCCGAGCGGGATCGGCCCGAGATGATCGGCCACCCCCTGCCACCCGCCATGCCGCCACGGCCCCGCCACCATCTGCGCCAGATGGTTCGGATCATTGCGCTTCTGCTTGGCGTAAATCTGCCACGAGCCCCACGGATCTTCCTGATCCCAGAACCCGGCGACGTTCAGCGTCGGCACGGTCGTCTTGCCGAGCGAATCGGTCCAGCGCTGCGCGGTATAGAAGCCATCGTGATTGGGATGATCGAGCAACGCCGTGAACATCGGCACCCGCCCCCTGAAGACGGTCCGGTCGATCGCCTCCGCCGAGCCCGCCTTGAGGAAGTAATCATAGGTGTCGCTCGGATAGGCGAAGGGCGAGTTCTTCGTCTTGTCGAGTTGCAGCGACGACACCCAGTCGGTCGCATAGCTCAACCGCAGCGCGCCATTCCGGTGCAGGTCGTCCGACTGCCAGTAATCGATCCACGCCGCCTGTGGGGATACGGCCTTCAACGCGGGGTGAGGATTAGCCAGCGCGACGGCCGCCGCGAAACCGGGATACGACACGCCCCACATGCCGACCTTGCCATTGTTGGCGGGCACGTTCTTCACTAGCCAGCCGACCGTGTCGTACGCATCCGTCGCCTCGTCGACGGCTTTCGGATCGCCGGCCCCGTCGCCCTTGGAATGCACCGCGGTCGACAGCGTGAACACGCCGTCCGACTTGAACCGCCCGCGCATCGACTGGAACACGAACACATAGCCGTCCTTCATCAACGGACCGAAGCGGCTGGCGTCGGGAAATGGCGCATCCGGCACGCCGTAAGGGGTACGCTGAAGCAGGATCGGCAGCGGCACGGTCATCCCGCGCGGCCGCATGATGACGGTCTGCAACGTTGCCCCGTCCCGCATCGGTACCATCACCTCCTGGTAGGTGAACGGCGATTGCGGCGTCGACTTGGTTGCGGTCTGCGCAACGGTGGCGCCGGGCACCGCGGCGGTAATCGCCAGCGCGAGCAGGAGGGCGGTGCGCGACATAGTCTTCCCCTTGGTAAATCGTTGCGGCGATTGGACGAACCCGCGCCCGCGAAGTCAAGCGGCGCGCCACGCTCCCGCCAGGATCGGCCGCACCACCAGCGCATTCAGGTCGATCAGCGCATGCAACCCCATCGCCAGCCACAGCGATCCGGTCATCAGGTAGACCGCAGCCATCAACCCGCCGACCAGCGTCGTGGCGATGACGCCCGCCCAGCCCTGATACAGATGCATCGCCCCGAACGCGGCGACTGCCATACCGAATGCGACGAACGCATTGCCGGTGACGAGCGCGATGAGCAGCGGCAGGAACAGGCGGAACGCGAGTTCCTCGGTAATCCCCGCGGCAACTGACATGGCGGCAGCATGCGCGATCTCCGGCCGGTTGCGCGGGAGCAGCGACCCGACATTGCCGATCGGCTTCAGCACACGCCAGTTGCGCCGGGTCGCGAGAAACGCACCAATGAGGAGTCCGGCAAGCGCACCGCCGCCCATCATGCCGAGCACGAACAGGCGGCCGTCCCCCTCGAAACTCGGGAGTAGAGTGCGAAGGCCGTCGAACTCGGGCGGTACGGTGGCGAGCGCGTCGAGCCGTCCCAGCAGTGCGAGGCCGACGATCGCCGGCAGGACGAAGGCGATCGTCGCCTTGGCGATCCAGAGGCGATAGGTTTTCTGGCGCGACGCCGTATCGGGGAGACGCTTGACGAGACGGTAGCCGAGCAGGTCGCCTTTGAGGAACCACAGCAGCGCCATGAGGGTGACGAGCAAGAGGGCGTTCGGAAGGATCATGCGATTACCCCCTCCTCATTGTTCTCCCGCGAAGGCGGGAGCCCAGTCTGGATCCCCGCCTTTGCGGTGACCCATGGTGCTGGTTCACCACCCTAACTCAGTGCTCCACCCCGGCGGAGGCCGGGGCCCAATTGGGAAACGTCGCTAACGGAACGATGCGCTCCGTTACTGCGACCTTTCCAATTGGGCCCCGGCCTTCGCCGGGGTGGTGCTTACTAGGGTTAGTGGGAAAGTTGGTTTCAATCAGTCCGATGCTCGCCCTTGACCCACCGCACGGTCCCCGACGACGCCCGCATGACCACGCTCTCGGTCGTCATCTTGCCCTTCTTCCGCTTCACGCCAGCCAGCAGCGACCCATCGGTAACCCCGGTCGCCGCGAAGATGCAGTCGCCCTTGGCCAGCTCGGACAGGTCATACTGCTTGTCGAGATCGGTGATCCCCCACTTCGCCGCACGGCCGCGCTCGTCGTCGTTGCGGAACAGCAGCCGGCCCTTGAACTGGCCGCCGACGCAACGCAGCGCCGCGCACGCCAGCACGCCCTCTGGCGCGCCGCCGGAGCCCATATACACGTCGACGGTCGTCTCGGGATCCGATGTCGCGATCACGCCGGCAACATCACCGTCGCCGATCAACATGATCCCGCAGCCAACCTTGCGCAGCTCCGCGATCAGCGCCTCGTGACGGGGGCGATCCAGCACGCACACGATCAGGTCGCGCGCCGGCACGCCCTTCGCCGCAGCGACGGCATTGATGTTCTCGGTCGGTGTCTTGTCGAGGTCGATGATGCCCTCGGGATAGCCCGGCCCTACCGCGATCTTGTCCATGTAGACGTCGGGCGCGTTCAGCAGGCCGCCCTCTTCGGCGATCGCCAGCACGGCCAGGCTGTTCGGCCCGGCGGTGGCGCAAATCGTCGTACCTTCGAGCGGATCGAGCGCGATGTCGATCTTCGGCCCGGTGCCGATCGCGGAGCCGACCTTCTCGCCGATGAACAGCATAGGCGCCTCGTCGCGCTCGCCCTCGCCGATCACGACGGTGCCGTCCATGTACAGCGAGTTGAGCGCCTCGCGCATCGCCTCAACCGCCGCCGCATCCGCCGCCTTCTCGTCGCCGCGACCGACAAGTGTGGACGCGGCGATTGCCGCAGCCTCGGTCACGCGGACCATTTCGAGTACGAGTACGCGGTCGAGAACCTGGCTGGCGGCAGCGGTCAATGTCTTTCCCCTCGGAATGTTTCGACCCGGATAGGCAGGGCTCGGCGAGTTGTCGACCCGATCAGTCGCGCAACAGGTCGTTGATGCTGGTTTTGGAACGAGTTTGCGCATCGACGCGCTTGACGATGACTGCACAGTACAGCGCAGGCTTCCCGTCGCCGCCACCGATCGAGCCCGGCACCACGACCGCGTAAGGTGGCACTTCGCCCTTGAAGACTTCGCCGGTCTCGCGGTCGACGATCTTCGTCGATGCGCCCAGGTACACGCCCATCGACAGCACCGCGCCCTCGCCGACGCGAACGCCCTCGGCCACTTCCGCGCGCGCGCCGATGAACGCGCCGTCGCCGATGATGACGGGATCGGCCTGCAAAGGCTCGAGCACGCCGCCGATCCCGGCGCCGCCTGACAGATGCACGTTCTTGCCGATCTGCGCGCACGACCCGACCGTCGCCCACGCGTCGACCATCGTGCCCTCGCCGACATACGCGCCGATATTGACGAAGCTCGGCATCAGGATCGCACCCTTGGCGATGAAGCTCCCGCGCCGTGCAACCGCACCCGGCACGACGCGGATACCCGCCGCGCGGAACTCGCTTTCGCCCCAGCCCGCGAACTTCGACGGCACCTTGTCGAACGCCGGCGCGCCGGCCGAACCACCGTCAATCACGACGTTGTCGTTGAGCCGGAACGACAGCAGAACCGCCTTCTTCAGCCACTGGTTGACCTGCCAGCCGTCAGCCGTTGGTTCTGCAACACGGGCCGTCCCCGCATCCAGCATCGCCAGCGCGCTATCGACGGCATCGCGAACCTCGCCCTTCGTGTCGAAGCCAAGATTGGCGCGGTCGTCCCACGCGGCGTCGATGATGGTCTGCAAGGTCATGATGTCTCCAGGATGGTTTCGAGCCACGGCGCAAGCACCGGCACGGTGAAATCGATATGCCCCCGCTCGACGTCGGGCGATTGCTCGGAGCCGTTGTCGACCCACACGGTCGTCATCCCGATCGCCTTCGCCGGCGCCAGGTTGCGCGCCATGTCGTCGACGAACAGCGACTCGCGCGGGTCGATATCGAACGCCGCGCAGAAGCCCGCATAGGCCGACGCATGCGGCTTCGGCATCAGGTCCATCGCGTGGATGTCGTGGATCGCCTCGAAGCTCTCGCCCAGCCCGAGCCGGTCGAGGATCTTGAGCGCGTAAGGCTTGTCGCCATTGGTGAACACGAGCTTGCGACCCGGCAGCTTGGCGATCGCCGCGACCAGCGGCGCGTCATGCTCCAGCACGTCCATCTCGATGTCGTGGACATGCGCCAGGAACGCGTGCGGATCGACGTGATGTTCGGTCATCAACCCCGACAGCGTCGTGCCGTGGTTGTGAAAATACCCCTTCTGCACCCGCCGCGCCTCGTCATGCTCCAGGCCGAGCAAGTCCTGGATGAACCCGGTCATCCGCGCGTCGACCTGCGCGAACAGGTCCGCGCTCGCCGGGTACAGCGTGTTGTCGAGATCGAAGATCCAGTTGCGGACATGGCTAAGGCGGGAAAGCATCGGCCGGAACCTCTAAGCAGCGCGAGGCGTGGCGACAAGCGGGCTGACGCTTGCTGGAGCAGACGAAAGCACCGGGAATCACATGAAGGGTGGATAAGCTACCGTTCGGTACCTATCTCTGGTGCATGACACGCTATTCCCTGCTCGATCTCGTCCCCGTCGTCGAAGGCGGCACCATTTCCCAATCGCTCGCCAACGCGGCCGATCTCGCGCGCCATGCCGAGAGCGTCGGGTTCCAGCGCTACTGGGTCGCCGAACATCACGGCATGACCGGCATCGCCTCGGCTGCGACCGCGGTTGTGATCGCGCACGTTGCCGCCGCGACCTCCACAATCCGCGTCGGCTCGGGCGGCATCATGCTGCCCAACCATGCACCGCTGGTGATCGCCGAGCAGTTCGGCACGCTCGATGCGCTGTTCCCCGGCCGGATCGACTTGGGGCTCGGCCGAGCGCCCGGGTCCGACCAGCGGGTCGCGCGCGCGATGCGCCGCACGCTGGAAACCGACGCCAACGCCTTCCCGCAGGACGTGATGGAGCTGCAGAGCTATTTCGCGAACGACGGCCAGACCGGCATCGTCGCCACCCCGGGTGCCGGCGCGGACGTCGACATGTGGATCCTCGGCTCCAGCACGTTCGGCGCGCAACTCGCCGCCGCGCTAGGTCTTCCCTACGCGTTCGCCTCGCACTTCGCGCCCGATGCGCTCGATGCCGCGCTGGCGATCTATCGCCGCGATTTCCGCCCATCCGCACGTCTGGCCAAGCCGCATGCGATGGCCGGGTTCAACGTCTTCGCGGCTGAAACGGACGCCGAAGCCGAACTGCTCGCCAGTTCGCAGCAGCAGTCGTTCGTGGCGCTTCGCACCGGTAATCCTGGCAAGATGAAGCCGCCGCTCGCCGGCTATCGCGAGTCGCTCGGCGCGCAGGGCAACCAGATCCTCGACCATGTGCTGCAATGCTCGGCGGTCGGCAGTCCGGCCAAGGTCGCGCGCGGGATCGCGGCGTTCATCGAGCGGACCGGGGTGGACGAGGTGATGGTGACGAGCGCGATCTACGACCACGAGGCGCGCAAGCGGAGTTTGTCGATCACCGCCGACGTGATGCAGGAATTGAAAATCGCCGCGTAATTAGCGCTAACTTTGGACTGCCGGCTCCCCCTCCCCCGTTCGTCCTGAACGAAGTCGAAGCACCCCGTTTGGGGCATGCCCTTCGACTTCGCTCAGGGCGAACGGAAAAACTTACACCTACTCCCCAGCCCATTCCTTCAACAACGTATACGCGATTGCATAAGGCGGCGGCGCCACGAACGGCCCCTCCTCCCCCCGCAACACCGCGCGGACCATCTCGCGCGGCACCCACATCGCGTCCTCGAGCTCGTTCACGTCGAGCGTGATCGCATCGTCCTCGGCCTCCGCGACGCATGCCATCATCAGCGATGAGGGAAACGGCCAAGGCTGGCTCGATACATAGCGCACCTTGCCGACCCGCACGCCCGCCTCCTCGACGATCTCGCGCGCGACCGCTTCTTCGATCGACTCGCCCGGCTCCAGGAACCCCGCGAGCGCCGAGTACCGCCCCGGCGGCCAGCCCTTGCCGCGGCCGAGCAGCGCCCGCCCGTCATGCTCGGCGATCATGATGACCACCGGATCGACCCGCGGAAAATGCTCGGTCGCGCAGTTCGGACACTTCCGCGCCCACCCGGCGCGGAAGACCTCGGTCGGCGACCCGCACTTCGCACAGAAGCCATGCCGGACGTGCCAGTCGATGACGCTGCGTGCGCCGGCATAGGTCGCAGCCTCACCCGGCGCGAGGGCGGCGAGCACCGCCATTAGCGCGGGCGAACGCATCGCCGGCGCATTGTCGACGCGCATGCCCGCCAGCAGCGCCGCGAAATGCGGCCGCCCGCTCTCGTCGAGCCCGAGCAGGATCGGCTCGGCATCGTCCGGCATATCCGCCATCGACGTCCAGGCGAGATGTCCGTCGTCGGTCGTGCCCGGCAGCAGCCCGTCGAGCACCAGCAGCCGCGCACGCCAATCGCGCTGCGCCGCCGCCAACCCCGCCGGATCGTGGCGCAATGCATCCGACCGGTCGAGCGTCCCGCCTGTGAAACCTGGTGTCTCCATCACGCTCATCGACGCAACCTCGCCGCATCCTGCATCAGCGCCGCGACCACCTGTTCCCGCAGCGGAATGCGGTCCGCGGGGAAATAATTGACCATCACGTTGCCGCGCGACCGCTTGACCGGGTCGACCCAGGCGATCGTCCCCGCCGCGCCGCCCCAGGCATAGGTGCCCTTGCCCGGCCCGTTCGGCGTCGTGGCGAGCACCACGGAACCGCCCGCGCCAAACCCCATGTTGCTGCCCTTCGTGCCGCCGGTACCGCCACTCACGCCACCATAGGTCACGCCCGGTGGCAACAGGTTCGACGTCGCCAGCGCGATCGTCTCGGGCTTCATCACGCGGACGCCGTCGAGCGTGCCGCCGTCTTGGATCATGTGCAGGAACCGGTCGTAATCGCGCGCCGACATCACGAGTCCGGCGCCACCATAGGGAAAGCTCGGCTTCTGCAGGAATACCGACGTCGCCGCCGGATCGAGCGGCGTGCGTGTGTCGCCGACGAACGCGTAGTTGGTCGCGAGCCGGCCGACTTCGCCCTGCGGCACCTGCCAGAAGCTCGATCGCATCTTGAGCGGATCGAGCAGCCGCGTCTGGACGAACCGTTCGAAGCTCATGCCGCTTGCAACCTCGATCACGCGGCCCATCACGTCGAGCCCGATCGAATAGCTCCACTTGGTGCCCGGATCGGCGATCAGCGGCAGCGTCGCGACGCGGTTGGCGAATTCCTCCAGCGACTTTGGCCGCACGGGCCGCATCTTCTCTTCCATCGCCGCGCTGACCGACAGCGGCAGAATCCCGAGCCGCTCATATTCCTTGAGCAGCGGCCCCTTGGTGACGATCGTGTAGCCGAGCCCAGCGGTATGCGTCAGCAAATTGCGGATCGTGATCGGCCGCGTCGCCGGCCGCGTGGCGAGCGACGTGTCGGGGCTGGTCGCGACCTTCATGTCTTTGAACGCCGGGATATATTTGCTGACCGGATCGTCGAGGTTGAGCTTGCCGTCCTCGACCAGCATCATCGCCGACATGCCGGTGATCGGCTTGGACATCGAATAGACGCGCCACAGCGAATCGGGGCCGGCGGCGGGCGCGTTCGGATCATCGCTGATCTTGCCGGCAGAGGGGAACAGCGTCGGACCGTCGCCAGCCCCGAATGCACCGACGATCCCCGGCATCCTGTTCTGCGCGACATAGCTATCGAACAACGCGGACGTGGCAGGCAGCAATGCGTTGACCGGGATCGTCATCCGCGGCGTCGGCCGAGCCTGCGGGCTAACTTGCGGACGCGGCTGCGCCTGTTGGGCATAGGCCGTGGCGGCAGCCAATGCGGCAAGTCCGCCCGTCGAAATCCAGTGCACCAGTTTCATGCAGCTCTCCGTATGGCCCCGTTCCGAATGGCTTTGCCGGCCTTGGCGAAAACGGTCGGGAGCCCGGCGGTATCCAGCTCGTCGATCGGCCACCATTCGCTTGCCGTTGGAACGCGCGGTTGATGCGCCTCGACCGTCGCCACCGCAAGCGTCAGTTGCAGATCGAAATGCGTAAATCCGTGCGCGACGGTCGCGTCCAGCATCCGCCAATCCGCCTGTGCCGGCGCATCCTCGAACCCAGGTGCAACCTCAACCCAAGGGCCGGTCGGAAACGCGCGCATCCCGCCGAGCAAACCCTTGTCCGGCCGCCGCACCAGCAACACCTGCCCGTCGTGCTCCAGCCAGAAGATCGTGCCATAACGCTGAGGCTTTGCCACCTTCTTCGCCTTCACCGGCAACCGATCAGGCGCGCCCTGCTTGAAGCCTTCGCAAAACGCGCGGATCGGACACAGCAAACATTTCGGCGCGCGCGTTGTGCAGATCCCCGACCCGAGATCCATCATCGCCTGCGCGAAATCCCCCGCGCGAGCATCTGGCGTGATCAAATCCGCCGCCACCCGAATCGCAGGCCGCGCCGCCGGCAAGGGCGTCTCGATCGCAAACAGCCGCGCAACCACCCGCTCGACATTCGCATCGACCACCACCGCACGCTCGCCAAACGCGATCGCCGCCACCGCCGCCGCGGTATACGCGCCCAGCCCCGGCAGCGCGCGCAGCTCCACCTCGGTCCGCGGAAACTCTCCGCCATGCTCGGCCACCACGGCCTTCGCCGCCTTCACCAGATTGCGCGCCCGAGCATAATACCCAAGCCCCGCCCAGGCTGCCATCACATCGGCATCCTCAGCCGCCGCCAGACTCCCGAAATCCGGCCACCGCGCAGTCCATGCCAAGAAACGCGGGGTCACCGCGGCCACCGTCGTCTGCTGCAACATCACCTCGGACAGCCACACCCGGTACGGATCGACCGCCTCGCACGGCTTCGCGCGCCACGGCAGGTCGCGGCGATGCGCGTCATACCAGTCGAGCAGGGCCCCGGAGACCGAAGAGCGCTTGGCGTTCACGCGTCGCCTATGGCATGGGTTCGCAGATGAGCAAGCCGCCCGTTTCTGTGCCTAAATCTGCGACGCCCAAGCCGGCGACGAAGCGCGTGAAAGGCAGGACCGACCCAGACGCCCCGCGTGAGAACCGCTCGCGCGCGGTTGCGGAGCTGTTGCCTGCGATCGGCGGCGCGGCATTCCGGCGATTCGGCTTCGTCCAGTCGTCGATCGTCAGTCGCTGGCCCGAGATCGTCGGCGCCAAACTCGCCGGCGCCAGCATCCCCGAATCGATCCGCTTCCCGGTGGGCAAGAAGCAGGACGGCGTCCTGACCCTTACCGTCCGCGGCGCGCACGCACCGATGATGCAGCACATCGCCCCCGAGATCATCGAGCGCGTGAACCGCTTCTTCGGGTACGCCGCCATCGTGAAGGTCGCGATCCGCCAGGGCGAGGTCGCCGCCCCCGTGCCGCGGAAAGCCCCGCCTTCGATCCGCCCGGTCCCCGTCGATCTCGGTATGAGCCTGAAGGGCATCGCCGATCCGGAACTGCGCGCCGTCCTCGAATCCCTCGCCGCCGGCGTCGCCTCGACGCACGGCCTTCCCAGGATCAACTGATGCGCGTCCTCCTTGCCGTCTTCGCCCTCTTCCTGCTGACCGGGGCCGCGCCCAAGCGCGACTGGTCGCAGACCGCGAGCATCCTCCCCTCGGGCGCCTACCTGATCGGCAACCCCGCGGCACGCGTGAAGCTGGTGGAGTATGCCAGCTACACGTGTTCGCACTGCGCCGACTTCTCGGTGAAGTCCGAACCCGTGCTCAAGCGCCAGATGATCGCATCGGGCTCGACCAGCCTGGAGTTCCGCCACTTCATCCGCGACCGGCTCGACCTGTCGGCAGCGATCCTCGCCCGCTGCACCGGTCCGAAAGGCTTCTCCGCCACCTCGTCCGCGATCTTCGCCGCACAGCCGCAATGGCTCGAGCGCGGGATCGAATACCAGCAGGGCAACGCCGCGCGCCTGAACATGTACCCGGCCGCCGCCCAGATCCGCGCCAACGCCGACGGCTCGGGCCTGACCGCGATGATCAAGGCACGCGGGCTGTCGGACGCGGCGATCAACGCATGCTTCGCCAACCAGCCCGAGATCGACCGCATCGTCAAACTGACCGCCGACGCGCCGAAAGAGATCGACTCGACGCCGACCTTCTACCTCAACGGCAAGATCATCCCGCATGTCGGCTGGGAACAGCTCGAACCCGCGCTCCGCAAGGCCGGCGCCCGTTAATTCACGTGATCCACTGGAGTAACCCGATGAAGTTCCTGACCACGCTCGCCGTCCTGCCGCTCGCGCTCGCCGCCTGCTCGAAGAACGATTCGACCGGTAACGTCGACCAGCCCGCCGCCGCGCCGGTTGCGGCCGCCGCAGCCCCCGCCGGCCAGAACTGGACCGAGACCGTCGTGAAGACCCCCGAGGGTTACCTGATGGGCAACCCCAACGCGCCGATCAAGCTCGTCGAATACGGCGCACGCTCGTGCCCGACCTGTGGCGCTTTCGCCCGCGAGGCGTATCGGCCGCTGACCGAAAAGTATGTCGCGACCGGGAAAGTCAGCTTCGAATTCCGCGACTTCCTCGTCCACGGCGCGCCCGACGTCGCGCTGACTTTGCTCGGCCAGTGCGCCGGCGTCGCGCCGTTCTTCCCGCTCCTCGAGCAGATGTACGGCAACCAGATCGCCTTCCTCGACAAGCTCCAGACGATGACGCCCGACCAGCAGAAGGCGCTCGCCAACCAGCCGCCGACGGTCGTCGCGACCAAGCTCGCCGAACAGATGGGCGCGATCGATTTCGTCAAGCAGCGCGGGATCCCGGAAGCGAAGGCGCGCGCGTGCCTCGCGGATCAGAAGCAGCTCGAAGTGATGGCCAAGCCGACGGAGAACGCGATGCAGGCGGGCACCGTCACGGGCACGCCGACGTTCCTGATCAACGACAAGAAGCTCGATCAGGTCGTGAGCTGGGATCAGATGGAGAAGGCGCTGAAGGCGGCTGGGGCGTAAGCTAACCGCTCCACAAGTAACTACCACCCCGGCGAAGGCCGGGGCCCAATTGGAAAGGTCGCAGTAATGGAGCGCCACCTTCGTTAGCGCCGTCTCCCAATTGGGCCCCGGCCTTCGCCGGGGTGGAGACTAAGTGCGGTGTACCTGCCAGACGGCAGCTTCTTCTTGTTCTCCCGCGAAGGCGGGAGCCCAGTCTGGGTCCCCGCCTTCGCGGGGAAACAACAGCGCAACGGTCCGGGGTAAGATCCAACATCAGTCGTCGGGGGGCGCAAGAATGCAGATCAAGCGCCTCCGCATCACCGGCTTCAAGAGCTTCGTCGACCCCGCCGATCTCCGCATCGAACCCGGCCTCACCGGCGTCGTCGGCCCCAACGGCTGCGGCAAATCGAACCTCCTCGAAGCGCTTCGCTGGACGATGGGCGAGGCCAGTGCGAAATCCCTGCGCGGCGCCGGCATGGAAGACGTGATCTTCGCCGGCACCGCGACCCGCCCCCCGCGCGACTTCGCCGAAGTCTCGATCCTCGCCGAAATAGCAGGTGACGAACGCGAGATCGTCCGCCGGATCGAACGCGGCGCCGGCTCCGCCTACCGGATCGACGGCCGCGACGTCCGCGCGAAAGACGTCGGCCTGCTCTTCGCCGACGCCGCCACCGGCGCACACTCGCCCGCGCTCGTCAGCCAGGGCAAGATCGGCGCGGTCATCGCCGCCAAACCCGCCGACCGCCGCGCCATGCTCGAGGAAGCCGCCGGAATCGCCGGCCTCCACGTCCGACGGAAAGACGCCGAGGGGAAACTCCGCGCCACCGAAGCCAATCTCGCCAAGCTCGACGAGATCATCTCCGACCAGGACGCGCGCGCCGCCACGCTGAAACGCCAGGCCCGCGCCGCCGAACGCTACCGCCTGATCTCCGCGCAGATCCGCGTCGCCGAAGCGCGCACGCTCTTCGCCCGCTGGCGCGAAGCCGCCACCGCAGCCGATGCCGCCAAAGCCGAAGCCGCCGCTGCAGAAACCCGCGTCCGCGCACTCACCGAAGCCGAACGCGCAGCCGCCGCAAACCAGTACCGCGCGATCGAAGCCGTCTCCACCGCCCGCACCGCAGCGCTCGCCGCGCGCGACCTGGTCGGCGATCTCGCCCACCGCCTCGCCGCGCTAAGGACCGAAAAGGCCAGCGTAGAGCGCAGGATCGCCGACCTCACCGACGCCCGCACCCGGATCGCCGACGACCGCGCCCGCGAAGGATCGCTCGCCAGCGACGCCGCCGCCGCGCTCGGCCGCCTCGCCGACGAAGCCAAGACGCTCGACACCGCGATCGCCGATGCCACCGCCGCAATCCCCGATCTCGACGCAGCCCTCGCCGAAGCCGAACGCAGCGCCCGCGACGCCGAAGTCTCCCTGGCCCAGGCGCTCGCCACGCAAGCCCGCGACGCCGCCGAAGTCCGCGTCGCCAGCGCAGCCCTCGCCGCCGCCCGCACCCGCGCCGACCGCGCCGACCGCGACGCCGCGCAGATCGCCGCCGCCCTCCGCGCCCTCGGCGCCCCCGCACCGCTAGCCGCAGAGCGCGAAACCGCCGCCGAAGCCCGGCGCGCCGCGACCACCGCCGCAGAGTCCGCTCGCCAAGCCATCACCCAGGCAGACACCGACGAAACCGCCGCAACCAGCGCGCGAGACGCCGCCGAAACCACCCACGCCACCGCCCGCGCAGACCTCGCCGCGATCGACAGCGAAGTGACCGCGCTCACCAAGGCAACACAGCGCAGCGGCCGCGACCGGCTGCTCGACCATGTATCGGCAAGCACCGGCTACGAACGCGCACTCGCCGCCGCGCTTGGCGACGATCTCGACACCAACCTCGATGCATGGGCCGGCGCCAAGCCCCGCAAAGACGACCCCGCCCCGCTGACCGACGCCGAACCGCTGGCAAAGCATGTCGACGCACCCCCCGCCCTCGCCCGCAGGCTCGCGCAAATCTTCGTCGTGGACACCGACGGCCAGCAACACCTCGCCGTCGGTCAGCGCATCGTCACCCGAGACGGCCAACTCCGCCGCTGGGACGGCTTCACCGCAACCGGCACCGGCGCGGCCGCCGCCGAACGTCTAGTCCGCCGCAACCGCCTCGCCGCGCTCCAGGCCGCCCGCCCCGCTGCGGCCAAGGCGCTGGAAGACGCCGAACGAACCCGCGCCGCGATCGACGAGCGCATCGCCCAGGCTAGAGGCCAGTCGCAAACCGCCCGCGCCGCCTTGCAACGCGCCGAAACCACCGCGCGCGACGCCCTCCGCCAGGAAGACCGCGCCGCCGCCGCGCTCGAACGCCTCGCCACCCAGCGCGCAGACCTCGACGTCCGCGCGCGCCGCATCGCCGACGACGTCGCCGACGCGCACGCCGACCGCACCCGCGCCGAAGCCGCGATGGCCGCCGTCCCCGACGGCACCGCCAACGCGCGTCAGGTCGCCGCGCTCCAGTACGACGCCGAACGCGCCCGCGCCGCCGTCGCGCAGGCCCGTGCCGATCGCACCACGCTCGACCGCAGCATCGCCACCCACCGCGAACGCCTGTCCGCCGCCCAGGCCGACACCCGAAGCTGGCGCGCGCGCGCGGGTGAAGCCGCCAAGCGCATCGCCGCCATGGACTCGCGCGAAACCACGCTCGCCACCGACCTGGCCGCGATCGCCGCTCGCCCCGCCGCCCTCGACGCTGAAATCGAGACGCTCGACGCCGAACACCAGGAAGCCCGCACAACCGCCGACGCGCTCCTCGCCACCGAACGCGCCGCGGAAACCACTGCTGGCACCGCCGACGACGCCCACCGCGCCGCCACCGAAGCGCTAGCCGTCGCCCGCGAAGCCCGCGCTGGCGCGATCGCCCGCGTCGAAAACCACGAAGCGCGCCGCCTCGATCTCGGTCGCCTCTCGGGCGAGCGCTTCCAATGCCCCGCCCCCGTCCTACCCGAGCGCCTCGGCTTCGCGGTCGCCAACGTCCGCGCGCCAGCCGAAGAGTCCGCCACGCACGACCGCCTCACCACCGATCGCGAGCGGATCGGCCCGGTCAACCTCGTCGCCGAAACCGAACTCGCCGAACTCGAAGAGTCCGCACGCGGCAACGCGGTCGAGCGCGACGAACTCGGCCAGGCGGTCAACCGCCTGCGCGGCTCGATCGGCACGCTCAACCGCGAAGGCCGCCAGCGCCTGCTTGCCGCGTTCGAGGCGGTCAACGGCCATTTCCAGCGCCTCTTCACCACCCTCTTCGACGGCGGCGCCGCGCACCTCGAACTGATAGACTCCGACGACCCGCTAGAAGCCGGGCTCGAGATCATGGCGCAGCCACCCGGCAAACGCCTCCAGTCGCTCACGCTGCTATCCGGCGGCGAGCAGGCGCTGACCGCGGTCGCGCTGATCTTCGGCCTGTTCCTCACCAATCCCGCGCCGATCTGCGTCCTCGACGAGGTCGACGCGCCGCTCGACGATGCGAACATCGAGCGCTTCTGCGACCTGCTCGACCGCATGTCGCGCGACACCGACACGCGCTACCTCGTCGTCACGCACAACGCCGTCACGATGAGCCGCATGCACCGCCTGTTCGGCGTGACGATGATCGAACGCGGTGTCAGCCGGCTGGTTTCGGTCGACCTGCAAGCCGCGACCGGATTGATCGCGGCGGAATGACGCCTGGCCGGACGGGCGCCGCGGTCATCTGGACGGGCTTCGGTCGCCCGTCGTCGTCATCCGCAGCGCCCGGCGGAAGTCATTCGCACCGGCATCGCCGCTAGCGTCGAACTTCTGCCATTCGACTGCCGTGTTGCAGACACGAGTCGACATGATGCTGCCAGTGGGCATCAATTGCCGGCAGGTCTTCTTTTCCTTGACCGGTGCTTTCTCGACATTGGCGGTTTCCTGAGCCTGCGCGGCAAGCGGCAGCAAGGACAGGCAGATCGGGGCAAACAGGACTCGACCGAATTTCATAGCGACGATATCTCCCAGATACGCCGCAACCTAACAAACGGGTGATCGATGTAAACGACCTTGTCGAAACCCGCGGCACTCCAGGACCTCGGGGTCGTTTGGGACTGATCATCGACGGGATTTCGCAATGTTCTTCGACGAAACCAGTATCTGGCCGCGCAAAGACGACCTTCCACCGCGCAAGCCGGTATTTCGGCACGAGCGGGCGCTTACCCGTATCATCTTCGTCTATCTGTTCCTGCTGTTGATCCTGCCGGTCAGCCTCGGCGGCATGGTCGATCTGATTCGGTATCTGCTCGATTGAACGACCGCTGTCCTACACGCCCCGATCCTGACAGCGTCCGACGCCAAGATCGTGAGACTTTCCTACCCGCGAAACTGCCCCGGCGAAAACGCTCCCAGCGTCTATACTTTCTATACTTCACTCTGCCGCGATGACCGAGAACCGCCCCGCATCAGCAACATAGCAACAAGTTGATCTCCATCACTCGACACCCCTTTTCGCGGAACGTAAGACGAACGAATGGCCCAACTCGACACCCGTGAAAAGCTCGAGATCCTCGCCGATGCGGCCAAATACGACGCGTCCTGCGCGTCGTCGGGCACGACCAAGCGCAACTCGAAGGATGGCAAGGGGCTCGGCTCGACCGAAGGCATGGGGATCTGCCACGCCTATGCGCCCGACGGCCGATGTATATCGCTGCTGAAGATCCTGCTCACGAACAGCTGCATCTTCGACTGCCATTACTGTATCAATCGCAAGAGCTCGAACGTCCGCCGTGCCCGCTTCACGGCGAAGGAAGTCGTCGATCTCACCATTGCCTTCTACAAGCGCAATTATATCGAGGGCCTGTTCCTGTCGTCGGGGATCATCGCGTCGTCGAACTACACGATGGAGCAGATGGTCGAAGTCGCACGGTCGTTGCGCGAGGATCATCATTTCCGGGGATATATTCACCTCAAGACGATCCCCGATGCCGATCCCGAACTCGTTCACCAGGCCGGGCTGTACGCGGACCGCGTCTCGATCAACGTCGAACTCCCGACCGCGAACGGCCTGAAGCGGCTCGCGCCCGAGAAGGACGGGGTCCGGATCGAGACTGCGATGGCGGAGGTGAAGGCGTCGATCATCGACGGCAAGGATGCGAAGGCCAAGTACAAGTCCGCGCCGAAGTTTGCCCCCGCCGGCCAGTCGACCCAGATGATCGTCGGCGCGGATGCGGCGACGGACGGCGACATCGTGCGGAAGGCGTCGACCTTGTACGACCGGTTCGGCCTGCGCCGCGTGTATTATTCGGCGTTCAGCCCGATCCCGGATGCGAGCGCGGTGCTGCCGCTGCAGCGCCCACCGTTGATGCGCGAGCACCGGCTTTACCAGTCGGACTGGCTGATGCGGTTCTACGAGTTTCAGCCGCATGAGGTGGTGGCGGCTGCCGACGATGCGACGGGGATGTTGCCGCTCGATATCGATCCGAAGCTTGCCTGGGCATTGAAGTTTCGGGGGTCGTTTCCGGTCGATGTCAACCGGGCGCCGCGAGAGATGCTGTTGCGCGTGCCGGGGCTTGGCGTGAAAGCGGTCAACGGAATCCTGACGAGCCGGCGCTGGCGGCGGCTGCATCTGGCGGACGTGGCGCGGCTGACAGTCTCGGTCGCCAAGCTCCGCCCCTTCATTATCGCCGAGGACTGGCGCCCCGTCGTCCTGTCCGACCGCGCGGAGCTGCGCCCGATCGTAGCCCCGAAACCCAAGCAGATGGAAATGTTCGCGTGACGGCGCATTCCTCCCCGGCACGGGGAGGGGGACCAGCACAGCTGGTGGAGGGGGGCTTCCACGAGCGTATCGTTGGTCGTGAGCCCCCTCCACCCCTCCACCAGCTGCGCTGGTCCCCCTCCCCGTGCCGGGGAGGATTATGCGCGTCGTAACGCTTTCCGAACCCGACGACTTCGACGGCTGGCGAGACGCCGCGCGCGGGTTGATCGCCGAGGATGTGCCGCCCGATGACGTGGTGTGGCAGGTCGGCGACGAGCCGGTGGACCTGTTCGCGACCGTTGCAGACCCCGCTCCCGCCCCGGCCCCCGGCGCGTTCTCCGTGCCGCGCGCATTCCTCGACCTCGCCCGCAGCGCCATCCTCGGCAGCGATCCCGAGCGGTTCGCGCTGCTATACACGCTGCTCTTCCGCCTCCGCCGTGAACCCAAGCTAATCGAGGACCGCGCCGACCCACTGGTCCGCCGGCTCGACAGGATCGCCAAGGATGTCCGCCGCGATATCCACAAGATGCGCGCCTTCCTCCGCTTTCGCGAAGTCGAGGAAGAGGGCGGAACGCGCTTCGTCGCTTGGTTCGAGCCCGACCATCACATCGTCCGCGCCAACGCCGCGT
The DNA here is from genome assembly GCF_057815015.1 of Sphingomonas sp. SL1004. Lineage (NCBI taxonomy): Bacteria > Pseudomonadati > Pseudomonadota > Alphaproteobacteria > Sphingomonadales > Sphingomonadaceae > Sphingomonas > Sphingomonas sp. SL1004. Next base: position 2,286,833 of record NZ_JBYMUX010000001.1, read on the forward strand.
TCTTCGTCAGCCGCTTCGCCAGCATGCGCTGGTCGATCCTGACGCCCGAAGTCTCGATCCACTGGGACGGCAAGGCGCTCAGCGAAGGCCCCGGCGCGAGCAAGGCCGACGCCCCGGACGGCGACCCGACCGAGGAAGTGTGGAAGACCTATTACGCCAGCATCTTCAACCCGGCACGCGTGAAGATCGGCGCGATGCTGAAGGAGATGCCGAAGAAATACTGGAAGAACATGCCCGAAACCGCGCTGGTGCCGGGCCTGTTGGCAGCGGCACAGGCAAGGGAGAGCGGGATGATCGCGAAAGCGCGCGACACGGTCGGCGGCAACAGCCTGATCGCATGGGAAGCCCTGCGCGACGAGGCGGCCGGATGCACCCGCTGTCCGCTCTACAAGCCAGCGACGCAAACAGTGTTCGGCGAAGGCCCGGTAGACGCGCCGCTGATGTTCGTCGGCGAGCAACCGGGCGACCAGGAGGATATCGCCGGACGCCCCTTCGTCGGCCCCGCCGGCCAGATGTTCGACAAGGCGATGGCGGAAGCTGGCGTCGACCGCTCACGCGCCTACGTCACCAACGCCGTGAAGCATTTCAAGTTCGAACAGCGTGGCAAGCGCCGCATCCACGCCAAGCCTGGGGCGGGTGAAATCGACGCCTGCCGGTGGTGGATCGAGCAGGAGCAGATGCTGATCAAGCCGAAGGTGACGGTGGCCTTGGGCGCGACCGCAGCGCGGTCGTTGTTCGGGAAGGTGATGACGATCGGGCGGGAGCGCGGGCGGGCGTTGCAGTTGCCGGATGGGGGCGAGGCCTGGATTACTGTGCATCCGAGCTATCTGCTGCGGTTGCCGGATCCGGCGCAGGCTGCGGAAGAATATGCGCGGTTCGTCGAGGATCTGCGCATCGTGGGCGAACGGATCGGTTGATCCTCCCCGGTACGGGGAGGGGGACCAGCGCAGCTGGTGGAGGGGGTTTACCGCAAGCGTACCGTTCGTGGTGAACCCCCTCCACCCCGCCGCTTTGCGTCGCGGTCCCCCTCCCCGTGCCGGGGAGGATTACATCGCGTTCGGTTCTGGCCCCAGGCGACCGGCGGGATCGTCGAGCGCTTCGATTGCCACCATGTCTTCGTCGTTGAGCGTCAGGTCGAGCGCTGCGAAATTGTCCGCCAGATGCTCCGCGTCCGAGGCCTTGGGGATTACCGAAAAGCCGTTCGCCAGATGCCACGCCAGGATCACCTGCGCTGCGCTGCGGCCATGCTTATCGCCGATCCGGACGATCGCCTCATCGTGCAACAGCGTCTTGCCCTGGCCCAGCGGGCTCCAACTCTGTGTCACGATGCCGTGTGCCTCGTGATACGCGCGCTGTTCGCGCTGCTGGAAATTCGGGTGGAGTTCGATCTGGTTGACCGCCGGCGTCACGCCGGTCGCAGCGACGATCGCGTCGATATGCTCGGGGAGAAAGTTCGATACGCCGATCGACTTGGCTTTCCCGGCATCGCGCAGCGCAACTATCGCCTTCCAGGCTTCGACATACTTGTCCTGCTTCGGCACCGGCCAGTGCATCAGGTAGAGGTCGACCGATTCGATGCCCAGCAAGGCCAGACTCTCGTCCATTGCCGCTTCGGCGTCGCCCTGCCGGTCGTTCCAGAGCTTGGTGGTGAGGAACGCGTCGGAACCCTTGTAGCCGTCGCCGACGCCGCGTTCGTTATCGTAGATCGCAGCGGTGTCGACGAGGCGGAAGCCGATATCGAGCCCGGAGCGGACGATCGCCGCGGCCTGGCTGTCGGGGATCTGCCACGTGCCCATGCCGAGCTGGGGCATCGTGCGACCGTCGTTGAGTGTAAGATCTGTCATATGGCACCAGCGAACGAACCGCGTGCCGGTTCCGATTTTGGGCTTCCCTTCCGCGCCAGGTTCGCGCAATCGACCGACCCATGTTCGAAAAGATCCTGGCCGTGTTGGCCACCTTCACGATCGGCGTCATCTCGTCGGGTGGCTATGTCGGCATCGCGCTGCTCATGGCGATCGAGAGCGCGTGCATCCCGCTGCCGTCCGAGATCATCATGCCGTTCGCCGGCTACCTCGTCTCGACCGGGCGATTCGACCTGTATCTCGCCGCGACGGCGGGCGCGATCGGGTGCAATCTGGGCTCGATCGTCGCCTACGAGATCGGCAAGCGCGGCGGGCGACCGATGGCCGAGCGCTGGGGCCGCTACGTCCTGATCGGGCCGGGCGAGCTCGACGCGGCCGATCGGTTCTTCGCACGCTGGGGTTCGATGGCGGTGCTGATCGGGCGCCTCCTGCCGGTGATCCGCTCGTTCATCGCCTTCCCCGCCGGGGTCGCGCGGATGAAGCTGGTGCCGTTCCACGTCTACACGTTCATCGGGTCGTGGCCGTGGTGCTTCGGGCTGGCCTGGGTCGGCATGAAGCTCGGCGACAAATGGGACAGCGATCCGCGCGTGAAGGCCGCGTTCCACAGTGCCGACCTGCTGATCGGCATCGTCCTGATCGCGCTGATCGGTTTCTATATCTGGCACCGGGTGCGCGGACTGAAGCGTCACCCTTAAGTATCGCGGGCGTAACCGCGACGTTTCGCCAGCGCGCGGAGGTCCTCGTCGCGCGTTGGCACAAGCTGCGCCGTTCTCCGCTTCACCGCTTCGAGGATGTCCGGGTCGGCCTTTTCGGGCGAGCCGCTGTCGAACGGTGGTGCCGGATCATATTCGAGGCTCAGCTGGACAGCCTTCGCATGCGCTTCGCCGCGGATCATCGCGGTCAGCGTCAGCGCGAAGTCGATCCCCGCCGTGACGCCGCCGCCGGTCACGCGGTTGCGATCGACCACGATGCGCGCATCGACCGGGATCGCGCCGAATAGCGGCAGCATTTCGCGTTGCGCCCAGTGGCACCCAGCACGATAGCCATCGAGCAATCCCGCCGCGCCGAGGATCAGCGAGCCGGTACAGACGCTCGTCACCCAGGTCGCGTCGGCACCGACCGCCTGCACCCACGCCATCGCTTCGTCGTCGGCAATCACGTCGTTGGTCCCGAAACCGCCGGGGACGCAGAGAATGTCGGCGCGCGGCACGTCGGCGAAGGTCGCGGTCGGCAGGATCGAGAAGCCAGCATCGGTCGGCACGGGGTCGAGCGTCTTCCAGACAAGATCGAGCCGCGCATTGCCGAGCCGCGACAGGACCTGCGCGGGGCCGGTCAGGTCGAGCTGCGTCACGTTCGGGAACAGCAGGAAGGCGATGCGCAGGGGTTCGGTCATACTGGCGTTTCTAGCGGGAGGAGCTTTGGCGACGGTCGGGTTCTCTATTGCTCCAAGTCGTTGCAAATCTGGATTTATTGGACGTCGACCGGGTCAAGTGTCCGAGTGAAGTGTAGGAAGTGTAGGCGCTCGCGCAGATTCTTTCCGACGGGAGACGCGCTTCGGCGGGCGGTTTGGAGGATCGCGCTTGGGAAGGCTGCCAACGTCATCGGCGCATCCTGTCACGTCCTGCCCTTGTAGGACAGCAACGGCTCGAGAGTGTTGTGGGAAGGCGTCAGGCAAAAGGCCGTGTGGCGAGGGGGCGCAAAGGGTCGACGCTTGGGTCTGGGGGAACGCGGCGGGAGTCTACGGGGCGACCGTTCGGGTAATGGGCCGTCGTGCGGGGCTGGTGTCACTCACATCGTGAAATACCCCAGCTTTCGCTGGGGTGACGGGTTGGGTTTGCAGGTCAGGGGTGGGTTGGAGTTGGATCGGGCCGGGCCGGGCCGGGCCGGATCGGGTCGGATCGGGTCGGATTGGGTTGGGTCGGAGGCTAAGGTGATCAGCCGCGGGAAGCGGATGGGCGTAGAGGTATGAAGCGCTCCCCCAGGCCGTCATCCCAGCGAAAGCTGGGATATCGTCGTGTCGGTCCCGACGCGCGCCGAAAGCTCAGGGGAGAACCGGCACTTCCGCCGCCCGCGTCTTGTTTTCCAGGCGGGATTCCCTGACCCGCTGGCCGAAGCACCCCGTCGCGCCGCCGGCGCCGACCGCGGAGCAGCTGCCGATCGTGTTGACGCCCGAGCCCGCGTCCATCGTGCCCTGGGCCTTGGTCGCCCAGCTGGCGTTTTCGGGGGTCACGACGAACTCGCGGAGTTCTTTCGGGACGCGGTATTGTTCCTGCGCGCTGCGGCGGACGCAGACGACGATCTCTTCGCCGTTCTGGTTGGTCGGGCAGCGTTCGTTGCCGAACAGCGTCAGGACACCGTTGATCGGTGCGTTGCGCGAGACCTGCGGGGGGGCGACGACCGGTTTGGGCTTGGCCGTCTCACCGGGAAGCGCGGGGGCCTTGGCGGGCAGCCGCGCAAGGGTGGGTCCGGTATTGGCACTGGGTATCGGCTGCGCGGTCTGTGCGACCGCGGGGCCGGCGACGAGCAAGGCCGCCGCAAAAAGCATCTTCATACGCATCACTCCCACGCGTTCGTTCGGCTTGTTATAGTCGTTCGGCCTGAACCGTATCCGTCCGCCTAGATCCGCTTCGCGGTTGCGATCGCGACTTTGCAGCCGAGCCGGATCGCGGCACTCAACACCGGATAACCCGGCGTCTCCTCCGCCCCCGCGGCAATCGCGGTGGCCTTGTGTTCGAGTTCCTCGGCCTGGAAATCCAGGATCGCTGCCGATAGCTCGGGATCGCTGGCGCCAAGCTGAACGAGCTGTTCCTCGTAATGCTTGTCGATCTCGGTCTCTACCGCGGCGGTGCACGCCATCGCAGCCCGTGGGCTGATCGCGGCCGTGACCGCGCCGAGCGCGAAGCCGGCGACTTTCCAGATCGGCTGCAGCACCGTCGGGCGCACGCGGCGATCGACGATCATCTTGTCGAAGAACGCGCGGTGGCGTTCCTCCTGCTGCGCCATGTGGTGGATCGAGCGCGAGGCCGGGTGGCGGTCGCCGAGCACGGCGAGCTGCCCCGCGTAGATACGGATCGCGCCGTATTCGCCGGCCTGGTCGACCCGGATCATCGAATTGGTAGCGCGCTTGGCGTCCCCTGGCTTCCAGCCGCTCATCTCGTCTTCCTCATGAGTGCGAATATGGTGAACGCACCGACGAGGGAAAAGATGGCGTTGAAGCCGGCAAGCGAGATTCCGAGCAGTTTCCACTGTGGCGCGTCACAGCGCACCATCGGCGCGTTCATGATTGCGGCGAGGCGCTCCGCGGCGGTGGTGCCGGCCATCGAGACGGTCGTGGTGCAGGCGGTGAAGCCGTTCCACCAGTGATATTCGACACCGGCGTGCGCGACGCCGATCAGCCCACTGAGGCCGATCAGCAACCCGGCGATGATGACCAGCGTGGCGCGTAGCGAGCGACCCGGGACCAGGAACGTCGCGCCGGCGACGAGCACTGCGGCGTAATGCGGCCAGCGCTGCCAATGGCACATCTCGCACGGGTACAGCCCGCCGAGATATTGCGAGCCGAGTGCGCCGAGCAGCAGGAACGCCGGCAACAGGAGCGCGATGGCGCGCGCGATCTCTTCATTCTTGGTCATGCCAAGTCCACGACGCACGCTCACTTGGTGGGCGCCTTGGTTGCGTCGGGGGCGGTAGGATCGGGCTTGATCGGGCGCGGCTTGGTGGCGGCGGCGACCTGCGTTGCCCCGCCGAGGCGCGCGACGGTCTTCAGCGCGTAATAGAGCTGGAAATCGTCGATGCCCTGCTTCTTCAACTGGTCGGGCGTCTGCGAGAAGCGGGGATCGGTCTTGGTATCCTCCTCGAGCACCGCGTTGTCCGCTTTCACCTCGTTGATCAGATGTTTCCGGAGATCGGCCTCGCGGAACACCGGGCGCGACTTGTAGTCGGGATCGGTGAGCTGCGGCACCTTGATGTCGGGCTCGATCCCGCCCTCCTGCACCGACCGGCCGGACGGCGTGAAGTAACGCGCGGTAGTCAGGCGAAGCGCGGTCTCGGGGCCGAGCTGGAGCACGGTCTGGACCGAGCCCTTGCCGAAACTGCGCTCGCCCATGATCAGCGCGCGGTGATGATCCTGGAGCGCGCCGGCGACGATCTCGGACGCGGACGCGGTGCCGGGATCGGTGAGGACGACGACCGGCAGGCCGTGCGCGTCGTCGCCGGGCTTGGCGTAATAGCGCTCGATATCGGTCTTCTCGCGGCCACGTTGCGAGACGATCTCGCCGTGATCGAGGAACGCGTCGCTGACTTCGATCGCCTGCGTCAGGAGGCCGCCGCCATTCTCGCGGAGGTCGACGACATAGCCAAGCGGGCGGTGGCCGAGCGACTTGTCGATCGCCATGATCGCGGCGCGCGTGTCGGCGCCGGTGTTCTCGCTGAAAGTGTTGATATTGATATAGCCGACGTCGCCGCGGACTTCCCATTTCACCGGCTTCTGGACGATGACCTCACGCATCATCGTCACGTCGAGCGGCTTGTCGCGGCCGGGGCGAACGAGGCCCAATGTGATCTTGCTGCCGGGCTTGCCGCGCATCTTGCCGACCGCCTCGTCGAGCGAATCGCCGTAGATCAGCTTGCCGTCGATATGCGTGATGTAGTCGCCGGATTTGACGCCGGCGCGAGCGGCTGGCGAGTCTTCCTGCGGGGAGACGACCTTGATCGCGCCGTCCTCCATCTGCACCGTGAGGCCGAGACCTCCGTAGTTGCCTTCGGTCATGATGCGCAGGTTCTCGTAGTCGAGCGCGTCGACGTACGAGCTGTGCGGATCGAGGCTGGCGAGCATGCCCTGGATCGCGCCCTTGATCAGCGTCTTGTCATCGACCTTGTCCACATACTCCGCCTTCACGCGGTTGAAGACGTCGAGGAACTGGTCGAACTCGCGGTACGTGTCGGTGTCGACCGCCGCCATCGCCGAGGTGGCGAGCGGGATCAGCGTAAGCGCGCCGACGATCGCCGTGGCGGTAAGGATCGGGGTACGCAGTATAGGACGAGGCATCGATGGTCCTGCAACCTGAGAAAAGACGTGTCGTACGGTCGTGACGGCGTAGCGTAGCGGAACGCTGGCGGCAACGCGCGCGCGGAGTGAAGACGGGTGGGGGTTAATGGGGGCTGACTGGGGGGCCTGGTCGTTAACGATCGCCTATTGCGTCGATCCTCCCCCGCAAGGGGGAGGTGGCGCCGAAGGTGACGGAGGGGGAGGACACGGAGCGGACGTTGCTCCTTCCCCCCCCTCCGTCTGGCAAGGGCCAGCCACCTCCCCCTGGCGGGGGAGGATTGAAAAGCAGACGCCCATTGGGTTCGTTGATCAGCGCGATCCTATCAACGAAGCGACGTCGACCGGGCGGCCCTGGCGACGGAGTTCGACGGTGATGCGCGGGTCTTCGCGGGGGGCGGTACCGAGCGGGGCACCCATCTTGACACGGTCACCGGGCTTTGCCGACGTTGCGGCAAGGCCGGTGACAAGGCTGGTCCAGCCATCGGCGTGGTCGATGATGACGATCGTACCGTAGTCGCGGAAGCGGCGGGCGTAGCGGATCGTCCCTGCGGCGGGGGCCACGACGCGGGCACTGGGAGCCGTGGCCAAGGTCAGCCCGCGCGACCGGACGCCGGAGTCCGAGACTTCGTCGAAGCCGGTTACGAGCTTGCCCGTTACCGGGGTGTGGTACACGCCGCTCGGGGGGAGCGGCGGCGTGGTGCCGGGCGCGATCGGGCGAGGGATTGGACCGGCAAGCGCGATCAGGGCGGCGGCGGTCGCCTTGGCATTTGTCGTGGCGGCCATCCCGTCGACGAGGTCGCGCGCGCGTTCGCCGAGCGCCAACGCGCGGTCGGACTCACTGAGCGCACCGCGGCCGAGCGACTGGCTGCGTTGGCGATGGCGCGCTTCGAGGGTGGCCAGTGCGATGCGGTCGCTCTCCAGGCGTGCGCGGCCGTCGGAAAGCGCCTTGGCGGCAAGCGTGGCGCTGGCCTGAAGGCGTCGCGTTTCGGCGAGTTCGATGCGAACTGCTTCGGTACGTTGGCGGACGACGGGAAGCGCGCTGCCGAGCACCGCGCGGACATGGACGAGGTCATCGACCGATCCCGGCTGCGCAACCGCGACGATAGTCGGACGGCGGGCGAGCGACTCCAGCGCCGCCAGTAGCCGCGCGACGGGGGCCTGCGCACGGCCGAGCCTCGCGCGCTGATCGGCGAGCAGACGCTCGACCAGCGTCACGCGAGCGCTGGCGGTGGCGAGGTTCGCCTCGGCCGCGGTGACGCGGGCGGCTAGTGCCTGTTCTTCGCGCCACGCCTTGTCGGCGGCGTTGCGTTCCTGGGTGGCCGCGGCGGCGAGCTTGGCGGCGCGGGCGGCGGCGATCGCGGCGTCGCGTTTCGCCACGACCAGACGTTGCTGCTCGGTCGCCAACTCGGGCGCGTCAGTTTGCGCGGTTACGCCCGCCGCCGCGAACAGCGCCGCGATCGCCAAGACGCCCCCTGCCCTCATGCATCACCCTTCGCGGTGATAAGGGTGGTTGGCAAGGATGCTGGTCGCACGGAAGAGCTGTTCGGCGAGCATCGCGCGCGCGAGCAGATGCGGCCAGGTCGCGCGGCCGAACGAGAATAGCAGGTCGGCCTCGTCGCGCGCCGCGTCGTCGAAGCCGTCGGCAGCGCCGATCATGAACCGCGCCTCGCGCACGCCGTCGTCACGCCATCGCTCGAGGTGTCGCGCGAATTGCGTCGACGACAGCGTCTCGCCCTTCTCGTCGAGCAGGATGCGCTTGGTCTGCTCGCCGACCAGCGGGATCTTGCCGCCGGTATCGGGGAGCTCGCTGACCTTGGTCGGCCAGACGATTCGCTTCAGATAACGGTCGACGAGGTCGGCCTCGGGCGAGCGCCCGATCCGTCCACGGGCGACGATGTGGAGCAGCACCGCCGCCTCGGGGTCTAGTCTTCGTCGGTGAAAGTCGGCACGGGCGGCGGCGTCGGGGCGTCACCGAACGCCCACATCCGCTCCAGATTGTAGAAGCTGCGGACTTCGGGGCGGAACAAGTGGACGATGACGTCGGTCGCGTCGATAAGCACCCAGTCCGCGGTCGGCAGGCCTTCGATCTTTACCGGGCGCTTGAACTCGGCCTTGATCCGCTCGGCCAGCTTCTGCGCCATCGAGGCGACCTGGCGGGTCGAACGGCCGCTGGCGATCACCATATAGTCTGCGATGCTGGTCTTGCCCGCGAGCGGGATCGAGATGGTCTCGACCGCCTGGTCGTCGTCGAGCGACGCGAGGATCAGGCGATGCAGCGCCTCAACCTCTTCGGGGTCGGTCGCGCGAGGGGCAGTAGGGGAAGTGGCCAAGTCAGCTCCTGGGTAAGACTACCGGGTCAGCAACGTGCTGGGCCCAGTCGGGATTTTCGGCACGCAGGCCGGTTGCGGAGGTCGGGTCGGGTCGGAAGCGCAACAGCACGAGGGCCGGCAATCTCCACGTCGTCCAGCTCTTCGCATGGTCTGTGCGCCGTTGGAAGCGCCGCAGCCAACCCATCGCGGGGGCCGCGAGGGCGCGCCCGTCATATCCCGGCCGCGCGATTACCGCAATCGGAACCTCGCGGGCGATCTGTCGCCAGTTCTTCCACCGGTGGAAGTCGGCGAGATTGTCCGCGCCCATCAACCAGATGAACCGAATTTTCGGGTAACGCCGCTTGAGCTTGCGGATCGTGTCGAGCGTGTAGCGGGTGTGAAGCCGCGCCTCGATATCGGTCGCACGGATCGGTGCGCGGCGGGCCATTCTTCGCGCGGATGCAAGACGCGCGGGGAGCGGCGCCATGTCGTTCGCGGCGTCCTTGAGGGGATTGCCGGGGGATACCAGCCACCACGCCTCGTCGAGCGCGAGCGCATCGATCGCCGCGAGCGTGATCCCGCGGTGGCCGCGGTGCGCGGGATTGAACGACCCGCCGAGTATGCCGACGTTGGTCACAGGAACTGCTGTCGGTCACGCGCGACGTGAATGACGCGGACGATGAACAGGTCACCGTCCGCCAACCGATAGAGCAAAATGTAAGGCGTACCTGCGACCCGCCATTTACGCAGCCGGGTATTTGGCACCGCCGGCCCCGCGCCCGGGTAGTCCGCCAGAAATCTGGCTGCGTTTACCGCCGAGGTGCCAACCCGGCTCGCGGTATTCGGATCGATCTTGTCGAATTCGTCATCGATCGTCGCAACATCGGCCTGCGCGTCGCGCGACCATCTCACGCCCCTCATGCAGCGTCGGCGGTCTTATGCCGTTGCGCAAACCAGGCTTCCATCTCGTCTTGGGTAAGGTAATCGCCTCGCGCGATCGAATCCTCGCCGGCTTGAATGAAGTCCAGAAATTCGAGTTCTTCGTTGACGCGACGCCCGATCGCTTCGGCGGCGATGCAACTAGCGTCGACGCCGCGGCGCTGCGCCAGTGTCGCGAGTTTGTCGGCAACGCCAGGCTCGATCACGATCATCAAGGTCGATCCGTTCGTCATGTCGCGAACATGCGCTTTCCACCTCTTACAATCAACCGCGCACCTGGCCGGTGCCGCGGCCGATCCATTTGTAGGTGGTAAGGCCTTCGAGCGCGACCGGGCCGCGGGCGTGAAGGCGGCCGGTGGCGATGCCAATCTCCGCGCCGAGGCCGAACTCTCCGCCATCCGCGAATTGCGTGGACGCGTTCCAGAGCACGATCGCGCTGTCGACCGCGGTGAGGAAGCGCTCGGCCACTGTCGCATCCTCAGCGACGATCGCGTCGGTGTGGTGCGAGCCGTGGCGGGCGATATGCGCGACCGCCGCGTCGAGGCCGTCGACGATCGCGACCGAGGCGATCGCGTCGAGATATTCGGTGTCCCAGTCGGCTGCGTCCGCCACCGCTATGGCGGGAACGAGCGCACGTGCGGCCGTATCGCCACGGACTTCGCAGCCGGCATCGACCAGGCTCTGAATCAGCGACGCGGGCTCGGCATAGTCCCGATCTATCAGCAGCGTTTCCATCGAACCGCAGACACCGGTGCGGCGCATCTTCGCGTTGACGACGACCGCCGCCGCCATCGCAGGGTCCGCAGACGCATCGACATAGACGTGGTTGATGCCGTCGAGGTGCGCGAGGACGGGCACGCGCGCTTCGGCCTGGACACGGGCGACGAGGCTCTTGCCGCCGCGCGGTATGATCAGGTCGATCACCCCGTCCGCCTTGAGCATCGCGCCGACTGCCGCGCGATCGGTGGTCGGCACGAGTTGCACCGCCTCCACGGGCACCCCGCCCGCTTTCAGGCCCTCGACTAGCGCCGCATGGATCGCGCGATTGCTCTTTACCGCTTCGGACCCGCCGCGCAGGATCGCTGCGTTGCCGGCCATCACGCACAACGCCGCCGCGTCCGCAGTGACGTTGGGGCGACTCTCGTAGATGATGCCGATCACGCCGATCGGTACGCGAACGCGCGAGAGCTTCAGGCCGTTCGGACGCTCGCTAGCGTCGATTACCTGTCCGACCGGATCGACGAGCGCCGCCACCGCGGCCACGCCGTTAGCCATCGCTGAGACGCGCGCCGCGTCTAATCGCAACCGGTCCAGCAGCGCGCCCGAAAGACCAGCGTCCGCTGCACGCGCCATGTCTTCCGCGTTCGCCGCAACGATAGTCGCCGATTCCGCCCGGATCGACTCCGCCGCCGACGCCAGCGCTGCAGCCTTCCGCGCGGACGGCATCGACGCCAGCACCAGCGTGGCCGAGCGCGCGCGGCGGCCCATTTCGGCGATCAATTCGGTCGGATTTTCTGCGTCGGCCATGGCTCGCGCGGTAGCATGCGATGCCCCTCGCGCCAACGCCGCGAACTCGTTACGCTCGCGATATTACAAGGGGGACTCATGACCGGAGATATCGGAGCAGCGGCGGACATCGCCACGGGGGCCCTAATCGGGCGCGCGTTCGAACCGAAAGCGGGGGACGCCCATCGCGCCCATGCCGGTCACGGCCCGGACGATGCGCTCTGTCTGAATTGCGGGACGCGGCTGCTGGGCGAGCATTGTCACGCCTGCGGGCAGTCGGCGCACGTCCATCGCTCGCTCGGCGGGATCGGACATGAGATCGCGCACGGGGTATTCCACTTCGAAGGCAAGATCTGGCGGACGTTGCCGTTGCTGATGCTGCATCCCGGCACGCTCACCCGGCGTTACGTCAACGGCGAACGGGCACGGTTCGTGTCGCCGCTGGCGCTGTTCCTGTTCACCGTCTTCCTGATGTTCGCGACGATCGGTGCGGTCGGTGGCGAGCTGACCGACACGTTCGTCAACGACGAACGTCCGGGCCAGACCGCCGACTATCTCCGCGAGGCCGCCAAGACGCGCGCCGCTCTCACACGGGTCGAAGCGCAACGCGCGGTCGCGGCGAAAGCGGGCCCGCGCTACACAGGCGCGTCGGTGGCCGATCTCGACGAGCATGCGGCCTCGCTCCGCACCACGCTCAAGGCGATTGCCGCCGCTCAGGCCATCAAGGGAGACGTGAACCACGGGCCGATCGTTGACCTGGGCGACTTCAAGACCGGATGGGAACGGCTCGACCACGGCATCGCCAAGGCCAATGGCAATCCAGGGTTGATGATCTACAAGCTGCAGACCAGCGCGTATAAATATAGCTGGGGCCTGATACCGCTATCGGTGCCGTTCGTCGCGCTACTGTTCCTCTGGCGGCGCAAGCACCGGCTATACGATCACGCGATCTTCGTGACGTATTCGCTGGCGTTCATGATGCTGCTGACGATCGTACTGATCATCGGCCACGTCGTTGGCATGCCGGATTCGACGCTGAGGCTCGCCGCCGTCGCGGTTCCGCCGATCCATATGTTCGCCCAACTACGCGGGGCGTATTCGCTGCGGAAGCGGTCGGCGGCCTGGCGGACGGTCGCGTTGCTGACGTTCGCGTTCACGGTATTGCTGGCGTTTATCGTGCTGTTGCTGCTGCACGGGCTGACGGATTGAGCGCTATCCGGCGGGTTCTGCCAACTCCCGTTCGTGCTGAGCGAATTCGAAGCACCTTCGCGCGGGGTATGTCCTTCGACTTCGCTCAGGACGAACCGGAAAAGAGGACACCCCCTCCTTCCTTAACTTCCCAAAGACTCCGAATATCCTCAACGGCAGGGGTACAGATTCGCCAGGACGCGGGCGTAGCCGTCCTTGAGGGGGCGTTTCTGGTAGCTGGCGGGGAGTTCGTTGAGGCCATCGAGCATGTCCATGATCCCGACCGACTCACCTTCCGGAACGCAGGCGATCGGTGGTTTGCCGGCGGCAGCGCGAGCGGCGCGTTCTGCCTTCAGCTGATTGGTTGCGGCCTTGGCTTCGGCCTTCAGGGCGGGGAGGTCGGGGGACATCAGCGCCATCGGGCCCTGGTCGCGCAGCGCGTTGGCGCGGGCCAGGAAGGTGCCGACGGTCATTGCCGCGCTTGCCGGCATTGCCGCGCCGACCATCAGTAGCGCTGCGACTACAGCCTTGGAACGCGAATACGACATGGGCGGACTTTCCGAGAAAAGACCGCCCATGGAGTTACTTAGGTGACTGCCGGGTGAACCAGATCACGCCCCCAACGGAGTCGGTGTTCCAAACGGACCGGACGGACGCCGCGTCTTGGGGATCGACGTGCCCGCACGCGGGACGGTCGACGCCTTCGCACCCGGATCCGGCCGATCGAGATCCTCGCCGGCGATCAGCTTCTTGATCTCGTCACCGGTCAGCGTCTCGAACTCGAGCAGTGCGCCGGCTACGGTGTGGAGCTGATCGACATGATCGCTCAGCACTTGCTTGGCGCGGTCGAGACCACCTTCGACGATCCGCTTGATCTCGTCGTCGATCAACTGCGCGGTCTGGTTCGACATGCGCGACGGACGGCTCGACGAGTAACCCAGGAACGACTCGCCCTCGGGCTCGCCGTACTCGAGCGGACCAACCTTGTCGGACATCCCCCAGCGCGTGACCATGTCGCGCGCCAGACCCGTGGCGTACTGGATGTCGCCCGATGCGCCCGACGAGACCTTGTCGTAGCCGAAGATCACTTCCTCGGCGACGCGGCCGCCCATCGACACAGCGAGGTTCGCGTACATCTTGTCGCGGTGATAGCTGTACGAGTCCCGCTCGGGCAGACGCATGACCATGCCCAGCGCACGACCGCGCGGAATGATCGTCGCCTTGTGGATCGGATCCGACGCGGCCTCGTGCATCGCGACGACCGCATGACCGGCCTCGTGATACGCGGTCATCCGCTTCTCGTCGTCGGTCATGACCATGCTGCGACGCTCCGCGCCCATCATGACCTTGTCCTTGGCCTCCTCGAACTCGGCCATCGCCACCAGACGCTTGCCCTTGCGCGCCGCGTGCAGCGCCGCTTCGTTAACGAGGTTGGCAAGATCCGCACCCGAGAAGCCGGGCGTACCGCGAGCGATTACGCGCGCATCGACGTCGGGTGCGAGCGGCACCTTCTTCATGTGCACTTCGAGGATCTTGATGCGACCCTCGATGTCCGGCCGCGGCACGGTGACCTGGCGATCGAAACGGCCCGGACGCAGCAGCGCGGGGTCGAGCACGTCGGGACGGTTGGTCGCGGCGATGATGATGATGCCTTCGTTCGCCTCGAAGCCATCCATCTCGACCAGCAGCTGGTTCAGCGTCTGCTCGCGCTCGTCATTGCCATTGCCGAGACCGGCGCCACGATGACGACCGACCGCGTCGATCTCGTCGATGAAGACGATGCACGGTGCGGACTTCTTCGCCTGCTCGAACATGTCGCGGACACGGCTCGCGCCGACGCCGACGAACATCTCGACGAAGTCGGAGCCCGAGATGGTGAAGAACGGCACGCCAGCCTCACCCGCGATCGCGCGGGCGAGCAGCGTCTTGCCGGTCCCAGGCGAGCCGACCAACAGCGCGCCCTTGGGGATCTTGCCGCCGAGGCGTGCGAACTTGGTCGGGTCCTTCAGGAATTCGACGATTTCTTCCAGCTCTTCGCGCGCTTCGTCGATGCCGGCGACGTCCTGGAAGGTGACCTTACCCTCCTTCTGTGTCAGCATCTTCGCACGGCTTTTCCCGAAGCCCATCGCGCCGGAGCCCGAATTCTTCTGCATCTGCTTCAGGACGAAGAACGCGATGCCGAGGAACAGCAGGAATGGCAGCGACTGATACAGGAGGAGCGCCAGCATGGACGGACCCTCTTCGGGCTTCGCGCTGATCGATACGCCCTTCTCGCGCAGCTTCGGCACGAGCGTCGAGTCCGGGATGGGATACGACTTGAACTTCTCGCCCGAGGACAGTGTCCCCGAGATGATATCGCGCGAGATGTTGACGTCCTTGACGGTGCCCTCGTCGACCTTGTCGAGGAACGCCGAATACGCAATCGTGTTACCGCCCGACGCAGCCGTGCGGCCGTCGAACATGGTCACGAACAGCGCCAGCGCGAGCAGGATGCCGACCCAGATCAGCAGGCTTTTCATCCAAGGATTGCCGCCGCCATTCTCGGGGCCGCCGTTTCCGGAGCCCTGGGGCTTCTGACCGCGGTTGTCGTTGTCGCTCATGGGTGCACGATACCTTTCACCGCACAAGATAAGCGCGCGCAGGTTAATGGCAATGGAACAACGCGCGACTTGCGTTGATCAGTGTGAACGGATGGGTACGTGGGTCAGGCGGGGGCGCGACGCGGGGGTGCCTCGCGGAAGCGCCAGACGTCGCCGCGTACGCTCGCGATAATCCCGGCCTGCGTGGTGCGCTTGCCGGCCATCAGCGAGTCGAGCAGGCTTTCGATGTTGGCGGCCTCGGTCCATTCGGGCGCGACGATGCCGGCGTCGGTGCGGACCATGCCAATCGCGCGGCGGGCGAGGCGGCGGAGGATTTCGCGGGGGAGGTTCTCGACCGCAAGCTTAACTTCGCCGCCGCCGACCTTGGCGCGTTCGGCCCAGATCCATTCGACCATCGCGCGGACGTCGGTATCGGTCTCGGCGAGCGCAGCGGCGGCGCGCGCGAGGTTGGGGGTGCCGAGCCATTCGTTCTCGCCGAGCAACCGGCGGAAACGCGTGCGATCGTGGCGGTCGTCATGGTTCGAGGGATCGTCGAAGAACGGCACTTCGGCACGGCGGACGATCGCGCGGAGTTCGGCGCGGCGCCAGTCGAGCAAAGGGCGGACGACGATGACGCCGTGGACTTCGGTGCGCGCGCGGACGCCGGCGAGTCCCGCGAGGCCGGAGCCGCGCGCGGCGCGCATGAGGAAGGTCTCGGCCTGGTCATCGGCGTGGTGGCCGGTGACGAGCGCCCCTCCCCCGATCGCGCGGGCGTGATCGGTAAGCAGGGCGTAGCGCGTGGTGCGGGCTTGAGCCTGGACGCTGGCGCCGGTGATCGGTTCGGTTGGCGCTAGCGTCGCGTGCGGGATGCCGAGCGTGGCGCAATGCGCGGCAACCATGGCGGATTCCTCCACCGCTTCAGGGCGGAGGCGGTGGTCGATGCTGGCGACCGTGAAACCGGGGGGCAGGGCCTCGTGCGCGAGCGTGAGCATCGCCATGCTGTCCGGGCCGCCGGAGACGGCGAACAGCGGGTTGGTGATGTCGCTGGCGAGCCGCGCGAAGTCGGCGGCGAAGCGGCGTCCTTCTTCGGTCATGCGGTGCGCGTCATCATCGTAAAAAGTCCACCACCCCGGCGTAGGCCGGGGTCCAGTTGGGAAACGTTGCTGATCAAGTGCTGCGATCCGTTACTGCGACCTTTCCAACTGGGCCCCGGTCTCCGTCGGGGTGGGGCCGGTTCGCGAGGTGCAGACACGAACAGGCGGTCACGCTCAACCATCAAGATATCGCTTACTTGCACTTCGCCGCGGAGCGCCCGGCGGCAACCTGCCCCTTCATCGCGGACGCCATCTTGGCGCCGTAGACGTCGTTCAGCTCGTCATATACCTTGCACGCATCCGCTGGCTTGTTGAGCTTGGTCAACGCCTGCCCCAGATACAGCAAACTGTCCGGCGCGCGTTCACCCTCGGGCATCTTCTTGTAATTGTCGTAGAACGCCATCGACGCGAGGCTCGGCTTGCCCTCGTCGAGATACGATCGGCCGAGCAAATTTTGCGCATAGCTGGCGCGCTTGCTCTTGGGATACTCGGCGACGACCTTCTTCAGCTGCGCCTCGGCCTGCGGGTATTGCTTGGCCGCCCACAGGCGGTAGCCATACATATACTCGTCCTCCGCCGGATCGCCGGTCGAGGGCTTCTCCACCGAGACCTTCGTTGGTGCAGGCGTACCCGGCTTGGACGCCGTCTCGGGGCGCGTCGTCGGGCGCGAGGGGCCGCCGTTCGAGGGGTCGTCGGGTTCGATCGGACCGCCAGTCGCGGCGATCGGCGCGGGGCCGGTCTCGATCGTCTTGATCCGCGCGTCGTTCGAACGCCGGTAATTGTCGAACGCATCCTGCAACTGGCGCGTGCGGTTCTGGTTCTGCTCGATCTGCTCGGTGAGCGAAGTCATCTGCTGTTCGAGCGACGTCACGCGCTGGTTAACGTCGGCGAGCGCGCTGGTCGCGGGCGAGCCAGGCCCCGGGCCCTGCTCGGCCTGCGGCGCGCGCACTTCGGGTTGGAGCATCTGTCCGGCACCACCCGGAAAGACCTTGCGCTGGACCGCGCGCATTTCGCTTTCGAGCTTGCCGACGCGGCCTTCGACATTCTGCGCCTGGGCGCCGCTGGAAACCGCTACGGGCAAGAGGGCCGCGAGGCAGACGCCGATCAGAATTGACTTACGCATGGGTCACACCCCCCGGTGGATTGGTTAATCGTCCGGCTATAGCTGCAACATCCATCCTGTCGCCAGCCTTAAGGCATTGCGCTTTTGCAACGGCACCGCGTTTACGGCGTCGGCGATGCCGTAGCGGCAGGCGGCGGATTGGCCGCGGCTTCGATATTGGCGCGCTGCGTTTCGGTCAGCGGTCGGCGCGGCGTGCGCGGACGACTGGCACGCGATCGCTCGGACGAGCGGGTCGCGGTCGGCGACGACGACTGCGTGGTTGGCGTCGCCTGCGGCTCGGGTGTACCGGCGAGACGCGCCGCGATCGCAGGCGCACCGACACGAACGTCCTTGATCGCGCGCTCGCCGGTTCCGAGCGGCGGCACCGCGGCGCCATTCAACGTCACCGCCAGCTTGTCCGCGCGGCCGATGTTAATCATCGGATCCTTCGCATCCTTGGGCACGTCGAACTTGTCGCCCGGCTTCATCGTGCCGAGGTAGAGCGTCTTGTTGTCGGCATCGTAGACCCGCATCCACACCTCGTCCGACGCGGTCAGCGTGACCTGCCCGTTGGCGGGCGTCGCCGGCGCGGGCACCGGTTGGGCGGTCTGTGCTGCAGGTACGGTCGTCTCCGCGACCGGCACGGCGACCGACGACGACGAGGAACCGCGGAACATGTCTGTGCCATACCACAGGCCGACCAGCACCAGCACCGCGATCGCCAGACCCAGTGCGACGATCGCGAGGCCGCGCGACGGCACGCGCGACGGATCGGTCATCTCGTACGGTTCGTATTCGGGCGTCTTGCGTCCGAGCTTGGCAACGTCCTCGCGGACGAGCTGCGCGATCCGGACCTCGTCCAAGCCGACCGCGCGGGCATAAGCGCGCGTGAAACCGACTGCATAGGTGGAGGAAGGCAGCGCCGAATAATCGGACTGCTCGATCGCTTCGAGATGGCGCAACGGCACGCGGGTGCGCGCGGCGATGTCCGCCACGCTCAGGCCCTGCGCCTCGCGCGCGTTTCGAAGAATGTCGCCGGCGCGCTCTGGTACAGCGGGCGCAGCGTTCTGGCCGGTTTCGACCTCGTCCATTCTTATCTCCGAAGCCGGGCTGCGTCGCGTTGCCCGTTATGTCCCCCGTCTTTCAGAGGGCCCTAGCCGTGTCAACGCGCACGCTGCCCAGAACCCCCGCTTTCGGACGGTCAGACGATTTCGACGCCGTTTTCGGTCGCCCAGGCGGTGAGCGCGCCGCGCATGTCGCGGGGAGGATCCGCCAGCAATGCTGTCATGTATTCGATGAGCGCGGCGCGATCGAGCGAACGCGTCATTGCTTTGATCGGGCCGACGGCCGCGGGAGTAATCGACAGCCGCTCGATCCCGAGCCCGATCAGCGCCATCGCCTCCAGCGGCCGTCCGCCCATCTCGCCGCACACCGCGAGATCGACCTTCGCCGCCCGAGTCGGTGACACCAGCCGCGCGATGAAGCGGAGGATCGACGGGCTGAGCCAGTCATAGCGCTCGGCAAGCTTGGGGTTGGCGCGATCGGCGGCGAACAGGAATTGCGTGAGGTCGTTGGTGCCGATCGACAGGAACTCGATTCGCGGCAACAGCACGTCGAGCATCTCGGCGAGCGCCGGCACTTCGAGCATCGCGCCGTAGCGGATCGCGAGCGGCAGTTTGCGGCCCCTGCCTTCCAGCCAATGGCGTTGCGCCTCGAACAGCGCGCGCGCCTCGTCGAACTCCCACGGCTCGCTGACCATCGGGAACATGACGTTGAGCGTGCGACCGGCGGCGGCTTCCAGAAGTGCGCGGGCCTGCACCTTCATCAACCCGTCGCGCTCCAGGCCGAGGCGCAGTGCGCGCCAGCCCATCGCCGGGTTCTCCTCGTCGGAATCTTCCTTGTTGAGATACGGCAGCGCCTTGTCGCCACCGATATCGACGGTGCGGAAGATCACCGGGCGATCGCCCGCCGCGTCGAGCACTTCGCGGTAGAGCCTCTGCTGGCGCTCGCGCTGCGGTAGCGTGGCGGAGACGAGGAACTGGAACTCGGTGCGGAACAGGCCGATGCCATCCGCGCCGGTCACGTCGAGTGCTGCGACGTCGTCGCGGAGGCCTGCGTTGACCATGAGGGTCAGGCGGTGGCCGTCCTTGGTGATCGGCGGCACGTCGCGCAGGGCAGCGAACGCCGCCTTGCGCTTCTGGCGCATCGCGAGGCGCGCCTCGAACGCTTCCTCCATCGCCGCAGAGGGCCGTGCGAAGACGTTGCTCTCGGCGCTGTCGAGCAACAGCATGTCGCCCTCCGCCACCAGCCGGCGGATGTCGCGGACACGGCCGAGCACGGGTACGCCCATCGCGCGCGCGACGATCGTGACGTGCGCGGTCAGCGAGCCTTCTTCCAGGATCACGCCTTTGAGACGCCGCTTGTCGTATTCGAGCAATTCGGCGGGGCCGAGGTTGCGCGCGATCAGGATCGTGTCCTGGCGAAGACCCATCTGCGCGGCGGTACCCATCTGGCCCGAGACGATCCGCAGTAGCCGGTTCGACAGGTCCTCCAGATCGTGCATCCGGTCGGCGAGCAGCGGATCGTCGATCTGGCGCATGCGCTGCCGAGTACGTTGCTGCACGCGCTCGATCGCCGCCTCGGCAGTCAGGCCGGAGTCGATCGCCTCGTTGATGCGCCGTGCCCAGCCCTCGTCATAGGCGAACATCTTGTAGGTCTGGAGCACTTCGACATGCTCGCCGCCGACGCCGAATTCGGCCTCGCGCGTCATCCGGTCGATGCCTTCGCGCATCTTGTCGAACGCCGCATAGACGCGGTGGCGCTCGGCGTCGGTGTCCTCGGCGACGGTGTGCTCGATATGGATGCGCGGCTGGTGATAGACCGCGAAGCCCGCGCCCATGCCGTCGACCAGCTTCTGGCCGGGGATGCGCATCGCTGCGGTCGACTGCGGCCGATCCGCGCCGCCGCCGGTGGTGTCGATCAGCCCGGCATTGGCGATCAGTTCGGAGAGCACCATCGCCACCGTCTGCAACGCCTCGATCTCGACGTCCGCGTATTTGCGACGATCGGTGTGCTGGACGGCCAGGACGCCCACGGAACGCTCGCGGCGGATGATCGGCACGCCGGCAAAGCTGTGGAAACGATCCTCGCCGGTCTCGGGCTTGTAGGCGAAATCGGGATGGCTGGCGGCCTCGTCGAGGTTGAGCACCTCGACGTCCTCGGCGATCGTGCCGACCAGACCTTCGCCGAGCGCGAGCTTGGTGACGTGGACGGCGGCCTGATCGAGCCCGCGGGTGGCGAACAGTTCGAGCACGCCTTCGCGCAGCAGGTAGATCGAGCAGACTTCGCTGTCGATCGCGGTGGCGATGATGCCGACGACGGCGTTCAGCTTGGCTTGCGCAGACGTGCGCGATGCCATCACGTCGTGAAGGCTGGTGAGGATTTCGCGGGCGGAGGCGGCGGCCGAAAGGGGCATTCGCGTTGGCTATCAGATGAAGCGCTTGGGTGCCACGCAACAAAAGCAGTGCCGGGGCGAAGTTCGATCGATCTCTGGGTGTGGATTCTTACAACCTCTGCCGTCATGCCGGGCTTGTTCCGGCATCCATGGTTCCGCAGACTCGACAGTAGTGAGTTCGCGGCGCTGTGGACCCCGGAACACGTCCGGGGTGACGAAGGCGTTACGCGTCGAACAAGCCGTCCTGGCTTCCGGCCGGTGGGTTCAGACCCAGGTGTTTCCAGCCGCCTGCGTTCAGGAACCGGCCGCGAGCGGTGCGCGCGATCAGGCCGAGCTGGATCAGGTACGGCTCGATCACCTCTTCGATCGTGTCGCGGGGTTCGCTCAATCCCGCCGCCAGCGTCTCCACCCCGACCGGACCGCCGCGATAGATGTCGGCGATCATCATCAGGTATCGCCGGTCCATCGCATCGAGCCCGAGCGAATCGACCTCCAGCCGGTTGAGCGCCGCATCCGCCGCCCGCGCGTCGACCGTCTCATGCCCCGCGACATTGGCGAAATCGCGCACCCGTCGCAGCAGTCGCCCGGCGATCCGCGGCGTCCCCCGCGCACGACGCGCGATCTCCATCGCACCATCCTTGGCAATCCCCAACCCGAGCAGGCCCGCGGCGCGCGTGACCACCCGCTCCAGTTCCTCGACCGTGTAGAATTGCAGCCGTACCGGAATCCCGAAGCGATCGCGCAGCGGCGTCGTCAGCAACCCTTGCCGCGTCGTCGCACCGATCAGCGTGAAGCGCGGCAAATCGATGCGGACGCTGCGAGCGGACGGTCCCTCGCCGATCATCAGATCGAGCGCACGGTCCTCCATCGCCGGGTACAGCACTTCCTCGACCGCGGGCTGCAACCGGTGGATCTCGTCGATGAACAGCACGTCGCCATCCTCGAGATTGGTCAGCAGCGCGGCGAGATCGCCCGACTTGGCGATCACCGGCCCCGAGGTGGCGCGGAACCCCACCCCCATCTCGCGCGCGACGATCTGCGCGAGCGTCGTCTTGCCGAGCCCCGGCGGTCCGAAGAACAGCACGTGATCCAGCGCATCGCCGCGCGACTTCGCCGCCTGGATGAAGATGCGCAAATTCTCGCGCGCGGCCTTCTGCCCGACGAATTCGTCGAGGCTCTTTGGGCGCAGCGCGGCGTCGACGTCTTCGGGACGCTTGGCGGCAGTCAGGATGCGGTCTGTATCGGTCACCCGTCCGCGATAGCCCGCTCGCGGTGGAGGGGGCAAGGCGGCTATAGGCCCGCGATGACCAACGAAACCACACTTCCCGACCTGTATCTGTTGGCGGGAGTCTCCGCCGCGCTGGAGCACGCGCTGGCCCAGCGCTTCACATTGCACCGCAAGGACCCACCGGTAACGACCCGAGCGATCGTCGGTGGCGGCACGAGCGAGGTCGATACCGCGCTGCTCGATCGCCTGTCCGCGCTGGAGATCATCGCGATTCACGGCGTCGGTCATGACGGGGTCGACCTCGCTGCGACCAAGGCGCGTGGCATCGCGGTGACGACCACGCCCGACGTCCTGACCGACGACGTCGCGGACCTCGCCATCGGGCTGATGCTCGCGGTGCAGCGGGGAATCGCGGCTAACGACCGAGCCGTGCGGGATGGCGAGTGGAAGGTCGATCTTGCGCGCCGGGCGAGCGGTCGGCGGATCGGCATTTTCGGCCTTGGTCAGATCGGCAAGGCCATCGCCAAGCGCGCACGGCCCTTCGCGGACGATCTCCATTATACTGCCCGGTCGGCCAAGCCCGCGTTCGAGGGCGTGTTCCATGCCGATATCGCCTCGCTCGCGACGGCATGCGACGTGTTGATCATCGCCGCGCCCGGTGGCGAGGATACGCACCATGTCGTCGATGCCGCTGTCCTGATGGCGCTCGGCGAGGACGGCATCCTGGTCAACATCGCTCGCGGAAGCCTGGTCGACGAGCCAGCGCTTGTGGCGGCGCTTCAGGCCGGGACGATCGCCGGAGCGGGTCTCGACGTGTTCGCCGACGAACCGACCGTACCCGATTCGCTCAAGACGATGGATCAGGTCGTCCTGTCACCGCATCAGGGCAGCGCGACCGTCGATGGGCGGGCGGAGATGGCGGCGCTGGTCGTCGCCAATCTCGACGCGCATTTTGCCGGGAAAGCGTTGCTTACGCCGCTCTGAAACGGGTGCAACCTGGAACGGGGGCAGCCCCTTTCTCCGTTCGCCCTGAGCCAAGTCGAAGGGTGTGCCCAAGTGCAGGTGCTTCGACTTCGCTCAGCACGAACGGAAGATGGGGAGAATGGGCCGCACGTACTTAGGCTGAAGGGTATGAACCGGGAGCGGCCCCAACCCTAGGACTTTGACGCCTTGCGCAACGCCAGGCGCACGAGCGCATCGAGCGAAGCCCCCGGCCCCAGCTCCTCGTCGGCCGCCGCCACCGCCAAACTCGCCTCGTTCGGCCGGAACCCAAGGTTCAGCAACGCCGACACCGCATCCGCCGAAGCCCCAGGCGCCGCATTGACCACCGCCGGTCCAAGCCCGAGCGCGATGCCGCCGACCTTGTCCTTCAGTTCCATGACGATCCGCTGGGCAAGCTTGGGCCCGACGCCATTCGCCCGCGCGACCATCGCCTTGTCGCCACTCGCGATCGCGCGGCTCAGGTCGACCGGCTCCAGTGCTGACAGGATCGCCAAAGCCACCCGAGCGCCGACGCCCTGAACCCCCGTCAGCAAGCGGAACCAGTCGCGCTCGTCCGCGCTGGAAAAGCCGACCAGCCGCTGGAAATCCTCGCCGACCAGCAATTCGGTAAACACCGTGCACGCCTCGCCGATCGGCCCGAGCGCCGACAGCGTGCGCGCCGATGCGCCGACCAGATAGCCGACTCCGCCGACGTCGATCACCGCATGGTCGATACCGGTCGAGTCCAAACGTCCCTTCAGATGCGCGATCATGCGCCTACTCCCGTTCGTCGCGACAGCGCCGCGGCACTCGCGACATGATGCGCGTGCGTGATAGCCACCGCCAGCGCGTCGGCCGCATCCGGCCCAGCCAGCTTCGCGCCGGGCAGGAGCACCGCCATCATCGCCTGAATCTGCTTCTTGTCCGCACCACCGGTGCCGACGACGCCCTTCTTGACGGTCGACGGATGGTATTCGCCGATATGCAGCCCCGCCCCGGCGGCGGCGAGCAGCACGACGCCGCGCGCTTGCCCCAGTTTCAGCGTCGACTGCGCGTTTGTGTTGCCGAGCACTTCCTCGACCGCCGCGCCGTCCGGGCGTTCGGCGCGGATCACGTCGATCAGTGCGTTGTACAGCGCGGTCAGGCGGCGGGGGAGCGCCATCGACGGATCGGTCTTGATCTGGCCGTTGGCGATATGGCTCAGCCGGTTGCCGTCGGCGCGGATGACACCCCAGCCCGTGGTGCCGAGGCCGGGGTCTAGTCCGAGAATGATCATAGGAAGGAAGAAGGTTGGTTCACGCGGAGACGCGGAGACGCGGAGGTGGCGCGTGTTTGGCGAGCGTCTCGCGTCAGCGGGACTTTCACTCCGCTAGGCTGGCCGACAGATATGAGGCCGCTGGCGCGGAGGACGGATCCACACGGCGCAAATCTCCGCGTCTCCGCGTCTCCGCGTGAACCCACCTTCTTCATCTCAACCCAGCGACTCCATGATCTCGTCGGAGATTTCGTAATTGCCCCACACCGTCTGCACGTCGTCGTCGTCGTCGAGCGCGTCGATCAGCTTGAACAGCGTCGCCGCATCGTCCGCACCGACCGCGACCATGACCTGCGGGCGCCAGGCGAGCTTGGCGCCTTCGGCCTCGCCGAGCTTGGCTTCCAAAGCCTTGGCTACCTCGTGCAGGTCGCCCTGCGCGGTCCAGACCTCGTGGCCGTCCTCGCTCGACGTGACGTCTTCCGCGCCCGCTTCGAGCGCGGCTTCGAACACCGTGTCGGCATCGCCCGCGCTCGCCGGATACGAGATCAGCCCGACGCGGTCGAACGCGTGGCTGACCGAACCGCCCGCGCCGAGGTTGCCGCCGTTCTTGCCGACCGCGACGCGCACGTTGGTCGCGGTGCGGTTGCGGTTGTCGGTCAGCGCCTCGATGATCAGCGACACGCCGCCGGGACCGAAGCCCTCATAGCGGATTTCCTCGTAATTCTCGGCATCGCCGCGGCTCGCCTTGTCGATCGAGCGCTGGATGTTTTCCTTCGGCAGCGACGCCGCCTTGGCCGCGTTGACCGCCGCACGCAGGCGCGGGTTCATGTCGACGTCGGGCAGGCCCATCTTGGCCGCGACCGTGATCTCGCGGCTGAGCTTGCTGAACGCCGACGAGCGCTTCTTGTCCTGCGCGCCCTTGCGGTACATGATATTCTTGTATTTGGAATGGCCTGCCATCGGTGCCTCTTTAGCTGATGGCCCCGCTCTTAGGCGTCAGGCGCGGATTTCGCCAGACCGTCGATCTTGGCTTCGATCGCGTCGAGCCGGGCCAGCACCAAGTGATCGATCTTGTGATGCACGCGCAGGATGTCGAGTTCGGCGCGCAGGTTGGTCTCGTAGTCGAGGCTCGCGGCCAAGCGATCCTTCGCCGATTGCCGGTTCTGGCTCATCATGATCACCGGCGCCTGGATCGCTGCGAGCGTCGACAGCATCAGGTTGAGGAAGATGTACGGATAGGGATCGAACGCCATCCCGAAATGGCCGAGTATGTCCGAATTTAGGATCATCCAGCCGAACAGGATCACCGCAAAGGCGATGATGAACCCCCAGGACCCACCGACCGCGGCGACCCTGTCGGCGAGCCTGTCACCGTAGCTGGAGCGCTCGTCCGATACGTCCGCGGCGTCGCGGCTTACGGTAGTACCCGCCTCGATCCCCGCGAGGACGCGGCGCTCCTCGTCGTCGAGTTCGCCCGGCGCCTTGCCGAGCAGCCGTTGCGAGAGGTCGGCGAGCGGGGAGTGTGTGGCCATCGCTCCGCCCTAACCGGGATTGCGGATAATTCCAGCCTTCCGTCATGCCGGGCTCGTTCCGGCATCCACCGTTCCGCAAACTCGCCGACGGTTGACGATGCGGGACCGTGGCCCCCGGAACAGGTCCGGGGTCACGGGGTACTTGCGACGGAAGCCACAAAGACTCCTTGCTCCCATGCGCCCGCACCTGCCAAACGCGCGGCATGACGGTTAGCGTGAATATGGGCACCGACGGCAATGGTACTGCTGTCGGCGTCGACCTGGAGGAACTACTCGCCACCCGCCTGTTGGTGCAGGGCAATTCGGGCTCGGGAAAATCGCATCTGCTGCGCCGCCTGCTCGAGCGATCGGCGGGCCACGTCCAGCAGATCGTGATCGACCCTGAGGGCGACTTTGTGACGCTCGCCGGGCCGCACGGGCACGTCGTGATCGAGGCCGGCGACTATAGCGAACGCGAGATTTCGCGGATCGCGACGCGGCTGCGCGAACACCGGACGTCTGCGGTGCTCAGCCTCGAAGGGCTCGAGGTCGAGGGCCAGATGCGCTGCGCCGCGTCGTTCCTGTCCGCGCTGTTCGATGCGCCGCGCGAGCATTGGTATCCGGTGCTGGTCGTGGTCGACGAAGCGCAGATGTTCGCGCCCGTCACCGGGGGCGAAGTGTCTGAAGAGGTTCGTCGGGCGTCGCTGGCGGCGATGACCAACCTGATGTGCCGCGGGCGTAAACGCGGCCTCGCCGGCGTCATCGCGACGCAGCGGCTGGCGAAACTGGCGAAGAACGTCGCGGCGGAGGCGTCGAACTTCCTGATGGGCCGCACCTTCCTCGACATCGACATGGCGCGCGCCGCCGACCTGCTCGGCATGGAGCGCCGCCAGGCCGAAGCGATTCGCGATCTTCAGCGCGGCACGTTCATGGCGCTCGGCCCGGCAGTGTCGCGCCGGCCGATCACGGTAAAAATCGGCGACGTCGCCACGTCCGCCCGCAGCGGCAGCCCGAAGCTCACCCCCCTCCCCAGCGCCGCGCCGATGGATTTGCAGGACCTGCTGTCAGAGCCGGTGGTCGACGCCCCCGAACTCGGTCTGCTGTTCGATTCGCGGCCGCGTCGCGTGCCGGCGGAGGAACTGCTCGACGGCATCGCCCGCCCGCCCGAGCCGCGCACCGCCGCACCGCCGCCGCCCGAAAAGACCGACGATGAGGTCGAGGCGGTCTACGCCGACGTCTTCCGCGCGATCGTCGAGGATCCGGAATCGACGCTCCGGCCTCCGTCGGTACTGTTCCAGGATTTCCAGGTGCGCTGCCGAATGGGGGGCCTCGCCAAACCACCGCTCGACCTCCCCGGCTTCGTGCGCCGGTTAAGCTGCGCCCGCGCCGGCATCTTCGACATGACCGACGAGGCATGGACGGCGGCGCTCGACGTTGCGAGCGGCCTCCCCGACGACATGCTCGGCGCGTTCCTTTTGGTGGCCCGCGCGGCACGTGAAGGCGAGCCCTGCCCGTCGGACGCGCGCATCGCAGCGACGTATGGTACGAGTTCGCTTGGCCGTGTGAAGCGCCTGATCGGCTATATCGAAAGCCGAGAGTTGATCGTCTGCCGCACCGATCTCGCCGGCAAGCGCTCGATCACGATCCCCGGCCTCGGCTGGACGACGCTACCAGCGGAAGCCGCCTAGCGGATCGGCGTGAACTGCGCCGATACGAAGCGCCACTCCTTGCCGATCCGTCGCGCGACGAAGCCGGCGCGCAGCGCGCGTGACTGTGGCTGGCCGTCCTTGCCGGGTACCGCATAGGCGATCCGCATCGTGACGACACCGAGTGCCCCCGCCGGTCGCGCGACCGTTTCGGTGATCGTCATCGGCGGCGCGGGCTTCTTCTTGTCGGGCGCATAGAACCCGATCACGCGCTCGCGGGAATCTACCTCACCGACGGGCGATACTTCCTGGTATTCGGGCGCCATCATTGCGATCATTGCCGCCTGATCGAACTGGTTGCGGACCTGAACGAACGCCTCCGCCCGCTGCGCGAGGCGATGCGCCTCGGTCTCGATCGATTGCGCCGCGACGGGAGCACTGACCAATGCCGCCGCAATTCCCAGAAATACCAGCATGCTTGCCCCCGATGCAATGTTGCACAACAGCAATACACCCAAGCTTCAGGTGCAGCAATAACGATACAAGTTGCTCAAAATAGAATGCGAAAGCGATGGCGAGACCTGCGACGACGCCGACTTGTACCATCGCGATGAGCTGGAGCCGGCCAACGAACGGTTGCTTCCGTGTCTTGTGCCGGTAGCGACCTCGCGCCCAGAACGCACCGGGGCTACCGCCGAGTGCCGCGAACCAAAGCAAGCGGGACTCGGGGACTCGCCACGCGCCGGTCGACGATCGCCGTTTGTCGATCGCGAACGCGGTGACGGTGATCATGTTGATGATCAGGAACAGGACGGACGCCGCAACGATCGGGAGAAGCATTCTCTACCGGTACATCGAGCGGGTTAACGCGGTGCCCCCTCGCGACCCGACACCATATCGGGGGAGGCACCGCGCGAGATCAGGAATCCTCAGATCATCCCCAACGCCTGGAGATACACTTCGAGGATCGCTTCCTCCTCCTGATATTCTTCCTTCTTCTTCTTCCGGATCGACAGGATCTTCCGGATGGCCTTGGGGTCGTAGCCGCGGCCCTTGGCTTCGGCCATCACGTCCTTGATGTCGTCCGAGATACCCTTCTTCTCTTCCTCGAGACGCTCGGCGCGCTCGATCAGCAGGCGCAGTTCGTCCGCTGCGACCGCGCCGCCGCCCATGCCGTGTTGCCGTTCGTCAGACATAGAAAATTCCCCACTCGCCGACGCCCACGCGCCGGTCAAAAGCCAATCGAGATACAAGCCTGCATCGGTGATCGCCGTCCGGAGACGTCCTGAATCATGCCGAATTGGGTGCGGGCCTGCGTCTAGGCGTTTACCGTGTTCGGCTCAAGCGACCCTGCGGGGGATCGTCGCGAATCAATTGCAGACGTTCTCAAATCACCGCGTTCTTCGCGACGCTCGCCTTCATCCGTTCCAACTGCTCAGGCGTCGCGTCGCCTTGGTGGTGCGCCTTCCACTCCGCGTACGGCATCCCGTACACCGTTTCCCGCGCCGCATCCTTCGACATGCCGCCCGCCTCTTCGACCCAGTCCGACAGGCAGTTGCGGCAGAAACCGGCTAGGCCCATCAGGTCGACGTTCTGCGCATCCTCACGGTGGCGAAGGTGGCGGATCAGGCGGCGAAAGGCCCGTGCCGCTACGGCATCGTCGAGTGCATCGAGCGAGTCGGTTTCGGGATTCATTCTTATGCTCCGTGGTTGATCCCGCGGAGATAGGGTTTAAGGCCCGTCGCGGCAAAGACCTCCCCCAGGAAACGCCGAGGAAGACGCAACGCATGACCATGGCCATCGCCCCCCGTTCGCGGAAAGTCCGCATCCTCGCGACGCTCGGCCCCGCTAGCAGCACGCCCGAGATGATCGCGACGCTCTTCCGTACCGGCGCAGACGCCTTCCGCGTTAACATGAGTCACGGCGACCAGCAGTCCAAGATCGCGGTGATCCAGGCGATTCGCGCGCTCGAAAAGGAATTTGGTCGCCCCTCGACCATCCTCGCCGATCTGCAGGGCCCGAAGCTGCGCGTCGGCAAGTTCGAAGGCGGACGGACCGTGCTCGAGACCGGCTCGACCTTCGTGCTCGACCGCGATCCGACGCCGGGCGACGCAACGCGGGTGGAACTGCCACACGACGAGATCTTCGCGGCGATCGAGCCGGGCGCCCGCCTGCTGCTCGACGACGGCAAGCTCGTGCTGCGCGTCGTGTCGCATAGCCCGCGCCAGATCACGACACGGGTCGAGGTCGGCGGCGCCTTGTCGAACAGCAAGGGGCTGAACGTACCCGACGTCGTGCTGCCGATGGCCGCGCTGACCGAGAAGGACCGCAGCGACCTCGACTTCGCGGTCGACCAGGGCGTCGACTGGATCGCACTGTCGTTCGTCCAGCGCCCGGAAGATCTGTGGGAAGCGCGCAAGCTGATCGGCGGCAAGGCGGCGCTGATGGCGAAGATCGAAAAGCCGGCGGCGATCGAGCGGCTGGAGGAGATCGTCGAGGCCTGCGACGGCGTGATGGTCGCGCGCGGCGATCTCGGCGTCGAACTGCCGCCGCAGCAGGTCCCGCCGCTGCAGAAGCGCATCGTCGAGGTCTCGCGCCGGATGGGCCGCCCGGTGGTGGTCGCGACGCAGATGCTCGAATCGATGATCACGTCGCCCTCGCCGACGCGCGCCGAAGTGTCCGACGTGGCGACCGCGGTATATGACGGCGCCGACGCGATCATGTTGTCGGCCGAAAGCGCGGCGGGCGCGTGGCCGGTCGAATCGGTGGCGATGATGGATGCGATCGGCGTATCGGTCGAGGCCGATCCCGAGCACGGCGACCGCATGCACTTCACCGTGATGAAGCCCGACCCGACGACCGCGGATGCGCTGGCCGAGGCGGCGAAGAACATCGCCGCGACGGTGTCGGCGGTGGCGATCATTTGCTTCACGACCTCGGGCTCGACCGCACGCCGGATCGCGCGCGAGCGGCCTTCTGTGCCGTTGCTGGTACTGACGCCGAGCCAGGAAACGTCGCGGCGGCTCGGGCTGCTGTGGGGCACGCATGCGGTCCACACGCGCGACGTCGAGTCGTTCGAGGACATGGTCGCTAAGTCGAAGCGGATGGCGTTGCGTCACGGGATCGCCAAGGCCGGCGACCGGGTTATCGTGCTCGCGGGCGTGCCGTTCCGAACGCCTGGGTCGACGAACGTGCTGCATGTGGTTCGGATCGTCGGGGATGAGCTGAAGGGGCATCACTCGCAGGTTTGAATTTGGGAGCTTGAACCGGCGGCGCGCGCGGCTTGCCGGTCGCTGCCATGCAGATGAAGCCCTGTGATGGGGAAAGCGGTGCGCGCCCCAACTGTTCCCCCGCGAAGGCGGGGGTCCAGGGCACCGGTGCGCTACGGTACTTAGCTGGCCCCCGCGTCCGTGGGGGAACGGGCTTGGTGTAGGTCGTGTCTTCCTCGCACCAGCACAGCGTTCAAGTTGGATACCAAAGAGCGCCCCCCCCCTACCCCGTCATGCCGGGCTCGTTCCGGCATCCACCGTTCCGCATGCTCGCGGCCCGTGGGGTATGCGGAACGGTGGGCCCCGGCCTCCGCCGGGGTGACGGAAGAGAGGTGTGATGCAGGTCTTTCATCCCGCCGGCTCCGAGCGAGTCCCGTTGATCGGGCAGCGTGTCCCTTATCCAACCAGCGACACCACCCCGGCGGAGGCCGGGGCCCAGTTGGGGGACGGCGATGACTACGCTCCCGCCTCGTTACCGCGACCTTTCCAACTGGGCCCCGGCCTTCGCCGGGGTGGTACTGTGCAGGCGTTAGTACCTGCATCGGGGCTAGCGCTCGCCGCCCGAATACGCGATGCCGCGCAGACGGACCGCGCGGGAGGGCGAACGCAATGACATTACGCGAGAAGATCGGTTGGGGCGCCCTCGCCCTGCTCGCAGCCTGCGCGCTCGCGGTCGTCGCGTTCGAGCGCGGCGAGCATGTCAACGCGCTGTGGATCGTCACTGCAGCGGTCTCCGTCCAGCTGATCGCGTACCGCTTCTACGCGAGGTATATTGCCCGCCACGTCCTGAAGCTCGACCCGAGCCGCCCAACCCCGGCGCTCCGCCGCGCCGACGGCCTCGACTACGTCGCGACCGATCGCAACGTCCTGTTCGGCCACCATTTCGCCGCCATCGCCGGCGCCGGGCCGCTCGTGGGGCCAGTGCTCGCCGCGCAGATGGGCTATCTCCCCGGCACGCTCTGGATCCTCGCCGGCGTCGTGCTCGCAGGCGCGGTGCAGGATTTCATGATCCTGTTCATCTCGATGCGCCGCGACGGGCGGTCGCTCGGCGAACTGATCCGCATGGAGATGGGCGCGGTCCCGGGCGTGATCGCGCTGATCGGTGCGTTCGCGATCATGGTCATCATCCTCGCCGTGCTCGCGCTGATCGTGGTGCGCGCGCTGGCGGGCAGCCCGTGGGGGCTGTTCACGGTCGCGGCGACGATCCCGCTGGCGTTCCTGATGGGTATCTACACCCGCTGGATCCGCCCCGGTAAGGTCGGCGAAGTCTCCGTGCTCGGCGTGATCGGGCTGCTCGCCGCGATCGTCTATGGCGGCACCGTCGCCGCCTCGCCGACGCTCGCACCGCTGTTCACGCTGACTCCGGTCCAGCTCTGCGTGCTGATGGTCGGCTACGGCGCGGTCGCGTCCGTCCTCCCCGTGTGGCTGCTGCTCGCGCCGCGCGATTACCTCTCGACCTTCCTCAAGATCGGCGCGATCGTCGCGCTGGCGATCGGCATCGCCGTCGTCGCGCCGCCGCTGCGGATGCCCGCGCTGACCCCGTTCATCGACGGCAGCGGGCCGGTGTGGTCGGGCGGGCTCTTCCCATTCCTGTTCATCACCATCGCGTGCGGCGCGGTGTCGGGTTTCCACGCGCTGATCGCCAGCGGCACCACGCCCAAGCTGATCGCCAGCGAAGGCGACGCGCAGTTCATCGGCTACGGCGCGATGCTGATGGAGAGCTTCGTCGCGATCATGGCGCTGGTCGGCGCGTCGATCCTCGATCCCGGCGTGTATTTCGCGATGAACAGCCCGGCGGCGGTGGTCGGCACCGACTTCGCGTCCGCCGCGACCGCGGTCACCGCGATGGGCTTCCCGATCACGCCCGAACTGCTCGCGCAGACCGCGAAGGACGTCGGCGAGACCACGATCGTCTCACGGACGGGCGGCGCGCCGACGCTGGCGGTAGCGATGTCGGAGATCTTCAGCCACCTCGTCGGTGGACAGGCGATGAAGGCCTTCTGGTACCATTTCGCGATCCTGTTCGAGGCGCTGTTCATCCTCACCGCGGTCGATGCGGGGACGCGCGCCGGGCGGTTCATGCTGCAGGATCTGATCGGGCTCGCGGTGCCGTCGTTCCGCAATGCCTCGGCGATCGTGCCGGGGCTGATCGCGACGGCGCTGTGTGTCGTTGCCTGGGGCTTCTTCCTGTATCAGGGCGTCACCGATCCGCTCGGCGGCGTGAATACGCTCTGGCCGTTGTTCGGGATCTCGAACCAGATGCTCGCCGCGGTCGCGCTGGTGCTGGCTACCGTGGTGCTGTTCCGAATGAAGCGCCAGCGTTACGCGTGGGTGACGATCCTGCCCGCTGCGTGGTTGTGCCTGTGCACGATCACTGCCGGGCTGATGAAGCTGTTCGCGAGCGATCCGAAGGTCGGCTTCCTCGCGCATGCCTCGAAATTTGCCGACGCAGCGGCGCGCGGCGAACTGCTCGCGCCGGCCAAGACGATGGCGGAGATGCAGCGGATCGTGCTCAACGACCGGATCGACGCCGCCCTGTGCGCGCTCTTCCTCGCAGTGGTGCTGTCGATCGTGGTCTTCGGCATCCGTACGTGTCTGGCCGCGCTTAAGATCGACCGGCCGACGGTGACCGAAGTCCCGCCGCAGCTGGTGGCCGCGGAATGATCCGCGCGCTCTACGCGAAGGCGCGCGAGACGGCGCTGCTGATGGTCGGCGTGCCGTCCTACACGGCGTATTGCCAGCACATGGCGGAGCGGCATCCGGACCACGCGCCGATGGACGAGCGCGCGTTCTTCCGCGATCGGCAGGAGGCGCGCTACGGCAGCAAGGGCGGAGGGCGGTGCTGTTGACCAAGACTCCTTCGACGGTCGCGCGACTGCGTGCGGCGACCGCGAACGATCACAACGCCGTCGATGCCGGGTTCGGCCGCTACGACCTGACCGAAGCGACCGATTACCGCGCGTTCCTGATCGCGCATGCCAGGGCGTTGCCCGCGGTAGAGGCGTGGTTGCGGACTATTCCCCGCCTGCCTGCGTTTCGCGACCGGGCCGATCTACTTGCCGCCGATCTCAAGGCGCTGGGCGAGCCGATGCCCACGCCGATGACGTTCGACGCCTTACCGAGCGCAGCGGCTGGATGGGGCGCGATGTACGTGGTCGAGGGGTCGCGGCTCGGCGGCATCATGCTGTCGCGGTCGGTGCCCGCAGGCATGCCGTCGGCGTATCTCGGTGCCAAGCACCTGCCCGGCGAGTGGCGCGAATTGCTTGCGGCGATCGATGCGCAGCCTGCCGACGACGCCTGGGTTGCCAATGCGATCGCCGGCGCCAAGGCCGCATTCGATCTTTACGCGCGCGCGCCGACGGCCTGACGGTCGATCGGCGCCTTCGCGTCAGCGCAGCAGCTTCGGCGCTTCCTTGCGGATCATGTCCTGCACCTTGCTCGCGAACAGGCCGAGGATGCCGGGCAGGTCGACGACCGCGTGGACGTTGGTCTCGAACACGGTGACCGCGCTGGCGATCGTCTGCCCCATCGCCTTGACGGTGAAGTGCAGCGTGTCGCCGTCCCA
Organism: Sphingomonas sp. SL1004; assembly: GCF_057815015.1. Classification (NCBI taxonomy): domain Bacteria; kingdom Pseudomonadati; phylum Pseudomonadota; class Alphaproteobacteria; order Sphingomonadales; family Sphingomonadaceae; genus Sphingomonas; species Sphingomonas sp. SL1004. Next base: position 2,321,368 of record NZ_JBYMUX010000001.1, read on the forward strand.
ACGATGATCGGTCACCGCCCCCCCGGGGATGTTCGCGCCGATCTTGTCGATGCTGCCGTCGAGCCGCGCGCGAACTGCCGCCTTGCCGAGCTGATGGGGGACGTCGACGGTGATGGGAGTGCCCATGGAGATTCCTTAAGTCGCGAAAAGCATGTCGTCGTTGGCAAACGCCTTGAACTCGAGCGCGTTGCCCGACGGATCGAGAAAGAACATCGTCGCCTGCTCGCCGGGCTGGCCCTTGAAGCGAACATAGGGCGCGATGCCGAATGTTACGCCAGCGGCGGTGACGCGTTCCGACAGCGTGGTCCAGTCGTCCATCGTCAGCACGACGCCGAAATGCGGCACGGGCACGGCGTGACCATCGACCGCGTTCTCGACCGCGACTGGTTTTGCCGAAGGATCGAGATGGGCGACGATCTGGTGACCGAACAGGTCGAAATCGATCCAGTGGTCGCTGGAGCGGCCTTCCGGGCAGCCGAGGGTGGCGCCGTAGAAGGTGCGGGCGGCGTCGAGGTCGTGGACCGGGAAGGCCAGGTGGAAGGGGCGTAGGGTCATCTAGGGAAGATAGGTTGGTCGATCCGGTTCGTCACCCTTTTCGCGTGCGTTACCGGCTCGCCTTGTTTCCCCGCGAAGGCGGGAGCCCAGTCTGGGTCCCCGCCTTCGCGGGGAAACAAGGTTGGAAGGGCACACCTCACCCAACCATACCGCACCACCCCGGCGAAGGCCGGGGCCCAATCGGGGGACGTAGCTAATGAAGGGGAGCGCTTCGTTACTGCGACCTTTCCAATTGGGCCCCGGCCTTCGCCGGGGTGGTGCTAGACGCCGGGAGGCGCTCCTCATCCCCGCCCCATAACACCGAAAACATTGCCCCCCCTTCCCCGCCACGCCATAGCGCGAGCGTGAACCGCTACCCCGCCCTCGCCTGCCTCGTCCTCGGCGCGCTCGCCGCAACGGGGTTCGCCCCGCTCGATTTCTGGCCACTGACGCTGGTCGCATTCGGGCTGTGGATGAAGCTCGTCCATGACGCGCCGACCCTACACGGAGTCCTCTGGCGCGGCTGGCTGTTCGGGGTTGGGCATTTCACCGTCAACAACAACTGGTTCCAGCACGCGTTCGACTTCCAGGACGCGATGCCGCCGGTACTGGGGTATTTTGCAGCGGTCGGGCTGGCGCTGTACCTCGCGCTGTTCCCGATGCTCGCGGGCGCGCTCGCGTGGCGGATCGCGCGGAGGCCCGGCACCCCCGACGCGACTTTCGTGCTGGTCTTCGCCGCCGCCTGGATCGCCACCGAGTGGCTCCGCGCGACACTGTTTACCGGGTACGCCTGGGATCCGCTGGGCGTCGTGTGGCTACCGGCGATCGGCGTCGCGCGGCTGTCGGCCTGGATGGGGACCTATGCGCTGTCAGGCGTAACGATCGTCGCCGCCGGCGCGCTGCTGATGCTTGCAGTACGCCGCTGGACTCTGCCAGCGATCGTCATTCCCGCGCTAGGCCTCGCCGCACTATCCGCGCTCTGGACCAACGCGCCGCCGCCAGCCCCCGGCACGCCGCTGGTCCGCGTGGTCCAGCCCGACATCGGCCAGGAAGATCGCAGCGAGACCGATGGCGAACGCGTGCTTTCCGCGCTGGAAAAGCTGTCCGGCCAGGGCGGCACCACCCCGCGCCTCGTCGTCTGGCCCGAAGGCGTCGTCCGCGATTACGTCGAGGACGGCTACCCGTTCTACGCCTATGGCTGGTCGAGCCCGCTCTACCTCCGCCGCCGCATGGCGCGCCTGCTGGGCCCCGAGGACATCCTGCTGATCGGCGGCACTGCGCTCGAGTTCAACGCCAGGGACCAGATCTCCGGCGCTGCCAATTCGGTGTTCGCACTCGACGCCCAGGCGCGGCTGCGGGGGCGGTACGACAAGGCGCATCTCGTGCCGTACGGCGAATATCTACCGATGCCGTGGCTGCTGAAGCCGCTCGGCCTCGCGCGCCTCGTGCCCGGCGATATCGACTTCACCTCGGGCAAGGGACCGGCGAACCTGACGCTGCCCGGCTTCGGCTCGATCGGCATGCAGATCTGCTACGAGATCATCTTCTCTGGCGAGGTGGTCGACCGCACCCACAGGCCGCGCATCCTCTTCAATCCCTCGAACGACGCGTGGTTCGGCAAATGGGGCCCGCCGCAGCATCTCGCGCAAGCCCGGATGCGCGCGATCGAGGAAGGGTTGCCGATCCTCCGCGCGACGCCGACAGGTATCTCGGCGATCATCGCCGCCGATGGCCGCCTCGTCGCGACCGTCCCACACGAGACCGCCGGCGCGATCGAGCAGCCGATGCCGTCCGCTCTGCCCCCGACCCTGTTCTCGCGCGTCGGCAACGCGATGGCGGCGATCGTCGCCGCGCTCCTGCTCGCAACGGCGGTTGCCCTGCGTCGCCGCCGCCGCTAGGGTCATATAAAGCTTTCCTTATATGACGCTCGCTTCAGAGCATGGCAAAGAGGCCCTCATGCGCAAATCCTTCCTCTTCACCTCCGAATCGGTCTCCGAAGGCCATCCCGACAAGGTCGCCGACCAGATCAGCGACACGATCGTCGACCTGTTCCTCGCCAAGGACCCGCAGGCGCGCATCGCCTGCGAGACGCTGACGACCACGCAGCTCGTCGTCCTCGCCGGCGAAATCCGCGGCAAGGGCATCTACGAGAACGACCAGTGGGCCGACGGCGTGCTGAAGGAGATCGAGGCAGCCGTCCGCAACACCGTCAAGGAAATCGGCTACGCGCAGTCGGGCTTCCACTGGGAGACGTTCCGTTTCGAGAACAACCTCCACGGCCAGTCCGCGCACATCGCGATGGGCGTCGACGAGAGCGGCAACAAGGACGAGGGCGCCGGCGACCAGGGCATCATGTTCGGCTACGCGACCGACGAGACCCCCGGTCTGATGCCCGCGACGCTGTATTACAGCCACAAGATCCTCGCGAAGATGGCCGAGGATCGCCATTCGGGCGCGGCACCGTTCCTCGAGCCCGACGCCAAGAGCCAGGTCACGCTGTCGTACGAGAACGAAGTGCCGGTCGGCGCGACGGCTCTCGTAGTCTCGACGCAGCACGCACCGGGCTATTGCGAGAAGGGCGACAACGCCGATCCCGCCAAATACGCGGTGCTGCGCGACTATGTCATGGGCGTGTTCAAGGACGTGCTGCCCGACGGTTTCATCACCGACGAGACCGCGATCTACATCAACCCGACCGGCCAGTTCGAGATCGGTGGCCCAGACGGCGACGCCGGCGTGACCGGGCGCAAGATCATCGTCGACACCTACGGCGGCGCGGCACCGCATGGCGGCGGCGCATTCTCGGGCAAGGATCCGACGAAGGTCGATCGCTCGGCTGCGTATGTCGCACGGTATCTGGCGAAGAACGTCGTTGCTGCCGGTCTCGCGCGTCGCTGCACGATCCAGCTGAGCTATGCGATCGGGATTGCCGAGCCGCTGTCGGTGTATGTCGACACGCATGGTACCGGCACGGTCGAGGAAGCCAAGCTCGAGGCGGTTCTGCCGAAGCTGGTTCGCCTGACGCCGAAGGGCATCCGCGAGCATCTGAAGCTGAACGCACCGATCTACAAGAAGACGGCGGCGTACGGCCACTTCGGTCGTGAGCCCGAGGGTGACACGTTCACCTGGGAAAAGACCGATCTGGTCGATGCGCTGAAGGCTGCCGTCGCCTGATAGCGACGCGCTTTTAGAATACGAAAAAGCCTCCCGCGGACCAGTCCGCGGGAGGCTTTTTGCATTTTGGAGCTAAATTTCGAGTCCCTCTCCCCGCCGGGGAGAGGGAGGGAGGAGCCGCTTGGCGACGGAAGGGTGAGGGGCTTTGGAGGAGAGGGTCCGAGCCTCACTCCCCCTCACCCTCCCACCCGGCTTCGCCGTGCAGGCCCCTCCCTTTCCCCAAGGGGAGAGGGTTATCGAGCACAAGGCGCGTTCCGCTCGCCAACCCATCCTTCGATACGCCGCTTCGACAGGCTCAGCAGCTACTCAGGACGAACGGGGTGGAGAACCTGCGCATGCCGCTGCTCGGTCAAGATCTGCCAAGCCGTCAGGAACAACGCGGCCACCAACGGGCCGACGACGATACCACTCAACCCCACGACCTCGATCCCACCCAGCGTCGTCACCAGCACGATGTAATCCGGAATGCCCGTGTCACGTCCGACCAGGATCGGCCGCAGGATGTTGTCCGCCAGACCAATCACCACGACGCCCGAGACCACCACGACCACGCCCTGCCAGATCGCGCCCGTCGCCAGCAGGTACACCGCGACCGGCACCCAGACGATTGCCGGCCCGAGCGCCGGCAGCAGCGACGTCAGCGCCATCAGCAAGCCCCACAGCAAGGCCGCCGGCACGCCGACGATCCAGAATGTCAGCCCCCCGAGCGCACCCTGGACGAGGCCGACGATCACCGATCCCTTGATCGTCGCGCGTACCACCGCGACGAACTTGTCGACCAGCTTTGTCGTAACCGAATGCTCGAACGGCAGCGCGCGGCGGATTGCCGGGCCGACCTTGTCGCCATCGCGGAGGAGGAAGAACGTCACGTACAGCCCGACGCCGAACGACAGCAGGAACGAAGCCGCGTTGCGACCGATCGACAAAGCCTGACCCGCGATCGAGCGGACGCTGTTGCCGAGGATGTTCGACACGCGCGACTGCGCCTGCTCAAAGCTGTTGAGTCCCGCCTTGTCGAGCGCACCCTGGATGCGGTTCGGCAAAGCGTCGTGGATCTGCTGGAAATACGCGCCGAAGTTGATCTGGCCGCTTTGCAGCTTGGCATAGACCGAAGCGGACTGGTCGATCATGAGGCTGCCGATGAACAGCGTCGGTATGATCACCGCGACGAAGATGATCAGCAGCGTCAGTGCGGCGGCGAGATTGCGCCGCTCCGGCCAGCGCTTGAGCAGCCACTGGTAGAGCGACTGGAACAGGATCGCGGCCAGCGCGCTCCACAGCAGAGCCGCCGCGAACGACGACACGACCACGCACAGCCCGATCGTGATCGCCACCAGGAAGGTGATGAAGCCCCCTGTTTCCAGTCGACGCCTGTCGATCATTGCGCTGTCCCCTGTCGTCGTATTGCCGGTTCGATCCGGTCGATTCAAAACGTCGAAACCGCCCCCCGGCGTTTACCGGAAGGCGGTCCCGACGCCGGCGCGAGTGTGCGCCTGGATTATCAGCGGAGCTTTTCGCTGCCGTTGACGAGTGCGTCCTTCTGCGCCTGCGGCATCGCCTGCGCGTTCACGTCGGCATCGTCGATCGCGTCCGCCTGGCGGTCGCCGTCCTTGCGGACTGCCTTGGCCTGGTCCTCGAGGTTATCGGCAGCGGCGTCGAGCGCATCGGCGCGGTTGTCCGCGGCCTTCTCGACCTGGCTGCCGAGCTTGTCGTCGCCCTTGCCGCCGCAGGCTGCGAGCGGGAGTGCGATGGCGGCGATCATCGTGGCGATGGCGAGCTTCTTCATGATACGGACTTCCCTGTTATGACGAGGTCGCAAACCGTCACGGGCTCGTAACGGTTCCATGCGCAGCCGCGTCGCACGAAAAAATCCGGCGTAATCAGGCGGTAGCCGGCGCGTCGTGCAGAGGCAGTGTCTCCACCGCGGCGTTTTCGATCACCGGCGCAACCCGGTCGAACACCGCGCTGACCAGAGCCTCGGCGATCCAGCCGACCGCCGCGCCGACGACGAGGTCGGAGAGGTAATGCTTGCCGTTGAGCGGTTGCGCCGCGGCGACCAGGCCGGTGACCAGCGCGGCCGGTGCCCCTGCCCCGTCGATGTCGCGCGACGCCGCCCGCGCGACCGCAACCGCGCCGGCGGTGTGGCCGGACGGGAACGAGGTCTGCTCGTGATCTTCGCTGTCACCGGGTTCGAACCGCGCCTTGCCGTCCTCGATCGCCTTTTCGGGACGCGTGCGATCGATCGAAGCCTTGATCGCCGACTTAACGAAGGTGGCCGCTGCGTGCGCCGCGAACATTCGCACCCCGCCGCGGATCATGTCGGGACGACGCGCGACGAGCCCGATCACGACCGTCCCTAGCGACGTCGCGACGAGTTGCGGCTGGTCGCCGATCTCGGCCAGGAAACCGGTCGCCTTGACGATCGGCTGGTCGCGGTGCGCGGCAGCCTTGTGCGTCACGGCGCGATCCGCCTTCTCGACGGACTTTGCCGCCTGTTCGATCTCGCCCATCAAGTCTTCTCCCGCCCGGTCATCTCGCCGCGCACCTGTGCATGCGCCAGCAGCGCGAACAACCCCGCACCACCCAGCAAGTTGCCGAGAATCGCCGGCAGCATCAGGCCACCCAGCGCCTCACCGACGCCGACCTTCCCCGAAAACAGCAGCAGCCACGCCTCCACGGATCCAACGATCGAGTGGCTGAATGCGCCGATCGCGACGACGTAGGTGATCGCGAAGATCACGAGGAACGACTGTTCGCGCGCGTTCGGCAGCGACCAGGCGAGGATCGCGATCATGAACCCGGCCGGGACCGCATTGACGAACGTCGCCGCGGCCGAAAGTTCGGTTATGCCCATCGACACCTCGATCATCGCGGTGCGAAGCGCGTTGCCGCCGAGCAGGCCCGCCGCGATCATGCCGCCGGCCAGCGCCGTACCGATCAGGTTGGCGCCCAGCACGACGCTCCAGAGCCGCAAGGTCCGTCGCAATGCCCAGCCCGACGGCTTGGTCACCAGCGGCAGCATCGCGGTGATCGTGCTCTCGGTGAACAACTGCATCCGCCCGAGGATCACGACGAGAAACCCGATCGGGTAGCCGAGCGATACGACGGTCGATCGCCACGGCGTATCGGGCAGCGCCGCGTGGAGCGCACCTTCGGCGATCAGCGAACTGGCGATCGCCATGCCCGCCGCGAGGCCGGAGAAGAACAACGACGAGATCGGCCGGTCGAGTTCGTCCTCGCCCTCCTCGCGGACGGCCTGGTGGAGATCCTTGGCATCGGCGGCTTTCAGCGCGTCGACGTCGTCCTCGGATCCGGCGGGATCGGGCGATGCGGAGGGGTTTTGTTCGGCCATTACGGACATGCAACGGCTCGCGGGGGACTTTGCTCCGGCGCCCCACACCGCTAGGGCACGCGGCGATGAACGATCCTTCTGTTATCCGCCGCCTCTATGGCCGTCGCCAGGGCCACAAGCTGCGCCTCGGCCAAGCCGCGCTCGTCGAGGAAACGCTTGCCGATCTGTCGGTGCCCGAAGAGGGCCCGATCGATGCGATGACGCTGTTCGGCGACAACCGCCCGCTGCACGTGGAGATCGGCTTCGGCGCGGGCGAGCATCTGGCGGGACAGGCCGCGATGAACCCCGACGTCGGCTTCATCGGCTGCGAGCCGTTCCTCAACGGCGTCGTCGGCGCGCTGGCGCATATCCGCGACGGCGAGCTGACCAACGTGCGGCTGCACATGGGCGATGCGCTGGAGGTGATCGAGCGGCTGCCCGACGCAAGCCTCGACCGGTTGTACCTGCTGCATCCCGATCCGTGGCGGAAGGCGCGCCACGCCAAGCGCCGCATGGTCAATCACGGCCCGCTCGACACGATCGCCGCCAAGCTAAAGCCCGGCGCGGAATTCCGGCTCGGCACCGACGATCCGACCTATTGCCGCTGGTCGATGATGATCATGAACGCGCGCCGCGATTTCGAATGGCAGGCACAAACCCCCCACGACTTCCTGACGCGCCCCGACGACTGGCCCGAGACTCGGTACGAACGCAAGGCGCGGCGGCAGGGCCACGAGGTCTGGTATTTTAGGTATATTCGGGTCTGACACCCGCGGCGCGCTATCTGCGGGGCTGACGATGGCCGCTGCGCCGCCAGATCCAGCCGAATAGGCGCCCGGCCAGCGCGGGCGCGCCCGGCCTGAGCAGGATCCAGTCGCGGATCGGCGCGTCGACCTGCGCGCCGATCACCTGCTTGTAGCCGCTGTCGCCCGCGCCCCAGTCCACACGACGAATACCACGGCCAAGCGCGGCGACCAGATTGCGCCAGTAGAGCAGCTTGCCCGGCGAATGCTTGGCGAAGCGCGGGTCATAGCTGTTGGCGATCGCGTACAGCAGTTCGCCGGTATCGATATCGAACGAGAACGCCGCCGGGGCGCCGTCGATCGTCAGCAGCGCCGCGCGAAACATCTCGGCGAGCACCGGGTCAGCGACCGCCGCCTGCCAGAAGGCGAGATGGCCGTCGGACGTGAACTTCATGCCTGATCGATCGGTATCGTGCGCGATCCAGCTCACCTGCTCGACCGCGCCGAGATCCGCGAACGCCGCGGGCCAGTCCGCCGCCGAGAGAAACCGCCACTCGGGCATGCCGTGCTCGGCCAGATGCTTTTCGTGGAAGCGATTCTTGCGCAGCGTCGAGTTGCGCGGCCAGGGCTGGCCCCCGACGATCGGCTGCATCTCGAGCGACCAGCTGTCACCGATCCGCCGGTCGATCGCGGTCCAGCCGTTCGCGCGCGCCGCCGCGATCAGCGCCGTGGCGGCAGCATCATTGTCATACACCGGACCGACCCGCAGGCCGCCGAGCTGCCCCGCCAAAGTCGACAGCGCGGCTTTCAGACTGGCGTCGCTCGCCCCCAGCGCCAGGCCGAAACTGCGGAACGGCCAGTAGCAGCCTGGGATCGCCGCCATGCCCAGAGCGCGCGGACCGAGAGGGACGAACGGCAGCGTCAGCACCGGAGCGTCGTCCTCCTCGACGACCAACGTCCGCGCCTGGCCACCATACGCGGCGAGCGCCGCCGCGTACCAGCCGAAGCGCAGGAACCGGTGACTTTGCGGCCCGCGGTCGGCCACCGTGTCGATCGCGGCGGCCAGCCCTTCGACGATCTCGCCGCGCACGGCGGGAGGAAGGCGGACGAAATCGGCCAGGAGCATCGGCTTGGACATGCCCCCCGATACTGCGCGGAACCTTACGATTACATGCCCTTTCCAACCGGACCGGCAAAATCGGACCATTTTTCATGGCGTCACGTTCTTCCCATCACGGGCGTTCCCCACCATGGTGTCACGATGCCGACGATCCCCGCCATCTCGACGATCGCTCAGACGATCCAGCTTTCGCTCGCGCCGGTGTTCATGCTGGCCGGTATCGGCCAGTTGCTCAACGTACTTGCGGGACGCCTGTCCCGTGTGATCGATCGTGCGCGCAAACTGGAATTGCTCCACGGGAGCATCACCGGGCCCGACCATCATCGCTATGTCTGGGAGCTGCGGCTGCTCGATCGGCGGATGACAATCATCAATGCCGCGCTGTTCCTTGCGGTATCGAGCGCGATCATGACCTGCGTGCTGATCGCGTTGCTGTTCATCGCCGAACTGGCGAAGCTGCATTTCGGCACTGCGGTCGCGTTGTGCTTCATCCTTGCGATGATCCTGCTGATCGCCGCGCTCGTATCGTTCATCGTCGAGGTACGGATTTCGCTGCGCGCGTTCCGCATTCGCCCGGAATTGCTGAAGGACCTGTCGTGATCGAGAAACGCATATTGCAGATCGTCATCGCTGCGGCATGCCTCCTGCCGCTGATCGTCGGCGGCCAGGGCGTTCTGCACGGGCCGGCGCCGTTCGGGCATCTGGCCGACGTGCCCCGCGATCTGGACAGCCATTTCCGGTATATCTCGGGTATCTTCTTCGCGACCGGACTGGGCTTTGTCAGCTGCATTCCGGCTATCGAACGCAAAGGTCCACGATTTCGGTTGCTCGGCGGACTGATCTTCGTCGGCGGCCTGTCGCGTGGGATCTCGTTGCTCACGGTGGGCGTGCCGTCACAGGGCCATGTGCTCGGGCTGGGCATGGAGACGATCGTCGTGCCGCTGCTGATGCTGTGGCAGTGGAATTTCGCGAAACGCGCGGCCTGAGCGGCGACGACGTCATTCTCGATTGGCTGAGAATGATGTCGAACCGGAGAGCGTTCAGCCCATCTTGAACGCGCAAAGCTTGTTGCCGTCCGGATCGCGGAAATACGCGCCGTAAAAGCCCATCTCCTCGGGGCCGCGCGAGCCCGGGCCACCCTCGTCCGCGCCGCCGAGTTCGATCGCCTTGGCGTAGATCTGATCGACTTGCTCACGCGAATCTGCCGCCAGTGCGACCATCGTGCCGTTGCCGGCGGTCGCCGCAGCACCGTCATACGGCCGGCCGATCACCAGCATCGGCTTGTCGGCGCCTGCACCGTAGAAGGTCAGCTGGCGTTCGTCGGGCACCTGCATGAGCCGCTTGCCGCCGACGGTCGCGAACAGTGCGTCGTAGAAGTCGAGCGCGGTGTCGATGTCGTTGCTGCCGAGCGTCGCGTAACCGATTATGGGTCTCTCCTATTTTGGTGGAGAGGGTATCGGCGGATTGAGCGAGAGAAACAATCAGCCTTGCTGCAACCCCGCGAAGGCGGGGGTCAGGGACTCAGTAGCGGCGAACGCCGGGAGCGTGCGGGACTGTTTCCCCCGCTTTCGTGGGGGAACAGCAGATGTCGCGGTTCAGCCGACGAAGGCGCGCTCGATCACGAAAGTACCCGGCTTCGCATTCGAGCCCTCGTCGAAGCCGTTAGCTTCGAGCATTACCGCGAATTCCTTGATCATTTCGGTCGAGCCGCACAGCATCGCTCGATCGGTCTCGGGGTTGAGCTTCTGCTCGCCGCGCACCGGATGGCCGAACAGCGACGCATCCTCGATCAGCGCGCCAATCCGCCGCGTGGTGCGGAACGGCTCGCGCGTCACGGTCGGGATGTAGTGGAACTGCGTCTGTGCCTCCTCCGCGATCAGCGGATCCTCCGCCAGCAGGCCGACCATCTCGTCATGATAGGCGAGGTCGCTCACGCGGCGCACGCTGTGCACGACGATGATCTGCTCGTACGCTGCATACACGTCGGGATCGCGCATCAGGCTGAGGAACGGCGCGAGGCCGGTGCCGGTCGAAAACATGAACAACCGCTTCCCGGGCAGCAGCGCGTCGAGCACCAATGTACCCGTCGGCTTCTTGCCGAGATACAGTTCGTCGCCCGGCTGGATCAGCTGGAGCTTCGAGGTCAGCGGGCCGTCCTCGACCTTAATCGACAGGAACTCCAGTTCCTCCGAATAATGCGGCGACGCGATCGAATAGGCGCGCATGATCGGCTTGCCGCCTTCCTGCGGCAGGCCGATCATCACGAACTCGCCCGAGCGGAAGCGGAAGCTCGCCGGCCGCTCGATCGCGAAGCTGAACAGATGTTCGTTCCAGTGACGCACCCACAGTACCTTGGCGTTGAGGAACGCGGGGGTCTCGAGGATCAGCGCGGGAGCGCGGGTTGCTTCGACGGTCGGGGCGGTCATGCGTCTATTCCTTGGCCTACGCGCGGGCGCTGGCGGATCGATGGCTTGCGAAACGGTCGCATTATGGGCGTGAGCCGGACGGGTCAACAACAGCTAAACTTGGCATCGGCCAAACAGGTCCCGGGGCCGTTGCCGACTCACCGTATGTTCCCCATATTCCCCCTCGATGGCCATTCAGATCCGCACCAGCCTCGCCGAGCCCGAAACCGGCGACACCTTCGTGCCGCACCGCCCGACCGCGCGTCCCGACAAGGTCGAGGGCGGCAAGCGGTTCAACCTCGTCAGCGAATACGAACCCGCGGGCGACCAGCCCACCGCGATCGCCGAACTCGTCTCCGCGATCGGCGACGGCGAGAAGGACCAGGTGCTGCTCGGCGTCACCGGCTCGGGCAAGACCTTCACGATGGCCAGCGTCATCAACCGCGTCCAGCGCCCCGCGCTGATCCTCGCGCCGAACAAGATCCTGGCCGCACAGCTCTACGGCGAGATGAAGTCGTTCTTCCCCGACAACGCGGTCGAATATTTCGTCAGCTATTACGATTACTACCAGCCCGAAGCGTATGTCGCGCGCTCCGACACGTACATCGAGAAGGAATCGTCGACCAACGAGTCGATCGACCGGATGCGGCATTCCGCGACTCGCGCGCTGCTCGAACGCGACGACGTGATCATCGTCGCGTCGGTGTCGTGCCTGTACGGCATCGGTTCGGTCGAGACGTATTCCGCGATGATCTTCGACCTCAAAAAGGGCACGACGGTCGATCAGCGCGAGATCGTGCGGAAACTCGTCGCGCTCCAGTACAAACGCAACGACGCGGCGTTCCAGCGCGGCAATTTCCGCGTAAAGGGCGATACGCTCGAGATCTTCCCGTCGCATTACGAGGACAGCGCTTGGCGCATCTCGTTCTTCGGCGACGATATCGAGGAGATCATCGAGTTCGATCCGCTGACCGGCAAGAAGGTCGCGTCGCTGAACTCGGTGCGCGTCTATGCGAACTCGCATTACGTGACGCCCGGCCCGACGCTCAAGCAGGCGGGCGAGGCGATCAAGCACGAGCTGGCTGAGCGGCTGAAGGAGCTGGTGCTGGAGGGCAAGCTGCTGGAGGCGCAGCGACTGGAGCAACGCACCAACTTCGACCTGGAGATGATCGCGGCGACCGGCTCCTGCGCGGGGATCGAGAATTACAGCCGCTTCCTCACCGGGCGCATGCCGGGCGAACCGCCGCCCACGTTGTTCGAATATCTGCCCGACAACGCGCTGCTGTTCGTCGACGAGAGCCATGTCACGATCGGCCAGATCAACGGCATGTCGCGCGGCGATCACCGGCGGAAGCTGACGCTCGCCGAATACGGCTTCCGCCTGCCGTCGGCGATCGACAACCGCCCGCTGCGCTTCAACGAATGGGACGCGATGCGCCCGCCGACAACCTATGTCTCGGCGACTCCGGGCAGCTGGGAGATGGAGCAGACCGGCGGCGTGTTCGCCGAACAGGTCATCCGCCCCACCGGGCTGATCGATCCCCCCGTCGAGATCAAGCCGGTCGAGGAACAGGTCCAGGACCTGATCGTCGAAGTCGGCAAGACCACCGCGCTCGGCTACCGCACGCTCGTCACCACGCTGACCAAGCGGATGGCGGAGGATCTGACCGAGTACATGCACGAGGCGGGGATCAAGGTCCGCTACATGCATAGCGACGTCGAGACGCTGGAACGCATCGAACTGATCCGCGACCTGCGGCTCGGCGTGTACGACGTCCTGATCGGCATCAACCTGTTGCGCGAGGGGCTCGACATACCCGAATGCGGGCTGGTCGCGATCCTCGACGCGGACAAGGAGGGCTTCCTGCGCTCCGAAACGTCGCTGATCCAGACGATCGGCCGCGCGGCGCGCAACGTCGACGGCCGCGTGATCCTGTATGCCGACCGCGTCACCGGATCGATGGAGCGCGCGATGAACGAGACCTCGCGCCGTCGCGAGAAGCAGGTCGCGTACAACACCGAACACGGCATCACTCCGACGACGATCCGCCGCAACATTGGTGACATCATCGCGCACGTCGCGAGCCAGGATCAGGTCACGATCCCGATCGACGAGGACCGTCCGCACATGGTCGGCCACAACCTGCGCGCGTATATCGAGGATCTCGAGAAGCAGATGCGCAAGGCGGCGAGCGATCTTGAGTTCGAGACTGCCGGGCGTTTGCGCGACGAAATTCGGCAGCTGGAGAACGAGGAACTGGGCCTGCCGGTCGACCAGCAGAAGGCGCCGGTCATGGGACGGTCTAACGAGGGCAAGCCCGGCACGCGGAAAACGCGTTACGGCAAGAGCCAGAAAATGCGCATGGGGGGATCGCGATCGCGGTGATCGCGGACGTCACCGGTGCGGGCAACTCACCCGCACCGGTCAAAGTGTGCTTAGCCGACGACGAGGTCTTCGCTGCTCGACCCGTAATAGCTCGCGACGCGGTCCGCGTATGCCTGGTCGAAGACCGGTGCGTTGTTCGCCCAGCTCGGGCCGCCTTCGAGGACGCGCTTGTCGATCGTGACGACGTAGAGGTCGCGGACCGCGTCGAACTGGAGGAGGGCGAACGGCAGCGGATAGAAGCTCTTGCCCATGCCAAGGAAGCCGCCGAGACTGAGCACGGCGTGGGTGACGCGGCCGGTGCCTTTGTGGACCATGAACGCGTGGACCGAACCGACGTTATCGCCATCGCGGCTTTCGACCTTCATTGTGCCGGAAATGTTCGCCTGGACGAGCAACTGGGTCGGGGTGGCGGCGGTATCGGACATGTCTCTTCTCCAAATTCTTCCGTCGCTGAACCGGTAGCAACGCGCGCCGGTTCCCATGGCTCATGGTTCGTCGCGGGTTGAGCCGTTGCCGGACGTGCCGCATAGCGGTGCGATGCGCGCTTTGCCCCCCTCCCCCGCCGGTTTGCGATCGCTCCTCGGCCCCGCCACGCTTGCTCGGTCCGCCAGCCTCGCTGCCCTTGCGCTGATCGCAGGGTGCGTCGCGCCGCCGCGTGCCGAGCCGCCGCCACCGCGTGCCGCGCCCCCCGTGGCGGCGCCGGCGCCCCGGCCCGCCCCGATCGCGGCGGACTGGCGCGACTGGCCCTATTCGCCGGGAACCTGGGTGTATCGCCGCGATGCGCGCGGTTCGATCGCGCTGTTCGGCCCAGCCAATGCCGACGCCTCGCTGACGCTCAGGTGCGATACTGCCGCGCGACAAATCTACCTGTCTCGCGCCGGCAGCGCGCCAACGCCGCTGACGATCCGCACGTCCAGCGTCACGCGCGCCCTTCCCGTCCAGCCGACCGGCGGGACGCCGCCCTATGTCGCCGCCGCGCTGACGCCGAACGATCCGCTGCTCGAGGCGATGGGTTTCAGCCGCGGGCGGTTCGTCGTTCAACAGGCCGGACTGGCACCCCTGGTGGTGCCGGCCTGGGCTGAAATCGAGCGCGTCACCGAGGATTGTCGCGGCTGATTTCGACCAACCGAAGGCCGCAGAAGATCAGTCGAAAACTTCTGTAAAACAAGGCTTGTATCGTGGCCGCGTCCGGCACACATTGGCGTTGCGGTCAGGCTTGGCCGCGTTGTTTCAACAAGCGAAAGGAGGTGATCCGATGTCTCATGGTTCAGCAGTGAGTTCGGTTCGGTTCGTTCGGGGGACGCACCGCTAAGTCCGCCGGTCCGCGTGGGGAGTATCCTCTCCCAGTCAACACGTGGTCCATAGGATAGGCGGTACGCATGGTCCTCCGGGCTGGAGCTCTCCGGCCGCTGACCATGTCTGGAGGCCACCGGATCGTCGGGAGACGATCCGGTGGCCTCTTTTCATTTGAAGTAGGCGCGTATCGACGCCGCCGCCCACTTCGCGCGAGCAAGACAGGGTCTGTCCTTGCATCAGACCACCTTAAAGGAACGACTTCGCACGGTTGAGCACGACGCTGCACACGCGCGTCTTTACCAGTCCGCCAAGATTACCCAGCGATAGGCCCTGCCCGTTAGGCGTCTGGATCTGCCCCGCCTGCCCCGCCGCGTAGCCCGGCGAGGTCGTCACGCCTTGGCGACCGGTCAGGCGCTGGAGGATCGACTGTGCGCCAGTCGGAGCGGGTGCGGCCGCTTGCGGGGCGGTTGCCTGCCCGCCCGTCAGCGCGTCGAGCGCGCTACCCTGCCCGAGCAGCTTGTTCTTGAGGCAATAGCCGAGCAGCCCAGCCGCGTTGCCCGCACCGATCGACCCGACGCTCGGGATCGCGCTGCCGAGCAAACCACCAAGGCCTCCCGAACGTGTCGCCGGCGCTGTCGTAGTCGTTTGCGCGGAAGCACCCGACGACAGGCAGGCGATGGCGATCAGGGCGGTGCCGAACTTCGACGAGAGCAGGTTGGACATGAAGAACTCCTGTGTTTCCCATGTCCAACGGTACAGCCCCCCGACCCGTTCCAGATCAGGCCGGCGTCAACAATCCCTCGCGGGCGATCTTCTCGCGCCAGACGAGCGGCGCGAGCTGGTGAACGTTCTCGCCTGCGGAGTCGACCGCAACGGTGACGGGGAAGTCGCTGACCTCGAACTCGTAGATAGCCTCCATGCCGAGATCGGCGAACCCGACGACCTTCGAGCCCTTGATCGCGCGCGCGACGAGATACGCAGCCCCGCCAACCGCCATCAGATAGGCCGACTTGGCCTCCGCGATCGCCTTGGTCGCGTCGGCGCCACGCTCGGCCTTGCCGACCATCGCCAGCAGGCCCTGGTCGAGCATCATCCGGGTGAACTTGTCCATCCGCGTCGCGGTGGTCGGCCCCGCAGGTCCGACGACTTCCTCGCCGACCGGATCGACCGGACCGACATAATAGATCACGCGCCCCTTGAAATCGACCGGCAGCGGCTCGCCCGCATCGAGCATGTCCTTAATCCGCTTGTGCGCCGCGTCGCGCCCGGTCAGCATCTTGCCGTTGAGCAGCAGGCGGTCGCCATGCTTCCAGGTCTGCACGACGTCCGGCGTCAGCGTGTCGAGATCGACGCGGATCGCGGCCTTGTCGGGCGTCCAGTTCACATCCGGCCATTCCTCCAGCTTCGGCGCTTCCAGATACACCGGACCCGAGCCGTCGAGCACGAAATGCGCGTGGCGCGTGGCGGCGCAGTTCGGGATCATCGCCACCGGCTTCGACGCGGCGTGCGTCGGCCAGTCGAAGATCTTGACGTCGAGGATGGTCGAAAGTCCGCCCAGCCCCTGCGCGCCGATACCGAGCGCGTTGACCTTGTCGTAGATCTCGATCCGCAGCGCCTCGATGTCGTTCCTGGGGCCGCGCGCCTTCAGTTGCGCCATGTCGATCGAGCCCATCAGCGATTGCTTGGCAAGGATCATCGACTTTTCCGCGGTGCCGCCGATGCCGATGCCGAGCATACCGGGCGGGCACCAGCCGGCGCCCATCTGCGGGATCATCTCGAGCACCCAGTCGACGATCGAATCGCTCGGGTTCATCATCTTGAACTTTGACTTGTTCTCGCTGCCGCCGCCCTTCGCCGCGACGTCGACCGAGACGGTGTTGCCCGGCACCATCTCGACATGCATCACGCTCGGCGTGTTGTCCTTGGTGTTGCGGCGCGTGAAGGCGGGATCGGCGAGGATCGACGCACGCAGCTTGTTCTCGGGGTTGAGATACGCTTTCCGCACGCCTTCATCGACGACCTCCTGCAGCGAGCGGGTCGACTCGAGGCGGCAATCCTGGCCCCATTTGACGAAGATCGTGACGATGCCGGTATCCTGGCAGATCGGGCGGTGGCCCTCGGCGCACATCCGGCTGTTGGTGAGGATCTGCGCAATCGCGTCCTTGGCGGCGGGGCTCTGCTCGGCCTCGTACGCGACGCCCAGCGCGCGGATATAGTCCATCGGGTGGTAGTAACTGATGAACTGGAGTGCGTCGGCGACGCTTTCGATCAGGTCGGCTTCGGTGATGACGGTCATGCAGCGCCTTTACGGATACAGGTTTGCAAGCGTCTTAACGGCGATCGTATGATTTTTGAAGACGGGGTCGTGCCCGTGGTCCGGGCACAACCGGCCAACGGTTACGATAAGGTCACACGAACGTGCTCTCACGTATCCGATGCCACCAAACGAAAAAGGCCGGAATGGCCTTAGCGCCACCCCGACCTTTCCTAGTTATCTCAAGATATTAGTGAGACTACATCGGCGGCGTCAGGCCGTCCTTGCCGACGGCGACCGACTTGGCGCCCTTGGAGTCGGTCGTGACGATCGCGAACAGCTTTTGGCCCTTGGCGAGGACCGTGCGCTCGGCTGGCTCGAACCGGACGATCGGCGTGCCGACGGGAACGACGACCTGTGCCTTGCCGCCCTTGTACGAGATGCTCAGCTTGGTCTCGCCGGGCTTGCCTGCGCCGCCGGTAACGGTGCCATTCGTCATGCCGCTCTGCTGCGAGACCGTGCCGTTGGTCATCGCGCTTTGGCCATCGACCGTACCGTTGGTCATCGCGCTCTGCCCGTCGACGGTGCCGTTGGTCATGGCGCTGGACCCGTTCGTGCCGCCGCCTGCAGCCGCGACCGCGCCGGGGACGTCCCAGGGATAATGCCCCTCGCCGGTGCCGCGCATCGCCTCCGGGAAGATGACCAGTTCGACCGCGCGCAGGGCGTCATCGGGACCGGTCGTCGCCGTGCCGATGAAGTCGCCGTCCTTGAGCGTCGACAGGTCCGACTTCACCACCCAGGCGAACTTGGTGTTGGCGTCGAGCGGCACGGTGGCAGACTTGCCATCATAGGTCTGGACGGTCAGCGCGTCGGTGCCGATCGCGGTGATGACGCCGCGGACGCGATTGACCGCCGGGGTCGCACTCGCTGCGGCGCTGGTGTTGCCCATGGCGATGTTTGCGGTCGAGGTGTTCGAGTCCGTCGATGTCGTCTGACCACAACCTGCAAGGACCGCGACCACGCCGCTCAGCAGCACCAGTTTCTTCGTCAACATCGCATCGAATCCTTCGAGTATCGAAGCGCGCGATGCCACAATGGCCTCGGCGATCGGGTTTTCAGCGGCCAAGGTGGCTTGGTCGGTGTAGCTCAACGCTGCAAGACGGCAACCGGGCGCATCGCGCTATCCGGTACACCGATGGGCGCGATGTCGACGTAACAGCCACTATCCGGGCCACAGCGCACGGCGTAGATCGTGGCGATGGGGGATATCAGAAATATCGTCGTTCTGACCGGGGCGGGCATTTCAGCGGAAAGCGGGATCGCGACGTTTCGCGGGCCGGGTGGCTTGTGGGAGGGGCACCGTGTCGAGGATGTCTGTACGCCCGAGGCGCTCGCGGGGGATCCGGAACTGGTGCACCTGTTCTACGATCTGCGGCGCACGGCTCTGGCGACGGTCGAGCCCAACGCCGCACACCACGCGCTGGCGCGGCTGGATGCGGCTTGGGACGGCGAGCTGCTGATCGTCTCGCAGAATGTCGACGATCTGCACGAGCGGGCGGGGGCGACGCGGATGCTGCATATGCATGGCGAGTTGTTGTCGGCCTTGTGTGCCGTTTGTGGGGCGCGTGAGCCTTGGACGGGGGCGTTGCCGGAGGGGTCGGTGTGTGGCGCGTGCGGGGCGGCGGCGTTGCGGCCGGACATCGTGTTCTTTGGGGAGATGCCGTACCAGATGGAGCGGATCGAGGCCGCATTGGCGAAGGCCGATCTGTTCGTTTCGATCGGCACGTCGGGCGCGGTGTATCCGGCGGCGGGGTTCGTGCAGACCGCGGCGTATCATGGGGCGCGGACGCTGGAGTTGAACCTCGATCCGTCGATGGGGAGCGTGTTCTTCGAAAAGACGCGGATCGGTGCGGCGGGGGTGTTGGTGCCTGCCTGGGTGGAAGAGGTGTTGGACTGACGAGTTTTGATCCCCCCCGGCGAAGGCCGGGGTCAATTGGAGAGGTCACAGTAACTACGCACTGCCCGCCGTTACAGACGTCCCCCAGTTGGGCCCCGGCCTTCGCCGGGGTGGTGATGGATTGGGGACCTCAGTGCCCTTCGTGGACGACGGAAGATTTGTTCTCCCGCGAAGGCGGGAGTCCAGTCTGGGTCCCCGCCTTCGCGGGGAAACAGTTTCTTGAGTGAGGGTCAGTCGACCCAGTCGAGGCCCATGTCGCGGTAGACTTCGCGGTCTTCGTCCCAGCCGGGCTTCACTTTAACGTGCAGGTATAGGTGAACGGGCTTGCCGGTGATCGAGGCGAGTTCGATGCGGGAGCGGGCTCCGATTTCCTTGATGCGGACGCCGCCCTTGCCGAGCACGATCGCGCGCTGGGTGGGGCGTTCGACGAGGATTTGCTGGTGGATTTCCAGCGAGCCATCCTGGCGTTCGATATACTGCTCGGTCTCGATCGTGCTCGCATAGGGCAGTTCGGCGTGGAGCTGGAGGTAGAGCTGCTCGCGCGTGACTTCGGATGCTAGTGCGCGCTCGGTCGAGTCGGAGACCTGGTCTTCGGGATAGTGCCACGGGCCTTCGGGCATCGCCTTGGCGAGCTGCGTCTTGAAGTGTGCGAGGCCGTCGCCGGTGCCGGCGCTGATGAAGAACGTTTCGGCGAACGGAAGCAGCGCGTTGAGTTTCTCGGCGTGGATCAGCAGCTTGGTCTTGTCGGCGAGATCGACCTTGTTGAGGATCAGCCAGATCGGCTCGGTGCGGCCGACCAGCGACTCGACGATCGTCGTGACCTTGCCGCCGATGCCGCCCTTGGCGTCGACCACCAGCGCGATGATGTCGGAGCCCTCCGCGCCACCCCAGGCGGCGGCGACCATCGCGCGATCGAAGCGGCGCTTGGGCTCGAAGATGCCAGGGGTGTCGACGAGCAGGATCTGCGTGTCGCCCTCGATCGCGACGCCCATCAGTTTTGCGCGCGTCGTCTGTGCCTTGGGGCTGACGATCGCGACCTTCTGGCCGACGAGCGCGTTGACGAGCGTCGACTTGCCCGCGTTCGGCGCGCCGACGATGGCGACTAGGCCGCAATGCTTGGGGGCGGAGATTTCAGGCGTGGTAAGTTCGGTCACTTAGGCTCTTTTCGGCATCGGGATATTCGAGGTCGGTCATACAGACAAAACGTCCTCGCGTCATTCCCGCCAAACTACGGCACTGTCGCCGCGCCGTGCGCAGTTTTAGGAAGGCAGTTGGTTCGCGCAGAGGCGCAGAGGACGCGGAGATGGTGCGAATGAGGCGCGTGTCCGCTGCTATCACACGCCGCCGAATATCTCGGTGGCTTGCCGGGCACGACCTTGCCCCGATCGCACCATCTCCGCGCTCTCTGCGCCTCTGCGCGAAAAAAATCCTTTTTAGCTCAGCTTCTCCAGAAGCGCTTTGGCCGCGGCGGTCTCGGCTTCCTGTTTGCTGGAGCCCGTCGCGGTGGCTTCGGCAAGCTTACCGACCGAGACCAGCATCGTGAATTTAGGGGCGTGGCCGGGGCCGGTGCGTTCGACGATGGTGTATTCGGGGGGCTTGCGGTTGTGCGCGGCGGCCCATTCCTGGAGCGCGGACTTGGGGTGTTGCGGGGCTTTTGCGCCGGCTTGGACGCGGTCTCCCCATGCGCCGCGGACGAAGGCGCGGGCTGCGTCGAGGCCGGCTTCGCGGTACCACGCGCCGATCAGTGCCTCCATCACGTCGCCGAGCACGTTATCGCTGTCGCTGGCGCCGTCGTCGCGGGCCTGCTTGCCGAGTTTCAGATGCGCGCGGACGCCGAGTTCGCGGGCGACGTCGGCACAGACGGGGCCGGTGACGAGCGCGTTGAGGCGCTTCGACAGCGAGCCTTCGGGGTCGGTGGCGAACAGTTCGTAGAGCCACTCGGCGATGATCAGGCCGAGGACGCGGTCGCCCAGGAACTCGAGCCGTTCGTAGTTCGCGGCGGCCTGGCTACCGTGGGTCAGCGCACGTTCGTAGGGGGCGAGGTCGGTTGGAACGCGGCCGAAGAGCGTCTTCAGCCAGCCGGCGAGGTCGCTCAAAAGCCTTCCCCGATACGGCTCCAGCGGGCAGCGCTGACCCAGGTCCAGGGCTTCAGCCATTCGGCGTCGCCGTCGGTCGAGAAGAAGTTGACGACCGCCTTGCCTTCGACGTTTTCGAGCGGGACGTAGCCCATGCCCTGCGGCGCGGGGAAACGGCTGTCGCCGCTGTCGTCGCGGTTGTCGCCCATCACGAAGATGTGGCCGGCGGGGATCGTGTAGAGCCCGGTGTCGTCGCGATCGGGGAGTTCGGCCTGGTCGAGGACTTCGTAGCTGCGGCCGCCGGGAAGCGTTTCGCGGAAGCGGGGGTAACGGCAGATCTGGACGTTATTCACCACGTCGACGAAGGGCGCGCCGCATTTCTCGGCGTTGAAATTGGCGGTCAGCGGGATCGTGAAGTCGGCGATGCGCAGCTTAGGGATCGCCTTGCCGTTGAGGTAGACGGTGCCCTGACGCATCTGGACGGTCTCGCCGGGGAGACCGATGACGCGCTTGATGACGTCGTGGTCGAGCACTTCGGGTGCGCGGAAGACGACGACGTCGCCGCGGGTCGGCGTGCTGCCGAAGATGCGGCCGGGGATCAGCGGGATGCCGGCAGGCAGTGACCAGCGCGAATAGCCGTAATTCCACTTCGAGACGAAGAGATAGTCGCCGATCAGCAACCGGGGGAGCATCGATTCGGACGGGATGCTGAACGGCGCGAAGATGAAGCTGCGCAGGATCAGCACGACCAGCGCGAGCTTCAGCAGGAAGCGGAACGTTTCGCTCGTCTCAGAGCGCTTGGGTTTGGTCTTCACGTCATTTGCCATGTGCGCGGGTTTGCGCAGACCGCGCCTATCGTCAAGCGTGTGCGGGATACGTGTCACCGAAAGAACGTTGTCGCGGTCTCGCGCTTGCAGCATGACCGGCGCGCACGTCTATTCGGAGAAGTAGCATGACCGCCGACTGGTCCAAGATCGAAGCCCTGCCCGCCACCAAGCTGACCGACCTGTTCGCAGCGGACTCGGAGCGACTCTCGAAGCTGAGCCTCGACGTCGCGGGGATTCACTTCGACTGGTCGAAGACGCATCTGACGACGGACATGGTCGCTGCTTTCGAAGAGATGGCGAAGGCGCAGGACCTGTCGGGCAAGCGCCAGGCGCTGTTCTCGGGCGAGGTCGTCAACGTCACCGAGGGCCGCGCGGTCGAGCACACCGCCGAGCGCGGCGAAGGCAAGCCCGAGAGCGTCGCGATCGCGCAGGCCAGCCACCAGCGGATGCGGACGCTGATCGATGCGATCGAGGCCGAGGCGCTAGGTCCGGTGCGGCATATCCTGCACGTCGGGATCGGTGGATCGGCGCTGGGGCCGCAGTTGCTGGTCGATGCGCTGGGGCGTGACGATAAGCGCTACGACGTGGCGATCGTCGCCAATGTCGACGGCGTCGCGCTGGAGGACGTGTTCGCGAAGTTCGATCCGGCGGCGACGTTGCTGGTGGTCGCGTCGAAGACGTTTACCACGACCGAGACGCTGATGAACGCCGAAAGCGTCCTGCAGTGGATGACCGAGCATAATGTCGAGGACCCGTATGGCCGGGTGATCGCGCTGACCGCGTCCCCTGAGAAGGCGATGGAATGGGGCGTCGACGAGACGCGCATCCTGCCGTTCGCGGAGAGCGTCGGTGGGCGGTATTCGCTGTGGTCGACGATCGGGTTTCCGGCGGCGATCGCGTTGGGGTGGGACCGGTTCGAGGAACTGCTCGAGGGGGCGGCCGAGATGGACCGGCATTTCCGGCTTTCGGCTATGCATGAGAACGCGCCGGCGCTCGCGGCGTTCGCCGACCTGTATTACACGCAGATCCGCCATGCCGAGACGCGCGCGCCGTTCGCGTATGACGAGCGGTTGCGGTTGCTGCCGAGCTATCTCCAGCAGTTGGAGATGGAGTCGAACGGCAAATCGGTGACGGTCGACGGGCAGCCGCTCGGGCGTCCGTCGGCGGCGATTACCTGGGGTGGCGTCGGCACCGAGGCGCAGCATGCGGTGTTCCAGTTGCTCCACCAGGGCACGCATCTCGTGCCGGTCGAGTTCATCGCGGTGATCGAGCCGGGCGATACGCTGCCCGAGGAACATCACCGGGCGCTGTTGCTGAATGCGTTTGCGCAGGGGGCTGCGCTGATGGCGGGCAAGCAGGTCGAGGATCCGGCGCGGAGCTATTCGGGTGATCGGCCGTCTTCGACGTTGCTGCTGGATGATCTGGATGCGCGGACTTTGGGTGCGCTCATCGCGTTCTACGAGCACCGGGTGTTCGTGAACGGGGTGCTGTTGGGGATCAACTCGTTCGACCAGTTCGGGGTCGAGTTGGGGAAGGAAATGGCGAAGGCGGCGGAGAAGGGCGGACAGACGTTCGATCCTTCGACGGATGATTTGATCAAGCGCGCGTTTGGGTGAGGTGTTGGAGGACGTCCTCCCCTTTTCAATCACTCACCCGTGTCCAGAAGCTGCACCACCCCGGCGAAGGCCGGGGTCCAATTGGGCGGACCTCGGTTCGATAAGCGACCACCTTTCTAATTGGGCCCCGGCCTTCGCCGGGGTGGTGGGGTGGGGGGAGCGCAAGCCTGCCTCCTGCGTTATTCCCGCATGCCCATACTCCTTGCCGTCGCGCTCGCAGCCTCCCCGACCATCGCGCAGATGGAGTGGGAACGGCGCGTTTTGATCGTTGCGGCGTCATCTGCCGAAGACGCGTCAGACGCGTCGCTCGCCGCGCAACGGCGCATCCTCGCAGATTGGAAAACCAAGGCTGACGCGCGCGATCTTACGATCGTCGAAGTCGTAGGCGATCAGGTTCGCGGTGCCGCCGACAGTGCCGCGCAGGTTCGCCGCAAATACCGCCTTCCCGCCGCCTTCACAGCGATCCTGATCGGCAAGGATGGCGGCGAGAAACTGCGTAGCGCGAGGCCCTTCTCCGCAGCCGCGCTGGAAGCGACGATCGATGCGATGCCGATGCGCAAAGCCGGTCAGCGTGATCGCCGGGCTGGGGTTGTCCGCGCATCCCCCCTGCCCCAGATGGCATGCAAAGCTGCTTCGATGCACGCGACGTACAAGGACTGCCTGTGACCGACCCCCAATATGACTACGACCTCTTCGTCATCGGCGCCGGCTCGGGCGGCACGCGGGCATCGCGCGTTGCCGCTGCGCACGGTGCCCGCGTCGCGGTTGCCGAGGAATACCGGGTCGGCGGCACCTGCGTCATCCGCGGCTGCGTGCCGAAGAAGCTGCTGATCTACGGCGCGCATTTTGCCGAAGATCTGAAGGACGCCAAGCGGTTCGGCTGGCAGGTGCCCGACGACTGCGCGTTCAGCTGGCCGACGCTGCGCGACAACGTGATGGAGGAGGTCGACCGGATCAATGGCGCCTACACGACCACGCTCCAGAACAACCATGTCGACATCATCCACCAGCGCGCGATCGTCTCCGGCCCGAACGAAGTCACGCTAGCCGACGGCAGCGTGAAGACCGCCGCGAAGATCCTGATCGCGGTCGGCGCGCATCCGCTGGTGCCCGATTTCCCCGGCGCGGAGCACGGCATCACCTCGAACGAGGTCTTCCACCTCGACGACGTGCCGAAGCGTGTGCTGATCGCGGGCGCGGGCTACATCGCCAACGAGTTCGCCGGGATTTTCCACCAGTTCGGATCGCACGTCACGCTGGTCAACCGCACCGACGTGATCCTGCGTGGCTATGACGAGTCGATCCGCGACCGCCTGCTCCAGATCTCGATGAGCAAGGGCATCGATTTCCGCTTCAACGCCGCGTTCGAACGCATCGAGAAGGACGAGAACGGCTGCCTCAAGGTCAGCATGAGCGGGCATGAGCCGATCACCGTCGACCTCGTGATGTTCGCGACCGGCCGCTTGCCCAATACCAAGGGCCTGGGCCTCGAAACCGCCGGCGTGACGATGGATGCGGCGGGCGCCGTGATCGTCGACGAGGACAACCGGTCGAGTTGCGGCAGCATCTTCGCGGTCGGCGACGTCACCAATCGGATCCAACTCACACCGGTCGCGATCCGCGAGGGGCAGGCGTTCGCGGACACCTTCTTCGGCGGCAAGCCGACGCGGGTCGATTATGCCAACGTGCCCGCGGCGGTGTTCAGCCATCCGCCGATGGCCGGGGTTGGCATGACCGAGTTGCAGGCCAAGGAGGCGCTTGGCTCGGTGAAGGTCTACACGTCCGACTTCCGCCCGATGAAGAACGTGCTGGCCGGCCGCAACGAGCGGTCGCTGTACAAGATGATCTGCGACGGCGAGACCGATCGCGTCGTCGGCATCCACATGATCGGGCCGGACTGCCCGGAGATCCTGCAATCCGCTGCGGTGGCGGTAAAGGCCGGGCTGACCAAGGCCGATTTCGACGCGACGGTCGCGCTGCATCCGACGATGGCGGAGGAACTCGTGCTGATGAAATAAGGGCGTGTAGCGCTTCAAGCCTGTTCTCCCGCGAAGGCGGGAGCCCAGTCTGGGCCCTCGCCTTCGGGGAACGATCAGGTGCCCGTGAACTGCCCTGGCCGCCGTTCGCTGACCGCACGGACGCCCTCAGCGAAGTCGTTCGTCTTCTGCAACCACGCCTGTTCGGCGAGTTCGTGATCGGTCTGCGCCTGGACGAGCGCGGACAGGTCGCCGCGCATCGTCTTGCGCGTCGATGCGACCGCCAGCGGCGCGCCTGCTGCGATCTCCTGCGCGAGCGACAGCGCCTCGGCACGCAACCGATCGCCCCGCACGATCGCATCCGCCAAGCCCCAGTCCGCCGCCTGCTCGGCCCGAATACGCCGCGCCGTCAGGATCATCAGCAGCGCACGCTGGCGCCCGATCACGCGCTCCAGCACCGCCGAAATGCCAAAGCCCGGGTGGAAGCCGATCTGCACGAAATTGGCGACGAACTTCGCCTCGGGCGATGCGACACGGAAGTCCGCGACCAGCGCGAGGCCCAGCCCCGCCCCTACCGCCGCGCCCTGGATCGCGGCGACCACCGGTGTCTCGACCGCGAACAGCTTGGCGGCAGCCACGTAGAACGGATTGCGCTCGCCTTCGGGACGTTCCGCCGCAACCGGGTTGGCGTTGACCAGGTCCGCGCCCGCGCAGAACACGCGTCCCTCGGATTGCAGTACGATCGCGCGTACGTCGCGGTCGGCATCAGCCGCCGCAAAGGCGGCGCCGATCGACTCGATCAGCGCGAGGTCGGCGAAGTTGTGCTGCGGCCTTGCGAACGTGACGATCGCCACATGGCCGTTGCGGGCAACATCCACGCCGGAAAAATCCAGTGCATCCTCAATCATCACGGCCTCTTCACTGTCGAACACGGTTCGGCAAAACATAGATTGTGGCGATAATGACACGGACTGTCGCCGAATCCACCCCCGGAGCGGGCAAGGCATTGGCAGAGATCGGGAACCGGGCGTAAGGCGACCGTCCCGGCAGCCATGCAAACATGCGTGCCGCCGGGGCTGTATCCATCGGGAGCGGCCAGTGGAGAGGATGAGGGCATGGGGTCGCGACCGTCGCGAGCAGCATCGGATGGCGCGGCACGACGTGTCGGCACGCCCCACACGATTGCGCCCAAGCCACATGCCAATCCGCGTTTCAACGCAGGGGACTATTCGAGATGAAGACCATGATGGTCGCGGCGCTGCGCGCTGCGCTGGTGACGACGACGATTCTCGGATCGACCGCAGGCCTGACGACGGCGGCGACCGCGCAGACGACGACCGCCGCGATCCGTGGGCAGGTGCGCGATGCGGCGGGCACGGCGGTGGCCGGCGCGACGGTCGTGGCGGTGAACGGGGGAACCAACCAGAGCTTCCGCACGGTGACGGCCGCGAACGGGAGTTATATCCTCAACGGGCTGCGGCCGGCGCAGTACACGATCACCGTCACGGGTACGAATGGCGACGTCTCGGTACAGCGCATCATCGTCTCGATCGGCCAGTCCGCGACGCTCGACGCAACGCTCGCACCGGCGGCGGCTGCTTCGGCTGCGAACACCGACGCAACCGGCGCCACGACCGGCGGTTCGGCTCCGGACACCGGCGATGGCCAGGAGATCGTGGTCACCGGCGGGCGACTGGTCGAGACCAGGACCAGCGAAGTCGCGACCAACGTCAGCCAGCAGCAGATCCGCAACCTGCCGCAGACCGATCGCAATTTCCTGTCGTTCGCGGCGCTGGCGCCGGGCGTGAAATACAACGACAGCGAGACCAACAAGGGGTTCCAGTCGGGCGCGTCGACCGCCAGCCAGGTCAACGTGTTCATCGACGGCGTCAGCCTGAAGAACAAGCTGCGCGAGGGCGGCGTTGCCGGCCAGCAGAACAGCCGCGGCAACCCGTTCGGCCAGCTGGCGGTGCAGGAATTCCGCGTCCTGACGCAGAACTACAAGGCCGAGTACGAACAGGCCGGCGCGGCGATCATCACCGCCGTCACCAAGTCCGGCACGAACGAGTTCCACGGCGAGGCGTTCGGCCAATACACGGACAAGAGCCTCAGCGAGAAGTCGTACCTCGACAAGACCAACAACCGCCCCGAACCCGCGTTCAAGCGCAAGCAATACGGCGTGTCGCTCGGCGGCCCGATCATCAAGGACAAGCTGTTCTTCTTCGCGACGTACGAAGGCAACGACCAGGACCGCGCATTCAACGTCGACAGCACCGGATCGACCGCGGCGGTCGCCGACTTCGAGGCCAATTCGGGGCGCCGCCTGAGCGACTTCGAGGGTGCGTTCGTCAGCCCGTTCCGGGGCGACTTCTACTTCGGCAAGTTGACCCTGACGCCTGACAGCAACCAGGTGATGGACCTGTCGTTCAGCCGCCGCCAGGAAACCGACATCCAGAATTTCGGCGGCAACGTGTCGTACGAAAACGCCGAGAACAAGATCAACGTCGTCGACACGTATCTGTACAAATGGACCTATACCGGCAGCAACTTCATCAACGAGTTCAACGCCAACTATCTCAGCTACAAGTTCAATCCGACGTCGCTCAACCCCGATCTGCCGACCTACGACTATGACGGCGTGATCATCTTCGGCGGGAAGGATTCGACCCGTCGCGAGATCCAGCAGGGCTACACGCTGCGCGACGACGTCACCTACACCGGCCTGCAGAACCATTCGTTCAAGGTGGGTGCGCGCGTCGAGATCACCGATATCGAGTTCGACAACCAGTCGTTCATCCAGCCACGCTACACCTATCGGCGCGAGCCGCAGAACGGCCTGACCTTCGCATTCCCTGCCGAAGCGCGTCTTGGTCTTGGCAGCGGCCGGATCCTCGCCTCGAACACGCAGATCGGGCTGTATGCGCAGGACGATTGGGACGTGACGAGCAAGCTCCAGCTGAACGTCGGCGTCCGCTGGGATTACGAAACCAACGGCTTCAACAACGAATATCGCACGCCCGCCAACGCCGCCGCGGCGCTGCGCGCGCTGCCCACGACGTCGTATTTCGATCCGGAAAACTACATCACCGACGGCAGCAACCGCAGCCCGTTCGCTGGCGCAATCGCGCCCCGGTTCGGGTTTTCGTACGATCTGAAGGACGACCAGACGACGGTCATCTTCGGCGGAATCGGGCGCTATTACGATCGCAACAACTTCAACAACACGGTCGACGAACTCAGCCGCACGATCAACCCGATCGGCGTGTTCCGCTTCTCGGCGAACGGGACGCCGCGCGAGGGGCTGCCGACCGTCCCCTGGAACGCCGGGTATCTGACTCGCGATGGGCTGTTGCAGCTCGCCGCGACCTCGACGCAAGGGCTGCCGGAACTGTTCGCGGTGAAGAACGACGCCCGCCCGCCGGTCAACGACCAGGCCAGCATCGGCATCCGCCAGAAGGTCGGCATCTTCCAGGCCGCGCTGACCGCATCCTATATCCGCGGGCGCAACGGCTACACCAACATCTTCGCGACGCGGACCCTGAACGGGCTCGGTGGCTGCTGCGACACCGCGCCGCTGCAACAATTCGGCTATGCGAACGCGATCGTCGGCCTCGACGGGCTCGATACGCGGTACAAGGCGATCTATTTCACGCTCGACAAGAACTACACCAAGTCGTCGGGCTGGGGCCTGAACGTCGCCTACACCTTCTCGAAGGGCGAGCAGAATGGCGGCGACCTGTTCAGCCTCGATGCGATCACCCCGGACGCCTATGGCTGGCGCCCGCGTGCGGGCGACGAGCGACACCGGGTCGTGATCTCGGGCATGGTCGACCTGCCGCTCGGTTTCCAGTTCTCGATGTTGAACACGCTGGGCAGCGGCCAGGCCTTCCAGGTCACCGACGCCACCAACGGCGCCGATTCGGGCTTCAACCGCTTCACCGCGCGGTATCCGCGGAAGAACTGCATCAAGGGCGTGTTCGCCTATTGCGAGGTCAACCTGACGCTCGCCAAGCGCTTCAGCGTGCTCGGCAAGGAGGATCAGTTCGAGGCTGCGGTCGATCTGCTCAACGCCTTCAACAACAAGAACTTCGAGGGGTTCGACGCGTCGTTCAACAACACGATCGACCCCGCGACCGGTCAGGTGACCGATCCGCTCGAGCCGGCACGGATCGGCACGAGCACGCTGACGCTGCCGCGCCGTATCCAGTTCAGGGTCGGTTACAGGTTCTGATGCGTTGATGCGGGGCGGCCATGTCGGCCGCCCCGCCTGCCCTCCAGGGTCAATGGCGGTGCCCCTCGACCAGGAGTTCGAATGCTCGATCGACGGCAGTTTCTCGGCACCGGTGCGCTTTCGCTCGGTGGACTTACCGCAGGATGCACATCGGTCGGACGGCCGCTGGCCAGAGCGCTCGAAAGCGTCACGGGCACCGCACCGCCCGCACCATCGCCATCCGCAAACCCGCTGATCGACAATCTGCAGGAGCGCGCGTTCCTGTATTTCTGGGACACGACCGATCCGGTTACCGGGCTTGCGCTGGATCGCTGGCCGACCCCGTCCTTCTCGTCGATCGCCGCGGTCGGGTTCGCGCTGACGGCGTATCCGATCGGCGTGGTCAATGGCTGGATCACGCGCGAGCAGGCGCGCAAGCGAACCCTGGCGACGATGGAGTTCTTCGCGATCGCGCCGATGGGCCCCGAGCCGACCGGCAACAGCGGCTACAAGGGATTCTTCTACCACTTCCTCGGCATCACCAAGGGACAGCGCTTCGCCCGCGCCGAACTGTCGACGATCGATACCGCGCTGCTGCTCGGCGGCATGCTGTTCGCGCAGAGCTGGTTCGACGGCGATCATCCCGAGGAACAGCGGATTCGCGCTCTGGCCG
This sequence comes from Sphingomonas sp. SL1004, assembly GCF_057815015.1. Classification (NCBI taxonomy): domain Bacteria; kingdom Pseudomonadati; phylum Pseudomonadota; class Alphaproteobacteria; order Sphingomonadales; family Sphingomonadaceae; genus Sphingomonas; species Sphingomonas sp. SL1004. The sequence goes on from NZ_JBYMUX010000001.1 coordinate 2,351,945, forward strand.
ACCAGATCTACGGCGCGGTCGACTGGACCTGGATCACGCCGCGTGCGCCGTTCCTGTCGATGGGTTGGCATCCCGAGAGTGGGTTCATCGCCAGCGACTGGAACATCTACAACGAGGGGATGCTGATGTATCTGCTCGCGCTGGGATCGCCGACGCATCCGCTGCCGCCCTCGACCTGGGGCGCGCTTACCGCGAAGTTCGAGCCGTCGTGGAGCGGCAACTATCTTCATTACCCGCCGATGTTCGTGCATCAATACAGCCATGTCTGGGTCGATTTCCGCGGCATTCGCGATGCGTATATCGCGACCAAGGACATCGATTATTTCGAGAACAGCCGGCGCGCGACGATCGCGCAGCGCGACTACGCGATCGCCAATGCGGGCGGGTTCGCCGGCTACGGCCCGGACGTCTGGGGGCTGACCGCGTGCGACGGGCCTGGCGACTTCAAGGCGACGATCGCCGGTCGGCCGCGCGAGTTCTTCAGCTACTCCGAACGCGGGCCGGGCGCGCGTGACGACGGGACGCTCGCGCCAACCGCCGCGGTCGGATCGATCGTGTTCGCGCCCGATCTCGTCATCCCCGCGATCACCGCGATGCACGATCGCTACGGCAAGGGGATCTACGGCAAATACGGTTTCTTTGATGCGTTCAACCCGACGCTGACGGAGATGGGCGAGCCGTTGAAGCATGGCCGGATCGTGCCGGGGGTCGGCTGGGTCGACGTCGATTATTTGGGCATCGACCAGGGGCCGATCGTCGCGATGATCGAGAACTGGCGGACCGGCATGGTGTGGAACACGATGCGCCGGAACCCGCATATCCGCCGTGGGCTGGACCGTGCGGGATTCACCGGCGGCTGGCTGGCGCGCGTACCCTAAGGGGCTTTCCCCCGCGCCGCGGAACGCCTAGATCGGCTGCATACCCGATCCTCGAAAGGTTCCAGCATGCGTGAAGCCGCCATCGTCTCGACTGCCCGTACCGCTATCGGCAAAGCCTATCGGGGGGCGTTCAACGCGACCGAGGCGCCGGTGCTGGCGGGGCACGTGATGAACGCGGTGGTCGAGCGGGCGGGAATCGATCCGGCGCGGATCGACGAGGTGTTCTGGGGCGTCGGCAACCAATGGGGCACGCAAGGGGGGAACGCCGGGCGAATGGCGATCTTTGCAGGCGGATTGCCGGAATCGGTCCCGGCGTTCACGCTGGACCGTAAGTGCGGGTCGGGGCTGACCGCGGTCGCGCTCGCGGCGCGGACGATCATCTGCGACGAGGCTGACGTGGCGCTGGCTGGCGGGATGGAGTCGATCAGCTATACCGTGACGAAGGACGCGCCACGCTTCGTCAATGCGAGCGTCACCGCCAGGGAGCCGGCGGCCTATATTCCGATGATCGAAACCGCCGAGATCGTCGCGGAGAAATACGGCATCAGCCGCGAGGCCCAGGACGAATACGCAGCGACGAGTCAGCAGCGCGCCGCCGCCGGTATCGCCAACGGTGCGTTCGCCGAGGAGATCACCCCGATCACGGTCGAGAAGGCGCTGTTCGACAAGCAGGGCGAGCGGACCGGTATCGAGAGGGTCACCCTGACACAGGACGAGGGCATTCGCGCGGGCACGACGCTGGAGGGCTTGCGCGGGTTGAAGACGGTGTGGGCGGGCGGCGCATTCTCCGGGGCGGGCACGAGCGTGACGGCGGGCAATGCAAGCCAACTCTCGGACGGCGCCTCCGCGCAGTTGCTGATGGACCGCAAGACCGCGGAAGCCGAGGGCAAGGACATCCTCGGCATCTATCGCGGGTTCCAGGCGGCGGGGTGCAGCCCGGCGGAAATGGGGATCGGGCCGATCTTCGCGATCCCTAAGCTGCTCGATCGCGCAGGACTTTCGATCGCCGACATCGGCCTGTGGGAACTGAACGAAGCGTTCGCGTCGCAGTGCCTCTATTGTCGGGATTTCCTCGGCATCGATCCGGAGAAGTACAACGTCAACGGCGGTGCGATCGCGGTCGGCCATCCGTTCGGGATGACGGGGTCGCGGCTGGTCGGGCACGCGCTGATCGAGGGGCGCAAGCGCGGTGTACGCTATGTCGTCGTGTCGATGTGCACGGCTGGCGGCATGGGCGCGGCGGGGCTGTTCGAGATCGTCTGACCAGCCGACGCGGAAGTACTCCGCAGCCAAAGGGCTGCGGAGCCGTTCCCTCTCCGCAAGGAGACCGAACGTAGGCCTGTGCCATTGCCAGCGCCGACGGCACGGCCCACGCTGGCGTCTTCACGATCGGCGAGGCGCAGGACATGGCTACGGCATTGATTACCGGCGCGTCATCGGGTTTGGGCGAAGGCTTCGCGCGAGCGCTGGCAGCCGATGGCCATGCGCTGATCCTCACCGCGCGGCGCGGCGGGCGGCTCGAGGCGCTTGCGTCCGAATTGCGCGCCAAGGGTAGCACGGTCCACGTCTTCACCGCCGATCTCGCCGAGCCGGATGCACCCTCGCGATTGCTGGCCGAGATCGAGGCGGCCGGGCTTACGATCGACACGCTTATCAACAATGCCGGCTTCGGCCTGCAAGGAGCGTTCGCAGAAACCGACGCCGCGGCGCAACTCGGCATGATCGATCTGAACTGTCGCGCCTTGGTCGCGCTCGCGCACGGCGTGCTGCCGCAGATGATCGCGCGCGGCCGTAGCGGAATCCTCAACATCGCCTCGGTCGCCGCGTTCCAGCCGGGGCCGTGGATGGCGGTCTATTATGCCAGCAAGGCGTTCGTGCTGAGCTTCTCGGAGGCGCTGCACGAGGAGGTGAAGGCCAAGGGCGTGCACGTTACCGCGCTGTGCCCCGGCCCGACGCGCACCGGATTCGCCGATATCGCCGGGCTTGGCAGCTCGCCGCTGTTCCACCGCTTTGCGGGCGACGCCGACGCGGTGGTGAAGGACGGGCTGAAGGCGCTGTCGACGGACCAGGCAGTCAAGGTATCGGGCGCGATGAACCTGGCGATGGCGCAGGGCATCCGCTTCACCCCCCGTTTCCTTGCGCGGCGGATCGCCGGATCGCTGCAGAAATCGCGCAGTGGGATCGTCGCGTGAGCATTCGCTAGCCGACGATCCCGATGAAGCGCTTCAGTCCGCGAACAGGAGAACGGGCGTTTCGAGGTACTTCTTGAGGCCCTGGACGAAGCTTGCCGCATCCCAGCCGTCTACGACGCGGTGGTCGCAGCTGATCGACAGGTTCATGAGCTTGGCGCGGACCACTTCGTCGCCCTTGAAGACCGGGCGTTCGACGATCTTGTTGGGGCCGATGATCGCGACTTCGGGGCGATTGATGACCGGCGTTGTGGCGATGCCGCCAAGCGGGCCGAGCGAGGTTACCGTGATCGTGCCGCCGCCCATTTCGCTGGGGGCGAGCTTGCCGGCGCGTGCGGCTTCGGCGAGGCGCGTGATCTCGGTGGCGAGCTGCCAGACGTTGCGGTCCTGTGCGTCGCGGATCACGGGGACGGTGAGCCCGGCGTCGGTCTGCGCGGCCATGCCGAGGTGGATGGCGCCGTGGCGCGTGACCACGCCCGCTTCGTCATCGTAGCGCGCGTTGAGCATCGGGAAGTCCGGGATCGTCTTGCAGATCGCGACGATCATCAGCGGCAACATCGTCAGCTTGGGGCGGCCACCACGGTTGGCGTTGAGGTCGGCGCGCATCGCTTCGAGGGCGGTAACGTCGATCTCGTCGACATAGGTGAAGTGCGGAATCGCGCGCTTCGACGCGGCCATGTTCTCGGCGATGCGGCGACGCATGCCGATGACCTTGATGGGCTGGTCTTCGCGGGCGCGTGATGCGTGCGGGGGGTGGTAGCCTTCGCCGGAGCCGTAGCGGAGATAGGCGTCGAGGTCTGCGTGGCGGACTCGGTCGGACTCTGATTTTACCGAGGCTAGGTCGATGCCGAGGTCTCGCGCGCGGGCGCGGACTGCGGGGGATGCGAGGGCGTGCACCTTATCCTCCCCGGCACGGGGAGGGGGACCATCCGCAGGATGGTGGAGGGGGGCTTCCACGGGCGGAGCGGTCTTCGCCGGTGGGGCGAACTCAACGGGCGGAGCGGCCGTCACTGGCGGGGTCGTTTGCGGCACGCCCCCTCCACCCCCGGCTTCGCCGGCGGTCCCCCTCCCCGTTTCGGGGAGGATTTCGACGCCTGGATTCTCGGCTTCGTATTGTTCGGCGGTCTCGGCCTGCGCCGAGGTCAGCGGCGCAGCGACGACTTCGTCCGCAGCATCCACCGCGTCCGTCTCGATCACCACCAGCGCAGCGCCGATCGAGACCTGGTCGCCGACCTCGCCCGCGAGTTCGACGACCACGCCCGACACCGGCGATTCCATCTCGACGGTGGCCTTGTCGGTCATCATGTCGGCGATCGCAGAATCCTCCTCGACGCGGTCGCCGATGGCGACGTGCCATGCAACGATCTCGGCCTCGGAGATGCCTTCGCCGATGTCCGGCAGCTTGAAGGTGAAGCGGGCCATTATGCGTCCTTCATGATCTTTTTCAGGGCTTCGCCGATGCGGACCGGCCCCGGGAAATACGCCCATTCGAGGCTGTGCGGGTACGGCGTGTCGAACCCGGTCACGCGCTCGATCGGCGCCTCGAGATGGTAGAAACAGCGTTCCTGGACGATCGCCGACAGCTCCGCGCCGAAACCGCTGGTGCGAGTCGCCTCGTGGACGATCATGCAGCGGCCGGTCTTCTTCACCGACGCTTCGATCGTCTCGATATCGAGCGGCACGAGCGTGCGAAGGTCGATGATCTCGGCGTCGATGCCCGCCTCGGCGACGACGGCGGCGCAGACATGAACCATCGTACCGTAGGCGAGGATGGTGAGCGCCTCGCCCGCGCGGACGATCTTCGCCTTGCCGAGCTCGATCTTGTAATAGCCGGTCGGGACTTCGCCGGCCGGATGCTTCGACCAGTTCTGCGACGGACGATCCCAGTATCCGTCGAACGGGCCGTTGTAGATGCGCTTGGGCTCGAAGAAGAGCGTCGGGTCGTTGTCCTCGATCGCGGCGATCAGCAGGCCCTTGGCGTCGTAGGGCGTCGACGGGATCACCGTCTTGATCCCCGACATATGGGTGAAGAGCCCCTCGGGCGACTGGCTATGCGTCTGGCCGCCGAAGATGCCGCCGCCGAACGGCGAGCGCACCGTGATCGGCGAGGTGAACTCGCCGGCGGAGCGGTAGCGGAGGCGTGCGGCTTCGGAGACGAGCTGGTCGAGCGCCGGGTAGATATAATCCGCGAACTGGATCTCGGGGACGGGGCGCAGGCCGTACGCGCCCATGCCCACCGCGACGCCGATGATGCCGCATTCGGTGATCGGGGTGTCGAACACCCGGGTCTTGCCGTGCTTGGCCTGGAGCCCGGCGGTCGCGCGGAAGACGCCGCCGAAATAGCCGACGTCCTCGCCCATGACGATCACGTCGGGGTCGCGCTCCATCATGATGTCCATGGCGGAGTTGATCGCCTGGATCATGTTCATGCGGGTGGTGGGTTCGGCGTCCGTTGTTTCGGACACGGGTGCCTCGATCATGTCGCTCATGCCTTGCGATCCCATGGACGGCCGCTGGCCGTTTCCTCATCGAGCATCTGCTGGCGCTGCTCCTTCAGATGCCACGGCAGTTCCTCGAACACGCCGTCGAACAGCGACTCGAGCGGCTGGTGGAGGCCGTGGCCGAGGATGCCATTCTTCTCGGCCTCCTTCTGCGCGGCCTTCACCTGCTCGGCGAGTTCCTTGTCCTGCGCCGCGTGGCGCTCCTCGTCCCATTCACCGATCGCGATCAGGTGGTCCTTGAGACGCTTGATCGGGTCGCCGAGCGGCCAGGCGTTGGGTTCGCCTTCGCTGCGATACTGGCCGGGATCGTCGGAGGTCGAATGACCTTCCGCGCGGTAGGTGAAGTGCTCGATCAGCGTCGGGCCCTGATTGGTGCGGGCGCGCTCGGCGGCCCATTCGGTCGCGGCGTAGACGGCGAGCGCGTCGTTGCCGTCGACCCGCAGCCCGGCAATGCCGTAGCCGACCGCGCGCGCGGCGAACGTCGTCGCCTCGGCACCGGCGAACCCGGAGAAGCTCGAGATCGCCCACTGGTTGTTGACGACGTTGAAGATCACCGGCGCGCGGTAGACTGCGGCGAACGTGCAGGCGGAGTGGAAGTCGCCCTCGGCGGTGGAGCCCTCGCCGCACCAGGTCGCGGCGATGCGCGTGTCGCCCTTGGCGGCGGACGCCATCGCCCAGCCGACCGCCTGCGGATATTGCGTGGTGAGGTTGCCCGAGATCGAGAAGAATCCGGCTTCCTTGACCGAATACATGATCGGCAGTTGCTTGCCGCCGAGCCTATCAGCCGTGTTCGAATAGATCTGGTTCATCATGTCGACGAGGCTCCAGCCCCGTGCGATCAACAGCCCCTGCTGGCGGTACGAGGGGAAGCACATGTCCTCATAGTCGAGCGCGTAGGCCGCCGCGACCGCGACCGCCTCCTCACCGAGCGCCTTCATGTAGAAGCTGGTCTTGCCCTGCCGCTGGGCACGGAACATCCGTTCGTCGAACGCGCGGAGCAGCGCCATACTGCGCAACATGCGGCGCATCACGTCGGGCGAAAGCTTGGGGTCCCAGGGGCCAACCGCGTTGCCGTCGTCGTCGAGCACGCGGACCAGCGTATAGGCAAGATCGATGAAGTCGGACGCCTTGTCCGCGGTGTCGGGACGGCGTGCTTCGCCGGCGGGCGGCACGTCGACTTCGGCGAAGTCCACCGCGTCGCCGGGGCGGAACTTCGGCTCGGGGATATGCAGCGTAAGTGGCTGCAAATTGGCGCGCGGATGCTCGCTTGCCATCGTCATTCCATCTCCATGAGGCCGCTGTGACCGCGGAACACTCTTACCGAGGCTTGTTATTAAATTTCAACGCAGATTGCGAGGGGGAGTTGCGCATTCACGATGTGCCGCGCGGATTTTTTCCCCCCCTCCGCAGATTTCAGCCGGCGACGGTCTGTTCGATAACGCCGAAGATTGGGTGGCGCTTGTCATCTTCGGCCCAGATCCGAACGACGTCGCCCTTCTTGAGGAACGGCGTGACGGGCTTGCCGCCCTGGATCGTCTCGATCGTCCGTACTTCGGCGAGACAGGAATAGCCGACGCCGCCGTCGGCAACCGACTTGCCGGGACCGCCATCGCCCCCCCGGTTCGAAACGGTACCAGATCCTACGATCGTCCCCGCCCCCAGCTTCCGGGTCTTGGCGGCGTGCGCAACCAGCGTGCCGAAATCGAACGTCATGTCTTCGCCAGCCTCGGCACGCCCGAGCGGCTGACCGTTGAGATCGACCATCAGCTTGCGGTGCAGCTTGCCGTCCTTCCACCAGTCGCCGAGCGAGTCGGGCGTGACGAACACGGGTGAGAACGCGCTGGCCGGCTTGGACTGGAAGAAGCCGAACCCCTTGCCAAGCTCGCCGGGGATAAGATTGCGCAGCGAGACGTCGTTGGTCAGTCCGACCAGCAGGATCGCTGCCAAGGCCTCGTCACGGGTCGCGCCCATCGGCACGTCGCCGGTAACGACCACGACTTCGCCCTCCATGTCGCAACCCCACGCTTCGTCGGCCAGCGGGATAGGATCGCGCGGGCCAAGAAATCCGTCCGATCCCCCCTGATACATCAGCGGGTCATGCCAGAAGCTGTCGGGCATTTCCGCCCCCCGCGCCTGCCGTACCAGCGCGACATGGTTCACATACGCCGAGCCGTCCGCCCATTGATACGCTCGCGGCAACGGCGAGGCCGCATCGTGTTCGTGAAAGCGCCGCATCGGAATCATCTCGTGTTCCAGATCGGTCGACAGGTTCTTGAGATCTATCGAAAGACGATCCCAATCGTCGAGTGCGGCCTGCAACGTCGGCGCGATGTGGCTTGCGTCCGCGCACCAGGCGAGATCGCTGGAGACGACGACGAGCTTGCCATCGCGTCCTTGGGCTGGATCGGCGTGCTTCAGGCTGGCCAGTTTCATGCGGCGGATCCTCTCGTTGTTTGGGGTGTCCTACGCCCTCGGCGTAGCCGAAGTCGAGCATGGTCGACTTACGAAAACCTGATTTTGGTAAAAGCAAAGCGCGCGACGGGGGCGTAGGGTGCAACACGCGTCATCCGCTAAGGAAATGCAGCATGCCCAGATACTTCTTCGATATCGACGACCACAAGCACGACGTGGACGACGAGGGTACCGAGCTGGCCGACGATGACGAGGCGCGCATCCAGGCAGTCATCTTCGCGGGCGATTACCTTCGCGATCATCCGGGTATGGTATGGGACGGAAGCCGTTTCAGCGTGGCCGTTCGCGACGAGGGGGATGCGGTACTCCTGAATGTCATCGTTACCGCAAACGATCCGCGCCAATCGGGTCAGGCATGATGTGATCCCCACAGCGCATGCGCCTCTCAGCCTAACATGTGTTTCGCACTTTAGCTCAATCCTGGGATAAGGTGAGGGATGACGCAACGCGCTATCGTGGCGATGGAGACAGCGAGAAACGAGTGCTCCTGCCTTGGATGCGGAGCGTGCACGTGGATATCGCCACCGTGACTGAACAGTTGATTCGGAAGTTCGCATCGCGCGTTGCGATGAGTGCTGCCGATCGCGCTCAGGTCGCGGCGTTGCCCTTCAAGGTGCGGACGATCGACGCCTCGACCTATGTGCTGCGCGAAGGCCAGCGCCCGACGCGGTGCGCGTTCATCGTCGAAGGACTCGCCTACCGCCAGAAGCTGACTCCAAACGGTGAGCGCGAGATCGTGTCGATCTTGATGCCCGGTGAATTCGTCGACTTGCAGAACCTGTTCCTTGAGGAATCGGATCACGACATCCAGGCACTGACCCGCGTGACGCTGGCGGAAATCCCGATTGCAGCCCTGCGACTCCTGATCGGGGCCAGCCCGGCGGCGAGCCAGGCGCTGTGGATCGACGCGCTGGTCGAATCGTCGATCCACCGCGAGTGGCTGCTCAATATCGGCCGACGCAACGCCCGGAGCAGGCTTGCGCATCTGCTGTGCGAATTTTCGGTCCGCTTCAAGAAATCCGCGCTTGGCGGGACGATCGCGTATGAATTGCCGATGACGCAGGAACAGCTCGGCGACGCGCTCGGGTTGACGCCGGTCCATGTCAACCGCGTGCTCAAATCGCTGGAAGCCGATCAGCTGATTACGCGCAAGAAACGCCAGGTCAGCGTGGTAGACTGGTCACGCCTGCGGGACGCCGCGGAGTTCAACGAGCGCTACTTGCATCTAAGCCAGATCATCGCCTGAGATTGTCTTGATTGGTACCGCTCAAGCCGTGCCGTAGCAGCAAAGCTTGACTTTTCGCGGACGTTGCTGCAGGTGCGGCATATCGAGGCGTAATGCAGCGTGATTGGACCCTAGCCGGTCTTAGCTCCGCCTCGGTCGTTTCCAACGGGCTTCCCTTTTCACGCGGGGTGTCAAAACACCACCGCCCCTCGCGCGTCCTTGTGTGGATTCGCGAGCCCGGCATCTATTTGAGAGACTATTCATGTCATTTGCAAACCTCGGCCTTGCCGAGCCGCTCGTCCGTGCGCTCGAAGCCAAGGGCTATACCGAGCCGACGCCGATCCAGGCCCAGTCGATCCCGATCCTGCTCGAGGGCGGCGATCTGCTCGGCATCGCGCAGACGGGCACCGGCAAGACCGCCGCATTCGTGCTGCCGTCGATCCAGCGCCTGACCGAGAACCAGAAGCGCGTCCTGCCGACGCATTGTCGCATGCTCGTGCTAGCGCCTACCCGTGAGCTGGCGAGCCAGATTGCAGACAGTGCCCGCGCGTACGGTCAGTTCAGCAAGATGTCGGTGACGACCGTGTTCGGCGGCACCAGCATCAACAAGAACCGCCAGGACATGAGCCGCGGCGTCGACATCCTCGTCGCCACGCCGGGCCGCCTGATCGATCTGATCGAGCAGGGCTTCGTCAACCTGTCGATGATCGAGATCCTCGTGCTCGACGAAGCCGACCAGATGATGGACCTCGGCTTCATCCATGCTCTGAAGAAAATCGTCCGCATGCTGCCGAAGAAGCGCCAGACTTTGTTCTTCTCGGCGACGATGCCGGTCGCGATCCGCGAGCTGGCCAGCCAGTTCCTGCTCGACCCGAAGACGGTGTCGGTGAAGCCGGCTGCGACGACGGCCGAGCGCGTCGACCAGTACGTCACCTTCTGCAACCAGTCGGAAAAGCAGGCGTTGCTGACGATCACGCTGGCCGATCCGGCGATCGACCGCGCGCTCGTGTTCACGCGCACCAAGCATGGCGCCGACCGCGTCGTGAAGCTGCTCGCGGGCAACGGCATCGCCTCGAACGCGATCCACGGCAACAAGAGCCAGGGCCAGCGCGAGCGCGCACTCGGCGAGTTCAAGCAGGGCAAGGTCAAGGTCCTGATCGCGACCGACATCGCCGCACGCGGCATCGACGTCTCGGGCGTTTCGCACGTCATCAACTTCGAGTTGCCGAACGTCGCCGAGCAGTATGTCCACCGCATCGGCCGTACCGCGCGTGCGGGCGCGAGCGGCATCGCCGTCGCGTTCTGCGCCGATGACGAGAAGGCGTACCTGCGCGACATCGAGCGGATCACCCGCCAGAAGGTCCAGGTCCGGTCGCTGCCGGAGGATTTCGTCAACCTGTCGAACCAGATCAAGCAGACGCGCGTCAAGACGATGGGTGCCGATCCCGAAGTCCGGATCGACCGTCCGCGCGATCCGGCACGGCCGCGCGCGACGCATTCGCCGCGGGCGACCGGGACGACTGGTCGCAACTATGCGGGTGCTAGCCGTGGTGGCCAGGGTGGCGGCGGCGGCCAAGGTGGCGGCGGCCGTCCCCAGGGCGGTGGTCGTCCCGGCGGTCAGGGCGGTGGTCGCCCAGCCGGCGGCGGCGGTGGTCGTGGTCCGAGCCGCGGCGCGGGCCCGAGCTCGGCACGCTAAGGAGCGTTCGTTCGCCTCGCGGGTTTGGTGTAGACCGGTCCCGCGAGGAGAATGCTCATGGACGTTTCTACTACACCTGTCGCCGAACGCGTCGCGCGCGTGCTGGCGGGACAACGGATCAGCCGCAACGCCGGCGGCGATGCCGAGTCGGCGTCGCGGTTGATCGACGCGGCTTGGGCGGATTATCTGCCCGATGCGCTAGCGGTGCTGAAGACGTTGCGCGAGCCCGACCAGGCGATGGCTGCGGCGGGTGATCCTGCGGTCTGGGAAGCGATGATCCTTGCGGGGATCAAGGGCGCCAAGCCGGTGACGGTGGTCCTGTAATTTTTGTTTCCCCGCGAAGGCGGGGACCCAGTCTGGGCACCCGCCTTCGCGGGTGAACAAGCTTACGCCTCTACGCACCACCCCGGCGGAGGCCGGGGCCCAATTAGCAAGGCCGGCGTAACTGGGCTCGCGCTATATCAAAAGCGTCCCCCAATTGGGTCCCGGCCTTCGCCGGGGTGGTGGCTTGATTTTGAGGTAACTGCGCAGGTTAGCGGATCGTCGTCAACCACTCCGCTTCGTTTGCGCGCTCCGTGCGCAGAGCATTGGCAGGCGCGCTTTTGTCTTCGTAACCGATCGCCATGCCGCAGAAGAGCATGCGATCTTCGGGCATGTCCAAGACCCTTCCGACCGTCTCAGGATACATTGCCCAGCATTCCTGCGGGCAGGTGGCGAGACCGGCGTCCACCGCGAGCAGCATCAGGTTTTGCAAATACATGCCGAGGTCCGACCATTGCGGCGGGCCCATGCGGCGGTCGACGGTGCAGAAATACGCAGCGGGAGCGCCGAAGAACTGGAAGTTTCGGGCGAACCATTTCTGTCGCGCGGGCTTGTCGTCGCGGGGGATGCCGAGGTGGGCGTACATCGCTTCGCCGACGGCGTAGCGACGGTCGCGGTAGGGGGCAGCTAGGTCTTTTGGATAGATGTCGTAGGCTGGCGCCTCGGTAACGCCGGTGGCGATCTTTTCGGCCATGATGGCTTTGAGGCGGGTCATGGGTTCGCCGTAGACTATGGCGATGTGCCAGGGCTGAAGGTTGCCACCGGTTGCCGCCCGGGATGCCTTTGTGGCGAGGTCGTGGAGCAGGGTCGGATCGACGGGGGTGTCGAGGAAACCTCGGACGGAGCGGCGAGCGGCTATGGCTTCGGTCACGTCCATGGTGTTCTCCTAAATACCCCCACTCCGTTCGCCCTGAGCGAAGTCGAAGGGCATGAGACTCAGGGTGCTTCGACTTCGCTCAGCACGAACGGGGGGTGGTGGCCCCCCGCCCTATGATCAGAGCACGAACCGGCTCAGGTCGGTGTTGCGGGCAATTTCCTTCAACTGGCTGTCGACGTACGCGCCGTCGATGACGAGGTTCGAGCCGCCTCTGTCTTCGGCGTTGTAGCTCACCTCTTCCAGCAGCTTCTCCATCACCGTCTGCAGGCGGCGGGCGCCGATGTTCTCGATCTCGGAATTCACCTCGGCAGCGATGCGCGCGATGGCGGCGATGCCGTCTTCGGTGAACTCGATGCCTACGCCTTCGGTGGCGATCAGCGCTTTATATTGCAGCGGCAGCGACGCCTTTGTGTCCGACAGGATCGCGACGAAATCCGCTTCGGTGAGCCCCTTCAACTCGACGCGGATCGGCAGGCGGCCCTGGAGTTCGGGAAGCAGGTCGCTCGGCTTGGCGACGTGGAACGCGCCGCTGGCGATGAAGAGGATGTGGTCGGTCTTCATCGGGCCGTACTTGGTCGCAACCGTCGTACCCTCAATTAGCGGGAGCAGGTCGCGCTGGACGCCTTCACGGCTGATCGAACCGCCGCGACCGTCGGAGACTGCGATCTTGTCGATCTCGTCGAGAAAGACGATGCCATTGGCCTCCGCGTCGGCCAGGGCCGCGCGGCTGACCTCGTCCTGGTCGAGGCGCTTGTCGGCCTCTTCCTCGACGAGCTTGTCCCAGGCCGCGTGGACGGTGAGTTTCCGTCTCTTCAGCTGCTGGCCGCCGCCGAACGACTTCATCATCTCGCCGAGATTGATCATCTGCGGCGCGCCGCCGGGGATTTCGAACGGCGTGGTCGGTGCCTGCTCGACCTCGATTTCGACTTCGGCCGAGTTCAGATGGCCGTCGAGGAAGCGCTGCTTGAAGCTTTCGCGCGTCGCGGTGCTCGAGTCCTTGCCGACCAATGCGTCGAGCAGACGTCCCATCGCCGCCTCTTCGGCCTTGTCCTTGACGGCGATACGCCGCCGTTCCTTTTCGAGGCGGATGGCTTCCTCGACGAGGTCGCGGGCGATCTGCTCGACGTCGCGGCCGACATAGCCGACCTCGGTGAACTTGGTCGCCTCGACCTTCACGAACGGCGCGTCGGCGAGCTTGGCGAGGCGGCGGCTGATCTCGGTCTTGCCGCAGCCGGTCGGTCCGATCATCAGGATGTTCTTCGGCGTGACCTCGTCGCGGAGGTCTTCGCTGAGCTGCTGGCGGCGCCAGCGGTTGCGCATCGCGACGGCGACCGCGCGCTTGGCGGCGGCTTGGCCGATGATGTGGGCGTCGAGCGCGGCGACGATGGCCTTGGGGGTGAGCTGGTCGTTCATGATTTTCTCGCTCCCCTCCCGCGGGCGGGAGGGGCTGGGGGTGGGCTCGCGCTTCCCTCGAAGGTTGGCGCTGGAGGTGAGCGGGCGCCCACCCCCTGCCCCCTCCCGCTTCCGGGAGGGGGAGAAGGAGTTACGTGGTCGAGTCCATCGTTTCGACCGTGAGGCGGTCATTGGTGTAGACGCAGAGCTCGGACGCTATGCCCATCGCCTTGCGACACAGGACTTCGGCGTCAGTCTCGTATTCTACCAGCGCTCGGGCGGCGGCGAGTGCGTAGTTACCGCCGGAGCCGATCGCGGCGACGCCGTTCTCGGGTTCGAGGACGTCGCCGTTGCCGGTGAGGATCAACGTCACGTCCTTGTCGGCGACGATCATCATCGCTTCGAGGTTGCGGAGGAACTTGTCGGTGCGCCAGTCCTTGGCGAGTTCGACCGCGGCGCGCAGGAGCTGGCCCTGATGCGCTTCGAGCTTGCGTTCGAGGCGTTCGAACAGGGTGAAGGCGTCGGCGGTGGCGCCGGCGAACCCGCCGATGACGCTGCCGTCACCTAGGCGGCGGACCTTGCGCGCGTTGGGTTTCATGACGGTCTGGCCCATCGAGACCTGGCCGTCGCCGATCACGACGACCTTGCCGCCGCGGCGGACCGAGAGGATCGTGGTGCCGTGCCATGTCGGCATGGCGTGGGGGTCGTTGCTCATAGGCGCGATGTAGGGTTTGGTTTTGGCGGCGCAACGCCCTGCCCTCCTCGGTCATCCTGACGAAAGTCAGGACCCAGGGTAACGGGCCCCTACGCTCTTGGCTCTGGATCCTGACTTTCGTCAGGATGACGGAAGCGGGAGGTCAGCGCCCTTTCCCCCATTCCCGGGCGACCGTGTAGCCTAGATAGCCGGTGCCGAAGAGCGCGTAGAGGGGTTCGGGGATCGCGTTGAGGTACGCTGCCATACCCGCCGCGATTGCCTGCGCCATTTGCGGGCGGACGGCGGCGATCAGGCCGGCGGGGATCGCGCCGAGCAGCAATGTGTACATCACGTAGAGGAAAGTCGGGCGGGCTCGGGTGATCCAGGGATCTGGTGCGGGATCAAGGGGTTGCGGGGTCATTGGCTGCCTCCGGCAAAAGTGAAGTATAGGAAGTGTAGACGCTGGGAGCGTTTCGCCGGAGCGTCTCAGGTGCGGTTGGCGAGCCAGCCGTAGAGGAAGGCTTCGTTGGCGGGACGGGTCTCGGCGAGCGCGACGTAGCGTTCGCCTTGAAGGGCCTCGATCGCTTTCAGGAGCACGGTTTCGCCACCGGGTTTGCGGCGGACTAGGAAGGCATCGAGGGCGGTTAGCGTGGCCGGGCCGACGCGGCCGTCGAGGATCATGTCGGGATAGTCGGTGGCGCCTCGGTTGAGCGCGTTGAGCGCGCGTTGAAGGAAGGTGGCGGCGACTGCGGGACCCATGTTGACGCCGGTGTCGAAGAGTTCTTCGGCGATTTTGGGGGCTCGGGGGTTGATCTGATCGAAGGCTGGGCGGGTCCAGTAGAGGCGGCGGTAGATGGTTTCCGCCCGGTCGCGGGGGAAATTGCGCATGTCTCCGGGGTAGCCGTTGGTGCGGGCTACGGCTTGCGTGATGCCGTATCTGGTGGGGCCGCCTCGGTCTGCCGGGTGGTTGATGTAGCCGCCTTCGCGGTCGATGACGGCGTCGATTAGGTGGTCGATGGTCATGGTGTGGGTTCCCGCCCTGTTGAGGGACGGAGCGAACCATATTGGTTCGTTGTAGGACAGGGGATTTGCTAAATCTCAATCCTCCCCCGCAAGGGGGAGGTGGCTGGCGCTTGCCAGACGGAGGGGGAGGACACGCAACGGAGGTGATCGCTTGCCTCCCCCTCCGTCACCTTCGGTGCCACCTCCCCCTTGCGGGGGAGGATCGTTAGGGCGCGCACCGCCCCGGCGGAGGCCGGGATCCAGTTGGGGAACGGTGCTGACGGAGGGCGGCGCTTCATTACCTTTGACGTTCCAACTGGGCCCCGGCCTTCGCCGGGGTGGAGGCACTTTTGAGTGGTGGCACTGTTGGGTGGTGGCCTGATGGGTGGTGGCACTGTTGGTGGTAGTCGGGTGGGGCGACGGTCGCCCCCCCACCCAAACCGACGCTACGTCCGCGCGGGGTTGGCGGATTGGTGTGCCTAAGGCTATGCGCTCCCTTGAACATTCGCCGCGAGCCATGCCCGCGCGCTCAACCCGGTCGCCGCCGCGGCCGACAGGTTAGGAAGACCATGGAAGACGATTTCCGCAAAGCCGCGCTCGATTATCACCGCTATCCAAAGCCCGGGAAACTCTCGGTCGAGGCGACCAAGCGGATGGCGACGCAGCGCGATCTCGCGCTTGCCTATTCGCCGGGCGTCGCCGCCGCGTGCGAGGAAATCGCCGCCGATCCCGACAAGGCGCGGGATTACACGGCTCGCGGCAATCTCGTGGCCGTAATCACCAACGGGACAGCGGTGCTCGGGCTCGGCGCGATCGGTGCGCTCGCGTCGAAGCCGGTGATGGAGGGCAAGGCGGTGCTCTTCAAGAAATTCGCCGGGATCGACTGCTTCGACATCGAGATCGACCAGCTCGATCCGCAGGCGTTCATCGAGGCGGTCCGCGTGCTCGAGCCGACGTTCGGCGGGATCAATCTCGAGGACATCAAGGCGCCCGAATGCTTCGAGATCGAGACGAAGCTGCGCGAATTGATGAACATCCCGGTGTTCCACGACGACCAGCACGGCACCGCGATCGTGTGTGCCGCCGCGGTGCGCAACGTGCTCGAACTGCGTGGCAAGCGGCTCGACCAGATGAAGCTGGTGACGTCGGGCGCGGGCGCGGCGGCGCTGGCGACGGTCGACCTGCTCGTGTCGATGGGGCTCAACCCCGAGAACGTCACGCTGACCGATATCGCGGGCGTCGTGCACAAGGATCGCGGCGACGTGATGCCGCCGAACATGGCGCGGTACGCGCGCACGACCAACGCGCGGACCCTGCCGGACGTGCTGGAGGGGGCGGACATCTTCCTCGGGCTGTCGGCGCCGCGCGTGCTCAAGCAGGAATGGCTGCATCTGCTCGCGCCCGATCCGCTGATCCTGGCGCTGGCGAATCCCGAGCCCGAGATCCAGCCGGCGCTGGTGCATGCGACGCGGCCCGACGCCATCATCGCCACGGGCCGCTCGGATTTTCCGAACCAGGTCAACAACGTACTGTGCTTCCCGTTCATCTTCCGTGGCGCGCTGGACGTCGGCGCGACCGAGATCAACGAGGCGATGAAGGTGGCGGCGGTCGACGCGATCGCAGCGCTCGCACGCGCGACCGCTTCGGACGTGGTGGTCACCGCTTACGGTGGCGCGACGCCGGTGTTCGGGCCGACCTACATCATCCCCAAGCCGTTCGATCCGCGGCTGATCCTGCATGTCGCGCCGGCGGTGGCGAAGGCGGCGATGGATTCGGGCGTGGCGACGCGGCCAATCGAGGATTTCGACGCGTATCTGCGTGATCTCGAAGTGTTCGTGTATCGCTCGGGCCAGCTGATGCGGCCGATTTTCGCGCGTGCCAAGCAGGCGGGGCGCTCGATCGCGTATGGCGAGGGCGAGGACGACCGGACGCTGCGCGCGGTGCAGACCGTGATCGACGAGGGGATCGGGCGGCCGGTGCTGATCGGGCGGCGCGAGGTGATCGGCCAGAAGATCGAGGCGAGCGGCCTGCGCATGTCGATCGGCACCGATGTCGAGGTGCTCGATCCGGGTACCGACCGCGAGGTGTTCGATCCGTTGCTTGCCGGATACAACGCGCTGGTGGGTCGTCGCGGCACGCCGCCCGACAGCGCCGAGCGTGCGCTGCGGACGCGGCCGAGCGTGGCGGCGGCGATGCTGCTGCGCGAGGGGCGCGTCGATGCGGCTTTGTGTGGCGGGATCGGCGACTGGTGGACGCAGATGACGTACATCATGCCGCTGATCCCGCGGATGCCGGGCGTCTCGCGGCTGTATGCGATGTCGGCGGTGATCCTACGGACCGGCAGCCTGTTCTTCTGCGATACGCACGTGACGATCGATCCGACCGCCGAGCAGATCGCCGAGATGACGATGCTCGCGGCCGAGGCGGTGCGCGCGTTCGCGATCGAGCCGAAGGCGGCGCTGCTGTCGCATTCGAGCTTCGGTGCGTCGCGGTCGCCGTCAGCGCAGAAGATGCGCGCGGGGCATGCGTTGCTGAAGGAGTTTGCGCCGGAGTTCGAGTTCGACGGCGAGATGCACGGCGATGCGGCGCTGTCGGAGGCGCTGCGGCGGCGGCTGGTTGCGGACAGCCCGCTGACGGGGTCGGCGAACTTGCTGGTGATGCCGAACATCGACGCGGCGAACATCGCGGTGTCGTTGCTGTCGGCGTCGACCGAGTCGTTGCCATTGGGACCGATGCTGCTCGGGCTCGCCAAGCCGTTGCAGATGATGGTGCCGAGCGTGACGGCGCGGGGAATCGTGAACTTGAGCGCGGTGGCGGTGGGTCATGCGGCGACGGTGAGCGAGACGGCGTAAGCTGGTTTCTCGTCATGCCGGGCTCGTTCCGGCATCCACCGGGCCGCGTATCAGCGGCGTGAGGTTTTGTGGAACCGTGGATGCCGGAACGAGCCCGGCATGACGGAGACTATCCGATTTTTGTCCCTCACCGCGCCCGTTCTCCCGCGAAGGCGGGAGTCCAGAGTTACGGGCGACAGCGTTCATGGTCCTGGGCCCCCGCGTTCGCGAGGAAACAAGCAAGGCTGAACCCGCCGATACATATCGTTGTAAGAAAATGGTCGGAGCGACAGGATTCGAACCTGCGACCCCCACACCCCCAGTGTGGTGCGCTACCAGGCTGCGCTACGCTCCGACCGAACGGGCCGCATAGCAGCCCGAGGGGGGCGCACTACGCGGCGCGCGCGCCGGATGCAAGTACGAACACGGCCGCGATGTCAGATGCGCCTGGCCGCACGGCTCCCACGTCTCATCCTGTGGCGATCTGTTGCGCGAGGTTCCAAGCGATGATAGCGGGCGGACCAATGCGGGCGCGACGCGCGACGTCCGGCCCGACCCATCCTTGCGCCTTCCACGGCCCAGCCAGATACGGACCTTCATGTTCATCTCACCAGCTTTTGCCCAGGCCGCAGACGGCTCCACCACGGCGGGGGGCGGGATCGCCTCGTTCCTGAGCCTTGCGCCGCTCTTCCTCGTGTTCGTCGTGTTCTATTTCCTGATGATCCGTCCGCAGCAAAAGCGCATGAAGGCGCTGCAGGCATCGGTCGCGGCGGTGAAGAAGAACGACAGCGTCGTGACCTCGGGCGGGATCCTGGGCAAGGTGACCAAGGTCGAGGATAATGTCGTCGAGGTCGAGATCGCGCCGAATGTCCGCGTGCGCGTCGTCAAGGCGACGCTGACCGACATCACCAGCCCGAACACGAAGCCGGCGAACGACTGATGCTCGACTTCCCGCGCTGGAAAATCGGGTCGATCATCGGGTTGCTGGCGGCATTGTGCCTGCTGGCGATCCCGAGCTTCCTCCCTGAGAGCACCACGAGCCAATGGGGGCGGATTCCGCATCCGCACATCAACCTCGGGCTCGATCTCGCCGGCGGCAGCTATCTGCTGCTCGAGGCGGATACCGCCGACCTCGCCGCGACGCGGATCGAGGCGATGCGCGACAGCGTCGCGGGGACGATGCGCAACGGCACGCCGCGGATCGAGATCGGCGACATTTCGACGCGGGGCGGCCAGCTGACCTTCCTGCTGCGTGACCCGTCGCAGGTCGATGCAGCGCGTGAACGTCTGCTGGCGATCACCGGTGGTGGCGCCGGGATGAGCGGCCAGCGCGAATGGGACATCAACGTCGTCGACACGAGCCGCTTCGTGCTCAAGCCGACGCAGGCCGGCCTGACGCAGGCGGTCGACACGGCGATGAAGGACGCGATCGAAGTCGTCCGCCGCCGCATCGACGAACTCGGCACCAAGGAGCCGACGATCGTCGGGCAGGGCGCGACGCGGATCGTCGTCCAGGTGCCGGGGCTGAAGAACCCGCAGGCGCTGAAGGATCTGCTCGGCAAGACCGCCAAGCTCGAATTCAAGCTGGTCGACCAGACCGCGAACCCGGCCGATCTGGTCAAGGGCATCGCGCCGCTCGGCAGCCAGGTCCTTCCCTACCCCGGCAATCCGCAGGGCGTGCCGTTCATCGCGGTCAAGCGATCGGTGATCATCTCGGGCGACCAGCTCGCCGATGCGCGCCAGGAGTTCGAGCCGCAGACCAACGCGCCGCAGGTGGCGATCACGTTCAACGCGGTCGGCGGGCGTCGCTTTGCCAAGGTGACCACCGAGAACACCGGCAAGCCGTTCGCGATCATCCTCGACAACCAGGTGATCTCCGCGCCGAACATCAACGAGCCCATCCTCGGTGGTCGCGCGTCGATATCGGGCAACTTCACGGTCGAGTCGGCAAACGCGCTGGCGATCACGCTGCGATCGGGCAAGCTGCCGGTCAATCTGAAGACGATCGCTGAGAGCACCGTGAGCCCCGATCTCGGTAAGGACTCCATCCGTGCCGGCGTGCTGGCGTCGATCGTCGCCGCCCTGCTCGTGATCGTGTTCATGTTCGTCACCTATGGGCGGTTCGGGCTGTATGCGAACCTCGCGGTGGTCATCAACATCCTGGTCATCGTCGCCGTCATGGCGATGCTGAACGCGACGCTGACGCTGCCCGGTATCGCCGGGTTCGTGTTGACGATCGGTACCGCGGTGGATGCCAACGTGCTGATCAACGAGCGTATTCGCGAGGAGCGGCGACGCGGGCGCAGCGTCGTCCAGTCGGTCGAGCTCGGCTACAAGGAAGCCTCGCGGACGATCTTCGAGGCCAACGTGACGCACGCCATCACCGGCGTGATCATGCTGCTGCTCGGCTCGGGTCCGGTGAAGGGCTTCGCGGTCGTGCTGCTGATCGGGATCTGCACGTCGGTGTTCACCGCCGTCACGTTCACCCGGATGATGGTCGCGCTGTGGCTGCGGAAGAACCGCCCTACCACGATCAATATTTGAGGCGGGAGATTACCATGCGCCTGCTGAAACTCGTACCCGACAACACGAACCTGAAGTTCGTCTCGCTCCGTAAATGGGCGTTCGGGCTTACCCTGCTGCTGTCGTTGCTGGCGATCGGACTCGTCGTTACCAAGGGCCTCAACATGGGCGTCGACTTCGTCGGCGGCGTCCTGATCGAGGAGAAGTTCGCGACCACGCCGTCGATCGACGCGGTCCGGACCGAAGTCGACCGGCTCGGCGTCGGCGAAGCGTCGATCCAGTCGTTCAGCGATCCCAAGACGCTGTCGATCCGCCTGCCCGTGCCCGCGGGTGACGAAGGTGCTACCAACCGCCTCGTCAAGAAGGTGTCGGACGACCTAGCGGTCAAGTTCCCCGGCGCGACCTTCTCGAAGTACGACACGATCTCGGGCAAGGTCTCGGATGAACTGATCAACAAGGGACTGCTCGCGGTCGGCCTCGCGATCCTCGGCATCGCGCTGTTTGCGGTGGTGCGGTTCGAGTGGCAGTTCGGCGTGTCGACCGTCGTCGCGATCGTCCACGATCTGTTGATGACGCTCGGCTTCTTCGCGCTGACGCAGTTCGAGTTCGACCTGAACATCGTCGCGGCGGTGCTGACGATCATCTCGTATTCGATCAACGACAAGATCGTGATCGACGACCGTATCCGCGAGAACATGCGCCGGTATCGGAAGATGGACATGCGCGAGATCATCGACCTGTCGGTGAACGAGACGCTGCCGCGGACCGTGATGACGTCGGTGACGATCCTGCTCGCGCTGGTCGCGATGTTGGTGCTGGGCGGCCACGTGCTGCGCGGGTTCACCGCGGCGATGATCCTGGGTATCGTCGTCGGCACCTACTCGTCGATCTACGTGTCGTCGTCGCTGCTGATCACGCTGGGGCTGCGGGCCGATCCTGCGCCGCGCAAGGGCGGCGTGCAGGACGGCGCCGAGCGGGTTGGTCCGAAGGTCGAACGCTAAATGAGGATGGACCGCGAGAAGACCGATGGGCCGATGATCTCGGCGATCGGTCGGGCCGGGTTCAAGGTCGACGACGGGTATTACACGGCGCTGTCGATCAGTCCCGAGCGTGCGGATGGCTGGGAGCCGCCGGCGTTCGAGGCTCTCGGCGAGGCGGACGTGGCGGCGTTGCTGGCGCTCGATCCGCCGCCGGAGTTTCTGTTGCTAGGGACCGGTTCGGCGCTGCGTCAGCCGCCGCTTGCATTCAAGAAGGCGGTCGAGGCACGGGGGTTCGGAATCGAGGCTATGGACAGCCGGGCTGCGGCTCGTGCTTGGGCGGTGTTGCGCGGCGAAGGTCGCTGGATCGTGGCGGCGCTGTACCCGCTGGAGGGGTGAGCCTGAGCTCGCGATCCTCCCCCGCAAGGGGAAGGATCGAGCATCTATCGGTTATCGACGACTAGCTTCGCGAGATGATCGTAGAGCGCCGCGGTATTGGCGTCCCAGGTGAAGGACGCTGCGGCCCGGCGCGTCGCCTCCGGCGTTGGAGGGTTCGCGAGCAGCGAACCGATCGCCGCCGCAAAGGCGAGCCCGTCGCGGATGGCGACCCGCCCGGCGTCGGGCGTCGTCACCACTTCGTGCGCGCCGCCGGCATCGGTGATGACGATCGGCGTACCGCAGGCGAGCGATTCGACCCAGGCGTTGGCAAGGCCTTCGGAACTGGAAGCGAGCGCGCTGACGTCGGCGGCAGCGATCAGCCTGGGCAGATCGTCGTGTTGAACGGCGCCGAGCAGGCGGACCCGGTCGGCAGTGCCGGTTTTCGCGATCTGTGCTTCGAGCGACGCCCGTTCGGGGCCCTCGCCTGCGATCATCAGCGTAACGCCGGGTAGCGCCGCAACCGCATCGACGACGATGTCGTGCCCTTTCCGCGGGATCAGCGCGCCCACGGCTATGACCAGCGGACCCGCCACGCCCAGTTCGGTCTTGGCGGCGGCGCGATCCAATGGCCGGAAGCGATCATGGTCGACGCCGGTATGATGCACGCGGATGCGATCGGCGGGCAGTCCGAGCGCGACCATGTCGGCCTTCAGCGCTGCGCTGACGGCGAGCATGCCATCTGCCCCCTGCCCCGCCTTGCGCACACCCGACGCGGTGGCTGCCGCATTGCCCCAATGGTGGATGTCGGCGCCGCGCGCCTTGATCGAGACGGGCACGTCGTAGCGCTGGCCGAGCGCGACCGCCGCGGACCCGTCGGGGAAGAAGAACGACGCATCGATGACGTCGAACGCGAAGTCCTCGCGGATCGCGTCGAGCGCGGGGACGAGTGCGCGGGCGAGTTCGGCGGGGTGGCGCCGGCCCTGACGAAATGGACGGACCCTGAAGCGCGGCCGGTGAACATCGATGCCTTTCCAGCGCTCGTATGTCGGGAGCGCGGCAAGCCCGGCGTAATGGCCGATGCGCTTGAGCGGTCCGGGGGGAAGGCCTATCGGCGCCACCGCCTTGAGGATGACATCGGGGTGCGCCGCGAGACCCAGGGTCTGGCGCTCGACGAAGATGCCGAAATTGGGGCGGGTGGCATCGGGGAACAGCGTCGAGAGGGTCAGGATGCGGAGCATGTCGGCGGGGGTATAGCGGGGCGCGGGTTAATTGGGCGTGAGCTTGGTAGTGTCAGCCCACCTTGCCACCCCGGCGGAGGCCGGGGCCCAATTGGAAAAGTGGCAGTAACGGCTTGCTGCCATTCTTTAGCAACGTCCCCCAATTGGGCCCCGGCCTTCGCCGGGGGGGGGGGGGTGATGTTGGGGGCAGCACTTATAAGACTAGAGTTTGGCCGCGCTTACCTTGTTTTCCCCGCGAAGGCGGGGACCCAGACTGGGCTCCCGCCTTCGCGGGAGAACAGGGAGGCTGGAAACACCGCAGACCAAAAGCGGTGCTTAAATCCGCTTTGCCAACGGATACGCGAACAGCACGTCGGCGTCCGTACTCGTCGAGACCGTCTCGCTCCCCGCCATGGTCGCACATTCGCCCGCCTTGAACGCAACGCCGGCGACATCGCCCGAGCCGGTGATCGGGATCACCCAGCCGGTAATACCCTCGGGCAGGTTGACGACATGGTCGCCGCCCTTCCAGCGTTCGAGCACGAACTTCGGCCCCTCGACCATGATTGTGCGGCCGGTCTCGATCTCGACCGGCGGCGCGACCGGCACGTAGGGCGTCGGGTCGGCGACATCGATGCCGTCCTTCAGGTGCAGTTCGCGGTCGCTGCCGTAATCGTAGAGGCGATAGGTCGTCTCGGAATTCTGCTGGACCTCGATCACGGTCAACCCGCCGCCGATCGCGTGAATCGTGTCCGAGGCGCAGTACATGAAGTCGCCCGGCTTGACCGGCTTCCAGTCGAGCTTGTCCTCGATCGTGCCGTCGATCGCCGATTGGCGCAGCTCGTCCTTCGAGATCGGCTGCTTGGTGCCGACCGCGATCGTCGAGGTCGGCTCGGCCGCGAGGATCGTCCAGCATTCGTCCTTGCCGCGCGGCAGGTTTCGCGCGTGCGCCTGCTCGTCGTTGGGATGAACCTGGACTGAGAGCTTCTCGCTCGTGAACAGATACTTGATCAACAGATCGGGCGTGGTGTTGCCGGGCTCCTGGAACCAGACTTCGCCGATCGGTGGCGAACCTGCAGCCGGATCCTCGAAACCGGGCCAGAGCGTGTCGCGACCCCAGGGCTTCTCGACGCGGTGGGTGTGCAACAATGTGGCCGGCATGACATGATCCTCGACGTGAATGGCGCGCTTGAATAGCGGAGCCCCAACGCATGACTATTGCCGTGCGATCCGGTCGCCGTGAAGGGGCGGAACGGCCCCGCGAAAAGGATTGTTCGTGGCTATCTGCTTACGCTAAGGACAACGCCGATGCGTATCACCCAGTCTCGTGCCCTCGCGGTCACGCTCATCGCCGCGCTTGCGCTCCCCATTGCCGGTTGTGCGGGTGGCCGCGCCGCCAAGGGCGACCTGCCCTATGTCGCGCGCGACGTGGGGACGCTGTATTCGACCGCGAAGCGCCGGCTCGATCAGGCGCGCTACAAGGAAGCCGCCCAGCTGTTCGACGAGGTCGAGCGCCAGCATCCCTATTCGATATGGGCACGCCGTGCGCAGATCATGTCGGCGTTCAGCTATTATCTCGCCAAGGACTATACCGCGTCGATCAGCTCGGCACAGCGCTTCCTGGCCGTGCATCCGGGTAACCGCGACGCGCCTTACGCCTATTACCTGATCGCGCTTGGCTATTACGAGCAGATCACCGACGTGACGCGCGATCAGAAGATCACCCGCCAGGCGCTCGATTCGCTCGGCGAGCTGATGCGCCGCTATCCGAACACGCGCTATGCGTCGGATGCGCGCCTCAAGATCGATCTGGTCAACGACCATCTCGCCGGCAAGGAGATGGAGATCGGCCGCTTCTACGAGACGCGCGGCCAGTGGCTCTCGGCGAACGGCCGGTTCCGTACGGTGATCGACAAGTTCCAGCAGACCACGCACACGCCCGAGGCGCTGATGCGGCTGACCGAGACGTATTTGCAGCTCGGCGTGCCGATCGAGGCCGAGAAGGCTGCGGCGGTGCTCGGCCGCAACTATCCCGGCACCGACTGGTATGATCACGCCTACAAGCTGATGCAGGAGCATCCGGTGAAGCCAATCGCGCCGCTGGCGCCGGGCGAGGCAATCATCCCCAATGGCACCGCGGGTACGCCCGGCACGGGCGTGCTGGAACTACCCAAGGCGAACGGCAATACGGGCGGTACGGGTGCGGGCAGTGTTTCGAGCCCTGCCCCCGTCGGTCCGGGCAGCGCGACGCGAACCGGTCCGGGTACCTGACGCCTGAGAACAATTGGGGATCAACATCGCAGGCGAATCGTTTAGGACGCGCGTGATGCTGACTGATCTTTCCATTCGCGACGTGGTGCTGATCGAGGCGCTGGATCTGGGATTCGGCGAAGGCCTTGGCGTGCTGACTGGCGAGACCGGCGCGGGCAAGTCGATCCTGCTAGATGCGCTGGGGCTGGCGCTGGGCGGACGCGGCGACAGCGGACTGGTACGGCACGGTGCCGCGCAGGCGGTGGTGACCGCGACGTTCGATGCCCCCGCACCCGAATCGCCTCTTGCCCTTTTGTTCGACGAGAACGGACTGGAGATCGAGCACGGCGAGCCGCTGATCGTGAAGCGAATCGTCAAGGCGGATGGCGGCAGCCGCGGGTTCGTCAACGACCAGCCGGCGTCGGCGGGTCTGCTGCGCGAGATGGCGCCGCATCTGGTCGAGATTCATGGCCAGCACGACAAGCGTGGCTTGCTCAATGCGCGCGGGCATCGGGCGCTACTCGACATTTTCGGCCGGACCGAACCGGGTGCGACGGGCAAGGCCTATGCCGGATTTCGTGCGGCGGAGGCAGAACTCGCCGCGGCGCGCGCGGACATCGAGACGGCGGCGCGCGATCGCGAATGGCTGGAGCATACGGTCGCCGAACTGGCCGCGCTCGCGCCTGTTGCCGGCGAGGAAGAAACGCTGGCGGATACCCGGCGCTCGATGCAGCGCGCGGAAAAGATCGCCGACGATCTGGCGGCGATCGACGATTTTCTCGAGGGCAAGGACGGCGGGATGGCGAAGCTGCGCCAGGCCGCACGCGTGCTGGAGCGGATCGCGGAGGATCACGTCGCGCTGGGCAACGCCCTTGCGGCCGTCGATCGCGCGGTGATCGAGGCGTCGGTGGCGGAGGAGAGCCTGCGCGATGCGCGCGCCGAGATGGCGTATGATCCGCGTGCGCTGGAGGATGACGAGGCGCGGTTGTTCGAGCTTCGAGCGATGGCGCGCAAGCACCGCGTGCAGCCGGACGATCTGGCGGCACTGGCGGACGAGATGCGCGCGCGGCTGGAGCGGCTCGATGCCGGTGAAGGCGGGATCGCGGTGCTGGAGGCCCGCGTGGCGTCGGCGCGGAAGGCGTATGACACGGCTTCGGATGCGCTGACGAAGCGGCGTCTGGCGGCGGCCAAGCGCCTCGACGTGGCGGTGGCGGGCGAACTCGCGCCGTTGAAGCTGGATGCCGCGCGGTTCCAGACCGTCGTTGCGCCGCTCGGCGAAGAGGGCTGGTCGGCGGCGGGCAAGGACCGGGTGGAGTTCGAGATTTCGACCAATCCGGGCGCGCCGTTCGCGGCGCTGACCAAGATCGCGTCGGGCGGCGAATTGTCGCGCTTCATCCTGGCGCTGAAGGTGGCGCTGGCGGAGGAGGGCGGCGCGTCGACGATGGTATTCGACGAGATCGACCGCGGGGTCGGCGGCGCGGTGGCGAGCGCGATCGGCGAGCGACTCGCGCGGTTGGCGCAGAGCACGCAGTTGCTCGTGGTGACGCACAGCCCACAGGTTGCCGCGCGTGGAGCGAAACACCTGCTGATCGCGAAAAGCAGCGACGGGACGGTCACGCGGACCGGCGTGCGGGCGTTGTCGGAAGAAGAGCGGCGCGAGGAGATCGCGCGGATGCTGTCCGGCGCGACGATCACCGACGAGGCGCGGGCCCAGGCGGAGCGGTTACTGGAGCGAGCTTGAGGGTAGCGGCTCTCGGTTACGCCCCACTCCGTCACCCCGGGATTGTTCCGGGGTCCACGGTTCGGCACACTCGACGGTCCCGATCGTGTGGAACCGTGGATGCCGGAACGAGCCCGGCATGACGGGGGTGAGTGAACCAGCCGGAGGTCAGGGCGTCTCGCGCTTCGAGTGCCCCAGGTGGATCTTCAACAC
This sequence comes from Sphingomonas sp. SL1004, assembly GCF_057815015.1. Lineage (NCBI taxonomy): Bacteria > Pseudomonadati > Pseudomonadota > Alphaproteobacteria > Sphingomonadales > Sphingomonadaceae > Sphingomonas > Sphingomonas sp. SL1004. The sequence goes on from NZ_JBYMUX010000001.1 coordinate 2,379,301, forward strand.
CGGCACGACGATGTAGTCGCCGCCGACTTTCCGCAGGCCGTGCAGCGCGCGGCTGCCGAAATCGCCGTCTTCGCGGATCGCGGCATGGATCGGGGCCTGCTCGGCATGGATCATGTCGTCGAGCCCGGCTGCGCTGGCGTCCGAGCGTGGCCAGAGCGATTGCTGGACGCGGTCGTCAGCCGAGGAGTCGTCGTTCCAGTCGTAGCCGATCGCCGGGGCAGCCTCGGGTGAAACGTGCGTTTGCTGCGCCGTGGCTGGGGCGGCCAGACCGATCGCGACCAAAGCTAGCCATGCCGATTTCATCATGCCGCCTCTCATACCACCCCGGCGGAGGCCGGGGCCCAGGTGGGAGACTGTAGTTGGCGAACGCAGTGCGTCGTTACAACGACCTTTCCAGCTGGGCCCCGGCCTTCGCCGGGGTGATAACGGTTTAGGAATAGCGTCGCCAGGTTGCAGCACTCAATCCCGATAGCTTGGGTCGATCCGGTCGAGCTTGCGCAGCAACGCCGGCCACGCCAGCCCGTCCGCGAGCATCCGCATGCCGGGACCGCTCGACTGGCCCTCGACCTTCTCCGCCACGCCCTGGTTCGGGTTGTTGAGATTCTCGCGGCCGGCGCTCAGCATCAACACCTGCGCCTCGCACGCGCGCTCGAGAAAATACATGCGGAGGAACGCCTGCGGGATCGACTCGCCGACGGTCAGCGTGCCGTGGTTGCGCAGGATCATGCTGTGCTTCGTGCCCAGATCGGCGACCAGCCGCTCGCGTTCCTCAAGCTCGGTCGCGATGCCTTCGAAGTCGTGATAGGCCACGTCGTGCCCCGCGATCATCGCGGTCTGGGTATGCGGCAGCAGCCCCTCCGCCATCGCCGACACCGCCTGGCCGTGCGGCGTATGGAGATGAAGCACCGCCACCGCATCCTCGCGCGCGGCATGCACGGCGGAGTGGATCACGAAGCCGGCGCGGTTGACCGGCGCTGGCGTGTCCATGACCTTGTCGCCGTTCGCGTCGATCTTGACGAGCGACGACGCGGTGATCTCCTCGAACATGTGCGTGTACGGGTTGATCAGGAAATGATGCTCCGGCCCCGGCACGCGCGCCGACAGATGCGTGAAGATCAGGTCGTCCCAACCATAATGCGCCACCAGCCGGTAGGCCGCGGCAAGATCGACTCGGATCGCCCATTCCTCCGGCGACACGAGATCGCGTACGGTCGGTTCGGTCCTGAGTGCGGTCGCCATCATCCATCTCCTGTTTTTATGCCGTTGCCCTAGCACGGCGACCGGAGCGAGAATGTCGCTAGATTGACAATTTCGTCAAAGGATCGACACTCGCGCGATGCTCTCTGACGATCACGCTCTACTCGAGAAAGATCAGTGGTTCGGCGCGGTGCCGGCCGACCGACGCGCGCTGTTGCTGGCGCAAGCGGGGGTTCGATCGGTTGCGGCCGGCGCTCGGCTGTACGGCGTCGGCGATCCCCCCGATGGCCTGTGGGCGGTACTCGATGGGCAAGTCCGGCTGATGGGATATCCAGCGGTCGGCGCCGAACTGGTGGTGCTGATCATGGGACCGGGCACGTGGTTCGGCGAATTGTCGACGCTCGACGCGGGGCCAAGACCACATGACGCGATCGCGTTCGGGCCGGCGCGCGTGCTGCATATCGGGATCGAGGCCTTCCGGCGGGCGGCGCACGACACGCCCGAGCTCTGGTGGGACATCGCGCTGCTGGCCTGCGCGCACCAGCGCGCATCGCTGGCCTTCATGATGAACACGCTGTCGCAGCCGATCCCGGTGCGGCTCGCGCGAACGCTGGCCGGGATGGTGCGCGCAGGAAGCGGGAGCGTGGCGATCCGGCAGGCGGACGTAGCGGCGATGATCGGCGTGTCGCGGCAAACGCTGAACAAGGCGCTGAAGGCAATGGAGCGGGCCGGGGTTATCGCGCTGGACTATGCGCGGATCACGGTCGTGGATGCGGAGGGATTGCGGCGGTTGGGGACGGGGTGAGGCCCGGACCGATCCGATTTCGCTGACCACCCCGGCGAAGGCCGGGGCCCAATTGGGGGACGGCAGTAACCGCCGACGGTCCTCCGTTACCACGACCTTTCCAATTAGGCCCCGGCCTTCGCCGGGGTGGTCTCCAATGTGAGCATTAACTCTACAGCACCCCGCTGCCGCCGGTTGCGGCGAAGGCGCTGCCGCTGGTGAAGCTCGTCCCCGTCTCCGCCAGCGTCACGAACAGCGATGCGAGTTCAGCCGGCTGACCCGCACGACCCAGCGGCGTATCCTGCCCGAATTCGCCCATCTTGCCCGGCAACTGCCCACCCGCAACCTGCAGCGGCGTCCATACCGGCCCCGGCGCGATCATGTTGACGCGGATGCCTTTCTTGCCGAGCTGTTTCGCCAGCCCCTTGGTGAAGATCAGGATCGCCCCCTTGGTGGTCGCATAATCGAGCAGTTCCTCGCCCGGATCGACCGAGTTGACCGAGCCCGTGTTGATGATCGACGCGCCCGGCTTCATCAACGGGATCGCCGCCTTGCAGAGATGGAACATCGCATAGACGTTGGTCTTCATCGTCCGGTCGAACTGCTCGAAGCTGATCTCCGCGATCGACGCCTTCGACTGCTGGTACGCCGCATTGTTGACGAGAATGTCGAGCCCACCGAGTTCGCGGTTCGCCCGCGCGATCAGGTCGGTGCAGAATTTCGCATCGGTCAGATCGCCGGGGATCAGGACGATTTTGCGACCTTCTGCACGGAGCAGCTTCGCCAAGTCCTGCGCGTCGGGCTCCTCGGTCGGGTAGTAGTTGATCGCGACGTCGGCGCCTTCGCGGGAGAAGGCGATGACCGCCGCGCGGCCGATACCGGAATCGCCGCCGGTAACGAGCGCCTTGCGGCCGGCAAGCCGACCCGAACCGCGATAGCTGGCCTCGCCGCTGTCCGGAACGGGGCGCATGTCGCGCTGGAGCGCAGGCCATTTCTGGCGCTGTTCGGGGAACGGCGTCGAAACGAAGCGCGTCTGCGGATCGGCAAGTTGCGCCTGCCCCGCCCCCTGCCCTTGCGCGAAGGCGGGGGCTGCGGCGGCGGCGAGGCCAGTGACGGCGGCGCCCTTGAAGAGGTCTCGGCGGCTGGTGTCTGTCATGATCATGGGTCCCGGGAAAAATACCTTGGGATGTCAGCGCTCAAGTCGCGCAAATGTTCACGCCGTGTTGATGCAGGTCTTGTCGAAAGGTAGCCCCCTCCCCTAACCCGGCGCGATGCCCGACCTTCCCGCGACCGAGACCGAAGCCGCCGCCGAGCTGGAGACGCTCGCCGCGCAGATCGCGTATCATAATGCGCGCTATCACACCGACGATGCGCCCGAGATCAGCGATGCCGAGTATGACGGTCTGGTGCGACGCAATGCGGCGATCGAAGCTGCGTTTCCGACCGCGGTCCGGGGCGATTCGCCGAGCGTTACGGTCGGCGCGGCACCTGCCGGGCATCTAGCGAAGGTCGCGCATGCCAAGGCGATGATGAGCCTCGACAATGCGTTCGCCGACGAGGAGGTCGAGGAATTCGTCGCCCGCGTGCGCCGCTTCCTGAAGCTGGCGGACGACGCGCCGGTGGCGTTGACTGCCGAGCCGAAGATCGACGGGCTGTCGTGTTCGTTGCGGTATGAGGACGGGCGGCTGGTGCAGGCGCTCACGCGGGGCGATGGACAGGTCGGCGAGGATGTGACGGCGAACGTCCGGACCATCAGCGACATTCCCGAAACCTTGCAAGGTGAGGCCCCCGCGATCTTCGAGGTTCGCGGAGAGGTGTATATGGCGAAGGACGACTTCGCTGCGCTCAATGCCCGGCTGCTCGCCGAGGCGGAGGAGAGCGGCAAGGACGCGCGGCAGTTCGCCAATCCGCGCAATGCCGCCGCCGGATCGCTGCGCCAGAAGGATGCAGCCGTCACCGCGAGCCGGACTCTGCGGTTTCTTGCGCATGGCTGGGGCGAGGCCAGTGTCGTGCCGGGCGAGACGCAGGCCGAGGTAGTCGACACGTTGCGCGGCTGGGGCTTTCCGATCGCCGACGGGTTTGCGCGGGTCGAGGGGACGGCCGCGGCGCTCGACGTGTATCGGAAAATCGAAGCCGAGCGCGCCGACCTGCCGTTCGATATCGACGGCGTGGTCTACAAGGTGGATCGGCTCGACTGGCAGGCGCGGCTAGGGCAGGTCGCCAAGGCGCCCCGCTGGGCGATCGCGCATAAATTCCCCGCCGAGCGCGCGCAGACGCTGCTCGAACGGATCGACATCCAGGTCGGCCGCACTGGCGCCATGACCCCCGTTGCGCGCCTCTCTCCCGTCACGGTCGGTGGCGTAGTCGTGACCAACGCGACCCTCCACAATGCCGACGAGATCGAGCGACTCGGCGTGCGGCCGGGCGACCGTGTGCTCGTCCAGCGCGCCGGCGACGTGATCCCGCAGATCGTCGAGAACCTCACTCCCGACGCCGAGCGCGAGGCGTATTTCTTCCCCCACACCTGCCCCGAATGCGGGTCCGCCGCCGAGCGCGAGGAGGGCGAGGTCGTCTATCGCTGCACCGGCGGGCTGATCTGCCCCGCGCAGCGAGTCGAGCGGCTGATCCACTTCGCCTCGCGTCATGCATTCGACATCGGCGGGCTCGGCCAGACGCTGATCGAGGCATTCTTCCGTGATGGGCTGATCGAGTCCCCCGCCGACATCTTCCGCCTGACCGAGGAGCAGCTCGCCGCACGCAAGAAGGATGGCCGCGTGTGGGCGGCCAAGGTCATCGCGGCGATCGAGACCAAGCGGACGATCCCGCTCGACCGGTTCCTGTTCTCGCTCGGCATCCGCCACGTCGGCGAGATTACCGCGCGTGATCTCGCGCGACGCTATGTGTCGGCGCGGGCGCTCGGTGCGGTGCTGCGTCACGCGGTATTCCTGCGCGGCCAGATCAAGCCGGTGATCGGCGAACCCGAGCGGAAGTTCGTGCTCCGTCGCGACAAGCTGCTGGTCGGCGCGATCGAGACGGCGGGGATCGGCCCGGAGGTCGCCAGCGCGCTCGTCGGCTTCTGCGCCGAGCCGCACAATCGCCGCGTGGTGTTCGACCTGTTGCGCGAAGTGAAGCCAGCGGATGTGGTGCACGAAACCCGGGACTCGCCGGTAACCGGCCAGATCCTGGTCTTCACCGGCAGCCTGGAGACGCTGAGTCGCGACGAGGCCAAGGCGCAGGCGGAAGCTCTGGGCGCACGCGTCGCCGCATCGGTGTCGAGCAAGACCGGGCTCGTCATCGCCGGCCCCGGCGCGGGCTCGAAGCTGAAAAAGGCCACCGACCTTGGTATTCGCGTGATCACCGAAGCCGAATGGGCCGAGATCGTCGCCGCCAGCTGAGCGTGGACACGCCTTAGCCCCTGCTTGGTTCCAGCACACCGGAATCGGTTACATTGCGTGGCTTTTTTGCAACGCACCATGACCGAGTGCATCTGTGACAATTCCCGACTCGCCAATGTCACATAACCGAAATATCCCCGGTGCAGGGGCACGGGTGTGAGGCGGAAACGCCGACATCCAGAGCTACGGGCTCTAAGGGGACATTTTCAGATGCGTACTATGCTTGCTTGCGGGGTTGCGTTCGCCGCACTCCTGGTTCCAGCCACCGCCTTCGCGCAGTCGACCGGCACCGTCGATGCCGAAGAGAACAGCGAAATCCTGGTCACCGGTACGCGCGCCGACGACGTCGGCGGCGTCAAGGTCAGCAACACGTCGAAGAACAAACAGGTCTTGAAGCAGGCGTTCATCTCCCGCCAGACCCCGGGCCAGACGATCAACGAGATCATCAACAGCCTGCCAGGCGTCAGCTTCCAGAACAACGATCCGTTCGGTTCCGCCGGCGGCACGCTGACGATCCGCGGCTTCGACTCCAGCCGCATCAGCCAGACGTTCGACGGCATCCCGCTGAACGACACGGGCAACTACGCGATCTATTCCAACCAGCAGCTCGACCCCGAGCTGATCGAGGAAGTGAACGTCAATCTGGGCGCGACCGACGTCGATTCGCCGACCGCCTCGGCATCGGGTTCGACGGTCAACTACCGTACGGTCAATCCGACCGACGAGATCGGCGCACGCATGGTTGGCTCGATCGGCGACTATAGTTTCTTCCGGACCTTCATCCAGCTCAACAGCGGCGTGTTCACGCCGTTTGGTACGAAGCTGTGGGTTGCAGCCAGCAGCGCGACCAACAATGTCGTGTTCAACGATTTCGGCAAGATCGAAAAGCAACAATACAACGCCAAGCTGTACCAGCCGATCGGCGGCAATGGCGACTTTATCGCCGTGTCGGGCAACTACAATCAGAACCGCAACAACTTCTTCGGTTCGGCGCCCTTGCGTGACGACAACAACGTCTTCACCTCGACCATCGTCAACGGCGTGCCGACGCTGGTTACCGGTGCGGTTCGTACCGCCGGCACCGCGTCGACCAGCCGCTTCCCGCGCAACCGCGACGAACTGCCCTATTCGGTACCGCGCTGTCAGACCACGCCGGCCGTGGCGGGCGTGAACAACGTCCCGAATACCTGCGGCACTACGTTCGACGAGCGTTACAACCCATCGAACACCGGCAACATCCGCGTCAATTCGCGCTTCACGCTGACCGATAAGCTGACCCTGACCGTCGACCCGAGCTATCAGTACACCAAGGCAAATGGCGGCGGCACGGTGCGCGCACAGGAAGGCGGCTATACCCAGACCGCAACGGCGACCCGCGGTGCGATCACGACCCCAATCTACGGCTTCGTTGGCGGCAACTATTATTTCGGCCAGGATCTGAACGGCGACGGTGACGTCCTGGATCGGACCGCTACGGTCGGCACCGTCACGACCAACGGCGGCGTGACCCTTCTGGCTCCAAGCCAGACGATCACGCATCGCTATGGTGTGATTTCGTCGCTACGCTATGACTTCTCGGACTCGCAGAACCTGCGCCTCGGCTACACGCTAGACTATGGCCGCCACCGCCAGACTGGCGAACTGGGCCGCATCCTGTCGAACGGCGTGCCGATCGACGTGTTCCCGGTCAACGACGGCCTGACGGCAGTCAATGGCAGCGTCGTCCAGAAGCGCGACCGCAAGTCGTTAGCCATATTGAACCAGGGCTTCGGTGAATATCGCGGCACATTCTTCGACGCGCTGACGGTCACTGTCGGCGTCACCGCGAAGTTCTTCAAGCGTGAGCTGAACAACTACTGCTTCACGACGGCGGCGAACGGCAACGTCGACTGTCTCGGCCTGGGTAATGCGGCGGACAACGCAACCTACGCCGCGGCCAACCCGCTCTACGCGGCACCGCAGCAGCGCAATTTTAAGTATAATCGCGTGCTGCCGAACGTCGGTTTCGTGTACAATACGCAGGGCCACTTCTCGATTTTCGGCAACTACTCGAAGGGCGTACAGGTTCCGGGTACGGACAACCTGTACCAGACCTTCTTCTACGCGGCCGGCACCGACGCGGCCAATCCCACGCCGGAGACGACGGACAATTTCGACGGCGGCATTCGTTATACGTCTAGCCGTATCCAGGCGTCGGTCGGTCCATGGTATACGCGCTTCACCAACCGTCTGGCAGCGTCTTACGATCCCGATACCCAGCAGACGCTGTATCGTAACCTGGGTCGTGTCGATAAATACGGTATCGACGGCAGCGTGTCGTATCGGCCGATCAACGAGCTGCTGTTCTACGCTTATGCTTCGTATCTGAAGTCCGAGATCAAGAACGATGTCCAGATCGGTACCTGCACGACGAACACGACGGTCAACTGCTCGGCAGTCGGCGCGCCGATCTTCGCGCTCACCGACGGCAAGCGTGAGTCGGGCGCTCCCGTGTACACGTATGGCGGCCGGATCCAGGCGACGCTTGGTCCCCTCGACCTGGGTGTGCAGGCCAAGCGTACCGGCCGCCGCTACCTGAACGACCAGAACCTTGGCCAGATCGCCTGCACGGTCGCACTGGTCAACACGATTTGCCCGACCGTCGCGAACACCACGGCGGCCTTCCCAACGGCGTCGCGTGGCCTTCAGTACAACACCTATGGTGCGGTCGCGCCGGGCTACACCACGGTCGATTTCGATCTTCGCCTTTCGCTCGACTGGGCTGGGATCGAGAGCAAGAAGACGTACCTTCAGTTCAACCTGCAGAACGCCTTTAACAAATATTATATCGGCGGCTTCACGGGCGGCTCGACGCTGGTGACCGCGGTCCCGTTCGTCCAGATCGGTTCGCCACGCGCGTTCATCGCATCGTTAAACGTCGGGCTTTAACTCTCGCACGATACCGCGCGCGATTGGCCGCCGTTCCCTTCGGGGAGCGGCGGCCTTTTTCGTTCTAACGCGGGCGGAGGCGGTCGATGGTGATGACCGCGAGCAATGTTGCGCCGAACAGCGGCATCGCGACGCCGAGCGTGGCGATGCCGCCGATCAGGAGAGGGCCGTAGCGGGGGCGGGTCAGTGTGATCGGCGTACCAAGCGTACCGGGCTTGCGGCGGCGCCACCACATGACGGTGCCGGATATGGCTAGGGTGGCGAGCAGCGTCGTGACCAGCGTGCCGAGGATCTGGTTTGCGAGGCCGAAGAACGCGCCTTCGTGGATCGCTATGCCATAGCCTACCGCGCGGTCGATCCATTGGCGTTGGGCGAAATCGCGGCGGTCGAGGATGCGGCCAGTGGCGCCGCGCAGGGTCAGGCGGGTTCGCTCGGGCCGGTTGGCGGACTCGGAGCCTATCGTCCAGTTCCCGGTGCCGGGTTTCGGGGCGATCAGAACCGGGGCGGCGAGCGGGAGGCTCTCCGCGACCGCGACCATGCGATTGAGGTCACCGGAGTGCGACGTCGCCGAAGCAGCAGGCAGCGCGGGCATTGCCATGCCGCGATGCTCGGCGTGTTCGTCGTTTTTCGGCTTGGGCTTGCCGGCGATCATCCAGTCGACCGGGCCGTCGGTCGTGCCGGTCGCGGTGCGGACCGCGGCGAGGTAGCTGCCCCAGGCGTTCGCCCAGGGCAGACCGGTGGCGATCAGGAAGACTGCCGCGAGGCTGACCCAGATGCCGGCCACCGCGTGCGTGTCGCGCCAGAAGAGGCGGCGGCCGCTTCGCCAGCGGGGGTAGAGGATGCCGGCGAGTCCCTTCCGCCCCCTCGGCCACCAGAGATAGAGGCCGGTGAGGAGCATCGTGATCGTCCAGCAGGCGGCGATCTCGACGAGCCAGCTGCCGGCCTTTCCGGCGAGCAGCGTGCCGTGGAGCGCGGAGATGGTCTTCATCAGGCGGGCGTCCTCGCGGACACTACCGAGGATCTTCGCACGGTACGGATCGACGTAGACGCGCGTCTCGACGCCGTCCTTTGCGATCAGGACGCGGACCGCCTGGGTCGGCGTTTCGGGGCGTTCGTATTTGCTCAGGCGCGCGCCGGGGTTCGCGGCGAGTGCGGTGGCGACGATCGCCTCGGGGGTGGCTCGTGCGCCGGTTACCGGGAGGCTGTCATGGGCGCGCTCCTGCCAGGCCTCGATTTGCGGCTTCCACAGATAGATCGTGCCGGTGACCGACAGCCACAGGATAAACGGCAGGCAGAACAGCCCGGCATAAAAATGCCAGCGCCAGACCGCGTTGTACCAGGAGACGCCCTGCCCCTTGCTCGTCACAGTTTCCATGTGAGATCCGCCTGAAAGCTGCGCTGGGGGAAGGGGTGGAACAGGAAATACCGATCGTTGCCGACGTTATCGACGCCGAGCCCAAGCGTGTAGTGATCGCCGACGCGGAACTGCGCGCGGAGATCGACGACGAGGTATTTGTAGAAGCCCTGATAGGTGTTGCCGACGACGTCGCTGTTGTCGAGCGTGCCGTAGAGGCGGCTGGCGTAGCGGCCGGCGGCGGTGAGCGCGATGCCGTCGGCGGGGCGCCATGTGCCGACCAGGGTCGCCTTCCATGCGGGGACCTGTGGCAGGCGCTTGCCGATCGAGCCGGGGAACGCGGTGTTCGCACGCGTGGTCGCGTCGGCATAGGTGACGCTGGCGGAGACGTCGAACCGGTCGACGATGTCGGTCCGCTGGACGACGGCTTCGATTCCTCTCGCACGGGTGCGGTCGACGTTCTGGACGAAGGTGGCGAGCGTGGTCGTGCCGTTGAGCGGACCGGTCTGCGAGATCAGCGCGTCCTCCACCGATTCGTTGAACAGCGCGACGCGGACGAGGCCGTGGTCGTCGTGATGCTCGATGCTGACCTCCTCGGATAGCGCGCGTTCGGGTTTCAGGTTCGGGTTGGGGACTGCGGCGACGGGGGTGGTGACGATCTGGTAGAGTTCGCCGACGGTCGGGAAGCGCCATGCCGTCCCGAACGAGGCGCGGGCGGTCCAGTTGGGAGCCGCGGTCCATGCCAGCGACGCCTTGGGGGAGAAGCGCGCGGCGGTCAGTTCGGGCTGGGTCGCGGCGATCGCCGGGGCCAGCGAAAAGTTGCGGCCGTCATAGGCGCGCCACCCTTCGTAGCGGCCGCCGAGAGTCAGCGTGACGTCCGCGATCGGCGTCCACGCATCCTGCGCCCACAGCGCAGCGGTGCGGGTCTTGCCCTTCGACTGGAGGTTGAGCGCACCATTGCTGCCGGCGATCCAGTCGGTGGTCGCGTAGCGCTTACTGTTTAGGACGAAGCGATCGAAATGCGCGCCGGCGCTGACGACGTGGTTGCCGGCATGCCATGCGGCCTTGGCATCGAGCGTCGTCCAGCCGGTGCCGTCGAGCCGGGCGATCGTCCCTGCCCCGCCGGTCTGTGCAGTCGGCAGTGCGGTGGTCGGGACGCGCTGGATGTCGTGGGCATAGTCGTAGAGCGTGCCGATCACTTGCCAGTCGACCGCGTTCGACGAGCCGGTCGCCGAGAGAGAATGGCTCCAGTGGCGCTGGTCCTGCGCGTAGGTGCCGCCAGAGAACGCGCTCGGCGCGACGGTGTAGGCGCGGCCGTCGATGTTGAAGGTTCCGGCATAAGCAGGCTGGCCGGTGGTGGCGTCGGTCAGATAGGCCTGCGCGACCGCGTCGGTGTCGTTGAGGAACAGCGCGCCGACATAGGTCAGGCGGATCGCAGACGTGACGTCGAGCGCGGCCTTCAGCTTGAAGCGATCCTGTCGCTGGTGCTCGATGCCGCTCGCCCCGAGCACGCGGATTGCGGCATTGGTGCGGTTGACGTCGTCATAGCCGCCGGTAACGGGCGTGCCCGTAGCGCTGGTCGCGGTCGGGCGCGTGGCGGTGACGAACAGGAGCGGCTGGCTGTTGCTGGTGACGTGGTCGTAGCTTGCGAACAGGCTGAGCGGGCCGAAGCGATCGCCGAGCGTCGCGCCGACCTGGTACGCGGGCAGCGTGTCGTGCGTGCCATATTGATCGTAACGCTGGACGTTGGTGCCGGCGGTTATCGTGGCTTCGAGTGTGTCCGGCAGGCGCGTGGTGATGTTGACGACCGCGCCGATCGCGTTGCCGGGATAGGCTGCGGAGAACGGGCCGTAGATCACGTCTACACGCGCGATCTCCTGCGGACTGACCAGGCCCCAGCGCGGCGAGGCGTTGGTATTGTTGTTGCCGATCAGTGCGGAGAGCAGCGCGCCGTCCGCGTAGACGAGGCTGCGGGCGCTGGCACCGACGCCGTTGGTGCGCGTGGCGAGCGGGGCCTGGGTGTCGCCGATGTGGCGTTTGCGGACGAGCAGGCTCGGCAAATATTTGAGGCTGTCTTCCGCGTTCACCGCATTAACGGTGGTGGCGATCGTGGCGGCGTCGATGCTGGCCTGGGTCGCAGGCGCGTTCTCGATCGACTGGGATTGCTTGCGCGCGAGGACGAGAATGTCGGTGCGAGTCTTGTCGTCTTCTGCGATGGCGGGCGCGGCGAGCGCGATCAGCGCTGCGCAAGCGAACCCACGGGTTCGCGCGCTGGAGAGCGTTGGCATTGAATGTCCTTCGATACTGGTCGTGGCGGCACTGCTCGAAGGCAGCGCGCGGGCGTCAGGCGAAGGTCGGTGGGCCGGTTTGGGGCGGCGGTGGCGCAGCGAGGCCATGGCCGATCGTAACGAGTGCGCGCGCGAGGGCCGGCGTCGCCCGGACCCGCATTGGCGGCAAAGGCGCGGCAAGCGTCGGTACGCCGATCGCAGGTGTGACGCCGGCGAACGCGCATGGGTGTTCGGGGCCCTGGCTGTGATGATCCGACGATTTCTCGTGATGCATGCCGGCCATCGCATGATCCATCGGCGCCTTGGCCGCAGGCATCGCCGGGCCGGTGCCCGAGCAGAGGACGATCCGGAAGCCCTGCGCGTCGGCAACGGGCATCCAGCCGGTCGGGATCAGCGCACGGACGAGCATGGCACAGGCGAACAGCAGCAACAGCCAACGGCGATGCGTCGCGGTCAGGGTGCGGAGAGCGGCCATACTGGCGACGGTTTGCGCCGGGTGGACAGGCGCGGCAAGTGGGCGTTTGGTCCGGGGCGGTTGCAAACCGTTGACACCTAGGCAGCACCGCCCCGGCGGAGGCCGGGGTCCAGTTGGGAAGCGTCGATAACGACGGACGGCGCTCCTCACTCGAGCCTCGCCAACTGGGCCCCGGCCTTCGCCGGGGTGACGCCCCTTTAAAGGATGGTCCGCGCTCCATCATCGCCAACGACGTCGGTCCGGCATGTCTGCGCCCTTGATAAGAGCTGTAGCGTAGGCCCTCCACAGCTTTTGCGTGTCTTCGCCGCCGCGTGTAAGACCGCGGGCCAATGGCTACCCCTCCTGCCTCGCCTTCCGGCTCCTCCGCCCCGAACCCCGCTCGACGCCTGCCCTTCACCGCGCGGCCGTTTTTCGAGAACAAGGCCCGTGCGTTTTGGATTCTCCAGGCGGTCGGGTGGAGCGGCTACCTGCTGCTGCGCGGCGTGGTGTCGATCTCGAACGGGCTGTCGCTCGACGGGGTGATCCCGGTGATCGTCGAGGCGATCGTCGGTTACTGCATCACGCTGCTCCTCTCGACGATGTACGGCCAGTATCGGCGGATGAACCGGCTTGTCGGCATCTTCCTGACGATCGCGACGCTGGCCGCCGCTACCTTCCTGTATGCGGTGCTCGACGCGTTCACCTTCTCGTTCATCGCGACCGCGACGCCGGGGGTAACGCTGACCCGGCTGCTCGGGTCGGTGTACGTCACGTTCACGGTGCTGTTCGGGTGGTCGGCGCTGTATTTCGGGATCAATTTCTACCTGATCGTCGAACAGCAGATCGACCAGATGGAGCATCTCGAGAACCAAGCGTCGTCTGCGCAGCTGGCGATGCTGCGCTATCAGCTCAACCCGCATTTCCTGTTCAACACGCTGAACTCGATCTCGACGCTGGTCCTGCTCAAGCAGACCGAGCGGGCCAACGCGATGCTCAGCCGGCTGTCGTCGTTCCTGCGCTACACGCTGGCGAACGAGCCGACCGCGCATGTCACCGTCGCGCAGGAGGTCGACCAACTGAAGCTGTATCTGGAGATCGAGAAGATGCGCTTCGAGGATCGGATGCGGCCGAAGTTCGACATCGATCCGCGCGCCGAGCGGGCAAGATTGCCGTCGCTGCTGCTGCAACCACTCGTCGAAAACGCGATCAAATATGCCGTCACGCCGCAGGAAGAAGGCGCCGAAATCTGCGTCGAAGTGCGGCTCGCCGGGGAACGCGTGCAGATCGCCGTATCCGACACGGGTCCGGGCTTGATCGAGGGCCGGATCGGTTCAAGCCTTTCAACCGGCGTGGGGCTCGCTAATATTAGAGACAGGTTGGTTCAGGCATACGGCCCTGACCACCGTTTCGAAACGCGCTCCACGCCCGCTGGCGGATTCTCGGTAGAGATCGAGATTCCCTACCAGCTTGAAGACGTGAACAGAGAGGCCGCATGACCATCCGTACCATTCTCGTCGACGACGAGCCGCTGGCGATCCAGGGGCTGGAACTCCGACTCCAGGCCCATGAAGACGTCGAGATCATCGAAAAATGCTCGAACGGCCGCGAGGCCATCCGCGCGATCAAGACGCACAAGCCCGACCTCGTCTTCCTCGATATCCAGATGCCGGGGTTCGACGGGTTCTCCGTCGTGCAGGGCCTGATGGAGGTCGAGCCGCCGTTGTTCGTGTTCGTGACCGCGTATTCGGACCATGCCTTGCGCGCGTTCGAGGCGCAGGCGGTCGATTACCTGATGAAGCCGGTCGAGGAATCGCGGCTGGCCGATACGATCGAGCGGGTTCGGCAGCGTCTGTCCGAGAAGCGCGGCGTCGAGGAGGTCGATCGGTTGCGCGAAGTGCTCGCCGATGTCGCGCCGGATGCGGCCGCGGACATGCCGGATGGGGACGCCGTGTCGGCGAACCGGTTCGAGAAGCTCATCAACATCAAGGATCGCGGGCAGATCTTCCGCGTCGATGTGGATACGATCGAGCGGATCGATGCGGCCGGCGATTACATGTGCATCTATACCGGCGATAATACGCTGATCTTGCGCGAGACTATGAAGGATCTGGAGAAGCGGCTCGACCCAAGGCGGTTCCAGCGGGTGCATCGGTCGACGATCGTGAACCTCGATTTGGTGAAGCAGGTCAAGCCGCATACCAATGGCGAGTGTTTCCTGGTGCTGAATTCGGGGGCGAGCGTGAAGGTTTCGCGGTCGTATCGCGATGTGGTGGCGCGGTTCGTTCACTGAGATAGTCCCCGTTATCCCAGCGAAAGCTGGGATCTCCCGGTAACAGGATCCGTCCTTGCCGATCGAGGTCCCGACTTTCGTCGGGATGACGGGGGTGTGCTTCGTTAGCGAGCGCTTCTCCCGTTTCCCGGCCCCATTAACCAGTCCCTAAACCCCGCGGCCTAGAGCGGGAGGATGAAGACGTCGGGTTACGGCCTTTACCGCCACGCGCTGATCAGCCTGCCCGCGTTGGTGATGGCGACGTCGTGCGTGCCGGCGGATCGGCCGGCGGCGATCGCTCGGGTCCAGCCGGAGCGGAACTCGCGTGCGCTGCTGAGCCGGATGGCGTTGCATGTGCCCGACGACATCTCTGCGAAGATCGCGACGGCCGCCCCCGATGCGCCGTTTGCGGCTGCGGCGCCGTTCGTTGCTCCGCCGTTTTTGACGTCGAACTCCGTCGATGATGCGAGCCGTGCCGCCGACTGCCTGACGGCGGCGGTGTATTATGAGGCGCGGTCACAGTCGGAGGATGGTCAGCGCGCAGTGGCGCAGGTCGTGTTGAACCGGGTACGCGACCGGGCCTTTCCGAACAGCGTTTGCGGGGTCGTGTATCAGGGGGCCGAGCGGCGGACCGGGTGCCAGTTCAGCTTTACGTGCGACGGCTCGATGAACCGTCCGCGGGAGCCGGGGGCTTGGGATCGCGCGCGGGCGGTGGCGAGCGCGGCGCTCGGTGGGAGCGTGTACGCACCAGTCGGGGCGGCGACGTCGTTTCATACGACGAGCATATTGCCTTGGTGGGCTTCCAGTCTCGCACGGATCACGACGGTTGGGGCGCATGTGTTCTATCGCTGGCAGGGGGCGCTGGAGCGGGCGCTGACGTTTCGGCAGGCTTATGCGGGGGTTGAGCCTGGGGTTCGGGGTGTTGGTTTGGCGAGCGGTGGTGGTGTGGCAGTGGCCGCGGCGCAGGTTGCTGGGGTTTCGGTGCATTATGGTAATCGGGACGACGTTGCGGACTCAAGTGCGGCGCCGGTCGATGCGCCGCATGGGGTGACGGTGCATCGGGGGATGGCGCGCTCGGACTCGATGATGGCGGGCGCGGCGGATGTGCAGACACGGTTGGTTTCCGGGGTGCGGGTGCATGTTGGTGGGCGCGCGGCCTTGATGGTTGGCGGCGGTGAGAGTTCGAACGCGGTCGTCTCGGACGAGACTTAGCCTCAACGTTGCACCACCCCGGCGGAGGCCGGGGCCCAGTTGGGGGACGTTGCCAACTGCGGACTGCCCTTCGTTACGACTACCTTTCCAACTGGGCCCCGGCCTCCGCCGGGGTGGTGGCCTCCGCCGGGGTGGTCCTCTATCGATGACGGATCGGCGCTCGATCCTCCCCCGCAAGGGGGAGGTGGCTGGCGCTTGCCAGACGGAGGGGGAGGCATGCGAAACCTTTGCTCCGTGTCCTCCCCCTCCGTCGCCTTTGGCGCCACCTCCCCCTGGCGGGGGAGGATTGAAAAAGAATGTCGAGGCGGGGAATCTGGCCGCAAGCACCCCCTACCCCTCCCCTCGCAAAACCATGCTGCATCTGCTAACGGCACGCGCATGCTGAACCTGAACAATATCACGGTGCGCCTGGGCGGACGCGTTATCCTCGATGGCGCCACCGCCGCGTTGCCGCCGGGCTCGCGCGTCGGGCTGATCGGGCGCAACGGCGCGGGCAAGTCGACGATGGTGCGCGTGATCGCGGGGCAGTTGGAGCCCGACGACGGGTCCGCCGACATGCCGAAGGGCGCTCGCATCGGCTACCTCGCGCAGGAAGCGCCGCACGGCGTCAAGACCCCGTTCGAGACCGTGCTCGAAGCCGATCTGGAGCGCGCCGCGCTGATGATCGAGAGCGAGACCAGCGAGGATCCCGACCGGCTCGGCGACGTGTACGAGCGGTTGATCGCGATTGACGCGTATACCGCGCCCGCCCGCGCCGCGCAGATCCTGCTCGGGCTCGGGTTCGACGAGGACATGCAGGCGCGCACGCTCGACAGCTTCTCGGGTGGCTGGAAGATGCGCGTGGCGCTGGCCGCGCTGCTGTTCTCGCAGCCGGACCTGCTGCTGCTCGACGAGCCTTCGAACCATCTCGATCTCGAAGCGGTGATGTGGCTCGAGGACTTCCTCAAGGGCTACAAGGCGACGATCGTGGTGGTCAGCCACGAGCGCGATTTCCTCAACAACGTGGTCGATCACATTCTGCATCTGCAGGGCGGCAAGGTCACGCTGTATCCGGGCGGCTACGACGCGTTCGAGCGGCAGCGTGCCGAGCGGCTCGCGCAGATCGAGGCGGCACGCGCCAACCAGGCGGTGCAGCGCGAGAAGCTGCAGGAATATATCGCGAAGAATTCCGCCCGCGCTTCCACGGCGAAGCAGGCGCAGTCGCGGCAGAAGATGCTGTCGAAGATGCAGCCGATCGCGGAGAGCTACAACGACCCGACGCTGTCGTTCGGCTTCCCCAACCCGACCGAACTGCGTCCGCCTCTGATCACGCTCGACATGGCGACCGTGGGCTATGCCGACGTGCCGATCCTGAAGCGGCTCAACATGCGGCTCGATCCCGACGACCGGGTCGCGCTGCTCGGGCGCAACGGCAACGGCAAGACCACGCTCGCGCGGTTGCTGGCGGCGCAGCTGACGCCGATGGACGGCGAGATGTCGTCGTCGGGCAAGATGAAGGTCGGGTATTTCACGCAGTATCAGGTCGAGGAACTCGATCCTACCGACTCGCCGATCGAGCATATGTCGCACCTGATGAAGGGCGCGACGCCGGCCGCGGTGCGCGCACAGTTGGGGCGGTTCGGCTTCTCGGGCGACAAGGCGACGACCCGGGTCGGCAAGCTGTCGGGTGGCGAGCGAGCGCGTCTGGCGCTGGCGCTGATCACGCGCGATGCACCGCATCTGCTGATCCTCGATGAGCCTACCAACCATCTCGACGTCGATGCGCGTGAGGCGCTCGTGCAGGCGCTCAACGCGTATACCGGCGCCGTGGTGCTGGTCAGCCATGACCGGCACATGCTGGAGCTTACCGCGGATCGGCTGGTGCTGGTCGACGACGGGACGGCGAAGGAATTCGACGGTAGCCTCGACGACTACATCGCGTTCGTCCTGAAGGGTGACGGCGGCAAGGGCGATGCGGCGTCGAAGGCCGACAAGAAGGCCGGCAAGAAGGCTGCGGCCGAGGCGAAGAGCAACGACGCGGCCCTGCGGAAGGCTCTGCGCGAGATCGAGGAGCAGACCGCGAAGTTCACCAAGGAGCGTAATGCCCTGGACCGCGCAATGGTCGATCCGGCTAATGCGGAGCCGCGGTTCTCGCGGATGTCGATGGGGGACCTGAGCAAGCGTCGCGCCGAGGTGCATGCGAAGTTGGAGGCTAGCGAGGCGAAGTGGCTTGAGGCTAGCGAGGCGTTGGAGGGCGTGGCGGCTTAAGGCCCCCCGCCCCGCATAACGTCCCTCGCCCCAAGCCCGTCATCCCAGCGAAAGCTGGGATCTCCCCATTCCGGTCGCGGCGTCCGCCAAGCGGGATACCCCAGCTTTCGCTGGGGTGACGAGATTTGGGAGGGGGCAGCCGTATTCCAGCGCGCCGGTAACTCAGCGATAGTCCGCGCTTCTATGTTCTCCCGCGAAGGCGAGAGCCCAGTCTGGATACCCCGCCTTCGCGGGGAAACATTATTCTCTAAGCTCAGAGCGTATGCTCCGAGCTCTTCGGGCTCAGCCCTCGTCGGTGTCCGCGCCCGCTGCCGGACGCTCGAACCAGGCCTCGACAGGCCCAACCAGCTTGACCGTCAGCGGGTTACCCGCGCGATCGACCTTCTTGCCGAGCGCCACTCGGATCCAGCCTTCGGAAATACAATATTCCTCGACGTCATGGCGGACCTTGTCCTTGAAGCGGATGCCGATGCCGCGTTCGAGCAGGTCCTGCTGGAAAAACGGGCTGCGCTGGTTGATCGACAGACGATCGGGGGGCGTGTCGCCGGTTGCGGCCGGGGTGGCGGCGGCTTCGGTCTCGGGCGTGTTGGGCGTGTCGGTCATGGTCGCGCGTCTAGCGGCAAGCGCCTGTCCCGCGCCAGAAAAAAGGCACGCCCAAAAAACACCTCGCACTAAAACGGCGCCGGGATTGCTCCCGACGCCGTCATTTCGTCCTGCGATCGGATCAGCTGCAGACCTGCACCGATACCCGGTCGCCATAATAAGGATCGACCCGCCACTCGTTCCAGCACCGCGGACGATAGTCCTGACGGTAATAGGACTGGACCGGCTCGCTGTAATAGGCGCGCGGCGGGGGACCGCGGTAATAGCCGTCGTCGTAATAACCGCGGTTGCGATTGTTGTTGCTGGCGATCGCCGCGCCGACGCCCAGGCCCAGGATACCGCCGAGCACTGCTGCCCCCGCCGCATTGCCGCCACCCCGGTGACCGTGCCACCCGCCGCCATAGCCGCGCCCGTAACCACCACGACCCCAGCGCTGCGCATCCGCAGGCGCCGCTGCGGTCAGCGCGGTTGCGGCGAGGGCGATGCCCAGGCCTGCCTTCTTCATCAATCCGTTCATGTTCCGAACCTCCATTACCAGTTACGCCGGCCCGCTTCAGATACTCGTCTGGTACAAACGCATAAGTGTCCGACCGTGTTGCAGGCTTTGCCCGATTCGGTCTGAACTGCGGCGGAACGGGCTGTTAACCTGCCGTATAGCCACGCCACGCAAGTCCCGTCCGGGGACGCTGGCGGCTTTGACGGTATGCGCAATCTTCACGAATATGCGATAGGTGACGGCATGCGCAGGACCGTGACGATGCGAACGATCGCCTTTGCCGTACTGGCCACTAGCGGCGTGCTGATCGCCGGGCTCGCGCTGTCGGGATCACCGGTGCAGGTGCGTGCAGCGGAAACGCCGGTGCGGATTGCCCAAATGCGGCCGGCTCCGAAGGTGGCACCTGCCGCGCCTAAGGCCGTCCCCACTCCCGTCGTCGCCGCGGCCGATCCGACCGAGGGCTATGTCGTGAAACGCGTGCTCGATGTCCCCGAACCGTTGCGGCACGGCGCCTATTACTGGGACACGGAAGGCGTACCCGAGGGCCCGATCGTGATCACCGTCGACTTGGTGGCGCAGACGCTGTCGATCTTTCGCGCGGGCTACGAGATCGGGACGGCCGCGGTGATCTATGGCGCGGACGAAAAGCCGACTCCGCTGGGCGTGTTCAAGATCACGCAGAAGGACGCGCATCACGTGTCCAACCTGTACGGCGCGCCGATGCCGTACATGCTGCGGCTGACCAACGACGGTGTCTCGATCCACGGCAGCGCGCTGATGGATGGAAAGTACGCCACGCATGGTTGCGTCGGGGTGCCGACCGCGTTCGCCAAGCTGATCTTCGGACAGGTGAAGCTCGGCGACCGGGTGATCGTGACGAGCGGCGAGATGCTGGAGCGCGGCGGACGGATCACCGCGGCCTGAAGACTGCCGCCTGAAGACTGCCCCTTTGAAGACTGCCACCTGAGTCGAACTGCCGATAATCCACCGCGCCTTGTAAGCAAATCACAGTCAATTTGGCTGGACCGCCATTCGCTCTTAACCGCTGACCCGATATCTTTCGGTCATGGAACAACGGGTAGGACAAAGCGGGCGCGCGGCATGAACACGACGATCGACACCTGGTCGCCGACTGCGCCCGACGGAACCTTCGACAAGGCGACGCTGATCGAGCGCTCGCTTGCGCTGGCGGGCATTGGCGCCTGGACCTGCGACCTGGCGGATTCGTCGCTGCGCTGGACCACGGGAATCCACGAGCTGTTCGGGCTGCCGGCCGACGCGCGGGTCGATCGGCGCGAGACCGTCGCGATGTACGCAGAGGAGTCGCGCGAGACGATGGAGCGGCTGCGTGCCCAGGCGATCGCCGACGCCGGAACGAGCGGTGATTCAAGGCGGGGCCGGTTCTCGCTCGACGCCGAGATCGTCCGGACCGATGGCGCTCGGCGGTGGATGCGGTTGACCGGCGACGTCGTCGTCGAAGGTGGACGCGCGCGGCGACTTTATGGGATCAAGCAGGACATCACCGACGAGAAGCTGCGCTGGGAGGCAATGCGCCGGCTGGCCGAACACGACGCGCTGACCGGGCTGGCAAGCCGGGCGCTGTTCCAGAGCCGGTTTCTCGATGCGCCGGCGGGCGGAGCCGGGATCGCACCGCTGGGGGCGCTGATCCTGTTCGACATGGATGGCTTCAAGCAGGTCAACGACCGGTTCGGGCATGCCGCCGGGGACGCCTGCCTGCGAATAGTGTCCGAGCGTCTGACCACGGCGTTTCCGGACGCGCCGATGATTTCGCGGATCGGTGGCGACGAGTTCGCGGTGCTGGTGCAGGCAGAAACTTTGGGCGCTGCGCTCGAACTGCGACTCGCTGCGGCGCTGGCCGACCTGCGGATGCCGATCGCGTGGGCGGCAGAAATCCTGCGGGTTGGCGCGTCCGCGGGAATCGCGGTGGCGGGTGATGCCTATGATTATGACGCGGAGGCGATGTTCGCGGTTGCGGATGCGGCGCTGTACGCGGCGAAGACGGCGGGGCGGAACACGTTTCGGGCCGGGGTGCCGGGCGGTGAGGTCAAGCAGGTGATGCGGCTGGTCGGGTGAGGGTGTGACGTTTCCGTCAGATAGCGCCTTCCCTACATTCGTCATCCCCGCGAAGGCGGGGATCCATATCCTCAGGGGTCGGCAATTCTGCCGCGAGGCCCGCTAATATGGGTTCCCGCGTTCGCGGGAATGACGGGTAGAAGTGCCCGTTTCACCGAATAGAAAAGCACACACGAACAAAAAGGCCGGAGGTTTCCCTCCGGCCTTTTGCATTTCCAACCTAGCGCGACACGGCAAAGCCGTGTCGTCGGACCTCGCTTGAGCGAGGCCGGCCGAGCGCCTGAGGCTCAGCCGGCTTCGCCTTTGCTGGCCTCAGGCGCTCTGCTTAGCCCGGCTAGCCCGCTTGCGCTCGTTCGCATCCAGGAAGCGCTTGCGCAGGCGGATCGACTTCGGCGTAACTTCGACCATCTCGTCGTCGTCGATGTAGGCGATCGCCTGCTCCAGCGTCGCGCGCTTTGGCGGGGACAGGCGGACCTGGTCGTCCTTGCCGCCGCTCGCGCGGAAGTTGGTCAGCGCCTTGGTCTTCATCGGGTTGACCTCGAGGTCGTCCGGCTTGGCGTTCTCGCCGACGATCATGCCCTCATAGAGCGCCTCGCCGTGGCCCACGAACAGGATGCCGCGCTCTTCGAGCGGGCCCAGTGCGTAGTTGTTCGCCTCGCCCGAACCGTTCGAGATCAGCACGCCGTTCTTGCGACCTTCGATCGCGCCCTTGTGCGGACCGTACTTCTCGAACAGCCGGTTCATGATCCCGGTGCCGCGCGTGTCGGACAGGAATTCGCCATGATAGCCGATCATCCCACGCGACGGCGCCGAGAAGGTGATGCGGGTCTTGCCGCCGGTCGACGGACGCATGTCGGTCAGCTCAGCCTTACGCGTGTTCATCTTCTCGACGACGGTACCCGAATGCTCCTCGTCGACGTCGATGATGACCGTCTCGTACGGCTCGGTCTTCTTGCCGTTCTCGTCCTCCCCGAACAGCACGCGCGGACGCGAGATGCCCAGTTCGAAGCCTTCGCGGCGCATCGTCTCGATCAGTACGCCGAGCTGAAGCTCGCCGCGGCCGGCGACTTCGAAGCTGTCCTTGTCGGCAGCCTCGGTCACCTTCACGGCGACGTTCGACTCGGCTTCGCGGAACAGGCGTTCGCGGATCATGCGGCTCGTGACCTTGCTGCCCTCGCGGCCCGCCATCGGCGAATCGTTCACGGCAAAACGCATCGACAGCGTCGGGGGATCGATCGGCTGCGCGTGCAGCGGCTCGGTCACCGTGATGTCGGCGATCGTGTCGGCAACCGTAGCGACCGAGAGACCTGCCAGAGAGATGATGTCGCCGGCCTTGGCTTCGTCGACGGGAACGCGCTCGAGACCACGGAACGACATGATCTTGGACGCACGACCGGTCTCGATGATCTTGCCGTCGTTATCGAGTGCGTGGATCGCCTGGTTGGTCTTCACGGTACCCGAATTGACGCGACCGGTGAGGACGCGGCCGAGGAACGGATCGCGGTCGAGCAGCGTGACGAGGAAGGTGAACGGCACGCCGGCGACTTCCACGGCGGGCGGCGGCACGTGCTTCACGATCGTCTCGAACATCGGGATCAGCGTGCCTTCGCGCGCGTCCATGTCGGTCGAGGCATAGCCGTTGCGACCCGATGCGTAGAGCACGGGGAAATCGAGCTGGTCGTCGTTGGCGTCGAGCGACACGAACAGGTCGAACACTTCGTCGAGCACTTCCTGGATGCGCGCGTCGTTACGATCGACCTTGTTGACGACGACGATCGGCTTCAGGCCGAGCGCCAGCGCCTTGCCGGTGACGAACTTGGTCTGCGGCATCGCGCCTTCCGACGAATCGACCAGCAGGACGACGCCGTCGACCATCGACAGGATGCGCTCGACTTCGCCGCCGAAATCGGCGTGGCCGGGCGTGTCGACGATGTTGATGCGGATGCTCTCGGACTCGCCGGGAGGAGTCCAGTCGACCGAGGTCGGCTTGGCGAGAATGGTGATGCCACGCTCTTTTTCGAGGTCGTTCGAATCCATTGCGCGCTCTTCGACGCGCTGGTTGTCGCGGAAGGTGCCGGACTGGCGGAAGAGCTGGTCGACCAGCGTCGTCTTGCCGTGATCGACGTGCGCAATGATCGCCACGTTGCGGAGGCTCATGGATATAATCTCTTGATCGAGGGATTGGTTGGCGCGCGCCATAGCGTAATTGTTGCGCCGCGGGAAGATGCAGCCGTATTTAGGGAACCTCAGCGCCGTTTGTAAGTTCCGGCGGCGAGAATGCTGCGGGGGTCGCGAACCGCCAACATCGCCTTCAGCGCGACGTGCTTGTCGGGTGCCGCGGCATAATAACGCTGCCAGATGCGCAGGCCCATCCAATAGCCGAGTTCGGGCGGCCAGCTGGCGGGCGGCGTGGAGTAGTTGCCGACCCAGCGTGCATAGGCCTTGGCTTCGGGCGAGCCTTCCTCGGGGTCGTCCTTGTCGGTGAGCTTGCGGGTGAGCGCGATGTCGGCCTGCATCTGGCGCCAGAGTTCGGCCTCGCGCGGGGTGGCCCAAGCGGCGCGAGCGGCGTCGGGCTCCTCGCCGGTGACGAGCTGCGCGATGAAGTCTGCGGCGCCCTCGACGAGGATCGCGGTGAGCAGGGGGTCTCGGGCGAGCGTCATCCCGGCATCCTGCTGGAAGGAATGCACCGTCTCGTGCGCGAAGAAATGGCGGAGCGTCTGGCGGAGTTTCTCGGGGCTCGGCGACATGCGGCACAGCACTTCGAGCCCGAGCACCTGCGCGCCCGGCTTGGCGGTGCCGCCGGACGTGTTCGCGCCGAAGACTATATAGACCTGCGGGAGCTTCACGTCGGGGAGCGCGCCGTGGAGGCCGAGATAGATCGCGCGGAGATCGGCGGTGGTGGCCTTGGCGGCGGGGAGGCAGGTCTTGATCGCCTGCGCGTAGCGGGTGGGGCTGGCGGCGATGGCGCGCGCGAGATTGTCGGCGTCGACGATCCGCCCGGGGGTGAAGACGCCGATCCCGAAACTGCCCTTGTCGAGATAGTCGCGCTTGAGTTGCGCGGCGGTGGGCTTGCCTTTGGTTTTGGCGAAGAGGGTCGCGAAGCGGTCGGCGTCTTCGGTGTGGATCGTGGCGGTTAGCGGGTCGGTTGATGGAGGACGATTCGTGGCCGCTGCGGGGAGGAGGGCAAGCGCGAGGATCAGCGGGCGGAGCATGGTGCAGAGTATCGTGTGTTTGCGCCGCCGCCAGTCTCATTTGGCGGTAAGATGCCCAGCGCGTCACCCACGCCGTTCCCCCGCGAAAGCGGGGGCCCAGGGTCACGAGCGGTGACGTCCCTGGCTCCTGGGCCCCCGCGTTCGCGAGGGAACAAGAAAGAGTGGTTCGTCTGCCCGGCCTCCACCCCGGCGGAGGCCGGGGCCCAATTGGAAAGGTGCCAATAATGGAGCACCCCCATCCGTTAGCAACGTCCCCCAATTGGGCCCCGGCCTTCGCCGGGGTGGTAGCCTAGGTTAGCGGGACGCTCTGGAAAGTCGAAAGCTTAGAACCCCTCCAGCACGATCTTCCCCTTGGCCGTGTGGCTCTCGATCCGCTCGTGCGCCCGCCGCAAATTCGCCGCGTCGATCCGCCCGAAATTCTCCGCCAGCGTCGTCCGGATCGTCCCCGCATCCACCAGCCGCGCGACCTCGTCGAGCAACTTGCCCTGCTCGCCCATGTCCGCGGTCTGGAACAGCGAGCGCGTGTACATCAGCTCCCAGTGGACCGAGATCGACTTTTGCTTGAGCGGCACGATGTCGAGCGTCTTCGGATCGTCGATCAGCACCAGCCGGCCCTGCGGCGCCAGCAGCTCGCCGATCTCGGCGATGTGCTCGTCGGTATGCGTCGTCGAGAACACGAACCCCGGCGCCCCCAGCCCGAGCGCCTCGACCTGCGCGGCGAGCGGCTTGCGGTGGTCGATCACGTGATGCGCGCCGAGATCCTCGACCCAGCCGCGGGTCTCGTCGCGCGACGCGGTGGCGATCACGGTCAGGTCGGTGAGCTGCCGCGCGAGCTGGATCGTGATCGAGCCGACCCCGCCTGCCCCGCCAATGATCAGGATCGCGTTCGCCGCGCCGGGGACGGGTTTGCGCACGTCGAGCCGGTCGAACAGCGTCTCCCACGCGGTAACCGACGTCAGCGGCAACGCCGCCGCCTGCGCCCAATCGAGCGACTCTGGCTTGTGGCCGACGATGCGCTCGTCGACGAGATGATATTCGGAATTGGTCCCAGGTCGGTCGATCGCACCCGCGTAGAACACGTCGTCGCCGACCTTGAACCCGGTCACGTCCACGCCGACTGCGACGACGACGCCCGATGCATCCCAGCCCAGCACCTGCGGCTTGCCGTCCGGATCTTCGCGGCGCTGGCGGATCTTGGTGTCGACCGGATTGACCGAAACCGCCTTCACCTCGACCAGCAGGTCGCGCCCCGCCGCTTCGGGCTTGGGGAGATCGAGGTCAACGAGCGACTGCGGATCGTCGATCGGGAGCGACTTGGTATAGCCGATGGCGCGCATGCTGGAACTCCTGTGATGTCGCCGACAAGCTGTCCACGCGGCCGCCCGGTTTCAAGGAGAGCAGTTGGCAAGCCTGAGTGTATTATCTATATACGCCACTTGAACGCGGGGCGGGTTGCAGCCACGATGCCCCACCGAACGGAGACACGAGCATGGCGACGACCCCGAACACGCTGACGGAAGAGCCGGGCCTGGTGCTGACTCCGCCGGATCCGGTGCCGACCGTTGCCGCCGCCAAGGCGTCCGGCCTCGTCCCCGTCGATGCTGGCGTGAAATCGCAGCTCGAGGAGCGCGTGTCGGGCTTCGTCACCGATCTCGTCGCGCAGGACGTGAACTCACCCGAGTTCGGCAAGCGCGTCGACGCGATCACCGCGATGGGCGCGAAGGAAATCCGCGACGCCGCCGGCCAGTCGAACCGCTTCCTCGATCGCCCGGTCAAGGCGATGGATCAGGAGACCGGCGTCGGCAAGGACCTGGCCGAGCTGCGCCGCGTCGTCGAGGACCTCGATCCCGGCAAGAAGGGCAACCTCACCGCGCCGCAGAAGCTGTTCGGGATCATCCCGTTCGGTGGCAAGATGCGCAATTATTTCGACGGCTATAAATCGTCGCAGACGCACATCGCGCAGATCCTGAAGAGCCTCGGCTCGGGCAAGGACGAGCTGCTGATGGACAACGCCGCGATCGATACCGAGCGCGCGAATCTGTGGGCGGCGATGGGGCGGCTCGAGCAGATGATCCATCTGTCGAAGACGATGGACGCCAAGCTGGAGGACGTCGCCAACGACCTCGACCACAGCGATCCCGCCAAGGCGAAGGCGATCCGCGAGACCGCGTTGTTCTACACGCGCCAGCGGACGCAGGATTTGCTGACGCAGATGGCGGTCACCGTGCAGGGCTATCTCGCGCTCGATCTCGTCAAGAAGAACAATGTCGAGCTGGTGAAGGGTGTCGATCGCGCGTCGACCACGACCGTGTCCGCGCTGCGCACCGCGGTGACGGTGGCGCAGGCGCTGACCAACCAGAAGCTCGTGCTGGAGCAGATCACCGCGCTCAACACGACGACCGCGAACATCATCGATTCGACCGGCAAGCTGCTCAAATCGCAGACCGCGCAGATCCATGAACAGGCCGCGTCGGCGACGATCCCGCTGGAGACGCTGCAACGCGCGTTCCAGAACATCTACGACACGATGGACGCGATCGACGTGTTCAAGCTGAAGGCGCTCGATTCGATGAAGGTGACCGTCGGCGCGCTGTCGAACGAAGTCGACAAGTCTCGCGGCTATATCGCGCGGGCCGAAGGCGCGACGCAGGGGCAGTTGGGCGGACCTTCCGCCAGCCCGTTCAAGCTGGAGGCGATGTAACTCTCGTGAGCGAAGTCGACGACGCCATCGCCAGCGCCCGCGCCTCCTGGTCGCGCATTTCCGACGACCGGACGGGCACCGTCATCGCACGCGCGCCATCGCGGGGGCGGGCTCGGCAAACGCAGGCGATCGGCAAGCGGCTGACCCGGATCGCGGTCGCCGACGTGTCGATCCTGATCGCGGCGATGGTGATCGGCTGGATCGTCCCGCTCGGGATCGGCGGCGCGATGCTGGTGATGGCGCTGCTGGTCGCGGCCACGGTACTGTTCGCGGTCTGGCCGGCCGAGCGAGCGCCAACGCCCGAGCGGCTGGCCGCGGTCGACATCCGCGCGCTGCCGGCGCAGACCGAACGCTGGCTGGAGGCGCAGCGCCCCACCCTCCCCGCTCCCGCGATGACTCTGGTCGACCGGATCGGCCTGCGCCTCGAAACGCTGACACCACAGCTCGCCACGCTCGACGCGAACACGCAGGAAGCGGTCGACGTGCGGAAGCTGATCGGCGAACAACTCCCCGCCTTCGTGAAGGATTACGAAAAGGTGCCGGCGTCGCTCCGCACCACCCCGCGCAACGGCCGCACGCCCAACGCCGAGCTGGTGGACGGGTTGAAGCTGATCGAACAGGAAATCGGCGAGATGACCGCCCGGCTTGCACAGAGCGACCTCGACAACCTCTCGACCCGCGGCCGCTTCTTGGAGATGAAGTACAAGGATTGAGGCGGTGAAACGCACCCGGCTCAGCGTCTGCCGCCGCAAGGCGCGGTTCAAGTCGGAGGCGGACGCGCTGGTGGTGGCGGCAGCCGGACGAGTGCCGCTCAGGGCGTATCGGTGTGACCGGTGCGGCCAGTTTCATTTGACCAGCCGGACGAAGGGTAAGCACATGGCTTTACGGCAACAGTAATGCCGTAATAGCTTTAGTTGCCAGACGTGAACGGCTAGGTGATCGCTTTCGAAGTTATACAAACTTTAGGTTCGATTTTAATAGTCAGATTGACTTCACGACGCTGGCCACGCCGTTTGATGCCGTCAGTTTTTTCGGTTTGCCCAAAGCTCGTCCATGTCGACATTCGGCAGCGCCTCCTCCATCCGTCGCTTGGCGTTATCGGAAAAACAAGGAATCTTCTGCGCTCCAAACTCGAAGACGTGGCAGCAGTTAGGGTCATCGTCGATGTCGAGATGCGCGCGAAGCACTTTGGCCTTAGGCGCGGTGAGGCCAAGCTTGACGGCAAGCTCATTGCGCTGGAGGTGAAACTTCTTGCGCAGATCGACTTCACGGACAGCTGCTGCCGCCGCCGGATCGTCGCCGCCGACGTAGTGCACGGGAGCGCCGTTCTTCTTTGTGAAATGAACAACGAGGTTGACGCCCTCCCCCTCGGTCGTTGTGCCAACGGTCGCTAGACGGGGGAAGACTGCGGTGAACTCGGCGCCCCCACGCATTGCTTTCTCAATCCGATCGATGTCGCGTTCGGATATCTCGACCTCCTCCGTCACGATCGCCTCCAGCGCCAGCATGGAGCGGATACGCGCACGTGCTTCGTCGCGGGCGCGGCGGCCCGGCTGTAGGAGTTCGTTCACGTAGTTGAACTCCTTGTCCACCAAGAATTCAAAATCACCAGGTGGTTTGGTAGAAATTGGCAAAACCCGGGGCGGGATATGTTCGTGCAGCGCTACGTCCAACTTGCGCTTCATGTAAGCATCGAACGCAGTGATCAGCGCTCGAATTTGCATATAAAGCAAGTCCTCGGACACGAAAACAAACCAATGCTGGGCCGCGTCCCGCTGAGCATCGATCGCACGCATTATGCCGGCCTCGTCGGTCGTAAGGTCGTGATGCGCCCGGCAAAGGCCAAGGCATTTTTCGAAGCCGACCGATTTACCGCTGTCTTTGTCGAAGACCTTCGCCTTTCCCTGTACGAGAATAGCCTTAAGCAGCATTTCGCAAGCGTGCTGGGAGTGCATCAGCACCGTAGTGACCCGCCCGGTGTCCTCGTAGCTGTTGAACGCCGTCATAGCGATCCGAAGCGACTCGATGGCTTTAGTCTTGAGTGTTTTAGCGTCGCGTACCAGCTTCATCCTGCCCCCCGGTTATTACTGTGTTGAAGCATGATGGTCGCGCGGGCACGGCCTGTCGACGGGCGGCGAGCATTGGGCCGGACAATTAGGTCGATGAATCGTGGTGGACAGAGGGTCTTCTGTGTGAATGGAGCGCCCCAAAGCGCGCTGGCCCGCGTGCTCTCCAGTTTAACCGGTTAGTTCAGTACAACGCCCGCCCGGTCCGCCAACCGCTCGACCGCCGCGGCATGGATGCCCGGGGCGCAGGCCAGCACCCCAAACGCCTGCGGTCGCGGCTTGTTGAAGACCAGCGGCGCGCCGAGCGCATCGCTCACCGTCGCACCCGCTTCGCTCGCGACGAGGATTGCCGCGGCGATGTCCCATTCGTTGCCCCAGCGGAGGGTGGCGACGAGGTCGGCTTCGTCGGCGGCGACCATGGCTATCCGGAGCGCGATCGAGTTGGGTTTGTGGACCATGACGAGGTCTCGGTCGGCTTTGGGGAGGGCGTCCACCGGGGTTCGGCTACCGGAGAAGTCGGTGCGATTGCCGGTCTGGAGCGCAATGCCGTTGCGGGTGGCGCCCTGCCCTGCGACCGCATGCCAGCGTTCGTCGCGGGACGGGGCTTCGAGGATGCCGATCACCGGCTTGCCGCGGTCGACTAAGGCGACCGAGACGCACCAGCCGGGGCGTGCGCGGATATAGTCTCGCGTTCCGTCGATCGGGTCGACGACCCAGAGCAGGTCGTGGGCTAGGCGGTCGGCGTTGTCGGCGGTTTCCTCGGAGAGCCAGCCGGCCTCGGGGAGCAGCGTCGACAGCCGTGCCTTGAGCATCCGGTCGATCGCGATATCGAGTTCGCAGACCGGGCTGCCGGGGGTCTTTTCCCAGCGCTGGAAGTCGGTGTCGAACCGGTCGAGCGCCATCGCGCCGGCCTCTGCGGCAATGTTCGCCACCGCATCCGCCATTGCGCGCAGCCACTCGGGCGAGCGCTCGGGGCCGCGCCGCCGATCAGCCACTCGCCACCGTCATGCCCTCCACGCGGAGAGTCGGTACGTTGACGCCGTAGCGGAATTCCAGGTCGTTCGCCGGCGTCATCGCGAGGAACATGTCCTTGACGTTACCGGCGATCGTGAACTCGGCGACTGGCGTGGTGATCTGGCCTTTCTCGATGCGGAAGCCCGCTGCGCCGCGGCTGTAGTCGCCGGTCACGCCGTTCGCGCCGCCGCCCATCAGTTCGGTGACGTAGACGCCCGATTCGATGTCGGCGATCAGCGTTTCGAGCGGCACATGGCCCGGCTCCATGAACACGTTGCTGGTCGATACGCCGGGCCCGCCGCCGACACCGCGCGCGGCGTGACCGGTGGGTTCGAGGCCGAGCTGGCGCGCCGAGGCGGAGTCGAGCAGCCAGCGTTCGAGCATGCCGTCCTCGATGATGTCGCTCGGCGAGACGGGCAGGCCTTCGCCGTCGAACGGGCGCGAGCGCAGGCCGTGTGGGCGGTGCGGATCGTCGCGGATGGTGATGCCCTGCGCGAACACCTGACTGCCGAGCGAGTCGAGCAGGAAGCTCGTCTTCCGCGTGATCGCCTGGCCGGAAATTGCGCCGAGCATGTGCCCGACCAGCGATCCACCGACGCGGCGGTCGTAGACGATCGTCGTGGCGCCGCTGACGAGACGGCCGGGGTTGAGGCGCGCGACCGCCTGTTCGCCGGCGCGGCGGCCGATCGCTTCGGGCGATTCGAGGTGCGCGCGGAGGCGGGCGCTGCTGTGCGCGTAGTCGCGCTGCATGCCGCCGCCCTCGCCTGCGAGCACGCTGGCCGACACGCCGTATCCGGTCGCGGCATAGGCGCCCGCGAATCCGTGGCTGGTGGCCAAGGCCCAGACGCTGCGCGAGGCGCTGGCGCCGCCGCCTTCGCTGTTCGAGACGCCGGGGACGGCGCGGGCGGCATCTTCGGCTTCGAGCGCGGCGTCGCGAAGTTGCTCGGGGCTGGCTTCGCCGCCATCGTCGAGACCGAGCATGGGCGTGATACCGTGGAGGAGGCGCTCAGCAGGCGCGAGGCCGGCCCAGGGGTCCTCGGGTGCCTCGCGCGCCATCGCCACCGCGCGTTCGACGAGCGCGTCCATCGCGGCGGTCGAGAGGTCGGAGGTAGAGACGCTGGCGGAGCGCTGGCCGACGAACACGCGCAGGCCCAGATCCTCGCTTTCGGAGCGTCCGATATCCTCGAGCTTGCCGAGGCGGATCGACACGTCGAGCGCGGCGTCGGCGGCGAAGACCGCGTCGGCGGCGTCGGCGCCCGCCGCCCTCGCGCGCTGGACGATGTCGTGGGCGCGGTCGCGGGCTTGGTCTGGGGTCAGCATATCAGCGAGTTAGGGATGCAAGCTCGTGCCGACAACCACGCAGGCGAGGAACATCAGCAGTCCGGCGAAACGGTTCGACCGGAAGCGGGCGAGTGCGGCGGTGCCTGCGCCGTCGTGCGTGTCGGGTTTGAGTGTGGCGACCTGCCATGCGAGGTGGAGCGCGACGGGGACGAGCGCGGCGATCGCGAGCGGGTCGGGGCGGACTTGCCAGAAGGCTGCGGCCCATAAGGCGACGGCGGCGACGTAGAAGATGCCGACGCCGGCCTTTACATGGGCCCCCATGCGGAGCGCGGAGGAGCGGATACCGATCATCGCGTCGTCCTCGCGGTCCTGCAACGCGTAGATCGTGTCGTAGCCGATCACCCACGCGATCGACCCGGCGTAGAGCAGCCACATCGGCGTATCGAGTGCGCCGGCGATGTCGCTCCAGCCGACCAGCAAGGCCCAGGAGAAGACGATGCCGAGCCACGCCTGCGGCCACCAGGTGATGCGCTTCATGAAGGGATAGGCGGCGACGGGCGCTAGGCTGGCGAGCGCGACAAGTCCGGCGAAGAGGGTGAGTTGGAGGAGGACGACCAAGCCGATCAGGCAGAGCGCGACGAGCCAGATCCAGGCGAGCCTGATCGAGACGAGCCCGCTCGGGATCGGCCGCGCGCGGGTGCGCGCGACTTGCGCGTCGAGATCGCGGTCGACGATGTCGTTGAAGACGCAGCCAGCGCCGCGCATCGCTACGCTGCCGAGGAGAAGCCATAGGATCAGGTCCCAACGGTCGACCGCGCCACCGGCTAGCGCGACGCCCCAAGCGCCGGGCCAGAACAGCAGCCACCAGCCGATCGGGCGGTCGAAACGAGCGAGCAGGGCAAGGCCGCGGAGGGTTGGCGGGAGGCGACCGACCAGGCCCTTGTGTTCGCTGTCAGGGACGATTTCCGCGTGGCTCGGCTTGGTCTGCATGGCGGGGGCGTAGGAAGACGGGGTTTGGCGCGCAAGCCTTTGCCGGCTAGGGTCGGCGTAGTGGCGCGTTCGGACCCTCTCGCATGATCGGCCTTTCGGTCGCGGTCGGCCGCTTTGTCGAGGCGTTGTTCTGGGGAATTTTCCGCGTCGCCGGGGCGGTTGCGGGGGTGTTGATCCTCGGAGTTTTGGTTGCGGTCGTAGCGTGGGTGGTAGCGCGGAAAATGTGGGCGCGGCGGAAACGCTGAACGCCCCTTTCCGGAGAGGCGCGTCCTCAAATCCTCCCCGGCACGGGGAGGGGGACCGTTCGCCTTGGCGAAGGGTGGAGGGGGATCACCGCGAGCGTTCCGCTAGTAGCGAAGGGCGTCGCACGTGCCGAGTTTGCGACAGCTCCAGACGCCGTCGTTACTCTCGTGAAAGCCCCCCTCCACCAGCTGCGCTGGTCCCCCTCCCCGTGCCGGGGAGGATTTGCTAGAGGCGAGTTATGCCCGCAACTCCCGCCTGGCCGCCGCAATCCACGCCGCGCCTTTTCGTCGATCGCCTCCTCGCGCCCGGCCCGCTCCACATCGACGGCCCCGCCGCGCATTATCTCGTCGGGGTGATGCGGATGAAGATCGGCGATCCGGTGAAGCTGTTCGACGATCGCACCGGCGAATGGCTCGGCGTCGCGTCGAGTGTCGGCAAGCGGGACTTGGCGCTCGACGTCACCGAGATGCTGCGACCGCGCGAGGACGTGCCCGATCTGTGGCTGTGCGCCGCACCGCTCAAGAAGGGCCGCGTCGACTGGATGGCGGAGAAGGCGTGCGAACTCGGCGTCGCAAGGCTGGTGCCGGTCGTCACGCGGCGGACGATCGTCGACAAGCCCAATACCGAGCGCCTGCGCACGCAGATGATCGAGGCGGCCGAGCAGTGCGGTCGCACCGCGCTGCCCGAGGTTGCCGAGCCTGTGAAGCTCGCCGCGTTGCTCCGCGACTGGCCCGAAGACCGCGCGCTGTTCTTTGCCGACGAGACCGGCGGCGTGGCGGCGCTGGACGCGATGCGGTCGCGGCCCGGCCCTGCGGCGATCCTGATCGGGCCGGAAGGCGGCTTCGACGCGGACGAGCGCGAGGCGATCCGCGCGCATCCGCAAGCGGTCGGTATCGGTCTCGGTCCCCGTATCCTTCGCGCGGAGACCGCTGCGGGTGCTGCCGTCGCGCTGTGGATGGCGGCGGCAGGCGACTGGTAACCACATCGGTACCGATTGGTCCGAATCTCCTCTAGCACCCTCGTTCATCGACGCGTAAGGCGCGGCGATGACGACGATTCCAGCCCCGCTCAAGACCAGCCCGACGATCGAGTCGCGCGACCAGTTGATCGCCAGCTTCGCGGGCGGCGAAAAGCCGAAGGACGCGTGGCGGATCGGCACCGAGCACGAGAAGTTCGTCTATGCGAACGGCGATCACCACGCGCCGTCCTACGACGAGCCGAGCGGTATCCGCGCGTTGCTCGGCGAGCTGGAGCAATATGGCTGGAAGCCGGTCATGGAGGGCGGAAATGCCATCGCCATGTCGGGTCCCGACGGCAGCATCAGCCTGGAGCCCGCGGGCCAGTTCGAACTCTCGGGCGCGCCGCTCGACAGCCTGCATGAGACTTGCGCCGAAACGGGACGCCATCTGGAGCAGGTGAAGGCGGCGGGCGAGAAGCTCGGCATCGGCTTCCTCGGGCTCGGCATGTGGCCGGACAAGACCCGCGCCGAACTCCCGACGATGCCCAAGGGACGCTATGCGATCATGCTGCGGCACATGCCGCGCGTCGGCAGCATGGGGCTCGACATGATGCTGCGGACCTGCACGATCCAGGTGAACCTCGACTACGCGTCCGAGGCGGACATGGTGAAGAAATTCCGCGTCGGGCTCGCGCTCCAGCCGCTGGCGACCGCGCTGTTCGCGAACTCGCCGTTCACCGAAGGCAAGCCCAACGGCATGCTGTCGTATCGCAGCCATATCTGGTCCGACACCGATCCGCACCGCACCGGCATGCTGCCATTCGTGTTCGAGGATGGCTTCGGGTACGAACGCTACGCCGAGTACGCGCTCGATGTGCCGATGTACTTCGTCTACCGCGACGGCAAGTATATCGACGCCGCTGGCCTCTCGTTCCGCGATTTCCTGAAGGGCGAACTCAGCGTCCTGCCGGGCGAGAAGCCGACACTCGACGACTGGACGGATCATCTGTCGACCGCGTTCCCCGAGGTGCGGTTGAAGACGTTCCTCGAGATGCGCGGCGCGGATGGTGGGCCGTGGAACCGGATCTGTGCGCTGCCGGCGCTGTGGGTCGGTCTGCTGTACGATCAGGGTGCGCTCGATGCGGCGTGGGATCTGGTCAAGGACTGGACGATCGACGAGCGCCAGTCGCTGCGAGATTCGGTGCCGAAGCTCGGGCTGAACGCGCCGATCGCGGGCGGTGGCAAGCTGCGCGACATTGCGGGCGAAGTGCTCGACATCGCCGGCGCCGGGCTATCGGCGCGCGCGCGCTTCAACCGGGCGGGCGACAACGAGACGGGTTTCCTCGATCCGCTGCGCGAGATCGTGCGAAGCGGCAAGGTGCCGGCGGAAGTGCTGTTGGAGCGCTATAACGGCGTCTGGAACGGCGACGTGTCGAAGGTGTACGACGAAGCCAGCTTCTAACGGCTCCTTCCCGTTTACGGGGGGGTTGGGGAGGGCTTGGCCGCGCGCGCTTCGGTGCACGGCGCAGGTGATCCCCTCCCCTAACCCCTCCCGCAAGCGGGGGGGGAAATTAGCCGCGCAGCCTCGCGAACAAGCGCGGCACCAATCCGTTGCGCGTCATCCAGTCGAAATACGCGCGGTAGTCGGCATCGAGCTTCAGGTGCCGCTCCTCGGTCTTGGCACGCCAGTAATAGACGCCGCTGACCGCCACCATCAGCAGCGTCGCGCGCGTCGCGTCGACGACGCTGCCGAGCGTCAGGACCGGGATCGTCGAAATCCACCAGAACAGGTTCTTCGAAAGATAGGCGGGGTGACGCGACACCGCATACGGCCCATGCGTCAGGATGCCGCGGTTGGTCAGGTTCGAGAAGCGGAAGCCGAACGCCATCGTTGCCCAGGCGTAGATCGCGGTCAGCCCGACTAGCACCGCGCCGATCAGCGCCAGCAGGATCGGATGCCCCTGGAACCAGTACGCCCAGTCCGACGTGCCCGGATGATAATCGAGCGGTCCGCCGGTATTCATCAGGATGAACGGCGGATAGCACATCAGCGCAGGCATCCACGCCGCCGCGAACGGATTGGCGCTGCGAATGTGCGAATCGAGCGGGCGGAACGTCAGTAGATACCCGACCGTGGCGAACGCCACGTCGATCAGGAACATCAGCGTCACCAGCCAGCTCGACAGCGCGACCGGATCGTGGAGCACTGCGCGCAAGTCGCCGCGAACGAAATCGCCGAACCCCGGCGGCACGATCGCGAGCATGAAGGCGAGGAAGAACGTCTTCACCCCCCAGGCGCGCAAATGGCCGTAGATCGCCTCACGGTCGACACCCGGCTGTCCCGTCATCCATGCGCCGAGGTGCCAGGCTCCATCGCGCGGCTCGACCAGATAGCGGTCGATCCAAAGGACATAGGGGATAGATACCACGAACAGGATCGGCGCGGCGTTGGTGAAACACCACATCGCGAAGGCGAAGTTGCCCTGCCAGTAAAACCGCCCGGTACCGTAGATCACCGCGATCATGGCCCAAGTCGCCCATAATCCGGCGAGCTTGGTCAGGCTCAGGTCGAGCGTATCGCGCCATGGCTTGTCCGACGCCCAGTCGATTCCGGTGCTCGTGCTCAAGTGAACCCTGTCGATCAGGAGCGACCAGATCACCATCGGTAGTCCGCAGGCGGCGACGTTGACGAGCGCCGAATAGGGCCCGTCCATGCCATAGGTTCGCGCGATCACGATCCAGACGAGCGTGCCGGCAAGACCCGCCAAGCCCGCGCCGTGACTAACCGCGGACTTGGGACGAGGATCGGTCGATACGGGACCGGAAAGCGCTGGGTCGTGATCCATGCGCCGGGGTTAGCGCAGAATGGTAATGAAGGCGTGAAGCATGTTCGCGCGGCGTGCATTCAGGCCAGGCAGACGCTTGCGCCGGACGTGCGGCGGCGCTAGTCCGGGCACGCGCCGCGGCGCACCGGGCGGGTATAGTACAATGGTAGTACAGCAGCCTTCCAAGCTGAATACACGGGTTCGATTCCCGTTACCCGCTCCAAAAAGCCGCCCCGATCCTTGTAACTGCTCAGACCATCGCCAGTCGGCCGAGCAGCGTCGTCATGCGTCGCCGCCCGAGCACCGTCAGCCCGACATGCGAGCGGCGTCCGTCACGAACGTCGCGGGTGCGGACGACGAGATCCGCATGTTGCAGCATCGCCAGATAGCGTAGCGCGGTGGCGGACGGTGCCCGTGCACCGATGCAGACTGCAGAGACGCTGAGTTGTCGGCCCTCGTGATCCGAGATGAACAGGTCCAGCAGGATGTCCCAGGCCGGCTCGGAGAACAGCGCATCACCGAGCATCTCGTCGCGCAACTGGCGAACGTCGTAAAGCCGCTTGGCAACCTGTACGAGCAAAGCATGAGATACCGCGGCATGAAGCGGCGACTCCGACCCGAGCGCCGTCTTGCGCAAAGGTGTGCCGAGCGGGGGCGCCACGAGCGGTAGCGCCATGGCCGATGGCGTCAGGGGCGGAACGAGCGGCGTCGTCAAAGGCGCCATGGAGAGTGCATAGGTCATGTGCGCCTTCCCGAATTACGGTTAGCCGACGGTTCGATCCTGTCGGCTCCAGTCGAGATCCCAGCCGCGAGACTGGATTCGACGCGAGTGCCTGACGGTGCCGATCACCAGCACGAGGACGATGGGGTAGCTCCAGGCGGCAGCAAGAACGGCGTATACGAGCCGGATCAGGTCAGGACTGATCACCTTGGTCAGATGCGCGCCCAATCCCAGAGCATGCAGCGCCGTGACCCAGGCTGGCCAGAACCGATCGGCATGCAAGGTGATTGCGATCATCGCCACCAGCAGCAACAGGTCGACGATCATCACGCCGACCTCGAGGCCCGAGAACAGCGAGGGAATGTCCCATTGCAGGATGCTGGTCGACGCTGCTGCAAGCAGCAGCGCCAAGCCGGTCAGGCGCTCCGGTGCGCCACCGCGCGCCAGAGCATAGCCGGACGCAACCACCTGGATCGCGTAGAACAACCATACTCGATCCAACGCCTACCTCCGAAGCCGATCCTGGATCTACTGGTCAGGCGACTGCGGCCAGGCGGACCGGCGTGTCGCCCGTCGGCATTCCGATCAGCGTACCTTCGTTCGGTGGGCATTGCGCGGTATCGCCATATCCATAAAATTGGCCCAACCCGATCTCGTGCCGAACCTCGACCAGCGCGCGGTGCGCCTCGACGAAGCGCTGGCGAGCGTTGATCATGTCGAACGATGCCTGCGATACCATCTGCAACGCCGCGGTGCCGACGCCGACGGGCAGGTTGGCGGCGACCCGCTGCTGGAGCAGGGTCGATACGCACGATGCGGCGAGCATCGCGGCCTCGTCGACCGCAGCCTCGGCCTTCAGGAATATGGCGGTTACGGCATCCGTGGCGTCGCGTCGCTGTTTCAGCATCGAAAGTCTCCCCTTGGGCACCGACGTTGCGGTGCCATGTATGGGAGCGGTGCTGCTCCGGTTCGCCCTCAACAGCGTGGTCATCGTCATCGCCAAGTTCACGAGCGCCATCGACGTGACGGCGATCAAGCCCATGAGCCCGATCAATCGTACCAATCTGTCGCCGACCGAGACCCGGTTGCGCGCCACCCCCATCGATCCGCTGACCTGAGCTAATCCCAGGAAGCGGCGAACAAGCCCCCACGGCCCGGTCGCTGCCATCTCTGCCCGTCTTAAGGGAGCGTTGGGAACGTCGAATGGTTCGGATGGGAGCCGTTCGTATGGGGATGCGGCGTATGCGGGCGGGGCTGGGTCAAGCCGGGCGGGGACGTATCGCGCGTGATCGCGGAGCAGGAAGGCATCGCTAGCCCCACCCGCGCCCCCGCCTGCCCCGTCCGGGTTGGCGTCGATGCGTTCATGCTGCTGGAGCCGCCTTGCGGCCTCGAACCGCGTGCCCACCCCAAGCATCTGGACCGCGCGCTCGATCCGCTTGTCGATCGCGGATGGCGACACGTTGAACTGCGCCGCGATCTCCTTCGAATTGTGATGCGTCAGCACCAGCCGCAGACAGGCCCTTTGGGCTTCGGTCAGCTGAGCGATGCGGGCTGCGGTCATGGCGTGATCGTAGCGCGATCCGGGAGCGGTTGCACGTTTCGTGTGCGCGAACTCTTCAGCGGAGCGCAGGCCGTTGAATTGTACCGAAGTCTTCGCGCCGAGCCGCCGAGTCTACGCCAACTATTTCAGATAAATAACGGCGGGGGCGATAAAACAGAAGGATTTTCGGGCACGCCGCCGACTTTACGACCTCCTACCTTATCTTCCCTGCTCTTCATCGAACCGAGTCTTGGATGCGCCAATCTTGCCACCTGGTGCTCTGACCGCCCCGCCCCTCGGGGTACGTCAATCCCGAGCGAAGATTTCCGAATGCGGGATCGTCAGCTTCACCGACGGAAGTGCCACGTCGTGCGGCTGCGCAAACATATCGTCGCGCCACGTCGTGGGCCCGAGTCGCTGGACGACGCGGGTCAGTTCGTTCTCGGGGTCAGCGAAAACGATCGTGTCCACCGAGGCGAGTTCGCGATATTCGGCGAGCTTGCTGCCTTGATCGATCTTCGCGGTCGAGCCGGAGAGAACTTCGAAGATGATCGTCGGATCGTCGAATACGCGCTGTTCCTCGCGCTGACGGGTCGCGGGGTTACCGCAGAAGACGCTGACGTCGGGGTAGCGCAGGTCGGTGTCGTTGACGCGGATGCCCATGTCGGAGTTGTACGCGCGACAGCCGGTGCCGCGGAGCTTCGCACCGATATAGGCCAAGGTGTTGCTTGCTACACGCGACTTGGCGGGTCCGCCCCTAGTCTTGAGATAGATGGCGCCATCGACCAGCACGAACTTGCGATCCGTGCCGAAGTCGATTGCGAGAAACTCGTCGACCGTGATCTTCTTGTAGAGGGGATCGTGCCGCAAGGGCGGGTTTTACCACTATGGCGCGGACAACAAAGGGCCGGGGATTGCTCCCCGGCCCTTTGCCTTGGTCGTCGTGTTCGGAACGGAGGACCGGCGAAGCCGGCCCTTTTCGTCGGACGAGACTGGTGGCTTGCGCCGCCCAGCCCGCCCGCCGTTCTGATTGCGTGTCGGGACCAGCTCTCGCTGGCCCCGTCCGAAATCAGAAGTCCATGCCGCCCATGCCGCCCATGCCGCCGCCGCCCATGGGCATGGCAGGCTTGTCTTCGGCGAGCTCGCTCACGGCCGCTTCGGTCGTGATGAGCAGGCCGGCAACCGATGCTGCGTTCTGCAGCGCGGTGCGGACGACCTTGGTCGGATCGATCACGCCGGCTTCCACCAGGTTCTCGTAGGTGTCGGTCGCGGCGTTGAAGCCGATCGACGTGTCGTTGCCGTCGAGCAGCTTGCCCGAAACCACCGCACCGTCATGACCCGCGTTCTGCGCGATCTGGCGAACCAGAGCGGTCAGCGACTTGCGGACGATGTCGATACCGCGCGTCTGGTCCTCGTTCGCGCCGGTCAGGCCGTCGAGAGCCTTGGTCGCGTACAGCAAAGCCGTACCACCACCGGGGACGATGCCCTCTTCAACGGCTGCGCGGGTTGCGTGCAGCGCGTCGTCGACGCGATCCTTGCGCTCCTTGACTTCGACTTCCGAAGAGCCGCCGACCTTGATCACGGCAACGCCGCCGGCAAGCTTGGCGAGACGCTCCTGGAGCTTCTCCTTGTCGTAGTCGCTGGTCGTGTTCTCGATCTGCTGGCGGATCGCTTCGGTGCGACCCTTGATCGTGTCGTGATCGCCGGCACCGTCGACGATGACGGTGTTGTCCTTGTCGATCGTGACGCGCTTGGCGGTGCCGAGCATGCCGAGCGTGACGGTCTCGAGCTTGATGCCGAGGTCTTCCGAGATCATCTCGCCCTTGGTCAGGATCGCGATGTCCTCGAGCATCGCCTTACGACGATCGCCGAAGCCCGGTGCCTTGACCGCTGCGACCTTAAGGCCGCCGCGCAGCTTGTTGACGACGAGCGTGGCCAGAGCCTCACCCTCGATGTCTTCGGCGATGATCAGGAGCGGACGACCCGACTGAACGACGGCTTCCAGGATCGGGAGCATCGCCTGCAGGTTCGACAGCTTCTTCTCGTGGATCAGGATGTAGGGATCCTGAAGCTCGACCGACATCTTCTCGGGGTTGGTGATGAAGTAGGGCGACAGATAGCCGCGGTCGAACTGCATGCCCTCGACGACGTCGAGCTCGAATTCGAGACCCTTCGCTTCCTCGACGGTGATCACGCCTTCCTTGCCGACCTTCTCCATGGCTTCGGCGATCTTCTCGCCGACTTCACGGTCGCCATTGGCCGAGATGATGCCGACCTGCGCCACTTCCTTCGAACCCGAAACCGGCTTCGAACGCGCCTTGACGTCCTCGACAACCTTGATGACGGCGAGATCGATGCCGCGCTTCAGGTCCATCGGGTTCATGCCCGCTGCGACCGACTTCATGCCCTCGCGGACGATCGCCTGCGCCAGAACCGTTGCGGTGGTGGTGCCGTCGCCGGCGATGTCATTGGTCTTCGAGGCCACTTCGCGCAGCATCTGCGCACCCATGTTCTCGAACTTGTCCTTGAGCTCGATCTCCTTGGCGACGGTGACGCCGTCCTTGGTGATGCGCGGTGCGCCGAAGCTCTTGTCGATGACGACGTTGCGGCCCTTGGGGCCCAAGGTCACCTTGACCGCGTCGGCGAGAATGTCGACGCCGCGGAGGATGCGCTCACGCGCGTCACGACCGAATTTTACGTCCTTGGAAGCCATGTCAGCTGCCCTTTCGATTGAGTGAAGTATAGGAAGTGCAGACGCTGGCGCGGATGTCGCGGCCAGCCTTTCTCGGCCCGTTCACGTCAGCACGACGCCGACGATCCCGAGCCCGTCGGGTCAACCGACGATGCCGAGAATGTCCGATTCCTTCATGATCAGCAGGTCTTCACCGTCGACCTTGACCTCAGTGCCCGACCATTTGCCGAACAGGATCTTGTCGCCGGTCTTGACGTCGAGTGGGGTGATCGTGCCGTTCTCGGCGCGGGTGCCGGTGCCGATGGCGACGACTTCGCCTTCCTGCGGCTTTTCCTTGGCGGTGTCGGGGATGATGATGCCGCCAGCCGTCTTCTCTTCGGCTTCGAGGCGCTTCACCAGCACGCGATCATGCAACGGACGAAAGTTCATGGGGTCCATGTCCTTTTGGATTGTGACAGATTTCTGGCACTCGAGGTTATCGAGTGCCAACGGACCGCATATGTGCCTCGGGGTGCGGCATGTCAAAGGTTCCGCGGGCGAATTTTTTTCGGGCGGGCGTGGGTTTCGGGCACCTGCGCTCGTTTACCCGAAGCACCACCCCGGCGGAGGCCGGGGCCCAGTTGGCAAGGTCGTTGTAACAGACGCTCCGCTCCGTCAGCGACGTTCTCCAACTGGGCCCCGGCCTTCGCCGGGGAGGTGGGATTGCGATGCTCGCTTACAAATCCTTCCGTCACCCCGGACTTGTTCCGGGGTCCACCGTGCCCCGCATCAGCGGCCGGCGAGTTTGAGGAACCGTGGATGCCGGAACAAGCCAGGCATGACAAAGATAGTTGGTCTGTGTTGGCCTCGTAACACAGGGCATTTACCTCGGTCCGCGCATGCTCTAGCTCTCGTCCCATGACCGATACCGCAGCGCCGTCCTACGCCCCCTCCTATGTCGACCCTGCCCGTCCGCCGCGGCGGAAATGGCGGCTCGTGCGGGGCGTGTGGAAGTTCCTCGTGGCGATCAAGGACGCGCTCGTCCTGATCGCGATGTTGCTCTTCTTCGGGCTGATCTTCGCGGCGCTCAATGCGCGGCAGGGCACCACGGCGATCAAGGACGGCGCGCTGGTGCTCGACCTCAACGGCTCGATCGTCGAGCAACCCGAAGAACAGGCCGCGTTCGCCGCGTTGTCGGGGCAGAGCCGGACGCGCCAGTTCCGCCTGCGCGACGTGGTCCGCTCGATCGACACGGCAAGAACCGATGCACGCGTGAAAGTGGTGGTGCTCGATCTCGACAGCTTCGGTGGCGCGTATCCGGCGGCACTGGGCGAAGTCGGCGATGCGCTGGCGCGGGTGCGGGCGAGCGGCAAGCCGGTGCTCGCCTATGCGACCGCGTACACCGATGG
Source organism: Sphingomonas sp. SL1004 (assembly GCF_057815015.1). Classification (NCBI taxonomy): domain Bacteria; kingdom Pseudomonadati; phylum Pseudomonadota; class Alphaproteobacteria; order Sphingomonadales; family Sphingomonadaceae; genus Sphingomonas; species Sphingomonas sp. SL1004. Next base: position 2,422,253 of record NZ_JBYMUX010000001.1, read on the forward strand.
CGGTTACCGGCTGGCCGCGAATGCGAGCGAGGTCTGGGTCAACCCGCTGGGTGGCACGATCTTCATGGGCCCAGGTGGAAACCAGCTCTATTACAAGGGCCTGATCGACAAGCTCGGCGTCAACGCGCACGTCTACCGCGTCGGCCGCTACAAGTCTTTCGTCGAGCCGTACACGCGGGCGGACCAGAGCGAGGACGCGCGCGCCGCCAGCACCGCGCTATACGGCACGCTGTTCTCGCAGTGGCGTGAAGCCGTCGCCAAGGCCCGCCCGAAGGCGCAGATAGCGCAGTTCCTGACGGCGCCCGACAAGATCATCATCGCGGCGAATGGCAACATCGCCGAAGCGAACCTGCGCGCGGGGATCGTCGACAAGCTCGGCGATCGGACCGCATTCGGGCGGCGCGTCGCGGAGATCGCCGGGTCCGACGACAAGAAACCTGCGGGCAATTACAACACGATCAAATACGACGCGTGGGTGAAGGCAAACCCGCTCCCGACCGCAGGCGACGCGATCGGCGTGCTGACGATCGCTGGCGAGATCGTCGACGGCGAGAGCGGCCCCGGCAAGGCGGCAGGCAAGACGATCGAAAAGGCGGTGCTCGACGGGCTCGCCAAGAAGACGCTCAAGGCGCTCGTCGTCCGCGTCGACTCGCCGGGCGGATCGGTGCTGGCGTCCGAGCAGATCCGGCTCGCGATCCTCGAGGCCAAGCGCCAGAAGCTGCCCGTGGTCGTGTCGATGGGTGGCCTGGCCGCCAGCGGCGGCTATTGGGTGTCGACGCCGGCGGACGTGATCTTCGCCGAGCCCGGCACGATCACCGGCTCGATCGGCATCTTCGGCGTGATCCCGACCTTCGAGAACGCGCTCGCCAAGATCGGCGTGACCAGCGACGGCGTGAAGACCACGCCGCTGTCGGGCCAGCCCGATATCGTCGGAGGCACCTCGCCGATGTTCGACGCGATCGCGCAGGCCGGCATCGAGAACGGCTATCGCGAGTTCGTGTCGCGCGTGGCGACGTCGCGGAAGCTGTCGCCGGCACGGGTGAACGAGATCGGCCAGGGGCGCGTCTGGGATGGCGGCACCGCGCGACAGATCGGGCTGGTCGACCGGTTCGGCACGTTGCAGGACGCGATCGACGAGGCCGCCAAGCGCGCCAAGCTCGATCCGGCCAAGGTGCATGCCGAATATCTGGAGAAGAAGCCCGGCTTCCTCGCGACGATCGCGCAGGATTTCGGTGGTGCGGACGACGAGGACGCGGGTGGTGGCGACGCATTCGCGCATGTCGCGGCCGACCGCCGTCAGATGCTCGCGCAGGCTGTCGGTGACATGAAGCGGTTGGCGACGTCGGGCTCGATCCAGGCGCGCTGCCTGGAGTGCGGCGGGATGGGGCCGACGACGGCCGGGCTCGGCGATGCGAAACTGCTCGACCTGTTGCTCACACGGATCGGATTCTGATGCCTGCCGGCATCGTCATTCGCGCTGCAGTGCCTGAAGACGCTGCGTCGATCGCCGCGATCTATGCCCCGCATGTGCTGGTCGGAACGGTATCGTTCGAAACGGTCGCGCCGGATGCGCGGCAGATGCGATCGCGGATGGCGGCGTCGAATGGGCTGTATCCGTGGATGGTCGCGACGATTGGGGATGAAGGCGGCGTGTTGGCATTTGCCTACGCGGCGCAGTTTCGCGAGCGCGAGGCGTACCGGTTCGTGTGCGAGACCACCGTCTATGTGGCGGACGCGGCGCAGCGCCAGGGTGCGGGACGGCTGTTGTACGAGGCGCTGATCGACACGTTGCGGGCGCAGGGCTTCACGCAGGCGATCGGGGTGATCGCGCTGCCGAACGATTCCTCGATCAAGCTGCATGAGGCGGTCGGGTTCCGGCGGGCCGGGGTGTACCGCGAGGTCGGGTACAAGAACGGCCAGTGGATCGATGTCGGCTATTGGCAGTGCGAACTGAACGAGGGCACCGTGCCGCCGGTCGAGCCCAAGCGGTTTGCGGATGTTGGTGTGGTGCGGGGTTAGAGTTCCTTTTGGAGCGACCTATCTGCTCGGTGAAATCGTCCCTTGCGAATATACCACCCCGGCGGAGGCCGGGGCCCAATTGGTGAGGCTGTAGTAACGAAGTACCGTCCATCGTTGGCGACGTCCCCCAATTGGGCCCCGGCCTTCGCCGGGGTGGTTGCCGTGTCGGAGGGTGCTTTCTTCAACGGGTACCGGTCAGACGCGTAAGATTAGATCGAATAAGATCGGACCGTCGGCTCAAATCCAACCGCCGGCCCGCTCTTCCTTGTTCTCCCGCGAAGGCGGGAGCCTAGACTGGGTCCGCTCCTTCGCGGGGACACAAGTGGTAACGCGACAAGCCGGGTGGGTTAGCGCCGCCCGCCATACGCTGGCAGCGCCAGATGGAAGCGGATCGCCGCCGCCCGCAGCGTGAACCCCGCACTCGCCGCGATCACCGCCGCCCACGCCAGCGGTACGCCCAGCAACACCAGCCCCACATAGCTCGCCGCCGCGAGTGCCGCCGCGGTCACATACAGCTCCGGCCGCATCAGGATCGAAGGCTCCCCCGCAAGTACGTCGCGGATGATGCCGCCAACGCACGCGGTCATCACCCCCATCAGCGCCGCGGGTACCGGCGGCACGCCGTAACCGAGCGCCTTGGCCGCGCCGTACACCGCATACGCCGCGAGCCCGACCGCGTCGAACCAGCCCAGTGCCTCATCCTTCCACCAGCGCTCCGGCGTCACCCAGATCAACAGCGCGACGCCGAGGCACACGCTGGCGGCGCGCGCGTCGTGAACCCAGAATACCGGCGCGCCGATCAGCAGATCGCGCACCGTACCGCCGCCGACGCCGGTGATCAGGCCGAAGAACACGAGCGTCACGAACGTCTGGCCGCGCTTGGCCGCCGCCAGCGCGCCCGAGGCGGCGAACACCGCAAGCCCGGCAAGGTCGAACCACGGCGCGGCGACGGGCAGGATTTCGACGGGAAGCGGGACGGGCAACATCAGTGCGGCGTAACCGGCCGGCGATCCAGCGTAAAGCGGGGCCAGCGTAAAGCGAGACCGTGGAATGGCCTCTCCTCCAAGACGTCGCGGCGTCGCGCAGGTGAACGACAGCATGAACGGGGTGTTGTTTTCCGTTCATGCAACCCGCCGTATACAACGCTCGTTACACCATCAGATCATATCACTTGGGAGTTCAATCATGCGTAAGTTTATCCTGGCACTCGGCTGCAGCGCGATGGTCCTGCCGACCGTTCTGATCCCGGTTTCGGCCGCAGACGCGCGCGATCGTCGCGAATGGCGTGGTCGTGACGGCCGCACCTATTGCAAGAAGAACAACGGCACGACCGGTACGATCATCGGCGGCGTCGGCGGTGCACTGCTCGGCCGCACGGTCGACACCCGCGGCGACCGTACGGTCGGCACGCTGGGCGGCGCCGTGCTCGGCGGCCTCGCCGGTCGCGCAATCGACAAGGGTTCGAGCAACAACAATCGTCGTTGCCGCTAAAAATACGCTTCGTGCGTTGTGGAAGGGCGTCGTGGGAAACCGCGGCGCCTTTTTTCATGTCCCGAAAGGATCAAAACGATGACCACACGCAGCGGTTCGGCCAAGTATGACGGTCTCGGCAAGAGCGGCAAGGGCCATGTCTCGACGCAGTCGGGCGTGCTGTCCGACAGCCCCTATGGCTTCAACACGCGGTTCGAGAACGAGCCCGGCACCAATCCCGAGGAACTGATCGCGGCGGCGCATGCATCGTGCTTCACGATGGCGCTGAGCTTCGCGCTCGCTGGCAAGGGCTATGAGGCGGGCACGCTGGAGACGTCGGCGAAGGTAACGCTCGACAAGGATGGCGACGGGTTCAAGATCACCAAGTCGGCGCTGACGCTGAACGCCAAGATCGATGGCATCTCGAAGGACGAGTTCGAGGCCATCGCCGCGGACGCCAAGGCGAACTGCCCGGTGTCGAAGGTGCTCAATGCCGAAATCACGCTGGAGCATAATCTGGCCGCCTAAAAGCGCCTGATCTCAAGGACCTGTCGGCCGGCTGAATGCGACGTAGTTTGCGGTTCACGCAACCCCCGTATTGGCCGGCCGTTCTGCATGCACAGCATTTGGGAGAGAGATCATGCGTATTGCCATCCTGTCGGCAGCCCTGGCCGCCACCGCGTTCGGTGCAATGCCCGCAGGCGCGCAATCCACCGTGCGCGGCGCCAACCGCGAATATAACGACCAGGTCCGCGACGCGCAGCGCGACTATCGCCGCGACGTCCGCAATGCGGATTCGCGGGGCGACGTGCGCGATGCCCGCCGCGAATATCGTGACGAGGTGCGTGACGCGCGCCAGGACCGCCGCGGCGATATTCGCGATATCCGCCGCGACAATGGGCGCAACAACAATTGGCAGCAGTATCGCGGCTATGACTATAATCGCTACGAGCGGGGGCAGCGGGGCTATTTCGCCGACCGCTATTACCGCGATGGTCGCTATTACCAGGAGCGTCGCCTGGGCCGGAACGACCGGATCTATCGCGGCGGCAACGGACGCTATTACTGCCGTCGCAACGATGGGACGACCGGGCTGATCGTCGGTGGTCTGGCCGGCGGTGCGCTCGGCAACATCATTGCGGGCGGCGGCTCGCGACTGCTCGGCACGCTGATCGGTGCGGGCGGTGGCGCGGTGCTGGGGTCGTCGATCGACCGCGGCAACGTGCGTTGCCGCTAAGCTCAGGCTAGCGTAACTCGAAAGGGCCCGGTGGAAACGCCGGGCCCTTTTTGTATCAGATGATGCCGCCGCCCAGGCTGAGGCGGAGCGCGAAGATGATGATCAGGACGATGTTGAGGTTGCGCCCGCCGCTGCTCGACGAGAGCGCGCCGACCGCAGCGCCGACGATGCCGATCGGGATGACGAGCCAGTTCATCCAGCCAAGCAGCGGAATGAACGCGACGAGGCCAAGCACCAGGGTGACGAGGCCGATGAGGATCGAGACGATGTTCAGCATGCAGTGAACATGGCGAGTCGCAGCGGTTCGGGCAAGATCAAGGTATTTGGCCGAGCTGACGATCCTCCCCCGCCAGGGGGAGGTGTCGCCGAAGGTGACGGAGGGGGAGGACACGAAACGTCGGTTGCCTCTTACCGCCCCCTCCGTCTGGCAAGCGCCAGCCACCTACCCCTGGCAGGGGAGGATAGGGTTGTGCGGAAAACGCTTTCTTCACCGTCGTTCGCGCATAGGATGCGGGTGATGACTTTCCCCCTGCGCTCCGCCCTTCTCCTCCCGCTCGCGCTGGCGGCCTGCAACCGGTCCTCGACCGACCAGCAGGATCTCAACAGCCTCGATGCCGAACTGACCAATGGCGCAGTGCGCGATCCGGCGCTGACGTCGGCGCTGGGCGGGCAGATCATGGTCGATCCGCGGTTGGCGCAATCGTCGAACACCGATGCAATACGGCCGCCTTCGCGACCGGAGGACGGCGCGGTGCCGCCCGAGGGTCCGCTGAAGGCCGATCCGGTCGACCCGAAGACGTTGCAGCGTGCGCCGGCGCCGTCGAACGATTGCCCGGAGTGCAAGTCTGCGAACGGCGCGCTGACGCTGGGCGCGCTGGCGGAGCGGCAGAAGACGCCGGACGCAGGGGCGTGTGCGCAGAAGATCGGCTATTCGGCAGGGTGGGCGAACCGGTTGCCGGCGGACCTGCCGCTGTATCCGGGCGCGCGGTTGACCGAGGCTGCGGGGGCGGATCGCGACGGATGCCGCTTGCGCGTGGTGAGTTTTGCGAGTGCGGCGCCGATGCAGAAGATGCTGGATTGGTATTTCACGAAGGCGCGGGCTGCGGGGTATTCTGCTGGGCATAGCACGGACGGCAAGCAGCATTTGCTGGGCGGGGTTCGGGGGAACGACGCGTACGTGGTGTATGTGACGGCGCGGGCTGGTGGCGGGAGCGATGTGGATATGGTGTCCAACGCTGGGCGGTGAGGCGTTGCGATAGGTGCACAACCCCGGCGGAGGCCGGGGCCCAATTGGGAAACATTGCTGATTGAGCGCCGCCCTTCGTTACTGCGACCTTTCCAATTGGGCCCCGGCCTTCGCCGGGGTGGTTTGTAACGGAGGCACGGGCTGCTCTCCTTGTTCTCCCGCGAAGGCGGGAGCCCAGACTGAATCCCCGCCTTCGCGGGGAAACACTTTGGGACAGGGCTCGCACGGTGATCTCGAAGTGACCCGGATGAAGCGCACATCCCCACCCCTGCGGCGCACCTTTCCGTTTTGCCCGATTCACGCTAGGGCGCGGGGATGCTTCCCCTTCTCTATGTCATGGTCGGTGGTGCGGTCGGGTCCGGCGCGCGCTATCTGACTGGCCGCGCGATGCTGTCGTTGCTCGGCCCGGACTACCCCTTTGGTACGCTTGCCGTGAATTTGATCGGTGGGTTGCTGATGGGGGTGCTGATTGGCGTGCTCGCCCGCAATACCGCTTCGGAAACATGGCGGCTGTTGCTCGGCGTGGGCGTGTTGGGCGGATTCACGACGTTCTCGAGCTTCTCGCTCGACGTCGTCACGTTGATCGAACGCGGCGCGATCGGCGTCGCGTTCGGGTATGTTTTAATTTCGGTGATCGGCTCGATCGTCGCAGTATTCGCGGGTCTCTCCGCAGTAAGGGCCGTCGCATGACCGCGGGCAAAAACGATAGCGATATGGGTTTCCGCGAGTTCAACGTCGGGTTCGACGATGACGGCATCCGGCTCGATCGGTGGTTCAAGCGGCATCTGCCCGACACGAGCTTCACGACGGTGGCGATGTGGGCGCGCACCGGCCAGCTCCGCGTCGACGGCGCGCGCGCGACTCCGGGCGATCGGATCGCGGCGGGACAGATGCTCCGCGTCCCGCCGCCCGAAGCCGACAAGGCCACCGCCGACGTCGACAAGCCCCGGCGCGTCCGCGAACGCGTGATCCTGTCGGACGAAGAAACCGAACTCGCGCAGTCCATGGTCATCCACAAGGATTTCCAGGCGTTCGTGCTGAACAAGCCGCCGGGCCTCGCGACGCAGGGCGGGACCAAGACGACGCAGCATGTCGACGGGCTGCTCGATGGGTTGCAGTACGACAACGAGGGTCGGCCGAAGCTGGTCCACCGCCTCGACAAGGACACGTCCGGCGCTTTGCTGGTGGCGCGGACGTCGCGGGCCGCTGCGTTCTTTGCGAAGGCGTTTTCGGGGCGGACCGCGCGAAAAGTCTATTGGGCGCTGGTGGTCGACGTGCCGTCGATCGAGGACGGCATGATCGAACTGCCAATCGCGAAGCAACCGGGCACCGGCGGCGAGAAGATGCATGTCGACGAGGCCGAGGGCGCACCGGCCCGCACTCGCTACCGGGTGATCGAGCATGCCGGCAACCGCGCGGCGTGGGTCGAGTTGCAGCCGTTTACGGGGCGCACGCACCAGTTGCGCGTGCACATGGCGGCGATCGGGCATCCGATCGTCGGCGACGGCAAGTACGGCGGCGCGGCGGCGTTCCTGACGGGTGGAATCTCGCGGAAAATGCATCTGCATGCTCGCCGCATCAAGGTGGATCATCCCGATGGCGGGTCGATCGACGTGACCGCCGAGCTGCCGACGCATTTCGCCGAGAGCCTGAAGCAATTGGGTTTCGAGGAGAAGCTGGGCAACGACCTGGTGCTCGACGAGAAGACCGCGCCGACGCGCGAGCAGATGAAATCGCGGGCTAAGGCGCATGCGAAGTCGGTGCGGAAAGACCGTAAGGGTGAGCGGCGTGGACGTGGGGTTGTCGAGGAGAAGGCGACCGGCAAGCCTGCGAAGACGGGTGGGCCTCGGACCGGGGCTGGGTCGAAGTTCGGGGCGCCGCGGAGTGGGCCTCGGGTTGAAGGGGCGAAGCCTGCCGGGCGCGGGCGTCCGGGTGGGGCTGGGAAGCCTGGGCCTCGGAGTGGGCCTGGGACTCGGTAATTGATGCCTGCCGCCTAACGTACCCTCACCCTCCCTACGGCCAAACGGCCGCGGGCCCCTTCCCTCTCCCCAAGGGGAGAGGGGGAGCTAGGGAAGCTGACAGCCTCCTCACCTCGCACACCACCCCGGCGAAGGCCGGGGCCCAATTGGAAAGGTTGAGGTAACGGAGCGATGACTTCCGTTACCGACGTTCCCCAATTGGGCCCCGGCCTTCGCCGGGGTGGCGTTTGAGTTGGTTGAAGGCGCCTTGCCCCAAGCCATTCCCCCGCGAAGGCGGGGGTCCAGGGGCCACGATCGTAACGCTGCTTGATTCCTGGGCCCCCGCCTTCGCGGGGGAACTAAGTGGGGGCAGTTAGTACCCTACTTCAGCCACCCCAGCAGCAACCGCCGCACGCCATCCGTCACCGTCCCGAACACGATGTGCGACGCCGCGCTATACAGATGCGTCGTCGGCGCGGTGTTCCACGGCGCATCGCCAAGCCCCGCCGCCGGCACCGCCGCCTCATCGAGCAACGCCGTCGTCGCCGCGGCGAACGCGGTGCCATAGCCTGCCGTCACCGAAGGCCGGTATTCCGCCGCCACCGCGTAGGCGATCCCCAGCCCTGCTCCGAGCGCGTAGTGCACGACCTGCCCGGCGAGCGGCTTGCGATCGTCGGGGATATCGTGGCCGACCACGACCTGCGACACCTTGTCTGCCGCCTTCTCCGTCGCAGGTTCCGCATCGCTATCCGACGAGGACAGCGCGGCGACGCCGGCCTGGAAGCGGTCCATCACGAACGAGGCGGCGAGCCCTGCGACCAGGCCCGCAGCGGCGGCGGCCCAGATGTTCGGGGTATCGGTCTGTGCGTGCGCCATCGTTGAGTCTCCAGAGCTATCCGACACGAACCGTTCGCAAACGCGCGCGTTCCGGTTTGGCGTTCCCTCCCGCGCACGCGTGATCTACGAGGCGGCGATGCGTTGGAAAACTTCATGACCCGTCTTGCCGTGTTCGATTGCGACGGAACGCTCGTCGACAGCCAGGCGAATATCTGCGTCGCGTGCGAGCGTGCGTTCGAGGGCGCCAAACTGATACCGCCGCCGCGCGCCGACATTCGGCGGATCGTCGGGCTCAGTCTCGTCGAGGCGATGCAGGTTCTGTTGCCGGAGGCGGACGAGGCGCTGCACCGGTCGCTCGCCACTGACTACAAGAACGCGTTCCATGCGATGCGCGCGAGTGGCGAGCTTGCCGACGAGCCGCTGTTCGAGGGGATCGCCGAGGTGCTTGCCACGCTCGCCGACGACGGTTGGGCGCTCGGCGTGGCAACGGGGAAATCCGACCGTGGCCTCGCGCATATCCTTGCCGCGCACGGGATCACCGATCGGTTCGTGACGCTTCAGACCGCCGACCGGCACCCGTCGAAGCCCGATCCGGCGATGCTGCTCGCGGCGATTGCGGAGGCAGGTGCGAGCGTGGAGACGACCGCGATGATCGGCGATACTAGCTTCGACATGGCGATGGCGCGCGCGTCGAGGGTTCGCGCGGTAGGGGTCGCGTGGGGGTATCACGACGTGCACGAGCTTTCAGACGCGGGCGCGGATGTCGTCGCGACAACGGTACCGGACCTGCTGCATATGGTGGCGCCACGATGACCGACGCGGACAAATTGGCGCAGCGGCGCTGGTTCGTGCTGGTCGGCGTGCGGCTGGCGGGCGTGGCGGGGGCGTTGCTCGGGTTGATCCTGATCGCGCGCGCGCATGATCTGGGGCCGAAGATCCTCGGGACGGCAATCGTGCTGTCGGCGATGGCGATGATCGCGATCGTGCCGCGCAGTCTGGCGCATCGCTGGCGGAGTCCTGACGCGTGAAGCGGTTCTGGAAAGACGTTGCGATAGATGCGGACCGGGTGGTGACGCTCGATGGCAAGCCGGTGCGGACGCCCGGGCGGCGGCCGCTGGCGTTGCCGAGCGATAAGCTGGCCGATGCGGTCGCGGAGGAATGGCGCGCGGTCGGTGAGACGATCGATCCGCGGACGATGCCGCTGACGGGCCTGGCGAACGCGGCAACCGATCCGATCGCGAACGATCCTGCGCAGTTTGCCGCGCGGCTGGCAGCGTATGGCGAGAGCGACCTGCTCTGCTACCGCGCCGACGGGCCACCATTGCTGGTCGAGCGGCAGGCGGCGGCGTGGGATCCGCTGCTGGCCTGGGCCCGCGCGCGCTACGACGTGACGTTCGCGGTGACGGCCGGCGTGATGCACGTCGCGCAACCGGCGGCGACGATCGCGCGACTGTACGAAGCGGTGGCGGCGTATGACGACTTTCGGCTGGCGGGGTTGTCGCCGGTGGTGACGCTGACCGGGTCGCTAGTGATCGGGCTGGCGCTGATCGAGGGTGAGATCGACGCGGATTCAGCCTGGGCGGCGGCAGGGATAGACGAGGACTGGTCGGTCGAGATGTGGGGCGAGGACTGGCAAGCGACTCAGTTGCGGGAGTTGAAGCGCAAGGAGTTCGGGGTCGGGGTGGAATTTCTGGGGCTGCTCTAAGAGCGATGCACCTTAACTCGTTTGAGCCCTCCCCCCACGTCCGTCATCCCAGCGAAAGCTGGGGTATCCCGGTTGGCGAGTGCTGCGACCCGGAACGGGGAGATCCCAGCTTTCGCTGGGATGACGGCGTTCAGCGCGTCAGCCTGCGGATGAAACCGATCAGCCCGGTCTGGCGCGAGCGCTTCAGTCTCTCCGCCGCCAGGATCGTCTTCACGCCGCGGATGCAGCTGTCGACATCGTCGTTGACCAGCACATAGTCATAACCGTCCCAGTGGCTGACTTCGTTCGCCGCGCGCGACATGCGGGCTTCGATCACCTCGGTCGAGTCGGTGCCACGGCTGGTGAGCCTGCGATGCAGCTCCTCCATAGATGGCGGGAAGATAAAGACGCGGACGACGTCGCCGCCGGCGATCTGGAACAGCTGTTGCGCGCCCTGCCAGTCGATGTCGAACAGCACGTCCTTGCCGGCTGCCAGCATCTCCTCGACCTGCGCGCGCGGGGTGCCGTAGCGGTGATTGAAAACGTGTGCCCATTCGAGGAACTCGTCGTTCGCGACCATGTCGCGAAAGCCCTCGAGGTCGGTGAAATGATAATCCTTGCCGTCCACTTCACCGGGTCGCACCGGTCGCGTCGTGACCGAGACGGACATCTCGAGTTCGTGCTCGTCCGCGAGCAAGCGACGCGCGATCGTCGACTTGCCGGCGCCGGACGGCGAGGACAGGACGAATAGGACGCCGCGGCGACGGAAGCCATGCGGGTCGGACGGGGGATTGTTGGGCATGCGCGCCCTTGCCGCGGACTACGCATGGGCGTCAACCCATGCGCGGCCCGCACGTGTCATTCCGGCGGCAGATCAGATCGACTTGCGCGCCTTGTTGCGGTCATAGGCCTTCTTGGCTGCGTAACCGCCGCCGAGGACCATGCCGAGCGGGCCCATACGGCGGAGTACGCTCATCGCGACCACGCCCTTGACCGCACCCGATGCGCCGCCCGAACCGTCGCGACGGCCCATCTCGCGGCCAACCAATGCACTGATGATACGTCCGATCATGCTTCTGTCTCCCCGAAAACCTGGTCCTTGAGTTCCGCTGCACCGCGCAGCACCGCCCAGCCGATCGCGTAGGTCACGGCCAGTGGCACGACGACCTTGAGTACGTTGGCGGTGATCGCACCGATGATCGCGCCGTCCGCGTTGCCGTCGTCGCCACTCAGCGAGTCGATGCCTGCGCCGATCAGCGCGCCTATGGTCGTTGCGCCCACGTAATTTCTCCTGTCCGTGTGGCGGCTTAGCGCGCGACGGGCGTTTGGGTTCCCGACCAACACCCGTTCGCCCTGAGCGAAGTCCAAGGGTTTGCCCCAAGTGAAGGTGCTTCGACTTCGCTCAGCACGAACGGAATTTAAGCGTGCGGGTGTCAGCGGCCGAGCATCGATTCGGGTTTGACGACCCGGTCGAAGGTCTCAGCGTCGACCAGGCCGAGCGCGAGGCCGGCTTCCTTGAGCGTCAGTCCCTCGGCATGCGCGTATTTGGCGATCTTCGCCGCCGCGTCGTAGCCGATCTCGGGAGCGAGCGCGGTCACCAGCATCAGTGAGCGATCGAGCAGTTCGGCTATGCGGCCGCGGTTTGGTTCGATGCCGTCGACGCAGCGTTCCGCAAACCCCTCCATCGCGGTGGCCAGCAGGTCGATCGAGCGGAGCACGTTGGCGCCGATCAGCGGCTTGAATACGTTCAGCTCGAGATGGCCCTGCATCCCGCCGACCGTGACCGCGACGTGATTGCCCATCACCTGCCCCGCAACCATGGTCAGCATCTCGCACTGCGTCGGATTCACCTTGCCCGGCATGATCGAGCTGCCGGGCTCGTTCGCGGGGAGGTCGATCTCGCCGAAGCCGCAGCGAGGTCCCGAGCCGAGCAGGCGGATGTCGTTGGCGATCTTGGTCAGCGCGACCGCCAGCGTGTTGAGCGTGCCGGAAAGGTGAACGAGCGGGTCGTTCGACGCCAGCGCCTCGAACTTGTTGCGCGCGCTGACGAACGGCAGGCCGGTAATTGCGGCCAGTTCGTGTGCGATCGCGTCGCCGAAGCCTGCGGGGGCGTTGAGGCCGGTGCCGACCGCGGTGCCGCCTTGCGCGAGGATGACCATGCCGTGGCTGATCGCGGGCTCGATGCGGTGCCGGCAGCGGTAGAGCTGGTTCGCGTAGCCGGAAAATTCCTGGCCGAGCGTCAGCGGAGTTGCGTCCTGCAGGTGCGTGCGGCCGATCTTGACGATGTCGTCCCAGGCATTGGCCTTCGCGTCGAGCGCGGCGTGGAGCTTGTCGAGTGCGGGGATCAGGCGGTGGGTGGTGGCGATCGCGGCGGCGATGTGGAGCGCGGTCGGGAAGCTGTCGTTCGACGACTGGCTCATGTTGACGTGGTCGTTGGGGTGGACGGGCGACTTGCCGCCGCGCGTGCCGGTGAGGACCTCGTTGGCGCGGCCGGCGATGACCTCGTTCGCGTTCATATTCGACTGCGTGCCGCTGCCGGTCTGCCAGATGACGAGGGGGAACTGGTCGTCGAGCTTGCCGTCGATGACTTCCTGCGCGGCGGAGTCGATCGCGGTGGCGATGGTTTCGTCGAGGCCGTGGGCGCGGTTCACGCGGGCGGCGGCTTGTTTGACGAGCGCGAGCGCGTGGACGATCTCGATCGGCATGCGTTCGCGGGTGGCGAAGGGAAAGTTCTCGATCGAGCGCTCGGTCTGCGCGCCCCAATAAGCGTCGGCGGGGACTTCGATCGGGCCGATCGTGTCGGTTTCTGTGCGGGTGGTCATGGGAGGAGATCCTTCCGGAGCTTGCGTGGGATCCCTCGCCCCTTCGGGGAGAGGGAGGGAGGAGCCGCAGGCGACGGAAGGGTGAGGGGTTTTGGAGGAAGCGGCCTTAGCCTCACGCCCCTCTCCCTTCCCACGGCAAGGGCCGCGGGCCCCTTCCCTCTCCCCGTAGGGGCGAGGGAGTTCGGGTCACTTCTTCCGTTTGAAATCCACCGCTACGACATTCGAGCCGTCTTCGATCGGCACCGCGGTCGGGCCATCGTTTTCCGCTTCGTCGTGATCGCCCAGTGCGTCGTCCGCACCCTCCTGCGCCTGGAAGCGGAGTTCGAAGCTTACCGCCGGGTCCTGGAACGCGGTGATCGCCGAATACGGGATCACAAGCTTCGAAGGGACCTGATTGAACGACAGCCCGATCGAGAAGCGCTCATCGTCGACGATCAGGTCCCAGTAGCGGTTCTGCATGACGATCGTCATCTCGTCCGGGAAGCGCTCGATCAGGCGCTTGGGGATGTCGACGCCGGGGGCCTGCGTCTTGAAGGTGATGTAGAAATGATGCTCGCCGGGCAGCCCGCCGGCCTCCGCGACCGAACCGAGGACTCGGCCGACCACGGCACGCAGGGCTTCTTGTACGATCTCGTCGTACGGAATCAGGCTATCGGGCAGTCCATCACTCATTCCCCTTGGGTAGCGGCATTCGTTTCCCGGTCAAGATTGCATGCGTCGTACGGGGCGTTATGGGAGGTGGCATGCGCACCGCCACGATCACCCGCTCCACCGCCGAGACGGCGATCGACGTCACCGTGAACCTCGATGGGACCGGCGTGTACGACGTCGAGACCGGGGTCGGTTTCTTCGATCACATGCTCGAGCAACTCTCGCGCCACTCGCTGATCGATCTGCGGGTGCGGACCAAGGGCGATCTGCACATCGACGAGCATCACACCGTCGAGGACACCGGCATTGCGATCGGCCAGGCGTTCGCGCAGGCGCTCGGCGACAAACGGGGTATCACGCGATATGGCGATGCGTTGTCGCCGATGGACGAAACCTTGACCCGCGTTGCGCTGGATATTTCCGGGCGGCCCTGGCTGGTGTGGAAGGACCTGTTCTCGCAGAAACGCCTAGGCGGCATGGATACCGAGATGTTCGAGCATTTCTTCCACAGCTTTGCGCAGGCGGCCGGCATCACGCTGCACGTCGAGACGCTGTACGGTTCGAATAATCACCACATCGCCGAGGCGGCGTTCAAGGGTGTCGCGCGCGCGCTGCGGGCGGCGATCGAGATCGATCCGCGCAAGGCCGACGCGATCCCGTCGACCAAGGGGATCCTGTGACGCTCGCGCTGATCGACTACGGCGCTGGCAATCTCCATTCGGTCGAAAACGCGCTGCGAACTGCGGGTTGTGTCGATCTGACTGTCACGGCGGATGCCGATGTCGTTGCGAAGGCTGACCGAATCGTTTTGCCGGGTGTTGGCGCGTACGGCGCTTGCGCGGCGGCGTTGCGCGCGGTGCCGGGAATGGTTGAGGCGCTGAACCGGCGGGTTCGCGACGAGGGTACGCCGTTTCTCGGCATCTGCGTCGGCATGCAGTTGATGGCCGATGCGGGCGAGGAAATGGGAACGCATGCCGGGCTCGGCTGGGTTGCGGGGCGCGTGCGCAGGCTCGAGCCAGGGACGATGGAGGCGAAGGTACCGCATATGGGATGGAACGACGTCGTGCCGTCCGTCGCGCATCCGCTGATCGAGCCGGGCGAGGCGTATTTCCTGCACAGCTTCGCGTTCGAAGGCGCTGATGTGCTCGCGACGACCGAGCATGCCGGCGCGGTCACCGCGGCGATCGGTCGCGACACCATGATCGGCGTGCAGTTTCATCCTGAGAAGAGCCAGCGCTACGGCCTGGCCTTGCTCGAACGATTCCTGGAGTGGCGGCCATAAATACCTCTGCGAGCCTTATCATTTTCCCCGCGATCGACCTCAAGGCGGGTCAGGTCGTGCGTCTCGCCGAGGGCGATATGGACCGCGCGACCGTGTACGGCGACGATCCCGCGGCGCAGGCGATGCTGTTCGCCGAGGCGGGTGCGGAGCATCTGCACGTGGTCGATCTCGATGGCGCGTTTGCGGGGGCTTCGGTGAATGGCGATGCGGTGAGGTCGATCGTCGCGCGGTTTCCGGGGCATGTGCAGCTTGGCGGCGGTATCCGGACGCGGGCGAGCGTCGAGGGTTGGTTCGATCTGGGCGTGTCGCGCGTCGTGATCGGGACGGCGGCGCTGGAGGACCCCGACTTCGTGCGCGGCGTGGCGAAGGACTTTCCGGGCGGGATCGTCGTCGCGGTCGACGCGAAGGACGGCATGGTCGCGACCAAGGGCTGGGCGGACGTGTCGACCACGAGCGCGGTCGATCTGGCGCGGCGGTTCGAGGATGCGGGGGTGGCGTCGTTGCTGTTCACCGACGTCGGGCGCGACGGGATGCTGAAGGGATGCAACGTCGAGGCTACGGTCGATCTGGCGCGGTCGGTGGACATTCCGGTGATCGCCAGCGGTGGAGTGAAGGGCATTGCTGAGATCCACGTGTTGGCTTTGCATGTTCGGGACGGCGTCGAAGGCGTGATTACGGGGCGGGCGTTGTATGACGGGCGTCTCGATCTCGCGGCGGCATTGAGCGTGGCGAAGGCTGCATGATGGTTCACGCGGAGACGCGGAGACGCGGAGAGAAGTTGAGCGCCGCAGGCAGAAACTTGTTCGCGCAGAGGCGCAGAGGCGCAGAGAGTAAGAAGTTAGGCCTTACTCCCTTCCTCTCTCTCTGCGCCTCTGCGCCTCTGCGCGAAATATTCTTCTTAGCGGCCTTGCCGCGTCTCCGCGTCTCCGCGTCTCCGCGTGAACCATTTCTGCGGCGCAGCGCATGACGGTTCGTGCGCGCGTGATCCCATGCCTCGACGTCGCCGATGGGCGCGTGGTGAAGGGCGTGAACTTCGTCGAGTTGCGCGATGCCGGCGATCCGGTCGAGCAGGCGAGGGCGTATGATGCCGCCGGGGCGGACGAGCTGTGCTTTCTCGATATCGGCGCCTCGCATGAAGGCCGCGGGACGATCCTCGACGTCGTGAGACGGACCGCAGCGGTGTGTTTCATGCCGTTGACGGTCGGCGGCGGCGTCAGGACGGCGGACGATGCGCGCGTGCTGTTGCTGGCGGGGGCGGACAAGGTGGCGGTCAATTCCGCGGCGGTCGAGCGGCCGGAACTGGTCGCCGACATCGCCGAGCGGTTCGGTAGCCAGTGCTGCGTGGCGAGCGTCGATGCTCGGCGGTCGGGCGAAGGCTGGGAAGTGTTCACGCATGGCGGCCGGCGCGCGACCGGGATCGATGCGATCGCGCATGCCTTGAAGCTCGCGGAACTGGGTGCGGGCGAATTGCTCGTTACGTCGATGGACCGCGATGGGACGCGCAGTGGCTACGACCTCGAACTGATCCGGGCGATTTCGGACCGCGTCAGCGTGCCGGTCGTGGCGAGCGGGGGGGTCGGCGGGCTCGACGATCTCGTGGCGGGCATCCGCGACGGGCATGCGAGTGCAGTGCTGGCGGCGTCGATCTTCCATTTCGGGCAGGCGTCGATCGGCGATGCGCATGCCGCGCTGGCGGCGGCGGGGATCCCGGTGCGAACGCCGGTTCGTTCGGCCGCCTGAGCCATGCCAGCGCTCGTGCTTCTTTCCGTTCAGTCCGGGCATACCGGCGTCGTGCATGCGCGGACCTCGCCCGAGGCGTCGGACATCGCCTTGTTCGGCTTTGCGGCGATCGGCGTGTGGCTGGTGCGGCGGGCGTTGCGCAAGCGGTTCATCAAGTCCCGCCGCCGGAACATCGCTGCGCGCGACGCCGCGCCACCCAAGAAGGATTGACCCGCCTGCCCTGCTGCGCCAGCACGCACGCCATGGCAGACCCCGTATTCGACCGCCTCGAAGCGACCATTCGCGCGCGCCGCGATGCGCCCGCCGACACCTCGTACACCGCCAGCCTGTTCGCGAAAGGCCGCCCCAAGATCGCGCAGAAGCTCGGCGAGGAAGCCGTCGAGACGGTGATCGCGGCGTGCTCGGGGGATGAGGCGAGCATCGTGCCCGAAGCGGCGGACCTGATGTTCCATCTGGCGGTGTTGCTGGCGGATGCGAGGCTGAGCCTGGACGACGTGCGCGCGGAGCTGGAACGGCGCGAGGGTATTGGCGGGTTGGTCGAGAAGGCTGGGCGGACGGAGTAGCCCGTCATGCCGGACTGGTTCCGGCATCCACGGTGCCGCAAATCGTCGGCCGCTGGTTTGCGGAACAGTGGTCCCCGGAACCAGTCCGGGGTGACGGAGAGGTTGGGATGGACGGCGGTCTGACGCCCCCCTTCCGCTTGCGGGAGGGGTCGGGGGAGGGCATGACGCACACGCTCCGCCGGGATCGGGAAGGCAAGCCCCTCCCCCAACCCCTCCCGCAGGCGGGAGGGGACTACATATGCCCATCGACGCTACCCAGCCCTATGACGACCAGAACATCTTCGCGAAGATCCTGCGCAGCGAGATTCCGTCGAAGCGGGTGTACGAAGACGACTTCGCGATCGCCTTCCACGACATCAACCCGCAGGCGCCGACGCATCTGCTCGTGATCCCCAGGGGCGCGTACGTGTCGTGGGACGATTTTTCCGCGCGCGCACCAGACGCCGAGATCGCCGGGTTTGTCCGCGCAGTGGGCACCGTCGCACGCGCCGCCGGCCTCGTCGAACCGGGCTATCGTCTGCTCGCCAATGTCGGCCAACACGGCAACCAGGAGGTGCCGCATCTGCATGTTCATGTCTTCGGCGGCCGTCCCTTCGGGCCGATGCTGACGCGATAGGCCAGCTTTCCGCCACTAAAGGATTGCGCGTAATAAAATTGCCATTAGGCTCGGCGGCTTGTGCAAGGGGGCCTTATTGACCCGGCCCTCGCAATCCCCGGGGGGTACCGAATTGATTTTTGGTCGCGTAAAATCGCTGGATGCCATTCTGGCGACGGCAGAGAAAAAGGGCCTGGCGCGAACGCTCAGCGCGTTCCAGCTGACGCTGCTGGGCGTCGGCGCGGTGATCGGCACGGGTATCTTCGTGCTGACGTCCGAGGCCGCGCAAAAGGCCGGGCCGGGCATGTTGCTGAGCTTCGTCGTCGCGGGCTTCGTCTGCGCGGTTGCGGCGCTCTGCTATTCCGAGCTTGCGTCGATGGTGCCGGTGTCGGGCTCGGCCTACACCTACACCTATGCGGTGACCGGTGAGTTGCTCGCTTGGATGGTCGGCTGGGCGCTGATCCTCGAATATGCGGTCGGTGCTAGTGCAGTCGCGGTCGGCTGGTCGAACCATCTGGCCGGACTGCTCGACGGGATCGGCTTCCACATCCCCAACGGGTTGCGCAACGCCGACGCGCTGATGGCGAACGTCCAGGTCGCGTTCGGCGCCACGCCCAACGCGGATCTGCAGACCGCGATGACCGTCGGCGGCTTCATGAACCTGCCCGCGGTCATCGTCATAGCGCTCGTCACGTGGCTGCTGGTGGTCGGCACGACCGAGAGCGCACGCGTCAACGCGGTGCTGGTGCTGATCAAGATCGCCGCGCTGACCGCGTTTATCGCGCTGACGATCCCGGTCCTCAAGGCGGACAATTTCCATCCGTTCCTGCCCTACGGCGTCGGCAACCCGCTGAGTTCCTCAGGTGTCGGCGTGCTGGGTGCGGCAGCGTCGATCTTCTTCGCCTATGTCGGCTTCGACGCGGTTTCGACCGCGGCGGAGGAGACCAAGAACCCGCAGCGTAACGTGCCGATCGGGCTGATCGCCAGCCTTGGCATCTGTACGTTGTTCTACCTGCTGGTCGCATCGGGCGCGATCGGTGCGATCGGTGCGAACCCGGTGACGAGCGCCGATGGCGGCGTACTGGCACCGGGCTCGGCCGAGATGGCCGGGCGTTGTGCGGCGATCGTCGCGGGCGGCGCGATGGAGCCTCTGGTCTGCTCGAAGGAAGCGCTGGTCCACGTGCTTCAGGTCATCAACTGGCCGATCATGGGGCGTCTCGTAGGCCTTGCCGCCGTGCTGGCGCTGCCGTCGGTCGTGCTGATGATGATGTTCGGCCAGACCCGCGTGTTCTTCACGATGGCGCGCGATGGTCTGTTGCCGGCCAAGCTGGCGTCGATCCATCCGAAGTTCCGCACGCCGCACGTCGTCACGGTCGTGACGGGTATCGCCGCAGCTATCGCGGCGGCGGTCCTGCCGGTCGGCAAGCTCGCCGATTATTCGAACGCGGGCACGCTGTTCGCGTTCATGATGGTGGCGATCTCCGTAATGGTCCTGCGCAAGACCGACCCGAGCCGCAAGCGTCCGTTCCGCACGCCGGCGGTGTACATTGTCGCGCCGCTGGCGATCATCGGCTGCATCGGGCTGTATCTGTCGCTGCCGCTGACCGCCAAGCTGGTCCTGCCGGGCTGGGGCGCGATCGGGTTGGCGATCTACTTCCTGTACAGCCGCTCGCGCAGCCATGTCGGGCTTGGGCTCGACGATGGTGCTACCGAGGACGATCGGGCGCCTCCGGGTACGCTCTGAGACCGGACGCGAAAAGGGCCGCGGGAGGAAACTCCCGCGGCCCTTTTTTTGTCTTGCTCACCTGTTCTCCCGCGAAGGCGGGAGCCCAGTCTGGGTCCCCGCCTCCGCGGGGACACATGCCTCAGCCGATATGCTTGGCGGCGAGCGCCCTCATGTCGACCATCGGACGGGCGCCGACATGGCTGATGATCTCCGCCGCGCAGACCGCGCCGAGCTTCAGCGATGCCTGCAGGTCGTAGCCCTGCGCCTGCCCGTGGAGGAACCCCGCCGCGAACAGGTCGCCCGCGCCGGTGGTGTCGACGACCTTGGCGATCGGCTCGGCCTTCACCTCGGCGCGCGTGCCGTTCTGGAGCGCACAGGCGCCGTGCTCGCCGCGCGTGACGACCAGGGTCGGGACCTGGGCGGAGATCTTGGCGACCGCTGCGTCGAAGTCCTCGGTCTCTGCAAGCGCGGCGAGTTCGCCCTCGTTGGCGAACAGGATGTCGACCAGGCCGTCCGACAGCAGCTGGCGGAAATCGCCGCCGTGGCGCGAGATGCAGAACACGTCGCTGAGCGTGAAGGCAACCTTGCGCCCTGCCCCGCGTGCGCAATCGATCGCGGCGCGCATCGCGGCGCGCGGCTCTTCAGGATCCCAGAGATAGCCTTCGAGATACAGGATCGCACTGTCGGCGATCATCGCGGTGTCGATCGCGGCGGCGGGAAGGAACTGGCCCGCACCGAGGAAGGTGTTCATCGTGCGCTGGCCATCCGGCGTCACGAAGATCAGGCAGCGACCGGTGGTCGGATCGCCGGCGCGGACAGGCGTGGCGAACTCGATGCCGATGCTGCGGACGTCGTGCGCAAAGACCTGGCCGAGCTGGTCGTCGGCGACCTGGCCGATGAACCCGCATTTGCCGCCGAGCGCAGCGATGCCGGCGACGGTGTTCGCGGCCGAGCCCCCGGAGATTTCCATGCCCGGGCCCATCTTGGCGTAGAGCGCGTCTGCTTCCTCGGACGAGAACATCAGCTGCATCGAACCCTTGGCGACGCCGATTTCTTCGATGAACGCATCGTCGGCGGTGCTGAGGATGTCGACGATGGCATTGCCGATCGCGACGACGTCGTAAGTGGGTGTGCTCAAGGGGAAACTCCGGGGGTGCGGGAAAGCCTTGCCGTAAATCGCGGGGGGGATTGGTGCAACTGGTGTGGGGTCCCCGCCGCTCAGGTCTCGGCAGAGCGGTTAGATCCTCCACCCCGGCGGAGGCCGGGGCCCAATAGGAAAGATAGTCGTAACGGAGTACCGCGTTACGTCATTGCCGTCCCCCAATTGGGCCCCGGCCTCCGCCGGGGTGGAGATCATGGTTGCTGGTTTCCGCGATCTGCTCGGTTCCAGTAGTTACGGCGGTTACTGCGGTTACGGCGGTATCCTTCTTTGTCCCTCGCGAACGCGGGGGGACAGGATCTCGGCAGCTGGGCCCCAGCGTCCGCGAGGGAACGGGGTGCGCGTATCTACCCAACGTGGCGGAGCTTCGTTGACCTTCCGCTGCCCTCGCGTCATCCCTCCCGAATGATCCGTGCCCTCCTCCTCTCGCTCGGCCAACTTACCGATCCGCCGATCCTGCGCGTGTTCGTAAAGTCTATGCTCGTCACCCTGCTCGTCTTTGCAATCCTCGGCGTCGGCACATGGTGGGGAACGCAGGCTGCGCTGGCCGCGTGGCTTGGCTGGGAGGCGAACGGACTCGCCGCGGCATTCGCACTGTTCGTCACGATCCTGGCGCTGTGGCTGCTCTTCCGCGCGGTCGCGATCGCGGTGGTCGGGATCTTCGCGGACGAGGTCGTCGAAGCGGTCGAGGCGCGGCATTATCCCGATGCGCTGAAGACCGCCCGCCCCGTCCCGTTCGCACGCAGCCTCGCCATGGGCCTGCGCTCGGCCGCCCGCGTGGTCCTCGTGAACCTGCTGGTGCTGCCCGTCTACATAGCGCTGCTCGTCACCGGCGTCGGCACCGCCGCGGCGTTCTTCATCGTCAACGGCTGGCTGCTCGGGCGCGATCTGGGCGACATGGTGGCGGCGCGGCACATGGACGCGGCGGCGATGCGGGGCTGGCGTGCGACGACACGGCCGGGACGGTTCGTGCTGGGGCTTGCGAACACCGGGCTGTTCGTGGTTCCGATCCTCAACATCGCCGCGCCCGTGCTGGGGGCGGCGATGGCGACGCATTATTTCCACACCCGATATTCTCGCAAAGGCCGATCATGACGCGATTGACGACGATAGGAATCGCGCTGGCGCTCGGCGGCGGACTGGCCGGTTGCGCGGTACCGGTCGCCAAGCCTGCGGTCGGGCGGGCCGCCATCCCCTATACGAGCGTCGGACTCGAGCGCGTACTGGGCCAGGACGCCGCCGGTCTGACCAAGCTGTTCGGCCAGCCCGATGCCGACGTGCGCGAAGGCAGTGCGCGAAAGCTCCAGTTCCAGAGCGGCATCTGCGTGCTCGACGCGTATCTGTATCCCAAGGGTTCGGACGCCCCCCGCGTCACCTATCTCGACGCCCGCGAACCCGACGGCAGCACGATCGACCGCGCCAGTTGCGTGGCTGCGCTGACCAGGCGCGAGGGGGGACGGTAGCGGCTGGTTTCGCCCAATTGCAGACATTGGCGGTAGTGCTATCGTGAGCAAATGACATGGAAAACCGCACTTGTTGGTTGCGTCGGGTTGTCCCTTGCAGCGGAAGCCCAAGCACAATCACGAGTTAGCGAATCGTCTTTCAACACGTTCGTCACGGATGGGAAAGACCTGCGGAACCGGATAACCCTCGCCGGGCAACCGATTCGTCGACAGTTGGACGCGCTTCTTCCGGCAAAAGCTACGAAGATGTTTCGCATTGTTTTAGATTGCGCCGTTGATAAATCGGGAAAGCCAGCAAGTTGCCGTAGAGATCGATCGTTTTCGGATCAATTCGGCGATGTATCTGTAGCGCGGAGAACTCTCAAAGGATTGAGAGTTTCGGAAACAGATATGTTCGGAATCAAGGAGAAAAGCCTTCGGCTGCAAGTCGTTGTATATCTTGATGACCCTGCAAGGTCATTGGATCGCTTCAATCCGTGGAGTATCCCGACTCCTGCTCCTTGACCTGATCCACCATTCCCGTGAAGTAGTGTGGGGGACTAACGTCCGCTGTCCTCCCAAGTCGGACGTCGCTTGATCGTGACGCGTCTACGCCGCGCAGGTCCATTCGGCGATGACGGAGTCGTCAGCTTCCTGGGGTAGATGGCGAGTGCGTTCGGTCTGACAGCGTAGGTCGTCGAGCCGGGCCAGTGACCATATCGCCGCGCCTCGGATCGAGGGGGCGGGGTCGTCGAGCAACGCGGCGACCGCGGCGACTAGCGCCCGATCGCCGCTGTTGCCCGCCGCGATCAGGGCGTTGCGGATTATCTTGGTGCGGCCGATGCGCTTGATCGGGGAGCCGGCGAACACCGTGCGGAAGCTGGCGTCGTCGAGCGCGAGAATGTCCGCGAGTTCGGGGGCCACCAGTTCGGCTCGAGGGTGGAAGGCCAGGTTCGCGTTGGCGGCGGCAGCGAACTTGTTCCAGGGGCACACGGCCAAGCAGTCGTCGCAGCCGTAGATGCGGTTGCCGATCGCGGCGCGGAATTCGTGCGGGATCGGGCCGGCATGTTCGATCGTCAGGTAGGAGATACAGCGGCGGGCATCGAGCTGGTATGGCCGGGGAAACGCTGCGGTCGGGCACGCGGTCTGGCATGCGTCGCAACTGCCGCAGGTGTCGACGCCGCCGCGGTCCGGCTCTAGGTCCAGCGTCGTGTAGATCGCGCCGAGGAACAACCAGCTGCCATGCTCGCGACTGACGAGATTGGTGTGCTTGCCCTGCCAGCCAAGCCCGGCGGCTTCGGCGAGCGGCTTTTCCATCACCGGCGCGGTATCCACGAACACTTTCAGATCGAACGGCGGCAGGTCGCGCCCCGCCTCCGCCGCCAGCCACCGCCCGAGCGCCTTCAACTGCCGCTTCACGACATCGTGATAGTCCGGCCCCTGCGCGTAGACCGAGATTCGCCCCACCCCGCCCTCGTCCGCCAAGCGCAACGGATCGTCCTTCGGCGCATAGCTCATGCCGAGCGCGATCACGCTGCGGACCTCGGGCCATAGGCCGGCGGGGCTTTCGCGATGGTGCTTGCGCTCCTCCATCCAGATCATGTCGCCGTGACGCCCGTCGGCCAGCCACTGGTGGAGGCGTTCGCCGGCACGCGGCGCAGCATCGGCGTGCGCGATCCCGCAGGCGGCAAAACCCAATTCGGCCGCTTTGGCCTTAAGTCGGTGTTCCAGCTTGTCTTGCGCCACGTACGCCCGCTACCACGACGTCACCCTCGGTAGGAAGATTGCGCGTGAACGATGAATGGGCGGTCACCGCGAGCGGGATCGTGAAGCGGTTCGGCGATCGGCGCGTGGTCGACGGGGTGGACATGATGGTGCCGCGCGGCTCGGTGTACGGCGTGCTCGGGCCCAACGGCGCGGGCAAGACGACGACGCTGCGCATGCTGCTCGGGATCATCGAACCCGACGAGGGTTCGCGCACACTGCTCGGCTACGACAATCCGCGCGATGCAAGCGACCGGGTCGGCTATCTCCCCGAGGAGCGCGGGCTGTATCCAGCGATGAAGGCGCGCGAGGCGATTGCGTTTCTGGGGGCGTTGCGTGGGCTCGATTGGAAGACCGGGCGCGAGCGGGCGGTGGTGTTGATGGAAGCCGCCGGCCTTGGCCATGCGGTCGACGAGAAGATCCGGAAACTGTCGAAGGGCATGGCGCAATTGGTGCAGTTGCTCGGCTCGGTGGTGCACCAGCCCGACCTGCTGGTGCTCGACGAGCCATTTTCGGGGCTCGATCCGGTCAACCAGGAGCGGCTCGAGAAGCTGATCCTCAACGAGCGCGATCGCGGCGCGACGATCCTGTTCTCGACTCATATCATGAGCCATGCCGAACGCCTGTGCGACCGCCTCGCGATCATCGCCGGCGGCAAGCGGCGGTTCGAGGGGACGGTGGCGGATGCGCGCGGAATCCTGCCGCAGCGAGTGCATTATACGCCGCATCGGCCTGATCCCGCGATCCGCGGCGTGCTGCCGACGGATGCGGTAGCGGACGGGGACAGCTGGCGGTTCGAGCTGCCGAACGAGGGGATAGAGAGCTTGCTCGTGAGACTGATCGACGCGGGATACGGGATTTCGGGGCTGTCGATCGAGCGGCCCGGGTTGCACGAGGCGTTCGTCCGGATCGTCGGCCAGCATGGCGACGTCGCGCAGGAGCAGGCGGCATGAGCCGTTTCCGTCGCACCCTCCGCCAGACCTTCACGATCGCGCGGCGCGACTTCATCGCCACGGTGTTCACGCCGATATTCCTGCTGTTCCTGTTCGCGCCGGTCATCATGGGATCGTTCGGCGCGATCGGCGGCATGGGCGCGGCGAGCGTCAGCGGCGGCGCGCAGGACAAGACGCGGATCATCGCGATCGTCCCCGCCGCGATCACGCGGCCGATCGCCGAGGCAGACACGCGGTTGCGCGGCATGTTCCGCGAGGACGAGGCACCGCCGGCGCTCACCACCGTCGCACCGCTGGCCGATCCGGCGGCGCAGGCACGTGCAGCGTTCGAGACCAAGGATATCGATGCGTCCGCAGTAATCTACGGCTCGCTCGACGCGCCGCAGATCCTGTACGGGCCGCGCGGGCGGCGCTCGGCGGATTACCTCGGCTTGCTCGCACAGACGACGCTCGCCGCGCAGAAGCTTGGCGGTACGCTGCCGACGATCGCCGCGACCAAGACACAGGTGACGCGCTCGACCACCTCGGTCGGCGGCCAGCATCAGTCGGCGTTCTTCGCGGTGTTCGGGATCTTCTTCCTGACGCTGTTCCTGTCGGGGCAGGTCGTCGGAACGATGGCCGAGGAGCGCAACAACAAGGTGATCGAGGTCCTCGCCGCCGCAGTCCCGCTGGAGTCGGTGTTCTTCGGCAAGCTGATCGGGATGTTCGGCGTGGCCGTGCTGTTCGTCGCGTTCTGGGGCACCGTCGTCACGCAGATCACGTCGCTGATGCCGGCTGCCGCCGCGGTCGCGCTGGGCGACCTGACGCCCGCGGTCGGCGCGCCGATGTTCGCCCTCCTATTTGCGGCATATTTCAGTATGGCGTACCTCCTCCTCGGCTCGGTGTTCCTGGGCGTTGGCGCGCAGGCAACGACGATGCGCGAGATCCAGATGTTGTCGCTGCCGATCACGATCCTGCAGGTCGCGATGTTCGGGCTGTCGTCTGCGGCGGCCTCGCGTCCCGGAAGCTGGATCGCGACGGTGGCGGAGTTGTTTCCGTTGTCGTCGCCATTCGCGATGGCCGGGCGGGCGGCGAACTCGCCGGAGCTTTGGCCGCACGTTGCGGCGCTGGCGTGGCAGGCGTTGTGGGTGACGATCTTCATCACGGTTGGCGCGCGGCTGTTCCGGCGCGGCGTGCTGCAATCGGGGAGCGCGCGGCCGTTCTGGCGACGGAAGGCCAAGGCGACGGCGTAGGTTTCTGCAATCCTCCCCCGCCAGGGGGAGGTGGCTGGCGTTTGCCAGACGGGGGGGGAGGTAAGGAATAACCTCTGCCCCGTGTCCTCCCCCTCCGTCGCCTTCGGCGCCACTTCCCCCTGACGGGGGAGGATCATTCGATCACAACCCACGCCACTCTATTGACATAAGTGTCAGCAAAGCCTTTCCTATGGCAAAACACGGGAGAGAGACGATGGCGACTCTGGTGAGAGATGTGGCGCAACACGCGGTCGATCCGCTCGACGTCAGCCGCGCAGAGTTGTACCGTGACGATGTGTGGCAAGCGCCATTTGCACAGCTTCGCGCCGAAGCCCCTGTCCATTACATCGAGCATTCCGACTACGGACCCTATTGGTCGGTGTCCTCCTACAAGGGGATCGTCGAGGTCGAGTCCCTCCCCGATCTCTATTCCTCCGAAGCCGGCGGGATCACGATCGCCGATTTCGTTGCCGAGCGCGACGTCCGCATGCCGATGTTCATCGCGCGCGACCGGCCCGTGCATACCGGCCAGCGCCGCACCGTCGCACCCGCCTTTACCCCGAGCGAGATGACCCGGATGTCGGGCGATATCCGGCAGAGGACTGCCGCGATGCTCGACAGCCTGCCGTGGAACACGCCGTTCGACTGGGTCGATACGGTCGCGATCGAGCTGACCACGCAGATGCTCGCGATCCTGTTCGATTTTCCCTGGGCGGACCGGCGGAAACTGACCTTCTGGTCGGATTGGGCAGGCGATATCGAACTGGTGAAAAGCGAGGAGCTGCGTCAGCAACGCCTCGTCCACATGTTCGAATGCGGGTCCTATTTCAAAGGCCTGTGGGACGCGAAGATCGACAAGGATCCGACGCCCGACCTGATCTCGATGATGATCCATTCGGACGCGATGAGCCACATGGATCACAACGAGTTCATCGGAAACCTCATCCTGCTGATCGTTGGCGGCAACGACACGACGCGCAATTCGATGTCGGCGCTCGCCTACGGCCTCGACAAGTTTCCGGAGTCGCGCGCGAAGCTGGAGGCGGATCCGGGGTTGATCCCCAATGCGGTGAGCGAGATCCTCCGCTGGCAGACGCCGCTCGCGCACATGCGGCGGACGGCGACCGCCGACGCGGAGTTGATGGGGCAGCAGATCAAGGCCGGCGACAAGCTGGCGCTCTGGTACATCTCGGCGAACCGGGACGAGAGCGTGTTCGGCGACGATGCGGACGACATCGTGGTGCATCGGCCAAACGCGCGGCGGCATCTGGCGTTCGGGCACGGTATCCACCGCTGTG
This sequence comes from Sphingomonas sp. SL1004, assembly GCF_057815015.1. NCBI lineage: Bacteria > Pseudomonadati > Pseudomonadota > Alphaproteobacteria > Sphingomonadales > Sphingomonadaceae > Sphingomonas > Sphingomonas sp. SL1004. The sequence goes on from NZ_JBYMUX010000001.1 coordinate 2,449,931, forward strand.
TGGGGGCACGGCTGGCCGAGATGCAGATCGCTATCCTGCTCGAGGAGATGGCCAAGCGCCGCATGCGGATCAACGTGCTGGCCGAGCCGACGCGAGTCGCCGCATGCTTCGTCCACGGCTATCGCACGCTGCCGGTGGAAATCAGCAAATACTGAAGCTGGGCGTAACCTTATCGGGTGGTTCGGACGTACCTATATCCGAACCATGGAGACGAACATGACCCAGGACCGCCGCGCTTTTCTCACGCTTGCCGGGGCGGGCGTCGCCGGCTTTGCGCTATGGGGATGCTCTTCGCAGCCCGCGCAGGCCGCCGAGCGGTTCGAGGTCAACCTGACCGACGCGCAGTGGCGCAAGAAGCTATCGCCGGATGCGTATGACACGCTCCGCAAGGAGGGCACCGAGCGGCCCTATTCGAGCCCGCTCAACGGCGAGCATCGCGCGGGAATCTTCTCGTGCGGCGGATGTGCGCTGCCGAATTTCTCGTCGAAGACCAAGTTCGAGAGCGGGACGGGGTGGCCGAGCTTCTGGCAGCCGCTGCCGAACGCGGTACGGACTCGGGTGGACTCGACTATGGGGATGGCGCGGACCGAGGTGCATTGCCGACGGTGTGGCGGGCATCTCGGGCACGTGTTCGACGATGGGCCCAAGCCTACGGGGAAGCGCTATTGCATGAATGGCGACGCGTTGACGTTCAAGGCTGTTTGAGGCCGTTCAGTTGAACGTGTTCGGCGCGTATCGGAACTGAGCAGGTAGCGTGTTCCCCCGCGAAGGCGGGGGTCCAGACTGGGCTCCCGCCTTCGCGGGAGAACAGGAAGTAAGATGCCCGGCGTGCTGTTTTTGCCCCCCCCCGGCGAAGGCCGGGGTCCAATTGGGAAACATCGCTGATCGAGGGCCGCGATCCGTTACTGCGACCTCACCAATTGGGCCCCGGCCTTCGCCGGGGGGGTGCCGTTAGGGACGGTTTGAGGCGCTGAACTGTCAGGCGCGGTCAGCAGCGAAAATCAGACTGCCGAAGTATCAACCAGGCCGTGGATACGAAAAGCACCCCACCGCAAGGACAAACCTCAGTTCGCCTCGTTCACCAGCGTGAAAATACCACGAGGATCGGTCGGGCCATGCTGGATCGTCGCCAGCTGAGCAGCATTGGCGCGCTGCGTTGCGGTGACGGTGTGGGTAGCGCTCGCCATCTGGAACGAAGACGCGGGCGCATCGAGCGTATCGCCGGCAGGCGCATGGCCCGAGTAGATGAAGCCCTTGGTCGGATAGGCCGAGGTGCCGAGGTCGCCCTGTGGTCCGTACCAGACCTTCACCATGCTCCAGTCGCCGGCAGCCGAGACGTCGATCGCGCGGACGTTGGTCTCGATGGCACCGGGGCGCGACCAGTTGGCATGCGTGAGGAGGACTTCGCGGTCGCTGACGACCTTCGAGACCATCGCGACATGGCCGACGCGCATCCGCGAGGTCGGCGAGAAGGCGAGGACCGAACCGGCCTTCGGGGTGTGGCCACGCTCGTAGCGACCCTCGGCCTGGCCCCACCAGGTGTTGGCGTTGCCGCGGATTTCGATCCCCGAAACCGAGCGGGCGAACGTCACGCACTGCCAGAACTGAGCCGCAGCAGGGGTGGCCGTCATCAGGCCGCACGATACCACCAGCGCAAAACGCGCTGCTAACGCCTTGAAATTCATCGAGACCCCCCGGCCAAAACCCGCTTGTCGCATTCTGGCTACGGGAGGTTCGATTTAATTGAAATACGCGCCGGAACCATATCCGACGAAGCGTGTTACCGCACCGACCAACGCCCGAATGCGTCAGCCAGGCTGGCTCAGTTCATCAGTTTCCAGCCGGTTATGCGATCCACGGTGACCTGCGTGACCGCATGATAGCCCGGCCGCGCCTTGCCGTAGATGTCCATCGCCAGCTTGTGGCCCCAGTCACCCGATTCCATCATCTGCTGGAACAGCGGCGCGACGAATTTGCGCCTGCCCTGCGAGGTCAGGAACTGCTCGGCCGACGCGTCGGCGGGCGCATAGTGATTGGCGAGCGCGAGTTGCAGCCAGGCGAAGCGGATCTCGGCATTGCCGGTGGTGTTCCAGCCGAACGCGGTATCGAGCGCCTTCAACCGCTCGGCCGGGAGTTTGCGCGGCAATTGCGTGATGAAGCGCGTGATCTCCTGCGTGGTCGCCTTGCCGGGAACGGCGGACACCGGACCGCCGGCTGCGTACGCCTTGGCCGCCGCATCGACCGCGGGGAAAGCAGCGGACGTCACGTGCACCGCGTTCGCCGGAATACCGGGGCTGTAGACCCACGTGTCGACGCCGATCGTCTTCGCCTCGGCGGGGGTCAGCAGCTTCGACTTGAGGTCGGTGAGGAAGCCGGCGCTGGTCTGCGGCTGGAAGGCGTGGCGGTCGAAATAGCTTCGAAGATACGCGTCCCACCGTGCGCGCCCGACCTGTTTCTCGATCGTGCGGAGGAAGGCGGCGCCCTTGTCGTAGGCGATCTGCGTCATGCCGTCGTCGGGATCGCGCGCGGCGTCGAGATCGAGGTGGAGTTGCGTGTCCTTCGCCGCGGGGCCACCGGCGTCCTTCACCGCGGCGAGCATGTCGGTCCAGGCGAGGTCGGCCTCCATGTCGGCGCGGCGCTTGCCGTAGAGCGCCTCCATGATCCGGTTCTCGAAATAGCTGGTGAAGCCTTCGTTGAGCCAGAAATCGTCCCACGTCGCGTTCGTCACGAGATTGCCCGACCAGCTGTGCGCGAGTTCGTGCGCGATCAGCGAGACGAGGCTGCGGTCGCCGGCGATCGCGGTCGGCGTGGCGAAGGTGAGCGTCGGGTTCTCCATGCCGCCGAACGGGAACGAGGGCGGCAGGACCAGCACGTCGTAGCGGCCCCAGCGATACGGGCCGTACAGCCCTTCCGCGGCGGCGACGAACTTCTCGAGCTCGCCGAACTCGTACGCGGCCTTGGGCAGGGTCGCGGGTTCGGCCCAGATCCCGGTGCGCGGCCCGGTCGACTTGAACGCAATGTCGCCGACCGCGAGCGCGATCAGGTACGGCGCGACGGGCTTGTCCATCTTGTACTGGAACGTGCAGCGATCCGCGACGCAGGTGGGCTTGCCGGTCGCGAGCCCGCTCATCACCGCGGTGAGTTGCTTGGGAACGGCAATCTTCGCTTCCCAGGTCTGGCGGATGCCGGGCGAGTCCTGCGTCGGGATCCAGCTGCGGTTGAGGATCGCCTCGCCCTGGCTGAACAGGAACGGCTGCTTCTTGCCCGCGGTCTGCGCCGGCGTGAGCCATTGCAGCGCCTTCGCATCGGGGGACGAGGCGTAGGCGATGCGGATTTTCTTGGCGCCGTTGAGCGTGACGGTCAGCGGTGCGCCGTGGATCTTGTCGATCGCGCCGACCGAGTAGGGGAGCGGCTTGCCGGCGGCGTCGGTGATGTTGACGATCTTCAAGCCGTTGTCGTCGAGCACAAGTTTCGCGCCCGGCTTCGCGAGGATGTCGAGCGTGGCGATCCCGCGAATGACGTGAGTGTCGAAGTCGGCGGCAAGATCGAGCGCGACGTGCGTGACGCGGGCCTCGGCGGGGCGGGCGTAGCTGTGCGGATCACGCGCATCGGGGGTGGTGAGGACCGGTGCGACCGTCTGCGCGACGGCGGGGGATGCGAGGACGAGACCGAGGGCGGTGGCTAGGGCGGGGATACGCATGGGAACTCCGATGTCGCCGTTCCTCGATATCGGGACGGCCAAGCGTTGGTCCTACCGTGCGGGTCCCGTTGCTGGAAGGGCGGGACGATCGCCGTTTTGCATCCTCCCCCGCAAGGGGGAGGTGTCACCGAAGGTGACGGAGGGGGAGGACCCGGAACGGACGTTTCGCATGCCGCCCCCTCCGTCTGGCAAGAGCCAGCCACCTCCCCCTTGCGGGGGAGGATCGTGTGAGGCTTTCGTTAGCGTTCGGTAATTGTGCCCGTTGCCAGTCGCGCCAACCGGGCCTCATGCTCCACCCGCCCGAACGGGAAGCGCGAGAAGAAGTACGCCGAGACGCACGCCAGCACGATGTAGAGGCCGGCGTAGATCAACGTCAGCCGGTCGATCGTGCCCACCGGCACCGTCCCCGGCATAGCCTTGGCCGGGAACCCCGCCACCGCGAGGATCATCCCCGCGAAGAATATCCCGATCCCGCTCGTGCATTTCTGGACGAAGAACGAGCCCGCGAAGAACACGCCTTCCGACCGCCGGCCCGTCTTCGCCTCCGAATCCTCGACCACGTCGGCCATCATCGACGCGCCGAGGATGAACCCGGTGACGTTCGACGCGGTGCCGAGGATGAAGAAGCCGAACAGCATCGGCAGTAGCGTGGGCTCGCCGACCTCGGGAAACACGCCGAGCATCCGCAGCCAGTACGGCGACGTGTTGAGCGCCGCGCCGAGCAGCACCGCGCCCATCGCCGCCTTGGGCTTGCTCCCCGTCCTGCCGAGCCGGGGCGCGGCGAGGAACGCGAGGAACACGCCCGAGAACAGCGCGATCGTCAAATAGACGAACACCGGCCCCTTGAAGCCCCACACATAGGTGTAGAGGTAGTTCGACATCGCGTAGCTGATGCCCTGGATCGTGTAGGCGCAGACGCCCGCCGCCATCAGGATCGCGAACGCGCGGTTCTTCACGGTCTGGCGGAGTTCGGCGAAGGATTCGCGCAAAGTCTGGCGGACGATCGGCGGGTTGGGGAGGTGCTTGATCTCGTGATGCGTGCCGAGCGCGGAGACGAGGATCGCTACGCCGATGAACAGCGCGCCTGCTAATGCGAAGCCGCTATAGCCGGCGCGGTTGAGCAGGCCGTTCGGGAACGCCGCCGTCGGCGCGAGGAAATACTGGTACGCCGACAACAGCATCAGCAACCCGCCGACCCAGCCGAACAGATAGCGATACGCCATGATCCGCGTGCGCTCGTCATAGCCGGAGGTGAGTTCGGGGGTCAGCGCGACCGATGGCACTTCGTAGCAACTCACCGCGCTGCGAACGAGCACTGCCACCGCGAACAACCAGATCAGCGTCTGCGGCTCCGACATGACCGAGGGCGGGTTCCACAGCAGGAGCCAGCCGATCATGATGGGGAGTGCAGACGCGTACATCCACGGATGCCGCCTGCCCCATCTGGTCCGCGTCCGATCGGAGAAGAAGCCCACCGCGGGATCGACGAACGCGTCGATCAGCAGCGCCATCATGATGACGAGGCCGACGGTGGCGGAGGGCAGCCCGACGACCTGGTTGTAGAACAGCAGCAGGAACGTGCCGAACCCGGCGTCCTTCACCCCGTACGCGACCGCGCCGAAGCCGTAGCTCGCCATCGTGCCGGTCGAGAGGCGGCGGGCGGTTGCGGTCATTTCAGTTTGTCGAGCAGCGCGAACAGCGAGGGTTGCGCAGGGTCCCAACTCGGCCGCGTGCCGATCGTCATGCCGCCATCGACCAGGATGTGCGTGCCGGTGATGAAGCTCGCGTCGTCGCTGGCAAGGAAAGCGACCGCGGCGGCGATGTCGTCGCCGGTGCCGGTGCGGCGGATCGGCTGCGCGTCGGCGGCGATGTGCGCGATCATCGCGTCCGCCTGCGACGTCTTGGCCGCGTCGAGTTCGAGCATGCGCGTGAAGATGTTGGTGACGATGAAGCCGGGCACGACGGCATTAACCCGGATTTTGTGCTGCGCGAGATCTGCGGCGGCCTGTTTGGTGAGGTGGAGCACGCCCGCCTTGGCGGTGGAATAGGCGGTCGGCGCGTAGCCGGTGCCGAGCGCGGACACCGACGAAGTGTTGACGATCGCGCCGCCGCCGCGTTTCGCCATCAGCGGTGCGGCATAGCGGATGCCGAGCGCGACCGAGCGCAGCAGCAGCGCCTGCGTGCGGTCCCAGTCCTCCGGGGAAATCTCGCCGATCGGATCGCGCGAGCCGCCCGCGCCGGCGTTGTTGAACAGGATGTCGAGCCCGCCCGCATCGTCGGCGGTCTGCATCAGAGCCTCGATATCACCGGCCTCCAGCACGTCGGTACGCTGGAACAGGATCCGCCCGCCGGACGCGTCGGCGATCGCGTGGCCGCCGGGCTCGTCGATGTCGCCGATCAGCACGGTGGCACCTTCGTCGGCGAGTCGGAGTGCGGTCGCCCGGCCGATGCCGGACGCGCCGCCGGTCACGACGGCTCGCTTGCCTGAAAACCTCACACGCTCTCTCCTGATCTTTTGGCGAGCATAGTACGGGCTTTGCACTCGTCAATGACGGCTGGTTCGAAAAACGGGTTTGCGGCGAGCGCCGCTCGGCGATACCAAGCAGGCAAACATTCGGAGGATGCGTGATGGATACGACCAACCTGTTCCGGCTCGACGGCCGCGTCGCGCTGATCACCGGCGGCAGTCGCGGGATCGGCAAGATGATCGCCGCCGGCTTCATCGCGCAGGGGGCGAAGGTGTATATCTCGTCGCGCAAGGCCGATGTGTGCGAGGCGGCCGCCGCGGAACTCGGGCCGAACTGCATCGCGTTGCCGCAGGACGTCTCGACCGTGGCAGGATGCAAGGCGCTGGCCGCGCAATTCGCCGAGCATGAGTCGAAGCTCGATATCCTCGTGAACAACGCGGGCGCGGCGTGGGGCGTGCCGTTCGAGGAGTTTTCGGAGGTCGGCTGGGACAAGGTCATGGACCTGAACGTGAAGTCGCCGTTCTTCCTCACGCAGGCGCTGCATGCGGCGTTGAAGGCTTCGGGATCGCGCGCAAAGCCGGCGAAAGTGATCAATATCACGTCGATCGACGGCCAGCGGCTGAACCCGTGGGAGACGTACAGCTATCACGCGTCGAAGTCGGCACTGATCTATCTGACGAAGCGGATGGCGGCGCGGCTGGTGACGGATTCGATCAATGTGACCTCGATCGCACCGGGGGCGTTTGCCAGCGACATGAACAAGGCGGCGCGCGATCACGGCGACGCTGTGGCGCAGGGGATCCCGGCGAAGCGCGTCGGCGTGGACGAGGATATGGCGGGCGCGGCGATCTACCTCGCCAGCCGCGCAGGAGATTATGTGATCGGGGAGACGATCACGGTGGACGGCGGCCTGGTGCACGCTTCGCTGGGGACGTCGATCGACGCGTAAGCCAATTCCCTCGCCCCTCCGGGGAGAGGGAGGGAGGAGCGCTTGCGACGGAAGGGAGAGGGGCGTTGGGATAAACCGTCCCGAGCCTCAAGCCCCTCTCCCTTCCCACGGCAAGCGCCGCGGGCCCCTTCCCTCTCCCCGTAGGGGCGAGGGAAATTACCGCGCGATGCCGCCAGCGGCGAGAACGGCCAGCGTAACCAGCTCGCTCGCGGTCGACGTCATCGGCGCAACCTGGACCGGCTTCTCCATCCCGATCAGCATTGGCCCGATCACCGAGTCCCCACCCAGCTCCCGCAACAGTTTCGCCGAGATGTGGGCGGACTGAAGCCCCGGCATGATCAGCACGTTCGCCGGCCCCGACAGCCGCGCAAACGGATAGTTCGCCAACTGCTTCGGGTTGAGCGCGACATCCGGCGCCATCTCGCCCTCATACTCGAACCCGACCTTCCGCCCGTCGAGCACCGTCACCGCATCGCGGATGTTATCGAGCCACTCCCCCTTCGGATTGCCGAAGTTCGAATAGCTCAGGAACGCCACGCGGGGTTCATGCCCCATCCGCCGCGCGACCGCCGCGGTCTGCTCGGCGAAGTCGGCCAATTGCTCGGCAGTCGGGCGCTCGTTGACCGTGGTATCGGCAATGAACACCGTGTGGCTCTGGCCGACCAGCAGGTGGATGCCGAACGGCGTCTTCCCCGCCGCCGGATCGATGACGCGATAGATCTGGCGCATCGTCTCGCCGTACGTGCGCGTGATCCCGGTGATCATCGCGTCGCCCTCGCCGAGCTGGAGCAGCAGAGCGCCGAAGATGTTGCGGTCCTGGTTGACCATCCGCTCGCAATCGCGGCGCAGGTAGCCGCGACGCTGGAGCCGCGAATACAGGAAGTCGACCATCCGCGGCACGAGTGGCGAGACACGGCTGTTGTGGAGTTCGAAGCTTTCGGGATCGGTGACTCCCAAAGCGCGCAGCCGGTCGGGCACATCGTCGCGACCGACCAGGACCGGCGTGCCGTAGCCGCCTTCCTTGAACGCGATGGCGGCGCGGAGGACGACTTCTTCCTCGCCCTCCGCGAAGATCACGCGCTTGGGATGCGCGCGGGCGCCTTCATAGGCCATCGACAACACCGACGTCGTCGGGTTGAGGCGGGCCCGCAACGAATGCCGATACGCTTCGATATCGAGGATCGGCTTGGTCGCGACGCCCGAGGCCATCGCCGCCTTGGCGACCGCGACGGGGACGACTTCCATGAGCCGCGGATCGAACGGCGCGGGGATGATGTACGCCGGGCCGAAGCTGTGGCTGACGCCGTACGCCGCCGCGACTTCCTCCGGCACGCGTTCGCGGGCGAGTTCGGCGATGGCGTTGGCGGCCGCGATCTTCATCGCGTCGTTGATGCCGGTCGCGCGGACGTCCAATGCGCCGCGGAAGATGAACGGGAAGCCGAGCACGTTGTTGACCTGGTTCGGATAATCCGAGCGCCCGGTCGCGACGATCGCGTCGGGGCGCGCGGCCATCGCCAGTTCGGGCCGGATCTCCGGCTCGGGGTTGGCCATCGCGAAGATGATCGGCGCGGGCGCCATGTCCTTGACCATCTCGGGCGTCAGCGAGCCTGCCGCCGAGAGCCCCAGGAACACGTCGGCACCGACCAGCGCCTCGGTCAGCGTGCGCGTTTCGGTGATCGCGGCGTGCGCCGACTTCCACTGGTCGACGCCCTCGCGGCCCTGATAGATCACGCCCTTGCGATCACAGAGTATGACGTTGTCGCCGCGCACGCCCATCGCCTTGACGAGTTCGGTGCAGGCGATCGCCGCGGCACCCGCGCCGTTGACGACGATCTTGACCTCGGACAGCTTGCGCCCGGTGAGCAGGCAGGCGTTGATCAGGCCGGCGGCGGTGATGATTGCGGTGCCGTGCTGGTCGTCATGGAACACCGGGATGTTCATCCGCTCGCGCAACGCCTGCTCGATGATGAAGCATTCGGGCGCCTTGATATCCTCGAGGTTGATGCCGCCGAACGTCGGCTCCATCAGCTCGACCGCATCGATGAAGCGGTTCACGTCCTCGGTCTTCAGCTCGATATCGATCGCGTCGACGTCGGCGAAGCGCTTGAACAGCACCGCCTTGCCTTCCATCACCGGCTTGCTGGCGAGCGGCCCGAGATTGCCCATGCCGAGGATCGCGGTGCCGTTCGAGATCACCGCGACGAGGTTCCCCTTCGCGGTGTAGTCGTAGACGGTGGCGGGATCGTCGTAGATCGCCTGCACCGGCACCGCGACGCCGGGCGAGTATGCGAGCGCGAGATCGCGCTGCGTCGCCATCGGCTTCGACGCGATGATCTCGATCTTCCCCGGACGGCCTTCCGAATGGAAGAGCAAGGCTTCGCGTTCGGAGAATTGGAGCGTTTCGTCGGACATGGGCGGGCCTCGCACGGTCGTTAGGTTTGGAGGACCTTCTAGGCAGGTGGTCGGCATTCGTCACCCCGGACACTTCGCCCATGCCGGTACCATCGCGTAAACCACACCACCCCGGCGAAGGCCGGGGCCCAATTGGAAAGGCCGGAATAACGACGGACCGCGCTCTGTTATTACCGTCCCCCAATTGGGCCCCGGCCTTCGCCGGGGTGGTGCTGGTGCGGGGTGGTGCTGGTGCAGGGTGGTGCCCTCAAATTCCTTCTCCCCCTCGGGGAGAAGGTGGCGCGCCTGCGCCGGATTAGGGGTGGTTGGGGTGCGTACCCAAGCCTCACTCCCCCTCACCCTCCCACGCTATGCGCGGGCCCCTCCCTCTCCCCGAGGGGAGAGGGGTTTTATGGGGCGCGCCTTTTCGCTAACCGCCTCGTGATGTCGCACCCCGCCCCTACCCCCATGATGACACAGTATCTCGGCCTGAAGGCGGAGGCGCAGGACTGCCTGTTGTTCTACCGGATGGGCGATTTTTTCGAATTGTTCATGGAGGACGCGCGGATCGCGGCGGGGGTGCTCGACATCGCGCTGACCGCGCGCGGCGAGCATGAGGGCAAGCCGATCCCGATGTGCGGCGTGCCGGTGCATGCGGCGACGGTGTACCTGCAACGCCTGATCAAGGCGGGCCACCGCGTCGCGATTGCCGAGCAGGTCGAGAGCCCGGCGGAAGCCAAGGCGCGCGGCGGATCGAAGGCGCTCGTCGCCCGCGCCATCGTCCGGGTCGTGACCGCGGGGACGCTGACCGAGGAGGCGCTGCTCGACGCGCGCTCGGACAATTGGTGCGTGGCGATCGGCGAGGCTGGCGGGTCGGTGGCCATTGCCGCGGCTGATGTGTCGACAGGGCGGTTCGAGATCGTCGAGGTTGCGGGGGATGCGGTCGAGGCGGAACTTGCGCGGCTTGGCGCGGCCGAAGTTGTCGCGTCGGAGGCCAGCGCTTTCGAAGAGGCGGCGACGACGCTGCGGCCGAAAATCGATTTCGACAGTGGCGCGGGCGAGACTCGGCTGAAGCGGCTGTACGGCGTGGCGACGCTCGACGGGTTCGGGCAGTTCGGGAGCGCGGGGCTCGCCGCGGCGGGCGGGCTTGTGGCGTATCTCGAGCATAATGCGAAGGGCGCGATGCCCTTCCTCCGCCCCCCGCGGATCGGCCGCGCGGCGGAGACGATGGCGATCGACGCCGCCACCCGCGAGAGCCTGGAACTGACCTGCACCACCGGCGGCGTGCGGAAAGGGAGCCTGCTGAATGCGGTCGACCGGACCGTGACGGGAGCCGGCGCGCGATTGCTGGGGGCAGATCTCGGCGCGCCGTTGATGGACAAGGCGGCGATCGATGCGCGGCTCGATCTGGTGCGGCTATTCCATGACGACCAGGCGGCGCGCGAGCGGTTGCGCTCGACGTTGCGTGCCTTGCCGGACATCGGCCGCGCGCTCGGGCGGCTGGCGGCGGGGCGTGGCGGCCCGCGCGATCTGGGGCAGTTGCGCGACGGGCTCGACGGTGCCTGGAGCCTCGGCGAGCGGATGGACGCGATCGTCGATCCGCCGGTGCTGCTCCGAGACATCGCGCCGAGATTGCGCGGACACGGCGCGCTGATCGATCTGCTCAAGCGCGCGCTGGTGCCGTCGCCACCGATCGAGGCGTCGGACGGCGGCTATATCGCGGCGGGCTATGACGCCGCGCTCGACGACCTGCGCGATGCGGGCGCTGGCGGACGGCGCGCGATCGCCGCGCTGGAGGCGGAGTTCCGCACCGCGACCGGCGTCACCGCGCTGAAGATCCGCCACAACGGCGTGCTGGGCTATCATGTCGAGGTCCCCGCGCGGGCCGCGGATCCGTTGATGAAGCCCGAGAGCGGCTTCACGCATCGCCAGACGCTCGCGGGCGTGGTCCGGTTCAACACCCCTGCCCTGCACGAAGTCGCGGCGAAGGTGTCGCAGGCCGGCGCGCACGCGCTGGCGGCGGAGGCGGCGCATCTTGAGGAACTGACCGCGCAGGCTTTGGCGGGGCGCGAGGCGATCGCGGCGACGGCGGATGCGCTCGCGCGGCTCGATGTCGCGGCTGGGCTGGCGGAGCGCGCGGCGGAAGGCGCCTGGGCGCGGCCTTCGCTGGTCGATCACGCATGCTTCGAGATCGAGGGCGGCCGGCATCCGGTGGTTGAGGCGGCCGTGGCGAAGTCGGGCGATCGGTTCGTCGCCAACGATTGCAATCTGTCGGAAAGTTCGCGGCTGTGGCTCGTCACCGGCCCGAACATGGGCGGCAAATCGACGTTCCTGCGCCAGAACGCGCTGATCGCAGTCCTCGCGCAGGCCGGGTCCTACGTGCCCGCGACCAAGGCCACCCTGGGTCTGGTCGACCGGCTGTTCAGCCGCGTCGGCGCGTCGGACAACCTCGCGCGTGGGCGGTCGACGTTCATGGTCGAGATGGTCGAGACGGCGGCGATCCTCGCGCAGGCGACGCCGCGGTCGTTCGTGATCCTCGACGAGGTCGGGCGGGGTACTTCGACGTATGACGGCTTGGCGATCGCCTGGGCGGTGGTCGAGGCGATCCATGAGGATAATCGCTGCCGGTGCCTGTTCGCGACGCATTATCACGAGCTGACGCGGCTGGCGGAGCGGTGCGAGGCGCTGTCGCTGCACCACGTCCGTGCGCGCGAGTGGAAGGGCGAACTGGTGCTGCTCCACGAACTCGCCGATGGGCCGGCAGATCGGAGCTACGGGCTGGCGGTCGCGCGGTTGGCGGGGATGTCGCCGGTAACGGTGGCTCGGGCGAAGGCGGTGCTGGCGAAGCTAGAGGCCGGGCGCGCGAAGACTGGCGGTATTGCGGCGGGGCTCGACGACTTGCCGTTGTTCGCGGCAGCCGCGCAGGTCGAGGAGGTGGCGTGCGACGTGTTGCGCGAGGATCTGGCGAAGCTGGATATCGACGCGATGAGCCCGCGGGAGGCGCTGGAGGCGCTGTACCGGTTGAAGGCGTTGGCGAACGAGGGCTAGCCCTCCAACGATGTACAGCCCCCGTCATGCCGGACCCTTCGGCTTCGCTCAGGAGAGCCTCGTTCCGGCATCCACTGGTCCGCACATTCGAGAGAATTGAGTGTGCGGGCCGGTGGGCCCCGGCCTCCGCCGGGGTGACGGGGTTTATGGTGACGAATGTGGCGGGAAATTCGCTCCGTCGCGTCCTAGTATCTCACGATACGTCGATGCTAGGCGGCGGCCGGATTAGCGGAGTGCCGAGCGTTGGGCGGACATCATCACGGACATGACCATTCGCATGGTCACTCACACGGCGGAGGCCACTCGCACGGGGGCCACAGCCACGCCCCGGCGTCGTTCGACCGCGCGTTCGCGATCGGCATCGGCCTCAACATCGTGTTCGTCGCGGTCGAGGCGATCGTCGGCCTGCGGATCGATTCGGTCGCGTTGCTCGCCGATGCCGGGCACAATTTGTCCGACGTGCTCGGCCTCGTCGTCGCCTGGGGCGGGACCATGCTCGCGCGCACTGCACCGACCAAGCGCTTCACCTACGGGCTGAAGGGCTCGACGATCCTCGCCGCGCTGACCAACGCGCTGCTGTTGCTGGTCGCACTCGGCGCGATCGTGCTGGAGGCGTCGCAACGCTTCTCCGATCCCGCCCCGACCACCGGCCTGACCGTATCGATGGTCGCGGGCGTCGGCATCGCCGTCAACGCGATCACCGCGTGGATGTTCGCGCGCGGGCGCAAGGGCGACGTCAACATCCGCGGCGCGTATCTCCATATGGCCGCGGACGCGCTGGTCTCGGCGGGCGTGGTGATCGCCGGCCTCGTGATCTGGCGCACCGGCCTCACCTGGATCGATCCGGCCGTGAGCATCGTCATCGCGATCCTGATCTTCTGGCAGACCTGGGGTCTGTTGCGCGAAACCGTCGAGATGTCGCTGTCCGCCGTCCCCCGCGGTATCGAATTCGACCATGTCGACGACGCATTGTGCGGCTTGCCCGGCGTGAGCGAAATCCACGATCTCCACATCTGGCCGATGAGCACCACCGAACCCGTCCTCACCGCGCACCTCGTGATGCCCGCCGGCCACCCCGGCGACCAATTCCTCAGCGATGCGCGGACGATGCTGCACGACACATTCGGGATCGGCCACGCGACGTTGCAGGTCGAGACGGGCCACGGCCATGACTGTTCGATGGCTGACGCAACGACCGTCTGAATTTGGCGGTTTGAACTTTTCCGGGTCGGTGCGGGTTACCTTCGCATAGATCAGGAGTGAATTTATGAAAAAGCATCTTATCGCCGCGCTGATGTCCGTCGCCGTCGCGGCGCCGGCGATGCTGCCGACCGCAGCGACTGCACAGCGTCACGACGATCGTCGGGACCGTGACGATCGTCGCGGCGATCGCAACGATCGTGGTGATCGCAACTGGCGTGGTGACCAGCGCAACTGGGATCCCTCGCGCAGCTACCAGAACGGCAATTACCGCGAGCGCCGTCTGGGTCGCAACGACCGCATCTATCGCGGCAATGACGGCCGCGCCTATTGCAAGCGCAACGACGGCACGACCGGTCTCGTGATCGGTGCACTCGGCGGCGGCGCGCTGGCGAACCTGATCGGCGGCGGTACGCTGGGTACGCTTGCGGGTGCCGGTGGCGGCGCACTGCTCGGCCGCTCGGTCGACCGCGGCAACGTGAAGTGCCGCTGAGCCTTTAACCGGGTTTGGAAATGACAACGGCGGCCGAGCGATCGGTCGCCGTTTTTGCGTCTGCGCTATAGGCCGTTCGTGCGGAGCAAACTCGAAGCACCTGCGCCTTGGTCAGACCCTTCGACTCTGCTCAGGGCGAACGGACGTGTCTAGTAGGCGCGTGCTACCGCGAACTCGACGGCTTCGACCATAGCGTCCTTGGCCTCGCCGTTGGGGAAGCCGCCGATCGAGTCGATCGCGCGCTGGCCGTAATGGCGGGCCCTTGCGAAGGTGTCGTCGATCGCACGGGTCGAACGGATCAGGCGGATCGCGTGCTGCAGGTCCGCGTCGCTGTCGCGGCGACCTTCGACCGCATCCTTCCAGAATGCGCGATCCTCGGCCGAGCCGCGCGCATAGGCCAGGATCACGGGAAGCGTCATCTTCCCCTCGCGGAAATCGTCGCCCGCGTCCTTGCCCATCGTATCCGCGTCCGAGACGTAATCGATCGCGTCGTCGACCAGCTGGAACGCGATGCCGAGGTTGCGGCCATAGGCGTCGAGCGCGGCTTCCTCCGCTTCGGGGCGCTCGGCGACGACCGCCGAAATCCGGCAGGCGGCCGCGAACAGCGCGGCGGTCTTCGCGCCGATGATGTCGAGATAGCGCTCCTCGCCGAGATCGACGCGCCGCGCGGCGGTGAGCTGGTTGACCTCGCCCTCGGCGATGACCGCACTGGTCGAGGACAGGATCTTCAGCGCCTTGAGGCTGCCCGCCTCTACCATCAATTCGAAGCTGCGGCTGAACAGGAAATCGCCGACCAGCACGCTGGCCGGGTTGCCCCAGATGATGTTGGCGGTGCGCTTGCCCCGGCGCAGGTCGGAGCCGTCGACGACATCGTCATGGAGCAGCGTCGCGGTGTGGATGAACTCGACTGCGGCGGCGAGCAGGTGATGCTGCGTGCCGGTATATCCGATCAGCCGCGCGCTCGCGAGCGTCAGCATCGGCCGCATCCGCTTGCCGCCGCCGGCGATCAGATGCCCGGCGAGTTCTGGGATCAGCGGGATCTCGGACTCCATCCGGCCGCGGATCACTGCGTTGACCTGGTCCATGTCGCCCGAGACGAGCTTGACCATCGGGTCCAGCGAGGGCTGTGACTCGGGATTGGGACGCAGGGTGTCGAGGCGGTGGACGGTGGCGCTCATCTGCCCGAGCCTCTGACGCCTATGCCCCTGCAAAGCAACCCTTGCCGGGTCTTGCCGGCCCTTGCCGGCCCTTGCCCATCGCGCGTCGCGCCCGCAAAAGGCGCTCCGAACCAACGAAAGGGTGCGTGGATGGCGGACGAACTGCTGAACGGATACCGCCAGAGCATCGACAATATCGATGCGGCATTGATCCATATGCTCGCGGAACGCTTCAAGGTGACGCAGGCGGTCGGTCGGCACAAGGCGACGCACGGCCTGCCCCCCGCCGATCCAGGTCGCGAAGAGCGCCAGATCGCGCGGCTGCGGCAACTCGCGGCGGATGCGCAGCTCGATCCGGAGTTTTCGGAGAAATTCCTGCGCTTCATCATCGACGAGGTGATCCGCCATCACGAGCGATTGGCGCACGACCAAGGGTGAGGCATTCTAATCCTCCCCCGCCAGGGGGAGGTGGCTGGCCCTTGCCAGACGGAGAGGGAGGTAAGCGATGACCGCTGTTGCGTGGCCCTCCCCCTCCGTCGCCTTCGGCGCCACCTCCCCCTGGCGGGGGAGGATCTCGGATTTCAGAGACAGTCCGTGACGAAAACGTCACGCACTCTCCACCAGACGATCATCACGACTGGCGCAATCGGCGGCCGATGAGGGGCTTTCGTGTCATTCTGGTCGGATTCGCGGTCATCGTCCTCGGCGCGGTCGGGGCGATGGCGTGGCTCGGCTATTTCGGCGGACCGTTGTTTACCGATGTGCCGGCGACCGCGCCTCGCAAGCGGTTCGCCGCAGTCCTCTTGTCCAGCGACATGGGATTGCGCGCGGGCGTGGCGCCCGCGGTCATGCGGCGGCTGGCGGCCGACGGCGTGTCGGTCGTCGGGGTCAACACGCTCACCTATCTGCGCAAGACCAGGACGCCGGCGGAGATCACCGCGTTGATTGCGCGCGCGGAAGTGCGGGCCATGCGTCTGGGCGCTACCGAGCGAGTCGTGCTGATCGGTCAGTCGTTCGGCGCGGACATGCTCCATGTCGGGCTGGTCGACCTGCCACCGAGCCTGCGCGCGAAGGTGACCAAGGTCGTGCTGATCGTGCCTGAGAATACCGTCCAGTTCCGTGCGTCGCCCAATGAGATCTTCGATTACTGGACGCCGACAATCGCCGCGATGCCAACCGCGCGGCAGCTGACCTGGGCGCCGCTGCTGTGCATTCAGGGCAGGGAAGAAGCCGATAGCTTGTGTCCGCTGCTGAAGCAGCCCAATGCCCAGGTCGTGGCTCTGCCGGGGGGGCATCCGCTTCACCGCGACGTCGATGCGCTCTACGCTACCGTCTCGCGGTTCGTATTCGCGCAGTAAGGATGAATCGATGATTCCCGCATTGATGGCGCTCGCGATGGCCGCGACCGGTTCCGCCCCCGCCACCGCCGCCTCCGCCGCCGCCGCCGCCCCGCGGGTGGAAGGCGTCTGGCATAATCCGAAGAACAGCGTGGCCGTTAAGACGGGTACGTGCGGCGACAAGCTGTGCGGCTGGGTGGTCCGCGCGACCGACGAGGCGCAAGCCGATGCGCGCGATGGCGGCACGCCCAAGCTGATCGGCACGGCGTTGCTGCGCGAATATCGCCCGAGTGGTCGCAACAAATGGTCGGGCCAGATCTTCGTGCCCGACATGGGCCGGACCTTCGGATCGACGCTGGCGCTGGTCGATGCGAACACGATCTCGGTGAAGGGGTGCCTGATCGGCGGATTCCTCTGCAAGACGCAGATCTGGCACCGCGGTTGACGCGCATGTCGAGGATACGCGACTGGATCGCGCACCGCCAGGGGATGCTGATCGCGCTGGCGGTGCTGGTCGTGGCGGTGCTCGGCTTCGCGGCGATCCACAAGCTGACCGCGGAGATCCGGCTGTCCGAAGTGCGCGCGGCGTTCTCCGCACTTGGCTGGCCGCAGCTGTCGGTGTCGATCGGGCTGACCGTGGTCAGTTACATCGCGCTGACCTTCTACGATTCCATCGCTTTGCAGGTGATCGGCCATCCCTTGCGGTGGCGCACCGCGGCGGTGGCGTCGTTCACCAGCTATACGATCAGCCACAATCTCGGTCTCGCGATGCTGACCGGCGGCTCCGCGCGGTACCGCGTCTACAGCCGCGCCGGGCTCGACGAAGCCGCCGTCGCCCGCGTCGTGCTCATCGCGGGCGTCACGTTCTGGGCGGGGGTGATCACCGTCGCGTGCCTGTCGATGGCGATCCATCCGGGAATGCTGCCGATCGTCAAGTGGACGATGCCGCCGCTGCTGGAGCGGTGCATCGGCAGCACGATCCCTCTGGCGATGGTCGGGATCGTGCTGCGCTATCGGCGTGGCGGGTCGCTCGCGGTGTTCGGCTGGCGATTGCCGTTGCCGAACTGGCGGCAGGCGCTGGCGCTCGTGCTGGTCTCGACCGTCGACCTGGCGGCGGCGAGTGCGGCGCTGTTCGTGCTGCTGCCGAACGCCTCGCCCGAGCTCTATCCGGTGCTGTTCCTCGGTTATGCGGTCGCGATCGTCGTCGCGCTGATCAGCCATGTGCCGGGCGGGCTCGGCGTATTTGAGGCGGTGATCATCGCGACGATGCCGCAGGACAATGCGACGATCCTGGCCGCTTTGTTGGCGTATCGCATCATCTATTACGTCGCGCCGCTGATCCTGGCGGCGGTGCTGATGGCGTTCCACGAGGGACGACAATGGCGGAACAAGGGGCGAGGGCGCGGGTCCGGCCCACTCACGATCGCGCTTCCCCTCGCGCCGCTCCTGCTCGGCGTGCTGGTGTTCATGAGCGGTGCGATGCTGCTGGTATCGGGCGCGCTGCCCGCCGCGCCCGGTCGCATGGACGCGCTGGCGACGATCCTGCCGCTGCCGATCAGCGAGATGGCGCATGTCGCGGCGAGCCTCGTCGGCGTCATGCTGCTGCTGGTCGCGCTGGGGCTGTACCGGCGGCTCGACGGGGCGTTCTGGGCGGCGCGGACGTTGCTCGTCGCCGGCGCGCTGCTGTCGATCGCCAAGGGCCTCGATTACGAGGAAGCGACGATCCTGCTGCTTACCGCCGCCGCGTTGCAGTGGACGCGGGCGGCGTTCTATCGGCGGACGCGGCTGACCGCCGAGCCGCTGTCGCCCGAATGGCTGGTCGGGGTCGGTGCCGCCATCGGCCTGTCGGTGCTGATCGGCTTCTTCGCGTACCGCCGGGTCGGCTATTCGAGCGACCTGTGGTGGCAGTTCGAGACCAACGCCAACGCCTCGCGCTTCCTGCGCACCAGTCTCGCAGTCGGGCTGTTGCTGATCGGTGCGGCGATCTGGCGGCTGTTCGCGGCGGCGCCCGTCCCGATGGTCCACGACACGCTGCCCGACGACGTAGCCACTGCCGCGCTCGCGCATGCCGATCGCACCGACGCGATGCTCGCCTTCACCGGCGACAAGCGCTTCCTGGTGTCGGACAGTGGCGATGCGTTCCTGATGTACCAGGTGAAGGGCGCGAGCTGGATCGTGATCGGCGATCCAGTCGGGCCGAGCGAGGCTTGGTCCGAACTCCTCTGGGCGATCCGCGCGCGCGCCGACGCCGCGCAGGGCCGGCTGATGCTGTACCAGATCAGCCTCAGGATCGTGCCGATCGCGATCGAGATGGGCTTGAAGCTGGTCAAATACGGCGAAGAGGCGACCGTCGAGCTCGACCGCTTCACGCTCGACACGCCCGACATGCGCAGCGTGCGCAAGGCGAGCCGCGTCGCCGAGCGTGCTGGCGCAGAATTCACGGTCGTTCCCGCCGCCAACATGCTCGCGATCATCCCCGAACTGCAGGCGATCTCCGACTGGTGGCTCGCCGACAAGGATCATGCCGAAAAGAGCTTCAGCGTCGGTCGGTTCGAGCCGGGATACATGGCGAAGTTCGACTGCGCGGTAGTGCGGATCGAGGGCAGGATCGTCGCGTTCGCCAACGTCTGGGGCACGCCGAACAAGCAGGAGCTGTCGGTTGACTTGATGCGCCATGCCGAGGACATGCCACAGGGCGGCATGGACTTCCTGTTCACGCGGCTGATGCTGTGGGGGCACGAGCACGGCTATCGCAATTTCTCGCTGGGAATGGCGCCGCTGTCGGGGATCGAGGCGCGGCGACTGTCGCCGACCTGGTCGAAGGTGGCGGCGTTCCTGTTCCGCCACGGCGAGCGCTTCTACGGGTTCGCCGGCCTGCGCGCGTACAAGGAGAAGTTCCGCCCGAACTGGACGCCGCGCTACATCGCCTCGCCGGGCGGCACCTCGCTGCTGCGCGGGCTGATCGATTTGCAGGCTTTGGTGAGTCGGTAAGGCTTGCTAGGGCGGCTCCATGAGTTTCCTCCTGGCAATCGAAGGCGCCGACGGCGCGGGCAAGGCCACCGCCTCGGCATTGGTGGTCGAGCAGTTGCGCGCCGCCGGCCGCACCGCCGACGTCGTGTCGTTCCCGCGCTATACGGAAACGGTCGGTGGCTGGGCGCTGGGCGCGATGCTGGCGGGGACCTTGCCGCGTGGCACGTCGCCGAAGGCTGCGGCAGTTCTTTACGCGCTCGACCGGATGGAATCGCGGGATCACCTGCTGGCGACGATGGCGGCGAACGAGGTAGTGGTGTTCGATCGCTATATCGCGTCGAACATGGCGTATCAGGCCGCGCAGGTGCCCGCGGACGAAGCCGACGCGATGATGGCATGGATCGCCGACCTGGAAACGGGCTCGTTCGCGCTGCCGAAGCCCGACCTGTCGGTGTATCTCGACACCCCCGCCGCAATCGCCCGCGGGCTGATCCTGAAGAAGCGCAAGCGGTCCTACACCGACGATGCGTTCGACGCCTATGAGGCGGATACCGGGCTGCAGGACCGGGTCCGGACGAATTATGCGGCGATGGCGGAGGCAGGTTTGCTCGGGCGCTGGGCCACCGTTTCGACGGTAACTGATGGCGCGTCGCGCTTGCCCGCAGAGATCGCAGCGGAGATCGTCGCCCTCCTCGGCTGACGCCGCTGGACCACCCCGGCGAAGGCCGGGGCCCAATTGGGAAGGTCACAGTAACGACATCCGACGCCCGCCAAGCGTCGTGCCCCAATTGGGCCCCGGCCTTCGCCGGGGTGGTAATGCGGTTGCGCGTGCGCGCGTGTCACAAATCCCTCTATTCGTTTCAAAACTTCTCGTTATGTAGCGCGACTATATAACGAAGGGGTGACGACAATGCGGGGACATGATTTCGCGCGGCTGAGTGCCGTGCTGCTGGCGACGACATGCCTGCCGATGATGGCAGACGCGCAGACCAGCGCCGCCAATCCGGAACAGACCCGCACCGAGGGCAGCGTTGCACAGCCTGGCGCCGACCCGGACACCTCGATGGAAGTCATCGTCACCGCCCGCCGCCGCGCGGAAAACGTGCAGAAGATCCCGGGCTCGCTGTCGGTCGTCGGTGGCGCCCTGCTCGACCGGTCGTACACCGTGAACACGCAGCAGCTCTCGCAGCTCGTCCCCGCGCTGAACTACAGCTCGGCCAACCCGCGCAACACCGCGTTCACGATCCGCGGTCTCGGCAGCAGCGTCGTCGCGGTCAGCCAGGCGAATGACGGGCTCGAGCCCGGCGTCGGCTTTTATGTCGACCAGGTCTATCACGCACGCCCCGCGACCGCCGCGTTCGACTTCAGCGACATCGAGCAGGTCGAAGTGCTCCGTGGCCCCCAGGGCACGCTGTTCGGCAAGAACTCGACCGCCGGCGCGATCAACATCACCACGCGAGCTCCGACCTTCACAACCGAAGGCGAGGCCGAGATCAGCTATGCGAGCTATAATTTCCTCCAGGTGAAGGGCGCCGTCTCGGGCCCAATCATCGGCGACACGCTGGCGGGTCGCGTGTCGGTGGTCAGCACGCGCCGCGACGGCGTGATCGACAACGTCGTCACCGGCCGCGACCAGAACGGGATCGGCAACCAGGCGATCCGCGGGCAATTGCTGTTCCGGCCTTCGGAAGTGTTCCAGGTGAAGGTCAGCGCCGACTTCACCAACTTCCAGAGCAACTGCTGCACGCAGGTCTATTACAACGTCGCCACCCGCCCGACGAGCGGTGCCAGCGGCGCTGTATTCCGCACCGCGACGCGCCAGTTCGGCGGCCCGACCGGCCTCGCAGCGCAGTTCGGCTATGCACCGCCCAGCACCAATCCGTACGATCGCAAGACCGACATCGACGCCGCGCTCGGCGTCGATACCAACGAAGGCGGCGTCGGCGTGATCGCCGACTGGAACCTCGGGGCAGCGACGCTCACCTCGGTCAGCGCCTGGCGGTTCTGGAACTGGGATGCGGCGAACGACCGCGACTACACCAGCATCCCGATCCAGATCGAACAGCACATCCCGTCGCGCCAGGACCAGTATAGCCAGGAACTCCGCCTCGCCTCGAACGGTGACCACAAATTGAGCTATGTCGGCGGGCTCTACTTCTTCCGCCAGCGCGTGATCGGCCGACCGATCTCGATCTACGGCCCCGCCGCCGCCCGCTACCTGATCGGTACGACCACCCCGACGCCGGTTCCCGCCGGCAGCCCGGCACTGCCCGCAACCGCTGTGCCGAGCAACCTGCTCGACGGCTACGGCACCGACGGCCGCACCGATTTCCGCTCGGACAGCTATGCCGCATTCGGCGAAGTGAACTGGAAGCCGGTCGATCGCCTGACGCTGACTGGCGGCCTGCGCTACACCTATGAGGAGAAGGAGGGCACGTACGACACCTTCACCTTCGGCGGCCTCCAGACCACCAACGCCGCGCTCAATGCCGCCAAGCTGTCGATCCTGCGCGGCCAGAACTACGCCGCCAGCGACAAGGACGGTGCGCTGACCGGCCGCGCCAACATCGCCTATCAGGCGACCGATGGCATCCTCGCCTATGCCAGCTACGCGCGCGGCGAGAAGTCGGGCGGGATCAACATGTCCGGCCTGCCTCTGAACGACCAGAACCTGCCCGCGATCGGCACCGCGGTCGTCCGCCCGGAGAAGAATACCGCGTACGAAGTCGGCTTGAAGACGCAGCTGTTCGACAATCGTCTCATCTTCAACGTCGATGGCTATTATACGCGCGTCACCGACTTCCAGACCAACGTCACCGACACGCGCGCCGCCGCCGCACTGCGCACCTATCTCGCCAACATCCCGAAGGTAACGGTCCGCGGCTTCGAGGCGGACGCGACCGCGCTCGTGACGCGCAACCTGTCGCTGCGCGGCAGCGTCGCCTATGCCGACGGCAAGTTCAATTCCTACCCGGCGGCGCCCTGCCCGATCGAGCGGATCTTCAACACCGCCGCGTTCTGCGACCTGTCCGGCCAGCGCCTGTCGAGCCTGCCGCGCTGGTCGTACACGCTCGGCGCCGATTACAACCAGCCGATCGCGGACATCGGCAGCGGCTTCGTCCATGTCGATTCGAATACGCGCACCCGCCAGTTCGGCGATCCCTCGGGCTCGGCGTTCACGGTGATCAACGGCTATACGATCGTCAACGGCAGCATCGGCTTCCGCTCGAAGGAAGGCTGGGAACTCGCCGTGTTCTCGCGCAACCTGCTCGACAAGGACTACATCCAGAACGTGACGATCCAGGCGGGCAATTCCGGCCTGATCCTCGCCACGCCGAGCGACCCGCGCACGATCGGGCTTACGTTCCGCATCAAGCAGTGAGTATGAGGCGGGGATGACGCTGCCGCCGGACCCCGCCCTCCACGCCACGATCCTGCTCGCCAAGGACCAGACCGGCCGCGTCGGCGCCGACCGGATCGCGCTGCTCCGCGCGATCCGCGACGGCGGCTCGATCACCAGCGCGGCCAAGGTCGTCGGGCTCAGCTACAAGGCGGCGTGGGATGCGGTGCAGGTGATGAACAATCTGTTCGACCGCCCGCTCGTGCTCCCCGCCGCGGGCGGCAAGGACGGCGGCGCGAGCCCGATCACCGAGGCGGGGATTGCGGTGCTCGACGGCTATGCGGTCGCCGAAGCCGAACTCGCCAGCGCGATGGCGCGGATCGAGGCGAGCGTGTCGAACGGGCTGTCGTTGAAGCCATTGCTATGGGGAATCGGGATGAAGACGAGCGCACGCAACGTGCTGCGCGGCACCGTGTCGCGGGTGACGCCGGGGACGATTGACGCCGAGGTGACGCTGGCGGTTGCCGACGGCGTGGAGATCGTCGCGACGATTACCCGTGGCAGCGCCGAGGATCTGAGACTGGTGCCGGGCGCGACCGCGCTGGCGCTGATCAAGTCGAGCTTCGTGATTCTCGCGCGCGGCGACGAGAGTTTGCGGACTTCGGCACGCAACACGCTGGCGGGGACAGTGATCGCGCGCGAGGATGGCGCGATCTCCAGCGAAGTGACGCTGGAACTGACGCTCGGCAAGACGCTGACCGCGACGTTGACCAGGGAGAGTGCGGAAGCGCTCGACCTGCAGGTGGGGACGCGCGCGCTGGCCTTGATCAAGGCCAGCCATGTGATCCTGGCGGTGGAGTAACACCTTTCCGTTGAGCGGCACCACCCCGGCGGAGGCCGGGGCCCAGTTGGGAGACGTCACCACTTCCCACTGCCCTCTGTTACCTCGGCCTTGCCAACTGGGCCCCGGCCTCCGCCGAGGCGGTGCTTACCCGCCCGGAACCCATCCTAACTTTTCCGTCATAAACCGATTCCGCATTGCAGCATAAGTAAACATCATTACTTAGCACGCTAATGACTTCTCCCCGTCGCGTCCTCGAGTCGTCCTACGCTCGCACCCTCCTGCCGCTCGCCAGAATGTGGCGACGGGCGGCGGATCGTGCGCTCAGCGACATGAACGTGTCGGCGTCGACCGGATGGGCACTCGTGCAGGTCGGGCGGCTCGGCGACGACGTCCGCCAGACCGATCTTGCGAGCGAACTCGACGTGACGCAGGCCTCATTGGTCCGCTCGATCGACCAGATGTCGGCCGCGGGTCTCGTCGAGCGTCGCCGCGACCCCGCGGACGCGCGCGTCAGCCGCATCCGCCTGACCGATCACGGCCGCGCGCTCGTCACGACGATCGAGGCAAAATTCGCGAGCTTGCGTGCAGGAATGCTCGACGACGTGTCCGACGATGACCTCGCCACTGCGCTGCGTGTCGCCGAACGGCTCGGCGCACGGTTCGCGGCGGATCACACGCGATGATCCTCGCGAAATTCGGCGCCAAGGAAGCGCTCTTCTCGGTCAAATGCCTGATCGCGGCGCTGCTCGCCTACTATATCGCGCTGCGGATCGGCCTGACGCGTCCCTATTGGGCGGTGACGACGTCGTACATCGTCGCGCAGCCGCTGGCGGGCGCGGTGCTGTCGAAAGCGGTGTTCCGCGTTGCCGGCACCGTGCTGGGCGCGATCGCCGCGGTCGTGCTGGTGCCCAACCTGGTCAATTCGCCCGAGTTGCTGTCGATCGGTCTCGCGCTGTGGCTCGGCCTGTGCCTCTATATTTCGCTGCTCGACCGGACGCCGCGCGCGTACCTGTTCCTGCTGGCGGGCTATACGGCGAGCATCATCGGCTTCCCGTCGGTGACCGCACCCGCCGCGATCTTTACGACCGCGGCGTTGCGCGTGCAGGAGATCACGATCGGGATCCTGTGCGGGAGCCTGATCCACGGGTTCGTGTTTCCGCAGACGGTAACCGCGACGTTGCTGGCAAGGATCGATGCGATCCTGGCCGATGCCGAGCGCTGGTCGCGGGATTCACTCGCCGGCGCGTCGGATGCGGCGCTCGACCGCGATCGGCGGCGGCTGGCGCTGGACATCAACGAGCTTCACCAGCTCTCGATCCACCTGCCCTTCGATACCGCCCGCCTGCTGCCGCGGGTGCGGACGCTGCGCGCGCTTCAGGCCGAGCTGTCGATGCTGCTGCCCTTGGCAAGCGCGGTCGACGACCGGATCGTCGAGTTGTTGCGTGGTGCCGACGCGCCCAGGCCCGAGGCGCGTGCGCTGATCGAGGACGTCCGCGAATGGCTGCGCGATCCGCTGCCGTTGGCCGAACGGGGCCAGACCGCCGACGCGCTGATCGCCCGCGCCCGCGCGCTGGAGCCGTCGGTCGACGACGCGCTGATTTGGCGCGACGCGCTGCGGTTGAGCCTGCTCGCGCGGCTTGCGGAACTGGTCGACGCGCACCGCAACGCCCGCGACCTGCGCGATCAGATGCGGTCGCCGTCGCGCACGCCCGTCACGCCTGCGGTCGCCCGGCTGCTCGCGCGTACCGCCAAGCGACCGCTGCACCGCGATCGCGGCATCGCGCTGCGCGCCGCGGCGGGGACGATCGCGACGATCCTGCTTGGCTGCACGTTCTGGATCGGCACCGGCTGGGCGGACGGCGCGGGCGCGGTGCTGATCGCAGGCGTGTGCTGCGCGCTGTTCGGCAGCAGCGACGATCCGGCGCCCGCGATCATGGCGTTCTTCTACGGTACCATCCTCGGCCTTTTGGTATCGGCGATATACGCCTTTGCGATCCTGCCGCGGGTGACAGATTTCGTGACGCTGGCCGCCGTACTCGCACCACCGATGCTGATCGGCGGCGTGTTCCTCGCTCGACCAGGGACGATGCTGGTAACGCTCGGCGCGCTCCTCGGTGGGCTAAACACTGTCGGATTGAACGACCGCTATGGCGGCGGTTTCGACACGTTCCTCAACGGCGGCATCTCGCAGTTGATCGGCACGTTGTTCGCGGTCGTGACCGTCGGGCTGTTCCAGACGATCGGCGCGGACACCAGCGCGCGACGACTGATCCGCGCAGGCTGGCGTGAACTGGCGCAGCGTGCCGACGCGCCCGGTCGCCCCGATGCGCAGGCATGGGTCGCGCGGATGCTCGACCGGATCGGCCTGCTCGCGCCGCGCCTGGCGCTTCAGGGCAAGGACCCAGGCAAGCCGCTGCTCGATGCGCTGACCGATCTGCGCGTCGGCGTGTCGGTCGGGGAATTGCGGCAGATGCGGCTGGACGGGACGACCGACGAGGCGATGATGATCACGCCGGTGCTGAAGGGCATCGGTGCGCATTACCGCGCGCTCAGGCCTAACGAACCGGCGCCGCCCGAACCAGACCTGCTTGCCGGGATCGATGCGGCGATGGCTGGTTTCGCGAGGAGCACGCCTGATCGTCACCGTACCGGCGTACTCGCGCTGACCTCGCTCCGCCGCAATCTGTTCCCCTCGGCGCCGGCATATGGACCCATCTCTGGAGTGGTCGCATGACCGGTGAAATCTCGATCGGCGGCGTGTACCTGCCGAGCATCCTCCTGCTCGCGGTCGCCGCCGTCATCCTCACGGGCATCGCCACGCGGCTGCTCGCGTTCGCCGGATTTTATCGCGCGGTGACGTATCGACCGCTCGTCGATCTCGCGCTGTTCTTCCTCATCCTCGGGCTGCTCGCCCTGCTGACCGGACCTTCCGCATGAATACCCGCCTGAAATCCTTGTTCGCCCCGCTCGGCCGTTCCGCCGTCACGATTCTCATCGTCGCGCTCGCGGTGCTGGTCGCGCTGTGGCTGTGGAAGCGGTACGAGACGGACCCGTGGACGCGCGACGGGCATATCCGTGCCGATATCGTCCGCGTGACGCCCGATGTCGCCGGCCTCGTCACGCAGGTCGCGGTGCACGACAACCAGGCGGTGAAGCCCGGCGACATCCTGTTCGTGGTCGATCGCCCGCGCTTCGAACTGACCCTGGCGCAGTCGGACGCCTCGATCGCGAGTGCGCGCGCGACGCTGTTGCAGGCGCGCCGTGAAGCGCAGCGCGACTTGGCGCTAGGCGATCTGGTGGCGAAGGAAACGCACGAGCAGAACGTCGCGCGCGTCGCCACGGCGTCCGCGGCCCTCGCACAGGCCCAGAGCGCCCGCTCGACTGCCGCGCTGAACCTTGCCCGCACGACCGTGCGCGCGACGGTACACGGGATCGTCACCAACCTCGATCTCCACCCCGGCGATTACATCGCGACCGGCGCGCAGGCGATGGCGCTGGTCGACACCGACTCGCTCCGCGTCGAAGGCTATTTCGAAGAGACCAAGCTCGGCAGCATCCACCTCGGCGACCCGGTGATCGTCCACCTGATGGGCGAGCCGCAGGCGCTGCACGGCCGCGTCGACAGCATCGCCGCGGGGATCAACGACAGCGAGCGGACGAATACGACGAACCTGCTGCCCAATGTGAACCCGACCTTCAACTGGGTGCGGCTGGCGCAGCGCATTCCGGTGCGGGTGAAGCTGACCCAGGTGCCGAAGGGGACGCAGCTGATCGTCGGTCGCACCGCGACGGTGACGGTCGAGCCGCGAGTCCAGCCGGGGGCCACGACATGAAGCGCGAACCTGGCATCCACGATTGCGTCCTGAGCCCGATCGGGTTTGTCACCCGCCCCCCCCATACCGATACGCCTCCCCGGCGGAGGCCGGGGCCCAGATGGCAAGGTCGTCGTGACGAAGCGCAGCTGTTCGTTGGCAACGATGCCCAACTGGACCCCGGCCTCCGCCGGGGAGGAAGATGTGGGGATGCAGTCCACAGCCTAAGCCGGCATGCCGTGGTTGCTTGTGGCATATCGTCGAAAGCGCCCCGGGTACTGATTGGTGCAGTCGCGCTGGCCCTCGCCGCCTGCACCACCGCAGGCCCGAACTACGCCCTACCCGATCGCGCGGCGGTGAACATGCCCGCGGCCCAAGGCAAGTTCGACAGCGGCAACGAGAAGGCGTTCGTCGACACCCCGCTCCCCGACCATTGGTGGCAACTCTACGGCGACCCCCGCCTCGACGGCTTCGTCACCGAAGCGCTCGCCGCCAACACGGACCTGCGCGCCGCCGACGCGAACCTGCGCCGCGCCGATGCGGTCGTCGCCGAAGTCGCCGCGGGCCGCACGCTGTCGACCGTGCTCGGCGGCGGCACCTCGCTCGACCGGCCCTATACGACCGGCGGCAACCTCCCCGGCACGCTCGACTACAACCTCGGCATCACGCTGGCCTATCCGCTCGACCTCTCCGGCCGCATCCGCCGCGGGATCGAAGCCGCGCAGGGCGATGCCGAGGCGGTCGCCGCCGCACGCGATAATGTCCGCGTGACGGTCGCTGCCGAAACCGCGCGCAGCTATGCCGCCGCGTGCACCGCCAACATGGTGCTCGCCGCGAACAACCGCGTACTCGCGCTACAACGCCAGACTCTCACCGTGACGCAGCGGTTGCAACGCGGCGGCCGTGGCACCGCGTTCGACGTGACGCGCGCCCGCACCGCGGTCGACCAGAGCGAGGCGCTGATCCCCGCGCAGGTCGCGACCCGCACCGCCGCGCTGTACCGCCTCGCCACGCTGATGGGCCGCGCCCCCGCGGACTATCCGCAAGACGTCGCGACCTGCGCCAAGCCACCGACCCTCACCCGCCCGCTCCCGATCGGCGACGGCAGTGCGCTGATCCGCCGCCGCCCCGACATCCGCGGCGCCGAACGCACGCTTGCCGCCGCGACCGCGCGGATCGGCGTGGCCACCGCCAACCTCTATCCACAGGTCAGCCTCGGCGGCTCGGCCGGGTTCACCGGACCGGTATCGTCGCTCGGCTCGGGCAATGCATTCCATCTCGGGCTCGGCCCGCTTATTAGCTGGAGCTTCCCCAACCGCGTCGTCGTCCGCGCGCAGATCGCCCAGGCCGGCGCGACGGCGGACCAGGCGCTCGCCCAGTTCGATTCGACCACGCTCGAGGCCCTCCGCCAGACCGAAACCGCGCTCTCCGCCTATGCCCGCGAAGGCGACCGCAACGCCGCGCTCCGCCGTGCGCAGTCCAGCGCCGCGCGCGCCGCGGATCAGGCCGGCACGCTCTACCGCTTCGGCCGCACCGACTTCCTCTCGCTGCTGACCGCGCAGGCCGCGCTGACGACCGCGCAGGCGAACCTCGCGACATCCGACGCGCTGCTGGTCGATCGCCAGGTCGACGTCTTCAAGGCGCTCGGCGGGGGTTGGCAGACGTGAGGCTCCGCAGACGCGGGCTGGCGTCGATCAATAGCGAGATCCGCGACGGCATCATGCCCGCCGCCGACACCATCGCGCGCGTCGCCAAGGACCCGGACGCGTTACCGCATACGCCGAGCAACTACCGCGTCACCGCGCTGATCATCGCCTGCGCGTTGTTCATGGAGCAGATGGACTCGACCGTGCTCGCCACCGCGCTGCCGACGATGGCGCGCGATTTCGGCGTGCCGGCGACCAGCATGAGTTCGGCGCTGACCTCATATTTGCTGGCGCTGGCGATCTTCATCCCGGCGAGCGGACGGCTCGCGGACCGGTTCGGCTCGCGCACGATCTTCCGCGCGGCGATCCTCATTTTCGTCGGCGGATCGATGCTCTGCGGCCAGGCGACCAGCCTGCCGTTCATGATGGGCGCGCGCTTCCTGCAGGGGCTCGGCGGCGCGATGATGATCCCGATCGGCCGCCTCGTCCTGCTGCGCAGCGTCGCCAAGGAGGACATGGTCCAGGCGATGTCGTGGCTGATCATGCCCGCGCTGATCGGCCCGATCCTCGGCCCCCCGGTCGGCGGCGCGATCGTCACCTATCTCGACTGGCGCTGGATCTTCTACCTCAACGTCCCGATCGGCCTGCTCGGCGTGGTGCTGGTGACGCGCTTCATCGGCGAGGTCCGCGAGGACAAACCGGCGCGTTTCGACGTCCCCGGCTTCATCCTGTCCGGTGTGTCGCTCGGCTGCCTGCTGTTCGGGTTCGAGATGACCAGCCGGACCGGCGAATTGACACGTGCCATCGTCCTGATCGTCGTCGGGCTGATCGCCGGCGTCGCCTATATCCGCCACGCGAAACATCGCAGCGACCCGATCCTCGATCTGTCGCTGATGCGGATCCCGACCTTCCGCCTGTCGGTGATCGGCGGATCACTGACCCGCATCACGCAGGGTGCGCAGCCATTCCTGCTGCCGATGATGCTCCAATTGGGCTTCGGCATGACCGCGGCGGCAAGCGGCGCGATCACGATCGCCGGTGCGATCGGCTCGCTGGCGATGAAAAGCCTCGCGCCGCGCGTGCTGCGCCGCTTCGGGTTCCGCAACAGCCTGATCGTGGGAGGCCTCTGCGCCAGCTCGGGCTATGCGGTCGCCGGCCTCTTCCGCCCCGACTGGCCGATCCCGGCGATCTTCGGCGTGCTGATGATCTCGGGCTTCTTCATGTCGTTCCAGTTCTCGGCGTACAACACGATCGCCTATGACGAGATCCCGTCGTCACGGATGAGCAGCGCGACCAGCTTCTACGCGACGTTCCAGCAGCTGATGCTGTCGCTCGGCATCTGCGTGGGGGCTGCGTCGCTGCATGTCGGGATGCTCGGCACGGGCGCGACTAGGCCGGCGCTGGCGGACTTCACGCTGGCTTTCCTGGTGGTCACAGCGGTGTCCGCGTCCGCGACGATCTGGAACCGCCGGTTCGCGGTGAATGCCGGCGCGGAACTGAGCGGCCACCGGGCAGCGTGATCCTCCCCTGCCACGGGAGGATCTTCAGCCGCTATGCGCTGGCAAAGACGGCCGCGACAACACCGACACATGCTCGCCCGGCTCGACGAACATCCCGTGGCCGGTCGCCCACTCCCCCGCCTTCTCGCTCGCCGTCAGCATCGTCAGGAACGGGCTGAGCAACAACCCCAGCGTCACCGGGGCGAGCCACGCCGCGGTGATCGGCGCGAACGGCGTCACCGCCAACAGCGCCACCCCCACCCCGACATGCCAGCGATAGCGCGGCATCACGTCCGCCAGCGACAACTCATGCGCGTCGCGGTTCTGCGGCGCCCAACCCGACTTCCGCCCCATCAATATCCCCGCGAGATCGATCGTCTGCGTCAACGCGATCACCGGCGCCGACAGCATCGAGAACGGCACGTCGATCAGCACCGACCGCACGATCCCGCGCCGCCCGCCAAACCCCGCACGCCGCTCCGCGTTCGAGAACGCCCAGATCACGCTCAACAGCTTGGGCCCGAACAGCAGCAGCAGCGTGACCATCAGCACCTGCAACGAGGTCTGCGCCTCGACGATATTGCGCTCGCCGAGCAGCGCCTGCACCACGCTCGTCGCGATCATCAACAGCCACACCGGCGAGGTGATGAACGCCGACGCACCCATCAGCAGTTGCAGGCGGCTGACCCAGTGGAACCCCGACGAGGTCAGCAGGCTCAGGTGCTGGATATTCCCCTGCGCCCAGCGCCGGTCGCGCACCGCCGCGTCGATCAAGGTCGGCGGATATTCCTCGAACGTCTCCTCGGTCATCAACATGTGGACGCGCCAACCGCGCCGCCGCAGCAGCGCCGCCTCGACCATGTCGTGACTCATGATGACACCGCCGAACGGCGCGCGGCCGGGCAGGTCGGGCAAGCCGCAACTGCTCGCGAACGCCTCGATCCGGATCAGCGCGTTGTGACCCCAGAAGGTCGCTTCCGAACCCGACCACCAGACGAGGCCAGCGGTGGAGATCGGGCCGTACAACCGGCTCGCGAACTGCATCCAGCGCTGGAAGAACGTCACGCCGTTGATCACCGCGGGCACGGTCTGAAGCAGCGCCACCGCAGGCCGGCGTTCGAGCACCTGCGCCATGCCGATGATCGTGTTGCCGCCCATCAAACTGTCCGCGTCGAGCATCAGCATGTAGCGATAGCCGCCGCCGAACCGCCGGATCCACTCCGCCACGTTGCCCGGCTTGCGCCCGACATTCTCGGTGCGACGACGATAATAGAGCGCGCAATCGAGGCTTGGGGCGAGTGCCTGCCATGCCGCGACCTCGGCCGCCTCCGCCGCTTCGCCGGAGTCGCTCAGGATGAAGATATCGAACCGGTCGGCGACGCCGCCCGCGGCGATCGCGCGCGCCATCCACGCGATCCGCTCGAACACCGCATCGATGTCTTCGTTGTGGACCGGCATCAGGATCGCGGTGCGACCCTCGAGCGGTTCGGACTGGCGCGGCGTCGGAACGAACCCCGGATGCCCGCCGGTCATCAGCAGTACGAAGCCGATCGCCGCGTTCATGAAGCCGAACGCGATCCACGCGAACAACGGGAAGAACAACGCCAGCAACACCGCGTCCCACAGGCTCATCCCGTCGGCGAGCAGCGATTCCTGCACCGCGGACGATGCCGCGGTGGCGAGCAGGCCGGTCATCAAGATCAGGATGATCCGGCGCGCGAGCATATCGTCGTTCGAAACGACCCTCCCCGGGCCGGGCTCGGGCGCGGACCAACGCGGCGGTGGCCCGTCGAAACGCTGCGGCTGCATCTCGATCGGCGATTCGCCGGGCATCATGGGAAGCACGGCCATCAGAAGATCGGCGTCAGGACGGTTTCGCTGAGCGCGCGACCGCCGCGCGTGAGGAACAGCCTGACGTCGGCAGGCCCTTGTGCATCGGGGGCAATGTCGGCGGTCACGCGCCAGCGGTTCTTCTGGCCGACGACCGGATAGGCCGCGTTGGCGAGCACCTTGCCGCGGACGACGTCGATCTTAGCGGTCACGCCGCTCTGCCGGTCGAGTCCGGCAAGACCGTCGCCAATGAAATCGACCACGAGCTTTCGTGCGCCCTTGACCGGCTCCGCGCCCGGTCGGCCAGCCACGCCCTGCCAGCAATCGACGACATGCGCGGTCGCGGCGACCGCGGTCGGATCGCTTGATTTCCACGATAGCGCGTAATCGAACTGCAACCGCTGGCCGGCCTTTGCCGGCGCGGCCGGCGTCCAGAACGAGACGACGTTATCCACCGTCTCGCTGTTGGTCGGGAACGCATAAAGCATCACCGCGCCCTTGCCCCAGTCGCCCTGCGGCTGGACCCACAGGTTCGGCCGGCGATCGTAGAACGCGCCGTCGTCCTGATAATGATCGAAATTGCGGTCGCGCTGGATCAGCCCGAAGCCCTTCGGCGCCTGATCCGCGAAACTGTCCAACGTATCGTGCGGCGGATTGTTGAGCGGGCGCCAAATGCGCTCGCCGGCACCGGTGAGCAGCGCGAGGCCGTCCGAATCGTGGATCTCGGGGCGCCAATCGACAGCAGCCGCGCGGTTGCCTTCGCCGTACCAGAACATGCTGGTAGCGGGTGCGACGCCGAGCCGTTCGATGTCGCGGCGGATGTTCAGGACCGACGAGACCTGCTGTTCGACGCCCGCGCCCGCGACATGCCGCGACTGGAAGCGGTACGCGCCGGTGACGCTCGCGCCGTCCATCAGCGCGTAGATCGTGTAGGCGTCGGTGCCGGTCCGCTCGATCCAGAATTCGGTGAAGTCGGGAAATTCCTCGCGCCCGGGGAGCCCGGTGTTGATCGCCAGTCCGCGCGCGGACAGGCCGTATTGGTCCTGCGACCCGGCGGTGCGAAAATAGGAGGCGCCCTGGAACGCCATCCAGTCGCTGGTCCCGCCCGGCGCCATCGCCCGGAAACCGGCAATGCCCAGCGCGGCGGCATGGCCTTCCTCCGCCTCGAACAAATCGCGCGAGAAGTCGATGCGATGCGCCAGCCCGCCCTCCATGACGTTGATCGCGACCGGCATCGGCGCATAGCGGCCGAGCGGGAACAGACGGATACCGCCCGCCAGCGTCTTGTCGGCGCGAAAGCGAATGCTGCCGACCTTGTCGTAATCGATCGCGGCAGCCGCGGCGACTTTGGCGGGGGCTGCGTATGGCTTGGTGGCAAGCGTCGCGGCGCGTTGCTGAAGCGCTTCCCACGAAAACGGCTCGGCCTTGCCGGGTGCTGCGCGCATCGCTGCGGCAGCCTGCGGGAGGACACCCAACAGACCCAGCGCGGTCATTACTTCGCGTCGACCGATCATGCAGAGCGCTCCTTCGTCATCATGCTGCAACGCGGTAGCATAGTGACTTGGTCCACGCGCGTCGACAGGTCCCGCCGAGGGCGCGCCCTATCGCGCTACGCGTCGCCAGCGGGCGCTGATCTGGATGCGGTCGTGGATGTGGGGGCCGACGATCACCAGCATCGTGCCGCCACTCGCGCAAAGGAAACCGATCGCGGCCAGGAAGAACGCGAGCGCGCCGGTTGGTGGGTGGAGACGGGCGAGCGTGTGGATCGCGGTGGTCGCGATCGCGAGCGACAGGACGCCGCTCGCGCGGAGGCTGAGGTCGGTGCGGAGTCGGCGGGCGTCGGTCATGCGACGCATCAGCTATCGCTAATCGCATAAGCATTCGAGACTGGTTTCAGGGGGGAGCCATAGTGTTCGCGTAGTGCGCAACCCCGTCATCCCGGCGAAAGCCGGGACCTCGCGCGGCAGGGGCGACCTATGTAGCGGGGAGACCCCCAGCATTCGGTGGGGTGACGGCTGGTTGCGCAGGATAACGAGCGAACCAATCGCTTCGTTGTTCTCCCGCAAAGGCGGGAGCCCAGTCTGGATCCCGCCTTCGCGCGGAAACAAGCTTTCTCAGCTCAAGCGTCGACGAGCAGCCGGTATCCAATCCCGAGTTCGTTCGCGATCACCGTGCCGACGCCCCCCGTCCCCTCCAGCTTCTGTCGCAGGTTGCGCACCACGATGCGCAGATATTCGATCCGGCGGTCGTGATCAGTCGGCCATGCCGCCTCCAATATCCGCTGGTGCGTCACCACCCGCCCCGGATGCGCCGCCAGCGCCGACAACACGTCGAACTCCTTCCGCGTCAGATGCGCCTCATCGTTCCCGCGGCGGACGAGGCGGTGTTCGAAGTCGATCTCCACACCGTGCGCGCGCAAGACCGTCGGCCGAGACGTCGCCTCGCCGCGCCCCCGCAACGCGACCCGAAGCCGCGCGAGCAGCTCCTCGGTATCGAACGGTTTTGTCACGTAATCCTCAGCGCCGAGATCGAGCGCGGCGACCTTCTGGTCGGTCGCCTCGCGCGCGGACACGACGAGGATGATCGGATCGCCGAGCTTCTTCAGCAGCGGCACCAGTTCCAACCCGTCGCGGTCGGGCAACCCCAGGTCGAGCAGCACGGCGGTCAGCGGCCGGCTTGCCGCGATCCGCAGCGCCTCACGCGCGTCGACCGCCTCCTCGACCGCATAGCCGACGCGTTCGAGCGTATTGCGAAGCAGCCGTCGGATGTGGAGTTCGTCATCGACGACGAGCACGGTCGGGCCAGTCATGCCGCTCGCTTCGGCCAAAGCACGGCGGATGGCAAGACTCGGTCAGGCCCGCCGCAGCAGGATCCAGCCGGCGAGGCCCGACAGGATCGAGCCCGCGAACACGCCGATCTTGACCGAATCCAGCGCGTGCGGCGCGTCCGCGAACGCAAGCCCGCCGATGAACAAACTCATCGTGAAACCGATCCCGCACAGCACCGCCATGCCGTAAACCTGCGCCCAGCTCGCGTCCCTCGGTGCCTCGGCCAGCCGGAACGTCACGAGCCCGCGGATCGTCGCGAAGATGCCGATCTGCTTGCCGAGGAACAGCCCGAGCATGATCCCGACCGGCAGCGGCGCGATCACGTCCGCCGCCACCATCCCGCCGAACGCGATCCCCGCATTGGCGAACCCGAACGCCGGCACGATCAGGAAACTCGACCAGGGCTGGAGCGCGTGTTCGAGACGTTTCAGCGGCGGCTGACCGTCCCCCGTGCGCAGCGGTATCGTCAACGCGACCGCCACGCCGGCGAGCGTCGCATGCACGCCCGACAGCAGGACGCCGTACCAGATTCCGACACCGATCAGCAGATATGGCAACAGCGACCGCACGCCCGACAGGTTCAGGATCACGAGCACGCCCAGCCCCACGCCCGCGCCGAGCAACGGCAACAGCGCGATATGGCCGGTGTAGAACACCGCGATCACGAGGATCGCGAGCAAATCGTCGATCACCGCGATCGCCGTCAGCAGTACCTTCAACGAAGTCGGCACGCGCGACCCGAGCAAGGCGAGAATGCCGAGCGCGAACGCGATGTCGGTCGCCGCCGGGATCGCCCAGCCGCGCAGATTGGCGGGCGTGCCCATGTTGACGAGCAGATAGAGGCACGCCGGCACCACCATCCCCGCGAGCGCCGCCGCACCGGGCAGGATGCGCTCCCCCCAGGTCGAGAGATGCCCCGAGACGAACTCGCTCTTCACCTCCAGCCCGATCAGCAGGAAGAACAGCGCCATCGCACCGTCGTCGATCCAGCGATGGACGCTCATCCCGCCGACGGCGTGGTGCAGCGTCGCGAAATAGGTCGGCGCGAGCGGCGAGTTGGCGACCAGCAGCGCCGCGATCGTCGCGGCGAGCAGCACGATGGCGCCCGCCGCATCGCCCGCGAAAAAGCGCCGGACCGCGGTCACAGCCCTTCGCCGCCGACCCATTGTGCGTTGGACAGGCGGCGCGCGAGGTCCCAGCTCTGGACGCGGATATCGGGCACCGCGACCACCTCCCACAGCCCGCCGCGGGTCATCGGGCCGATGCAGTGGATGCGGTCGTCGGGCGTGCCGCCGACCCGGATCACCCGCGACTGCGCATCGACGTCGACGCCGAGCCTGAGCGGATCGGGCCGGATCGCACCAGCCGCGAGCAGGTGCTTCACGAGCGGCTCCTCCGATCGCAACAGATCGCCCTGCGGCCCGGTGCAATTGACGATCCGAGCGGCGTGCGTGACGACGGGTTCGGTGGCGCCGCGCGGTCGCCACGTCAGGTTGGCGTGCGTTCCATCTGCCTCTGCGGACACGATCTTGCCCGCCGCAAAGGTCAACCGTCCGCTCGCGACGAGCGCCTCGACGCGGTCGGCGACGGCCGGCGCGACGCGGTGGCGATGGACGTCCCAATAGGGCCGCAGATGCCGCAGGAAACGCCCCCGTAATTCCTGCGAAGCCGCCGCCCAAAGCATCTGCGTAACGGGGCGAAGTTCGTCGACCGCAGCCCGCCAGCCGCCCTCTTCGGTCCGCGCACGAACGTGACGGACGAGGTCGGTCAGCCCGCCCTGCGGCTTGTCCGAAACCCCGCGGTGCGCAGGCGCACCATCGACATGCCGCCGCGGCGATAGCCCACGCCGGGAGGTAGCAAGGATGTGGCCAGCAAACCCCTGAGCATCGAGCAACAGCGCCGCGTCGATCGCGGTCAGCCCGGTTCCGACCAGCACGACGGTATCGTCCGCGCCCAACCCCTCGGCGAGGTCGGCCGCCCATGGGTCCGCGCAATACACGCCAGCCGGCAAGGCCTCGGGCTTCAACCCCGGCGGGGTGTGCGGCGGCAGATTGCCGAGCGCGAGCACCGCGGTATTGGCGGCGATCTTGCGCCCGTCCGCCATCGTCAGCGTCACGCCATCGCCTTCGACCGGCTCGATCGCGCAGACCTCGCCCTCGACATGCACCAGCCGGCCGTTCGAGTCCGCGATCGCCGCATCTAGCAGTTCGCGCAGATACGCGCCGTAGGTCGTGCGCGGGACGAAGGTCTTGCGGTCGCCCTTGCCGTGCGCCTCGAGCCAGCGGACGAAATGATCGGGATCGTCGGGCAACGCACTCATGTTGCCTGCCCGGACGTTGAGCAGGTGATCGGGATGCGCCGCGCTATAGGCGACGCCCCGTGCGAGCTGCCGATCGCGGCGCTCGATCAGCGTCACGCGGGGCCCCTCGTGGCGCATTAGGTTGACCGCGAACAGCGCGCCCGAAAACCCGCCGCCGACGACCACGACATGATCCTCGGGCCCCGCGATCCGCGGCATCGTTGCTCTGTCCTCCATCCGTTCGCCCACCCGTGCTGCCGAGGGACGCCATGCCCGATCGGAGCCGGCTAGCCCAGCCCCCTCTCGATCCTCCCCCGCCAGGGCGAGGTGGCTGGCACTTGCCAGACGGAGGGGGAGGAAAGGGAAACAGCCGTTCCGTATCCTCCCCCTCCGTCACCTTCGGCGACACCTCCCGCTTGCGGGAGAGGATCGATCGGAAACTTACGGCCGGAACGCACCGATCGCGGCGATCGCCATCTTCGGCTGCGCCGTCGCGACTGTCGTGAAGCCCAGCATCAGATACCGCGCGTTCCGCGCCTTCGCGAAGGTGATCCGCTGCGTGGCACGCGCATAGGCGATGTTGCCGAACTCGCCCTCGCCCGCCGGCGTCCAGGTCTTGCCGTCCTCGCTCGTCTCGACGCGGTAGCGGCCCGGCGGGCCCGCGTCGGGCAAAGCCTGACGGGTCGGCGTCAGGCTGAACCCGGCGACCTGATCCGCCTTGCCCATGTCGATCATCAGCATCACCACGCTCGTCGGGGTCGGCGCGGGCGTCTTCCAGACGGTGGCGAGGTCATCGTCGAGCACCGCCTCGGCTCCGGCCAGCGGCGCCTTCACCGCATTCACCAGCGACATCGCCTTGCCTGGATCGAGCGACGCCGGACCGCCTTGCGTCGTGCCCGCGATCGTCCACCCGGTCTTCGAGATGATCTTGTTACCCGTCGCCTGCGATGCGACGACCGCGACCGGCGGAACGCTCAGGAACAGCGACAGCTCGGTGATCGCCGGGCACGCCGGCGCCTCGACGATCCGCAACCGCACGCGCCGCGCGGTCACCGGCTCGGGCAGGCGGATGATCCGCTGCGCGCCGATGCACTCGTGCATCGCAACCTCGCGCCACGCGCCCTTGACATCCGCCACATCGATCGCGAACTTCGTCACGCGCACGCCGAGCGCCAGCGCCTCGCGGATGCGGATCAGGTCGAAGCGGCGCCCCGGCGGAAGGTCGAGCACCAGTGACGGCGTCTTCACCGCATCCGGCGTGCTCCAATACGTCTCGGGATTGCCGTCGAGCACGTTGGCCGGCGCAAACCGGGCCCCGCGCGACGGTCCATTCGCCACCGCGCCCTTGGCGAGATCGGTCTTGAAGCTGCCGCGCAACGCATCCCCGAACGACTTCAGCGACGCGAGATCGGGCTCAGCGATCAGCCCGCGGCGATCGGGCGGCAGGTTGAGCATCATGTTGGTGCCGCGCCCGACCGACTCGTCGTGGAACTGCATCAGGCGCTGCGGCGACTTCACCTGAAGGTCCTCGTCGGCATGATAGAACCAGCCCGGACGGATCGACGTATTGGTTTCCGCCGGCCACCACAGTGGCGCACCGCGCACGCCCGAATTACCCTCGCTCTGGACGTACGGATGGTTCGGCATCGTCGGCCAGCACGGATCGCCCGCGTGCCCGTCCTCGTTCCCCACCCAGCGGATATCCGCACCGAGCGGGTCGAAGGTGCACGCCATCGGCTGCAATTTGTGGACCAGCGCGATGATCGAGGGCCAGTTATAATATTTCGGCGCATCGATCTTCCGCGCCTCGCGCGCGCCGCCATAATAGCCATCGCCGCCGTTCGCGCCGTCGAACCACACTTCGAACAGCTCGCCGTAATTGGTGCAGAGATCGGTCAGCTGCGCGCGGAAATACGCGATGTACGCAGGCGTGCCATAGTCGGCACGGTTGCGATCCCATGGCGACAGGTACAGCCCGTAGGCAATCCCGCCTCGCCGGCACGCGTCGCCCAGTTCGCGGACGATGTCGCCTTTGCCGCCCTTGTACGGGCTGTTGCGGACGCAATGCTCGGTGAGTTTGGTCGGCCAAAGGCAGAAGCCGTCATGATGCTTGGCGGTCAGGACGAGCCCGGTCAGCCCCGCGCTTTTCGCCGCCGCGACGATCTGGTCGGGGTCGAACGCGGTCGGGTCGAAGAGTTTGGGGTC
The DNA here is from genome assembly GCF_057815015.1 of Sphingomonas sp. SL1004. Taxonomy (NCBI): domain Bacteria; kingdom Pseudomonadati; phylum Pseudomonadota; class Alphaproteobacteria; order Sphingomonadales; family Sphingomonadaceae; genus Sphingomonas; species Sphingomonas sp. SL1004. Next base: position 2,489,947 of record NZ_JBYMUX010000001.1, read on the forward strand.
CTCGTCGCCGTATCCCCATTCCTTGTCGGTCCAGGTGTTCAGCGTGAAGTGAACGAAGCCGTACCGCTCGCGCTTGTGCCATGCGAGCTGGCGGACGCTGGGCGTCGCACCCCACGGGGCTGGTGCACCGACCGGAGCAGCGTTCGCACGGCCGGCAGCTGCAGTGGCAAGCGTACCTGCGATCAACGCGCGGCGGTTCAGATCCAAGGTCATAGCGAAACTCCGGTGGTTGCTGGCGGCCGGTCGGCTAGCGCGCGGCCAAAATCACGGTTGGGCTTGTCGCCCATCTCGAACACGAGCCGGCCACCGCGCACGATATCGGCATGCGCGATCCAGCTCTTGGTCCAGGGCCGGCCGTTCCACGTCACCGACTGCACATACGGCCGATCCGTCGCATTGCCGCGCGCCTCGACGACGAGAGTCCGGCCTGCGCCGACGCGCATCTCGGCCCGGTCGAACAACGGCGATCCCAGCACGTAATTCGCGCTAACCGGATCGACCGGGTACAGCCCGAGCGCGCTCAGCACGAACCACGCGCTCATCTGCCCGCAATCGTCGTTGCCGATGATGCCGTCGGGATCGTCCTTGTACATCTCGGTCAGCAGCCGCCGGACCATCGCCTGCGTCTTCCACGCCGCGCCGCAATACGCGTACATGTACGCGACGTGATGGCTGGGTTCGTTGCCATGCGCATATTGCCCGACCAGCCCGCTGATATCGGGCGGCGCATCCTTCGGCAGGATCGACGACGCGTTGAACAGGCCGTCGAGCTTGGCCTCGAACTGCGCATCGCCGCCCATCGCCGCGATCAGGCCATAGACGTCGTGCTGGTTTAGGAACGTCGCCTGCCAGCCATTGCTTTCGGTGTAATCGCGCCATTTCGACGAATGGCCGAGCGCGATGGGATCGTATGGCGTGGTCCATGTCCCGTTCGCGAGCTTGGGCCGCGCGAACCCGATCGACGCGTCGAACACGTTGCGCCAATTCCCACTCCGCTTGCGCAACCGCGCGGCATCCGCGCCCGCCCCCGCCGCGTCCGCCAGATGCGCAGACGCGTAATCGTCATACGCATATTCGAGCGTGCGCGAGACCGACTCGAACACCGTGTCCGCGGGGATGTAGCCCATCGTGTCGTACGGCTTGATCCCGAGGCTGTTGTCGAGATTCGGCATCGCGAAATCGAACGAGCGGCGTTTCACATTCGGCCACGCCGCGGCGTAGTTCGCGGGCACTCCCTTCGCGCGCGCCTCGGCCATCACCGACACCGAATGCCAGCCGATCATGCACCCTGTCTCGACACCCTGCAAAGGCCAGACCGGCGGGCCATACGGGCTTTGCTGCGTCTGGCGGATCAGGTCGCCGACCAGCTCTGCGGTACGCTCCGGCTCGATCAGCGTAAGCAGCGGATGCAGCGCGCGATACGTATCCCACATCGAATAGGAGCTATACGCACGGTCCTTGCCCGTCACCGTATGCACGTGCCGATCGAGCCCGACATACCGGCCGTCCACATCGGAGAAAAGCGTCGGCGCAAGCTGCGCATGGTACAGCGCGCTCGTCATGATCGTGCGCTGCGCAGGCGTGCCGCCCTCGACGCGGACGGCCTCGAGCGCCGGAGCCCAGCGCCTGGAGGCATCGGCAAGATAGCGATCGAAATCCCAATGCCGCGCCTCGGCCGCTAGGTTCTTGCGGGCGCCGGCGACGTCGACCGCGGAGATCCCGGTGCGGATCACGATCGGTGCGGCGCCCGCGTCGTCATAGTGCAGCACCGCCTTGACGCGCTTGCCCGCGACGCCCTTCGCGCCCGCCGGATGCTCGGTGTCGCCATCGCCGTAGAACACGATCCGGTCTGGCTTGCGCGACAGCTGCATCGCGAAGTGGATCCGCCGCCCCTTCGCCCAACGGAACACGCGCCGGCTCCCGGTCAGAATGCCCGTCTCATCGATGTTCAGCGACGCGTCGTCGATCAGCACGCCCTTGTCGGTCTTGTCGAGCACCAGGTGCGACAGGTTCACGAGGATATGCCCCGCGCCCGCCGGAAAGACATGCCGCTGGATCCCGGTCCGTTCGGTCACGGTCAGCTCCGCGCGTACGCCCGATTCCAGCGTCACGCGGTAATAGCCCGGCTCGGCATGCTCGGCCGAAAACCGCTGGCGATAGCCCGAATCCGGATCGGCGAGCGTACCGGGCGTCAGCTGCACCGGCCCACGCGTCGGCACCACCAGCACGTCGAGCATGTCGCCGATCCCGGTGCCCGACAGATGCGTGTGGCTGAACCCCATGATCGACGTATCGGTGCGGTGATAGCCCGAACACGCGTCCCAGCGCTCGACATCTGTATCGGGGCTGAGCTGCACCATGCCGAAGGGCAGCGTCGCCCCCGGATAGGTGTGGCCGTGGCCGCCGGTACCGACGAACAGGTCGGGCGCAGTCGCCTCGCGTGGCGTCGCGGCGAAGGTTGCGCGCGCGGTGAGCGCCAGCGCGCCGGTGCCGGCGAGGAGCGAACGACGGGTCAGGTTCATGCGCAGACTCCGAGAAGTGCGGGGCGTTTGGCGGCGATGTCGACGATCAATTCGCCGAACAGCCCATTGGCCCAGGCGAACCACGACCGCGTGAACTTCGCCCCGTCGTCCTGGTTGAAGGATTCATGCATGAACCCGGTGCCGCCATGCGTTGATTTGAGCGCAGCCAGCGACCGCGCGACGGTCGCGTCGTCACCGGTCTCGAGCGCGTTCAGCGCGTGCATCACGATCGACATCGGCCAGATCTCGCGCAAGCCCGTATGCGGACTGCCGATTCCCTCCGCCGCCTTGCCGGTGAAGAAATACGCGTTGTCCTTGCTCCACGCGCGCGCCGCGGTGCGCCGCCAGAGCGGATCGTCGGCGTTCACCGCACCGAGATACGCGAGCCCCGACAGGCTCGGCACATTGGCGTCGTCCATGAAGATCGCGTTGCCATAGCCATCGACCTCATACGCCCAGACCGGCTGGCCGTCCGGCCCCTTGGTCATACCATGCAACCGCAACGCCGCCTCGACCTCGTCCGCCAGCGCAGATGCATCCGCCGCCAGCGCCGCGTCGGGCCGAGCGCGCGTCGCGAGTTCCGCCAACTGGCGCAGCGCACGCACCGCAAAGATGTTCGACGGGATCAGGAACGGGAGCACGCACGCATCGTCCGACGGCCGGAAGCCGCAATGGATCAGCCCGACCGGTCGCGACGGCGGCCCATAGCCGTCGAGCGCCATGCTCTCGCCGACGATCGGCGACGACCGGCGGAAGCGATACGGCCCCGGCCCGTCCTTACGCTGCTGCTCGCGGAACGTCCGGATCGACGCGCGCGCACCGTCCGCCCACAGCGCGTCGAACGGGACGGTATCGCCGGTCGCCTGCCAATAGGCGTGCGCGATCCACATCGGGTAGCAGAGTGAATCTACCTCCCACTTCCGCTCGCCGACGCCCGGCTTCATCACCGTATCGTCGCCCAGCGACCAGCTCAGATTGGTCTTCGCCGAGGGGTCGTGCATGAACGCGTTGGCGTACGGATCGATCAGGATGCACCGCGCCTGCCGCGCGATCAACCCGCGGAACAGGGTGCGCAACGCCGGATCGCGCTTCGCCAGCGGCAGGTACGGATGGACCTGCGCCGAGCTGTCGCGCAGCCACATGCAGTCGATGTCGCCGGTGATGACGAACGCATCGGGCTTGCCGTCGACCGCACCCATGAACACCGTCGTGTCGAGCGTGTTCGGGTAGCAATTCCCAAACATCCAGGCGAGTTCGGGATCGGCGATCTTGGCAGACACGCGCGCGATCTCCGCCTCCACCGCGCGGCTGGTGTAGCGGCGATCGCCAGGCTTCGGGCGCTTGCTGACGAACGACGGTGTGGCGGCCCGCAGCGGCCCCGCGACACCGAGCGCCGCAGCGCCCGCAATGAGCATGCGACGATCGATCATTTCGGCAAATCCTGCGTTCCCGTCACGGCGAAGACGGTATCGACACCCGGCCCGTCTCCCGGCTGGCCGCCACCTATATGCAGCCGGTATTCGCCCGGCACGACGCGGCGATTGCCCGCCGCATCGACGCTGCTCATCCCGCGGGGATCGATCGTGAAGGATACGCGTGTCGTCTGGCCCGGCTTCGCGGTCTGGCGCTTGAACCCGACGAGCTGCCGTTGCAGCACGGGATCGTTGAAACGCGGCTTCACCGCCGGTTCTGGCGGTACGAGATATGCCTGCACCACTTCGTCGCCCGTGACCTTGCCGGTATTGCGCACCGGCACCTCGACCGTGAAGTTCTCGCCCGCCGCAATCGTGCTGCGCAGCATTCTGGGCGCAGCATAGGCGAACTGCGTATAGCTCAGCCCGTGTCCGAAGCCCCAGAGCGGCGTGCCGGTGAAGTAGCGATAGGTGCGTTCGCGCATGTTGTAATCGATGAACGCGGGCAGATCGCGTGTCTTGGCATAGAACGTCACCGGCAGTCGCCCGCCCGGATTGCTCGTCCCCGTCAGCGTATCGGCGATCGCCTGCCCGCCAGCCTGACCCGGATACCAGCCGACCAGGATCGCATCGGCATGCGCCTTCGCCCATGTCATCGCGACTGCGCTGCCGGTCATAAGCACGACGACCAGCGGCTTGCCTGTCGCCTTTGCCGCTTCGAGCAACCGCACCTGCGCCGCGGGGAGCCCGATATCGGTACGGTCGCCGCCCGAGAACCCTGCCACCTCGATCTGCAACGCTTCGCCCTCGACCGCGGGCGACAACCCGACGAATGCGACGATCGCATCGGCGTCGTTCGTGGCTGCGACGGCTTCCGCCAGCTGCGCGGCGGCGGGTGCGGTCCAGGTCAGACGCAGTCCCTGGTCTTCACCGCTATGCGCAAGCTCGACGCGGATCGCGTGCGGGCCGGCGGTCAGCGTCACCGGCGCCTCGACATGTGCGCCGCTGCCATCGTCGTCGGCGACAGGCTTGCCGTCGATCCACAACCGCGCAGGATCATGTCCCTTGCAGTCGAAACAGCGCGGAACGTCGAGCCGGAACACATACTCGCCCGCAGCCGGCGCGGTAATCGTCCCCGTCCAGCGTACCGAGAATGCAGCCGGATCGATTCCCGGCGCAGGTGCGGTACGGTCCCAGTCGAAGTCGATCAGGCGGTCGGCGCGCGCTACCGGCGGGCCGGCGAAATCACTCCCGCGAAAATACTCAGCCCGCAGCGACAACGCGGTGTCGGGCACCGGCACCGGCACGCCCTCGGCAATGCTCGATCCTTGCGCGTAGCGGACGCCAGCAAACGACTTCCGCAGCGCCGCCAATGGCGTGATCGGTGCCGCAGCCGTGCCGTGGTAGTTCGCCTCCAGTACGTCGACGCTGTCAGCATTCGGCCCGATCACCGCGATCTTCGCCGAGGGTTTCAGCGGCAGAACGCCATTGTTCTGGACCAGCACCATGGCTTTACGCGCCGCCTCGAGCGCCAGCGCGCGGTGTGCGGGCGTGTCGAACTCGGTCGGCTTGATCTTGTCCCACGGGCTTGTCGTCCCGAACGCGCCGCCGAGCATACGCCGCACCGCGAAGGTCCGCGTCAGGCTCGTGTCGAGCGTCGCCTCGGGCACCAGCCCTCGCCGCACCGCATCGCCAAGCGCCGCGTAGGTGCGCCCGCAATTGAAATCCATGCCCGCCGAGATCGCCGCGGCAGACCCGCTCGCGGAGTCGGGCCGGTAATGGTGATAGTTCGCGATGTTGCCGACCGCATCGCAGTCGGACACGATCAGCCCCTTGAAGCCCCATTGCTCGCGCACCGTCTGGTTGAGCAGCGGCTCGGACGCACACACCGGGACGCCGTGGATCGAGTTATACGCGCACATGGTCGACAGCGCATGGCCCTCGGTCAGCGCGAGCCGGAACGCGGGCAGGTACGTCGCCTCGCGGTCGTGCGGGCTGATATCGACGTCGAACCCGTCGCGCCCCGCCTCGGGCCCGCTATGCGCGGCGAGATGCTTCGGCGTGGCGATGACCTTCGGGTGCGTCAGGTCCGGGCCCTGCAACCCGCCGATGAACGCGACGCCAAGCCGTCCCGTCAGATACGGATCCTCGCCGTACGTTTCCTGCCCCCGCCCCCAGCGCGGATCGCGGAAGATATTGATGTTGGGCGACCAGATCGTCAGCCCCTGATAGCGCGCGCGGTCGCCCGCCGGCAGCGCATTGGACTTGGCGCGTGCCTCGGTCGACACGACGTCGCCGACGCGCCTGAGCAGCGCTTCGTCCCATGTCGCGGCCAAGCCGATCGCTTGCGGAAACACGGTGGCGACACCGTTGCGCGCAAGCCCGTGCAGGCCTTCATTCCAATAGTCATACGCGGGCAGGTTCAGCCGCGGAATCGCGGGCGCAACGCTCTGCAACTGCGCCGCCTTCTCGTCGAGCGTCATGCTCCGCACCGCGGGATCTGTCTGCGCAAGCGCGGACGTGGCGAGCAGTAGCGAGACCGGGACCAGCGCGAACCGCATCACGACTTCACCGCCGAGACACCCGCCAGCGTACGGACCGTCATCTCGCGTCGCAGCGTCGCCGCGGATGCCTTTGACGCGACCGACACAGTGATGCTCTCACCCGGCAACAGATCGAACGCATTGTCGGACGGCGTCGCCTCGACCTTGCCGAAGTCGATCCACACCGCGCGCGCCAGCCTGGTCGCGGTCAGCGTCAGGCGATCGCCCTCCCATGTCGCGGTCAGCCCCGGATCGGGCAGCGTCATCGTCTTGGGCGCCGCCGACACCAGCACGCGCGACGTCACGCGGCCGTCCACCAGCAACTCCGCCACCGCGATCGTCCGCGCGGGATCGCCACCCGCGAAGAGCGTCGCATCGGGCAGCGTCGCCACCGCCGTCGCGGACAAGGGCGCCAACGTCGCAGGCTCCTCGCGCGTCGCGACGACCTTGCCGTCGACGTCGAGCGTCCGCACCCGCCAGCGCGCATCGGTCGGCGTCGTCGCGTCGGAGATCAGGCTCACCTTGGTCGCGCCGTCCTTGTGCTCGGCCGCGATCGCCAGCGGCGCATAGAAATGCCGCGCCCGGAATTGCAGCGCCTTCCAGCGACCATAATAATCGATGCTCGACCAGGACGCGCCCGGCCAGACGTCGTTTATCTGCCAGAACAGCGACCCCATCGTCACCGGCCGGCACGCGCGGTGATGCAGCGCGGCGAGCTCTATCCCCTCCGCCTGCATCACCTGGCTCAGATACACAAACTCGGCGAAGTCACGCGGCTCGCGGTATTTTTCGCGGATGTAGAACAGCAGCCGGTCGTTGCCCTCGCCCTTGAGGAACTTCTGGTGCGCCTTCATCACCGGGGAGGTCGGCGATAAATCCGCGTCGGTCGCAAACGTCCGGATCGTCTTCATCTGGGGCATCGACTGCAGGCCGTATTCGGACATGAACCGCGGGCAGCTGTCGAGATATGCCTCGACCGGCTTCTTGCCGCCCCACACGTCCCAGTAATGCCGGTCGCCATCGCCATCGATGTCGGGCTTGTCCTCGTAATTGCTGCTCGGCGAGCCCGGCCAGTACACTGCGTCGGGATCGCGGCGCTCGGCGGCATCGCGCAGTACGCGGTCGAAGATCACCGCCATGCCGACGCCGATCCGCTCCTGCTCGTCCGCGCCGACGGTCTTCTTGAACTTGATCCGGTCGCCCCACGTGGCCCAGCCGCTGAGCACTTCGTTGTTGCCCGACCACAGCACGATCGAGGGATGCGCCTGGAGCCGGTCGACCTGTTCCTCCGCCTCGATCCGCACGGTCTCGCGGAAGTCGCGATCGGGGGGCGTCACCGCGCCGCCGAACATGAAGTCCTGCCACACCATCAGCCCCATCTGGTCGGCGATGTCGTAGAACGCGTCGTCGAGATAATAGCCGCCGCCCCACACGCGGATCATGTTCATGTTGGCATCGCGCGCGCCGGCGAGCACGGTGCGGATCTGGCTCTCGGGCACGCGCGCGGGGAACATGTCGAACGGGATCAGGTTCGCGCCCTTGGCGAACACCGGGATGCCGTTGACCACGAACGCGAAGCCGCGCCCGTTCGCATCCTTGTCGCGGCGCAGTTCGACGGTGCGCAGGCCGGTGCGGCGCTGGGCGGTGTCGATCGTCGCGGTCCCGTCGTTCAGGGTCGCCTTCACGGTGTAGAGCGGTTGCGCGCCGTAGCCCGCGGGGAACCAGCGTTGCGGGTTGGCGATGCTCACGGGCACCGTGACATGGCTTGCACCTGCCGCGACGGTGACGGTCCGCGATGCCTGCGATACGCGGCCGTCGGGACCGGTGACGGCGACCTGCACGGTGACGGGACGCTCTTCGCCGGCGACGACGTCGAGTTCGGCCGACAACCGCGCTTCGGACTTGGTCAGCCCTTCCTGCGTCACGCGAAACGCCTCGATCCGGGCGTCGTCCCAGGCTTCGATCCGCGCCGCGCGCCAGATCCCCTGCGTGACGATCCGCGGGCCCCAGTCCCAGCCATATTGATACTTCGGCTTGCGGATATAGGGCGAGGTCTGCTTGCCCTCGGGCTCGTCGCCATAGATCGAATCATATTCGCCGGGCAGCGAGTTGGCGGTCTTCAGCACCATCGGCTGCAAGGTCCGGATCGGCGAGCGGAAGGTGATCAGCAGGTCGTTCGCACCCGCTTTCAACACCGCCTTCACCGGCACGCGCCAGCGCCGATGCGCGTTGTCCGCGGCGAGCAGTTTCGTACCGTTCAGCCGTACCTCGGCAAAGGTATCGAGCCCGTCGAACACGAGGTCGACATGATCGCGACCCAGCAGCTCCGGCGTCGCGCGCAGCACGGTGCGGTACTGCCAGTCGGTCAGCCCGACCCATTGGATCTTCGCTTCGTTCAGGCCGATATACGGATCGGGGACGATCTTCGCGGCCATCAGATCGGTCTGAGCGCTACCCGGCACGGTCGCGTGGAGCCAGCGTGCCGCTTTCGGGTGCGCCTTCGTGGCGGCCGTATCGGCAGGGTCGATCCGCATCGACCAGCCGCTGTCGAGCACGACGCTCGTGCGGGGTGCGGCCCAGGCGGGGGTGGCGACGCTGGCGAGCAGCAGCAGGACCGGCCAGCGCATCAGTTCTTCTCCGCCAACTGCATTGCTTCGACCGCGTAGAACGGTGATTCCATCGACTCGGTGAACTGCAGGCAGACGTCCGCGTCGCCCTTCGTCGCCGGCAATGTGCCGCGGAAAGTCATGCGGGTCGGGCTGTTCGCCGGATCGGGCAGCGGGAAGGTCGCGGCGATCGTGCCGGTGCAACCGCCGGTCCGCATCACCAGTTCGCCGAACGCCGTCACCGCATAATGCCGGCGCAGCGCCTTTTCGTCATGCGCGAGCCCATAGTGCCGCGGCAGGCGCGCGACGTCGATCGTGAAGCTGCGGGCAACGTCGAGGGGGGCGGCCGGATACATCGTGCACGTGTCGAAGATGTTGACGTTGAACACCGGCGTGTTCGCGGTCGCCTCCGACGTCAGCGGCACGCGCAGGCCGATCGCACCATTGGGGCACGCGACCAGCTCCGAACTCGACCGGTGCAGCAGCGACGCACGGCTGGTCTCGAACAGACGCGGCGTCGCGGTCGGGCGACCGTCGGTGGTGAAGGCGGCGGCGCGGATGGTGACACCTGGCTTGAGCGACAGCGGCGCAGCATAGACCTTCGACCGTGCGGTCGGCACCTTGCCGTCGAGCGTGTAGCGGATCGTGCCATAGCCCGTCTGCGTCGCCAGCGTGACCGGCACCCTGCCGCTGCGAAGCGCATCGCCGCGCGTGCCCTGCACCGTGAAGTCGACTGCGAACGCACTGTCCGCGGCCGCAATGCCGGCGCGTGCGTACCGGCCCATCTGTGGCTCCAGTCGCGCGACGAAGCTTGCATAGTCCTGCGTGGTTTTCGGCGACCACGTCCGCTCTGCCAGTGCCGAAAGCCGCGGGAAGGTCGCATGCTGGAGCTGTTCCGGCGTCACCAGATATTCGCTGAACGCATTGATCTGCGCGCCCAGCACATGCTTCGCCTTGTCGGGCGCGAAGCCCGCGGGCTCCGGTTCGTACGCGTAGAGCCTGGCGAGCGTCACGATCGCATCGCCGTTCGAAATGCGGCCCGGCGGCTCGTCGCTGCGCGTGCTCTGCAAGCTGTCGAGATACAGGATCGGCGCGGGGCTCAGCACCACGTCATGGCCCTGATTGGCCGCATCGACGGCCCCCTTTTCGCCACGCCACGACATGACGGATGCAGACGGCGGCAGGCCACCTTCGAGTATCTCGTCCCAGCCGATCAGGCGGCGGCCGTGCTTGGCCAGATACTCGCCGAGCTGGTCGATCATCCAGCTTTGCATTTCCATCTCGGTCCTCAGCCCGAGCGCCTTCATCTTGGCCTGCACCGCGGGCGAACGCTCCCACTGGTCCTTGACCGCCTCGTCGCCGCCGAGATGGATGAACTGCGACGGGAACACCTCCATCAGCTCGTCGAGCACGTGCTTGATGAAGGTCATGCTGCGATCCTCCGGGCTGAACAGCCACGGGTTCACGCCCCAATCGTGGCCGACGGGCGGACGATCGCCGAGCACGCCGACCTCCACCGGATACGATGCGACCGCCGCCTGCGCATGGCCGGGAAGGTCGATTTCGGGCATGATCGTGATCGCGCGCTCCTGCGCGTAGGCGACCAGCGCCTTCAATTCGGCCTGCGTGTAGAAGCCACCGACCTTTGGGCCGGGCGCGCCACCCGTCGAAGGCGGCGTCCGCCATGCGCCGATCCGCGTCAGGTCGGGATAGCGCTTGATCTCGACCCGCCAGCCCTGATCGTCGGTCAAATGGAGATGCAGCACGTTCATCTTCTGCGCGGCGAGCTGATCGACCATCGCGTACAGCGTCGGCATAGGCACGAAATGCCGCGCCGGATCGATCATCAGCCCGCGCCACTTGAAGCGCGGTGCGTCGCGGATCGTCATCGCCGCCAGCGTGACGGGCTTGCCGATCGCCGCGTCGGGGCTGAGCAGCTGCGCCAGCGTCATCGCGCCGTGGACGAGGCCCGCGTCGCCGCTCGCCGCGATCGTCACGCCCTTCGTGTCGACCGTCAGAGTATACGCTTCGTCGCCGGCGACGCTTGCATCGCGCACGAACCGGATCGGGCCTGCACCCGCATCACCGGCGAGCGTCAGGCCGCGATCGACCTTCACCTGCTGCACGAGCAACCGTGCCGCAGTCTTCGCCCCCGCATCGCCCGCGACGATCCCGGCGCCATCGGCAATCGTCAGCGTGCCCGTCTTCGCCTCGATCGACGCGGGCATCGGGATCAGTTTGGGACCCTCCGCCACCGCAGCGGTGGAGGTCATCAGCAGCGCGAGCGCGAGGGGGCGGAAACGGATCATGATGGGTCCTTCGGCAGTTGCGCAGGGTCTGGCGGATAGGCGGCGGAGCCGGCCTTGAACGGTTCATAGTCGCGGACGACGCCGCCAGCGCGCCCCCCCTCCGCGGTCAGGATATCGACGGTGACCGTGACGGGCGAAAGTCGACCGGGCCACGATGCGGAAACCTTGGTGGTCGCACCCGGCGCGATGACCGGCAGCGGCTCCTCGCCCTCGCCGAGCAGCACGCGGTCGCCGCCGATCGCGCGCCAGTGGAGGCGCGCGCCGACCAACGGATAGGACGGCAACGCATCCTTTGCCGCACCGGCGACAATGGCGGTGAAGCCAGTCGGTATCTCGCCCGCCATCTTGAGATCGACGGTCGCGGAGACGGCGCGATTGGCGGCTTCCCATGCGAAATAGCTCGGGCGGCGCTGGCGGTCGGCGTCGACCAGGCCGTGGTCGACATAACCGTCCGCCAACCCGGCGAAGAGGTTCTTGTTCGAGCGGTAATCCGAATAGCTCCAGAAGATCGCGCCACCGACCCAGGGCCGCGTCGCGAACGCCGCGAGCTGGTCCTTGAGGTTATCGGTGCGTGCGATATCGGCGCTGGCCGCGTCGTGCGAGAACGGCCCCGGCCAGCCGAATTCGGAGATCACCAGCATCCGGTCCGGATACGCCTTGTCGAACGCGTCGAGCCACGGGCCGACACCGCTCGCACGCCCGCTCCAGCTGCCGAAATAGGCGTTGGCCATGACGAAATCGGCCGCGACCAGCGCGGGGACGCGGACCGGCTGCACAGCGATTTCGGAATCCGCGAAGGTCACGAACCGGCCCGGATCGATCGCGTTGATATGCGCCGTCATCGCCTTGACGAAGGCAAAACCCTGCGGCGTCGCGGCCTCGCTCTCGTTCATGATGCTCCAGGCGAGCACGCTCGGGTGATTGCCGCTCTCGGCGATCATCTCGGCTATCATCGCCTTGGCGCGGACCAGCAGCCGGGGGTCGCCCAGCTGCGCCGCGGTCATCTGCCAGATCGGGATTTCGGGCACCAGCAGCACGCCGGCGCGATCGGCTGCGTCGAACACGCTCTGCGGCTGCGGATAATGCACTGGGCGCGTGAGGGTGACGTGCAGCGCGGCGAGATCGCGCATGTCGTGCAGGATCGTGCCGCGCGTCTCGGCGGCGCCTTCCCACGGCGAATCCTGATGCCGTGCCACGCCGGTCAGGCGCACGGGCATGTCGTTGACGTACAGCCGCCGGTCGCGGATCGCGAGCGTGCGGAGGCCGACGGTGTCCTCGCGCCGGTCAAGCAGCACGCCGCGCTCGTCGCGGAGTTCTGCGTCGATACGATAGAGTTTCCCCGCACCGATCTGCCACAGCTGCGGCTTGGCGATCGTCAGCGCAGCGTCGGATGTCGCGGACGACGATGCGGCAACCGTCACGCCCTGCGAAGCCCGCGCGACCTCCCGACCATCGGGATCGATCGCGATCGTCGTGAGGGCGTAGGTATGCGCCGTCGCATCGACATTCTCGATCGCGACGCCCGCGGAGATCGTGGCACTGTCGGCGCGCAAAACCTGGCGGATACGTTGGCGTCGGATCAGCCCACCCTCGGCTATCCGCAGCGACACGTCGCGCGTGATCCCGCCGCTATGCCACCAATCGTACCAGACGTTACCGGACCCGGCCAAGCGCATCGCATAGCCCGGAATCGTCGCGAACCCCGGCCGGTCGTCGGCGGCGACGACGATCCGGTTCGCGCCCGGCTTCAACGCACGCGAAACATCGAGATCGAACGCGGTGTGCCCGCCTTCGTGCGTGCCGACGAGCGTGCCGTTCACCCAGACGCGCGCGGCGTAGAACACCGCGTCGAAATGCAGCTCTAGATGCTTGCCGACGATCGCCTCGGGCACCACCAAAGTTCGCGCGTACCAGCCGACGCCTTCCGAACCCGCACCGCGAGACAGCGGCCAGCTATGCGGGACGACGACGCTTTCCGCGCCCGCGGGATCGGCCTTCAACCAGGACGGATCGCTCGGCGCGTCCTTCGCCAGCCAGAACGTCCAGCCGGCATCGAGATCGATACGCTCCGCTGCGGCGGGCATTGGCACCAACATCGGCACGAGCATCAGCATCGGCATCAGGACGGCCGAAGCGAATCCGACACCCCTATGCCCGATCTGCTGCAACCCTGTCCTGATCCATCCCGGTATCATGCGTGGCGTCGTGCTTTCGTCAAAAAGGGGGCGCGCCTTAGCCGGCGCGCCCGGTATTACATCCGGAACGAGACCGAAGCGACGAACGTGCGACCATTCTTGTAGAACGCAGTCGGGCGATCGCGCGTCTGGTTGTACTGCAGGTACGTCTCGTCGAGCAGGTTCTGCGCGTTCACCGACAGCGTCACCTGCTTGGTCAGGTTGAACCCGGCCGAGAAATCGAGCTGCGTGTACGGCGCCACCATCTCGCTGGAGCCAAGTCGGCCGATCGTGCGGAAATACGACGTCCGGTAATTGTAGCTGAGGCGCGCCTGGAATGGTCCGCTCTCGAAATACGGGATGATGTTGACGGTATGCTTCGACAGATACGGCAGGTTGAGCGACGCGCCCGATGCGTCGGTCGAGGAGGTCGTGCTGTCCTGATAGGTGTAGTTCGCCTGCAGCCCGAACCCGTGCCACAGCTCGCTCTGACCCGAAACGAGGATACCGTTCACCTTCGCCTTGCCGCCGTTGATCGGCTGCGACACGCTGTAATTGTTCTCCAGCTGCCCGGTCAGCGAGTTGAACAGCGTCACGCCCTCGGTGCGCGTGGTGATGATGTAGTTGCTGATGTCGCGGCGGAACGCCTCGACCGCGAGCAGGCTGCCCGGACGCGGATAGAATTCCGCGGTCAGTTCGTAGTTGGTCGACTCGTACGGCTTGAGGTTCGGGTTGCCGCCGCCGGCATCGCGCGTCGTGTCGTTCTGCGAAATCGACGCCGCCAGATCCTGATACCGCGGCCGCGAGATCACTTTGGCGATCGCCCCGCGGAAGATCAGCGTCGGGCTGGCTTCGTAGGCGATGTTGAAGCTCGGCAGGAACTTCAGGTAATCGGTGGTCGTCGTCGTCGGGGTCGGCGCCGGATTGGGGTTGGCCGCGGTCGACAGCGTCAGCGCGTAATCCGACACGTCCTTGGTGTAGACCAGCCGTCCACCGATATTGCCGCGGAACCCGCTCTGGTCGAAGTTGAGCTGGGCATAGCTCGCCGCGACGGTTTCCTTGACCTTGGTCGATGCGCCGATCTTGGTGATCAGCTGCGTGTTGATCGCGTTCGACAGGATGTCGATCACCGCCTGTTCGGACAGGTTCAGATACTGGGTCGCGTTGCCCGTCCCGCCGCTGCCGCTGAAGGCGTTGCCCGGCGTCGACGAGGTCGGCACGCCGAGCTGCGACCCGAGCAGCGAGGTGGTCAGGTACGTGTTGACGCCGCGGCCGTCGATCTTGTTGACGTGATCGGTCACGCGCGCGCCCAGCAACAGCTGCGTGAACGGACCGAACGAGACCGGGATCGTCGCATCATAGCCGCCGAAGATGTCGCGATCGGTGGTGACGCTGAAATCCTGCCCGCCAATCTGCGCCGCGTTCAGCTGCGCACCGTTGACGAGGACCGGGCTGCCCTCGATCTGGGCCGGGTTGTTGTTCGGGTTGGTGAAGTAATTCGCCGCGTTGGTCGGATCGCCGACGAAGTTCACATCGGCCGTATTGCCCGTGAACGCGTAGCTGAACGGCAGCTTGGTCTGGACGTTGAACAGATATTCCGGATTGCGCCCGCCGGTCGCCTTGCTCCAGCCGCCGGCGAACGACACCTTGGCGCCGTCGTCGCCTTCCCAGTCGGTGAAGAAATTGAGGTTGTCGGTCTTCAGCTTGGTCTTGCGCACCAGCGTGTCGAGCTGCGCGCTCTGGCTGTTCGCAGCACCAAACGAGGCGGCGGTGACGACACCGTTGTCGATCGTAGCCGACTGCAGCACGTCGCCGGTCCACGCGCCGGGAATGGTGTACATCGACTGGCTGTAATTGTTGTAGTTGCCGTCGATGTGGATGCCGTTGAGCGTCAGCGTCAGGTTGCTGGCCGGGCGATACTGCACCGTGCCCGACACGCTCTTGCGCTCGCGGGTCTGCTGGAAATACGCGTAGTTGATACCGAACGGCGACGCCGCCTTGTAGAGATCCGCGATCGATCCCCCGGTGATCGTCGCGCCGGGGCTCTTGAGGCTCAGCGTACCATCGGCGGCGCGATTGACGAAGGGGCTGTTATAGGTGCCATCGGCGTTCGCCGCCGCATTGTCGTACCCGAAGAACTCGACGCCCGAGCGGGTCAGGCTCTGCTTGTCGTAGGTGCCGGCGATCAGCACGCCGAACGTCTCGTCCTTGTTCTTCCAGCTGTACAAGCCCGAACCACGGACGTTGCCCTTGTCGGCGCGGTCGTTGTACGAATAGCCGCCCGAGGCGAAGATCGAATTGGCCTTCAGCTCCAGCGGACGGCGGGTGCGGACGATGACGGTACCGCCCAGGCTGCCCTCCTCGATGCGTGGTTCGGGCGACTTGTAGACTTCGAGGCGGTCGACCAGTTCGGGCGCCAGCAGCGAATAGTTGAAGGTGCGGCTCGACGGGTCGTTGTCGTTGCCGCCCCAGTCGGCCGAAGCCAGCGCATGGCCATCGAGCAGCATGCGGTTGAGTGCGGGGTCGGTGCCGAGGATGGCAACCTTCTCGCCCTCGCCGAAGCGCCGGTCGATGCTGACGCCGGGGATATGCGACAGCGATTCGGCGACGTTGCGGTCGGGGAACTTGCCGATCGCCTCGGCGCTGATGACGTCGACGACCGCGTTGGCTTCGCGCTTCACCGCGATCGCGCTGCGCAGACTGCCGCGGATACCGGTAACGACGATGTCCTTGCCGTCATCCTCGGCAGCGGGTGCAGCCCGGGCGTCGGCGACGGCAGGGGCAGCGGAGGGCGTCGGCGCAACCTGCGCGACGGCTGACGGGAGGAGGAACGGCGCTGCCAGACCGAATACGGCTGCGCTCGACGCGAGCAAAACCTGCTTACGAAAAACCATGTGTCAAAGCCCCTTCCCATCGACGCCGCAGCGCCACCCTCGACCCGAAATGCCTTCGTGTCGCTTCGATCCCCCGCCGCCTGGTACTGTTTTGGTTACTATCTCGGCGACTTGGTATCGGTAACGTATAACCAATTTGTTTGGGGAATCTATCGGGAAATTACATTTTCATGACCGCGAAGGACGGGCGGACAGGCCTTCCGCAAAAGTCTGTTTTCAGAGGCTTAGAGTCCACTCGGCCGTGCACCGACAATACCCACCGCTTCCCGACGGAATAAACCGACGATCCCTTTTCTTGCTCACCCGCCACGATTTTATCGTTGAAGGACACGAGTCGATCGGCCAAACGTAATATAATTACGACCAATCAAAGGCTACCCGATGACCCTGGAGATCTGCGTAGACGACATCGGCGGGATCGATGCGGCTGTCGCAGGAGGGGCCGATCGGTTAGAACTCTGCTCGGCGCTGGCGCTGGGTGGATTGACCCCCACCCCCTCGCTGATCACGGCGGCGCGAACGGTACCGATACCGGTCCACATGCTGATCCGCCCGCGGGAGGGTGGCTTTCACTATACCGCGCGCGAGGCGGCGATGATCGCCGAGGACATGAGCGCCGCCGCGGCATCCGGGCTTGCCGGCGTCGTCATTGGCGCCTCCAGAGCCGACTACACACTAGATGAAGGCTTGCTTGCGCGGTTGGTGATGCAGGCCAGAACGCTCGGCACAAACCGCGGAAAGCCGCTGTCCCTTACGCTGCATCGCGCGTTCGACCTGTCCCCAGATCTGGTCGACGCGCTCGAGACCGCAATTGCATTGGGCTTCGATCGCATCCTGACGTCGGGCGGCGAGCCCAAGGCCATTGACGGCCTTGCAGCGCTCGAAGCGCTGCACACGCGCGCCGACGGTCGCATCGGCATCCTTGCGGGCAGCGGTATCGATGCGGGAAATGCGCCACGCTTTCTGAAGGTGGGACTACGGGAACTGCACGCATCCTGCGGCGTACCGACAGACCTTGCCCCATCCCAGGACGAGGCCCGCGAACGCCGTTTTGGGTTTACCCTGCCCGGCCGCCGCCACACCGACGCCGGTCGGGTCCGAGCGCTCAAAGCGGTCCTGAATGACATCAGTCACCAAGTCGCTTGAACAATACCAATACATAACGTATCCCTCATCTGCTGCCTGCCTCTCTACGGAGAACGGCGGCACCATCGAAAGTCGCCTTCATGTCCTTTTCAGCGAGCATTGGCAGGTTTCGGGATGGCAATCCCGCGCCGTTGTACGTCCAGCTCCAGCAGCTGATCCGCGATGCGATCAACCGCAACGTGCTGGCCAAGGACGACGCGCTGCCGGCCGAACGCGATCTCGCGATCGAATATGACGTGTCGCGCATCACCGTGCGGAAAGCGATCGGCGGGCTGGTCGAGGAGGGGTTGCTGACGCGTCGTCGCGGGGCAGGCACGTTCGTCGCGACCCGCGTCGAGAAGAGCTTCTCGAAGCTGTCGTCCTTTTCGGAGGACATGCAGTCGCGCGGCCGGACGCCGAGCAGCGCGTGGGTCAGCCGTACGATCGGCATGGTGACACCGGAAGAATCCTTGTCGCTTGGCCTGTCGCCTGGTTCTGCCGTGTACCGGTTCCAGCGCATTCGCTACGCAGACGACGTCGCGATGGCGCTCGAATATTCGACCATCGCGGGCTACTGCCTGCCGACGATCGATGCGGTCCAGGACTCGTTGTACGAAGCCCTCGAAGCCGCCGGCAATCGCCCGGTCCGCGCGCTGCAACGCCTGCGCGCGGTCCATTTCAGTCCCGAACACGCCAAGATGCTCGGCGTCGATGCAGGCCATGCCGGCCTGTTCATCGAACGCCGCGGTTTCCTGCGCGACGGTCGGGCCGCCGAATTCACCCAATCCTATTACCGTGGCGACGCGTACGATCTCGTCGCCGAACTCAACGACATCTGACGCCGGCGCACGGGCGCCGGCCGGGGGGCTTACCGTGACCGAGACTATCACCGCGACCACTGCGTCGCCGACGACGTTGACCGCCACTGCGTCGCCGACGACGCTGACCGCCAATGCGTCGCCGACGACGCTGATGTACAGCGAAGCCGCCGAAGCCGCCGACGCTGTTGCCCGGTTGCTCGCCGCCAACCGCGATGCACTGACGGCGCTCGGCGAACGCCTCCGCGCCGCGCCGCCAGCAGTGGTCGTCACCTGCGCGCGCGGCTCGTCCGATCACGCGGCGACCTACGGCAAATACCTGATCGAGACGCTGCTCGGCGTGCCGGTCGCATCCGCCGCCCCGTCGGTCTCGTCGGTCTATGCCGCACCGATGGCGCCCGGCACCGCGCTGGTGATCGCCGTCTCGCAAAGCGGTCGCAGCCCCGATCTGCTCGCCACCGTCTCCGCCTATCAAAAGGCCGGCGCGCACGTCGTCGCCTTCGTCAACGACGAGACGTCGCCGCTCGCCGAGATGGCAGACACGATGATCGCGCTGAAGGCAGGCCCTGAGCGCTCGGTCGCCGCGACCAAATCCTATATCTGCGCACTCGCGGCGTTCGCGGCGCTGACCGCGGCATGGTCGCAGAACGACGCGCTGACCAAGGCGATCGACACGCTGCCGGATATGCTGACGCTCGCGTTCGGCGCGAACTGGACGTCGGTCGTCGATGCGCTGGCCGACGCCAACAACCTCTTCGTGATCGGCCGCGGCTATGGCTACGGCATCGCGCAGGAAGCGGCGTTGAAGCTCAAGGAAACCTGCGCGCTCCATGCCGAGGCGTTCAGCGCCGCCGAAGTCCGCCACGGGCCGATGGCGATCGTCAACGATGGCTTCCCGGTAATCGCGTTCGCCACCTCCGACACCGCCGGCGACGGCGTGCGCGAGGCGGCGGCCGAGTTCCGCGCCCGCGGCGCAGTCGTCTGCCTCGCCGATGCGAAGGCGAACGGCGAAGGCGATCCGGCCGCGTTCACCGCGCACCCCGCGATCGAACCGATCCTCATGATCCAGAGCTTTTACCGCATGGCCAATTCCCTGTCGCTCCGCCGCGGCCTCGACCCCGACGCGCCACTTCACCTGAGCAAGGTGACGAAGACGGTATGAGCAGTCTCCAGATGCAGTTCGTGAACGGCACGATCGTCACCCCCGATGCGCTGCTGAACGGCGCGACGATCACGGTCGATGGCGACCGGATCGTCTCGATCGTGCCACTCGACGGCACGCCGTCGGACGCGATCGACCTCCGGAACGGCTGGCTCGTCCCCGGCTTCATCGACACGCAGGTGAACGGCGGCGGCGGTGTGCTGCTCAATGACCAGCCGACCGTCGACGGCATCGCCGCGATCGGCGCCGCGCACAGGCCCTACGGCACGACCGCGTTCATGCCGACGCTGATCAGCGACACGCCCGACGTGATCGAGGCGACGCTCGATGCGATGGACGCTGCGATCCTGGCGGGTGTTCCCGGCGTGGTCGGCGCACATATCGAGGGGCCATGGATCAACCCTTCGCGCAAAGGCATCCACGATCCCGCCAAGTTCCGCCTGCTCGACGACGCGATGATCGAGCGGCTGATCCGTCCGCGCAAGGGCCGCGTGATGGTGACGCTCGCACCCGAACTGACCGATCCCGCCTCGATCGCGCGACTGGTCGCGGGCGGCGTGATCGTCAGCGCGGGCCATACCGATGCCGATTACGACACGATCGTCGAAGCGGCGGGCGCCGGCCTCACCGGCATCACGCATCTGTTCAACGCGATGTCGCCGTTGCTGCACCGCGCGCCGGGCGTGGTCGGTGCAGCGCTCGACGATCGAAGCGTCTATTGCGGGCTGATCGCGGACGGGCTGCATGTCCATGACGCCGCGCTCCGCCTTGCCTTGAACGCGCGGCCCAACGACCGGCTGATGCTGGTCAGCGACGCGATGCCGTCGGTCGGCGCAGTCGACAAGGATTTCCGCCTCCAGGGCCGCCTAATCCATGTCGAGGACGGCAAATGCTTCGGCGAGGACGGGACGCTGGCCGGCTCCGATCTCGACATGGCCGGCGCGGTTCGCAATCTCGTCGCGCGGACGCATGCCGATGTCGCCACCGCAGCGCGGATGGCGGCGACCAACCCCGCCGCGTTCCTTGGCCTAAGCCATGAGCGCGGCGCACTCGCCCCCGGCTTGCGCGCCGACTGGGTCGCACTCACCGCCGACCTGATGCCCGCGGGTACATGGATCGGCGGCCAACTGGTCGCAGGCAGGACGTAAAGCCATGAAGCCTATCATCCTGACGTCGCCCCTCCAGGGTTGGGCATCGCCTCTCGAGGCGGTCCCCGACCCGGTCTTCGCCGAACGGATGATGGGCGACGGGATCGCCGTCGATCCGACCGGCGATTGCCTGCATGCGCCGTGCGACGCTGTGGTGCTCAGCGTCCATGCGAGCGGCCACGCGATCACGCTACGCACGCCCGAGGGCGCCGAGATCCTGATGCATATCGGCCTCGACACGGTCGCGCTCGGCGGGCGCGGGTTCAGCCCGTGCGTGGCCGAGGGCGCGACTGTCCACCGCGGCGACCCGCTGATCCGCTTCGACCTCGACCTGCTGGTCTGCGAGGCGCGCGCGGTCATCACCCCGGTGATCGTCACCAACCCCGAGCGCTTCACGATCGTCCGCCGCGAGACGGACCGATTGGTCGGCGTCGGCGAGGCGATGATGACGCTCGAACCCCGAATCGATGCGGCCGACGTCGCCGTGGTCGAAGGCGACACGGTCCGCCGCACGATCGTCGTGCCGCTGGTCCACGGGATCCACGCACGCCCCGCCGCCCGGATTGGCGAGACCGCGCGAAAGTTCGTGTCCGAGGTAAAAATCACCAAGGACGAGCGCGAAGGCAACGTCCGCAGCCCGGTCGCGCTGATGGCTCTCGGCATAAAGCTCGGCGACGAGATCACCCTCGCCGCGACCGGCCCCGACGCCGCGGAAGCACTCGCAGCAATCGGCGACCTGATCCTCGGCGGCATGGGCGAGAAGGCGGCTGCCGCCCCCGCGTTCCCCCGCGAAGGCGAGAGCCCAGGAGCCAAGAACGATGACGCTGCTGGGTCCTGGGCCCCCGCCTCCGCGGGGGAACACGGAGCGCGAAAGCCTGCCACAACCCTCCCCGCAGACGGCCACCTCCCCGGCGTCACCGCCTCCCCCGGCATCGCGATCGGCCAGGCCGGACTCTTCCGCCTCGCCGAGATCGCCGTGACGCGCGAAGGGGCGGACGCGACCACCGAACGCGCCGCGTTCGATGCGGCGCTCGCCACCGTCACCACGCGCCTCGCCACCAAATCGGCGACCGCGACCGGCGCCGAACGCGCGATCCTCACCGCGCATACCGCGCTGCTCGACGACCCCACCCTGACCGCCGCCGCGCACGCCGCGATCGCCCAGGGCGACAGCGCAGCCTACGCCTGGCGCACCGCGATCCGCGCGCAGGCCGACGCCCTCCACGCCACCCGCGACGCCCGCCTCGCAGAGCGTGCCGACGACATGCTCGATCTCGAACGCCAGGTACTGCGTGCGCTCGCCGGCGAAGACCTCGACGAACGCCTCAGCTTCCCGCCCGGCACGATCCTGCTGGCCGACGACCTGCTCCCCTCGCACCTGCTCGGCCTCGACACCGCGTCGATCGTCGGCTTCTGCGTCGAGCGCGGCGGGCCGACGTCGCACGTCGCGATCCTCGCCGCGACGATGGGGTTGCCGGCGCTCGTCGCAGTCGGCCCAGTGCTCGCCGAGATCACCGCGAGCACGCCGCTGATCCTCGACGCCGACGCAGGCCTGCTCCACGTCGCCCCCGATGCCGAAACGCAGGCAACTGCGCAAACCGCGTTCGACGCCCAGACCGAACGCCGCCGCGCCGCCCTCGCCAACGCCGCGCGCGAATGCCGCACACAGGACGGCATCCGCATCGAAGCGTTCGCCAATCTCGGTTCGGCCGACGATGCCGAGGCCGCGGTCCGCAACGGCGCCGAAGGCTGCGGGCTGCTCCGCACCGAATTCCTGTTCCTCGAACGCGTCAGCGCCCCCAGCGTCGAGGAACAGACCGCCGACTACCAGCGCATCGCCGACACGCTAGCCGGCCGCCCGCTGATCGTCCGCCTGCTCGACATCGGCGGCGACAAGCCCGCGCCCTACCTCCCGATCGCAGCGGAAGAGAACCCGGCACTCGGCCTGCGCGGCATCCGCGTCGGCCTCGCCCACCCGGAGATGCTCGACGCACAGTTGCGCGCGATCCTCGCCGTCCGCCCCGCCGGCCAGTGCCGCATCATGGTGCCGATGGTCGCGAGCCTCGCCGAACTCCGCGCGGTTCGCGCAGCACTCGAAGCCGCCGCCGCAGCCACCGGCCATACGGAGCACGTCACGCTCGGCATCATGATCGAGACGCCCGCCGCCGCGATCACCGCCGACCTGCTCGCGAGCGAGGCCGACTTCCTCTCGATCGGCACCAACGACCTGACGCAATACGCGCTCGCGATGGACCGCGG
Source organism: Sphingomonas sp. SL1004 (assembly GCF_057815015.1). NCBI lineage: Bacteria > Pseudomonadati > Pseudomonadota > Alphaproteobacteria > Sphingomonadales > Sphingomonadaceae > Sphingomonas > Sphingomonas sp. SL1004. The sequence continues at coordinate 2,512,919 of NZ_JBYMUX010000001.1, forward strand.
CAATCCGGCGGTGGCGAGCGACCTCGACGGCCTCCACCCCGCCGTCCTCCGCCTGATCGCACGCACCTGCGAAGGCGGCGCGGTCCACGGCAAATGGACCGGCGTGTGCGGGGGCCTCGCCTCCGATCCGCTCGCCGTACCGATCCTGATCGGGCTCGGCGTGACCGAACTGTCCTCTGCGCCCGCGCTCGTGCCCGAGATCAAGGCGCTCGTCGCCACCCTCACGATCGGGGCCTGCCGCGAGCATGCGGCCGCCGCACTCAACTGTATATCAGCCGCGGATGTCCGCGCGCTCGCCCGGGAATTCCGCCCATGAAATCGGTGCTAGAACTCCTCCAGCCACTCGGCCGCGCGCTGATGCTGCCGATCGCGGTGCTCCCCGTCGCCGGGCTGTTGCTGCGCCTTGGCCAACCCGACCTGCTCGACATCGCCGTGCTCAGCGCCGCCGGCGATGCAATCTTCTCGCACCTCGGCCTGTTGTTCGCGATCGGCGTCGCGACCGGTTTCGCGCGCGACGGCAATGGCGCGGCGTGTCTCGCCGGCGTGGTCTGCTACCTTGTAACGACGCAGGGCGCGCAGGCGCTGATGACCGTCCCCGCCGACGCGCTCAAAGGCCTGACCGGCGACACGATCGCGCTCGCCACCGCGGCATGGAAAGCCAAGGCGATCGCCCGCCTCGACGTGCCGATCGGCATCCTGTCGGGGCTGATCGGCGGTAGTTTCTACAACCGCTTCTCGGCGATCGCGCTGCCAGAATATCTCGCCTTCTTCGGCGGACGCCGGTTCGTGCCGATCGTCAGCGGCGTCGCGGGCCTCGTGCTCGGCATCGTCGTCGGCCTCGGCTTCGGCGCGCTCAGCACCGGAATCGACGGCCTCAGCTACGGGATCAGCGGCGCCGGCGGGTTCGGCCTGTTCGCGTTCGGCCTGCTCAACCGCCTGCTGCTCGTCACCGGGCTGCATCACCTGCTCAACAACATCGTCTGGTTCGTGGCGGGCGACTATCAGGGCACGACCGGCGATCTCCGCCGCTTCTTCGCGGGCGATCCGACCGCGGGCGCGTTCATGGCCGGGTTCTTCCCGGTAATGATGTTCGGCCTGCCCGCCGCGTGCCTCGCCATGTACCACGCCGCGTTGCCCGAGCGCCGCAAAGCGGTCGGCGGCATGCTGCTCAGTCTTGCGCTCACCTCGATGCTGACCGGCGTCACCGAGCCGATCGAGTTCAGCTTCATGTTCCTGGCACCGGTGCTCTACGCGATCCACGCGGTGCTGACCGGTCTGTCGATGGCGTTGATGGATGCGCTCGGCGTGAAATTGGGCTTCGGCTTCTCCGCCGGGCTGTTCGATTACGTGCTGAACTACGGCAAGGCGACCAAGCCGCTGCTGCTGCTTCCGGTCGGCCTTGCCTATGCCGTGATCTACTATTTCCTGTTCCGCACCGTCATCAAACGCCTCGACCTCCCCACGCCTGGCCGCGAGCGTGATGCTCCCGTGGCTGCAGCAAGCGTCGCCAAAAGCGAACGCGGCGCCGCCTTTGCCGAAGCGCTCGGCGGGGCCGCCAACCTGACCAGCGTCGGCGCTTGCACCACGCGGTTGCGGCTGATCGTCGTGGACCAGAAGCGCGTCGACGAGGCCCGTCTCAAGGCGCTCGGCGCACGCGGCCTGATCCGCCCGTCCGCCAACGCACTCCAGATCGTGCTCGGCCCGATCGCGGATTCGGTCGCGGTCGAAATCCGCGATGCGATCGCCGCCGGTGATCCCGCGCCGGCAACGACGCCCGCCACGCCCGCGGTTGCGACCACCGTCGATGCCGCAGTCGCTGCCCCAGTCTCTGCCGATGTCGCGCTGACTCCCGCAACGATCGCCGCACTCGGTGGCTCGGACAATGTGCGGGCCGCGACGCTGCACGGCACCCGCCTGCGCATCCGCCTGATGGACGGCGACCATATCTCGACGCCCGCGCTCGAGGCGCTCGGCATCCAGGCGATCGCCCGCCCCGCCCCCGGCCTGCTCCATCTGCTGATGGCAGCCGACGCGGACATCCTCGCCCGCCCCCGGTCATGAAAAACCCCGCCATCCCGAACCGCAGTTCGGGATGGCGGGGAAACGACACGCCAGGCGGTGTCGGACTCGCGCTCTAGAACTTGACGTTCGTGCTCACGAAGAACGCCCGGCCATACGGGTCGTAGGTCGACGGATAGGTGTTCGCCTGATCCTGGTTGTCGCCGAGGATGGGGGGCTGCTTGTTGAACACGTTGTTCATGCCCACCGACCAGGTGAAGCCGGGCTTCACTTCGAACGCCGCGGTCAGGTCGAAGTAGTTGTACGCCTTGATCCGCTCGACCGCATAGACGGTGCCGCGGTCGTCGTCGTTCACTGCCGAAAGGTGACGATAGAGAACCGAGACGGTCACGGGGCCGGTCGAATAGGTCGTCCGTGCCGACAGGCGCCACTTGGCATACGGATTGCCGCAGGTGGTGCCGAACTTGCCCGCGCAGTTGATCGTCAGATCGGGGATTGCCGCGAGCGGGTTGTAGTCGAACGCGATCAGGCGCGTTCCGCTGACCCGGAAGTCGAGCTTGCTCGTGCCGTCACCGAATGCGCCGAAGTTCAGCGGCAGGCCGTAGCGCGCCTCGAAATCGACACCGCGGGTCGTCACGCCACCGGTGTTCGCCAGCGTGTTGGCGGCATCGGTGATCGCATAGCTGTTGGCGTCGCGCGGCAGCGACGAGCAGTAGCTGGAGTTATACGGCGTGTAGCCATTGTCCGCATCGCCGTAGCAGGCACGGATCAGGTTGGTGGTGCCGACCGTCGAGATGTAGTTGGCGATCTTGATCTTGTAGTAATCCGCCGTGAACGAGAAGCGCGGCAGGAACCGTGGCTGCAGGACGATGCCGGCGGTGTAGGTGTCGGAGGTTTCCTCGCGCAGCGCGGGGTTGCCACCGTTGACGGTCTGGATCTGCGTGCTGCCGCCGTCATACGCCGTGCCGATCAACGATGCCGGAACACCCGTCGCGACGCAGCTCGCGTTGAGGTTGGTGTTGGTCCTGGCGATCGCCGTGGTGCAGGGATCGGTCGCCGCCGGGAAGTCCTGCGACGAACCGCTGTAGAGATCGGACACGGTCGGTGCGCGGACGGCCCGCGAATATTGCCCGCGCAGCGAAATGTCGTCGATCAGCGACCAGACGACGCCGCCCGAATAGGTGCTGACCGATTTCGCCGCGGTCGAGTAATAGGAATAGCGGTACGCGCCGTTCACCTCGAGCTTCTTGATCAGCGGGATGTTCGCGAGCAACGGCACCGCGACTTCGGTATAGGCTTCCTTGACGTCGTAGCCGCCGCTCAGGCCTTCGCCTGCGTTGAAGCCGACGACGTCGCCCGACGACAGCGAGAAGTCGGGATTGTAGCTGCCATGCTCGCGCCGATATTCGGTGCCGAACACGATGCCGACCGGGCCCGCGCCGAGATCGAAAAGGTTGCGGTTCGAGATCGATGCGCTGGCGACCTGCTCGCTGATCGTGCTGGTGTTCTGCACCGGGATGGTGATGAACGCGGCGGCCGCCGCACTGATGTTGCCCGCACCGTAGATGTTCAGCGGTACGCAGCCGTTGCTGCTATCCGAGCAGACCAGGTTGCCGCTGGCATCGTAGCTGGTCCGAAGCGCCTGCAGCACGCGGCTGCGCGAGACGTTGCCCGACTGCGTCTCGATCGATTTGGTGCGCGAATAGCTGTAATAGGCGTCGTAGTTCCAGCCGCCGCCGATATCGCCATTGGCGCCCAGCACCGCGCGATAGGCGGTGTTGTCGAGGCTCGATACCCGATCGCCGACTTCGGTCAGGCGGCGATAGATCGTCGAGGTGACATAGCCGTCGCCGTCGGTGTCCAGCCCCTTGAGCAAGGCCTGCGAGCCCGACGACAGGAACGACGAATCGGTGTCGATCGCGACCGATCCGGTGAACGGCGTCGGCGCCAGCTTGTTCTTTACGCGGTTGTTGATGAACTGGCCCTCGGCATAGACGTTCAGCGCCGGGCTGACTTCGTAATGCGTCTGTGCGCTCATCAGGAACCGCTCCTGCGGCACCTGGAGATAGTTCGAAGGCGCGTAGTTGTATGCGTCGGTCGCCGAATTATACGGCGTGTAGCTGCCGTCGGTCTCGAACTTGCGGTTGACGCCGCCGATCGCGAACCGGGTGCCCTCGATCGAGCCCGAACCGCCTGCGATCAGGCCGCCTTCGCCATCGTCGACCTGCGCCTGCTTCGAATAATCGCGCGCGGACTGAAGGATACCGTTACGCTTGGTATAATCGAAATAGATCGTCGCATTGCCGCGGCCGTCTTCGAAATTACCGCCGAGCAGCAGGTTGCCGTTGAAGTTCGCGCCATCGCCAGCCTCGTTCAGGCGGTAGTTCGCATTGGCCTGAACGCCGCTGAAGTCCTTCTTCATCACGAAGTTGACGACGCCCGAGATCGCGTCCGAGCCGTACACCGCGGACCGGCCGCCGGTGACGATGTCGACGCGCTCGATCAGCGCCGCCGGGATGGTGTTCAGATCGACCACCTGGTTCGCGTCATAGGCGACGTACCGGCGGTTGTTGACCAGCACGAGCGTGCGCGTCGAGCCGAGCCCGCGCAGATCCGCGGTGGCGACGCCGCCGCCCGGATTGTTCGAGGCGGCCGTGCTGCTCGGGATGAGCTGCGGCAGGTCCTTCAGCACGCTCTCGACGTTGATCTGGCCCGACAGCGCGATCTCCTTGGCGCTGACCACCGAGATCGGCGATGCCTGTTTCAGGCTGTCGCCGCCGAGACGCGAACCGGTCACGACGATCGTGTCGCCGTCCGCGGGAGCGGCATCCTGCTCGGTCACCGTCGTCGCAGGCGTAACCGGCGCGGGTGCTACAGGGTCGGCGGTCTGCGCAAAGGCGGGACCAGCCATACCCAGCAGCAAAGTGGACGCCAAAAGGCGTGCGCGAAAGTCGAGACGCATGGATATACTCCCTGAACCGCGATCCTTGATCGCCGCGGCAGATGTTGTGGGGCACGGTGAAGGTCCGCCACTCAGGTTTGCTGTACGATTCCGCGCTCGACAAGCGATGTTCGGGGGAGCGTTTCACTAAGGACGACCGGTGTCGTCAGGTGAACACGGTTCTATTCATAACCTTTCATAGTGTGATGACTTCGTGACATTGTTTGCACGGCTGTAGCCGATCGGGGCATCGTGTCAGGCAAAGCTGACCCGCCGCACGCGGACCCGCGGCACGCCCAGCCCGGCCCAGATCACCTGCGCCTTGCGAATCGGCGCGATGACGCCTCGAAACGCGACGCTCTGCGTGATCGACGGATAGCCCGTCGACGCGTCTGTCCGAACCACGGTCACTGGAACGTCGCCCCGTTGGCCATCGCCTTAGACGGACTGAGTCCCTGTTGTTCGAGGAACTGGTTGAGCCCCGCGACGAGTTCCTGCGCGGCGGCGCTGGTCAGCGCGATGCGACCGACGACGACACGGTCGACGCCGGGCGGTTGCCGGGTATGATCGCAGCGCGCGCTCTCCAGCGTCAGCACGATGACGCCGCTAAGATTGGCGAGGCCGGTGAACCCGGTCGCGAAGATCTCGGGGGCGAACGGATTGTCGACGATCGGCGGCGATTCCGCCGGACGGATGGGTTCCGGTGCCGAGACACCCTTGATGGCAACGCGCATGGTGGACCTTTCCTGAGGCAGGCGACGCTTCCGCCTGCACCCCCTTCGCTAGGCGCGACCGGTGTCCCGCGAATGTCCTCGCGCGCGCGCCATGACATGCGTGCGACACGACCGGACACGCCGCCGCCGATCGCACGCCGCGCCCGTCCCGGGGCGCGCCAATGTTGCAGCCCTGCGATCTCCCGACATGCCGGAACATTCGCGGGAAACACGTCTCCCATAGCGCCGCGGTTCACCCCGGAGACGCAGGCATGATTTTCGATTTTGGCGCCGGATCCCTGGCTTTGGTCATGGCGGGGACGCTGGCGGCACCCGGCACGCACCCGCAGACGGCCCCCGCCACGCCTTCCGCCACACCCGTTCCGGCACCCGCTACCGCCCGCACGATCAAGACCCTGCGCGTCGAGGGCTCACAACGGATCGAGCCCGAGACGGTGCTGAGCTATACCAAGCTGCGGATCGGCGCGCCCTACACCGCGGAGACGCTCGACCAGGCGCTCAAGGACCTGCAGGCAAGCGACCTGTTCGCCGATTACTCGATCAGCGGCGTCGCGGATGGCAATATCGTCCTGCGCGTGCGCGAGAACCCGATCGTCAACCGCGTCCTGATCGAGGGCAACAAGGCGCTGAAAAGCGAGAAGATCACCAAGGAGATCAAGCTCGCCCCGCGCCAGATCTTCACGCGCACCGCAGTCCGCCAGGATATCGCGCGGATCATCGAGCTCTATCGCCGCCAGGGCCGGTTCGCGGCGGTCGTCGACCCCAAGATGGTCAACCTCGACCAAAACCGCGTCGATGTGATCTTCGAAGTCAGCGAAGGCCCGAAGTCGAAGGTCCGCCAGATCAACATCCTCGGCAACGCGGTCTTCTCCGACGCGCAGATCCGCGCGCAGATGGCGACCAAGCAGGCCCGCGTCAGTCGGTTGCTGTCATCGGCGACCAGCTACGACCAGGACCGCCTGAGCTATGATCAACAGAAGCTGCGGCAGTTCTATCTGACGCAGGGCTATGCCGATTTCCGCGTCACCTCCGCGGTCGCCGAACTCACGCCCGACAAGAAGGACTTCATCATCACGTACGTGGTGGAGGAGGGGAAACGCTATAAGTTCGGCGATGTCACCGTCGACAGCCAGATCCGCGATTTCGACGGCAAGAAGCTCGCCGCCACGCTGCCGCTGAAGAAGGGCGACTGGTACAACGCCAAGCTCGTCGAGGATTCGGTCGACAACCTCAGCCAGACCGCCGGCCTGTTCGGCTATGCCTTCACCGAAGTGAACCCGGAGTTCCAGAAGGATCCGGATACGCTGACGATGGGCGTCAATTTCAACATCGCCGAAGCCAAGCGCACCTATGTCGAGCGCGTCGAGATCAACGGCAACACCCAGACCAAGGACAAGGTCGTCCGCCGCGAGATCCGCCTCGCCGAGGGCGACGCCTTCAACAGCTTCCAGGTCAAGCGTTCCGAAGACCGGATCAATTCGCTTGGGTATTTCCAGGACAAGATGACGATCAAGCAGAACCCTGGGTCCGCCCCCGACCGGATCGTGCTGGAGACCAATCTGGAGGAGAAATCGAGCGGCGAGCTGCAGCTGTCGGCGGGCTATTCGAGCCTCGAAAGCTTTATTGCGTCGGCGAACATCACCCAGCGCAATTTCCGCGGCATGGGCCAGGAACTGCGCGCCGGGGTCAGTTATTCGGCCTATTCGAAGTCGGTCAATCTGGGCTTCACCGAGCCGTATCTGTTCGACACCAACATCGCGCTCGGCGGCGATCTGTTCCGCCGCGATTACAGTTCGTACAGCACCACCGGCGACAGCAACGACACCACCTACGAACAGGTCTCGACCGGTTTCCAGATCCGCGCCGCGGTGCCGCTCACCGAATATTGGTCCGCCACCGCGCGCTACGGGCTATCCTATGATCAGGTCACGCTCGACGCCGACACCTATTACACCAATGGCGTCTGCGATCCCGGCATCGCCGGCACCTATCTGTGCGATGCGGTCGGCAATCGCTGGACCTCGTCGATCGGCTATTCGCTGGTGTTCGACAGCACCAACAGCCGCACCCGCCCGAGCAAGGGCAGCAAGTTCAGCGTCAGCCAGGATTTCGCCGGGCTCGGCGGCGACACCAAATACATCCGCAGCACGGCGAACTACACCAAGTACATGGACCTCGGCTCGAGCTTCATCCTCTCCGCGCATGCCGAAGGCGGCTATATCAAGGGGCTCGGCCAGGACGTCCGGCTGACCGATCGCTTCTATCTCGGCGATCCGCAGATGCGCGGCTTCGACATCCGCGGCGTCGGCCCGCGCGTGACGCGCACCTATTACGACACCACGACGGTGCCTGCGACGCTGTCGAACAGCAGCAGCACGACCACACAGACCGCGCTGGGCGGCACGACCTATTACCAGGCCCGCCTCGAACTCGAGCTGCCGATGGGTGCCGGTGCGCGCGAACTCGGCCTGCGTCCGTCGATCTACATGGACGTCGGCGCGGTATTCGGCGGCAAGACGCCGACGCTGACCGACACCTGCGCCGCCGCCAACGCCGCATCCCTCGCCTGTGTCGCGGGCACCCGCCAATATACCAACAGCGCGGGCGACCTCCTGTATCTCGACACCGCGGGCGCCAGCACCACCACCAACACCGGCACGCCGTACACCTACGCGCTCGGCACCTATAAGGAGACGTATACGGGCAACACCGCCAGCCCGCGCCTGTCGGTCGGCGTCGGCGTCAACTGGACCTCGCCGTTCGGCCCGCTGCGGATCGATCTCGCCAAAGCGCTGCTGAAAGCCCCCGGCGACGACGACAAGCTCATCACCTTCAACATCGGCGGGCAGTTCTGAGGGGGGAAGAGCTTTCAATCCTCCCCCGCCAGGGGGAGGTGGCTGGCGCTTGCCAGACGGAGGGGGCGGCACGCGAAACCTCAGTTCCGTGTCCTCCCCCTCCGTCGCCTTCGGCGCCACCTCCCCCTGTCGGGGGAGGATCGTTCGGCTCCGACGATCGGAAAGTCGGTCCATACCAAATCACGGCGCTTGCCCCGTTCACCCGACCACGCCAGAACCCGTGGAAACTAGAAAGAGGATGTCCCATGTCCGTAAAGATCATCGCCTTCGTCACCGTGAAGCCCGGCAGCGAGGACGCCTTCGTCGCCGCCGCCGGCATCTGCGTCGCTGCCTCGCGCAACGAGCCCGGCGTGCTGCATTACGACCTGTGGCGCGAAGCCGATGGCGAGCGCCGCTACGTCTTCAACGAACTCTACGCCGATGACGCCGCGGTCCAGAGCCACATGGCATCGGACCATTTCAAGGCATTCGGGCTTGCCGCCCGCGACCTCGCCGCCGCGCGCCCGGTGATCATCCAGAACCACCCGGTCGACGTCGCCGAATAAGCGGCCGAAGACGCGGACCGATCACGATGCGCGTGATGATGGCAGGGCTCGGCGACATTGCGCGCAAAGCCTATCTCCCGGTGCTCGCCGCGACGCCGGGGATCGAACTCCACCTCGTCACGCGCAACCGGACCGTGCTCGCCGAACTGGGGGCGACCTACCGGATCGCGCACCTGCACGACAGCCTCGACGCGGCGCTGGCGGCGACGCGCTTCGACGCCGCGTTCGTCCACTCGGCAACCGCGGCGCATCCGGCGATGGTCGAGACGCTGCTCCGAAGCGGCGCGGCGGTATTCGTCGACAAGCCACTCGCTGACAATTTCGACGCGGCGGCAAGACTGGTCGATCTCGCCGACCGCGAAGGCCGCCTGCTGGGCGTCGGCTTCAACCGCCGCTTCGCCCCGGATTACGCCGCACTCCGCGGCGAACCCCGCGCGTTCATCCTGATGCAGAAACACCGCCGCGCCCAGCCGGATACGCCACGCAGCGTCGTCTTCGACGATTTCATCCACGTCGTCGACACACTCCGCTTCCTCGCCCCCGGACCGATCGAGCGGACCCACATCGAGACGATCGTCCGCGACGGCCTGCTCAGCGGCATCACCCTCACGCTGGCCGGCGACAACCACCACGCGATCGGCACGATGCAGCGCGAATCCGGCCTCGACGAGGAACGGCTAGACATTATCGGCGCGGATCGCCGCCGCTCGGTCCTAGACCTTGCCGAAACCCGCGACCAGAACGCCACCGACACCCGCGCCCGCCGCGGCGACTGGACCCCGGTCACCCGCCAACGCGGCTTCGAAGCGATGTGCGCCGACTTCCTCACGGGGGTACGCGAAAGCCGCCCGACGGCCGCCGAAGACATCCTGTCCACCCACCGCCTCTGCGAAGACATCGTCCGCCACGCGGAGGCCGTGGGAAAATAGCATCAGCCTCGCTGCATGTCTGATGTGGGAGAGGAAAGCGGTCTGTCCGGTTACGGCCAGCGATCGATTGGAAAGGCCATTCAGCTACCGTTTTTTAAGCAGCCAACGAGATCGAAGAACTCCTTAGCGAGAAAGGCTTCATCCCCGGAACCCGCGGAATTTGGGAAGAGCATATGCGCCGGGGCAGGCTCTCCCCGTTTTGGAACATGACCTATAAGATTATACGCGACGTCGGCTCCGAGATATTGCCGGTTACCGTATGGACGAGCCCCCCCATCTGGACTTGGCGTCTGCCAACCTTTGGCGGTAACGTCTTCGGTAGACGCAACATTTTGGAGACCATCCGTGCCTCCGTTCCATGGCAACCACCAAAAGGTCTTGCCTGATTTCTTATGATGTATTGCTAGCGCAATGCCGCTCGGCCACTCTGGACCGCTATCTACCGGGCGGAAGTAGGCCGTCACGTCAGGATTATGGCGCAGAATATACTGTGCGTGATCGACCGGACACGAAGCTATGGTAGCTGCCGCAAACGCTAACAAGCCGATCATTTTGCCGTTCCCGTTCCCGATCCCTGCCTCATCTTAGACTCTTAACGAGCGTCCGCAATCGGGATTGCCAAGCGAAGGCTATTGCGTCCGGGTATGGGCGTCAGCGGAATGGCCGGGTTGGGAAGGAAAGCGGACAGGCCGCTTTATCGAACGCAAAGAACGCGCGTCAGTCGAATTTTATTGAGAAGACGCGGACTGAAAAACCGTTTGCCCGCACCTCCTTGAGCGCGGCTTTATCTTCTCCGGCTTTGAACGTGGGACCACTAGTCGAGATAGTTTTGACGAATTGCCAAGGCGAATAGCGCTGCGGCAGGTTCGCCCCCGTTCTGTCGACTGTATAGGCCACAGCGCCTTTCACCCCAGAAAACACATATAGGGCTTCACCATCACGGGAAGCTTCCGCGCTTCCGACTGCTACGCTCCCTGCTATCGATAATACGAGAGCGCATATGCGTCTGATCTTCCTCATTGGTCCCCCAAGCAGCATGTTGCACCATACAGAATATTACTGAACGAACGGCAGCTACTGAGCAAGGCGCCAAGGTGAGGCCGTGGCCGAGAATGGGCGATTCCGGAGATCATCTGCTCATTCCTGGCAACTACGCCGGAGCGAAGGTTCATCCCGCTATCCGCCAAACCAACCACCCGGTCCCCAAAACCGGTCGTGTCGTGTATGGCCACGCCTCCATCTTCCCAATGCGAGGTCCTTCGTTTGCAGATCGTTACCCTGTGCCTGTTCCTGCTGCTCGCCGTCGTCATCAGTGGGATGGCGTCGAGAATGCTGCCGTCCGCGCTGCCCCGCCCGCTCGTCCAGATCGCACTCGGTGCGCTGATCGGCATGGTGGCGCACATCCGCGTCGAGCTCGATCCCGAGTTGTTCTTCCTGTTGCTGGTCCCTCCCCTGTTGTTCCTTGACGGCTGGCGGATCCCGAAGGACGAGCTGTTCCGCGATCGTGGCGCAGTGCTCGGGCTGGCACTCGGTCTCGTGTTCCTGACGGTGCTGGGCATGGGGTTGTTCATCCACTGGCTGATCCCGGCGATGCCGCTCGGCGTCGCGTTCGCGCTGGCCGCGGTGGTCTCGCCGACCGATCCGATCGCGGTGTCGGCGGTCGCGCAGAAGGCGCCGATCCCGAAGCGGATGATGCATATCCTGGAGGGCGAGGCGCTGCTGAACGACGCGTCGGGCCTCGTCTGCGTACGGTTCGCGATCGCCGCGGTGCTGACCGGCAGCTTCTCGCTTGGCGAGGCGACGCTCACGTTCGCATGGATGGCGCTGGCCGGCGTCGCGATCGGCGTCGGCATCACCTGGGCGATCGTCGCGACCAAGGCGGCGTTCGCGCGTCGGTTCGGGGACGAGACCGGCTCGAACATCTTGGTCAGCCTGCTGATCCCGTTCGCCGCGTATCTCGCTGCCGAACACGTCCATGCCTCGGGCGTGCTCGCCGCCGCCGCCGCCGGGATCGCGATGACCTTCACCGGCGCGACCACCAGTGTCGCCGCCGGCACGCGGATCCGCCGTCGCGCGGTGTGGGACATGCTGCAATTCACGCTCAACGGCGTGATCTTCGTGCTGCTCGGCGAGCAATTGCCCGAGGTGTTCGTCCGCGCCCGCGATACCGTCACCGCGACCGGGCATGTCAGCCCGTGGTGGCTCGCCGTCTACGTCTTCGCGGTCGTCGCCGGGCTCGCGCTGCTGCGGTTCGGCTGGGTGTGGGTGTCGATGCAGTTCACGCTGTTCCGCGCGCGCCGCCGCAACGACGAGGCGGTCAGCCCACCACGCCGGATCATCGCCGCGATGTCGGCGGCGGGCGCACGCGGCGCGATCACGCTGGCGGGTGCGCTGACCCTGCCGCTGACGCTGAACGACGGCACGCCGTTTCCGGCCCGCGACCTGGTGATCTTCCTGGCATCGGGCGTGATCCTGTCGTCGCTGGTGATCGCCGCGGTCGCGCTGCCGCTGCTGCTGCGAGGATTGCACCTGCCGACCGACGAAGGCGTGGCGGCGGTGCGCGACCGGGCGCGCCTGATCTCGGCCAAGGCGGCGATCGCCGAACTCGACCGGGTCCAGCATCAGATGGCCGAAGGGCGCGACGATCCCGACCGGTTCACCGATATCGCGGCGCGGTTGATGGATCAGTATCGCGAGCGGATCGACAGCCTGGCCACGCTGCCCGAGGATCGCACCGGCCAGGCCGACGCGCCGATCGAGCGCGACATGCGGCTGGCGGCGGTGCGCGCCGAACGCAACGCGATCTTCGATCTGGCGCGCAGGCGTGAGATCGGCGTCACGCTCGCCGAGCAACTGGGCCGCGAACTCGACCTGATCGATGCGCGGCTGTCGCGACAGGGTTTGGCGTAAGGAGGCTGGTGCAGGGAGGGGGCGGCGTAGGGGAGGATGTGCGCCCCGCCCGCCCGTGTGACTGGTACCTGGCGGGGCGCAGAAGATACGCGATACTACGGCGATTCCTCTGCGCGCAGCTATGCGATCCCTTGGTTAATTCTGGGTGAACGATGGCGCCCCGTCCGTCCGTGCGACACTCTCGTATCCGGACGGGGCGCCAAGGACGCAGCGCCCTGGGGCGCGCGTCGCTCTCCACAAGCTAGCAGCAGAACTGCCAGGGGGAAGAACAGCCTAACGCGCGTGTGCCTCGTTTTGTCCGATATAGGGCAGAAAATATGTCGCTTAGCCTTTGACGTCCGATCGCGCAGGCATTCCGGCACGGTTCGGTACTCCGGGAAGCTTCATTTTCCGCATCCGCGCGATCACCTCGCGCGCACCCTTGGGAGCGACCTGCAGGAACAGGTCGAACAGGTCATCGTCGCCGAGCGTGTCGATCGCGACGCTGGTCGGCAGCGCGATCGCCTGGCGACTTCGCGCACCCGGCTGCGCCTCGATCACGATCGTCCGCCATGCCATGCCCACCGGTGGCGGACCGTCGACGTCGACGAACTCGCGCGGCACCATGTTGCGGATCCGCATCCGGCGATCGCCATGCGCCTCGAACCAGAGCGCATCGCCCGCCGTCGCGATCTCCGTTGCTAGGTCCCGTTCGTTCATCATGCTCGCCTCATCCGCGCTGGCTGTCGATGGACGCGTGCTGCGGGAACGCCGACGATGCAAGACCGAAGCGCAGCCCCGCCTCCTCCATGCGCTGCAACGGAACGTCACATCGTGATGCTCGAATACCACAGCATCGTGCAGACCTGAGACCGCAGACATCTTTGCTATTGATAGTGGTTATCACAAACGGTAGCCGGCCCGCATTACGAAAGGGTTCCCATGACACGACGTTTCGGCATAGCCGTCCTGCTGGCTTCGGCCACGATCGCCGCCCCGAGCTACGCACAGACCGCGCCGGATGCGGTCGATACCGGCATCATCGTCGTGACCGGTCAGCATCTGCGCACGCAGGCCTCGTCCGGTACCAAGAGCGACACCCCGCTCGCCGAAACGCCGCAGTCGATCAGCGTCATCACCGCCGACGACATCGCCGGCCTGGGTCTGCAGAACCTCAACCAGGCGCTCCGCTTCGTCGCCGGCGTCACGCCCGAGCAGCGCGGATCGAGCGCGGAAGTCTACGACCAGTTCAAACTGCGTGGCTTCGATGCGCCACAGTTCCTCGACGGGCTGAAGCTGCAGGGCGGCGCGGGCTATCTGGCGCCGCAGGTCGACGTCTCGCGGCTCGATCGTATCGAAGTCGTCAAGGGGCCGGCATCGGTACTGTATGGCCAGTCGGGCCCCGGCGGCCTGGTCTCTCTGTCGAGCAAGATGCCCCTGGACCGCAGCCTCTACGGCGCCGTCAGCGGCAGCTATGGCACTTACGACCTGTACCGCGTCGATGCCGATATCGGCGGCCGCGCCGGCGATGGCGTGTTGTGGCGCCTGAACGGCAGCGCGAACGGCGCCTCGACGCAGCAGAAGTTCGGCAAGCGCGAGCGCCAGACGGTGTCGGGCGCAGTGACCGTCGGCGCCGGCAGCTCGACCAGCTTCACGCTGCTCGGCGCCTATTCGCACGATCCCGACAATGGCACGTACAGCGTGTTCCCGGCCTCGGGCACGTTCATCCCCAATCCGAACGGCAAGCTGTCGACCAAATGGGACGGCGGCGAGCGCGACAATTTCTTTTCGCGCGAACAGGCCGCGCTCACCTACATCTTCAACCATGATTTCGGCAGCGGCTGGAGCCTGCGCTCGTCGGGGCGCTATCAATATGTCAGCTCGAAGCTCGGCATCGTCTATCCTGGCGGCACGCTGAACGACGGCGATCCGACCCAGCAGACCTATGATCGCTACTCCTATTCGACCCGCGAGCAGCTGAATGCCTGGACGTTCGACAACCAGATTCACGGCACGATTAATACCGGACCACTGAAGCATGATCTGCTGTTCGGTGCCGATCGTCAGGTGTCGCATGCCAACGAGGTCTATGCGTTCGGTGGCGCGACGACGATCAACGCGTTCAACCCTGTCTATGGCACGATGGCGGTTCCGCTGACCCCGGAGACCGTGCCGGGCTATGTCGCCGGTACCGCCGCCCAGGTTAATACGCAGCAGATCAACCTGCGCCAGCAGGGCGTGTACGCGCAGGACCAGATGTCGCTCGGTGCCTTGCGTGTCGTCGTGAGCGGTCGTCAGGATTGGGCGCGGATCGAAGGCAATGGCGACGTTGCGAAATCCGACAAGTTCACCTGGCGTGCAGGCGCGTTGTACACCACGTCGATCGGCCTGGCGCCTTATGTCAGCTATTCCACGTCGTTCGAGCCGCAGACCGCGCAGCTCGGCACGCCGACGGCACCGACCGGTATCGCCAAGCCTTCCTCCGGCAAGCAGATCGAAGCGGGTGCGAAATACACCGTACCCGGCACCTCGATCCTGGTGACCGCGGCGTGGTTCAAGATCGACCAGACCAATCTGGTGACGACCAACCCGCTCACGAACTTCGCCACCCAGAGCGGCAAGGTCCGCTCGAAGGGCGTCGAGATCGAGGCGAGCGCGCCGCTGCCCTACGGCTTCAACGCCAAGGTCGCCTTCAGCCGCCAGCGCGTGAAGACGATCGAGGACACCAACCCCGCCAATATCGGCAAGGGCATCCTCGGTGTCGGTCGCGGTGGTGTCTCGGCAAACCTCGAATGGGCGCCGACCAGCGGCACGTTCGACGGCTTCGCGATCGGCGGCGCGGTGCGTCACGTCGACAATGTCTATGCCGGCACCTACACCGACGCCAGCATCCCGGCCTATGCCAACGGCGTGGAATCGAACACGCCGTCCTATACGCTGGCCGACGCGCTGGTCCGCTACGACATCGGCAAGTTCGCCCCGAAGCTGACCGGCGTCAGCCTGGCGGTCAACGTGACCAACCTGTTCGACAAGAAGTATATCAGCACCTGCTATCTCGATTACGGCTGGTGCTGGTACGGCAACCGCCGCACCGTCCAGGCGACGATCGGCTACCGCTTCTGATCCTGCCCGCGACCGGCGTGGAAACGCTGGTCGCGGCCCGTATTCGGGTTTCGTTCGCCCGCCCCGGGCCTTGGACCTTGGGCCTTGGTGCCCCCCGCGCCATCGTCATTCCCGCGCGCGGGGGAACCCATACTGGCTAACCTCAGCGATATAACCGCAAACGGTCGAGGATATGGGTCCCCGCCTCCGCGGGGATGACGGCGTAAGCTGACCACAGCAGCGCACTTCGGGACATCCCGCAACGGCTCATGTTGCAATTCGGTCGCAACAAGCTTGCATGAACATTTTGTCATGCTAAAGGCGTTCTTGCTATTGAGTTGCAGTAGTGAACGACGGGGACCAAGCGTGAAATCAGTTCGGCATATGACGGCAGCAGCATTTCTGGCGTGCGTTTCGACCACCGCGTTCGCCGCCGCCGACACAACCAAGAACGCCCCCGAAGCCAGCGACCGCGCAGACGACACCGCTACCAACGATGACGAGATCACCGTCCTCGGCAAAAGCTATGGCCAGGCGGTCGGCAAGACGATCACGCCGCTGAAGGACGTGCCCAACACGGTCACCGTCATCGACCAGCAGCAGATCCAGGCACAGAACCTGTTCACGCTCGAGGATGCGCTGACCGCGACGCCTGGCATCACCGTCACCGGCGTCGGCAGCGAGGATCCCTCGTTCATGTCGCGCGGCTTCGCGATCAACAACTATCTCGTCGATGGCACCCCGACGATGGCGTTCGGCTTTCCCGCCGTCGTCCCCGACCTGTTCTTCTACGACCGGCTCGAAGTGTTGCGCGGTCCCGCCGGCCTGTTCAGCGGTTCGGGCAACCCCGCCGGCAGCATCAACCTGGTCCGCAAGCGCCCGCTCGAAACCTTCAGGATGAACGCCTCGGCCGGCTATGGCTCGTACGACAACATGCGCGCGGAGATCGACGTCTCGACCCCGCTCGGCGACGGCGCCGGGATCCGCGTCGGCGCGATGGCGCAGGATCAGGACCAGTTCTACGACACCGCGCACCGCAATCGCTGGGGCGCGTTCGGCGTCGCCTCGACCAAGCTGGGCGACCGCACGACGCTGACCGTCGGCGGCAATTACGATCGCTTCAAGCCCGCGGTACAGTCGGGCCTGCCCGGGCTGATCGGCGGTGCCGACGGCAGCGACGGCAAACTGCTCGACGTCCCCCGCTCGACCTATCTCGGCGCCGACTGGAACCGCTTCACCTCCGAAAGCGCCTCGGGCTTCGTCGAGGTCGCGCACCGGATCAGCGATCGCTGGGCCCTGCGCGCCACCGGCCTGCTCACCAACGTCGATCGCGTCGACATCTACAGCTATATCGGCAGCCAGCCGGTCACGCCGACCAACGGCGTCACCAGCCACATCGCCTACCGCGGCGACAATCACATGCAGACGCGGGCCTTCGACTTCAACGGCGTCGGCAGCTTCCCGCTGTTCGGTCGCGATCAGACGCTGATCCTTGGGCTGGATTACCAGGCGAACTCGCAAAAGGCCGCGCAGACCCGCCTGTCGCGCTATGCGACGATCGACGTCTACAACCCGGTTTCGCCCGCCGAGCCTGCGCTCAATCCCTATGGCCCGTCCCCAGTGTTCAACGGTCCGCTCGGCGCCGTATCGCAGGTCTATGGCGGCAGCCGCACCGAGACCGAGCAATATGGCATGTACGGCCAGATGCGCCTCAGCCCGCTTGCCGGCCTGACGCTGATCGGTGGCGGACGAATGACGTGGTGGGATACGCGGTCGCTGATCACGCTGCCGGCACGCGGCAACTGGAGCGGCTATTCGATCGAAGGCCGGTTCACGCCCTATGCCGGGATCGTGTGGGACGTCACCTCGGCGCTGAACCTCTATGCCAGCTATGCCGACAGCTTCACGCCGCAGACCTCGACCATGCCGCGCGCGGACGGTGGCGCGATCGATCCGCTGATCGGATCGCAATACGAGGCCGGCACCAAGCTCGCGCTGTTCGGCGACCGGCTGCTGCTGTCGGCGGCGGTGTACCAGATCACGCAGAGCAACCGCCTGTTCACCGATGCCGACCTGCCCGATGTGGTATTACAGATCGGCAAGGTGCGTAGCCGCGGGATCGAGGCCGAGGCGGCGGGCGAGATCCTGCCCGGTTGGCGGATCAACGGCGGTTATGCGTATAATCGCAACCGCTATCTCGAGGATACCAACGCGTTGTTCGAGGGGATCTCGTTCGTCCCCGTCACCCCGAAGCATTCGATCAAGGGCTTCACCAACTACGCCCCCACCGATGGCGCATTGGCGGGCGCGAGCCTCGGCGGCGGCGTGACCTGGTTCAGCTCGACCTTCGGCGGCAACCCCGCGGTGTTCAATACCAACGGCAGCGTCCGAACCGTCTCGTCGATCGTCCGCCAGGGCAGCTACGCCGTGCTGGACCTGCGCGCCGGCTATAAACTGAGCGAGCGCGTCGCCCTGTCGGTCAACGTCAACAACGTCTTCGACCGCAATTATTACGCGCGCATTTCGTCGTCGGGCCGCGGCAATTACTATGGCAGCCCGCGGACCGCGTTCGCGACGCTACGGTTCACCTATCCATGACCCGGGTGCGCACGCCTCACGCGTGGCGGCGGCGCGGCGATAACGGCCTGCGCATCCTGTCCGCGATCCCGATCGGCTATGCGGTCGCCAGCCTGTGGGCGATGGCGCTCGCCCGGATCCTGCCGGGCGACCGTGCCGAGGCGACCGTGATCGGCACGCTCTTCGCGTTCGTCATCTGCGCCGGTGCCGCGATATGGGCGTTCGCCGCGCGCAGCGGTTGGCGCGCGCTCTGGACGCTGGTGCTGGCGGGCGGGATCGCCGGCGCCATCACCGCGGCGTCGATCCAGCTCACGGGACGGCTATGACAACCAAGCCAAAGGGATTCCGCCAGAGCCAGGCGACGCTGCACACCTGGTCCGGGCTGATGGTCGGCTGGGTGCTGTTCGTGATCTTCACCGCTGGCACGGTCGCGTATTGGCGCGAGGCGCTCAACCGCTGGGCGCGCCCCGAACTCGCGCGGATCGAGGATCCCGCGCGCGTCGTCCGTGGCGCAGAAGCGTTCCTGCTCAGGAAGGCGCCCGATGCGAAGACCTGGTTCATTACCGTGCCGACGACTCGCTCGCCCGGCGCCGACGTCTTCTGGCAACCCCAGCCCAAGGAGGGCGAATCCCCCCGCCGCCGCCGTGGGCGCGGCGATACCTCTGCACTGATCGGCGCGGACGGCCTGCCGACCACCGCGCGCGAGACACGCGGCGGCGAGTTCTTCTACCGCTTCCATTTCGATCTTCATTACATGCCGGTGCTCTGGGCACGCTGGCTGGTCGGCGTCTGCGCGATGTTCATGCTCGTCGCGATCCTCAGCGGGATCGTCACGCACAAGAAGATTTTCAAGGATTTCTTCACGTTGCGCCGCGCCAAGGGTCAGCGATCCTGGCTCGACGGGCATAACGCCGCGGCGGTGCTCGGCCTGCCGTTCCACCTGATGATCACCTATACCGGGCTGGTGACGCTGATGGCGATGCTGATGCCGTGGGCGACCGTCGCGAACTATGCCGACCCGGCCAAGCTGTTCGCGGTGATCTTCCCCGAAGGTCCTGAAGCGATCCGCACCGGCCGCCCCGCCCCCCTGGTCGACCTGTCGAAGGTTCTGCGCGACGGCGAGCGCAGGCTGGGCGCGCCGATCGGGTTCATCACCGTCTCGCAGCCCGGCGACGCCGGTGCCCGCATCACCCTGTCGGAAAGCAACGCGGCGATGCTCTCCGCGCGCACGCCGCGCCTCGCCTATGACGGCACCAGCGGCGCGCTGCTGTGGGCGTCGCCTCCGCAAGGCGCCGCCGCAGAGACCGCGGGCGTGATGGTCGGCCTCCACGCCGGGCGCTATGCCGATGCGGTCATTCGCTGGGTCTATTTCCTGTGCGGGCTCGGCGGATCGCTGATGGTCGCGAGCGGCCTCGTGCTGTGGGTCGTCAAGCGCCGCGAGAAGCTGCCCGATCCCGATCGCCCGCATCTCGGCTTCCGCCTGGTCGAGCGCCTCAACATCGGTTTCGTCGCGGGCTTCCCCGCGGCGATGGTCGGCTTCCTGTGGGCGAACCGCCTGCTGCCGACCACGCTAGCGGCGCGCGGCGCGGCCGAGATCAACGCGATGTTCGCGCTCTGGGCGGTGCTGCTGGTCCACGCCTTCGTCCGCCGCCCGAAACGCGCCTGGGTCGAGCAGCTCGCGCTGACTGCCGCGCTGCTGCTCGGCCTGCCGCTGTTCGACCTGATCGCCACCGACAAGGGCGTGGTCACGACGATCGCCGATGGTGACTGGACGCTGGCAGGCGTCGACCTGACGCTCGCCGCGCTGGGACTGTCCTACGCCTGGACAGCCCGCCGCGTGCACCGCCACCACCCGAAAGCGAAACGCTCGCGCAAGACCATTCCCGCCGCGACGACACCTGCGGAGCTGACGCCTTCGGAATCCCCATCCTCGGAGCCCGCTCTCCCGCAACCCGGCCAAATCGCGCCACCAACGATGGTCCCCGCCGAATGACCGCGCTCCCCTTCCTGTTCGCACTGCTCGGCTTCGTCTGCTTCGCGCTGGCAACCGATCACCACCACCAGCGCCGTCTCCACCGACGCTGCACACCCCGCGCCGCCCGCACCCTGCGCACCCTCGCCTGGACGAGCCTGCTGCTGGCGTTCGCGGCGTCGTTCGCGGCCTGGAGCCCGGTCTACGCCCCGATCGCCTGGACCGCCGCCACCATGCTGTCCGCCGCCATTACGACGCTGGCGCTCAACCTTCTCCCCGATCAACCCAGACGCGCACGCCCCGCCACGACCAAGCGCGAAACCGAACCGCACCGTTCGACGGCGCGTTGACGGATGCACAACCGGCGCGTCAGGCCAGCGACGCAGGCCTGACGGACGACGTTCGCTTCGATCGCCGGATGCTCGGCCGGCTATGTCCGCATGCCGGACCTGTATCAGCGCCGCATCGTCGAGGCTGCACACGCGATGGGCGTACCCGTGACGGGGCACGAGATTTTCCCCGCCGCGTTCACGGGGGTCGACGCGACCGAGCATCTCGGCGCCACCAACCGCTGGTGCAGGGAAGCCTCGACGCGCTCAAGGCGATGTACGACGCCGGCACGAAGATCACCGCCGGCACCACACCACGATCACGATCAACCTGCACGCCGAGATCGCGTCCTATGTCGAGGCGGGCCTGACCCCGTTCCAGGCGCTGCAGGCCGCGACCAAGACCTCGGCGAAGGAGCTGAACCTCGACGCGGGCACGCTCGAGGTCGGCAAACTCGCCGACATCACGCTGCTGGCGGGCGATCCGCGCGAGAATATCGCCAACACCTTCAACGTTAAGACGGTGATCGCCAACGGACGCGCCTATACGGTCGAACAGTTGATCGCGATGGCCGGCAAACCTTCCAGCTGACGGTAGACGAGGACCCGATGATGACCCGCATGATCCGCACGCTTGCTGCCGCTGCCGCACTGGCGAGTACCGCCCCCGCTCACGCGGCGCCCGACCCCGGAGAGGCGCAGTACCGCGCCATCTTCAAGGAAATGGTCGAGACCGACACCAGCGTCGAGAGCGGCAGCTGCACCGCGCTGACCGAAAAGGTCGCCGCGCGGATGAAGGCGGCGGGCTATCCGGAGGCCAACCTCCATCTGTTCGTTCCCGAGGGCAATCCCAAGGCGGGCGCGCTGGTCGCGATCTATCCTGGCCGCGATCCGAAGCTGAAAGCGGTGCTGCTGCTCGGGCATATCGACGTCGTGAATGCGCGCCGCGCCGACTGGACGCGCGATCCCTACACGCTGATCGAGGAAGGCGGCTATTTCTACGCGCGCGGCACCGCGGACATGAAGGCGCAGGACGCGATCTATGTCGACAGCCTGCTGCGCTATCACGCCACGAAGTACAAACCCCTGCGCACGATCAAGATGGCGTTGACCTGCGGCGAGGAAGGCGGGTTCCTCAACGGCGCGCGCTGGCTGGTCGACAACCAGCGCGACCTGATCGATGCCGCGTTCGCGTTGAACGAGGGCGGCTATGGCGAAACCGACGCAGCAGGCAACCGCACCAACCAGAACATCCAGGCCGCGCAGAAAGTGGTGATGGGCTTCACCTTCTCCACCACCAACGCTGGCGGCCACTCGTCCGTCCCGCGTCCTGACAACGCGATCTACAGCCTCGCGCGCGCGCTCGACAAACTCAGCCGCTACGAGTTTCCGGTTCAGTTCATCGAAGCCAATCGCGGCTATTTCGCCAAGATGGCGAAGATCGTCGGCGGTGAAAACGGCGCGGCGATGACGACGATCGTCGCGCATCCAGACGACGAGCAGGCCAACGCCGTCCTCAACAGGTCGCCGATCTGGCATTCGATGCTGCGCACCACCTGCGTCGCGACGACGATGACGGCGGGTCATGCCGCCAATGCCCTGCCGCAAAGCGCCAGTGCGATGGTGAACTGCCGCGTGATACCGGGCGTCTCGCCAGCGGACATCCTGGCGACATTGGTCAAGGTGGTCGACGATCCGGAGGTCACGGTCACGCCGGGGCGAACGTCCTATGCGCCCTCGGCGCCTGCCCCGCTGACGCCGCGCATGATGGCACCGTTACAGGCGATGTCGCAGACGATATGGCCCGGCGTGCCGGTCGTTCCCAACATGGCGACCGGCGCGACCGATGCGGTAACGCTGAACGCCGCGGGGATACCCACCTACGGCGTGACCGGCCTGTTCCGCGATCCGGACGGCAATGGCGCACATGGCCTGAACGAACGGATCCGCGTCCGATCGGTCATGGAAGGACGGTCCTTCCTGTACGGCCTGATCAAGGCTTATTCGGATCAAAAGATGCCCGGCAGAACCCGGTAAGCGTCGGCGATCGGCACAACAGCAAACGATAATGCGCTTCATCGCAACCGGAACGATCAACGTCACGTATTTGCGATTGCTTCGCAGTAGCCTTTTTTGTAGGCGACCGGGGACACGCCGGGGGGGCGTGATACTCTCGGAGGTACCATGAAATTCAACCTCATCGCAGGATTGCTGGTCGGCGTCGCGCTCCCGGCATTTTCCGCTGATGTTCGTGCGGCGAAACCCGCCGGCCTAGCCGCTGATGGGACTGCGGCCGATGGGACTGCGACGACGCCCGATCCGCAACGCTCCGACGACATCATCGTCACCGGTTCCAAGGTGAGCAAGGCCGACGATCAGCAGAGCGCGTCGCCAACCGGGCTGGCATTGTCGCTGCGCGAAACGCCGCAATCGATCACGATCGTCGACCGCGAGCGGATCAATGATTTTGCGATCACCAACGTTAACGACCTGCTGACGCAGACCGTCGGCATCAACGTCGAGCGTACCGAGACCGACCGCACCGAATATAACGCGCGTGGCTTCGACATCACCAATTTCCAGATCGACGGCATCGGCCTGCCAATGTTCTTCAACATCCAGACCGGCGATCTCGACACCGTGCTGTTCGAGCGGGTCGAGGCGGTGCGCGGCGCCAACGCGATCATGACCGGCGTCGGCAATCCGTCCGCGACGATCAACTATCTGCGCAAGCGCCCGACCGCGGACTTCCAGGCCAACGCGTCGGCGTTCCTCGGATCGTTCGACCAGCGCCGCCTGGAGGCCGACGTGTCAGGCCCGATCACCAAGGACGGCGCGCTGCGCGTTCGTGCGATCGCCGCGCACGAGGAGCATGACAGCTATCTCGACTACAACCGCGTCAACCGCGACGTCTATGCCGGCCTCGTCTCGTGGGACGTGCTGCCCTCGCTGACCGCCACTGCGGGCTATATGCGACAGGACAATCGGTCCGATGGCGTGCTCTGGGGTTCGTTGCCACTGGTCTACAGCGACGGCAGCCGGATCGATTATGCGCGCTCGGCCTCGACCTCGGCCGACTGGACCTATTGGAACGTGCTCGACCAGACCGCGTTCGGCGAACTGGCTTTGAAGCTCGGCGGCGACTGGTCGGTCCGCGGCGTCTATACGTATCGCAACTGGCAGGAACGGGCGAAGATCCTCTACGCCTTCGGTACGCCGGACCCGGCAACCGGCCAGGGCATCGTCGGCATGACCGGCGCCTATCCGTCACAGAACAAGCAGTACATGGCCGACGCCTACGCATCGGGCAGCGTCGAGCTGTTCGGCCGCCGTCACCAGCTCGCCTTCGGCTTTTCCAACGGTATCTCGAACGGCAAGCAATATGGCGCCTTGTCGACCACCTACATCGATTACGGCGACATCCGTCAGCTCGCCAGCTTCCGTGCGGTCGAGCCCGATTATCCCGAACTGCCGCTCCAGGCCGACACCCGCGATCGCCTTACGCGCGCGTACGGATCGATGCAGGTCAATCTTGCCGATCGTTTGAAGGCGGTGATCGGCGGGACCGCGATCTGGCTCAAGAGCTCGGGCACCTCGTACGGGGTCGACCAGGCACGCAGCAACGACAAGGTCAGCCCGTATGCCGGTCTGCTGTTCGACCTGACCTCGAACCTGACGCTGTATGCGAGCTACACCGACATCTTCAATCCGCAGAGCGAAGTCGACGCCACCAACCGCCGCCTCGATCCCGCTAAGGGCACGAGCATCGAAGGTGGCGTGAAGGGCGAATGGCTCGGCGGGCGCCTCTATGGCGCAGCGTCGATCTTCCAGGCGAAGCAGAAGGGGCTGGCGGACTTTGCCGGGACGTTCGACGGCACCACCGCGGGTCAGATCGGTACCAGCTATTATGTCGGCCGTGACACGACTTCGAAGGGCTTCGAGGTCGAGGTCGCTGGTCATGTCTCGCAACGCTGGCTGGTATCCGGCGGCTTCACGCATCTGAAGATCGAGGATGACGACGGGGTGGCGGCACGGCTGTTCGTGCCGCGCGACACCTTCAAGCTGGCCGCGACCTACACGATCGAGGACCTGCGTGATCTGAAGCTCGGCGGCCAGTTCCGCTATCAGAGCCGGATCAGCGCGCCGAGCAGCATCGCCGATGCGGCAGGCGACGACATCGCGATCCGCCAGAAGGGCTATGCGACGCTCGACCTGCTGAGCAGCATTCGCGTCGTCGAGCGGGTCCGCGCCAGCCTGAACGTGCGCAACGTCACGAACACCAGGTATCTCGGCACGCTGAAATACGCGTCGGGCTTCTACGCCGCGCCGCGCAGCGTACTCGCCACGCTTCGGTTCGAGTATTGAGGTCGTGACGCGAGCACGCGCGGGTCGCGGTCCGGCGGCGATCGTCTCCGCGATCTTAACCACGTTGGCACCTGCGCTGGTGCCCGCGCTGTTCGCGGGCGTTGCACCCGCCGGGGCCGCAACCGCGGCGGCGGGGGCGGCGGAGAGCACCCTCGTGCGGATGCCGGGCACCCGCGAACTGGCCCTCAAGGGGCCGCACGGTGACGAGTATCGGATCTGGATCAGCGAACCGATCGGACGCGTCCCGTATACGGGCGGATACCGCGTGCTGTACGTCCTCGACGGCAACGCGTTTTTCGGCCTGTTCCACGACGCCAAGCGATTGCAGGGCGAGTTTGCCGACACGATCATCGTGTCGGTCGGCTATCCGACCGACAAACCGCATGATTTCGTACGCCGCGCCTATGACTTCACGCCCCCCGCCCCGGGCGCGAAGCTACGCCAGGGCGGACAAGACGCGATGCTCGATTTCCTCGAAAAGACACTCAAGCCGGCGATCGCCGCGCGGTACACGGTGGATGCCGATCAGGAGAGCCTGTTCGGGCACAGCTTCGGTGGAATGTTCGCCTTGTATGCGATGTACACACGCCCGGCGCTCTTCGATCACTACGTCGCAGCGAGCCCGACCTTGTGGTGGGCGAACCGCTATCTGCTCCCCTCCGAACGCGACTTTACGGCCCGCGTGACTCGCGGCGATGTCGACGTCCGCCAAACCAGCCTGTTGCTAGCGGTTGGCGATGCAGAACCGGCCCAGGAGGTTGACGACGTCATCGCGCTCGAACGACGACTCCAACCCTTGTCCGCGTGGGGCCTGCGAACGGGGCTGCACCGCGAGCCCGGTGAAGATCACATGTCGCTGCCACCATCGATCGTATCTCAGGTGCTGCGTGACGTCTTTACTGCTCGAACCCGATAATAGCTGCGCGCCGCTGCTTTTCCCAGGACGGCAGCTGTCGGTCGGCAATCGAGCCTTTGCTTCGGCATACCGGCGGTGATCTCCGATCGAGCCAATCCACGACTGGATCGAGTTGCTAACCAGCTTGGACTGCTCGTCCCGCTGCCCGTATGATGGCAAAGAGCCATGCACAAAAATGGCGTTCGGGAGAGTGTGGACGTGGCGATTTACGAGCATGACGCGAAGCCGATCGGTGGCAAGCCGACCAGGGTTCGGTACGGCATCATCGCGCTGATCTTCATCATCACGTCGCTCAACTATGCGGATCGTTCGACCTTTTCGATCGCCGGCAGCGCGGCATCGCACGATCTCGGCATCTCGACCGTGCAGACCGGCTTCATCCTGTCGGCCTTTGCCTGGGCCTATGTGCTCGCGCAGATCCCGGGCGGGTTGCTGCTCGATCGGTTCGGGACGCGGCGGGTCTATGCCGGCGCGATCGCGATCTGGTCGCTGCTGACCGCGATGCAGGGGCTAGCGGGGCTCGTCGCGCTCCCCGTACTGGCGATGCTGTTCGCGTTGCGCTTCATGGTCGGCGTTGCCGAGGCGCCGTCGTTTCCCGGCAATGCACGGCTCGTCGCGGCGTGGTTTCCCGGCAGCGAGCGCGGCACCGCCTCGGCCGTGTTCAACTCCGCGCAGTATTTCTCGCTGGTGGTGTTCGCGCCGCTGATGGGCTGGCTGGTCCACGAGCATGGCTGGCGCAGCGTGTTCTGGGTGATGGGCGCGCTCGGCTTGGTCGCAACCGCGGTGTTCTGGCTGTTCATCCGCAGCCCGGTCCGCCATCCGCGCATCAACGCCGCCGAACTCGCGCTGATCGAGGCGGGCGGCGGGCTGATCCACATGGAGGAAGGCGCCGGCGTGAAGCAGGT
Source organism: Sphingomonas sp. SL1004 (assembly GCF_057815015.1). Taxonomy (NCBI): domain Bacteria; kingdom Pseudomonadati; phylum Pseudomonadota; class Alphaproteobacteria; order Sphingomonadales; family Sphingomonadaceae; genus Sphingomonas; species Sphingomonas sp. SL1004. The sequence goes on from NZ_JBYMUX010000001.1 coordinate 2,539,997, forward strand.
GTTCAGCTGGCACAATGTCCGCCAGCTGCTCGCCAACCGGATGCTGCTCGGCATCTATCTCGGCCAATATTGCATCAACGTGCTGACCTATTTCTTCGTGACGTGGTTCCCGATCTACCTCGTCAAGGAACGCGGACTGAACATCATGGAGGCAGGGATCGCCGCCGCCGCGCCGGCGCTGTGCGGGTTCGTCGGTGGACTGGTCGGCGGGTATCTGTCGGACACGCTGCTGCGCCGCACCGGCTCGCTCGACATCGCGCGGAAGACGCCGCTGGTGATCGGCATGCTGCTCGCGACGCTGATCATCGCGTGCGTGTTCGTCGAGGCGGAATGGCTGGTCATCACGCTGATGGCGGTCGCGTTCTTCGGCAAGGGCGTGGCCTCGCTGGGCTGGGCGGTGATGTCCGACGTCGCACCGCGCGAACTGTCGGGGGTGGCGAGCGGGATCTTCAACATGTTCGGCAACGTGGCGGGGATCGTCACGCCGATCGTGATCGGGTTCATCGTCGCGGGGACCGGATCGTTCGACGGCGCGCTGGTGTTCGTCGGGCTGCACTGCCTGCTGACGATCTTCGCGTTCCTGGTGGTGGTGGGGCCGATCAAGCGGGTCGAATTGAAGGCGTAAGGCGCTTTTTGCCGTTCGCCTTTAGCGAAGTCGAAGGGCATGCCCTTCCTTTTACCGTTCGCCCTGAGCGAAGTCGAAGGGCATGCCCTTCCTTTTACCGTTCGCCCTGAGCGAAGTCGAAGGGCATGCCCCACGCGACGGTGCTTCGACTTCGCTCAGCACGAACGGTAATTAGCTCATAACGAACGGGAATCAGCCAAGCGTATCGAGGCAGAGCTGGCGCATGGGGGCCAGCGCCGGGTTCGAATTGTCGCGGCGCCATGCCATGACCAGCTCGACCGGGTTTTCCGGTTCGGTCTGGATCGTGCGGAACTGGACGTCGGTCATGTGGAGGCTGGTCGCCGCCTGCGGCACGATCGCCGCGGCGAGCCCGGCGCGGACCAGACCGAGCATCGAATGGATCTGCGTGACGTGCTGAACATAGTCGGGCTCGGCGCCGGCGTCCGCGAACAGCTTCAGCAGCATCTCGTGGAAATAGCCGGCCCCCTGCCGCGCATACATGATCAGCGGCAGGCCGTCGAAATCGGCGGGGACGAGCACGCCCCTCGCCTGCCGCGGATCGCCCGCGGGTAGCGCGGCAATCAAAGGTTCACGCAGGACGCAGACCGACTCGAACTCGTGGCGATCGATCGGCGGGCGCACGAACGCGACGTCGATCAGCCCCGTCACCAACGCATCGACCTGCTCCGACGTGACCATCTCGCGCAGTTCGAGCGCGATGTTGGGAAGGCGCGCGATCGCCTGCGCGACGATCCGCGGCATCAGGTCGTAGCCCGACACCGCGGTGAAGCCGATCACGACGCGGCCGGCGTCGCCGCGCGCCACGCGCCTCGCGGACAAAGCTGCGCTTTCCGCGAGGCGGAGGATACGGCGCGCCTCGATCAGGAACGCGCTGCCCGCGGGTGTCAGCCGCACCTGGCGGCTGGTCCGTTCGAGCAGCATCACGTCGAGGATGCGTTCGAGCAACTGGATCTGTCGGCTGAGCGGCGACTGCGTCATGTTGAGACGCTGCGCCGCGCGGCCGAAATGCAGTTCCTCGGCCGCCGCGACGAAACAGCGGAGCTGGCTGAGGTCGAACATGGCCGACATCTATAGAGTGCCGGCCACTAGAATGTCACGCGGCGCGCTTGACCGCCGCCGGCGTCGCCTTGGCGATCAGCACGGCGAGATCGCGCTCCTCGTCCGCGGTCAGATCGGTCAGCGGGGTGCGCACCGGCCCGGCATCGCGGCCGACGACGCGCATGCCCGCCTTGACGATCGACACCGCATAGCCGCGGCTGCGGTTGCGGATCGCGATATAGGGCAGCACGAAATCGCGCAGTTCGGCCTGCACCTTGACATGATCGCCGGCGCGCACCGCTTTGTAGAAGTCGAGCGCCCATTCCGGCATGAAGTTGAAGATCGCCGACGAATAGGTCGTGACGCCCATCGTCAGATACGGCGTCGCGAACGTCTCCGCGGTCGGCAGGCCACCGATATAGGTGAGCCGGTCACCCATCCGCGAATGGACCCGCGCCATCAGCTCGATGTCGCCGACGCCGTCCTTGTAGCCGACCAGATTGGCGTTGCGCTCACATAGCCGCGCCAGCGTCTCGTCGTTCACGATCGCGTTGTCGCGGTTGTAGACGATCACCGCGAGCCCGGTCGACTTGCACACCGCATCGATATGCGCGGCGAGGCCTTCCTGGTTGGATGTGGTCAGATAGGGCGGCAGCAACAGCAGCCCGTCCGCGCCGACCCGCTCGGCACCGCGCGCGATCTCGCAGGCGATCGCGGTGCCATAGCCGCAGCCCGAGATCACCGGCAGCTTGCCCTTGGCCTCGGCGACGGCTGCGGCGACGACGTCGACGACTTCGGTCGGGGTCAGCGAGAAGAACTCGCCCGTACCGCCGGCTGCAAACAACCCGGCCAGCTCATGCTCGAGCATCCACGCGCAATGCGCGCGATACGGATCTTCGAGGAACGCGCCCGCTGCGTCGAAATGCGTGACCGGGAACGACAGCAACCCGCCGCCGATCGTCTTCGCCACGTCTGTAGGACCAAATGCCATTCTATGCTGCCTCCCCTGCCGCGCCGAACCTTGTCCGCCGGCGCTGGATCACTGATCACCGGGTCTATGGCAGCGGTATCATGCGGTCCATTCCAAAGGCGCAATCGATCGATGCCGTGGTTAGCATGATCCAGCATGTGGCAGTCGCGACGACGCTTAAGCAACTGTGCCTGGTATCAAATGCGATGGGATCACCATTCGTCTGGTCCCGAATTGCATCGAACGATCCAGGATTGGCAATGGAATTCGGTCCAGTCCGGATGCAATAGGCATCGTCCGGGCGAGAGATGCCCAGACCGGACGGACGGAAACATCTGCCGCCGACATCGAGGGGAGGACTGGATGCATCGTCGCACGTTCATGCTGGGTACCGGTGCCGCCGCTTCGCTGTCGGTGATCGGCGAGGCCGCAGAGGCGCAGACCCGCCAGACGCAGTCGCGCCGCCGCGCCACGCCGCCCGCCGCGAGCCAGTACCGCATGAAACTGGGCTGCCAGAGCATGCCGTCCACCGACGCGCATTTCGAAGTGTTCGCGCGCTACGGCGTCCGCAACATCTCCGCGCGCGCCACGGTCGCCGATGGGCGGATGTACCCGACCGTCGCCGAACTCACGACGCTGAAACAGATGGCGGAGCGCCACGGGCTGAGCCTCGACATGCTCGAACCCGAGATCCTCAACTCCACGCATATCGACCGCGAGAAGCACCCCGGCATCATGCTCGGCCAGGACCCGGACCGCGAGCGCGAGATCGAGGCCTTCGCGACCACCCTGCGCAACTGCGCCGCGGTCGGCATCCCCTGCGTCAAATACAACATGAGCCTGCTCGGCGTACTGCGCACCGCGCCCGTCGAGGGTCGTGGCGGCTCGAAATATTTCGGCTGGGATCTCGCGAAGGCCAAGCCGTCGACCCCGCTCACCCGCGCCGGCCGGGTCGACGCGACCGAGTTCTGGAAGCGCATCACCTATTTCCTCGACCGGATCGTGCCGATCGCCAACGAGACCAAGGTGCGGATTGCGTGCCACCCGCAGGACCCCGGCACGCCGCCGGGCGGCTACCAGGGGATCGACAACGTGCTCGGCACGATCGAGGGCCTCAAGCGCTTCGTGCAGATCAACGAGAGCCCGTATCACGGCCTCAATTTCTGCCAGGGCTCGGTGTGCGAGAATTTGACCGATCCGGCCAACCAGATCTTCGACGTGATCCGCTGGTTCGGCGAGCGGAACAAGATCTTCAACGTCCATTTCCGCAACATCCACGGCGCGCGCAACAGGTTCAACGAGACCTTTCCGGACGAGGGCGACATCGACATGGTCCGCGCGCTGCGTACCTATGCCGAGGTCGGGTATGACGGGATGATCATGCCCGATCACGTGCCGGGCATGGACGATCCGCTGGTGGTCGACGGCAAGCCGGTCTGGACGCCGCGGGCCGAGAATTTCGCCTTTTGTTACGGATACATCCGCGGGCTGCTGCAGTCCGCGCAACGATCGGCCTGAAGGCCGTCACACACATAACGGCAGGCCGAAGCCCGCCACCCAGGGGAGGAAAGACATGATCAACCGCAAGACCGCATTCTGCGGCGCCTCGGCGCTCGCCATGATGATCGCCGGCACCGCGACCGCACAGGTCCAGCCACAGCCGCAACCGGCCCTCCCCGCCGCGTCGCCTTCGGCCAGCGTCACCGCCGACGGCACGTCGCCTGCCGCCGACACCGGCGCGGCGCAGATCAGCTCGGCAGGCCCCGCCCCCAGCGAGACCGCGGACGCGGACATCGTCGTCACCGGCAGCCGCATCCCCGCCAACGGATTCGGCGCACCAACGCCCGTGACGGTCGCCAGCGCGACGCAGCTCAACGCCGCGGTGCCGACCACGCTCGGCGAAGCGCTGAAGCAGCTCCCCGCGCTCTCTTCCTCGGTCGGTCCGCGCGGTGCGCAGACGTCGAGCGGCCAGGGCGGCGCGTATCTCAATTTGCGCAATCTCGGCCCGACGCGCACGCTGACATTGTTCGACGGTCGCCGCTTCATCCCCAACGACGGCAGCGGCCAAGTCGACACCAACCTGTTCCCGCAGGCACTGGTCGAGCGCGTCGAGGTCGTCACCGGCGGTGCCTCGGCGGCCTATGGCTCCGACGCGGTCGGCGGCGTCGTCAACTTCATCATCAACAAGAAGTTCACCGGGCTGACCGGCACGATCCAGGGCGGCGTCACCACGTACGGCGACAATGCCGAGCAGAAATACGAGCTCGCCTACGGCACGCCGTTCGCGGGCGGTCGCGGTCATTTCCTGGTCAGCGGCGAATTCTTCCGCAACGAAGGCGTCGAGGATCGCCTGAGCCGCAGCTATTCGCGCAAGAGCTGCCAGCCGATCGCGCTCCCCGCCGGCTCCGCTACCTCGCGCGAATTCGCCTGCGACGTGCGCGTTGCCAACGCGACCTTTGGCGGGCTGATCACCGGCCCGACGGCCTTCCGCGGCACCACCTTCGACGCCAACGGCCAGGCGATCCCGTTCATCTACGGTACCAGCCTGACCAATTCGACGATGATCGGCGGCAGCGGCCCGCGCCCGCAGTTCGCCCCGCTGATCTCCGAGCTCGAAAAGCACATCGCCTATACGCGCGCCAGCTATGAGCTGAGCGACGCGGTCACGGTGTTCGCGGAGGGCAATTACGGCAAGACGCACAACGACTATCAGGTCGGCTCGTACAGCAACCAGATCGGCACCACCGCACTCGTGATCCGTCGCGACAACGCCTATCTGCCGACCACCATCCGCGATCGCATGACCGCGCTCGGCACGCAGACGCTGACGATGGGCCGTTACGACGACGATCTGCCGCGTACGCAGGTCAACGCCGACAACGAGACGATCCGCGGCGTGCTCGGCCTCGAGGGCACCGTTTTCGGCGGGTTGAAGTGGAACACCTATGTCGAGGCGGCACGCAACGATCGCCATCTCGCGCTGACGAACGATCTCATCCAGCAGAACTACGTCAACGCCGCCGATGCGGTGGTGAACCCGGCGAACGGCCAGATCGTCTGTCGCTCGACGCTGACCACACCCGGCAATGGCTGCGTGCCGGTCAACGTGTTCGGCTTCCATGCGCCGACCGACGCCGCGCTGAACTACGTCACCGGCACCAACACTGCCGATCAGCGCTTCAAGGAATTCGTCGCGGCGGGCTCGATCGCGGGTTCCGCGTTCCAGAACTGGGCGGGCGATGTCGGCTTCGCGGCGGGCCTCGAATACCGCAAGCAGAGCTTCAACCAGACCGTCGACGCGCTGTCGGAGGCGTTCAATCCGGTCACCAATGCCGAGGGTGCGTACCGCGTCGGCAACGCCAAGGCGCAAAGCGGCGAATATGAGGTGACCGAAGGCTTCCTCGAAGTCGACGTGCCGCTGCTCCGCGACGTCAATCTGTTCAAGGCGCTCGACTTTAACGGTGCGGTGCGGCGCACGCATTACACCACCAGCGGGTCGGTGACGACATGGAAGGCCGGGCTGACCTGGGCGATCAACGACGAACTGCGCTTCCGCGGCACGCGCTCGCGCGATATCCGCGCGCCCAGCCTGTACGAGCTGTTCCAGCGCGGCACGACCAGCTTCCAGCCGCAGGTGTTCGACCGCGCGACCAACAGCACCGCGACCAACGTGCGCTCGGTCGTGCTCGGCAATCTCAATCTGACGCCCGAGGTCGCGAAGACCACGACGTTCGGCGCGGTCTATTCGCCGTCGTTCCTGCGCGGGTTCAACGCCTCGATCGATTTCTACGACATCCGGATCAAGGACGCGATCGCCTCGCTGTCGTTCCAGCAGACGCTCGACGACTGCTTCAACGGCAGTGCGGCAAGCTGTGCGTTCGTCCGCCGCAACGATGCGGGCCAGCTGATCCAGATCGATCTGGTGACGCAGAACCTCGCCGCGTTCGACACCCGCGGGATCGATTTCGAGATGAGCTATAAATCGCGCATCGCGACCGACGCGAACCTGTCGCTGCGGCTGCTCGGCAATTACGTCGATCGCTATATCCAGCGCACGCCCAACGTCGTCGCGGTCGATCGCGCCGGCCAGATCGGCACCGCGCCGCACTGGCGGATGACCGGGCAGGTCCAGCTCGACGCCAAGCCGTTCAGCGTCTTCACGCAAGGCCGCTTCATCGGCGGCGGCGCGTACGACAAGGGTACCGTGCCGACCGATCTGGCGCAGCGCCACTTCAACGGCCAGCTGCTGGTCGACACGCGGATCGGCTACAAGCTGCCGATGGGCGGCGATGTCGAGACGTATCTGAGCGTCACCAACGTCTTCAACCAGCTGATCAACCCGTATGTCTCGAACGGCCCGTCGGGCGTCCAGGACTTCGACTCGATCGGCCGCACCTTCCGCGCCGGCGTACGCTTCACGTTCTGATCGGGGGCAGTCGGAGTTGTGGTCTGCGACGGATAGCAGCTCCACTCCGTCACCCCGGACTTGTTCCGGGGTCCACGGTTCCGCAAACTCAAGTCTCTCGATTATGCGGAACGGTGGATGCCGGAACGAGCCCGGCATGACGGAAGAACGGGTTGGACTAGCTGGCTTCAACTGACGGTCCATCCATCCTACGCGTGCCCGAATATATCACGATAGCGACCAGCGTAACCGCACGCCGGCCACAGGAGCGAAGACGCATGAATGCAACCCTGTTCCGCGGCGTCCTGGTCGGCGCGCTCGCCGGCCTGTTGTTCGGGTTCGACACCGCGGTGATCGCCGGCACGACCGAAGGCATCCGCACCGCGTTCGGCCTCGATGCGGCGGGGGTCGGCATCACCGTCTCCAGCGCGCTCTGGGGTACGCTCGCCGGCGCATTGCTCGCAGGCGTGCCCGGCGATCGCTACGGCGCGCGGACGTCGCTGAAGGTCATCGCGCTGATCTACCTGGTTTCCGGCATCGGCTGTTTCGCCGCGTGGAACTGGGGTGCGCTGCTCGCCTTCCGCGTGCTCGCAGGGTTCGCGGTCGGGGCGTCATCGGTGCTGGCGCCAGTGTACATCGCCGAGATCGCGCCGGCCGAAAAGCGCGGCATGATGGTCGGGGCGTTCCAGCTTAACATCGTGCTCGGCATCCTGGTCGCCTATCTCAGCAACGCGATCGTCACCGGCATGGATCTGGGCGCGCTCGACTGGCACGTAAAGTTCGGCGTCACCGCATTGCCGGCGCTGCTGCTGCTGGTGATGATGTTCACGATCCCCGACAGCCCGCGCTGGCTCGCAGCCCGCGGTCGTGAAGCCGAAGCCGAAGCCGTGCTCCAGTCGCTCGGCGTGGCGGACCCGGCCGCCGACATCGCCAGCTATCGCCAATCCAACGTCGCCGCGGCCGCACGAAAGCCGCGGCTGAGCTGGGCGCGGCATCGCCGCCCGATCCTGCTCGCCTTCGCGATCGCCTCGTTCAACCAGCTCTCTGGCATCAACGCGATCCTCTATTACCTCAACGACATCTTCGCCGCCGCCGGGTTCGACAGCGTTTCCGCGGACCGCCAGGCGATCGTGATCGGTGCGTGCAACCTGTTCTTCACCGCGCTCGCGCTGACCGTGATCGACAGGATCGGCCGCAAGACGCTGCTGCTGATCGGTGCGGCGGGTCTCACCGTCATGCTGTCGGGGGTCGCCTACGTGTTCCTCAGCGGCCAGCATCAGGACATGCTGCTGTGGCTGCTGATCGGCTTCATCGCCTTCTTCGCCTTCTCGCAGGGCGCGGTGATCTGGGTATATATCAGCGAGATCTTCCCGACCGACGTCCGCTCGCGCGGGCAGAGCCTGGGCTCGTCGACGCACTGGTTCATGGATGCGATCATCGCGATGGCGTTCCCGCTGGTCGCCGCCTATTCGCGCGGCGCACCGTTCATCCTGTTTGCGGCGATGATGGCGCTCCAGTTCGCGGTGGTCCTCGCGTTCTTCCCCGAAACCAAGCGCCGTTCGCTCGAAGCGATCGAGACCGCATTGTGAGCGCCTTGCGGCTGCTGATCGCCGGCCTGCTGGCACTGGCAGCAACGCCCGCGCTCGGTCGCGACGGCGCGCTCGATCCGGGCATTCGCAATCCGCTGCTGCCCGGCTATTTCGCCGACCCGTCGATCGTCCACGATGGGGACGAGTGGTTCGTCTTCGCGACGATCGATCCGTGGGGCGCCGACACACTCGCCCTGTGGCGCTCGCGCAACTTCCGCGACTGGACCTTCGAGACGCCGAACTGGCCGACCAAGGCCGCCGCGACCAGCCCGACGTCGGGCAAGAGCAAGGTCTGGGCACCCTCGGTCGTGAAAGGCCGCGACGGCAAATTCTGGATGTACGTGTCGGTCGGCAGCGAGATCTGGGTCGGCAGCGCGGATCATCCCGCCGGCCCGTGGCGCGATGCCAATGGCGGCAAGCCGCTGGTTCCGCGCAATTACCGCCCCGGCCTGCACATGATCGATGCCGAGGCGTTCGTCGACGATGACGGCCAGGCCTATCTCTACTGGGGATCAGGGCTGAACTGGGTCAACGGCCACTGCTTCGTGGTGAAGCTCAAGCCCGACATGGTGACGTTCGACGGCGAACCCCGCGACGTCACCCCGCCGCACTATTTCGAAGCCCCGTTCATGCTGAAGCGTGGCGGGCGATATTTCCTCACCTACTCCTTCGGCAACACGACCAAAGATACGTACCAGCTGCGCTATGCGGTCGGCAGCTCGCCGATGGGGCCTTTCAGCGAAGTGTCGGATCAGCCGCTGCTCGCTACCGATACGAAGCGGCAGATCATCAGCCCCGGTCATCACGCGATCTTCAGCGCGGGGGGCGAGGATTTCGTCCTTTACCACCGCCAGGCGCTACCGTTCACGCCAGCCGGCGACATGGTGCTGCGCCAGGTCGCGGTCGATCGCCTCGCCATCTCGGGCGACCGGCTCGCGATCGTCCCCACGCATCGCGGCGCCGATGTTCCAAGCACCGCCGCGCGGCGATCGGGAACGAGACTTGGCCGGCTGACCGCGTCGGGCTCCGCTGACCCCTCCCATTCCGCTACCGCAGCCGGCGACGACAATTACGCTACCAGTTGGCACTCCAACCCCGGCGCAGCGTGGTTGCAGGCTGATCTTGGCACGGTGAAGGCCATTGGCGCGACGACGCTCCGCCCGGCCTACCCAACCGCGACGGTCCGGTTCAGCGTCGAGGCCTCGTTGGACGGCAAGGTCTGGCAACAGATTGCAGCCGAACGCGCCGCCAGTGGCTCGCCGATCACCCTCCCCGCTGTCGCGAAAGCCCGCTTCGTCCGGCTCGTCTTCCCGCAGGGCGCCGACATCCTCGAATGGAATTCGCCGACCCGATGACCTACCGCCCTCTCCTTGCCGCCCTGTTGGTAACCGCCGCGCCCGTTACCGCACAGCGGGCGCCGGTCGCCGTCCCCATCCAGCCGCAGGTCTCGGCCGACCGGCCCGATTGGGAGAACCCCGCGGTCTTCGCGATCGGCAAGGAGCGCGCGCGCGCCACTGGGTTCCCGTTCGAAACCCGCGCCGCCGCGATTGAGGGGACGATGGAACGCTCGACGCGGTTCGTCACGCTCGACGGCCAGTGGAAGTTCGCTTTCTCGCCCGACGCCGACAAGGCACCGAAGGATTTCGCCAGCCTCGCCTACGACGTGTCGCAGTGGAAGGAGATCAAGGTCCCCGCCGACTGGCAGGCCGAGGGTTACGACCAGGCACGGTTCAACAACGTCACCTACCCCTTCCCCGCCAACCGCCCGCTGATCCCGCACGCGACTAACCCGGTCGGCTCGTACCGCCGCGACGTCGACGTACCGCGCGACTGGAGGCGAAGCGACGTCATCCTCCACATTGGCGCTGCCGGCTCGGCCTATTACGTCTGGGTCAACGGCCACAAGGTCGGCTATTCGGAAGACAGCAAGCTGCCGTCCGAGTTCGACGTCACCCGCTGGATCGAGCCTGGCCGCAACAGCGTCGCGATCCAGGTCTATCGCTGGTCCGACGGGAGCTATCTCGAGGACCAGGATTTCTGGCGCGTGTCGGGGATCGAGCGCTCGGTCTACCTGATGGCCGCCCCCAAAGCCCGGGTTGCCGATACGTTCGTCAAGGCTGGCCTCAGCGGCGACTATCGCGAGGGCACGCTCGATATCGCGCTCGACCTCACAAACGCTGCGCGCGGTCACACTGTCCGCGCGACCGTGATCGATGGCGACCGCACGTTGCTGACGAAGACCGCGCCTGCGACGGGGGCCAAGCTGTCGCTCACCGGCACGCTGCCCAGCATTCGCCCCTGGACCGCGGAAACGCCCAACCTCTACACGCTGCTCGTCGAACTGCTCGACCGCAAGGGCAACACGGTGCAGGCGACCGCCCGCCGCATCGGCTTCCGCAGCGTGGCGATCCAGAACGGCCTCGTCACGGTCAACGGCAAGCCGATCACGATCCGCGGCGTCAACCGCCACGAGCACGACCCCGAGACCTTCCACGTCATCTCGCTCGCGTCGATGCGCCGCGATATCGAGCTGATGAAGCTCAACAACGTCAACGCACTACGCACCTCGCACTACCCGAATGACGAACGGCTCTACGACCTCGCCGACGAATACGGCCTCTACGTGATGGACGAGGCCAATATCGAGAGTCACGCATATATGTCCGCCGCCAACCGCGGCGGACGCACGCCCGAGAGCATCCAGATCGGCTACGACCCCGCCTGGGAAGCCGCGCATGTCAGCCGCGTCGTCAACATGGTCGAGCGCGACAAGAACCATCCCTCGATCCTCTTCTGGTCGCTCGGCAACGAAGCCGGCACCGGTCCCAGCTTCGAGAAGGCCGCGGCGGCCGCACGCGCGATCGATCCGACCCGGTTGATCTCGTATCTCGGCTACAGCCAAATCAACGATTTCAAGCCGAACGCATACGCCGACATCTATGCGCCGATGTACGACAGCCCGGCCAGGATGCTCGACTATGCGCAGCATCCCGAGTTCAAGCAGCCGATGATCCAGTCCGAATACGCCCATATGCAGGGCAATTCGGGCGGCAATTTCAAGGAATATTGGGACGCGATCTATGCGCGGCCCGACCGGTTGCAGGGTGGCTTCATCTGGGACTGGGTCGACCAGTCGATGTACCGCTATACCAAGGACGGCCGGCGGTACTGGGGCGATGGCGGCGAATACGGCCCCAACCCCGGCGGCGAGATCGAATTCGGCGACGGGCTGCTCAACCCCGACCGCACCCCGCATCCACAGCTGTTCGAAGTCCAGAAGGTGTACGCACCGGTCCAGTTCACCGCCGTCGATGCGGTCTCGGGGCGGTTCACCGTCACCAACCGCGACGATTTCCGTGATTTGTCCGGCTTCGATTTCGACTGGACGGTGAACGAGAACGGCGTTCCTCTCGCGCAAGGCGCAATACCGGCGTTGCATACCGCCGCGCATGCGACCGAGCCGTTCACGCTGCCCTTGCCAAAACTGCCGCCCAAACCGGGCGCAGAGTATCTGGTCACGATCCGCGCTCGCGCAAAGGCGGGCACGATCCCGCTGGTGCCGGCGGGCCACGTCGTCGGCTGGGACCAGTTCGCGCTGGGAGTCCCGATCCCGGCGCGCATCACGGTACCGCGCGGTCGCACGACCTTGCAGGAAACCGGCGGCACGATCGCGTTGACTGCCGGTGACGCCAGCCTGACGATCGACCGAAGGACCGGCCTGATCGCCAGCTATCGGGTCGGGCGCGACGAGTTGCTGAGCGGCGGCGCGCCGAATTTCGCGCGGGCGTTGACCGACAATGATATCGGCACGCGGGGCGAGGCCGCGAATGCGCCGTGGCTGGCGATGTCCGCCGCGCGCACGGTCGAGTCCGTCAAGGCCGAGCGCATCGGTTCGGGTGCGGCGGCGGTCACCGTGCGCTATGTCATGGGCGAGGATGCGGTCCGCTTCACCAGTCGCTACACGATGCGCGGCGACGGCAGCGTCGACATCGCCGGCGCGTTCACGCCGCTCAAGCAGGACCTGTCGGACCCACTCCGCATCGGCTTTCAGTTCGCGGCACCGAGCCGGTTCAAGACCATCGAATATTATGGTCGCGGCCCGCACGAAAATTATGCCGATCGCAAGACCAGCGCGGCGATCGGCCTGTGGCGCGGCGCCATCGCCGATCAGAACCACAACTTCATGCGCCCGCAGGAAACCGGCACCAAAAGCGATGTTCGCTCGATGTCGCTGGACGGCGACGGCCAGACCGGGCTCAAGCTGGCAGGCGATCGTCCGCTGTCGATGAATGCGCTCGCATTCCCCTATGAAGATCTCGCGCGCCGCGCGCCCGGCACGCGCAAGAGCACCGATATCGTGCCTCACGACCATGTCTCGGTGCTTGTCGATGCTCTGCAGTCGGGCCTGGGCGGGGATACGACATGGAACGCACAAGGTCGCCCGTTGCCGAAATACCGTGTACCACTCGCGCCTGTTCGATTCGTTTTGCGACTGGTCCCCATACCAAGCCATCGATTCTAGATCGGCCACGCTCGCCACGCGGGTCAGGCCTCCTACGTTGCAAGCGACCGCTCCTCCGATAGGGCGAACCAGCCCAGCATGTTCGCGATCACCGCCTGAAGCTTCGTCGGAATCGCAAGTCACCAGGCAGGCGGTTGCCCAATTGATCGCCAAGGGGGGCAAGCAGATGGTCAATGTCGAAGCCGCGTCACGCCTCCTGAGCGGCGCGGCGTTCAATGCCGCATTTTGGGTTTGCGCCAGCGAGACGCCGCAAAATGCCCTTCCGCAGGCGATCGCCGCGTTCCGGCTGATGGCTGAGGGCTTTTCGGCAAGACGGGGCGGCGCCGCCTTCGATAGCGATTGCGACTATCGACCAAGTTGCTTCTAGATCAGTTAGTGAACGCCTGAGCCTTCGGTAGCTTTGAGGCGACTGACATCGTTCACTCATATGCTGACAGATGACCGCCTTCGGCCGCGTTCTCGCACAAACACGCGGTCTGCGCCCCTTGGAAAACCACTATCCACTTTCGACCCAGGCGTTTGGAGACCGCCCTCCATATCCGGGTCGATTTTCTTGATCTGGTCGTATGCCATCGCTCGCCGTCGCATACATCCGGCGGTCAACGTGGACATCGGGATGGACCCGGCATTAATTTTCTTGAAAAAATCTAATGATTTTAGTGCAAGATGGCGGAGACGGAGGGATTCGAACCCTCGGTACCAGTAAACCCGGTACGGCGGTTTAGCAAACCGCTGGTTTCAGCCACTCACCCACGTCTCCGGCTGCAGCAGATGCGGGGCTATAGCGAGGGTCGGCGAAGGGGGCAACGCCTGTAATCACGTGCACCCTCGAATTCGTCATTCGTCCGCATCTACCCGTTCACCGCGATTTCGCCCGAATTCGACAGGTGCTCGGCGTTCGTTCATTGCGCGGCAAGCCCCGCGCTGGTTAACTCGGCCGCAAGGGGGTAGTCCCCCTGGTTCGGGGTGCCTCCCGTGTTTTCGGCGAGTTTGGGGATCGACATGCGTAGCTTCTGGCTTGGCCTAGGTGCCATCGCGACCGCCGTCTGTGGTGGCGCGGTGGGTGGTGCCGCAACCGCGTCCGCGCAGGTTCGCACGATCGATCCCAACCAGGCGATCGATGGCGATCTCGCGCCGCAAGCCTATCAGCCGCCCGCGCGTGCTCAGACGACCCAGCCCTCGCGTCCGGCGGAGACCGAGACGACGGTCCAGAGCGATCCCAACCCTGCGCCGCCCGCGCCGCCGCCCGGCACCGCCTCGCAGGCCGCCCGCGCGGAAGCGACGACGCAGGCGGCCGACACCTACCAGCGCGACGACCTGCTCGCCGCCGGCGAAGGCGTGTTCGGCAAGGGCGCCGCGGGACTTGGGGGCATCCTCGAGAACATCCTCAAGGACCAGGGCCAGCCCAACGCCTATATCGCCGGGCGCGAGGCCTCGGGCGCGTTCGTGCTCGGCGTCCGCTATGGCTCGGGGATCATGAGCCACAAGGTCGAGGGCCAGCAGCCGGTCTACTGGACCGGCCCGTCGGTCGGCTTCGACATCGGCGGCGACGCGAACAAGGTCTTCGTGCTGGTCTACAACCTCTACGACACGGAGGAATTGTACAAGCGCTTCCCCGCCGTCGAAGGCCGCCTGTACCTGGTCGGCGGATTCGCCGCGACCTATCTCCGCCGCGGCAACGTCGTCCTGATCCCGATCCGCTTGGGTGTCGGCTGGCGCGCTGGGGTGAACGTCGGGTATATGAATATCACGCACAAGAGCAGGTGGTTACCGTTTTAGGCGAAGCGCGGCAGGCGGCCACGCCCGCCTGACTCGCGCAAGCCCGGCCGGCGGGGCACAGCCCCGTCCGACGACGTGGGCTTTGCCCATGGCGCGCTTGGAGAACGCAACGACTCCAAGCTACCGCTCCAACCCACCCCAGAAGTTGACGCCCCCACCCGACACGCTACGCCAAGCCAATGGCAAAACCCGACCGCCTCGCCCGTCTCGACGCCCAGCGCGAGGACCTCGAAACCGACTACCGCGACACGCTCCTGGCAGCGCTCGAAAGGACCGCATCCGGCTCGCTCGGCCTGTTCGATCGCACGCCGGACCGCCGCGTCCGCGCCGCGATCGCCCCGACGATCGACGCGCTCACCGAAATGGGCACCGACATCGATGCGATGCGCGACCGCCTGATGCTGGAGCCGTTCGCGCTTCACCGCGACTTCTTCGCCGCCCGCGGCCCGGTCAGTGCGAGCGCGGTCGGCGAGCAGAAGGAGGCGCGGTTGTGGCTCGACCGTTTGAAAGCGCAGGATCCGACGACCTAGACGGTGTGCCCCCGCCCTCACCCATCGCCGCCTGCGGCGTCTTCCCTCTCTTGATCGGAGAGGAATGGCCCGCGGCCAACCAGCCTGGAGAAGGGCGAAGCCGCAGCCCGCGTTACCCTTCGAACCGCCACCCCAGTTTCGTCCCCGCCAGGAACGGCACCACCGCGGTATCGCCCGAGCCGATCGCTCCAGGCACCTCGACCGCCTCGCGCACCAGCGACACGGTCCCCTCGTTCAACGGCAACCCGTAGAAGCGCGCCCCATGTTCGGAGGCGAACCCCTCGAACTTGTCGAGCGCGCCCTCCTCGTCGAACACGCTCAGATACGCCTCCAGCGCGAACGGCGCGTTGAAGATCCCGGCGCACCCGCACCCCGACTCCTTCGCCCCCACGACATGCGGCGCGCTGTCGGTTCCCAGGAAGAACCGCGGCGATCCCGATACCGCCGCCCGCCGCACCGCGAGGCGATGCGTCTCGCGCTTCAGGACGGGCAGGCAATAGGCGTGCGGCCTGAGCCCGCCGTCGAACAGCGCGTTGCGGTTAATCAGCAGATGCTGCGGCGTGATCGTCGCGGCGATCGGATGATCCGCCTCCGCAACGAACGCGGCCGCCTCGGATGTCGTGATATGCTCCAGCACGATCTTCAGTCCCGGATAATCGCGCGTCAGCGGTGCCAGCGTGCGGTCCACGAACACCGCCTCGCGGTCGAAGATGTCGATCGCCTTGTCGGTCACCTCGCCGTGGATCAACAGCGGCATGCCGATCCGCTGCAACGTCTCCAGCACGCTGGTCAGCGCGCGGATATCGGTGACGCCGTGCGCGGAATTGGTCGTCGCATGCGCGGGGTACAGCTTGCACGCGGCGAACACGCCCTCGGCATAGCCGCGCTCGATCTCCGCCGGATCGATGCCGTCGGTCAAATAGCACGTCATCAATGGCGTGAACGCGGCACCCCCCACCGCCGCCATGATCCGGCCCCGATACGCCCTGGCCGCCTCGATCGACGTCACCGGCGGGGTCAGGTTCGGCATGATGATCGCACGCGCGAACTGCCGCGCGGTATGCCCCGCCACCGCCTCCAGCATCGCGCCGTCGCGCAGGTGGACATGCCAGTCATCGGGGCGGCGGATCGTGAGGCGCTCGGTCATATGGCTCTCCTATCGGCGCAGGCGCACCGACGCCAGACGCAGCTTCACGTCCGGTCGCGCTTGGAAATCCCACGGCGCGCACTAGGTGGTAGCGATGACCCAGCCCATTCCCGACGCGACGCCCGGAACCATGCTCGCCGACCGCAGCGTGATCCGCATCGCCGGCGAAGACGTCCGGGGCTTCCTGCAAGGGCTGGTCACCGCCGACACGTCGCTGCTCGCGCCCGCCGCCCCGGCTTGGGCGGCGTTGCTGTCGCCGCAGGGCAAGGCGCTGTTCGACTTTATTCTGTGGGCGGACGGCGACGACGTGCTGGTCGACGTCGAGGCGACACAAGCCGAAGCACTGACGAAGCGCCTGTCGCTCTACCGCCTGCGCCGCGCAATCACGCTGCGGCCCTATGCGTTGAAAGTGCATTGGTCACTCGATCGCGCCCAGGGCGTCCCCGACCCCCGTCTCGCCGCGCTCGGTCATCGCTGGCTCGCGCCCGACGCCGCGCCCGCGACCGACTGGCACGCGCACCGATTGTCGCTCGGCGTTCCCGAAGGCGTCGCCGAGCTCGGCGCGGGCGAGACACTCTGGCTCGAATGCAACGCACGCGAGCTGAACGGCGTCAGCTTCACCAAGGGATGTTACGTCGGCCAGGAAAACACCGCGCGCATGCATCACCGGTCAAAGGTCAACCGCCGCCTCGTCGTTGCCCCCTTGACCGAACCGAGCGCCCGCACCCGTGTCACCTACCCCGACCGGGGGCTGACGGTAGAGCACCGCCGCATCGAAGCGCTCGGCGACGCGCTG
The DNA here is from genome assembly GCF_057815015.1 of Sphingomonas sp. SL1004. Taxonomy (NCBI): domain Bacteria; kingdom Pseudomonadati; phylum Pseudomonadota; class Alphaproteobacteria; order Sphingomonadales; family Sphingomonadaceae; genus Sphingomonas; species Sphingomonas sp. SL1004. Next base: position 2,557,419 of record NZ_JBYMUX010000001.1, read on the forward strand.
ATTCCCGATTGGCTCGCGACAGCGTTGGCGGAAGACAATCCGCCAACGCTGTAGAGCCTCGCGTCGCGTGTTCCAGCAAGAGCATGTGTTCACGCGAAGGCGCAAAGGCGCGAAGAGGGTTCGGGCAGGCAGCCTCACCTGCTCGTACATGCGTTTTTGGAATGGCTTCCCAATCGTTCGATCGTGGCCCGAGAGGCCGTGGTATCGAGATCAAACATCTTCGCGCCTTTGCGCCTTCGCGTGAACACATCGACGCTCCGCTGGACGCTGCCGATCGATGAGGTCGAAAGTCAGAAATTTGTTCGCGCGGAGGCGCGGAGAGTTGCCGCTTGAGGATGTGGTGGGACGTCAGCCGATCAGGTTACCGATGGGCGAAGTCGATATTCGAAAGCCGCATTCGCGGGCGCCGCCCGCCCCAAACGATCCATCTCCGCGCCTCCGCGCCTTGGCGCGAACAGAATCGACGCCCACCAAATCCACGAACCCCGCAGCCGAAAAATCGCCCACGCAAAGCACAAAAGAAAAGGGAGGCCGGCTTGCGCCGACCTCCCCGATCTTCATTCCGTAACCGACCCGAGGGCCGATTGGCGAAAGTCTTACTGGCCCGAACCCGGACCGTAGGTGACTTCCACGCGACGGTTCTGCACTTCGCGAACGCCATCGGCGGTCTCGACGCGCGGACGGCTCTCGCCGAATGCTTCCGTCGAAATGACGCTGTCCGGGATGGCATGCGAAGACAGATATGCCTTCACGCCATCTGCGCGGCGCTGCGACAGACCGACGTTGTACGAAGCCGAACCCGACTTGTCCGCGTGACCTGCGAGCATGACCTGTGCGTTGCCGCACGACTGGTACTGCGTGACCGCGTTGTCGAGGATCGACGCTGCCTCTGGCGTGATGTCCGACTTGTCCCATTCGAAGAACACGATGAACGGACCAGGCGAGCAGACCACTTCGACCGGCGCCGGCGGCGGCGGAGGAGGCGGGGGAGGCGGCGGCGGCGGCGGCGGCGGCGGCGGCGGAGCAGCAGGCTCGCCGAAGTTGTACGTCACACCACCAAGGATGCTGTGCGAACGATAGCGACCGTCGAACACGCGGTTCGAAACGTCGACCAGCTTGACGTTCTCGGCGTTGAAGAAACGATACTTCAGCGTCGCGTCGATGTGGTCGGTCAGCGGTGCACGGATACCGGCCAGGCCCTGATACGCGAACACGGTGTCCGAGTCGTTCAGGAAGTCGCCGTTGTTGTTGAGTGCGTACTGCGCCTTGACGCGAGCAACACCAACACCACCGCCGACGAAGCCCTGGATGCCATCGTCCGGACCGAAGTCCAGAAGGCCGTTCAGCATGAAGCTGAGAGCCGACGACGAACCACCAGCGTAGTCGTAGTTGCTAGCCGGCGCGTTGCCGCGAAGGCCAGTTGCACCGAAGGTCGGCGTGGTCGTGGTCGACGAGTAGCCGTCCACGGTTGCCTTACGGTAGCCGACTTCGGTTTCGAGGCGGAAACCGCCAAAGTCGTAGCCCATTACGGCGTCGACATCGTACCCATAGTCATGATCGACCGAACCGGCGTTATTCAACGCGCCGATATCATAGTCGATGTCTTCAACGATCATCCCACCGCCTTCGACGCCAACGTACCACGACTTGTCGCGGGCGAGGGCGGGAGTGGCGAGTGCGGTGGAGGCGAGTGCCAGAACGACGGCAAGCTTCCGCATACTAAAATCCCCTTTCATGAGTGTCACACGGACATCGCAAACTCCCTATCCTCGGGCTTGTTTCCACGCAAGCTAACAAAAGTTGATACTGTTGCTGGAACGACACAGTTTTCAGGGTGTTTTAGCCCGCAATCAGCCCGTGCCCCCGCAAAGCGCCCAATATGACGCCAATCGCGGTCCGCGCCTGGATATCGGCCACCGTGCCGCCGACCGGCTCGGGAATCGCCGCGCGCCTTGCGCCGACCACGTCGTTGCCGCCGATCGACACGCGCGTTCCTGCGATCACGCCCAGCGTCCATCCGCCACCACCGAAGCGCGCCGCCAGCCCGTCGGCGATGCTCCACACCGACATGCCCTCGCGCGGCACCAGGAACCGCCACCCGCCGCTCGTCCATCCCGCGATCGCCCGCGCCTGCCCGGTCCAGGCTCCCGTCGGTGCGGTGCCGACGATCCATCCGTTCCCCACCGTCGGCGCTGCCGGCGGTACGTTGGTTCCCACCGCCAGCACGCTCGCCTGGACCGCAAGATCGAGCAATGTCAGCGCCTCGTTGTGCGTCGTCTCCTTCTGCGCCTGTCCCGGCTGCAGCAACGGCAATGCCAGCCGCGATGTGGTGTCGTCGCTCATCTTTCGTTCCCCCGTTCGATTATCAGGCCGATACGATCAGTTCCGCGGCCAGCGACTCGCCGAACACGCCGCGCTGCCGCACCGCGACGCTCGCCGGCTCGGCCCTCTCGGCCACGGTGATCACCACCGACGGTTCCGCGACGTCGACGTTGCGGGAGCTTCCGCCGGCCGTGATCGTCACGCGGTACGCTTCGGCCTCCTCGGCCAGCGGCGCATCGACCCCGTCGATCCAGCGCCACCCCGCCCTGCTCCGCCGCGTCCACCGCACCGTGGCGCTACCGTCCACCTCGCCGGCCGATCGCAGATGCACCGGTGAAGGCGGCACTACCGACGCCCCCCGCATCACGCACCGCGTCTCGACCGGCGTCGCATCGCCCACCCCTGACGCCATCACGCGTATCTCGCGTCCGAGCACCGACACCGGCAGGTCGAACGTCCGCGCCGCCTCGGCTTCCAACAGCACGAACCGATCCCCGATCACCTGTAGACCGGCCGCCTCGGTTCCCCGCCGCCCACGCAGCAACCCGCTCAGCCGCCACCGCGCGCCACCCAGCGGTTCCGCTCGCCCGAACTGGAGGAGTTCATCGCCGATCAAAGCCAGGTTCACACCGCGGTCGAGCGACGCCGCATCGGCATCTCCCAGCACCATGTCGGCCTGCGCCAAGATGACCTCGAACGCGCCCCGACGATCGACCAACGTCGCCAGCGCACCCGGCGCCACCACCGCGATCGTCCCCAGCACCGCAGGCGCAGCCGTCGCCCCGGCCGCCACCCAGTTCAGTCCATCGTCCAGGCTGTAGAGCAAGGCCGCCTGCCGCCACGCGGCGCCCATACCCGAGATGCAGCGCATTCCGCAGCACCCGCGCCGGCGTCAGGTTATAGCTATCGTCATACCCGCCTGCGATCCGCACCCCATGCTCGGGCACCACCGCATCGCCGATCGCCAGAACCGACCCCGGCCCCTCGCAGACCAGATCGGTCCACTCGACCCACCCCTCGCGCGGCGCCGCCAAGGGGACGTCCACCCCAGAATACTCCGGCGGCACCACCGACACGAACATCCGGTCGATATCCCCCGCCCACACCGGATCCGCATCCTCGGGCAGCTCATACCCGCCGACCATCGCGCCAAAATCCAGCGAGACGACCGCGTCCTCCGGCGCCCCCACCGCATAATTCCACAATCGCACATACCAGGACCGAGCGCCCCCCGCCGCATCCCGCCCCTCGATCGTCAACGTCGGGCCGTTAATGGCATCCAACGCTATCACCCCCGAAGACAGCCACCGAAACCGCAGCCGACACGCCCGAAAATCCCGCGAAGTCTCGTACTTCAGCAAGGGATGATCGAAGCGATCCACAGCCTCCCAGATCACCCCGGCCAGATCGTCCGCCTTATAAAACACCGCATCCACCCGCAGCGACGCGGGGCTGGTGGTCACAACCGAAGCCATCATCGGCCGAGGAAAATCCACCGTCCAGAATCTCGGATCGAACCGAGACACAAGCCCCTCGACCTGCACAGTCCGCCCCGAGCAAAGCCAATGCGCCATAGGTTTGTCCTTCCTAAACCCTCGCCCCTACGGGGAGAGGGAGGGGCCCGCGCGCCCTTGCGCGTGGGAGGGAGAGGGGAGTGAGGCGAGGAACGCCCACCCCACGCACTCCGTCACCCCGGGCTTGTTCCGGGGTCCACCGTTCCGCGAATCAACGGCTGACGATCAAGCGCAACGGTGGATGCCGGAACAAGCCCGGCATGACGGATACGATCGCCACTCCAGCGCCATCACTCCACCGCCAAAGCCGCCTTCACAGCCCGAGCCACCTGCCGGCTCGACTGCGCCAACACCCCAGGCACACTCCCCCCAGCGGCGTTTACGGTGATCGCCACCCTCACCTCCCGAACCCCGCCCCCCGGCGCACCAGTCTCAACCCGCCCGCTGGAAGTAGGCACGAACACCTCCGCCCCCCGCTCCCCCACGACATAAGCCCGCCCCGGAGACACCGGCCCACCAGTCGCCCGCCCCGGCAGCCCACCGACCAACCCAGCCAGCGCCCCGCTCAAACCCCCACCACTCAACACCGACTGAACCCCAGCCTTCAACGCCGCCGAAGCAATCGCATCCAGCGCCGACAGCGCCACCCCCTTCAGCTCCTCGAACCCCAGTTTCCCCGACCGAACCGCGCGCAACAGCCCGGCCTCCAACCGAAGCGCAGCCCGCTCCGCCCCGCTCCCGAGCACCCCCTCCAATTCCCCCCGCATCGCCTCGACGTCACGCGAGAACCCGGCCGTATCCGCCCGCACGCTAACCAGCGCCGTGTCGAAATCATCCATCAGGAAAAGCCCCCCTCAACCGCGCGATCGTCGAAGCATCGGGCGGCGCCGCAACGTCGCCCACCAAAGCTGCGACCACCCCCGCCAATTCCGCCGGCGTAGCCCGCCAGAAAACCTTCGGCGCCCATCCCAGCACCGCCCCCGCAAACCCGGCGAGCCGCTCAGCGCTGTCCGAGAACGTCACCGTCCCGCCAGGATCTGCCGCAACAGCACCCGCAATACCGGCGTCACCGCGGCCAGCCCGGCCTCGACGACAGCCTCCCCCAGCCGCTCCCGGGTAACCCCCTCCGGGCACTCGCGAAGGCAATGCCAGAACAACCCCACCATCTCCCCAATCCCAAGCTTCCCCTCCGCCGCGCGCTCCACCAGCGCAAACAAAGGCCCCAACTCCCCCTCGGCCGCGACCAAAGCCGCAAAGCTAGGCCGCAACACAAGAGTCTCCCCCCCAACCCGAAGAGATCCCTCCCCCCGAACCGGATTCGCCAAATCACCCATGAGAATGTCCTTAGAAACCCCCTCGCCCCTCCGGGGAGAGGGAGGGGCCCGCGCGCGCTTGCGCGTGGGAGGGAGAGGGGAGTGAGGCACGGAACACTCGCCCCAAAGCCCCTCACCCTCCCGTCGCAAGAGCTCCTCCCTCCCTCTCCCCGACGGGGAGAGGGAAAGTTAACCCACAACAACAGCCCCGGAACTCTCCAGGCTAAGCGTATAAGACCGCTCCCCATTGAAATCCCCGGCATAGTCCAGCCGAGACACCAGGAACTTCCCCGTCATCGTGTCCCCCCCCTCGAACGCCAGCCGATAATCATCGAGCACCCCGGTCAGCGCGCTAGCCTTCACCCGCAACTCCGCCACAGACCCGGTAAAAACCCCAGCCCCCGACACGGACACACTCCGAACCCCAGCCCCCGACAGCAACTGCCGCCACCCGCCAGAATCCTTGGTGGTAACAACGATAGCCTCCCCATTCACCGACATCTGCGTCGTCCGCAGCCCCGCCACCGTCGCGTAGACCACCGGCACCGCCCCGTTCCCCACCTTCAGCAGGAACGCACTCCCCTTCTCCACCGCCATGTCAGCCCCTTCCTTGTTTCCCCGCGAAGGCGGGGACCCAGCCTGCACCGCGTCTTCGCGGCGCATCTCTCAAGTCTCGAAGCTCAGCTCTCGCGGTACATCCGCACCAGAAACTCCGACGTCCCGCGCCACCGATCCCCGACCCGCAGCACCCGAGACCGCACCAGCGCCAGCCGCACCACCCGCCACCCCTCGCCAAGATCGGACGGAAGCGCCTCCAACCCCTCCTCCGCCACCGCCAGCAGAGAACGAACCCGAACCGGCCGCTCCCCCCCATCGAACAGCGTCAAAAGAACGCGCCCCTCCCGCCCAACCCAGGTCTTCGTACTCCAGTCCGACAACACCGGCTCGTCGACCACCGCATAAGGCAGCCCCCCACGCACCGGCGGCGCATCGAACACGCTCACGTCCAGCACCGCGTTCAACCGAGCCACGACGGCAGCCTGCAAAACCACCCGCCCACTCACGAATGCACCTCAAGGCCCAACCGCATCCGCCGATAAGGCCGCCACAAAGCCGCAACCGCAGCCGGCGGCGCCACATCGCTCTCCCGGTGGTCAAAGAGGTGCGCGACCAGCATCGCCACCCCCTGCGCGATCGGCGCCGGCACCGCCTCGAAACTCAAGGCCAGCCCAGCCGAATACGCCACCGCCACCCGCCCCGCAGACCCCGCGGCCAGTACACGAACCCAACCAACCCCATCCGCATCGATGTCGACCGCATACGCCCCGACCGCCAACACGAACGGCGCCCCCTCCATCGGCAACCCGGTCAATCCGGAAATCACCGTGACGGGCGCGACCATCAACCGCCGCCACCCCGCCGCACTGGTCACCACATCCTCGAACGGCCGCACGATCACCGCCGCCCCCAGGAAAGCCTCCCCCAGCAGCAACGCCGTCGACGCCAACCGCGCCAGCACCAAGTCCTCCCCCGACTCCACCCGCAACAAAGCCCTAGCCGCGACGACCACCTCAGCGATCACCCCGGCAGAAATCGCCGACCCACCCATGGAACTTCTCCTATTTCCCTCGCCCCTCCGGGGAGAGGGAGGGGCCCGCGCGCCCTTGCGCGTGGGAGGGAGAGGGGCGTTAGGACAAGCACCCCTCGTCCCAAACCCGTCCCGCCGAAACTCAAGCCACCGAGAACTTCATCAGCTTGATAGCCTCGGAGTTCGTCACGCACCCACCAACCCGCTTGGTCGCGTAGAAATTGACAAACGGCTTGTTAGAATACGGATCGCGCAGGATCCCAGTCTCCGTCCGCTCGGCGATAATATACCCCGCCCGGAAATTCCCGAACGCGATCGCCAGCGCATTCGCCGCGATATCCGGCATGTCCTCGGCCTCCACCACCGGATACCCCAGCAGCGTAGCCGGCACCCCAGCCGCCAGCGAAGGCGCCCAGACGAACGCCCCATCCGTCGTCTTGAACTTCCGGATCCGCGCCAGAGTCGCCGCATTCATCACAAAACTGGCCCCCTGCCGATAAGGCCCGCGCAAAGACTGAACCAGATCGATCAACCGCTCCTGCGGGTTCGCCGAGAAGTCCCCAGCCGTACCGCTAGCGAGATACTGCAAGGTCCCGAACGCCCGCACGCCATCAGCCGTCGCCGCGGTAGCAGACGTCAAAAACCCCTTGGGCCGCGACACGCCCGACCCGGACACGAACGCCGCCCCCTCGGCCTTCGCAAACTCCATCGCGATCTCCCCCGCCAACCACTCCTCGACATCGAAAGCAGCATCGTCGAGCATCGCCTGGCTAGCCGAAGGGTTCGCATACAGCTCCCCCGTAGGCGGCGCGATCTCGGTGAAAACCGGCGAAGCCGTCTCCGGCCGAGCCGCATTCTCCGCCGCCCACCCGGACGGCGTACCCCCGGTCGTCACCAGCTTGCGATACCCGGCCGAGCCAACCTTCACCACATTGGCAATCGCCCGGATCGGCGACACCGCCTTCAGCAAAGTATCGATCTGAGCATCGATCTCCCGCGGCACCGCAAACCCGCCCGAGTCACCGGTCACCCCGGTAAACGCCTTCATCTCCAGCGTAGCGCCAGTCCGAACGAACCCCGAAAACGCCGCATTCACCCCGAGAGGAGCCGCCCCCTCCAAAACCGGCCGGTCAACAACACTCATATCCATCTCCTCACCCGAAAACGAAAAAAGGCGCCCCGCAGGACGCCTCACAAAACTCACTGAATCCCTCGCCCCTCCGGGGAGAGGGAGGGGCCGCGCGCTCTTGCGCGTGGGAGGGAGAGGGGCGTGAGGCTAGGAACACCCGCGCCAAAGCCCCTCACCCTTCCGTCGCCAAGCGGCTCCTCCCTCCCTCTCCCCGACAGGGAGAGGGACAAGCCGCTAAGGCACCACCTCAACCCGAGCCAAAGCCTGCATAGGAACCGCCACCAGACTAACCTCCACCAGGTCCACCGCCAGCAACTCTCGCCGCACCCCCTGCCGCACGGACGTCGCCCGATACCCAACCGACAACCCAGCCACCGCCCCGGCTCGCACCAGCCGAGCCAGCTCCAGATCCGCAACCACCCCCTCGACCCGCAACCCCCGCGCATCCTCCGCAACAACGGACAAGGACCCGACCGCCACACCCCGATGCTGCCACAACAAAGGCACCACCCCGGCCCCAGCAAAAGCCCCCCGCCGCACCACATCCCCAGCCCGATCGACAACATCGAACACCGCCGCATACCCCGCAAACGCGACCGCGCCCGTCACTTCAACCACGCGGCAAACCCCAGCTTCACCGCCAGCCCCGCCAGCATCAGCGCCATCGCCAGCCGAGCGATCCACCCCACCACCGCCTTCCAAACCGACCGCTTCGCATCCCGCCAAGCCGCCAACAGCTCGCGCAACTCCGCCACATCCTCCCGAGCCCGCTCGTCACTCAAAGCAACCCGCGCCAAGGCCCGAGCCGCCCCCAATTCCCCCGCCTCCTCCACGATCGCCCGCAGCGTCACCAGGTCGACACCACGTTCAGCCCCCTGCCGCATCAACTGCGCCAAAACCGCCCCATCCATCAGACCACCTCCTCGCCCGTCGCGCGTCGCGCGACATCAAACGGCATCGCGCCCGGCGCGATCTCCAGCAGAGCCCGCTTCTCAGCATCGCTGAGAAAGCCAGCCCCACTCACCATCCCCCAAAGCCGCTCGCGATCCTCCGCCAGCGCCGGCACCCGGTCGAGATCGACCGAAATCGCCGCCCCCTCGAACCACCCGGCCAGCCCCTGCGCGATCCCGCCCAGCACCGCGGTCGCCAGCGGCAAAATCGCCAGCCGCCACAGCGCGCGATTGGCCTCGCGGTAGTTCGCATAGGAATTGTCCCCCGGCAGCCCGAGCAGCATCGGCGGCACCCCGAACGCCAGCGCGATCTCCCGCGCCGCCGCCGCCTTCGTGCCCACGAAATCCATATCCGCCGGCGACAAGCTCAACGCCTGCCACCGCAAGCCGCCCTCAAGAAGCATCGGCCGCCCCGCATTCCCCGCCCCCGAGAACGAAGCCTCCAGCTCCCCCTTCAACCGCGCGAACTGCTCGGTCGACAACACCGCGCCGTCCTTGGGATCGTACATCAACGCCCCCGAAGGCCGCGCCGCGTTATCCAGCAAAGCCTTGTTCCACCGCGCCGCCGCATTGTGGATCGCCACCGCCCCCGAAGCCGCCCCCAGGCACCCCAGCCCATAATGATCATCGACCGGATTGAAGCTCTTCAGATGGATCACCTCGGGCCGAACCGGATCCGCCTGCAACCGAGCCACCCGCTCCCCGACCCGGTACCGATACGCCGCCGGCCACCCACTGGCAGCCGGAGGATCCACCCCGACGACAACCCGCACGACGGCAGGCGCAAAAGCCACCCGCCGAGACTCCACCAGCGCCCGAGTCCAAAGCGCGCCCACGACATCCTCGATCAGTTCCCCATCCAGCTCCTGCCGCCCCAACCGCGTCCCCGCATAGGTCGCGGTCACCGCCTCGACGAAACTCACCGGCAGATGCACATTATCGCGCGTCCGCCCCTGCGACCGCACCACCCCCGGCAGAGCCAAGATCCGCCGCAGCAACGCCACCGGCCGCGGCGTCGTCGTCACCACGATCCGCGGCAGCTCGCCCAGCCGCAGCCCCATCATCAGATTATCCCACGTCGCATCGCCGTTGCGCCACTTGGCCACCTCGTCGCACCACGCCGCCAGATGCTCCGGCCCGCGCAACGCCTCGGGCGCCTCCGCCGAATAGGCGAACGCCAACGCCCCATTCGCAAACCGCAGCTCGCCCGAGCCAGCCCGCCACACCAGATCCTCGTCATCGCGCGCGACGGCGAGCAACCCGCTCTCCCCCTCGATCATCACCCGCCGCACATCCTCGATGGTCGCCCCGACCAGCGCGATGCGGGCGCCAGGGTTGTCCCGCGCGACCTGACTGACCCACTCCGCCCCCGCCCGCGTCTTGCCAAACCCACGCCCCGCCAGAATCACCCAGATCCGCCAGTCATCCGCCGCCGCTCCCGAACCCGCCCCCGCTGCACCCGCACCCGCACCCGCACCCGCACCGGTCTTCAAATGCTGCCCAGGATGCGCCCACACCTCCCACCGATCATGCAGTTCATGCTGCTCGGCCGCAGTCAGCATCCCGACCAGCCGTGCCCGTCGTGCCGCAGGCAACGCCGCGAGCTCCGCGATCACATCCCGACCATTCCCGGCCCGACCATTCCCGGCCCGACCACTCCCGGTAACGCCTTCGCCCTCTGTCCCGCCGACCGCCTCACGCGCACGACCGTCTGAATTGCTCCTCGAATCCTCCAGAGCCAAGCGGTCGGTTTCATCGGCCACGCTACGCACTCCCTCGCCAGACCGGTCATCGCTCATGCTGCGCGCCATTCTTCAGGATCATCCCGGCCCCAGCCCCGGCTCCGTTCCCGTCATCACCGACCACGCCGCCCAGGACGATCACCGCCGGCGGCGCCACCAACCGCTTGGCCAAGGCATCCAGTTTCTTTGCGATCGAAGCATTGGTCTCCTCCACGGTCGCGCGCCGGCGATGCGATTTCGGTCGTTTCCCGCCCTTCGCCTGCGCGGTGCGAAACCGACCGAGCATCGCCAGCGCAACCTGCACCGCCTGCATGCTCGCCAGCCGCACGACACCCGTATCCGGCACCGAAATGCCCCCAAGATCGCTGCCGGAATCGATGGCGGGATCGCTGCCGAAATCGATGGCGTCATCGCTCGCAGCCTCGCCAGCCAAGTCCTCGGCGGCACGCTTGCCAGTGTCGCGCGTCTCAGCCACGAAATCTCCGCTCAGCCCGGCAATCGCCGCGGCCAGCAGCGCCTCCTCGAGCCGATCATACCCGTCGGCCAGCGCCGCCGCCCACGCCGCTGCAAAGGCGGGATCGCGGAGCCTCAGCGCATACGCGGTTCCAAACCCCATGCCGACATCCGCGGCGGCGGCCCTGACGTTGCAGGTCGTTCCCAGCACGCGCAGGAATTGCGCCCGCCGCGCCTTGGTCCACCCGTCGAAGCGCGGCGCGCGCACCTGAATACTCCGGTTCTTGCACGTGCCGATTATAGTCGCGCCACTCCCAACCGGCCGAACACGAGCATGTGTACCGGCAGTCGCCCCCGTCTTCCGAAAGCTCACCATCCCGCGCCCCCGCCCATGTGAACCAAATATGCGAACCGACCCGCCAGAACGCGAAAAGGCCGGCGACACCCGAGGCTCCACCCCGACCGTCCCGGCCTCTCTCCGCCCGAGCCACCAACCCGACCCGCAATTCTTCAGCGTTCCCGTTATGTACCAAACGAGCGTGACGATGTCAAGCGGTTTAACCGATCTGCTTATACGGCAATTCGGCTAATCTCCAGGCCAAGCCTCGACCGGCCAATCCCGCGCAGTATGGATCACATGCAGGATCGATATCTCCTCCCGATCGCCGCGCACCGTGATCGCATAGGCAATCACGTACGCCAGCCCCGTCACCGATTTCTCGAAAGTACCGCCAACCCTCCCCGGACGCCCGGTCGGGATAGCGCCTAGCGCCGCCCCCGCATCACCGATCCGAGCCGCAACCCGGTGCGCGGCGTCAGGGTTATCCGCTGCAATATAGACGAGTTGCGATGTCAGATCGTCCAGTGCATCGCGGGACCAGACGACGGTCCGAGTCAACCACCCGCCTTGTCGCCAACCTTGTCGCCAACCTTGTCGCCAACCTTGTCGACCGCCGCATGAAGCGCACGCACGGCATCGTCATGCCCGATCACCCGACCAGCCTCGACGTCATCGAGCCCACGCCGAATACCCGCGACGACGGCAAGCTCACGATCGACATATCCCGAGACGGCCAGCGCCGCGAGATCCGAAGGACTCTGCTGCGTATCCTGCGCCAACCGCCCCAGCCGCGCCTTGAGCGCCGACGTCACCCTGATCGTCATCGTCGTGCTGCCGCTCATCACCTAAACTTCGCTCCAGACGTCACGGCACATACCACAGCGCCGGAATTGCACCAACGCGCGGACGCATGACGATGCCAAACAGCCCTGCTGAATTGCCCGCAGCCTGCAACTCGCCCAGAGCAAAAGCAGCATGTTTCCCCGCGAAGGCGGGGATCCAGTCTGGGCTCCCGCCTTCGCGGGAGAACAAGAGGGTGCCAGCGATCATCGCACGGGCATCGGCAATCCCTCGTTAGGTTATTCTGGACAGTGTTGATGGCGGATCGCTTGGCGACCGTGACACGTCATGCAGGAATGGAGAACCACGCGCGATAATGCAGGTCGCGCTAGGCGTGTTATAATCGCCTGAGGCTGAGGCTGAGGCTGAGGCTGAGGCTGAGGCCGGGCATACGGTGAGAACAGCGCTCACTCTTGTCCGAATTGCCCTTTCGAAAATCTCTATTAATTTTTCGGCTTCGCGTTCTTTGCATCGTGTCTTGTACGGTCGATCCAAGCAGCAAAATCGATGCCCCTCTCCGTGATAACATATACGCGCTGCGCAGCAGTACGAGACGTGATGCTGAGCAATCGATGAGTGACTAGAACCGAGTAAACATTCTGCTCAAACCATTTAGTTCGCGGCTTGGTCGGCGTGGTAACAGTCGCGCCACGAACATAGTTGCTTACGTTGGCGACGAAAAGTGCTAATATAGATCGCTCTATTTCTTCGTTTGAATCAGATATATCCGCCGGAACTGTAACCTTTTGAGACAACAAGAGTTTTGATAATGGCAAAAATCCGTCATCATCTGACGACTTTGGAGCCAGATCATCTTGCTTAACTCGTGCGTCAGAAAGTTCTCCTTTAAGGAGGCGCACTTGATCTGTAAGCTCCGATATCTGCTTATAAAGCGGGTTGGGATCAACAACAGCGCTGCCCTGCACCCAGCCAATAAGATCTTCACGGCCCGCAAAGTCAATTAGATTCTCTAAAACATAGCTTCTTATATCACGAGGATCGTTGTATATAGAGCACATTTTGCCAAGAACTTTATCTTTGAAGTTATTTAGCTTTTCAGGGTTTTCCTGCTCAACAAATTTACCGCCTGTTTCTTTTAGCTTTGCATCGAATGCACTTGGTCCCATTACTAACGAAAAGTACGGCTTGCCGGTAGATACAGCGTAATCATACTCTACTTCGGTGTACCCGTCCTTTGAAGTCGGCTCAAGCGAACCGTAGCGAGTCCCAAGGATCAGCATATAGACGTCGGACTGGTCAATCCACTTTTTAATGACTTCAAGCTGCGATTGGTCACCAGCCGAAAACAATTCCATTCCTGCTGGGATATGACCGGCCTTTAATATGGCTGCTACAGCAGCTTGACGCTCTTCTACCAAGTCAGTGTACGTACTTGAGACAAAGACCTGTAGCTTCCGCACAGCAACCATTAGCCATCCCCTTATTGTTCGTTCGTACGATGCGATACATGGAAAGACGTCAAGATACGACACGTAGGTCGGGTTGCTTGCGTCTTACCTCACCTAGTACAAAGGGCTAACACAACATCCCGACGCAAAAAGATATATCCTTTGTTTTTCGATGCTTACGAGGATTTCACCGATCCCCCTCGGCTTCACCGGCGGGCACCAATCTGCGAGACTCAGTTGAACAGTCAGCGCTCTGATGGCCGGCAGCCCAGCCAGCAAATACGACCTATCACGCAAAACTGCAGTCGCGCCCACCGAAACGACCGCTACGGCCCTCACCTTGTAGGCACAGGCTCCGCGCCCGAATAATCATAAAACCCGCGCTTCGTCTTCCGTCCAAACCACCCAGCCTCGACATACTTCACCAGCAACGGCGCCGGCCGGAACTTCGGATCGCCCGTCCCCTCGAACAGCACGCGCGTGATTTCCAGGCACGTATCCAGCCCGATGAAATCGGCCAGCGTCAGCGGCCCCATCGGATGGTTCAGGCCCAACTGGCACGCGAGATCGATGTCGCGCACGCTCGCCACGCCCTCGCCAAGCGCAAAGCACGCCTCGTTGATCATCGGCATCAGCACGCGGTTGACGATGAAGCCCGGTGCGTCGTTCGCATGCACCACCTGCTTGCCGAGCGCTTGCGCAAACGCCTCGACCGCCGCCACCGTGGCGTCCGACGTCGCCAGCCCCCGGATCAGTTCGATCGGCCGCATCACCGGCACCGGGTTGAAGAAATGCACCCCCATGAACCGCGCCGCATCGGGCGCCGCCTGCGCGAGGCGCGTGATCGGGATCGACGACGTGTTCGACGCCAGGATTGCATCCGGCCCCAGCACCTTGCCGACCTCGGCGAAGATCTGGCGCTTCACCGCCTCGCGCTCGGTCGCCGCCTCGACCACGATCGCACAGTCGCCCATGTCGGCAACGCTCGCGACCGGCTCGATCAGCGTCAGCGCGTCGTCACGCTCGCGCGACCCGATCTTCTCCTTCTCGACCAGCCGGCCAAGCGTCTTGGCGATCCCCGCCTTGCCCTTGGTTGCCGCCTCCAGCGACACGTCCGCCAGCAGCACGCGGTACCCCGCCTGCGCCGACACCTGCGCGATCCCCGCGCCCATCTGCCCTGCACCAATCACGCCGATCGTCTGCATTTCGCTCTCCTAAGTCGTTGCCCCTCCCTAGCCGCTTTTCCCCGCGCTGCCAGAGCGCTACGCTGCAGCAATGCTGTGCAAACCGATCTTTTCCGCCCTCACGCCCCTCCTAGCGCTGCCGCTGATGACAGCCTGTTCGCTAAGCCAGCCCGCGCCGCAGCCCAAAGCCGAACCCGCGTCCGAGGCAAAGACAGAACTCGCTCCCGTCGCCCCGGCGGTACCACAGCCGACCCCCACCACCGACACGCACGCGCCACCCAAGCCCGGCGCCACGAAGACCTTCGCCGACTGGACCGCCGGCTGCGACAACACGCTTCGCTGCACGCTCGCCTCGCTTCTCCCGGACGCGAGCATCGGCCAGGACACGCTCACCCTCAACCTCGTGCGAGAGCCCGGCCCGGTCGCGAACGGCGGCGGCAGGATGTCGCTGGCGATCGAAACCCGCAACGACCAGGCCGCCACCAAGCGCCCGCCCGCCAGCTTCACCGTCGACGGCCAGCGCATAGCCCTGCGCGACGCCGCCGCCCTCGCTGCCGCGATCGCCAACGCCCAATCGCTCAAGATCCTCGACGCGAGCGGCGCCACGCTGGCCACGCTCTCGCTCAAAGGCGCCGCCGCCGCGCTCCGCTACATCGACGCACAACAAGGCCGCGCGGGCAGCACCGACGCGATCGTCGCCAAGGGCCCCGCCCCGTCTAGCGCCCCCATGCCAGCTCTCCCCGTCATCACCGCGCTCGCGCCGTCGGGCGCCGCCGCCAAGCTCACCCCCGCGCAGATCGCGACGATGCGCAAACGCGGCTCCTGCGAGCTCGGCAATTTCCCCTCCGGCGCAGACCCCGAACTGTTCGCCCCCGAAGTCCACGCGCTCGGCGGCGGCAAGTCGCTCGCGATCCTCCCCTGCTCGACCGGCGCGTACAATCTGATCGGCGCGCTCTTCATCATCGACGGCGCGAAGATCACGCCGGCGCAAACCGACGCTCCCTCCGGCTTCGAGGAAACCGGCGCCGACTCCGCAACGCCCCTGAAGAGCGTCGTCAACGGCAGTTTCGAGAATGGCATCCTCACCAGCTACGCCAAGGGCCGCGGCCTGGGCGACTGCGGCGTGCACCAAAGCTTCGTCTGGGACGCTACCCGCTTCCGCCTCTCCGAACAGTCCGAGATGGGCGAATGCCGCGGCAACATCGACTACATCACGACGTGGCGCGCAAAGGTGGTGCGCTCCTGACCGGCTCCATTCCCTTCAAGGGAGGGTCGAGGTGGGCCATGCCCAAACAGCGCGTCTTCACAAAGAATGGTCAGGCCCGAATGATACGAGCGGCGTAACATCCTCGTTTTGCGTAATGTGCCTGCAGATATGCGACCTCGGGGTCGCTGAAGAAGCGTTCGATCAGCGGAATCAGTAATTCACCGTCCGACAGGTCGGCATCCACCATCTCCCCATCCTCGCTGAAGGCACGCAGCGAGATCGACCGAATGCGCATCGCCTCTGGAATGGCATCGATCATGTCCAGCGCAACCGTTGCACCCTCGCGGACGAAGATAGCGTGCCGCGACCGATATGGCGTGGCGGCGGGCTGATGTTCGTAGTTGAGCAGGATGGCGCACTCCCCGATTGCCATATCGCGGACGTCGATGCGGTCGGGAAAGCCGGGTTTTGCATCCACGACATACCGCCTTGCCCCTGCGGCAGCCAAATCCTCATCCGACAGTGCGTAGAGGTGGCGGAACTGATCGGGATCGAGCCCCAATACGCGAAACGACATGCCGAGCTCCTACAAGACGGCCGTCTTCATGGCGCACTCGATAGTCACCGGCGTCCCGTTTGTTGCGCTCGAAATGGATATCGCCCTTGTCCCGATCGAATGTCGGCAATGTCTGGGGGATGCGGGCGTCACGTCAATCGCGATCGCCCCCTAATCAGGGCGCGGGCCGCTCCACCTGGGCCTCGGCCAGATACACGCCGAACAGCCCTTCCGGATCGGTCCACGCCGCGACCGGCGTCCATCCGCCCGATCGCAACAGGATCCGCGCATCGCGCGCACCATACTTATGCGAATTTTCGGTGTGTATCGTCTCGCCCGCAGTCATTTCGAACGATCGTCCATCGACGGTAAACGCCACGTCTCGCACTGCCTCCAGATGCATCTCGATCCGTGCGCGGTCGTCGTTCCACACGGCCTTATGCCGGAACGCATCGATCGGAATATCGCCGCCGAGTTCGCGGTTGATCCGCTCGAGCAGATTGAGGTTGAACGCTGCCGTCACACCCTGCGCATCGTCATACGCCGGCACCAGCACGTCTTCGCCCTTGATCCGGTCCATCCCGATCAACAGCATCGCGCCGACACCAAGCGACGATCGCATCGCACGCAGCAGATCGACCGCCATCAGCGGGATCATGTTGCCGATCGTCGATCCCGGGAAGAAACCGAGCTTGGGCGTCTCCGCGATCGTCTTCGGCAGGCTCAGCGGCCGCATGAAATCGGCCTCGAACGGCAGCACCAGCAGGTCGGGGAACTGCTCGCCCAGCACCTTCGACGACTCACGCAGGAAATCCCCCGAGATATCGATCGGCACATAGACGGAGGGCGCGACCGCATCGAGCAGGATCGGCGTCTTGGTCGACGATCCCGATCCGAATTCGACGACCGCCCGGCCCTCGCCGGCGATCTTGGCGACCTCCGGACACGCGGTCTCGAGGATCGATCGCTCGGTCCGCGTCGGGTAATATTCGGGCAGATCGGTAATCTTCTCGAACAGTTCCGAGCCGCGCCGATCGTAGAACCACCGCGCCGGGATCGCCCGCGGCCGGCGCGTGAGTCCGTCCAGTACGTCCGCGCGGAATTGTGGATCGGCAAGCGTCTGCTGGCCGTCCTCGATCTCAGGCTTCAACATCAGATATCTTTCGCGAGGCGCACGCCGGTGAACTGCCACCGTTGGTGCGGATAGAAGAAATTGCGGTAGCTCGCCCGTGCATGGCCACGCGGGGTCGCACAGCTCCCGCCGCGCAGGATGAACTGCGAGCTCATGAACTTGCCGTTATATTCGCCGACCGCGCCTGCCGCGGTCACGAACCCGGGATAGGGACGGTACGCGCTGCCGGTCCATTCCCAGACATCGCCGAAGAATGCCGGTCCGCCCGCGGATGGCCGAGGCTCGACCGGGCCAGCGACATCCATCTGGTTGCCACCGGACGCGTCGTGCGAGGCCGCCGCCGCCTCCCATTCGAACTCGGTCGGCAACCGCGCGCCGGCCCAGCTCGCATAGGCATCCGCCTCGAAAAAGCTCACATGCGTCACCGGCGCCGCCGGATCGATCGCCCGCCGCCCGTCGAGCCCGAACCGCGTCCAGCCAGACTCGCCCTGCTCCCAATACAGCGGCGCGACGATGCCCTCGGCCTTTACCCACGCCCAGCCATCCGCCAGCCAATGCCGCGCTTCGGTATAGCCGCCATCCGCAATAAACGCCGCCCATTCGCCATTCGTCACGGTCCGGTCGGCAAGTGCGTGCGGCGCCAGCAGCGCGGCATGCCGAGGCCCTTCGCAATCGAACGCGAAGTCGTCGCCGTCATGACCGACGTCGACGATCCCGCCGTGATGCGCGATCCAGCCGATCGCACCCGGCATTTCCACCGGCACCTTGCGCGGCGCCGGCCACATCGCCGGCTCCAGCGGATTTTCCGAAAACATGTGGAGGATGTCGGTCACCAGCAATTCCTGGTGCTGCTCCTCGTGATGGCAACCGAGCGCCACCAATGCCTGCGCCTCGTCCGGCAAACCCGGCAACGCATCAAGCAGCGCCGCGTCGACATACGCCCGATACGCGCGCACCTCGTCGAGCGACGGCCGCGTCACCATCCCGCGCCGATCGCGTGCGTGCCGCCGCCCCTCGGCCTCGTAGTAGCTGTTGAACAGGAACGGGAAACGCTCGTCGTGCAGCGCATAGCCGGCGAGATGATCGCGCAACACGAACGTCTCGAAGAACCAGGTCGTGTGCGCGAGATGCCACTTCGTCGGCGACGCGTCGGGCATCGACTGCACCGTCGCATCGGCATCGGACAGCGGCTTGGCCAGATCCAGTGAAAGTGCGCGAACCTTCGCGAACCGATCCGCCAACGCGGACTGCGGCAGTGGCGATGCATGGGGGCGAACGGGATTCGGCATCGGCTTTCCTTCAATTCGGCCCGATCCGTACGGTGGACCATACGGTGCTCGAACGAAGGCGCACCTAGTCGCGCGTAGCCCCCGGTCGCCATAGAACGTCGCCGGCCCCGTTTTGGTTCACCGCGCGCGACGCAACGAACAGGAAATCCGAAAGCCGGTTAACATACGCTAATGCCGCCGGATTTAGGGCCATGTCCTCGACGGCAACGGCCGAGCGCTCGGCCCGCCGGGTGATCGCGCGCGCCAGATGCAGCGCCGCGGCCTGCGGTGACCCGCCCGGCAGGATGAAGCTGCGCAGCGGCGCGAGATGTTCGTTCATCGCGTCGATCTCGCGTTCCAGCCGCTCGACCTGAGAGGGCACGATCCGCAACACCATCTCCGACGGCGCAAAGCCATCCTCGCCCGCCCCCGCTGTCGCAGGTGTCGCCAGATCGGCACCGAGATCGAACAGATCGTTCTGGATCCGCTCCAGTGCGGCGGCCAGCGGATCGCTGCCCAGCGCAACCACCGCGACGCCGATCGCCGAGTTCGCCTCGTCGACATCGCCGATCGCCTGCATCAGCGCACTCGCCTTCGACACCCGCGATCCGTCGACCAGCCCGGTCGTGCCGTCATCGCCGGTCCGCGTGTAGATCTTGTTCAGCTTGACCATCGGTCGATTCCTTCTGTCCGACCATGCTGTGCCACAAGTCCGTCACCCCAGCGAAAGCTGGGGTATCCCTCGTGGCTCGCGACATCCGCCTAACGTCGAGATCCCAGCTTGCGCTGGGATGACGGTGGTTAGGAAAGCGCGTTAGACCCTAGTTCCGCCCCGCCGCGAACAGGATCACCACCACGATCAGGATCGCCAGCGCCTGGAAGAAGATCCGCTGCTGCATCATCCGATTCGATTTCAGCGACGCCGCACTAGGGCCGTTGCCGTCGCGCACCTGCGCGGTACCCTCCTGCAGGAACGACACGACGCCCCGCACCAGAGCCACGACGGTCGCGATCATCGCCGCGATCAGGAGGATGACGAGGAATGTGTTCATGCATCGAATGTAAGCGCGTGCGGCGGCGCTAGCAATGCCGCGATGCGTGTTGTGAATGGCCGCAAGATGCGCGCAAATGCTGTATGTTATACCTGACGCTGAAAGCCCTGATCTCGGGCATCCTCATCGCCGCCGCGTCGGAGATCGCCAAGCGCTATCCCGGCTTCGGCGCGCTCGTGGCGTCGCTGCCCCTGGTGTCCGTGCTCGGCATGATCTGGCTGTGGCACGACAAGCCCGACCCACGGACGATGGCCGCACACGCCGGCGCGACCTTCTGGTACGTGCTCCCCTCGCTGCCGATGTTCCTGCTGATCCCCGCGCTGCTCCGCCACGGCGTACCGTTCTGGGTGTCGCTGGTAGCGGGCTGTGCGCTGACGATCGCGCTGTATGCGATGATGACGTGGGCGGCGCCGAGGCTGGGGATCGAGCTTTAGCGCACTAATTAAAACACCACCCCGGCGAAGGCCGGGGCCCAATTGGGAAAGCCAGGGTAATGAAGCGATCAGCCTCATCACAACTGTCCCCCAATTGGGCCCCGGCCTCCGCCGGGGTGGCAGCTGAGAAGCGTCGCACCTTCCCCCTGTTTCCCCGCGAAGGCGGGGACCCAGTCTGGGCTCCCGCCTTCGCGGGAGAACAAGGAAGTGCAGATTGCGAGCCGTTAAAGGCCACCGTGATCGGAGGATATTCGCACCATATAGTTCAGGTGCTCACCGGGGGGTCGCGAGCCGATCCCCAGCCCGCACCCGAGCCGCCAACGCAACCCCATCCTCCCCCGCCGCCCGCATCTCCGCCAGCGACACCGCCCCATCCCGCTTCGCCAACCGCCGCCCCTCGGCATCCACCACCAGCGGATGATGATGGTACGCCGGCACCGGCAACCCGAACAAAGCCTGCAACACCCGGTGCACATCCGTCGCCGCGAACAGATCCACCCCGCGCACAACATCCGTCACCCCCTGCGCGGCATCGTCGAGCGTCACCGCCAGATGATAACTCGCCGGCGCATCCTTCCGCGCCAGCACGACGTCCCCCTGCGCCAACGGGTCGGCCACGACCCACCCCGCCGCCGCATCATGCCACGCCAGCGCGCCGACCTCCGCCACCACCTTCGCCATATCCAGCCGCCAGCAACACGCCCCCGTCCGCGCCGCAATCTCCGCCGCCGACAGCCCCCGACAAATTCCCGGATAGGCCGGCCCGACCTCCCCCTGCGGCGCCGAAGCACTCGCCGCGATCTCGGCACGCGTACAGAAACACGGATAGACCAGCCCCCGCGCCTTCAACCCCTCCAGCGCCGCATCATACGTCGCCAGCCGCTCCGACTGGAACACGAGCTCGTCCCACGACAACCCAAGCCACGCCAGATCCTCGATAATCCCTGCAACAAACTCCGGCCGGCTCCGCGTCCCGTCGATATCCTCGATCCGCAGCACGAACCGCCCGCCCCGCGCCCGCGCGAAATCATGCGCGCGGATCGCCGACACCGCGTGCCCCAGATGCAGCCGCCCGGTCGGGCTCGGCGCGAACCGCGTCACGACGCTCACCACGCTTGACCTGACGCCGTGCGCCGTGCTGTCATGCCGCTGTCATCGCCATCGTCCATAGGGCGCTCTGCGAAGCCTGAGTGGGAGGAGCCGTGTTTCACCCCGATCTGATACGCCATCCGGATGGTTGTCCGGCGCTTGTGCTCAATGCCGATTACACGCCGCTCTCTTACTATCCGCTCAGCGTCTGGCCGTGGCAAACCGCGGTCAAGGCTGTGTTCCTCGACCGCGTCGACATCGTCGCCACCTATGAACGCGAAGTCCGCAGCGCCAATTTCGCGCTGAAGCTGCCCTCGGTGATCGCGCTCAAGCAGTTCGTCCGACCGTCGCAATTTCCCGCCTTCACCCGCTTCAACCTGTTCCTGCGCGACAAGTTCACCTGCCAATATTGCGGCAAGCTGCGCGATCTCACCTTCGACCATGTGGTGCCGCGCGCGCAAGGCGGTCGTACCACGTGGGAGAACGTCGTCACCGCCTGCTCCCCCTGCAACCTCAAGAAAGGCGGCCGCACGCCAAAACAGGCGGCGATGCCGCTCCACATCGAGGCGATCCGCCCGACCAACTGGCATCTCCAGGAACACGGCCGCAGCTTCCCGCCCAACTACCTGCACGACACGTGGCACGACTGGCTCTATTGGGACGTTGAACTCGAGGCCTGACGGCATCGATACGACGGGAGATTCTATGCAGGTGAAACTGGTGGCGGCGCTCGCCGCGACGGGACTTTTTGTGTCCGCATGCGGCAACAAGGACGAGCAGCGCGCGCAGGCCGACGCCAACGCGGTAGGCTTCGTGCCCCCCTCAGTAACCTCGCGCCTAGATTTCGGCGCGAGCATGGAACGCCGTTTCCGCACGCTAGACCGCAACGCCGACGACCGAATAACCAAGGACGAACTGCCATCGCCCAACGCGCGGATCAAGGCGTTCGACCGCAACAAGGACGGCATCATTACCGCGATCGAGTGGAGCGAAGGCACGCTCGCCTGGTTCGACAGGATGGACCTGAACCATGACGGCACGGTCACCTCGGAAGAGCGGGCGGAGTCGCGCAAGCGCTGATCGACGCAATTAAGTGTCGACGACGACCGGTTAGACACGACAAATATACCGCATGAGGTTGACCTGATCCCTGCCGCAGCGCAGCAGGGAATCATGGCAAGCCTCCCCGCAATCGCGAACAATTCCGACATCCGGTTCCTCGGCAAAGTGCTCGGCGACGTCATCCGCGCCTATGGCGGCGAGCGGCTGTTCGAAGCCACCGAGACGATCCGCAAAGCCTCGGTCGAGCGCCACCGCGACGCCTCCGAAGGCAAGCCCGGCGACGATCGCGCGGTCGACCTCAGCCTCGAAAAGCTCAGCCTCGACGAAACGCTCGACTTCGTCCGCGGCTTTATGCTGTTCTCGATGCTCGCCAATCTCGCCGAGGACCGCCAAGGCATCGCTGCGGAAGACGGCGCCGACCTAGCCTCCGCGATCGCCCAACTCGAATCCGAAGGCATAGACCGCACCCAGATCCGCACGCTGCTCGACCACGCGCTGATCGCCCCCGTGCTCACCGCGCATCCGACCGAAGTCCGCCGCAAAAGCATGATCGACCACCGCAACCGCATTGCCGAGCTGATGGGCTTGCGCGATCTCGGCCGCGACACCACGCCCGACGGCGACAGCGTCGACGACGCGATCCTCCGCCAGATCGCTTTGCTCTGGCAGACGCGCGTCCTGCGCCGCGACCGCCTCTACGTCACCGACGAGGTCGACACCGCGCTCAGCTACCTGCGCGACGTGTTCCTCCCCGCGCTCCCCGCGCTTTACCAGCGCTGGGACCGCGCCCTCGGCGAACGCACGCCCAGTTTCTTGCGCCCCGGCAGCTGGATCGGCGGCGACCGCGACGGGAACCCGTACGTCACCGCCGACTCGCTCAAGACCGCGCTGTCGAAGGCGAGCGAAGCCGTGCTCGGCTACTACTGCGACGCGGTGCACGCACTAGGCGCCGAACTCTCGATCTCGACCGAGCACGCCCCCGCCGATGCCGCGGTCCAGGCGCTCGCCGACGCCAGCGGCGACGATGCCGCCAGCCGCAGCGACGAGCCCTATCGCCGCGCACTCTCCGGCATCTACGCGCGCCTGTCCGCGACGCACGATGCGCTCACCGGCAAGCACGCCCCCCGCCCAGGCCGCCTCACCGGCGAGCCCTATGCGAGCCCCGCCGACTTCCGCGCCGACCTCGTCACGCTTGCGCACGGCCTCGGCATCGCGCTGAAGACCGGCGGCGCACTCGGCCGGCTGATCCGCGCGGTCGAGACGTTCGGCTTCCACCTCGCCACCTTGGACCTCCGCCAGAACAGCGCCGTCCACGAACGCGTCGTCGCCGAACTGCTCAAGGTGGCCGGGGTCGAGGACGAGTACCTCGCGCTCGACGAAGACGCCCGCGTCGCGCTGCTCCGCCGCGAACTCGCCAACGCCCGCCCGCTCACCTCGCGCTTTGCCGAATACACCGACGAGACGGCGGGCGAACTCGCGATCGTCCAGGCCGCTGCCGACGCACACGCCGCCTACGGCCCCGCGTGCATCACCAACTACATCGTCTCGATGGCGCAGTCGGTCAGCGACCTGCTCGAAGTGAACCTCCTGCTCAAGGAAGTCGGCCTCTACCGCCCGGGCGAAACCCCGACCGCCGCGATCATGGCGGTCCCGCTGTTCGAGACGATCGGCGATCTCGAAGCCGCCCCCGCCGTCATGACCGCGTGGTTCGCGCTCCCCGAGATCGCGACCATCTCGAAGGCGCGCGGCCATCAGGAAGTGATGATCGGCTATTCGGACAGCAACAAGGACGGGGGATATCTCACCTCCACCTGGCAGCTCTCGAAAGCCTCGACCGCGCTCAAACCCGTCTTCGCAGCCGCCGGCGTCGGCATGCAACTGTTCCACGGTCGCGGCGGCGCGGTCGGGCGCGGCGGCGGCTCGGCGTTCCGCGCGATCCGCGCGCAGCCCTCGGGCACCGTCCAGGGCCGCATCCGCATCACCGAGCAGGGCGAAGTGATCGCCGCGAAATACGGCACGCGCGACGCCGCGATGACCAACCTCGAAGCGATCGCGTCGGCCACGTTGCTCGCAAGCCTCGAACCCGAACGCCTCTCCAATGCCGACAACGCCAGCTTCTCCGCGGCAATGGACACGCTTAGCGACACCGCGTTCCACAGCTACCGCGACCTTGTCTACGGTACGGAAGGCTTCCGCACCTTCTTCCGCCAGATGACGCCGATCGCCGAGATCGCCGGGCTCAAGATCGGCAGCCGCCCCGCCAGCCGCACCAAGTCCGACCGCATCGAAGACCTCCGCGCGATCCCTTGGGTGTTCAGCTGGGCGCAGGCGCGCGTCATGCTCCCCGGCTGGTACGGGGTCGGCCGCGCGATCGCCGATTTCGAGGACAAGGCGCTGCTGAAGGACATGGCGCAAGGCTGGCCGCTCTTCGCCTCCGCGCTGGCGAACCTGGAGATGGTGCTCGCCAAGTCCGACATCGGCATCGCCGAACGCTATGCCGGGCTCGTCGAGGACGACAAGCTCCGCGAGATCTTCACCACGATCCGCGACGGCTGGCACCAGACCCACGACGGGCTCCTCGCGGTAACAGGCCAGTCCCGCCTGCTCGAAAAGCACCCCGCGCTAGACGCCTCGATCCGCCTCCGCCTCCCCTATATCGAGCCGCTCAACCTCCTCCAGATCGAACTGATCAAACGTCGCCGAGCAGGCGAGGACGATCCCCGCATCGGCGAAGGCATCCTCCTATCCATCAACGCCATCGCCACCGCCCTGCGAAACAGCGGCTAAAAACTCCCTCGCCCCTCCGGGGAGAGGGAAGGGGCCCGCCGCGCTTGCGGTGGGAAGGGAGAGGGGTGTTGGGATGGACGTCCCGAGCCTCACGCCCCTCACCCTTCCGCTCCTGCGTCGCTCCCTCCCTCTCCCCGGAGGGGCGAGGGACTAGGAGTAAAACGGCGCAGCCACATCCTCGCGCACCCGCATCAGCCGCCCCGTCGCGCGGTCCAGCAAAGCCCAGGTCGTAACCGCCTCCAGCTTCACCCGCCCATCATCGCCGACAAACCGAACATGCCGATCGAACCGAGCCCCCTTAGGCGCCCCCTCGACCCAAGTCTCACCGACAACCGTTTCCCCCGAAACGACACTCCCGCGGTAATCGATCTCATGCCGCGTCACGACCCACACATAGGCCAGCTTATGCTCGGCCGGCGCCACAGCCTCCCAATGTGCGGTCGCAATCGACTGGATCCACTGCACCCAGACCGCATTGTTCACATGCCCAAGCTCGTCGATATCCGCGTCCTGCGCCGTGATCGAGAGCGTGAACCGGCTCACCCCGCGACGCCCAGCTGCCACAGCACGAACGCATGTTCCTCCGCGCCCTCACGCAGCGACTCGAACCGCCCCGACTTGCCGCCATGCCCCGCGCCCATGTTGGTCTTGAGCAGCAGCACATTATCGTCGGTCTTCATCAACCGCAGCTTCGCCGCCCACTTCGCCGGCTCCCAATAGGTCACACGCGGATCGTTGAGCCCGCCGGAAATAAACATCGGCGGATAGTCCTGCGCCTTCACGTTGTCGTACGGCGAATACGACCGGATCAACTCGAACGCCGCCTTATCCTCGATCGGGTTCCCCCACTCAGGCCACTCGCCCGGCGTCAGCGGCAGGCTCTCGTCGAGCATCGTGTTGAGCACATCGACGAACGGCACATCCGCGATCACCGCACCCCAAAGCTCGGGGTCCGAATTGACCACCGCCCCCATCAGCTCGCCACCCGCAGACCGCCCCGCGATCGCGATCTTCCCCGCCGACGTCCACTGCGCATCGACCAGCGCCTTCGCCACATCGACGAAATCGTTGAACGTATTCGCGCGCTTCTCCAGCTTGCCATCGAGATACCATTGCTGGCCCAGGTCATCGCCGCCCCGAATATGCGCGATCGCATAGGCGAACCCGCGATCGAGCAGGCTCATCCGCCCGGTCGAGAAGCCCGGCGGGATCGCATAGCCGTACGCGCCATACGCATAGAGGAACAACGGCGCCGACCCGTCGCGCACGAACCCGGCCGGATACACGATCGACACCGGGATCTCGGTCCCGTCCCGCGCGACGATCTTCAGCCGCTCGGTAGCGTATTTCGCGGCGTCGTAGCCGCTCGGGATCTCCTGCACCTTGAGCATCGTCCGCTCACCGGTATCGACGTCATAGTCGTACACCGTCCCCGGCGTGACCATCGACTCATACCCAAGCCGCAACACGGTCATGTCGTACTCGGGATTATCCCCCAGCCCAGCGACATAGCTCGCCTCGGGGAAGTCGATCCGCTTGCCCTCGGTCGGCGTCTCGTACCGGTGGATCGCGATCTGATCCAAGCCGTCCTCGCGCCCATCGACCACGAAGAAGTCCTGATAACACTCGACACCCGTCATATAGAAATGTGGCGAGGCCGGAATCAGCTCGCTCCACGCATCCGGCTCCTCGACCAGCGCGGTGCAAAGCCGGAAATTCGGATCGACGTCGTTGGTATGGATGAACAGCGTCCCGTCATGCTCGTCCACATCATATTCGCGGCCCACCTTCCGCGCCGACACGAGGATCGGCACCGCCAGAGGCTCATGCGCCGGCAGCAGGTACAGCTCGCTCGTCACATGATCGCTGGTCGCAATCACGATCCACTTGCGCGAACTCGTCTCACCGACGCCGACGCGAAAACCCTCGTCTTCCTCGTGGAACAGCACGACATCCTCGGAGATCGGCGTCCCCAACCGGTGGAACCGCGCATTGTCCGTCCGCCACTGCTCGTTCGCCAGCCCGTACAGGAAGCCCGCATCGTCCGCGGTCCAGACGATCTCGCTGAGCATCCCCGGGATCACGTCGGGCAGATGCTCGCCGGTATCCAGGTCCTTGACCCGAACCTCGAACCGCTCGCTCCCATTGTCGTCGATCGCATAAGCGAGATAGCGCCCGTCATTGCTGACCGAGAACGCCCCGAGCCGGAAATACTCATGCCCCTCCGCCAGCGCCGGCTCGTCGAGCAACAGCTCGTCGTCACCACCCGCGGCCGGCTTGCGCCACCATTTCTTGTACTGCCCGCCGGTCTCGTACGCGGTCCAGTAGAGCCAATCCCCATCCTTCTGCGGCACCGAGGATTCGTCCTCCTTGATGCGCGCCTTCATCTCTTCATAGATCGTGTCGGTGAGCGCTTCGTGCGGCGCCATCTGCTCTTCGAAATACACATTCTCGGCGGCGAGATACGCCAGCACGTCGGCGTCATCGACCTCCGGATAGTTCGGATCCTTCAGCCACGCATAGGGATCCTCGATCGTCACGCCATGCGTGGTGAAGCTGTGCGGGCGCTGTTCGGCGATGGGGGGCGTGGTCATGCAGCGGTGTTAGCCGCGCCGCGGGTGGAAGCCAAACGCCGTGGCATCGGGGAGAACCGATCCCCGCCACAACCACCACCCCGGCGAAGGCCGGGGCCCAATTGGAAAGGTCGCAGTAACTGCGCGCAATCCCTCGTCACCATCGTCCCCCAATTGGGCCCCGGCCTCCGCCGGGGTGGTGCGATTGGTGCGAGCGACCGTGACCCAATCCTGTTTCCCCGCGAAGGCGGGGACCCAGTCTGGGCTCCCGCCTTCGCGGGAGAACAAGGAACAGGAACCTGCGATAGCCGCTAAGAACACCACCCCGGCGGAGGCCGGGGCCCAGTTGGAAAGATCACCGTAACGAAGTGCGGTCCTCAGCCATCACCGCTCCGACTAGCCACGTCCTACCTCGGGAAAATGGTCGAAAGTACCGGCCAACGCTGCAAGCGCATTCCCTCCCCCGCCCGCACCTGTCCTACACATCTGCTTTCTGTCACAACCCCCGGCATGGCCGTGACCGCCCAATCCGCGCCCATATCGATGCCGTCGCACCCGTCCACAACGCCCACCGGATGCATGTATTGAAACCTCGCCAGCGTCTGCACTTTCTGTACTTCACTTTTGACGAGAGACCGAACCGATGACCCCGACCGCCCGCTTGGCCGACCGCCTCGCCGCCCTCCGTGCCCAGCTAACCACCGATAATCTCGACGGTTTCGTCATTCCCCTCACCGACGAACACATGAGCGAATATGTCGGCGGCTACGCGCAGCGCCTCGCCTGGCTCACCGGCTTCGGCGGCTCGGCCGGCACAGCCGTCGTCCTCGCCGACCGAGCCGCGATCTTCACCGACGGTCGCTACACGATCCAGGTCCGCGAACAGGTCGACGGCGCGCAGTGGGACTATGCCGACGTCCCCCAGACCAGCCCCGCCGCCTGGCTCGCCAAGCACGCCCCCGAAGGCGGCCGGATCGGCTACGACCCGTGGCTCCACACCGGCACCTGGGTCGCCGACGCCACCACCGCCCTCGCCGACCGCGGCGCGACGCTGGTAGCGGTCGAAGCCAACCCCATCGACGCGATCTGGACCGACCGCCCCGCCCCCTCGCCCGCCAAGCTGACCGTCCAGCCCGACCAGTTCACCGGCGCCTCCTCCGCCGAAAAGCGTGCAAAAATCGCCGACTGGCTCTCCGAGCAGAACGCCGACGCGGTCGTCCTCACCGCACTCGACTCCATCGCCTGGGCGCTCAACGTCCGCGGCGGCGACGTCGACCACACCCCCGTCGCGCTGTCCTACGCGATCGTGAGCGCGGACGGCACCACCGACCTTTTCGTCGCCCCCGACAAGCTCGACGACACCGTCCGCCAGCATCTCGGCAACGCGGTCCGCCTCCACGACCGCACCGCCTTCGCCCCAGCCCTCGGCACCTATGCCGGCAAGCGCGTCGCCGCCGACCCCGAGCGCGCGGTCGCGGCAATCACGCAAGCACTCCAGGCCGGCGGCGCTAAGATCCTCCCGCTGCGCGACCCCGTCGTCCTCGCCAAGGCGATCAAGAACCCGATCGAGATCGCCGGCCACCGCGCCGCCTCGGCCCGCGACGGCGCCGCGCTCGCGCGCTTCCTCCGCTGGGTCGAAATCGAATGCGTGAAGGGGGGCCAGACCGAACTCAGCGCCGCCGCCAAGCTGCTCGCCTTCCGCGAACAGACCGGCGTCCTGAAGGACACCTCGTTCGACACGATCTCCGCCACCGGCCCCCACGGCGCGATCCCGCACTACCACGTCACCGAGGAGTCGAGCGCGCCGATCGAACCCGGCCAGCTCTACCTGATCGACTCCGGCGGCCAATATGCGGACGGCACTACCGACGTTACGCGCGTGATGCCGATCGGCGAACCGACCGAAGAGATGCGCGACCGCTTCACCCGCGTCCTCAAGGGTCACATCGGCATCGCCACGGCGGTCTTCCCCGACGGCACGATGGGCGGCCAGATCGACGCCTTCGCCCGCCGTCCGCTTTGGGAAGCCGGCCTCGATTTCGGCCACGGCACAGGCCACGGCGTCGGTTCGTATCTTGCGGTCCACGAAGGCCCACAGCGGATCGCCTCGCCCAACTACCCGGGCGGAGCCGCGATGGAACCCTTACGCGCCGGCATGATGCTCTCCAACGAGCCCGGCTATTACAAAGCCGGCGAATACGGCATCCGCATCGAGAATCTGATCCTGATCGAGCCCCGCGCGATCCCCGGTGCCGACCGCGAGGTGCTCGGCTTCGAGACGCTCACCTTCTGCCCGATCGAACGCACGCTGATCGAGCCGACGCTTCTGACCGCGGCAGAGCGCCAATGGGTCGACGATTATCACACGCAGGTGCTGGCGGTCTTGACCCCCGAAATGACCGACGCTGAAGACCGCGCGTGGCTGACCGCCAAGTGCGCGCCTCTCAGCTAGAAGGCTCGTCCTTGATCGCAGGCGCAGCCCCGACGGCACGCGCCTGCGCCTTGCGCCGCCGCAAATTCTCGCGCAGCGCAGCCGCCATCCGTTCGGCCTTCTCCGCCGCCTTTCGATCCCGGTCATCCATAAATCCGCCCTACATTGTGGCGGGACCGCTTGACAATCATCCCGCCCTCGTCTCTTAGCCCCACTCCGCCGGCAGCGATGCCGACGAGTGCTGCCGTAGCTCAGTGGTAGAGCGCATCCTTGGTAAGGCTGAGGTCGTGAGTTCAATCCTCACCGGCAGCACCATTCTTTTCATGTAGATCAACGCGTTGCAACTTTCCCTTCGGGGGCCCCCACGTGATTTTATCCTGGTCCCTCCGCGCGAGCGTGGACTACCTTCCGTACAATTCGGAATTTGCACCGCATCGCCGGCGTTGGCCGACCGATAGGATCTTCCTACCGAAGTCCAAACGGAACGGTCCTTCAGCATCTTCGATGACATGAAAACCACGACATTTGAAAGAAATTGCTCAACTCATTTGGCCCAGGCGATAGCCAATAGATGACAAGTAATTTAATCGCCTGAACTCTACTGGCTGCTATCCGCTATGGAAAAAGGAGTTGGTCATGCTGAAACGAATCGTCGGCCGCGCCAAATGCTGCGTTGGACTACATCGTCGATCACGCAGTCGAACTGTATTTCATGGCGGAGGAGCCGATACCAGTGTTTGTCGATACTGCGGAACGGCAATGAAAAGCAGCCCCGGCGGATGGGTCGTCGCCAGGGACTGACCATGCCCTACGCGACCACGTCCGAGCGATAGCCACACGCATTATCTGACTTGCGAGCATTGCAACTCGGTCGGGAGATCATTGCCCGTGGGGGCGCAGGGCGCAGGTTCGCCCCAGATCCACGATGATCCGAGATAGCCGAGATAGACGCGTCCGAACACATCAGGGTCGGCGCCGACCGCGCTGACCTGGTCGAGCGTACCCACCGGGAAATCGACCAGTCGTTGCCAGCTCTTCGCATCGTCGATCGAACGCCAGATGCCGTACTGGCCATCGACCTGTCCCGAGAGGAAGATGGTCGGATACGTGGCCCCCTTCGCGGCCTTGCCGAACGCGATGTCGTCGACACGCGTAACGTTTGCCATGGTCTGCCAACTGCCGCCGCCGTCGATGCTACGACGAAGCCCGGTGTCGCTGGCGTGTTCAAAGCCCGAGGTGAAGAACAGGTGACCGGCGTGACCTGGCACCGACCTAAGCTTGGCAGCAGCGTCGCTCGAGGGCGCGATTTCCCCTTCGAAGACCTTGTCCCAGCTCTTGGCACCATCGCGCGTCCGCCACAGCCCTTGCAGCGCGGCGTTTGCGCCCCCACCGCTGTGATAGAGATAGAAGGTGCTTGGCAGGGACTTGTCGGCGGTCAACGTCTTGCGCTGCAGCCAGTTGTCGCGGAACGAGCCGGGGGTGTCGCCGGACGCACCCGCCAGGTTCACAGCCGCCCAACTGCGTCCGCCATCGCTGGTGTAATAGGGCTGACGGTTCCACGCCGGTTGCCAGACGATGTTCTGCGCGTCGCTCGACGAGACCGCGATGGTGCCGAACGACATCCGCCAGGGGTCGCTCTCCTTCGTCCCAGGTGGTGTCGGTAAAGAGGCGAAGTTGGTCCACTTTCGGCCGCCGTCGGTGCTGGTGCCAGCCATCACCGCGTTGCCGTCCTCCGAGCAGCAGCCGAGCCGTGCATCGGACGCATTGGTGACGACGAAGCCGGGTTTGGCGGGGGTCCAGTCGAGCTGCTGCACCGACATCAGCGAGCGTTCGTTCGGCCCGAAAGTCGTCGAATAGCCGTTCAGATCGTCCTTCACGTGCATGCCGAAATCCCAGCCGGCGAAGATCGGCGAGCCACCTGGCGGCTGGATGACGTCGTTGGCGACCAGCTCCTCGATCCCGCGCGTCTGGCTGACCCAGTCGAGCGAGGCGGTGCCCGGCGGTACGTCGGCGTAGAATACGCCGGTTCCCGCCGCGACCCACAGCCGGTTCGCGACCGCGGGATCGAACATCAGGTCCGCAGTCGTGAAGAACGGCTGGTTCGCCACGCGCAGCCAGGGCGGATCGCCTGCGCCGACCTTGGCGGTGTGCGAGATGCTGTTCCAGTTCGCGCCGCCATCGGTACTCGTATACCCCTGCCCGCCGCGATCGACGACGATCACCTGATCCGCGCGGGGATTGGCGACGACGGCGGCATATTCGCGCACCGTGAGCCCCAGTTCCGCCGTCAGATCACGCCAACGTCCGGCCGAATAGGACCAGATCGACTTGGTGAGATCGTCGACGCCGAAGAACGTGCCACGCCGGTCGAACGTGCCGCGTTGAAGCGTAAGTGGTTGAGCGCCCGCCGCGGGCAGCGGCGAGAACGTCGCGCCGTTATCGCTCGACACGAACATGCCGTTCCCGGGTGACAGCGCAAACAGCCGCCCGGTCGGCTTGCCACCAGCGGGACGTTCGAACCACAGCATGATGCCCGGCGCCTGCACACCGGGATCGGTCTTGAGATCCTTGCTGGCTGGCACCGAGCCGACCCGCGCCCAGCTCGCGCCGGCATTCGTCGACCGCCACAGCCCAGCCGCGGGCGTACCCAGCAGGACGATATCGGGATTGGCCGGATCGACTGCCATGAACGGGCCGTGCAGGCGGTATTCGCTGTTAGCCTCCCAGGTCAGGGGAAACGGGCTGCCGGCGCTCGGCTGGACGAAATGCCGGCCGGTGTCGTCGGACCGATAGAGCCGCCCCTGCAACGCCATGTAGATGCGGTCGGCGCGCGACGGGGCGACCGCGATCTCGTACACGCCGCCCACGCCGCCGTTCTGCATGCGGTTGGCGGCGGGCATCGACGTTGCGGTGACCAACTGGCGCCAATGGTTCGCCGTGGCATCCCAGATATACGCGCCATAGACGTCGGTGCGCGCGACGAACGTCTTGCCCGACGCATCGCTCGACAGGCCGGAGATCATGCCGCCGCCGCCGATCGCGACATGCTTCCATTGATAGGTTTCGTTCGCGACCGGCGCACCGGCCTGCGACAGGGCGGGCGGCGGCGTGTGCGCCTGACCGGTACCGTGGAACCAGAACGCCGCGAGCCCGGCAGCAAGCGCCAGCAGGATCACGATTCCGACGATCCACGGCCAGCGCCGACGACGCGGTTTGACGAAATCCTGATATCGGACGGTGCGACGTTCACGTGGTTCCATCGAACTTCCTGCCGATCCCCGAACGTCGTTGCGATCAGTCACGCGTTCTGGTCGCCAGATAGTAGATCGCGACCGGGCTTGTCACCAGATAGCGCCAGCCCAGCCGCATCGGCTCGCGGGCGGCGCGGTAGAGCCATTCCAGCCCCGCCGCCTGCATCCAGGCAGGTGCACGCGAGACACCGCCGCCATAATGATCGAACAGCCCGCCGCAGGTCCGAATCCAGCCGACGCCGCCGAGCAAATGCCGATTGTCGACCGCGAACCGCTCCTGCGCCGGACTGCCCATCCCGACCCACAAGACGTCGGCGCCCGATGCGCGCACCTTCGCGCAAATTTCGGGAATGGCTTCGGGGGAGAAGAAACCGTGCCGCGTGCCGACCACCTTCAATCCGGGAAACCGGCTGCGCAGATGCTCCGCCGCCCGCGCGGCGACGCCGGGACGCGAGCCGAGAAAGAAGAAGCGAATGCCCTGGCTCGCCGCCAGCCCGGCCGCGTCGAGCAGGAAATCGGTCGTCGCAGTCCGCTCAGACAGCGGTTCGCGACACAGCAGGCGGCTGGCGAACACCAGTGGCATGCCGTCCGCATCGATAATGTCGGTGCCATCCATGAGTTGCCGATAGCGCGCGTCCCGGTTGTACGCGGCGACCACGCTGCCATTGGCGGAGGTCACAATGCGCGGGACAGGACGCCGTCCGCTCCGTGCGGCCCGTACGTCCGCCTGCATCAATTCCGCCAGTTCGTCTCGGCCGAGCCGAGCGATCTGCATTCCGCCGATCGTTGCGGTACGGACCTCGCGACCATCCTTCATATCGGTCTCGGATACGGTGGAAATGGCAGTAGCGTCGTTCTGACCGATAAGCGGCACGTCCCCCACCCGATCTTACCTCCGACGACGCTATTTCACTGACTATCGTTCCGATCCGTGAGGATCCTCAAGAACCGTCAATGCTCGATTGACTATGACCTTATGCGCAAGCGTGTCGGATGATTGCAACCCCGAACTTCGCACATCATTAACGCGACTTAGCGAAAATTGTACTATTCCACGCCAAACAGTTGATCTCTGCATGCACAAACATGCATCATGAGTTTACAGCCACGCGGCCAAGATCACGACGCCGCTCAGTGCACCGGTAAACAGGCTCCACCGGTCCCGCAGGGCAAACACCACCGGATCGTCATTCATTTCCCCTCGGCGAGTCAGCACGAGAATTCGGCTTATCCATGCCAGCAACAACACGCACAGGAACCAGAGCCGATCCGGATGAGCATAGACTTCGCGTTCGGGGGCACTGTTCACGTACAAGGCGAGGACGAGCGCACTGTTGTAGCCCGCGGCGGCAGCCATCGCCTCGAGTACGGGCAGATCGTCCAGACGATAGCCGCGCGCGGAAATCTCACCGCCCTTGTCTTTCAGCCGTGCGACCAGTTCGGCACAGCGCTTCACCAGTGCGAGGCTGAGGAACAAGAAGATTGCCAGCCCGGCGAGCCAGTGCGACAGGATTGTATCGCTGGCATAGCCCCCCGCCGCCATCCGCATGCCGTACAAACAGGCGAGCACGATGACGTCGACGACTGCGCGGCGCTTGAAATAGAGCGAATAGGCTATCGTCAGCAGGAAGTACGCGAACAGCGCGACGCCGAATTTCCACGGCAACAGCAGCGAGAGCGCGAACGCCACAAAGACGACGAGGACGGCCAACGCCGCGCCGATGCCGGGCGACGCGGCCCCCGATGCGAACGACCGAAACTGCTTGCGCGGATGATCGCGGTCGCCGGACAGATCGAGCAGGTCGTTGCAGATATAGACGCCGGCCGCACACAGGCTGAAGGCGAGAAACGCAAGGATCAGGACGGGCAGATGCTCGACGAGCGTGTGACCGGCAGCAGCGGGGACGAAGACGAGGACGTTCTTCAGCCATTGGTGCGGCCGCATCGCCTTCAGATACGGGCTGATGCCGCGGCCCGCGCTTGGCAGGATTTCGACGCTGTCATGCGTGTCCGTCAGCCGCTTTGCGAGCGTATTGCTCCCGCCCGCGAGATAGGCGGTGTGTGATTGTTCCCAGACGTGCAGGTCGACGAGCGCATTGCCTGCATAGTCGAAGCCGCCGGCGCCGTAGCGCGCGACCAACAGGCGTGCCTTGGCGGCGCCCGACAGGTTCTCGCCGTGCTCGGTACCGAAGACGGCATCGAACCATCCGAGATGGCCTGCCAGCGCCTGGACGAAGCGCGCGTCCGATGCGGAGGCCAGGATGACTTGCCCCCCCGCCGCGCGCCGCTGCGCGATCAGGTCGCAAACCGCGGTATCGAGCGGCATGCTGCCCATGTCGAGCACGGCCTGGTCGGCGATCCGCGCCTTCAGTGCCGCCTTGCCGTGCCGCAGCGCGCCGATCGCACGGATCGCGTCGACCGGATGCGTCGCGAGGAGATGCAGGAAGGATTCGATCAGAAGATCGGTTCGCAGCAGCGTGCCGTCGAGATCGACGACCAGCGGCCTGGGCGTATCGCCATGGCTGTGCGCGCTGTTCAAGACCCGGCCCCCTTGCCGTCCGTTACCGCAAATCTCGCCAGCGAGTGTCGTGCGAGATCGGTCGATGCGAGAAACGCACGGCTATTGGCAATCCCCCCCGCGACCACGACGCAGACGAGCGCCGCGATATGAACCCTGCGCCAGCGCCCCTGCGCACCGACGCAGGCGAACACGACCAAAACGACGAAGAAGTCGGCGGCATAGAGGAACGGCTCCTCGCCATAGATCGCGTGCATCGCGATCTGCCCGGCGAGGAACAGCATCAATGCCACGATCACCGGAGATGCGAGCCGATCGCGGATCAGGCTGACCAGCGAGATTCCGATCGCTACGATCCAGGCCGTCGCGGCGATCCAACCGACAGTTCCCAAGCCGGTAAGCGTGTGATCCAGATAGGTGACGACCTGCGCGCCCGAACTCGACTGTACCGCGGTGTCGGGCATCGGTGCGATCGCCGAGGTAAGGACGATCCCGATGGCGTGCAGCACCGAGCTCCAATGCGCCGCACCGCCGACCACTTCGCCGCCACCGACATATTGCGTCTCGGCGAACAGCTGGCGCGGATCGAGGAAGACGCCTGCGACGGGAAACAGGCCGCGCTGGACGCCGGACGCAATCGTGCACAGGACCAGCGCGACCAGCGAATAGCGCAGGAACCGCGACAACGGATAGCGCATGAAGACCAGCGCCAACCCCAGCGACCAGTTGGTGATCACCATGCATAGCGACGCGAACGAGGCGGCGACCGCCGACGTCGCCGACGGCACCGGGCGCCGGACCATCAGATACACCGCGGCAATCGCGAAACTGCTGCTCAGCGCATAGGTCTCGACCACCGCGAACCAGTGCAGGAAGGTCGCACTCGACAGAAAGACGGCGCAGGCCAGCAGCGCGACGGCACGCCCGAACCGCAGGCGGACGAGGGTGAGAAACAGCAGCGACACGGTGGCGAAGGCACAGATCGCGATCATCACCTGCCCCGCCATGACCGGCGAGCAGCCGAGCGCCCGAAACACCGCGACGATCGGGTAGGCGATCAGCGTGAACAGCGGGTGGACCGCGTTGCGGTAATTATAGCGGCTCGCGCGGTCGGTCAGCACTTCGAGGATGCGGGGCGGATCGGCCTGGAACCAGATGTCGAACCCGTGGAGATCGTAGAGCCCGGCGGGGATCGCTGCCATCAGGCAAGCTGACAGCACGACTGCGCCGAGACCGACCAGAACGGCAAGGACGCGGTCGAGGCGGGCCAGCGGGGCGTGAGGATCGCGCCGGTGAACGAGCGCGCATTTCAACCGGTCGGTCGCCCGCACGATCGCCGTACGATCGATCCACGTGTCGAACCGATCGGCGCGCATCCTTTCAAAAACCATGTCGTCCCCGCCCTGCTCGTGGGCTCGCATACCAAGTCGCTACAGCGTTGGACAGCGTGGCAGGGCATGCCGTATTCGACTTCGCTGCATAAGCCAGCAGATGATGTGGCGGCCGGCAAAAGTTCTAACCGGAGACCGGATTCACGAGGACCCTTGAACCGCGTCGCCACTTTGTTGGCCACCTTTTCGATCGTCCGGGTTTTGATCCGATGATAAGGGCGCGGGATGGATGCAGCTGCACTCGACGTCATCAAGCCTGCACCGCGTGACGGCCGTCACTCTTTTCTCAAGGCAATCGTGCTGATGGCGACGGGCGTGATGTGTTGCGCGCCGCGACCAGATGCCGCGCCGTCCGCGCCGCCTGCCTTGTCGAAAGACGGGCGGCCGGTTGCGCATGAGGCCTATCAGTGGCGCGCGGTGGCGATCGGCGGCGGTGGGTTCGTCACCGGATCGTCGACCGACGCCGCGGGTGCCAGCTTCGTGGTACGGACCGACGTGTACGGCGCGTATATATGGGACATGGCAGGCGATCGCTGGCGCCAGCTGGTGACGGCGACGAGCATGCCGGACGCGGACCGCGTGCAGGATGGTATCGCCGAGGGCGTGTACGAGATCGTCGTCGCGCCCTCGAATGGCAAGCGCCTCTACATGGCGGTGAAGGGTCGGGTCTATCGATCCGACGACCAAGGCGTATCCTGGCAGCTTCCACAAACCGGCAAGCCGTTCCCGTTCCGCTGGGACGCTAACGGGAAATACCGGTTGCAGGGGCCGTATATGGCGGTCCAACCCGGCAGGCCCGACGTCGTCCTGCTCGGCACGCCCAACGACGGCGTCTGGCGATCGATCGATGCCGGTGCCAGCTGGACGCGTGTCGCCTCGCTGCCGACCGGCATCGAAGCGGACGGTGGAGCGTCCGGCACACTGCTCTGGTTCGGCAAGACCGGCAATGTGTTCGCCTTCGTCCCCGGGCAAGGCCTGTTCGCAGCCGACGCGCCGACAGCGCTGTTCAGGCCGGTTGGCAGCGCTGTCGGCCCCAAGCATATCCGACGTGGAGCGTTCGACCGCCACGGAACGTTCCTCGGGGCCGATGACGAGACCAGGACCGTCTGGGCGTTCCGCGCCGGCGCCTGGCACGACCTCGTTCGCGAGACTTCGCTACCGGCCAGCGACTACGGCGTCGCCGCCGCCAATCCGGGAAGCGATCAGCTTGTCGTCCTCGATCTGTCGGGTGACGGGTATCAGTCGATCGATTCCGGGCGGCATTGGACCCGCCTCGCGCATACCGCTTCCGCAGGACCGAAGGACCCGCCCTGGCTGGGGCATGGCGAGTCCGGCTATTTCTCGATCGCCGATATCCGCTTCGACCCGGTCGTGCCAAACCGTCTCTGGGCGGCGGCAGGATCGGGCGTTTTCCAGGCCGATCTTGCGCCGGGTCGGCAGACGCTCGCTTGGTACAGCCGGACGCGCGGGATCGAGGAACTCGTCACGAACGACGTGGTGCAGCCGCCCGGTCACGCACCGCTGTTCGCCGCCTGGGATTTCGGCATCCATATCAAGCCGGACCTCAACGCCTATTCGACCGAATTCAAACCGCATGGCCGCTTCATCTCGGCGCAATCGCTCGACTGGACGCCCGCTGAATCCGGCTTCGTCATTACCAACGCGTCGGACGCGCGGATGAACTGTTGTTGGCAGGACGGCCAATCGGTGCAGGCCGGGTACAGCATGAACGCAGGCGCGAACTGGTCGTCGTTCGACACCTATCCAACGCCAGCGGGACAGCGGCGAACCGAACCCTGGCGGATGTCGTTCGGCGTGATCGCGGTATCGTCGGGCAATGCTGACAACATCGTCTGGGCGCCCGCGTTCAACCGCACGCCCTTCTATACCAAGGATCGCGGCAGGACATGGTCCGCCGTCCGCCTGCCCGGCGAGGTCGGCGACGCGCCAGGCTCGTTCAAGGAAATCTGGTACGTCCGCAAGACGCTGGTCGCGGACAAGGCCGAGCCGGGGACCTTCTATTACTTGCATAGCGGCGACGCCCCGAACCAGGCGCTCGCCGGCGTCTGGCGGACGCAGGACGGCGGCGCGAGCTGGATCCGCATGTTCAAGGGCGAGATCATGCCGGCGAGCGACGGCGGCGCCAAATTGCGATCGGTACCGGGCCATGCCGGGCATCTGTTCTTCACGGCCGCCTATGCGCACGTCTCCGATACCGCGCTGCGCCGCAGCGTCGATGGCGGACGAACCTGGTCGAGTCTGCCCCGGGTGACGCGGGTCGAGGACGTCGCGATCGGCAAGGCCGCGATCGGTGCCCCCTATCCGACGCTGTTCGTGTCGGGGCGAGTCGATGGCGTCTACGGTATTTGGCGATCGATCGATAACGGCGCCGAGTGGCAGCGGATCGTCGATTTCCCGGCCGGCTCGCTCGACCAGGTCACCGCGATCGGCGCCGATCCCGACGTCTTCGGTCGCGTCTATATCGGCTACAAGGGCTCCGGATGGGTCTGGGGCGAGCCGGCGCATTGCAAGCCCGTCGAGCCGTCATCTGCGCCGTCAAAGTGGCGCGCGCGCGAATGCTACCCCGTCGAGGCGCCGGTGGCGATCGAGTGAGGGCCACAAGGCGCCGGCCAGGAAGCATAACGACGGATAAAGGATATAGGCGTAGCGCGATACCGGCTGGAACGGCGCGATGAGCAGGACCGTCAGGAGCACCATTACGGCCGGGTAGATCCCGCCTTCGCTGCGCCGCCGGACGATCAGGAGCGCCAATCCCAGCAGCCCGGCCAGACCGACCGCCTGGATATACAGTGCGCGGATGCCGCCGATCAGGGAATGCCGCGGATCGGTCATCCAGCGATCGGGCAGAAGCATCTGGCGGATGTGCCGGCCCCATAATCGCGCGGCACTAGCCGGATTGGCCGCGATCCACGCCTTGGCCCGCGTACCGAGGCGATTGGCGTAGGCGACTTCGCCGATACGGAGCACCTCTTGCCGGGCTCGCGGGTTGGCGGTCGGGTGGAGTGCGAACAGCCGCTGCTCCAGTTCGGTGGAGGGATCGGTGGTCTCCGCCATCTCGCGGTTGTTGGCGAGCGCCAGTTCCAGCCCGGCGTTACTGCGCAGCGGTACGATCTCGCCCAGCGCGTAATAGTTGCGGATCGTCCACGGCACGATCGCCACTGCGAGGAAGCCTATCGCCATCGCCGCGCCGGCGACGTTCGCGCGCAGCGGCATCCTGGTGAGCCCGAGGATCAGCAGGCAGGCGAATGCGCTGACGCCGAGCGGTGGGTTCACGAAGAACACCAAGCTGGCGCAGGCGACGAGCGTCGAGGGAAAGCGGCGTGTGTCGTGGTCTTGCGCTTCGATAGCGCGGTGCGTGGCGAGAATGCGGCCGAGGAACAGCGCGGACAGGAACGTCGCCAGCCCGCCTTCCCAGACCCGGAAATCGATCGTCTCGACGGTGATATAGGCCGGTGCGAGCATGCCGAGCGCGAGCGCGATCAACCGGGGCGTCCGCGCGATGCCGAGATGGCGGAACGCGCGGAACAGGAGGAGATAGCTGCCGATCGACAGGCCGATCGACCAGGCCGCCAGGATCGCTTCCGCCGCGGCCGACCCCGGCGCGAGCCAGCGATAGACGCCGCCTGCAAGAGCCGGCCCCAGCGGCAATAGATGCGCCGTCGCACCGTGGCCCGCGCCATAGGCTCCGGCGAACCCCCGGCCTTGCCCCAGCGCGACGGCGACGTTCATCGCCTCGCCCATCGCGGTACGGGCGGGTTGCGCGGCCAGCCAGACGACGCGCTCGGCGATGCCCGCCAGGCACAAGGCGATTTCGGGAATCGGTGCGCGGAATGCAGACCGGGTCGTCATGCGGGCGCGACCATGCGGTTCAGGTCGAGCGCGGCCTCGTAGCGGTCCAGCATCCGCGCGTTCGACGCTTCGCGACCGAGGCGCGTGGCGAGTACGGCCCAGTGCGCGCGGCGTACGG
Source organism: Sphingomonas sp. SL1004 (assembly GCF_057815015.1). Taxonomy (NCBI): domain Bacteria; kingdom Pseudomonadati; phylum Pseudomonadota; class Alphaproteobacteria; order Sphingomonadales; family Sphingomonadaceae; genus Sphingomonas; species Sphingomonas sp. SL1004. Next base: position 2,598,942 of record NZ_JBYMUX010000001.1, read on the forward strand.
GGTCGCGAAGGCTTATGATCGCCTCCGCCAACCCGACCGGATCCTCGAGCGGCACGACGATCCCACACCGCACCCCGTCCGCAGCGGTCACCCCTTCGACCTGGACGGGGACGTCGGACACGATCAGCGGCAGTCCGAGCCGGGCGGCTTCGATCAGCGCCAGGCTATGCCCTTCGTAGCGGCTGACCTGCACGAACACGTCCGCCGCCGCTGCCCTGGCGAGTGCGGCCTCGCGCGGGATCAGGCCGACGAACAGAACACGCTCGTCGAGGTCGAGGTCAGCGACGAGCGCGCGCAACATCGCCTCGTCCTCGCCGCCGCCGACGATCTCCAGCACCGCATCCGGCACGTGCGCGATCGCGCGGATCAGCATGGGGTAGTTCTTCTGATGTGACAGCCGCCCTAGCGCGACGATCCGGAAGCCGTCGCCGGTCTGCGCGCGCGGCAGTGCATCGAGCAGACGCTCGACCCGTTCGGACAGCGCGTTGTGAATCGTCAGCGTCTTCGCGCGATACGCAGCGGGCTTGTGCGACAGCGTCGCGCCGACCGCGTCTGACACGCTGATGATACCGACCACGCAGGGCAGACAGCCGGTCAGGCCATCGATCCGGTCTAGGACGCGGTTGTGCGTGTCGGTCGGCGAGTGATGCGACAGGAACACGTGGGTCGGCACGCGGGCGAGCGTGACCGCGATCGGCAGCAGCACGTTGGCAGCCGGCATCGAGGAGACGAGCACCGCCGGTCGCTCGCGGCGCAGATACCGGACGAGTGCTGCGACCATCCGCAGCGCAGCCAGCGGCGAGCGGGGTCGAGCGGCAACGATGTGGTGCCACGCCGCCATGTCGACGCCCTCCGCCGCGGGGTCCGCCGGCGGATACAGCACGAACCGCTTCACCGCATGGCCCCTCAGCGCCAAGCCGTCGGCGATGTCATCCCACAATTCGCGCAGCCCCCCCGCGGTCGAATGCGTGATCGCGAAATGGACCGTCATGCAGCATCCAGCGCGGCGACCGTATGCGCGGACAGCCATGCCCGATCGTCGGCATCGTCGCGCACCCAGTGACCGATCATCTCGCCCCATTTGACCGGGTTCTGCATCCGCGCCCACGCCGCCGCCGAGCCTTGCGAAAGCCGTGCGTACAATGCCGGATCGGTCATCAACCGCGCGATCGCGTCGGCCAGTGCGCGCGGCTTGGCGGCGGTGAACAGCAAGGCGCTCCGCTCATGCTCGAGATGCCCGCGGAACATCGGATGGTCCGACGCGATCACCGGCGTGCGCGAGGCGAGGCCCTCGAACAGCGTCAGCGGCAATCCTTCGGGAAAGCTGTGCCGGCTCGGCACTACCACCGCGTCGGCCGCCTGCATCATCGCCGGAACCGCGCCGTTGGGGACGAGCCCGAGAAACGTCACCCGGTCGCTCACGCCGAGCCGCTCGGCCAGCGCCGCGAACCTGTCCGTCGCACCCACGCCCGCAACGTCGAGCCGCACGTCGAGACGGTCCTTCAGCACCGCGACCGCGCGAACCAGATCGCCGACGCCTTTCTTCCCGCTGATCGATCCGACATAGAGCAGCGTGTACGGAGAGCCCCCCGCCCCGCCCTTGCACGGCTGCATGTCGGGCGACCGATGATGCGGGAAATCCCAGGCCAGCACCTTGTCCGGCCGAACGCCGATCCCAACGAGGGCTCGCGCGGCGTTGGCACCGTGGTTCGCCACCAGGGTCACGCGCGGATCGTTCAGCAACCGCGGCAGCGTGCGGAAACGCACCCAGCGATAATAAAGGTTCGCGAACGAATCCGCCATGATCACGCCGAGCCTGACCGGATGCTCAAGCCCCCAGCGGATCAGCGGCAGCATCGGCCCGAACACGATCAGGTGCGTCGGTGCGAACCGCTCGATCAACGCCAACACCGGGGCCGGGTTGCGATCGGGATTGGCATTCGCGCCGATCACCGTCACGCCATTGTCCAGCGTGTCCCAATAGTCTGGCGCGAGCGCGCACAGGAAGCCAACCGCGTCATGCTGCGCCTTCAGCGCCGCCAGCTGGTCGAGCACATAGCCGTGGCCGTAATAAATCTCTTCGCCCGACGCGCGGCGCAACCGGTCCGCCTCGCGGTAGTCGCCGGCATATTGGACGATCAGCAGGCGCGTCATCCGATCCTCCCCATACCGGCCAGCGGACTGCCCAGCCCGAGCTGCCACCGCGCGCCCAGCACCATCAGGATCACGACCGCGGCCGCGCCGATCGCCATCGCATCCTGCCGCCAGAAGTTCATCCGCACGCGGTGCACGCCGATCGCGATATAGCAATATTGGAGCAGCTCGGTCGCGGCAACCGCCACCACCGCGCCGGCAAATCCTGCCAGCGCGTACCCGGAGGGCAGCAGCACGGCCAGCGTGATCAGCCGCAGGACGTTGGCGATACTGCCATAGATCGGCCGCCCCGCGCTCAGCAGCAGCGCCTCGTTGAGGTTCGACAGCACCGCGAACACCGCGCCGACCAGCAGGACCGACAGCATCCAGCTCGCCTGCTGGTAGCGCGGATCGTAGATTACGATAATCATCGTATCGGCGATCGACGCCGCCAGCCCGAGCCCGGCGCAGACCCCGAGCGTAAACACCGCGCGCGACCGGGCGATCGCGATCATCTGGCCGGCGCGATCGCTGTCGGAAACGCCGGCCAGCGCCGGGAAAATGATCTGATAGCTCAGCCGGCGCGCGAGCGTGGTGGGCAGCTCGGCGATGGCGCGGGCGATCCCGTAGATGCCGACCAGCGCGAGCGGTGCGACCTGCCCCAGATACAGCCGGTCGAGATTGGTCGCGGCGTACATCACGAGCGAGGTGATCGCGATCCACTTGCCGAAATGGATGATTCGGCGTGCCACGTCGCGATCGAACCGCAGCCGCTGGCCCGGATCGGGCAGCAGATAGCTCAGCGCCGAACGGATCGCGACCGCGAGGACCAGGCCGATGACCGGCGCCCATACCGAGCGCAGCCACGCCGCCAGCGCGACCTGCACGATAAAGGCGAGCACTTCGCAACCAAGCTCGAACAGGTTGCGGCGACGAACCTCCATCTGCTTCACGAGCGCGAAGATCGCGGTCGAATGCGCGCCGCCGATCACCGGCGACAGCGCCGCGACCAGGAAGATGCGGACGTCGATGCCGTAAGCTGCAGCAAGGAACGGCGCGGCGATCAGGAACGCAGCGCTCAGCAATGCACCGCGCAGCAATTGCAGCGTCCAGGCGGTGTCGCGGAAATTGCGGTCGAGCCCGTCGCGGTGGTGGATGATGTTCTGTTCGATGCCGACGTCGGTCAGCAGCTCGACGCCGAGGCGGATCGCGTTGACCACCACCATCACGCCGAGGATCTCGGGCGCGAGCAGATAGGCCAGGACGATGTTCAGGCCGAACTTCAGCCCCGCAGACAGGACGAACGTGCCCGCGGTCCAGACGAACTTGCCGAGATATCCGCCGCTCACGCCCTGGACAGGTCGTTGGCCGGGACGGGTCCGTCGGTCGGGCGGCGTGGCCGGACGAGACCCTGGAGCATGCCGATCGCGATCATGTTCCACGTCGCCAGCGAATACAGCCCGACGCGCAGGCTGCGGCGGCGCATCGTCAGGAAGCCGAGCGGGATCAGCAGGATCGCGAGCAGCGCGAGCCCCTGCCCCGCGATCAGCGCGACCAGCAGCGCCAGCCACCAGCCATAGACGATGACGCTGTACCGCAATTGCGCGAACCCGCGGACGATCTGCTTCCAATGGGGGCGTCCCCACGCCGCGCGCACCACTTCGCCGGGGCCGCCGGCATAGCCGCTGTGCAACCGTCGCCACATCAGCCGGTAGCCGCCGACCGCATGGCCGTGATGCTCGACCGCGGGGACGTCGATCCGCGCCAGCTGCCAGCCGCCGCTGCGCAACCGCGCGCCCAGTTCGAACTCCTCGAAGGCGTGGAGATTGCGATCGGCAAAATACCCGACCGAGCGCACTGCCGCGACGCGGTAGAGACCGCCGCAATCGAGCCGGTCGACGTCGCCGGCCAGCGAGCTCCCCTTCACCCGATCGTTGCGCGCGCGCAGTTCGAACTCGATGCTGTCGGTGTTGACCTCACGCACGCCGCCGCCGACCGCGGCGTGGCGCAGATTGGCTTCGAGAAACGCTACGCCCGCTTCCAGAAATCCGGGATCGAGCACCATGTCGCCATCGAGGAGGTAGAAATACTGTGCCCCCGACGCTTCCGCCGACTGGAAGGCGAGCTGCGCGCCGGTGCCGCAGGATCGCTGCGCCGGGTCGGCGAGCTGGACGATACGGACGCCCTCATGACCCTGCGCGCGCGCGATCGTGTCGTCGGTCGAGCCGCTGTCGGCGAGCACGATCGCCCCGCCGCCGACGCCGGCCAGCGCCGCACGCGCGCTCACGATCGCCGCGTCGATATGCGCGGCCTCGTTCAGCGCCTTGATCCCGATCGCGACCGTCATCGTTCCCCGCCCCGCCGGCCGCCCCGTCCATCGGGCGCAGACCCCAGAGCGCGATAGCGCGCCAGATAGGCGGATGCCATGCTCTGTGGACTGAAGCGCCGCGCGAGTTCCTCACCATAAGGCGCGACCGTCGCGCGCGCGCCGTCCGGATCGTCGATGATGCTCGCCAGCTGTGCGCCCAGTGCCGCGACATCCTCGGGGTCGGCCTTGAACGGGTAATCGACGGGGATCACCTCATCGAGGCCGGGCGCATTGGTCGTCACGACGGGCAGACCGGCGAGCAGCACTTCGACCGGCAGCAGTCCGAAGCCTTCGAACCGGGATGGTACGAGCACGACGTCGTGCTCGGCGAACCGGTCCGACAGGCGCTTGATCGGCTCGGTCATCCGGACATCCCAGCCCGGGACCTGCCCCGCAAGATCGCGCTCCACGGCATCCCGCAGGACGCCGGCCCCCGCGATTACGACCGAGACGTCGCGTCGGGTCGTTCGTGCATAGGCGGCCGCGAGGATGGCGGGCAGCAGATCGGCGCCCTTTTGATGGACCAGTCGCCCTGCGAACAGCAGGCGTACCGGGCCTGCGCCGCGTTCGGCGGGGACGCGGGGCGGCGCGACGACTCCGTTGTAGAGTATTGCCGGACGCGGGCGCGGCGTGCGGGTCGCGATGGCAGCATCCGCTTCGGCGGCGTGCCGTGAGACCGCCATCGCCTCGCCGTGCGCAAGGCGCTGCGTGACCCAGCGCCCCAGCCCACCCCAGGCGATCCACAGCTCGCTATTGTGCACGGTGCGCAGCAGCGGCGTGCGCCGGACGCGCCGCGACAGCACGGAGGCGACGGCCAGCGTCATTTCGGGGATTTCGGTGTGGACGTGGATAACGTCGGGGCGCTGTTCGGCGACGGCGCGAGCTAGCGACCGTGCCGCGAGGATGACGCCGCCAGACTTAAAACGCCCGCCGACGCCGAAGCTGCAAGGGACGCCCCAACGTGCCAACCGCTCGGCCATATCGCGCCCGATCGCGCTCGGCACGGCTTGGCGCAGGACGGCGAACAGCGAGAACGCGACCTCCGCGCGCAACGCGTCGATCAGCCCCAGCGCAACCGTCTCCGCCCCCCCCATGTCGAGATGGGTAATCACATGCATGACGCGCAAGCGGTGCGCGGAGTCGATGGGCTGCGGGTCGGTCACGCTCATCCCCTAGCAGCCTGTGACACTAGTCTATAGACCGCCGGTCGAGCGGGGCCAGCAATGTTGGGGAAACGGAATTGCCAACACGTGCGGCCATACAAACGGCATCGGGTGAACGGCCAGCGTTACACTACCGTCCCGACATCGACGGACTCCGCGCACTGGCGATCCTGCCCATCCTGCTGCTGCATTGCGGAGTCACGCGGTTGCGCGGTGGGTTCGTCGGGGTCGACATCTTCTTCGTGATCTCGGGCTTTCTGATCACCGCGATCATGGTGCGCGACATCGCCGAAGATCGCTTCTCGATCGCGCGCTTCTATCGGCACCGGATCGTCCGCATCTTGCCCGCCTTGCTGACGATGATGACGGTGACGCTCGCGCTCGGCTGCGTGCTGCTGTTGCCGAACCAGTTGCGCGATCTCGGGCGCAGTGCCGCGGCGACCAGCGTGTTCGGGTCGAACGTCTATTTCTACCTGACGTCGGATTATTTTGCGGCGGCGTCGGATGCCAAGCCGCTGGTGCATACCTGGTCGCTGGCGGTGGAGGAGCAGTTCTACCTGCTCTATCCGCTGCTGTTATGGTCGTTGCGCGGTATCTCACGGCATCGGCTTGCCTGGATCTTAGGGGGGCTCGCGCTCGCATCCTTCGCGATCGGCGGATGGCTGGCTCTGTATCAGCCGTCGGCGGGGTTCTTCCTGCTGCCCGCGCGGATCTGGGAATTGTCGCTCGGCGCACTGGTCGCGCTAGGCGCGGTGCCGACGATCGCGCGGCGGTGGATGCGAAACTGCCTGTGCCTGTCCGCGATCGCCGTCATCGCCGCCTGCTGCGTCGCGATCAGCGGTGGCTGGCCGTTCCCAGTTCCGTTCGCACTGCCACCCGCAGTCGCCGCGGCGGTGCTGATCGCCTATGGCCGCGATGGCCCATCGGCTCGACTGCTCGGCGCCAGGCCGCTGCGCTGGATCGGGCTGATCTCCTACCCCGCCTATCTATGGCACCGGCCGATCATCGCGTTCTACCAAACGCGTCACGGATCGACGCCGTCCGCATTCGAGACCGTGTTGCTGCTCACGCTCACGCTGAGTGCGGCGTGGGCGAGCTATGCGCTGATCGAGCGGCCGACCAGCCGGCGCTGGCGGACTGGATCGGGACTGATGCCGCACGGGATTGCTGTTGGTTCGCTCGCGGCGATGGCGCTCGCAGGGCTGGTGATCGCGGCGAACGCCGACACGATCCGCCCGCTCCCGCCCCGCCTCGCGCTGGCAGCCAGCTATCTCGGTTGGGACACGACGGCCGCGGGCAAGCGCCAATTCTCCACCGATCGCTGCTTCGCCCTGCCGACCGGCCGCCCGTTCTCGCCCGAGTGCCTGCGCCTGTCGGCGACGCGTCCGAACGTGGCCCTGTTCGGCGACAGCCACGGCGCGCATTTCTCGCAGGCGCTGCGCGAGCTGCTGCCCCAGGCCAATATCGTCCAGGCCACCGCCGCCGGATGCCGCCCCCTGCTCCACGGCAAAGGCTTCTCCGGCTGCCGCGCGACGATGGACCTGGCGTTCACCACCCTCGACTTCACCCGCATAGACACCGTTATACTCTCCGCCCGCTGGCTAGACTTCGAACAACCCGCGTTGCTGGAGACGATCCGCTACCTCCGGGCGCGCGGTACGACGGTGCTCGTGATCGGGCCGTCGGTCGAATATGATGCGGAACTGCCTGCGCTGATCGTGCGGGCGGCGCGCGAGCATGATCCACGGCTCGCTGACCGCTACCGTCTCGCCGATCGGATCGCTTTCGATCGCGCGATGGCGGGTCCGGTACGCGCGGCGGGTGCAGACTATGCGTCTGCGATCGATACGGAATGCGTGCGCGCGCAATGCCGGCTGACGACCGCGGATGGCACGCCGCTACACTTCGACCACTCGCACTTCACGCCGGCCGGCGCGCGCGCTGCACTGGCTGCGATCCTCGCCCGGTATCCGGTCAGCCGGCGCCGCCGGCGGTCATAACCGGCCTGTGCTTACTGCGCTTACGTCGCCGCAGTTCGCGCATCATGTCATCCGCGTCCTGTTTGGAGGCGCGCCCGGGCTTGTCCCCCAGCGTGCAATACTGCGCAAAGGCAACGGCGAAGAAGAACATCGTGCTGACGATGCCGTCGCGCTCGAACAGGCCGCTTTCGGTAATGTTGTGACCTATGCAGAACATCAGCATCGCCGATATCAGCGCTCCCTGACCTTTTGGAATTTGTTGGCTGATCAACAATTTGGTTAGTGGCCAGACCGCCATCGCGAAGATCATCATCAGCACGCCCGGTATGCCCACCGTGACGAGCTGATCGATATATCCCGAATGGCCGACGAAGATGATCGTAACATAGCCATGCCCGTATTCGAACACCGGGCTCATCTTCTGGATGTTCCAGAACGATCCGAAGCCGGCGCCCAGCAAGGGGTGATCCGCTGCATAACTCAGCAGCGTCGACCAGATCTGACCGCGTCCGGTGAACGCTTTCGGGTTCAGGAAATTCGACTGGACCATGTCGCCATAGGCGCTCGTCAGGAACCAGACGACCGAACCGCCGATCGTCAGGATCGGGATGAGGTAACGCCGCAACCGCAAGCTGACGAGCTCGAAGATCATCCCGCCAAGCGCCGCCAGCACGAGCATTCCGCCGGAGGTCTTGGATTGCGACCGGAACAGGAAATACCCGGCCACGACGATCGCGACGATGCGGATCGCGGGACGGACCCGCTTCGCATCGAACAGGAACATGATGATGCACAGCGCGCACACCGCACCGGCGAAATTCTTGTGCCCCAGGAAGCCACGCCAGTTGCCGATCAGTGCAGTCGATATCCCGGGTTCGGAATAGAGATGCATGCCGATCGCCGGATCGAGTGCGACGAACAGATACGAGATCAGAACGGAGACGAGGAGCGCATACCGAAGGATGTCCGCGCTGAGCTGATAGCCGGCATGCCGCACCAGTGCGAACACCATCCACCCGACCAGCGTGGTGAGAAACACACGGCGAACCGCGACGCCCGGATCGATCGCCCAGGTAAGACTGAGCCAGCACCATGCGAAGGTCAGCAGGATCGGCCATGTGAACGCCACGAGCGAGCTGGGCGTGGCGGTGGGCCGGATCGCGTAGATGGTGAGGCCGAAGATCAGCAGGTAGCCGATCTGGCGGTCGATACTGCCTTCGCCCGCCGTTCCGCCCTCGACGATCGTCATCAGCGGTCCCAGCATGACCAGCGCGATCAGTGCGATGATCGCGATCCGCAGCGGGGTCTGCCGGTCGACCGACACGAACCTGGCCGGATTGACCTGCCCCGCCTTGTTCGGGGCAAGTTCGCTCAGCCAGTTGCCGGCCGAATAGGATCCGTCCTTGGCACCTCGGTTCACGCTATCGGGACCTGAAACCATGGCGGAACTCTTTTCGCGAACGTGGCGGACGTCGATAAGCCGAACGATGCCGGTATTCTACCGGTCGCTGCGATACGCGTCCAGCGGCGGCAGACCCGGTGCATCCCGTCCGTTTCGGTACAGCGCCATCGTCCGGTTTCGAACGGCGACCCAAGGGGCCGCCGAACGCTCAGGCTTCCTGGTAATATTCGGAATATTGCTTGGAATAATAATAATACGACCCGACGCTCTGCGAGCTCGTATCGACCATCGTGTAGATCGTGCCGACCAGGTTCGCGCCGTCGGAGTTGAGCCACGATGCCGCCGACGTCACGGCATGCTTCGGCGTCTTGTTCCAGCGGATGACCAGCGCGACCGCATCGGCGAGCGCGGCGAGGAAGCGCCCGTCCGCCAGACCGACGAGCGGCGGCAGATCGAGGATGATCGTGTCGTAGCGCTCCGACAGCTGCTCGAGGATCTTCGGCATCAGATCGTTGCCGAACAGGTTCTCGGACGAGAAATACGGCTTGTGGATGATGATCTGATCGAGGTTTTCCAGGCCGCTGAACTCGATGGCTTCGTCGAGCGTCACGTCGCCGTGGAGTAGCTCGACCAGGCCGACGCCGTCCGCCTTGGTCGGTGTGATCATGCGGAGCTGCGCGCGGCGGACGTCGGCGTCGACGATGATCGTCCGGTCGCCGTTCATCGCCATGACGCGCGCCAAGGCCAGCGCGGTCGTCGTCTTGCCCTCGCTCGGCAATGCAGACGTCAGCGCGATGATCTTCGGACGCGCTTGTCCGCGGACGCCGAGCAGCGACGCTCGGGCGTTGCGCAACGCCTCGGCATATTGCGAGGTCGGCTTGTCCACGACGATGTCGGCCGGGTGATCCTGGCGGATGTTCGGGACCGCCGCGATCAACGGCACGCCCAGTTCACGCTCGACCTCATCGATGCTGCGCATGCCCGTGACCAGCATTTCCTGCGTCACGATGACCGCGATACCCACGCCGAGCCCTGCGATGATCGACAGCAGGAACAGCAACGGACGGTTCGGCCAGCTCGGCGCCTGAGACGGCTCGGCATTGTCGATGATCTGCGCCTGCGCGATCGAGTTCTGCGCAGCCTGGCGCGATTCGAGCGCCATCTGCGAGATCTTCTCATACGCGTCGTGCTTGCCGTCGGCATCGCGCTGCAGGCTTGCCGCGATGACCGAGGCCCGCGCGTTGTTCGCCTGCTTCTGCTCGAGCTGCGTCATCGAACTGCGCAGGCTTGCGGCGCGGGCATCGGCTGCACCGGCATCGGCATCGAGCGAGCGCACGACGCGGCCCATTTCCTTGTTCAGCTCGGCATCCAGGCCAGCGACCTGATCGCGAACCTTGATGAAATCGGGATGCTTCTCGCCGTACCGGCCGCGAACGTCTTCGAGCGTCTGCGACAGCATCGCACGCTTGCTCCGCAGATCCTGCACGGTCGCGGATTCGCGAACGTCGGAGATATTGTCCAAGGTACCGCGACGGACCTGCTGACGTGCGGACTGTTCCTTCGAGCGTGCCTCTGCGGCGAACGACTCCGCGCTGGCAAGTTGCACGGAGAGCGGCGCGACCTGCTGGTCGACGATCGTCCCGACCTGGTTCGAGGCGCCGCGCACGATACCCGCCTGCGCCTGGTACTGCGCGACGCGTTCGTCGGCGGCGCGGATCTCGCCCGCCAGCTCGTCCATGCGCTTCTGGTACCAAGCCGTCTGGCGCTCGGCGGTGCCGATCTTGTTGCCGACCTTCGTATCAAGATACGCAGCCGCAAACGCATTCGCGATTTTCGCCGCCTTTTCCGACGACTCCGAATTGAAGCGGATCGCCATGATGTACGTCAGGCGGTCGCGCGCGACATCGAGGTGACTGTTGACCGACCGGGCCACGACATCGAGCTTCGCGGCGGGCGCCAGCGCCGGCTGGCCTTCCGGCGTCGGGCCGCCACCGAATTCGGGATCGTTCAGCAGGTTGAGCCGCTTGACGACGATACGGGACAGGTCGATCGAGCGGATGACCGAGACCTCGGTCTCGATGGCTTCGCTGGCGAGCTGTGCCTGTGCCTCGCTCGCGGTGCGCGCCAGCGGATTGCGGCTGGGATCGATCTGGATCCGCGTCACGCCCTGATAGACAGGCGTGATCCGCAACGTCAGCACGATGCCAATCGCGGCGACCGCTGCGGTGATGGCGACCAGGATCAGGATACGCCGATGTATGACATCGCGTACCGTGCGGATCACGTCGCTCAATCGGGTTTCGGCCTCTGCCGCGTTCACGACCTTCATGTCAGAATTGTCCTAAGTATCTGGCGAAAAGGCCGTTGCTCTGTATTTGAAGCATGTGTCGTTCTCATCGTCTGATACGGATTGAGAGACGGCCACGCAACTCGTCAAAAGGGTTGCCGAGACCGTTGCCACTTGGCTGGCTGGATCCGTACCCAATGTTTGCGTCGAACCCCAACCAGCGTGTGACTTGGTAGCGCCCGCCGAGTTCGGCGCGATAGATGTTCGTGGAAACCGATCGTTCCGTATAGTCGCGCCTGCCGACCTCCGCACCGATCGTGACGATCAGATTGTACAGCAACTCATGGTCGAGCGTGGTCCGAATCCGATTCTCCCACGACGTTCCGGCGTTAGACAGGTCGACGTCGATCAATCGGCGCTGCAGAAGGACGCCGACGGTCGTAAGCTCGCTCGGAAACCAGTCCGCGCGTGCTTCGACCGACAAGCCGCTCGCCGTCCGATAGGTCGAACTCGCGTCGAACTTACGATAACTATAGCCGATACCGACCGTGCCGCGTGCGACACCCGCAATGTCGAAATTCGAGCCGAACACAGCCCGGTAGCCATTCGAATCGCGGTTCGGCGCACCGAACGACACGGCTGCCGCGTAGCTGTTTCGGTCCGCCTCGAGCCGCGTGTACAGCGAAAGACTAGGCGTGAAGCCAAGCTCGTAGGTACCGGACCCGTTATACGTCACGCGGTCTCGATAGGTTTGATCGCGAATGCTGCCATCGGCGAACTGTACGGAACTGAAATCGTATGATGTACGATCCAGCGAGCCGATCAGTCGTGAGCGACCGGCATCATACGTGCCCCGAGCGGCGATGACCGTCCGAAGAAAGCGTGAAGGAACCGTCAGGTTTGCCACGACATCCGCCGAGAACGGCGACTCGTATGTCTTGTCGACCTGCCCATCGATCCGCACGGTGAAATCGCTCGTCACGTCGATACGACCGCTGCCCTGGACGTTCCAGGCGTCCTGGTTGCGCAGCGTCTGATTGGCGAAACGGCGAATATCGCCAGCACCCGTAAGACGCAGCTGGTGGACGGACCAGTCCGACGCGACGGTCACATACGGTTCGAAGGACGCGTAGACGTCCGAACGCTTGTTGGAATTGTCATTGAAGACATTGCTGCTGTAGCCGAGCGATGTCGCAATCTGGGGGTTCACGATGAAGCTGCCCAGACGCACGCCCAACGCGTCATATTCGGGATGCGCGCGCTCCGTGACGCTGACGTTGTGACCGCGATCATAGGCGTCGCCGCTGGTCGTCGCGGGGGGAAGCAACAGGCTGCTCGTCTGCGCCGTGGCTAGCCCAGGCGCCGACAGTAATGCGCCACCGACCCCAAGCGCCGCAACGGCACGCCTCGACACGCTCAACGTTGCGACAAAGCCGTTTCGCCCGGTCATCGCTTCGGCAGACGGCACCGCACAAGTCGACAACAGGCCATGACGCTTTGCTCGAGCCACCCGAACCGGGCCCACAATATCAGAAGAACCGTTCGGTCAGGCGAATGGTGTCACCCGGCAGAATACGCAGATCGGGCGTCAGGACGTATTCCTGCTCATACTGCTCGCCGAACCGACGAATACGGACCGTCTTCTTGCCGGCACGCGGCGTGTAGCCCTGTGCCGTCGCAATCGCGTTCATCGCGGTTAGACCACTGAGATATGGATACTGGCCAGGCGACTTCACCTCACCCAGGATAAAAAACGGACGATAGGTCTGCACTTCCATGCTGACGCGAGGATCGCGCAGATAGCCATCGGCAAGACGCGCCTGCACTTCCTGCGATACGCGCTCGATCGTCTTGCCGCCGACTTGGACGTTGCCGATCAGCGGTAGAGACATCTCGCCATCGCTGCTGACGGAAAAATCACCGCCAAGTTGCGGTTCATTGTAAACGAGTACGCGAATCTTGTCGCCGGCACCGAGCCGGTAGACGTCATCGCTCCCTTGACCGGTAACATAGCGCTCGCCGCTCGAAATGGGCGGCGGGCCTGATTTCGAGCAGCCCGCAAGCGCGATGGCGGCAATTAACACAAAAGCCGCTTTTTGCCTCACTCGAACCCCCAGCACTCATACATGTATTGATCGGCTATCACGCAACTAATAGAGCATCAAGCCAATTTGTTGCGGTGCGATAGATCGTCTCGATTAGTTGTTCTTTACGCCGCTTCCAAAGAAAAAACGCCGGATACGACATATCATCGGTCGCTTGATCGGCAGGTTTACGATCGCGGCAAGCTGATCGACGAACCCGGGCGAGGCACTTGTACCAAGCGTAGAATACGCGGTCAGTTCATCGGCGCGATCAAGCAACGCGACAAGTTCGCCCTCGGTTTCAGCGGGATACACACCGGGATGATCGCCAAATTCGCGCAAGGTCGCGAACTGATGGCCGTTGCGATGTTCGCCGAGGCGGTGATCCCGCGCCATCACGATGATCGGCTTGCCAAACTCCATCGCGGTTATGATCGAGCCCATGCCTGCATGGCAGACCATGACCGAGCACTCGGCCTGCAAGACCCGGAATTCGTCATAGGCGAGGTGGGCGAAGCTCCGCATCGCGGCCGGGCGGTAGCGGGTCGGACCTACCTGCGCGACGACATCGGTGCGGCCGCGGTCCTGCGCCCAGCGGTCGACGGCGCAAATCAGGCGATCGAACGGCAACTGCGTGCCGACGGACAGGAGAATCACAAGATCTGACCGAGATACCGCAACGACCGATTGCCTTCGGCAAGGTGCTGCCACTGCGTGATCCGAACGTCCGCGACCGGCCGCACCAGCCGCCCCGAAAGCGACAGCCCCTCGCTGTTCGCGATACTGTCGATCCAGATCGTCCGCGCGCCGAACAGCTTGGCGAGAAACAGCGCAAGCGCGCCCGGCGCCGCGCCAGTCGACACCACGAGATCGGGATCGAACCTGCGAAAGATCCGCACCAGGCTCGCCGTTGTCGGGGCAAGCGTCCGGATCGTATCACGCGCGGTATCGGCAACCTCGAACACGTCGCGGTCGCCGAGCGGCGCGACCAAGCCCTTGGCGGTGCTGACGAACTGGCAGTCCGCGCCGATAAACGCGCTCCTGAGCCGGTACAGCTCGGTCCAGTGCCCGCCAGCCGACGCCACGAGCAGGACGCGCAGCGGCGTATGCTCCCTGCCGACCACGGAATGCCGGGTATTCTCTGACCCCATGTCTACCATGCCATCGAAATGCGGACTGTCGACGCGCTTCGCAAAAAGCCGTTCAGGCGTGGCAAAGGCCGATGCTGATCCAACCTCAGCCAATGCGTCGCGCCCCTTATCTTCGTCGCCAATTATAGGTCAGTTCAGATGACCGATCGATAGGGATCGACAGCACAGGAAACACACCGATCGACGCGGCAAATTCCGTAACACGCAATCTCTAACGAGCACTCATTAGTCTGCGGCCATACGTCTGCACAATCATATATCTATCAATTGATTGCACTGGCCTGTTCAAGCTAGAGCGCCACGCTTACCGGTGGCTATCCGGAACGCTATACCGGAGATGTTGCGTTGCCAAGTACCGATTCGGGCGAGCGTATATATGCCATCGGCGACATTCACGGACGCTTCGATTTACTTCGACAGCTGCTCGACAAGATCGAAGAACACTCCCGCGCGCTACCTCCAACCCGTTCGCTATACGTCATTTTCATTGGCGACCTGATCGATCGCGGCCCACAAAGTGCCCAGGTTCTGGCGATGCTGTACGACCTTCAGCAGAAGACCGACCACGTCATCGTCCTGCTCGGCAATCATGAAGACGTCATGCTGCAGGCGCTGGACGGCGATATGGATGCACTGCGTGGCTGGCTTGCCGTCGGCGGCAAGCAGACGCTCAAGAGCCTAGGGATCGAACCGCTCCGCCGCGACGAGGATGCACGCGCCCATCTGCAGCGCGCCCGCGCCGCGATCCCCCGTGAATGGCTCGCCTGGCTTCGTCGTCTACCGTTGAGCGTGCAGTCGGGCGACTATTACTTCGTCCATGCCGGCATCCGCCCTGGCGTGTCTCTCGACCGCCAAACCCGCACCGACATGCTGTGGATTCGCGAGGACTTTCTGGACGACGAGCGGGATCACGGTGCGATCATCGTGCATGGTCACAGCATCGCGCCGGAGACCGACATCCGGTCGAACAGGATCTGCATCGATACCGGCGCCTATCGCTCCGGCATGCTTAGCGCGCTGTATCTGGAGGGCGAAAAGCGCGAGATTCTCTTCACTACGCCACCGATCGCCGAGGACTTGCCGCATCGGCGAACGCTTGGCGAAACTCTGGGGAAACCCTTACAATCCACCACTTCAACTTGACTGGAGCTTGCCGGCGTGCGTAGTGGCCCCAAAGGCGTAATACGTCGTTGCAAAGGGTGATTGCAGATGATCAAGAAAATTCTACTTGGCGCGGTGATCGCCAGCCAGGCCATCACGGGCGCAGCGATCGCAGCACCGGCGCGGCCCCAGGCCGTCAGCTTCGACAGCGTGAAGTCGGTTCAGGGCGCAGCGATGCCAACCCGCATCGGCACCTCGGCTGGTCGCAAGAGCAATATCGCTGGCGCGCCCTTCCTTCTGCCGCTGCTCGGCGTCGTGGCACTGGTTGCCGTGGTCGCCGTCGTCGCGAGCGGCGGGGACGACGATTCCAGCCCTAACTGATCGACCACAGGCCACTTGCGGCCTTCTGGTTTGCAGACATCAAAGCGGGACGCTCGACATCGAGCGCCCCGCTTTTTTTGTACAACGGCCTTGGGCGGCGCGGTGCGGCAAGACGACGGTCTCGTACTCGTCGCGGATGCTGAACCCGGTCGATAGCGGCACAATTCCGCGACATTTCCCGCAGCATCCCGGAATATTCGTTTGTCGGTTAGCGGACCGAAGCCAGTTGGCACGACACCGAACCTTGGATTTGCCGATTGCCGAGCATGCCGGATGAACGCAGACCTCAGAAAAGACCTAGTGCCTCCCCTACCCCCGTGTCGTCCCCTACCCCGGATCACCCACTATCCCGTATCAGGCGCGTATCATGAGCCGAGTTGCCGTTCGCCGTCGTAGCAAGCGTAGCGCAAGCAAGTTCTGTGGCAGCTATGCGCAGACCCCGGCATTGTTGTTTCTGGTCGTCCTGCTGTTCGGCGGCGGGGCCGGTTCGAGCTATCCTCTTGTCGAGCTCGCCGCGCAGGTCCTCGCGCTTGTCCTGATCGTCCGGTCCGCACGCGCGACGCCAGTTGGATCCTTGACGACGCAGGCTACCGCCACGCCTGCGCTATACCGGTTCCTGCTCCTGTTCGGTCTCGCGGCCGGGTTGCTGGTGCTGCAGCTCGTGCCGCTGCCGCCGGCCTGGTGGCATGCGCTGCCGAGCCGCGAGACCGCCGTGAAGATCTACACGCTGCTCGGCTGGAGCGCGCGGTGGCATGCGTTTAGCCTGACGCCCGACGGGACGCTCGTTGCCCTGCTGTCGTTGCTGGTGCCGGTCGCCGCGATGGTCACGGTGGCATCGCTATCGCCGAAGGACTGCATCACGCTCCTGCGCCTGATCGTCGGCGGCGCGATCGTCGGCACCGTGCTGGGGGCGCTTCAGGTTGCGGCGGGGAGCAGCAGCGCACCGATGCTCTACGATACCGCGCATCGCGGATTCGGAGTCGGCTTCTTCGTCAATCGCAACCATCAGGCGACGCTGCTGCTGGTGGCGATCGTCGTCGCCGCGGTGCCCGGTGTGCTGGGAAGCGGTCCCGCACGCCGGGTTGCGACGCTGGGGACGATCGCGTTCCTCGCGCTCGGCATCCTGGCGACCAGTTCGCGGACCGCCTTGCTGCTGTTGCCGCTGGCCCTGATCGTGGCTCTCGCGCTGGTCGTCGGCGTCAGGCGATCGGGCCGTCCGCTGATCGGCGCCGCCGCGCTGTACCTACTGGGCGGATTCCTGCTGTCGCGGACCGATCTGATGCAGCGGGTGTTTTCGCGCTTCGCGACCGTCGCCGAGGAACTGCGCTATCAATATTGGGAGAACTCGCTCTACGCCATTCGCGAGACCGTCCCGTTCGGCACCGGATTCGGCAGCTTCGAGCGAGTCTATCGTGCGGTCGAGCCGCTCGGGCAGGTGTCGCCGCTCGGCGTCAATCACGTCCATAACGATTATCTCGAACTGATCCTCGAAGGGGGCGTGCCGGCTGCCATCCTGATCGCGCTCGGCGTGTTGGCAGTGATCACCGCGCTGGTATCGGGGTGGAAGACGGGCAACGATCGACAAGAGCGCGCAACGCTCGTCGCATCTGGGGCGGCGATCGGCCTGATCCTGCTGTTCTCGCTGGTCGACTATCCGCTCCGCATGCCGGGGATTGCAGGTCTGCTTGGCGCGTCGCTGGGCCTGATCGCCGCAGTCGGCCAGTCGAGGTCCGCCGCGGTGTCCTCTTCCGCGTCGTCGGGAACGCCCGGGCGACCGCGGATCTGGCTCGTCGGAGGGATCGCGCTCGTCATCGGCGTCATCGCCAGCGGCGATGCGGTCGGTCGGTTCCTGGTGCTGCACAAGCAGGCGGCGGCGGCAACGACGGTCGCACCATGGTCCAGCACCGCGTGGTCCGCACTAGCGGACAACGAACAGCTTGCCGGCCGGCCGGGCGACGCCCGCACCGCCGCCGCCCGCGCGCTGTCGATCGTTCCGATCGACGCGGCCGCAGTCCGTGCGCACGGCTATGCCGATCTTGCACTTGGCGCGCCGGATCGCGGCAGCCTTCTGCTGCAGGCAGGGGCGGCGCTCGGGTGGCGCGATACACTGATGCAATTGTGGCTGGCGGAACGGGCGCTCGAAGTCGGCAGCGCCGCGGTCGCTTCGGAACGCATCGATGCGCTGTTGCGCCGCGCGCAACTGTCGGACGCGTTGATGGGGCAGATGCGCGCGACCTATCGCGTGCCGGGCGGCGTCGAGGCGATCGTCGTTCGCCTCGCCGATCGTCCGCACTGGCGACAGGGGTTCTTCAACGCGATTGCCGACGACGCTGCCGGTTCGCTGCCCCGCACGCTCGATTTCCTGGCCAGGCTGCGCGCGGCCGGCGTCCCTGCCACGCCCGACGAAACGCTGTTGCTCCGCTGGCGGCTGGCCGACCGCGGCGACATTGCCGGCGCGCGTTTGGTGTGGCTGGGAAGCGGCGGGCGCGGCCAGATCGCGGACGGCGATTTCGAAGCGGTGCCCGCGCAATTGCCGACCGGCCGCGTGCCCTATGCCTGGGGTGTGCCCAGTTTGCCCGGCGTGCGCGTCATCCCGACCGATCGCGGGGCGGGCAACAGCCGACACGCGGTGCAGATCGTAACCGACGGGCTGGCGAACGGCACGGCACTGGCGCAGATCGTCAAGCTGCCGCCGGGACGCTGGCGGTTGTCGGCGATGGTACGCGGCGCCGACGTCCCCGCCGCGCTGACCCTGTCCTGCCTGGGTCACGATCCGTCAACGCCGATCGGCCGCGTCTCGCTGGACGGTCCGCAGGCGGGCAACTGGCGGCTGGTACGGAGTATCGTCGCGATCGACGCGAGGTGCCCGGCGCAACTGCTTGGCATCGACCTGCGCGAACGGGGGGGGCAGACCGGCAGCTTCTGGATCGACGCGATACAGGCGACACCGGCATGACGCTTTGCGGAGTTCTGCAAGGATCGCCAGAGCCCTCTGCAGTCTGCAGCAACTTGTTCGACAACCGCCGTTCAGGCTTGACCGGGCACGCTAGGTAATGCGAGTGGACATGGGTCGGAAGGGGCAAGATCAAAAGATGCGAGCGACCTTATTCAGCGTGGTCGCGCTGGGCGCTATGCTTGGCGCGTGCGCCGATGACAATATTGGCCCGAACCTTCATACAGGCGAACGCGCCTATGAAACCATTCCGGCGCCCGCGGGAGAACCTCGCGCACAGGATTATCGGATCGGCGCGCTCGATACGGTCAATATCGCGGTCTATCAGGAACCCGATATCTCGAGCAGCGGCGTCGTCGTCGATGCCGCCGGGATCATCTCGATGCCGCTGATCGGTCGCGTCAGCGCGGCGGGCAAGACGAGCACCCAGCTCGCCGACATTCTGGCGGCCAAGCTGGCCGAGCGATTCTACGTCAATCCGCAGGTCACCGTAACGGTGGCCAGCTCGGTCGCGCAGCGCGTCACCGTGCAGGGCGACGTCAAGGAACCCGGAATCTACCCGATCTCCGGCCCGACGACGCTGCTCGACACGATTGCGCTCGCCAAGGGCGAAAGCGAGGATGCCGCGCTGCGCGAGGTGATCGTGATCCGGTATATCGAGGGCAAGCGGATGGGCGCGGTGTTCGATCTGAAACAGATCCGCCGCGGCGACGTTGCCGATCCCGCGATCGAACCGCGCGACACGATCATCGTCGGCCACTCCGCCAGCAAGTCGGCATGGCACGACATCCTGCGCGCCGCGCCGCTGCTGGCCGGCGTCGGCGTCTTCGCGCAATTCTAAGCAAACAGGAAGCGAACTGATCCATGGGGAGCATCGACGCCTCTCTCGGTGCTCTTACGCCGAACGACCGGCGCAGTGCCGGAACGCCTTTCCCCGACCGCGAGGATCCGGCGCTGATGGAGGAGGACGCCCAGCCGGCGATCGACCTGCGCGCGCTGTGGTCGACGGTCTTCCGCAATCGCTACATGATGATCGCGATCATCGGTGTCGCACTGTTGCTGGGGATCGCCTCGGCATTGCTGATGCCGCGCAAATATACCGCGCAATCGAGCATCCAGATCGACCAGCAGGTCGCCAAGGTGCTCGGCACCGAGGATAGCGAGCCGCAGGTCGCGGGCAGCGATGCCGACCGGTTTCTCCAGACGCAGGTCGACGTGCTCACCAGCCGCGGGATCGCGCGACGCGTGTCCGAAAGCCTGGGGCTGGCGGCGAACGACGACTTCCTGAAGCGGATGACGGGCGCCAGCCAGATCGAGTTCAAGCCCGGTCAGGCAAGCCGTGCCGACCTGGTGGTCGACGTGTTGCAGAACAACCTGACGGTCAATCTGCGGCGCAATTCGCGCGTGGTGCACATCATCTTTGTCAGCCGCGACCCGGCGCTCGCGGCCGAGATCGCCAACAGCTACGCGACGAACTTCATCGAGGGGAACATCCAGCGCAAGTTCTCGGCATCGTCCTATTCGCGGCGATTCCTGCAGAACCAGCTGGGGCTGGCCAAGACGCGACTCGAAGGCTCCGAGCGCGACCTGATCGCCTATGCGCGGGCGGCACGTCTGATCGACGCCAGTGCCGGCGCACGCCAGGCGGAAAGCGACAATGCGCCGCGTTCGCTCGTCACGTCGAACCTCGTCCAGATCAACGCCGACTCGGCGACCGCGGAGGCGAACCGGTTGCGGACGCGCGAGCGCTGGGAACAGGCACGTCGTACGCCGATCATGTCGCTCCCCGAGGTCCAGGCCAACGAGGCGATCCAGCGGCTGAGCCAGAAGCGCGCCGAGGACATCGCCAGCCTGAGCGAAGTCCGGCGCCGGCTGAAGCCCGATCATCCGGTCGTGATCCAAGCGATTGCCGAGATCAACACGCTCGAGCAGCAGATCCGCCAGCTCGCAGAGGAAACCCGCCGGTCGATCCAGAACCAGTATCTGACCGCCGAGCGCCAGCACAGCGCGCTCGCCCGACAGGTCGTCTCGCTGCAGGGTGCGACGCTCGCCGAACAGGGACGCAGCGTGCGCTACAACATCCTGCGGCGCGAGGTGGATACCAACCGCCAGCTCTATGAGAGCCTGTTGCAGCGGTACAAGGAAGTCAGTGCGGAGGCGGGTATCACGTCGAACAACGTGTCCAGCGTCGACACCGCAGAACAGCCGCGCCGCCCGACCTCACCGCGCCCGCTGCTCAACATCGCGCTCGCGCTGGTGCTGGGGACGGTCCTTGCGATGCTCTACGCGTTCGGTCGCGAGTATCTCGACGACTCGATCCGCGACCCGCAGGACGTCGAGGAAAAGCTGCGCATCCCGCTGTTGGGCGTCGTGCCCGACAGCAAGGGGGTGGTGCCAGCCGAAGCACTCGACGATCCGAAGTCCGAGATCGCCGAGGCGTATCACGCGATCCGCACCTCGATCGAGCTGTCCTCGAACCAGGGTCCCCCACGCTCGATCCTGGTGACCGGCAGCAGCAAGTCGGAAGGCAAGTCGACGACGTCGTTCGCACTCGCGCGCGACTTCGCTGGGCTGGGGCGTCGCGTCCTGCTGATCGATGCGGATCTGCGGCGGCCGTCGCTGCACCGCGCGCTGGGGCTGTCGCTGCCCGAGATCGGCCTGTCATCGGTACTCGCGCGGATGACCGAACGCAGCGCGGCGATCATCTCGACCGGTGCGGCCGGACTGAACTTCCTGCCCAGCGGCCGCCTGCCGCCGGACCCCGCGACGCTGTTCGCAGGATCGGCGATGCAGGATCTGCTTATCGCGCTGGAGTCCGATTACGACGTCGTGATCGTCGATGGACCACCGGTCCTGGCCCTGGCCGACGCGGCACAGCTCACCGCCGCGGTTCAGGCGACAATCTTCGTCGCGGAGGCATCGGGTGCGCGCTTCGGCCACGCACGTAACGCCGTATCGCGCCTGATGCGCGCGGGCGGCAACGTCATCGGCTGCGTGGTGACCAAGTATAACGCCAAGAAGGCGGGCTACGGGCAGTCGTACGATTACTATCGTTACCGCTACGACGAAACCTCCAAGTAAGACCGGGTGCCGCCCGTTTCATTACCCGGAAGCAGGTTCAGCGCGCCCTGGGTTTGCCTGGGCTCGTGGCGGCGTCCGCCGCGGGCTTGGCGCTCGTCGGACAGGCGTAGCGAATCTTCAACGACACCACGACCACCGAGGCGGCCTCACCGCCGAGATCGCTGGGATTATCGCCCAGATACTCCATGAATGCACGCCGCAGATCGCCTTGCGGCACGTGCCGCGGCACACAGAACTCCCGCAGGTTCAGCCACGCCTCGTATGCGCGAACCGTATCGTGGACCCCGGTGATGTAGGCAAAGCAATAGGACGCGTCGGCCGCCACGTTCGACAGGCAGCGTTGGCGCAGCTGCCCGGCGCTGAATAAGCCGCCGGCTGGCGGCGCGGAGGTCACCGATGATCCTGCGAGCGGCGGTGCCGATTGCGCGGGAGATGCTGCGGTAAGGAGCAAGGCGAAGAGCGTGATCATGATCGCGTTTCGTTAGGCGCTGGCGCGAGGTGCAGCAACGCACTAACAGCGAGCAACGTGGATCCATCGAGCCCCGACCAGCGCCGTGCGCCCGCCGTCGATCCGGTGACAACCGCTTGGCCGAACCGAACGACACCGTTTCGGCCGCCGATAGATCCTGCGTCCGTCTCGTCCCTGCCGCTCGTCCGCCGACTGCGTTTGCGCGTCCTGATCCCCGCCCTGCTGGCAGCGTTGATGATCATCGGTTCGATCACGACCGCCGTATTGAGCCTTCGACAGAAGCCGACCGACGACGGTCTTGCCCCGACCGGCAGCGCGCGCGCGGTCCGCGAGGCGCGCATCGAGGCACCGTTCGCGCCGGCAACGCTGCGGCCGCTTTCGCCCGAGCAGGCGGTGGCGTGGAACGCAGCCACGCCTGCCGACCGACGCGCGACCGAAACCGCCTCCGCCTTCCTGCTACGGACGAGCAAGGCGAGCGATTTCCAGCGCTCTTTGCAATGCCTGACGATGGCGGTGTATTACGAGGCCGGCAGCGAAACCGACGATGGCGAGCGTGCCGTGGCACAGGTGATCCTCAATCGCGTACGCCACCCCGCCTACCCCAAGACGGTCTGCGGCGTCGTCCTGGATGGGGCGCAACGCGGCCATGGCTGCCAGTTCACCTTCGTCTGCGATGGCGCGATGACGCGGACCCCGTCGATCAAGGGGTGGGAGCGCGCGGCGCGCGTCGCGACGGCAGCGCTGGGCGGGGCGGTGTTCGCCCCGGTCGGCTGGGCGACGCATTACCACGCCAATTACGTCGTGCCCTATTGGGCGGCAAGCCTGGACAAGGTTGCGGTGATCGGCGCGCATATCTTCTACCGCTGGACCGGCCTCGCCGGGCGCGCCACCGCGTTTCGTGCGGCCTATGCCGGGAACGAACCGGCGTTGACGATACCCGCGGTCGATAGCGCGACGGCGACGAGCAAAATGGCGGGAGCAGGCGCCGGCGACGCTTCCGGAACCGTGCCTCCGACGGACCGGCCCGTGCTGACCGTACCGCGCGTCGGCGATGGCAGCGATGCACGGACACCGATCATCGGGCTCGGCGAACGGCGGGTATTGTCGCGCGGCCCCGATATCGGCGAGGCGGCCGCGCCGATGCCGGCATCGCCTGAACGCCGCGTCCTGCCCACGTCTCCCGCGGGCGCCACCTGAGCTCAGGGTGCGACGCGTTCGGCTGCGGAGAGGCGGCGCCCGCGTAGCCAATCGGCGATCGGCAGCTCGATCAGCCGCCATGTGATCCAGCCAGCCGCAAAACAGATCAGGCATGCGAGCAGGGTCATCGCGACCAGCGCTGGTGTACCGCGTGCGGCGGTCGAGGCGGTGGCCGACGCGAACGCCCCGAGCAGGAAGCTGTGCGTGAGATAGATGCTGTAGGAGGCATCGCCGAACGCGCGGGACAGCATCGACAGGGCGCCGGGCACTCCCTCGCACGGAGCCGGGGGGAGCACGGCCACGCCGAGCGCGACGGCGATCGCGAGCATCGTCACGCCCCGGCTCAGGTCGAATGCGGCGATCGCCAGCGCAGCCAGCAGCACGACGACCATTACCGGCACCGGCAGCGCCGGCAGTCTCCGCCAGAACCGATGCCGGATCAGCGCGATCGCGATGCCGATCGCGAAATACCCCATGATAGGTCGCGTGAAGACATACACGATGATCCGCACGCCCAGCATGTCCCCCGGCGCCTCTATCCCCGTTCCCGCAACGACCAGCAGGCCGAGGACCACGAGGACCGCGATGCCCGCCCGCCGCGCGACGAGCGACAGTCCGACCGCAAACAGCAGGTAGAAAAACATCTCGTAATGCAGCGTCCATCCGAGCTCATAGATCGGCTGGATCAGTCCCTTCACGCCGCGATGCGGCACGAAACCGAACGACAGGATCAGTTCGGTCGCATTCGGCAGGCGGTAGCCAGGCTCGCGCCCGAACCCATGCGTCACCCAGCCAAACAGGATCATCGCCAGCGTCGTCAGATAGTAAAGCGGCGCAACGCGTAGAAAGCGGCTGCGCAGAAACGCGGCGCCGGTAGGCGGATGCCTGTCGTCCCGTAGCGAGATGTAGACCATGATGAAGCCGCTGATCGCGAAGAAGGTGGCGACGCCGGTCTGGCCCAGCTTGCTCGTGAAGTCGGGCAGGCCGCCCGGGATCACGCCGCGTTTCGCATAGCGCTCCAGCAGATGCTCGATCACGACGCCCGATGCGGCGACCCCGCGCAGGAATTGCAAGGGCGCGATCTGGTTGCGGTCGAGACCGCCGCCGCGAACGCGCAACCGGGCCGAGAGTCTAGTTCGGAACGACCCGCCGTCCGGCCCGGACGCCTTCGTCCCCGCTTTCGTCAAGTCAGCCGCAACATGACGATCGTGGCGTTCAAGGCAAAACCCAAGCCGACGCTCTTGATCATCTCGCGCGGCGTGACCGGAAGGTTGGCATTGATAATAGCCGCGATCAGCGAGGTAGAGGCCGCGAACAGCAACAGCGACCACCAGCTCGGCCATGTCGCATCATGCACCTGCGCCCAGTCGGTGATCAGCGGCAGAAGCACCATCAGGAAATGCCCGAAACATGCCGCGAGCCAATGCGAGAAGAACCGGGGAAGACTTTCACCAAGCTCGAGATGCGGATCACCACTCACGCATGGCGACCTTCTCTTCGTCTTCGGCATGCCTGACGAGCGTGCCGATCAACACTTCGTAATAGGCGGCCGAGTTCGGTTCGATCTCTTCGTCCATTCCGGCTTCCGGCGGACGCGTCTGCGCGGCTTTCGCACGAGCCGCGCGGATCTGCCATTCAGCCATGTCGCGCCAGGTCGCCACGTCACGCGCGGCGATCGCCTGTTGCGCAAGCCCGATCAAGATCACGAACGCCCCGAGGATCGCGACCGCGACCGCCAGAAAATAGCCGTGCGCCCAGATCGCCCGCAGCCAGAAACCGTAGATGACCGTGCCGATCACCGCCACCAACGCCAACAGACAGATCGCATCGATCAATCGCCCTATTCGCGCAGGCCAGCGTGATTCGTTGAGACTATTCGCGGTCGAATTTAGCACCGCCTCGATATGTCAGAGCGGAGGATAATCGGCAACAGACACAGATGCGGTGCGAAGCTTTCGCTCCAAACCGGCGACATACCCCAGCACTCATCGCGAAGGCGAGGCGTTTTCTGCTATTATCGTCTGGGAGGCAGCATTTCGATCCGGTCACTCATAGAGTTTGGTCGGTCCGAACTGCCGACTGATGGCGTTTGTCGGCGATGCGTTTGACGCGATTTCCGTACAACCATTTCTTGAGCCAGTTATCGCGCTTGGTCCGTAGATAGAGACGGTGCGTTCGCTGCTCATATCGTTGCAGATGATGAAGGCGCCGCTGTCGTCGCCATATCCCGATACCAACCAGGAGTAGGGCAAGGACCAGAACAGCGACTTCGACGACCATCCGACTGCCCCCTGTATCAGCACGCTCATGATACCGTCGGCTTGCAATTCTTCTAGTAAAATATGCGTCATTACGGTTTGGTTTCTAACCCGCTGCGATCGATGCACTAAACGGCAATGACCGGCCCGAATGCTGCGTGGGGGGTTTGACTGGTCCACTGCGACTCGGACGATTGCGACCTCAACCTATATTGCAGCGAACGGACTTCGGAACGTCCGCTCTCCGACACGATCTCGTGTTCCAAGGGATGAATTCCGGCGCTGGTCGACGATCGAAGCGATCTCGACCAGCGCGGATCGACGGTCAGGGCTTCTTGAACTTGTAGACGAACTGGTCGGTCATGCCGCGGATCGCCGGATCGAAGACCGGCTTGCTGTGATCGTCCGAAGGGTTGCGAAGCACGGTCGATTCGCCGACGAACTTGAAGCCCGCCGCCTCGACCTGCGCCCTGACGACCGCCGGATCGATCCGGTGGCGTGTCTCCGTACCGCCCAAGCCGCTGCCCGGGGCATCGGCGTGATCGATGACGACATAGCTGCCGCCTTTCTTGAGCAACCCGAACACCGCCGTGTCGAATGCGCGCAACGCCGGCTCCCCGCCGCCGTTATTGGCGATGTCGTGATAGTTCTGGACGGTCCAGAAAACGTCGACAGGCTTGGGCGACGTCGGCAGGTCGGTTGCCTGGACCTCAGCCGTGACGTTCTTCAGCCCGCGCGCCTGAAGCGCCGGCAGCGACTTCTCGGCATATTTGGCTCCAGCCGCCGGCCAGATCGCATAAACGTGACCGCGGGGGCCGACGAGGCCCGTCAAGATCCGCGTCCAATAGCCGGCACCCGGCAGGTAATCGACGACGACATTGCCCGGCTTCACACCGGAAAAAGTCAGCACGGAAGCGGCTTTGCGGCGGGCATCGTCGCGCTGCTGGTCGACCCGGGCGGGGTCCGCCAAGGCGCGGTACACGGCGGGGGTAATCTTCTGCGCTTCCGCCCCGACCGCGCCGACGGCGATCGCACCGGTCGTCATGGCCAGTGCGACACCCATCCAGATCGTCTTCATCATCCGTCTCCCAACAGTTCGGACGCCATCGCCGGGCCCGGGAGCAGGATCACCCGGACGGCGCCTCTAGTCCAGATCGTTCTCGCTGATCACGACGATCTCCTGATCGGGATCGCGCGCCAGCGCAACGACGCCGAGGTCGGCGATCTCACCCAGATGCTGTTTGAAGATCGCCACCGCATCGCCCTCGGGCGCTACCGTGCTCAGCGCTTCGAGCACATCATACTGCACCGCGAACTGATAGCGTTCTTCGCTGACTTCGCCCTCGAATTCGACCTGGCGCAGGTCGCTATTGTCTTCGAGGGTCTTCATATCGATGTCCAACCGGTCTTCGGCCATGTTCTACGCTCCTAGATAGATGGCCGTTAAGCGCGGTTGGACGTTCGATGTTCCGTCCTTAGACGTCGAGGTTGGCGACGTTGAGCGCGTTGTCCTGGATGAACTCGCGGCGGGGTTCGACGACTTCGCCCATCAGCTGGGTGAAGATCTCGTTCGCGCTCTCGGCGTTGAGCGCGGTCACGCGGAGCATCGAGCGAACCGACGGGTCGAGCGTGGTTTCCCACAGCTGTTCCGCGTTCATCTCGCCGAGACCCTTGTAGCGCTGGATCGCGAGACCTTTCCGCCCCGCGGTCAGGATCGCGTCGAGCAGGTGGCTCGGGCGCGAGACCTGAGTCGAGCCGCGTGCGGCGACGGCCGTGACCGAGCCGATCACGCCGGCACCGGCGTCCGCGCCCTCTTCAGCCTCGGGCTCTTCGGCCTGCGATGCCTTGCTGGCGGGGACGAGGTTCGAGGTCTGCGCATAGCTTTCAGCATGTTCGCCCGACAGCGCGTGGAGCTTGCGTGCCTCGGCCGACACCAGGAAGCTGGCCTCGATGATGTGGTGGTCGGTCACGCCGCGCCATGCGCGCTGGAAGTGGATGCCGCCGTCTTCAGTGAGCACCGCGGTCCAGCGGGCATCGCCGTCGTCGAGTTCGAGACGCCGCGTGACGATCTCCAGACGTGAGGTGCGATCCTCGACCGACGCCTCCGGATCGAACACGCCGCCGAGTGCGAGCGCCTCGATCATCCCGGCGTCATAGCGCTTGGGGACGTAGCGCATCAGCGTCCGCATCCGGCGCGCGTGATCGACCAGATCTTTCAGGTCGCGTCCCGAACGACCGCCGCTGGGGCCGTCGAGCACCATCGTGTTGACGCCCGCATCGACCAGATACTCGTCGAGCGCCGCGTCGTCCTTGAGGTATACCTCGGACCGGCCCTTGGTCGCTTTGTAGAGCGGCGGCTGGGCGATGTAGAGGTACCCGCCCTCGATGATCTTCGGCATGTGGCGGTAGAACAGTGTCAGCAGCAGCGTGCGGATGTGCGCGCCGTCGACGTCTGCGTCGGTCATGATGACGATCTTGTGGTAGCGCAGTTTGTCGGCGTTGAAGTCGTCGCGGATGCCGGTGCCCATCGCGGTGATGAGCGTGCCGATCTCGCGGCTCGACAGCATCCGGTCTTCGCGGGCGCGCTCGGTGTTGAGGATCTTGCCGCGCAACGGCAGGATCGCCTGGAAATGGCGATCGCGGCCCTGCTTTGCCGAGCCGCCTGCCGAGTCACCCTCAACCAGGAACAGCTCGGACTTGGCGGGATCGCGCTCCTGACAGTCGGCGAGCTTGCCGGGTAGCGAGGCGATGTCCATCACGCCCTTGCGGCGCGTCAGTTCGCGGGCGCGCTTTGCAGCCTCGCGCGCGGCGGCGGCGTCGATGATCTTGGCGACGATCGCCTTGCCGTGCGCAGGGTTTTCCTCGAGCCATTCGGCCATCTTGTCGGCCATCAGGCTTTCCAAGGGCTGGCGGACTTCGGACGAGACGAGCTTGTCCTTGGTCTGGCTGCTGAACTTCGGGTCGGGCAGCTTGACTGAGACAATCGCGGTCAGGCCCTCGCGCATGTCCTCGCCGGTGAGCTGGACCTTTTCCTTCTTCAACATGCCGGATTTCTCGGCGTAGTTGTTGAGCGTGCGGGTCAGCGCGGCGCGGAACGCGGCCATGTGCGTGCCGCCGTCGCGCTGCGGGATGTTGTTCGTGAAGGCGAGGACGTTTTCGTAGTAAGAATCATTCCACTGCAGCGCGACGTCCATCGTGACGTCGTCGCGCGTGCCGCTGATCGCGACCGGCTCGGGCATCAGGGGGAGCTTGGCGCGATCGAGATACTTCACGAACGCGGCGATCCCGCCTTCGTAATAGAGCTCGACGGTCTTGCGCTCTTCGCTGCGCGCGTCACTCAGGAACAGGCGGACGCCCGAGTTGAGGAAGGCGAGCTCGCGGTAGCGATGTTCGAGCTTGTCGAAGTCGAAATCGGTGATCTTGAACGTGGCGGGCGACGGGAAGAAGGTGACGCGCGTGCCCTTCTGGCCTTCGGTTGCGGGGCCGACGACCTTGAGCGGCGCGACCGCGTCACCGAATGCGAAGCGCATGTAATGCTCCTCGCCGTTGCGCCAGATCGTCAGGTCGAGCCATTCGCTGAGCGCGTTGACGACCGAGACGCCGACGCCGTGCAGGCCGCCCGAAACCTTGTACGCGTTCTCGTCGCTGGTGTTCTCGAACTTACCGCCGGCGTGGAGCTGGGTCATGATGACCTCGGCTGCGGACACGCCTTCCTCGGTGTGGATGCCGGTCGGGATGCCGCGACCGTTGTCGGTGACACTGACCGATCCGTCGGCGTTGAGGACGATGTCGATCCGGTCGCAATGCCCCGCGAGCGCTTCGTCGATCGCGTTGTCGCTGACCTCGAACACCATGTGGTGGAGGCCGGAACCGTCGTCGGTGTCGCCGATGTACATGCCGGGGCGTTTGCGGACTGCGTCGAGGCCCTTGAGGACCTTGATCGAGTCCGCGCCATAGTCGCCCATGTTCGGGAGGTTGGGATTGTTGGTTTCGGGGTTGGATGCCATGCCGAGTATATAGGCATTCGAGGGCCGAAACGGAAGCGAAATGGCCTGTAGGGGCTGGAGCGCCGGCGAGTGAAGTATAGGAAGTGCAGACGCTGGGAGCGTTTTGGCGCGGGTGTGCACTTCGCGTTTCGGGCGTGCCGGTTTCAAGGGGGTTGGGATCGCCATGCGGGGATGGTGACAGGGTCTGGCTGTGTAGGACAGCGGCTTGCCCTAGCACCGCGCCGGCGCAGGCCGGGGTCCAATTGGAAAGGTCGCAGTAACGACGAACTGCACTTCGTCAGCAACGTCTCCCAATTGGGCCCCGGCCTTCGCCGGGGTGTGCAGGCTTGTCCCTCTCCCCTTGGGGAGAGGGAGGGAGGAGCCGTAGGCGACGGGAGGGTGAGGGGGAGTTGGGGTGCGCGCCCGAGCCTCACTCCCCTCTCCCTTCCCACGGCAAGGGCCGCGGGCCCCTTCCCTCTCCCCGGAGGGGCGAGGGAGACCCTTCTTAGAAGCGGTCGGCGCGCTGGCCTAGCAGGGTCACTTCGACGCGGCGGTTGAGGCGCATGCCGGCAGGCGTTGCGTTGGTCGCGACCGGCTGGTTCTCGCCGTGGCCGACGACGCTGAACCGCGCGCGGACGACGTCCATGTCGTCGAACGCCTGGCGGACGCTCGCCGCGCGGCGCTCGGACAGGTCCTGGTTGTGCGCGTCCGTACCGCGCGAGTCCGTGAAGCCGTCGATCGCGACGCGGACGCCGGGGTTGCCGCGCAAATAGCGGGCGAGCGGCCGTAGCTTCTCGATCGCGCCGGGACGCAGCACGGCGCTGTCGGTGCGGAACAGCACGTCCTCCTGCAGCGTCAGAGTCGCGCCGCGCGGGGTCTGGCGGAACCCGTAGTTGCGCATCGCGCCGCGGTCCCAGGTCGTGGTGGTCTCGACGATCGTCGTGCCGCCGCGGTCACCGCGATAGCCGCGCGGGTCGCGGCCGTATGCATCCCAGTCGAAGCGGTCGCGGCGGGGGCCTGCAATGCGCGCAAATTCGCGGTTGGCGTCGTCGGCTTCCTGGCGGCTGATCCGGCCGTCGCCGTTCGCATCGAAGTTCGGCATCACGAACGCGATGCCGCGCCGCGTATTGCGCAGTTCGGGGAAGAGCACAGGCACGCCGGCGCCTTCCAGACGATAGCCAGGACGCGACCAGGGGGCGCGGCTCATGTCGTATCGACCATTGTCGCGGGCTTGCGCAAAAACGGGGGCGGTCGTGGCTGCGACCATCAGGACGCCAAGGGCTGCGCGCGTGAAATTCCGGGTCATCTTGGTCTCTCCGTGTCTTCGATGGACGGAGCTTTGCCCGCGCCCGCTTGAACGCGCGGTGAGCCTGCTCGACAGCGCGCGTTCAGCCTAACGCCCGACCGCGATCCGCGTTGCCTGCGCGCCGATCGCATCGAACAGCGCGTCTTCGGTGCCGGTCATCCACACTTGGCCGCGGCCTGCGAGCCGGGCGAACAGCGCCGCGCGGCGGGATGGGTCGAGATGTGCGGCGACTTCGTCGAGGAGAAGGACGGGGGGCTGGCCGGTTCGCTCGGCGACGAGATCGGCATGTGCGAGGACGATGCCGAGGAGGAGTGCCTTCTGTTCGCCGGTCGAGGCGAGCGAGGCGGCGCGGTCCTTGTCGAGGTGCGTGACGATCAGGTCGACTCGGTGCGGGCCGCTGAGCGTGCGCCCGACAGCGGCGTCGCGCGCGCGGCCCTGGGCGAGGTCGGTTTGCAGGCGCGTGGTGTCGCCGGCCCAGCCTTCGAGTGTCAGGCCGGCGCGGGGGAATGGGCCGTCGTCTTGTTCCGCCAGTCGTGTTCCGAGCAACGTCACCGTCTCGCGCCGGGCGGCATCGACCGCGGCGCCGTGCTCGACCATCTGCGCTTCGAGTGCGGAGAGCCAGTCGCCGTCGGGACGGCCTTCGTCGGCAAGCAGGCGGTTTCGCGCGCGCATCGCGGCGTCGTAGCGGGCGGCGTGGTGCGCATGGCTCGGGGCGAGCGCGAGCGTGAGGCGGTCGAGGAAGCCGCGGCGTTCGCCGGCGGGGGCGACGAAGAGGCGGTCCATCGCCGGAGTGAGCCAGAGGATCGTGAGCCACTCGGCGAGCGCGTTGGCGGTGGTAGTCGCGCCCTGGATGCGAACGATGCGGCGTTCGGGGGCTGAGGCGAGCGTGCCGGTGGCGACATCGACTTCGCCGACTGCGGGCGCGTCCTGTTCCGCTTCTAACTCCCCTTCCGCTTGCGGGAGGGGTCGGGGGAGGGGCGCGCTTTCCTCGGGAGCGGACGCCAGTACGTACGTCGCGGCCTCCCCTAACCCCTCCCGCGAGCGGGAGGGGAACAGCGTTGCGGCTACGCCGAAGCCACCGGCCCCGCCCTGGCGCGCCATCTCGCCGAGCGCAGCCCTCCGCAACCCACGACCGGGCGCGAGCAGCGACACCGCCTCAAGGATATTCGTCTTCCCCGCACCGTTCTCGCCGGTCAGCACGACGAACCCTGAGCCCGGCTGGAGCGTCAGGTCGGCATGATTTCGAAAATCGGTAAGGACCAAGCGCGACAGCATCGCCTCGGCCTTAGAGGAGTTTTGCAGCCGATTGCATCGCCCTTTTCCGTTCGCCCCGAGCGAAGTCGAAGGGCATTGCTCAGGCGACGGTATTTCGACTTCGCTCAGCACGAACGGGGACGTGGATCGTGCTGATCCGCCGCAAGCGACGGTCTCCGTCCGTCTACCTTCGCGTCAGGCGGCGATCCGCTCCGGCGCGATTACGGGTGCGGCTGTCGCGGTCGTTGCCTTCTGCGTACTGAGATACGATGCGAGCGCCGGTCCGAGTTCGCGCTGCGCTCGCTGATACGCAACCGGCGTGACGATGCCGAGCCGCGCACGCGCCGCGTCGAGCGGCTCGTGGAGCAGTTCAAGATAATCCTCGCCCGAAATCCACTTCGCTTTCCGCCCGTTGCGATAGCCCTCCCAGACTGCCTTGGCGAACAGCTTGCTGCCGGTGACGCGGATGCTCTTCAACGCCGCCGCGGAGCCGATCAGCGCCCAGCCGAGCCCGCCGACCTGCGCATAGCTGAACGCGACGAGTGCCGCTTCGCCCATGCTTTCGTCAGCCTTGTAGCCGGTCAGCACGTGCCAGATATCGTGCGTGTCGCGCACCCGCCGGCCGAACCACGCATAGGGATGCGCCAGATCGTCCTCGGACGGCACGAGCCGCGAGACCTCGACCAGACCGTCGGCGGAATAGCCCGTCGTCTCGAGGAAATTGCGATACGCCGCCCCGACCGTGCCGGGCGCGAAGCTCGCGACGAACGCGGGGTCGGAGAAACGCTGCGCCAGTTCGACGCGGTCATAGGCGATCCGGCCGCCCTGCTCGGAAGCGATCAGCCGCGCGTAATTCATCGGCGCATTGCCGACGTTGAGCGCGCGCATGATCCGGAAAACCTGCGTGGTGTCGTCGCCGTTCGCGAGCAATTTCTTGATCGCATCGAACGCCGTACGCCAATCGCGACGACCGGTCGTACCGGGAAACGGAGGAAGCTTCGCCATCGAGTCGACTCCTTACTGACATTGTTGTTAGTATTGAGCGGCGGGCGAGGAGTCAATCGAGCACGGTATCTACTTCGACGCGCATTTGCGTGGCGGCGTCCGCAAGGTCGTGATCGAGCGTCGCTAAGGACCAACCGCGCGCGACGACGATCGCGAGATGAAGGGCGTCTCCGGAGCGCAGCTTCAGGTCACCGCGATCGAGCAACGTTGCCGCCAACGCAAAATCGGTTTCGGTGACTGACTCTACGTGAAGTTCCCCGGCGCAAAACCGTTGCCACGCCTTCATCACACCACTCCAGCCAACGGTATCGATGACACCCAATCGCCGTTTCATCGCAAGCGCACCGGAAAACTCGGTTGCGACCCAATGGCTGACCGCCAGAGTATCAGTCCGTCGCGATAGCCACGCGCGTACGTCATCGCTTTGCGCCTCGGCGGTGAAGGCCGACACCATCACCGCCGTATCGCAATAGAGGGTCAATATCGCGAGTCGTCGCGCATCTGCCGGACCAGGTCACGGGCAGATGTCGGATCGTAAGGTAGCGACTTCGCTAGTGCTTCTAGCGCGTCGACGTCGATAGGCTTGCGGCGGGGGAGCGGCGGCGCCTCAGGGGTCACGCGAGCGAAGGGCTGGCCATTGCGCGTGATCTGCACAGCCTCGCCAGCTTCGAGCCGGTCGATCAGCGTGCCCAGTTCGTCTTTCAGATCAGCGATATTGATCGAGTTCATGATCCGGCTCCTGCCTGTCGCGCCGCTATACCACGGCGCGACAGGCAGACCGAATCACACGCGCATCGGCATCAGCACGTACAGCGCCGGCGACTTGTCGTTCTCGCGGATCAGCGTCGGGGCGGCGGCGTCGGCGAGATGCACCTCGACCATGTCGCCATCGATCTGCGCGAGGATGTCCATCAGGTAGCGGCTGTTGAAGCCGATCTCGAACGGCAGCGCGACGTAATCGCCGGGGACTTCCTCCGCGGCGGTGCCGTTTTCGGGCGAGGTCACCGATAGCGTGATCTTGTCGCGATCGAGCGCCATTTTTACGGCCCGCGTCTTCTCAGTGGCGATCGTGGAGACGCGGTCGACGCCTTCCATGAAGCTTTTCGGGTCGATCTTGAGGATCTTGTCGTTGCCGGTCGGAATGACGCGGC
Source organism: Sphingomonas sp. SL1004 (assembly GCF_057815015.1). Classification (NCBI taxonomy): domain Bacteria; kingdom Pseudomonadati; phylum Pseudomonadota; class Alphaproteobacteria; order Sphingomonadales; family Sphingomonadaceae; genus Sphingomonas; species Sphingomonas sp. SL1004. Next base: position 2,633,651 of record NZ_JBYMUX010000001.1, read on the forward strand.
TGTAATCCGGGAAGGTGCCGTCGATCAGCTTCGAGGTCAGGATCGCCTGGCCGAGGTCGAAGCGGATTTTGGTCGGCGACAGCGACACGCCGACCGAGCCGTCGACCTCGTCGAGCAGTTTCCGGAGCTCACCGATGCATTTGCGCGGCACGATCACGTCGGGCATCGATTCGGCGCCCTCGGGACGCGGCAGCGTGACGCGCGCGAGGCGGTGGCCGTCGGTCGCGGCGGCCTTCAACACCGGGTTCGAGCTGTCGCCGTCCGCCACGTGCAGGAAGATACCGTTGAGATAATAGCGCGTCTCTTCGGTCGAGATCGCGAAGCGTGTCTTGTCGATAATCTGCTTGAGCGTCTCGGCTGGCAGCTCGAACTGGGTTGGCAGTTCGCCCTCGGCGATCACCGGGAAATCGTCGCGCGGCAGCGTGCCGAGCGAGAAGCGTGCGCGGCCTGCGACGATGCTCATCCGGCCTTCCGACGCAGCGAGCTGGACTTGAGATCCCTCGGGGAGCTTGCGCGCGATGTCGAACAGCGTGTGCGCGGACACCGTGGTCGCGCCGGGCTGGTCGACCGCTGCCGCGATCGATTCGTTGATCTGGAGATCAAGATCGGTCGCCATCAGCTTGAGCGTGCCCTCGGCAGTCGCCTCGATCAGCACGTTCGACAGGATGGGGATGGTGTTGCGCCGTTCCACCACGGACTGGACATGGCTCAGCCCCTTGAGGAGCGTTGCGCGTTCGATCGTCGCCTTCATGAAAATCCCCCATGCCGCCGCGGTCTGACTCGATACCGGGGGCAACTCCAAACCTACCTACCCAACAACAAAGGGCCGGGGCAAGCACCCCGACCCTTCGATCATGCAGGTAAATTCAGGGTTAACCGGATCAGAAGCGGAAGCCGTAGCTCGCCACGACCTGATGGCGATCGGTATCGACGTCGAAGCGGCTGCTGATGCCGCCGGTCGCATAGTCGATGTTGCCGCGCTCATAGTTCGAATAGCGGTATTCGAGCTTGGCATAGCTGTTCGGGCCCATCGCGTGCTCGGCGCCCGCACCGACGCGCCAGCCACCGAGCTTGAAGTTCGTATCGGTGGTCTGGCTGGTATCGCCCGCGAGCACCTTGAGCTTCGAGTTGGTGTAGCCGCCCTTGACGTACAGCATCGTCGTCGGTGCGACGACATAGCCCGCGCGTGCGCCGACATAGATGTCACGGCCCTGCTTGACGCGGCCATAGCCGAAGTCGCTGGTGTAGTCGTTGCGGTCGCTCTTCGCGGTCGAACCGGTCAGTTCGGCTTCGGCGCCGAGCACGATGTTGTCCGAGGTCGCGATGTCGTAGCCGATGCCGCCGCCGTACAGCAGGCCGTCGATCTTCTGGTCGTCGCGCCCATTGTCGTTGGACACGCTGCTGCCGGCGCCGGTGTGGTCGTAGCCGAGCGTGGCCTCGACGCGGGGGCCGGTGAAGGTCGGGTTGGTCTGCGCGAGGGCGGGTGCGGCCACTGCGGTGGTGGCGAGCAGCGAGACGGCGATAAGCGTACGCATTGGGGTTACTCCTTACTGATCTGTCGCCCCAAAACGCGGGGCGGACCGCTCCAATGGACCAACCGCGCGGGCGTTGCATGAACCCCAGATAAACGCGGAAATCCGTTGCTTTTGCGCCACAGGGGGTTGAAACGCGGGCCATGATTCCAAGCCAACGGCAGGGTGAAACGGACGCCCGATCAACCGACATTCCGGCCCTTCGCAAGGGTCGGGATTTCGTCGCGCGGCACGGCGAAACCGTGTTCAATGCGGCGCACCGGTTGCAGGGGGATGCGGCGCATACGCCGTTGACGCGCGCTGGGTTCGCGCAGGCGGACGAGCTTGGGCGGGCGTTGCGAGGGCTGCTGGGAGTGAAGCCGGCGCTGACGCTGTGGTCCTCCCCGACCGGGCGAGCTTTGCAGACGCTGGCGGTGATCTGCGAGCATCTGGAGCTGGACTGGCATGATGCGCGGACCGATCCGCGGTTGGTCGAGATCGACATGGGGTCATGGGGCGGGCGCTATTATGCGGACGTGATCGACGAGGTCGGGCCGGTGATGCTGCCGGGTGGGACGCTGAAGCCTGCGCCCGATGGCGAGACCTATGCGGAGATCGCAGAACGAGTCGGCGGGTGGCTTGCGGATACGGCGGAGGATCCGGGCGATCGGCTGGTGATCATGCACGGGATTTCGAGTCGAGTGATGCTCGGCGTGATGACCGGTGCGGCGGTCGATCCGTTGCTGGGCGCGCCGGTTGCGAAGGGGTTGCCGCAAGGATCGGTTACGCTGGTCGAGAACGGACGGGCGACCGTGCCGCATCTCGGCTCCGGTTTCGCACCGGCGTGAGATTGGCGGCTCTGTTGATCCTCGTAGTCGCGGTTCCGGTATCGGCGCGCGACACGATCGGCATCTACAAGGGCTGGGGCGCTTTTCGCGACGCGACACCCGACCGCTGTTACGCGATAGCGCGCCCGGTGATGGCGGGGGGCCGCTCGAGCGGTTTCGCCAGCGTTGCGACGTGGCCCAAACGCGGTCTGCGCGCCTCGCTTCACATCCGCCTCAGCCGCGAGCGCGATCGATCCGCAGGGGTGACGCTGACGATCGGCGAACGCCGACTCGCGCTGGTCGCGAACGGGCTGGATGCTTGGGCGAGCGATGAACCAAGCGACCGCGCGATTGTCGCGGCGCTGCGGTCTGGGCGGAGCATGAGTGTCGAGGCGGTCGGCGCCGGCGGGCGGCCGTTTGCGGATGTTTATGCGCTGTCGGGCGCGGCGACGGCGATCGATGCGGCTGTGCTGGCGTGTAGCGGGGGGTGAGCTCGGGGCTTCCCATCCGACCTTTCCCGACGAGCCTAACGACCCTCCCTCGCCAGGGGAAGGTGTCGCCGCAGGTGACGGAGGGGGAAGGACACGGAACGGACGTGGGCGTGTGCCTCCCCCTCCGTCTGGCAAGGGCCAGCCACCTCCCCCTGGCGGGGGAGGATCAAAGGGTGTCGTTGCCCCCTTCCCCACACCCAGTAGAAAAATCACGAAAATTCCGCTACGGGCTCGCGCATGCAGACCGCCGCGAACCTCATGCCCATCCCTGGGCACATCGATCCCGTGCCCGTTCCCCGCAGCTTCGTGCCGCGTAGCGATGGGCGTATCGACCTGCTCGGGCTGTCGCTCGCCGATCTGCGGATGGCGCTGGAGACGTCCCAGCTCGAGGAGAAGCAGGCCAAGCTGCGCGCGAAACAGCTGTGGCACTGGATCTACAATCGCGGCGCGACCGAGTTTTCGGCGATGACCGATATCTCGAAGACGATGCATCCGTGGCTGGAGCAGCGCTTCGTGATCAGCCGGCCCAACGTGGTCGAGGCTCAAGTGTCGACCGACGGCACGCGGAAATGGCTGTTGCGGTCGGACGACGCGCAGGATTACGAGATGGTGTTCATCCCCGATGCGGATCGCGGCACGTTGTGCGTGTCGAGCCAGGTCGGCTGCACGCTCAACTGCACGTTCTGCCACACCGGCACGATGCGGCTGGTGCGCAATTTGACGCCGGCCGAGATCGTCGGCCAGGTGATGCTCGCGCGCGATTCGCTGGGCGAATGGCCGAGCCAGCCGGAAGGCCGCATGCTCACCAACATTGTGATGATGGGAATGGGCGAGCCGCTGTATAATTTCGAGAATGTCCGCGATGCGTTGAAGCTGGTGATGGACGGCGCGGGGCTCGCGCTCAGCCGCCGCAGGATCACGTTGTCGACCAGTGGCGTGGTGCCGATGATGGCGCGCGCGGGGGCCGAGATCGGCGTGAACCTCGCCGTATCGCTGCACGCGGTGACCAAGGAAGTGCGCGACGAGATCGTGCCGCTCAACCGGAAATACGGCATCGAGGAATTGCTGCAGGCGTGCGCGGACTATCCGGGCACGAACAACGCGCGCCGGATCACGTTCGAATATGTGATGCTCAAGGACAAGAACGATTCCGACGACGACGCGCGCGAACTCGTCCGGTTGCTGCGGAAGTACGAGCTGCCGGCGAAGGTGAACCTCATTCCGTTCAATCCGTGGCCGGGCGCGCAATACGAGTGCTCGACGCCCGAGCGGATCAAGTCATTCTCCAGCATCGTGTTCGGTGCCGGGATCTCGGCGCCAGTACGGACGCCGCGCGGTCGCGATATCGATGCGGCGTGTGGGCAGTTGAAGACCGCGTCGGAGAAGAAGAGCCGGGCACAGATAGATCGCGAGGCCGCTGCCGAGTCCGACGCTTTTGCTTGAGTGGACTGCGGTTGCGCTGGCGGCTGGAGCTGGGGTTCTGGGCGGGGCGATGAACGCGCTCGCGGGCGGCGGCAGCTTCGCGACGATGCCGACGCTGATCGGGCTCGGCGTGCCCTCGACCTTCGCCAACGCCACCAGCAACGTCTCGCTTCAGCCAGGTGCGATGGCGAGCGCATGGGCGTATCGGCATGGGCTTCAGCCGATCTCGGGCGTCGGCATGAAGACTATGGCGGGGGTGACCTTCGTCGGCGGGCTGGTCGGCAGCCTGTTGCTCGTGGCGACGTCGGCGCGCGCATTCGACCTGATCGTGCCGTGGCTGCTGCTGTTCGCGACGCTGGCGATCGCGTTCGGGACACGGGCGTCGTTGTGGCTCAGGTCGCGCGTCGAGATCGGACCGAAGTCGCTGGTCGGAGTGCAGGCTCTGCTGGGGATTTATGGCGGGTATTTCGGGGGTGGCGTCGGTCTGATGCTGACCGCCGCGTGGGGTCTGTTGTCGGGCGCGACACCCGCGACGCTCGCGCCGCCGCGGACGTTGATGCTGGCGGTCGCTAATCTTGCCGCGACGATCATCTTCATCGCGACCGGGATGGTGGTGTGGGCGCTGTGCGTGCCGATGCTGATCGGCGGGATCGTCGGCGGGCATTACGGGGCGAAGTTGGGGTTGCTGCTGTCGCCGCAGGTGATCCGCGTGTGGACGCTGCTGGTGACGATCGCGACGACTATCGTCTTTTTCTGGCGGGCGTATGGTTATTTGTTCATCACCCTGACTTGATTGCCCGTCACCCCAGCGAACGCTGGGGTCTCGTGCGGCAGGGGTGCGCTTCGTTACGAGGATATCCCAGCTTTCGCTGGGATGACGGACTTGGGGAGGGGCGAAGACTTACCCCGGCCGGCGCATCTTGAAGAGCGCGTCTTCGGTGATCTCGAAATAATCCGCGGGGCCGCCGCCGCGCAGGATCGGGTTCGCGCGGGCAGTCTGGTAGACGCCGTCCTCCAGCATGCCTGAGTCGATGTGGATCGCGACCGCCTCGCCGAGCACCAGCCACTGGTCGAGCTCGCGGCCTTCCTTCGTCTCGAGTCGGATCAGCTGCGTCAGCTTGCATTCGAACTGCGCGCGCGATGCGGCGACTCGGGGCGGCTTCACTTTGGTCGACGCCGCCATCTCCAGCTTGGCGAGCGCGAACTCGTCGACGTCGGCGGCGACGTTCGCGGCGGTCGTGTTCATCGCCTCGCTCAGGTCGCGTGATACCAGGTTCCAGACGAACTCGCCGGTCGCCTCTATATTGGCGACGCTGTCCTTCCAGCCCATCGACGAGAAGCCGATGATCGGCGGCGTGTAGTTGAACAGGTTGAAGAACGAATAGGGCGCGAGGTTCGCCACGCCGCCAGCAGACACGGTGCTGACCCAGCCGATCGGGCGCGGCGCGACGATCGCGTTCAGGGGATCGTGCGGCAGGCGGTGGCCGTTCGCGGGTTCGTAAGAATGCCATTCGGTCATGCGCTTATCCCTGCTAAGGTCGGGTTCGACTGGCTATAGCGAAGGCCGAGCATGAACGATCCCGTTGCCTCCTCCGATTCCGTTTCTGGTTCCGTCCCCGGTGCGGCGGCCGTCGTCAAACGCCACAAACTGGCGACGCGCGTCTGGCACTGGGTGACGGTGGTGACGATGTTCATCATGATCGGCAGCGGGATCGGCATCCTGAAAGCGCATCCGCGACTGTATTGGGGGCGGTACGGGGCAAATTTCGACACAGCATGGACGACGCTCGACCAGTGGCCGAGCTGGCTGGTGACATTGCTCAACCTGCTGACGATCCCGGCGAGCTACAACCTCGCAATCTCGCGGCGCTGGCATCTGCTGTTCGCGCTGGTGCTCGCGTTCGCGTTGCTCGGGTTCATGATCGTCAGCCTGATCAACAAGCATTTCCAGCGCGACCTCCGCGTGCGCGCCGCCGATCTGTCGCCGCGCGAGGTCGGGCATGACGTGAAGGAACATCTCGCCTTCCGCTTCCACGATCCGAAGCGGCCGGGCGCGTACAACATCCTCCAAAAGCTGTCTTATGTCGCGACGATCTTCGTGCTGATCCCGGTGATGATCCTGACCGGGCTGACGATGTCGCCGGGGATGGACGCTGCTTGGCCTTGGCTGCTCGAAGTGTTCGGCGGTCGGCAGTCGGCGCGGTCGATCCACTTCATCGCCGCGACCGGGCTGGTACTGTTTATCGTCGCGCATCTCGCGTTGGTGATCCTGGCGGGGGCCTGGAACGAGGTGCGGTCGATGATCACCGGGCGTTGGCACGTTCCCAAGCACCCGTCGGAGGACGTCGCATGAGCGCGCTGATTACCCGCCGCTCGCTCGTTGTCGGTGCGACACTCGGTGCGGGCGCACTGCTGACCGGCTGCGACAAGGTCATCCAGAACCCGTCGGCGCGGAAAATCCTGTTCATGGGCGAGGACATGAACCGGGGGCTGCAACGCGCGCTGACCAACCGCAACGCGCTCGCGCCGGAGTTCACCCCCGCCCAGATGTCGCCGATCTTCCGCTCGAACGGCACGAGCAATCCGGGGACGGCGGATTACACCGCGATGGTCGCCAACAATTTCGCGGATTACCGGCTGAAGGTCGGCGGGTTGGTCGATCGGCCGCTGTCGGTCTCGCTGCCGCAACTCCGCCAGATGCCGTCGCGCGCACAGATCACGCGGCACGATTGCGTCGAGGGCTGGTCGGCGATTGGCAAGTGGCAGGGGCCGAAGCTCGGTGCACTGCTGCAAGCCGCGCAGATCCGCGATACCGCGCGTTACATCGTGTTCACCTGCGCCGACCTGTACCGCGGCACGCCCTATTACGAATCGATCGACCTGGTCGATGCGTTCCACCCGCAGACGATCCTCGCCTGGGCGCTCAACGATCAGGTGCTCGACGTCGCGCACGGCGCCCCCGTCCGGCTGCGCGTCGAACGGCAGCTCGGCTACAAGCACGCCAAATACGTCATGGCGATCGACGCCGTCGCCAGCCTCGCCGGGATCGGCAAGGGCAAGGGCGGATATTGGGAGGATAACGTCGATTACGACTGGTATGCGGGGATCTGATCGAACCGGGCTGGCGCAATTCCATACCAATCGTTAGCAAGTGCAACATGGCTCTTTTCGATCGTTTCCTGGCCCGGCAGGTGAAAACCGGCGAACTCACCCTGATCCACGCCGACGGCACCACCAAGCACTTCGGCAAGCCTGATCCGGCCTACAATCCCGTCACGATCCGGCTGACTCAGCCCGGCGTTGCAGGCGCGATCGTCCGCCACCCGGCACTGGGCGCGGCGGAGGCGTTCATGGACGGGCGCCTCGTGATCGACCGCGGCGACATCCGCGACCTGATCAACCTGCTGAAGGGCAACAGCCCGTGGGAGCATGGCGGCGGGCTCAATCCGTCGCTGCCGATCAAGCTGCTCGGCAAGGTGGTGCACCGCGTCGATCGTGTAAACATGGCGCGTCGCTCCAAGAAGAACGTCGCGCATCATTACGACCTGTCGGACCGGCTGTACGACCTGTTTCTCGATGCGGACCGTCAATATTCCTGCGCGTACTTCACCGATCCGGACAACAGCCTGGAGAAGGCGCAGGACGACAAGAAGGCGCACATCGCCGCCAAGCTCGCGATCAAGCCGGGCATGCGCGTGCTCGACATCGGCTGCGGCTGGGGGGGGATGGCGCTGTACCTACATGCGAAGACCGGTGCCGAAGTGCTCGGCGTTACGCTGTCCGAAGAGCAGCTGAAGGTGGCCCGCCGTCGTGCCGAAGAGGCCGGCGTTGCCGACAAGGTGAAGTTCGAACTGATCGACTATCGCGCGCTGACCGGGACATTCGACCGGATCGTCTCGGTCGGGATGTTCGAGCATGTCGGCCCGGCGCACTACAAGGCGTTCTTCCGCAAGTGCCGCGACCTGCTGACGGAAGACGGCGTGATGCTGCTCCACACGATCGGCCGGATGGGTGGGCCTGGCGTGACCGACACGTTCACGACCAAGTATATCTTCCCGGGTGGCTACAACCCGGCGCTGTCGGAGATCGTAAAGGGGTATGAGGGGCTGAAGTTCTTCCCGTGCGATATCGAAGTGCTGCGCGTGCATTACGCGCTGACGATCGACCTCTGGTACGACCGCACGGTGGCCGCGAAGGACGCGATCGTCGCGTTGTACGACGAGCGATTCTATCGGATGTGGACATTCTATCTTGCAGGGGCTGCGGCGGCGTTTCGGACCGGGGGGATGGTCAATTACCAGATCCAGCTGTCGAAGGGCCGGATGACCCTGCCGCTGACGCGCGACTACATGATCGAGGGCGAGCGGGCGTTGCGCGAGGCCCCCGCCGTTCGTCCTGAGTAGGGACTGAGCGAAGCCGAAGACCCGTATCGAAGGACAATGACCCACGCGGGCCAGTCCTTCGATACGTCGCTTCGACGAGCTCAGCAGCTACTCAGGACGAACGGAAATTTTGCAGTATCGCCGAACGGTCAGGACTCAGCGCGGCCCTTGCACGTCGGCCTTCGCTGCGGCGCGCTCGTCGCCGCCGATCTTGCCGTCCTTGTTCGCGTCGTACTTCGCGAAGGTCGCCGCGAGCAGCGCCTGCGCCTCGGCCTGCGTGACCTTGCCGTCCTTGTTCTTGTCCGCGCTGGTGAACCACAGGTCCGCGAGGCGCTTGGCGTGGACCGGGTCCGGACGGCCTTGCCCGCCGACCTTCATGTTGCCGATCCGTGCCTGCACTTCGGCACGCGTCAGGACGCCGTCCTTGTTGGTATCCGACGCGGCGAATTCGGCCTTGAACTTGGCCGAGGCGGACGCGCGGGTTTCCTGCGCGAGCGCCGGAGTCGCAAGACCGGCAAGAGCGAGAAGGGTAAGGCTTTGGCGTAGCACGGTGCGGTAACTCCAGAGGATTTGCGGCGCGAATAGACCGGTTTGGTTGTACGCGCCATGAATGCACGCGGTTGCATGGGGCGCGCCCAGCGCATAGGGGCGCGGACATTGGATATTGCCGAAGGACCCTGCCCGTGACCGATCAGATCAACCGCGTCGTGCTCGCCTATTCCGGTGGCCTGGACACGAGCGTGATCCTGAAATGGCTCCAGCAGACGTATAACTGCGAAGTCGTGACCTTCACCGCCGATCTCGGCCAGGGCGAGGAGCTGGAGCCGGCGCGCGCCAAGGCCGAGATGATGGGCGTCAAGCCCGAGCACATCTTCGTCGACGACCTGCGCGAGGAGTTCGTCCGCGACTACGTGTTCCCGATGATGCGGTCGAATGCGCTGTACGAGGGGCTGTATTTGCTGGGCACGTCGATCGCGCGGCCGCTGATCGCCAAGCGCCAGATCGAGATCGCCAAGATGGTCGGCGCCGACGCGGTCAGCCACGGTGCGACCGGCAAGGGCAACGACCAGGTCCGCTTCGAGCTCGGCTATTACGCGCTGTCGCCCGACATCAAGGTTATCGCGCCGTGGCGTGAATGGGATCTCACCAGCCGCACGCGGCTGATCGAGTTCGCCGAGCAGCACCAGATCCCGGTCAGCAAGGACAAGCGCGGCCAGGCGCCGTTCTCGACCGATGCGAACATGCTGCACACGTCGAGCGAAGGCCTGGTGCTCGAGAACCCGTGGGACGAGGTTCCCGACTATGTCTACTCGCGCACCGTGAACCCCGAGGATGCGCCCGACGTGCCCGAGTACATTACGATCGATTTCGAACGTGGCGACGGCGTCGCGATCAACGGCGAGGGGATGAGCCCGGCGACGCTGCTGTCGACCCTGAACGAATATGGCCGCCGCCACGGCATCGGCCGTCTCGATCTCGTCGAGAACCGCTTCGTCGGCATGAAGAGCCGCGGCATGTACGAGACTCCCGGTGGCACGATCTATCACCTCGCACATCGCGGCATCGAGCAGCTGACGCTCGATCGCGGCGCCGCGCATCTGAAGGACGAGCTGGCACCACGCTATGCCGAGCTGATCTACAACGGCTTCTGGTTCTCGCCGGAGCGCGAGATGCTGCAGGCAGCGATCGACCACAGCCAGGAGAAGGTGTCGGGCACCGTCCGGCTGAAGCTCTACAAGGGCGGCGTGTACGTGGTGGGCCGCAAATCGGCGAACTCGCTGTATTCGGAGAAGGTCGTGACGTTCGAGGACGACCAGGGCGCGTACGATCAGCGCGACGCGGCGGGGTTCATCAAGCTGAACGCGCTCAGGTTGCGGTTGCTGGGGCGGCGGGACCAGTAAATCGGCAAGCAGAATTACACTTCCCCGGCGAAGGCCGGGGCCCAGTTGGGGGACGTTGCTGACGAAGGACGGCGCGTCGTTACCGTAGCTTTCCCATCTGGACCCCGGCCTTCGCCGGGGAGGTGAGCTTGCGGTGAGGTGAGGTGGGGTGACGTGAACGCCTCCGCCCCGCCCCTCGCAGCACCCCGCGCCCGTTAACCACGCCTTAGGCATCTTCCGTCATAAACCTCGCAACTTGTGGGGAATGTCTGGATGCCGAACACGCCTGTCGACGTTGCGATCATCGGGGCGGGCCCTGCCGGGCTGACAGCCGCCTATCTGCTCGGCAAGGCGGGCTATTCCGTCACCGTGATCGAGAAGGATCCGGTGTACGTCGGCGGCATCAGCCGGACCGTCGAGCATCAGGGCTTCCGATTCGACATCGGCGGCCACCGATTTTTCTCGAAGTCGCAGCCGGTGGTCGATCTCTGGAACGAGATCCTGCCGGACGACTTCATCGAACGCCCGCGGATGAGCCGGATCTATTACGAAGGCAAATTCTACAGCTATCCGCTGCGTGCGTTCGAAGCGCTGGGGAATCTCGGCATCTGGCGCTCCACGCTGTGCATGGCGAGCTATGCCAAGGCCAAGCTGCGACCTAACCCCAACGTCCGTAGCTTCGAGGATTGGGTGGTCAACCAGTTCGGCCACAAGCTGTATTCGATCTTTTTCAAGACCTATACCGAGAAGGTCTGGGGCATGCCGTGCGACACGATGTCGGCGGATTGGGCCGCCCAGCGGATCAAGGGACTGAGCCTTGGCGGGGCGGTGATCGATGGGCTGAAGCGCTCGCTTGGGCTCAACAAGAAGCCCAATGACGGCATGCAGACCAAGACGTTGCTGGAGAGTTTCCGTTATCCGCGGCTCGGGCCGGGGATGATGTGGGATGCCGCGCGCGACAAGGTGCTGGGGCACGGCAACACGATCCTGATGGGGCATGCGCTGAAGCAGCTTGCCGAGGATTCGACCGGTCGCTGGCGCGTCACCGCTACCGATCGCGACGGCGGGACCGTCACGATCGATGCGGGCCATGTGATCAGCAGCGCGCCGATGCGCGAACTGGCGGGTCGCCTGCATCCGTTGCCGACGACGTTGCCGCAGGCGAGTGCGCTTAGGTACCGCGATTTCCTGACCGTCGCGCTGATGATCAAGTCGCCCGACCTGTTTCCGGACAACTGGATCTACATCCACGATTCGAAGGTGAAGGTGGGTCGCGTCCAGAACTTCCGCAGCTGGTCGCCGGAGATGGTGCCCGATCCGGATATCGCGTGTGTGGGACTCGAGTATTTCTGCTTCGAGGGCGATGGATTGTGGGCGGCGAGCGATGCCGATCTGATCGCGCTGGCGACGAAGGAAATGGCGATCCTCGGGCTGTGCGATCCCGCGCACGTCACCGGCGGTGCGGTGGTGCGACAGGAGAAGGCGTACCCGGTGTACGACGAGGAGTACCGCGACAACGTCGACGCCCTGCGCGAGGAGATCGAGACGCGACATCCGACCTTGCATTGTGTCGGGCGCAACGGGATGCACCGCTACAACAACCAGGACCACGCGATGATGACCGCGATGCTGACGGTGCGCAATATCCAGGCGGGCAAGCGAGTACACGACATCTGGAGCGTCAACGAGGACGCCGAATATCACGAAGCGGGTAACGAGGGGGAACAGGCGGGGATTGCTGCGGCGCTCTCCAGCGTCCGCGACGTTCCGGAGCGGCTCAAGGCGGCGTGATGGGGCGACGTCTACGTCATTCGTGAGCACCACCCCGGCGAAGGCCGGGGCCCAGTTGGAAAGGTTGTAGTAACAGCGCGATGCCCTCCGTTAGCGACGTCCCCCAACTGGGCCCCGGCCTTCGCCGGGGTGGCGCAGGTGGGGCTGATCGCTGGAACGAGCACGGCATGATTGACGCCCCCCCCCCATCTGACGAACCAAAGCTCGGCACCCGTCTCTGGCCGACTGTCCTCGGGGGCTGGACGCTGGCCGCGCTAGTCCTGTGCCTCGCGTTCGCCAGCGCGATCGCGACGCTGCGCTTTCCCGATCCCGACGACGCGATGCGCCTGCTCGAAGTTCGCGACTGGCTCGGCGGACAGAGCTGGTGGGACGTCGGCCAGCATCGGCTGAACGGGGGCGATTTCGCAATGCATTGGTCGCGTCTCGTCGACCTGCCGATCGCGGCAACGATGCTGGTGCTGGATCCGCTCTTCGTGCCCGATACCGCGAACCGCATGGCGATGACCATCGTACCGCTGCTTACACTGCTCGCACTGATGGCGTTGGCCGCGGACCTCACGCGGCGGGTGAGCGACGTCGAACGCGCAAAACTTGCGCTTCTACTGGCGCCGCTGTCGATCCCGATAGTCTACCAGATGCGACCGTTGCGGATCGATCATCATGGCTGGCAGATCGTGCTGGCCATGGCCGCGACGACGTTGCTAGTCGGGCGCGCTACGGCACGAACCGGAGTTTTTGCCGGATTGGCGCTGGCGACACTGGTGACGATTTCGCTGGAGGGATTGCCTGTTGCGGTGGCGATCACCGCGGTTGCGGCACTTGCCTGGGCCTGGAAGCCGGCGCGTCGTCCGTTCCTGATCGGACTGGCGAGCACGTTCTTTGGGGCGGCGCTGCTGCTGCATGGCGTGACGCGAGGCCCGGGGATGTTCGCGACCGTATGCGATGCGGTCTCTCCCGGCTGGCTGGCAGTGCTCGGCGTGGCCGCGGTCGGACTGTCGGTCGCCACGATGTTCGGTACTCGGTCACTCGCGGCTCGCCTCGCGGCATTGGCCTCGGCGGGTCTCGCCTGTGTCGCGACGCTGCTGCTCGTTGCGCCTGAATGCCTGCGCGGACCGTTCGCGACGCTCGATCCACTGGTGTACCGGGTTTGGTACCAGAACGTGCCCGAGGGCCTGCCGATCTGGCGGCAGGATGCGGCGTGGGCGGCGATGACGCTCGGCTTTCCAATCGTAGGTCTGGTCGGGACAGTGCTCGCCTGGCGTCGTGCAAATGGTACCGCAGCGACACGGTGGGCAACCCTGCTCGCGGTCCTCGTCTTTGCAACTGCCCTGTCGTTGCTCGTGATGCGGACCGGGGCGACCGCGAATGCGCTCGCACTGCCCGGCGGAGCCTGGGCGCTGCTCGCCATGCTCGAGCGAACGCGCCGGATCGGGCCGGTATTGTTGCGCACCGTGGCGACCGCAGGCGCGTTGCTCGCCGCATCGCCGGGATTGGTAGCAGGCGCATTATTCGCGGCGACGCCGGGCTCCCCGGCGCATTCGGACATGCGTGGCTCGGGCCATTTGCCCTGCCAGGGCGTCGCAGATGTCCGCGCGTTGGAGCAGCTCCCGCCGAGCACGCTGTTCGCGCCGATCGACGTGACGCCGGAGATCGTCGCGACGACCGGCCATCATGCGATCGCGGGTGGCTATCACCGCAACACGCGCGCGCTGCACCGCGTCATCGCCGGTTTCATGCAATCGCCCGATGCCGCGCGCGGCACGATTGTCGCCAGCGACGCAGCGTATGTCATCGCGTGTCCCGGCGCGATCGAGATGAACATCTACCGTGACGAAGCGCCCAACGGCCTGTGGGCGCGACTCGATCGCGGCGAGCGGTTCGCGTGGCTGACACCTGTGCCGATCGCCGGATCGCCAGTTCTTGCATGGCGAATCAACAACTCGTCGCGCGCGCCCTTGTCTGGAGCGCCCGTCCGCCCCTAGGGTCGGATGGTATGAACATTCCGGGGGAAAAGCTGCACTGGTGGCAGACGCGCGGCTTCGTCGTCGCCGTGGCGATCGCGTCGATGATACCGCTGCTGTGGCCGGAGGTGCCGCCGCTGGTCGATCTGCCGGGGCATATGGGGCGCTACCGCGTACAGCTCGCGATTGCCGATAATCCCTGGCTATCTGAATGGTATAACTTCCATTGGCAGATGATCGGCAATCTCGGCATCGACCTGCTGATCATCCCGCTTGCCCCCATTTTCGGGTTGCAGCTGGCGGTTAAGCTGATCGTGATCGCGATCCCGGCGCTGACGGTCACGGGCCTGTTGTGGATCGCGCGCGAGGTGCATGGCCGCATCCCGGCGACCGCTTTGTTCGCCCTGCCCCTCGCCTATAGTTACCCGTTCCAGTTCGGGTTCGTGAATTTCGCGCTGGCGATGGCGCTGGCGCTCAACCTGTTCGCGCTATGGCTGCGCATGGGCCGACTGAAGCGCGTGCGCCTGCGGGCCGCGATATTCGTGCCGATCTCGTGCCTGTTGTGGCTGTGCCACACGTTCGGCTGGGGCGTGCTGGGCGTGCTCGCCTTTTCCGCCGAGCTGATCCGCCAGCATGACATCCGCCGCGACAGCGATCCCAAGAGCTGGGCGCATGGCTGGTTCAAGGCGTTCGTCCAGGCGGGGCTGAACTGCCTGCCGCTCGCGCTGCCAATGGTGATGATGATCATCTGGCGGTCGGGTGATCATGTCGGCGGCAAGACGCAGGATTGGTTCAACTGGCGCTGGAAGATGAACTGGATCACGATGGTCCTGCGCGACCGGTGGATGGCGTTCGACATCGCGTCGGTCACCGTGCTGTTCGTGATCCTGTTCCGCGGCGTGCGCGACCAGACGATCGAATATTCGCGCAATTTGGGGCTGTCGGCGCTGTTTCTGCTGGCGGTCTATGTGCTGTTGCCACGGATCGTGTTCGGGTCGGCCTATGCGGACATGCGGCTCGCGCCGTTCGTGCTGGCGATCGCGTTGATCGCGCTCCGGCCGCGACCCGGCGTGTCGCTACGCGGCGCAGCGGTGCTGGCGGTGATCGGCTTCGCGTTCTTCGCGGTGCGGCTCGGCGGGACCACGATCAGCTACCTGATGTACGACCGCAGCTACGACCAGGCGATCGCGGCGATCGATACCGTGCCCGAGCGCGCCCGCGTCGTGTCGTTCGTCGGGCGGCGCTGTCGCGACGACTGGGCCTATTCGCGGCTCGAGCATGTGCCGGCGCTGCTACTCGAGCGCCGCCTGGCCTTCACCAACGATCAATGGTCGATGGCCGGCGCGCAGCTGCTGACGACGCGATATCCCGCGGCGAAGGGCTTTGCGCACGATCCGTCGGAGATTGTCAGCGACATCAAGTGCCGGGGCCAGTTCTGGCGGCCGATCTCGATGGCGCTGGAGAAATTCCCGCGCGCGGCCTTCGATTACGTGTGGCTGATCCACCCGCCGAAATTCGATCCGGCGCTGATCCGCGACCTAACCTTGATCCGCCGCGACGGAACGAGCCTGCTCTACCGCATCAACCGACCTGCTGCTCGCCCCGCCGGAACGGAGTAAGCTCGCCGAGATACTCCTGCTGTTCGGCAACGGCTTCGCGCTCGCGGACGAGATAGTCGGCGATCGCGCGACGGAAGCTCGGATCGGGAATGTAGTGCGCGGAGTAGGTTGCGACGGGCGCATAACCACGCGCGAGCTTGTGTTCGCCCTGCGCGCCGGCCTCGACAGTCTCCAGGCCGCGCGCGATGGCGGCGTCGATCGCCTGGTAATAGCAGAGCTCGAAATGGAGGAACGGCACCTCCTCGGTCGCGCCCCAATAGCGGCCGTAGAGCGTGTTCTCGCCGATCAGGTTGAGCGCGCCAGCGATGGGCAGGCCGTCGCGTTCGGCGAGGATCAGCAGGATCTGGTCGCCCATCGTCTTGCCGATCTGGTCGAAGAAGGCGCGTGTCAGGTACGGCTGACCCCATTTGCGCGCGCCGGTGTCCTGGTAGAAGATCCAGAACGCGTCCCAGAGCTCCGGCGTGATCTCGGCGCCGGTGAGATGGCGGATCGTCAGGCCTTCGACGGCGGCGGCGCGTTCCTTGCGGATCGCCTTGCGCTTGCGGCTGGCGAGCACGGCGAGGAAGTCGTCGAAGCTGGCGTAGCCGTCGTTCTTCCAGTGGAACTGCGTGCCCTGGCGGATCAGCCAGCCAGCGGACTCGAACAACGCCACTTCGTCGGGGTCGATGAAGGTGGCGTGAGCCGACGACAGCCCGCTTTGGTCGGTGACCGCTTCCAGTGCGGCAATCAGAGCTGGGGCGTGTTCCCGATCGCGGAGTAGCAGGCGCGGGCCTGGCACCGGGCTGAACGGCGCGGCGATCTGGAGCTTGGGGTAATATTGCCCCCCTGCCCGCTCCCACGCATCGGCCCAACCCTGGTCGAACACGTATTCGCCCTGGCTGTGGCTCTTGGCGTAAGCGGGGGCGATTGCGGCAGGCTTGCCGTCGGGACCGTCGACCACGACCGGCAGCGCCTGCCAACCGGATCGGCCGCCGACGCTACGCGACGTTTCGAGCGCGGAGAGGAAGGCGTGGCCGACGAACGGGTTGGCGGTGCCGGAGCACGCGTCCCAATCCTCGGCCGCGATGGAGGTGACGCCTTGGGCGATGCGAGCGGTGACGGCGTTCATTGCCGCCTAGGTAGAGACGCGGGCGCGCGCCTCCAAGGGCCATGGGTGGAGACGCGGGCGCGCCTCCGGGACGGTCAGGCGGAAACCTGCACGATCGCGTCGATCTCGACTGCGGCGCCGAGCGGGAGGACGGGGACGCCGACGGCCGAGCGGGCGTGCTTGCCCGCATCGCCGAACAGCGCGACCATCAGGTCGGAGGCGCCGTTGGCGACCTTGGGCTGATCGGTGAAATCGCCGGTGGAGTTGACGAATACGCCGAGCTTCACGATCCGCTCGACGCGACCGAGCGTGCCGAGTGCCGCCTTCATCTGTGCGACGAGCATGAGCGCGCAGAGCTTGGCGGCCTCCTGCGCGTCTTCGAGCGAAACGCCGTCTCCGACGCGGCCAGTGACCAGCGCGCCGTCCTTGAACGGCAACTGGCCGGAGATGTGGAGCATGCCGTTGGCCAGCACGGTCGGGACGTAGGACGCCACGGGTGCGGCAGCCTGCGGGAGGGTGAGGCCCAGCTCTTCGAGCTTGCGGTCGATACGATCGGTCATGTGGGGAGCATCACCACAGCGTTGGGGGACGGGTCAAGTGGGCCTCGGTACGAACCGCCGTTCGAGCAATCCTCCCCCGCGAGGGGGAGGTGGCGCCGCAGGCGACGGAGGGGGAGGCACACGCAACAAGGGTTTCCCTTACCTCCCCCTCCGTCTGGCAAGGGCCAGCCACCTCCCCCTTGCGGGGGAGGATCGAGAGATTAGGCGTCCGCCGGCAAGCCCGCCTCGAACCGCGCGGCAATCCAGTCGGCAGCTTCGCGCCAATCGTCGATTCGCGCATGCGCTTCAGGCGCTTTCGGCACGTTCACCGCCAGCGTCGGTTCCGAGATCATGTGCAGCCGGTGCACCCCCGGCGCATGCTTGGCGACCGACTCGTGATGCACCGCGAGATCGTCGACGAACACCGTGACCGGGTTCCCATATTCCTCGACCAGCCGCGATACCGGCGTACCCTTGCCGCCCTGGTTGCACTCGACACGGTGGGCGATGCCGAACTTCGCCAGTTGTTCGATCCGCGGCTGGCGGCATTCGTCCTGCAGGTTGGTGAGGATGACGATATCCGCCACCTCGCCAAGCCGCGCCAGCGCCTCGACCGCATGCGGCACCAGCGTTTGGCGGTGCATCTCGGCGGGGAAGAACTCGCCCAGCATCGTCCACATATCCTCGCGTGACGGCGGCGGGCCGCCATCGCGGCGCGTCATCGCAGTCGAGAAATCGCCGTGCTGGATCGCAAAGTCGATGTCATGGCGCTCGTCGAGCCACACGCCGAAATGCTTGACCATGTGCAGCAGCACTTCGTCGCAATCGCTGATCAGCAGCGGCCTCATGCTTCAAGCTCCATACGGGCGCGGACCAGCGCTTCGGGCTTCACGCCGAGCGATTCGGCGCACGCGATCAGGTCCGGCTCGTGGTTTTCGAGGAACCCAAGCGCCGCGGACAGCACGGTCGGGTCGCTTGCCCTTGCGCGCAGATCGTGTGGCTCCAGCCCGGTCACCGACAGCAGCCGCATCGCGCGGTCGGGCTCGACCAAGGTCCATACCAGCGCGCGCAGGGCGAGCGCTTCGGCGTCTTCGTTTGAATCGCGGTCGCGCATTGCCTATCGTGCCCTCTTTCCGGATAAGGTGCGGCGGTGACAAAGAAGGTGCTCGTTGTCGAGGACAACGAACTGAACCTCAAACTATTCTGCGATCTGCTGCGCGCGCATCAGTTCGCCGTCGAACCCGTGCGCGACGGCCGCGAAGCCGTTGCGCGGGCTCGCGATTTCGTGCCCGACCTGATCATCATGGACATCCAGATGCCGCACGTCACCGGCTACGAGATCATCCTCGAGCTGAAGGCGGACGAGGATTTGCGTGCGATCCCGGTGATGGCGGTGACGGCGTATGCCGGGCGGGACGACGAGGAGCGGATCCGGGCGGCTGGCGCGGATGCGTACGTTTCGAAGCCGATCAGTCTGGCGCGGTTCATGGATGCGGTGGGGTCGCTGATCTGAGACGGGCGCGCGCCTCTCGCCACGGCCCGGCATGCCACATCGACCCATAATCCGGTGCCTTACCCTATTCCCGTTCGTGCTGAGTAGAGTCCGAGTAGCTCCGCAAGGAGCGTATCGAGGGCTCGTATCGAAGCATGCGTTCCGCGCGCCAACCTGTTCTTCGATACGCCCTCTCGATACGCCGCCTACGGCGACTACTCGACGGCTGCTCAGGACGAACGGGAGAGGGGGCAAGCGGAAGGGGGAGGGACGAACGGAAGGGAAACACAAACGCCAAAAGCCGCGGAGTTACCCGCGGCTTTCCGGATCGTCGCAATCAGTCGGCGGTTTGCACCGCCGGCCGGATTACTTGATCTTGGCTTCCTTGAACTCGACATGCTTGCGCACGACGGGATCGTACTTCGAGAAGGAGAGCTTCTCCGTCTTGGTACGGGGATTCTTCTTGGTGACGTAGAAGAAGCCGGTGTCAGCGGTGCTGAGCAGCTTGATCTTTACGGTGGTCGGCTTGGCCATGAGCCCAATTCCTATGGCTTGAAAATGCGAAAGCGGCGAACTGACGCCGCCGCTCCATCAGGGGCGGCGCATGGCGGACGCGCAGGGCGAAGTCAAGCTTTACGCCCTCGACACGCCGTAGAATGCGTCATTTAACCCGCTATTCACTACCATAAGCGCATTCTATCATCAGATAGAATGGAGCGAGGATCATGGGGCAGGCGCTACGAATCGACGTTACCGCACGAATCGACGACATGGGCGCCGTGAAAGCCGATCTCGCCGCGCGAATTGCCGCGATCGACGTCCGCGCCCCCTATTCCCGCCCATGCGACATCGCCACCGAGATCGATGCGATCCGCGTCATTGCGCATAGCAATGGCCTGAACCCCGCGGTCACCGTCGCGCATTTCGTCGACTCGGCGCTGTCCCGCGGCGAGCATGGCGCGCTGGTCCATGGCTGGTTGTCGATCCTGCGCGATGCGGTCGGCAGCGATCGGCAGGACGTACAGGCATGCCACGCATTCGCCGCCGCCTGTTCGGTGCGCCTTGCGGGATAATCCATGGACGCCTTGATGGCGGCATTCGTCGCGGCCGCGCTGGCGCAGGTCGGCGATCGGACCGCGTGGCTCGCCGCGATCCTGTCGGACCGCTACGCCAGGCCGGGCGCGGTCATCGCGATGGCGGCGATCGCGTTGCTCGCAGCCAGCGGGCTGGCGGCGACGCTGGGCGCGGTGATTGGGCCGAAGCTCGCACCCAATGCGCAGCAACTGATGCTCGCGCTTGCGCTGCTGTTGCAGGGCGGCGGGTCGTTCTTCCCGGCCAAGGCGCCCGAACGGCTCGATCGCTGGACGCTCGGTGCACTCGCCACCGCCGCGCTCGGGCTGTTCATCCTGGCATTCGGCGACGGCGTGCAGTTCATCGTCCTGACATTGGCGGCGCGCACACCCGTCCCCGCCCTTGCGGCGATCGGCGCGACGGTCGGCTCGCTGGTGGTGATCGTCCCCGCAGCGCTGATGGGCGAAAAGGCCTGGCTCAGGCTGCCGCTGCGGTCTTTGCGGATTGCGATCGGCGTCGTGTTTCTGGTCATCGGCATCGTCCTCGCACTCGGCGCTTTGCGGCTGGTCTGAATCGCGGGGGAGCATTTCGGCTATCGGATCGTTACCGCAACGACTTTACAACCGGAGCTAGACATGGCCGACATCAACCCCGCCCTCGACACCCCCACCGACCTGCCGAGCAACAGCACCAAGTCGGTCGCCGACGCGCTGAACGCCGCGCTCGCGGATTGCTACGCGCTGTACCTCAAGACCAAGAACTTCCACTGGCACATGTCCGGGCCACATTTCCGCGATTACCACCTGATGCTCGACGACCAGTCCGCGCAGATCCTCGCCATCACCGACGCCATCGCCGAGCGCGTGCGAAAGACCGGCAATACCACGCTGCGCTCGATCGGCGACGTCTCGCGCCACCAGACCATCACGGACAACGACGCGGCGTTCGTCGGCCCGACCGAGATGCTCGCCGAACTGCGCGAGGACAATGTGAAGCTCGTGGAGCAGTTCCGCATCGTCAAGGATGCCGCCGACGCGGCGAAGGACAATGCGACCAGCGGCATCGTCGACGAGTGGACCGACCAGGCCGAGGAACGCGCATGGTTCCTGTTCGAGGCGAGCCGCAAGGCCTGATCGTTACTGCGGAGGAACAATCCGGCCGTCAGACCGGTTGAGCGATCCTACCAAACAGGAGGCCGATATGTTGAAGCTCGCAATCACTTTTCTCGTCATCGGCGCCGTGCTCGCGCTGCTCGGCTTCGGCGGCGTCGGTGGTGCGTTCATCGGTATCGCCAAGATCCTGTTCTTCATCGCGATCGCGCTGTTCGTGATCTTCCTCGTGCTCGGCCTGCTGGCGGGCAAGGGGATCAAGAACGCGGTCGACTGACGCACCTGTCTCAGGCGCATGAATACGACCGTCGCCGGCCCATCGGGCGGCGGTCGTTTCGTATCTGCGTCGCTCTGTCGTGATCCTCCCCTGCCAGGGGGAGGTGGCTGGCCCTTGCCAGACGGAGGGGGAGGTAAGAATCACGTCTTTTCCGTGTCCTTCTCCTCCGTCACCTTCGGTGCCACCTCCCCCTTGCGGGGGAGGATTGCGACAGGCGCGACCGGTGTGGGACCTGTTCTGCATCCCTTCGCGTGGCAGGCGCGTTGAGGATCGATGCACGCTTTCGCCGCCCTGCTCGACTCGCTCACCTACACGCGCTCTCGCAACGCCAAGCTGAAGCTGATCGCGGATTATCTGCGCGCGACGCCCGATCCGGATCGCGGCTGGGCGATGGCCGCACTGACCGGCGATCTCGATCTCAAGGGCGTGAAATCGGCGGTGATTCGCGGGCTGATCGAGGATCGCGTCGATCCGGTGCTGTTCCGAATGAGCCGCGATTATGTCGGCGACACCGCAGAGACGGTCGCGCTGCTCTGGCCCGAGCCGACGGTTCCGGTCGATCCGACGCCACTGTCGATTACCGACGTCGTCGATCGGCTCGCGGCTCTTTCGCGTGCTGACGCCCCTGGTGCGCTGGCGGACATGCTCGACCGATCCGATGCCGAGGAACGGTTCGCACTGCTGAAGATGGCGACGGGGGCGCTACGGATCGGCGTGTCCGCACGGCTGGCAAAGACCGCGCTGGCCGATGCGTTCGGACTCGATGTCGATGCTGTCGAGGAGGTGTGGCATGGTCTCGATGCGCCTTACCCCAGCCTGTTCGCCTGGGCCGAGGGCACCGGGGCACAACCCACGCCCGCCGACGTGCCCGTGTTTCGACCCTTCATGCTCGCGCATGGGCTGGAAGATTTGCGCGTCGATCTCGCCGACTATGCCGCCGAGTGGAAATGGGACGGCATCCGCGTGCAGATCGTCCATGTCGCGGGGGAAACGCGACTCTACAGCCGCACCGGTGATGACGTTACCGCCAGCTTTCCCGAGATTGCGGCTGCATTCCGGACGCCGGGCACGGTCGACGGCGAGCTGCTGGTGAAGGGCGAGCATCAGGGCGGCACCCTTGAGGATGGCGGCGGCGCGGCGAGCTTCAACGCACTCCAGCAGCGGCTCGGTCGCAAGACCGTCTCCGCGAAGATGCTGGCGGACTATCCTGCGTTCGTCCGGCTCTACGATCTGTTGATCGATGGCGAAGAGGATTTGCGCGCGCTGCCGTGGACCGACCGGCGCAAGCGGCTGGAAGCGTTCGTGCCGCAACTCGACGCCGAGCGGTTCGATCTCAGCCTGGTCATCGAGGCGGACGATTTCACCGCGCTGGAGGCGATCCGCGCCACCGCGCGCGATGCGGCGATCGAAGGCGTCATGCTCAAGCGTCGCGACTCGCCTTATGTCGGCGGACGCCGTGCCGGGCTCTGGTACAAATGGAAGCGCGATCCGCTGACCGCCGACTGCGTGATGATGTACGCGCAGCGCGGCTCAGGACGGCGATCGTCCTATTATTCGGATTACACCTTTGGCTGCTGGACCGAGGACGGCGAATTGCTCCCCGTTGGCAAAGCCTATTCCGGGATCACCGACGAGGAGCTAAAAATGCTCGACAGCTTCGTCCGCAACCATACGCAGAATCGCTTCGGCCCGGTGCGCGAAGTGGAAAAAACGCTGGTGCTGGAGATCGCGTTCGATTCGCTGCACGATTCGAAGCGGCACAAATCGGGCGTCGCGATGCGCTTTCCGCGGATCGCGCGGATCAGGACGGACAAGCCCGCCGCGGAAGCTGACCGGATCGAGACGCTCAAGCGGATGATTACGTAATCCGCGCGTCATCGAAGCGGGTAGAAGAGCGCGCTATCGCGCCGCATCTTGGTACGCGTAAGGACGGTCCGGTGAACAGTTCGAAACCTTCCCGCACGGCAGCGGCCCGGCGTTGGCGACGCGGCGTGTGGGTGACCGGTATTCTCTCCGCAATCGTCGTTTTCTTCGTGTATCTAGCGGGCTATTTCGACCACGATCCGGTCCACGTATACCCTGCCATCGGCGTGCACGCTGCGGGAGCGCCACCGATCGCGGTCGTCAATTTCTCGGGCGACATGGGGCTGCGGTTCCTGCTCGGTGCGTCGACATCCCGGGGGCTGACGGAGCACGGTATCCCGGTCGTCGGAATCACGACGCCTGCGTTGTTCGCGCATCGTCGGACGCGAAGCGAAGTGGACGCGATCGTCGCGGGCGGGGTGCGGACTGCGCTGGCGCGGACCGGGGCGAAGCGGGTCGTCGTGATGGGGCAGTCCTACGGCGCGGACATCGTCCAGACCGGGTTGGCGAACCTGCCTCCGTCGTTGCGGACTCGGGTTGCGGCGATCGTATTGATCCTGCCGGGCGAATCGGTTTTCTATCGCGCCGATCCGTCGGGGCTTCTCTACGATCACGGCACGCTCGACAGCGTGGGCGCTACGACGGGCAACCAGCTCGGATGGGCACCGTTCACCTGTATCTACGGGGTCGAGGAGACGGACAGCCTGTGCCCATTGCTGACGCCGCCGACCGTGCGGAAGGTGGGGATGCCGGGGGGGCATAACATTCATCACGATGCGGATGGTTTGCTGGGACATGTGCTGGCGGCGATCTGGGCAGTGGCGCCGGGGGCCGGGCGGGGGTTTTAGGGTAAAGCACGCGACCGTTGCGCCGGTCTCTGCTCTCGCTTCCTCGCCACCCCCCGCCCGCCGTCATCCCAGCGAAAGCTGGGATCTCATCGGGTAAGGCACGGCGCCCGCCAACGGGGATACCCCAGCTTTCGCTGGGGTGACGGAAGCGGGCGTGACGGAGTGGGGTGATGATAGCGGGAGCAACGGCAGAGGGCGTTATGAAATCGGCGGAAGAGCGAAGGCCGAACTCGGCTAACCGACCGCGACGACTTATTGTGGCGCGGCGGCGATGTTGATCTCGAACAGCATCGGCCAGTATTTGCCGGTCACGAACAGCCGTTCGGCCTTTGCGTCCCAGGCGATCCCGTTCAGCACCGCTTCTGGATTGGTCGCGGCGACTTCGGCGACCAGCGGGCGGAGGTCGATCACGGCAGTGACTTTGCCGGTTGCGAGGTCGATGCGGACCAGGAAGCCGGTGTGCCAGACGTTCGCCAGCAGCGCGCCATGGACATATTCGAGTTCGTTGATCTGTCTTAAAGGACGACCGTCGATCGTCACTGCGACGCGCTTGCGTTCGGCGAGCGTCAGCGGATCGCGAAAAATGATGTTGGGGCTGCCGTCGGACTGGAGCAGCGACGTGCCGTCGCTCGTCAGGCCCCAACCCTCGCCCGTGTAGCGATTCTGGCCCTTGGGCTTCAGCGTACGGGCGTCCCAGCGATGAGCGATGCCGTCATGCCACGTGAGGCTGACAAGCTGATCCTTCCATAGCGCGAGACCTTCGCCGAACTGGGCGGAGTCGATTCGGGCTTTGGCGAGGATCTTGCCATCGGCGAGCGAGACGCGGCGGACGTCGGATTGTTGCTCCTGCCCCGTGCTCTCGTACAGCGCGCCATCGTGCCACAGAAGCCCTTCTGTAAACGCGGTGCGATCATGGGGGTAGCGCGCAACGATCGCCGCCGAGAACACCGGCACCCGCGTCGGCTCGCGGGGGGTCGCCTCGCGCGTGGCTGGCGCAGCGACCTGCCCGGCTCGCGCCATGGACGACAACGAAGATGATGAAACGAGAACGGCCGGCCCCGCCAAAGCGAAACCGGCCGCAATCATTATCCTACCGAACACGGTACGATCAGCGTTCTGAGTCAGGCAGCTATCAGCCGCCTGCGCTCAGGTTCACCGCTGCGTACTTGCCGCGACGATCGACCTCGAGCTCGAACTCGAGCTTGTCGCCCTCGTTCAGCGTCGCCATGCCGGCGCGTTCCACGGCCGAAATGTGGACGAATGCGTCAGGCTGTCCGTCGTCGCGCTGGATGAAGCCGAAGCCCTTCATCGCGTTGAAGAACTTGACCGTACCGGTCGCCTTCTCGCCGGTGAGCTGTCGCTGTGCGCCACCTGCACCACCGTCACGGTCGCGATCGCCACCACGGGGTGCACCCGGGCCGGCATCACGGTCACGCGGCGGGCCGCGATCGGTGACGGCCATCGGCTCGCCATCGATCTTCAGGTCGGTTGCCGAGATACGGCCACCGCGATCGACGAGCGTGAAGCCGAGCGGCTGACCCTCGGCGAGCGCGACCATGCCGGCCTGCTCGACTGCGCTGATGTGGACGAACACGTCCTCGCCGCCGTCATCGCGAACGACGAAGCCAAAGCCCTTCTGCGCGTTGAAGAACTTTACGACGCCAGTGCCTTCGCCGACAACCTGGGGAGGCATCCCGCGACCACCGCCGCCGCCGCCACCGCCCGAGAAACCGCCGCCACCGCCGCCGCCGCGGTAACCACCGCCGCCGCCGTTGCCGCCACCGAAGCTGCTGCCGCCGCCGTAGCTGCTGCCACCGCCGCCACCGTAGCTCGAGCCACCGCCGCCGCCATAGCTGCTACCGCCGCCGCCGAACCGATCGCCGCCACCGCCAAAGCTGCTGCCGCCGCCGAACTCGTTGTCGCCGCCGCCGAAGCTGTCGCGCTTGTCGCGGCCACGCCCGCCACGGTTCCCGCGGCCACCTTTATCGAAACCCATAAGCTCTGTTCGTCTTCCCGGTTCGCCCGCAAATTTCTCAAAACCCTTGTGCCGGACGACGAACGCAGGTTTTCCAGCGCGAAACCTTTTGCGCCTTGAGGGGACCCTTAGCGCAAAATACAAGCCGTCGCGAATAGATTCTGACGTATTGGGTCACGATAAGGATCGATACTGATGCAGGTGTCGCTCATCAGCCACGACTGGTCGCACAGGCAGTCCAAACGCCATCTTATCGCCCGATTTAGACACGGGGTTGGATCACGGCCATTGAGCGTTCAGCGTCGGACCGCTACGGCCAAGCCCATGACAGTTCATCTCCACGAAGGCGACATCCCCGCCGATCTGTTCGCGGCCGGCGCCGCGATCGCCGTCGATACCGAGACGATGGGGCTCATCACGCCGCGCGATCGGCTCTGCCTGGTCCAGCTTTCCGATGGCGGCCCCGACGAGCATCTCGTTCGATTCGCCGCCGGTGCCGGCTACGACGCGCCCAATCTGAAGGCGCTGCTGGCCGATCCGGCGCGCGTGAAACTCTATCATTTCGGCCGATTCGATATTGCCGCGGTCCAATATTATCTCGGGGTCGTCGCGGCCCCGGTCTATTGCACCAAGATCGCCTCGCGACTGATCCGCACGTATACCGATCGCCACGGCCTGAAGGAGCTGGTCCGCGAACTGCTCGGGCAGGACATTTCGAAACAGCAGCAATCGTCGGATTGGGGCAGCCCCGAATTGTCGGACGCGCAGAAGGACTATGCCGCGTCCGACGTGCGCTTCCTCCACCGGTTGCGGACCGAACTCGACAAGCGCCTGATTCGCGAAGGCCGGATGGAGCTGGCGCAGTCGTGCTTTGACTTCCTGCCGACTCGTGCGGCGCTCGATATCGCGGGTTGGCCCGAAATCGACATCTTCGCGCACGCCTGATGGACGTTCCGCCGCCTTCTCCGGTCGCCCGCCGCGCCCGTACCGCGCGACAGGACTGGGCCGCGCCGGGCGGCAGTCACGACCGGCTGGTCGCGATCGCGCGGCTCGGCCTGCCGACCGCGATCGGCGTGCTGGCAGCATTCCTGGTGATGGCTCCACTGACGGCAGGTGGCGACGTGTCGTTCCTGCTCGACAAGAACAAGGTCGACGTCGCCCAGGAACGGATGAAGCTGCAGGCAGCGCAGTATCGTGGCGAGGACAGCAAGGGGCAGCCGTTCACGCTCGACGCGAAGTCCGCGATCCAGAAGAGCTCGGCCGAACCGATCGTTCAGCTCAACCAGCTCGCTGCGCAAATCCAGCTCACCGACGGCCCCGCCAATATCAAGGCGAATACCGGGCGTTACGACATGGACACCGAGAAGGTGCAGCTGTTCGGTCCGCTGAACGCGACCGCGGCGGGCGGCTACGACCTGAAGACCACCAATGCGACGATCGACATGAAGGCGCGTACGCTCGAAAGCGGTGGCGCCGCGACCGGCACGGTTCAGCAAGGGACTTTCAGCGCGAACAAGCTGCGCGCGAACCTCGAGGAGCGCACCGTCACGCTCGATGGCAATGCCCGCTTGCGGATCGTGCCTAGAGGGCCGAAATAGCCGCCATGCGCGCGCCCCTCATCTTAATAGGCCTGTCCGCCCTGCTCTCCACGACCGCGGTCGCGCAGCAGGCGCACAACTCCAACGCCCCGATCAATTTCGGCGCGGATCATATCGAGCTGCAGGACAAGGCGAATCGGGCTATCCTGTCGGGCAACGTCTCCGTGAAGCAGGCCGAGATGACGCTGAACTCGGCACGGATGACGGTGGCGTATACGGGGCAGGTGATCGGCGGAAACCCACAGGTCTCACGGCTCGATGCCTCGGGCGGCGTCACTGTGAAGCGTCCCGACCAGACCGCGCGCAGCCAGTATGCGATCTACGATCTAAACCGCCGCGTCATCACGATGCTCGGCGCGGTCACGTTGACGCAAGCCGGCAACACGGTGAATGGCGGGCGCCTGACGATGAACCTCGACACCGGCCGCTCGGTGATCGACGGATCGTCGGTGGGCGGCAGCAGCGGCGCCAGCACCGGCGGTGGCACCGTCACGCAGACCGGCGGCCGCGTGACCGGCACCTTCTCGGTTCCCAAGCGCAACTGATCGCTCGAGCGTGTCGCGAGGGCTTCCTTCCGGCGGCGCGCTCGTACATGTTTCCTACCAAACTCCTGCCGAGCGTTCGGCTGCTGACTTTTGCGAGGGCCTGATCCCATGGACGCCACTACGCTGCCGCCGATAGAGGCAGTAGAACCGATCTCGGAGCCGCCGGTCAGCAACGGACTGCAGGTCGTCTCGATCGCCAAGTCGTACGACAAGCGCGTCGTGCTGACCGACGTGTCGGTGTCGGTGGGGCGCGGCGAAGTGGTCGGGCTGCTGGGGCCGAACGGCGCGGGCAAGACGACGTGCTTCTATTCGGTGATGGGCCTGGTGAAGCCGGATTCGGGCCGCATCATGCTCGACGGCGAGGACATCACGAAGCTGCCGATGTACCGGCGTGCGATCCTTGGGCTCGGCTATCTGCCGCAGGAGACGTCGATCTTCCGCGGGCTGACGATCGAGAAGAACATCCTGACCGTGCTCGAACTGTCCGAGCCGGACAAGGCGGCGCGCCAGCGGAAACTCGATACGCTGCTGGAAGAGTTCGGCCTGACCCGGCTCCGCGCGGCACCGGCGATGGCGCTGTCCGGCGGCGAGCGACGGCGTGCGGAAATCGCCCGTGCGCTGGCCGCGGACCCGTCGATCATGCTGCTGGACGAGCCTTTCGCTGGCATCGATCCGATCTCGATCGCCGACATCCGCGATCTGGTGAAGGACCTCAAGCGCCGCGACATCGGCGTGCTGATCACCGACCACAATGTCCGCGAGACGCTGGAGATCGTCGACCGCGCGTACATCATCTACGACGGCCGGGTGCTGTTCTCGGGCTCGCCGGAGGAACTGGTCGCCGACGCCAATGTGCGACGGTTGTACCTCGGCGAAGGCTTCTCGCTTTAGCTTTATGGACAGGCTGGCGCATCCATTCCTCCCCGGCACTGGGAGGGGGACCAGCAAAGCTGGTGGAGGGGGCCCTCCGCGAACGCAGCGCCTGATGCGCCCCCCCTCCGTCGACGCTTCGCGCCGCCACCTCCCCTTGCAGGGGAGGATTTAGTGAGCCTCGCCCCTCGCCTGGATATCCGCCAGTCGCAGTCGCTGGTAATGACCCCGCAGCTCCAGCAGGCGATCAAGCTGCTGGCGCTGTCGAACCTCGAGATCGAGGGGTTCATCGCCGAGGAAGTCGAGCGCAACCCGCTCCTCGAAGCCAGTGCCGCCGAGGACAACGACGCCCCCGACCGCGAACCTGCTCCCGAAGTCCGCGACGAACGCGTCGCCGCCGACGAACTCGTCTCCGGCACCGGCGCAGGCGACGAACCGACGCTCGACGTCGACTACGCCACCGAAAGCCACCAGCAGGACAGCGTCGCCGACGGCGGCAGCGGGATGGACGGCGCGCTTTCGATGACCGGCGCGAGCGCAGGCGGTGCCGGCAGCGAGGACGGTCCCGACCTAGACGCGTTCGCCGATACCAGCCTCAGCCTCGCGGATCACCTGCTCGCCCAAGCCGGGCCCGCCATCCCGCACGACGACGCGTTCATCGCCGCGCACCTGATCGACCAGATCGACGAGGCGGGCTACCTGACCGTGTCGCTGCTCGACATCGCCAACCGGCTCGGCGTGCCGCTGGTCCGCGTCGAGGCGGTGCTGGCGACGATCCAGACGTTCGACCCGACCGGCGTCGGCGCGCGCGATCTTGCCGAGTGCCTGGCATTGCAGGCGCGCGAGGCGGACCGTTACGACCCCTGCATGGCGCGGCTGATCGACAATCTCGACCTGCTCGGGCGCGGCGAACTGACGCGGCTCAAGCGGATGTGCGACGTCGACGACGAGGACATGGCGGACATGATCCGCGAACTGCGCGGCTATGATCCGAAACCCGGCTGCCGCTATGGCGGCGAGCCGTCGCAGTCGGTGACCCCCGACCTGTTCGTCGCGCGGACGAAAGCCGGCTGGGCGATCGAAATCAACGCCACGACGTTGCCCCGCGTTCTGGTGAATCGGAGTTATTACACCGAACTCTCGGGCGGGCAGCAGGACAAGGCGTCGAAGGCGTGGCTGTCGGACTGCCTGGCCAGCGCGAACTGGCTGGTGAAGGCGCTCGACCAGCGCCAGCGGACGATCATCAAGGTCGCGACCGAGATCGTGAAGCAGCAGGAGGCATTCTTCCTCAAGGGCGTCGCGCATCTCCGCCCGCTGACGCTGCGCCAGGTGGCGGACGCGATCGAGATGCACGAATCGACCGTCAGCCGGGTGACGAGCAACAAATACGTGTCGTGCGCGCGCGGGCTGTACGAGCTCAAATACTTCTTCACGAGCGCGATCCAGTCGGCGGATGGCGGCGAGGCGGTGTCGGCGCAGGCGGTGAAGTCGGCGATCAAGGCGCTGATCGATACCGAGGGGGCCAAAATCCTGTCGGACGATACGCTGGTCGAGTTGCTCAACGGCAAGGGCTTCGACATCGCGCGGCGGACGGTCGCGAAGTACCGCGAGGCACTGGGAATCGGAAGTTCGGTGCAACGCCGCCGGGCGAAGGCGCTGGAGGGGGTTCGGTAGGCTAACGTCCCTGCGATCCTCCCCCGCCAGGGGGAGGTGGCGCCGAAGGCGACGGAGGGGGAGGGCACGATAACAGTGGTTTCCCTTACCTCCCCCTCCGTCTGGCAAACGCCAGCCACCTCCCCCTGGCGGGGGAGGATCGCACCGGCTCAGTTCGGAACCTGCCCCGAGTCCCCCGCCCCCGAAACGCTAGCGCCACCCGGCGGCGTCGCGCTCCGCGCCTCGCCCACCGCTTGATCATACCAGCGCGCCAGATCCGCCTTCATCTGGTGCAGCGCCTCAGGATTGAGATACGTCATGTGCCCCGCCGGATAGTACCGGAACGCTAAATTCCGCTGCCGCGCCGGATCGAGCATCATATGCCCAAGGTCGTTCTCCGTGCCGAAGAACGGCGTCGCCATGTCATAGTAACCGTTCATCGACAGCACGTTCAGATACGGATTCTCGCGCATGGCCGCCGCCAGATCGACCGCGGTATTCGGGTTGTTCTGCGACTGCCCGCCTCGGCCGGGGGCGTCGTGCTTCCAGTTCCATGTCCAGCCGGGCGCATCGCGCGCGCTCAGCCGGTAGGGCATCTCGGTCTTGTAGCCGAGCGTGTGCGTCACGTAATCGTTGAACGTCGCGATGAACGCGCCGGCGATCGCGGTGTCCGACGCGTCGGTCTCGGGCCGCTCGCCCGCCGCATCGCTATCGACGCCGGTGTAGCGCGAGTCGAACCGCCCGAGCGTCAGCCGCTGGTCGCGCAACAGCTCCTTCTGGAAGCGGGCGAGATCGATGCGGAGATTGGCGCGCTTGATGAAGTCGGGCGAGATCCCGATCAACTGGCTCATCCGGGTGGCGACCGCATCGCGCTCCGCATCCGAGATCGTCTGCCCCTTCGACAGCGCCGCCGCGTACGGCCCGGTCGCGAACGCGCGCGCCTCGGCAACGGTCGTGGCGACGTCGGCGGGACGGTTCTGCAGGCGGTTGTGGTACCAGGCGCTCGCCGCGTAGCTCGGCAGGTAGTTGAGATAGATCTCGTCGAGCCCCGGCTGGCGGTAGCCATAGTTCATGATCGACGACAGCAGCACGACACCGTTCAGCGCCATCCCGCGATCCTGCAACTGGTAGGCGAGCGCGCCCGAGCGGGTGGTGCCATAGCTTTCGCCGAACAGGAATTTGGGACTGTTCCAGCGGCCGTATTTGGTGGCGTATCGCAATATGCCCTTGGCGAACGCATCGGCATCCTCGTCGACGCCGTAGAAGGCGGACGGTTTCGTGTCGCCGAGCGGCCGCGAATAACCGGTGCCGACCGCGTCGATGAACACCATGTCGGTCTTGTCGAGCAGCGTGTCGGGGTTGGGCCCGAAGTCGTACGGCGCGGGCTTGATGTATTCGGGGTTGGCGGTGCGCAGCCGGACCGGCGCGAACGAGCCCATGTGCAGCCAGAAACTGGGGGACCCCGGCCCACCATTGTAGAAGAACGTCACCGGGCGCTTGGTGCCGGGCTTCACCCCGTCGAGCGTGTAGCCAGTGTAGAACAGGCTCGCGGTCGGCTTGCCCTCGGTATCGCGCAGCGTCAGCGTGCCGACGGTCGCGGTATAGCCGAGCGACTTGCCGCCGACGGTGACGCGACCCTTCGACTTGACCTCCTGCTCGGCAACCGGCGCGTTGGCGTAATCCGCCTCCGCCTCGGCCTTCATCCGATCGGCGTTGCTCTCGGACTTGTCCTTCTTCGGCGCGTCCTGCGCGATGGCGGTGGTCGAGAGCGCTAGCAGTAACAGAGCGGCGAACTTGGTCGAACGGGCCACGGATCATCCTTGCGACAGGGGCAATGTCCTATCCTGCCGCAGCCTCCACAAAGCGCAAGGACTCAGTCGTCCTCGTCCTCGAACCCGACCAGCGCCAGCGCGCGGGCCTTGATCTGGCGGGTCATGCACCAGTGAACCAGCGCGTCCTCGCGGCCGTGCGTGACCCATACTTCCTGCGGCGCGATCTCGGTCAGCGTCGTGGTGAGTTCGTCCCAGTCGGCGTGGTCGCTGAGGATCAACGGGAGCTCGACGTTCTTCTGTCGCGCACGGCCCCGCACGCGCATCCACCCGCTCGCCATCGCGGTGATCGGATCGGGCAGCCGCCGCGACCAGCGGTCGTTGAGCGCGCCGGGCGGGCACATCACGACATGCCCCGCCATGTCCGCCTTCTTCGCGTCCGCCACGGGGAGCAGTTCGCCAAGCCGGACGCCGTGCTCGGCATACAGGTCGCACAGCTTTTGCAGCGCGCCGTGGATGTAGATCGGCGCTGCGTGGCCTCGCTCGCGCAGTTCGGCGATCACGCGCTGCGCCTTGCCGAGCGCATAGGCACCGACCACGACGCAGCGGTCCGGGTTGGCGTGGAGCGCGGCGATCAGCTTGTCGATCTCGTCGCCGGTGTCGGGATGGCGGAACACCGGCAGGCCGAAGGTCGCCTCGGTGATGAAGACGTCGCATTTGACGGGTTCGAACGGCGTGCAGGTCGGGTCCGCGCGGCGCTTGTAGTCGCCCGAGACGACGATCCGCTCGCCGCGGTAATCGAGCACGATCTGCGCGGAGCCGAGGACGTGGCCGGCGGGGACGAAGCCGATATCCACCTCCCCCATCCGGATCGTCTCGCCGTAGGCAACCGGGTTTCCGGCTTGCGGACCGTAGCGCGCGTCCATGATCGCGAGCGTCTCGGGCGTGGCCCAGACCGCATCGTGGCCACCACGCGCATGATCGGCGTGGCCGTGCGTGACGAGCGCCTTTGCACTGGGGATCGAAGGATCGATCCAGGCGTCGATCGGCTTGACGAGGATGCCGTGCGGATGCGGTTCGAGCCAGTCGCCGAGTTTTGCCATGGGGTAGTAACGCGTGACGCGGGGTGCGGTGCCGTGACTACCTGCGCGGGCGTGGTGGCATGAACGATGTCTCCGTCATGCCGGACTGGTTCCGGCATCCACGGTTCCGCGGAATCGAAAGTAGTGAGATCGCGGAACGGTGGACCCGGGAACGGATCCGGGGTGACGACCTGTTAGTTGCGGGCGCGCCGACTGTTCGAGACGAGCCTGACTTGAGGCGGCATTGCCGTCGTGAAGCCGTACCGGTGTCGAACGATCCTCCCCCGCTAGGGGGAGGTGTCGCCGAAGGTGACGGAGGGGGCGGATACGGAACGCAGGTTACCCTTTCCGCCCCCTCCGTCTGGCAAGTGCCAGCCACCTCGCCCTGGCGGGGGAGGATCGCGAGTCCATTCTTTACCGCCGTCTGCCGACCTTGATCGTCGCCAAAATCTCATCCATCCGCGCCGCCGCGACCGCCTGGGGCGGCGCATTCCGGCCCGCCGGTGCCGCCGCCTTCACCGCATAGGAGATCCGGTCGATCGCATAGCACGCACCATTGATGACGCTGCGGAAGTTGGTCGCGTTGACCCGCTGGCTCATGCCTGCGTCGCCGTTGGTGTAGACCGTCCAGCGGTGGCCACCGAGCATCCGGTTGGGAAGCCGCTTCGCACTGCCGGAAACCAGCCCCGCGGTGCCGCACTCGGCGACCACGGCCGCGCTCCGGCTGAAGCCGACCTGGATCATCTCGGTGACCTGGCCCTGGCCGTCGGTCGGTTTGGCGACCTGCCAGAAGCGGACGATGCCGACGCCGCGGCCGACCGGCGTGCCGTCCCACATCTGGCGCCAGCCGCTGTTCAGCAGCGCGCGGCCGGCAAAGTTGCGCGTCGGCATGACGCTCGACGGATGCGAGAGGCGGACCATTCCGCCGCCGCCGACGAACGACTTGTTGGCGGCAGTGGCATTGGCGAACGGCAGGAGTGCGAGCAACGGCAGGGGCAGGAGATAACGAAAAAGCGACACCGATCGTCTTTCACAACAGAGCTTTGGCCAAATTGGCGGTCGTTACGCGTGCGGTCCATAGCGGTGCGGCGCGATGCCCCCATATGACGACGATGCGTGAACAGGCCGTGAGCGACCTCCCCTCCCCCTTGGAAAACTGGTTTGCCGCGAGGGGTTGGCGGCCGCGGCGGCATCAGCTCGAAATGCTCGCCGAGGGCCGCGCGGGGCATCATGCCCTGCTGGTCGCGGCGACCGGCGCGGGGAAGACGCTCGCAGGGTTCCTGCCGACGCTTGTCGAGCTGATCGAGGCGCCGACCTCTGGTTTGCACACACTTTACGTATCGCCGCTCAAAGCGTTGGCGGTCGACGTGCAGCGCAATTTGCTGACACCGATCGACGAGATGGGTGTGGATATCCGCGTCGAGACACGTACCGGCGACACCCCCTCCGACCGGAAAGCGCGGCAACGGATCAAGCCGCCGCAAATCCTGCTGACCACACCCGAATCGCTGTCGCTACTGCTGAGCTATCCCGACAGCATCACGATGTTCGAGAATCTCCGCACGATCGTGGTCGACGAGGTCCACGCATTCGCGACCGGCAAGCGCGGCGACCTGCTGTCGCTCTGCATGGCGCGGTTGCAAAAGATTTCGCCGGGGATGCGGCGCGTCGCGCTGTCGGCGACGGTCGCGGATGCCGACGGCTATCGCGCGTGGCTCGCCCCCGACGGCGATATCGACCAGGTCGCGATGGTCCGCGGCGAGGCGGGTGCGGATCCCAACATCGCGATCCTGCTGCCCGAGGGCCGCGTGCCGTGGTCGGGGCATTCGGGCCGCTATGCCGCCGCGCAGGTGATGGCGGAGATCGAGGCGCACGAGACCTCGATCGTGTTCTGCAACACGCGCAGCCTCGCCGAGCTGATCTTCCAGGATCTGTGGAAGGTGAATGCGGGCAATCTGCCGATCGGCGTCCACCACGGCAGCCTTGCCAAGGAAGCGCGACGGAAAGTCGAGAACGCGATGGCGGAGGGAAAACTCCGCGCGCTGGTCGCGACGTCGAGCCTCGACCTGGGCGTCGATTGGGGCAATGTCGATTGCGTGATCCAGATGGGTGCGCCGAAGGGGTCGTCGCGGCTGTTGCAGCGGATCGGGCGTGCCAATCACCGGCTCGACGAATCGTCGCAGGCAATCGTCGTGCCGGGCAACCGGTTCGAATATCTCGAGGCGCGCGCGGCGCTCGACGCGGTCGAGGCGGGCGAGCTCGATGCGGACATTTTTCGGGTCGGTGCGCTCGACGTGCTGGCGCAGCACGTGATGGCGTGCGCATGCGCGGCCCCGTTCCACGAAGCTGCGTTGCTCGACGAGATCCGCTCAGCCCTCCCCTATTCCGCGCTACCGACCGAGACGTTCGAGCGCGTGCTGCACTTCATCAGCGACGGGGGGTATTCGCTGAAGGCGTATGACCGGTTCAAGCGGCTAACCAAGGACGCGGACGGGACATGGCGGGTTAGCCATCCGAAATTCATCGGCCAGCACCGATTGAACGCAGGGATCATCGTCGAGGCGACGATGCTCAACGTGCGGTTCGGCAATGGCCGCGTGCTGGGTCGTGTCGAGGAGGCGTTCGCGGCGCAGCTGAGCCACGGGGACACGTTCTTCTTCGCCGGATTGAGCCTTGAGGTGATGAAGATCGACCTTGAGGATCTGGTGGTGCGCGCGACGTCGAAGCCTGCGCGGATCCCGACCTATGGCGGCAGCCGGATGCCGCTGTCGACCAACCTCGCCGATCGCGTCCGCGGGTTCCTCGCGCATCCCGGCGACTGGGCGCGGTTTCCCGACGACGTACGCGAGTGGCTGGAGATGCAGGCGTATCGATCGGTCATGCCCGAGCCCGGCCAGCTGCTGGTCGAGACGTTCCCGCGCGAGGGGCGGCATTACATGGTCGCGTACAGCTTCGAAGGGTGGAACGCGCACCAGTCGCTCGGCATGCTGATCACGCGGCGGATGGAGACGCAGGGGCTGAAACCGCTTGGCTTCGTAGCCAATGATTACGCGCTGGCGGTGTACGGGCTGGAAAAGATCACCGATCCGGCGGCACTGTTCTCGGCGGATATCCTCGAGCATGAGTTCGTCGAATGGGTGCAGCAATCGCACCTGCTGAAGCGTGCGTTTCGCGAGGTCGCGGTGATCGGGGGGCTGGTCGAGCGCCAGCATCCGGGCAAGCGCAAGACCGGTAAACAAGTGACGTTCTCGACCGATTTGATCTACGACGTGCTGCGAAAATACGAGCCGACGCATCTGTTGCTGGAGGCAGCCTGGGCGGATGCGCGCGCGCGGATGACCGATGTCGGGCGGCTGGCATCGCTGCTCGATCGCGCGGCGGCGACGATGGTGCATGTCGATCTGGAGCGGGTGACGCCGCTGGCGGTGCCGGTGCTGACGTTGATCGGGCGCGAGAAGATCTCGACGAACAGTTCGGACGACGCGTTGTTGATCGAGGCGGAAGCGATGATCGCGGATGCTATGCGACCTGATTGAGGGCGAACGCCGCCGCGCCCCGCCACACGGAACCCCGAAATCCACCACCTCGGCGGAGGCTGGGGCCCAGTTGGGGAACGTTGCTAACGAAGGGCAACTGGCCGTTATTGCCACCTTTCCAACTGGGCCCCGGCCTCCGCCGGGGTGGTGCCGCTTGTGACGGGCGTTCGTCCCTGACAACGACAGTTGCACACCTGCAAAATCAGGCGCAGCATTTGCAGCATGCACAGGTGGTTCGGCCCGTTGCTGCTCGTCATATCCGCCCAGGCTAGCGCTCAGGACGCCGCATTTTCGCAAACGAATGCTGCACCCCCGCCCAGTGCAGCATCCGCAGCAGAGCCGGACCCCGCCACGCTGCTGTTCGGCGACAACGAAACCCGGATGACGGTGCCCGTGACGATCGCGGGGGCAGGACCATTCCCCTTTATCGTCGATACCGGCGCGCAGCGGACCGTGATCTCGCGCGAGCTGGCGGCGACGCTGGGGCTCGCGCCGGGACATACGGTGCGCGTCACCGGCATGACCGGATCGGACAGCATCGCGACGGTCGTCATCCCGTCGCTGAAGGTCAGCGTGATCGGCAGCGCGCCGATCGAGGCACCCGCGATCAGCGCACGCTATCTCGGCGCGCGCGGGTTGCTCGGGATCGACACGTTGCAGGACCATGCCGTGGAAATCGATTTCGACACGAAGACGATGACCGTCACGCCTTCGAGCAAACGCCGCAGCCGGGATCGCGCGGCGCCCGACGAGATCGTGATTCGCGCGCGCAGCCTGTTCGGGCAGCTCGTCGTCACCGACGCCTATTGCAACGGCGTCCGCATCCGCGTGATCCTCGATACCGGATCGTCGGTGAGCATGGGCAACGCCGCGCTCCGGCGAAAGATGCGCAAGGCGGTCGCCACCCAGCCCGTGTCGCTGACCGGCGTCACCGGCGAGACGGTAGTCGCCGACTACACCACGATCGACCGCGTCACGATCGGTGGCCTGATGCTGGGCGACCTGCCCGTCGCGTTCACCGCAGTCGACGCGCCGCCGTTCCGCCAGTTCGGGCTGGCCGAGCGACCGGCGATCCTGCTCGGCATGGACGTCCTGCAATTCTTCCGCCGCGTCGACATCGATTTCGCCAACCGCGAGGTGCGGCTGGCGCTGCCCCGCGGAACGCGTCGTTGAGCGCCAAATCGTCGAGGTTGCGTCGGCGTGCGTTCGCTGCAACTCTCCGCGCATAAACGATCAAGGGGATGACGATGCGCGCGACTGGTTGGCTACTCACGGCAGCGATTCTGACGACGCCGGTCTCCGCACAGGCGCAGTCGCGGCCCGACCAGAAGGCGTTTCTCGGGCTCTACAAGGAGCTGGTCGAGACCAACACGTCGCTGTCGGTCGGCAGCTGCACGCAGGCCGCGGCGCAGATCGGCGCGCGGCTGAAGACGGCAGGCTATGCGGACGGCGACATCACCTATTTCTCGGTGCCCGAGCATCCCAAGGACGGCGGGCTGGTCGCGGTGCTGAAGGGGTCGGACGCGTCGATCAAGCCGATGCTGCTGCTCGCGCATCTCGACGTGGTCGAGGCCAAGCGCGAGGATTGGGTGCGCGATCCGTTCAAGCTGATCGAGGAAGGCGGCTATTATTACGCGCGCGGCACCGTCGACGACAAGGCGCAGGCGGCGATCTGGTCCGACGCGATGATCCGCTTCAAGACGAGCGGCTACAAGCCGAAGCGCACGATCAAGCTTGCGCTGACCTGCGGCGAGGAGACGACGTTCGCGTGGAACGGCGCGCAGTATCTGGCGAAGTCGAAGCCCGACCTGATCGCGGCGGAGTTCGCGCTGAACGAAGGCGGCGGCGGGCGGCTCGACGATAACGGCAAGCGCCAGCTGCTGGCGATCCAGGTCGGCGAGAAGGCGGCGCAGAACTACACGTTCCTGGCCACCAACCCGGGCGGGCACAGCTCGCAGCCGATTCCCGAGAACGCGATCTACGAGCTCGCCGATGCGGTGAAGGCGGTGCAGGGCTACGAGTTCCCGGTGAAGTTCACCGATACGACCAAGGTGTTCTTTGCAGCCAGCGCGAAGGCGATGCCGGGCGAGATGGGGGATGCGATCACGAAGCTGCTCGCCAATCCCGAGGACAAGGCCGCGGATGCGATCGTCAGCCGCGACAAGGCGTTGCATTCGACGCTCCGGACGACCTGCGTGGCGACGTTGCTGAGCGCGGGGCATGCGGAGAACGCCTTGCCGCAGCGCGCGACGGCGAACGTCAATTGCCGGATCTTTCCGGGGGAGACGGTCGAGGGCACGCTCGCCAAGCTGAAGGAACTGGCAGGCGCGAAGGTGACCGTGACCGCGAACCAGCCGGTGCGGCCGACCGCGATCCCGCCGACGCTCGATCCGAAGATCATGGGGCCGGTGACGAAGGTCGCGGCGAAGCACTTCCCCGGCCTGCCGATCCTGCCGCTGATGTCGACGGGGGCGACCGACGGCATTTTCTTCGAGGCGATCGGGATTCCGGTCTATGGCGCTCCGGGGGTGTTTATCGACAAGGACATGGGGGGGATTCACGGCCTGAACGAGCGGATCCGGGTGGAGTCGCTGTATGATGGCCGCGACTACCTCTTCGACTTGGTCAAAGCATTCGCGGGGTGAACGCTACGTCCCTCGCCCCTTCGGGGAGAGGGAGGGAGGAGCCTTAGGCGACGGAAGGGAGAGGGGCGTGAGGCTCGAGACTGTGCGTCCCAACGCCCCTCTCCCTTCCCACGGCAAGTGCCGCGGGCCCCTTCCCTCTCCCCGGAGGGGCGAGGGAGTACGCGCTTTTCGCCTCGAAACCGTTCGCCCCGCGCTCGGCTTACACCGTGACCTGTTCGCCTAGTTCGAGCACCTTGCCCGGCGGGATCTTCAGGAAGTCGGTGGGGTCGCTGGCGTTCCTTTGCAGGAACAGGAAGATTCGGTCCTGCCAGGGCGGCATGCCCTTTTCCGCATCGGGTTTCAGCGTATTGCGGCCGATGAAGAACGAGGTGCGCATCGGGTCGAGCCCGAGCTGCTCGGTCTTGTTGCCGACGCCGAGATCGCGGGGCACGTCAGGGGATTCCATGAACCCGTAGGTCAGCACGACGATCGAGAAATTGTCGTCGACGCGTTCTACCTTCGCCCGCTGAGACTCGTCGACGAACGGCCGGTCGGCGGTGCGGATGCTGACGATCAGGTTGCGCTCGTGGAGCACCTTGTTGTGTTTCAGATTGTGCAGCAGCGCCCCCGGCGTTGCATGCGGGTTCGCGGTGAGGAACACCGCGGTCCCCGACACGCGTTCCGGCGGGCGCTTCTCCAGCGCGGCGGCGAGATCGCTGAGCGGGATGCTCTGGCGCTTCTCGAACGCACTGACGATCTTCTTGCCGCGCACCCAGGTGAAGATGATCAGCCCGATCCCGGCGGCGATGACGAGCGGCACCCAGCCGCCCTCGATCACCCGCAGGATGTTCGCGCCGAAGAAGATCAGGTCGAGCGTCAGGAACGGCAGGATCGCCGCGAGCGCCAACGGGCGCGACCAGTTCCAGCGGTGCCTGACCACGATATAGGCCAGCAAGGTCGTGACGACCATCGTGCCGGTCACCGCGATGCCGTACGCCGCCGCCATCGCCGACGACGTCTTGAACTGCACGACCAGCACCAGCACGCCGATCAACAACAGCCAGTTGATCGCGGGCAGGTAGATCTGGCCGGCGAACACGGCGGAGGTCTGGCGGATGCGCAGACGCGGGAGCAGGCCGA
Source organism: Sphingomonas sp. SL1004 (assembly GCF_057815015.1). NCBI lineage: Bacteria > Pseudomonadati > Pseudomonadota > Alphaproteobacteria > Sphingomonadales > Sphingomonadaceae > Sphingomonas > Sphingomonas sp. SL1004. Next base: position 2,674,613 of record NZ_JBYMUX010000001.1, read on the forward strand.
GCTGGATCGCCTGCTGCGTCAACGAGAACGCGCCGGTGATGACCGCCTGGCTGGCGATGACGGTCGCGAAGCCGGCGAGGATGATCAGCGCGGGGCGCAGCGATTCGGGCGCCATCAGGAAGAACCAGTCCTGGTTCACGAACGGCACGCCGCGCGCCGCCGCATCCTCGAGCCGCGACAGCGCGAAGGCGCCCTGCCCCAGGTAATTCAGCGCGAGTGCCGGGAAGACGAGGAAGAACCAGCCAATGCGGATCGGCAGCTTGCCGAAATGCCCCATGTCGGCGGTCAGCGCTTCCGCGCCGGTGACGGTCAGAAACACCGCACCGAGCACGAACAGCCCCGTGACGCCGTGGGTGGCGAGGAACGAGATGCCGTAATTCGGGAGGAAGACGCGGACGATCGAGGGTTCGTCGGCGATATGCCAGATGCCGAGCGCACCGATCGCGACGAACCAGAGGATGCAGACCGGGCCGAACAGCTTCGACACCTGCGCAGTGCCACGCGCCTGGATCATGAACAGCGCGATCAGGATGACGATCGTCAGCGCGCGCACGGTGCCTTCGTCGAAGATGTGCGCGGCGCTCGGGATCGTTCGCAGGCCCTCCATCGCGGAGAGCACCGACAAGGCGGGGGTGATGATGGCATCGCCGTAGAACAGCGACGCGCCCGCCGCGCCGAGCACGATCGCGATCTTCGAGCGCATGCCGAGCGCGCGACGGGCAAGCGCGGCCAGCGCCAGCACGCCACCCTCGCCCTGGTTGTCGGCGCGCATCAGGAAGATGACGTATTTGACGGTCACGACCAGGAACAGCGACCAGAGCGCGAGGCTCAGCACGCCGAGGATCTCGCTCGGATCGATGCCGCCGGCGGACGTCTGGCCGAGTGCCTCGCGGAAGGCATAGAGCGGGCTGGTACCGATATCGCCGAACACCACGCCGATCGCACCGACCGTGAGCGCGGCGAGCGCCGGATGCGGATGCAGATGCGCCGCCGACAGATCGGTCGACGGTTCTGGAGGCACGGCAGTTTCGGGGGTTCCGGCTACGGACGACATGGCGCGAGACGCGCTCCTCCTGGAGGGACGGGGCGCTTTACGCCGATTGGGGCCGCGCGCAAGTCCCGCCCGGTGGCGACCCGGTTGACGACGTCGCAGCTTGATTCACGGGGACGGGGGCGGCATGGCGAGTGGATGGTTCCCTTTTCGTTCGGCGGACATGCGCTTCTGGCGCTGCCTCAAGGCGCGCTGTTCTGGCCGGCGCGGCGCGCGCTGCTGGTCGCCGACCTGCATTTCGAGAAGGCGAGTTGGTTCGCGAAACGCGGCCAGATGCTGCCGCCGTATGATTCGATCGCGACGCTGGCGGACCTGACCGCGCTGGTCGCCGCGACCGGGGCCCGCGAAGTCTGGTGCCTGGGCGATAGTTTCCACGACAGCGACGGCTGCGAGCGATTGCCGCAGCGGGCGCAGGACATGCTGCGGGCGATGACCGATGGCACGCGGTGGACGTGGATCACGGGCAATCACGATCCGGCGATCCTCGATCGGTGTGGTGGCGAGGTCGTGGACGAGGCGGTCGTCGACGGGCTGGTGCTGCGGCACGAGGCGGACCGGGCGGAGACGCGGCCCGAACTGTCGGGGCATTTCCATCCGAAGCTGCGGTTGCGCGTGCGGGGAAAGTCGGTCGCGCGACGCTGTTTCGTGGCGACCGCGACGAAGCTGATCCTGCCGGCGTTCGGATCGTTGACCGGGGGGCTGGATGTGGATCATCCGGAGATCGTTCGCGCGGTGGGTCTAGGCGCGGAGGCTATGGTGCCGGTGGCGGACCGGATGCTGCGGTTTCCGGTTGCGGCCTGAATTTGTCGCTACTCAGGTGTTAAGCCACCACCCCGGCGAAGGCCGGGGCCCAATTGCGAGCGGCTCATAACGGAGGTTTGTCCGCCGTTACTTCAACCATTCCACTTGGGCCCCGGCCTTCGCCGGGGTGGTAGTGATGGAAGGGTCGTGTTCTTCAGTTCGAGATCGTCGGAAACGCAGCCCTGAACGCCGCCAGCTTCGGCTTATCCCACATCACGATATACGGATGCGTCGGGTTACGATCGAAGAAGTTCTGGTGATACGCCTCGGCCGGATAGAACGTGCCCGTCTCCAGCTTCGTCACGATCGGCCCGGAAAACGCGCGCGTGCCCCCCAGCTGCGCGATATACGCCCGCGCCACCTGCGCCTGTACGGGCGACTGCGGGAAGATCGCCGAGCGATAGCTGGTGCCGCTGTCCGGGCCCTGGCGGTTCAGGCTGGTCGGATCATGCGCGATCGAGAAATATACGCGGAGCAGCGTGCCGTAGCTGACGACACGCGGGTCGTACGCGATCTTGATCGCTTCAGCATGGCGAGTCGCTTCTGCGGAGACCTGGTCGTAGGTCGCGGTATCCCTGGTGCCACCGGCGTAACCGGCCGTGACGGACTTCACGCCCTTCACATGCTCGAACACCGCTTCCATCGTCCAGAAGCAGCCGCCCGCCAGCACCGCGGTCTGGAGACCGGGTGCGGCGGGAACGTCTGTCTTGACGGCTGGAATGACGACCGCTCGGGCACCTTGCGCGGCACCGGATGAGAGGATCGCACCGGCAATACCGGCGGCGGCGAGCGTGGCGAGGAGCGGCTTTTTCATGTGTAGATACATGGGGTTGCTGTGACCATTCGCCAAGGCGCCGGCAAGACTAGCGGGTGGCGGAAACGCTGTGCTCGAAATGGCTGGCGAAGGTCTGGCGTGCTTCGGCGGGTTGCATCGCGAACAAGCCGATGGCGCCGAGGACGAAACCGCCACTGAACTGCCAGAAGAAACTCGACTTTACGATGCTGCCCATGATGCGATCCCAATGAAACCAAATGATGACGCCGACCGAATGGGTCAGCATCAGCTACGTACCGGCATGTCGTAGAGATGCCGGCCAACCACAATGTCGTTTTTAGAAACTCTCGATTAACGCGGCGTGGCCGATCCGTTCATCTTGCCGGCCGGTTGCCGAAAGATGTCGCCGCGTGTCTCGATTGTTGCTCGAACCTTTAATCCTCCCCCGCCAGGGGGAGGTGGCTGGCGCTTGCCAGACGGAGGGGGAGGAAAGGGAAACAAACGTTCCGTGTCCTCCCCCTCCGTCACCTTCGGTGCCACCTCCCCCTGGCGGGGGAGGATCGTTTTTTACTTCAGCGCGGCGCACGCCGTCTGGATCCGCGTGCACGCCTCGCGGAGCAACGCGTCGGACGTCGCGTAACTGATCCGGAACGCTGGCGAGAGGCCGAACGCGGCGCCCTGCACCACCGCCACCTTGGCGTCGTCGAGCAGATAGCCGACCATCGCCTCGTCGGTGTCGATCAGGCGACCGTTCGGCGTCGTCTTGCCGATCAGCTCGGCGAACGACGGGTAGACGTAGAACGCGCCCTCCGGCGTCGGGCAGTGCATACCGTCGATCTCGTTGAGCATCGCGACGACCAGATCGCGACGGCCCTGGAACGCGGTGTTGCGCTCGGCGAGGAACGACTGGTCGCCGTTGAGCGCCGCCACCGCCGCCGCCTGCGCGATCGAGCACGGGTTCGAGGTCGACTGCGACTGGAGCTTGGCCATCGCCTTGATCAGCCACGCCGCGCCGCCCGCATAACCGATCCGCCAGCCGGTCATCGCATACGCCTTCGAGCAGCCGTTGACGGTCAGCGTGCGCTCGAACAGCTCCGGGCAGGCCTCCGCAATCGTTGCGAACTTGAAGCCGTCATAGACGATGTGCTCGTACATATCGTCCGCGAAGATCCAGACGTGCGGATGCCTCGCCAGCACCGCGCCGAGCGCCTTCAGTTCGTCGATCGTGTAGCCGGCACCGGTCGGGTTCGACGGCGAGTTGAGGATCACCCACTTGGTCTTCGGCGTGATCGCGGCATCGAGCGCGGCAGGATCGAGCTTGTAGCCGACCTCGGGCCCCGCCTTGACGATGACGGGCACGCCGCCCGCGAACTGGACGACGTCGGGATAGCTGACCCAGTACGGCGCGGGGATGACGACCTCGTCGCCCGGATCGATCGTCGCGACCATCGCGTTGAACAAAGTGTGCTTGCCGCCGACGTTCACGCTGATCTGGTCGGTGGTGTACGTCAGCCCGTTGTCGCGCGCGAACTTGGCGACGATCGCCTGCTTCAGCTCGATCGTGCCGTCGACGTTGGTGTACTTGGTCTTGCCGTCACGGATCGCCTGGATCGCGGCCTCTTTCACGAAGTCCGGCGTGTCGAAATCGGGTTCGCCCGCACCAAGCCCGATCACGTCGACGCCTGCGCGCTTCAGTTCGAGGACGCGGCTGGTGATCGCGAGCGTCGGCGAAGGGCTGATGCGACCGAGCGCGGCGGATGCGTGCATGATGGAACCTTTGCGGTTGTCCGCAGTTCGAGCCCGCGGAATTCGCGCGGGCTATACGCCCCGCGTTACCGAATTCGCAACCGCAACAATCGCCGGAACGAGCCCGCGGACCGCATTTCCGACGAAGAACCCACCCGCGAGGTCCGCGCGGGTGAGCGGCGCCTCGGTCGCGCGGCCCGATTCGATCAGCTCGGCGCGGAGGATACCGGGGAGCAGGCCGTTCCGTAGCGGCGGCGTCACGAGGCCCGCTCCTCGCGGTACGAACAGATTCGAGAAACTGCCTTCGGTGAGAAAGCCATCGGCATCCTCGAACACGATCTCGAACGTGCCGGCCGCCTTGCGGGCGTCGTCGTAGAAGTCGCGTGCGCTCGTCTTGTGGCGCAGGCGGAAGTCGGTCGGTGCCACGGGCAGCGGAACGATCGCGACGGCCACTTGGGTGGGCAATTGCGGCAGCGGGGCCGCCTCGATCGCGACGGCGCCGGTCGGGCTGAGCAGCAGGCGGATGCGGCGTGGCCCGCGCAACCGGAAGGTCGCGGCTTGCAGTTCGTTGCGCGCGGCGTGGCGGTCGAAGACGAAGCCGAGTGCGTCGGCGCTGGCCTTCATTCGCGCGAGATGCGCCTCGAGCCGCATAAGCCCGTCGTCGGGATCGAACGCCATCGTCTCGATCAGGTCGAAGCGGCGCTGACCGGCGGTGACGAACGCGCCCTTCGCATGGCATTCCGCCCATTCCGCGTCCGCGTCGCTGTCGGCGACGATGCCCGAGCCGAGACTCATCGTCGCCGCGCCTTCCTCGACAGCGATCGTGCGGATCGCGACGTTGAAGATTGCGTCGCCGTTCGTGTCGAACCGCCCGATCGCGCCGGTATAGATGCTGCGGACGCGCGCGTGTTCGACTTCGGCGATCACCTCCATGGCGCGCTGCTTGGGTGCGCCCGTGATCGATCCGCACGGGAACAGGGCAGCGAGAACGTCGGTCGCGTCGCATTCGGGTTTCAGCGTGGCGGTGACGGTCGACGTCATCTGGTGGACGGTCGGATAGGTCTCGACAGTGAACAGGTCGGGGACCGCGACGTGGGCCGCGACGCGCGACAGGTCGTTGCGCATCAGGTCGACGATCATCAGGTTTTCGGCGCGTTGTTTGGGGTCGGCCGCGAGTGCCTCGGCGAGCGCGCGGTCGGCGTCGGGCGTGTCGCCTCGTGGTGCGGTGCCCTTCATCGGGCGGCAGGTGAGCGTGTCGCCATCCAGCGCGAAGAAGAGTTCGGGCGACAGCGACAGGAAGCGCGTCTCGCCGGTATCGATCAGCGCGCCGTAACCCGCCCCGGCCTGAAGGCGCAGCCGGGCGTAGAGTGCGAGCGGATCGCCGACGAAGGGCACGGTGGCGGCGAAAGTTAGGTTCGCCTGATAGATGTCGCCTGCCGCGATCAGCTCGAGCACGCGCGACAGGCTGGCGTCGTAGGTGTCACGGTCGATCAGCGGTTGCGGCGCACCGGTCCAGGCGCCGGCGGGGTCCGGAAGGCGCGCGGCGACGTCGTCCGCAGGGATCTCTTCGTAACCGGTGAACAGGCCGAACCAGAGCAGCGGGCCCTCGGTGCGGACGTCGACCGGCTTCGAGGCGAGCGCGGCGCCGGCCTCGTAGGTGAGGTACCCGGCGGCGTGGAACCCCTCGGCGCGAGCTACACGGAGCGCGTCGAGCGCGGGACGGACCTCGGCGAGCGTATCGGCGCGGACGATCCTGACGGGGTCGCGGTACAATCGCGCCTGGGCTCCTGCCGCGCGGGCATCATCGAGCAACACGTAGGGCGCGGTCCACATCGTCGCGACTGTTGCACGGAGCGCGAGGCAAACCGCAAGCGGCGATTGCTCCAACCGCCGCGCTATCCTATTTCGAGGCCATGACAAATCCTCCCTTACGCGCCGCGATCGTGCCCGTTACGCCGATCCAGCAGAACTGCACGCTCCTCTGGTGCACCGCGACGATGAAGGCCGCGGTGATCGATCCTGGCGGCGACCTGCCGCGGATCATGGCGGCGGTCGAACAGGCGGGCGTGACGGTCGAGAAGATCCTGCTGACGCATGGCCATATCGATCACGCGGGGGGCGCCAAGCGGCTGTCGAACGATCTTGGCGTGCCGATCGAGGGGCCGCACGAGGCGGACCGGTTCTGGTTGCAGCGGCTCGACCAGGACGGGCCGAAATACGGGATTTCGGGGGTTAATTTCGAGCCGGACCGGTGGTTGGTCGAGGGCGACACGGTGTCGGTCGGCGACCTCGTGCTCGATGTCTACGAGACGCCGGGGCATACCGAGGGCCATGTGATCTTCCACCACGCGCCGTCGAAGTTCGCGCAGGTGGGGGATGTGTTGTTCCAGGGCTCGGTCGGGCGATCGGACATGCCTGGGGGGAATCATCAGACGCTGGTGAAGTCGATCGTCGAGAAGCTTTGGCCGCTCGGGAGCGATACGAGCTTTATCCCGGGACATGGGCCGGCGAGCACGTTCGCGCATGAGCGGGCGACGAATATGTTCGTTAGCGACCGGGCGTTGGCGGCGTAGCTTTCTACCGTTCCCCCGCGGGGGCGGGGGTCCAGGATACCAAGCGGTGGCGCCTGTGACCCTGGGCTACCGCCTTCGCGGGAAAACAGGAGGAAGGATGTGCCATCATCCCAATCACTCCACCCCGGCGAAGGCCGGGGCCCAATTGGGGGACGAAGTTTGGCATAGGCCGCGCCCCGTTACAGCGACCTTTCCAATTGGGCCCCGGCCTTCGCCGGGGTGGTTGCCAACGTGGAGGTTGGGCTACTTCCGCTCCCCAGCACTTTCGGCCCGCACCGATTTGAACTCCGACCCGGCGCGCCATTCCGGCCACAGCCGCGTGTTCGCCAGCTTCGTCCCGATCGTCTGGAACAGCCCGACGTCCTGCGCCGCACCGCGCAGATCCCAGTCCGCGCCCCAGGCGTCGCACGTCTGGTGATAGCATTTCATATAGCCCTCGAGCCAAGCCTGCCCCGCAGTCCGGCCGCCCTTGACCAGATCGGGTGCGCCACTGATCGCCATCAGCAGCAAGGTCGGCACGCCGCGCCGTGCGACCGAAAAATGATCGGCGCGATAGAACAGCCCGCGTTCGGGGAGCGCCTCGGGCGTCACGACGCGGCCTTGGGCCTTTGCAGCGTCACCCAGCATGTCTTCGAGGCTGTTCTGCCCTGCGCCAACCAGCATGACGTCCTTCGCGGGGCCTGCGGTCTGGAGAATGTCGAGCGTCAGGTTGGCGACGGTCTTGGCGGCCGGATAGACCGGGTTCACCGCATAGGTTTCCGAGCCGAGCAGCCCCCGCTCCTCGCCGCTCCACAGCGCGAAGACGAGGCTGCGGTCGGTGCGGGGCGCCTTGGCGAACCCGCGGGCCAGTTCGAGGACGCCGGCCACGCCGAGGCCGTCGTCGTTCGCGCCAGGCCGGATCGTCCGCCCCTGCGCATCCGGCGCGCCGATCCCGTACGCGTCCCAGTGCGCGCCGAACATCACGACCTCGTCCGCGTGCTTCGTGCCAGGCAGCTTGGCGAGCACGTTCTGGCTCACGGCGGTGTCGTGTTTGACTGGCAGGTCGGTGGTGAACGCCTGCTTCAGCGCGACCGGACGGAAGTCGCTCCGCCGCGCCGCTTTCCGCAACGTCGCGAGATCGAGACCGGAGGCTGCGAACAGGCGAGTCGCCGCGCCGCCCTCCAGCCAGCCCTGGAGCAGCACCCGCGACTCAGGGTCCTTCCGCACGATGTCGTAATTCTCGCCAGCCGGCGCCGTCACCGTGTTCCAGCCGTATCCCGCGCCCGGCGTATCGTGGACGATCAGCGCCGCGACCGCGCCACGCCGCGCCGCCTCTTCGTACTTGTACGTCCAGCGGCCATAATAGGTCATCCGCCGGTCGCCGAACTTGCCCTTCGAATCGTCGCCCGCGACCGCCTCGAAATCGGGATCGTTGACCAGGAACACCGCCACCTTGCCCTTGAGATCGAGACCCTTGAAGTCGTCCCAGCCGCGTTCGGGTGCGCTGACGCCGTACCCGACGAACACCATCGGCGCGCTGGCGATCGCGACCCGGTCGACCCCGCGCACCGTGCTGAGATAGACGTCGCGGCCTTGCACCAGAGCGGTGTCGCCGGCGCGGACGGTGCCGGCACTCATCCGGGTGTGGACGAGCGGGACGGGCTGCGTCCAGCTGCCGTTCGGGCCGCCGGGTTGCGCCTTCATCGCCTTGAACTGCGCGATCAGCCAGTCGATCGTCTTGGTCTCGCCGGGCGTACCGGGCGCGCGGCCCTCGAACGCGTCGGACGCGAGCGTCTTCACGTCGGCCGACAGGCGCTCAGGCGAGACCTGCGCAACGGCGGGGGATACTGCCAACAGCGCGGCAGCAGGGAGGAAGCGAAGCGCGCTCATGCCTGCGACCCCGACGGCACGACCTGGAAGGTCTTGGCGGCCGGCACGCTGTTCGCCTGATACGCGATCGTCAGCGCCCAGCCTGCGAGCAGCGCCATCAGCGCCCAGGTCGCCAGCGCGCCCCCTGCCCGCGGTGCGCTCGACGTCGTGCGGTCCATTCCGAACGCGTGCGCGATCCGCGCGATCACGAACACCGCGCCAGCGATCCACAGCCATGTCGTCGATCCGCCGGCCAGCTCGATCAGCCCGATCAGGATCAGGATGAACGGCGCATATTCGGTGAAGTTGGCGTGCGCGCGCATCCGTGCCTGCAGCCGCTGGTTGCCGTCGTCGCCGATCAGCACGCTCTCCTTCAGCCGCAGCGGCACGATTCGGAAGGCGAGCCACAGATTGACGACGGCCGCAGCGGCTGCGATCGTCAGTGTCACGGGTAATATCACGGCGTTGCCCCTCGTTGAATGTCGGATCCGGTCCTGCCACCGCGGGCCAATGCTTGCAACGCGGGGTGAAATCGCTATAGCGCCACGCTTCGCGAGCGTCAGGCCGCATGGGTTGCTTCAGGCGGCCGGCATTCATGTCGGTTGCCTGCGTCCCGTGTCCGGACGTACTCGGAGCCCCGACCTTTAGATTGAACAAGGTGCCGAAATGGCCGTCCCCAAAAGAAAAACCTCGCCCTCCAAGCGCGGCATGCGCCGTGGCCACGATTCGCTCACGATCGCGTCGTTCCAGGAATGCCCGAACTGTGGTGAGCTGAAGCGTCCGCACAACCTGTGCGGGTCGTGCGGTCACTATAACGGTCGTGAAATCCTCTCGATCGAGGGCTGAGGCTTCCATCCGGAACCTCTAACTTGAACGAAGGATAAGCGATGCCCGACAGCGGCTGGATCGCGGTCGATGCGATGGGTGGCGATGACGGGCTGGCAGTGATGCTCGCCGGTGTCGCCCGCGCGCGTCATCGCTACGAGGGCACGCACTTCTTCCTGGTCGGTGACGAGACTGCGATTCGCGAGGGGCTGAAAGCCCATCCGAACCTGTCGCAGAACTCCGAAATCGTCCACGCACCCGAAGTCGTCGGTTCGAGCGAAAAGCCGAGCCAGGCGATCAGGCGTGCGAAGAAGACGTCGATGGGCATCGCGATCGACCTGGTGAAACAGGGTCGCGCCGCCGCCGCGGTGTCGTCCGGTAATACCGGCGCACTGATGGCGATGGCGAAGATATCGCTGCGGATGCTGCCCGGGATCGACCGGCCGGCACTCGCGGCGCGTCTACCAACGCTGGGCGACACCGATATGGTGATGCTCGACCTAGGTGCGAACACCGAGTGCGATGCACGCAACCTCGTCCAGTTCGCGATCATGGGCGCCGCCTATGCCCGCACCGCGCTCGACATCCCGCACCCGCGTGTCGCGCTGCTCAATATCGGCAGCGAGGACATGAAGGGCACCGACCAGATTCGCGATGCCGCAGCCCAGCTGCGCGCGACGCCGTCGGTCGACATGAAGTTCGAAGGCTTCATCGAGGGCGACCGGCTGTCGCGCGGTGAGGTCGATGTGGTCGTGTGCGACGGCTTCTCGGGCAACATCGCGCTGAAGACCGCCGAAGGCACTGCGCGATTCGTCGCCGACCTGCTGAAGCGCGCGTTCCGCAGCTCGGTCCGCTCGAAGCTCGGCTTCCTGATCTCGAAGCCCGCGACCGAATTGCTGCGCGATCACCTCGATCCCAACAATCACAACGGCGCGGTTTTCCTCGGCCTCAACGGCATCGTCGTGAAGAGCCATGGCGGCGCCAACGAGCGCGGCGTGGCGACCGCGATCGGCAATGCCGCCAAGATGGTCCGCAACGACCTGGTGCGACGGATCGCCGACGATCTCGGCAACGTGGAGAAGGCGGCATGATCCGGTCTGTCGTGATGGGCACGGGTTCGGCGCTGCCGAAGCGCCGCGTCTCGAACGCCGAACTGGCGGCGCAGGTCGACACCAGCGACGAGTGGATCGTCGAGCGCACCGGCATCCGCTTTCGCCACATCGCCGGCGAAGGCGAGACGACCGCGACGCTAGCCGCGGACGCGTGCCGGGCCGCGCTGGCCGCCGCCGGGATCGAGGCCGCGAGCATCGACCTGATCGTGCTCGCCACCGCGACGCCCGACCAGACCTTCCCCGCCAGCGCCACCAAGGTGCAGGCGATGCTCGGCATCAACGACTGCGTCGCGTTCGACGTCGCCGCGGTCTGCTCGGGCTTCCTGTACGCGGTCCAGGTGGTCGACAGCATGATCCGCAGCGGGGTCGCCAAGCGCGCGCTGGTGATCGGCGCCGAGACGTTCAGCCGCATCCTCGACTGGGAAGACCGGACGACCTGCGTGCTGTTCGGCGACGGCGCCGGCGCGATCGTGCTGGAGGCGCAGGATACCGCCGACGAAGGCGGTCGCGGGATCCTGACGACCAAGCTGCATGCCGATGGGCGCCACAACGAACTTCTGCACGTCGACGGCGGAGTCTCGACGACCGGGACCGTCGGCAAGCTGCGCATGAAAGGCCGCGAGGTCTTCCGTCACGCCGTCACCAACCTCGCATCGGTGATGACCGAGTCGCTGGCGATGGCCGGGCTCGAGGCGGATCAGGTCGACTGGGTCGTGCCGCATCAGGCGAACGCCCGTATCCTCGACGCGACCGCACGGAAACTGGGTCTTGAGCCGGCGAAAGTGGTCGTCACGGTCGACCAGCATGCGAACACCTCGGCGGCCTCCGTACCGCTCGCACTCGACGTTGCGGTGCGTGATGGACGTATACGGCAAGGCCAGATCGTCGTGCTCGAGGCGATGGGCGGTGGATTTACCTGGGGCGCGGCGGTTATCCGCTTCTAAAGCCTGCCGAAATCGATCGGTTCGCATGCAGAACAAAAGTTCTTCCGGTCCTCTCTCTGCTTGTGTAGGTAGTTCGCCGGGCGTGGGAGCGTGTGAATGACGATGACGGGTACTTTGACGCGGGCCGATCTGGCTGAATCCCTCCACCGCGAGGTGGGGTTGTCGCGTGCGGATTCCTCCAAGATCGTCGAGCAGATCCTCGCCGAGATGTGCGGAGCGCTCTCTCACGGTGAGAACGTCAAGATCTCGGGGTTCGGCACGTTCGTGCTCCGCGACAAGGGCGAGCGCGTCGGCCGCAATCCCAAGACCGGCATCGAGGTGCCGATCGCGCCGCGCCGCGTCCTGACGTTCCGCGCGAGCCAGATGATGCGTGAGCGCATCGTCGGTGCCGACTGACCGACCCGGTGCCTGATACTGACGACGCATTACCGGATGCCGGGGGGCAGAAGGCCGGTGCGGCGTTTCGGACGATCGGCGAACTCTCGCGCGAAACCGGCCTGCCGCAGCATATCCTGCGCTATTGGGAGACGCGGTTCGTCCAGTTGCGGCCGCTGCAGCGTGCGGGCAACCGGCGCTATTACCGTGCCGAGGACGTCGCCTTGGTGCGGCGCATCGACCAGTATCTGAACCGCGAGGGCTATACCGTCCGCGGCGTCCAGCAATTGCTGGCGGGCGAGAAGGGCGCGCCTGCAATTCCAGGACCCGGCGAGATCGTCGCGCAGGTAGAGTCGCCTATGACCGCCCTACGAGCGATCCGAGACATGCTCGCCGAAGCTCTGGCGGCGGACTAACTTCCACGTCACCCCGGGCTTGTTCCGGGATCCACCGTCCCGCGCACTCACGCCTCTCGATTGTGCCGAACCGTGGATGCCGGAACGAGCCCGGCATGACGAGAGGCTTACCGCTCGCGGGTCGCGGCGAAGCGGATCTTCGCATAGCGCTCGGCGATGTAGTTCACTTCCCACGCGCTTTTCGCGAGAAACACCGGGTTGCCATCGCGATCCTTTGCCATCGCGCCGCGATTGATCTCGGCGAACGTCTTCAACTCCAGCGGGTCTTCCGCCGAAATCCAGCGCGCGGTCTCGTAGGGCGCAGGCTCCAGCCCCGCCGCGACCTTGTACTCCGCGTCGAGGCGCGACAGCAGCACTTCGAGCTGAAGCTGGCCCACCACGCCAATGATCCAGTTCGAGCCGATGTCGGGGTAGAACACCTGCGTGACCCCCTCCTCGGCCATGTCGTCGAGCGCCTTGCGCAACTGCTTGGTCTTGGTGAAGTCCTTGAGCACGACGCGGCGCAGGATCTCGGGCGCGAAGTTCGGCAGGCCGGTGAAGCGGATCGCGGCCTTTTCGCTCAGCGTATCGCCGACCCGGAGCGTGCCGTGGTTGGGGATGCCGATGATGTCGCCGGGGAATGCCTCGTCCGCCAGTTCGCGGTTCTGGGCGAAGAACAGGATGGGCGAGTGCACCGCGATCGGTTTGCCGTGGCCGGTCGGGGTGAGCTTCATGCCGCGCTTGAACACGCCCGAGCACAGCCGCATGAACGCGATGCGGTCGCGGTGGTTGGGGTCCATGTTGGCCTGCACCTTGAACACGAAGCCGGTGACTTCGGGCTCATCCGGGGATACGGGCGCCGGTTCGGCGGGCTGCGCGCGCGGTGGCGGGGCGTAGTCGGCGAGCGCGGCGATCAGTTCGGCGACGCCGAAGTCCTTCAGCGCCGAGCCGAAATAGACCGGCGTCAGATTGCCCGCGCGATACGCGTCGGGGTCGAAGCTCGAATAGCCGCCCTGTGCGAGTTCGGCCTCGTCGTTCAGGCGGACCATCGCTTCGGGGCTAAGAATCTTGGCGAGTTCGGGATCGTCGATGCCGACGAACGGGATCGCCTTGCCCATGAATTCGCGGCTGTCGCCTTCGGGGCGGCTCAGCGTGTTGGCGTAGAGGTCGTAGACGCCCTCGAACTCGCCGCCCATGCCGACCGGCCAGCTCATCGGGCAGACGTCGAGCTGGAGCATCTCCGCCACCTCGTCGAGCAGCGAGAACGGATCGCGGCCCTCGCGGTCGACCTTGTTGACGAAAGTGATGATCGGCACGTTGCGCAGCCGACACACCTCGAACAGCTTCCGCGTCTGCGGCTCGATGCCTTTCGCGGCGTCGATTACCATCACCGCCGAATCGACCGCGGTGAGCGTGCGGTAGGTGTCCTCCGAGAAGTCTTCGTGGCCTGGGGTGTCGAGCAGGTTGAACGTGATCCCCTGGCGCTCGAACGTCATCACCGACGAGGTGACCGAGATCCCGCGCTGCTGCTCGATCTTCATCCAGTCGGAGCGGGCGCGCCGCGTCTGGCCGCGCGCCTTCACTTCGCCGGCGAGATGGATCGCACCGCCGAAATAGAGGAGCTTCTCGGTCAGCGTGGTCTTGCCGGCATCCGGGTGCGAGATGATCGCGAAGGTGCGGCGGGGAAATTGGGTCATGGCGTGGGTCCGGTGCGCCGAGTCTTGGCTCGGGAAGATGGGTGAGCCGGGTCAGCGGCGGTCATGGCGCCGCTATTGGCAGATGCGGGACGTGGAGGACAGAGGGACGTCCTTCACAGCACCACGTTCGGATAGAGTCGCAAAATTAAATCCTCCCCCGCCAGGGGGAGGTGGCGCGAAGCGTCGGAGGGGGAGGACACGAAGCAGATGTAACCCTTACCTCCCCCTCCGTCTGGCAAGAGCCAGCCACCTCCCCTTGCGGGGGAGGATCGCCGAATCCGATACGTTTGGTTCAAACGGCGGCGGGCACCAGCGTCACGCTCATGGTGATGCTCTTCGTGTCACCCGCGGCCACCTCGAACACGCCGGGTTTGGCGCGATAGTCGCCGGTATAGCCTTCAGGGTCGGCGATGCCGTGCCAAGGCTCGACGCAGACATAGGCTGCGCCGGGCTTGGTCCAGATGCCGAGTTTCGGCGTGTCGGGGAAGTCGATCCGGAGCTGCGGGCCGTCCGGCGCGCCGTAGGTGACCGAGTCGGAGTGCACGCTATCCCAGACCAGCGCGTCCTTTTCGAACAGCGCGTCGCGCAATGCCAGCGTGCGGCCTTCCAACGGCGACGGACGCTCGCCCTCGGCGATCGTGCCGTCGTCGGCGATTGTCCGCAGCGCGTCGGGCTCGTCCGCGGAGAAAACGATGCGGTGGTCGGCGCGAGGCTGGCCATACGGGAGCGGCCAAGCGAAGGCGGGGTGGAAACCGAAGCTGGCTGGGAGAACGACATCGCCGGTGTTGCGGACCGCGACCTCTATCGACAGCGTCGCGCCGGTGAGCTGGAAGGCGATCTCCAACGCAAAGGCAAACGGGTAGTGCGCGTGCGTTTCTTCGCTGTCGGTCAAGCGGAAGGTGACGCCGTCTGGGCTGGTGGCGATGATCTCGAATGGCAGGCGGCGGGCGAATCCGTGCTGCTTCATCGGGTATTGGGTGCCGTCGACGCGAATCGTGTCGCGGTAGGGGCGGCCGACCACCGGGAAGAGAATCGGCGCGTGCCCGGTCCAATAGGCCGGGTCGGCGTTGGTCATCAACTCGCGGCCCTTGGCGTCGACGAGCGACGTGAGTTCAGCGCCGAGCGGGTTGATCTGGGCCGTGAGGTGGTCGTTGGCGATCGTGATCAGGTCGGTCATGGAGTTCCTTCCGTCGGGGTCGAACGCGCGAGGCTCGATAAGGCTCAGGTCTCCACCCGCACCACCACCCCGGCGGAGGCCGGGGCCCAAGTGGGAAACGTCGCCAACTGCGCGCATCGCCCCGTTACAGTGGCCTCGCCACTTGGGCCCCGGCCTTCGCCGGGGTGGTGTTTGGGGGGAGCGTTATCCTCTCAAGCTCGCGCCCTGCTTGGCGGCGGCCGCGACCACCTTGTCGGCGATCGCCTTGATCTCTTCGTCGGTGAAGCTCTTGGCGGTCGGTTGCAGGACGATCTCGACTGCGACCGACTTGTGGCCGTCCTCGACCCCTGCCCCGGTGAACACGTCGAACACGCGGGCCGAGACGATCGCGACCTTGTCCGCCCCCTTTACCGCACGGACCAGCGTGTCGGTGGCGAGCGCCGCTGGCACGAGGAAGGCGAAGTCGCGGCGGACGGCTTGCAGCGCCGGCGGCGTGTAGGCCGGGCGCGTGAAACCGGTGGCGCGCTTAGGCGGGATCGCGTCAAGGTAGAGTTCTACCGCGGCGACCGCGCCGTCGAGGTCGAACGCCTTCAGCACCGACGGATGGAGCATGCCGAAGCTTGCCAGCACCGTCTTGGGGCCAAGGCGGAGCGTGCCGGACTGGCCGGGGTGCCATGCGTCGCCGGCTTCACCCATCACTTGCAGGTTTTCGACCGGGGCACCCGACGCTGCGAGCAGCGCCAGAGCTTCGGCCTTCGCGTCATATGCGTCGAAGCTGGCGGCCTTGCCGTCGCGCCAGCCGCGGGGGCGGCGGTCGCCGGCCAGCACCACGCCAAGGGTCGCGCGCTCGGCATCGGCGAGGTAGCGACGGCCGATCTCGAACAGGCGGACACTCTGTGCCCCGCGCTTGAGATTGCGGCCGGTCGCGGCGAGCAGGCCGGGGAGCATCGAGGGACGCATGACCTTCAGGTCTTCGCTGATCGGGTTGGCGAGCGTCCATGCGCCGCCGCCGAAGGGCGCGGCTTCGGCTTCGGACAGGAAGCTCCACGTTACCGCCTCGTCGAGCCCTCGCGCTGCAGCGGCGCGACGTGCGCGGCGTTCGAGCTTCTGCTCGGGCGTGGCGGTCGGCTTGGCGACGCCGGGTATGCGGGGGAGCGGCGTCGAGGGGATGTTGTCGATGCCCTCGATGCGGACGACTTCCTCGACGAGATCGGCAGGGCCGTCGACGTCGCGGCGCCAAGTCGGGATCGTGACCGGCCATTTGCCCTCGATCGTCGAGAACAGCGCGTCGCTGAACGCATCGGCGGACTTGATCGCGCCGATCGTGAAGCCGAGCGACAACAATGTCCGCGCCTGGCGTTCGGGGGCGACGTGGAGGCCGCCGAGGTCTGCGCTGAGGCGGGGGTCGTAGTGCACGACGCGGGGTTCGAGCGGGGGCTCACCCGACCGGGTGACGTCGCTCGCCGTACCGCCGCAGATGTGGAGGACCAGCGCAGTGGCGATGGCCAGGCCGTCTTCGAGGAACGCCGGGTCGACGCCGCGTTCGAAGCGGCTGCGCGCGTCGGAGGTAAGGGTCAGCTTCTGGCCGGTGCGGGCGATGTGGTCGGGATCGAAATAGGCGCATTCGATCAGGACGTCGGTGGTGTCCGCCGAGACGCCCGAATGCTCGCCGCCCATGATGCCGCCGATGTCGTGCACGGCGGTGTCGTCGGCGATGACGGTCATGGTCGCGTCGAGCGTGTAGGTCTTGCCGTTGAGGGCTACGACCTGTTCGCCGTCCTTTGCCTTGCGCGCGACGAGGCCGCCGGTGAGTTTGGCGCGGTCGTAGACGTGGAGCGGGCGGCCGAGGTCGATCATCAGGTAGTTGGTGATGTCGACGAGCGCGGAGATCGGCTTCTGGCCGATCGCGAGCAGGCTGCGGCGCATCCATTCGGGGGACTCGCCGTTGGTCACGCCGGTTACGGTCTGGGCGAAGAAGGCGGGGCAGCCTTCTGGGTCCAGCGTTGCGACGTCGGGTCCGTTCCCCGTCCCTGGTTTGTCATTTCCGTGGGGGCGGGAGTCCGCCTCACCGGTTGCGTTTGCCGAACCTTGGGTCCCGGCGTCCGCCGGGATGACGGAGGGGGTGGGGATGACCAGCGGCGTGAGTGTGCCGAGGCCGGCGGCGGCGAGGTCTCGCGCGATGCCGCGGACGCCCATGCAGTCCTGGCGGTTGGGCGTGATCGCGACGTCGATGACCGGGTCGGTAAGGCCGGCATAGTCGGGGTACGCGGTGCCGATCGGGGCATCCGCGGGCAGTTCGATGATGCCGTCGTGATCCTCGCCGAGTTCCAGCTCACGCGTCGAGCACATCATGCCGTTGGATTCGACGCCGCGGATGCTGGCGAGCTTGAGCGTCACGTCGAGACCGGGGACGTAGGCGCCGGGTGCGCCGAACACGCCGACCAAGCCGGCGCGTGCGTTGGGGGCGCCGCAGACGACTTGGAGCGGACCGTTACCGGCATCGACCGACAGGATCTGGAGCTTGTCGGCTTGCGGATGGCGTTCTGCGCTGAGCACCTTGGCGATCTTGAACGCGGCGAGCTTCTCGCCGGGGTTCTCGACGCCTTCGACCTCAAGGCCGATGCGGGTCAGCGCTTCGACGATCTGGTCGAGCGTGGCGGTGGTTTCGAGGTGCTGCTTGAGCCAGCTGAGCGTGAACTTCATGCGCCGACTCCGCCGGACAAGGTGGGGACGTCGAGGCTCGAGAAGCCGTAATGCTTGAGCCAGCGGATATCGCCGTCGAAGAACGGGCGTAGGTCGTCCATGCCGTATTTGAGCATCGCCAGCCGGTCGATGCCGCAGCCGAACGCGAAGCCCTGCCATTCGTCGGGGTCGAGCCCGCAGGCCTCGATCACCTTGCGGTGGACCATGCCCGAGCCGAGGATCTCGAGCCAGCCATCGGGCTCGGCGCCGCCGACGACGCGCTTGCCCTTCACGAGCGTGTAGCCGACGTCGATCTCGACCGACGGCTCGGTGAACGGGAAGTAGCTGGGGCGCAGGCGGAGCACGATGTCGTCGCGCTCGAAGAACGCCTTCACGAAGGTTTCGAGCGTCCACTTCAAATGGCCGAGCGTGATGCCCTTGTCGATCACGAGGCCCTCGACCTGGTGGAACATCGGCGTGTGCGTCGCGTCGGAGTCCGAGCGGTAGGTGCGGCCGGGGGCGATGATGCGGATCGGCGGCTTTTGGCTCAACATCGTGCGGATCTGGACCGGCGACGTGTGCGTGCGGAGCAGCGAGAAGGTCGTCTTTTCGTCGGCGGTGCCGGCGGCCTTCGCGTCGATCCCCTGCTGGAGATAAAAGGTATCGTGCATCGCCCGCGCGGGATGCGTCTCGGGGATGTTGAGCGCGGTGAAATTATGCCAGTCGGTCTCGATCTCGGGACCGGTCGCGACCGCGAAGCCCAAGTCGGCGAAGATCTCGGCGAGTTCGTCCATGACCTGGCTGACGGGGTGGATCGTGCCGGCGGGCGTGGCGTCCGCGGGGAGCGTCATGTCGAGCGTTTCGCTGGCGAGACGCGCGTCAAGCGCGGCGCGTTCGAGCGTGGCTTTCCGCTCGGCGATGCCGTTGGCCACTGCCTCACGCAGCCCCTGGATCAGCGGGCCTTGGACGAGGCGTTCGTCCGGCGTCATCTTGCCGAGCGTCTTCAGCAGCGCGGTGATCGTGCCCTGCTTGCCGAGCGCCTCGACCCGGCACGCGTCGAGCGCGTCGAGCCCGGATGCGGCGGCGATCGCCGTCAGCATGTGGTCGCGCATCTGGTTCAGGTCTTGCGTCACGTCATACTCCCAGGGCGGGTTCGGTTAGGCGGGGAAGCCCGAGGCCGATACCCAGATCGTCCCAATTCTCGTTGCGCGCTTCGATCAGCTCGATCTTCCACGCTCTTCGCCACTCCTTCAGCCGTTTCTCACGTACGATCGCGGCCTCCATCGTGTCGAACATCTCGTAATAGGCGAGACGCTTGATGCCGTACCGGCGAGTGAAGCCGGGGATCAACCCCTCTCGGTGCTGAACCAGCCTTGCGAGCAAGTTTGAGGTGACGCCGATGTAGAGCGTGCCGTGGCGGCGGGAGTGGAGGATGTAGACGCACGGCTGGAAGGTTTCGCGCATTTCGTGCTCCCCTGATCACCGCTCGATCGCTCATTTCTAGAGCTCCGTCATCCCGGCGGACGCCGGGACCCACGGTAGCGGGCCGGTTGTTGGTAGCACGCTTTCGCCGGGTCCGCCTTAACCATGGGTCCCGGCGTTCGCCGGGATGACGGAGGAGGGGCGAGGGGTGATCATAGTTGGGGATCGGTATCGAAGCTTGAGCCTGAGAAACTACGCGTTCCTTCCAGCGCCCCCCCGCCAGAACGCAGAAAGGGCGCCGGTGGTCTCCCACCGACGCCCTCCCGAAACTCACCTCAGTCGCGGATTACGCGGCCTGAGGGAGCGCCGCCTTCACCTGGGCGACGATGGCGCTGAATGCAGCGCCTTCGTGCATGGCGATGTCGGCCAAGACCTTCCGGTCGAGTTCGATCCCTGCCAGCTTCACGCCGTGCATGAACTGCGAATAGGTCAGACCCTCGGCGCGGACGCCAGCGTTAATGCGCTGGATCCAGAGGCCACGGAACGTGCGCTTCTTAACCTTGCGGTCGCGATATGCGTACTGTCCGGCCTTCTCGACGGCCTGACGGGCGATGCGGATGGTGTTCTTGCGACGGCCATAATAGCCCTTCGCCTGAACAAAAATACGCTTGTGCTTGGCGCGGGTGGTAACACCCCGTTTTACGCGTGCCATTGTCTAATTCCTTCTCAGCTCAACGCAGGCCGTAAGGCGCCCAGGCCTTAACCGCTGCGGTATCGGCCTTCGACAGCAGCTTGGTGCCGCGGTTCTGACGGATGTACTTGCCGTTGTGATGCGCCAGACGGTGACGCTTGCCGGCGACGCCGTGCTTGAGCAGGCCGGTGGCGGTGAGCTTGAAGCGTTTCTTGACGCCGCTCTTGGTCTTCAGCTTGGGCATTTTTATCCTTTCGGTTACGAAGGAGGACGCTGAAATCGCCGCGGCAGCCCACACTGGCCGGGCGATTCGTCGAACGCGTTCCCTTCGAGGAAGCGGGGCCGATACCCGCATTAATTAGGAATATCAACCGCTGTGGAACTGCCGCGCCCGCCATGCGATAGGGCTTGCATGGACGCCAGCCCGACGCCGCCGATCGACACCCCCTCCCCGGCACCCGCGCCTGTCGACGCGCAAAAACGTCGCAAACGGCGGATACTGCGCAACATCCTGCTCGGGATCGTCGCGGTCATCGTCGCGATCTGGCTGGTGCTGTACATCACCAAGGGGCGCTTCCTGAAGCACCCGTTCGAGCGCGTCGTTGGCTCGCTTACCCACCGGACGCTGACCGTGCGCGGCGACTTCCAGCTGTATTTCGCGCCGTTCCGCATCAAGCTGTACGCGGAGAACTTCACGCTCTCGAACCCAGATTGGGCGAGCAAGCCGAACCTGTTCCAGGCGGACAAGCTCGACACGCGGATCGCACCGCTGTCGCTGCTGTTCGGCAAGCGGCGGCTATACTGGCTCGATCTCGTCAACGGCGCGGTCGATCTGGAGTGGAATGCGGCGCACTCGGCCAACACCTGGACGTTCAGCGAGAAGAAGGGCGGCAAGCCGCTCGAATTCCCGCGAATCGACGTCGCCACGGTGACCGGCACGACGGTGCGCTATCTCGATCCGCGGATGCGCGTGCTGGCGGACCTCAAGGTCGCCGACATCCGCTCGGTCGACGCGACGATCGGCCGCGCGGTCGGGCTGACCGGCAAGGGCCGGCTGCGCGAGACGCCGTTCACCGTGACTGCGCAACTCCTGTCACCGGATGCGACCGCCAACCGCGGGCAGAACAAGCTGGTCGCGCGGATGCGGGCGGCGGGCAACGTGATCGACGTCGCGGGCACGCTGCCGAGCATCGCCGATGTTGAGAACGTGCCGCTTGCTGTGACCGCGCGCGGCGCCAACCTGTCGACGCTGCTCGGCGTGATCGACGTCGCGATCCCGAACACGCGGACCTACAAACTGCGCGCGCAGCTGATCAAGCAGGGCGACGAATACGCCTTCACGCATCTGCGTGGCTTTGCGGGTCGGACCGATCTCGCGGGCAAGCTGACGATTCTCAACGGCGAGCGCATCCATCTCGACTCGGTGCTGACGACCAAGAGCCTCGACATCATCGATGCGGCGCCGTTCATCGGCTTCAATCCCGACATCGTCGAAACGCGCGGCGCGGTGGCGGCCGCTGCCGCGACGGGCGCCGCACCACAGCGCCTGCTGCCCAACGGCAAGCTGCCGATCGAGACGATGAAGCTGTTCGATGCCGACCTGAAATGGGCGATCGGTACGGTCAAGTCGCGCAACCTGCCGATCTCCAACGTCGACCTGACGCTCGATCTGGAGCGCGGGCGGCTGGCCTTGTCGCCACTGACCTTTTCGATGGCGCGCGGCAACGTATCCTCGGACGTCATCTTCGACACGCGGGCGCGGCCGAGCGCGGTATCCTACGATATCCGGCTCGCCGCGACCCCTCTCGGGCGGTTGCTCAAGGGCTATGGGCTTGCCGAGGCGGGCACGACTGGAACGATCAAGGGTCGCATCGAACTGAAGGGGCGCGGCGATTCGGTGCATGAATCATTGGCGTCGTCGCAAGGCCGGATCGCATTCGTGATGCCGTCGGGCGCGCTTTCGGTGCGTAATATCCAGCTCGCCGAGCTCGATATCGGCACGTTTGCGCAGCGGATGTTCCAGGGAAAGCTGAAGGAGCCGGTGCAGGTCAATTGCGGGCTGATCGGCTTCACCGTTCGCGGCGGCGTCGCGGCGGCGGACCCGATCATCATCGACACGCGCAAGAACGTGATCGTCGGACGCGGCGGGTTCAGCTTCCGCAACGAAGCGGTGGATCTCGCCTTCCGCGCGGATTCGAAGAAGTTCAGCCTGTTCGCGGGGCAGTCGCCAGTCGGCGTCGGCGGGATGTTCGCCGCGCCGCAGCTACAGGTGATCTCGAAGGACCTCCTCGCGCGCGTCGGCAGCGGCCTTGGACTGGCGTTGGTGGCGACGCCGGTCGCGGGGATCCTGGCGTTCGTCGATGTCGGCGATGCGAAGTCGACCGCCTGCGGACCGGTTCTGGCGGGGGCAACCGCGGCGGCGCAGCGAACGACGAAGGGCCAGCCGCGCGACGACGTGGGCCACGGGACGACCGCCAAGGCCGAGGACGGGAAGACGACCGCCGCGGAGAAGAAGGGGCAGCGGAAGAAGTTCCTGGGGATCTTCTGAGAGCGCGTCCGCGTCATGCCAGCGGGGTTCGTCCTGCCGGCGGGATTCGTCAGGCCGGCGGGATTCGTCAGGCCGGCGGGATTCGTCAGGCCGGCGGGATTCGCCATCCCACACCATCCTCGTCATCCCAGCGGAAGCTGGGAGCTCGTTCCGCTGGGGCGACACCCAATTTGGAGACCCCAGCGTTCGCTGGGGTGACGGACGGGGCGGGAGCGACGGGCGGGGCTCGGGTGACGGACAGGGCTCGGGTGACGGACGGGGCTTGGGTGACGGACGGGGGAGCCGTTGGTCCGCTAGCGGAAAGGCGTAGCTTCTGCCCCGGCTGGAGAACGGCGCTTTCGACCATGCCCCCTCCCCAACCCCATCCGCCCCGTCATCCCGGCGTCCGCCGGGATGACGGATTGGAGAGAATGGCGCTGGGGCCGTTGTCCTCTGCGGTGCAGCCGGTTTGGCTGGACGACTATTAGTGCTTGTGGCCGTGGCCGTCGCCATGATCGTGGTCGTCATCACCGTGGCCACCCTGCAACCGGTGCATCGCCTCCAGCACGTCGTCCATCCGTGCGGGATCGCCGATCGCCAGCACATGGCCTTCGCTTGCCGCCGTCAGCGGATCGCCGCTCCAGTCGCACATCATGCCCCCTGCCCCCTCGACCACCGGTACCAGCGCCGCGAAGTCGTAGAGCTTGAGGCCGGATTCGCAGACCACGTCGAGATGGCCGCTCGCGAGCAGGCCGTAATTATAGCAGTCGCCGCCATAGACCGGGCCCTGCCGCGGGTTGCCACCCGAGATCGCCGCGACCAGCGCCAGGTAAGGCTGTACGTCGACCTTGTCGAAGAGGTGCGGGCTGGTGGTGGCGATCGTCGCGCCGGCGAGTTCGCGGCAGGCGCGCGTCCGGACCGGTACGCCGTTGAGGGTGGTCGGACGGCCGGCGACTCCCACCCAGCGCTCGCGCTGAACGGGCTGGTCGATGATGCCGAGCACCGGCCAGCCATCCTCGACCAGCGCGATCAGCGTGCCGAAGATCGCGCGTCCCACCGTGAAGCTGCGCGTGCCGTCGATCGGATCGAGCACCCACTTCCGGTTGGTGACGCCCGCTTTCTCGCCAAACTCCTCGCCGACGATGCCGTCGCCCGAGCGTTCGGCGTCGAGCAGGCGGCGCATTGCGGTCTCGGCCTCGCGGTCGGCGCGGGTGACGGGGGATTGGTCGTCCTTGATCTCGACGCCGTGCTCATGGCGGAAATAGGGTCGGATGACGTGGCCCGCAGCATCCGCGAGGCGGTGCGCGAGGTCGATATCGGCTTGGGTTACTGGCATTGATCCAGCCTATCGAGCCGGGACGTCACGGGCAATGGACGGATCGCTCGGTCGAGCGTAGGTCGTTGCAATCCAACCGGAGTATCGTCCATGCGCCTCGTCTCGACTCTCGCCGCCGCCGCCCTTCTCGCGGCAACGCCCGCATTCGCGGCGCTCGCGCCCGGCGCCCGGGCTCCCGACTTCACGACGCGCGGCGCCATCGCCGGCAAGGTGTTCACCGTCCACCTCGCCGAGCAGCTGAAGAAGGGCCCGGTCGTGCTCTACTTCTTCCCGGCGGCCTATACCGGTGGCTGCAACGCCGAGGCGCATGCGTTCGCCGAGGCGATTCCGGCGTTCACCAAGGCAGGCGCGACGGTGATCGGCATGTCGGCGGACAATGTCGAGACGCTCAGCAAGTTCTCGGCGGAGAAATGCGCAGGCAAGTTCGCGGTCGCCAGCGCCGGGCCGACCGTCGTCAAGGGCTATGACGTCGCGCTCGGCAAGCAGATCTCGGGTCGCGACGTCACCAAGCGTACCAGCTACGTCATCGCCAAGGACGGCCGCATCGCCTTCGTCCATGACGAGATGAACCCCGAGGCGCACGTCGCGACGACGCTGGCCGCCGTCCAGAAGCTGACGGGCAAGTAAGCCGCCCGGAACGCTGGAGGAAACTTCCGAACCGGCAAATCATTGCCGGTTCGGTGACGCTATCCTAACCCTTTCGGGTCTATCGCGGTGTTGGGACGCGGAGGGTAACATGCGGGACGCGCTGGCAGCGAAGCCAACGAGCGATACAATGCCGGACGACACCCTGTTCGAGCGAATCGGCAGCTTTCTCGACGAGCAGCGGCTGAGCCCGGACCCGGCGCACTATGCGTTTGCGTTCGCCGTGCTGTCGGCGCCGGGCGGGCCGCTCGCCGATGCGGTGGCACGATTGACCGAGCACGG
Source organism: Sphingomonas sp. SL1004 (assembly GCF_057815015.1). Classification (NCBI taxonomy): domain Bacteria; kingdom Pseudomonadati; phylum Pseudomonadota; class Alphaproteobacteria; order Sphingomonadales; family Sphingomonadaceae; genus Sphingomonas; species Sphingomonas sp. SL1004. The sequence goes on from NZ_JBYMUX010000001.1 coordinate 2,699,496, forward strand.
CGTGCGCCTGACGCGGAACGACATCGAACGACTCGGCGGGCGCGTGGTCGATGGCCCGCCCCTGGTGCGGACGCGCCGCGACGCGACGACCCCCGATACGCCGAACGACGCCGCGAGACATAGCGAGGCGCGCACCGCGATCGCGCTGGTGCTCGAGACCCAGCAACAGGTCGATGGGTTCGCGCGCATCATGCGAACGATGCAGGACGAGACGCGCGGCTTCGGGCAGGATCTGGCCAAGAGCGCGAAGGCGATCACGCAGATGGCGGAGATCGACGAGATCACCCGGATCACGAGTTCGATGATCGCGCGAATCCGCGACAGCGAGGTCCGGCTGGCGGAGGCCACCGCGGAGACCGACGCGTTGCGCGCCAAGCTTGCCGAGGCGCGCGATACCGCGCGCCGCGACGTGCTGACCGGCCTGCCCAACCGCCGCGCGTTCGAGGAGGCGTTTGCCGAGCGCGATCCCCAGGGCGGGCCCTATTGTCTGGCGGTATGCGACATCGATCGGTTCAAGCACGTCAACGACCTGCACGGCCACGGCGTCGGCGACCGGGTGCTGACCGCGATCGGTCAGGCGATGGCCTCCGAATGCGCGCCGCACCTCGTCGTGCGGCACGGTGGCGAGGAGTTCGCGGTGCTGCTGAGCGGCGTCGATCTCGCCGATGCGGCCGAACTGCTCGATTCGGTGCGCGCGACGGTCGCGGGCAAGCGCTACCGCAACCGCGAGACCGATACGGCGCTGGGCATGATCACGTTTTCAGCCGGAATCACCGCGATCCGGTCCGACGAACCGGCGGAAACCGCGTTCGAGCGGGCCGACCGGCTGTTATATACCGCCAAGGAACAAGGCCGCGATCGGGTCTGTGCCGGCTGATCCCGGAGATTGGCGTGAATTGCTGTGGGAACATGGTGCGTTTTCCCAATTCGCGCGCGGGCTGAACAGGAAACCCAGCAATTTCAGCAACGTAAGAAACTGGCACGGGGTATGCAATTCATTCGACATGGGAGGCTGGATGGTCCGGCAGCCCGAACATCGAAGGAAAATCCCATGTCGCTTCGTTTCGAAACCGCTCAGCGCATCGCTCTCTCGTTCGTCGGCGCGCTCTTCTTCGCTGCCATCGCCGTCAGCGCTGCAACCCCGATCATCCCGATCGCCTGATCCCTCCGGTACAGGAGTTTCATCATGAACCGCAGCATCCTCATCGGCCTCGCCGCCTTCTCGACCACGGTCCTGCTGATCGTGACACATACCGGCGCCGTACTCGCCTGAAGACCGGGGTACTCGACCAACGATCTGGGCGCCGGCCTATGCCGGCGCACCCATCCCCACCGGCCCGACCGGTGCATCCTCTTCCCGCGAATATGTGCCGATCAACAGCCCCGCCGCCAGCACGTGCCCGGTGATGGCCTCGATCACGGCCGAGCGCCCGGGCGTATCGCCGGGATCCCCTGCCCCCGCGCCGACCGCGAACAGCTGGAACGCGTAGCGATGCTCGCCGTGCCCGCTGGGTGGATCGGGCGGCAGCCAGCCTTCGCGGAGGTACGAATTACGGCCAACGTCACGGCCTGACGCATCGCCCTCACCGTCAGCAGCGATCGCACCTTCCGCCAGACGACCCGAATCCGCTTCGAGACCCCAGACGATCGCGTGCACCAGGGGTTGCGGCGCCGGTGCGTCGGGATCCTCGACGATCAGCACCATACGCTCGGTGCCGGCTGGCGGCGTGCTCCAGACGAGTGGCGGCGAGACGCCTGCGCCATCGCCCTCTGCATCGGCCGTGAACCGCGGCGGCAGCCGGGCCTCATGCGCGAATGCCGGGCTGGTGAGGTCGAGCGTCTCGAAATTCCGGCCGAGCTGGACGATGGCGAGCTTGTCCGCACCAGCGCGCAGGCCGCTCATCGCATTGCCGAGCCAGGCGGGGATATGTTCGAGCATGAATCAAGCCTCCGAGGGACAGGCCGCGTAGCGACGCACGGGCGCGGCACCGGCATACCAGTCGCTGCGATTGCCCATCGTCGCGGCGTCGTGATGACAGACTTCGGTCTTGCCGCGCTTGGGGTCGACGAGCACCGCCCAGTTGTGATCGCCGCAATTATGCTCCTCGCAGCCCCAGGCAGCAATGCGGTTGCCGACCGTGAAGATCGGCGTCGCCGGCCCCGAGCGACCGCGGATCGTCTCGCGCAGCTTCGCGTCGCCGACCGCGTTGACGAGGCCGGTGGCGACATCGGTGCGATCGTAGAAATCGACGCCGTCGACCGCGTCGTGCGGGTATTTGCCGACATAGGCCGTGATCGGCGTGGTCTGGGCCTGGCCGGGGATCGGCGTTGGCGCGCGCGTCTCGGGCGGCGTAAAGCCGCTCGCCGCCGCGGTGTTGGTGGGATCGTCCTTCTTCGCGCACGCGCCGAGCAACAAAGGTGCGGCGAGAAGCGCAGCCGTGATCATGATCTTCATGGCAAATCCTCGTTCGTTACGGGTGCAACGCATCGGCGGGCATGACAGTTGCGGCGACGGTGCGGGGTGACCATCTGCAGGGCATGACGCATGATCTCGACCGCTTCGTCGCCGCGCAGGACGGCGTGTATCCGCAGGCTTTGGCCGAGTTGCGTGCCGGGGCGAAACGCAGCCACTGGATGTGGTTCGTGTTCCCGCAGATCGCCGGGCTTGGGCAGAGCACGATGGCGCGGACCTATGCGATTGCCGGCGCGGACGAGGCGCGGGCCTATCTCGCGCATCCGGTGCTGGGCGCGCGGCTGATCGAGGCGACGGCGGCAGTGACAGGCGCGCGCGAATCCGCCGAGGCGATCATGGGTGGAATCGACGCGGTGAAGTTGCGGTCGTCGATGACGCTGTTCGCGGCGGTCGCGACCGATCCGACGCCGTTCCGTGCGGCGCTTGAGCGGTTCTTCGGCGGGATGCCGGACGAGGCGACGCTCCGATTGCTGTGATAGGAGGCGCACGCCTGATGCGATAAGAGGCGCACTCGCGCTCGCAAGGGTGTACGATGCCGCGGGGCCTTCCGCCCCATGAGGTGTCGTCATGGCCAAGAGCCAGAAGAAATCGAGCAAGGAAGTCCGCAAGCCCAAGGCCGAAAAGGCACCCAAGGCCAATGCGTCGAACCCGACGACCAAAGGCAAGGCCGTGGAAATGACGACGCTCAACTAAGCGGCGTAAGGGCGTACGCGAGCGACGTTACCCTCAACCTTCCAACGACCAAGTGGAACGACTCTCCCCCGCCAGGGGGAGGTGGCGCGAAGCGACGAAGGGGGCGGATACGCGACAGCGGTTGTCGCCGGCCTCCCCTCCGTCTGGCAAGTGCCAGCCACCTCCCCCTTGCGGGCGAGGATTGCGGTAAGGCTTAGTCCAATGCCGCGCGGATGGCGGCGGCAGCTACGAAGGGTGCGCCGGCGATCAGGACGAGGCTGACGGCCGCGAGGAGCTTGATCGCGCCCGCCCCGCTCGCAGGATCGAGCGAGCCTGCGCCGAAGATCAGCAGCGGCACGGCGAGTGGCAGCATCACCAGCCCCGTCACCGCGCCGCCACCACGGACGCCCGCAACCAGCGCGCTGGTGACGACGGCGAGCGCGGCCAGGCCCGGCGTGCCGATCAGCAGGCCGATCTCGACTCGCAGCAGCGTCTCGCCCGACAGGTTGAGCAGGCCGGCGGCGATCACCGCGGCGAGCATCAGCGGCGGGCCGAAGCCGAGCCAGTGCGCGATCGTCTTGGCCGCCGCGACCGCGGTCATCGACAGGCCACGCACCGCGAACTGGTCGAACACGCCCGCCTCGAGATCCGGGCCGATCAGGCGTTCGACCGGGAGCAACGCCGCCAACAGCGCCGCGGTCCAGATCACGCCGCCGCCGATCCGCGCGAGCAGGGCTGCATCGGGCCCGATCGCGAACGGGAACAGCGTCGCGACCAGCAGGAAGAACGCGACGACCAATGTGGCGCCGCCACTCGACACGCTGCGGCGGAGGTCGCGGCGGATGAGTGCGATCACAGGGCGATCTCCTGCGCGCCCGGCATCGCGAGCGGAAGATGCGTGGCGACCAGTGCGATGCCGCCGGTCGCGCGATGCCGTGCGATCAGGGTTTCGAGGCGTGCGACGGAGACCCTGTCGAGCCCGTTGGCGGGTTCGTCGAGCAGCCAGACCGGCGCTTCGCTGGCGGCGACGCGCGCGATCGCGGCGCGGCGGCGCTGCCCGGTGGAGAGCAGACGGACGGGGATCTCGGCCAACGCCGTCAGGTCGAGGGCGTTGAGCGCGCGCGTAACGCGGGCTTGAGGATCGGGTGCGTGGTCGAGCGTCGCCCAGAAATGGAGCGCCGCGACGAGCGTCCGGTCGGTGTCGAGTGCGCTGGCTTCGGTCAGCAACGCCTTGGCCGCATCGCCGGTAACCATGCCTTCGAAAGCGCCAAGCAGACCGGCGGCGATGCGGATCAGGCTCGACTTGCCGATGCCGTTGGGGCCGGTGACGACCGCCGCGTCACCGGGGCCGAGATCGAACGACACGCTCGAGAACACCAGCTTTCCGCCCCGTACGCACGCGACGTCGCGGAACGAGAGACTCACGTGGCCGAGTCTTCTGCGGCATCTTCCAGCGCGTGCATGTCGTCGTCGCTGAGGCCGAAATGATGGCCGATCTCGTGGATCGTGACATGCGCGACGAGGTCGTCGAGGCGAACGCCGGTCTCGATCCATTCCTCCAGGATCGCGCGGCGATAGAGGACGATGCGATCGGGCATCGCGCCGGAGTCCATCGACGATTTTTCGCCGAGCGGACGACCGTGATACAGGCCCGACAGGTCGAGCGGGTGCTCCAGGCCGAGTGCGGCGAGCGTCTCGTCGTCGGCATAGTCCTCGACCGCGAAGACGATGTCACCGAGATGCGCTGCGAACTGCGCGGGCAGCCTGACGATCGTCGCGCGGCAGATCGCCTCGATCGTGTCGGCGTCCGGGGCTTCTCCACGCAATGATGCTTGCTCGCTCATGCCGCCAGCCATAGTCGTTGCCCGAGGATAGCGGCAAGGGAAACGCGAATGATCGAAGCGCTGAACGAGACCGAGCGGGCCGAGGCGCTCGATGGGCTGGACGAGTGGGATTACGACGATGGACGCGATGCGATCACGCGGACGATCGTGTTCGCCGATTTCGTCGAGGCGTTCGGCTTCATGACCCAGGTCGCGCTGATCGCCGAGCGCGCGAACCATCATCCGGAGTGGAAGAACGTCTGGAACCGGGTCGAGATCTTGCTGACCACGCATGACGCGGGTGGCCTTTCTCCACGCGATATCGAAATGGCCGAAGCGATCGACGCGATCGTCGGCGACGCCTGAGCTTCTCTCGATCCTCCCCCGCAAGGGGGAGGCGGCTGGCTCTTGCCAGACGGAGGGGGAGGTAAGGAATAACCGCTGTTGCGTGTCCTCCCCCTCCGTCACCTTCGGCGCCACCTCCCCCTTGCGGGGGAGGACCAGTAAGAGTCACCCCCGTGTCATGCTGCGGCGCATGCGTTTGCGTAGCGCGCCCGGCATCCATCTGGCGGCGAAGGCCATGCGGTGCGCGGTCTTGCCGACATAGGTGTGGACCTTGTCGCCGTGCACCGCCTCCCATGCCGCCTCCGCGACCTTGTCGACGCCGGTCAGCTCCAACCCTGCCCCGGTCACCGTCTCGCGGATCGAATGGTTGGTTTTCCCCGCGGCGGAATCCAGCAGCGGCGTGTCGATGAAGCTCGGGACGATCGAGCGCACCTTGATGCCATCCGCCGCCCATTCGCCGTCGAGCGCCTCGGTGATCGCGCGGACGCCGAACTTGGTCGCGGAATAGGGCGCTAGGCCCGACGAACCGTAGATCGCCGACGCCGACGCGGTGTTGAGCAGGCAGGATCCCGGCGTGCGCTTGAGATACGCATGGCCGATCCGCGCACCGTTCAAGGCGCCGACCAGGTTGATCGCGATCACCCGGTCGATCTCGGCGAAGTCGGTCTCCGCGAGTGGCCCACCCGAGCCGATGCCGGCATTGTTGAACAGCACGTCGAGCCGCCCGCCGGTGGTCGCGACGAACGCATCGAGGCAGGTCACCCACGCATCGCGGTCGCGCACATCCATCTGGTAGGTGGTCGCCATGCCGGCGGGGAGCAGCACCGCGGTCTCGGTCAGGCCGGCGGCGTTGACGTCGGCGAGGCCGACCCGCCAGCCTTTCCGCGCGAACAGGACCGCGGTGGCGCGGCCGATACCGGATCCGCCGCCGGTAATGAAAATGCTCTGTTGGCTCATCGCCCTCTCCCATTTGATTTTGCGGTATGTTTCCCGCATCCTGCACGCAGATGCCAGATCAAATTCCAGCGCTCGCTTTCGAACGCGTCACCAAGCGATACGGGTCGACGATCGCGGTCGACGCCGTGTCGCTCGACATTGCCCGCGGCGCGTTCGTCGCGCTGGTCGGAACCTCGGGGTCGGGCAAGTCGACGCTGCTCAAGACGATCAACCGGCTGGTCGAGCCGAGCGAGGGCCGCGTGACGATCGATGGCGCGGACGTCGCCGCCGAGCCCGCGCCCGAACTGCGCCGGCGGATCGGTTACGTGTTCCAGAATATCGGCCTGTTCCCGCACATGACGATCGCCGAGAACATCGCGATCGGATTGCGCATCGCCGGGCGCTCCGACGAGGCGAAGGTCGGCGAACTGCTCGACCTCGTCGACCTGCCGCGCGACATCGCCGGGCGGATGCCCGACGCGCTCTCGGGCGGCCAGCGCCAGCGCGTCGGCATTGCCCGCGCGCTCGCGCCGGGCGCGAAGCTGTTGTTGCTGGACGAGGCGTTCGGTGCGCTCGATCCGGTGACGCGCGATGCGCTGGGGACGCGGATCCGCGAGTTGCACGATCGGCTCGGGCTGACGACGATCCTGGTGACGCACGACATGGCGGAGGCATTGCTGCTCGCCGACCGCGTTTTGGTGATGAAGGCGGGGCGCATTGTCGCCGATGCGACGCCGGCCGAACTTGTCGCGGGCAAGGGTGGCGACGAGGCGCAGGCGCTGGTCCAGGTGCCGCGCGCGCAGGCCGAACGCTTGCGAGCCCTCGCATGAGCGCGTTCCTCGACGCACTCGCCCGCGTGCCGCCGCTGCTCGCCGCGCATGTCCTGCTGTCGGCGTCGGCGCTGCTGCTGGGAATCGCGATCAGCTTGCCGCTAGGGATCTGGTCCGCGCGCAACGCCAATGTCGCACGCGTCTCGCTCGGGTTCGCCAGCCTCGTGCAGACGATCCCAAGCCTCGCGCTGCTCGCGCTGTTCTATCCGCTGTTGCTCAGTCTCTCCGCGCTGGTCGGCGGGGGGATCCCCGCGCTCGGCTTCCTGCCGTCGCTGATCGCGCTGACGCTGTATGCGTTGCTGCCGATCATCCGGAATGCGGTGGCAGGGCTGCACGGGATCGATCCGGCGGTGATCCAGGCGGCGGATGCGGTCGGGATGACGACAGCACAGAAGCTGCGGCTGGTCGAGGCACCCCTGGTCGCACCCGTGCTGATCGCGGGCATCCGGACCGCGGCGGTTTGGACGATCGGCGCGGCGACGCTGTCGACGACGGTTGGCCAGCCAAGCCTCGGCGACATGATCTTCGCAGGGTTGCAGACGCAGAACTGGGCGCTGGTGCTGGCCGGCTGCGTGTCCGCCGCCGCGCTGGCACTGGCGGTCGACGCGCTGATCGGCGGGATCGAATACGGCATCCGCGCGCGGCGGCGGTGGTTGTGGATCGCTTGCGCCGTCGTGCTGGTAGCCGGGACAGCGATCGCGACGCTCCCGCTCTGGCCGAAGAGCGGCGGCGACCGGACGGTGGTGGTCGGCGCGAAGAACTTCTCCGAGCAATATATCCTTGCACGGCTGATCGGCGATCGGCTGGAGCGCGCGGGCTACACCGTCGAGTACCGCGACGGGCTGGGTTCGGCGGTGGTGTTTGGGGCGCTCTCGGGCGGGGATATCGACGTGTATGTCGATTATGCCGGCACGATCTGGGCGAACGAGATGAAGCGATCAGACGTACCCGAGCATGGTGCGATGGTCGCGGCGATCCGGGATTGGGCGAAGCGCGAGCACGATGTCGGGCTGATCGGATCGCTCGGGTTCGAGAATGCCTATGCGTTCGCGATAAAGGGGGCGGACGCCAAGGCGAAGGGTATTTCCAGCCTAGACGATCTGGTGAAGGCCGCACCCGGCATGACGCTCGGCAGCGACCTGGAGTTTCTCGAGCGGCCCGAATGGGCGGCGGTCAAGCGCGCCTATCCGCTGCGGTTCGCCAAGACCACGCCGTACAGCCCGACGTTCATGTACCGGGCGCTGGAGAGCGGGAATGTCGACGTGATCTCGGCATTCTCGTCGGACGGGCGGATCGCGGCGGATGGGCTGGCGGTGCTGAGCGATCCGCGGCGGGCTATTCCCGGGTATGACGCGATATTGATGGTGGCGCCGAAGCGGGCTGGCGACACGAAGTTCGTGGGTGCGCTGAAGCCGCTGGTCGGGCGGATCCCGGTCGAGGCGATGCGGGCTGCGAATTATCGGGTGGACCGGGATGCGGACAAGCAGACGCCCGAGGCCGCGGCGCGGTGGCTGGCGGGGAAGGTTGGGCTGTAATCCCTCGCCCCTCCGGGGAGAGGGAAGGAGGAGCACTTGCGACGGGAGGGTGAGGGGCTGTTGTCGGAAGTGTCCCGAGCCTCACGCCCCTCACCCTCCCACCCGCAAGAGCGCGCGGGCCCCTCCCTCTCCCCGGAGGGGAGAGGGTTTCGGGTCAGAAGAACAGTTTGCGGATGCTGAGTCTTACCGTGCGGCCTAGCGGGTCGAGATAATCCGGCTGGTAGTTATTGGGCGTCGCCCCGGTCGCGTCAGTCACGCGCTGGCGGGTGTTGAGGACATTGTCGACCGACAGGCTGACGCGCATGCCGCGCAGCCACGGGTGCGCCTTCACCCATTCGAGGCGCTGGCCGAGATCGGCGAACAGGCGGGCGTTCGCGGTCGCGAGACCACCGAAGTTGAGCGTCTCGGGTGCCGCCAGCGTGCCGCCGTTGACGCGCGTGCCGGTCGCGTAATTGGCCGACACGCGCGCGCCGATACCGTTGTTGGTGTAGCCGGCCTGCGCCTCGAGCTCGTGCCGCGACTGGCCGCCGCTGCTGCCGATCGCATCGCCCTTCAGCAGGTTCAGGCTCGGGCCGCCGTTCGCGACCAGCACCCGGTCGGTGAAGTGCCAGGTGTGATAGACCGCGAACTGAACGCGCCCCCCGGCCTGTCCGCCGCGCCCGCCAAAGCCGCCGGGACCGCGTCCGCCTCCACCACCAGGCCCGCCACCGCCCGGACCACCACGCGCGCCATCGCCGCCTGCTCCCTCCGGAGGCCGGAAGCCGCCGGGTGGTCGCAACCCCTCGAACGGGTTGGGCCCGGTGCCGGCACGGTAGGCCTCCAGCTCCTTCTGGACCTTCGATTTGAGCGGCGCGGAGAAATTGATGCCCCAGCGCAGTTCGGATCGCTCGCTGCTGGCGAAGTTGATCGGGCGGCGGTCGACCTGCAGCAGATTGCCGCCCGCATCGCGGACGAAGCGATCGGGGAACGCCGCCTCGATCGCAGCGGTCGCCGACGGGAACGCCGCGATCGGGTTGTCGACCTGGCTCTCGACGTAGTTCGCGGTGATCGACAGGTCCTTGGCGGTCCACGGCTTCAGCGTCAGCCCGACCTTCTTCACGTGGTTGTTGTCCGCGACGAGCCCGGCGTTGCCGCCGCTGATCGTCGTGACGGTCGCGGTGGTGCCGCGCACATAATCGAAGATGCGGACGTTCGGCGTGGTGATCGACGGGTTGCCGAGCTGTTGCGCGGTCGGCGCCTCGTCGGTGTCGGTGACCGAGGCAATCACCCGCACGCCCTCGATCGGCGACCAGTTCGCGCCGTAGCCGAGCGTGGTCAGCGTGCCGAAATCCGACAGATGATCCTCGGCGATGTTGAAGTTCGCCGACAGCGTGCCGAGGAACGGCAGCACGTCCTTCGACCGGCTGGTGAGCGGGAGATCGACGTTGAGCTGGCCATTGACCGTGTCGCGCGACACCTGTCCGGTCTGATCGAGCCCCGCGCGGTACGAGCGGCTGTTGAAATCCGCGGTTTCGGCGCCAAGCTTGATCGTCGTCGAGATCGCGCCCGCGGGCAGGTTGAACAAGTTGCCGTTGACGACCGCATCGACCCCGCCCGTGCTCTGGCTGGCATAAGCCCGGTTGCCGGGCGCAGCGCCGATGTCGCTGGCAGTGAGGCGATTGAACGGGCTGGCGGTCGGATCGCCGGCCGCGAGCCTGGCGTTGAACGCGGTCGCGTCGACGCCGGTTTCGGTGAAGGTCTGCGTATCGCTGCGGTCGTAATTGCCGGTGACGTTCCAGCGCCACGTCCCGACATCGCCGTTGAGCGTGGTGCCGAGGTGCGCGGCGATCGACGACACGCGCTGTGCGAGCGGGAGGAAGCCGTCGTCGTCGAGCGCGCGGTTGACGACCGTGCCGTCGGCCAGCGTCAGCGCAGCGACCGGCAGGCCGTTGAGGCTGCGGCTGTCGGTCGATTCGAGGCGCCCGTTGATGGTCGCGCCGACGTTGCCGAAGATGTTGCGCGCATAGACGCTGTTGGCCGTGAAGGTGCTGGTCGCGGCCTGGAGGCTGCGGAATGGCGTCGGATCGATCGCGGTGCCGTTCGCGCCGACCGCCGTGGTGGTCGTGGGCGTGATATCGCGCTCAGCCTCGGTCAGTCCCGAGGTCGAGGTGTATTCGACGTGCAGGTTGAGGCGACGGTCCCGGGCAATGTTGAGCATGTCGAGCTCGCCCTGCGGCGTGTTGCTGCCGCCCTCGGTCGGCATCTTGTCGGTCGCTTCGGCGGTCACCGCGCGGAAGCGGCGGCGCAGGACGAAGTTCACGACTTTCTGGTCGGCGCGATAGCCGTATTTGAGCGCGACTTCCTCGGGCAGGATCTCGACCCGCTGGATCGCCTCGGTTGGGATGTCGCGGATCTCGGAGAAGCTGGAGATGCGGCGACCGTTGAGCAGCACGACCGGCGCGCCGCCGCTGCCGCGTCCGCTGGTCGTCTGCGGGCTGAGTTCGGTCAGCAGGTCGGAGATCGAGCTGACGCCGTAGGAGCGGATTTCGGCCTGCCCCAAGGTCTGGTCGGGCGGGATGTCGCCGACCACCGAGCCCGGCAGCTTGCGCGATCCGGTGACGACGATGTCCTCGGACTCGGCAGGCTCCTCCTGCTCCGTCGCTTGCGCCGCCTGCGTGGCCGTCGACGCGGGAGCCTGTTGTGCAGCCGCCATCGCGGGCATGCTCACCGCCAGAACCAGACCCAATTTACGCATACCCGTTCCACCCCGATGATCGACCGTCGATCGAGCATGCGACTAGCGGGGAATTGTCGCAGGATTGTGCCGGTTCGGTATCGAAACTACCGCAACCCGCTTCATCTCGACATATGCGCGTCCATCTTTTCGAGCGGCACGCCCTTGGTCTCGGGGAAGTAGAAGAACACCGTCACGAACTGCACCGCCATCATCGCGGCGAAGAACAGGAACGGGACGCCCGCCGACCATGCCGCAGCGATCGGGAAGATCTGTGCGATCACCGCGTTCCAGCCCCAGTGGCTCGACGAGCCGATGCTGGAGCCGCGCGCGCGGACGTTCTGCGGGAACACTTCCGAGATATACACCCAGATCACCGCGCCCGAGCCGGGGGCAAAGAACATGATGAAGACGATCAGCGACGGCAGCAGTAGCCAGCTTGGCAGCACGCCGAGCAGCGCGAACCCGCCGACGGTGAGCGCGGCGGCCATGCCGGCCGAGCCCCAGAGCAACAGCGTGCGACGGCCGATCCGATCGATCAGCAGCATGCCGAGCAGCGTGAACACCATGTTGGCGACACCGATCATCACCGCCTGCAAGTCCGGCGAGAGGCTGCCGCCCGACGCCTTGAAGATGTCGTTGAGGTAATAGAGGAACGCGTTGATGCCACTGAACTGGTTGAACATCGCGACCAGGAAGGCGAGCGTGATCGGCTTGCGGTGACGCGCCCAGGAGAGCGCGGCGTCGCCCTTGGGTTCGTCGAGTTCGCGGCGTGCGATATCCGGGCTCATGCCGACCATCGCCAGCACGTCCTTCGCCTCCGCATCGCGACCCTTGGCGAGCAGCCAACGCGGCGAATTGGGGATGCGGAACAGCAGCGCGAAGAAGACCAGCGACGGCAGCGCGACGATCCCGAGCTTCCACCGCCACTCGACATCGCCGAGATCGAGCGCGCCGATGATCGCATTCGAGACATAGGCGAGCAGGATGCCGGAGATGACCGCGAACTGGAACCCGCCGACCATTTTCCCGCGCTGTGCGGGCGGTGCGAGTTCGGCGATATACGCGGGTGCGAGCACCGACGAGCCGCCGATCGCAATCCCGTTGATGAAGCGGAAACCGATGAAACTGTGCCAGTTCCACGCGAGCGCACACCCGAGCGCGGTCACGACGTAGAGGAAGGCGAGCATGCGCAGGACGTTGCGACTGCCGTAGCGATCGCCGAGCGAACCGACGAACAGCGCGCCGATCAGCGTACCCCATAGCGCCGACGAGACGGTGAAGCCGAGCCACGCATCGCTGAGCGCGAACCTGGTCTTCAGCGCGCCGGTGACACCGGCAATCACCGCGGTGTCGAAGCCGAACAGCAGCCCGGCGAGCGCAGCGGTGGCAACGCTGGCGATCAGGACGGTGTGCGGCCGTGCGGTCTGCGATGGGGCGCTCATGCGCGGCGATGTCCGGAGGGAGCCTTGTTCATGGCCTCTACGTTTCAATGTTTTGGCGGGTCACCGCAACCCCGACGGAAGGAACGCGCATGTATCTGGGGATCGACATCGGCACGTCCGGGGTGAAGGCGGTGCTGCTCGCCGATCGCGGACAGGTGGCGGATCAGGCGACCGCGCCGCTGACGGTATCGCGGCCGCAGCCTTTGTGGTCGGAACAGGATCCAGCCGACTGGTGGCAGGCGACCGGAGCGGCGGTGCTGAAACTCGACGCGGGCAAGCGTCGCCAGGTGCGCGGGATCGGGCTGGCGGGGCAGATGCACGGCGCGGTGTTGCTCGACGAGGCGAACCGGGTTCTGCGGCCGGCGATCCTCTGGAACGACGGGCGGTCGCAGGCGCAGTGCACGACATTGCTGGAACGCGAACCGCGGACGTCGAATATCACCGGCAATCCCGTGCTGGCGGGGTTCACCGCGCCGAAACTGTTGTGGGTGAAGGAAAACGAATCCGAGATTTTCGCGCAGATGCACAGCGTCCTGCTGCCGAAGGATTATCTGCGACTGATGATGACCGGCGAGACATGGAGCGACATGTCGGATGCGAGCGGGACCTTGTGGCTCGACGTCGCGCAGCGTCGCTGGTCGCCCGAGATACTTGCGGCGTGCGACATGGACGAAGGCATGATGCCGCGGCTGTGCGAGGGGACCGATGCGACCGCGCCGTTGCGGGCGGACGTCGCCGAGGCCTGGGGCATGGACCGGGTGATCGTCGCGGGCGGCGGCGGGGACAATGCGGCGGGCGCGGTCGGGCTCGGCGTCGTCAAGCCAGGCGACGCGTTCCTGTCGCTGGGAACGTCCGGCGTGATCTTCGTCGTTACCGACCGTTTCCGCCCGAACCCACAGGCCGCGGCGCACGCGTTCGCGCATGCGATCCCGGACCGGTGGCACCAGATGTCGGTGATGCTGAGCGCCGCCGCCTGTCTCGACTGGGCGGCGAGGCAATTGGGGCTCACCGACGTACCGGCGTTGCTGGCGCTGGCCGAGGCCGCGGACCGGCGTTCGCCGGTGCTGTTCCTGCCCTATCTCGCGGGCGAGCGGACACCGCATGCCAACCCACGCGCGCAGGCGGCGTTCTTCGGGATGACGTCCGACACCAAGCCGGCGGATCTGGCACTGGCCGTGCTGGAGGGCGTCGCGATGGGATTGCGCGACGGGCTCGATGCGCTGTTGGCGGCGGGGGCGGAGGTCGGCGCGCTGACGATGGCGGGCGGCGGATCACGCTCGCCGTTCTGGGGCCGGATCATCGCCGCCGCGCTGGGCCGCCCGCTCGAATGGCGCGAGGGCGGCGATGTCGGCCCTGCGCTGGGTGCGGCTCGCCTCGGCAGGATCGCGGCGGGAGACGGCGACGTCGCCAACATCTGTACCGCACCGCCCGTGGTCGCGACGGTCGAACCGGAACCGGCGATGGCCGATCGTCTGGCGGAAGGACAAGGCCGGTTCCGCGCATTGTACACCGCGGTCGCCCCGCTATGGGCGTGACGGATTGCCCCGATCCGGTGCCGACTACACCCGATTCCAGTCTTTGAAACCGCATTAACTCTTGCAGCCTAGCCCTGCTCCATCGAACGAGCACGGGGTACGCAGTGGACATTAAACACGGTCTTGAGGGAAGCTTCCTGCGCGTCGTCGGGCGTCTGCTCGCCGGCCTGAGCCTGTATCTCGGGCTCGCGGCTGCTCCGGCGTTCGCCTGCGATATCGTGACGCCGAATACCGCCAATGTCGGCACCTATTTGCCCAGCGCGGTTCCGACCGGGACGTATATCGCGACGACGGGCTCGTTCAAATGTCCGAACGGCAGCGTCCTGTCGCTGCTCGCCGCGGATTACCTGCGCGCGACGCTGACGACGACGGGCACGCTGACGCTCGCGGCCGCGACCGGGGGGTCGGTGACGTACACGCTGTTCGCAACCGCAGACACCACGGCTCCGCTGACCGCCAACACGCGCCGATCGTATATGGAGGGTACCACCCTGTCGCTGCTGGGCAGCAGCAAGGCCGAACCGCCAATCTATATCAAGCTTGCGAGCGGCGCGACGCCGCCCGCCGGCCTCTACAAGGGCAAGTTCCAGATCACGTGGAGCTGGCAGTTCTGCAACGGCGTCGCGGTTCTGGGGGCTTGCCTGCTCGGCGACCTCGACAAGGGCGACAAATCGGTCAATGTCGACGTCGCGATGACGGTCGCCAAGAATGCGATCGTCACGGTCACGCAACGCGCCACCTGGGAAGCCTCCGCGACCACGGTCAATCCGAAGGCCATTCCCGGTTCGAAGCTGCGTATGATGATGCTGATCGAGAACCCCAACCCGTTCGCGCTGGATGCCGACACGCTGGCAGTCACCCTGCCCACCCCCACCGGCCTGCGGATCGCGCTCGACGGTGACGGCGCCAATACGGGCCCCGTGGTGCAGGGCGGCGACACGACCGGCGCGACCGGTCTGCTATTTGCCTATACCTCGCCGTCGAACACCACCGACAGCGTCGACTTCGCGAGCGGCAACGGCGTCTGGGGTTACGTCCCCACCGCCGGAGATTCGGTGACGCAGGGCAACGTGACCGCGGTGCGCTTCAGTCCGAAGGGGACGATGGCCGCGAACACCGCGTACACCATCTCGATCCCGTATTCGGTGAAGTGATCAGGCCGGCGCGTCGACGCTCGGCGATGCGGGCATGCCCCCGACGATCTCCATCTTGGTCGCGGTCGAGCCGACTTCGATGCCTGCCTCGCGGAACTGGCGGAGCAGCGTGAACAGTAGTTCGCTGCGCATCGGATAGGCATCGCGCGGGGACGCCACGTACGCGAAGCAGTTGAACTTGGCGCGGCCGGCGTCGATCGAATCGATGAACACCTTGGGCTCGGGATCGTCGAGCACCTCGTGCTTCTCCGCGAACGCCGCGAACAGCATCGTCCGCACCGCATCCAGATCCTCCTCGAGCGGCACTGAGAATTGCAGCTGGATCCGGCCGATCGGCGCCGCCAGCGTCATGTTTTGGATCGTCTTGGTGATCAGTTCCGAATTGGGGACGATCAGCGTCGAGCGGTCCGCCACCTGGATCTCGGTCGAGCGCACGTTGATGCGCTTCACGTCGCCCTCCATGTTGCCGATCCGGACGAGATCGCCGATCTTCACCGGCCGCTCGGCCAGCAGGATCAGGCCCGAGACGAAGTTCTGCGTGATCGCCTGGAGACCGAAGCCGATCCCGACCGACAGCGCGCCGAGCACCACCGCCAGCTTTTCCATGCCGATGCCGAGCGCACCGAGCGACCACAGCACCGCGGCGATGATCCCGGCATAGCGCGCGACCATCGTCACCGAATTCTGCGCGCCGGCATCCATCGCGGTGGTCGGCAGGTAACTGTTCACCAGCCAGTGCTGCAGCCCGCGCATGATGGCGAGCGCGACGAACAGCACCGCGATCGAGCGCAGCACCGCGCCTGGCGAGATCGTGACCTGGCCGATCGTGACGCCGTTCGCGACCGTCCCGAACAGCTCGAACGCCGAGCCGACGCCCGCTCCGAACGGCGCCATCACCGCGCCGACCGAAAGCAGGATCAGCAGCAACCGCAGCACCGCCGACAGCAGCACGCCGATCTGGTCGACGGTCTTGTTGTCGACGCCGAACCCGCTGTTCGCCGAGCGGCCTAGACGATTGCCGCTCGATAGCAGCGTCCGGCAGGCGTCGTCGGTGAAGGTCATCATCAGGTACAGAGCGGCGCCGACGATCGCGCCCCACAGCAGCCAGGTCGCGACCTTCAGCGCAAAGTTCACATAGCCGATCAGGCCAGCGCCGAGCGCGACGATCAGGACCAGCCAGACGAGCGTGGCGACGATCGCGAGCAGCGTGTTGCGCGCGGGCTTGGCCGGATCGGGCAACGCGGCGGCGCGCAGTCGGCCGAGCGTCACCAGGATCGCGCCGAGCAGGACGATGTGCAGCAGGGCGACTATGGCGTTGGCGGCACTCGATGCCTGCGCACTGATGCCGATCAGCGCGTTGGTCGCGATCAGCAGCTGGCCGAAGAAGATCAGTCCGGCCGCCATCCACGTGTAGGGCCGCAGCGCCTGCGACGCCTGATCGCCGATCGGCAACAACCGCCATGTCGACTGGCCACGCAACAGCAGCGCACCACCGAGCGACGACACGAACGCGCAGAACCACGAGATCCCGACGAAGATCGCGCCGAACTGGCTCCAGGCAGGCGAGACTAGCCCGGCCCAGCGCAGCGACGCGACGATCGCCCATGCAGCCAGACCGGGCAGCGCGGTGCCGATCACGACCAGCCACAGCGCGTAGGCCGAGCGTCGCAGGCGACCGCCGGGCGCGTGGTTGGTCGCATAGCGCCGGCCGACGCCGTGCAGCCAGCGCCGCAACGGCACGATCAGTATCAACGCAGTGAGGATCCCGATCAGCAGGCCGGTCCCGGCGCGCATGTCGAACCGCGTCCCGAACTGGCGGATCTCGACATTGGCGAACCGCATCAACCGCGCGGTATCGCGAGGCAAATGATCGACGATCGCGGCCCACAGCGTCGGCGACAGCGGCGAACCGGTATTTTCGGACAATTGCTGGCCGAGTTCCTCCGCCTCCGCCGCACCGATATCGTCGATCTGCTGCTTGGCCTCGATCCCGATAAGGCGCGCGCGCTTGATCGCGGAATCGATCGCCGACTGGCTCTGCGCGAGCAGCCGGCGCTGCTGACGTATCTCGGGCGCCTCGACGACGCCGGGGGTGGCGGCACCGAGCTCCGCTACGCGCGCCTGAACGAGCGCCATCTCGGGGGTGAGCGTGCGGACCGCGTCGGCGGCGGTGGTCTGCACGGTCTGTGCGCGGGTGCGGAGCGCTTGGCGCGCCTTGTCGTCGCGCGCGTCGGGGGTGGCGTCGTCGATCGCCTGGAGCTCGGCGGAGGCCTGGGTGAGACTGGCGGCGACGGTCGCGACCTTGGGCTCGTCCTGCGCGATCGCGGGGAACGCGGTGGCCAGGAGGAGGAGCGCGGCGAGGTAACGGAGGAGGGTCATCTGCGTCGCTCTACAGCGGCGGAGGGGGAAACGGGAGGGGGTGGCGGAATCGCAGGAATGGCATGTCTGCCGTTCCACGCTTCAAACCACCCCGGCGGAGGCCGGGGCCCAATTGGGAGCCGGTAATGATCTAGGTCAGCGCTCCGTTACGACGACCTTTCCAATTGGGCCCCGGCCTTCGCCGGGGTGGTGTTATTGGAACGCGGTCCCGCGCACGTCACCGTCCCCCGCACTCCGTTGTTCTCCCGCAAAGGCGGGAGCCCAGTCTGGGTCCCCGCCTTCGCGGGGAAACAAGGAGGCGGATCGCTTGTCTCATGGTTGCTTGGGAGGAATGCGTTCGCCCTACTCCGTCACCCCGGCGGAGGCCGGGGCCCACCTTTCCGCATACCCAGTTCTCTCGGATGTGCGGAACGGTGGATGCCGGAACGAGTCCGGCATGACGAGGCAAGACGTGCGCTGGTGACGAAAACCCGGTGGCGCGCCCGCTCAGTCCAGTTCGAGGATCACCTGATCCACTGCGAGACTATCCCCCGTCTTCGCCGCCACCGACTTGACCGTCCCCGTCTTCTCGGCGCGCAGGATGTTCTCCATCTTCATCGCCTCGACCACCGCCAACGCCTGCCCCGCCTCGACCTGGTCGCCTACCGCCACGTCGAGCCGCACCAGCAGCCCCGGCATCGGGCAGATCAGGAACTTCGACAGATCGGGCGCGATCTTCTCCAGCAAGTGCGCGGTGTAGGGCGCGACGCGGGCCGGCAGCACGCGGGCGACGTGGCTCGCGCCGCGGGTCGTCAGCTTGAAGCCGGCACGGGCCTTGGCGATGCGGATCGTCAGGTGTTCGTCGCCGTCGGTGCCGTGACCATCCGCGACCACCATCCGGTCGCCGGGCGTGTATTCGAGCGCAAGATCGAGGTCTTCGCCGTCGACGGTAATGCCGTCGGTCGACACCGTCACCGCGTGGTCGATCTTGTCGATCGTCACTGACCAGTCGGAGGGCGGGCGCAGGCGCTTGCCGAGCTGGCCGTCGATGCGGCGGGCGCGGTCGGCTTCGGCGGTGGCGGCGAAGGCTGCGACGGCGGCGAGCGTCTTCAGCAATTCGGCGTCGGCGGGGGCGCCGTGGAAGCCTTCTGGATATTCCTCGGCGATGAAGCCGGTGGTGAGGGCGCCCGACTGGAAGCGCGGGTGCTGCATGATCGCCGAGAGGAAATCGATGTTGTTGCCGGGGCCTTCCAGCTCGAACGCGTCGAGCGCGGCAATCTGCGCGGCGATCGCGCCCTCGCGGGTGGGCGCCCAGGTGATGAGCTTGGCGATCATCGGGTCGTAGAACATGCTGACCTCGCCACCCTCGCGGACGCCGTCGTCGACGCGGACGCGAGGTTCCGCGAACTCAGCCCCCCCTTCCCCGTTCGTGCTGAGCGAAGTCGAAGCACCTCCGCTTGAGCCATGCCCTTCGACTTCGCTCAGGGCGAACGGGAGAGGCGGATTGTAGCGCACCAGACGCCCGATAGACGGCAGGAACCCGCGATACGGGTCTTCGGCATACACCCGGTTCTCGATCGACCAGCCGTTGAGCTTCACCTCGTCCTGCGAGAACCCAAGCGGCTCGCCGGCAGCAACCCGGATCATCAGTTCGACCAGATCGAGCCCGGTAATCTCTTCCGTCACCGGATGCTCGACCTGAAGCCGGGTGTTCATCTCGAGGAAGTAGAACCCCTCCCCCGTCGTATCCGCACCCGAGACGATCAGCTCGACCGTTCCCGCCGAATAATAGCCGACCGCCTGGGCTAACGCGACCGCCTGCTCGCCCATCGCTTTCCGCATCTTTGGCGTCACGAATGACGATGGCGCCTCCTCGACGACCTTCTGGTGGCGGCGCTGGATCGAGCATTCGCGCTCGTTCAAATAGACAATGTTGCCGTGCTGGTCGCCGATCAGCTGGATCTCGATGTGGCGCGGCGACTCGATAAACTTCTCGATGAACACGCGGTCGTCGCCGAAGCTGGCGAGTCCCTCGCGCTTGGTCGCCTCGAAGCCTTCGCGGACGTCCTGCTCGCTGTACGCGAGCCGCATGCCCTTGCCGCCGCCACCGGCCGACGCCTTCATCATTACCGGATAGCCGATGCCGCCGGCGATCTCGACCGCGTGGTCGGTGCTGTCGATCTCGCCGAGATAGCCCGGCACGACGTTGACGCCCGCGGCCTTGGCGAGCTTCTTCGATTCGATCTTGTCGCCCATCGCGGCGATCGCGTTGGGCGGCGGGCCGACGAAGGCGATCCCGGCCTCGGCGCACGCCAGCGCGAAACTCTCGCGTTCGGAGAGGAAGCCGTAGCCGGGGTGGATGCAGTCCGCGCCAGTTTCCTTGGCCGCGAGCAGGATCAACTCGGCCTTGAGATAGCTCTCCGCGGCGGATGCCGGCCCGAGCCGGACGGACTCGTCGGCCATCAGCACGTGCGGTGCGCGCGCGTCGGCGTCGGAATAGACCGCGACGGTCTTGATGCCCATCGCCTTGGCGGTCCGCATGACCCGACACGCGATCTCGCCCCGATTGGCGACCAGGATTTTCTTGAACATCACTCGCCCTAATCTGTGCCGTCTTGCCGGACGCGGTCCGGGTGCGGACTGGTTATTGGTACCAAATCATCGTCTTGAGCTGCTTCGTCCGGGCTTGCGTCAGGTCGGTCCGACACCCGGCAATCGTCATGCCCTGCGCCGAACCGCCGGCATATTGCCCGCCTTCGATCACGCACTGCGTATCGCGAAACTTGAGCCACGCGCGCTGGCTCTCCAGCAGCGCGGCCGCATAGCCGAACCCGCCGCCGCGCGACCCGCCCTGCGCGTCGCGCCCCTTCATATAGGCGTAGGTCCGCTTCCACTGCGCGGCCATCGCCGCATCCGCCCGCGCGTAACTCGTACCGGCGGACGCGTTCATCGTCGCCTGCGACTGCATTGGAGCAGCCGCGGTCATCAGGAGTGCGATCAGCAGCATGTCTTGGCCTCCCGCATCGGCTCCGCGCCGACCATCGGTTTCATGCCGAGTTTCGCCAGCAGCGTCGCATCGGCGCTGTCGCCAGCGTTGCCGGTGGTCAGCAGCTTGTCGCCGGTAAAGATCGAGTTCGCGCCCGCCATGAAGCACAGCGCCTGGGTAGCCTCCGACATGCTCTCGCGCCCGGCCGACAGCCGCACCATGCTGAGCGGCATCGTGATCCGCGCGACCGCGACCGTCCGGACGAACTCGATGTCGTCGATCTGCGCCATCGGCGTGCCGGCGAGCATGTCACCGAGCGGCGTGCCCTTGACCGGAACCAGCGCGTTGACGGGGACGCTCTCGGGGTGGCGCGGCAGCGTGGCGAGCGCGTGGACGAAGCCGACGCGGTCGCTGCGCGTCTCGCCCATCCCGACGATCCCGCCGCAGCAGACCGAGATCCCCGCGTCACGGACGTTCGCGAGCGTCTCAAGCCGGTCGCCGAAGGTGCGCGTGGTGATGACGTTGCCGTAATTCTCCGGCGATGTGTCGATGTTGTGGTTATAATAATCGAGCCCCGCGTCGGCGAGCTGCTTCGCCTGCTGCGCGTCGAGCATGCCGAGCGTCATGCACGTCTCGAGCCCCATCGCGCGGACGCCTTCGACCATCGCGACGACCTTCGCCATGTCGCGCGGCTTCGGGTTGCGCCACGCGGCGCCCATGCAGAAGCGCTGCGATCCGGCGGCCTTGGCCTGCGCGGCGTCGGCGAGGACGGCGTCGACGTCCATCAGCTTTTCCGCCTTCAGGCCGGAGTCGGACGAGGCGGACTGCGAGCAATAGCCGCAATCTTCGGGGCAGCCGCCGGTCTTGATCGACAGCAACGTGCAGAGCTGGACCTCGCCGATCGCATGATGCGCGCGGTGGACGGTCTGCGCGCGGAACATGAGTTCATCGAACGGGAGGTCGAAGAGTGCCGCGATCTCGGAGCGGGTCCAATCGATGCGGACGCTCGGCGCGGCAGTCGCAACGGCGGGGTCTGCGACGGGGGGACGGAGGAGGGTTTCGATCATCATGCGGCCTTTGGTCTCTGGTCGTTTCGCGTCGTCGCATAGCGCCTGCACGCGGCGGCGTAACTGGTGGGCGATGTCACTTGGCCGCCATCGCACGCTTCACGCGCGCTTCGAGTTCGGGCCCGCCGCCGTCGCCGAAGCCGTAGGCGGTGTGGACCTGCCGCCCCTTGGCATCGAACAGATAGACGCGCGGAATGCCGACCTTGCCGTCGGGGATGTCCTTGATGTCCTTGCCGATGATCTGGCGATACGCATCGACGTCCGCGACGACGTAATCAATGTCGCTCATGCCCGCACGCTGCAGAAACTGCGCGATCGCAGCTGGCGGTTGGGTGCGATCGGGACTGCCCTCGCTGCGGTTGATGTAGAGAAAGTTGTAGCCGCTGCCCAAGTCCTTGCGAATCTTGTTCAGATACGGGGCTTCGGCAATGCACGGCGGACACCAGCTCGCCCAGATCGAGACGAGGGTGGGCTTGCCCGGCTTGATGCGCGATCCGAGTGGGATCGCCTTGGCGTCGCGGGTCTTCACCATGACCTGCGCGATCGTAGAGATCGAGCGGCCCGTGGTCGGCGCGGTTTCCTGCGCCACGGCAGGCGCGATAGTCAAAACGGTGAGGGCCATCGCCAACACCGTGGTGCGCATGTTCATACCCGTTCCTCCTCAGGTGCCATGTTGTGGCCGAGCAGTTTCAGCACGTCTTCGGCGGCCTGGATCAGATTGGTGCCGGGGCCGAAAATCGCCTGGACCCCGGCATCGCGCAGCGCCTGATAGTCCTGTGCGGGGATAACGCCACCCGCGATCACCTTGATATCCGCGCGGCCTGCCTCGCGGAGGTAGCCGATCAGTTCGGGGATCAGCGTCTTGTGGCCAGCGGCGAGGCTCGATGCGCCGACGATGTCGACATCCTTCTCGAGCGCGAGCGCGGCGGCTTCGGCGGGGGTCTGGAACAGCGGGCCGGGAACGATCTCGAAGCCCAGATCGCCGAACATCGACGAGACGAGGTTGGCGCCGCGGTCGTGGCCGTCCTGGCCCATCTTGGCGACGAGCATGCGGGGTTTGCGGCCCATGCGGCGCTCGGTCGCTTCGACGCCGTCGGTTAGGCGGGTCCAGCGCGCGTCGTCTTCGTAGGCGCCCCCGTAGATGCCTGAGACGGGGGTGGGCTGCGTGCCGTAGCGGCCGAATATGTCCTCCATCGCGGACGAGATTTCGCCGAGCGTGGCTCGGGCTCGGGCGCAGTCGACGGCAAGCGCGAGGAGGTTGTTCTCAAATCCTCCCCGGAACGGGGAGGTGTCGGCCGAAGGCTGACGGAGGGGGGCTTCCGCGAGAGGGTCCGTTTGTGGGACGCCCCCTCCACCAGCCGTTGGCTGGTCCCCCTCCCCGTTCCGGGGAGGAATTCGCGCGCCTTCGCGGAGGGCATCCAGGGCGGCTTGGCATTTCGCTTCGTCGCGCGTGGCCTTTACGCGGTTGATGCGTTCGATCTGGCCGGCGCGGACCGCGACATTGTCCACGTCGAGGATCTCGATCGCGTCCTGCTCGGCGAGCTTGTACTTGTTCACGCCGACGATGACGTCCTCGCCGCGATCGACGCGCGCCTGGCGTCCGGCGGCGGCTTCCTCGATCATCGCCTTGGGCCAGCCTGCCGCGACTGCCTTCGCCATGCCGCCCTCGGACTGGATCCGCTCGATCAGGCTCCATGCGCCGTCGACCAGCGATTGCGTCAGGCTCTCGATATAATAGCTGCCGCCGAGCGGATCGACGACCTTGGTCATCCCGGTCTCTTCCTGGATCACGATCTGCGTGTTGCGCGCGATGCGGGCGGAGAAGTCGGTCGGCAGCGCGATCGCCTCGTCGAGCGCGTTGGTGTGGAGCGACTGCGTGCCCCCCAGCATCGCTGCCATCGCCTCGATCGTCGTGCGCATGACGTTGTTGTACGGGTCCTGCTCGGTGAGCGAAACGCCGCTAGTCTGGCAATGCGTGCGCAACATCTTCGAGCGCTCGTCCTGCGCGCCGAGTTGCGTCATCGCGCGGTGCCAGAGGACGCGGGCGGCGCGGAGCTTCGCGATCTCCATGAAGAAGTTCATGCCGATCGCGAAGAAGAACGACAGCCGCCCGGCGAACTTGTCGATGTCGAGGCCGCTCGCGACGCCGTATTTCACATATTCCATGCCGTCGGCGATCGTGAAGGCCAGCTCGTGGAGCTGCGTCGCTCCTGCCTCCTGCATGTGATAGCCGCTGATCGAGATGCTGTTGAATTTGGGCATCTCACGCGAGGTGTAGCCGAAGATGTCCGAGATGATCCGCATGCTCGGTTCGGGCGGGTAGATGTAGGTGTTGCGGACCATGAACTCCTTGAGGATGTCGTTCTGGATGGTCCCTTCGAGCAGTTTCCGGTCGACGCCTTGTTCCTCGCCCGCGACGATGAAGAAGGCGAGGATCGGGATCACCGCGCCGTTCATCGTCATCGACACCGACATCTTGTCGAGCGGAATGCCGTCGAAGAGTATCTTCATGTCCTCGACCGAGTCGATCGCGACGCCTGCCTTGCCGACGTCGCCGGTGACACGCGGGTGGTCGCTGTCGTAGCCGCGGTGGGTGGCGAGATCGAACGCTACCGACAGGCCCTTTTGGCCGGCGGCGAGGTTGCGGCGGTAGAACGCGTTCGAGGCTTCGGCGGTGGAGAAGCCGGCATATTGGCGGATCGTCCAGGGGCGGCCGGCGTACATCGACGCGCGGACGCCGCGGGTGAAGGGCGCGAAACCGGGGAGGCCGGGGTCTTCGCGCACGTCTTCTGCGGTGTAGAGCGGCTTGACGTCGATGCCCTCGGGGGTCGGCCAGGTGAGGTCGGTGCCCTTTACTTCCTTGGTAGCGAGCGCCTGCCAATCGGCGAGGGTTGGAGCGGATGCAGGCGTGTCGGTCATACTTAAAACACCACCCCGGCGAAGGCCGGGGCCCAATTGGAAAGGTCGAAGTAATTGAGCGCAGCACCAGCCAATGGGTCGTTGCCCAATTGGGCCCCGGCCTTCACCGGGGTGGTGTTGGCGGCGGAGGTCACTTGCCAGTAAACACCGGCTTGCGCTTCGTCAGGAACGCGATGCCGCCTTCCATCGAGTCCGCAGACCCACGCGCGTCGCGCTGGTTCGCCGCTTCCGCCTGCATCGCGGTCGCGTAATCCGTCTCGTACGCCGCGGTGACCGCCCGGCGCATCAGCCCGAGCGCCACCGTCGGCATCGCCGCCAGCCGCTCCGCCAGCGCGAACGCCTCGGCATCAAGCGCCTCGTCCGCAACAACCTTATGCACCATCCCCCAGTCGAACGCCTTGACCGCCGGCACCCGCTCGCCGAGCATCATCATCTCGGTCGCGCGCGCCTTGCCGATCAGGCGGGGCAGCATCCACGACGCGCCACCGTCGGGCACCAGCCCGATATTCACGAACGCCTGGAGGAAATACGCGCTCTCGCTCGCCACGCAGAAATCGGCGGCGAGCGCGAGGCTGCAGCCGATCCCCGCCGCCGGCCCGCGCACTGCGCTCACCACCGGCACCGACAGATCGGCGATCGCCGTCATCGTCGGATTGTAGCTTCCGGTCAGCGCCGCGAACGTCGCCTCGCCCGGATTATCCGAGCCGAGCGCTCCGCCCCCAACGTCCGCGCCCGAACAGAAGGCCCGCCCGGCGCCCGCAATCAGCACCGCCCGCGCGCCGCCCAGATCACCAAGCGCCGCGCGCAATTCCTCGAACATCGCCGGTGGTGCGGCGTTCAGACGGTCGAGCCGGTTCAGTGTCAGCACCAGCACGTCGCCGCGCCGTTCGCTCAGGATATGCTCGTACGCGGCCATCAGATCTCTCCTAGTGCGCGCCGGTATCGCCCGGCGTCTCCATCAACTCGACCAGCATGCCGCCGAAGTCCTTCGGATGCACGAACACGATCGGCGTACCATGCGCCCCGATCCGCGGCTCGCCGAGGATCGTCGCGCCCTTCACCCTCAGGTCGGCAACCGCCGCGTCGATGTCGGCAACCTCGAAACAGACATGATGCTGCCCGCCCGCCGGATTCTTGCGCAGGAAGCCCGCGATCGGCGAACTCTCGTCATACGGCTCGATCAGCTCGATCTGTGTGTTCGGCGCATCGATGAAGCACACCTTCACCCCCTGCGCGGGCAGGTCGAACGGCTCGCCGATCGCGGTCGCGCCGAGCAGCAGGCGATACGTCTCGACCGACTTTGCGATCGACGGCGTCGCGACCCCGACATGGTTGAGGCGGCCCAGCATAGTCATCCTTCGATCCTCGGGCTGTCGGGCGTGCGGCGCGCCATCGCGGCGCCCTCGATCAGGCCTTCGATACGGCTGACGCGTTCGCGCAACGCGACATGACTGTCGGCAAGGCGCGCGAGCCCTGCACTCAGCCCCGTGAGTTTCGCGTCGAGCCCATCGAGGCGCTCCTGATACGTCAGCAAGGCCTTGATGACGCCGAACGCCTTTTCGGTCGCGCTCATGCGGCGTGGCTCAGTGGCACCGGATCGCCGGCCAGCGCGCGGTCGATCGCCTCGAGCGCGCGGTCGATCGACTGCTCCATCGAATCGATCTTCGCATGCCACTGCGGCAGCATCGCCTCGATCTCCGGCAGGATCAGCGCGAACGCCTTCTCGTCCTCCCCATCGTCACGATCCTCCGCCGCGAGATACCGCGTCGACGCCTCGCGCAGCACGTGGCCGACGGATTTGCCGTTGCTGGCGGCAAACGCATCAAGCGCGGCCTTATGATCGGGGGAGGTCAAAAACGTCACGCGCTCGGTCTGCATGTCACGACTCCTTAACATGACATGATAATGTGCGGAACGCCGCGATACAACGGGTCATTCCGCCGGCTCCGCGGCGGCCTTGGCTGGCGGTGGCGGGACGACACCGAGCGTGTAGCCGCAGACGCCAAGCACCTGTCGCACCATCGCATCGCTGGTCGGCGCGACGAAGTTTGCCTGCACTGCAAAGTTCGCGCCGTTGGTGGTCTCGACCCGTACCGTCTTCGACTTCACCAGGAACGTCGTCAGCCTGGTGATCGCTTCAGGATCAGTGACGTAGGTCCCCGTTCCCGGAAACTGCCAGTTATAGGTAAACGCCGGCCCGCCATCGAAGCGCACCGCGACGGGCTTGTCTGCGCCCGACCCTAGCGGCTGCGGCTGGATGAACTGGATCGACACGATCGGTTCCGAGCCGACGTCACACTTCACGACGAACCGCGAGAGCCCATCATTGCCGGTGACCGACGCGGAGATGCTGCGCACGCCCGCGGGATTGGTGCGATCGGCGATTTTCCAGGTGGGCGCCGGGACTGGCGCAGGAGCTTGGAGGAGCAGGAGAAACGCGAGCATTATACCTCCGTCCCCCGGCACGTCGTCACGCCAGCGAATACTGGCGTTTCAGCACGCAAACCAGCCACCTGCCGCGTCAGACCCGAGCGTTCGCCGGAATGACGGAGGGTAGGCCGGAACGCGTGACGGGCGGGGTCACAGCGGGATGTTATCATGCTTCTTCCACGGATTCTCCAGCGCCTTGCCGCGAAGTTTCCGTAGGCCGAGGGCAATGCGGCGGCGGGTCGAGTGGGGTTGGATCACTTCGTCGATAAAGCCCTTCGACGCGGCGACGAACGGGTTCGCGAACCGCGCCTCGTATTCCGCGGTACGTTCCGCGATCTCTTCCGGGGTCTTGCCGCGGAAGATGATCTCGACTGCGCCCTTCGCGCCCATCACCGCGATCTCGGCGGTCGGCCATGCGTAATTGAGGTCGCCGCGCAGGTGCTTCGACGCCATCACGTCGTACGCGCCGCCATACGCCTTCCGCGTTATAACGGTGATCTTCGGCACGGTCGCCTCGGCGTAGGCGAACAGCAGTTTGGCGCCGTGCTTGATGATGCCGTTATGCTCCTGCGCAGTGCCGGGCAGGAAGCCGGGGACGTCGACGAAAGTCACGATCGGGATCTCGAACGCATCGCAGAATCGCACGAACCGCGCCGCCTTCTTCGACGAATTGATGTCGAGCACGCCCGCGAGCACCATCGGCTGGTTCGCGACGAAGCCGACCGTGCGGCCCTCGATACGACCGAAGCCGGTGATGATGTTGGCCGCATGCGCCGGCTGCGTCTCGAAGAAATCGCCTTCGTCGACGGTCTTCCGGATCAGCTCGTGCATGTCGTAGGGCTGGTTCGCCGACGCCGGGATCAGCGTGTCGAGGCTCTCCTCAATCCGATCCCACTCGTCCGCGGTCGGCCGCTCGGGCACACCCTCACGGTTCGACGCAGGCAGGAAATCGAAGAAGTCGCGCGCCGCGAGCAGCGCCTCGATGTCGTTCTCGAATGCGTTGTCGGCGACCGAGGTCTTGGTGGTGTGCGTCACCGCGCCGCCGAGCGCTTCCTGCGTCACGACCTCGTTGGTCACCGTCTTGACCACGTCGGGGCCGGTGACGAACATATAGCTCGAATCCTTCACCATGAAGATGAAGTCGGTCATCGCGGGGGAGTAGACCGCACCGCCGGCACAGGGGCCCATGATCAGTGAAAGCTGCGGCACGACGCCCGACGCGAGCGCGTTGCGCTGGAACACCTCGGCATAGCCGCCGAGCGACGCGACGCCCTCCTGGATGCGCGCGCCGCCGCTGTCGTTGAGGCCGATGATCGGTGCGCCGACCTTCATCGCGCTGTCCATCACCTTGCAGATTTTCTGCGCATGGCGTTCGCTGAGCGACCCGCCGAAGACGGTGAAATCCTGGCTGAAGACGAACACGAGGCGGCCGTTGATCGTGCCCGAGCCGGTGACCACGCCGTCACCTGGGATGACCTGGTCCTGCATGCCGAAATCGACGCAGTTATGCTCGACGTACATGTCGAGCTCCTCGAACGATCCCTCGTCCAGCAGCACGTCAAGGCGCTCCCTCGCGGTGAGCTTACCCTTGGCGTGCTGCGCGGCGATCCGCTTTATGCCGCCACCCACTCTTGCGGCTTCGCGGCGGCGTTCAAGCTCTTCGATCGTCGATGACATCGTCTCTCCGTCCTGTTGCTGGCCTTCACAGAGCGGGATGCGATGCGCAAATGCAATGTTGCAAACTTGCTCGAGGCATATTTGCAAAGTAGCTGTGCGCCATGACCCCTCCCCCGCGTCGCCTCTTCGTCGGACACCGACTGCGTGCCTTGCGCGCCACGCTCGGAATCAGCCAGGCGGCGATGGCGGTGCGGATCGGGCTGTCGGTCAGCTACCTCTCGCAGATCGAGAATGGCGACCGGCCGGTGACCGAGGGCGTGCTGATTACGCTCGCGCGCGAGTTTCCCGCGGATTGGGGGAGCATCGATGCGGCGGACGATACCGCGTTGCTGATCGCGACGCTGGAGGCGGTGTCGGATACGAGTGTGGAGGCACCTGCGCTCGACGAGGCCGCGGTGCGCCGCGCAGTGAAGCACCAGCCGTTGCTGGCGCAGCGGTTGGTCGCGATGCACGAAGCGTACCGCCGCGCGCAGGAGCAGTTGCGGGCGCTTGATGACCGGCTGGTGGCGGGATCGGGCGCGCCGGGGTTGCTGCCGTGGGAGGACGTGCGCGACTGGTTTCACGCGGCCGGCAACTATGTCGATGCGCTCGATCGGCGGGGGGAGGAGATCGGCGAGACTTTGGGGGCAGACCGGATTGCGGCGCTGGAGGCTCGGCTGGCAGTGCGAGGCGTGTCGGTCGCGATCTCGGGCGCACTCGCCGCACCTTTGCGCGATTACGATGGCGCGACCTTGCGGCTCGATGGATCGCAGCCCGGCGAGACCACCCTGTTCTCGCTCGCGCATCAGGTCGCGCGGCACGAGTTCGGCGACGTCATCGGTGGGATCGTCGCGGCGTCGGAAATGGCGTCGGAGACGGCGCGCGCGCTGCTGACCGCCGGTCTGACCAACTACGCCGCAGGGGCGATCGTCATGCCCTATGCGCGGTTCCGGGCGGAGGCGCGGGCCGTACGGCACGATATCGACCGGTTGCGGCGGATCTTCGGGACGAGCTTCGAGCAGACGTGCCATCGGCTATCGACGTTGCAGCGACCGGGCGCGCTGGGCATCCCGTTCTTCTTCTGCCGGGTCGACATGGCGGGGAATATCACCAAGCGGCATTCCGCCACGCGGTTGCAGTTCGCGCGGTTCGGCGGCGCGTGCCCGCTGTGGATCGTCCACGAGGCGGTGGCGATCCCCGACCGGATCCTGACGCAGCTGATCGAGACGACCGATGGCATCCGCTACGTCTCGATGGCGAAGGGGCTGGTGAAGCCGTCTGAGACCTATACGCGGCCCGCGCGGCGTTATGCGGTAGCGCTCGGGTGCGAGGAGGCGAACGCATCGGAGTTCATTTATGCAGACGCGCTGGGGACGGGCGGGATCGCGACGCCGATCGGGTCTTCGTGTCGTGTTTGTTTGCGGACGGACTGCGACCAGCGGGCGTTTCCGCCGGCGGCGAGTGGGATCCGGGTGGACCCGGACCGGCGTGGGGCCGTGCCGTACGAGGTGATCTAACGGAAGCCGCCCTACATCGCACCACCCCGGCGAAGGCCGGGGCCCAATTGGGGGACGGTGATAACGAAGTGCGGTGCGCCGTTACTGCGACCTTCCCAGTTGGGCCCCGGCCTTCGCCGGGGAAGTGGTTATAACTCAGGCCGCCGCCGGGTCCTTCGGGAAGAAATGCTCCACCACGCTGTTCGCCAGTCGTGACGGCCGCAGCGTCTCCGCATCCAAACAACACCAGCTCGACTTCACCTCGGCGAGCACGTCCTCGCCGCGCTTGATGATCGTCTCGTAGAACGCCCGCGCGCCCTGCACCTTCTCGAGCAGCACCGTCGCGATGACGTCGTCGTCGAGAAACGCCGGCTTGCGGTACGTGATCTCGTGCTTCAGCGCGACCCACAGATGCCCGGCGACCGCCTCGGCCGGCGCGAGGCGCTGCCAATGGTCGATCACCGCGGCCTGTACCCACTTCAGATAGTTCGCGTTGTTGACGTGACCCATGAAGTCGATGTCGGCCGGCTCGATGCCGATGGCGTAGCTATGGGGAATGGCTGTTGTCACGCGTGACATATAGCATGCGAACCTGAACATAGCGATGACGGCGGGGCTTAGATACCGACAATAAACGCTATTCCGGCCGCAACGCGTGGCGCCTAGCATGCCGCCAGCCTCGCCTCTTGTGTTGCCATAATACAACACCATCTTTCGGCCAACACCGAACCAATCCCACAGGAATTCGTCATGAACATCGACAAATTCACCGACCGCGCGAAGGGCTTCCTGCAATCCGCGCAGACCGTCGCGATCCGCATGAACCATCAGCGGATCGCGCCCGAACATCTGTTGAAGGCGCTGCTGGAAGACGAGCAGGGCATGGCCGCCGGGCTGATCAAGGCGGCGGGCGGCGACGCCAAGCGCGCGACCTCGGAAACCGATCTGGCGCTGGCGAAGATCCCGGTCGTGTCCGGCTCCGGCGCGCAGACCACGCCGGGGATCGACAACGACGCGGTGCGCGTGCTCGACCAGGCCGAGCAGATCGCGAGCAAGGCTGGGGACAGCTTCGTCACGGTCGAGCGGCTGCTCGTCGCGCTCGCGCTGTCGCTCAACACCGCCGCGGGGAAAGCCTTGAAGGCTGGCGGCGTGACGCCCGAAGGACTCAACACCGCGATCAACGGCCTGCGGCAGGGTCGGTCCGCCGACACCGCCGGCGCCGAGGACCGCTATGACGCGCTGAAGAAATTCGCGCGCGACCTGACGCAAGCGGCGCGCGACGGCAAGCTGGACCCCGTCATTGGCCGCGACGAGGAGATCCGTCGCACCATCCAGATCCTTGCACGCAGGACCAAGAACAACCCCGCGCTGATCGGCGAACCCGGCGTCGGCAAGACCGCGATCGCCGAAGGGCTGGCGCTACGCATCGCCAACGGCGACGTGCCCGACACGCTCAAGGACCGGCGGCTCATGTCGCTCGATCTCGGCTCGCTGATCGCGGGTGCGAAGTATCGCGGCGAGTTCGAAGAGCGGTTGAAGGGCGTGCTCGACGAGGTGAAGGCCGCCGAGGGTGACATCATCCTGTTCATCGACGAGATGCACCAGCTGATCGGCGCGGGCAAATCCGAGGGCGCGATGGACGCCGGCAACCTGCTGAAACCCGCTTTGGCGCGTGGCGAGCTGCATTGCGTCGGCGCGACCACGCTCGATGAGTACCGCAAGTACGTCGAGAAGGACCCCGCGTTGCAGCGGCGGTTCCAGCCGGTCATCGTCGGCGAACCGACGGTCGAGGACACGATCTCGATCCTGCGCGGGCTGAAGGAGAAGTACGAGCTGCATCACGGGGTGCGGATCACCGACGGCGCGATCGTCGCCGCCTCGACGCTGTCAAACCGCTACATCACCGATCGCTTCCTGCCCGACAAAGCCATTGATCTGATGGACGAGGCCGCGTCGCGGATCCGGATGGAGGTGGAATCGAAGCCCGAGGCGATCGAAAACCTCGACCGGCGCATCATCCAGCTCAAGATCGAACGCGAGGCGTTGAAGCGCGAGACCGACGACGCATCGGTCGACCGGCTCGACACGCTGGAGGGCGAACTCGTCAACCTGAAGGAGCAATCCGCCGAGCTGACGACGCGCTGGAAAGGCGAGAAGGACAAGATCAATGCCGAGGCGCGGGTCAAGGAACAGCTCGATGCCGCACGGCTGGAGTTGGAACAGGCGCAGCGTTCGGGCGATCTCGCAAAGGCGGGCGAGCTTTCCTACGGTACGATTCCGGGGTTGCAGCGCCAGCTCGACGAGGCGGCGGGGGCGACCAAGGGCGCGATGCTGCGTGAGGAAGTGACCGCCGACGACATCGCCGGCGTCGTCAGCCGCTGGACCGGTATCCCGGTCGAGCGGATGCTGCAGGGCGAGCGCGACAAATTGCTCGCGATGGAGGCGACGATCGGCAAGCGCGTGATCGGGCAGGCGCATGCTGTGAAGGCGGTCTCGACCGCAGTGCGGCGCGCGCGTGCAGGGTTGCAGGATCCGAACCGGCCGCTCGGGTCGTTCCTGTTCCTCGGACCGACCGGCGTTGGCAAGACCGAGCTGACCAAGGCGCTGGCGGAATTCCTGTTCGACGATCCGAGCGCGATGGTCCGCATCGACATGAGCGAGTTCATGGAGAAGCACGCGGTCGCCCGGCTGATCGGTGCGCCTCCGGGTTATGTCGGCTATGAGGAAGGCGGCGTGCTGACCGAGGCCGTGCGCAGGCGTCCGTACCAGGTGATCCTGTTCGACGAGGTCGAGAAGGCGCATGGCGACGTGTTCAACGTGCTGTTGCAGGTGCTCGACGACGGGCGGCTGACCGACGGCCAGGGGCGCACGGTGGATTTCAGCAACACGCTGATCATCCTGACGAGCAATCTCGGCAGCCAGTATCTCGCGAACATGGCGGAGGGCGACGACGTGTCGTCGGTCGAGCCGCAGGTGATGGAGATCGTCCGGTCGCATTTCCGGCCGGAGTTCCTCAACCGGCTCGACGAGGTGATCCTGTTCCACCGCCTCGGCCAGTCGCACATGGCGCCGATCGTCGACATCCAGGTGAGCCATGTCGACAAGCTGCTCGCGGATCGCAAGATCGTTCTCGACCTGACGGACGCCGCGCGGGCGTGGCTGGGTCGGGTGGGGTATGATCCAGTGTATGGCGCGCGGCCGCTGAAGCGTGCGGTCCAGCGCTATCTGCAGGACCCGCTCGCCGACATGATCCTGCGCGGCGAGGTCAGGGACGGCTCGACCGTCAAGGTCGACGAAGGTGATGGAAAGCTGGTGCTCCAGGTCGCCTGATCGCGACGCAATCGTCCGAACCCAGACCCAATAAAATGGGGGGCGGCTCCTTCCGGAACCGCCCCCCATTTTTTGCGGGTGGGTAAGGCTTAGAAGCCGAACTTCACGCCTGCACGGAACTGACGACCGAAGATGCCGTCGCCGCCCTGGATCGCGTTGTACAGATACGCGCCGTAGGTGACGGTATCGACTGGCGGCAGGTGGTTGAACACGTTCAGCGCGTTTACGTAGAAGCTGAACTGATCAGTGACCTTGAAGTTCACGTTCGCATCGACCGTGATGTACTTCTTCACGTGGCAAGCAGTGTAGCCAGGTGCCAGGCCACAATCCTTGTACGTGCTCGTCCCGTCCTCGTTGAAGCTGCCTTCCTGATCCTGCGCCGACAGGTCGTAACCCGACGTGTAGTTGACCGTGGTGCTGAGCGCAAAATCGCCGAAGTCGAAGGTGTTGAGCCAGTTGCCCTTCCACTCGAACGTACCCGAACCCGCGGTCAGGTTGAAGTTGCCGAGCGTGCCTTCGTAGCGCTGCTTCACGCCGTCGATCGTCGTGCTCAGCTCGAGGATGTAGCTGGCGTTCAGGTTCGACGTCCACTTGACCGGACCGAAGTCGTACGCGCCGTTGATACCGAAATCGATGCCCGACGACTTGATCGTGTCGGCGTTGATCAACTGCGAGCGGACGAACGCGATACGCGGACGCGCGTTCGGGTTGTTGGTGTCGACCGCGTCGGCGATGACCTCGAACCCGGCGGGGATCGCCTGACCGGCATAATAGGCCGCGACCGCTGGCGAGTTGTCCGGCGTGGTGATCGCGCCAGTCTTCTTGATGTTATAGTAATCGACCGTGAACGACACGTTGCGGACCGGATCGAACTTCAGGCCACCGGTGAAGCTGCGCGACTTCTCCGGCTTCAGGTTCGGCGAGGCCAGCGTGGTCTGACCGATCGAGTAGGACGTGAGATACGTCGGGCAGCCGTTCGGCGTGGTCGGGGTACAACCCGCACCATATTGCGCCAGGAACGCAGCCGGGATGGCCGAGATCGACTGCGTCACATAGCCCGTCGTCGGCAGCGCATTCGCTTCGCCGAAGCTCGGGATACGGAAGCCGCGCGAATAGGTACCACGCGCCGTGATCTGCTTGATCGGCGTGAAGATCGCGCCGACCTTCGGCGAGAAGTTGCTCTGGCCGGTCGAGTAATGATCGTAGCGACCCGAACCGTTCAGCGTCAGCACGTCGAGGACCGGCGCGTTGATTTCGGCGAAGGCCGAGCTGACCGTACGGTTACCCTTGGTGCCGAACGCGTTGAGCGTGAAATACCGCTGCGTGGGGCCGTTGTAATCGTCGTTGGCGCTGGGTGCGTCGACCGCTTCGTAGAAGATCGACCCACCGACCGCGAGGCGAAGATCGCCGCCGGGCAGCGTGGCCAGCGACTTCTGCAACGTCAGCTGTGCCTGGTAGAGATCCGACGTCGTGTCGGTGATGTTCTCGGGCGAGAGATAGTCGCGCACCGCCTGGGTGTTGAGGCCCGGGTTGACGAAGTTGTAGCTGCCGTCGGCGATGACGTCGAGCAGATGCTGGATGTACACATAGCCATTGGTCTTGAGACGCAGGTCGGTGTGCATCGCGGTCGCGTTGAAGTCGTAATCGATATCATTGAGCACGGTGCCCTTGAGACCGAAGGCGGCACGGTACACGCGGCTGCGCGTTGCGTTCGAGGTGACCGTGTCAGGCAGCGCGCCGACGAGGCGAGCGACCTGGCCCTGTGCCGCGAACGGGTTGTTCGGGTTCAGCGTGCCGTTCGTTGCATTGCAGTTTACGCGTGCGGCGCAGACGAATACCGGCAGTGCCAGCACGCTCGAGCCAGCCGCCAGGGCCGGCGTTGCGGCCTGCGAGGTCGAGTATTGCGGGAAGAGGATGCCCGCTGGCGCGTTGGCGCGGATGCCGGCCGGACGACCGGTATAGTTGCTCGACGACTGCTGGAAATTGACCAGCAGGTAAGCCTCGGAATTGTCGCCGATCTTCGCCGTGAAGCGGGCCGACGCACCGAAACGCTCGAGGTTCGGGGTCACCGCGTCGTATTTGTTGGTGTTGTCGACCTGGCAGACCGTGGTTGGCGCCGTCGCATTGACGGTCGTCGCAAGCTGCGCCGCCGTCAGATTATACGCGGTACCGTTGAGGCAGCCCGCTGCCGGGTTCAACAGCTGGTAACGGCCCGATGCGACCGTGTTCGCAGCGTTCGCCGGACGGACGTAGAAATTGCCCGTGCCGATCGCGAAGCCGTTCAGGGCGCCGCTGGCGTCAAGGCCGTTGGAGGTGTTGTTCGGTCCGCACTGCGTCGTACCGGTACGATTCGAGCAGATGCCGGTCAGATTGTCCGAGTTGAAGGGCGCCGGCAGGTCGCGCTGGTACACCGCTTCGCTGCGATAGTAGAAGCCGCTGATATAGGCGTTGTAGCCCTTCTCGTCGAGATCGCCGGTGCCCGCGGTCAGCGTCAGGCGCTGGTTGGCGTTGACGCCGTCCTGCGAGATGCCGGCTTCCGCACGGCCCGAGATACCGTTGAACTTGCGCTTGGTGATCACGTTGACCACGCCGGCGATGGCGTCCGCGCCGTAGCTCGCCGATGCGCCGTCGCGCAGCACGTCGACGCGCTCGACGATGTCGTCGGGGATGGTGTTCAGATCGACGAAGTTACGCGAACCGTCATCCGACAGCGGATAATAGGCCGCGCGCAGGCCATCGAACAGCACGAGCGTCGAGTTGGTCGACAGGCCGCGCAGCGAAACCGACGATGCGCCCGCTGCGAACGCGCCGTTGGCGGTGAACGAGTTGGTCAGCGCCGGGCCGTTGTTCGACGACAGCGCCTGGATACCGGCCTGAACCGTATTGATGCCGCGCGAATCGAGGTTCTCGGTGGTCAGCGTGGTGGTCGGCGAGATGCCGGTGTCCATCCCGCGGATGATCGAGCCGGTGACGACGATGTCCTGGCCGGTCTGGTCTGCGGGTGCAGGCGCAGCCTGCGGAGCGACCGTCGCCTGTGCGTCGGTAGTAGCGGCAGCGTCCTGTGCGAAGCCTGCGGTGGTCGACAGAATGAGTGCCAGCGGCGTCGCTGCGGCAAGCAGCACTGCCTTAGACGTGAAACGAGACGTGGTTACCAAGTGAAATCCCCTTGCTCAGCCCGCTGCGGTCGCCCTGACGATCCGCTGCGGAAAACACCTCGACTGCCGTTGTTCGGCTACCGAGGACATGGGCAAAGAATGAAGCGCGCCTTTTCAAGTGTAAAGACACGTCCGGACGCGACCTGTAATTTGCTGCGGCCTAGTGTCCGAAATGACACAAAAGCTGCCCCATCAAAGGGCGCGTGCAATATTTTTAGCCACGGGTGGATCCGCGTGTAATAAAATCAGGCAGGATTGTTACGGCATTGCGCCGGCAACGAGCATGGGGTCGAGCTTCGCATCACCCCATTTGACGCTCCAGTGGAGATGCGGGCCGGTCGCGCGTCCGGTCATGCCGACGGCGCCGATCGGCTGGCCCTTCGTGACGTGATCGCCGAGCTTCACGTCGATGCGGGACAGATGGAGAAAAGCGCTGTTGAGGCCCATGCCGTGATCGATCATCAGCAGGTTGCCCTCCAGCGTGAAAGGGTGATCCGCGGCGAGGATCACGACGCCGTCGGCGGGAGCGGTGACGATCGCGCCAGTCGGTTTCGCGATGTCGGTGCCCGAATGATAGCTGCCGGGTTCGCCCTTGTAGACGCGCTGCGATCCGAACAGGCCGGAGATGCGGCCGGTGGCGGGCCAGGCGAATGCCTGTCGCCAGCCCTGTGCGTCGGTCGAGCGCGCGCGGGCGGCGACGATCTGGGCGAGTTCGGGCGGACGGAGCCTTGCGATGACGGGGTCGGGCGCGGGAAATTTGGGGAGCGTGTCGAGGCGTTCGATGCGCCACGCGCGCGGTGCGATCGTCAGCGCCTGGGTGACGGTGCGGCCGTCGCCGAGTGTCGCGATCAGTAACGCTTGCGGGCCGGCGTCACGGTCGAACCCGGCGAGGAAGCGGCCGTCGGAGGAAAGGCCGATCGATCTGCCGTCCAACGTGACGGTGCGCGTACCGACCGGGGCGGTGCCAACGATCAGCCCGCCCTGGCTGAGCGTCCCGGTCCAGCGGAAGGCAGTCTGACTTGCAGTCGTTGGGGCCGGTGCGTGCTGCGCGGTGGAGTTGGTCGCGACCAGTACGAGCGCCGCCGCCCGCATGAGCGCAGCGCCCCCGGGCCTCATCGCGGCGCCATCGCTTCGCTGGCGGCGGCAGCGGTGGCATAGGCTTCCTGGCGGGCGACGCTCCAGTAGCGCAGGTCCTCCAGCGCGATGCGGTGGCCGGTGGCGGCGCAGGGGACGTGATCGCCGGGGCTGAGCACGCGAAAACCATTGGCCATATAATGCAGGCGCGCGGCGCGGTCGGAGTTGGACATCAGCATTGTGGGGATCTTCTTTACAGCAGGGTCGGCTGGCGCGGCGCCGGATCGGGCGCGGCCTTTGCCTTGGAAGCAGCATAGGTTTTGGCGGCGGGGCGCTCAAGGCCGGTATCGGTGACCGCGTCGACCACGCCGTCGCGGAAGTGAAGCGTCAGCGTGCCCGCGTCGCGCGCCGACGTGGCGGAGGCGAGCGTTTCGCCGCCGGGGCGGGCAGTGACGCGGGCATAGCCGCGGTCGAGAATCGCGTCGGGGTTGAGCGACTGGACGAGGCGCCAGGTCGCGTCGAGCTGCGCACGTTTTGCTTCCAGCTTGCGCTCCAGCGTGGCGGGGCGGAGCGCGGCGCCAGAGCGATCGAGACTGCCACGCGCCAAGGTCAGCCGACGCTCCAATCCGCGATCGAGCCGCTGACCGAAATCGTCGGCACGCTGGCGCTGGGGTCCGAGCAGCTGGTCGCGCTTCGGGAGCAGGCGCGCAAGCGCGTCGAGGCGTTCGCGACCGCGCTCGACATGACGTCGTGCGCAGCGCTCGGTGCGATTGCGGTGGCTGTCGATCGTCAGGCGCAGATCGGCGAGCACCGGCACCGCGATCTCGGCCGCCGCGGTCGGCGTCGGCGCGCGCAGGTCAGCGGCGAAGTCGCACAGGGTCGTGTCGGTTTCATGCCCCACGGCGGAGATGATCGGGATCGAGCAGCCGGCGACCGCGCGGACGACGACCTCCTCGTTGAAGGACCACAGATCCTCGACCGAGCCACCGCCGCGCGCGACGATCACGAGGTCGGGGCGCGGCACCGGACCGCCGGGGACGAGCGCGTCGAACCCGCGCACCGCGGCGGCGATCTCGGCGGCCGAACCCTCGCCCTGCACCTTGACCGGCCAGACGATGACGTGCGTCGGGCAGCGATCTTCCAGGCGGTGAAGGATGTCGCGGATGACGGCGCCGGTGCCCGAGGTGACGACGCCGATCACCTTCGGCATGAACGGCAGGCGCTTCTTCCGCGTGCCGTCGAACAGCCCCTCGCCCGCCAGCTTCGCCTTCAATTTCTCGAGCAGCGCCATCAGCGCGCCGGCCCCGGCCAGCTCCATCCGCTCGATGACGATCTGGTATTTCGAGCGGCCGGGATAGGTGGTGAGCTTGCCGGTGGCGATCACCTCGATGCCGTCCTGCGGGACGAAGGCGAGGCTCGACGCATTGCCCTTCCAGATGACGCCGTCGATCACCGCCTGGTCGTCCTTGAGCGACATATAGCAATGCCCCGACGCGACGCGCTTCCAGCCCGAGATCTCGCCGCGCAGGCGGACATGGCCGAACTCGCCCTCGACCATCCGCTTCAGCTTGAACGCGAGTTCGCCGACCGACATGGCGAGTGCGTTGTCGCCAGGGACTTGCTCGGCTACCAGCCGCCCCATGTCGCTGGACACATCATCGGAAAAGGGATCGGGCATGAACGTCCTGCTGCTGGGCTCGGGGGGGCGCGAACATGCGCTCGCGTGGAAGCTGGTGCAATCTCGCGGCCTCGATACGCTGTATGCCGCGCCGGGCAACCCCGGGATCGCACGGCTTGCGACGCTCGTGCCGCTGGATGCGACGGACCACGCGGCCGTCACGGCGTTCGTGCGCGAGCATGATGTGGGGCTGGTCGTGATCGGGCCGGAAGCGCCGCTGGTCGATGGGCTCGCGGACTCGTTGCGCGCGGCGGACGTTCCGGTGTTCGGGCCTTCGAAGGCGGCGGCGCAGTTGGAAGGGTCGAAGGGCTTCACCAAGGATCTGTGTCTGCGCGCCGGCATCCCGACCGCGGGCTATGTCCGGGTGAAGACGCGCGCAGAGGCGGATATCGCGCTAGCCCGCACCTTCTCGCTGCCGGTGGTCATCAAGGCGGACGGCCTCGCCGCGGGGAAGGGCGTCGTCATTGCGTTCAGCGCGGCCGAAGCCGATGCCGCGCTCGACGCGCTGTTCGCCGACGGGGAAGCCGAGGCGGTGATCGAGGAATTTCTCGAAGGCGAGGAGGCGAGCCTCTTCGTGCTCACCGACGGCGTCGCGCTGATGCCGTTCGGCTCCGCGCAGGATCACAAGCGGGTCGGCGAAGGCGATACCGGGCCGAACACCGGCGGGATGGGCGCGTACAGCCCTGCCCTCGTCCTGACGCCCGCGCTGGAGAAGCGCGCGATCGACGAGATCGTCGCGCCGACCGTGGCGGCGATGGCGGCGGAGGGCATGCCGTTCTCGGGCGTGCTGTATGCCGGGCTGATGCTGACGCCGCAGGGGCCGAAACTGATCGAATATAATGCGCGGTTCGGCGATCCCGAGACACAGGTGCTGATGATGCGCTTCCAGGGCGATCTGCTCGCGACGATGCTGGCGACCGCGGAAGGCCGGCTCGGCGAAATGCCGGCAGCCAAGTTCAGCGACGAGACCGCGCTGACGGTGGTGATGGCGGCGGACGGCTATCCGGGTACGCCCAAGGCAGGCGGATCGATCGTCGGGCTCGATTCCGCGCGCGCGGCCGGCGGCACCGTATTCCACGCGGGCACCCGGCTTGAGGACGGCGGCCTGGTCGCGTCAGGCGGGCGCGTGCTCGCAGTGACCGCAACCGGCGACGACGTCGCGGCGGCGCAGGCGAACGCCTATCGCGCGGTCGAGGCGATCGATTTCGCGGAAGGCTTCTACCGCCGCGACATCGGCTGGCGAGAGATCGCGCGCGGGTGAGGCGTCTCGATCCTCCCCCGCCAGGGGGAGGTGGCTGGCTCTTGCCAGACCGAGGGGGAGGTAGGCAAAACCCCTGTTCCGTTTCCTCCCCCTCCGTCACCTTCGGCGACACCTCCCCCTTACGGGGGAGGATCGTCAGGTACGAGCCAGCCAATTACCTCTCGCCGCCTATCCCGCGCGGCGCTACGGTATGACAATGAACGAAACTTCCGCGACCTCCGCCTCGGGCCTCAGCCTGCTGCCCGACGGCATCGCCACGCTGACGGCGATCCACTTCACGATCATCGCCGTGGTGGCGATCCTCGTCGTGATCGGCCTGCTCTGGGGCATCCGCGCCAAGCGCAGCCGCGTGAAGGCCGCGCACGACGTGATCGCCAACGCCAAGGAAGCCGGGGTTTCGCCCGAGCCGATCTCGACGAAACCTGCAGTCGAGGAGCGCGAGGCCACCCAGTCGCAGGCGCAGACGCAGGGTTCGCCCACACCTGCGCCGCCCATCCCGACCGCAGCCCCGACCGTAGCCCCGACTCAGCCGACTCCGCCGGTCCAGAGCGCACCGATACCGGTCGCGCCGTCGATGCCACCGATCGCCGACGCGCCGGTGGCAGGCGTACCGGTAACGCCCGATCGGCTGGCCGACGAACCGATCGCTGCCGCTGCACCCTATGAGGCCAGCCCGGCGACCGAAGTCGCACCCCCCGCTCCGGTGGAGCCCGACGCTACCCCCGACCCGGCGCCCGCCGCACCCACGCCGATCCCTGCAGCGCCGGTCGAAACGCTGGCCCCTGCCCAATCCTATGCGGACGGGCCGGTCACGCAGTTGAAGGGGCTCGGGCCGAAGGTCGCGGCGCAGCTCGGCGCGCTGGGCGTGGCGACGGTCGGC
Source organism: Sphingomonas sp. SL1004 (assembly GCF_057815015.1). Taxonomy (NCBI): domain Bacteria; kingdom Pseudomonadati; phylum Pseudomonadota; class Alphaproteobacteria; order Sphingomonadales; family Sphingomonadaceae; genus Sphingomonas; species Sphingomonas sp. SL1004. The sequence goes on from NZ_JBYMUX010000001.1 coordinate 2,741,247, forward strand.
GACATGGCCGCGCTGTCGGAGAGCGAGGCACAGACCATCGATGCGCAGCTCGCCAGCTTCACCGGGCGGATGGGCCGCGATCGCTGGATCGAGCAGGCCCGTTTGCTCGCGGCCGGCGACAAGGCGGGTTTCGAGGCGGTGTTCGGCAAGCTGTAAAGCGTGACAGGGGGTTCGCCTGTCACGTCGCGCGGTACGTACCCAGTCGGCCGGATGTCGATTGGCTCTATGCCGGGCGCGCGACGACGGGCATGTCAGGCGGCGTTGCACCTCGAAATATGAGGGCAGCCGATACACAGGGCGATGAGTGCACATGCTGGCAATGATGAGTGCGATGCTGTTGACCGCGGCGCCGGTGCATTCGACGACGGCGCCGATCGCGTTGCCCGGCGCGACGCCCTCGCCGTTCGCCGATGATTTTTCCGGGCCCCCGATGCCGATGCCGATGTCGTTGCCGATGTCGTTGCCGATGTCGATGCCGATGTCGATGCCGATAACCATGGCAGCCTCGCCGCTGGCACTGGTCGCATCGCTCCCTGCCGTGGAATTTTTGCCGCAAGGGGTTCCGACTCAATCGATTCCCCCGGTCGGTCCGGCGCCGCTGAACACGCCGTCGACCACCCGTGCCACGCAGTCCGACATCGTCGTCACGGGGCGCAAGGAAACCGCGGGCGATCCGCTGCGCGCAGTCAACGCCGAGTCGTTCGCGGTGACGCAGAAGGTCGACGACGCGGTGATCGGCCCGGTCGCACGCACCTACAAGAAGACCGTACCGAGCCCGATCCGGCGCGGCATCCACAATTTCCTCTACAATCTGCGCGAGCCGATCGTCTTCCTGAACTTCCTGCTGCAGTTCAAGCCGGGCAAGGCGGCGGAGACGGTCGGGCGGTTCGCGATCAACTCGACGATCGGCGCGGTCGGCGTGCTCGACATGGCCAAGCGGAAACCCTTCCACCTGCCGCGGCGCTCGAACGGGTTTGCCAATACGCTCGGCTATTACGGCGTGAAGAACGGTCCGTTCCTGTTCCTGCCGCTGGTCGGGCCGACGACGATACGCGACCTGCTCGGTGGCGCGGTCGATCGCCTGATCCTGCCGGTCGGGGTCGGCAAGCCGTTCACCAGCGCGACCTACACGATCCCGGCGGGGATCCTGGGTGCGCTCGATCACCGGTCGGAGTTCGACCAGACGCTGAAGGACCTCCATGACAATTCACCCGATCCGTATGCGGCAACGCGGGCGTTCTATCTGAACCGGCGCCAGGCAGAGATCGATCATCTCCACGGGCGCGTCGAGGGTGATCCGGCGGGGATGTCGGGGCCACCGCCGAGTGTCGTGCCGTTCGTGCCGAGCGATCTGGAGCCGGGGGCGAAACCGGTTTCCGACGTGCCTGAGAAGGCTCCGGTGGTCGAGACGCCGGCAGTTGATGCGAAGCCGGCGGCCGAAACCGGTCAGTAAAAAGGACGGAGCCGAACGCTCCCGTCGTCCTCCCCCCGTTCGTGCTGAGTAGAGACCGAGTAGCGCCGTCAGGAGCGTATCGAGGGCTCGTATCGAAGCATGGGTTCCGCGCGCCAACCCGTCTTTCGACACGCCGCTTCGACACGCTCAGCGGCTACTCGGGACGAACGGATGGTGCCGGTCAGCGCGCTTTCCGCAAGCGAGGCAAGCAACCAACTTAACCCCGAGTACCACCCCGGCGGAGGCCGGGGCCCAATTGGGGGACGTCGTAAACTAGGGTAACGCTTCGTTACTGCGGCCTTGCCAATTGGGCCCCGGCCTTCGCCGGGGTGGTGCATACGTAGAAGCGTCGGGTTCGATCTAAACTTCCGAGCGCCACGCCAAGCCCTCAGACTTCGCTCACCAGCAGCTTGTCGATGCGGCGGCCGTCGAGGTCGACGATCTCGAACTTCCAGCCCTGTTCGACGAAGCTCTCGCCTTCGCCCGGCAGATGGCGGAACACCGACAGTGCGAGCCCGGCGACGGTCGCGTAGTCGCGATCCTCTGGCAGGTCGATGCCGAGGCGGTCGGCGAGCGAATCCGCCGCCATCGTCCCCGCCACCAGCAGCGAGCCGTCGTCGCGCACCACGACCGAAGGCGCATCGTCCGGATCCGAGTCCGACTTGAACTCGCCGGCGATCGCCGCGAGCAGGTCGGCGGGCGTGACGATGCCTTCGAAATGGCCGTATTCGTCATGGATCAGCGCCATCGGCACCTCGGCCTCGCGCAACGCGAGCAGCGCGTCCATCGCGTCGATCTGGTCGATCACCACGGGCGCCTTGCGCATGAGCTTCAGCAGATCGAGCGGTTCGCCACGGAACAGCGCGGCGGCGATGTCGCGCGCCTGGACGACGCCCTGGACGCGGTCGATCGAGCCGTCGCCGACCGGCAGGCGCGTGTGCTGCGACCCGAGCAGGGTCGTGCGGATCTCGTCGGCGGTGCCGTTGCAGTCGAGCCAGTCGATCTCGGTGCGCGGCGTCATCACTTCTCGGACCGGGCGGTCGGCGAGACGGACCACGCCCGAGATGATCGAGCGCTCATGCTCCTCGATGATGCCCGATTTCGAGGCCTCGGCGACGATCATGTGGAGTTCTTCGGCGGTGACGTGCTCTTCCGATTCGCGGTTGAGCCGGAGCGCGCGAAATATGAGCGCGCTGGTCGAATCGAGCACCCAGACGATCGGCGCGGTGCCGATCGCGAGCCAGCGCATCACCGGCGCCATGAACGACGCGATCGCCTCGGGGGCGCGCAGCGCGAACTGCTTGGGGACGAGCTCGCCGATGATCAGCGATGCGTAGGTGGTCAGGCCGATGACGATCGCGAACCCGGCGGTCTCGGCGGTCGAGGCGGACAGGCCCCACGCCTGCAACCGCGCGGCGGTCGGCATGCCGAGGCTGGAGCCCGAATACGCACCTGCGAGAATGCCGATCAGCGTGATGCCGATCTGGACGGTCGAGAGGAACTTGCCGGGATCCGCCGCGAGGACCAGCGCGGCGCGCGCGCCCTTCTTGCCTTGGCGCGCCATCGCCTCGAGCCGCGCCTTCCGCGCGGAGACGATGGCCAGTTCGCTCATCGCGAACACACCGTTCAACGCGACGAGCGCGAGGATGATCGCGACGTCGATCCAGGGGAAGGGGGGAAGCGGTGCCATTGGCTCGACGCCTCTTTGCAGGACAACGGCCCGTCGCACAACCGTCCTTGCACATGCTCGACATCATGCCGCGAAGATGGTCAGGCTCGGTTCAGTGCGCAGGCGGAACAATCGTCGCGACACCGGGTTATCGGCCATAACGGGCATAACGCCGTCCTCATCATGTCTCAGGGAGATTATCTATGAAAACCAAGATGTTCGCAGGCGCTGCGATTGCGGCACTGATCGCCACCAGCGGCTGCACCACCGATCCGGAGACCGGTCGCCAAACCATCTCGAAGACCGCGCTGGGCGGTATCGGCGGCGCGCTGGGTGGCTATCTGCTCGGCGACGTGGTCGGTGGCCGGCACGACCGGACCGAGAAGCTGCTCGGCGCAGGCATCGGCGGCCTCGCGGGTGCGGGCATCGGCGCATATATGGACAAGCAGGAGCGCGACCTGCGTGCGCGCACCGCCGGGACAGACGTGCAGGTGATCCGCCAGGGCGACGATCTGGTGCTCAACATCCCGTCGGGCATCACCTTCGCGTATGACAGCGCCAACGTGCAGCCGCAGTTCCAGCGGACGCTCGATCAGGTTGCCGACACGCTGTCGCAGTATAACCAGACCTATGTCGACGTGTACGGGCATACCGATTCGACCGGCAGCGACGCGTACAACCAGACGCTGTCGGAACGCCGTGCGCGCTCGGTCGCGGATTACCTATCGGGTCACGGCGTGCAGGCGGCGCGTATCGGCACGCGGGGCTATGGCAAGACGCAGCCGATCGCGTCGAACGATACCGATGCCGGGCGCGCTGCGAACCGTCGCGTCGAGGTGAAGATTGTGCCGATCACGCAGAACGACCTGCGCCAGTAAGCTGGACCGGGTGGGGACGGATTGTCCGCTCCCCACCCGTTCGGGCTGAGCGAAGTCGAAGCCCCGCCGTTGCGTACCAGCCCTTCGACTTCGCTCAGGGCGAACGGAGGGTTGGGTACGTGGCGAGATCAGCAGGCGCGGGGGGAGTCTATTAGAACAGTCGTCCGCCGTTCGGGACTGGTCCGGTCGGCGAGATCAGCACCACTTTCCCGTCCGCATCGGGAAAGCCCAGCGTCAGGACTTCCGACATCATCGGGCCGATCTGGCGCGGCGGGAAGTTGACCACCGCGGCGACCTGGCGGCCGACCAGATTTTCCGGCGTATAATGCTCGGTAATCTGCGCGGACGAGCGCTTCACGCCTATTTCGCCGCCGAAATCGATCCGCAGCTTGATCGCGGGTTTCCGTGCCTCGGGAAAGGGTTCGGCCTCGACGATCGTGCCGACGCGGATGTCGACCTTCTCGAAGTCTGCGTAGGTGACCTGGTCAGAAATCGACATTGTCGTAGTGCGCCGGGGGTGAGATCAGCTCCATCCGTTCGGACAGCAGCGGGCGGAAGCTCGGGCGGCTCTTGAATCCGCGATACCAGCGTGCGGTCTGGTCGTGGCCCTTCCAGTCGATCCCGCCGAGGTAATCGGTGACCGATATCTGGGCGGCCGCCGCGAGATCGGCGAGACTCATCGTCGCGCCGCCGAGCCAGTTCCGGTGATCGAGTAGGTAATCCATATAGTCGAGATGCCCGACCGCGGCCTTCATCGCCTCGCGCAGGCCCTTGGCGTCGGGTGCGGTGCGGTGGGCGAGGCGCTTGACCATGCGCTCGTGGAGCAGTGGTCCGGTCACGTCGCGGTAGAAATGCGTGTCGAACCAGGTGACCAGGCGGCGGATCTCGGCGCGGTTGGTCGCGGTGCCGTTAATCATCGCCGCCTTCTCGACGGTTTCCTCGAAGAATTCGCAGATCGCCATCGAATCGATGAGGGGAGCGACGCCGCGCGACGCGTCGACCATCACCGGGGTCTGGCCGGCAGGGTTCATGTCCATGAACTCGTCGCGGCGGTCCCAGGGCGATTCGCGCACCAGTTCGTAGCCCACCCCCTTCTCGCCCAGCAGCAGGCGCACCTTTCGCGAGAAGGGACACAGGGGGAATTGATAAAGCTGCCACATGCCCATCGTTTAGGCGGTGGGGGGCGGCTGTGTCACTAGCGCGGGTTGGCGTCGTGTAAGAAGATTTGGTTCGCGCAGAGGCGCAGAGAGCGCGGAGGTGTTGCGCTTGTCGCGAAGCGTGCATTTCTGCAACTGGCGTTGGAGTGCAAGCAGCCCGTACCGGGCGCCCCTCCGCGTCCTCTGCGTCTCTGCGCGAAACCAACTTACTACTCCACCCCGGCGAAAGCCGGGGCCCAGTTGGAAAGGTCGCGGTAACGAAGCGCCGTCCTTCGTTAGCGACGTCCCCCAACTGGGCCCCGGCCTTCGCCGGGGTGGTGTTTGTGTGGCGTCGCTCTACTCGGCAGCGACCAACTCCGTGCTGTCGTCCAGCGGGTGGCTCAACCGGGTCAGCATTTCCTTCGGCACGATCTGCCAGAAATGGCCGGCTACCCGGTCCCAGTCCTCGAGCAGGCCCTTCGACCATTTGCTGTCGGTGTGGTCCGCATGATCGCGGACCAGATCGAGCAAGACGTCGGCCCAGTGGAGCGACTTCACGCGGTCCCAGGTGATGTTCTCGGGGTTGGCGCGCTTCGCGAAGACGCCGTCGGGATCGTAGACGAACGCCATGCCGCCGGTCATCCCCGCGCCGAAGTTGGCGCCGACCGCGCCGAGCACGACTGCGATGCCGTTGGTCATGTACTCGCACCCGTTCGCGCCGCAGCCCTCGACGACGACGGTCGCGCCCGAGTTGCGGACCGCGAAGCGCTCGCCCGCCTGCCCTGCCGCGAACAGTCGGCCCGACGTCGCTCCGTAGAGCACGGTGTTGCCGATGATCGTGTTCTCTTGGCTCGCCAAAGGCGAACTCACCGCCGGGCGGACGATGATCGTGCCGCCCGACAGTCCCTTGCCGACATAGTCGTTCGAATCGCCGAACACTTCGAGCGTGATGCCCTTGCACAGGAACGCGCCGAGCGACTGGCCCGCAGACCCACGCAACCGGATCGTGACGTGGTTGTCCGCCAGCGTCGACATGCCGAACTTCCGCGTGATCTCGCTCGACAACCGCGTGCCTACCGCGCGGTGCGTGTTGCGCACCGAATAGGTCAGCTGCATCTTCTCGCCACGCGAGAACACCGCGGACGCGTCCTTGATGATCTGCGCGTCGAGGCTGTCGGGGACTTCGTTGCGGAAGGTCGACAGGCTGAAGCGGCGCTGGGAATCATCCGCATCGACCTTCGCCAGGATCGGGTTCAGGTCGAGATCATCGAGATGCTCCGCGCCGCGGCTGACCTGACGGAGGAACTCGGTGCGGCCGATCACGTCGTCGAGGCTCTTCACGCCGAGCCGCGCGAGGATGTCGCGGACCTCCTCGGCGATGAAGGTCATCAGGTTGATCACCTTCTCGGGCGTGCCGACGAACTTCTGTCGAAGCGCATCGTTCTGCGTGCAGATGCCGACTGGGCAGGTGTTCGAATGGCATTGGCGGACCATGATGCAGCCCATCGCCACCAGCGACAGCGTGCCGATCCCGAACTCCTCCGCGCCCAGGATCGCGGCGATGACGATGTCGCGCCCGGTCTTGAGCCCGCCATCGGTGCGCAACCGCACGCGACCGCGCAGGCCGTTGAGCGTCAGCACCTGGTTGACCTCGGACAGCCCCATTTCCCACGGCGTGCCCGCGTACTTGATCGAGGTCTGGGGCGAGGCACCCGTGCCACCGACATGGCCGGCGATCAGGATCACGTCGGCATGCGCCTTGGCGACGCCCGCCGCGACCGTGCCGATGCCCGCCGAGCTGACGAGCTTGACGCAAACACGGGCCCGCGGGTTGATCTGCTTCAGGTCGTAGATGAGCTGGGCCAGATCCTCGATCGAGTAGATGTCGTGATGCGGCGGCGGCGAGATCAGCGTCACGCCGGGCGTCGCGTGGCGCAGCTTGGCGATGAATTCGGTGACCTTGAAGCCGGGCAGCTGGCCGCCCTCGCCGGGCTTGGCGCCCTGTGCGACCTTGACCTCGATCTCCTCGCACGCGTTGAGATATTCCGCCGTAACGCCGAACCGACCGCTCGCGACCTGCTTGATCGACGAGTTCGCGTTGTCGCCGTTCGCATACGGCACGAAGCGCGACTTGTCCTCGCCGCCCTCGCCCGAGACGGCCTTCGCGCCGATCCGGTTCATCGCGATCGCGAGCGTCTCGTGCGCTTCGGGCGACAGCGCGCCGAGCGACATGCCGGGCGTCACGAAGCGCTTGCGGATCTCGGTGATCGCCTCGACCTGGTCGACCGGAACGCCCTCCGCGGGGAAGTTGAACTGGAGCAGATCGCGCAGATACACCGGTGGTAGGTCGGACACGCCACGCGAGAATTGCAGATAGCTCGTATAGCTGTCGGTCGCGACCGCGGTCTGGAGCAGATGCATCAGCTGCGCGGAATAGGCGTGCGTCTCGCCGGTATGGCGCTGGCGGTAGAAGCCGCCGATCGGCAGCGTCGCGACGGCCGGATCGAACGCCGCTTCATGCCGGTCAGTCGCGTTGACATGCAACGACGCATAGCCCTCGCCGCTGATCTTGGCGGGCATGCCGGGGAACAGGTCGTTCACCAGGCTGCGCGAGAGGCCGACCGCCTCGAAGTTGTAGCCGCCGCGGTAGGACGAGATGACCGCGATGCCCATCTTCGACATGATCTTGAGCAGCCCCTCCTCGACCGCGACGCGGTGGCGGCGGAGGCATTCGGCAAGGTCGAGATCGCCGAACAGCCCGCGCGACTGGCGATCGACGATCGCGGCTTCGGCAAGGTACGCGTTCACCGTGGTCGCGCCGACGCCGATCAGCACCGCATAATAATGTGTGTCGAGACATTCGGCGGTGCGGACGTTGATCGACGCGTAGGAGCGCAGGCCCCGGCGGACGAGGTGCGTGTGGACTGCGGCCACCGCGAGCACGCCGGCGATGCCGACGCGGTCTTCGCTGATCGCCTCGTCGGTGAGGAATATCTCGCTCTTGCCCTGGCGGACGGCTTGTTCGGCCTCGTTGCGAATCCGCTGGATCGCCGCGCGCAGCTTCTCCGGGCCGCCGCCGACGTCGAACGTGCAGTCGATCTCGGCGACCGCGTTGCCGAAATGCGCCTTCAGCCGCGACCAATGCTCGCCCGTCAGCACCGGCGAATCGAGCACCAGCACGCGTTCGCGCTGATCGCGGACGTCGAGGATGTTGGCGAGATTGCCGAACCGCGTCTTGAGCGACATCACGTGGCGCTCACGCAACGGATCGATCGGCGGGTTGGTGACCTGCGAGAAGTTCTGGCGGAAGAACTGGCTGATCAGCCGGGGCTTGTCCGAGATGACGGCGAGCGGCGTATCGTCACCCATCGATCCGATCGCTTCCTTGGCGGATTCGACCATCGGCGACAGGATCAGTTCCATGTCCTCCATCGTCTGGCCCGCGGCAACCTGACGGCGTGCGAGCTCGGCGCGGTCGTAGCGCACGACCGCGTCCTCGACCGAGGGGAGGTCGGCGAGCGTGTGGAATTCGCCGATCATCGCGGCGTAATCCGCCTCGCCCGAGATGCGATCCTTCACTTCGCGATCCTGGAGCAGGCGCCCTTCGTCGAGGTCGACCGCGATCATCTCGCCCGGCCCGAGCCGGCCCTTGGCGACGATCGTCGATTCGGGAACGACGACCATGCCGCTCTCGGAGCCGACGATCAGCAGGCCGTCGGAGGTCAGCGTGTAGCGGAGCGGACGCAGCGCGTTGCGGTCCATGCCCGCGACCGCCCAGCGGCCATCGGTCATCGCCAGCGCGGCCGGGCCGTCCCACGGCTCCATCACCGACGCGAGATACTGATACATCGCGGCATGCTCGGGCGGCATGTCCGGGCTGGCGGCTTCGGGGACGAGCATCAGCTTGGCGGTCGGCGCATCGCGGCCCGAGCGACAGATCGCCTCGAACACCGCATCCAATGCGGCGGTGTCGGACGCGCCGGCGGGGATCACCGGCTTGATGTCCTCCGAATTGTCGCCGAACGCGAGGCTCGCCATGCGGATCTCGTGGCTGAGCATCCAGTTCTTGTTGCCGCGGATCGTGTTGATCTCGCCGTTATGTGCGAGGCAGCGAAACGGTTGCGCCAGCCACCATTGCGGAAAGGTGTTGGTCGAATAGCGCTGATGGAAGATCGCGACACGGCTCTCGAAGCGCTGGTCGCACAGGTCCGGATAGAAGACCGACAGCGATTCGGCGAGGAACAGCCCCTTGTAGATGATCGAGCGGCACGACAGCGAGCAGATGTAGAAGCCCTGGATCTGCGCCGCGATCACGCGCTTCTCGATCCGGCGGCGGACGAGGTACAGCGTCTTCTCGAACTCGGCGGCGTCCTGTTCCTCGGGCAGCGGCCCGGCGATCATGATCTGCTCGATCTCGGGGCGCGTCGCCTGCGCCTTCTGGCCGATCACCGACACGTCGACGGGCACCTGCCGCCAGCCATAAATGGTGTAGCCCGCCTCGATGATCGCGCTCTCGACGATCGTCCGGCAATCCTCCTGCGCGCCGAGATCGGTACGGGGGAGGAAGATCATGCCGACCGCGAGACGGTTCGGCCGGACCTTGTGGCCCGACGCGGCGACCGCGTCGTCGAAGAAGCGCAGCGGCAGGTCGATGTGCAGGCCTGCGCCGTCACCGGTCTTGCCGTCCGCATCGACCGCACCGCGGTGCCACACGGCCTTGAGCGCATCGACCGCAGACTGCACGACGCGGCGCGAGGCGCGGCCATCGGTGGCGGCGACGAGGCCGACACCGCAGGCATCGCCTTCGAATTCAGGGCGGTACATGCCTTCCGCGGCGAGGCGGGCGCGTTGATCGATCATCGGAGAACCCTGTTCGTTGCTCATGCCGCCACCTTCGCGTTCGCAGCCTTGGTCTTCAGCCATTTGTGCATCGTCGCGGCCACGTCGCGGCCGTCGCGGATCGCCCAGACGACGAGGCTGGCGCCGCGGACGATGTCGCCCGCCGCGAACACGCCGTCGAGCGACGTCATCAGCGTCTTGCCGTCGACCAGCACGGTGCCCCAGCGGCTCACGCCGAGTTCGGGGGTGGCGAACAGCGTCGGTAGGTCCTCGGCGTCGAAGCCCAGCGCCTTGATGACGAGATCGGCATTCACCGAATAATCGCCTGCGGGATCGGGTTCAGGTGCGCGGCGTCCGCTTGCGTCAGGCGCGCCGAGACGCATCTTCCGCACCTTGACGCTCGACACGGTATCGCCGCCGTCGAAGCTCTGCGGGCCGGAGAGCCAGACGAACTCGACGCCCTCCTCCTCGGCGTTCGCGACTTCGCGCTGCGAGCCGGGCATGTTGGCGCGGTCGCGGCGATAGAGGCACTTCACCGACTTGGCGCCTTGGCGGATCGCGGTGCGGACGCAGTCCATCGCGGTGTCGCCGCCGCCGATCACGACCACGTCCTTGCCCTCCGCATTGAGGCTGCCGTCGTCGAAGGCGGGGACGGCGTCGCCGAAGCCCTTGCGGTTCGACGCGACGAGGAAGTCGAGTGCGGCGACCACGCCGTTCGACCCACCGCCGGGCAGGTCCATCGCGCGCGCCTTGTAGACGCCGGTCGCGATCAGGATCGCATCGTGGCGCTGACGGAGATCGTCGAGGCTCGCATCGTCGCCGACCGCGAAGCCTTCGTGGAAGACGATGCCGGCTGCCTTGAGCCGCTCGACGCGGCGCATGACGATCGGCTTTTCGAGCTTGAAGCCGGGGATGCCATAGGTGAGCAACCCGCCTGCGCGGTCGTAGCGATCATAGACGTGCACGTCATAACCGTGGCCGCGCAGATATTCCGCCGCGGTGAGACCTGCCGGGCCCGCACCGATCACGCCGACCGACTGGCCGCGGGACTTGCCCGGTATCAGCGGTTCAACCCAGCCATTCTCCCAGGCGGTGTCGGTGATGAACTTCTCGACCGAGCCGATCGTGACGGCGCCGTGCCCGGTGAATTCGATGACGCAGTTGCCTTCGCAGAGCCGGTCCTGCGGACAGATCCGGCCGCAGATCTCGGGCATGGTCGAGGTCGCGTTGCTGAGTTCATACGCCTCGCGCAGCCGCCCCTCAGCGGTCAGCCGGAGCCAATCGGGGATATGGTTGTGCAGCGGGCAATGGACCGAGCAATAGGGCACACCGCACTGCGAACACCGCCCGGCCTGCTCCTCGGCGGGCTCGACCGCATAGCGTTGCGCGATTTCGCGGAAATCGTCGGCCCGCTCGTCGGCGGTGCGCTTGTCGGGATAGGATTGCTCCCGGCCGACAAATTTGAGCATCGAATCGTTCGCCATGATAGCCTCCGACAGCTGCGTTATTGCGCGCGCAGAGGCTTGTCACGACTAAATCAACATATAGGACAGCATACGCGCCCTATAAAACTGTATTTTGCGCTCGTTTTTGTGAGAACCATTCTTAACTGCGATTATTGGTTCCGATACGGTCTTATTTGCTCAGCAGCCAGATCAGCGCCGCCGAACCGGCCACCACCCGGTACAACGCGAACGGCACGAAGCCGTGCTTGGTGACGATCCCAACGAACCACTTCACCACCAGCAATGCGACGATGAACGACACCGCGGCGCCGATCGCGATTGCACCAAGCCCGACACCGCCGCCGCTCGCGATCGCATCTCGGTTCTTGAGCAGTTCGAGCGCGCTCGCGCCCAGCATCGTCGGGATCGCAAGGAAGAAGCTGAACTCCGCCGCCGTGCGCCGCTCGACGCCCAGCGCCAGCGCGCCGAGGATCGTCGCACCGGAGCGGCTGACGCCGGGGACCATCGCGAGACACTGCAGGAAGCCGATGCCGATTACCGTCTTCAGCGGGATGTCCGCAACGCCGCTGATGTCGCTGCGCGGCGCGAACCGCTCGACCGCGAGGATCGCGAAGCCGCCGACGATCAGCGCGATCGCGACGACTTCGGCGTTCCCGAGCAGCGCCTCGATATATTTGTGGAGCGCGAGGCCGATGACCGCCGCCGGGATGAACGCCACCACCAGGTTGCGCAGGAACAGCCACGACTTCGGCTCGCGCTTGATCAGCCCCATGCCGACCGCCCAGAACGTCCGCCAATAGAGCACGACGATCGCGAGGATCGCGCCGAGCTGGATCACGACGTTGAACACCTCCCAGCGCCCTGCGTCATAGCCGAGCAGCCGTGTCGCGAGGATCAGGTGGCCGGTCGAGGAGACGGGCAGGAATTCGGTGATCCCCTCGACGATGCCGAGGAGGATGACGGTCAGAAGTTCGGTCAAGCGGGAGCTCCGGCGCGGTAGGTCAGGGCAGTGTCAGCAACGCGTAGCACGCGCAGGATCAGGCGACAGGCACTTCCGCGTGCGTCTCGGCGCGGCGACCGAACCGTCCGGCCTTGCGGAAGCGCACCAGCCAGCCCGGCGCGACCGTCGACAGCGGCGTCGCGTCGATCCCGAACGCCGCAAGGCCGTCGGTGCCGGTGACGACATTGTCGCTCTGCAGCATCGTCCACTGGTCCTTGGTGATCGGCATGCCCGGCAGGAAGCCGGCCTTGGCGATCATCGCGCCGGCAAAGTCCGGCAGCTCGACGATCGACGGCGCGCGACCGATCGTCTTGGCGATCCAGCGGATGAGATTGCCCATCGTGATAATGTCGGGCCCGCCGAGCTCGAAAGTCTTGCCGCCGAACGTCTCGGGATCGGAGGCCGCTGCGACCACTGCATCGGCGACGTTGCCGACGAACACCGGCTGGAACTTCGCGCCCGCGCGCAGCACCGGCACGACCGGCGCCTTGGCGATCATCCCGGCGAACCGGTTCACGAACTGGTCTTCCTGGCCGAACACGATTGACGGCCGCAGGATCGTCGCGGTCGGGAAGGCGTTGAGCACCGCTGCTTCGCCCTGCCCCTTCGACTTGCCGTATGCCGATGCCGAGTCAGGATCGGCACCGATCGCCGAGACATGGACCAGCGCGCCGACGCCGGCCTTGGCCGCCGCTTCCGCAACCGTCTGCGCGCCGAGCGCCTGGATCCGCTGGAAGTCGCCCGCCAGCACCCCGACCAGGTTCACCACCACGTCCGAGCCGTGCACCGCATGCGCGATCGTCTCGGGCTTGGTGACGTCGGCACCGACGAACTGCGTCTGGCCGAGCCCGCCGAGCGGCTTCAGGAAAAACGCCTGCCGCGGATCGCGCTGTGCGATGCGGACGCGGGCGCCCGTCGCCAACAGCGCCTGTGCGACATAGCGGCCGACGAAACCGCCGCCCCCGATCAGCGTCACCAGTTTGTCGTTCATCGCCGTCCGTCCAATTTCTTTTGCCTACGCGCCCCTTGCCCCAGCAAGAGGTGTGTTGACAAGCATCGCGACCGTCCACTAGAGGCGCCCTCCTACCCCGTGCCCGGATGGCGGAATTGGTAGACGCACCAGCTTCAGGTGCTGGCGATCGCAAGGTCGTGGAGGTTCGAGTCCTCTTCCGGGCACCAGTTTTTCGGTCGTCATCGGCATCCCGCGCGATGCCTGACCGGAGACGAAGCGGAGCACGCTTCGCGCCCCCTTTCTATATAGACGCATCGGCTGTGCGAAGGGCGTGTGACCCCTCCAGACCGCACGCACCCCGAACGCCACCGAAAATTCTCGACGTTTCGACGGGTGGTCGCAGCGACGTGTTTTGCTCCCGACCCGCGCGCCGGAACCACAGCAAGCAACCTTTGCTTCCGTCGCGAACTGTCTCCGATCGTGAGGATAACCCTGGCATTACGCCAGCCGACCTCCTGCCACAGCGCGAACGCGGACGTGCGACCAAACGCTCGGGTACGCGTTCAACCCGCTTCGGTTAGCGCGTTACCGGGTTGGCGCCGGGTTGACGGCACCGCCCCGACGCCGCCACCCTCGTACGCGTACACGTAAGGACCACGGTTTCCCCATGCAGCTTGTCATCGTCGAATCGCCTGCCAAGGCCAAAACCATCGAGAAGTATCTGGGCAGCGATTACCGCGTCCTGGCAAGCTACGGCCATGTCCGCGACCTGCCGCCGAAGGACGGTTCGGTCGATCCCGACGATGCGTTCGCGATGACGTGGGAGAATTACGCGGACAAGTCGAAGCAGCTGAAGGCGATCACCGATCTCGCCAAGGTCGCCGACCGCCTGATCCTCGCGACCGATCCCGATCGCGAGGGCGAGGCGATCTCGTGGCATGTCCGCGAGGTGCTGCGGGCGCGGAAGGCGCTGCCCAAGGAGGTCAAGCGCGTCACCTTCAACGCGATCACCAAGGCCACCGTCACCGAGGCGATGAAGAATCCGCGCGAGCTCGACGACGACCTGATCGACGCGTACCGCGCCCGCCGTGCGCTCGATTACCTCGTCGGCTTTACGCTCTCGCCGGTGCTGTGGCGCAAGCTGCCCGGTGCCAAGTCCGCCGGCCGCGTGCAGTCCGTCTCGCTGCGCCTGATCGTCCAGCGCGAGCGCGAGATCGACGTCTTCAAGCCGCAGGAATATTGGTCCGTCACGGCCGAGATGGAGCATGACGGCACCGCGTTCACCGCGCGCCTGACGCAGTTCGAAGGCAACAAGCTCGACCGCCTCTCGATCGGCAACGAAGGCGATGCCCTGCGCGCCAAGCAGGCCGTGCTCGACGGCAATTTCTCGGTCCAGTCGGTCGAGACCAAGCCCGCCGGTCGCAACCCGCCGCCGCCGTTCACGACCTCGACGTTGCAGCAGGAGGCGTCGCGCAAACTCGGTTTCTCGGCGGATCACACGATGCGGATCGCGCAGGGTCTCTACGAGGACGGCGCAATCACCTACATGCGTACCGACGGCGTGCAGATGGATTCGAGCGCGATCAGCGCCGCGCGTCTCGCCGTCGCGAACCGCTTCGACGCGAGCTATGTCCCCGATAAGCCGCGCCAATATCAGTCGAAGGCGAAGAACGCACAGGAAGCGCACGAGGCGATCCGCCCGACCGACTTCGGCAAGGACAAGGCGGGTGGTGGCGATCACGCGCGCCTCTACGACCTGATCTTCAAGCGCGCCCTGGCAAGCCAGATGGCGTCCGCCCGCATGGAGCGCACCACGGTCGAGATGGCCGACGGCACCGGCCGCAACATCCTCCGCGCCACCGGCCAGGTCGTGCTCTTCCCCGGATACCTCGCCTTGTATGAGGAAGGGTCGGACGATTCGGCCGACGAGGACGCCCGTCGCCTGCCGCGGATGCGCGAAGGCGATGCGCCCGCCAAGAAGAAGGTCGACGCCGAGCAGCACTTCACCCAGCCGCCGCCGCGCTTCTCCGAGGCCTCGCTGGTCAAGCGCATGGAGGAGCTCGGCATCGGCCGCCCGTCCACCTACGCGTCGATCATCAAGACGCTGAAGGACCGCGCCTATGTCCGGATCGAAAAGAACCGCTTCTTCGCCGAGGAATCCGGGCGGCTGGTGACGGCGTTCCTGGAGCGCTTCTTCGAGAAATACGTCGGCTACGACTACACCGCCGAGCTGGAGGAGGAACTCGACGACGTCTCCGGCGGCCGCGCGCAGTGGCAGTCGGTGCTCGACGCGTTCTGGCGCGATTTCAAGCCGCGCACCAACGAGGTGATGGAGCAGCAGCCCTCGGCGATCACCGCCGAGCTCGACACCTTCCTCGCGCCGTACTTGTTCCCGGCCAAGGCTGACGGCGGCGATCCGCGGCTCTGCCCCAACTGCGGCGAGGGCCAGCTGGCACTGCGCGGCGGCAAGTTCGGCGCGTTCATCGCCTGCTCGAACTACCCCGAGTGCAAATACACGCGTCGGTTCGCGCAACCCGGCGGCGACGCCGAAGCGGATGCCGGCCCGTCGACGCTCGGCACGCACCCCGACACCGGGCAGCCGATCGAGCGCAAGTCGGGACGCTTCGGCCCGTACCTACAGATCGGCGAAGGCGAGGATCGCAAGATGGCGTCGATCCCGAAGGACATCGGCGAGCTGAACCTCGAATGGGCGGTCAAGCTGCTGTCGCTCCCGCGGACGGTCGGCAATCACCCCGAGACCGGCGAACCGATCATCTCGACGATCGGCAAGTTCGGGCCGTATCTGAAGCACGCGGGCAAGTACGCGCGGCTTCAGACGACGGCGGATGTGTTCGAGACGGGCATGAACGCAGCAGTCGTAAAGCTTGCGGAAGCCGCAGCCGGCGGCGGACGTACCGCGCGCGGGGCTCAGGCACCGCTCAAGATACTCGGCAACCATCCGCGCACCGAGGCCGAGATCAAGCTGATGGAGGGGCGCTATGGCGCCTATGTCACCGATGGCACGACCAACGCGACCTTGCCCAAGTCGATCGAAAAGGACCAGCTGACGCTCGAGGAGGCCGCGTCACTGATCGACGCGCGCGCTGCTGCGGCGCCGGCCACGAAGAAGAAGAAAGCGCCCGCCAAGAAGCCGGCGGCGAAGAAGGCACCGGCCAAGGACGCGGCAGACGCGAAGGCTCCAGCAAAGAAGGCTGCGGCGAAAAAGGCCCCCGCCAAAAAAGCCGCGCCAAAGAAGAAAGCAGAAGCCTGATCCTCCCCTGCAAGGGGAGGGGGACCATGCGAAGCATGGTGGAGGGGGGCTTCCACAAGCGTACCGCTGCGTAAAGTGAGACCCACAAACGCTACGTTCGCGGCACTCCCCCTCCACCCTTCGCCAAGCGGCGAACGGTCCCCCTCCCCGTTCCGGGGAGGATTACGCAGCCCGGCGCTGTGTCAGTTGCATCCAGTCGCGCGCAGCGCGCTGCGCCACCGAGATTTCCCGCGCGGTCATGTCCTCGGCGATCTCCGCGCGACATTCCTGCGCCGCGATGTTCCCCGACACCGCTGCCAGGTTGAACCACTTGTGCGCCTCGATCAGGTCGAGGACGACGCCCGACGTCCCCGTCGAGTACACCATCCCGAGTTCGTAGCACGCCCGGTCGTCGCCGCGTGCGGCATCCGCCAGACGGCGTTCGATACCGATATTCGCATTCTTCAGACTGCTGCCCATGGTCTTGCCCCCAATGTTCGTGAGGACAGACTGCCGTGATTCGGGCTACCAAATGGTTAATGGGTTAACGTCTGCTTTTTACAACTCGCCAAGCCTAGTCGATCGCGATGTTGTCGATCAGCCGAGTCGCGCCCATCCGCGCCGCCGCCAGCAACCGCCGCGGCCGATCCGCCGCGGGGTTCTCCGCCAGCGTCTCGGCATCTGCCAGCGCGACGTAATCGATCGTGAACCCCGCCCCGACCAGGGTCGTCCGCGCATCGTCCAGCACAGCCTCGACGTCCTCGCCCTTAGCGATCGCTCGTGCCGCGACGCCGAGCGCACGCGGCAAGGCCACCGCCTGCTTGCGCTGTTCGTCGTCGAGATAGATGTTGCGCGAGGACATCGCCAGGCCGTCGTCGTCGCGCTGCGTCGGCACCCCGACGATATCGATCGCGAAATCGAGATCGGCGACGAACCGCCGGATCACCGCCAGCTGCTGGTAATCCTTCTCGCCGAAATACGCCGCATCGGGCCCGACCTGATTGAACAGCTTCGACACGACCGTCGCGACGCCGTCGAAATGGCCGGGTCGCGAGGCGCCATCGAGCCCGTCGCTGACACCCGAGACGCGCACCGTGGTGGCGAAACCCTCAGGATACATCGTCTCGACCGTTGGCAGCCAGAGCAGGTCGCACCCGGCCTCGTTGAGCATCCGGATATCGGCCATCTCGCGCCGCGGATAGCGCGACAAATCCTCGTTCGGCCCGAACTGCGTCGGGTTCACGAAGATCGACGCGACCACCTTGGTCCCCGGCCGCTTCGCCGCCTCGATCAGCGCGACATGGCCGGCGTGGAGCGCGCCCATCGTCGGGACGAGCGCGACGCGCTGCCCCGCCGCACGGAAGGCGGCGACGCTTTCGCGCAACGCATTAAGGTCCCGGACGATGTCCACGTGAAACTCCTACTCGATAAGTGCGGTCGCGGCTTCTATGAAGGGTGACTGTTACGATCAATAAGGAAACGCGCGTTGGCCACGGGCCCCGACTCACCCCAAGCTTCGACGCATGTCATCGTGTTCGCCAACGAGAAGGGCGGCACCGGCAAGTCGACGACCGCGGTGCACGTCGCGATCGCGCTTGCCGCGAAGGGTGCGCGCGTCGCGTGTCTCGATCTGGATCACCGCCAGCGCACCGTCGGCCGCTATCTCGACAACCGCGCGGAGACGATGAAGCGTAACGGCTCGGTGCTGCCGATGCCGCGCCACGCGACGCTGTCGGAGCAGAGCGAGGACCAGTTCGAGGACCTCTGGCACTCGCTGTGCGAGGGTTCGGATTTCCTGGTCGTCGACACGCCGGGCCGCGACGATCCGTTCGCGCGCACCGCCGCCGCGCTCGCGAACACGTTGGTGACGCCGATGAACGACAGCTTCGTCGACTTCGACCTGATCGGCCAGGTCGATCCCGAGACGTATCAGGTGACTCGCCCAAGCTTCTATTCCGAACTGATCTGGGATGCGCGGAAACAGCGCGCACGCGCCGACGGCACGACGATCGACTGGGTCGTGCTGCGCAACCGCCTCCAGCATATCGAGGCGCGCAACATGCGCCGCGTGTCGGACGCGCTGGCGCAACTGGCGAAGCGCGTCGGTTTCCGGATCATCCCGGGCCTCGGCGAGCGCGTGATCTACCGCGAGATGTTCCCCGCCGGCCTGACGATGATCGACTCGAAGGCGTTCGGCAGCATGGGCCTCGCGCATGTCGCGGCACGTCAGGAACTGCGCGAGATGATGGCGGCGCTGCAGCTGCCGGACGTGGTCGCCGAGCGCGCACCGGACGTGGCTGCGTGAAGTGGATCGTCGCCGCGCTGTTTATCTGGGCGGCGTGGCATTACCTGCGGCCCAAGCCCAAATCTGAACGGCGCGTCGTCACTGACGAGGCAGAGGCCCGGTCGATTCTCGGCATCGATCGCACCGCGGACGCCGACGCAATCCGCAGCGCACACCGCCGCCTGATCGCGTCGGTCCACCCCGACCGCGGCGGCTCGACCGACCTGACCCGCCGGGTAAACGCAGCGCGCGACCTGCTGCTGAAGCGCGCTTCCCGATAACACCCACCGCCGTTCGTCCTGAGCGAAGTCGAAGGACATTGGCTCGAACCTGTCCTTCGACTTCGCTCAGGACGAACGGAAGTACGACATGACCCACCAGTTCGACCCGACCTCGCTCCGCGAATACGACATCCGCGGGATCGTCGGCAAAGCGCTAGGCCCCACAGATGCCGTCGCCATCGGCCGCGGCTTCGCCACCCGCATCCGCGCCGCCGGCGGCACCCGCGTCGCCGTCGGCTATGACGGCCGCAATTCCTCGCCGGAGCTCGAAGCCGCGCTCGTGTCCGGCCTCGCAGCCGGCGGTGTCGACGTCGTCCGGATCGGCCTCAGCACCTCGCCGATGCTCTATTATGCCGAGGCCACGCTAGAAGTGGATGGCGGCATCCAGGTAACCGGCAGCCACAATCCCCCCGAATATAACGGCTTCAAGATGGTGCACGCGCACGCGCCATTTTTCGGCGACGACATCCAGGACCTCGCCACGCTCGCCGCCTCGGGCGCCTGGAGCGAAGGCGCGGGCGAAGTGACGACCGCCAACGTGCTCGACGCCTATGTGGACCGGCTGATGCTCGGCTATGCGGGCGGCGCGTACCGGATCGGCTGGGACACCGGCAACGGCGCCGCCGGCCCGGTGATCGAGAAACTCGTGAAGCTCCTTCCGGGTGAGCATCATGTGATCTTTGCCGAAGTCGACGGCAATTTTCCCAACCATCATCCCGATCCTACCGAAGAGGCGAACCTCGCCGATTTGAAACGCCTGGTCGCGGAAAAGAACCTCGATTTCGGACTGGCGTTCGATGGCGATGGCGACCGGATCGGTGCGGTCGACGGGCTGGGACGGGTCATCTGGGGCGATCAGATTCTCGCCATTTTGGTCGAACCTGCGCTGCGCGAACACCCCGGTGCGCCGATCGTCGCCGACGTGAAGTCGAGCCAGGCGCTATTCGACCGAATCACTGAACTGGGCGGCGAGCCGGTCATGGCCCCCACCGGTCACAGCCTGATGAAGACCGCGATGACCCGCACCGGTGCCCCGTTGGGAGGCGAACTCAGCGGGCACCTGTTCTTCGCCGGCGAATATTACGGCTTCGACGACGCGCAATATGCGGCGGTACGGCTGATCCGCGCGGTGCATCTGTCGGGCCGCTCGCTGACCGAACTGCGCGACGCGATGCCAGCGCTGGTCGCGACGCCGGACGTGCGCTTTCCGGTAGACGACACGCGCAAGTTCGCGGTCGTGGACGAGGTGATCGCGCGGCTTCGGTCGGCGGACGCGGAGATGACCCTCACGGATGGCGCGCGCGTGACTACGCCGGACGGCTGGTGGCTGCTTCGTGCCTCGAACACGCAGGCGATGCTGACCGTCCGGGCCGAGGCGAAGGACCAGGCCGCGCTCGATGCGCTGCTCGCGGAGGTAGACGCGCACCTCGCGGCTAGTGGGGTAACCCGAACCTAACCACAAGCATTGCACCACCCCGGCGAGGCCGGGGCCCAGTTGGCAAGGTGGATATAACGAAGCGCCACCCTTCGTTAGCAACGCCCCCCAACTGGACCCCGGCCTCCGCCGGGGAGGTGCAGGTGGATGGAAGGTCGCTACACTTGCACAAGCCACCGAACCGATTGACTCATGGCCGGCCCAGCCTACTTTCCCCCACCACCCCAAGGAGTCCCCCCGTGGAGCGCCCAGTCGACGAATTCCGCTCCAGCACTCGCCGCTGGCTGCTCGGCAGCTTCGCCGGCTGGGGCACGTTGCTCACCTGCCTCGCCGGCATCGGCTTCGTCCTCATCGGCATCCGCTGGCTCAAGAACCGCAGCGCGAGCTACGAGATCACCGACCAGCGCCTGATCATCAGACGCGGCATCCTGTTCAAGACGATCGACGAGATCGAGCTCTACCGGATCAAGGACGTCCGCCTCGGCTACTCGCTGCTCAACCAGATGACCGACATCGGCACGATCACCTTAACCTCCAGCGACCGCACGACGAGCGGCGGCGAGTTCACCCTCCGTGACATCCCGATGGCGCGCGACCGCCGCGAGGGCCTGCGCAAGCTCGTCGACCGCGCGCGCCAACGTCGCGGCGTTCGCGAACTGGACGTGGAGGATGCATACGCGCTGGATTAAGCGCGCTTTTGTCCCCACATGGCGGGCATGGCGCCCTCCTATCCAAAGCCCAAACCGCAACCGCAGATGATCCGAGTCGTCGACCTGGAGACCACCGGCTCGGCCCCGCCCGCGCACGGCGTCTGCGAAATCGGCTGGCAGGATGTCGCGCTAGGCGAGGACGGCCGCTGGGAGATCTACGGCGAAGGCGGCAGCCTGCTGGTCAATCCCGGCCGGCTGATCCCGCCGATCACCCAGGCGATCCACCACATCCTCGACGAACAGGTCGCCGATGCGCCGTACTGGCACGACTGCGCGCGCCAGGTGCTCGACCCTTGGCCGCGCCGCCTCGCGCTCGCCGCACACCGCGCCGATTTCGAACAGAAATTCTGCACGTCAGCGCTGACCCGCGACGCCGAATGGATCTGCACCTGGAAATGCGCGCTGCGGCTCTGGCCCGATTCGCCGAGCTTCTCGAACCAGGTGCTGCGCTATTGGCGCAAGCCCCACGGCATGGATCACGAGCGCGGCCTCCCGGCGCACCGCGCGTTTCCCGACGCATACGTCACTGCGTTCCACCTGCGCGACATGCTCAACGAGGCGAGTTTTGCGCAACTCGTCGAATGGTCGCGCGACCCAGGGCTCATCCCGCGTGTCCGCTACGGCCCTGACCGCGGCAAGGAATGGTCAGAACTCGACCACGAGACGCTGATGGCGTTCATGACCGATCGGGATCCCGATATCCGCTTCACGGCCAACCACGAGATGGACCGGCGCAGCGGCGGCGGCCGGGTCGGCAAGGCCAGCGCACAGGACCTGCTGCTTTGATCTG
The DNA here is from genome assembly GCF_057815015.1 of Sphingomonas sp. SL1004. NCBI lineage: Bacteria > Pseudomonadati > Pseudomonadota > Alphaproteobacteria > Sphingomonadales > Sphingomonadaceae > Sphingomonas > Sphingomonas sp. SL1004. The sequence continues at coordinate 2,763,390 of NZ_JBYMUX010000001.1, forward strand.
AATTAAGAAGCTCGTGCCTAGCCAAGTCGCGAACGGCGGCCTAGGTCCGGCCGATGAACGTTGAGCTGCCGCAACGATTGAGCGTCAAGGAAGGTTGGATCGGCCGCGTCCTGATCGCCTTCATGGCGCTCGGCTTCGTCGCGCTGCTCGCGGCGGCGCTGGCGATCGGCTGGATCACGCTGCACACCCAGCACTACACCGCCGCAGTCGTCCATACGCAGGACGTCCGCCAGGCGATCGCCGACGTCCAGGTCCAGCTCGAGCAATCCGAAACGGCACGGCGCGGCTATCTGCTCAACGGCAAGCCGCTGTTCCGCGAGGCGTATGCGCGGACGTCCAACGGAATCGAGCCGAGGCTGGCCCGCCTGCGCCGGATGACCGCCGACAATCCGCACCAGACCACGCGGCTCGACCATATCGAGACACAGTTCGCCCGGTTGCGCACGCTTCGCACCCAGTCGATGATGCTGGTCGGCGCTGGCCGGATCGGCGAAGCGCAGCGCCGCTTCAGCGCTGACGCCAGCGTGCCGCTGACCCGCGCGATCCGTTATCGCACCCAGGCGATGGCGAACGAGGAGTTGACGCTGCTCAGCCGGCGGACCGTTCTGCAGCAGGGTGCGACCAAGCTGTTCATGGCGGTGGCCGTCGCCGCGGCGATTCTGCTGGTCGTCGTCGCGATGCTGTCGCTGGTGGTGGTGCGACGCTACACCAACGATCTGGCCAGTTCGCGCAACGAACTCCGCGCGTTCAACGAGCATCTCGAGGAGGAGGTCGCCGAGCGCACCGCCGATCTCAGCCGCGCGAACGACGAGATCCAGCGCTTCGCCTATATCGTCAGCCACGATCTCCGATCGCCGCTGGTCAACGTGATGGGCTTTACCGCCGAACTGGCCAGCGCGGCCACGCCGCTCGCCGAACTGGTCGACCGCGTCGAGGCAGACGCCCCGCACCTGCTGACCGAGGACGCCCGGCTGGCCGCGCGCGAGGACCTGCCCGAGGCGATCGGCTTCATCCGCACCTCGACGCAGAAGATGGACCGGCTGATCAACGCTATCCTGAAGCTCGCACGCGAAGGGCGCCGGACGATCACCGCCGAGCATATCGATCCGGCCCAGCTGGTCGACACGATCATCGGCTCGATGCAGCACATCATCGACGATCGCGGCGCCACCGTGCGCGTCGAGCGACCGATGCCGCCGGTCGTCACCGATCGCCTCGCGCTCGAACAGATTCTGTCGAACCTGATCGAGAACGCGACCAAATATCTGAAGCCCGGCCGCCCCGGCGAGATCGTCGTGCGCGGGCATGTCGAGCGCACGCGCACGATCCTGTCGGTGGTCGACAATGGCCGCGGCATTGATCCGCGCGACCATCAGCGCGTGTTCGACCTGTTCCGCCGATCGGGCGCGCAGGATCAGCCGGGCGAAGGGATCGGACTCGCACACGTCCGCGCGCTCGCCTATCGTCTCGGCGGTACCATCGACGTCAGCTCGACACTGGGCGACGGCGCGACGTTTCGTCTAAACCTGCCGGCGACGCTGGCCATTCAGGACGCTTCATGAACGATCACAAATCCGTCGGCATCGTGATGATCGAGGACGATGAGGGCCATGCCCGCCTCATCGAGAAGAACATCCGCCGCGCCGGCATCCTGAACGATATCCGGCATTTCACCGACGGCACCACCGCGCTCGATTTCCTGTTCAATGCGGCCGACGGCCCGGCCAAGAGCGGCCCGGCGATGATCCTGCTCGATCTCAACCTGCCCGACATGAGCGGCACCGACATCCTGACCCGGATCAAGGCGGAGGGCAGCCCGCTCAAGCGCACGCCGGTCGTCGTGCTGACCACCACCGACGACAAGGTCGAGATCCAGCGCTGCTACGATCTCGGCTGCAACGTCTACATCACCAAGCCAGTGAACTATGAGAGTTTCGCGCAGGCGATCCGCCAGCTCGGGCTGTTCCTGTCGGTGATCCAGGTTCCAGACGCAGAGGACTGAGTGACCGGCCCGCTCGTCCTGTACATCGACGACGACGCCGGCATCCGGCGGTTGGCGGCGCGTGCGCTTCAACGTCGCGGCTATGTGATGACGCTTGCCGAGACGGGCGCGGAAGGCGTGGTGAAGGCCGCCGCCGAGCGCTTCGACCTGATCGCGGTCGACCATTACATGCCCGGCATGGACGGCCTCGAGACGCTCGAAGCGCTTCGCCGCCTGCCCGATCCGCCGCCCGTGGTGTACGTCACCGGCTCCGAGGAGGGCCGCATCGCGGTCGCCGCGCTGAAAGCGGGCGCCGCCGATTATGTCGTGAAGACGGTCGGCGAGGATTTCTTCGACCTGCTCGCGGCCTCGTTCGAACAGGTCCGCGCACGCTCGGTACTGGAGCATGCCAAGGCTTCCGCGGAAGCCGACCTGCGCGCCAGCAACGCCCGGCTCGAAGCGCTGCTCGGCGAGGTGAACCACCGCGTCGCCAACTCGCTGCAACTCGTCTCGGCGATGGTGCGGCTGCAGGCCACCGCGCTGGTCGATCCGGCGGCGCGCGAGGCGCTGGAGGATACGCAGCGACGGATCCAGGCGATCGCGCAGGTCCACCGCCGACTCTATACCAGCAACGACGTCGAGAATGTCGACATGCAGGAATATCTAGGGGCGCTGGTCGACGAACTCGCCGAGACCTGGTCGACCGAGGCCCTGCCGCGCGCGCTCAGCCTTGCCGCCGAACCGATCCGCCTGCCCACAGACCGCGCGGTATCGCTCGGCGTGATCGTCACCGAACTCGTCACCAACGCGTGCAAATACGCCTATCCGACCAGCGGCGGCGAGGTTCGCGTCGCGCTACGCCGGATCGACGAGGACATCTTCCTGCTGGCGGTCGAGGACGATGGCTGCGGCATTCCCGAGGACGCCGTGCCGCGCGGCACTGGGCTTGGCACGAAGCTCATCCGGGCGATGGCGCAGAGCCTGCAGACCATCGTCGAATATGATCCGACCCACACCGGCGTCCGCGCGACGCTGCGGGCGGCGGTACGCTGAGGCGTACTGCGGCCTCGGCCTCTTTCCCTTCCCTGTAATCCTCCCCCGCCAGGGGGAGGTGGCGCCGAAGGCGACGGAGGGGGAGGATACGAAACAGCGGTTACCCTTACCTCCCCCTCCGTCTGGCAAGCGCCAGCCACCTCCCCCTGGCGGGGGAGGAATACGAGCTGAGCGACGGCCTAGTTCGAAGGCTCGGCCAGCGGCGCGAACCGTGCGACCTGATGCCCCACCAGACGTAATTGCTCGATCACCGCAGGATCGTTCGCCCCACCTTCGTCGTCGAACTTCGTGATCTGCGTGTTGATCGCCGCGGCGAACGGCGTCGGCCAGCCGCGCAACGCATGGACGATCGAGCGCAGCGCCGCGATCGTACTGCCGGTCGCCTGCCATCCGTAAGCGGTCGCGATCAGCCCGACCGGCATATCCGCCAGATACGGCCGCTCCGGATCGCGCGCAGTCTCCTCGAGCAGGTCGAGCGCGTTCTTCACCACGCCCGAGATGCTGCCGTGATAGCCCGGGCTGGCGATGATCACCGCCGACGCCTCGCGCACCGCCGCCACGAACGCCTGTTCGTCGGGGGTGCGCGTCGTCGCCTTGGGATCGTAGAGCGGCAGGCGCGCCATGTCGGCACCGCCGAACATCTGCGTGCGATACCCCTGTTTCTCGACCGCATCGAGCGCGATCCGAAGCGCACGCTCGGTCGACGAAACGCCGCCTATCGTACCGCCTATGCCAACTACCAAGGGAAGAGTGTCGGAAGCGGCCACGGTTTCATCCTGTTCGAACGTCATCGCCATGCTCTTCCCCGTTTCGCCGCACGATGACAACAGGGCTTCGGTCCGTTCTCGTCATGCGATCATCGCCACGGGTCTTGCGACGGCGCTGTCGCTAAGCCCCTGTACACGTTAAGCATGCGCAAAGGCCGGATGCAGGCGCACAGGCTTGCCCGAGCTGTTATAGAACGATAATACACCCGATGTCCGCCGCTTGGCCGACCCGCTGGAACGATCCGATGCGCCCCGATCCCTTCGACACCAACCGTTCCAGTGGCTCGAGCGCGGGTAGCGACCGCGAGCCCTATGCCTATGAACGCGAGCGGCTAATCACCGAACGCGAACGCCTGCGCCAGAAATACGAGCGTGATCGCGACGGCGACGATCCCGAACCGTATGAGCGCGATCTTACCGACGCTTATGTCGCACCGCGCACACCACGCCGCTCCCGGCCGATCGGCCGCTGGGTGCTGCGCGGTACCGGGATCGGCATCGTTCTGCTGGTCGTGGCGGTCATCTGGCTGGCGATCACTGCGCCACTGTCGAAGTCGCTGCAGCCGCCGACTCCACCCTCGATCACGCTGACCGCGGACGACGGCACGCCGATCGCGCGACGTGGTGCGATCATCGGCAAGTCGGTCGATGCGGCCAAGCTGCCGCCGCACGTCACCCAGGCGTTTCTCGCAATCGAGGACCGGCGTTTCTATTCGCACTGGGGCGTCGATCCGCGCGGCATCGCCCGCGCGGCGTGGGCGAACCTGGGTTCGGGCGGAGTCCGCCAGGGTGGCTCGACGATCACGCAGCAGCTCGCCAAGAACGCGTTCCTCGATTCGGACCGCACTGCGACGCGCAAAATCCGCGAGGCGATGATCGCGTTCTGGCTCGAGGCCTGGCTGTCGAAGGACGAGATTCTCTCGCGCTATCTCTCGAACGTCTATTTCGGCGACAACACCTACGGGATCAGCGCGGCGGCCAAGCATTATTTCGGTCGCACCCCCGACAAGTTGAACGTGGGCCAGGCGGCGATGCTCGCCGGCTTGGTCAAGGCGCCATCGCGTCTCGCCCCCACGTCGAACCTCGAAGGCGCGCGCAAGCGGGAGGCCGTCGTGGTCGGCGCGATGGTGGACGCGGGCTTCCTCACCAAGGCGGAGGGCGACGCGGTCCAGCCGCAGCGCGTGCTCGGCAGCCGCCCGTCGCAGCTCCCCAACGGCACCTATTTCGCCGACTGGATCCTCCCCGAGGCGCGCGACCAGGCGGGCGAGATCAAGACCGAGGCGACCGTCCAGACGACGCTCGATCCGCGGCTACAGCGTGCGGCGGAACGCACTGTTGCGCGCGCGGGCCTGCGTGAAGCACAGGTCGCGCTGGTGGCGATGCGTCCCGATGGCCGCGTCGTCGCGATGGTCGGCGGCAAGAACTATGCGAAGAGCCCCTTCAACCGCGCCACCCAGGCACGGCGCCAGCCCGGCTCGACCTTCAAGCTGTTCGTGTACCTCGCCGCGATGCGCCAAGGGCTCACCCCCGATTCGACGATCGAGGACCGGCCGGTGACGATCGGCGACTGGACGCCGAAGAACGCCGACGGTCGCTATCAGGGGACGATCACGCTCCGCCAGGCGTTCGCGCGCTCGTCCAACGTGGCCGCGGCACGCCTCACCCAACAGGTCGGCGTGAAGGCGGTGATCAAGGCGGCGCGCGATCTCGGCATCTCGACGCCGATCCCGAGCGAGGCGACGATCGGCCTCGGCACCTCGACCGTATCGCTGCTCGAACTGACCGCCGCCTATGCCGCGATCGCGCGCGAGCAATATCCGGTCCAGCCGCGTGGCCTCGCCGACGTGCGCGAGAAGGGCTGGTACCAGTCGCTGACCGGCGGCGCGACCGAGATGCCGAGCAAGATCCACGACGAGATGCTCGACCTGCTCGCCGCCTCGATCCGCGACGGCACCGGGCGGCAGGCGAACCTGACGGTCGACGCGTTCGGCAAGACCGGCACGACGTCGGACAACAAGGACGCGCTGTTCGTCGGCTTCGCGCGCGATCTGGTGGTCGGCGTATGGGTCGGCAACGACGACAATTCCTCGAACCCCGGCCTGTCGGGCGGCGGAATCCCCGCACGGATCTGGCGCGACTTCATGCAGTCCGCGCTGGGCATCGCACCGGTCGCGGCACCGGCGCCAGCGGTGGAAGAGGTCGATCCCGATGCGCTCCCGGCGGACGACCAAGACAATTCGGTGTTGCCGTTGGGGGGCGAGATCGAGGGCCTTGGCTTCAACCTGAAGATGGGCGAGGACGGCACCATCTCCGTCGGCCCCTCCCGCCGCGACCGCGAAGAAGGCCCGCCACCACGCGACGATCGCCGTCCGCCGGAGGAAGAGCCTGGAGCTTACGAGGGGCAGTAGTTCGGCGATCGGCGCCGCCCAGCTACTCGACATCGCAGCCGTTTCGAACCACCCCGGCTACTTCCAACCACCCCGGCGGAGGCCGGGGCCCAATTGGAAAGGTCGCAGTAACGACGCGCAGTCCTTCGCCACTTACCGCCCCCAATTGGGCCCCGGCCTTCGCCGGGGTGGAAGAGTAGAACGGGATGCTCAACTCAGTGAGACGCCCCCGTTGACCTCACCACCGCATCGCAGCATGTCTCACCGATGCGCTTCTTCTCCGACAACGCCGCCACGATCCACCCCCACGTCATGGCCGCGATAGCCGCCGCCGACACGCTCGACACCGCCTATGCCGGCGACGCGTGGAGCCGGCAGCTCGATAGCCGTCTGTCGGACCTCTTCGAAACCCAGGTCGCCGTCCTCTGGGTCCCCACCGGCACCGCCGCCAACTGCCTCGCGCTCGCAGCGCTCTGTCCCCCGCACGGCGGCATCGTCTGTCACCGCGACGCGCACATCCAGAACGACGAGGGCGGCGCGCCCGAATTCTACACCCACGGCGCCAAGCTGTTCCTGGCCGAGGGCGACGGCGCGAAGATGACGCCCGACACGATCCGCACCGTGATCGACGCGATCGCCGACGACGTCCACCGCGTCCAGCCGCACGCGATCTCGATCACCAACGCCACCGAATATGGCCGCGTCTACCTTCCCCACGAAGTCGCCGCGATCGGCGCTCTCGCCAAAGAGCGAGGGCTCGGCTTCCACATGGATGGCGCGCGGTTCGCCAACGCCATGGTCCACGCCGGCTGCTCGCCCGCCGACATGACGTGGCGCGCGGGCGTCGACGCGCTCAGCTTCGGCTTCGTCAAGAACGGCGCGATGAGCGCGGAGGCGCTGGTCTTCTTCAAGCCCGACCTCGCCGCCGTCACGCAATACCGCCGCAAGCGCGCAGGCCTGCTCCTGTCGAAGGGGCGGTATCTCGCCGCGCAGATCCTCGCGATGCTCGACGACGATCTCTGGCTCGCCAACGCCAGGGCCGCAAACGACGCTGCCGCCAAACTTGCCGCCGCGGCCGGCGACCGCCTCGTCCACCCGGTCGAAGCGAACGAAGTCTTCCTTCGCGCCACCCCCGAGGAAGCCGCCGCCCTCCGCGCGAAGGGCTTCGACTTCTACGACTGGGCGGCGGGCGAAATCCGGCTCGTCACCGCCTGGGACAGCCCGGCGGACGCGGTCGCCCTCCTCGCCGACGCGATCCTGGAGTTATGACTTCCGGCCCGACCGATCCTCCCCAGTCGACTCGCGCTGCTGTGCTGATCCCGTTCGGCATCGTCACGCTGATCTGGGGCTCGACATGGCTCGTCATCCGCGACCAGATCGCGGTCGTGCCGCCGAGCTGGTCGATCAGTTACCGTTTTCTCGTCGCCGGAATCGCGATGGCGATCTACGCGGGGATCAAGCGCGAGAGCTTCCGATTCGACGCGCGCGGCTACGCGTTTGCGGCCGTGATCGGCATCGCGCTGTTCACGCTAAACTTCAACTTCGTCTACCGCGCCGAGCACTACGTCACCTCCGGCCTCGTAGCCGTAGTGTTCGCCCTCCTGCTCGTCCCCAACGCGATCTTCGGCCGCATCTTCCTCAAGCAACGCCTGGGACGGCAGCTCATGGTCGGGTGCGCGGTCGCGATGGCCGGGGTCGCTTTGCTGTTCGTGAACGAAGCGCGGGTCGACCCGCATGGCCCGCGCTCGGCGACGATCGGCATCGTCCTGACGCTGTGCGGCGTGATGGCCGCATCGGTCGCCAACGTCATCCAGGGCAGCGCGTTCGCGAAACGCTATCCGATGGCACCGACGCTCGCGATGGCGATGCTGATCGGCGCGAGCCTCGACGCGGCGTTCGCCTGGATCACCACCGGGCCGCCGGTGTTCGAGCCGCGCTTCGGCTATGTCGCAGGCATCCTCTATCTCGGCGTGTTCGCCTCGGCGCTCGCCTTCCCGCTCTATTTCAACGTCATCCGCGCGATCGGCCCGGCCAAGGCAGCCTATTCGGGCGTGATCGTACCGGTGATCGCGATGCTGCTATCGACGATCTTCGAGCATTATCATTGGTCGACGCTGGCCGTCGCCGGCGCAATATTGTCCGGCATCGGCCTCGTCATCGCGCTCAGCGCACGCAGGCCCGCACGGTAATCCGGCCAAGCGGGCGTCCAGCCGAGCACCCGCTTCGCCTTGCCGTTCGCCACCCGCCGGTTCTCGTTATAAAAGCCGCGCCCCATCGCCGAGAGTTCCTCGAGCGTCACGAAGGGCGGTGCCGGCATCCCGAGCAGCATCGCCGCGAACGCCACGACGTCGTTCTGCGACGCGGGCACGTCGTCCGCGAGGTTATACGCCCCCGCCGGCGCATCGAACCCGGCGATCACGCCCGAAACGATATCGTCGACATGCGCGCGACTGAACACCTGGCCGGGTTGCTCGATCCTGTGCGCCTTGCCCTGCCGCACCCTGTCGAGCGGGGAGCGGCCGGGGCCATAGATCCCCGGCAACCGGAACGTCCGCGCACCGATCGCCAGCCAGTCCGCATCCGCCGCCGCCCGCGCGCTCCTGCGACCGCCACCAATCGGCGCCGTCTCGTCGACCCACGCGCCCTGCGCATCGCCGTAAACCCCGGTCGACGACAGATACCCTAGCCACGCACGCGTCCGCAGCAACAGCGAACCGTAGCGACCCAGCACGGGGTCCGCCTCATGCTCGGGCGGCACCGACGACAGGATATGCGTCGCCGCCGCGATCTCCGCCGTCACCGCATCCACATCGTCGAACCGGAGCGTATCGCCGCGACCGTCGCGCGTCGTACCGACGACATGCCAGCCGTCCGCCGCCAGCCGCTCGGCGAGCCGAGACGCGGTGTAGCCGAGACCGAAGACCAGCAGGCGGCTCATACGATCAGCTCCCCGCCCCGGTGGGCGCCATCGGCCCCTTGTAGAGCGTCCCGAAATAATCGCCCGCATTCCACACCGGCCGCTGCGCCCCATCGGCGATCTCGCGCGCGATCCGGTAGTTCGCATCGACGAACCGCACGCCCTGATCCCACATAATCGGCTGCGTCAAATCGTCTGACGGCTTATGATAATTGTTCGCCATGAAATACGCGACCGCGGCCTTGCCCGGCCCCTTCTGACCCGGCCACAGGAACACCGCCGGAATGCCCTTCTGAACGAAGCGGAAGTGATCCGAGCGGACGAAGATGCCTTCCTCCGGCATCGGATCGGGCGACAGGCCGACGCCGATCGCCGCCACCGCCTTCTGGACGATAGGACCGATCGTCGAGCGCTCGGCGCCGAACACGACCATGTCCTCGAACTTGTAGGTCAGGATCGGCATGTCGAGGTTCACGTCGGCGACGATCGAGGTCAGCGGCACGGTCGGGTGATTGGTAAAGTAATCGCTGCCGACCAGCCCCTTCTCCTCGCCTGTGACGGCCAGGAACAAGATCGTGCGCTTGGGCCCCTGCCCGCTGGCCGTGAAACGCTTGGCCTCCTCGATCAGGCTGGCGATGCCGATCGCATTGTCGAGCGCGCCGTTGTTGAGCGCGTCGCCCTTGATAGGCTTGGTAATGCCGATGTGATCGAGATGCGCCGACAACACGACGACCTCCTTGCCGACCACCGGATCGCTGCCGGGGATCACGCCGACGACGTTGCTGCTCGCGGCGGGGACGAAGCTCGTCCTGGTCGCAACGGTCAGCGTACCGACCAGCGGCATCGACTTGAACTTCGCGTTGTCGCTATCCGCCTGCTTCACGATCCGGCTCCAAGGCGTCTTCGCACCGGCGAATAGCTTCGCCGCGCCGACCATGCTGACGGTGCCGAGCGACGGAGCGCCGGGCGCATCGACCTTGCCGGTGCCGTCGGGATTCGCCCACGTCATCCGCGGCGTCGCATAGGAGTCCGCCAGCTTGCCGAACGTCCGCACCTTCGCCGAGCGCGGGCTCTCCAGCGTGATCACGCCGACCGCGCCCTTGGCCTGCGCGATTGCCGCCTTGGTCCCGCCCGACCCGAAGAACGCGCGCTCCTCGCCGCCGAACCGCGCGGGCGAGCCGCCGAAATAGGCGACGATCTTACCGCGCACGTCGACGCCCTTGTAATCGTCCTGGCCATATTGCGACGCGTCGATGCCGTAGCCGACGAACACCACGGGCGCCGAAACGCTGGTCTCCGCCTTCGCGCCGTTCGCGGCGGGGACGTAATCCTCACCGAACACGAGCGGCTGCGCAGCTCCGCGACCGGTCCAGACGAAATCGCCCTTGCTCGCCGCCTTGTACGACACCAGCGGTACTTTCTGGAGATACCCGCCCTGATCGCCACCGGGACGAAGCCCCGCCGCATAGAATTGCGCGGCGACATATTGCGCGGCGATGTCGAACTCGGGGCTGCCAGCTTCGCGACCCTTCATCGCATCCGACGCGAGGAACAGCACATGCGCCTTCATCGCCGCCTGATCGGCCGGCAGCGGCGCTGCAAGCTTGGCGTTCAACGCGGCGATATTCGGAGCCGTCGCCGGTGCAGGTGCGGGAAGGGTCTGCGGCGCGGTCTGCGCCAGGGCGGACGTAGAAAGCGCGAGCAACGCGAGCGCGCCGAGAGGACGATACATCCGGAAATCCTTGCAAAGGGAACGTGTTGCAGCGGCGTAGCATCCACCGTCACCCGCGCAAGCTTTGGGTCTTGGGACTTCGGAAAGAAGGACCCTGCCCGGCGGAGGGGAACCACCCCGGCGGAGGCCGGGGCCCATTTGGGGGACGGCGCTGACGACGATGGCGCTCCGTTACTGCAACCTTTCCAACTGGACCCCGGCCTCCGCCGGGGAGGTGCAAGTGCTCTGATGGGATGCGGTCAAGCTTTGTCTGGTGATAGCAAGCCACAGCCCTATATTCGCAAACATATGCTCGATATCCAGAACAGTCTCGCCAACCCGCTCGTCATTCGCCGCGAGGACTATACCCCGCCCGAGTGGCTGGTCCCCGAGACGAAACTGGAGTTCGACCTCGATCCCTCCACCGCCCGCGTAACGGCAACATTGTCGGTGACGCGCAACGGCGATCACGACGCGCCGCTGCGGCTCGACGGCGCGGGCCAGAAGCCGCTCTCGGTCACGGTCGATGGCGTGGCGATCAACGACTGGCGGATCGAGGGCGAACAGCTCGTCATCCCCCTTACCGGCGCCGCGCATGTCATCGAAACGCAGGTCGAGATCGCCCCCGATCGCAACACGCAATTGATGGGGCTCTACGCCTCGGGCGGCAATCTCTGCACCCAGTGCGAGGCGGAAGGCTTCCGCCGCATCACCTATTTCCCCGACCGCCCCGACGTGCTCAGCATCTATTCGGTCCGGATGACCGCGGACAGGAAGCACTTCCCGGTATTGCTCGCAAACGGCGATCCGGTCGCGCAGGGCGATCTCGACGACGGCCGCCACTGGGCGACCTGGCACGATCCGTTCCCCAAGCCGTCGTACCTGTTCGCGCTGGTCGCCGGCGACCTCGCGGTGAACCGCAGCAGCTTCACGACCATGTCGGGCCGCGAGGTGTCGCTCGGCATCTGGGTGCGCGAGGCCGACCTGCCCAAGACCGACCACGCGTTGAAGGCGCTCGAGCTCGCAATGGCGTGGGATGAGACGACCTATGGCCGCGAATACGACCTCGACGTGTTCAACATCGTCGCGGTCGATGATTTCAACTTCGGCGCGATGGAGAACAAGGGCCTCAACATCTTCAACTCGCGCTATATCCTGGCCGACCCGGATACCGCGACCGATTACGATTACGACGCGATCGCCGCGGTCGTCGCGCACGAATATTTCCACAACTGGTCGGGCAACCGGATCACCTGCCGCGACTGGTTCCAGCTGTCGTTGAAGGAAGGCTTCACGGTCTACCGCGACCAAGGCTTCTCCGCCGATCAGGGCTCGCGCGCGGTCAAGCGGATCGAGGACGTCCGCGGCCTGCGCGCCTCGCAATTCCCCGAGGATTCGGGCCCGCTCGCGCATCCGGTACGCCCTGAATCGTACCAGGAGATCTCGAACTTCTACACAGCCACGATCTACAACAAGGGCGCCGAGCTGATCCGGATGATGGCTGCGATCCTCGGACCGGAGGGTTTCCGCGCGGGCACCGACCTGTATTTCGATCGCTATGACGGCACGGCGGCGACCTGCGAGGATTTCGTCACCTCGATGGAAAAAGGCGGCAAGGTCGACCTCACCCAGTTCCGCCTCTGGTATTCGCAGGCGGGCACGCCGCGTGTTTCCGCGAGCCTTTCGCAGGACGGCGATCGCGCGACGCTGCGTCTGGCCCAGCAGGTACCCGCGACGCCTGGCCAGCCGGTGAAGTCGCCGATGGTCCTGCCGTTGCGCATCAAGCTGTTCGGCGCGGAGTCGGGCGCGGCGTTGACTGACGAACGCCTCGTCCTGTTCAACGACACGCTCGACACGGTCGTGTTCGAGGGTCTCGCCGAGCGCGCCGTGCTGTCGATCAACCGCGGCTTCTCGGCTCCGGTCGTGGTTGAGAGCGACCGCACCGCCGCAGACTTAGCCTTCCTGAGCGCGCACGACGACGATCCGTTCGCGCGCTACGAGGCGATGCAGCAATTGATGCTCGACACGCTGGTCGCCTCGGCGAGCGGGCATGCCGATCACGAGGCCGTGATTGCGGCGGTCGCCAACACCCTCGCCAATACCGATCTTGATCTCGCCTTCGTCGCCGAGGCCGTGCTGCTGCCGTCGGAGAGCTTCATCGGCGACCAGATGGCCATCGTCGATCCCGACGCGATCTTCCGTGCGCGCGAGGCACTGCGCCGCGATCTCGGCACGCGGCTGGAGGCGCAATGGCGGCAGGCTTACGCGCGGGGTGAGGGCCAGCCCTACGCCTACACGCCCGAGGGCAAGGGCCTGCGTCGCCTGCGGACCGTCGCGCTCAGCTATATCGCAGCGAGCGGTGCGGCGGATGCGGCGGACCTCGCGTTCGCGCAGTTCGATTCGGCGGACAACATGACCGACCGGATGGGCGCGCTGACGACGCTGGTGAGCAGCGAGTCCGAGATCCGCACCACCGCGCTCGACATCTTTTACAGCCAATATTGCGACAATCCGCTGGTGCTCGACAAGTGGTTCCAGGCTCAAGCGCAGTCGTCGCGCGACGATACCGGTGCGATTGTCGCGGGGCTGGCCGAGCATGCCGACTTCACCCTGACCAACCCCAACCGCGCGCGATCGCTGATCGGTGCGTTCGGCGCGAACCAGCGGGCTTTCAATAATGCCGACGGGAGCGGGTATCGATTCCTGGCGGACCAGCTGATCGCGCTCGACCGCCTGAACCCGCAGACCGCCGCGAAGCTCCTGCCGCCGCTCGGCCGCTGGCGCCGATTCGATGCGGCGCGCGCCGAACTGATGCGCGCGGAACTGGAGCGGATCGTCCGGACGCCGGGGCTGTCGAAGGACCTGTTCGAACAGGCGTCGAAGAGTTTGGAAGGCTGAACCTGATCCTCCCCCGCCAGGGGGAGGTGGCTGGCCCTTGCCAGACGGAGGGGGAGGACAGCGATTACCGCTGTTGCGGCGTCCTCCCCCTCCGTCGCCTTCGGCGCCACCTCCCCCTAGCGGGGGAGGATCGTGGACCACATCGACTTACCGCCGGCTCGCGAAAAACTCTCGCAGGATGCCCGCCGCCTCGGTCTCCGCAATCCCTGCGTAAATCTCAGGCCGATGATGACACGTCGGCTGACCAAAGAACCGCGGCCCATGTTCGACCGCCCCGCCCTTCGCATCCGCCGCTCCATAATAGAGCCGCGCAATCCGTGAATGCGCGATCGCCCCGGCACACATCGCGCAGGGCTCCAGCGTCACCCAAAGGTCGCACCCCTCGAGCCGGTCACTCCCCAAAACCAGAGCAGCAGTGCGAATCGCCTGAATCTCGGCATGCGCAGTCGGATCGGACAACGTCCGCGGCGCATTGGCGCCTACCGCGATAATCACCCCGTCCTTCACGACAACGGCGCCGACCGGGACTTCCCCAGCCAGCGCCGCGTTGCGAGCCGCGTCGAGCGCGCGGCGCATGGGATCGGGGACCGGGAACATGGCTTCAAGCCCTGCCCCGCGCGTGCCCGCCCGTAAAGCTCAGTTCGGCGCCTGGCTGTTGGCCGGCTTCTCGACGTTGATCGTCGGCACGGCCACGGTCTTGTTCTCGGTGCCGAGCGTGACCTTGGCGACGTCCGCCTGGAACTTCGGCGCCTGGACGACACCCTGGCGGGTCTGGTCGATGTTGATGATCCCGAAATACATCAGCGCGACTACAACCAGCACGACGATCGCGAGCAGCGACAAGAGCGTACGCATAGGACATCCCCTTTTCTTGAACAGTTCGATAGCGTAACAACGTCGCCGAGCGCTGCCGGTTGCACAACACGTTTTACGTGAATCGGTTGACGAAAGCCGGCGTGCCAGCTATCCGCGCGCCTTTCCGGGGTTCCTCCCGACACTTGAATAGGTAATCACATGTCGCGCATCTGCGAACTGACCGGCAAGGGCCGGATGGTCGGGAACAACGTCTCCCACGCCAACAACAAGACCAAGCGCACGTTCCTGCCGAACCTGCAGAACGTCACGCTGCTGTCCGATTCGCTCGAAAAGGGCGTCAAGCTGCGCGTCTCGACGCACGGCCTGCGCACCGTCGAGCATAATGGCGGCCTCGACAACTGGCTGGTGAAGGTTTCGGACGACAAGCTGTCGCTCCGCGTTCGTCGCCTGAAGCGCGAAGTCGTGAAGAAGATCGCAGCCTCGGCAGTCGCCGCCTAACAGCGACGGTTGAAGGTCGCCGCGTTACAGCGGCGGGCAAGAACGATCACCGCGGCCCGCCCTGCTCATTGCAGGGCGGGCCGTTGGCGTTTGTGCGTGTATCTGGGATTGGCGTGAGCTCGTGTCTTGCACCGGACAACCCAACCCTGGCGGCAGCCTACTCTCCACCCCTACCCCCATCCGTCACCCCCAACCGTCACCCGAGCGAAAGCTGGGGCATCCCGTTTGGTAAGCGCAACGGCCCGAACGGGGAGATCCCAGCTTCCGCTGGGATAACAGGTGAGGGGTAGGACGGGCGACCGATTCGCCCGGCCGCTACTGAAGCCGGAACTTCAGCAACAACGTCCGCTGCAGAAACATCTGGTTGTCGTCCGACACGATCCACACGATCGTCGCGCCGTTCTCGATGGTCGTGTCGATCCCCTCGAAATTATCGTGGATCAGCGGCGCGTCGATCGTCGCGATCAACCGCCCTCGCGCGATTCGCCCTGTCGCCACCTCCTGCGCCGCGACCCGCGATATCCGCGCCGAGAACGTGAACGGCAGCCGGAAACCGCGATCCAGCACGAGCAAGTCGCCATTCGGCAGCGCAGTCACGTCCGACGGGTCGTACCGGCCATAGGGTTCGTACGCGAATCGGGTCGGCAACCCCGCCCCTGTCGGATCGCCCGCGAAGATCAGCGCCTGGCGCGTGTGCAGCCGCTCCTCCTCCGACCCGGTCCAATCCGGTCGACGCGCATGTGCTTCCTCGCTGATGACGACGAATCGCCCGTCGGGCAGGTGGGCCAGCGATTCGGGGCCGCCGTTCGCCGGCCATTTGCGCATAGCCTCGGGGCTCACCCGCGCTTCGTACCGCGCGAACCCGGGCGAATAGCGCCAGATCGAATTGCTATCCTCGAAGCCGACCCAGATCTTGCCCGTCATCGGATCGATCGCCATCGATTCGCTGTCGCGGTCGCGCTTCTCCCAGCCGATGCCGGGGCCGGCGGGCAAGTTGGTGAAGGCGATGCGGTGCGGGCGCCAGTCCGGCCCCATGTCGAACTGGACGACGTTGCCGCCGTCGCTGAGCAGCGTGAATCGATTCCCGGTGACCGCCGGATTGACGTCGAGCGACGAGAACCCGCCGAACGCGCGATCGCGGCTGGCGAGCGCCACGCCGCCAAGATAGGTGAGCCCGCCGACGCGGACGTGCCGGGGATTCGTGCGATCGAGCATCACCCGCGTCGCGGTCAGCTGGGCCCGCTTGCCGAGCAGGTCGAGCCGCGCTTCGCCCGACCAGGTCGGCACGATCGCGCAGACGCTGACGCCGACGAACAGGATGGTGAGCAGGCGCCGCATCGCGCCCTAATAGGGACTCGCGCCGCGCACGGAAGCATGAACGGAGGATAACGGAGGCATTCAGGCTCGGCTCAATGCGAATCACCCATAAGCGTCTCATCGAGGATGGAAGCACGGCCGACGCCGCCGCCGAAATCCCCAACGGGAGACGCACGATGTTCAAGACTTTTACGCTCGCCGCCAGTGCCCTCGCATTGGGTGCGACTGCCCTCGTTCCTGCCGCCGCCGAGGCGCAGCGTTATGGCTCGCGCTACGAGCGCGGCTACGATGGCTATCAGAATGGCGGCTACGATCGTGGCTATCGCGAGTATCGCGGCAACGATCGCCGTTACAATTACAACGCCCGCAGCCGTCGCGGTTGCGACAACAGCGGCGGCACGATCATCGGCGCGCTCGCCGGCGGCCTGCTCGGTCACACGATCGCCGGCCGTGGTGACCGGACGCTCGGCGCAGTGCTTGGCGCAGCCGGCGGTGGCCTCGCCGGCAACGCGATCGATAAGTCGGATAACCCCCGGTATTGCCGGCGCTAGGCCCGGCAACGCCCGGGCCGCTGCAAGCGAAAGCGAGCAGCGCCGGCACGGACGGCGGGCAGGCATAGCCTGACCCGGCCCCGGATCGAGTGGGCGACGGCTTTGCCGACGTCGCGCCCGCTCGAGCCGCCCACCAGTTTCCCAGTTCCCTCGCGTAGCGTATCGAGGGCGAGGGCCGGTTTCCCGTTCGGAAGCCGGCCCTTTGTTCGTCCTCAGCCTAAGCGATTCGCTCGGGCACCTCGGCCGCATCCTCCGCGATCGCCGAAGCCGGTGCGACGGCCTCCCATGGAAACACGAACCAGTCCTTGGTCACGGTCCGGTCGATGACCCGCGCACTATACTCGATCCGCTCCGCCGAGCTGACATTGTCGATCAGCATCGCAAACCGCACCGATCCTTCCACGGCTCCGGCGGCGGCAAGCGCCCCGCGCAAATGCGTGATGGTCCGCCCCGAATCGTTGATGTCGTCGAGAAACAGCAGCCGCTCACCCTCACGCGTACGCTTGGCGAGCTTGACCAGCGGCTCGTCGGCGAAATCCTTCACCTGGCTCGAATAATCGACCGACAGCGTCGGCAGCCCGATCGCATGGCTGAGAAACACCGCCGGGACGAGCCCGCCACGACCGATGCCGATGATGAAATCGGGCTTCCATGCGGTGTCCTCGACCAGCTTGGCGGCGAGGATATGGATCGCGGCGACGAATTCGTGCTGCGGGATGGGGGTGAAGATCGGCATCGGCGAATGCTAGCGGCTTAGGCCGAAGACTTCACCCCAAAACCTAGCTTCTTGTTTCCCCGCGAAGGCGGGGACCCAGTCTGGGCTCCCGCCGTCAGGGCCCCTTCAAAGTATTACTTTGAAGGGAGACCCTT
This sequence comes from Sphingomonas sp. SL1004, assembly GCF_057815015.1. Classification (NCBI taxonomy): domain Bacteria; kingdom Pseudomonadati; phylum Pseudomonadota; class Alphaproteobacteria; order Sphingomonadales; family Sphingomonadaceae; genus Sphingomonas; species Sphingomonas sp. SL1004. The sequence goes on from NZ_JBYMUX010000001.1 coordinate 2,781,156, forward strand.
CGCGGGAGAACAAGGAGTGGCCGATGCTCTTTCAGAGTCAGATCGTCTCCAGCGCCTGCTCGAAATCGGCGATCAGATCGTCCGGATCCTCCACCCCGATCGAGATCCGAACGAGGTTGTCCGTGATCCCCAGCGCCTGCTTGCGCGCATCCGGCACCGACAGATGCGTCATCCCCGCAGGATGGCTCGCCAACGTCTCGGTCCCGCCCAGCGACACCGCCAGCTTGGCGATCTTCAGCGCATCGAGGAAGGCGAAACTCTCGCGCTCGCCACCCTTGAGGTACAGCGAGAAGGTCGAGCCACCCCCGGTGCAATGGCGCCGATAAATATCCGCCTGCCGCTCCATGCCAGGCTCGTCCTCAAGGAAACCGAGATACGCGACGCGCTCGACCTTCGGATGATGCCGCAGGAAACCGCATACCTTGGCCGCATTCTCCCCCGCACGGCTCATCCGCAGTTCGAGCGTCTCAAGCGACCGCAACAGCATCCAGGCGGTGTTCGGATCGGTAATCGTCCCGATCGTGTTCCGCATCGTCCGGATCGTGTTGATATGCTCCTTCGTGCCGAGCACACCGCCCGCGACGAGATCCGAATGCCCGCCGACATACTTGGTCAGCGAGTACACGACGATATCCGCGCCATGCTTCAGCGGCTGGAACCACAGCGGCCCGAGGAACGTGTTGTCGATCGCGATCGGCGGCTTTTCACCCTTGAAGATCGCGTCACGGCTGGCCGCGACCGCCTCGACATCGACCAGCGCGTTGGTCGGGTTGGCCGGGCTTTCCAGATAGATCAGCGCGACGTTGCCGGTCGCTGCCTCGGTCATCACCGCGTCGATTTCCTCGCGCGTCGCGCCCGCCGGGAAGTCGAGCCACTTCACCCCGAACTTGCCGAGCACGCGGCCGATCAGCGTCTCGGTCGCGGCATACAAAGGTCCCGAATGGACGATCGTGTCGCCCGGCTTGACCATCGCGAGAAACAACGTCGCGATCGCCGACATGCCCGACGAGAAGGCCAGCGCGTCCTCCGCCTCTTCCCAGACGCCGAGGCGGTCCTCGAGAATCTCCTGGTTCGGGCCGTTGAAACGCGAATAGACGAGCCCCTCGGCACCGCCCGGACGCTTGCCGGTGACGCCTTCGAAGTGGCGCTTGCCCGCTGCCGCGTTGGGAAACACGAACGTCGAGGTGAGGAAGATCGGCGGCTTCAGCGAGCCTTCCGACAGCGCGGGATCGTAGCCATGGCCCATCATCAGCGTCGACGGCTTCAGCTTGCGCCCACCGATCTTCTCGACCTCGGGCTTCGGCGCGACTCGTGCGGCGACGCCGGTCAGGTCTGCTTCGGTTTCCGCGGGTACGGCACCGGCGGTATTCGGGGTATCGGACATCATATGCTCCTGCGTGGCCCGTCTGGCGCGGGCCGATGTGCAGAGCCTAAACGAGCGATGCGGGATTTGGGACCCGCTATAGGCCGATGATGCTGATCTGGCGCCCATAGGAGGGCTCGCCGCGATGGGTCGCGCGCCGATAGCTGAAGAAGCGATCGTCATCGGAGTAGGTGTCGAGCCCGAGCGCCTCTATCCGCCCGATCCCGGCGACCGCGAGCCGGCTGACGACATACGCCTCCAGGTCGAACTGATAATGGTCCACTCGACCGTCGGCGAAGAAGCGCTCGTTCTCCGGATCCGCCTCGCAGAACCGGCGGATGAAGGCGTCGTCTACCTCATAGCTGGTGCGCGCGATGCACGGCCCGACCGCGGCGACGATCCGGTCGCGGTGTGCACCGATCGCTTCCATCGCCAGGATCGTCGCATCGGTGACGCCGCCGAGCGCACCTTTCCAGCCGGCGTGAGCCGCGGCGACGACACCGGCTTGCGCGTCGGCGAACAGCACCGGTGCGCAGTCCGCGGTGAGGATGCCCAGCGCGAGGCCGGGGCGGTTGGTTACCAGTGCGTCGGCATGCGGGCGAATAGCGTCGTCGAACGGCTCGATCACGGTGACCGCGTCGGCGGAATGGACTTGATACAGCCCGACGAGTTTCGCACCCGGCAGGACAGCCTCGGTCGCGCGGCGGCGGTTCTCGGCGATGTTCGCCGCATCGTCGTCGGAGCCGATGCCGACGTTGAGGCTCGCATACGCGCCGGTCGACACACCGCCACGCCGGCCGAGAAAGCCGTGGGGAATATCGCCCAGCGCCTTCGCGCGGATGACGTCGATGGTCATTTTAGGTCACCCAACATCAAACACATCCCACCCCGGCGAAGGCCGGGGCCCAGTTGGGCGACGTTGCTAACAGCAGGCAACGCGCCATTACCAACACCTTTCCAACTGGGCCCCGGCCTCCGCCGGGGTGGTGGCCTTTCGCTACGATATCTCTGAAGGCACCGATCATCACAGCACGAGCCGCATGATCCGGTCATCATCCGGCTGCTCGCCGACCATGAACACATACCGCCCGATCTCCACAAAGCCGTATCGCTGGTAGAACCGGATCGCGCGCGCGTTATCCACATACACGCTGAGGATCAGTTCCGTACGGCCATCCGCGCGGGCGGCATCGATCACCCAATCCATCAGCGCAGGCCCGACGCCCGCGCCATGCTGATCGCCGCGCACATAAAGCTGGTGAAGTTCGATCCCGGTCTCAGGCCACTCGCCCGGAAACGCGACAGGCCCGATCTTGGCAAACCCGACGATCTCACCAGCCTCGTCCACTGCAACGCGGACCGTGTAGGCGGGGTCGGACAGTTGCGCCGGCAGCCCCGTCTCCCCGAACGTCTGGTCGAGAAACGTGGCAAGGTCTTCGGGGCGGTACAGCGTGCCGAACGTATCGGTGAACGACCGCTTCGCCATCGCGGCCAGTTCTGCGCCGTCGGCGGGCACGGCATCGCGATAGGCGATCATGCAAACGCCGCCGGGGTCGGCCAAGTGGGCGCGGTGATCGCCAGCGCTTTGAAGAGAATACCCATGTCGTCCATCAACCGCCTCCGATCCGTAGCCAATGACTCGGCCCGCGCAGGCGACGCCTTGGCGAGCGCCGACGTCCGCGGGTCGATCCCGAGCGCACCGAGCAGGTCGCGCTGGCTTACCGGACCCCAGGCGATCGCACCCTCGGTCTGCGCGGCGGCGGCAAGCGTGGTGAAGTCGACATGCGCGGTCAGGTCGTGCGCGCCGGGCGCCTCGAACGGGTTGGCGAACGCGTGGCTGCGAACCGCCTGCAACGTGTCGCCGAGCGCCGGGCCTTCATAGCCATAGTCGACCGCGATCAGCGCACCGCCCTGCGCGGCGATGCGTTTGGCGAGGCCGCGAACGATGGTGACGGCGGCAGGCGACGTCTCGAGGATCGAGCCCGCGGGGGCATCGCGGAACGGCTCCGGAATCACCGCATCGGGGAGCGGCTTGCCCGCGATCGGCAGGAACAGCAGGTCCTGCGCCGCGACGAGACGCTCGTGCCACTGCCCGCGCTTCACCAACTGGCGGATCGGCAGCGCGTCGAAGAACTCGTTGGCGACGACGATCAACGGGCGATCGGTCGGCAGCGTGTCGATCGTATCGTGCCAGGTCGCGGCAGGGGCGCGCTCGGCCTGCGCCTTCCGCAACGCCGGGCTGGTCTCGACGAAATGCACGGGCGGCGTAAGCCCGGCCTTCGCCATCGCGCGCGCCGCGTCGGCGGCAAGCGTCCCGCGACCGGGTCCGAGTTCGACCCACGCTACATCCGGCCGCCCCGCGCGATCCCACAGATCGGCGCACCAAAGACCGATCAGCTCGCCAAACATCTGGCTGATCTCGGGCGCAGTGGTGAAGTCGCCGCCAACCCCCAGCGGATCGCGCGTTGCATAATACTGCGCGTTGGCCGCCGCCATATACTGCGCAACGGGGATCGGTCCCGCGAGTGCAATCGCTCGGGCGAGGCGTTCTGGGAGAGCGGTGTCGGTCAGGGGGGTGTCGGGCATGTCGACCATCTCAAAATCTCTACCACCCCGGCGGAGGCCGGGGCCCAATTGGAACGTCCGTAGTGACGTACGTTGCGCGTCGTTACATCAACCTTCCCAACGGGGCCCCGGCCTCCGCCGGGGTGGTGCTTCTAGTCGAAGGAAGCCGCGTTACGCGACGCTCTGCGTCCCCGCGATCGACTCGACCCGCACGCGGCGCTTGGCCGACGTCGCCACCAGATACCCGCCGCCAATGATCATCGGCACGCACAGCCACTGCCCCATGTGCAGCCCGGTATGCTCGGCAAACGCCCGCAGCTGCGAATCCGGCTCGCGGAAGAACTCGACGGTGAACCGTGCGAGGCCGTAGCCCAGCACGAACAACCCGACGAGCTTGCCCGGATCATAGCGCGCCTTGGTCTTCCAGAACGCGAACCAGAGCAACGCGAACAGCAGCACGCCCTCCAGCCCGGCTTCGTACAACTGGCTCGGATGCCGCGCCGGCTCGACCATCCCGAACGGCACGGTGCGCTCGAAAATAATGCCCCAGGCGACGTTGGTCGGCTTGCCCCAGAGCTCGCCGTTGACGAAGTTGGCGAGCCGCCCGAAGAACAGGCCGAACGGCACGCAGCACGCGATATAATCGTGCACGCGCAACCAGTTGAGCTGGTGCTTCCGCGCGAACAGGATCAGCCCAAGGGACGTGCCAATGACCCCACCGTGGAACGACATGCCGCCATCCCAGAGCCTGAAGATCCGCAGCGGATGCAGGAACATCTCGGGCGCGTAGAAGATCACGTAACCGAGCCGCCCGCCAAGGATGATGCCGAGCGTCGCGTAGAACACCAGGTCGTCGGCATGCCGCCGCGCCATCGGTGCGCCGGGCTGGGCGAGCAGCTTCAGCAGATACCACCAGCCGAGCAGGATCCCGCCGATATAGGCGAGGCTGTACCAGCGCAGCGTGAAGAAGCCGATCGAGAAGACGTCGGGGTGGAGCCCCAGATCCTCGAAGCGGATGTGACTGCCGACGGCAGCTGAAATGGTCGACAGGATCAAAGGCTTTTCCCCACGCGTTCGCCCCTGCATAAAGAGCCATAACGATAAGACCAATAGGAGAGCGATATGCGGACCGAGCTCGATGCGGCGATGGATTCGACGATGGCCGCGCTGACTGCGCCTGACGGCATGCTGGCGCTAGGGTCGGCCGAGCGGTTCGGCGTGACGCTGCCGACGATCGCCGCGGCGCCGCCCGCGCTCAGTTACTATTTCGCGCACTATGCCAACGAACACCGCGACGCCGTCTTCCTCGTCTCGGGTGCCGAGCGGCTGACGTTCGGTGAGGTCTACGCCGCCGCCGAACGCACCGCGCGCGCCCTTGTCGGTGGATACGGCATTGCGAAAGGCGACCGTATCGGCATCGCGATGCGCAATTCGCCGTCGTGGATCGTGCTTTACATGGGCATCGTCATGGCCGGGGGCGTGGCGACGCTGCTCAACGGCTGGTGGCAGTCGGAGGAACTAGAGGCGGCGATCGGCGAGGTCGACTGCACGCTCGTGTTCGCCGATCCGCTCCGCGTGAAGCGACTCGCGCAGATCGCGGGGCTGACCGCGCCGGTGGTCGAGATCGACGATGCGCTCGCGTTGGCAGCGGCTCTCGCACCCGTGATCGCGAAGGACGATCACACTGCGGACCTGCCGATGCTCGGGCCGGACGATCATGCGACGATCCTGTTCACGAGCGGCTCGACCGGCCAGTCGAAGGGCGCGCTGTCCGAACATCGGTCGATCGTGCAGGGCATCTTCAACTATCTCGGCCAGGCGATGATGATGGTCGGCATCGCCACCGCGCAAGGGTCGCCGCCGGTCGGCCAGCCCGTCACGCTGCTGACGATCCCCTTGTTCCACGTCACCGCCGAAGTCCCGGTATTCCTTCAGAGCTTCGCGATGGGCCGCAAACTCGTCCTCATGCCGAAATGGGATGCCGGCGAAGCGATGCGCCTGATCGTGCAGGAAGGCGTCACCTATTTTGTCGGTGTTCCCTTGATGAGCTTCGAAATCTTGAACCACCCGGACCGCGCGAAGTACGACCTCTCGACCGTCACCGACTTCGCCGCAGGCGGTGCACCGCGCCCGGTCGATCATGTCCGCCGCATCGACGAGGAAATGGGCGGGAGCGCGCCGCTGATCGGTTACGGACTCACCGAGACCAATGCGGTCGGCACCGGCAACTGGCGTAGCAACTACCTCGCCAAGCCCAATTCGGCGGGGCGGCCGTCGGCGCCGTTGGTCGACTTGGCCATTCTCGACGAAGCCGGCCACCCGGTCGATCAGGGCCAGCGCGGTGAGGTCTGCATCCGCACGATCTGCAATTTCAAGGAATACTGGAACCGCCCCGACGCGACCGCTGCCGCCTTTACCTCAGATGGCTATTTCCGCACCGGCGACATCGGCTATCTCGATACGGAAGGCTATCTGTTCATCGTCGACCGCAAGAAGGACATCATCATCCGCGGCGGCGAGAACATCTCGTGCCAGGAGGTCGAGGCGGCGCTTTACGAACATCCGGCGGTCGCGGAAGCCGCGGTGTTCGGCCTGGCGGACGAAAAGTTCGGCGAGGTTCCGGGGGCGGTGGTAGTCCCGCAGGAGGGCGAGACGTTGACCTCGGACGATCTCTGCGCGTTCCTCCACCAGCACATAGCTGCCTTCAAGGTGCCGCAGCGGATCTGGATTTCGGAGGAGCCGTTGCCGAGGCTCGGAACGGAGAAGATCGACAAGGTCTCGCTCAAAGCCACCTACCGAGCGCTGGCCTGACTTCCCTCGCCCCTTCGGGGAGAGGGAGGGAGGAGCCGCTTGGCGACGGAAGGGAGAGGGGCGGTGAGACTCCCGGCGATGTCCCGGAGACCCACTCCCCTCCTCCGCCGCTTCGCGCCACCTTCTCCCCGTGGGGGAGAAGGATTAGAGCCACGTCATGATTAGCAGGCGTGAGATTTTAGTCGGCGGCGGCGCGGGGGTCGGGCTCGTCGTTGCCTGGAGTCTCTGGCCCCGAACCTACGCCCCAAACCTCGTCGCCAACCCCGGCGAAACCCCGTTCGGCGCGTGGCTCAAGATCGGCACCGACGGGCACGTCACGGTCGCCGTCCCGCAGGTCGAGCACGGCCAGGGCGTCTACACGACCCTCCCCCAGATCGTCGCGGACGAGCTCGGCGCGGACTGGCGCACCGTCGGTATCGAGCCCGCCCCCCTCAGCCCGCTCTACGCAAACCCGATCGGCACGCACGACCTGTTCGAAGGGCTGTTCGACCGTCTCCCGGAGGGCACTGCGCAACCGCCGATGCTCACTGGCGGATCAAGCTCGATCCGGATGTTCGAGCAAGCCTGCCGCGAAGCCGGCGCAGGCGCCCGCGCGTTGCTCTGCATGGCGGCGGCCAAGCGCTGGGACGCCGACTGGACCCAGGTCAACGTCGACGCCGGCTTCTGCACGCATGCCGGCAAGCGCATCCGCTTCGCCGAACTCGCCGAGGAGGCCGCGAAGTTCACCCTCCCCGATCCCCTTCCGCTCGGCATCCAGGGCGCCGGCAAGCTGGTCGGCAAGTCGGCCCCCCGCCTCGACACCCCGTCGAAAGTCGACGGCTCGGCCAATTTCGCGGGCGATGTCCGCCTCGCCGACATGGTCCACGCCGCGATCCGCCAAGGTCCGGTCGGCGGTCGCCTGACAAGGGTCGACCGCGCCGCCGCAGACCGGATCCGCGGCGTGCTGTCGGTGGTCGAGAACCCGCGCTGGGTGGCGGCCGTGGCTACGACAGGGTGGGCCGCGCAAAAGGCGCTCGACGCGCTCGCACCGCGATTCGAGAACGACGCTCCCCTCCCCGATACCAGGTCGATCGACGCAGCACTCGACGCCGCGCTAGCCCGTCCCGGCACGCAGATGGCGTCCGCGGGCGATGTCGCCGCAACCTTCCAGGGCGCCAAGCTCGTCACCGCGACCTACCGCGCTGGCCTCGGCCTGCACGCAGCGATCGAGACCCGCAGCGCGACCGCCTCCTTCTCCAACGCCCGCCTCGAACTCTGGCTAGCAACGCAAGCGCCGGGACTCGTACGATCGGCAGCGGCGCGCGCGGCGGACCTCAGCGAGGATGCCGTCGTCGTCCACCCGATGCTGATCGGCGGATCGTTCGGCGCCGCGCTCGAACACGACGTCGCCGAACAGGCGGCGGTGCTTGCAGTAAAGCTAAGACGCCCGGTCAGCCTCGTCTGGTCGCGGGGCGAGGATTCGCTCCACGATCACTACCGCCCACCCGCCGTCGCAAAGATGGCCGCACGGCTCGCCCCCAACGGCGCGATCATGGGCTGGTCGGCCAACATCGCGGCGCCCTCGACCGGTGCCGAGATGGCACGCCGGATGATGCCGGGCCTCGCGACTGAAGCCGCGCTGATCGGTGTCAAAGGCGACCGCTACGCCGTGGCAGGCGCGGCGCCGGTCTATCGCATCCCCGCCTATACGGTCGGGCACCACCCCGCCGAGATCGGCATCCCGACCGGCCACCTCCGCGGCGGCGCGCATGGCTACACCGCGTTCTTCACCGAATGCTTCCTCGACGAACTCGCGCGCACTGCTCAGTCCGAACCGATGTCGTTCCGCATCGCCATGCTCGGCGGCGAACCCCGGCTCGCGCGCTGTCTCTCGACCGCGGCGGCGCTCGGCGGCTGGGACGGCGGCGTCGCCGGCAGCGGCCAGGGCATAGCGTGCCACGCCTTCCGCGGCAGCTACATCGCCGTCATGGCGGAGGCGCACATCGGCGCGGACCAGCGCCCGGTGGTCGACCGCCTCGTCGCCGCGGTCGATTGTGGTGCGCAGATCAATCCCAACATCGTCCGCCAGCAGATCGAGGGCGGGCTGATCTTCGGCATGGCCGCCGCGCTCGGCGCATCGACCGGTTTCACCCGCGGCCTCGCCGACGCGCGCGGGTTCGACACGATCGGCCTGCCCCGCCTCGCCGACACCCCGGACATCACCGTCGAGTTGATCCGTAGCGACGAAGCTCCCGGCGGCGTCGGCGAACTCGGAGTCCCCGCGGTCGCGCCCGCGATCGCCAATGCGCTCTATGCGTCAACAGGCTTCCGCATCCGCAATTTGCCTTTAAGACCAGCACCATGACCCTGCCCCCCGATCACCCCCCGATTCCCAAGCCCAGAATCGGCGTGTTGCTGATGAACCTCGGCACGCCCGATGGCCCCGATGCGAAATCGGTGAAGCGCTATCTCGGCGAGTTCCTGTCCGATTCGCGGGTCGTCGAGATCCCGCAGATCGCGTGGCAGCCGATCCTGCGCGGCATCATCCTCAACACGCGCCCGAAGAAGTCCGCGCACGCCTATGCGCAGGTCTGGCGCGAGGATGGGTCGCCACTCGCCGCGATCACCCGGTTGCAGGCGGCGGCGCTGAAGGATGCGTTCGGGCCGGAGGTGCTTGTCGATTGGGCGATGCGTTACGGCAATCCCTCGATTTCGGACCGGCTGACGGCGATGAAGGCGGCGGGTTGCGAACGCATCCTGCTCGCGCCGCTCTACCCGCAATATTGCGCAGCAACGACCGCGACGGCGAACGACAAGGCGTTCAAGCATCTCGCCGGTCTGCGCTGGCAGCCGGCGATCCGCACGCTGCCGCCTTACTATGACGACACGCTCTATATCGACGCGCTGAAGGACTCGCTCGAAGAGGGGCTCTCCGCCCTCGATTTCACGCCCGAGGCGATCGTCGCCAGCTTCCACGGGATGCCGAAGCGGACGTTGCAGCAGGGCGATCCGTATCACTGCCATTGCCAGAAGACCGCGCGACTGCTCGGCGAGCGCATGGGGCGCGAGCTGACGATCGCGTTCCAGTCGCGGTTCGGGCCGCAGAAGTGGCTGGGGCCGGCGACCGACGAGACGCTTGTCGCGCTCGCCAAGGCTGGCAAGGCCAAGGTAGCGATCTTCGCGCCGGGTTTCTCCGCGGATTGCCTGGAGACGCTGGAGGAACTGTCGATCCGCGGACGCGAGAGCTTCGAAGAGGCTGGCGGGACGCACTTCGCCTATCTCCCCTGCCTCAACGACAGCCCGGTCGGCGTGGAAATGTTGCGCAGCATTTTGGCGCGCGAGCTTGAAGGATGGGTGCGGGCTGGCTAGCCTCCACAAAAGGCTGATCTTGGGAGAGATACTGATGGCACGCGTCGCAATTGTAACCGGTGGTACGCGCGGAATCGGCGAAGCGATCAGTCTGGCATTGCAGGACATGGGCCTTACCGTAGCGGCAACCTATGCCGGCAACGACGCGCGCGCGAGGGAGTTCACTGAGCGCACGGGCATTGCAGCCTACAAGTGGGACGTCGCCGACTATGATGCGTGCCAGGCCGGCTGCGCGCAGGTCGCCGCCGATCTGGGCGATGTCGATATCGTCGTGAACAATGCCGGTATCACCCGCGACGGCACGATCCTGAAGATGACGTACCAGGATTGGAAAGAGGTGATGGACACCAATCTCGGCGGGTGTTTCAACATGGCCAAGGCGGTGTTCCCCGGCATGCGTACGCGCAAATGGGGGCGGATCGTCAACATCGGCTCGATCAATGGGCAGGCCGGGCAGTACGGCCAGGTGAACTATGCCGCGGCCAAGTCGGGCATTCACGGCTTCACGAAAGCCTTGGCGCAGGAGGGCGCGCGGGCGGGCGTAACGGTAAACGCGATTGCGCCGGGGTATATCGATACGGACATGGTCGCGGCGGTGCCGGCCGACGTGCTGGAGAAGATCGTCGCCAAGATCCCGGTGGGGCGACTCGGCCAGGCGACCGAGATCGCTCGGGGGGTGGCGTTTCTGTGCTCGGAGGAGGGTGGGTTCGTTACCGGGTCGACGCTGAGCATCAATGGCGGCCAGCACATGTACTGACGGGCGCAGGCGCGGCTACGTCCGCGCCGATGCCAGCAAGCGAAGCGAGCGGGCAGCGCCAGGCACGGCCGGCGGGTCGGTTCACCGAACCCGTCCGACGGCGGCTTTGCCGGCGGCGCTGAGTAGATGTCTACCGGATTACGAAGTGCGGTACTGCTTGATCCTGGGCCCCCGCCTTCGCGGGGGAACTGGGTAGGTAGCGCCGCCCGAACCCCACAGCGTCCGCAGCGAGCAAGGATGCCACCGCAAAAACCTGGCATCCTACTCCCTCTCCCCTCCGGGGAGAGGGTCGGGGGTGAGGGGCAGTTCCAGGCGCAACATTGCTTGGTTGCCCCTCACCCAACCCTCTCCCCAGAGGGGAGAGGGCTAACGCCCGTTCAAACTACGGCGCCCCAATCACCCGTCGCTGGCGCGCTCGATATCCGCGCCAACCGCCGACAGCTTCTCCTCCAACCGCTCATACCCGCGGTCGAGGTGATACACCCGACCCACCGACGTCTCGCCATTCGCCGCCAACCCGGCCAAGATCAAGCTCATCGAAGCTCGCAGGTCGGTCGCCATGACCTGCGCCCCGACCAGCTTGTCGACGCCGCGGACCATCGCGGTGCGGCCGTGGACCTGAATGTCCGCGCCCATCCGTGCCAGTTCGGGCACGTGCATGTAGCGGTTTTCGAAGATCGTTTCGGTCAGCATGCTGGCGCCGTCGGCCATACAAAGCATTGCCATAAATTGCGCCTGCATGTCGGTGGCGAACCCGGGGTACGGCGCGGTCGAGAGCGTCAGGGGTTGCAGCTTGCCGTCCGAGGCCACGCGCACGCCGTCCTTGGTCGGCGTCACCGACACGCCCGCCTCGACCAGCGCATCGATCGTCGCACCCATGTCCGGGATCGACACGCCAACCAGCTCCAGGTCGCCGCCGGTGATCGCCGCGGCGCACGCATAGCTGCCCGCCTCGATCCGGTCGGGCATCACTGCATAGGTCGCGCCGTGCAGCCGGTCGCGGCCTTCGATCGTCAGCGTCTCGGTGCCGATCCCGTCGATCGACGCACCCATCGCGACCAGGCAGTTGCACAGGTCGACGATCTCGGGCTCGCGCGCGGCGTTCTCGATCACCGAGGTGCCCTTGGCGAGCACCGCCGCCATCACGACGTTCTCGGTCGCGCCCACGGACACGATCGGGAAGCGGAAGCGGCCGCCCGGCAGGCGCCCGCCCGGTGCGATCGCCTTCACATAGCCTGCCGCCATTTCCAGCTCGGCGCCGATCGCTTCGAGTGCGCGCAGATGCAGGTCGATCGGCCGATTGCCGATAGCGCAGCCGCCCGGCAGCGACACCGTCGCCTCGCCGCCACGCCCGAGCAGCGGCCCGAGCACCAGGATCGACGCGCGCATCTTGCGTACGATGTCATACGGCGCCTCGGTCGAGGTCAGATTGCCTGCGCGGATCGTCATCACGCGACCGAAATCCTCGGGGCGCGTACCCTGGATCGCGGTCGACGCACCAAGCTGGTTGAGCAGATGGCCGAAACCGTCGACATCCGCGAGCCGCGGCAGGTTGCGCAACGTCAGTGGCTCTTCGGTCAGCAGCGCGCACGGCATCAGCGTGAGTGCGGCGTTCTTGGCACCGGAGATGGGCAAGCGCCCGGACAGGCGATTACCGCCGCGAATGAGAATACGGTCCATCCCGGGTGTCTATCGCGGCTGGCGTTCTGCGCAAGGGCTGCGCGCCGATCGGGCGACCGGCGGACGCTGGTTGGCGTCGAGCCACAACCCGGCCCCTGCGCCCGCGTCCGTTACGCTAAAGCCCCCCGCTTGATCGACTTTAATGCGCGGAAATCCCAGCTTTGCTCTGTAGTTCTTTAACATAGGGGACCGTTACAGAGTGCCGGACAGCTGCTTCGCCGATCGCGTCGGCGATCTCATCGACCTGTCGATGAACGAAAAGGCTGCGCTAGCGCGGTTGGAGGATCGCCCGCGAGACTTGCGTCGCGGTGCCGTCCTCGTGCGCGAGAATGATCCGCAGGCCGAACTCTTCATCCTGCAGCGCGGCATGGCGATGAGCTATGTGCTGCTCGACGACGGTAGCCGCCAGATTCTGCGCTTCCTCTATGCCGGTGACATGCTGGCAGTTTCGGCGCTCGTGTACCGTGATTCGCCCGAGACGGTGGTCGCGTTGACGGATTGCACGGTGTGTTCGTTCGATCGCTCGGCAATGACCGGGCTCGTCACCGATCACCCACGGCTGTCGGCGCTGATCATGGTCATGAACCAGATGGAGAAGGTGGCGCTGACCGACCGTCTCGCCGCGCTCGGCCGCACTTCAGCGAAGGCGCGGATTGCCGCGTTGCTGCTCGAGATGCGCAACCGGATGCGGATGCGCGATCGCGCGATGGGCAACAGCTTCACGCTCGGCCTTACGCAGGAGGAGATCGGCGACGCCACCGGGCTCACCGCGGTCCACGTCAACCGGATGCTGCGGCAGTTGGAAGAGGACGGCCTGATCCGCCGCGAGGCGGGGCGGGTGACGTTGCTCAACGAGACGTTGCTGGCGCAGGCAGCGAATTACATCGATCGGTTCGACAGGCTCGACCTACGCTGGTTGCCGCCCGCACGGTAACCTCTCGATCCTCCCCCGCCAGGGGAAGGCGCCTGGTTCTTGCCAGACGGAGGGGGAGGATACGAAGCAGGGGTGGCGCGTGCCTCCCCCTCCGTCACCTTCGGTGCCACCCCCCCCTGGCGGGGGAGGATCAGCAGACGGTTAGCTCAAGCCTTCTCCAGCGTGCACTGTAGCGGATGCTGGTTCTGCTTGGCGAAATCCATGACCTGCGACACCTTGGTCTCCGCCACCTCGTAGCTGAACGTGCCGCACACCCCGACGCCCTTCTGGTGGACGTGCAGCATCACCCGAGTCGCGGCCTCCATGTCCATGCGGAAGAAGCGCTGGAGACACAGCACAACGAACTCCATCGGCGTATAATCGTCGTTGAGCATCAGCACGCGGTACGGCGTCGGCTGTTTGGTCTTCGCGCGAGTCTTGGTCGCGATACCGGCGCCGGTGCCGTTCCCATCCTCGCCACCATCGTCGCGGCGCTCGGCCATCCGCTCGCCCGTCCTCTGGGGAGTCGTCATTTCAGGGGTCAAAAGCATGCTGCCAAAATATGGCATGCCGGGGGGCAAGAGCAAGGGGGCGCCCGCAAACCTCGCGCGAAAATCGCAAACGCAAAAGGGACGACCGTCGCGTGACGGCCGCCCCTTTCGTGGCACGCTATCCGAGGGCGGCGCGCGATCGACTTACGCCGAGATCTTCATCTTGTCGGTCGCGACCGCAACGCGGTTCGAGATCGGCTGGGCGAATTCGCCGAACATCTTGAGCATCCGCTCGGTCGAGCGCGAGCCCTCGGCGATCATCGTGTCGAACGCGGTGCGCGCATAATCGCCCTGGAGCTTCATGAACTCGGTCGGCGACTTGGCGGCGGCGAGCGTCTTGGCGGCTTCGGTCGCGCTCTCGAACGAGGTCTTGGCGTAGTCGGCCGCTTCCTGGCCAAGCGCCTCGACGTTCTTCGCGGCAATCTTCGACGATTCGACGAGCGCCTCGATGTTGCCCTTGCCGAATGCGACGAAATCTTCCGCCATCTTCGCCGACTTCTCCATCGCGCCCTTGGCCTGCTCGGTGTACTCGGCGGTGTTCGCGCCCGTGAAGAGGGCCTTGGTCTTCTCGGTGATGCTCTGGATCGTGTCCATCGTGGCGTCCTTTGTTTCGCTGGCAGGGATCCCCGTTGGCGCGGTGGCCGAAATCGGGGCGGGAATGTCGGTGTGCGGCGATACAAAAGCGGCCGCGAGAGGTTGAGGTGCCGGCGTCTTGGCGACCGGCTCGGGTGCCGGCTTCGCCGGCTTGGCGACGGTCCGGGCGGAGGCTTTGGCAGTCGCGGCCTTCACGGCAGCGACCGGCTTCGCGGCGGCGGCAAGCTTCGTACCGGCCTTGGCCGTCCGTTTCACGATATCCACCATCCACGCACCTCTCTTCGGAGTTATGTCGCGGCCTTTGTACACGATTCGTGGCGTCGCACAATTAAATTGTGCAGTGCACCATGACGTTCGCGTAAGGTAGCGCTACCGGCTCTTCACATAGTCGCCGGGCGCGTCGCCGATCGCTTCGAGGGGCCCCTCGCCGGGCAGCCGCGCACCGTCCGCGGACACCGTCTCGGCACCAAGCGCGCGCAACCATTCGACCCAGTCCGGCCACCAGCTTCCTTTGGTCTCCGTCGCACCGGCAACGAAGTCGTCGAGCGTCGTATGCGCGCCAGGATTGGTCCAGTATTGATACTTCCCCGCCGCCGGCGGATTGACCACGCCCGCGATATGCCCCGACCCCGCGAGCACGAACTTCAGCGGCCCGGCGAACAATTGCGTGAGTTTCCAGACGCTTTCGGCCGGCGCGATATGGTCCTCGCGCCCCGCCTGGACATAGCTCGGCGTCGCTACCTTGGTGAGATCGATCGGCGTACCGTCCACCGTCATCGTGCCCGTCACCAGCAGATTGTCGCGGTACAGATCGGTCAGATAGCTCAGATGCCATTTCGCGGGCAGGTTGGTGGTGTCGCCGTTCCAGTGGAGCAAGTCGAACGGCACGTAATCCTGGCCGAGCAGGTAATTCTGCGTGACGTAGTTCCAGATCAGGTCACGCCCGCGCAGCAGGTTGAACGTCGTCGCCATGTACCGCCCGTCGAGGAAACCCTCGGGCGACAGCGACGCGACCATCTTCAGCTGCTCGTCGTCGATGAAATGCTGCAGCTCGCCGGCCTGCGCGAAATCGACCTGGGCGGTGAAGAACGTCGCGCTCGCCACCTTTGCCGCTTCGCCGCGCGCCGCCAGCAATGCCAGCGTCGCGGCCAGCGTCGTCCCCGCCACGCAATATCCGATCGTATGCACCGCCGGCACCTCTAGCGCGGCACGAACCGTGTCGATCGCCTCGACCTGCGCGCCGACATAGTCGTCCCAGACCACGTCCTTCATGCTCGCATCGGCCGATTTCCACGACACCATGAACACGGTGATGCCCTGCTCAACCGCCCAGCGGATGAAGCTCTTCTCGGGCGTCAAGTCGAGGATGTAGAACCGGTTGATCCACGGCGGGAAGATGACGAGCGGCGTCGCCAGCACCTTCTCGGTGGTCGGGCTGTACTGGATCAGTTCGTAGAGCGGCGTCCGTTTCACCACTTTGCCCGGCGTCATCGCCAGGTTACGGCCGAGCTCGAACGCGCCGTCGGGCGTATGCGTCACCTGCCCGCGGGCAAGATCGGCCATCATGTTCTGCAGGCCTTTGAGCAGATTCTCGCCGCGCGTTTCGATCGTCTTCTCGATCACCTGCGGGTTGGTCAGCGCGAAATTGGTCGGGCTCATCGCATCGACGAACCCCTTGGTCGCGAACCGCAGCTGCTCCTTCTGCTTCGGGTCGAGCCCGTCGACCGCCTCGACGCCGCGGAGCATGTGGTCGCCGATCAGTTCGTAACTCTGACGGATCAGGTCAAACACGGGTTCGCGCCACTGCGGCGCCTTGAACCGCTTGTCGGTGACGGGCGCGGCCTCGGGCGCCTTGGCGGGATCGAGGAAGCGCTGCCACAAAGTCAGGCTCTCGGCCCAGAAATCGCGCGCGCGCTCCAGCGTGGCGGGGTCGGTGAAGCCGGGAATCGCGGGGATCGTCTCAGGCTTGGGCTGCATCGCGGCGAGCCCCTGCTCCATCATCATCTGCTGCGCACGCCCCATCACCCACGTCCAATGCTGGAGATCGGGCAGGGTCGGCGTGGAGGCGTCGGGAGGAGTATCGGCCATGGCATCCTCTGCTTTTTCGGGAGCTTAACGCAGACGCCGGCTCGGCGGAAGCATGGTCACATCGACGATTGGTGGTCGCAGGAAACTCAACGATCCTCCCCCGCCAGGGGGAGGTGGCTGGCCCTTGCCAGACGGAGGGAGAGGACACGGAGCAGAGGTTGCGCCGGCCTCCCCCTCCGTCAGCTTCGGTGCCACCTCCCCCTTGCGGGGGAGGATCGACGTGAAGCGAACCACGATACCCCAGCTTTCGTCCTCGCGACGAATGAGGCGGATGACGCCCCCGCTCACCTGCGGTACAGCACCCGCTCCTCCAGCTAGAGGCTGATCATGTCCGAAGACTTCTACCGCATCAAACGCTTGCCCCCCTATGTCATCGCCGAAGTGAACGCGATGCGGGCGGCGGCGCGCGCGGGCGGGGAGGACATCATCGATCTCGGCATGGGCAATCCCGACCTGCCGCCGCCCGAGCACGTCATCGAGAAGCTCGTCGAAGTCGCGCGCAAACCCAGCGCGCACGGCTATTCGCAGTCGAAGGGCATCCCCGGGCTCCGGAAAGCCCAGGCGAATTATTACGGCCGCCGGTTCGGCGTCGACGTCGATCCCGAGACCGAGGTCGTCGTCACGATGGGCTCGAAGGAAGGCCTTGCGAGTCTGGCCACCGCGATCACCGCGCCCGGCGACGTCGTGCTCGCGCCCAACCCGTCCTATCCGATCCACACCTTCGGTTTCATTATCGCCGGCGCGACGATCCGCGCGGTGCCGACGACCCCGGACGAGGCGTATTTCGAGAGCCTCGAGCGCGCGATGGCTTTCACCGTCCCCGCGCCGTCGGTGCTGGTGATGGGCTATCCGTCGAACCCGACCGCCGAAGTCGTCGACCTCGCCTTCTACGAGCGCGTCGTCGCGTTCGCGAAGAAGCACAAGCTGTGGGTGATCTCCGACCTCGCTTATTCGGAGCTGTATTTCGACGGCAAGCCGACCCCCTCGATCCTCCAGGTGCCGGGCGCGAAGGACGTCGCGATCGAGTTCACCTCGCTCAGCAAGACCTATTCGATGGCCGGTTGGCGGATGGGTTTCGGGGTCGGCAACAAGACGCTGATCGCGGCGATGACGCGCGTGAAGTCGTACCTCGATTACGGCGCGTTCACGCCGATTCAAGCCGCCGCCTGCGCCGCGCTCAACGGCCCGCAGGACATCGTCGAGCGCAACCGCCAGCTCTATCACAAGCGCCGCGACGTGCTGGTCGAGAGCTTTGGTCGGGCCGGCTGGGATATCCCGAGCCCCCGTGCGAGCATGTTCGCCTGGGCCCCACTGCCGCCCGCGCTCGCGCATTTAGGTAGCCTTGAGTTCACCAAACAATTGCTGACTCACGCGCACGTCGCCGTTGCTCCAGGCGTGGGCTACGGCGAGAACGGCGAGGGCTATGTGAGGATCGCGATGGTCGAGAACGAACAGCGGCTCCGCCAGGCGGCGCGCAACGTGAAGAAATATCTCCAGTCGATGGGCGTCAACACGCCCGCGCGTGGCGCCGGCTAACCCGCCAGCGTGGATATCAATCCGTTATATTCGGTAGCCGGCGTGCTCGTCGGCCTCATCGTCGGGCTGACGGGTGTCGGTGGCGGGTCGCTGATGACGCCGCTGCTGGTGCTCGTCTTCGGCTTCCACCCCGCTACCGCTGTCGGCACCGACCTGCTCTACGCGTCCGCGACCAAGACGGTCGGGACGACGGTGCATGGCTGGCGCGGCACGGTCGACTGGCAGGTCGTCCGCCGGCTCGCGACCGGCAGCGTCCCGGCGGCGATCGCGACGTTACTCGTGCTCAACCATCTCGGCGAGAAATCGTCCGACACCGGGCACGCGATCACCGTCGTGCTCGGGGTCACGCTGATCCTGTCGGCAGTCGCGACCTTCTTCCGCGGCAGGATCGTCGCGTGGCTGACGCCTCGGATCGGCACGGTTGGTGGTGAGCGCCAGGCGATGCTGACCATCCTGCTCGGCGCGGTGCTCGGCGTGCTCGTATCCCTCACCTCGGTAGGCGCCGGCGCGCTCGGCATGACCGCGCTGCTGATCCTGTACCCGACGCTGCCGATCAACCGGCTGGTCGGGTCGGACATCGCCCACGCTGTGCCGCTGACGCTGCTCGGCGGGATCGGTCATTGGATACTCGGCTCGGTCGACGTCGACCTGCTCGTGTCGCTGCTGATCGGGTCGATCCCCGGTATCATCGTCGGCAGCCTGATCGCGACGCGCGTCTCGGACCGCGTTCTGGTGCCGGTCCTCGCGACCGTGCTGGCGCTGGTCGGCGTGAAGCTGATCTTCTGAGATGCGGCCGGGTTTCGCCTTCTCGACGCGGTTCCGCGTGCGCTATGCCGAGATCGACGGCCAGCGCATCGTCTTCAACTCGCGCTATCTGGAATATGCCGACGTCGCGGTGACCGAATTCTGGGAATGGACCGGGATTGCGGAGGCGTTGCCGGAGATCTGGCCGACGACCGAGTTCAACGTGCGGCGTACCGAGATCGACTATCTGAAGCCGTTCCGCCTGGGCGACACGATCGAGGCGTTCGTGCGGATCGAGAAGATCGGGACGACAAGCCTCACCAAACGCTTCGAGCTGGCGCATGCGGAGACGGGTGAGTTGCACACGGTGATCACGATGGTCAGCGTACACGTCGACCTCGAGACAGGGCGGCCGCTGCCATTGCCGGATGCGATCCGGACGGTGCTGGAAGCGCTACCGACCTGATCCGTCACTCCGGACGTGTTCGGGGGTCGCGTGGATGCCGGAACGAGCCGGGATGAGGGCGGCTACTCCGCCGCCTCAGCCTGCACCCCGTCTTCAGCCACATCCCCGGGCAGCGCCCAGATCAGGTCGCCCTTGGTCAACACGCGCCCGTCATGCGACCGCACCGAGACGGGCTGCAACGGCCGCCGATCGCGCGCGTCGACCAGGATCGGGAACGCCGGCACGCACGTCTCCCAGCGCTCGCCCCATTGCCGGAGCGCGATCATCGTCGGAAGCAGCGCGAAGCCCTTGTCCGTCAGTCCATAGGCGATCTTGCGGCGATCCTCGGGGATCGGCTGGCGTTCCAGGATACCGTGCTCGACCAACCGCGCGAGCCGGTTCGCCAGGATATTGCGCGCAATCCCCAGTTCCGACTGGAACTCCTCGAAATGATGCAGGCCGTTGAACGACGCGCGCAGGATCAGGAACGACCAGCGCTCGCCCATCGCCTCCAGCGCGGCGGGGAGGCTGCATTCCAGCAGGGGTTCGCGCAGTTTGTCCAAGGCGTCTTCCTTATTGGAAAGCCGGTTTACCGCATAAATTCCCGAAGCGGAATGCTTGTCGACTTTTCAGTTGCAATTAAAGACCTATACCGATAGGTATCGATTAGAAACCTTTCAGGAGTCTATCGATGTCCGTCATCACCCGCGCAGTTCTGACCGCCGCTCCCGCCCTTGCGACAGGGTTCGCCGCGCTGATCGCGACACCGGTAACCGCACAGCTCCCGGCCAACTATTACGTCGCCGTCCCTGCTGCGGCGCCCGCATCCACGCGCCTGATCACCAACGGCACGCCGTGGCGCTGGGTGAATGCGGCGTTCGTCGCCAGCAAGGCGCCGCAGCGCGACGTGATCCTATGCGCCGCGGTCGCCAAGCGCGCCGGGCCGCTCGCCAGTTTCACGGTCGCGGGCAAGGCGTATGACGGCGAAGCACTGGCGTCGTGCAACAACCACGCGAAATAACGAGGAACTTGTTGCAAAGCGGCGCATCCCGGCCCCATCAAGGGGCTGTGCTGCGCCAATATGAACTGGTCGATCGCGTCCTCGACTACGATCCCGACGCCGACGAGGCGTTGCTGAACCGCGCCTATGTCTTCTCGATGCAGGCGCACGGGAGCCAGAAACGCGCGAGTGGCGATCCGTATTTCAGCCACCCGATCGAGGTGGCGGGCATCCTCACCGACCTGCACCTCGATGCCGAGACGATCGCCACCGCGATCCTCCACGACACGATCGAGGATACGGTCGCCACGCCCGAGGAGATCGAGCGGCTGTTCGGTGCCTCGGTCGCGCGCTTGGTCGACGGCGTGACGAAGCTCAGCAAGATCGAGGCGCAGACCGAGAACGAGCGCGCCGCGGAAAACCTGCGGAAATTCCTGCTGGCGATGTCGGACGACATCCGCGTGCTGCTGGTGAAGCTCGCCGACCGCCTGCACAACATGCGGACGTTGCATCACATCGCCAAGCCCGAGAAGCGCCGTCGCATCGCCAAGGAGACGATGGACATCTACGCGCCGCTCGCGGAGCGGATCGGCATGTACGAGTTCATGCGCGAGATGCAGTCGCTCGCGTTCGAACAGCTCGAGCCCGAAGCCTCCGAATCGATCAATCGCCGCCTCGAACAGCTTAAAAAAGGCGACGGCGACCGCATCGCCAAGATCGCGTCCGGGCTCAAGCTGGTGCTATCGCGCGCCGGGGTCGAGGCGGAGATTTCGGGGCGCGAGAAGCATCCCTATTCGATCTTCCGGAAAATGTCGGAGCGCCACATCAGCTTCGAGCAGTTGTCCGACGTGATGGCGTTCCGCGCGATCGTGCCGACCGAAGAGGATTGCTACCGGGTACTCGGGATCATCCACCAGCGCTGGCCGATGGTGCCGGGGCGGTTCAAGGATTACATCTCGACGCCCAAGCGCAACGGCTATCGGTCGCTGCACACCTCGGTGATCCACGCCGACAGCGCACGGATCGAGATCCAGATCCGCACCGCCGACATGCACGCGCAGGCCGAATTCGGCCTCGCCGCGCACTGGGCCTACAAGCAGCAGATTACCGGCAGCGACCGTCAGGTCAGCTGGATTCGCGACCTCGTCGAGATTCTCGACACGGCGGAGAGCCCGGAAGAGCTGCTCGAACACACGCGGATGGCGATGTATACCGATCGTATCTTCGCGTTCACGCCGAAGGGCGAGCTGATCCAGCTGCCCAAGGGCGCGACCTCGATCGACTTCGCCTACGCGGTGCATACCGATCTCGGCGATCAGGCGGTCGGTGCGAAGGTCAACGGCCGCGTCGTGCCGCTGTCGACGGTGATCGAGAACGGTGATCAAGTGCAGATCCTGCGCTCGAAGGGCCAGTCGCCACAGCCGCAATGGCTCAACGTCGCGACCACCGGCAAGGCGCTCGCCGCGATCCGCCGGCACCTGCGCCAGAAGGAGAGGGTCGAGCAGATCGCGCTCGGCCAGACCTTGTACGAGGATATCGTCACCCGCCTGCCCGCGCAGATCGGCACGGACGCGCTGAGCCACGCGCTCAAGCGATTGAAGCTGCCCGATGAATCGTCACTGATGGTGGCGATCGCGCGGCGGACCTTGTCCGACGCGGCGGTGATGGAGGCGCTGATGCCGGGCTCGGCGGGAGCGGACGTGACGCATGCGCTGGCGCCGCAATCGAGCGCGATCTCGATCAAGGGGCTCACGCCCGGCGTGGCGTACGACCTCGCGACGTGCTGCCACCCCGTACCGGGCGACCGCATCGTCGGGTTGCGCCGGCCCGATGCCGGGATCGAGGTCCACGCGATCGACTGCAAGGTCCTCGCCGAACTCGCGGAACGCTCGGAAAACGAGACCGACTGGGTCGACGTGGCCTGGGGCGACGAGACCGAGGGCGCCGTCGCACGCATATCGGTGATGGTGAAGAACGAGCCGGGCTCACTCGGTATCGTCTCGACGATCATCGGCGGGCACAAGGCGAACATCATCAACCTGCGCCTCGATACGCGCGACAAGAGCTTCCATACGAACGAGATCGACGTCGAGGTTCATGACGTGCAGCAGCTGATGCGGCTGATGGCGGGGCTGCGTGCGGCGGATGCGGTGCACACCGTGGAGCGGGTGTAGAGTTTGTTGCGTTTTGCTTCCCACATCTTTCAATGACGCCAGACAAACCCGACGCTAGACGGGAGCGATGAACCGTCCGTCCCTTTCAATCGTCGTCCCCTGCTATAACGAGGCAGCGTGCCTCGACATCCTGCACGCGCGCATTTCCGGCGCGGCGAAGGTCGCGGTCGGCGACGATTACGAGATCGTCCTGATCAACGACGGCTCGCGCGACGACAGCTGGCCGGTGATGCAGCGCCTCGCCGCCGCCGATCCGCGGCTGGTCGCTATCAATTTGTCGCGCAACCACGGACACCAGCTCGCGCTGACCGCCGGGCTGGACCTGTGCGCCGGCGAGCAGATCCTGATCATCGACGCCGATCTCCAGGATCCCCCCGAACTCCTGTCCGACATGCGCGCGGCGATGGCGGCAAGCCAGGCCGACGTCGTCTACGCGGTGCGTCGCCAGCGCGCGGGCGAAACCGTGTTCAAGAAAGCCACCGCTGCAGCGTTCTACCGCATGCTGACGCGGATGACCGACACGCCGATCCCGCTCGACACCGGCGATTTCCGACTGATGAGCCGGCGGGCCCTGGATGCGTTCCTCTCGCTCCCCGAGCAGGCGCGGTTCATTCGCGGCATGGTCGCGTGGATCGGCTTCAAGCAGGTGCCCTTCCCGTACGACCGGGCCGAACGGCTGGCCGGCGAGACGAACTACCCGCTGGCCAAGATGATCCGGCTCGCGTTCGATGCCGTCACCGGGTTTTCGACCGCCCCGTTGCGCTTCGCCAGCCATGCAGGTCTTGCGTTGACCGGCGTGTCGCTGTTGCTGTTCGTGTATATCGCGATCGGCTGGCTGTCGGGCAGCGCGGTTCAGGGCTGGACCTCGACGATGCTCGTGACCGTGTTCCTGGGTGCGGTGCAGATGTTCGTGCTGGGGATGATCGGCGAGTATCTCGGCCGGCTGTACGTCGAGTCGAAGCGGCGGCCGCTGTATATCGTCGCGGATGTGGCCGGGCCGATCCAGGGCAAGGCGACGTTGGGATTCCGCGCGGAGCCGGTGGACGTGGCGCGGTTGCATGACGCGTCCCTTCCCATCCGAACCGACTGACGAACACCGCTCACCCCGATTCTCGCACCACCCCGGCGAAGGCCGGGGTGGTGTTTTATGAAATTACAAAGCCTGCCCCCCTCCGTTCGTGCTGAGCGAAGTCGAAGCACCTGCGCGCGAGGCCTGTCCTTCGACTTCCGCTCAGGACGAACGGGTTAGGAAACGGGGAAGATCACGAGGCAGGGTTACCGCGGCACCGCCAACGTCACGATCGAAACCCCCGGAGTCATCGGTACGCGCCCCACCATATGGCGTTCCAGACGGAAGATCTTTTCGAACAGCGCATTCACCAGCTTCGGCGGCGGCGAATCGTCGCTGTCGTCACGCCCTGTCATCCGCCCGGCGATCCGCGCCGCCGCCGCCAGCGGGAATAGCAGCGAATTGAAATAGCCGAGCTTCTCCGGCTTCAGCCCGGCCGTCTCGATCGCGGCCTTCAGCGTCGCCTTTGAGTAACGCCGGTGGTGGTGGTTCACCACATCGTGTGCGCTCCACAGCCAGGCATGGGCCGGCACCGCGATCAGGATTTTGCCACCGGGCGCCAGGCAGTCGGCCATCGCCTTCAACGCTGCGACATCGTCCTGGATATGCTCGACCACATCCAATACCGCGATCAGGTCGTAATGCTTGCGTGGCACGCCCGGAAGTTCGGGCAAAGGCGCCGCACCGACTGGCTTGCCCAGTCGTTCGCTGGCGATCTCACGCGCGGCCGGGTCGATCTCGATCGCGTCGATCTCGCCGAACGCGGCGAGCATCGGCAAATTATGCCCGGTGCCGCAGCCAATCTCGAGGATCTTCGCATCCTTCGGCAATGCGCCATAGCGGGTCAGGTAATCGGCGAGGATGTCGCGGCGCGCGCGGTACCACCAGTGCGTGGAATCGTGGGCGGCCATGCGGTCGTAGACGATGCGGTCCATTAATTGTCGGCCATGTCAGTTGAAAACCCAGAGACGATTGAGCACGAAGCTCAGGATCGCGGCAAGCAGCACGGCGGGGACCAGCGGGATCCACGGGTGCAGGTGAAACAGCGCGGTGCCGATCCAGGTGACCATCGCGTTGAGCGCGAGCCCGGCGCCCTGCACGATCACGAACTTGACGTGCCGCCCTGCCCCCGGCTCCTTCGCATGCCCCCTGAAGCTCCAGCGGCTATGCAGGAAGAATCCGACGACGACTGCGACTGCGAACGCGAATGGCACGGCGGCAACCGCTTGGCGGGGCGGGAAGACGTAGGCGGTCAGCGGCAGGTAGACGAGCGAATATACCATGCTCGTAAAGCCGCCGGCGATGCCGAAGCGCACGAGCTGGCCGAGCACGCCGCTCGACCGCATCTGCTCCATGTGTCGCCAAATCGCCTGCATGCCCGCCTTGTTCTTTACCCGTACCGCGATAGAGCGGCCTCGAAGACAAGCCCGCGCATCTAGTGCGCGCGCGGGCAGGAGGAAAGCGTTTTGGATCAGGGGCCATCCCAGGAGCAGTCCACGCAGCGACGCACGCTGCTGGACGAACTCGATCGGCATTGGATCGCGCTGACGTTGCTCGCCTGGGTGGCGGTGGCGGCGTGGTCGATGTTCGATCGCTGGGGGCAGGTCCGCTGGCTGTCGCTCGGCGATACCGACGACAACATGCGGCTGATGCAGGTCCGCGCGCTGCTCGACGGGCAAGGTTGGTACGACCTGCGCAACTATCGGCTGAACCCGCCTCTAGGTTTTGATATCCACTGGAGCCGGATCGTCGATCTGCCGATCGCAGGGCTGATCCTGTTTTTCCGCCTGTTCGTGGGTAACAGCTGGGCGGAGCGGCTGGCGTGCGGGATCGCGCCGTTGCTGCCGCTGTCGATCGCGATGCTCGGCATCGGCGCGACGGTGCGGCGGTTGATCAGCCCGTATGCATGGCCGCTTGCCATCGTGTTCATGGTCGGTGCGACCGGCACGATGCTGATGTTCATGCCGGAGCGGATCGATCATCATGGCTGGCAGCTCGCCATGCTGAGCCTGACGGTCGCGGGGCTGTGCGATACGAACGGGCGGCGTGGTGGCGCGATGGTTGGACTCGCGAGCGCGGTGTCGCTGTCGATCGGGCTCGAGCTGTTGCCGTATGCGGCGATGGCGGGGGCGATCATCGCCTTGCGCTGGGTGTGGGACCGGTCGGAGGCCGAGCGGCTGTCGATCTATGCGCTGACGCTGGGCGGCGGCAGCACGCTGGGTTTCGCGCTGTTCGCGTCGAACGCGAACCAGGCGATGCGGTGCGATGCGCTGACACCTGTGTGGTTGAGCGTGATGATTGCGGCGGGGATGTTGCTGTTTCTGCTCGCGCGGTTCGGGCCGGCTTCGCGGGGGGCTCGGCTGGCGTTGGCGGTCACCGCGGGGGCGGCGATCGTTGCGGGCTTTGCGTTGGTGTTTCCGCAGTGTCTGGGGCGGCCCGAGGGGATTTCGCCCGAACTGCAACGCAACTGGCTGGACAATGTCCGCGAGGCCAAGCCGATCTACAAGCATAGTTTCCGGGTTGGGTTCGCGCTGGCGACGCTGCCGATCATCGGGCTGATCGGGGCGATCCTTGCCGCCTGGCGTGCGCGTCGCGACGACCGGGCCGTCGGCTGGGCGGCGGTCGCGCTGTTCACGGCGTTCGCGAGCGCGATGCTGTTGTGGCAGGTCCGCGCGGGGCCGGCGGCGCAGTTGCTGGCGATCCCGGGGGCTACCGCGCTGGGGTGGCTGATCCTGCCGCGGTTGCTCGGCAATCGGTCGGTGGCGGTGCGCGTGCTGGGGACGGTGGGGGCGTTCCTGATCGTGTCGGGTCTGTTCGCGGGAATGGTGATCCAGTATTTCCCGATCGATCGGCCGAAGCCGTATGAGAAGCGCGTCAACATGGCGACGGGCAATTGCCTGCGGACGACCGTGCTGCTCGCGCTGGACAAATACCCTGCGCAGACCGTGTTCACCTTCGTCGACATGGGGCCGCGGCTGATCACGATCACGCATCACGATGCGATCGCGGGGCCGTATCACCGCAACGGCGATGCGATCCTCGATGTGCAGCACGCGTTCGGGGGGACGCCGGACCAGGCGCATGCGATCATCAAGCGGCACGGCGCGACGATGCTGCTGCTGTGCCCGAACGCGGCGGAGTCGACCAACTACAAGGCGCGCAGTCCGAAGGGGTTCTATGCGGAACTGGCGAAGAACGAGGTGCCGGCGTGGCTGACGCCGTTGCCGCTGCCGGCGAAGTCGCCGTTGCGGTTGTTCAAGGTGGACTAGGTTCCGTCACCCCGGACCTGTTCCGGGGCCCACCGCTCCGCGCCCTCAAGTCTATCGAGTGTGCGGAACCGTGGATGCCGGAACAAGCCCGGCATGACGGAGTGGACTTAGCGCAGCACCACCGACAGGCCGTCGAGCACGAACTGCACCGCCAGCGCCGCCAGCAGCACGCCGAGCAGCCGCGTGATCACCGCCTCGATCTTCGCGCCGAGGATCCGCATGATCGGCCCCGCCGCGAGCAGCGCTACCAGCGTCAGCAGGAGGATCGTCACCATCGCGCCGAGCACCACAGCCGAGCGCTCGATCCCGCTGTTGCGGCTCATCAACAGCATCACCGACGCGATCGAGCCGGGGCCGGCGATCATCGGCATCGCCATCGGGAAGATCGAGACGTCCTCGACCTCGGGGTCGCTCGCGACCTTGGCGGCGCGGTCCTCGCGGCGTTCAGTGCGCTTTTCGAACACCATTTCGAGGGCGATCAGGAACAGCATGATGCCGCCCGCGATGCGAAAGCTGGCGAGGCTGATGCCGAGCCCCTTGAGCAACGCCTCGCCGAACAGCGCGAACACGAACAGAATCGCAGCAGCCACGCCGACCGCACGCATCGCCATAGCGCGCTTCTGTACGGTCGAGGCGCCTGCCGACAGACCGGCGTAGATCGGCGCGCAGCCGGGCGGATCGATGACCACGAAGAACGTGATCAGCGACGAGATGTAGAGTTCGATCACAGGCTCGACTCCTCGATCGCGATGCCTTCGCGACGTCCTGCCGAAACCAACGTGTTGCGGAGCAGGCACGCGATCGTCATCGGCCCGACGCCGCCCGGCACCGGCGTGATCGCCCCCGCGACCTCGACTGCGCTGGCGAAATCGACGTCGCCGACGAGGCCGGCATCGGTGCGGTTGATGCCGACGTCGATGACGGTGGCACCGGGCTTCAGCCAGTCGCCCTTGATCATCTGGGGAATGCCGACCGCAGCGACGACGATGTCGGCGCGGCGGATATGCGCGGGCACGTCCTGCGTGCGGCTATGGACGATTGTGACGGTGCAGCTTTCGCAGAGGAGCAGTTGCGCCATCGGCTTGCCGACGATGTTGGAGCGACCGACGACGACAGCCTCGAGCCCGCTCAAGCTCGGCAGCACGCTCTTCAACAGCAGTACGCAGCCGAACGGCGTGCAGGGGACGAACCCGGGCAGGCCGGTCGCGAGACGGCCGGCGTTGATCGGGTGGAAGCCGTCGACGTCCTTGTCGGGGTCGATCGCCGCGATCACCGCCTGCTCGTCGATATGCTTGGGCAGAGGCAGTTGGACGAGGATGCCGTCGATCGTCGGGTCTGCGTTGAGCGTCGCGACCAGCGCCAGCAGCTCTGCGGCCGGCACGTCGGCGGGGAGGCGGTGCTCGATGCTTTCCATCCCGGCCTCGCGCGTCGCCTTGCCCTTCGAGCGGACATAGACGTTGGAGGCGGGATCCTCGCCGACCAGCACGACGGCCAAGCCGGGCGCGCGGCCCGCCTTTGCACGAAAGGCGGTGACGCCGTCTGCGATACGGGCCCGGAGGCCGGCGGCGAAGGCCTTGCCGTCGATGATGGTCGCGCTCATGCCCGCGGCCCATAGAGCGCAGCGGCGATTTCCGCCAGCGTAGTGGACTCTCCGGCGATGTGCAGACGCTTCAGGCGGGCGGTTTCGCCGGCGATGATCGTCACGGCGCGCTTGGGTACGCCGAAAGTCTTGGCGACGAGGGCGACCAGCCCGGCGTTGGCGGCGCCATCGACGGGCGCTGCCGCCAGTCGCGCGGCGAAATGCTCGGGCGTTCCGGCGGCGAGTGCGTCGCGACCGCCGCGCGGCGTCACCCGGACGGCGATCGCCAAGCCATCATCGACCGCGCGCCAGGCCGCCGGCCCGATCAATAGGCTGCGACGAGGTAGTTCTGCGCGATGTTCGGAATGACGATGTTGGTCAGGATGTAGAGGATCAGCAGCACGACAAGCGGCGACAGATCGAGCGCGCCGAAATCGGGCAGGATGCGGCGGATCGGGCGATAGAGCGGCTCGGTGATCTTCTGCAGCGCGTTCCAGACCGTGCGGACGAAATCGCTGTGCGTGTTGATGACGTTGAACGCGATCAGCCACGACAGCACCGCCTGGATGACGATGACCCACCAGACGAGGTTGAGCAGCAACTGGACGATCTGAAGAAGGGCGATCAAGGCAAGGGTCTCCGCTGGTGTGTTGCCGATATAAGGGGGCGGGCGGAGAACGAGAAGCCCTGCTTAGGCGATAGTCCCCCCAGCCCCACCCCGTCGCCCCAGCGAAAGCTGGGGTATCCTAGTTGGCGAGTGCGCGGCTCGAACCGGGAGATCCCAGCTTCCGCTGGGATGACGGGTGTGGGGTGCGTGAACAACGAGAGGCCCTGTGGTGTAGGTCGTTTTCGCCGCCGCGCGCTCGACCGACCGACCGACTAACTATCGTCACTCCAACTATCGTCACCCCAACGGAAGCTGGGGTATCCCCGTTGGCGAGCGGGCGGCTCGAACCGGGAGATCCCAGCTTTCGCTGGGATGACGGGTTTGGGGTGCGTGAACAACGAGAGGCCCTGTGGTGTAGGTCGTTTTCGCCGCCGCGCGCGCGACCGACCGACCGACCGACTATGGTCACCCCAACTATCGTCGCCCCAGCGGAAGCTGGGGTATCCCTGTTGGCGGGCGGGCGGCTTGAACCGGGAGATCCCAGCTTTCGCTGGGATGACTGCGTGGCGGTAGTGAGGGTAAGGCCCGTCGCGCGTTACCGGGTGCGACCGTTGGCGCTGACCAGCGTGCCGGCGCCCTGCTTGGTGAAGATCTCCAGCAGCATCGCGTGGGGGACTCGGCCGTCGATGATGACCGCGGCATCGACGCCCGATTCGACCGCCGCGACGCAGGTGTCGAGCTTCGGGATCATGCCGCCGGTCACCGTGCCGTCGGCGCGGAGTTCGGCGATCCGCGCGGGGTCGAGGTCGGTCAGCAACTCGCCCTGCTTGTCGAGCACGCCGACGATATCGGTCAGCAAGAAGAAGCGTGCGGCGCCCATCGCGGCGGCGATCGCGCCGGCCATCGTGTCGGCGTTGATGTTGTAGGTGTGGCCGTCGGCGCCGATGCCGATCGGCGCGATCACCGGGATGATGTCGGCGGCTATCAGCGTGTCGAGGATCGTCCGGTCGACCGCGATCGGCTCGCCGACGAAGCCGAGGTCGACGTGGCGCTCGATCCCCTGGAGCTTGTCGGGCTCGCGGCCGTGGCCGACTTTCTGCGCGAGGACGAGGCCAGCGTCCTTGCCCGAGATGCCGACCGCGCGACCGCCCGCCTGGCCGATCCAGCCGACGATTTCCTTGTTGATCGAGCCGGCCAGGACCATCTCGGCGATCTGCGCGGTTTCCGCATCGGTGACGCGCAGGCCGTCGACGAAGCGCGATTCGACGCCGAGGCGCTTGAGCATCGCACCGATCTGGGGGCCGCCGCCGTGGACGACGACGGGGTTGATGCCGACTGCCTTCAGCAGCACCATGTCCTCGGCGAAATCGCGCTGGAGCTCGGGGTCGCCCATCGCGTGGCCGCCGTATTTCACGACGAACGTCTTGCCGGCATAGCGCTGCAGATACGGCAGCGCCTCGGTGAGCGTTTCCGCCTTGGCGAGCAGGGCGGGATCGGGCGTGTGATCGGTCATGCCGATCCCTTAGCCAGTTGGGGGGGGTAGCGAAAGACGCGCCATCCGTCACTGACCTCCGTCACCCCGGACTAGTTCCGGGGTCTACCGTTCCGCGTATCAGCGGCCGATGATCAGGCGGAACGGTGGATGCCGGAACAAGTCCGGCATGACGGAAGGGGTCAGACCCGGTCCAGCCGGCGTCCTAATCGCACGAAGAAGGTGATCAGGAACGGCACCAGCACGATCGACAGCACGACCTTGGTCAGCATTTGGCCCTCCATCAAGCCGAGGATCGGCCGCTCACCCAGGAACGAGATGGTGATGAACAAAATGGTGTCGATGATCTGCGAGATGATGCTCGCGATCATGCCGCGCAGCCAGACCAGCTTGCCCTCGCCGCTGCCGACCTGTCCCGACAGCTTCGAGAAGATCAGCACGTTGAGCGTCTGCGAGATGCCGTAGGAGATCAGCCCGGCGATCATCATGCGCGAGCTCTGGCCGACGACGATCGGGAACGCGTCGACCGCGGGCGGGTACATCCCCGGATCGTGCGGCAGCGCCAGCACCAGGTGGATCAGCGCCGCGGACACCAGCAGCGGGATGAACCCCAGGCGGACCAGGAACGTCGCTGTCTTCTGACCGTGCAGTTCGGAAATCGCGCTGCTCAGCACCACCAGCAGGAGGAAGCCGAAGATGCCCGCCTCGACCGCGAGCGGGCCGAGCGCGACCTGCTTCACCCCCAGCACGCCGGCAATACACACCATGCCGCCGTACAGGACCGAGAAAACGAAGAGCGAACGCGGGAACGCGGGAACAGGCTTATCCATCGCTCGGGACGCTAGCGGAATCGCGCGCGCCGTCAAATGACTCCCCCATCATAAAGACTGGCGAGCGCCGCGTACCCGTGTCATGTCGGTCGCTTGTGCCGCCGGGGGGCGGCGCGTGTCAGTCAAAAATGCAGGGCGTCCATGGAAAGACTATTCATCGGCCTTGCAGGCATCGCCGTCATCCTCGGCATCGCGGTGCTGCTGTCGAGCGACCGCCGCGCGATCCGGCTGCGCATCGTCGGCGCCGCGTTCGCGCTGCAGGTCGGGATCGCGGTGCTCGTGCTGTATTCGAGCATCGGCAAGGTCGTGCTGGGCAGCATGTCCGGCGGGGTCGCCAATCTGCTCGGCTATTCGCAGAAGGGCACCGAGTTCCTGTTCGGCAAGATGGCGACGCCCGAAATCGGCGGGCAGAGCTTTGCGATCGCCGCGCTGCCGGTGATCATCTTCTTCGCCAGCCTCGTCTCGATCCTCTATTATCTCGGCATCATGCAGCTGGTGGTGCGCTGGGTCGGTGGTGGGATCGAGAAGGTCATCGGCGTCTCGAAGGTCGAATCGCTGTGCGCGGCGGCGAACATCTTCGTCGGCCAGAGCGAATCGCCGCTGGTGATCCGGCCGTATCTGGCGGGGCTGACCCCGGCGCAGCTGTTCACGGTGATGACCAGCGGCATGGCCGGCGTCGCGGGCACGATCCTCGCGGCGTACGCGTCGATGGGCATCCGGATCGATTACCTACTCGCGGCCAGCTTCATGGCGGCGCCGGGCGGCATCCTGATGGCCAAGATCATCATGCCCGACCGCGTCATGCCGCCCGAAGGCGAGCTGGCGCTTGGCGACCAGCCAGGGGAATCGGGCGCGGGCGAGCCGATGCCGCAGGCGACGCACGACGAGGAAAAGCCCGCCAACCTGATCATGGCCGCCGCCCAGGGCGCGCAGACGGGCGTGCGGCTGGCGGTTGCGGTCGGCGCGATGGTGCTGGCGTTCGTCGCGCTGGTGGCGCTGGCGAACGGGTTGCTCGGCGGGCTCGGCAACATGATCGGGCTGCCGGGGCTGAGCTTCCAGGGGCTGCTCGGCTATGTCTTTGCGCCAATCATGTTCCTGCTCAACGTGCCGTGGAGCGAGGCGGGGATCGCCGGCGGGCTGTTCGGGCAGAAGATCGTGCTGAACGAATTCGTCGCGTATATCTCGCTCGGTACGCAGACCGGCCTCAGCCCGCGGACGATCGCGGTCATCACCTTCTCGCTGTGCGGGTTCGCGAACTTCTCGTCGATCGCGATCCAGATGGCGGTGACCGGCAGCCTCGCACCGAACCAACGGCCGATGATCGCCAAGCTGGGCTTGCGCGCACTGGCGGCGGGGAGCCTGGCCAACCTGATGTCGGCGGCGCTCGCGGGCCTGTTGATCGGCTGAAATTAGCGCTTGCTCCTGACGTAACGTCAGCGGGTATTCCGTCGGCATGGAAGACATGCTCGACATCGGCGAGGTCACGCGCCGCACCGGCCTCACGCTCCGCGCGCTGCGGTTCTACGAAGGCCGCGGACTGGTGGCGCCGCTGCGGACCGCGGGCGGACGGCGGGTCTATGGCGCGGGCGACCTCGCGCGGCTGAACGCGATCGTCGCGCTCAAGCAGGCCGGTTTCTCGCTGGCCGAGATCGCCGCGATGCTCCGGTCGGGACCGGTCGACATCGGCCGGCTGGTCGCGGCACGCCTCGCCGAACTCGACCAGCGCGCCGCGGCGATCGCCGACGCGCGCACGCTCCTCCTCTCCGTTCAGTCCCGCATCGATCGTGGCGAGCCGATCGACGTCGCGACGCTTTGCTCGCTGATCCGAACTGGAGACGACATCATGGATACCAACTGGCGCGGCGTCGTGGACCGCTATTTCTCCCCCGAAGAACAGGCGCGCTGGAACGAGCGGATCGCCGACGTGCCGAACCTCGATCCCGCCGGATACAATGCCCGCTGGCATGACCTCGGCAGCCGTATCGCCGCCGCCCTGCCGCTCGAGCCTGCGAGCCCGGCGGCGCAGGCCTATCTGGACGAATGGCAGGCGTTGCTGGCCCCTTTCACCGCGGTCGCGACGCCGGAGATGATGGCGGGGGCGACGTCGCTCTACGATCGGATGGGGGAGTGGCAGACCGATCAGCCATCGCCGTTCCCGGCGGACGTCTGGGCGTTTATCAAGGCTGCGGGCGAAGCGCGGCGTACGGCTGGCTAGAGCGGCTTTCCATAATCTTCCCCCGCAAGGAGGAGGTGGCGCCGAAGGTGACGGAAGGGGAGGACACGGAACAGAGGTTATCCCTTACCCCTCCGCAGGCCAGTGCCCGAAACTTCTCCCCTGGCAGGGGAGGATCTTCGCCCCCTGTCGAACATCCAAAGCCCTGCCCCTGAACGCAATCGGGCCCGCTGCCTGTTCGGCAACGGGCCCGACGAAAACCACCAGCGGGGGGATGGCGGTTATTTCGGCACGGCGGACGCCGGATTACGGCAGCATCACCGTGTCGACGACGTGGATCACGCCATTCGACTGCATGACGTTGGCGATCGTGACGCGGCCCTTGTGGCCCTTGCCGTCCATGATGCCCCAGCCGGTGCCGACCTTCTTGAACATCAGCGGCTCGCCCTGCACGGTGGTGTAGGTCGCGGTGCCGCCATTTGCCTTCGCCTTGGCGGCGATGTCGGCGGCGGTGATCGTGCCGGGGACGACGTGATAGGTCAGGACGCTGGTCAGCTGGTCCTTGTTCTCGGGCTTGAGCAGCGTGTCGACGGTGCCGGCGGGCAGCTTCTTGAACGCGGCATTGGTCGGCGCGAACACGGTGAACGGACCCGGGCCCGACAGAGTCTCGACCAGACCGGCAGCCTTCACCGCGGCGACCAGCGTCGTGTGATCCTTCGAATTGACCGCGTTCTCGACGATCGTCTTGGTCGGATACATCGCGGCGCCGCCGACCATCGGATTGGTCTGCGCGGCGACGATCGCGCTGCCACTGACGGCGACGGCGGCGGCAATAATCGCGGTACGAAAGACATGATTCATGGCTTCTATCCTCCACTGCGCCGTTTCTCCGGCGCTTCCGCACGGAGATACGGATGCGCCCGGAAGTCGGATGCAGGCGGGGATCAGATCTTTGCGAGAAGCGCTGCCCAGGCTGTGATCTCATCATCGTAACGCGTTGAGATCACTAGGTCGGTCGCGATCCCGCTATCGAGGCCGACCTCGATCGAGCCGGTCCATTCGAACGTCGCATTCCCCGACAGCGTGACCATCGCGGCCTCGCTCGCCTCCGCGCGGATTAGGCCGCCCTTGTTGAAGACCGTCGTCGGCGTGTCGTACGCGATCCGACCGGTCAGGCAGGCGGCATAGGTCGACGCCGCCATCGCGCTGCCGCAACTGTCGGTCAGCCCGACGCCGCGCTCGAACGTGCGGACGAACAGATTGCGCCCCCGCACCTCGACGAAGCTCACGTTCGCGCGGTTGGGCAACCAGTCGGGCGCCGCTTCGCATGCCGCGCCGACACGAACGAGTTCGGCCTCGTCGATGCGGTCGACGAACGTCACGAGATGCGGGTTGGGCATCGCGACGGCGGTGAACGCGCGCACCGTCGGCAAGCCGGCGATCGGCGCGTCGACGATCCGGTCAGCGCCCACGTCCATCGGCCAGGCGGCGATATGCAGCGACGCGGGTCCGGCGATCTCACGCACGGTGAACACGCCGTCCGCGATATCGGCGTCACGCTCGACATCGGCGTCACTGGTCTTCAGTCGCACCGTCGCAGCGTTGGAACCGGTCGCGGCGAACCCGGCGCGGGCGACACAGCGCAAGCCGTTGAGGCACGTTTCCGCTTCGCTGCCATCCGCATTGAACATCCGCATGCCGAAGGCATGGCGGTCGTCGCCAGCGGTGAGCAGCAACAGCCCGTCGCCACCGACCGGTCCGGAGCGATCGGCGAGCGCCCGCGCGACCACAGCCCAAACAGTCTCATCCAGCGTCGATGCGCGCGCGTCGACCAAGGGAAAATCGTTGCCGGAGCCATGACATTTGACGAGATCGAAGCGCATGCCCGCCATCTAGTCACGCCCGCGCGGTAATGCGAGCGCCTAACCGATCCCGTAATGCGTGGCGAGCCGATCGAGCGCGAGCGTCAGTACGACCCGCCCGGCACGCACCGGCCAGTGCAACGCCTTCTCTGCCGTCGGCAGTCCTTCCCCCGCACACACCACGCGCCAGAGAATATCCGCCAGCCCCGGCCCGGCCGCCGAGAGTGCGCCATCGAACCGTCGTTTCGCGGCGATCTGCGCCATCGTCGGATCGAGCCCGTCATGCCCGCCACCATCGACCCGTTCCGCCCAGCGCATCGTCACGCTGGGTGCGATCGCAGCCCTGTCGTAATCAGCGCGCAATCGTTCCCCCGCTTCGAACTGTCGCGCGTCGATGAGATCACGCGCGCGCAGCCAGCCGAGCGGCGACTCGGCAAGGTTGACGGTCACCCGATGCCCGCCGCGCCCG
Organism: Sphingomonas sp. SL1004; assembly: GCF_057815015.1. Taxonomy (NCBI): domain Bacteria; kingdom Pseudomonadati; phylum Pseudomonadota; class Alphaproteobacteria; order Sphingomonadales; family Sphingomonadaceae; genus Sphingomonas; species Sphingomonas sp. SL1004. The sequence goes on from NZ_JBYMUX010000001.1 coordinate 2,817,075, forward strand.
TCCTTCGCTTGCCGACTGCCCGGAGACCCCATCGATCGCTCTACCAGTTCGCGCATGCATTGCCTCCAGTGCGGTACCACGCGCCGCGTTTGGCGATTGCCATATCCACGGGGTTGTAGGACAGCGGTATAACCTATCTGGTTGGGGATGCATGATGATCACGGCTATTCGCGATGTTCGCCACGCCAAGCGTCTGACGTTGGAAGACGTTGCGCGCCGTTGCGTTCCACCGACGACCGCGCAGACGATCGGTCGGCTCGAGACAGGAACGCGCACCGTATCGGTTGGCTGGCTCAACCGGATCGCCGCGGCGCTCGACGTCACTGCCGCCGATCTGGTGTCCCTGCCCGAGAGGATCGAACTGCCCGTCACCGCGATCCTCGACGGGCGCGGCGTGCAGGCGCCACGGCGGACCACGACGGTGCCGCCATTGCAGGTGATGCCCGGCCAAATCGCCGTGACCGTCGCCGGCGGGATCGGTGATTACCGCGCTGGCGACGTCATCTGGTGCGCGATGCTGGCGCCCGAGACGTTCGCCACGGCACTCAACCGCGACGTGCTCGTGCCGCAGCCAGCGGGACTCTTCGCATTCGGCCGACTGATCGGATGCGGCGACGGGCTGACCGTGTTGCCGCCGGGCGCGGGGACGCAGGCGCTGACCATTGCACACCCCGCCTGGATCGCGGTCACGGTGCGGCTGGTCCGCGAACTTCAGTGATGGTGGGCGATGACGGGCTCGAACCGCCGACATTCTCGGTGTAAACGAGACGCTCTACCAACTGAGCTAATCGCCCTCTCGGGTAGGAGTGCGATGCCAAAGCCGGGCGGCCGGGGCAAGCCCGAAAGACGCGTCGGCTTACGGAATTCGTAAATCTGCACGACGAACCGCAACGATGTACCCGCGCATGGCCTCACTGGCGCGATCGGACAGTACCATGAACGCGCGGCGGCGATCGTGCGGGTCGGGCCTGCGCTCGAACAATCCGGTGTCGGTCATGCGGCCGATCCAGCGCAAGGCCGTTGTCGGCGCGACCGCTGCGGCGATGCACAAACTCGACACCGACACGCGCCCGCGCTCAAGCTCGGCGGCGTAGAGATCGAGCAGCATGTCCCAGCCCGGATCCTCGAACAGATTGGCGCCGAGAAACTGATCGCGCAGCCGACGCGCGCGGATCGCCCGGCGGACGTCCTCGGCACTCGGCTCGCCGACGGGCGGCGCGATGCCGTAACGCGTGGTGCGATCACCAACCGCGGGCGTCGGCGGCGCATCCCGGTCGGCGCGAGTCAGCCGCGCCAACGCCTCTGCGATCCGCGCGACTTCGACATTGAGACGCTCGAACCGGATCCCGTCGGTTTCGCGACCGACGTCGAAGACTCCCGTCGGTCGTCGCGCCCGCTCCGCCGCGACGACGATCGCCGCAACGCAGTCACCGATGCTTGGATCGACCAGCAAGGACGTGCCGCCGCCGAGCATGACCGCGGCGACCGCATCGATCTGGTCAGGCTGCATCGCGACGACAAGACTGGCCGCCATCTGGTCGGCCCAGTCCACGATCTGCGGCAGTCGCTCCGCAAGCACTGCCGGATCGGCACCGGCGGCATCGACCAGCACGACCTGAGGCATGGCGTATTTGCCGAACGCATCCTGCCAGCTGATTCGTGCGACCATACGTCCGGCTAGCGCCGCGACGGCAACGGCGAACCGGTCGGGCGCGTCGTCACGGGCAATCAGGATCGTGTCGATCCCGGTCTCGTAACTGGTGCCGGCTTGGTCATCCGTTGGGGTCATGATGCTCTCCGCCATGGCGCAAAGACTAACCTGCGTCAGGTGGCGAGCGACACTCGAACTGGGTCGACTTCCGTTGGAGTTGGTCGTCGATGACGCGCCGCGTCAGTCGAGCGCCTTGACGATATCCTCGACCATCTTCTTCGCGTCGGCCAGCAGCATCATCGTATTGTCGCGGTAGAACAGGTCGTTATCGACGCCGGCATAGCCGACCCCGCCCATCGACCGCTTGATGAACAGCACCGTCTTGGCCTTTTCGACGTCAAGCACGGGCATACCGTAGATCGGCGAGGACTTGTCGGTCTTGGCCGCCGGGTTGGTCACGTCGTTCGCGCCGATCACGAACGCGACGTCGGTCTGCGCGAACTCGCTGTTGATATCCTCGAGCTCAAACACGTCGTCATAGGGCACGTTCGCTTCCGCCAGCAGGACGTTCATGTGCCCCGGCATGCGCCCTGCGACGGGGTGGATCGCGTATTTCACGCGGACGCCCTCGGCCTTCAGCTTGTCGCCCATCTCGCGCAGGACGTGCTGCGCCTGCGCGACCGCCATGCCGTAGCCGGGGACGATGATCACTTGTTCGGCCTGGCTCATCAGGAACGCGGCGTCCTCTGCGGAACCGCGCTTCCAGGGACGGTCGCTGGCGGCCGCGGGGCCGCCGGCGTCCGAGGACTGGCCGAAGCCGCCTGCGATCACGCTGATGAAGCTGCGGTTCATCGCGCGGCACATGATGTAGCTGAGGATCGCGCCCGAGCTGCCGACCAGCGCGCCGGTGATGATCATCGCGCTGTTGTGCAGCGTGAAACCCATCGCGGCGGCCGCCCAGCCCGAATAACTGTTCAGCATGCTGACGACGACGGGCATGTCCGCGCCGCCGATCGGGACGATCAGGAGGAAGCCGATGGCGAAGCTCAAGCCCGTGATCGTCCAGAAGATCCATGCCGACTGATCGGTGACGAAATAGGCGATCAGGCCGAGGATGGCGGCGAGCAGCGCGATGTTGATGACGTGACGACCGGGCAGCATGATCGGCTTGCCGCCCATGTTGCCGTTCAATTTCAGGAACGCGATGACCGAGCCGGAGAAGGTGATCGCACCGATCGCGACGCCCAGACCGAGTTCGATCCGGCTGACCGGGTGGATGACCGCGAAGGGCTGGCCGATCAGCGGGATGACGAGGTCGGAGATGCCGAACGCCTGCGGGTTGAGGTAGGCGGCGATGCCGACGAGTACCGCGGCTAGGCCGACGAGGCTGTGGAATGCGGCGACGAGCTGCGGCATCGCGGTCATCGCGATGCGGCGTGCGGTGCCGATGCCGATCGCGGCGCCGATACCGATAGCCGCGAGAATCTGCATGATCGTCGGCAGATCAAGAAGCGAGCCGCCTCCCGTCATCGGGATAATCGGCACATGCGTCACCAACGTCGTGACCACCGCGATCGTCATGCCGATGATGCCGAAGCGGTTGCCACGCTGGCTCGACGCCGGGCTCGACAACCCGCGCAGCGCGAGAATGAAGCACACCCCCGCGACCAGATAGGCGAGCGATGCCCAGGGGCTGACCGTCAGTTCATGCATCGCGTTCGTCCCCACTTACCCACTTCGTCCTGCCAGCGAAGGCTGGCATCTCCCGGTTGCTCGCGCGGAGCTGGAGTCGCACGAGATCCCAGCTTTCGCTGGAATGACGGTCGCTACTTGGCGACCGGCCGTTCCTTCTTCTTGTACATCGCCAGCATCCGCGCGGTGACTGCAAAGCCGCCGAAGATGTTGATGCTCGCCAGCACGACGGCGACCAGGCCTAGCGCCTTCGCCACGCCCGATCCGGCACCGATCGCCCCCAGAACAGTCGGCGCCGCGGCGGCGATCAGCGCGCCGACGATGATCACGCTCGAGATCGCGTTGGTGACCGCCATCAGCGGCGTGTGCAGCGCGGGCGTGACCGCCCACACCACGAAATACCCGACGAAACACGCCAGCACGAAGATCGACAGGATCGCGATAAAGTCCATTTAGTCCTCCCCGGCACGGGGAGGGGGACCGGCCGCAGGCTGGTGGAGGGGGCTGGCCGCGGACGATACGATCATCGTCACCACGGCCTCGATATCCCTCAGCACGTCGCCTGCTGCCACTCGCAGCACCCGGTAGCCATTCTGCTCGAAAAATTGGTCGCGCTCGGCGTCGCGCCGTAGAATTCGCCATCGACCTCGACCGCGAGCTTGGCGGCGGCGCAGTAGAAGTCACAGACATACGGCCCGATGGGATGCTGGTTGCGGAACTTGAAGCCGGTCTTCTGTCCTCGGAGATACTCCCATAGGAGCACTTCTGGGAGGCTCATCTCTCGGCGTAATTTGCGCGCTAGTGATACTTCGGGGCGTAGCATGTGTGGGACGCCCCCTCCACCGGCTGCGCCGGTCCCCCTCCCCGTGCCGGGGAGGATTATCATGAGGTCAACCGCGGGTTCACGATCTTGCCGCCCTGCGTCAGGCGGATCGCGTCGCCGATTTCTGCGTCGAGCACGGGTTTGCCCGCCTCCTTGTCCCAGAAGGCGTTGAGGAAGTTGAACAGGTTGCGCGCGAACAAGGCGCTGGCGTCCGTGGCGAGGCGCGAGGGCACGTTGCGGTGGCCGACGATCTTGACGCCGTTCACGACGACGACTTCGCCGGCGACCGAGCCCTCGACGTTGCCGCCCTGCTCGACCGCAAGGTCGACGATCACCGAGCCCGGCTTCATGCTGGCCACCTGCGCTGCCGAGATCAGGCGCGGTGCGGCGCGTCCGGGGATCAGCGCGGTGGTGATGACGATGTCCTGCTTGGCGATATGCCCCGAGACGAGCTCGGCCTGTGCGGCCTGGTATTCGGGGGACATCTCGCCGGCATAGCCGCCCGTCCCCTCGCCTTCGATTCCCGCGACATTCTCGACGAAGATCGGTTTGGCGCCGAGCGACTGGATCTGCTCGCGGGTCGCGGCGCGGACGTCGGTCGCGGATACCTGAGCGCCCAGACGCCGTGCGGTTGCGATCGCCTGCAAGCCAGCCACACCGACGCCCATCACGAACGCTTTGGCCGCAGAGATCGTCCCTGCCGCGGTCATCATCATCGGGAAGGCGCGACCATATTCGGCGGCCGCGTCGAGCACCGCCTTATAGCCCGACAGGTTCGACTGCGACGACAGGATGTCCATCGACTGCGCGCGGGTGATGCGCGGCATGAGCTCCATCGCCAGCGCTTCGTAGCCGGCCGCGGCGTAGGCCTCGATCCGCGCACGCTCTGCAAAGGGATTGAGGCTGGCGACGATCCATGCGCCCGGTGCGACACCGGCGAGCGACGCCGCGTCAGGTCCCTGCACGCCGAGCACGATATCCGCCCCTGCCAGCGTCGTGGCACGATCGCCGACGGACGCGCCGGCATCCGCATAGGCGGCGTCGGCGATCGAGGCGGTCTCGCCCGCCCCTGCCTCCACCGCCAGCGTTGCCCCCAGCGCGATGAACTTCTTCACCGTTTCGGGCGTCGCGGAAACCCGCCGCTCGCCGTCCGCTTGCTCTTTCAGGACGGCGATCTTCATGGGGTTACGCAATCAGCCAGATGACGAGCGCGACGACCAGCGCGCACCCGACCGCGCCCCATTTCATCATCCCCGTCACGCTTGAATAGGTCGCGACGTGCGCCTTCATGTCCCCGTTGCCGGCCATGGTTCGTGCCCCAATCCTGTGAGTGTCATCCTCTATGCGGCCGACCTTATCGCGCACGGGGCGAATGTCCAATCCCGACACTTAAGTCGCCCTTTACCGATCCGCGCTATTGCACGTGCCGGAACGGGACAGGATTCGCCACATGCGCAACGGCCAGCGCCTGCTATTGCTGATCGACGACGAACCTGCCCAGCGACGGCTGGTGGCGGCACTCGCCGCGCGTGGCGGCTGGCGCGCGATCTTCGCTACAGATGGCGAGATGGCGATCGCGACGCTCGGCACGCAGGACGGCATGCAGCTCGACGCGATCGTCCTCGATCACGCATCGCCCGATACCGAGGCCACCACGCTGATCGCCGCGCTGCGCGAACGCCGCCCCGCCCTGCCGATCCTGATGCTGACCGCCAATGGTTCGGTCGCGCATGCGGTCAGCGCGATGCGCGCGGGCGCCACCGATTTCCTGGTGAAGCCGCTCGCACCCGATCGCTTTCTCGCCGCACTCGATGCAGCGGTCGTCGGCACGTCGGCCGGCGAACTCCGTCCCCTCACGGAGAAGATCCCCGCCTTGCTCGGGTTCGACGAGATCGTCGGATCCTCGCCCGATTTCCGCGCAGCCCTAGCAATCGCCGCCAAGGCCGCGCGCGCCCGCGTCGCGGTCCTCCTCGAAGGCGAGATCGGCGTCGGCAAGGACGTCATCGCCGAGGCGATCCATGCCGCCTCCCCGCGCGCAAAGAAGCCGATGATGAGCGTTAATTGCGGCGCGATCCCCGCCAACCTGGTCGAGTCTGAACTGTTCGGGCACGAAAAGGGCGCGTTCACCGGCGCGTTCGAACGCAAGATCGGCCGCTTCCAGGATGCCGATGGCGGCACGCTGTTCCTCGACGAAGTCGGCGAGATGCCGATCGAGGCGCAGGTCAAGCTGCTCCGCGTGCTCCAGACCGGGGAGGTCCACGCGATCGGCGCACGGCACGCCCGTGAAGTCGACGTCCGCGTGATCGCCGCCAGCAACACGCGACTGCTCGACGAGGTCGAGGCCGGGCGGTTCCGCGAAGACCTGTATTACCGTCTCAATGTCGTCCAGGTGACGATCCCACCCTTGCGGGAACGCACCGGCGACATTCCCGCGCTCGCCCGTCACCTGCTCGCGCGGATCGCCGAGCAACCGGGATTGCGGCCGCTGGGGATCACCGACTCGGCGCTCGCGCTGCTCGTGCAATATGACTGGCCGGGCAACGTCCGCCAGCTTCAGAACGCGCTCTTCCGCGCCGCCGTATTGTGCGAAGACGCTGCGCTGACCGAAGAGGACTTTCCGCAGATTGCAGCATTGGGAAGCCGCCGGCACGTGCCCAGGGCGGTCGCGGCCGGCGGCGGCGGCGTCACGTTGTTTCGCGCCGATGGCAATCTGCGGGCGCTCGACGAGATCGAAGCCGACGTCATACGCCTCGCAATCGGCCATTATCGTGGCCGGATGACCGAAGTTGCACGCCGCCTCGGCATCGGCCGCTCGACCCTGTACCGCAAGCTTGGCGAACTCGGGATCGACAATGCAGCCTGAACGGCGTGCGCATATCGCATATATTACCGATCTCGCCGAGACGATGACCGAGAGCATGCTCGCCGGTTGTGGCGGCTGCTTGAATGGGTATCGGCGTTTCTAAGAAAGCGGGTCGCTCACCACAAGACGCCGTGCACGGGCTGCAACGGTTCCGGCGCCTTGTCACCGATCGCCTGGAGAAGGTCGATTTCGATCGTCCGGCACATCGCGTTCAGTGGCACGTCGTGAATCGTGTCCGCGAACGGATCGACCAAGTCGTCGCCGATCTGCAGTACGGCCAGGAACATCAGGCCGGCGATGGTCGAACCGATCGGCGTCGCGAACCCAAGCGTCTCGACCAGACCGATTGGCAGCAGCACGCAGAATAATCGTGTGAAAAGGCTGGGGAAAAAGCGGTACTGGTTGGGCAGCGGCGTGTTCTTGATCCGCTCCATGCCGCCCTGCGCGTTGGCGATGTCGACCAGGATCGCCTCGAACTGCGTTTGCTGGATGGTGTCGATCCAGCCGTTGCGACGCGCGATGTCGATCCGCCGGCCGGTGCCGTCGAGCAACCCGTTGGCGATATTGGTGCGATCGAGCGCGAACGACGCCTCTTCCTTCGACAGGAAGCGCAACACCTCGGGCGGGGCGGGCTGTTTGCGCAATTGACAGCGCAGCGCGTTCACATACGCGATCTGGCGGAGCACGATGGTCCGCTTCATGTCGTGGCCCTCGGGCTCGGGCAGCATGTTGCGCGCCATCCGTGCCAGGTTGCGCGAGGCGTTGATCATCAAGCCCCAGAGGCCACGGCTTTCCCACCAGCGCTGATACGCCGAATTGTCGCGGAACCCGAGGAACAGCGCGAGCGCGGTGCCGAACAGCGTCAGCGGCAGCGCTGGCGCATGGAAGGGCAGCACGTAGTAGGTGATCGTCACGATGACGTCCCAGACGAACAGCCCGAGCAGTGGGCGCCAGACCTCGCCTATGATCTGGCTGATGCGCGGCGTTGCAGTGACGATCAAACCCGGATCTCCTTGTTCATGCCGCGTCTAATGCGCGAAGCGACGTTTCGCTGCAATGCAGCGACGATTAGCTCCCGCTCAGCGACTGATCGCGCAGACCCCGCCAAGTCTTGACCGCCTGCACCGTCTCGGCAACGTCATGGACGCGGAGGATCTGGACGCCGGCTTCGGCGCCTTTCAGGGCCAGCGCGAGCGAGCCGGCGAGACGCTGATCGACGGGCACTTCGTTCGAGAGCGCGCCGATCAGCCGCTTGCGGCTCGCGCCGAGCATGATCGGGCAACCGAGCCCATGAAAAATCGCGAGGCCGTTGAGTAGCGCGAGGTTCTGGCTGAGCGTCTTGCCGAAGCCGATGCCGGGGTCGACCATGATCCGCGTGGCGTCGACACCGCTCGCGACGACGGCGGCGATGCGGGTTTCGAGCCAGTCGAAAACGTCGGTCAGGACGTTGGCGTAGTTGCCGTCGCCGTGGCCGCCTTTCTTCGGATCCGGCGAGTGCATGAGCACGACGGGGCAGCCACTTTTTGCGACGACGCTCAGCGCGCGGTCGTCCCAGAGGAGCGCAGCGACGTCGTTGACGATGTGCGCACCGGCGGCGAGCGTCGCCTCCATCACGGCGGCCTTGCGCGTGTCGACCGATACGATCGCGCCGGCGCGCGCGAGGCGCTCGACGACGGGGACGAGGCGCGCGATCTCGTCGCCTTCCCAGACCGCGGGGGCGCCGGGGCGGGTCGATTCACCGCCGACATCGATCATCGTCGCACCGGCGGCGGCCATGTCGATCCCGGCTGCAGCGGCGGCGGCGGGGTCGTCGATGTGCTTGCCGCCATCGGAGAAGCTGTCGGGGGTAATGTTGAGAATGCCGGCGACGATCGGCTGGTCGAAGCGGAGCGTGCGTTCGCCTAGCTGGAGCGCGGCGCGGGGGGCGGTGATGGCAGCGTGGAGGCGGGCGGCGCGCTCGCCGAGCGTGGCGACATCGGCGATCGGGATCGTGCGGCGTGCGCGGCCTTCGATTACCTCGTACGCGGCGAACCATTGCAGGCCACCGGCGATGCGCGCGACGGTACCGTCTTCGTGGCCGATCGGGGTGTCTACGAACTGGACGGGGCGGAGGTGGAGGCTGGTCATCGGCGTGATCTACTCCAGTCCGTCCCCTCCGCGAAAGACGTTGCGCTCGCTAACCGTCCCGTCTGCCCCCACCCGTCTTCCCAGCGAAAGCTGGGATCTCCCGCTGCATCCATGGCGCGTCGTCGCGGGAGCCCCCAGCTTTCGCTGGGGTGCCGGGCTTGGTTGGGCGAGAGGGGATTGGTTGGACGGGACGGACGTGTCCGCGTGGCTCAGACCGTGGTCGCCAGCAGATACGTCTGGCGGAGGTCGTCGATCGGCTTCAGCCCCTTGTCGCTTTCATAATGCCAGAAGCTCCAGCCGTTGCAGGCGGGGGCGTTCTGAAGCGTCGAGCCGAGCTTGTGGATCGAGCCGATCGTGCCGCAGTCGCTGAGCAGCGAGCCATCCGCGCGGATCGTCGCGCGCCACCGCCGCTTCGAATCGGTCAGCACCGCGCCGGGTGTCAGATACGCGTTCTCGACCAACACGCCGAACGCGACCTTGGGCTGCGTGCGCGGGCTCATCATCGTGCGGATCGCCGATTCGTCGAGCGGCAGCGCGGCCTCGATCCGCTCCTGCGCCGCCTCGATATAATCGCCCTCGCGGTCGATGCCGATCCAGCTGCGACCGAGGCGCTTGGCCACCGCGCCGGTGGTGCCGGTACCGAAGAACGGATCGAGCACCACGTCGCCCGGCTTCGTGCACGCCAGCAGGATGCGGTAGAGCAGCGCCTCGGGCTTTTGCGTCGGGTGGACCTTGGTGCCGTTCTTCTTCAGCCGCTCGGCGCCGCCGCAGGTCGGGAATTCCCAATCGCTGCGCATCTGGAGCTCGTCGTTGAGCGTCTTCATGGCGCGGTAGTTGAAGTGGTATTTCGCCTTCTCGCCCTTCGACGCCCAGATCAGCGTCTCGTGCGCGTTGGTGAAGCGGGTGCCGCGGAAGTTGGGCATCGGGTTGGTCTTGCGCCAGACGATGTCGTTGAGGATCCAGTAGCCGAGATCCTGCACCGCCGCCCCCACGCGGAAGATGTTGTGATAGCTGCCGATGACCCAGAGCGCGCCATCGTCCTTCAGGATGCGGCGCGCTTCCTTGAGCCAGGCGCGGGTGAAGCGGTCGTACGCGGCGAAGGTGTCGAACTTGTCCCAGTCGTCGGTGACCGCGTCGACATGGCTGCCGTCGGGGCGGTAGAGTTCACCGCCGAGCTGGAGGTTGTATGGCGGGTCGGCGAAGATCATGTCGATCGAGTTCGACGGGAGCGCCTTCATGTGCTCGATACAGTCACCACGCAGGATCTGGTCGAGTGGCAGAACGGCTTGGACGGCCGGCTCCGATACCTTCTTGGTCGCGCGCGGTCGCGCGATCGTCTCGATCAAATCCATAGTTCTGGCCCCTCAGTCGCCCCCATAGCTGCGGAATTGTCCGACTCCGTCAAGCAAACATTCGTTAACGACGTTTTTGCGGAATTCCGCGGATACGGCCAATCGAGTCGCTGCAGCCCAGATGTTGAGTCGTGGGAGACTCGCGGCTCAAGCCCTTGGGGTGTGGCGCGAAAGACTCAGCTCGTCGTTTCCTGCGCGAAAAGTCCCTCACGGGCGAGATAAGCCGCTGCGACCGGTGCGAAACTGCGGCGATGAATCGGCGTGGGGCCGTGATCGCGGAGCGCCTTCATGTGGTGCGCGCAGCCATAGCCCTTGTTCGAATGCCAGTTATATTCGGGATGCACGTCGGCGGCGGCGATCATGATGAGGTCGCGCGTGTGCTTGGCGACGATCGAGGCCGCGGCGATCGACAGCGATTTCGCGTCGCCGCCGACGAGGGGCGTGGCGGGGTAGGTCCAGCTGGGCAAGCGGTTGCCGTCGACGAGGACGTGGCCGGGCGCGTGGCCGAGCTCGACCGCGAGCGCATCGACGGCGAGCGTCATCGCCTTCATCGTCGCCCAGTAGATGTTGAGCGTGTCGATCTCTTCGGGCTGGACGATGCCGATGCCGACGATCGCGCAGCCTTTGAGGCGCGCGCAGAGCCGTTCGCGCTCGGAGGGGGAGAGCTTCTTCGAATCGTCGATGCCGCGGGGGACGCCTTTTGCCGGGAGGATCACGGCGGCGGCCACGACTGGCCCGGCGAGCGGTCCGCGGCCGGCTTCGTCGACGCCAGCGACGGGGCCGACGCAGAGCTTTTCGTGTTTCATGCCGGGCATCAGCGGTCTTTCAACTGGTCGAACGGGCTGACGCCGAGTGCGTGCCCCATCGGGCCGTGCCCTGCGCCGAGCCCCGGTCCGTTTGCAAGCGCGGCGCGGACGAACGCGATGGCGCGCTCGATCGCCGCGTCGATCGCCATGCCCTGGGCGAGCCCGGTGGCGATACCGCTGGCGAGCGTGCAGCCGGTGCCGTGCGCGTGGCGGGTTTCGATGCGGGGGTTGGTCCAGCGGGTTTCGCCGGCGTCGGTGACGAGGCGGTCGGTGATGTCCGGGCCGTCGCCGTGACCGCCTTTTACGAGGACGGCGGGGCCTAGTGCGCGGATTGAGGCCTCGCCGCCGAGGGCTGCGAGTTCGGGGAGGTTGGGGGTTACGAGCGTGGCGATCCGCATGAGGCGGATGAAGGCGGCGATGGTGGCGGCGTCGGCGAGGACGGAGCCGCTGGTTGCGATCATCACCGGATCGAAGGTGATGGGAATGCGTGCGAGGTGATGGTGCCCTGCCCCCCCTTGTTCTCCCGCGAAGGCGGGAGCCCAGTCTGGGCTCCCGCCTTCGCGGGGGAACAAGGAGGTCAGGCGGTCGGCTACCGCGTTGGCGGTTTCGGCCGAGCCGATCATGCCGATCTTTACCGCATCCACGCCGATGTCCGACACGACCGAGTCGATCTGCGCGAGAACGATGTCGGTTGGGACCGGGTGCACCGCCTGCACGCCGAGCGTGTTCTGTGCGGTGATCGCGGTGACGGCGGTCATCGCGTGGCCGCCGAGCATCGTCACCGTCTTGATATCCGCCTGGATGCCGGCGCCGCCGCCCGAATCCGAGCCGGCTATTATGAGGATTCTGGCGGTCATTGGAGGTCGGCGGAAAAAGTGAAGTATAGGAAGTGTAGACGCTCGCACGGTTTCGTTGCGGAGCCGTTTGCGGTGGCTGAGCGGGGTTTGGCGAGGTTGGCGGTCATATAATGGGCTATGTCATACCTGGTGAGATGTAGGACAGGGGTATGCCCCCTCAACCACCCCGGCGGAGGCCGGGGCCCAATTGGGAAGGCCGAAGTAACGGAGCGATGCCCTTGGTTAGCACCGTCCCCCATTTGGGCCCCGGCCTTCGCCGGGGTGGTAGAAGGGGTTGGGGTTGCAGAAGGAGCCAGGTGGTGCTTGCCCGAACCGCGCCTAGTGCCGCCTGCCCGCTGCTGGCTTTTGCGGCGGTGCTTCGCCCAGCCTCGTCGGACGATCCAACAGCTCTCCACCGCAGTTCGGGCAACGCTCGTCGAGCGCGTCGGCACACTCCGCGCAGAAGGTGCATTCGAACGAGCAGATGAACGCGCCGGGTGCATCGGCCGGAAGGTCAGTGGCGCAGCGCTCGCAGGTGGGGCGCATCTCGAGCATCAGGCGGCTGCCTTCCGGACGGCGTCGCAGATCCGGTCGACGACCTGTTCGACCTGCGCGAGATCGTCGCCCTCCGCCATCACGCGGATCACGGGCTCGGTGCCCGACGGGCGGATGACGAGCCGGCCCTTGCCGGCGAGTTCGGCCTCCGCTTCGGCGATCACCGCCTTGACCGCGTCGTGGTCAAGCGGCTTGCCGCCGGCGAAGCGGACGTTCTTAAGCAACTGCGGCAGTGGCTCGAAGCGGTGGAGCACTTCGCTGGCGGGAGCGCCCGAGCGCTTTACCTCGGCGAGGATCTGCAACGCCGCGACGAGGCCGTCGCCGGTGGTCGCATAATCCGACAGGATGATGTGGCCCGACTGTTCGCCGCCGACATTATAGCCGCTGGAGCGCATCTTCTCGAGTACGTGGCGATCGCCGACCTTGGTGCGGACGAGCCCCAGGCCTTGCGCGGCGAGATGGCGTTCGAGGCCGAGGTTGGACATCACGGTGGCGACGAGTCCGCCGCCTGCCAGCCGCCCCTGCCGCGCCCAGCTAGCGGCGATCGTCGCCATCAGCTGGTCGCCGTCAACGATCGTGCCGGTCTCGTCGACCACGATCAGCCGGTCGGCATCGCCGTCGAGCGCGATGCCGATGTCGGCGCCGCTCGCGACCACGGTCTCGGCGAGCGTCTGCGGGGCGGTCGAGCCGACGCCGTCGTTGATGTTGGTGCCGTTGGGGGTGACGCCGATCGCGACGACGTCCGCGCCGAGTTCCCACAAGGCCGAGGGTGCGACCTTGTAGGCGGCGCCGTTCGCGCAATCGAGCACCACGCGCATGCCGTCGAGGCGGAGATTCTCGGGGAAGGTCGACTTGGCGAAATGGATGTACCGGCCCTGCGCATCCTCGATCCGGCGCGCGCGGCCGATCTGGTCGGAGGGGACGAGCGGGATGTCACCGTCGATCAGCGCCTCGATCGCCGCCTCGGCCTCGTCGGACAGCTTGTAGCCGTCGGGGCCGAACAGCTTGATGCCGTTGTCCGCATACGGATTGTGGCTGGCGGAGATCATCACGCCGATGTCGGCGCGCATCGACTGGGTGAGCATCGCCACCGCGGGCGTCGGCATCGGCCCGACCATGACGACGTCCATGCCGACGCTGGTGAAGCCCGCGACCAACGCCGATTCGAGCATGTAGCCGGACAGCCGCGTGTCCTTGCCGATGACGACGCGGTGGCGGTGATCGCCGCGTTGGAAATACGCACCGGCGGCCATGCCGACCTTCATCGCCATCTGCGCGGTCATCGGCGCGACGTTGGTGGCGCCACGAATGCCATCGGTGCCGAAGTATTTTCTTGCCATTACGTCCGCTTTCCGTCCCGTATCGGTGTCCGACCCGTTTGATAGCGCGGTACATCACGAAGGGCGAGCATGTCGCAAACTACACGGATACTTGCCGCCCTGATCGGCGGCATCGCGATCGGCATCGCCGCGGCGGCGTGGTCGCCGGCGAATGCGATCGCGGCGACGGCGGTGACCCAGCCGATCGGCGCAGCATGGCTGCACGGGTTGCAGATGGTGATCGTGCCGCTGGTCGTCGGGCTGCTCGTGACCGGGATCGGCGTGACCACCGAAGCGGCGCGCGCCGGGCGGATCACGGTGCGCGCGATGGTGATGATCGTCGTCATCCTGTGGAGCACGACGATCATGTCCGCGCTGGTCATGCCGTTGATCCTCGATGCCTTCCCATTGCCGCACGCGCTCGGTTCCGCACTGCGCGCCGCGCTGACGGGCGCCGCGCCGGTCGGGCCGGTGCCGGGGATCGGCGCGTTCTTCGACACGATCGTGCCGACCAACATCGTCGCGGCCGCCTCCAGCGACTCGTTCCTGCCGCTCACCGTCTTCGCGCTGACGTTCGCGTTTGCCGTGACGAAGCTGCCCGACGATCGCCGCCGCGTGCTGACCGGGTTCTTCCAGGCGGTGGTCGATGCGTTGTTGATCATCATCAAGTGGGTGCTGAAGCTGGCACCGATCGGCATCTTCGCGCTCGCCTACGGGGTCGGTGCGCGCACCGGGACGGCGGCGTTCGGCGCGCTGCTGCACTATATCGTGTGTGTCTCGGCGATCGGCTTCATCGTCCTGCTCTGCGCCTATCCGATCGGGATGATCGGCGGACGCGTGGGCTTCGGCCGGTTCGCACGCGCGGTCGCGCCGGCGCAGGCGGTGGCGATCAGCACGCAATCGTCGCTCGCCTCGCTGCCGGCGATGTTGAAGGCCTCGACCGATCTCGGCGCGTCGCCCGCCACCGCCGGGATCGTCCTGCCGCTGTCGGTCGCGGTGTTCCGCGCGACCAGCCCGGCGATGAACCTCGCGGTCGCGCTCTACGTCGCGCACTGGCTCGGGCTGCCGATCGGGCCGGGGCAGATGGCGGCGGGCGTGGCGACCGCGGCGATCACGACGATGGGGTCGATCTCGCTGCCCGGCACGATCAGCTTCGTCGCCTCGGTCGCGCCGGTGGCGTTGGCGATGGGCATCCCGCTCGAGGTGCTGGGTCTGCTCATCGCAGTCGAGACCATACCCGACCTGTTTCGCACCGTCGGGAACGTGACGATGGACACCGCCGTTACCATCTCCGTCGCAGCGCGGTCCGATCACGGGAACGGCGCTCAGGAGATTCCGCATGAAGTATCGCACGCTCGGCCCTGATTTCGAGGTTTCCGCGCTGGGTCTCGGCTGCATGCCGATGGCCGGCATCGGCAAGGGCATGTACGGCGAGGCGAACGCCGACGAGAGCATCGCCACGATCCACCGCGCGATCGAGCTGGGCGTGACGCTGTTCGACACCGCCGAGATCTATGGCCCGCTGGTCAACGAGGAACTGGTCGGCAAGGCGATCCGCGGCAAGCGTGACGGCGTCGTGATCGCGACCAAGTTCGGCTTCCGCTACGACGAGAACGGGATGACGGGGGTCGATTCCACACCGGCCAATGTGCGCCGGGCTTGCGAGGGATCGCTGAAGCGGCTGGGAGTCGAGACGATCGACTTGCTGTACCAGCACCGGGTCGATCCGGGCGTGCCGATCGAGGATACGGTGGGCGCGATGGCGGAGCTCGTTCGCGAGGGAAAGGTGCGGCATCTCGGTCTGTCGGAGGCTGGGCTCGATACGATCCGGCGGGCTGCGGCGACCCATCCGATTGCGGCGTTGCAGAGCGAATATTCGCTGTGGGAGCGCGATGTGGAGGACGAGATCCTGCCGCTGTGTCGTGAGTTGGGGATCGGGTTCGTGCCGTATTCTCCGCTGGGGCGCGGGTTTTTGACCGGGCAGATTACCGCGCGGTCGGATCTGCCGGAGGGTGATTATCGGCGCAACGACCCGCGGTATTCGGAAGAGAACTTTGCCAAGAACATGGAGATGGTGGCGGTGGTGAAGTCCATCGCCGATGCACATGGAGCGAGTCCGGCGCAGGTCGCGCTTGCGTGGCTGCTGGCGCAAGGGGATGACATCGTGCCGATTCCGGGGTCGAAGCGTCGGGTTACGCTGGAGGACAGCATGAAGGCGGCGGATATTGCGCTGTCGGCGGACGATCTGGCGAAGCTGGATGCGGCGGCGCCGCGGGGTGGGACGGCTGGGCCGCGCTACGGCGAGAAGGCACTGTCGATGACGCGGATCTGATCTTATCCCCTCCCGCCTGCGGGAGGGGTCGGGGGGAGGGGCGTGCCTCGCGGGCCGGACGCCAGTACGTACGTCGCGCCCTCCCCTAACCCCTCCCGCGAGCGGGAGGGGAATTTTGCGTCAGCCTCGTGGCACCTGCTCGCCGCGGGTGTCCAGGCCGGCAGCGCCCGGCTCGCCGAGCTCGTTCTGGCCGGCCATCGCGTGATCCACCGTACCCAGCTGGTCGAGATGCATCAGCTTGGTGACGAACGGCGCGAGTACCAGCACGACCACGCCGACGCCGATCGCGAACCAGCCGATCCGACCGTAGACTTCGAGCACCCGCCCGACGCCAGCCCCCTCGCCGCCGGTCGCCTGCGCGATCAGGCCGGCGAGGAAATTGCCGCCTGCGGTCGCCAGGAACCACGTGCCCATCATCAGCCCGGTCATGCTCGGCACCGACAGCCGCGTCATCGACGACAGGCCGATCGGCGAGAAGCAGAGCTCGGCCATCGAGTGGAGCATGTAGAGCAGCACGACGAAGATCGCCGGGGTCAGGCCCTGTGCCGGCGCGCCGAGCGTCAGCACGAAGAAGCCTGCGCCGACCAGGATCAGGCCGATGCCGAACTTGAACGGTGCGCTCGGCTCGAACCCTGACTTGCCGAGCCTGGTCCAGAGCGCGGCGAACACCGGCGCGAGGGTGATGATGAAGAACGGATTGACCGACTGGAACACCGACGCCGGGATAGTCCAGCCGAACACGACGCGGTCGACCGACTGGTCGGTGTAGACGTTGAGCGACGAGCCGGTCTGTTCGAACAGCGCCCAGAACAGCGGCGCGAGCGCGATCAGGAACAATGCGGCGAAGATTCGGTCGCGGTCGACACGCGGCAGCTTCGCCACCGCAGTCCACAGGATGTAACCGACGGTGACGAGCGACGCGACGATCAGCGCGGTACCGACGACGCCTTGGCTGCGCACCAGCCACCACGACACGGCGACGCCGACGATCCCGCCGAGATAGATCAGCCATTCGATCGACAGCCCGGCAACCGGCTTCGACGCGAGCACGGCGGCGTCGGGCGCTTCGCCGACACCGTGCAGCTCGCGCTGGAACAGGATGAACATGATCAGCCCGAGCGCCATACCGATGCCCGCGGCGCCGAAACCATACGACCAGCCGACCGTCTCGCCGAGGATGCCGACCGCGATCGGGCCGACGAACGCACCGGTGTTGATCCCCATGTAGAAGATCGAGAACGCGCCATCGCGCCGCATGTCCTCGCGCGCGTAGAGCTTGCCGACGAGCACAGAGATGTTCGCCTTCAGGAAGCCGGTGCCGACGATGATGAAGGCGAGGCCGAGATAGAAGCCGTTGAGTGCAGCGCCGTGCACGCCCTGCGGCGCCTCGACGATCGCCAGCAGCAGATGGCCGAGCGTGATGAAGATGCCGCCCGCGAGCACCGCTTTCCGCGGCCCCAGGAAGCGGTCGGAGAGATAGCCGCCGATGATCGGCGTGATGTACACCATCGAGGTATAGGCGCCGTAGATCGCGTAGGACGGCTCGTCGCCGAACAGGAAATGCTTGGTGAGATACAGCACCAGGATCGCGCGCATGCCGTAGAACGAAAACCGCTCCCACAGCTCGACGAAGAACAGCATGAACAGCCCGCGCGGGTGCCCGAAAAACGTCTTCGCATCGGCAGGAACGCCGCTGCTTGTACTCGCTTTGGCAATAGCGCTGGCCATGGGGTGGTGATGCTCCGTGTGTGCGCCGCTGACGGGCGCTCGATGGCGCGCAACTTAACGACAAAGCCCGGACTGTAAATATCACACGGCAGGGCCTATCTGCGGGGCCATGCTCAACGATCGCTCCACGCCGCTCTCGCTGCTCGCCACCCGCCGCTCGGGCAAGCCACGCGACCTGATCGCGCCCGGCCCCGATTCCTACCAGCTGGCGACGATCCTCGAGATCGCGGCGCGCACGCCCGATCACGGCAAGCTCGCGCCGTGGCGGTTCGTGGTGGTCGGCGAGGAACACCGGGCTGCGCTGTCGACGTTGATCACCGACGCCTACCGCGCCGAACGGCCCGAGGCATCGCGGCTGGAAATTGAGTCGCTCGATCAGTTCGCGCATCAGGCGCCGACCTTGGTGGTCGTCCTGTCGTCGCCGAAGGAGAGCAAGATCCCGGTGTGGGAGCAGGAATTGTCGGCGGGCGCGGCGTGCATGAACCTGCTCCACGCGGTGCATGCGGAGGGGTTCGCGGGCGGCTGGCTGACCGGCTGGGCGGCGTTCTCGGACACGGTGCGCGATGCGTTCGGGTCGACTTCGGAACGGATCGCGGGGTTCATGTTCATCGGTACGCCGTCGCGCGCGCTCGATGAACGGCCCCGCCCGGATATGGCACGGCTGGTAAGCCATTGGGGTTCCTGAGGACTCGACTTCCCACGCAATTACTGTATTAAGTCACCATGACAGCGCTCAGCAGCGACGACAGCCCTGTATATATCCGCCTCCGCAGCACGATCGCCGCGGGGATTTTACGCGGCGACTATCGCGCGGGGGACCAGTTGCCGTCGGTTCGCGCGTTCGCCGCCGAGCAGGGTGCGAACCCGCTGACCGTTGCGAAAGCGTATCAGAGCTTCCAGGACGACGGGTATGTCGAGGTTCGGCGCGGGGTCGGGATGTTCGTGATGCCGGGTGCGGCGGAGGCGCTGCGGGTGGCGGAGCGCGAGAATTTCGTGACGACGCAGTGGCCGCGGATCTTGGGGCATATCGACTTGCTGGGGTTGGATGCGCACGATTTGCTGGAGCGCGAGCGGGCTTAACTCGCTGCTAGCGATTTCCTTCGCCTCCCCTGCCCCTTGCGTTTGTTCTCACCCTCTCTCGTTCTTACTCCCCCTCCCCCGTTCGTCCTGAGTAGTCATCGAGTAGTGGCGAAGCCGCGTATCGAGAGGACGTATCGAAGGAAAGTTCGGCGCGGGGAACACATGCTTCGATACGCGCCCTCGATACGTCCCTGCGGGACTACTCGGTCGCTACTCAGCACGAACGGAAGTGGGTTAAACTTCAGAACAATCCCAACGCGGCTACATCCTCGACGCTCAGGTCGATACCGAACAACAGGCTCATGCGGATCCGGTACACGCGCGGGTCGGTGATCTCGCCGACCGTCGTGTCCGTGCCCGAACGGCGGCGGTAATCCCGCCCGATCAGCGATGCGAAACCGTTCGGCAGCACGATACTGGCGATCGGCGTATGGGTAAAGCGGCTGGCTGGCGCAGTCGATGTCCAGTGGTTGGACATTGCGAGGTCCGCATCGAACACTGGCGCGAGCGTGAAGCTGTATTGCGGCTGGAACCCCTCGCCCGAGCCGCGACCATCGGTGGTCATGGGATCGCCGTCGCGGAGGAGCATCCAGCCGCTTTCGGTCGATTCGAGGCGGAAGCGCGCGCCATCGGGTGCGGTCGCTTCGGCGCCGTCGGCAAGTGACAGGACCGGCGTATAACTGCCGCCGAAGCCGGTGTCGGCGATCCAGTCCTGCCCGTCGATCGTCACCAGCGCGAAGGTGTGGGTGAGCGGCGGCACGTCGATCGCCGCGATCCAGACGCGCGCGAGCAGCGGGCGGGCGGTGAAGCCGAGTTCGGCGAGGGCGTCGAGGAACAGCCGGTTATGCTCGAAGCAATAACCGCCGCGGCGAGCGGTCACGAGTTTCGCGAACACCGACGCGCCGTCGATCGCGATGCCGCGGCCGAGGACGACGTCGAGATCCTCGAACGGGATGGCGAGCCGGTGCGCGTGCTGGAGGCGACCGAGGCCGATCGAGTCGAGCGTCGGCCGCGCGGGCATCGCGACACGGAGGAGATAGGCGTCGAGATCGAACATCGGTCGGGCTTTCACAGATTTCTGCCTATCCATACCGTTCGTTGCGCGGGGCCGTCGAGTGGTGGCGATCCCGATATCAGGCGCCTCGAGCACCGTGCCCATCCCCGTTCGTGCTGAGCGAAGTCGAAGCACCTGCGAGTTGGGCATGCCCTTCGACTGCGCTCAGGGCGAACGGGAAAGGGTGGCGCCTTGCCGCGTAGAACGCTGGCATTCCAATGCCGGGTTTTGCTCAGGCGGCGAACAATTCCGGCTCGATCGAATACAGCACTGCCGCGCTGGCGTTTGCGGCCGCGCTCAGGCCCATCGCCTCGGGGACGATCTGGTCGAGGTAGAAGCGTACCGCCGCGGTCTTCATCCGGCCGAAATCGTCGGTGCCGGCGACCCCACCCTGCCGCTCCATCAGCCAGCCGCAGGTCGCGACCGACAGCATGGTGAGGAACGGATAGCTCGCCGCCAGCTTGTCGTCGGCGTCCGCGGTGGCGAGCTTACGCCCGATCGCTTCACAGGCATCGATTAGCGCGAGCAGCCGCTCGTCCTTCGCTTCCGCGCGGATGTCGGCGATCAGCGTGGCGAACGCGCCGCCATTGTCGAGGCCGAGTTTGCGCCCCACCAGATCCGCCGCCTGGATGCCGTTGGTGCCCTCGTAGATTGGCGTGATGCGGGCATCGCGGAAATACTGCGCGGCGCCGGTTTCTTCGACATAGCCCATGCCGCCGTGAACCTGGATACCGAGCGACGCGACTTCGTTGCCGAGGTCGGTGCCGTGCGCCTTGGCGAGCGGCGTGACGAGTTCGAGGCGGTTGCGCGCAGCGTGATCGCCGAGATTGGCGCGGTCGACCTGCCCTGCTGCGTAGTAGACGAGTGCGCGCGCTGCCTGGGTCTGTGCCTTCATCCGCATCAGCATGCGGCGGACGTCGGGATGCTCGACGATCTTGACCGAGTCCTTGTTCGGCGAACCGGCGCGGGCGGACTGCACGCGGTCGAGTGCGTAGGCGACAGCGCCCTGCGTTGCGCCCTCGGCAACCTGAACGCCCTGGAGGCCGACGTTGAGGCGTGCGTTGTTCATCATCGTGAACATCGCCCGGATGCCGCCGAGCTCCGCGCCGATCAGCTCGCCGATGCAGTCGTCGTTGTCGCCGAAGCTCAGCACGCAGGTCGGCGAGGCGTGGAGACCCATCTTGTGCTCGATCGAGACGACGCGGACGTCGTTGAAGTCGCCGGGCGTGCCGTCTTCCTGAAGGCGGTACTTGGGGACGAGGAACAGCGAGATGCCCTTCGTGCCAGCCGGTGCGCCCGGCGTCCGCGCGAGCACGAGGTGGACGATGTTCGGCGCCATGTCGTGGTCGCCGAACGAGATGTAGATCTTGGTGCCCTTGATGCTCCATTTGCCGTCGCCGAGCGCCGTGGCGGTCGCGCGCAATGCGCCGACGTCGGAGCCTGCCTGCGGCTCGGTCAGGTTCATCGTGCCGGTCCATTCGCCGGTCGCGAGATGGGGGAGGTAGAGCGCCTGCTGCTCAGGGGATCCGTGATGCTGGAGCGCCTCGATCGCGCCGACGGTCAGCGTCGGGCACAGCGCAAAGCCCATGTTGGCCGAGCCGAGCGTGTCGAGCACCGCGGTCTGGATCGCGAACGGGAGGCCCTGCCCGCCCCATTCCTCTTCGACGCCGATCGTGCCCCAGCCGCCCTCGACGTAATCCTTGTACGCCTGCGCGAAGCCGTCGGGCATGACCACGCCATCGGGGGTCCATTTCGCGCCGACGGTGTCGCCGGTGCGGTTGAGCGGGGCCCATTCGCCCGACGCCAACTGGCCAACGCCTTCGAGGACCGCGTCGACGACGTCGTCGCTGGCGGCGGCATAGCGTTCGGTCGCGGCGATCTCGCCGATCCGCACGACATGGTCGAGCACGAAACGCTGTTCGGTGGTTGCTGGAGTGAAGGCCATCGCATCCTCTTATCGCTACGGTTTGGACCCGCTATACGCCTGTGGAATGACCCGTCCACACCCTCGGATTTTACCCTACGGCACGGCCGCGATCGCCGAAGCCGCCGCGCTGATTCGCGACGGGGGGATCGTCGCGGTGCCGACCGAGACGGTGTACGGGCTGGCGGCGGACGCGACGAATGCGGAGGCGGTGGCGCGGATTTATGCTGCGAAAGGGCGCCCGAGTTTCAATCCGCTGATCGTGCATGTGGCGGATCTGGCGGCGGCGGAGCGGATTGCGGTGTTCGATGCGGATGCGCGGGCGCTGGCCGAGGCGTTCTGGCCGGGGCCGCTAACGTTGGTGCTGCCGGTGCGGGGGGACTCGGGGATCGCTTCGCTGGTGACGGCGGGGTTGGATACGATCGCGATCCGGGTGCCACGACACCGGGCTATGCAGGGGTTGATTGCGGCGTCGGGGCGGCCTTTGGCGGCGCCGTCGGCCAATGCGAGTGGGGGGATCAGTCCGACCAGCGCTGCGCATGTGGCGGGGAGTCTGGGGGGGAACGTGCCGTTGATCCTCGACGATGGGGCTACTGAGGCGGGGTTGGAGTCGACGATCGTGGCTGGGCGGACGGTGTTGCGGCCGGGGCCGGTTACGGCGGAGGCTATCCGGCAGTACCTAGAGCACCCCCCCGGCGGAGGCCGGGGCCCAATTGGAACGTCGGATGTAACCGGGCAAGACCTGCGTCATGACCGCCCCCCAATTGGACCCCGGCCTTCGCCGGGGGGGAGTCAGGGCGGAGTCACTGCGCCGGGGCAGCTTGAGAGCCATTATGCGCCGAACAAGGCGCTTCGTTTGAATGCGACCGAGGCCGGGTCCGGTGAGTGGCTAATCGGGTTTGGCGAAGTGACGGGCAACATAACCCTCTCCGCATCGGGAGACCTCGTCGAGGCCGCCGCGAAGCTGTTCGACCTGCTTCACGCAGCAGACGCGAACGACCGCCCGAAGATCGCTATCGCGCCGATTCCTCGCGAGGGCATCGGCGAAGCGATCAACGACCGTCTTCGCCGTGCCGCTCACCGCTAGCGCCTGTTCCCCCGCGAAGGCCGGGGTCCAAAAGCCAGGTCGGACTGCGGTATTTAGCTGGGCCCCCGCGTCCGCAGGGGAACAACTTATCTAGCGTTACTTAACGACCGTTACGCGCTGACCGCAGCTTTCGACCGTGCCGCGAAGCTCTTGCGGAGCTTTTGCAGCTTGGGCGGAATTACCGCCATGCAATACGGGTTCGAGCGGCCGGACGTTTCCCAGTAATCCTGGTGATAGCCCTCGGCCTCGTACCATGTGTCCATCGGCTCGATCGTCGTGACGATCGGCTTGGGCGAATCCGCCTGAGCCCGCTCCAGCGCTGCCTGCATCTCGGCCTTCTGCGCGTCGTCCGCGGGGAACATCGCCGAGCGGTACTGCGTGCCGACGTCGTTGCCCTGCCGGTTCAGCGTCGTCGCGTCGTGCGTCGCGAAGAAGATGTCGAGCAGGTCGCCGAGCTTCAGCTGCTCCGGATCGAAGCCGATGCGGATCGCCTCGGCGTGGCCGGTGTCGCCGCCGCAGACCTGCTTGTAGGTCGGGTTAGGCACCTGCCCGCCGATATACCCGCTCTCGGCGCTCTCGACGCCGATCACGTCCTTGAATACCGCCTCGGTGCACCAGAAGCAGCCGCCGGCGAGCGTTACATAATCCGTCATCACGATCTCCTTTCTCCCAAGATAGGAAGTCGCTACCGCGCAACAAAGAGGAGACGCGTATGATCGACGGTAAGGTTATGGTGACCGGCGGGGCCGGTTACATCGGCAGCCACGCGGTGCTGGCGTTGCTCGACGCTGGATACGAGGTCTTGGTGGTCGACAATCTGGTCACCGGGTTCGACTGGGCGGTCGATCCGCGCGCCGCGCTGGTCGAGGCGAACGTCGCCGACGATACGAAGGTGCGCGCGGCGATTCGCGAGCATAACGTCAAGGCGATCATGCATTTTGCTGGCTCGGTGGTCGTCCCCGAGTCGGTCAGCGATCCGCTCAAATATTACCGCAACAACACCGCCGCCAGCCGTGCGCTGATCGAGAGCGCGGTGGTCGAGGGCGTACCGCACTTCATCTTCTCGTCGACCGCCGCGACGTACGGAACGCCGGAAAAGGTGCCGGTCGCGGAGGGCGATCCAACCGTGCCGATCAATCCCTACGGCATGTCGAAGCTGATGACCGAGGCGATGCTGCGCGACGTCGCGGCGGCGCATCCGATCAATTACGCGGCATTGCGCTACTTCAACGTGGCGGGCGCAGATCCGCAGGGTCGCAGCGGGCAGTCGACGATCGGCGCGACCCACCTGATCAAGATCGCGGTCGAGGCGGCCACCGGCAAGCGCGGCCATGTCGGCGTCTATGGCACCGATTTCGACACGCCCGATGGCACCGGCGTGCGCGATTACATCCACGTCAGCGACCTGGCCGCCGCGCATGTCGCTGCTCTGGAAGTTCTGGTCGCGGAACCCGCCAAGAGCCACACGCTCAACGCAGGGTACGGCAAGGGTTTCTCGGTGCTGGAAGTGCTCGACGCGGTCGACAAGGTAACCAATGTGACGATCGAGCGCCGTCTGGAAGGGCGTCGCGCGGGCGATCCGGCGATGCTGATCTCTGACAACAGCGCGATCCTGGAACGGCTCGACTGGACGCCGCGCCATGCCGATCTCGACGGTATCGTCCGCGATGCGTTGGCGTGGGAGCGGGCGCTGGCTGAGAAGGGGCGCTAGGACGCCGGGTCGGCGGGTGGGTCGACGGGCGGGGTGCCGAACGCGTGGCGCTCGCCCCCGATCGCCCGGCGGGCACGGGCGGTGGCGAGCCACCAGGCGAGCGCCCAGAGCGTGCCGAAGCTCCAGCCGGCCAGCACGTCGCTCGGCCAGTGAACGCCGAGATACACCCGGCTACAGCCGATCGCGCCGACCAGCAGGATTGCGACGACGAGCAGGTAACGCCGTGCCGCGCGGTGCTCCGTCACCTGCGACGCGAGGCCCGCGAGCGTCAGATAGACGATCGCGCTGTTCGCCGAATGGCCGCTCGGGAAGCTCATGTTCGAGACGGTGACGAGGTGCTCGACGATGTCGGGGCGTGGGCGATTGACCTGCGCCTTGACGAAATCGACGATCAGCCCGCCGGTGATGCTCGCGGCGAGCGTCGCCAGTGCAGTCAGCCAAAGGCGTTGCACGATCAAGAGGCCAGTGACCACGACCACGACGATCGTCAGCACGATGCCGCCACCGAGCGCCGTGACGTCGATCGCGACGTTGGGCAGCCAGGAGGGCCCGTGCCAGGCGCGCAGACCGAGGATGATCGCGCGATCGAACGCGAACGGCCAATGGTCGACCGCGAGACCGACGAGGAGAATCAGGGTGATGCCGACTGCGGCGACCGACGCGCCCGCGAGAATCGCCGGCACATGCCTCCGCCTGCTCGGCGCATCGCCCGAGGCATCGATGGTGGGTCCGCCGGGGCTCGAACCCGGGACCTCTCGATTAAAAGTCGCTTGCTCTACCAACTGAGCTACGGACCCCCGCCATCGTGGACCGCGCACCTAATCGCGTGGCCGCTTTCGGTCAACCGATTGCGCCAATTGCCGTATCGTTCTGCCGGTAAGCGGATCGCGCCATGTCGGGACGAGGCCCGCAAGGGGACCCAGGACGAAGCCGCGTTCTCGAAAAGCGGCGTGCGGCACGGTGAGGCCGGGTGACGACCATGCGCCGCCCGACCAGAGGACGATGTCGAGGTCCAGCACGCGGCTGCCCCAGCGGCGTCCCGAGCGACGGCCGAACGCGCGTTCGATGCTTTTCAGGCGGACGAGCAGCGTGGCGGGATCTTCGTCCGTCTCGATCAGTGCGACGGCGTTGGCGTAGCGACGGTTCGAGGGGCCGAGGGGAGCGCTCGCCACGGTCGGCGATCGTGCGACGACATCGCCGAGTTCTTCCAGCGCGGCGGCGATCTCGCGCTCTGGAGCACCGTGGCGTCCGCGTCGGTTGGAGCCGAGCGCGATCGCGTAGGTGGTTGCGGCGGGCGCTATCGTCGGGAGCGGGGTTGCAGGCGACATTTGGTCCGCCTAGCGCAATCCCATGGATTCCACACCTTACAGCACCGAGCTTCCCGAGCACGCGATCGACTCGGCCGACGACATCGCCGACGACATCGACGTCACGACCGTCTTCGCGCCCATATCTGCACTGCCCGAGACCGAGCCGCCGCACGACTGCCCGCTATGCCCCCGCCTCGTTGCAGTGCGCGAGCAGTTGCGGACCGAGTTCCCGACCTGGTGGAACGCACCGGTTCCCGCGTTCGGCGATCCCTCCGCATGGCTTGGTATCATCGGTCTCGCGCCCGGCAAGCATGGCGCCAACCGTACGGGCCGCGCTTTTACCGGCGATTATTCGGGGCAGTTCCTGTTCGAGACTTTGGGTCGGTTCGGGCTTGCGACCGGGACCTACGGGGCGAAGGCCGAGGACGGACTGGCGCTGGACGGCGCGATCATTCTCAACGCGGTGAAGTGCCTGCCGCCCGAGAACAAGCCGACGCCCGAAGAAATCCGCACGTGCCGCCCGTTCCTGGAAACGCAGGCGGATGCGGTGCCGACGGCGCGGGTGTTCGTCGCGCTGGGGCATATCGCGCATCAGTCGGCGGTGAAGATGCTGGGCGGGCGGCTGCCGAAAGCGCGGTTCGCGCATGGCGCCGAGCACGTGATGCCCGATGGCCGCATCCTGATCGATAGCTTCCATTGCTCGCGCTACAACGTGAATACCGGTGTGCTGACGGCGGAGATGTTCGAAGCGGTGTTCAAGCGGGCGCTGGAGTTGCGCGGGGCGGTTTGAGGTGGAACAACCCTGTTCCGCGGCCTGAGACCCGTTCGGTGATTACTCATTCGAAGACGCGCACCTCCCCGGCGGAGGCCGGGGTCCAGTTGGTGAGGTCGCGGTAACGGAGCGCAACGGCCATTTAGCGGCGTTTCCCAACTGGGCCCCGGCCTCCGCCGGGGAGGTGTTGAAGGGCGGGGCCCTGCATAGCTGCGGCGATCGAATGCTACTCGATCACCCATGCCTCACCTGCTTCGGGCGTACGGAAGCGGGTTGCTGCGATGTGTTCTCGGACGAGCGCCGCGCGGAGATGGTCGGGCGGTTCGTTGATGCCTTCCGCCGTCAGTTCGAACGTGCCCCAGTGGACGCCGATCGCATAGGCCGCGCCGAGTTGCTCGAACGCGGTCACGGCCTGATCCGGGCCGATGTGATTGTCGGTTTCGTGTCCTGCGAAATGATAGGCGCCGATCGGCAGGATCGCGAGCCGGACCGGTCCCGCCGCGCGCGCCTCGATCGCCCAGCGCATGTCGCCCGGCCCGGTGTCGCCCGCGAAATACAGATTGCCGCCGGGCAGCGTCACGGTGAAGCCCGCCCATAACGTCTTGTCGCGGTCGCCGGGATCGTATTCGCTCCAGTGATGCGCGCGGTCGACGATCACGTCGATGCCGGGGCGCAACGTCACGCGGCCGCCCCAGTCCCGAGCGACGGAGCGGATGCCGCTGCGCTTCAGGATCTGGTCGTTGCCTAAACCCGTGACGATCAGCGGCTTGTCGCGGTGCCAGAGCGTTCGCATCGCCCGCATGTCGAGATGGTCGCGGTGATCGTGGCTAAGCAGGATCAGGTCGATCTTCGGCAGATCCTTCAGTCGCACGCCGGGTTCGCGGACGCGCTTCACGCCAAGGAACTGGACCGGCGATGCGCGCTCTACCCAGAGCGGATCGGTCAGGATATTGAGCCCCTGCGTCTGCACCAGCACGGTCGAATGGCCGATCCAGGTGACGCGCATCGTCCGCCCCTCGACGCGGGCCGGCGGACGCGAAGGCGTGACGGGTACGTGCCGTGGCCAGCTGCGATAGGGCGGCTTTACGAGGTTGCGGAACAGCGCGACGGGACCCTGCTTCTGCTCGCCAACGCTACCCTGCACGCCGTCCGGGTTGAAGAAGCGCTGGCCGTCGAAATGATCGCTCGGTGCGACGCCCCTCATCGATGGCGTCGCGCAACCGGCGAGGAGCGCGAGGGCCAACACGGATGCGGAGCGGATGCGGGTCATAGGCGCTAAAAAATATGTCACTCGATCATCAACGTCCAGTCACGCGCAGGATGCGACAGCGGATCGCATGGACGAGGATTACGAAGTGCGAGGCTGGCATGAGCAACTGGCCGAGGAGCGCGCCGAACAGGGCTTCGCGCTGGATCAGCGGATCGCGTTGTTTACCGCCGTGTTGGCGACGCTGGCGGCGGTGACGAGCTTCCTGGGCGGGCATACGCAGAACGAGGCATTACTGCACAAGAACGAGGCGGTGCTGATCAAGGCACAAGCGTCGGATGCTTGGGGCTATTACCAGGCGGAAGACCTGAAGCGGCATCTGGCGGAGATGGAGGTCGATCTGGAACCGACGCGGCCGGACTCGAAGCGGGTTGCAGAGCACCGCGCTGACGTTGCGCGGTATCGGGCACGCGGTACCGAACTGCAGGCTCAGGCACAGGCGCTCGACCGGCAGTCGGCGGCGGCGAATGCGGAGTCGGACGAGGCGCTGCGGCCGCACACGATGCTGGCGCTGGCGGTGACCGCGTTGCAGGTGGCGATCGCGCTTGCCTCGATTACCGCGTTGACTGGGCGGCGCTGGCTGTTGTGGGTTGCGGGTGCCGCCGCACTCGCCGGGGTGGCGCTGGCGGGGTTTGCCTGGCTTTAATCCTCACCCGCTAGGGGGAGGTGTCGCCGAAGGTGACGGAGGGGGCGGATACGCAACCGATGTTGGCGCCGACCTCCCCCTCCGTCTGGCAAGTGCCAGCCACCTCCCCCTGGCGGGGGAGGATCGGGTCAGATGTCCTGGACCAGCCGGCCGTAGAGGTCCGGGCGGCGGTCGCGGAAGAAGCCGAACGCAGCGCGGTGGCGCTTGACGATGTCCAGGTCGATCGTCGCGGTAATCACGCCTTCGTCGTCGCGGCCTAGCTCCGCCAGGATGTCACCACGCTCGTCGGCGATGAAGCTGGTGCCGTAGAAGGTCTGGCCGTGCTCGACACCGACGCGGTTGGCGGCGACGATCGGCACGACGTTGCTGACCGCGTGGCCGACCATCGCGCGGCGCCACAGCCGTGCGGTGTCGAGCGAGGTGTCGTGCGGCTCGCTGCCGATCGCGGTCGGGTAGAACAGGATTTCCGCGCCCATCAACATCATCGCGCGCGCCGTCTCGGGATACCATTGGTCCCAGCAGACGCCGACGCCTAGCTTGCCGGCGGGGTGGGGCCAGACCTTGAAGCCGGTGTTGCCAGGGCGGAAGTAGAATTTTTCCTCATAGCCGGGGCCGTCGGGGATGTGGCTCTTGCGGTAGACGCCCTGCACGTTGCCGTCGGGGCCGATCATCGCGAGGCTGTTGTAATGATGCGGGCCGTCCGCCTCGAAGAAGCTGGTCGGAATGGTGACCTTGAGCGCCTCGGCGAGCGCCTGCATCGCGAGCACCGCCTTGTGTTCGCCGACCGGGGCGGCGTTGGCGAAGAGGCCCTCGTCCTCGACGCGGCAGAAATACTCGCCCTCGAACAGTTCGGGCGGCAGGATCACCTGCGCGCCCTTCGCAGCGGCCTCGTGGACGAGGCGCGACACGTTGGCGATGTTGCGGTCGATGTTGGGCGTGAAGCCCAGCTGCAGCGCGGCGACGGTGATCTCGGTCATGGCGGCGCATATAATGAGGGGGGACGCGATGTGCGAGCCTTTCGCTTCGCATCAAGACCCGCTCGGTCGCCGTTCCCCCGCGGAGGCGGGGGGCCAGGGTTACGGGCGTTGCCCTGCGAGATCCTGGGCCCCCGCCTCCGCGGCGGGACGAGTGGGACGATTGACACTCCCCTGCCCTGTCCGACATGCGACCGGAGATGATGACACCCAACCTCACCGAAAGCTGGCAAGCGCTGCGTGCAGAGTTCGAGGCGCCGTACATGCGGGCGCTCGATGCGTTTCTGGAGGCCGAACGGGCAACGGGGGCTCAAGTATTTCCCGACGATGCTAACCGGTTTCGGGCGCTGGAACTGACGCCTCTCGATCAGGTGCGCGTCGTGATCCTCGGGCAGGATCCGTACCACGGCGAGGGGCAGGCGCATGGGTTAAGCTTTTCGGTCCGCCAAGGCGTGCGGACGCCGCCTAGCCTGGTGAATATCTACAAGGAGCTGGAGGCGGATCTCGGCATTCCGCGGGCACGCCACGGCATGCTCGATCACTGGGCCGCGCAGGGCGTGCTGTTGCTCAACGCGGTGCTGAGCGTGCGGATGGGCGAAGCTGCGTCGCACCAGAAGCGCGGGTGGGAGCGATTCACCGATGCCGTCGTCGCGGCGGTGAATGCGCAGGACAAACCGGTCGTCTTCCTGCTGTGGGGGGCGTATGCGCAGAAGAAGGCGGCGTTCGTCGACGATATCGCGAAGGGCGGGCGGCATCTGGTGATCCAGTCCGCGCACCCGTCGCCGCTGGCCGCGCGGACCGGGTTCTTCGGATCGCGGCCGTTCAGCCGGGCCAATGAATTTCTCGAAACCCATGGGCGCGCGCCGATCGACTGGGCGCTGCCGGAGACCGACCGATGAGCGACGAATATGTGTACGACGAAGCGACCGGCGAGTGGGTTGCGGGCGGTGCGGCGATGGCTGTTGCGGCCGACGACAGTGCGGTCCTGGTACGGGATTCGGTCGGAAACGTGCTCGCGGATGGCGATCAGGTGACGCTGATCAAGGACCTGACCGTGAAGGGTGCGGGGCAGACCTTGAAGCGCGGCACGCTGATCAAGTCGATCCGGCTGACCGGTGACGCGCAGGAGATCGACTGTCGCTACGAGGGGATCAAGGGACTGGTGCTGCGGGCGGAGTTCGTCCGGAAGCGGTAAGGCGCGCGGCTAATCTTCGTACCGTTGGAGACTGTCAGTCCGGAGCAAGTCGCAATTTACCCGACGGAGGCGGCTTGCGCCGCGTTAGCTGAAGCTCGTCCTTGCGACCTGCCATGGCGTATATGGCGGAGGACTGGATCCGGTATTCGCGAAACAGCCGGTCGAGTTTCCGTGAATGCTGAGCGCCCAGTCGATCCGCGATCGCTGGGCAACGAACTGGACGTGCTTTTGCGCCGTTTCCTGAAAATGAGATTGCGCATTGCGGAGCAGTCTCAGCGCGTCGCGATGCTCGCCGAATTCCTCCATGAGCGGAGGTATGCGCAACGCGATGTCCGGAATATCGAGCGGCCTCGCTCTCAGCTCTTTCTCCAGAGGGAGGGCCTCCACACCCTCCATGACGACGTAGAGGCTCGATAGCCAGACCATCAGGAAGTATCGTCGCTCGATCACCTTGGCATGGGACAGGCCGGACGATGTGCCCGCCTTCCTGTCGAGCTTCATGAACTGCTCCAGCATATAATCTGCTGGCTCGAAATAATGCGCGACGAGCCTGAGTATCGGATCGTGGTTACGATGAGGCAGGCCGGCCCCACCGTTCTCTTCGATCCGGCGCCAAGCCTCGTCCATTAGTTCACTCCGCCGGCAAGTAGATTTCGCTGCCCTTCTCGCGGAACCGCTCGCTCATGTCGGCCATGCCTTTTTCGGCTTCGGCGTGAGTGCCCTTGGCGAAGATCGCTCGGTCGGTGTCGGTCTGGTCGACGTCTGCCGCGAGGAACGTGTCCGCTGGCGCGTTCTGCTTCGCCGCGAAGTCTCGCACCTCTTGCGTGATCTTCATCGAGCAGAATTTTGGGCCGCACATCGAGCAGAAGTGGGCGGTCTTGGCGCCTTCTGCCGGCAATGTCTGGTCGTGGTATTGCTCGGCGGTGTTGGGGTCGAGGGAGAGGTTGAACTGGTCTCTCCAGCGGAATTCGAAGCGGGCGCGGGACAGGGCGTCGTCGCGCATCTGGGCGGCGGGATGGCCTTTGGCGAGGTCGGCGGCGTGGGCGGCTAGTTTGTAGGTTATGACCCCGACTTTTACGTCGTCGCGGTCGGGGAGGCCGAGATGCTCCTTCGGCGTGACGTAGCAGAGCATCGCGGTGCCGTACCAGCCGATCATTGCGGCGCCGATACCACTCGTAATGTGGTCGTAGCCGGGGGCTATGTCCGTGGTGAGCGGCCCTAGCGTGTAGAAGGGCGCTTCGCCGCAAACTTCGAGTTGCTTGTCCATGTTCTCCTTGATCTTGTGCATCGGCACGTGGCCGGGGCCTTCGATCATGACCTGGACGTCGCTCTTCCATGCTCGGTGCGTAAGTTCGCCGAGCGTGTAGAGTTCGCTGAACTGCGCTTCGTCGTTGGCGTCGGCGATGCTGCCGGGGCGCAGGCCGTCGCCGAGGCTGTAGGCGATGTCGTAGGCCTTCATGATCTCGGTGATCTCGTCGAAGCGCTCGTAGAGGAAGCTCTCCTTGTGGTGGCTGAGGCACCATTTCGCCATGATCGAGCCGCCGCGCGAGACGATGCCGGTGACGCGCTTCGCGGTCATCGGGATGTAGGCGAGGCGCACGCCGGCGTGGATCGTGAAGTAATCGACGCCCTGCTCGGCCTGCTCGATGAGGGTGTCGCGGAAAATCTCCCAGGTGAGGTCCTCGGCGACGCCGCCGACCTTTTCGAGCGCCTGGTAGATCGGGACGGTGCCGATCGGGACCGGCGAGTTGCGGAGGATCCATTCGCGGGTGTCGTGGATGTTGCGGCCGGTGCTGAGGTCCATCACCGTGTCCGCGCCCCAGCGGATCGACCAGACGAGCTTGTCGACTTCGGCGGCGACGTTGCTGGCGACCGCGGAGTTGCCGATGTTGGCGTTGATCTTGACGAGGAAGTTGCGGCCGATCGCCATCGGTTCGGATTCGGGGTGGTTGATGTTGTTGGGGATGATCGCGCGGCCGCGGGCGATCTCGTCGCGGACGAATTCGGGGGTTACGAAATCGGGGATCTGTGCGCCGAAGGATTCGCCGTCTCGCTTGTAGTCTTTCAGCATGGCGCGGCCGAGGTTTTCTCGGGTGGCGACGTATTCCATTTCGGGGGTGATGATGCCTCGGCGGGCGTAGTGCATCTGGCTGACGTTGGCGCCGGCGCGCGCGCGAAGGGGGCGCTTGATGGTGGCGGGGAACTGGGGGACGCCGCCCGAGCGATCGGGGCCTAGCTGGCCGTTGTCTTCGGGGCGGAGTTCTCGGGCTTCGTAGGATTCCACGTCGCCTCTGGCTTCGATCCAGGCGCGGCGGAGTTGGGGGAGGCCGGCGTTGATGTCGATTGTCGCGCGGGGGTCCGTGTAGGGGCCGCTGGTGTCGTAGATGCGTAGCGGGGGTTCGCTGCAGGATGGGTCTAGGACGATCTCGCGCATGGCTACGCGGACGTCTGGGCTGGTCGGGACCGCGACGTGGATTTTGCGCGAGCCTCGGATCGGGCCGGTGGTTACGCCGATGTCTGCGGTTGCTGCGGGCTTTTCGGTGCGTGCTTCGTAATCGGCCATGCGCTTGCTCCTACGGGTCTCGGAGCAAAGGTTTACGGTTCTGTGGCGACCGCTCCCTCCCTCCGCCGGTATCAACCGGATCAGGTTCAGCGGGTCGAAGGCTCCTGCCTTCCTCTCAAGCGCGGATAAGCGCTCCCCCGGGGTGGGGTGAGCATAGGGGGCTGGGGGTGGGGTGCAATGGGAAAAGCGGGTTGGCGGTGCGGGGTGTGCGAGGCTCAGTGATTATTGCACGCTCGATAATGCTCCACCCCGGCGAAGGCCGGGGCCCAATTGGGGGACGGCGATAACGACGCGATGTGCTTCGTTATATCCGCCTTGCCAATTGGGCCCCGGCCTTCGCCGGGGTGGTGGTAGTGGGGGGCGGGTTTTTGATGGTGAGCGCACGCTTGCTGAAACGGAAAAGGCCGCTGCCCGGGTTGGGGCAACGGCCTTTTCCTTACTCCGCGCGCCGTCAGTCGTTAGCTAAGCTACGCCTTGTGGCGTGCTTTGCTGCGCTGGCCGGGCTGGGGCGAGTCCTGCGCCAAGTTGGTGCAGGCCGCCCGGCGCCTAGAACCTGAAGCTCACCGTGCCACGCAGGCTGTGCCAACGGAAATATTCGTCGCTGCGGCGGAAGGTGGTGCCGGTGGTATTGGGGGCGATCAGGAAGGGGTTGTTGGCGAGCAACACCGGGCTGCCGGCAAGCGCGGTGCCGGCCGTTACCTGGACGCGGGCGTCGTTGTCCTGATACTGGTGGTACATGTATTCCATGCCGATCGAGATGTTCTTGGTCAGCTTCTGCTCGATGCCGCCGCCGCCGAGAATGCCCCACTGGTTCTTCGAACCGGTCGCCGCGAACGCGTTGGCGGTGTTGGTGGTGAAGAACAGATTGTCGATCTTGGCATAGCCCGCGCCGAACGTGCCGTAGAACAGCGTGGTGTTGATGGCATAGCCCGCGCGACCGCGGACCGAGGCTTCCCAGTCGACCTTGCGCGACATGGTGTAGCTGGCGGGCGTGGTCGAGAAACCGGAGGTGCTGTCGGTGATGTCGGTCTTGCCGAATTCGCCGACGACGCCGACGACGATGTTGCCGCGCTGTGCGTCGAAGCCGGCACGACCGTAATAGGCCCAGCCGTCATCGTCGTTGCGGCAACCATAGGCCGCCGCACCGGTGCGCGCGGAGCCGTTGCAGAAGCCCGGCGAGAAGGCGTTGGCGCCGGTGATGGTGTTGACGTTCTCGTTGAAATTGCCGTCGCCGTTGCGATCGAACAGGATCGACGAGCCGACGTCGTTCTTCTGGACGTCATACCCGCCGGCCGCGCCGACATAGACGCCCGAGAACGGACGGTCCGCGGTAGTTTCCTGCGAGAACAATTGCGCCTGGGCCGGAACGGCAAAAAGGCCCGCGACGGTAAGGCCGGCGAGCGTCGTGAGCTTCGTAAGGTGCTTCATGGTCGTTCCCCAAACAAGGATCGCGGCGCTCCTGAATGCGCCGCGATCCGAGGTTTCTGATTTAGTCGGTGGCTGCGATCACGCGTTGGCGCCGCTGGTCCGCAGTGAATCGAGGCGGTTGTTCGTCCCGTTGGGGAAGAAGCCGCCGCCGATCCGTGCCGTGGGCGTCAGGTAGACGATGTTGTGCACCTGAGCGACCGAGCGGCTGTACGCCAGGCCGTTGGCATCGGTCGGCACGATGTTCGAGATCGTCGGATCCGAACCGGTGATGCCCTGATCGTCGTCGCCGATCACGCCCGTCGTCGCGTTGGTGACGGTGCCGTCGAGGCTGTCGCGTGCGTCGCTGATCTGGTTGGCGGCGGTAATCAGCGACGGGATCGGGTTCGGCGTCTGCAGACCCTTGCGGTACAGGATCGTACGGATCAGCCCTGCATGATACGCCTCTGCCGCGAGGATGCCGGCGGCCGCCTCGAGATAGGTCTTGTTGGCGATCAGCGGTGCGGCACCCTTGTAGGCCGAAACGCCGACGTCCTCGAAGATGTACGCGCCGAGCAGGAAGCTGTTGTCGTCGGCATAGGGGTTGAACACGCCCGTCGCACCGATGACGCCGGCCGCACGGGCGGCTGCCGTGAACGCGCCCGGCGCGGCTGCCGTGCCGACCGAGATATCGATCGCGGGCTGGGCGACGGCGGCAGTGCCGAGAGCCGAGCGCAGGAAGGCGACGTGTGCGACTTCGTCGATCGCGATTTCGCGCGCATACTCACGGACGACGGCGTCCTGGAACGGCACCTGTGCGCCGCCGGTGACGGCGCCCTGCGTACCGATGCCGGTCAACAGGCTGGCGTTCAGGCCGACGCCGAATGCCGCGAACGCGTAGAACTGCGCTTCGAGATATTCGAGGTTCAGTGCGACGTTGAGCACGTCGGCATCGTTGAGTGCGGCTGCCGGGGTCGGCGTGGGCGTCGGCGTCGGCGCAGGCGCGAGATCGGAATCGTCATTGCCGCAAGCCGAAAGCAGGCTTGCACCACCGATGGCGAGGGCCGAACCGCCGGCGAAGCGGAGGAAGCCGCGGCGTTCGTTACGGCGGGCGGCGATCGCGTCGAATATCTCGAGCTTGGTATTGAGATCGGTCATTGGGTTAATCCCCTGAATAGCGAAGAAGAGCGTTTGGCGAGGCTGCGATCAGACGGATCGATCAGGCTGCCGCGATGCTCGTCTTGATGTTGCCGTTCATGCCGTTCGGGTAAAACCCGCCGGCAGATGCCGCACCGCTGTTGAGATAGACGATGTTGAGCACCTGGCTCGTCGAGCGGCTGTAGGCGACGCCGTTGCTGTCGAGCGGGACGATGTTCGACACGGTCACCGCGGCCTGCGTGGTGGCGAGGTTGATCGGCGTCGCGCT
This sequence comes from Sphingomonas sp. SL1004, assembly GCF_057815015.1. Taxonomy (NCBI): domain Bacteria; kingdom Pseudomonadati; phylum Pseudomonadota; class Alphaproteobacteria; order Sphingomonadales; family Sphingomonadaceae; genus Sphingomonas; species Sphingomonas sp. SL1004. The sequence continues at coordinate 2,853,572 of NZ_JBYMUX010000001.1, forward strand.
GTACGACGAGATGCCCTGATCGATATCGTTGGTGCCGAAGATCGTCGTGTTGGCGCCGCCGCCGTCGAGGCTGTCGCGGGCCTTCGAAATAGCATCTGCGGACGTCCGCAGCGACGGGGTCGCGATACCCTTGCCGTATAGCGTCGTGCGAACGATCGCGGCGTGATACGCCTCGACTGCGAGCAGCCCGGCGGCGGCCTCGAGATACGCCTTGCTGGTGAGCAGCGGGGCAGCGCCCTTGTACGCGGTCACGCCGACGTCTTCGAAGATGAACGCGCCGAGCAGGAAGGCCTCGTCGGTGGCGTAGGGATCGAATGCCGTGCCAGCGGGAACGAGCCCGGCGGCCTGGGCGGCGAGCGAGAAGGCGCTGGTCGGTGAGACGCTGACGTCGATCACCGGCTGCGCCACGGCGGCGGTGCCGAGCGCGGTGCGGAGGAACTTGACGTGCGCGATCTCGTCCTGCGCGATCTCACGCGCGTACTGACGGACGATCGGATCGGTGAAATTGACCTGGCGACCACCACGGACCGCACCCTGGTTGCCGGTGCCGGAGAGCAGGCTGTTGTCGAGCCCGGTGCCGTAGGCGGCATAGGAATAGAATTGCGCCTCGAGATATTCGAGGTTGAGCGCGAAGTTGAGGACGTCGGCGTCGGTGACGGACTGGGCCGCAGCCGAAGTGGAGAACGAGAGCGCGGTCGCACCCGCTGCGGTGATCGCAGCAGCGCCGAGCGCGTTCTTGAAGAAGTCACGCCGGTCGTTGCGTCGCTCTACGCGGGCATCGAGGGCTTCGATCAGGTGCACGCTCTCAGTCATATTCAGGGTCCTCCCCTTGCTGTTGCGGACGTCGATATGCTCTGCGGCCATCGCGCAATCGACCAGCACCAGACGAGGTTCGAATTAACGAACCCGATCGTAACACCCTCGATTGCGGACATAAAAAAAGCCGTCCGCGTCGAGTAACGACTGCGGACGGCTTTTGGATGCAGGGTTCAAGACCCTATCGAAAATAATTAGATCAGACGGGAACGGCTTACGTTTCCTTGCTCTCCCGCGAAGGAGGAAGCCCAATATGGGCCCGACCTTTGCGGGGAAACGAGCCCTCCAGCCTGACAGAATTGCGGCGGCCCTTGGTCACGCCGACCGTCTATGGCTTCAGAAGGTGTAGGTCAGTCCGACAGCGCCCAACCACTGATCCGCATCGCCGACGTCGGCAACGATCGGGCTGTCCTTGTACTTGCCGAGCATGCGACCATAGAGCACGCCTGCGCCGACGCCGAAGCCGCGACGCAGATCGCCCGACAGGCTCTGCAGCACGAAGAACGACGCATTGACCCGACGGAAGCCGCTATCGTTGATATCGTAGGTGCGCAGGCCACTGGCCAGCGTGCCGATCGGCGTTACCGCCGCATAAGTGCGGCCGAAGCCCTTGCCGGCATAGTCCGCGGCAACGCCGAGCGAGACAAGCGTGCGGATCGAGAGCGGCGTCGTATAGTTGATCTGCGGCGTGATGACGTAGCTGTCGTACGTGCCCGAAACGTCGTGGACATAGGCGACGCGCGCGGTGAGCGTATCGTAATCACTGGTGATCACACCGGTCTTGGCGATGCCGACATAGCCGCCGAGTTCATACGCGGTGTCGATCTTGCCGAGTGCGCGGACCTGACGATTGTCGACCTTGCCGGTGCGATCGGTGCGGATGCCGCCGATGACGCCGAGTTCGTAACTGATGCCGACATCGCTATTGGTCGGGATCAGGTTCACATAAAGCTGCGTGCCGCGCGTGAAGAAGTCATGGCCGGCGACCTTACCGATCGCGACCGCGCCCGGCGTCCACGAATTGCTGTCTGCGCCCTCGTAATCGGGCAGCGACGCGACACCGACGCCGACCGTGACGCGGTAGTTGTCGGGGCCGAGATCGGGGGCCGGCGTCGGCGGTGCGGAGTTCTGGGCGAGAGCCGGGGTGGCGATCGCCAATGCCGCGGTTGCGGCAGTCAGGACTAGAGAGAATGCGCGCAAGGAAATGCTCCGGAGAAAAGGTTCCATCGCGGAACGAAGTGAAAGTGGTTTCGGTCCGTCATGATCCGTCAGAAGATGTAACGCATCTTCACCTGTTGCATTTCAGCATCACCGGCGACCATGAACCGGGCTGCGGAAAAGCGTGGCGGACCGAACCGGACAGCAGCATCGCGCGAAAAACCATAGCCCTCGCGCGGGATGCCGGCGAAGGTGTCGAGCTTGGCGTTGCTGTTCTCGTCATGGATCACCGCGAGCGCGTAACCGCGCTGGGGAAGGCCTGGAAAACTGGTAGTGTGCACGCTGGCGGGCAGCGAGCGGGTGAGCGCGTTGGCATCGTCGACACAGGCCGGGAAGTTCTTGGGGTCGGCGGTGAGGCAGATTCGGATCAGGCCCTTTGCCGAGCGGAGATTGTCGACCTCGACGTCAAGCCGCGTGACCGGCGCCGCCGCTGCCAGCATCGCCCAGGCCATTCCGGCCGCCGCTACCAACCGCAGCTTTCGCCCGCGCCCTGGCATGCGATTTCGCGAAATCGCCAAGGCCTCGGTCGGTGCCGCAGAGCCGATCCCAGACTCGGAAATATAGCCCATAATTGCATCCGTATTGTTCATGATGACGCTGATGGTGGCTGGCCGTTATCAGCCATCCTCCCAATGCTCCCCGCCACATGAACCGCGGGAATATCTCCCATCCCATGTGATTGGTTACTCCCATAACCGTCATGATGGTCAGGACCAGCCCCAGCGCGCCGACATTGATCGGAATCAAGAACACCAGTAGCGGAATTATCACAGCGCCGGTGATCGCCTCGATCGGGTGGAACGCCATCGCCGCCCAGGCCGTCGGCGGGCGGCTGGCATGATGCACCGCGTGCGCGAGCTTGAACGGCGCCGGCCGGTGCATCCAGCGATGCGTCCAGTAGAACCACGTATCGTGCGCGAACAGGAACAGCAGCACCGACACCGGCAGATACCAGAGCGGATAGGCGTGGACGTCGGTATAGACGCGCGTCCAGCCGCGATTCTGCCAGCCCCAGGCGACGATCCCCGCGGGCACGCCGTAGATCGCGGCGGAGGCGATGCTCCACAGAATTTCGCGCCGCATCTGTACGTCGAGGCCGCGGTAAAGGCCGGGATGGCGGGCGCGGGTCGCCGCGGCGAACGCGCCGGAGACGATCAGATAGCGGATTCCGACGATCGCGGTCATCGCCGCGGCGGAGAGGAGGATGGCGAGCCACATGAGGCTCTTATAGGGCGTTTGCGCGCCGGGGTAATGGGGCTCCAGCTCAAGATCGAGCCTTGGAGCGCCGGGCTCGTCGCCTGCCTGCCAAGTCACCCCGGCTTGCGCCGGGGTGAGAAAGGTCAAACGGTCAGGTAGGTCACGTCGCTGCCCACCGGAATGATGTAATCGACCGGCATGTCGCCGACGGCGAGCAGCTTGCCCGACGCAAGATCGACCAGGTGATGGTTCGGGAACACCTCGTGCGCAGGCCGTGCGAAGGCGGCGAAGGCGTCGTCGTCGGACTGTTTGACGATCGACGCGCTCATCGCCAGGCTAAAGGTGGGAAGCGGTGTCCCGCCATTGGCATAATAGCTGTAGCTGATCGGCGAGGTCCAGTTCGCGGGGATCTCCAACGGTAGGAAGAAGCCGATCTGGCCCGAGGATGGGACGACCGTCTTCGGCAGGCTGATGACGGTCCCGTCGGGCAACGGCGTGCCGCACGAAAACGAGACTTCCGAACCGACCGGAAGCCCGGTGCACGTCAGCGACATATGGATCGACGATGCCGTGCTCGACGCGGGGTAGACCGTCGAGTTGGTGAAGGTGGCCGAGCTGCTCGCCCATTGCACATTATGCCAGCCGGTGCCGCCGGTGTTGCCGATCCAGGCGGCAAGATCGTCGAGCGACGAGACCGCGTTGGGCGGCTGCTGGGTCGAGAACGGCACCGCCGGTGTCGAGATGAAACCGATCAAGCAATAATGCTGGTCGGTCGTGGGCGGCACCCAGGAAAAGGGATCGGTCGTGACGCCGATTCCGTTCGGCGCTATCGATGCGATCGGACTGACATTGGCGCCACGCGATGTCTGCATCGCGTTCTGCAGCCATTGGACCGGATAGAGGAACAACGATTGCGGTGCATAGAACACCCGTGCCTCGGCGGTCGTCGCACTGCTATCGAGGTTGATACCGCGCACGTAGAAATAGTTCGGCGCGTTCTCGACCACCGGTTGCGTAGGATCGGTCGCATAGCTTGCTGCGGCGCTGAAAGTGCCTTGTGGATCGGCGATCGGCGCGGTGCCGGCGGCGATGAGATCGGGCGTGGCGGTCCACCCGCCGGTGCGAGGGATCAGCCCCTGATCGGAGAGATTCTGTCGCAAAAGAACACTGGTGTATTGGGCCACTGAAACTTCCTTCGATAAAATCGAGACTATCTCGCTCGAAAATCACGATATCATTGGATCAGCAAAGTTCAGCCTCAACAGCAGGATTGCATGTCGATATCGGCACCCGTCAGAACAACTTGTGCGACATCCGTCTACATCGGTTTTCCGTACAAAAAAATGGAACATTATCCATACTGAATGATTCATATATTATGGCATCATTCTGAATGCATTTAATCTATATTAACGAACCTCGGTGAGTGATCGGTCGATCGGCTCGCGGCTCCGTAAGCAGGATAAGGTCAAAGCCACTATGCAACGGCGCGAATCGCTGTAACTTCGACCACCAGAGCAGGACGACCTGCCGGATTCGGAGAGAGATGCATGGCAAATCGCAGCGATGTCGCGAGCAAGGACCATAAGGGCCTGATCTATATTATCACTGGCGGGATCCTGGCGGTCGGCGTCTTGATGATGGCATTCTATGGCCATCACGGCGATTCGGTTGCTCCGACTGCCCACCCCGCGACCGTCACCGCGCAGAGATAACGGGCGGGCTTAACGAGCCTCGCGCTCGAAAATCAGGATCGGGCGAAGATCAGGATCGGGCGAAGATCAGGATCGGGGCGTCGCGGTAGATGCCTTCGATTTGGAGGCAATAGCCGAGGCGCTTGGCGAGCTTGATCGAAGGCGCGTTAGCGGGGTCTATGATGCAGACCGTCCGCGGTATACGCGCGTCGGCCCAGGCGAGGACCGCGGCGAGTGCTTCTGACGCATAGCCCTGGCCTTGCATGTCGCCCGTGAGCGTCCAGCCCATTTCCGGAGTCGCGTCGATCGCCGGCATGATCGCCCTGCGCGCCTCGATCAGGCCGAGTTCGCCGATCAGGCGGCCGGTAGCGGTGTCGCGCGCGATCCAGCTGCCATAGCCGAACAGCGTCCATTGACCGATCGAGCGGAGCAGGCGGATCCAGACGTCCTCGCGAGACCGGGGCTGGCCGCCGATCATGGTGTAGACACGCGGGTCGGTCCACATCGCGGCGCAGTCGTCGAGGTCGGTGGCGGCGTGGCCGGTCAGGGTCAGGCGAGCGGTGGTCAGCGTGGGGGCGGATGTGGGCGTGGGCATGGAGAGCAGGCTAGCGGCATTGGCGGGTGGAGGGGAACACCCCTGGCCTCACCTTTTCACGGCAGAGGCGCCGCGATCTTCAATCCACCCCCATCGGGGGGGGGTGGCGACGAAGGCGAAGGAGGGGGCGGACACGCAGCAGGCGTTACCTCTTTCCGCCCCCTCCGTCTGGTAAGTGCCAGCCACCTCCCCTGGCGGGGGAGGATCGTGCGCCCTGCCCTCGCAGGCTCCCGGCAACGCAGATTGTCTTCGGCGGTGATTGCTTTGGAAAGGTTGTTTTCGTGCCCCCCGCTTTGCGCTAACCGAAGGCATGGCATCGACGATCTCCTGCGACGTCGCGATCGTTGGCGCGGGTTTGGCCGGCGGGATGATCGCGCTGGCGTTGAAAGCAAAACACCCGGCGTTGGACGTGCGGCTGATCGACTCGGCGCAAGACGTCGGCGGCAATCATTTGTGGTCGTTCTTCGGCAGCGACGTGGCGCAGGCGGATCGCTGGATCGTCGCGCCGCTCGTGGTGCATGCGTGGCGTGGCTATGATGTGCGCTTTCCGGCGCATGCGCGGACGATCGATGCGACCTATTACTCGATCGAGAGCAGCAAGCTGGATCGCGAAGTGCGGCGTGTCCTGCCCGCTCATGCCTTGATGCTGGGGCGGAAAGTATCGGGCGCAAGTGCGACGGCGGTGGTGCTGGCGGATGGCGACCGGATCGAGGCGACCGGCGTGATCGATGCGCGTGGGCCAGGCGACCTGTCGCTGCTCGATCTCGCTTGGCAGAAGTTTCTCGGGCGCGAACTGGCGCTAGCGGTGCCACACGCAAGCCCGCGGCCCATGGTGATGGATGCGACGATCCCGCAGATCGACGGGTATCGGTTCGTCTATTGCCTGCCGTTCTCAGCCGACCGGATGTTCGTCGAGGACACCTATTATAGCGACACGCCCGATCTCGATATTCCGGTGCTGGGCGGGCGGATCGACGACTATGTCGGTGTGCGCGGCTGGGACGTAGAGAGCGTCGTTCGCGAGGAGTCCGGCGTGCTCCCGGTCGCGATGGGCGGCGATTTCGAGGCGTATTGGCGTTCGGGTGGTGCTCGGGTGGCCAAGGCCGGCATGCGTGCGGGGATGTTCCATCCGACTACGGGGTACTCGCTGCCCGACGCGGTTCGGACTGCTTCCATGCTGGCGAGCCTTAGCGATTTCTCGGGCGTGAAACTCCACGATGCGACGCATGCGATGGCGCGGGCGACGTGGAAGTCGCGCGGCTTCTACCGGATGCTCGACACGATGTTGTTCCGCGCCGCCGAACCCGAGGAACGCTACCGCATCCTCGAGCGCTTCTACCGCCTCTCGCCATCGCTCATCGGCCGTTTCTACGCCGGACGCTCGACGCTTTCCGACAAGGCGCGCGTTCTGACCGGCAAGCCCCCCGTCCCCATCGTGCGCGCCGTCCGCGCCATCGCAGGCAGTATGTCATCATGAAGACCGCAATAGTCATCGGCGCAGGTTTCGGCGGGCTGGCGCTCGCGATCCGGCTGCAATCCGCGGGCGTGCAGACGACGATCGTCGAGAGCCGCGACAAGCCGGGTGGGCGCGGGTATTATTGGGAACGCGACGGCTTCACCTTCGACGCGGGGCCGACCGTCATCACCGATCCGGACTGCCTGCGCGAACTGTGGGCGCTGACCGGGCGCGACATGAGCGAGGACGTGACGCTCGATCCGGTGCTGCCGTTCTATCGCCTCAACTGGCCCGATGGGACGAATTTCGACTATACCAACGATGACGTGCAGATGCGCGCCGAGATCGAGAAGCTGCATCCCGGCGACTGGGCGGGATACGAGAAGTTCCTGCAATATTCGGCGGGCGTGTTTCACGAGGGCTATGAGAAGCTCGGCCATGTCGCGTTCCTCGACTTCGGGTCGATGATCAAGGCGGCGCCCGCGCTGGCGAAATACCAGGCGTGGCGGTCGGTCTATTCGATCGTGTCGAGCTTCGTGAAGTCGGAAAAGCTGCGCGAGGCGTTGTCGTTCCACACGCTGCTGGTCGGCGGCAATCCGATGACGACGAGCGCGATCTATGCGCTGATCCACAAGCTCGAGCGTGACGGCGGCGTGTGGTTCGCACGCGGCGGGACCAATCGTCTGGTCGCGGCGCTGGTGACGCAATTCGAGCGCCTGGGCGGCGTGCTGCGGCTCGACGACCCGGTGACGTCGATCGAGACTCTGGGCGATCGCGCGACCGGGGTTACGTGCGCGAGCGGCTGGTCGGGTCAGGCGGATGCGATCGCCGCGAACAGCGACATCATGCACACCTATCGCGACCTGCTGGCCACGTCGCGGAGTGCGAAGCGCAAGACCGGGTCGCTCGAGCGGAAGAAATATTCGCCGTCGCTGTTCGTGGTGCATTTCGGGATCAAGGGCACGTGGCCGGGCATTCCGCACCACATGATCCTGTTCGGGCCGCGCTATAAGGGGCTGCTCGAGGACATTTACGACCACGGCGTGCTGAGCGAGGACTTCTCGCTGTATTTGCATCACCCGACCGTGACCGATCCTTCGCTGGCGCCGGAGGGGTATTCGACCTTCTATGCCCTCGCGCCGGTGCCACATCTGGGGAAGTTTCCGGTCGACTGGGACGAGATCGCGCCGATCCTGGAGAAGCGCATCCTCGATGAGATCGGTCGGCGGTTGATTCCGGATATCCATGAGCGGATCGTGACGAAGTTCTCCTACGCCCCGAAGGATTTCGCGGAGGACCTGAACGCGCATCTGGGATCGGCGTTCTCGCTCGAGCCGGTGCTGACGCAGAGCGCGTATTTCCGCGTGCATAACCGCGACGAGCATATTCCGAATATGTACTTCGTGGGCGCTGGGACGCATCCGGGTGCGGGCATTCCGGGTGTTGTCGGGAGCGCGAAGGCTACCGCTCGGTTGATGCTTGAGGGTGAGAAGTAAGAGATCTTTCGCGCAGAGGCGCAGAGGACGCTGAGGTGTTGCGCGTGTCTCGGAGCGACTGTCCGCCAATTTGGAATTGGGCGTTAATGCCCGTTCCGGGCGGCTCTGCTCCGCGCTCTCTGCGCCTCTGCGCGAACAAAATCTTTCCTTGCGGCACCCCGCGCGCTTCCCCTAGCGAGGCAGGATGAAGAGACTTGCTGTGTATTGCGGGTCGGCGACGCCGGCTGATCCCACCTATATCGAGGGCGCTCGGGCGCTTGGGCGCGCCTTTGCCGCGCGGGGGATCGGCCTTGTTTATGGCGGCGGGCGGACAGGGCTGATGGGCGCGATCGCGGATGGCGCCCTGGAGGGCGGCGGCGAGGTTATTGGGGTTATTCCTCAGGCGCTGGTCGATGCGGAGGTTGCGCATCGGGGGCTTACCGAGTTGCACGTCGTCAGCGGGATGCATCAGCGCAAGCAGATGTTCACCGATCTCTCCGATGGGTTCGTGACGATCCCGGGGGGCACGGGGACGATGGACGAGCTGTGGGAGGCGCTGAGCTGGGCGCAGCTTGGCTATCATGCGGATCCGGTGGGGTTGCTGAATACCGCAGGCTATTATGATCACCTGATCGCGTTCTGGGAGAAGATGGGCGAGGTTGGGTTCTTGCGGCCGCAGCACCGGGATTTGCTGATCGTGGCGGATACGCTGGACGTGCTGCTCGACCGGATGGCGGAGCATGTGCCGACGCAGCCGATCGTGCGGATGAACGCGTCGGATCTGTGAGCTTCGAACCACACCCCGACACCCTGCTCCACCCCGGCGGAGGCCGGGGCCCAATTGGGAAACGTGAATTGGTTCGCGTTGCGCATCGTTACTCCAACCTTTCCAATTGGGCCCCGGCCTTCGCCGGGGTGGTGCCTGCAATGGTGGTAGCGCTGGGGGGTAGGTCGTGAGTCAGTCCCTCCCCTCACGCGAGGCGATCGTCGCGACCGCGCATGAGTCGATATCGCGGGGGTCGAAGAGTTTTGCTGCCGCCAGCCTGTTGTTCGACAAGCCTACGCGCGAGCGGGCTTGGCTGCTGTACGCGTGGTGCCGGCGGTGCGACGATATCGCGGATGGGCAGGATCATGGGCACGGGATGACTATGGTCGAGGACGCCCCTGCCCGGCTCGTGGCGCTGTCGGCTATGACCGAGCAGGCGCTCGCGGGGGAAGTCGTCGGCGAGCCGGCGTTCGATGCGCTGCGGATCTTTGCGGCCGAAACCCGGCTACCGAAGCGGTATGCGCGCGACCTGATCGAGGGCTTCGCGCTGGATGCGCGCGAGTGGCGGCCGCGGTCGGAGAACGACCTCTACAAATATTGCTACCATGTCGCGGGCGTCGTCGGGTGCATGATGGCGATCGCGATGGGCGTCGATCCCGACGACGAGGATACGCTAGATCGCGCGTGCGACCTGGGAATGGCGTTCCAGCTCGCCAATATCGCGCGCGATGTCGAGGAGGATGACCGGGTAGGGCGGTGTTACCTGCCCGAGGACTGGCTGGTCGAGATGGACTTCCCACCGGGTCAGCACATGAAGCCGCCGTTTCGCTCACGGCTCGCGGTGTTGACGAAGCGGATGGCGGATCGGGCTGCGGCGTTCGAGGGGAGTGCGCGGGAGGGGACGCCAGCGCTGTCGTTCCGTTCGGCTTGGGCGGTGTTGTCGGCGGCGGGAATTTATGGCGCGATCGGGCGGACTGTGGCGGCTCGGGGCGAGCATGCGTGGGATCACCGGGTGACGACGTCGGGGATGCAAAAGCTGGGGTTTATTGTGACCGCGGCGCGGGAAGCGGCGCGGCGGGATACGCTGTATCCGCGGACGGTGCGGGATGCTCGGTTGTGGACTCGGCCCCGGGTTTGATTTGTCGCTCCCGTCCCACCCCCATCCCTTCGTCCTGAGCGAAGTCGAAGGACATGAGAGTCAAGTGCTTCGACTTCGCTCAGCACGAACGGGGGGTGTCGTGCCCGCGCGTTGCAGGAACCGATAAACCTCAGCCCTGCGACTTCTCCTTACCAGTCTTTGCCATCAACTGGCCCTGAGCACGGCAGTTTGCACCGATCATGGGATACGGAACGTCGGTGTTCTGCGCCAACTGATCGGGGAGCGCCGCACGACACTGCGCCATCGTCTCGTACCGCGCCGGGATCACCCGTGCCTCGGTGCAGTTCACGTTGCCGTCACCGCAGCCCATGATAGCCATGACGTAGAACAGCGGTTCCATTTCATTCTCCAGTGGCTCGCGGTGTCCGACGTTGGACACGATAACAAAAGCGACGAAGTGGCAGGATTGTTCCCCCAACTGCTTTCGCCGGGGCTTGACTGCGCCTACATCGCGTCGATCCATGCCCCCTGATACCTACACCTCCACCCGCGCGGACCAGCCCTTGCTGCCGACGCTCCGCCGCTTCCTGCCGTTCCTGTGGCCGGCGGGGCAGCCCAAGCTGAAGGCGCGGATCGTCGTCGCGATGCTGCTCGTGATCGCGTCGAAGCTGATCCAGGTTTTCGGTGCCGCGTTCACCTTGAAATACGCGGTCGACCGGATGGCGGGGAACGACCGCGGGGCGCTGACGCTCGTCGTGCTGCTGGTGGTCGGGTACGCGGCGTCGCGGTTCGGAACGACGCTGTTCGACAATCTGCGCAATGCGGTGTTCGAGCGCGTCGGGCAGGACGCGTCGCGGCGGCTGGCGGCGCAGGTGTTCCGCCATCTGCATGCGCTGAGCCTCGATTTCCACCTGTCGCGGCGGACGGGCGCGGTCACCAAGGTGGTCGAACGCGGAACCAAGAGCATCGACACGATGCTGTATTTCCTGCTGTTCAACATCGCGCCTACCGTGTTCGAACTGGTGCTGGTGCTGGGGCTGTTCTGGACCAAGTTCGGCTGGCCGCTGGTCGTCGCTACCGTGGTAATGGTGGTCGGCTACATGGCGTTCACGCGGATGGTGACCGACTGGCGCAATGCGCTGCGTGCACGGATGAACGACCTCGATACCGGGGCGGTCGCGCATGCGGTGGATTCGCTGCTGAACTTCGAGACGGTCAAGTATTTCGGCGCGGAGGAGCGCGAGGCGCGGCGCTACGACAGCGCGATCACGGCGTATTCCGAGGCTGCGGTGAAGAGCGAGAATTCGCTCGCGTGGCTGAACCTCGGCCAGGCGCTGATCACCAACGTGATGCTGGCGGGCGGCATGGGCTTCGTCGTGTGGCGGTGGAGCCGCGGCGAGGCGTCGGCGGGCGACGTCGTGTTCGTGTCGACGCTGCTGGCGCAGCTGTTCCGGCCGCTCGACCTGTTGGGGATGGTGTATCGCACGATCCGGCAGGGGGCGCTCGACATGGCGGCGATGTTCGACCTGATCGATACGCCGGCCACGGTTGTGGATGCGCCGGGGGCGCCTGCGCTGGCGGTGAGCGCTGGGCATGTGCGGTTCGAGGGCGTGTCGTTCGGGTATGACGCGGGGCGGCCGATCTTGCGCGATCTGGAGCTTGACGTGCCGGCCGGGTCCACTTTGGCTGTCGTTGGGCCGTCGGGTGCGGGCAAGTCGACACTCGCGCGGTTGCTGTACCGGTTTTATGACCTGACGGGCGGGCGGATCACGGTGGACGGGCAGGATATTTCGCAGGTTCGGCAGGCGTCTTTGCGCGCTGCGATCGGGATCGTGCCGCAGGATACGGTGCTGTTCAACGACACGATCGGGTATAATATCGCCTATGGCCGCGAGGGGGCGGAGATGACCGAGGTCGAAATTGCCGCCAAGGGTGCGGCGATCGCCGGGTTCATCGAGCGCCAGCCGCTGGGGTATGAGACGCGCGTGGGCGAGCGTGGGTTGAAGCTGTCGGGCGGCGAGAAGCAGCGCGTGGCGATCGCGCGGACGCTGCTGAAGAACCCGCCGATCCTGATTCTGGACGAGGCGACGAGCGCGCTGGATAGCCGGACCGAGGCGGAGATCCTCGACACGCTGGAGGCGATCGAGCGCGGGCGCACGACGATCGTGATCGCGCACCGGCTTTCGACCGTGGTGCATGCGGACCAGATCGTCGTGCTGGAGGCGGGGCGGATCGTCGAGAAGGGCACGCACGCGGAGCTGCTGCGGCAGGGTGGCGTGTATGCGGAGATGTGGAACCGGCAGGCTCAGGAGCGCGCTGGGGATGACGATGGGGCGTTGGCTGCGGAGTAGGAGCGTTTGACGCGCTTGGAACACCTGCGGGCACTCGCCACAAAGGCTCCGTCACCCCGGACCCGTTCCGGGGTCTACCGTTCCGCACACTCTCACGTTTCGAGCTCTGGGACGGGTGGATGCCGGAACGAGCCCGGCATGACGGAAGCGTAGGCTCACCCCCGCCACCACCCCGGCGAAGGCCGGGGCCCAATTGGGGGACGTCGCTAACCGATGGTAGCGCGTTGTCACTGCAACCTTCCCACTTGGGCCCCGGCCTCCGCCGGGGTGGAGCCTTAAAGGCTAACGCCTCTGTTCCCTCGCGAACGCGGGGTGGCCAAGGGATCACGGGCGATGGCCCTGCTTGGGTCCTGAGCCCCCGCTTTCGCGGGGAAACAGAAGTAGGCGGGCGGCGGTAAGGCCGGGCATCCACTACGCCGGGATGGACGGATCCAACTCGCGCAACCTCGCCTCGATCGCTTCCGAATATTGATAGATGTGCGTCAAATCCGACAGCAGGTGCCGCGTCTCGTCCTTCCCCGCGAACATCCCGAGATACTTGGTCGTGATGCCGTTGAAATGCATCCGTGCGACCGTTTTCCGGTTATTGTCGTCGAGCAGGATCGCGCAATACGACTTCGCATCACGAACGATCACGCGTTTCGGATCGACCAGGCGTGAGGCGATAGCCTGGATGATGTGGAAGCCGGAAATCTCCTCCTGCGTAGTGACGATGCCGTCGCCGTCGGAGGGGTCGTCGGACGCGCCCGGCGGCAGGTCCTCGACCGGGCTCGACGCCTTCAGTGCGGACGACAGGCGTTCGTTGACGAAATCGCGGATCAGCGCGGCGATCGCCGGCGCGAGCAGCTTGGCGAACCCGTCCTTGATCGCCGGCGTCAGACGACCGCCGTGGACGCGTTGCGCCATCATCCGGACGAACTCGTCGGAGGGTTCGGCGAACTCCTTTTCGAGTTCGAGGCGGATCAGCGACTGCGTCTTGAGGTTGCCGGCCTCCTGGACGATCTTGTCGATGTCGAACGCGGCCTTGGTGAACTTCTCGAGCGTGCGGATGTCGGCGGGCTTGATCGCATCCATCGTGAAGGTGAAGAACGGCTTGTCGTCCATCTTGTTCGGGCGCTCGATGTCCGAATAGAATTGGTAGACGACGCCGTTGGTCAGCACCGCAAGGCGTGCGTCGGTGACGCTGAAATAACGGAACAGCTGGCCGGCGTGATTGACGTTGAGCTGGACCGAGGACGGCTTGCACTCGATCAGGATCGACACTTTCCCGCCCGCGCAGATCGCATAGTCGACCTTCTCGCCCTTCTTGGTGCCGACGTCCGCGGTGAATTCGGGCACGACCTCGGACGGGTTGAAGACGTCGTAGCCGAGCGACTGGAGGAACGGCATGACGAGCGCGGTCTTCGCCGCCTCTTCGGTCAGCAGGACTTCGCGGTGTTCGATCGTGCGCTTCTGCAGCTCGGCCAGCCTGATGTTCAGTTCCATGCGCGTCCCCCCGGATTGAACGGGGGAGGATGCGCAGGGAAGTTGCGCCGGTCCATGACGGGACCGCGAAAACCCGACCGGATCTCGATCTATCGCGCGCGGCGGCTGCGGCGCCAGTAGAAGAAGGAATAGAGGATCGGGGTGGTGACGGTTACCAGCAGTACCGAGCGAAAGAATGCTGTGCGGGTTTCGCCCTGCATCGGCAGGATTGCGAGAACGATGATCGCGAGCCCCGCGGCCATCATGATCCGGCTGGCGTAGCGATGCGTGGCGATCCAGTTGTCGGGGTCGACGATCGCCCAGGGGGTGCGGATGCCGACGAAGAAGCCCGGGCGCGATTTCGGCAGGACGTTGCCGATCGCGACGAGGAACGCGCCCAAGCCGGCGAGCATCGTTGTCGGGGGAAGCGCGAAGCCGAACGCGGGGGCGGCAACCACCGCTTCCAAAAGGGCCATCATCCCGAGCAGCGCGGCCCAGGCGGTGCGATAGAGCGGCGCAGACTGTTCCAGCTTGTCCTGCAACGGTTCGAGCGACGGCAGTGCCGTCATGAACAGCGAGACGCCGACCGTCAGCGCGACCGGCATGAACAGCGCCGTGCGCACGCTGGAGAAGCGATCGGGAAGGCCGTTGGCGCCCCAGTGGGTCGGCAGTTGCGTGCCCGCGGGCAATCGTCCGAGCGCGACCGCGGCGACGATCGCGAGGCCGGCGGCAGTCAGTGCCGAAGCTATGATGAGGTTTCGGTAGCGCATGTGTCCCCCTCTGCGTGTGCGTCGCCGACCCGGAGCCGGCCCATAAAGCCCATCACCACCTCCTCCATCACCGACAGGTCGAGCGTGTAGACGATCGACGTGCCGCGGTTCTCGGCTTGGATCAGGCCGGCGGCCTTCAGCTTGGCGAAGTGGTTCGACATGGTCGGTTTCGACACCGCGAACGCGTCGGCAAGCGCGCCGGCTGTCATCGCGCCGCCTTTCAGCAGTTCGAGAATGCGGCGGCGCGTCGGGTGCGCGAGGGCGTCGAAGACCGAGTCCATTAGTGCGCTTTATTCGCTAAAGGGCTAATTAGCAAGATGGCTAAATTCTTCCGTCATGCTGGGCTTGTTCCGGCATCCACCGTTCCGCATACCCGCCGATCGTTGAGCAAGCTGACCGGTGGACCCCGGAACAAGCCCGGGGTGACGAGGGCTGCGCCATCGCGATAACCCGCCCCTCCTCCTCGACATCGCCCCGAGGATCGCTACCTAGGCGGCAATGGCACTCGACCCCCTTCCCGATCTCCAGCGCATCTTCGGCTTTCCCGATTTTCGCGGGGTGCAGCGTGATGTCGTCGATCGGGTGCTCGCGGGGCAGCGGACCTTGGCGGTCATGCCGACCGGTGCGGGGAAGTCGCTGTGTTATCAGTTGCCGGCGACGATGCTGGAGGGGACGTGCGTGGTCGTGTCGCCGCTGATTGCGTTAATGCATGACCAGTTGCGGGCAGCCACTGCCGTTGGGATCAAGGCGGCGACTTTGACGTCGGTCGATACCAATCGCGAGGAGACGATCGCGCGGTTCCGGGCGGGGGATCTGGACCTGCTGTACGTGGCGCCGGAGCGGGCTTCGAACGAGAGTTTCCGCAATCTCCTGTCGCAGGCCAAGCTGTCGCTGTTCGCGATCGACGAGGCACACTGCGTCAGCGAGTGGGGGCATGATTTCCGGCCGGATTACCGGTTGCTGCGGCCGTTGCTCGACAGCTTTCCGGACGTGGCGCGGCTGGCGCTGACCGCGACGGCGGATGCGCATACGCGGGCGGATATCCTCGAGCAGCTTGGGATCTCGCAGGAGGGGCTGATCGTGTCGGGGTTCGACCGACCGAACATCCGCTATGCGATTTCGGGGCGCGACAACGTCAATCGGCAGATCGCCGATATTCTTGAAAAGATTCCGGGGCCGGGGATCGTTTACGCACAAACGCGCGCGGCTACCGAGAAGCTTGCGGAGGCGCTAGGGCGAAGCGGGCGGCCGACGCGGGCGTATCATGCGGGGCTCGATCCGCAGGTACGTGCGAAGAACCAGGCGGATTTCGTCGCGAGCGAGGACATGGTGATCTGCGCCACGGTCGCGTTCGGGATGGGGATCGACAAGCCCGACGTGCGGTTCGTGGCGCATGCCGGGCTGCCGAAATCGATCGAGGCCTATTATCAGGAAACGGGCCGCGCGGGGCGTGACGGCGACCCGGCGATCGCGCATCTGTTCTGGGGCGCGGAGGATTTCGCGCGCGCTCGGCAGCGGATCGGCGAGGTCGAACCCGAGCGGCAGGCGGGCGAGCGGCAGCGGCTGACCGCGATGGGCGGACTGGTCGAGACGGCCGGGTGTCGCCGGCGGATTTTGCTCAAGCATTTCGGCGAGGAGCGGCTCGAGGATTGCGGGAATTGCGACAATTGCCTGGGTAATGTCGATGCGGTGGATGCGACCGAGACGGCGCGGAAATTCCTGTCGGCGGTGTTCCGGACCGGGCAGATGTTCGGGGTTGGCTATATCGAGGGGATCCTGACCGGGGTGTCGTCGGAGCGGAGCCTGATGAACGGGCATGAGGCGCTGTCGGTGTACGGGATCGTCGATGGCGACGAGGTGGCGTTGCTCAAACCCGTATCGCGCGCGCTGATGTTGAAGGATGCCTTGCGCACCAATCCGCATGGCGGCCTCGAGTTCGGGCCGGCGGCAAAGGCGATCCTGAAGGGCGAGGCGGCGGTTTCGATCGTCGTGCCGCCGAAGCGTGAGCGGCGGCGCAAGGGCGCGGTTGGCGCCGTGCCGAACCCGGTCGACGATCCGCTGTTCGAGGCATTGCGGGTACGCCGACGCGATCTGGCGAAGGAAGCGGGCGTTCCACCGTATGTGATCTTCCACGATTCGGTACTGCGTGACATTGCGCGGCAGCGGCCATCATCGCGTGCCGAGCTGAGCCTGTTATCAGGCATTGGCGCGCGGAAACTCGACGCCTATGGGGATGCCTTCCTCCAGGTAATCCGCGAGTCCGCATGATACGGCACATCAACGAAAGTATTTCGGTCGCGCCACAGATCGCGGTCGAGCAGGTCGCGGATATCGCCGCGGCGGGCTTCAAGACGATCGTCAACAACCGGCCCGATGATGAGGATGCGGGGCAGCCTTCGGGTGATGCGATCCGTGCGGCGGCTGAGGCGGCTGGGCTGAACTATGTAGCGATCCCGGTGACGCATGCGGGCTTCTCGCATCCGCAGATCGACGCGATGACTCAGGCGCTGGTCGATGCGGACGGGCCAGTCCTCGCCTATTGCCGGTCGGGAACGCGGAGCTGCAATTTGTGGGCGCTGGCGGCGGCGAAGGCGGGGCGGAACCCGAACCTGCTGCTCGCGCAGGCCGAGGACGCCGGGTATGATCTGCGCGGGATCCGACCGATGCTGGACGCGCTCGCAGGGCCGCGATGACGCCTGCGATCGTCGGCGGCATCGTGGCCGTCGTTGTGGTTTTGTTTGGCGGGCTGGGCGGGCTGGTCGTGCGGATGCGGCGGGTCGTGAAGATCGAGACGCCGGAAGAAGCGGCGGACGCGGCGCAGGCGCAGCTTGCCGGGTTTGCCGTGGCGGGTGCGGTCGTTGGGGCCGATGGCCAGGGAGCGCTGGCGGTTGCCGATGACGGGCGGGTCGCGGCGGTGAAGCGGATCGGGAAGCGGCTGGCGGTACGCGAAGTTACGTGGCGGACGGTGCGGGCTACGCAGGACGGGATCCTGGTGGAGACCGGGGACCGCGCGCTGGGCGCGGTGATGCTGTCGCAGGTCGACGTGCTGGATATCCGGCGGTTGGCGCCTAAGGGCGTGCGGGTTTAACGCTTGAGGCGTTGGCGTTGGCGTGGCGTTGGTGTTGCCGCTTGTGCCCCCAGCCCCCCGTTCGTCCTGAGTAGCTGCTGAGCTTGTCGAAGCGGCGTATCGAAGGGTTGGCGCGCGGGACCTGTGCTTCGATACG
This sequence comes from Sphingomonas sp. SL1004, assembly GCF_057815015.1. Lineage (NCBI taxonomy): Bacteria > Pseudomonadati > Pseudomonadota > Alphaproteobacteria > Sphingomonadales > Sphingomonadaceae > Sphingomonas > Sphingomonas sp. SL1004. The sequence goes on from NZ_JBYMUX010000001.1 coordinate 2,871,697, forward strand.
CGCCCTCGATACGCTCCTTACGGAGCTACTCGGTCACTACTCAGCACGAACGGGGTGGGGGGAGCGCGCTTAGACCAACGGGGTCGGGTGGCAGCGCTCCTAGACCTAGGCTTCGTCATGCCGGGTCCTTTGACCGGCTTCGTCATGCCCAGCCCTCGGACAAGCCTCGCCTGCGCGGTCCTTCGATGAGCCTCGCCCTGCCCGGCGCTTCGACGAGCTTCCTCATGCCAGGCTCGTTCCGGCATCCACCGTGCCGCGTACTCGGTAGATTTGATTGTGCGGGACCGTGGACCCCGTAACTAGTCCGGGGTGACGGGGCGGATTGGGTGATCGTGCTCGAAGTTATATTTTCTAGAGAGAGCCGCCTGGCGACAGACGTCGCCGGCGGAGGCCGGGGTCCAAGTGGTGAACCGTGGTGACGACGGCCGCGCTTCGTTATTGCCACCTTTCCAACTAGGCCCTGGCCTCCGCCGTGGAGGTGTGTTGGTTAAATGGAATAGGTGCCGAGCCAGTCCGGGGTAATCGCCGAGGTTGGGGCAGGACCAGTGCGCTGCGCTGCTGTTTCCCCGCGAAGGCGGGGATCCAGACTGGGCTCCGGCCTTCGCGGGAGAACAAGGACGCTAAGTTTGCCCCCCCACCTGAATTCGCCCGAAGTACCACTTCGATCGACAAAAAAAGGCCCGGTGTGTTTCCACACCGGGCTTAGGATGTCCGCAGGAGGAACGTCGTGGGTGCGGGCTCGGGTGGCCCGCTACCGATCAGGTGTTCAGTTGTAGGCGCGTTCGCCGTGTTCGCCGATGTCGAGACCCTCGTGCTCGACTTCCGGCGAGACCCGGAGACCCGTGACTGCCTTGGCGATGAAGATCGCGATCGTGGTGCCGACCGAGGCCCAGATGATCGTCACGACCACCGCCTCGAGCTGCACCAGCAACTTGGCGCTCATCACGTAATCCGCTGGCCCAGGGCCGCCGAGCGACGGGGCATAGACCACCGCCGTGCCGATCGCCCCGATCATGCCGCCGATGCCGTGGATCCCGAAGGCGTCGAGCGAGTCGTCATAGCCGAGCATGGGCTTGAGCTTCGACACCGCCATGAAGCAGACGATCGAGGCGATCGCGCCGAGGACGATGGCGCCGAACGGGCCGGAGTTGCCGGCCGCCGGCGTGACCGCGACGAGGCCGGCGACGATGCCCGAGCAGAAGCCGAGCGCCGAACCCTTGTGACCCGAGAGCTTCTCGGCAAGCATCCAGAACAGGCCGGCAGACGCGGTGGCGACGAAGGTGTTGAGCATCGCGAGCGCGGCAGACCCGTTCGCCTCGAGTGCGGAGCCGGCGTTGAAGCCGAACCAGCCGACCCAGAGCAGCCCGGTGCCGATGCCGGTCATGACCAGCGAGTGCGGGGCCATGGGCTCCTTCGGGTAGCCGATGCGCTTGCCGAGGATCAGGGCGGCTACCAGCGCCGAGACGCCGGCGTTGATGTGGACCACGGTGCCGCCGGCGAAATCGAGTGCGCCTGCCTTGAAGAAATAGCCGCTCGATGCCCACACCATGTGAGCTACGGGGAAGTAGACGATGGTCAGCCAGACCAGGCCGAACACCATCACCGCCGAGAACTTCATGCGCTCGACGACCGAGCCCAGAACCAGCGCGATGGTGATCGCGGCGAAGGTCATCTGGAAGCAGATGAAGACATATTCGGGGATCTCGACGCCGGCCGTGAAGGTCGCCGCCTGCGAGGCCGGCGTGACGCCCTTCAGGAACGCCTTGTCGAAGCTGCCGATGAAGTTGCTGAGCAGCGGGTTGGTCACGTCGGGACCGAACGCCAGCGTATAGCCCCACATCACCCAGATGAGCATCGCGAGCGCCGCGACGGCGCCGATCTGCGTCATGGTCGACAGCATGTTCTTCGACCGCGTGAGGCCGCCGTAGAACAGCGCGAGGCCAGGCAGGATCATCATCAGGACGAGGATCGTCGAGGTCATCATCCAGGCGGTGTCGCCCTTGTTCACCGTAGCGACCACGGGAGCCGCAGCCGCCTGAGCCCATGCGGGCGCGGCGGCGATCATCGCTGCCCCGAACCCCAGAGCCGCGATGGCGGCCTTCTTTACTTCATGCTTCATCTCGTCCCCCCTCAGAGCGCTGAATCGTCGGTTTCGCCTGTGCGGATCCGCACCGCCTGGCCGACATCGAGCACGAAAATCTTGCCGTCGCCGATCGCGCCGGTGTTCGCCGATGCCTGGATCGCCTCGACCACGCGGTCGGACAGGCTGGCGGCGCAGACCACCTCGATCTTGATTTTCGGCACCATGTTGGTGCTGTATTCGGCCCCCCGATAGATCTCGGTCTGGCCCTTTTGACGGCCGAAACCCTTGACCTCGGTGACCGTCATGCCGGCCACGCCGATCGTGGTGAGCGCTTCGCGCACCTCGTCCAGCTTGAACGGCTTGATGATGGCAATGACGAGTTTCATCGCGCCCCTTCCCCTTGTTACGGGAGGTGCCTCGCAATGTGCGTGCCAGTTGCCGTGTGGAGGGGTGAGGGGTGCTCGAAGGGCGAGCAAATGGGGATGTGGGGTTAAAACTTGTGCAGCGCGGTGGAGGTGCTCGAAAAACAGGCACCTATTTCCTCGTCATGCCGGCCTTGTTCCGGCATCCACCGCGCCGCGTGCTCGCGAGCGTTTGTTTTGCGGGACCGTGGATGCCGGAACGAGCCCGGCATGACGGAGTGGGTGGGGTGGCGGGGTTTGTCTCCCCCGCCGGCCACGCCCAACTCAGTGGCGGAAGTGGCGCATGCCGGTGAAGACCATCGCGAGGCCAGCTTCGTCCGCCGCAGCGATGACGTCGGCGTCGCGGATCGAGCCGCCGGGCTGGATCACCGCCGTAGCGCCGGCCTCGACCGCCGCGAGCAGACCGTCGGCGAACGGGAAAAATGCGTCGGAGGCGACCGCCGAGCCGATCGTGCGCGGGGTGGGCCAGCCGGCCTTTTCCGCCGCATCCTTCGCCTTCCACGCGGCGATGCGTGCGGACTCTAGGCGGTTCATCTGGCCGGCGCCGATGCCGGCGGTGCCGCCGTCCTTGGCGTAGACGATCGCGTTGGACTTGGTGTGCTTGGCGACGGTCCAGGCGAAGCGGCAGTCGATCAGTTCCTGCTCGGTCGGCTGGCGCTTGGTGACGACCGTCAACTCACCGGGCGTGCCGTTGTCGCGGCCCTGAACGAGCCAGCCGCCGGCGATCGACTTCGCCGTCAAGCCGAGGCGGGCGGGATCGGGGAGGTCGCCGGTGAGCAGCAGGCGGAGGTTCTTCTTGGCAGCGAACAACGCGATCGCCTCCTCGTCGGCATCGGGGGCGACGACGACTTCGGTGAAGATGCCGGTGATTGCGCGGGCGGTCTCAGCGTCGAGCGTGCGGTTTACGGCGATGATGCCGCCGAATGCGGAGACGGTGTCGCAGGCGAAGGCCGCGGCATAGGCTTCGGCGAGGGTGGTGCCGGTGGCGACGCCGCAGGGGTTAGCGTGTTTAACGATAACTACGGAGGGGGCGGCGTCGCGGAATTCGGCGATGAGTTCGAGCGCGGCGTCGGCGTCGTTGAGGTTGTTGTAGCTGAGTGCCTTGCCCTGGAGCTGACGGGCCTGGCCGATGCCGCGCACCGAGCCGGTCGCGGTGTAGAAGGCGGCGGACTGGTGGGGGTTCTCGCCGTAGCGCAGGCTGTCGCCGCGCTTGAGCGTGATCGGCAGGGTGGCGGGAAACTGCTCCGCCTGGTCGACGGTGCCGAACCAGGTTGCGATCGCCGAGTCATAGGCTGCGGTGGTGGCGAAGGCCTTTGCGGCGAGCCTCTTGCGGTCGTCGAGCGTCGTGGTGCCGCCCGAGACGAGTGCGTAGTCGGCGGGGTCGGTGACGATCGCGACATAGGCGTGGTTCTTGGCCGCCGAACGCACCATGCTGGGGCCGCCGATGTCGATGTTCTCGATGATGGTGTCGCGGTCGGCGCCTTTCGCGACGGTCGCCTCGAACGGGTAGAGATTGACGATGACGAGGTCGATCGCGCCGATCTTGTGCTCGGCCATTGAGGCGGCGTGGCCGGCGTCGTCGCGGACCGCGAGGAGGCCCCCGTGGACCATCGGGTGGAGCGTCTTCACGCGGCCGTCCATCATTTCGGGGAAGCCGGTGAGTTCGCTGACGTCGCGGACTTCGAGGCCGGCGGCGCGGAGCGCGGTGGCGGTGCCTCCGGTGGAGACGAGTTCGACGCCGTGGCTGGCCAGCGCCTTGCCGAGATCGACGATCCCGGTCTTGTCGGAAACGGACAGGAGCGCGCGCTTGATCGGGATGCTGGTCATGGGAGTCTTTCGTCGGGAGTCGCCGTGCGGCGGTGCCTTAGCGTTGGTTGCCGCCCGGGAACAGGGGGGCAGGTCACGCACGAATGCCGCCATCCCGCGCCATTCCGAACAATGGCACCACCCCGGCGAAGGCCGGGGTCCAGTTGGGGGACGTTGCTAACCGGTGACGGCGCTCCGTTATTGCCACCTTTCCAACTGGGCCCCGGCCTCCGCCGGGGTGGTGCATCTCACCTAGGGCGGCCTCCGGTCAGACGGCCTTCTTCAGCGCCCAACTCACACTCGCACCGCCGGCTGCGGCCTCTCCGGTGATCATCAGTTGCTGCGTCGCTACGGGCCGCCCGTCCGCGTCAATCCAGACGCTGTCCTCGACCACCAGCGCGCCGCCGCGGCAGCGGAATTGCCATAGGGGGCCGCCGGGAAGGCGGAGGATCGCGCCCAGGCCGTCCGCTGTGGGGGAGACCTGCACGCCCTCCCCCAAATGGAAGCGGATCGCGAACAGCGACAGGCCTACGCGGCGTTTGCGGCCTTGCGGCAACAGCGCGTCCTCGCCGCGGAGTTCGCGGCCGTCGCCGGTGAGCATCAGCTGGCGGCGGTGGAGGAAGCCCCAGCGGCGGACATAGCCGTCGTGGCTCGCCTCGATCCGGCTCGCGGCATCCGATTCCTGGCGGCTGAGTTCGACCTCGGCGACGCCGCGACCGAGCGTGCCGTCGGTGAGGATCGCGGTCGAGTTGCTGTCGGCGATCGTCAGGGTCGAGTGCGCGGCCGTCGAGCGCAAACCCTCCACCATCGCCGCCGGCAGTTGCGCGATGCCCGCGCGCGCACCGCCGCAATTGACGACGATCCGCGCCGCGCCGTCGGAGAATTCGAATGCGAGCGTCGAGGCGCAGCCGCCTTCGACGAAGCGCGCGATCGGCGGCGGTGCGGCGTCGACGATCAGCACCGCGGTGCCGGCGGCGAGGCGTTGATAGCCCCAGTCGCGCGCTTGGCGGAGGGGACGCGTGCGGACACCGCTGGCTTCGATGACGGCTGCGACCTGCGTTTCGCTGGCGGGGCCACCACCCTGCCAGCTCGACAGGCCGCGATCGGCGTGCGCGACCCCGAGCAACGCCGCGACCATCCGCGTGAGCGTGACCGCCACCGTCTCGGGGAGTTCGGCGCTACGGGCGGCGTAGCTTTCCTGGAGCAGCGTGAGCAGCTGGATCGAATCGAGCAGCATCGCCGGACTGCGCGAGACCGAACCGCCATCGTCGAATAGACCGGTGCCCAGCGCGCGGAGGAGGCCGGCTTCACCGAACGCCTGCCTTGGTTCTCCGCCGGGGATTAGCAGCCCGGCCGCGACGACTCCGCACCACGCGGCGATGCGGGGGGCGCCGGCGGGGGCCTTGTCGGCGGTGCGATCGAGGTGGAGTGCGCCCTTTGCGAGCGCGTTGAGCACCTTCGAGCGGTAGATCTGGTCAGAGGACGACAGGATCAGCGGCGCGTGCGCGGTCCAGGCGAGGATGCGGCGGCCCCACATGTCGGGCCGCCACGCGATCCCGCCTTGGGTGTCAGCATGCGCGGTCAGCCAGAGGCCCATGAGGTATTCGGCGATCGGCGCACCGCGCGAGCGGGTCGCGACGGTCGACAGGTCGCGCAGCCAGGCGAAACTGTGGAGATATTCGGCGAACGGTTTGGGCAATGGCTTCGAAAGGTCGAGCGTCTCGATATCGCGCGCTTCGCCGCGGAACGAGAGGACGCCTTCGAGCAGCAGATGGCCGCGCGGGATGTCGCCGAGGATAGGGTCGTCGGGGACCGCGATCAGTTTCAGCGGGTAGCGGCCCTTGAGGCGCAGCGTGTGGAGCGGCGTGCGCCAAGTCAGGCGGTGGAAGCGCTCGGCCAGGCGATCGGCGAGCGACAGCCCCTTGTCGCCGCCGAGACGGATCAGGCGGCGGCCTTCGTCGATCCCGTCGGGGGCGGGATCGGTTACAGGATCACGCGGTTCGTTCACCCCCGCAACGCGGCGATGTTAGCGGCGTAGTGGTCGGGGCCGCCGCGGAAGACCGAGGTACCGGCGACCAGCGCATCGGCGCCGGCCTCGATGCAGCGCTTCGCCCAGTCCGCGTCAACGCCGCCGTCGACTTCGAGATCGATCGGGCGGCCGCTCTTCTCGATCATAGTGCGGATCGCGGAAATCTTCTTGAGCTGGCTGGGGATGAAGCTCTGGCCGCCGAAGCCGGGATTGACGCTCATCACGAGGACGAGGTCGACCATGTCCATGAGGTAGTCGAGCATTTTCGCCGGCGTGCCGGGGCAGATCACGACGCCGGCGCGCTTGCCGAGGCCCTTGATGTGCTGGAGCGAGCGGTGGATGTGCGGGCCGGCCTCGTAATGCACGGTGATGCAGTCGGCGCCGGCCTCCGCGAACGCGTCGAGATAGGCGTCGACCGGGGAGATCATCAGGTGGACGTCGAACGGCTTGGTGGTGACGCCGCGGACCGACTTCATGACGGCCGGACCGAACGAGATGTTGGGGACGAAATGGCCGTCCATCACGTCGATATGGATCCAGTCGGCGCCGGCGGCGTCGATGGCGCGGACCTCCTCGCCGAGTTTGGCGAAATCGGCGGAGAGGATCGAGGGGGCGATGCGGACGGGTTGCATGGTTTTGTCCTAGCGCGGGATTCGCGTGGTGCGAAGGGTTTGTATCCTCCCCCGCCAGGGGGAGGTGGCACCGAAGGGGACGGATGGGGAGGAACTCGCAACCTGCGGTATCGCCCCCTCCCCCTCCGTCTGGCGAGTGCCAGCCACCTCCCCCTTGCGGGGGAGGATTTTAGGCGCGCGTCAATCTTGCGATGAAGAAACCGTCGCAGCCGCCTTGGTCGGCGAGCATGCCGGGGAGCGTGCGGATGGCGCCGGTTTCGGTTGGCGTGATGCCGGCGGGGAGTTCGGACTGGTCGACCGGGGCGATCGTGTAGTCGCTGCGAGCGGACAGGAACGCGTCGAGCTGCGCTTCGCCTTCCGACGGTTCTAGCGAGCAGGTTGCGTAGACGAGCGTGCCGCCGGGCTTCACCCAGTCCGCCGCCCTTGCGAAGATCCGCGCCTGCAACGCCGCGGTTTCGGCGATGATCGAGGGGCGGACGCGGTGGAGGACGTCGGGGTGGCGACGGAAGATGCCCGTGGCGCTGCACGGCGCGTCGATCAGGATCGCGTCGGCGGGCTCGGCGGGCGCCCATTCGAGGATGTCGGCGTTGACGACCTCGGCCTTCAGATGCGTGCGGTAGAGATTCTCGCGTAGGCGCTTGATGCGGCTCTGCGAATTGTCGACCGAAGTGACGGTCCAGCCGGCGCTCGCGAGTTGCAGCGTCTTGCCGCCGGGCGCCGCGCAGAGATCGAGGACATGGCCCTCCCCTTTCCCCAGCAGACGCGCGGGGAGCGAGGCGGCGATGTCCTGGACCCACCAGGCGCCGTCGCCGAACCCTGCCATGTCGGGGACCGAGTCGTGGTCTCCGAGGCGCAGGTGTCCGGACATGAAGCTCTCGCCACCGAGTTTCTCGCGCCAGCCTTCGGTCTCGGACGGGTCGGCGATCGTCAGGTCGAGCGGCGGTACCTGCGCGATCGCGCGGCCGGCGGCGTCGACCATCTCCTCGCCCCACGCGGCTTCCCAGCGCAGTTCGACGGGGGCCGGCAGCGTCGGCACCTCGGGGAGCAGCATGTTGGCGCGGAACAGCGTGCCGAACACGCCGTGGACCAGTTTGCGCGGACCGCCGTCGACCAACGGCAACACGGTCGAGATCGCGGCGTGCGATGGGGTGCCGAGGATCAGCACCTGGACTAGCGCGATCCGCAACGCCATCCGCGCCTTCGCATCGTCGGGCAGGTTGGTCTTGGTGACCGAGTCGATCATCGCGTCGAGATCGGGCAGGCGGCGCAGCGTCTCGGCAGCGATCGCATGCGCGAGACCGCGATCGGGACCGTGGATCGCGCGCGTTGCAGCGGGGAGCGCGGATTCAAGCGACTCGCCGCGACGCAGGACGGCGTCGAGCAGGCGGAGCGCGGCGCGGCGGGTCGGGACGCCGAGCGGCTCGGGGGCGTGGGTATAGTCGGGCATATGAAGGTCCTTCGCGTTCGGTTTGTCGCGCGGCTGTTATGGCAAAGCGGCGCGACAGGGCCCATGTGGCGGTTACGACGCCAACACGCAAATCCGGAGAGCCGCGATGGGCCAGCGCCCCGATCATCTGAAGCCACCCGAGTATCTGGCGAAGAATACGCCGGTGCCGAAACCGGAGGCGATCGTGCCCGACAAGGACCCCGAGCCGCGTGATCCTACGCGCTATGGCGATTGGGAGCTGAAGGGCATGGCGATCGATTTCTGAGGGGCTCGACTTACCTTACCACCCCGGCGGAGGCCGGGGCCCAGTTGGAAAGGTGGTCGTAACGTAGCGCTACCCTTCATTAGCGACGTTCCCCAACTGGGCCCCGGCCTCCGCCGGGGTGGTGTATTGGTTGCCCCCCCGCTACGAAATCTGCGGCAGCGATCCTGACGCAGGCGGAACGATTTCCCCAGCGGCGCGTCGCCGCCATGATGAGGGGATTCTTCGAGAAACGCTGGGTGAAAATCACCGGCATCGTTGTCGTGAGCGTGCTCGTGCTGGGGCTGGTGGGGCTGGCCGCGTTTCCGTGGGGATCGCTGAAAGGCGTGATCGAGCGGCAGCTGACCACGCGGTTCGGGCGGCCAGTGACGATCGGCGGGATCGAGCGGGTCGACGCGTTCGGGTTCAATCCGACGATCCGGATCACGAACGTGCGAATCCCGCAGGCCGACTGGGCGGGCAAAGGCGATTTCGTGCAGTTGCGCGAGGCGGAGGCGACGTTCTCTGGAATGGGCTTGCTTAAAGGCGCATTCGGGCCGCGCGACGTGAAGGCGCGCGGGCTGCATCTGGTGCTGGTGCGCGACAAGCATGGCCGGACCAACTGGGAACGGCCGGGCAAGCCCAAGGGCGGCGGGAGTTCGACCGATCTCGACGGGCTGACGATCAGCGACAGCGTGATCGAGTATCGCGACGACAAGCAGGACCGCTTCGTCACCGCGCGGTTCGTGTCGGATCCGATGCACGGCATCCGCGCGAACGGGTCGGGGACGATCCGCGGGGCGGCGGTGCGGATCGCGGTCGCGGGGCCTTCGGTGGAGAAATTCCAGGAGAAACCGTGGCCGTTCACCGCGTCGATCGATGGCGATGCTCTTTCGATTGCCGCCAAGGGCCAGATGGACAAGCCGCTCGATACCGACGCGATGAGCCTCGACGTGACCGCACGCGCGACCGATCTGAAGCTGATCGACGCGGTGATCGAAGCGGGGCTGTTCCGGACGCAGCCGGTGTCGTTCAGCGCGCACGTCCGCCACGACCAGCCGAAATGGACGATCACGCGGCTGAAGGGCGTGGTCGGGCGCTCTGATTTCGCGGGGCACGTGACGGTCGACAAGCAGGCCGGCCGCAGCAAGGTCGATGGCGATATCGTCTCGCGGCAGTTCGATTTCGGTGATCTGGCGTCGGACGAGGGCAAGGCCGAGGGCGCCGCGCTGGAACGTCGGATCGGGCCGCGGCTGGTGCCGAACACGCGGATCGATATCGGCAAGATCGATACGACGGACGCGCGGATGGGGTTTCGGATCGGGCGGATCGTCAGTGGCAAGGGCAAGTCGCCGATCCTGTCCGCGAAGGGCACGCTGGCGATCGATCACCAGCTGCTGACGCTGAGCGATCTGGTCGCGCGGCTGCCACATGGTAATGTCACGGGCAAGGTGACGGTCGATCAGCGCGGCGATCGGAAAGTGCCGACGGTCGATATCGACCTCAGGCTGCGCGGGAGTAGCGTTCAGGATATCGCGGGCGGTGGGGGCGATTTCAGCGGCAACGTGAGTGCGCGGGTCCGGCTGAAGGGGCCGGGCGAGACGATCCGCGCGGCGGTCGGGCGGTCGAACGGGACGATCGGATTCGTCGCGCGCGACGGGCACTTGCCGCAGGGGATCGCCGCCGCGCTGGGGTTCGATGCGGCGCGGGCGCTGCTAGCGAAGGACGGCGAGCGGGCGGGGTTGCGGTGTGTGGTGTTGAAACTCGACGTGACGGGCGGGCGCGGGCGGATCAATCCGATGATCGTCGATACGACCGCCAGTCAGTTGCGGGGGGCCGGGAGCGTGGTGTTTCCGGGGGAGACGCTGGACATCCGGCTGACGGGCACGCCGAAACAGCACGCGCTGCTGCGGTTGCCGGGGTCCGCGTACATGACGGGGACGATCGAGCGGCCACATGTGACGATCCCGCAGGAGGTGAAGTCGGTGGGAAATATCTTCAAGGCGATCGGGCGGGCGATTACCGGGAAACAGGGGCCGACGGCGGGGGATGCCAATTGCTCCGGGCTGGCGGCGCGGGTGTTGCGGTAATCTCTGATCCTCCCCCGCCAGGGGGAGGTGGCTGGCTCTTGCCAGACGGAGGGGGAGGTAAGAGCAACGTAGGTTCCGTGTCCTCCCCCTCCGTCACCTTAGGTGCCCCCCCCTGGCGGGGGAGGATCGAGAGGTCAGTCCCCTTGTTCTCCCGCGAAGGCGGGAGCCCAGTCTGGGTCCCCGCCTTCGCGGGGAAACAATTTTGGGTTAGCCTGCCTCGCCTTTCAGTGGGCGCGCTAGGAGGTCGCCGATCACGTCGCTGACCGGGGCGCCTTCCAACAGGCGGCAAACGGCTTCGGTGATGGGCATGTCGACGCCGGCATCTCGCGCGGCTTCGCGGAGGACGGGGGCGGTGAAGGCGCCTTCTGCTACCGTCCGGCGATCAGCGAGCAGCGTCGCGGCGGAGTCGCCTCTCCCCAAACCGACGCCGAGCGAGAAATTGCGCGAGCTGGTCGAGGAGCAGGTCAGGACGAGGTCGCCCAGCCCCGACAGCCCCGCGAGCGTTTCAGCGCGAGCACCGCGGGCGAGGCCGAAGCGAGTCATTTCTGCGAAGCCGCGTGCGATCAGGGCCGCGCGGGCGTTCTGGCCGAGCCCTGCCCCTTCGACGACGCCGCAGCCGATCGCGAGGACGTTCTTCACCGCGCCGCCGATCTCCGCGCCGGCGACGTCGGTCGAGGCGTAGGTACGGAAATGACGCGCTGCCAGACGCGCGGCAAGGCGTTCGCCGAGGTCGGCATCTTCGCAGGCGAGCGTCACGGCGGTGGGCAAGCCGGCGGCGACCTCGTGCGCGAAGGTTGGGCCGGAGAGGACGGCGATCGATGCGTCCGGGTGAACGGCGCGCGCGACTTCGCCGACGAGGCGCTTGCTGCCGGCCTCGATACCCTTGGCGCACAGGACGAGCGGGATGCGGCCGACCGGGGCGGCGGCGAGGACGCTGCCGACGTGCTGCGCGGGCGCGACGACGAGGATCGCGTCCATGTCGGCGAGTGCGGCGAGGTCGTCGGTCGCGCGGATCGTCGGGGAGAGGGCTACGCCGGCGAGGAAAAGGATGTTCTCGTGGTGCGCGTTGATCGACTCGACGACCGCGGTTTCGCGTGCCCAGAGGACGACGTCGCGACCTTCATGCGCGGCGACCTGTGCGAGCGCCGTGCCCCAGGCGCCGCCGCCGATGACGCCAATCTTCATGCCTTCACTCCTGCACCACGCACCGCTTCGGCGTTCGGGTCGAGTGGCCAGCGTGGGCGCGCGGCGACGTCGAGCGGGTCGGTGAGCCCGGCGGCGAAGCGCTCGGCGCCGGCCCAGCCGATCATCGCCGCGTTGTCGGTGCAGAGCCAGAGCGGCGGCGCGACGAAGCGGAGGCCGTGTTCGCTGGCAAGCTTCTGCAACGCGCTGCGCACCGCGGTGTTTGCCGCAACTCCGCCGGCGACGACGAGCGCGGTGGCGCCGTGCGCGGTCCGCAGCGCTTTGGTGGTGCGGTCGATCAGGCAATCCACCACGGCGGCCTGGAACGAGGCGGCGAGGTCCTCGGGCGAATATTGGCCGACGACGCGCGCGACCGCGCTTTTCAGGCCTGCGAACGAGAAATGCGGTTCGGCCGAGCCTTTCAGCGGGCGTGGTAGCGGGACTGCCTTCGGGTTGCCGAGCGCGGCGGCGCGTTCGACCGCCGGACCGCCGGGGAAACCGAGACCGAGCAGCTTGGCGGTCTTGTCGAAGGCTTCGCCCGCGGCGTCGTCGATCGTCGTCGCCAACCGCCGGTACGCGCCGACGCCTTCGACCAGCAGCAGCTGGCAATGGCCGCCTGACGCGAGCAGCAGCAGGTACGGAAATTCGAGGTCGGGGTCAGACAGCCGCGGCGAGAGCGCATGGCCTTCGAGATGGTTGACCGCGATCAGCGGTTTTCCCGCGGCGTGCGCCAAAGCCTTGCCCGTCACGAGCCCGACCATGACGCCGCCGATCAGCCCCGGCCCGGCGGTCGCGGCGATCGCATCGACATCGGCGAGCGTCAGCTTCGCGTCGGCCAAGGCCGCGACAATCAGGGGCTCGAGTGCCTCGACATGCGCGCGCGCGGCAATTTCAGGGACGACGCCGCCGAACGGGGCATGCGCGGCTTCCTGACCCAGCAGCCGGTGCGCGAGGACCTGACGGTCGCCGGTGACGAGAGCGGCGGCGGTTTCGTCGCAAGAGGATTCGATGCCGAGGATGATCATCATGGCTCTGTATATGGGTGCGCGAAGCTTGTCGAAGCCCCGCCCTTTCTGCATGGCGCGCAGGATGACTCGTTTTCGGCTCGGTACGCGCGGTTCGCCGCTCGCCCTCACCCAGGCAGGGATGGTGCGCGATGCGCTGTGCGCGGCGCATGGCTGGTCGCCCGACATGGTCGAGATCGTCGTGATCCGCACCACCGGCGACCGCGTGCAGGATCGCGCGCTGGCCGAGATCGGCGGCAAGGCGCTGTGGACCAAGGAGCTCGATCGCGCGCTGCATGATGGCGACATCGATTGCGCGGTGCATTCGATGAAGGACGTCGAGACGATCCGTCCCCAGACGCTGAGGATCGCGGCGATGTTGCCACGCGCCGACGTCCGCGACCGATTGATCGGGGCGGAGACGCTCGCCGATTTGCGGCAGGGCGCAGTCGTCGGCACGAGTTCGCCGCGGCGGCGCGCGCAGATGCTGCGGCTGCGGCCCGACCTGGAGATCGTGCTGATCCGCGGCAATGTCGATACGCGGCTCGGCCGGGTGGCGAGCGGCGAGATGGATGCGACGTTGCTCGCTGCCGCCGGACTCGACCGGCTCGGGCGCGACGACGGCCATGCGATCCCGACCGACGTGATGTTGCCCGCGCCCGCCCAAGGCGCGGTCGGGGTCGAGGTGCTCGCCGGAAGCGCGGCGGGCGAGATCATCGCGGCGATCGACCACTGCGACACGAGTGCGTGCGTGCTGACCGAGCGTGCCTTGCTGGCGCGGCTGGGCGCGGATTGCCATTCGCCGGTCGCGGCGCTGGCCTCGCTCGCGGGCGAGACGCTGACGTTGCGCGCCGAGCTGATCGCCGAGGATGGCGCGTGCGACGTCGCGGGATCAATCGAGGGCACGGTCGACGACGATCTCGGAACGGCGCTCGCGGAGGATCTGCTCGCGCGTGCGCCGGCCAGCGTCAGGCGGCTGTTTTCCGCATGAGGCCGGTCGTGGTGCTGCGGCCGGAACCGGGCAACACGCGCACCGCCGACGCCTTGCGCGCGGTGGGGCTGGAAGTGCGGCAGGTTCCGCTGTTCGCGGTGGCGCCGGTCGACTGGACCGCGCCCGACCCCGCCGGGTTCGACGGGCTGTTGCTGACGAGCGCGAACGCGGTGCGGCACGGCGGCGGGGGGCTGGACCTGTTCAAGCGGCTGCCGGTCGTCGCGGTCGGCACGGCGACGGCGGCGGCGGCGAGCGAGGCCGGGTTTGCGGTCGCAGTGACGGGCAGCGAGGATGCACGCGCGGTGGTGGCCGAGGCGCGGGATCGGGGGTTCGCGCGGTTGCTCCATCTGGCCGGGCGCGAGCGGGCGTCGAGCGATGCTACCCTTGATGGGATTGGTGACGGCGCGGGCGTCGACGCGGTCACGGTCTATGCGAGCGATGCCGTGCCGCTCGATGCCGATATCGGGCGATCGTTCGAGAATGCCGTAGTGCTGGTGCATTCCGCGCGTGCGGCTGCCCGGCTGGGAGGCATCGTCGACGGGGGTGCGGATCGGGCGCGGATCGAGATCGTCGCGATCAGTCGCGCGGTCGGCGAGGCCGCGGGCAAAGGCTGGGCCGCAGTCTCGATCGCGCCGCAACCGAGCGATCCCGCGCTCGTCTCGCTCGCCGCCGCGCGGGCGGCGCGCGCCGTTGCTCGCGGTACCGCCGAACACGTGGTGCAGCCACCCGCCCCGCCTCATGCCGCACCTGCGAACACACGCGCGATTGACCATCCGGTGCGCGGCGGGGATAAGCGTGCCATGAGCGACTACGTGCCGACCGATCGCCCACGGGCACGCGGACCCAAAATGGGTGTCATCATTGCCCTGGTGGGGCTCGCTTTCGTCGCGGGGCTCGGACTGATGGGCTATGCCGTGAAGACGATGCCCTGGTTCGCCGGGCTGCATACGGGCGCGGGCTCGACGCCCGCCGGGCAGAAGCTGGCGAGCAGCAATTCGGGCTATATTCCGTCGCAACCGCTCGGCCCGAACGGCGAGCCGCAGGCAGCGCCACCGATCGACACCGCCGTGCTGGCGACGCGCGAGGCGACGCTGGCCGGGCAGTTGACCGTGCTCGAGGCGCGCACCGCGGCGATTACCACCGATGCGGCCGCCGCCGGTGGCCAGGCGACGCGCGCGGAAGGGCTGCTGGTGGCGTTTGCCGCGCGGCGTGCGCTCGATCGTGGGGTCGGTCTCGGCTATCTGGAGGAGCAGTTGCGGCTGCGGTTCGGCCAGGCCCAGCCGCGTGCGACGACGACGCTGATCCAGGCGGCACGCCAGCCGGTGACGCTGGAGGATCTGCGCCAGGGGCTCGACGCGATCGCGCCGGACATCACGAGTTCGACCGGCGAAGGCTGGCTCGACACGATCCAGCACCAGATCGATTCGCTGGTGGTGCTGCGCAAGGCGGGCACGCCCTCGCCGATGCCCGCCGACCGTCTCGCACGTGCGCGGCGGCTGCTGGGGGCGGGTCAGGTCGAGGCGGCGCGCGCCGAAGTGGCGCGGCTGCCGGGTGCGGCACAGGCGGGCAACTGGATGGATGCGGCGCGGCGCTACGTGGTGGCTCGCCAGGCGCTCGACGTGATCGAGAATACCGCGCTGATCGGCCAAGCTGGCCAGCCTCAGCCGGCACCGGTGGTAATTCCTGCGCCGGTGGCGGAAGCGCCCGCAACCGACGCTGCTTCGGACACTTCGGGAGTCTGAGGCATGCGCCAGCGAACGCGGCGTCTATTTCTCTTACCGAACGGACCTGCGTTTCGACTGTGACGCGCCGTTACACACGGGCTTCGACGATGCGCTCGAACAAGTTCGCCGCCAACGTCTGGGTTGAGAGGAAAGCGGAACGGCGGCTTTCGATTCAAAAAACCTATTAATGGTCATTATTGGCGCGGAAATAAGCCAGCGCTTCCGCGATGCTAGGATTCCAATCCTGATCATCGGATGGCAGCATGTTCAAGAAACTATCCAACGTAGCATTGGCACATACCAAATTATTTGCATCAAGCTCGGTTAGTTCATCTTCCTGATTGTGATCACTTACGAAATTTCCGTAAGCTATCCAAAATTGGCTATTCTCTAAGTTTCGAAATCCAACGTAACGAATAGCCAAGCGTGGATTAATCTTTGCCCAAACTGCAAATTCTTCAAACATACTAGAGCCCCGCATATCATTTACGTCGGCATGCTACCGTGATGATATAGATACGATTGACGGCTCTCGGGCAAGGCGCACAACACACCGAATGACCGGCTCAGGACGTGAGCGGACGAAGCGATCGGGGCTGCCGCGCAGCGTTTTACGCGGACACACGCTCGATCAGCGCCATCGCGGCCTGCGGCGCGCGCACTTTCGCGCCGTTGATGAAGAACACGAACGTCTCGCGTTTGTGCTTCCTGGGCGCGGCGTCCTCGACATAGGGCAAGCCGTCGGGGCGTCCGCCGGCTGCCCAGATCTTCGTCTTGGCCGCCCAGTCGTCGAGCGCGGTTGGCGCGTAGCCGGCAACGAAGCGCTCCTCGGCGTCCTCCAGCCGCGCGTAGACGAAGTCGCCGGTGATGTCGGCGATCGCGGGGTATTCGGCGGATTGGGCGTAGACGATCGCGACGCCGGCATCGCGGCACATCGTTACGAACTCAGGCACCGCGAAACTCTCGTGCCGGACCTGGATCGCGTGGCGCAGCGCTAGCCCGTCCTGCTTGGTGGGCAGCAGTTTCAGGAACGCGGCGAAATCGTCGGCGTCGAACTTCTTGGTCGCCATGAACTGCCACAGGATCGGCCCGAGCCGGTCGCCGAGCTCGACGATCCCCTGCCCGGTGAACTTGGCGATCGATTCGCCGGCGTCGGCCAGCACCTTGCGGTTGGTGCAGTAGCGCGACGCCTTTAGCGTGAAGACGAACCCGTCCGGCACCGACTTGGCCCAGGAGGCGAAGGTGGCGGGCTTCTGGCTGCCATAATAGGTGCCGTTGATCTCGATCGCGGTGACGTGCTCGGCGGCGTAATCGAGCTCGCGCTTCTGCGGCCATTTCTCAGGGTAGAAGGTCCCGCGCCACGGCTCGTAGGTCCAGCCGCCGATTCCGATTCTGATGGTCATGCGCAGACGTGTAGCGCGACATGGGACAGCTTGGCGATGATTTAGAGAATACCGATAGGTTTAGGAAACACCGGGATGTCGACCTCGGCAAAGTCGCTGCCATTCTCTGGCAGCGACTGGAGCGGGCGAAGGGATTCGAACCCTCGACCCCAACCTTGGCAAGGTTGTGCTCTACCCCTGAGCTACGCCCGCTCTGGCGCCGTAGTCTCCGGTCTGAAGCGACACGGTGACTGGGTGAGGCGCGCTGTTAGCCCGGGGTTTCGAGGACGGCAAGCACCTTTTCAACTTTGGCGTGAAATTCGCCAAGTTTGTTGTGCGGCGCACAAAGCGGCGAGCCAATGCGAGATTCCGCTTGCCGACTCCATATATAGAACATTACAAGAACAGTTGTGAACGAGTCGTCCGCCTTGATTGCCCGCCTGAAGCGGATCGCCACCACTGGGATGCCGACTCAGGGCGACGACCGCCCGGTCGATGCGTGGCTGACGCAAGGATTGGCAACGGCGCAGTTGCACGAGATTTTCTCCAGCGTCGACGATGCTGCGAGCGGTGCGGGGTTTGCCGTGGCGTCGGTATTGGCGGCGCGCGCGGCACCGATGATGTGGCTACGAACCGAGGCGAGCGAGCGCCAGGGCGGGCGGCTGCATGCGACCGGGCTGGTCGAAATGGGGCTGGACGTGTCGTCGCTGGTGCTGGGACTGGTGGAGGACGAGGCGAGCCTGTTGCGTGCTGCCGCCGACGCCGCGCGGTGCCACGGGCTTGGCACGATGATCATGGAATCCTGGGGTCGTGCGCCGGGGATCGACCTGACCGCGACGCGGCGGCTGATGCTGGCCGCCGAAGCCTCGGGCGTGACGATCCTAAGTCTTCGTATCGGTGCCGAGCCGGTGCCGAGTGCGGCGGCGTCGCGCTGGCAGGTGGCGGCGTGTCGTTCGCGCCCGCTGGAGGCCGACGCACCGGGCAAACCTGCCTTCGACATCGAATTGCTGCGTCGACGCGGAGGCCAGGCCGGGCTTCGCTGGCGTGTGGAGTGGGACCGTGACTCGTATATCTTCGACCAAACCGCCTTCGCCTCTGGTAATCCCGCGGCGCTACCTGGCGCTGGTGTTTCCATGGCTGCCGATCGAGCGGTTGCGGACGATGCGACCCCATTTGTTCGTCGGACGGGCTGAGACGCCGATCGCGTTCGTCGAGACGGTTTCGGGCGGGGTGCGGCTGAAGGCGCTCGACCGCGAGGCGGTGCGGGCGGGGCTCCAGCCGGGACTGACGCTGGCCGATGCGCGCGCGCGGGTGCCGGAACTGGAGGTGTACGAGCATGATGCGCATGCCGATCACGAATGGCTCGAGCGGCTGGCGGACGGGTGCCAGCGCTACACGCCATCGGTCGCGCTCGACGAACCCGATGGGCTGATCCTCGATATCGCCGGGTGCGTGCACGAATTCGAGGGCGAGCGGCGATTGGCGGCCGATCTGGAGGAGCGACTCGCGCGGCGGGGCGTGCTGGTGCGGCATGCGTTCGGCGACACGCCCGATACTGCGCGCGCGCTGGCGCGGTTCGCTGGCGCCCCTGCCCCGGATGAAAAGCGGGCGGTGAAGCGGTTGCCGGTGGCAGCGCTGGGGCTCGACGAGGATGCGACCACCGCCTTGTCGCGTGCCGGGCTCAAGACGATCGGCGAGGTGATGGCGCGCCCGCTCGCGACGATCGCGGCGCGATTCGGCGAAGAGGCGGCGATGATGATCCGCCGACTCGACGGATCGGTGAAGGGGCCGATCGTCGCGCGGCGCACCGTGCCGAAGATCGGTGTCGAGCGCCGCTTCGCCGAGCCGATCGCGCGCACCGAATATGCGCTGGAAATGCTGGCGGAGCTTGCCACCGAAGCTGCGGAACAGCTGAGCGAACGGCATGAAGGTGGGCGTCGGTGGGAGGCTCGCCTCTTTCGCGCAGATGGTCTGGTCCAACGTCTTCGGATCGAGACCGGCCAGCCGACGCGTGACGTAGCGCTGCTAATGCGGCTGTTCCGCGAGCGGATCGACAGTCTCGCGGATCCACTCGACCCTGGGTTCGGATATGATCTGGTCCGGCTGGACGTGGCGCTCGCCGAAAAGCTCGATGCGTCGCAGTTGAAGCTGGAGGGCGGCGAGGCGCAGAAAGGGGAGGTCGCGCAGCTCATCGACCAACTCGGCACGCGGCTGGGCCGGACGCGCGTGCGCCGGTTCTCGGCGCGCGACAGCCATATCCCTGAACAGGCCGAGTTGATGCTGCCCGCCGCCGAGGCCCCTGCCCCGACGCCGTGGATCGCGCCCGAAACCGGCGAACCGCCGCTGCGGCCGATCTACCTGTTCGATCCGCCACAACCGATCGAATCGATGATGGCCGAGGTACCCGACGGCCCGCCGCACCGCTTCCGCTGGCGCCGTACCGTGCATGACGTCGCGCACAGCGAGGGGCCGGAGCGGATCGCCGGCGAGTGGTGGCGTCGCCAGGACATCCCGACCCGCGATTACTACCGTATAGAGGACCGTCGCGGCCGCCGCTTCTGGATCTTCCGCCACGGCCTGTATTCCGAGATGGAGGCGCCGCGCTGGTACCTCCACGGCGTCTTCGCGTGACCGTGCCGGCGCCATGACGGGGTTCGCCGAACTGGTCGCCGCGACCAACTACTCGTTTCTGGATGGAGCGAGCCACGCCGAGGATATGGTCGGCGAGGCGATCAGGCTAGATCATGCCGGGATCGGGATTGCCGACCGCAACACGGTGGCCGGCGTAGTGCGCGCGCACAAGGCGCTGCGCGAAAAACGGGCGGACCTCGATCTGCTCGGCCTGCCCGACATCGATTTCAAGCTGGTGGTCGGCGCGCGCCTGATCTTTGCGGATGGCACGCCGGACATTGTCGCCTATCCCGAGACGCGTGCCGGCTGGGGTAGGCTGACGCGGCTGCTGACGGTCGGCAATCTGCGGGCGGAAAAAGGCGGCTGCATTCTCGGTCTGGGGGATCTGCTGCGGCATGCAGATGGCCTGTTGCTGATCGTCTTGCCCGAAACCAGCGCACACGACTCGACTCCGCTGAAGCCAACCCTGTTGCCGCCGCCACGACGGAATCCGAGCTTGAAGTCAACGCTGGCCCTGCTTGCGCGGATCCTGCACGGTCGGCTTTGGCTGGGCGTGACGATGCCGCGCGGGGGTAGAGATCGTCGGCGGCTCAAGAGGCTCGCGCGGATCGCCGACCCGTTAGACGTGCCGCTGCTGGCGACATGCGACGCGCTATACGCCGATCCCGACGACCGCCCGTTGCATGACATCGTTACCTGCATTCGCGAAGGCGTCACCGTACAGAATGCGGGCAAGCTGGTTGCCGCCAATGCGGAACGCCATCTTAAACCCGGCAGAGAAATGGCGCGGCTGTTCGGAGACCGGCCAGATGCGGCGACCGAAAGCTTGCGCCTGCTGGAACGGATCGATTTCGATCTTACCCAGCTCTCGTATGAATATCCGCACGAGCCAATTCCCGACGGATGGGAGGCGCAGGACTGGCTCGAGGAGCTCAGCTGGTCCGCCGCGCGCGAGAAATTTCCGGACGGCGTTCCCGAGCGGCTGGTGCGCCTGCTGGCCGAAGAACTGCCGCTGATCCGGGAGCGAAAATACGCGCATTATTTCCTGACCGTGCACGATATCGTCCGGCATGCACGGTCGCTCGATCCGCCGATCTTGTGCCAGGGCCGGGGGTCGGCCGCCAATTCCGCGGTGTGCTGGTTGCTTGGCGTGACCTCGGTCGATCCGATGAAATACGACCTGCTCTTCTCACGGTTCGTTTCGAGCGAACGCGACGAGCCGCCCGATATCGACATCGATTTCGAGCATGAACGCCGCGAGGAGATCATGCAGTATATCTACGGTCGCTATGGTCGACACCGGGCAGCGATCGCGGCGACCGTCATCCATTATCGCTCGCGCAGCACCGTGCGCGAAGTCGGCAAGGCGCTGGGGCTGACCGATGACGTCACGCAGCGACTGACGAGCACGGTGTGGGGCAGTTTCTCGGACAAGTTCGACGATCGTCGATTTCGCGAGACCGGGTTCGACATCGACAATCCAGAGATCGCACGACTGCGGACGATCGTTACCGGCCTACTGAAATTCCCCCGGCATCTGTCTCAGCATGTCGGCGGGTTCGTGCTGACGCAAGGGCGGCTCGACGAGACCGTGCCGATTCATAATGGCGCGATGAAGGACCGCACGTTCATCGAATGGGACAAGGACGACATCGACGAACTGAAGATCATGAAGGTCGATATTCTCGCTCTTGGAATGCTGACCTGCATCCGCAAGAGCTTTGATCTGATGCGCGCGCACGATCTTGGCGATCACCTGCTGAACACGGTCGCCAACGACGAGAATCCGTTAGTCTACGACATGCTGTGCAAGGGCGACAGCATCGGCGTATTCCAGGTCGAGAGCCGTGCGCAGATCAATATGCTGCCGCGGTTGCGACCACGTAAACTGTACGATCTCGTAGTGCAGGTGGCGATCGTCCGGCCGGGGCCGATCGAGGGCGATATGGTGCATCCTTATCTGCGGCGGCGCGCGGGTAAGGAGAAGGCGGAATATCCTTCTCCTGCGCCCGAGCACGGGCCCCAGGACGAACTGAAAACACTGCTTGGTGCGACCTATGGCGTGCCGCTGTTTCAAGAACAGGCGATGAAGCTGGCGATCGTCGCGGCGGGGTTCACGCCCGACGAAGCCAATCAGCTCCGGAAAGCGATGGCGACGTTTCGCAATGTCGGCACGATCGGCAATCTGCATGCGAAGATGGTCGAGGGCATGGTCGACCGGGGCTACGAGCGTGAATTCGCCGAACGCTGTTTCAAGCAGATCGAGGGGTTTGGGTCCTACGGGTTTCCGGAGAGCCATGCGCTGTCGTTTGCGCGGCTGGTGTATGTGTCGTCGTGGATCAAATGCTTTCACCCGGCGGTGTTCTGCTGTGCGCTGCTCAATTCGCAGCCGATGGGGTTTTATGCGCCGGCGCAGCTGGTGCGGGATGCGGTGGAGCACGGAGTTACCGTGCTGCCGGTGGATGTGAATGCGAGCGTGTGGGATAACAGCTTATCCTCCCCGCCACGGGAAGGGGGACCGCGCGAAGCGGGGTGGAGGGGGGCTTCCGCAGACGTTGCATTTGCGACTGCCACTGTTCCGGACGTTGCGTTTGCTGCGGCCACCCTTCGGAGCGGGACGTTTGTGGCGCCCCCCCTCCACCATCCTGCGGATGGTCCCCCTCCCCGTGCCGGGGAGGATTTGCGGCTGGGGTTTCGGCAGGTGGATGGGTTTCGCAAGGATTGGGCGGAGGCGATCGTCGAGGCGCGAGCGGGCGGGCCGTTCGCCGGGATCGAGGATCTCGTGCGGCGGGCGAATTTGCCGCAGCGGGCGATGAACCTGCTGGCGGATGCCGACGCTTTTCGATCGGTCGCGAAGGAGCGGCGCGAGGCTTTGTGGGACGTACGCCGGACTCCCCCGAAGCAACTCGCGCTGTTCGCCGCCGCCGAAGTACCCGAACTCGGTCAGGAGCCCGACGCGCATCTGCCGGCGATGCCGCTGTCCGAGCAGGTGGCGGCGGATTACCAGACGACGCGGTTGTCGTTGAAGGGGCACCCGATGGCGTTCCTGCGGCCGCACTTCGCCGCCGAGGGAATCCTGTCGAGCGCGCAGGCCAACGCGACCAAGGACGGGCGGCGCGCGAAGGTGGCAGGCGTAGTGCTGGTCCGCCAGCGGCCGGGCAAGGGCAATGCGATCTTCGTGACGATCGAGGACGAGACCGGGGTCACCAACGGGCTGATGTGGGCGCGCGATTTCGAGGCGAACCGCCGCGCGGTGATGGCATCACGACTGATGGTGCTGGAAGGCGTGATCCAGCGCAGCGAGGAAGGCGTGACGCATCTGATGACGTCGCGCGTGCAGGATCGCAGCGACATGCTGCGACTGTTGTCGGAGGATCATGCGCTGGAGCCGCCGCTCGCGCGCGTCGACGAGGTGATCCGTCCGGTGCTGACGCGCAGCCCGGACCCGCGCGCTGCCCATCCGCGCGACGTGCGTGTCCTGCCCAAGTCGCGCGACTTTCATTGAGGCTCGACAACCAGGGGTTTGGATCGAGATTTCACAAAAGAATCGCTCCGTTACCCCAGCGAAAGCTGGGGTCTCACCGTGTGGCGCCCTTCGCGTGCCACGTGAGGTACCCCAGCTTTCGCTGGGGTGACGGGGTGGGCGGTGACGGGGCAACGATCTTGAGGCAACGATCTTGAGGGACGGGCTGACAGGGACGAGCTGACGGGCTGACGGGCTGTACCGACGGTGACGGACCGAGGATTGACAGGCCGCTTCAACGGCTCTGCCGCCACACCGTGGTATTTCGAACGCGGTGCTCTAAAGCTGGCATTCGCCGCATGCGCGCCCCAGATAGCGCGTCAGATTACACGGGAGTTGAACTTGGCCACGCTTGGAATGTCCCCCGCGGAGAAGGACGCCGTCGAAGCGTTCCGTCGCGACGTCGTCGAACCGTCGATGACGAGCCTCGTGATCATCGATTTCTGGGCGGAATGGTGCGGGCCGTGCAAGGCGCTGACGCCGACGCTGGAGAAGGTCGCCGCGGATTACGCCGACAAGGGTGTCGTGCTGGCGAAGGTCGATACTGACAAGAACCAGTTCATCGCCGCGCAATTCCAGATCAAGTCGATCCCGACTGTCTATGCGATGTTCCAGGGCCAGCTGGTCGCCGACATGACCAGCGCGCGGACCGAATCACAGCTGCGCGTGATCCTCGATCAGTTGCTCAAGCAGTTGCCGATCGAGGCCGGGCCGGCCGACGCGGCGCCCGATATCGAGCCGCTGATCGCGGTGGGCGAAGAAGCGCTGGCGGCGGGTGACGGCGAGCGTGCGCTCGGGGTTTTCCGCGAGATCGCCGAGATCGCGCCCGAGCATCCGCAGGTCCATGCCGGCTTCGTCCGTGCGCTGGTCGCGACCGGGCAGCTCGACGAGGCGGCGGACTGGCTGGCGAACCTCGATCCGGCGATCGCCAAGGATCCCGCGATCACCCGTGCGCAGGCCGCACTTGCGCTCGCACAGTCGGCCCCGCCGGTCGCGGACCTGTCGCCGCTGCTTGCTGCGGTCGAAGCCAATCCCGATGATCTGGGCGCCCGGTTTGCGCTCGCCAACGGCCAGATGGCCGCGAACGACCGCGATGCAGCCGCGGACACCTTCCTCGGCATCATCGCGACCGAACGCGACTGGAACGAGGGCGCGGCGCGGACGCAGTTGCTGAAGCTGTTCGAAGTCGTCGGGCTCGAAGATCCGTGGGTGTCTGGACAGCGACGCCGTCTGTCTGCGATCCTGTTCGGATGACCACCGAGTCCGCCCCCCCGCGCGCCACCACGCGCCTGTCGATCTTCCCGCTGCCGGGGGCGCTGCTGTTCCCCGGCATGCACCTGCCGCTGCACATGTTCGAGCCGCGCTACCGGGCGATGATCAGCGACGCGATGGCGCGTGACCGGCGGATCGGGATGATCCAGCCGCGGGGCGGACCCAATGACGATGCGGATGCGCTGTACGACATCGGCTGCGTCGGCAAGATCGCCGAGGTCGAGGCGCTCGACGATGGGCGCTACAACGTCGTGCTGGAGGGCATCGCGCTGTTCCGGATCGTCCGCGAGTTGGACGTGACGACCGCGTTCCGGCAGGTCGAAGCGGAATTGCTGCCATTGATCGAGGACGACGCGCTGTCGCTCGGGCGGCGATCATCGCTGGAGCTGGAGTCGCGTCGTTTCGCGGACATGCAGGGCTATGCGGTCGATTGGGATGCGGTCGCGCGGCTCGATGATGAGAGCCTGGTAAACGGCATCGCCCAGATCGCGCCGTTCGACGCAGCCGCAAAACAGGCGTTGCTCGAGGCGCCGGATATCGAGCAGCGCGCCGAGCTAATCATCCAGCTGATGCAGTTCTTCGGGCGGCATGACGGCGACGAATCGGTGACGTTGCAGTGAGCCAGCTCGATCCCTGGCTGCTCGAACGCCTGGTCTGTCCGATGACCCGCACGCCACTGCGCTATGACGAAGCGGCGCAGGAACTGATCTCGGAGGCGGCCGGCTTGGCGTATCCGATCCGCGATGGCGTGCCCGTCATGCTGGTCGAGGAAGCGCGGCGGATCGATGGAATCGCGCCCGAAGCATGATGTCGACTGACCGCCGCCTGGCAATATTGGGCGCGGTTTGGGCAGTGGGACTTATCGCGTCGGGATGGTCACCGGCGGATCGTGCGACATGGTGGATGGAAATCGCACCTGTCCTGATTGCTTTTCCAATACTGGTCGCGCTGCGCCACCGGTTCCGCTTTTCCGATCTCGCGCTCGTGCTGATCGCACTGCACGGCTTGGTCCTGATGCAGGGTGGTGCGTACACCTATGCCCGCGTCCCGATCGGTTTCGCCGTGCAGGACTGGCTGCACCTCGCGCGCAATCCCTATGATCGGTTCGGTCATCTGATGCAGGGCTTCGTGCCGGCGATCGTCTTGCGCGAAGTGCTCGTGCGGACCGGGGCCATCACCTCGCGCCGGCTGTTGGCGATTACCGTGCTGTCCTATTGTCTCAGCGTAAGCGCGCTGTACGAACTGATCGAGTTTGGTGCCGCAGTCTCGCTCGGCCAGGGTGCCGACGCGTTCCTGGGGACTCAGGGCGATCCGTGGGATACGCAGTGGGACATGCTGATGTGCCTTGTCGGTGCCTCGATCGCGCTGCTTTTATTGTCGCGCGTTCACGATCGACAGATCGAACGCGTTTAGCTCGTGAAGCTGGGCATCGCGATTACGGCGGATACTGCGACCGTGAGCAGCGTAGCCAGCGTTGGATAGAAGGTCAGCGAAGCCGAAAGCGCGGGCCTGTGCGCCGCCGGAATAGCCTCGCCAAAAGGCTATGCGGCCGATCGTGAAGATCAGGCCGAGCGCGACCAGCAGCGTCATGGACCGATCGATCACCACCGCGGCGGCGATATGCACTGGGATCGCGAGCACGACCTGCTCCAGCGTATTTTGCAGAATCGCGGAGGCATCGCGGACCGCGACGCTGGCGTCCGTTCGGCCGCCCCCGGCAATATCGACGGGCGACAGGAACCGCAGGCGCGCGACGTTGGCAATGCCGGCGGCCAGCCAAGCGACGACCACCAGGTCCACCATGATCGCGACCGCCAGCCGATTGGAAATCGCGGCGGGCGATCCGAAAGCCAAGGATGCGGCGATGACCGCCGCGGTAACGAGCACGGCACCGGCTATCCGGACACCTACGCCGCGCTGTTCGCGTCGGAAGGCCGGATCGGTCACGACGGACTAGACCGTCATGCCCTGCAACAGCTTAGGCAGGGCACCAGACTCGCCACGTGCCTCGGCCATGAAGCGGTCCTTCAGCGGCGGGATCGCGTTGACCGCGCTGATGCCGAACCGACGCACGGCGCTGGCGGTCTTGCCGGGGAGGCCGAACAGGCGGGTGAGCGTGTCGGTGGCGGCCGCGGTCATGAACGTGTCGAGCCCGCGCCAGCGCTGGTAGCGGGCGAGCAGCGCCGCGTCGCCGAGGTCGAGGCCGAGGCGCTTGCCCTCGACCAGGACCTCGACGAGCGTCGCGACGTCGCGGAAGCCGAGGTTGAGCCCTTGTCCAGCGATCGGGTGGATGCCGTGGCCTGCGTCGCCGACCAGCGCGAGCCGGGTGTCGGTGATGCGGGCGGCGTGGTGGAAGCCTAGCGGGTAGGACGAGCGCGGAGTTGCCATCGACAGCGTGCCGAGGAAGCCGCCCATGCTCTTTTCCGCTTCGGCGAGGAACGCGCGGTCGCCGAGCTTGAGCATGCCGGGGGCGTTCTTCGCGTCGACCGTCCAGACGATCGCCGAGCGGTGGCCGTCTGCATCGTCGGGAAGCGGGAGCAGCGCGAACGGGCCGCTTGCATAGAAGATCTCGTACGCGACGTCCTCGTGCGAGCGTTCGTGGTGGAACGCGGCAATGATGGCGGCGTGATCGTACGACCAGCGCGCGATCGTGATCCCGGCAGCGTCGCGGGTTGGCGAGTTACGGCCTTCCGCAGCGATCAGCAGCGGTGCGCGGACGACGTCGCCCGTATCCAGCGTGACGGTGACACCCGATTCGGCACGATCGACCGAGATCGCGCGCGTCTTCATGCGCAGGTCGACATGCTGCGCGGCGGTCGCGGCGTCGAACAAAGTGCGACGGAGCAGCTTGTTCTCGTACATCGTGCCGAGCGCGCCATCGTCGGCGGCGGGGACGAAATCGAGCGCGCCCGGCTCCAGCCCGTCGCTGACACGGATCTGGCGGATCGCACAGCCCTGCCCCGCCAATGTCGCGCCAATGCCGATCGCATCGAGCATGCGGTGGCTCGCGCTCGCCACGGCAGACGCGCGGCCGTCGAAGCCGGGCGCCAGCGTCACCGCGGGGTCGGCGGGGTCGATTACGATCGTTGAGATGCCGTGCACGTCGAGCGCCACGGCGAGCGTCGCGCCGACCAACCCGCCACCGAGGATGATTACATCTGTGTCCATGAACCCGCTTTATCCCGCCAGCCGGTCGCTGCCAACGACGATCCCGGCGCAGCTTAACCCGTGTTTCAGCGTGATGCTTGACGTCGAAGCTGCCCGGCGCGATGAATTTTCAACCTTGGGTTGAATTTCAACCTTGAAGTGATTCTGGAGAATATGGGTCATGGCCAGCCGCGCGCAGCCAGCCTTGTGGCGTGAGACGGTGAAGGCGGGCGCCGTCCGCAGCGGCGCGCTGATCGCGTCGATCGCGTTGTTCGTCGGCACGCTGCTGATGGCGCTGGCGCTGGCGAGCTATCACCCGAGCGACCCTGCGCTCAACACCGCATCGGGCGGCTACCCCGCCAATCTGGTCGGACCGCCGGGCGCATGGTTCGCCGATATCGCGCTGACCTTGTTCGGGCCGGCGGTTGCGCTGATGCTCCCGATCGGACCGATCCTCGGCATGCGACTGTGGCGCGACGCGCCTCTCGGGCATTGGCTGCGGATGGTGCGCGGCGCGGCGATCGGCGTCGCGCTGATGGCGAGCGCGCTGGCGTTCGTATCCGGCACGTCGGTGCTCGCGCTTCCCGCCGGCTGGGGCGGCGTGATCGGCCTGTCGGTCTCCAGCGCAGTGCACTGGGCGTTGAGCTTCATCGGCCAGCCGGTCGCCGAACTCTGGTCCGCGCGCGCAATCGGGCTGGTCGCGGCGATTGCGGGCGCGATCGTCTGGGGCAAGAGCATCGAGATCGATCTCGGCGAACGCAAATGGCGCCTCCCCCGCCGCAATCGCACCGAGGCGCTCGGCTATGACGGCTTTGCGGAGATCGACGAGGACGACGACGAACCGCTGACGTTGACGCGCAAGCCGGTCGAGCCGCGTGCCGTGGCTGAGCCGGACCCGCGGCCTGCCCCGGTGATTGCGGACCGCCAGAACGCGCCGTCGCAGGCCAAGCCCAAGGAGCGGCAGTCGTCGCTCGACCTGCGCGACAACTTCACGCTGCCGAGCCTCGACCTGCTGACCCCGTCGCCGCCGAGCCAGGGCAATGTGATCGACAAAGCGGGGCTCGAGCGCAACGCCCGGCTGCTCGAGAACGTGCTCGACGATTTCCACGTGAAGGGATCGATCATCGAAGTGCGGCCGGGCCCGGTCGTGACGATGTACGAACTGGAGCCTGCGCCGGGCATCAAGGCGAGCCGCGTGATCGCGCTGGCCGACGATATCGCGCGCAACATGTCCGCGATTTCCGCACGTGTGGCGGTGATCCCGGGGCGCAATGTGATCGGTATCGAGCTGCCGAATGCGCGGCGCGAGGCGGTGAGCCTGCACGAACTCGTCGGCAGCCAGACGTTCGAGGACCAGTCGGCGCAGTTGCCGATCATCCTCGGCAAGAACATCGCGGGCGATTCGGTGATCGCCGATCTCGCGCCGATGCCGCATCTGCTGGTCGCGGGTACGACGGGCTCGGGCAAGTCGGTCGGGTTGAACAGCATGATCCTGTCGCTGCTGTACAAGCTGACGCCGAACCAGTGCCGGATGATCATGATCGATCCGAAGATGCTCGAACTGAGCATGTACGACGACATTCCGCACCTGCTGTCGCCAGTCGTCACCGATCCCGCCAAGGCGGTGCGCGCGCTGAAATGGGCGGTCGAGACGATGGAGGATCGTTATCGCCAGATGTCCTCCGTCGGCGTGCGCAGTCTCGCCGGCTTCAACGACAAGGTGCGCGGCGCGAAGGCCAAGGGGCAACCACTCGGGCGGAAAGTGCAGACGGGGTATCACCCGGATACCGGCGCGCCGATGTACGAGGAGGAGAAGCTCGAATACGACGTGCTGCCGCAGATCGTCGTAATCGTCGACGAGCTGGCCGATCTGATGATGACCGCGGGCAAGGAGGTCGAGTTCCTCATCCAGCGGCTCGCGCAGAAGGCACGCGCGGCGGGCATCCACCTGATCATGGCGACGCAGCGGCCGTCGGTCGACGTCATCACCGGCGTCATCAAGGCCAATCTGCCGACGCGGATCAGCTTCCACGTCACCTCGAAGATCGATTCGCGGACCATCCTCGGCGAGCAGGGCGCGGAACAGCTGCTCGGCAAGGGCGACATGCTCTACATGCCCGGCGGCAAGGGCATCGTGCGCGTCCACGGGCCGTTCGTGACCGACGACGAAGTGCGGCTGGTGGCGGATCACTGGCGCTCGCAGGGGCTGCCGGATTATATCTCGTCGGTGACCGAAGAGCCCGAGGAGAGTTTCGCGCTAGAGGGCTCGCCGACCGGTGAGGATTCGGCGGAGGATCAGCAATACCGCCAGGCGATCCAGCTGGTGTGCGAATCACAGAAGGCGTCGACCTCGTGGCTCCAGCGCCAGTTGCGGATCGGCTACAACTCGGCCGCACGGTTGATCGAGCGGATGGAGAAGGACGGCATCGTCGGTCGTCCGGATCATGTCGGGCGGCGCGAAGTGCTGCGCGATACCGAGGGGCATGCGATCTAGCGTCGGATTCGATCCTCCCCCGCCAGGGGGAGGTGGCACCGCAGGTGACGGAGGGGAGGACACGGAGCCGAGGTCGTCGCTTGCCTCCCCCTCCGTCTGGCAAGTGCCGGCCACCTCCCCCTGGCGGGGGAGGATTCTCGAAGTCCCTTTGACTTGTCGAGGGTTTCGGACAGCCGGCGTCCGGTCTACGGGGTTGATACGAGTTACGATAAACAGGTGGGCGTGATGGGGTATCGGCGGTTCTATGCGGCGGCAACGGCAGCGTTGGCGCTTGCCATACCCGGTCAGGTCTCCGCGCAGGATACCGCCAAGCAGACCCCCGGCAGCAGCGCCACCGATACCCAGCACCGCCCTCGTTCCGGCGTACGCCGCGACAGCGATCTCTCGCCCTCCGCGCTCACCGCCGATACGCAGCGCACGCCGCCGCCAGGACTGTTCGCCGACTGGTTCGACATCCGCAAGCGCCTGACCGAGCGCGGCATCGGCATCAGCGCGCGCTACGCCTCGGAAAGCGCGTATAATTTCTCGGGCGGCGACCGGAAGCTGTTGCGCGAAACCGGCCAGTTCGACGTCGGCGTGCTGCTCGATCTCGACAAGGTGGTCGGCCTTCGGGGGGGCGCTTTTCAGGCAACCGTCACATACCGGCGAGGCCGCGATCTCGGCGCGGATGCCAATCTCGGTGTGCTGCAACAGGTGCAGGAAGTCTATGGCCGCGGCCAGACCGTACGCCTGACGCAATTCTGGTACGAGCAGAAGCTCGGCGACAAACTGGAGCTAAAGCTGGGCCGCACCAATCCTGGTGAGGATTTCGCGGCCTTCTCCTGTTATTTCCAGAACCTCAGCTTCTGCGGCGCGCAGCCGGGCAATCTGAACGGCGATTACTGGCAGAACTGGCCGATCAGCCAATGGGGTGCGCGGCTGCGCTACGACGTGAACGATCACCTAACGCTGAAAACCGCCGCGTACGAGGTGAACCCGCGCAATCTCGATAACGATTTCGTGATCGGACATTTCCACGGCGCGACCGGCGTATTGGTCCCCGTCGAGGCCGAATGGCGGCGTGGCGACGATGAAGGCCATGTGGGTGCGTACAAGGTCGGCGGCTGGGTCAACACGTCCAACGGCGACGATGTATTCTTCGACGTCAACCGGCAGCCAATCGCGATCACCGGGCTCGAACCCCTCCGCCGCAACGCGCGTTACGGCGTATATTTCAACCTCCAGCAACAGGTCACCGGCACGTCGAAGGACGGCAAGTCGGTGACGGGGCTTAGCGTGTTCCTCAACGCGACGCAGGCCGATCGCGCAACCTCGACGACCGACAACCAGATCGCGGCGGGGCTGTTCTACAAGGGGCTGGTACCGTGGCGGCCGGGCGACATCCTTGGCTTTGGCGTGGCGCGGACCAACGTGAACGGGCGCGTCGCGAAGGGGCAGGCGCTCGATCCGACAAGGCCTGCGGTACAGGATGCCGAATACGCGTCGGAAATCTATTACAGCGTTCATCCGACAAAGTGGCTGGAATTGCGCCCGAACGTGCAGTGGGTTCATAATCCTGGTGGCGTGCACGATGCGAACGACGTCGCCGTGCTCGGGCTGAAGGGCGCAATCACGCTGTAGCGGAACTCGGCGAATTCAGTGGCGGTTCAACCGCGGGCGGGCAACGGTGACGCCCCAAGGAGAATTCGATGTTCAATACCCGCCCTGCGGTGATCGCGACGATCGCCGCGATTTCGATTGCTGCCGTCCCCACACCGCTTGCCGCGCAAGCCACCGGTGATCTGGCCGCGGTGCAGAAGCATCTGCAATCGCTCGAGACGATGACCGCGAATTTCTCGCAGGCGGATCGCAACGGCAAGGTGCTGACGGGCGCGCTGTCGCTGAAGAAGCCCGGCAAGCTGCGGTTCCAGTACGAGAAGGGCGTGCCGATCCTGATCGTCGCGGAGGGCGGCGCGCTGACCTTCATCGATTATTCGGTGAACCAGGTGCAGCGCTGGCCGATCAAGAATTCACCGCTCAGCATCCTGCTCGATCCGGCGCGCGACATCACGCGCTATGCCAAGCTCGTTCCCGGCTATGATCCGCGGATCGTGTCGGTCGAGGCAAAGGATCCGAAGCACCCCGAATATGGCCGGATCACACTGGTGTTCGTGCGGAGCGCCGGCGCGCCGGGCGGGATGATGCTGCAAGGCTGGGTGATGCTCGACAGCCAGAACAACCGGACGACCGTCCGCCTGACCAACCAGAAGTTCGGCGCACCGGTCAGCGACAACACGTTCCGCTGGAACGATCCACGGCAAAAAGGTGGACGAAAGTAACAAATCTTTCCGCTCATTCATGCAAGCGACAGGTTCCGATCCCTAGAGCGTGGCTTGCGGATGTGGGGCATTCGGGATTTTTCCCCCTGTTGCCCGGATGGTTTCTCCACCTCCTGCCTGCGTGACGAACGCTGAGTCGGCCCTCGCTCCATGCCCCCGGAGCGGGGGTCATTTGCGTAGAGCGGCAAGAAGACTGCGTCTTCATGACTCGCTCAAGCGCGGCCGGCGGGCCCCACTCTTCTCAGGGCCCGGTCGACGACAGCGGCTTTGCCGATGGCGCCTTCTGGCTTGCTATCTTCTTCCGCACTCCCAGCAGCGTTCCTTGTCCCGCCCCCCCCGCAACGCTACATCGCGGCGGTGAAGATCGTCTCCTGGAACATCAACTCGGTCCGTTTCCGGATCGCCATCGTCGAACAGTTTCTGCGCGACGAGCAGCCCGACATCCTGTGCCTGCAGGAGACCAAGGTCATCGACGGGGACTTCCCGTTGGAGGCGTTCCGCGCGCTCGGCTACGAACACATCGTCCTGCACGGCCAGCGCATGCACCACGGCGTCGCGATCCTCAGTCGCGTGCCGATCGTCGAGGACGATCGCTTCGACTGGCAGGCGAACAGCGAAGCGCGCCATGTCGGCGTCCGGCTGGAGAATGGGGTGCGGCTGGAGAACGTCTATGTTCCCGCTGGCGGCGACGTGCCCGACCGCGAGGTTAACCCCAAGTTCG
Organism: Sphingomonas sp. SL1004; assembly: GCF_057815015.1. Classification (NCBI taxonomy): domain Bacteria; kingdom Pseudomonadati; phylum Pseudomonadota; class Alphaproteobacteria; order Sphingomonadales; family Sphingomonadaceae; genus Sphingomonas; species Sphingomonas sp. SL1004. The sequence continues at coordinate 2,904,836 of NZ_JBYMUX010000001.1, forward strand.
GCCAGAAGCTCGACTTCATAGAGCGCATGACGACCTGGTCGGAAACACTCGCCGGTCCAACGATCCTGGTCGGCGATTTCAACATCGCGCCACTCGAAGCGGACGTCTGGAGCCACAAGCAGTTGCTCGACGTCGTCAGCCACACGCCGATCGAGGTCGAAGCGCTGGGCAAGTTGCAGGCAGCGGGCGACTGGGTCGATCTCGGCCGCCGTTTCCACCCTGCCCCCGCGCGCCTGTTCACGTGGTGGAGCTACCGCGCGAAGGATTGGGAAGCGTCCGATCGTGGCCGGCGGCTCGATCACATGTGGGCGACGGGTGCCGCAGCGGAGGCCGCGGTTTCGCACCATGTGTATGAGCGGTGCCGGAGCTGGCTGAAGCCGTCCGACCACGTCCCGATCATGACCGAGTTCGCGTTTTGAACCCGCGCGCGGCGGCGCGTGCGGTGGATGCGTTGCGGCGCGGGTGGCCGATCGCGATCGACGGGCTGGTGTTGCTGGCGGTCGAGACGGCGGATGCGGAGCGGTTAGCGGCGTTCGATCCGGCGGCGGATGGCGGCGTGCTGATATCGTCGGGACGTGCAGCGACGCTGAAGCTCGCGAACCAGCTGGCGGCGGCGGACCCGACCGAACCCGTACTGGTCGAGCGTGCACCGTGGATCGACTTTGCCGCGGCGACGGCGCTGGCCGATCCGCAGTTCGACTTGGCGACTCCGATGAAGGGACCCTTTCGCACGATTCCGCTCGCCGATCCTGCGGCAGCGGCCGCTGCGTTGCGGCTCGCGCGGATTGCCGGGTTGTTGCCGGCTTTCTTCCTTGGCAGCGGCGAGCCGGAAGTGTCGATTACCCAAGCGGACATCGACGCGCATGAGGACGCAACCCGACTGATGCTCGCGACGCGCGCGCGCCTGCCGGTCGAGGGTGCGGAGGATGCCGAGATCGTCGCGTTCCGGTCGCCCGAGAGCGCGGATGAGCATATCGCGCTCCTGATTGGCCAGCCCAATGGCCAGCCGCCGCTGGTCCGGTTGCATAGCGAGTGCCTGACGGGCGACGTGCTCGGCAGCCTCAAATGTGATTGCGGGCCACAGTTGCATGCCGCAATCCATGCGATCCGGGATAGCGGCTGGGGTATCCTGTTGTATCTGCGGCAGGAAGGGCGCGGGATCGGCTTGGTCAACAAGCTGCGGGCGTATGCATTGCAGGACCAGGGGTTCGATACCGTCGATGCGAATACGCGGCTCGGCTTCGCGGTCGATGCGCGTGATTTCGGGGTGGCGGCGCGGATGCTGACTCTGCTCGGCCAGCGCGAAATACGGTTGCTGACCAACAACCCCGCCAAGGTTGCCGGGCTGGAGGCGGCGGGCGTGACGGTGATCGAGCGCGTGCCGCATTTCCTGCCCTCGAACCCGCATAACGCACAGTATCTCGCGACGAAGCGGGATCGTACGGGGCACCAGTTCTGACCGAGACTCCTCCCTCACCCTCACCCTCCAGACGGTTGATCGTGGTATTTGGCGCAGCGGTTCGTCCCGATGGTAGCCCGAGCCCGACCTTGGCGCGGCGGATCGCGTTCGCGGCGGCGGCGGCGGCGCGGTATGTCGATGCGGACCTGTTCTGCTCGGGCGCGAAGGGTGCGCATGGGCCGTCCGAGGCCTCGGTGATGGCGGAAATGCTGGCGGAAACGGTCGATCGGTCGCGGATCCATCTCGACGAGGCGAGCGTGGACACGTTGCAGAGCGTGGTCGCGGCGACCGCCTTCGCGCGTGCCGGCCAGTACGCGCAGTGCATGATCTGCACCGATGGCTATCACCAGCCGCGCATCCGCATGCTGTTCGCGATGCTCGGCATGCCGGCGAGCGCGATCCACGTGCCGCATGGCGGGAGCCGGCGGTATCAGCTCAAGATGCGGACGCGCGAGGCGGCGGCTATCCCGTATGATCTGGTTGCGGGGATCGGCGCGATCTGGCGGCGGAAGCGGGGCTGATCGCCACTGCGGACGCGTTGAGGTTGTGTATTCCTCGAGTGAGCACCTCCCCGGCGAAGGCCGGGGTCCAGTCGGGAAGGCCGATGTAACGAAGGTCTGTCCGCTGTTATTCCCGTTCCGCAACTGGACCCCGGCCTTCGCCGGGGGGGGGGTGTGGCTATCGGAGCGGAATACTGGCTTGTCCCTGACTTTCAGAACCGGGGTCTAGCTTACCCGATCAACCGTGCCACGTCGGCGAAACTCTCCGCCAGCGCGTCGACACCGATCGCCTTGAGACGCGCGCCGTGTTCGGCGTTGCAATGCGAGCCCGCCGACAGGCCGATGACGTACCCCCCCGACGCCACTGCGCCGGTCGCGCCGACAGGGGAGTCTTCGAGAATTGCCGTCCGCGCGATGTCGACGCCGAGTTGGCGCGCGCCGAACAAATACAAGTCAGGTGCCGGCTTGCCGTTCGTGACGTGTTCGCGGCCGCTGTAGAGGTGGTCGCCGAATGCGTCGCGTAGGCCGATATGCTCCAGGTGCCGCGCGATCCAGCTGACCGGGCTCGACGAGACGATCGCCTTGGGCAGGTCCGCGGGCAGCGAGCGGACGAACGCCACCGCGCCCTCGATCGCGTCGATACCTGCCGCCATGACGCGCGCGTCCTCGGCTTTGCGCGCTGCGTAGAAGTCGTCGGGGAGTGGCCGGTCGATCCAGTGCTCGATCGCGTCGATGAACTGCGGACCGGCGAGCCCCATGAAGTTCGCCATCGACTCTTCGGCGGTGGTCGGGTGCCCGGCGGCGGTGAGCCATTCGGCGATGTGGCGGTTGCCGATTGATTCGCTGTCGATCAGGACGCCATCGAAGTCGAACAGGAGCGCGTCGAAGCGGACGGCGAGCGTCATGCCGGCGTCCCCCGCGCGCCGAACAGCGCGCTGCCGATGCGGACGTGATTCGCGCCGATCGTCACCGCCGTTTCGAAATCGTCGGACATCCCCATGCTGAGGCCGGTCAGCCCGTTATCCCGCGCAAGTTTCGCCAGCAGCGCGAAATACGGCGCGGGCTCGATGTCGGCGGGCGGCAGGCACATCAGCCCGGCGATCGGCAGGCCGGCGGCGCGCGCCTGCTCCACCAGCGCGGGGAGGTCGGCGATCGCGCAGCCCCCCTTTTGCGGTTCGTCGCCGATGTTGACTTGGAGAAAGCAGTCCGGGCGGCGATCGCTCGCGGCCATCGCCTTGCCCAGCGCCTCGACCAGCGACGGGCGGTCGACCGCGTGGATGCAGTCGAACAGCGTGACGGCTTCGGCGGCCTTGTTCGACTGGAGCTGGCCGATCAGATGAAGTTCGACGTCGGGATAGGCCTCGCGGAGCGCCGGCCATTTCTCCGCCGCCTCTGCCACGCGGTTCTCGCCGAATACGCGCTGGCCCTGTGCGAGCAGCGGCTCGATCGCCGCGACCGGGTGCGTCTTGGAGACCGCGATCAGCGTGATATCGGTCACGCGGCGGTCGGCGATCTCGGCGGCCTTGGCGATCCGGGTGCGGATGGACTCGAGTGGCGTGGTGTCGTCAGATGTCATGCCGGGCGCTATAGGCAGCGACGTGACGCGTCGTAACCCCATTCCCGTCCGCTGGCTGATGACTGACGAACGGATGGGCGACGCCTTGTGGCCTGCGTTGCGGCGACTGCCGCCGCGATCGGGGGTGGTGTTCCGGCATTTTGCGACGCCTGCGGGCGAGCGGCGGGCGGTGTTGCGGCGGGTCCTGCGGCTGGCGCGGGCGCGTGGATTGGTCGTGGTCGTGGCTGGAGGATCTTCGATCCTCGCTGATGGGGTTCACGGTCGAACGGGTACGCGTGGGATCAGGACCTGGCCCGCGCATTCGCGTATGGAGGCGCTGGCTGGGGTGCGTGCGGGGGCGGATGCCCTGTTAGTGTCGCCGGTTTATGCCACGCGGTCGCATGACGGTGCGGTTGGGTTAGGTGCGGCGCGCGCTATGCGGATCGGGCGCGGGCTCGGGGTGCCGGTGATCGCGCTTGGGGGGATGGACGAATCGCGGTGGCAGAGGATGCGGCGGTTCGGGTTTTATGGCTGGGCCGCGATCGACGCCTGGGTCGGGTAAATCCGAAAAGCCCTTTCAAAGGCGATGCCCCCCGCCCCGTCATCCCAGCGAAAGCTGGGATCTCTTCATGAGGCTATCGTCGCCCGTATCGCGGGAGACCCTAGCTTTCGCTAGGGTGACGGATGGGGGCGAGGGGTCACGGGTTTAGGGTTTAGGGTTTAGGGTTTAGGGTTTAGGGTGTTCGACACGTAAGGCCGCTATCATCCTTCCCACGACCAAACCGGCGCGGGCCCTTTCCCTCCCTCCATTGGGAGAGGAGACGCCAAAGGCGGCGATGGACGAGGACGAGATATAAGATCGTCTGCTTCCGCAACGATCAGGTCCGGTATTCTTGCAAAGTACCACTTTGCAGGACGCCTAGAAGCGGAAGGCTGTGCCCAGATACACGGCCTGGCTGTCGCGGCGGTCATCGTCGACCTTCACGAAGCGCTCACGGTCCGACCGATAGCGCACACCGGCGGTAACCGCGAGGCTGCGAGTCAGCGCGTAGGAGCCGCCGAGATCGACCGAATAGCTCGGCGCCTCCTCGACGAGACGCGGTGCGTTAGACAGCGGACGATCCGCTGCAGCCTTCACCGTGCCGCTGAACCGCTTGGCGCTATAGCTGACGGCCAGGTCGGCAGCTTCGCGGCTACCAGGCATCGCGCCCAGATCGAGCTTGTTCACGTCACCCGAGATCGCAAACCGCTTCCAGCCGACCGACATCCCGAGATTGTACGCGATCGGTGCGATACCAACGGTTGGTGCCGTCGATGCCAGGCTTGCCGTGTTGGCAATACCGCGGTTGGTCTGCGCGCGAACCGCGACAGTCACCGCCCGGTTGTCCTGCCGCGTTTCGGCAGGCGTAAAGCGGAAGCTGCCGGCGTCGAAGCCACCGCGCGCGAACATCGCGGCGAGGCGGGGATCGGCGGCGGCGGGGGTGAACGATCCGATACCGCGAACCGCGGCGACGTTATGCTTGGCGATCCGGGCGGGCTGTTCGCTGGCGCCGAAGGCGGGCGCGACGATTGCGGCGGTGGCGACAAGCGCCCCGGCAACCACCCCGAATATTCCCCCACGCGTCATCACAACGAATCTGTCCTTCGAATCCCGTAATCGGATCCTGTTAAACAGCATCTAACATGAATTGATCCCCAGCAAAGGCCGCAGAACCGCCCATTCCCACCCTTCGTCGCCGAATTGTCGGACAGTGTTGCAATCAGCACACAGATCGCCGCGATAGCGCTACCGAATCGGTTGTTCTCGCAGTCGGGGCAGCCCCCCGCGGATACGCTCGTCGTCCACGCCGGCGTCTGCTTGCGGGCACGCGGGCTCGCCTGTAGAGCAAGGGCTGATTTTCTTGCCAGGATGATGCCCATGTTCCGCCGCTCGCGTATCGCAGTCGTGCTGTTTGCCCTGCCTCTCGTCGCTTGCGGCGGCGGCGGTTCCGCGCGTCCCAAGGCGGATCTCGCCGCGTCGAAGATCACGACGATCGGCGTCAACAGCTATCTGTGGCGCGCAAGCCTCGACACGCTGGGCTTCATGCCGTTGCTCCAGACCGATTCCAACGGCGGCGTGATCGTCACCGACTGGTACATCAACCCGCAGACGCCGACCGAGCGCATGAAGGTGACCGTGTCGATCCTCGACCAGGATCTGCGCGCCGATGCGCTGCGCGTCGCTGCCCTCCGCGAAGTCAATCGCAACGGCCAGTGGGTCTCGTCGCCGGTCCAGGCCGCGACCACGCAGAAGCTCGAGGACATTATCCTGACCAAGGCCCGCGACCTGCGCCGCGCCTCGATCGCGGGCTGAGGACTGATATAATGGCGTCGCGTTTCAATGCGTTGAAGGCGGACGCGGCGTGGCAGAAGGTCTGGGACGAACGCAAGACGTTCGCCGCCGACGACCTGTCGACCAAGCCGCGATCGTACGTGCTCGAGATGTTCCCCTATCCGTCGGGGCGCATCCACATGGGGCATGTCCGGAACTACACGATGGGCGACGTGCTCGCGCGGTTCCGTCGGATGAAGGGCATGGAAGTGCTCCATCCGATGGGCTGGGACGCGTTCGGCATGCCCGCCGAAAACGCGGCGATGGAAAAGGGCGTCCATCCGGGCAACTGGACGCGCGCCAACATCGCGACGATGAAGGCGCAGCTGAAGCGGCTCGGCTTCGCGCTCGACTGGACGCGCGAGCTGGCGACCTGCGAGCCTGAATATTACGGCCACGAGCAGGCGCTGTTCCTCAACCTGTTCGCGGCGGGGCTCGTGTACCGCAAGGAATCGGCGGTAAACTGGGATCCGGTCGACATGACCGTGCTCGCCAACGAGCAGGTGATCGACGGTCGCGGCTGGCGCTCTGGCGCGCTGGTCGAGCGGCGGAAGCTGTCTCAGTGGTTCCTGAAGATCACCGACTTTGCCGACGAGCTGGTCGACGGGTTGGGCGCGCTCGAGCATTGGCCCGACAAGGTCAAGCTGATGCAGGAAAACTGGATCGGCCGCAGCCAGGGCCTGCAGTTCAAGTTCGCAATCCTCCCCGGCACGGGGAGGGGGACCGCCGGCGAAGCCGGGGGTGGAGGGGGCGCGCCACATACGGCAGCGCCCGTTGACAGCCCCCTCCCCCATCCTGCGGATGGTCCCCCTCCCCGTTCCGGGGAGGAATTCGTCGAGGTCTTCACCACCCGCCCCGACACGATGTTCGGCTCCAGCTTCGTCGCGGTCGCCGCGGATCACCCGATCGCGCGCGCCATCGCCGAGACGAACCCCGACGCCGCGGCCTTCATCGAACTCTGCAAGCGTGGCGGCACCACCGCGGCGGAACTCGACACGCAGGAGAAGCTCGGGTTCGACACCGGCATCCGGGCGGTGCATCCGCTTGATAAGGCTTGGGAACTCCCGGTCTACATCGCGAACTTCGTGCTGATGGAATACGGCACCGGCGCGGTGTTCGGCGTCCCCGCGCACGACCAGCGCGATCTCGATTTCGCGCGCAAATACGACCTGCCCGTCAAGCGCGTCGTCAGCGAAGGCGATGACGAGGCGCCCGTGTTCGTCGGCGACACCGCCTGGACCGGCGCCGGCACCATCGTGAACTCGCACTTTCTCGATGGGCTCGACATCGAGGACGCCAAGCGCGTCGTGATCGAGCGCGCCGAGGGCGAAGGCTGGGGCAAGGGCACGACCGTGTTCCGCCTGCGCGACTGGGGCGTCAGCCGCCAGCGTTACTGGGGCACGCCGATCCCGATCATCCACTGCGACGCGTGCGGCGCGGTGCCGGTGCCCAAGGATCAGCTGCCGATCGTCCTGCCCGAGGACGTCAGCTTCGACATCCCCGGCAACCCGCTCGATCGCCATCCGACCTGGAAGCACGTTCCCTGCCCGTCCTGCGGTGCGAACGCGCGGCGCGAGACCGATACGCTCGACACGTTCGTCGATTCGTCGTGGTATTTCATCCGCTTCGCCAGCCAGCCGGACGCCAAGCCGTTCGACCGGACGGGCGCGGAGAAGTGGCTGCCGGTCAACCAGTATATCGGCGGTGTAGAGCACGCGATCCTGCACCTGCTCTACGCCCGCTTCTGGACGCGCGCGCTGAAGCATATCGGCATGCTCGACATCGCCGAGCCGTTCGCCGGGCTGTTCACGCAGGGCATGGTGACGCACGAGACGTATAGCCGAGGCGACGCGCAGCCGGAGGTCGACACCGACGACGACGATTCGAGCGACGCGCCGGTGAAGACGAAGTGGCTGTCTCCCGACGAGGTCCGCAAGACCGATGCGGGGTATATCGAGATCGCGACCGGGGGCCCCGTGACGGTCGGTCGCGTGACGAAGATGTCGAAATCGAAGAAGAACACCGTCGATCCCGAGCCGATCGTCGACCAGTACGGCGCCGACGCGGTGCGCTGGTTCGTGCTCTCCGACTCGCCGCCGGAGCGCGATCTCCCCTGGAGCGAATCCGGCATCGAAGGCGCGTGGCGGTTCGTCCAGCGTCTCTGGCGCCTGATCGAGTCGGACGATGCGGCAGAGGCCGAGGGCGACGACATTGCGCTGCGCAAACTTTGCCACCGCACGACCGTGGGTATCGAAAGCGATATCAACGCCTTGCAGTTCAACAAGGCCGTCGCGCGGCTCTACAGCTTGTGCAGCGCGATCGAGAAGGCAGCGCCCTCCGCAGACCGCGAACAGGCGATCCGCACGCTGCTGCTGCTCGTCAGCCCGATGGTCCCGCACGTCGCCGAGGAAGCATGGGCGACCGCCGGAAACGACGGCCTTATCGCCGACGCCGCCTGGCCGATCGTCGATCCGGCGATGCTGGTCGACGACGAGGTCACGATCGCGGTGCAGGTCAACGGTAAGCTGCGCGACACGCTCGTCTTCCCGAAGGGCGCGCCGAAGGACGAGGTCGAAGCCGCCGCGCTCGCCTCCGAAAAGATCGTCCGCCTGCTCGAGGGCAAGCCGCCCCGGAAAGTGATCGTCGTGCCCGACCGTCTCGTGAACATCGTCGCATGAAGCGCCTAGCGATCCTCAGCGCGCTGATGCTGGCGCCCATGGTGTCCGGTTGCGGCCTGCATCCGCTGTATGCGGGCGGCAGCAGCGGACCGGTTGCGGGTACACTCGGCCAGGTCGAGATCGCGCCGATCGAGGGCAAGAACGGCTGGCTGATGGCGACGGCGCTACGAGACCGCCTGCCGTCGAACGGCGCGCCGGCGCTGTACCGGATCGACATCCGCCTCGACGACCAGATCAGCGGGCTTGGCGTCCGTACCGACGACAGCGTCTCGCGCGAACGCCGAACCCTGCGCGCGCGCTACCAGCTTGTCCGGATCGGTGATGGCTCGGTGTTGCTCGACGCGACCGCGGGCTCCGACGCTGGTATCGACGTCGTCCGTTCCGAATATGCGACGATCGCGGCGGAGAATACCGCGCTCGAACGCCTGTCGCAGATCGTCGCCGACCAGATCGTTGCGCGCGTCGCGCTGTATGCGCGCAACACGCCGGCGGCGCAGGGCGCTACACCCGCAAAGTGAAGGCCAGCGCCGGCCAGATCCGCGGTGCGCTGGCCAAACCGGACGGTGACATCCGTCTGTACCTGCTCCACGGCCCCGACGAGGCGGGCGCGAGCGACCTCGCGCGCGTGCTCGCCAAGGCGATGGGGGCGGATGCCGAGCGCGTCGATCTCGACGGCTCGATGCTCAAGGGCGACCCGGGCCGGCTGACCGACGAAGCCGCCTCGTTGTCGCTGTTCGCCGGCGCCCGGTTCGTCCGCGTCGCGTCGGCCGGCGAGGAAAGCCTCGAAGCCTTCACCAACCTGCTGGCGGCCGAGCGCGTCGGCAACCCGGTCGTTGCGATCGCCCCGACCGTCAAATCCACCGCCAAGATCGTCAAGCTCGCGATCGACTCCCCGCGCGCGATGGCGTTCGCCTGCTACGCCCCGACCGCGCAGGATGCCGAACGGCTGGCGACGACCATCGCGGGCGCGAACGGCCTCCGCCCGGCACCCGGCGTCGCGCGACGGCTGGTCGACACGACTGGCGGCGATCGCGCGGTCATCAGCCGCGAGATCGAGAAGCTGGCGCTGTACCTCGACGCCGCGCCCGACCGGCCGGCGGATCTCGATCACCACGCGCTCGACGCGGTCGGCGCCGACCTCGGGGATGCCGAGATGAGCCGCGCGATCGACGCGGTGATCGAGGGGCGGGTCGATGACCTTGGCGCCGAACTCGCCGTGCTCGAAGAGGCGGGTACGTCGCCGATCCCGTGGCTCCGCCAACTCGTCCGCCGCCTGATCGCGCTGGCCGACATGCGCGGCGAGATCGACCGGGGGGACACGGTCGACGCGGTGATGAAACGCCACCGCGTGTTCTTCAAGGAAGAGGCGAGCACCGCGCGGTCCTTGCGCCGCTGGTCCCCGGTCATGCTGGCGACCGCAATCCAGCGGGTACGAACGGCGGAGCGCGCGATCATGGCGTCGGGGAATGCCGGCGGGGTTGTGGCCGAGGCGGTGGTGGTGGCGCTTTCTCAGGCGATCGCACGGCGGAACTAACGCGCGTCTGCCTCCGCTTCCCGCCCCCCACCTTCCGTCATCCCGGCGCACGCCGGGACCCATGGATAGAGCACGATCACTAACGAAGCGGACCGCAACCGTGGGTCCCGGCTTCCGCCGGGATGACGGAGATTAGTGGTCCTCCCTCCCCCATCACCCGTTCGTCCTGAGCGAAGTCGAAGGATGGTCCGCTACGCTGGTGCTTCGACTTTGCTCAGCACGAACGGAAGGGATAATTCGCGCGCGCGTATTCTCGCCCTAGATCGCCCCGCCGGTAAGCCGCTGACACACCATATCAAGCTGGTCCAACGTCGAATAACTCAACGTCAACGTCCCCCCGGTCTCGGTATGCGCTACCCGGACCTGCAACCCGAGTAGATCGGCTAACTGCCGCTCCAGCGCCGCGATATCGGCATCCGGAATCCGCGCTTCGGACGGCTTCCCGCTCCGGCTCCGCCCCGGTTTCGCATCGCGCGCGAGCTTCTCGGTCTCGCGTACTGACAGTCCGCGCGCGACCACCTGGTCCGCCAGCGACTCCACATCTGGTGACCCGAGCAAAGCCCGAGCATGCCCCATCGACAGCGATCCATCGACCACCTGCGACTGCACCTGCGCCGGCAGCTCCAGCAACCGCAGCAGGTTCGCGACATGACTGCGCGACTTGTGGACGATCCTGGCGAGCACCTCCTGCGTATGCCCATATTCGCCCGCCAGCCGCTGATAGGCCTGCGCCTCTTCGATCGCGTTGAGGTCCTCGCGCTGGATGTTCTCGATCAGTGCGATCTCGAGTGTCTCGGCATCGTCGAAGTCGCGAACGACGACCGGCACCTCATGCAGCCGCGCGCGCTGCGCCGCCCGCCAGCGTCGCTCGCCCGCAACGATCTGGAAATCATGCCCGTGCGGCCGAACGACGATCGGCTGGATCAGCCCGCGCGACGCGATCGACGCGGCGAGTTCGTCGAGCATCGCCTCGTCGAAATGCCGGCGCGGCTGATCGGGATGCGGCGACAGCGAACTGACCGGCAGCATCCGCACGCCAGACGATTGCTGCGCTGCACCATCGGCGGACACCGGCGTCTCGCGCGCCATCTCGCCGAGCAGTGCGTTGAGGCCCCTGCCCAACCCTGGACGCCCGCGTTTGTTACCGTCGCTCATGCCGCCGCCTGCGCTGTTGCCGGGAGCCGGCCGATAAGTTCACGTGCGAGCGCAATATACGCCTGCGAACCCGAACACCGGTGATCGTAGATCAGAGCGGGTAACCCGTGGCTTGGCGCCTCGGACAGCCGCACGTTGCGCGGGATCACCGTCTCGAACACGACCTTGCCCAGCACAGCGCGAACATCCGCCGAGACCTGGTCGGTCAGCCGGTTACGCCGATCGAACATCGTCAGCGCCACCCCCAGGATCGACAGTCCAGGATTGAACCGCTGCCGGATCCGCTCGACCGTACTCAACAACTGCGACAATCCCTCAAGCGCGAAAAACTCGCATTGCAGCGGCACGAGCAGCGAGTCCGCCGCGACCATCGCGTTGATCGTCAGCAGCCCTAGCGATGGCGGGCAATCGATCAGCGCGATATCCCACGGCCCCTGCGCCGCCTTCACCGCACGATCGAGCCGGTGCGTGCGCGCGTCGAAATCGACCAGTTCGATCTCCGCGCCCGAAAGGTCGACCGTCGCCGGCACGATATCGAGCCTTGGTACGCGCGTATGCACCACCGCCTCTGCGATCGAGGTCTCGCCGACCAGCACGTCGTAGCTCGACCGCTCGCGCTGCGAATGGCCGATTCCGAGTCCGGTCGATGCGTTGCCTTGCGGATCGAGATCGACCAGCAGCACGCGCATCCCCGTCGCCGCGAGCGCGGTCGCAAGGTTGATGGCGCTGGTGGTCTTGCCCACCCCGCCCTTTTGATTGGCGACCGCGATGGTGATCATCGCGCGCTTACCCGATCCAGAACCACGATCGACGACTCCGGGTTCGTGACGCTTTGTTCCACGTGGAACATAAACCGCCAATGCTGCTTGAGCGCGGCCAGCTCTTCTTCGTCAAAACGCCCCCGAGGAAGCAACCACCGCGTCTCCGTTGTGGCGCAGTGTGCCGCGCCACGCAAAAGGTTTTGCAACGACGCGACCGCGCGGGCGGAAATGATCGTCGCGTCTGCCTTGGCGTTTTCGACCTTGGAGGCGTGAACGCGGACCTGGTCGCCCAGGCCGAGACGCGCGACGCAGAGCTGTAGGAAGTCCGCGCGCCGTCGCCGGGGTTCGACGAGATCGACCGGCCCCTCACGAACCAGCGCAACGACCATCCCTGGAAAGCCGCCACCGGTACCGATATCGAGCCAGCGCTTGGCCGACGACTCCGCGCCCGCCAATGCGACGAGCTGGAGCGAGTCGACCACATGCCGGTCCCAGATCGTCGGGATCGTCGAGGGGGCGATTAGATTCTGGTGCGGCGCTTCCTCGACGACCATCGCGACAAACGCCGCCAGGCGCTCGGTCGCCTCCGCCCCGAACCGCTCGGTCGTCCAGCTCTGTGCGTCGTCTTCGGTCATGCTGGCACTCGTTTCGTATGCAATAATACCGCCGACAAAGCCGCCGGAGTGATCCCGCGCACCCGCGCCGCCGCCGCCAGCGAGGTCGGTCGCGCGGTCGTCAGGCGGTCGATCATCTCGTTCGACAGGCCGGGTATGCGATCATAGGCGAGGTCCTCGGGCAAGCGGATCGCTTCGTCGGCACGTAGCCGCGCAACCTCCTGCGCCTGGCGTTCGATATACGGGGCGTAGCGCGCGTCCTCTAACACTTCGTCAACGACCGACGTCGGGATGCCTTGCGCTGCGTCGGGTGCGACGTGAGCGAGTGTCACGCCTTCGAAGCGGAGCCAGTCGAACGCAGTCCGCCGCGCACCATCCCGACCGATCGCAACGCCTTGGTCAGCCACTTCGGTCGCCGTCCGCTCGCCGTCGAGCGACGCGCGGAATCGGGCTCGGTCTTCAGCCAGTGCGTGCTGATGCGCAAGCCGCTCTGGCCCGAGGCAGCCCGCCGCCTCGGCAATAGCTCTCAACCGCGTCTCGGCATTGTCCGCACGCAACGACAAGCGAAACTCGGCGCGCGCGGTCAGCATGCGATAGGGCTCGGTCACGCCTTGGAGCGTGAGATCGTCGATCATCACGCCGAGATAGCTGGAGGCGCGATCGAGGATCACCGGCGCCAGGTCGCACGCATAGGCTGCGGCGTTGAGCCCGGCGACTAGCCCCTGCCCTGCCGCTTCCTCATACCCGGTCGTGCCGTTGATCTGCCCCGCGCAGAACACGCCGTCGATCGCACCGAGCGCCAGCCGCGTGTCGAGCGCGCGCGGATCGATGTAATCATATTCGACCGCATAGCCGGGCATCGTCATCTTGACCCGCTCGAGCCCCGGAATGCTGGCGAGCATCTCGGCCTGGACCTCGACTGGCAACGATGTCGACAGGCCGTTGGGATAGACCGTCGCGTCATCGAGCCCCTCGGGCTCGAGGAACACCTGGTGCCCGTCGCGATCGCCGAAGCGGTGCACCTTGTCCTCGATCGACGGACAGTAACGCGGCCCCGCCGCTTCGATCGCTCCGGTGAACAGCGGCGACCGATGGAACGCCTCGCGGATGATCGCGTGCGTCCTGTCCGTCGTGCGCGTTATAGCGCAGGCGATCTGCGGAAGCGGACGCGAGCGGGTCATCGGCGACATCGTCCAGGGATCGAGGTCCGATGGCTGCTCAGCGAGCGCGCCCCAGTCGATCGTCCGGCCGTCCAATCGCGGTGGCGTCCCCGTCTTCAGTCGGGCCATCGGCAGGTCGCGTGCGCGCAACTGATCCGCCAGAGGCTTGGCCGCACGCTCACCGATCCGACCGCCCTCTTCGCGATCATCGCCGCGGAAGATTCGGCCGCCGAGGAACGTGCCGGTCGCCAGCACGACCGCGCGAGCCCTTACGATCGCGCCGTCGGCCAGCACGACGCCCGCCATACGACCGCCCTCGAAATGGAGCGCGATCGCCTCCCCTTCGACGATCGACAGCCCGGCGGTTGCAGCCAGCATCGACTGGATCGCACCCGAATAGAGCCTGCGATCGGCCTGGATACGCGGGCCCTGCACGGCCGATCCCTTGCTGCGGTTGAGCATCCGGTAGTGGATCGCCGCAGCATCCGCCGCACGTCCGATTAGGCCGTCGAAGGCATCGACTTCGCGAACCATGTGCCCTTTGCCCAGGCCACCGATCGCGGGATTGCACGACATCGCACCAATGTGCCGCCCGTCGAACGACACAAGCGCAGTGCGCGCGCCCCTGCGCGCCGCCGCCGCCGCGGCTTCGGTTCCGGCATGGCCACCGCCAACCACCACTACATCGAACATGTCATCGCCCTAGAGCGACGGGGTGTGCGCGTCAAAGATGTTCCACGTGGAACATCACTTCCCGATGCAAAATCGTCCGAACAGGGCGTCGAGCATCTCACCGGTCGCGTCGAGCCCGAGAACGCCCGCGAGGATCGATCGTGCCTGACGGAGGTGCTCGGCGATGATGAGCGGATCGGAACTGGCGGATCGTAGAGCCTCGACAGCTTGTGCACATTGCCGCCGCTGATGCTGCTTAAGTGCGATGCCGTCGCTGCGGGGCAGCATCGCCATCGCGCGCCGGTGGAGTTCGGACCAGAGCAGATCGAGCGAGACACGATCGTCTTGCGCAACTGCCAGTGTCCGATCGGCTGGCAATCCCCCCCGCCCCGGCAGGTCGGCCCGCGCATGAATCCATATTGCGTCGGCACGCGGGGGTGCGGTATCGGCGAGCCACAGTACGATGTCCGCCGCAGCCAGCGCGCCTTCCGCGCGCGTGACGCCGATCGCTTCGATCGGGTCGAGCGTATCGATCAGGCCGGCAGTGTCGGTCAGCACATAGGCGACCCCATCGCGGATCACCGGTACCTCGATCCGGTCCCGCGTGGTGCCCGAGATGGGAGAGACGATCGCCGCGTCGCGCTCGCCGAGAAGATTGAGCAGGGTCGACTTGCCGCTGTTCGGCGGTCCGCCGATGACCACGCGCAGACCGTCCTTGAGCCGCTCGACCGGGGGCGCGTCGATGACGGCTTCGATCTCTCGGGCCAGCATGTCGATTGCCACGACGATCGCGTCGAAGGCGGCGCTATCGCTCGCGACGTCGTCCTCGTCGGCAAAGTCGAGGATCGCCTCGATCCGCGCCGACAGCATTGCGACCGCATCCATCCAGCCGCGGACTGCTTGGCTTACGCGCCCTTCCGCTGCCGTCATCGCCGCGACGCGCTGGCCCTCGGTCTCCGCTTCGAGCAGGTCGGCAAGGCCCTCCGCCTCGGTCAGGTCGATGCGGCCGTTGGTCAGGGCGCGGCGGGTGAACTCGCCGGGTTCTGCCGGACGGAGCCCGGGAACCGCCGACAGTGCGCGCTCGACCGCGGCGACCACCGCCCGCCCGCCATGACAATGAAACTCGACCAGGTCTTCGCCCGTCGCCGTCGTCGGTCCCGGAAAGACGATGACCAACGCCCGGTCCAGCAACGCACCCTCCGCGTCACGCAAGCCGCGCAGGCTCGCATGACGAGGCGCAGACAACGGCCCGGCCAGCGCTTCCGCCGCGGCGAACGCCTGCGGTCCACTCACCCGGACGACGGCGATCGCCGCGGGCGGCCGCCCGCTCGAGACCGCAAAGATCGTGTTCACGTGAAACTCAGCCGCTTTTGGTTGCGCCGTCGAACAGGCGCTTCCACATCGCCATCCCCGCTTCGCCCATCGGCTGCCAGCCTCGCATCATCGATTCGAGCATTTCGGGCTTCAGCTGCCCATCGGGGATTGCCTCCATCATCATTGCCACGTAGCGATCGTGGATCGGCGTGAGATCGGGCAGACCGACCGCGCGGCGCGCCTCTTCGGGGGTGCATTCGATCTCGATATTCATCTTCATACGCCGCATCCCAGATCAGGCTTGAGCCGCCCATCGGGGCGCTGCATAGCGCGTGGATGTATGCGCGCGATGCAGCCTCGATCGCAACGCCAATCGGGCTGGTCCGCGTGACCGGTTCCGCGGACCGGATCGACGCGATCGAGATTCTCGCGGCCGGTGACGTGGTACCGAGCGGTGCTGCGGCGGTGCGGGAGGCGCTTCGGCAACTCGACGCGTATTTCGCCGGGCGGTTGACCGCGTTCGACCTGCCGCTAGCGCCCTCGCCCACCGAACGTGGCACCATGCTTCGCCAGGGCATCGTCGACATTCCCTATGGCGCGACCGCCAGCTACGGCGCGCTGGCCAAGGCGATCCAGTCGAGCCCGCGCGCGGTCGGCCAGGCATGTGCGCGCAACCCGTTTCCGATCGTCGTCCCCTGTCACCGGATCCTCGGCGCCGGTGGAGCGCTGGGTGCGTATTCCGCGGGCAACGGCCCGATCACCAAATCCATGCTGCTCGACCATGAGCGGCCGCAAGGAGGATTGCTATGACGAACACGACGACCGTTTCGACGCTCGCAGGCGATGGCGATTTCCATGCTTATCGTGCCGTGCCGGCTGACACACCGAAAGCCGCGATCGTCGTGATCCAGGAGATTTTCGGTGTGAACGCCGGCATCCGTCGCAAGTGCGATACGCTCGCCGAGGCTGGCTATCTAGCGATCGCACCCGACCTGTTCTGGCGGCTGGAGCGCGGGATCGAACTCGATCCGGATATCGAGCCGCAGCTCCAGCAGGCGTTCGGATACATGAACGCGTTCGATCAGGATAAGGGCATCGCCGATATCGAGGCGACGATCCGCGCGGCGCGGGCAGAGCTTGGCGAAGGCGGCAAGGTCGGGGTCGTCGGCTACTGCCTCGGCGGGCGGCTCGCGTTCATGACCGCCGCACGGACCGACGTCGATGCCAGCGTCGGCTATTACGGCGTCGGGATCGACGGCCTGCTGGGCGAGAGGCACGCGATCGCACATCCGGTGTTGTTGCACGTGCCGGTCGAGGACCACTTCGTCGACAAGGCCGCGCAGGCGGCGATGCATGCCGGGCTGGACGATCATCCGAAGGTGACGATCTACGATTACGCCGGCGAGGATCACGGGTTTGCGACCGAGTTCGGGGATCGGCGGTCGGATGCTTCGGCTAAACTGGCGGACGAGCGGACGGTCGAGTTCTTCGCAAAGAATCTCGCCTGACCCCTCGCGTCACCCCGGACTTGTTCCGGGGTCCACGGTCCCGCGAACTCACGACTCTCGAGCGTGCGGAACGGTGGATGCCGGAACGAGTCCGGCATGACGGAGAATGGATGGAGACATGAAAAGGGCCTCGCCGGGTGATCCGGCGAGGCCCTTTTCTTATCCCAACTGCAACACGATCAGCGCAGCAGCGTGATGATCCCGAGCGTTTCGCCGGTGCCGGCCCAGCCCTCGTAGATCATCTTCAGCGCGACCACGAGGATCACTGCCAGGCCGATATACGCGATCCAGCGATACTTGTTGATCACGCGCGCGATGTAGTTCGCGGCAAGGCCCATCATCGCGACCGACAGCAGCAGGCCAATGACCAGGATGCCGGGATGCTCGCGCGCGGCGCCGGCGACCGCCAGGACGTTGTCGAGGCTCATCGAGACGTCGGCTACGGCGACGGCCCAGGCGGCGCTCGCAAAACCCTTGGACGACTTGATGCCTGAGCGTTCGTCGCCCTGGATTTCCTCCGAGCCGGCGTTCTCCGCACCCTCGCGGATTTCGCGGTAGAACTTCCAGCTGACCCAGAGCAGCAGCAGGCCGCCCGCGAAGATCAGGCCGACGATACCCATCAGCCACGTCACGATCAGCGCGAAGAAGATGCGCAGGACGAGCGCCGCGCCGATGCCGATCAGGATGACCTTCTTGCGCTGGTCGGCGGGAAGTCCGGCGGCAAGTGCGCCGACGACGATCGCATTGTCGCCGGCGAGGACGAGGTCGATCATCAGGACCGATCCGAACGCGGCGAGCGCCTTCGGGTCGCCGAGGTTGGAGAAGTCGGCGACGATGTGCTGCCAGATCTCCAGCGGCGAGCCGGGGCCCGCGGTGCTCGATGCGGCGGCGGCCAGCATGGCGATGATACTCAAGATGTCAGCTCCCGGTGACGGATTATTGGGGGATTAATAGCGAAGCGGCACGCGAAAGCCATTGCTCTCGCGTGCCGCTTGGTCTGCTTGGCGGACATGGGCAAAGCCCATGTCGTCGGTCGGGGCCTTGCCCCGCCGGCCGGATCGATGCGAGTCCCGCTGCAGCGTGCAGCGGGCCGCATTCGATCACTGATTCATGGAATCGAAGAAATTCTCGTTGGTCTTCGAATCCTTCATCTTGTCGAGCAGGAACTCCATCGCGTCGATCGTGCCCATCTGCATCAGGATGCGGCGCAGGACCCACATCTTGCTGAGCTTGGCCTTGTCGACCAGCAGCTCTTCCTTGCGCGTGCCCGACTTGCCGACGTCCAGCGCCGGGAAGATGCGCTTGTCCGCGACCTTGCGATCGAGCACGATTTCCGAGTTGCCGGTGCCCTTGAACTCCTCGAAGATCACCTCGTCCATGCGGCTGCCCGTATCGATCAGTGCGGTCGCGATGATCGAGAGCGAACCACCCTCCTCGATGTTGCGTGCGGCACCGAAGAAGCGCTTCGGACGCTGCAGCGCGTTCGCGTCGACACCGCCGGTCAGGACCTTACCCGACGACGGCACGACGGTGTTGTAGGCACGGCCGAGACGCGTGATCGAGTCGAGCAGGATCACCACGTCCTTCTTGTGCTCGACCAAGCGCTTGGCCTTTTCGATCACCATTTCAGCGACTTGCACGTGGCGCTGCGCGGGTTCGTCGAACGTCGAGCTGACCACCTCGCCCTTCACGCTGCGTTGCATGTCGGTGACTTCCTCGGGGCGTTCGTCGATCAGCAGGACGATCAGGAACACCTCGGGGTGATTGTCGGTGATCGCCTTGGCCATGTTCTGCAACATGACCGTCTTGCCGACGCGCGGCGGCGCGACGATCAGCGTACGCTGGCCCTTGCCCTGCGGCGAGACGATGTCGATCACGCGGGCCGACTTGTCCTTGACGGTCGGGTCGGCGGGATCGAGCGTCAGCTTGCTCTCGGGATAGAGCGGCGTGAGGTTGTCGAAATTGACGCGGTGGCGGACGACGTCGGGGTCGTCGAAATTGACGGCCGTGAGCTTCACCAGCGAGAAATAGCGTTCGCCATCCTTCGGCCCGCGGATCTCGCCCTCGACCGTGTCACCGGTGCGCAGGCCGAACTTCCGGACCTGGTTCGGCGAGATGTAGATGTCGTCCGGGCCGGCGAGATAGTTCGATTCCGGCGAGCGCAGGAAGCCGAAGCCGTCGGGCAGCACTTCGATCGTGCCGAGCCCCATAATCTGGTCGCCATTGTCCGCCTGCACCTTCAGGATCGCGAACAGCAGGTCCTGCTTGCGCAGCGTCGAGGCGCTCTCGACCCCCAGTTCCTCGGCCAGCTGGACCAGTTCGGCGGGTTTCTTCTTCTTCAGGTCTTTGAGATGCATGGGGATTTCCGGATAGCAATCAACGGGAGAACGCTCGGTCGGCGGTGCGCTTGGGAAGCGGAACTGGGCGAGACGAGTCTGGCAAAACACGACCGGGCAGGACGCCAGGAGGCCGTGTTGGGAGAAGGAGGTAGAATTGGGGGGCGGGCAAGTCAAGCGGCCCCTTCAATCCTCCCCCGCCAGGGGGAGGTGGCTGGCACTTGCCAGACGGAGGGGGAGGAGGCGACCACCTCTGCTCCGTGTCCTCCCCCTCCGTCACCTTCGGCGCCACCTCCCCCTGGCGGGGGAGGATCAGGAAGATCAGAACGGCTTAACGATCACCAGCACGACAATCAGCGTCACCGCCAGCGCGGGGACCTCGTTAAGCATCCGCAACTGCTTCCCCGTCAGCGTCGGCTTTCCCGCCGCGAGCTTCTTAGCATAGCCGACCGCCCAGCCGTGATACCCCGATAGCAGCACCACCAGCAGCAGCTTCAGGTGCAGCCACCCGAGCCCAGGCGCGCCGTCTGCCAACCCCAGGTTCAACGCCAGCGCGATCCCCAGCACCCAGACGACGATCATCGCCGGCGTCAGGATAATGTGCCGAATCTTGCTCTCGCGCTCGACCCAGTTCGCCGCCTCGGTCGTGTTGCCGGCCGCCAGCGCCTCCTGATGATACACCAGATAGCGCGGCAGCATGAACAGCCCCGCCATCCAGAAGATCACGAAGATCAGATGCGCCGCCTTCACCCAGTCATACGCAGCGCCGAGAAAACCGCTCATGTCGTGCTCCTTACGCGGGCAATCAGCTGCTCAACATGCGCGATGGGCGTGTCGGGAAGGATGCCGTGGCCGAGGTTGAAGACGTGCGGGCGCTCGACGAACGCCGCGAGGATGCGGTCGATCGCCGCATCGAGATCCGCCCCGCCAGCGATCAACGCCAGCGGATCGAGATTGCCCTGCACCGGCATGTCCGTAGGCAACGAAGCGTGCGCCCAGACCGGATCGACCGTCTCGTCCAGCCCGATCGCATCGACGCCGGTCTCACGCGCGTAAGCCGGAAGCTTGCCCCCCGCCCCCTTCGGAAAGCCGATGACCGGCACGCCAGGGCAACGCGCGTGGAGCCGCTCGACGATCGACGCGGTCGGCGCGATCACCCAGCGCTCGAACTGCGCGGGCGATAGCGACCCAGACCAGCTGTCGAACAGTTGCACCACGTCGACGCCCGCCTCGACCTGTCGCGCGAGATATTCGACGGTGTTGTCGGCGATCGCATCGATGATCGCACCGAACGCGGCCGGGTCCGAATAGGCGAAACGGCGCGTCTCGGACTGATCCTTGCTGCCCTTCCCCGCCACCATATAGGTCGCGACCGTCCAGGGAGACCCCGCAAAGCCCAGGAACGTCGTCTCGGGTGGCAAGGCTGCGGCGACCTTTGCGACGGTGCCGTAGACCGGCTCCAGCCGCCCCATCACCGGCTGCAACCGATCGAGCGCATGGTCGACCAACGCCGGCTCGAGCCGTGGCCCCTCGCCGACCCCGAAGCTCAAATCCTGTCCAAGTGCCCAGGGGATCATCAGGATGTCCGAGAACAGGATCGAGCCGTCGAACCCGAACCGACGGATCGGCTGGAGCGTCACCTCGGCGGCGGCTTCAGGATCGGTCGCGAGCGCGAGGAACCCACCCTTCTCCGCGCGGAGTTCGCGATACTCGGGGAGATACCGCCCCGCCTGCCGCATGAGCCACAGCGGCGGCACGGCCTGACGCTCACCGCGGAGGGTCGCCAGCAGCGGCTTGAAGGCAGACGAGTTGGGGATTGGATCGGTCAGCGGAGCACCCTTCTTCTACTATAAGAAGATTCAAGAAATAGGTTGTTGCAGTGGTTGGGCGGTTGAACCCGGGACTTATGCGGTGATCCCGGAATTGCCAACAGCTTGACCCTCGCGCACCGCCACAAACGCGCTGATTCGATTCAAGGCTCCCCGTTACCCACAGCCTGTGGATAAAATCCGCCCCTGTGCGCGGCGGTGTGGATAGAATCGGTGTTATCCACGGCGAACCCGTCGCTTGGCGAGGCGGACGAGTTACGCTAGCCGTTCTCCCCATGTTATCCACAGATTCACGCCCACAGGCACGCCCGCTGGGGATAAACCGCCGATGATGCGGCTCCACCTTCATTTGTTGTCGGATTCGACCGGCGAGACGCTGGAGAACATCGCGAAGGCGGCGCTGGCGCAATATGACGACGTCGAGACGGTCCGCCATTTCTGGCCGATGGTCCGCACAGAGGCGCATCTTGAGCGCATTCTCCAGGAGATCGCGCAGAACCCGGGGCTGGTCGTGTTCACGCTGGTGAACCCCGCGACGCGGCGGATCCTGGAGCAAAGGTGCCTCGCGCTTGGGCTGCCCGCAGTCGCCCCTCTCGACCCGGTCAACGACGCGCTTTCCGGCTTGCTCGGACAGCAGGCGAAGGCGCGGCCGGGACGCCAGCACGTCCTCGATGCCGCGTATTTCGCGCGCGTCGACGCGATCCAATGGACGATCGCGCACGACGACGGGATCGCCTCGGAAGAATGGGAGGAGGCCGATATCGTCCTTGCGGGCGTATCGCGCTCGTCGAAGACGCCGACCTCGATCTACCTCGCCAACCGCGGGTACAAGACCGCCAACATCCCGATCGTCGTGGAAAGCCCACCACCGCTGAACCTCTACAAGCTCGCCAACCCGCTAATCGTCGGCCTCACGACCAGTGCGGATCGGCTGATCCAGGTCCGCCGCAACCGCCTGCTGTCGCTCAACCAGCAGCCCGACACGTCCTACGTCGAGGAAGAAGCGGTGATGCGCGAACTCGCCTTTGCGCGCCGCATGTTCGCCGACAATGGCTGGCCGGTGATCGACGTGACACGCCGCTCGATCGAGGAAACCGCGGCGGCGATCATCGCCCTGTGCAACCAGCGCCGCGCCGACGCCGCTCCGAAGGTCGAGTCATGAGCCTGATCCTCGCCTCGCAAAGCGCCTCGCGTCGCGCGATGCTGACCGCCGCCGGCGTACCGTTCGAGGCGACCTTCGCCGGCGTCGACGAGGATGCGGCGAAGGCGGCGCTGCGCGACCTGTTGCCGCGCGATCTCGCCGATGCGCTGGCCGAACTGAAGGCGCTGAAGGTTTCCGCAAGGATGCCCGGCTATCTCGTCCTCGGCAGCGACTCGCTGGTCGCGCTGGAAGACGGCACCATCCTCGACAAGCCCGTCGACCGCGCCGACGCGGCGGCGCATCTGCGACTGATGTCCGGCAAGCGACACGACTTGTGGAGCGCCGCGGTCATCGCCGAGAACGGCAAGGCGATCTGGCGCCACGTCGAACGCGCGAAGATGCACGTCCGCCCGCTGTCCGATGCGTTCATCGAGACGTATCTCGATGCGGAATGGCCTGCGATCGCCGGCTGCGTCGGCTGCTACCGCATCGAGGGTCCCGGCGCGCAGTTGTTCGCCAAGATCGAGGGCAGCCAGTTCACGGTACTCGGCATGCCGCTACTCAACGTCCTCGACTTCCTCCGCATGCGCGGCGAGCTGCCGGCTTGATTTAAAACGATCCTCCCCCGGCAGGGGGAGGTGGCTGGCTCTAGCCAGACGGAGGGGGAGGTAAGCGAAACGTCTGTTGCGTGGTCCTCCCCCTCCGTCACCTTCGGCGCCACCTCCCCCTTGCGGGAGAGGATTGACTGGATCGTCGCGCATGGCAATCCGCCCGCGCTAGACTAAACCTCGTTCACCCGCGAAGGCGGGTGCCCAGACTGGATCCCCGCCTTCGCGGGGAAACACGGAGCTTCGAATGACCCTCGCCCCCCGTCCCTACGCAGAAGTGATCGGCGATCCGATCGCGCAGTCGAAATCGCCGCTGATCCACGGCTTCTGGCTCGACGCGCTCGGGATCGACGCGGAGTACCGCCACAAGCTCGTCACCCCGGACGCCCTCCCCGCCTACTTCGCCGAACGCAAGGCCGACCCGGCGTGGCGCGGGTGCAACATCACGATGCCGCACAAGCTCGCGGCGCTCGACCACGTCTCCGATCCCGGCAACGTCCGCGGGACGATCGGCGCGATCAACACGGTGTTCCGCAACCAGGCAGGCGATTGCATCGGCACCAACACCGACGCCGCCGGATTCTGGGCGCCGATCGACGATCTCGATATTGCCGCCCAGCCTGTCACGGTGATCGGCGCCGGGGGAGCTGCCCGCGCGATCCTGTTCGCGCTGTCGCGAATGGGCGTCGGCCCGGTGACGATCCTCAACCGCAATCCGCTGAAGGGCGCGGCGTTGCTGTCGGCATTCGGGCTCAAGGGACAAGCGTTGCCGATCGGCCCCGCCGCCCCGCCCTCGCGGCTTCTCGTCAATGCCAGCGTGCTCGGCATGGCCGGTCAGCCGTCGCTCGATATCGATCTCGGCGCGCTGGACCCGGACTCGCTGGTCTACGACATTGTCTACTCCCCACTCGAAACCGGTCTCCTGAAAGCGGCGCGCGCGCGCGATCTCGAAACCGTCGACGGCCTGGAGATGCTGATCGGCCAAGCCGCGGTAGCGTTCGAGATATTGTTCCACGTGGAACCACCGCGCGATCGGGACGAAGACCTCCGCGCACTGCTAATCAAATGATCATCGGCCTCACCGGCTCAATCGGCATGGGCAAATCCGCTGTGGCCGCGATGTTTGCCGACGAAGCCGTCCCCGTGTTCGATGCCGACGCGACCGTCCACCGGTTGCAAGGCATCGGCGGGCGACTGGTCCCCGCGATCGAAGCCGCCTTCCCCGGCACTACCATCGCCGGCGCAGTCGACCGCGCAAAACTCGGCGCAGCGGTCTTCGGCGACGACGTCGCAATCAAGCGACTCGAAGCGATCGTCCACCCCGCCGTTAGCGAAGAACGCGCTGCCTTCCTCGCCAAGCACACGGGCAAGCGAATCGTCTTCGACGTCCCCCTGCTGTTCGAGACCGGCGGCGACCGCAATGTCGACGTGATCGTCGTCGTTTCCGCCGCCCCCGACGTCCAGCGCGCCCGCGTCCTCTCCCGTCCCGGCATGACCGCGGAAAAGTTCGCCGCCATTCTCGCGCGCCAGACCCCCGACGCCGAAAAACGCGCCCGCGCGGATCACGTCATCCACACCGACACCAGCTTCGACGCAACACGCGCGCAAGTCCGGGCGGTGCTTGCATCCTTGGAAATCTGAGCCGATACCACCTGGATGCGTGAGATCGTCTTCGATACCGAAACCACCGGCCTCAGTTTTTCCGGCGGCGACCGCATGGTCGAAATCGGTTGCGTCGAGATGCTCAACCGGGTCGAGACCGGCCGAATCTTCCACGCCTATTATCACCCCGAGCGCGATATGCCGGTCGAGGCGTTCAACGTCCACGGGCTGAGCGCACAGTTCCTGTCCGACAAGCCGAAGTTCGCCGACGCGGTCGAGGACCTGCTTGAATTCGTCGGCGACGCGCCGATGATCGCGCACAATGCCGGCTTCGACTTCTCGTTCCTCAACGGCGAGCTGACCAAGTGCGGCCGCCAGATCGTCCACATGAAGCGGATGGTCGACACGCTGCAGATTGCGCGCAGCCGTCACCCCGGCGCCAAGCATTCGCTCGATGCGCTGTGCTCGCGGTTCGGGATCGATCGCAGTCACCGCGTCCTGCACGGCGCGCTGCTTGATGCGCAACTGCTCGCGCAGGTTTATGTCGAGCTGATGGGCGGTCGCCAGATCGGCCTCGGGCTGCTCAGCGAGACAGCTAGCGGCGCTTCGACTCCGATCGTCGCACAGGCGCCTCGGGTCGTTCGTCCGCCGCGTGTTTTCGCGGTAAGCGAGGGAGACCTTGCGGCGCATGCTGCGTTTATGAAGGGGATCAAGGATCCGATTTGGGGGGCCGTGGCGTCCGGATGACGCTGGCAGGGTGGAGCCAACAGGACCGCCCGAGACTGTAACGCCGACAAGGAGACGATAATGGATATCCGGATTTCTGGTCACCAGGTTGACACGGGCGAAGCACTCAACAGCCACGTGGAAGACCGACTCCAGGGTATCGCCGACAAGTATTTCTCGCGCGCCATCTCGGCGGAAGTCACGTTCGGCAAGGGCCCGCACGATGCCGGCTTCAAATGCGATATCGTCGCGCATGTGATGAAGGGCCTCGTGCTCAAGGGCCATTCGGAGGCCTATGACGCCCGCGCCGCCTTCGATGGTGCCGCCGCCAAGATCGAAACCCAGCTCCGCCGCTACATGCGCCGCCTGAAGGATCGCCACGCCGGCGAGGCCGTCGCGATGGCTGAGAGCAACGGCTACGACAATGCCGGCTACACGCTGTTCCAGGAGAGCATCGAGGAGGACGATGTTGCCGATGCACCGCTGATCATCGCCGAGACGCGCGTCGACATTCCGGAGGCCAGCGTGTCTGACGCGGTGATGATGCTGGATCTGCGCAACACCGCCGCATTGCTGTTCAAGAATGCGGGCACCGGCGCGCACAACATGGTCTATAAGCGCGGCGACGGCACGATCGGTTGGGTCGAGCCACAGCGGGCCGCTTCGACGGGCGCGGCCTCCCCTCCCCAGTAACAAGAAGGGTCCATAAGGGCGCGAGTCTCACGGCCGCGCCTTTACGCCCCCGCGCAACCCGCTAAGGCGGATGCGCGCGGGGGCGCTTGAGATATTGAACAGAATGACTGATTTCAGCGATATGTTGCGTCCCGACGCAGTGCAGACGGGCGTGATCGCCGCGACCAAGAAGGCGGTGTTCCAGCATATCGCGACGATTGCGGCCGAGATCGTCGACGCGGACGCGAAGGCGATCGCCGAGCGACTGACCGCGCGCGAGAAGCTGGGCTCGACCGGCTTTGGTGGGGGCGTTGCGATCCCGCATGCCAAGCTGGAGGGGCTCGCACAGGTCACAGGCGTGTTCGTGCGATTGGCGCAGCCGGTCGATTTCCAGGCAGTCGACGATCTGCCGGTCGACCTTATCTTCATGCTGCTGTCGCCGACCGATGCGGGGGCAGTCCATCTGAAGGCGCTCGCGCGCGTCTCGCGGCGGCTGCGCGACAAGCCGTTCCTGGAAAAACTGCGCGGCGCGGGTTCGCCCGATGCGCTCTACGCGCTGTTCACGGCGGACGAGGTGCGCGATGCCGCATGAGCCGGAACAGGGCTTGGGGGGCGCGGAGGCGCATTTCCGCGCGCTGGAATCGCTGTATGCGCAGGCGCCGATCAATCGGTTCTTCGAATCGTCGCTGGAAATCCCCGAAGCGGGAGTCGCGCGGATTCACTTCACGATCGACGAGCGACATTATCACGCGGGCGGCGCGGCGCACGGTACGAGCTATTTCAAGATGCTCGACGACGCCGCGTTCTATGCGTCGAACAGCCTCGTCACCGATCGTTTCCTGCTGACGACCGCGTTCAACCTGCTGCTCACCCGCCCGCTGAAGGTCGGCCCGGTGATCGCCGAGGGACGTTGGATCAGCGGCAAGCGACGCGTGTTCGTTGCCGATGCGCGGCTGATCGATGCGGACGGCGAAGAGGCGGCGCGCGGTACCGGCACGTTCATGCGCTCGCGGATCGCGCTTGCCGGCTTGCCGGGATACCGGGCGCTGGCATGAGCGGCAGGCTGCCCAGCGGCGTGCTCGTCAGTGCCCTCCTCCGGCGAGTAAACGATGCTGGCGGGTTCGGCGCAGTGATGGCGAAAGGCGATGCACAGGGCGGTGCGATCCTCGTCATCGCAGTCGACAAGGGCGCCCCTCCCCGGCTTCTGGAGCGCGGAATCGGGGCCGACGGACGGACTACGTTGATCGACTCGACTCCGGCCGAGGACCTTGACGGCTATTGGCGGCGGCGGCGTGCGCGCGACCCCGATTTGTGGGTCGTCGAGGTGGACATCGCAGCGGCGGAACGGTTCGCCGCTGAAACGATCCTCGACGATTGACTCGAAAGCCCCCCCAATAGAGGGGAATTGCAACATTGATCGGCGTTGTGCTGGGACGGGTGCGATCCGGATCGGTTACGCAGTCGGGGGGATGCCTGGACGATCGGCTTGTACGATTGCCTCCACGGTCCAACCGCACCTGAATAAGTTTGAATGACGATTTTGCAGCGGGCCGCGACTATCGCAGCCATAACTTTCTCACTGGCTGGCCTGCTCGGCAACAGCGCACCCGGTCAGGCGACCGGTCTCGATCGTTCCACGGTCAATCTCACCGCTCTCGCAAATCTAAACGCCCTCTCCCCGCAGAATGTTCCGCAGATCGCTCCCGCCGCAACGACCGTTGCTGCAGTTGAGCCGGTCGCTGCTGCCGAGGAAGAAGAATTCGACACGCTCGCCCAGGCCGTTGCCGCGCAGGATAGCGCCGCCGCCGACGAAGCGCTCCAGTGCCTTGCCGGCGCGATCTATTTCGAATCGAAGGGCGAGCCGCTGACCGGCCAGCTCGCAGTGGCCGAAGTCATCATCAACCGCGCCAAGTCAGGTCGTTTCCCCGCCGACGTCTGCGCCGTCGTCAAGCAGCGCGGCCAGTTCAGCTTCGTCCGCGGTGGCCAGATCCCCAACATCAACGCCGGCACCGCCTATCGTACCGCGATCGCAGTCGCCAAGGTCGCGCTCGCCAGCGCATGGAACAGCCCCGCCGAGAAGGCGCTGTACTTCAACACCCCCGATCGCCGCCCTTCGGTCCGTGCGGTCAAGGTCGCCTCGATCGGCAACCACGTCTTCTACCGTTGATACGACCCCGGCCCCGTTCGTGCTGAGCGAAGTCGAAGCACCTTTACTCGGAGCGCACCCTTCGACTTCGCTCAGGGCGAACGGGTAAGGGGCGGGCCGACAATCCTCTAAAACCACGACGACAATCCGTGAATGAGCTTGCCTCGTTCGCGGATTGTTCTATTTCCGGGGCATGCTCGACATGCCGCCGGACTCCTGCATCGACGAACCCGGATCGCCGCTTTGCGCCGCCGACGTGGCACGGGGCGTCATTCGGATGTTGCTCCGCCACGACCTCACCGCGATGACCGAAGTTCCGCTCGATGGTGGCCGTCGGGCCGACCTGATGGCGGTCGATGCGCGCGGGCAGATCGTGATCGTCGAGATCAAGGTGTCGCGCGCCGACCTGCTCGGCGACGGGAAATGGCCGGATTATCTGGGGCATTGCGACCGGTATTTCTGGGCAGTGCCGGCGGGGTTCGACGTCGGACCGCTGCATGGCCCCGCCTTCCTGCCCGAGCGGACCGGGATCATCGTCGCGGACCGCTACGACGCGGCGATCGTGCGCGAGGCGCATACCATCCCCCTGCCCGCGCATGTTCGCAAACGCTGTACGCTGGCGTTTGCCAGGCGGGCGGCGCGGCGGTTGATCGCGCAGATGGACCCCGATGCGGACGGGCTGGCGTTCTGAAGGCGAGATAATCCTCGCTTGCCAGGGGGGGGGCGGCTGGCGCTTGCCAGATGGAGCGGGAGGAAGCGGTAACCTCTGCTCCCTGTCCTCCCCCTCCGTCATCTTCGGCGCCACCTCCCGATGGCGGGGGAGGATCAGAAGACAGTCAGAATTTCGGGCCCGAGACGGCCTTCTTCACCGTCTTCGGCGCATCCTCCAGCAGCTTCGACACGATTGGATTGCGGCCGTCCTGCTTGGCGTAATCGCGCGCCGACATGCCGGCCATGATATCCGCCTGGTCGGGATCGGCCTTCTCGTTCAGCAGCGCCCGGATCATGCCGACGTCACGGCGCTGCACCGCACGGATCAGCGGCGTCTCGCCTGCCGAGTTCGCCAGGTTCGGGTTCGCGCCTGCCGCGGTGAGGATCGGGATCATCCCGGTCTGGCCGAGTGTCACCGCCAGCAACAGCGGCGTGTTGCCCTTGCCGTCGCGCAGATTGGCGTCGGCACCCTTTTGCAGCAGGAAGCGCAGATAGACTTCGTCGCCGCGCTTGATGACGATGTGGAGCGCGCCCTCCCCGCTGGTCACGTCGCGCGTGTTGATGATGTTGCTGCCGGGCTTGCCGAGCATCTCCAGCACTTCGTTGTTCTTGGTATCGCGGACCGCGGACAGGAACTTGTACCCCTCCGACTGGCCCTGCGCGAAGGACGGCGTGGCAACGCAGGCCAGCGCCGGCGTCAGGAGGGTGGCGGCGAGCATCAGGCGAATACGCATCGAGAGACTTCCTTGGTTCGTCCTGGATATCGGGCGACGGTTGCGCCGCTCATGATCTGGCGCGACGCTTGCGCCGCTGGGGCTAACAGATCAAGGCTGGCGGCATCATGAACCTGCGTTTCCTCTTCCTCCCCGCGCTTGCGCTGTCGGCATGCACCGCATCGGCCCCCCCTGCCAAGCCGCCCCTCGAAGGCGCCCGGATCGGCGGGCCTTTCGCCTTGACCGACCAGAATAGGCAGGCCGTGACCGAGCGCAATTTCGCCGGCAAATACCGGATCATGTATTTCGGCTACACCTTCTGTCCCGATGTGTGTCCGACGGATGTCCAGGCGATCGGCGCCGCGGTGAAAAAGCTCGAGGCGAGCGATCCGGTGATCGCCGCCAAGATCGTGCCGGTGTTCGTGACCGTCGATCCAGCGCGCGATACGCCTGCCGTGCTCAAGCAGTTCGTCTCCGCCTTCCACCCGCGCATGGTCGGGCTGACCGGCAGCGCCGAGGCGATCGAGCGGATCAAGACCGAATACGCGGTGTATTCGAGCAAGGGCGATCCTTCGCTCGGAGGGGGCTACCTCGTAAACCACAGCCGGCAGGCCTATCTGATGGACCCGGACGGCAAGCCGATCGCTTTGCTGCCACAGGAACAAGGGCCCGACGCGGTGGTGACAGAGATCAAGCGCTGGGTCCGATGAGCACGCGCTTCTGGGAAGATACGCCGATCGAGCAACTCGATCGCGGCCAATGGGAAGCCTTGTGCGACGGCTGCGGCAAATGCTGCATCCATAAGCTTGAGGACGAGGAGACCGGCGAGCTCGTCGCGACCAACGTATCGTGCCGGCTGCTCGACCGGCGCAGCGGGCAATGCTCCGATTACCGCCACCGCCACGCCTATGTCCCCGAATGCGTGCGGCTGACGACTGGCAACGTCCACGGCATCGACTGGCTGCCCTCGACGTGTGCGTACCGCCTTCGTGCAGCCGGCGAGCAGTTGCCCGAGTGGCATTATCTGGTCTGCGGCGACCGCGAGGCCGTCCACCGCGCCAAGCAGTCGGTGCGCGGCTGGACCGTCAGCGAGGACGAGGCCGGCGAACTGGAATATCACGTCATCGATCGGGAACTGTAAGCCGGTGATCGCCTGATGATCGAGGGCTTGGACATCGTCCGTCACCCCCGCGCCCGTCGCGCGCGTTTGTCGATCGATCCTGCGAGTGGCCGGGCGAGGCTGGTCCTTCCCAAGCGTGCGGCATTGAAACAGGCGCTGGCCTGGGC
Source organism: Sphingomonas sp. SL1004 (assembly GCF_057815015.1). NCBI lineage: Bacteria > Pseudomonadati > Pseudomonadota > Alphaproteobacteria > Sphingomonadales > Sphingomonadaceae > Sphingomonas > Sphingomonas sp. SL1004. The sequence goes on from NZ_JBYMUX010000001.1 coordinate 2,935,888, forward strand.
CGAAGACAAGGCGGGGTGGATCGCCGAACAGCGCGCGTTGCTGCCCCAGCCGCGGCCGTTCATCCCCGGTGCAGTCCTGACCGTCGCCGACGAACCGCTGACGATCGAATGGACTCCAGGAAGCCGGCGGACCGTGGTTCGCGAAGGCTCGACGCTGTCGCTATCGGGTCCTGCCGAAACCATTCCTCGCCGCGTCGAGGCCTGGCTGAAGCGGACTGCGCTCGCCATGCTCGAGACTGAAACCGCCGAATACGCCGCCAAGGCAAAAGTCAGCGTCTCGCAGGTCGTGGTCGGTGATGCGAAGGGCCGCTGGGGTAGTTGCGCGTCGAGCGGCGTCATCCGCTACAGCTGGCGCCTGATCCTCGCGCCAGGCTGGGTCCGCCGCGCCACCGTCGCGCATGAGGTAGCGCACCGCGTCCACATGAACCACGCGCCGGTCTTCCACGCGCTGGTCGAAGAACTTTACGGCGAAGACCCTACGCCCGCGCGCGTCTGGTTACGCACCCATGGCGCCGGGCTTCACTGGTTCGGGCGCTCTTCCTGAGGACGGTCGCTCTGGAAGCGTTGCGTCTGCACTGGATCGCGCGGCACGTCGCGGGTTAGCGGCTGGCGTCCTGCCGGCTGCTCCTGACGCGGCTGGTTGCGACCCGTGACGCGGTCGATCCAGTCCTGGTTCAACTGCTGTGGCGGTGCGGCGGGAGCTTCGGGCTGATCCGCATCCGGCCGGGGGATCGTGTCGCCGGTCTGCGCGTCGGTCGGAACCGGCGGCTGGCCCTGTTCGATCGGATTGCCGTCCGCGTCGACCGCCATTTGCCCGTTGTCGGGCTGACCGAAATAGCTCTCCTCGTCGGGTTCCAGCTGCCATTCGGGCAACGTCACCTGCGTATCGAACTGTTCGATCGGACGGCTGGCGGTCGCCGGCTTCATGAATGCCGCCCAGGCGCGCGCGGGCGCGGTGCCACCGTGCAGGCCCGCGATGGGCTTGGCATCGTCGCGACCCATCCATACGCCGGTCGTGATTCCGCTCGAGAAGCCGAGGAACCAGCCATCCTTCGACGAACTGGTGGTGCCCGTTTTGCCCGCGACCGGACGGCCGATCTGCGCTGCGCGACCGGTGCCGGTGTTGACCGCGGTCTGCAACAGGTCGGTCATCTCGGCGGCGACGTAGGGCGCGACCAGCACATGGCTGCGGTCGACCTCGTGCGTGTAGATCGTCTGGCCGTTCGCCGTCACGCGCGTGATCCCGTATGGCGTGACCGCAACGCCCTTGCTGGCGACGCTCGCGAACGCCCGCGTCATGTCGATCACGCGGACCTCCGACGTGCCGAGCACCATCGACGGATGCGTGTTGACCGTGGTCGTGATCCCGAACCGTCGCGCCATGTCGGCGACGGTGTTGAAGCCGACTTCCTGGCCCAGCTTGGCAGCGATCGTATTCAGCGAATAGGCGAAGGCGGTGCGCAACGAGACCGCGCCGGAGTTGCGACGGGAATCGTTGCGCGGACTCCAGCCCTGGATCGTGACGGGTTCGTCGACGATCGAATCCTCGGGCTTGTGACCCGCCTCCAGCGCCGCAAGGTACACGAACAGCTTGAACGCCGAGCCCGGCTGGCGGACCGCCTGCGTCGCGCGATTGTAGATCGACGAAACGTAATCCTTGCCGCCGACCATCGCGCGGACTTCGCCGCCACGATCGAGCGCGACCAGCGCGCCTTGGGCTCCCGGGGGCGCGTTGGCGCGGATCGCGTCGTCCGCCTGGCGTTGCATCGTCAGGTCGAGCGTCGTCCAGACTTCGAGCGGCTCGGTCGTCTCGTCGATCAGCGTATCGAGCTGCGGGATCGCCCAGTCGGTGAAGTAGCGTACGCTGTTCTGCCTGGGCTCGGGCGCGAGTTTCAGGCCCGATACGTCGGCATCGGCGGCCTGTGACGCGGTGATCGCGCCAGTTTCCTGCATCGTCTCCAGCACCACGCCGGCGCGGCCCATCGCGGCTTCGGCGTCGGCAGTCGGCGAGTAGTTGGAGGGCGCTTTTACGAGTCCGGCGATCACTGCGGCTTCGGCGAGGCTCAGATGATCCGCGCCGTGGCCGAAGAATTTGCGGCTTGCAGCGTCGATCCCGTACGCGCCGCCGCCGTAGTAAACCTTGTTCAGATACAGCTCGAGGATCTGATCCTTCGAAAACTTCCATTCGAGCGCGAACGCCAGGATCGCCTCGCGGAATTTCCGTCCGAACTTCTTCTGGTTGTTGAGGAAGACGGTCCGCGCGAGCTGCTGCGTGATCGTCGAGCCGCCTTGCGTCCAGTGCCCGCGATCGTATCGCACCTTCACCGAGCGCGCGACGCCGATCGGATCGATGCCAATATGCGACCGGAACCGGCGATCCTCGACCGACACGGTTGCGTCGCGCATCACCGCCGGAATTTGCCCGTAAGGCAGCCATTCGCCGAAGCTCGGGCCCATCGAGACGATCACAGTGCCATCGGCGGCGTGGACACGGATCATCTGGCCGTTGGGCGACGACTTCAGGCTGTCGAAGCTGGGGAGCTGCGACATCGCGACATAGACCGCGATCGCCAGCGCACCGAGCGCAAGGACCCCCAACCCGACCATGACCTGGAGAAGGAGGACGACCCGGCGACGCCAGCGAGACGCTGGACGCTGCGGGGGCCGACGGGACGGTGAAGCAGAACGCGTACGAGCCATGTGGCGCGCGGAATACCGCGCTATGCCCCTACCCTACAAGCGGCATCAAGCCGCGGCGTTCGCTTTGCGCGCCCGGAATTCGAGCGAGAGCGAATTCATGCAATAACGCTGCCCGGTCGGCGGTGGGCCATCCGGGAATACATGGCCGAGATGGCTGTCGCAGCGAGCGCAGCGCGTTTCGGTGCGGGTCATGCCGTGGCTGCGATCGCTATGGTCGGTCACCGCGTCGGGACGGATCGGCTGGCTGAAGCTCGGCCACCCCGAGCCGGACTCGTATTTGTCGGCGCTGTCGAACAGTTCGTTCGCACACGCCGCACAGCGGTAGACGCCGTCCGCCTTGTTGTCGGTCAGGACCCCGGCAAAGGCGCGCTCGGTGCCGGCTTCGCGCAGCACGTGATATTGCTCCGGCGTAAGCCGCTTGCGCCATTCGGCTTCGGAGAGGTTGAGCTGGTCCATGATCATGCATCTCGTGCTGGCGGGATGGATTTCAAGACTGGCCGATCCGGGTTGCGTTGGCGATCATCTTGATCAGCGAGGGGCGCAGGACGGGGAGCAGCCACGCGGCGCGCTCGCTCTCGGCAATTTGGCGGACGAGCCCGGCAATGCCGATCGGCCGGGCTAGGCGGCAAGCGAAATTTTCCTGCCACGCGGATGCCGCGTCCGGGCCGCCTCGTGTGTAGGCGGCGGCCGCGGCGACACCACTGGCGAGCGCGATCCCCATGCCTTCGCCGGCGAGCGACGGGATGACGCCCGCCTGATCACCCAGCCGGAACACCGCATCGACGCCGCTGCGTTGGCGCCAGCCATAGGGGACGTTGGCGATCGCATCGATCTGGGCGTTGCCGTCGATCAGCGCGACCCATTCGCCGAGCGCCGGCATCTCGCGGCCGAGTGCCTGCAGCAGGTGCATGGGCGATCCGGCGGCCTGGAGACGCGAGCGGTGGACCGCGAGGCAGAGGTTGGCGGTACCGTCTTCCTGCATCGCCAGACCCGCATAGCCGCGGTCGAACAGGTGCAGCTCGATGCCGCCTGCAAGGGAGCGGGCGAGGTTGGGGGAGGGAGCGATGCGGACTCGTATCCCGAGCGTCGGGTCGGCGCCGCGTGCCTCTTCGGGGCGTGCCATCCCGCGAACGTCATGCTTGCCGCTGGCGAGAAACAGCGCGTCGGGCGCGAACGTCGCGCCGTCGGCGGTGCGAACCGCCATGCCGTCGATCTCGCGGACCGTGACGCCGCGCTCGATCGGGGTGCCCAGCCGTTCGGCGTGGGCCAACAGCACCGTGTCGAGGCGATGGCGCGTAACCGACACGGCCGGATGGGGAAGGGCGGCATCCGCGCGCCGCCTACCGGCAAAGATACGCGCGCGCGTAACGCGTGCGGGGTTGAGCGTATCGGGATCGATACCGAGCCCTTCCAGCGTCTCCAGCGTACGCCAGCTCAGAAACCCGCCGCAGATCGCATCGCCGGTCTCGCGCGATCGTTCGACGAGGAGATGCGGCAGACGTGCGCGTGCCAGGCCGATCGCGGTGGCGGCGCCGGCGAGCCCGCCGCCGACGATCAGCGCAGGCGTTCGACGCATAACCGGAACGGGAAGACACGACGGATTTTCGCCTGGGTGATGCCTGCCTCGGCAAGGATCGGAGGCCATTCGTCGGGGCGGTAACTGCGCGCGATGGACAGTGTGCCGTCGTGGCGGACGATCGGGTGCCAGCGGGCGAGGGTGGCCAGGACCGGGAAACCCCAATGCGCGAAGCCGTGGCGGTGCAGGTCGTTGACGAACCATCCTGCGCTCGCTTGTGCCTCCATGAAGCGCAGGAAAGCGACGAGCTGATCGTGGCTCATGTGATGCGCGACGAGGCTGCTGACGATCACGTCCCAGGGCTCGTCGGCGAGATCGGCATAGTCCCCGGTGACGTAGCGGATGCCTCCCCCATGCGCTCGTGCTGCCTGTTCGCTGCGCGGGTTGAGGTCGACGCCGACCAGGTCTGCGGCGATGCCTTTGGCCTTCGCCCAGCGTGCGATACGGCGGAGCATGTCGCCATCGCCGAACCCGACGTCGAGCAGACGGAAGCTCTTTCGCCCCTTGGTGGCTCGGTCGAGAAAGTCGAGCGTGGGGCGACGCGCCATCGTGACGGTGTTCACCACGGCGAGGTCGCCGACGACATCCGCGTAGGTGGCCGCGTCGAGATCGTCCGCGTCCATAAGCTCGTCGGCCTGGCTGCGAATCGCGAGACTCATGCCGCGCTCCGGAATCCGAAGCCCTCCGCGGCGAGGCCGGGCCCAAACGCCAGCGCGACACCGTGCTCGACGGGCGGACCGGCCAGCAACCGTTCGAACACAAACATCAGCGTGGCCGACGACATGTTGCCGTTTTCCGCCAACACCTGACGCGACGCCGCCAGCGCATCCGGTTTCAGAGCGAGCGCGTGTTCGACGGCATCCAGGATCGATCGGCCGCCGGCATGGACGGCCCACGCATCGATCGCATCCGACGCTTGCCCGGCGCTCACGACGTTGCGGAACGCCGCATCGGACAGCGCCGTGGCGATTCGTCCGGGTACTTCGCCCGACAGGTGCATCGCGAATCCGGCATCGGTAACATCCCAGCGGATCAGCGCCTCGCTGTCGGGCAGCGTCGCGGCGAACGGCGTTTCGAGTGCGAACCCGGTCGCATCCGCGCTCACCAGCGCCGCTGCGGCGCCATCGCCGAACTGCAGCATCGCGAGCAACGCCTCGATTTCGGTCGCGGGTTGCAGGTGCAGGGTCGACAGTTCGACCGTCACGACGAGTATGCGGGCGTCCGGTTCGGAGCGGACGATGTGCCGCGCGCTACGCAACGCAACGACCGCCGCGTAACAGCCCATGAAACCGACCAGCAGCCGCTCGACGTTCGGCGCGAGCCCCAGCCGCCGGGCGATGATCTGGTCGATGCCGGGTGCGACGAAACCGGTGCAGCTCGCCACCACCAGATGCGTGATCCCGTCCAGCGCCACCTTCGCGCGCAACGCCTCGATCGCGCGGATCGCGAGGTCCGGCGCATGCTCGGCATACAGCGTCATCCGGGCTGCGGTGCCGGGGTGCGGTTCGGTGGCGTAGAACCCGGCATCGTCGACGGGGGAGCCGCCGGTCGCGGTCGGCGGCAGCACCGACCAGCGATGCGCGATGCCCGACCGGCTCGCCATCCGGTCGAACACCCGCGTTGATCGCTCATCGGTTCGCGCGCGCGCCCAGGCGATGAAGGCGTCGTGGATATCGTGACCGGGAACGGCAGTGCCGACGGCATTAAGATAAGCGGACACGAGACCCTTTCGTACGCAATTGCCCAGTAACGCACGGCCGGCTTGAATGGACGTGAGGACGCGGCGATAGTCCGTACGATCGATAGCATGACGGAGGGGCGGCACGAAGAGGCCGCCATGGCAGCGGAGACTCTATCGCCTGAGCCGGTTCATTCCAGGTTCGAGGCATCCAGATGGTCCTGTCCGACGCCATATTTATCCTGAACGAGCGCCATCGCGAATCCGACATAGGCAGCGATCGCGTGGTCTTCGGACGTTTCCAGTGCCAGACAGGCTTCCTGCAGCAACGAATAGACCCGCGTCGCAACCATTTTAGTTCCTCGTACCAAAGCCAGTGCGGCAACAGGTACCGCAATGCGCGTCGCCTTACGCTCTGGTAAAGCGTGCTTACCATAGTCATGCACGATGGGGGTGTGCTACATCTGCACCAAATCAAGACAATTAACACCAAAACGGATAGTATTGTGGTGGCTATTGCATCCGTTCTGATGTCGAAAAACGGGTCAAATACCGAATCTCGGGCGATTGAACGACGATTTCGCAGAAATCGCAGTAGGGGAGGGGTAAGGACATTGCGTTCGGCACATGTTTTGCGAGACTGTACGTGGGTCTGGGTCCGGCATCTCGTGGGCATGCGGTAAAATGCCGTAGCGACGATATGACGGATCGATTGAACGGATGTTGTGTTGGTAAGGCGAGGGGAGCCTTTGGTGAAAAACGAGTCCGTAGTCGATCTGATCAAGGATCTGACGGCCAAGCTTTCTGCGGTGGCCGAGGAGTTTAACGGGCGTGTCGCGCATGCCGCCGAAGTGGAACCCGAAGGCGACGAACCGAGCGATGCGGCGCTGGTCGCCCATGCCGAAGCGGTGCTGACCGAACGTCGGTTGCGACGCGATTACCTACCGGGCGAGCTCTTCCACGAACCAGCATGGGATATGCTGTTGGCACTGTTCGTCGCGCGTGACGATCGTCAACCGATGAACATCAAGGCGCTGGTAAGCATGTCGGACGCCCCGGTCACGACCTCGCAACGCTGGATCGAACATCTCCACAAGCTCAAGCTGATCGATCGCGTGATCGACCCAACGGACCGGCGACGCGTTGAGATCTCGCTGAGCCATGGCGGCGATCAGGCGTTGCGGTCCTATCTCCGGGCGCTCCCCCGCCGCTGAGCGGCTAGCATCCCGCCACTGGGGCAACGCCGCCCTCGGCGCCGCGTCGCCGTTTCAGGCAAGTGCCTTCATGCGCCTTTTAGGCCCTTTGAGCCTGACACTGTCGCGCAGAAGGACAGCGTATATGCACTATTGTCGAGATGGGGCGCTGTGGCAGCAAAAGAAACCGAATTACAAGTAATTCGGGTTCCAGTTTCTATAAGCCGCTAATGAAGACCAAACCCGATTTAATATGATTAACTATCAAAAGTTGGCCAAATAAAGCCGTTCCGATTTCGTAGCATTTGCTTAAGTGCAAGTCGTCGATTTGTTCCCGGTCAAATGAACGGGAACTACATTGATTCGACAGTCTGCCTCAAACGTGCGCCAGATCGGTTGGTTCCGGAGCGGGACCGTACCGTTCCGTATCGCGATGTGTTGCGGAATGGGTGCGGCGACCCTTGGCACGGCACGCGCCCAGACTCTGGCTGGTACGCCGATCGTCAACACGGCGGCACTTCGCTACGAATTGAACGGCACGGCTGGATCGATCGCTTCGAATACCGTCACGTTGATCGTCGCCGAGCGGCTCGACGTTCGGTTGGTGCGCGATGGGGAGGGGGCGTTGGTCGTCGGCCCACCCGGTGCCGCACAGTCCACCGCGGTTCCGCTGACGCTGACCAATGTCGACAACGGCAGTGAGTCGTTCTCGCTGGCAGCTACGATCTCGATGGTTGGCATCGTTGTCCGCGCGCTCGTGATCGATGCCAACGGCGACGGCCGCTACGATCCCGCGACGGATCTGCCCCTTGTCGATGGCATCACGCCGAAACTCGCGCCTGGACAGTCGATCAAGCTGTTCGTGCTGGTTGCCGCGACCGACGCTGGTGCCGCCGATAACACTCTCACCATCACCGCGCGGTCGACTACCGGATCGGGTCCGATGGGCAGCGTCTTTGCCAGCAAGGGCGATGGCGGGGGCGATGCGATCGTCGGCCCGACCGGTGCGATCGCCACCCTGAACATCCCCCTGGTGACCACGCTGACCGGTCCCGCGCTCATCAAGAGTCAGTCGGTGCGTGCCGCCGACGGATCGCAGAACGCGGTACGCGATTCGGTCATCACCTACACGTTGCAAGCGCGCTTCACCGACGCGGTAGCCGGCGCGCGAATCGCCGATTCGATTCCGGAGGGGACCGTGTTCGTCCCCGGCAGCCTCAGCCTCGATGGCGCTCCGCTCACCGACCGCGCCGACGGCGATGACGGCAGCTTCGATGCGGCCGCGCTCAAGGGCGGCCGCATCGCGGTCTCGCTTGGGCAGGTCGCGGCGGCATCGATCCACACCGTCCAGTTCAAGACCAAGATCCAATGACCCACCTTACGAGGAACATATCCATGATCACGCGTCCCATGATCGCCGCAATCCTGGCGACGACTGCCGTCATCGCGCCCGCCGTCACGTCCGCGGCAGCTGGCCCCTTGCAGATCACGAGCAGCATCATGGTCGAGGCGCGCAGCGCCGCCGCCGACGGAACGACGCGGGTGGCGCTGGTAAAGCCGTCGCGGGTGACGCCCGGCGACAAGGTCGTCTTCGTGCTCAGCTATCGCAACACCGGCGCACAGCCGCTGTCCAACGTGGTGCTCGACAATCCGTTGCCCAAGGCGATCGCCTATCGATCGGCCAATCCCGGTTCGCCCACACCCGACGTGTCGGTCGACGGCAAGACTTTCGGTTCCCTCGCCAGCCTTCGCGTCCGCAGCCCCGACGGCAGCACGCGCGCGGCGAGTCCCAACGATGTCACCAGCGTCCGGTGGCGCCTCGCGAGCCCGATAGCGGCCGGTTCGCAAGGCCAGTTCGCGTTCCAGGCCGTCCTCAAATGAGCACGCCCTCCTCTCGTCCCACTCTCTCCCTTCACACCTGACCACATCCAACGAAGAAAGATTCAGACATGCATGCAACAGGGGTAATACGCACGCTGATGGCCGGTACGGCCGCCATCGTGTCGATCGGTATGATGGCCGGTTCTGCGAGCGCGCAGGGCGCGCCGGGCCCAGCGGGCACCGCCGCCGGTACGGTCATCACGAACACTGCACAGGCGAGCTACACCGTCAACGGCGTGCAGCAGAGTGCGACGTCAAACGTTGCGACGTTCCAGGTCGATCTCAAAGCCAATTTGACGGTCGCACCGCTCGGCGGGAATACCGAGGTCGCAATCGGCCAAAAGGACGCAGTCGTGGCGTTCACGGTAACGAACAATACGAACGGCACGCAAGATTTCCGGTTGACGTACGACAGGAATTTCCTGGGCGGCCTGTTCGCGGGCGCAAACTTCCTTGCCGACAACATCAGGATCTTCGTCGATGCGGACGGCGACAAGAAATTCGATCCCAACAAGGATAAGTTGGACTTTATCGACGAACTCAAGGCGGATGACACGGCCACGGTTTTCATCGTCGCTGACATGTCCACGGATCAGTCTGCTGCGCTTGCCAGTGTGACGCTGATCGCGCAGATCGCCGAAGGCGGTACGCCCACCGTAAAGGGTGCGGCCCTGGTATCGAACGCACTGACCGCCAATCGCGACAACGCTATTGACGTCGTCTTCGCAGACGGTGACTCCGGTTTCGGCGATCTTGCCAATAACGGATATGGCCGTGCGGTTCTTGGCTATACGATCGCGACACGCAATGTCGCGTTGAGCGTCACCAAGTCATCGCTGGTGATTTCCGATGGGATCAGCGTGACGCTGCCAAAGGCGATCCCGGGCGCGGTCGTGCAATACTGCCTGGTCGTCAACAATGCGACGGCACTCGTACCGGCGGCCAACGTCAACTTGACCGACGTCATTCCCCAAAACACGACGTACCAAGCCAATTCGCTCAAGATCGGTGCGATCGCGCTTGGCACGAGCTGTCTGTTGTCGGGCGTCGTCGATGGCGTACCGCTGGCGGATGACGGTTCGGTCACCGTGCCTGTCCTTCTCTATACGGGCTCCTACAACAGCGCCACGAAGAAGGTGACCGCGACGATTCCGACGCTGCTTGGCGGCCAATCGGTAGCGGCGAGCTTCCGTGTGACGATCAACTAGACCTCGCCCGCCGAAAACTCCGTCCCTCGATAAAGGAACGACCGATCCCGGCGCGTGGCGACATGCGCCGGGAGAGGACCCTTCATGTCCAAATTCCGCTCCTTGACGCGCATTGGCGCCCCCCTGTTGGGAGTTCTTCTGGGGCTTGCCGCCGGCGTGATGCCGGCCGGGGCGCAGACGAGCCGTATCCAGAATACCGCGACCTTGTCGTTCGACGACGCGGGCAGCGATTCCGGTGTACGCACGGTGCCGTCCAATACGGTTACGCTCGACGTGAACCGTGCCAAGCGTCCGACGACGCTCACCTTTCATCTGCCGCCGCCCAATTACGAACTAACGGGCGCGACCTGCCAGACAACACCAAAGCTTCTTTTCACGCCGGCGACGATCGACGCCGCGACCTATGCGGCATCACCCTGGGTCGCCGCGATCGACATCTATGCCGACATGATCCTGGTGCTCGACAACCAGGCTGGCAACCACGACTCCGAGATGCGCGAGACGTCGGTCATCGACGTCGATGTCGGTGCTCTCCACACCACGCTGACGCTGACCGAAACTGCCGCCGACAGCGGCATCTTCGCCGGCGGCATTCCCGCGACCGCGACCGGCAAGCATCCCGAACTTGCTGCTTGCGATATCCGCAACATGCGTGGCGCGACGATCAAGCTGAGCTTCGCGGAAGACGGCTACAGCCTGTCGTCGATGGCGTCGCTGTTGATCGATCCGGCCGGCTACACCTTCGATTCGCGGACGGGTGCGCTGATCGATGGTACCACCGTCTCGTTGGTCGACGACGCTGGCGCGCCTGCAACCGTATTCGGCGATGACGGCGTCAGTCGGTATCCCTCGACCGTTGTCACGGGCGAACCCGTCACCGATGCCAGCGGCCGCCTGTATGCCGGTGAAACCGGTCGTTACCGCTTCCCGCTGACCGCGCCGGGCCGCTATTATCTGAAGATCGCCCCGCCGGGGACCTATACTGCGCCGTCGACTGTCGATCGCGCTGCGTTAGCCGCCTTGAAGGACCCGCAGGGCCGTCCGTTCATCCTCAACGATACCAGTTTCGGTGGCTCGCTGACCTTGTCGACGCCCGAGCCGTTCTCTGCGGACGTCCCGCTCGACAGCCCGGGTGCGGGCACGCTGCTGTTGACCAAGGTCGCCTCGGTCCGCGAGGCGTCGCCAGGCGATTTCGTCCAGTATCTTCTTCGCATCACCAACCGCGATTCGGTTGCGGCGCGCGGTCTCCACGTCGCCGATACGCTACCCAGGGGGCTGCGCTACGAGCGAAATTCCGCACGCGGTGGGGACGAGCCGACCGTATCGTCCGACGGTCGTAATCTCGACTTCGCGATTCCCCTGCTTGCTGCCGGTGCGACCACGGAGCTCAAATACGTCGTCAGCATCGCGCCGGGGGCCCCCACGGGCGAAGCGCTCAATCGCGCGCGGGTCGCCGGCCAGGGTACCGTGACGAGCAACGAAGCCGCCGCCTCGGTCCGTCTGCGTCCGCTGTTGTTCACCGATGCGATGACGATCATTGGCCGTGTCACCGAAGGAAATTGCGGCGATCCGGTCGACAAGCGCAAGGGCGTGGCCGGAATCCGCCTGCTGATGGAGGATGGCACGTTCGTCGCCACCGATCGCGACGGGCTGTACCATTTCGAGGGCGTCCGCGCCGGCCGTCACGTCGTCCAGATCGACACGTCGAGCATCCCCGAGACGCACGCGCCGGTAGCCTGCGACATCGACACGCGCCAGGCGAACAGCCCGATCTCGCGCTTTGTCGAGGGAGACGGCGGCCTGCTCAAGCGCGTCGACTTCCAGCTGAAGCCGACCGGCAAGGCTCGGGCTACCGACGCCGCGCTGCCGATCACGATCGTCGACGGAGCCACCGCCGCCGGCAGCCGCGACTGGCTTGCCGGTAGCCAGACCGCGGGCATCGACTGGCTGTTCCCGCTCGTCGATCACAACCCGCGCGCGCCGGTCGTCCGGGTCGTGATCAAGCACATGCCGGGCCAGCGTGTCGCACTGACGATCAATGGCAAGCAGGTCGATCCGCTCGCATTCGACGGTACCGACGCACGCGACGGTACCGATATCGCCGTCTCGCGCTGGACGGGTATTCCGCTTGCCGATGGCGACAACCGCCTCGCCGCGCGCATCCTGGCGGTCGATGGCAGCGTCGTGAAGACGCTGGACCGCGTGGTGCACTATGCGGGAATGCCGGTCCGCGCCGTGTTCGATGCCGCCAACAGCCGCCTGACTGCCGATGGCCTTACCCGCCCGCTGATCGCCGTGCGCGTCACCGACAAGGCCGGTCGGCCGGTCCGCGCCGGAACGGTCGTGCCGTTCACCGTCGACCAGCCTTACACAGCAGCGGTAGAGGCCGAACTCGAACAGGGCCGCCAGCTCGCCGGTCGCGAACGTTCCTCCACCACCGCGCTGGTGGTTGGCGACGACGGCCTGGCGTTCATTGCGCTCCAGCCGACCACGCAGGCCGGCGCCGTCCACGCCGTCGTCTCGCTGACCGAGGACAAGCTCGTCCACACCAACGAGATCCGCGCCTGGCTGGCGGCGTCCGCCAAGGACTGGGTCGTCGTCGGCTTTGGTTCGGGGTCGCTCGGCTACGACATGCTCAGCAAGCGGCAGAGCGGCCTGCCGCGGTCGCAGCGCAACGACGTCGTCACCGACGGCCAGCTCGCTTTCTATGCCAAGGGCCGGGTCAAGGGTTCGTGGCTGGCGACGATCGCCTATGACAGCGATCGCAAATACGATCCCGACCGCGGGCTGCTGGGGACGATCGATCCCGATCGCTACTACACCGTCTATGGCGACGGCTCGCGTCAGGGCTATGATGCGGCCACCCGGCGGAAACTGTACCTGCGGCTCGAGCGTCGCGAATTCTATGCGCTGTTCGGCGACTTCGAGACCGCGTTCACCGACACGCAGCTGACCCGCTACAACCGCACGCTGAACGGCATGAAGGCGGCCTATGAGGGCAAGCGGATCCGCGCGACCGGGTTCGCCGCGCATACCGACACGCTGTATTCGCGCGACGAGATCCAGGGCAACGGTCTGAGCGGACCGTACCGCCTGTCGGGGCGCAACATCGTGCCGAACAGCGACAAGCTGCGGATCGAGACGCGCGACCGGTTCCGCTCCGAGCTGATCATCGCGACCACCGAGCTGACGCGCCACATCGACTACGACATCGACACGTCGATGGGGACGGTCCGCTTCCGCAACCCGATCCTCAGCCGCGACGGCAGCCTGAACCCGATCTTCATCGTCGCCGACTATGAGGTTGAGGGCGGCAGGTCGGCGAAGCTTGCCGCCGCCGCACGCGTTGCGACCACGCTGGCGGGCGGCCGGGTCGAAGTCGGCACCGCGGTGATCCGCGACGAGACCGTCGGCAAGGCAACCGTGCTCGGCGCCGATATCAAGGCGCGCGTCACCGCCAATACCGAACTGCGCGGCGAGATCGCCAAGGGCGGGCGTGGCGGTCTGGGCGACGGCTTCGCCTATCTGGCCGAAGTCGATCACCACGGCGCGAAGCTCGATCTGCTCGCTTATGCGCGCCAGCAGGACGCGGCGTTCGGGGTCGGCCAGCAGAATATGGTCGAGGCCGGCACGCGAAAATTCGGGCTGGATGGTCGCGTGCGGCTGAGCGACCGGCTCAGCATGACGGGTGTCGTATGGCATCAGCAGCAGCTCGAGAATGCCGGCACGCGCACCGCAGGCGATTTCCGCCTCGAATATCGCCGCAACACCGGCACGATTTTCGTGGGCGGCCAGTTCGCGTCCGATCGCGGCGCCGACGGCAAGGACCGGGACAGCCGACTGATCTCCGTAGGCGGCAGCCAGAATCTGTTCGGCGACAAGGTGACGCTCACCGGCCAGACCCAGTTCGCGCCGGGCGGCGACAGCGACAGCGTCGACTTCCCGGTCCGTCACCAGATCCAGCTGTCATACCGGATCAAGCCCGGCATCCGCCTGATCGGAGGCTATGAGATCGCCAATGGCGACGGCTATGTCGCGCATACCAAGCAGTTCGGCGTCGATGTCGCGCCCTGGACCGGCGCCAAGCTGATGAGCACGCTCAACCAGCAGGCGATTGGCGAAAATGGCCAGCGGACCTATGCGCAATACGGGCTCAACCAGTCGGTGCCGCTCGGCAAGAACTGGACCATCGATGGCACGCTCGACGCCAGCAACACGCTGAAGGGCAAGATTCCCGAAGGCGCCGTCGTCAACGCGTTCCAGCCGGTCACGTCGGGCGGCTATGTCGGCCAAGACCAGACCAATGGCGACTATGCCGCAGCCACGTTGGGCGCGACCTACCGACAGGCGCTCTGGTCGATCAACGGACGCCTCGAATACCGCAATGCCGACAGCGGCGATCGCTGGGGGATCACCACCAATTTCCTGCGCACGCTGGGGCAGGGCAAGACACTCGCGTCGAGCATCAAGGCGTACACGATCAAGGACAAGGCGGGCGCGGTCGCTACTTATGCCACCGCCGATGTTGCGCTCGCCCTGCGTCCGCTCGACAGCCGCTGGTCGGTGCTCGAACGGCTCGAACTGCGCTACGAGGGTGCGGACGCCGGGTTCTCGGATTCCAATTCGCTCGGTGTGCCGGCCTATGGCGGTGGCGATCAGGTGACGACGCGAATCATCAACAACCTCGCCGTCAATTATCGCACCGGTCCCGAGGGCCTTGGCCACGGGACGGAGGCGACCGCCTATTACGGTGCGAAATACGTCGCCGGGCGGTTCGCCGACGACACGTATGACGGCTATATTGACGTCACCGGGTTCGAACTGCGCAAGGACATCGGCACCCGGATCGACGTCGGCGTGGCAGGGTCGGTGCAGCACGCCTGGACGCGCGGTGCATGGTCCTGGAGCGGTGGACCGTCGGTGGGCGTGTCGCCGGCGCAGAACATGTGGGTCAGCGCCGGCTATAACGTGTCGGGCTACCGCGACCGCGATTTCGAGGACGACCGCTACACGCGGCAGGGGCCGTACGTGACGATGCGGCTGAAGTTCGATCAGGCGACGCTCGGAACCGCGACACGCGCGCTGTTCAGCGGCGGCCGACGGTAATCGATGTGAAGAATAACAGGGAGAAAGAGCGATGACGATGCCGAGCCAGGGGACACCCATGACGCCCCCGCGCGACTTCACCGATCATGGCCCGTGCGTCGAGGACCTCGCGCGGGAATTCGCCAAGCAGGATGCCGCCAGCAGCGAGGCGTTGATCGAGACGCTGGCGACGCAGGCGATCCGGCAATGGCGGCTGGACGACGCGACGTTCTGGCAGCGGGTGAAGTTCCAGGCGCGGATGATTCGCGCGCAGATGGTGTCTGGAGCGCCGGTGGGGCGGCATTGATTTCCCCCCTCCCGCTTGCGGGAGGGGAACACCGCCGCCTATTTCTCGTCGGTGGTCAGCTTCACCTTGTTGGGCAGCTTCTTGCCCTTGGTCCGGCGCGACGGCAGCTGGACCGGGTTCTTCTTCTTCCACTGCGCAAAGGTCATCGGCCCCTCGGGCGTGTCGATGATCGTGTCGTCGATCGAACTCATGCAGGTTCCTCCTCACGATCAAACGCCCGACCTGCGGAAGGGGAGCCCCGAAAGGGTAATTCACTCGATCTGAAAAATGGTGCGGCCAAGAAGACTCGAACTTCCACGGGCTTTCGCCCACAACGACCTCAACGTTGCGCGTCTACCAGTTCCGCCATGGCCGCCCATGAAACATTACCGGGCGAACCCGGCATCTGGTAGGCGAGCGCCACTAGCAAGGCTTTCCGGACTACGCAACGGCCTTTGCGAAAAAGCGTGCGTCCGGTACCGCAAACGATGGCTGCACCACGTCTCTCCGCCGATATGAAGGCCGAAACGCGCCGCATTCTCGCGCTCGCATGGCCGGTGATGCTGACCAGCCTCAACTGGACGATCCTCCACGTCACCGACGTGATAGTCGTCGGGCTCGTCGGCGCACACGAAGTGGCGGCGCTGGGTGCGAGCCGCTCGCTGACCTTCATCGCGATCGTCACGGGGCTCGCCTGGTTGTCGGGCGTGCTCGTCCATACCGCGCGCGCCGATGGGGCGGGGGATCTGCCGCGCACCGGCCAAGTCCTGCGCGAGGGTCTCGTGCTCGGCCTGTTGCTCGGGCTGGTCGTCGGCGCGATCATGTTCCTGTTCGCCGACGGGATGCTGGCCGGGATCGGCGTCGCGCCTGCACTGGTCGAGCCTGCCGGCCGGGTCGTGCGGGTGATGGCGTTCACCTATCCACCGCAGCTGATGATCGTCGCGGCCAGCTTCTTCCTGGAAGGCGTCAGCCGCCCGCGTCGCGTCGCGGTGGTCAACCTGTCCATCCTGCCGCTCAACGCAGCGCTGGCGTGGGCGATGTCGGGCGGCCATCTTGGATTGCCCGCGATGGGCGCGGTCGGCGCGGCGACCGCCACCGCGATCGCCTCGGGCCTTGGTGCGGTCGGGATGATCACCGCGGCGCTGACCCTGCCGCGCGCCGAGGAGCGCGGCGTCCGGCGAATCGATCTGGCCGCGTGGCGCGGCGTCCCTGCTGGGATTACAGCGCTCGCCGTCTTCGGGATCGTTCCTGCAGTCGCATCGGGATTGGAGCTTGCCGGCTTCTCGATCCTGATCGCGCTGTCGACGCAGTTCGGCGACGATGTCGCGCATGCATTTCAGATCGTCTTCTCGGTGCACAACGTCACGTTCGGGTTGGCGCTGGGGCTTGGGTCGGCTTGCGGGGTGCGGGTCGGCAATGCGGTGGGCGAGGGGGATCCGAAGGCGGGCGTTTCCCGCGCGCTGATCGCCACCGGCCTGTCGATGCTGGCTCTCGGCTTATGCGGTATCGTCCTGATCGTTGCGCGTACGCCGATCGTCGCGGCATTTCCGGCCGACGCTGCGACGCACGGCGTCGCGCTGGCGATGCTGCCGGTGTGGGCGCCGTTCATCCTGTTCGATGGCGCGCAGGTGGTGCTTGTCTACGCGCTCCGCTCGCTAGGCGATCAGGTCGTCGCGGGCGTGAACAGCATCGTCGCGTATTTCGTCGTCACCGGCGGGGCGGGTTGGTGGATGGTGCAGGCGGGCGTCGGGCCGATGGCGCTGGTCTATGCGTCGGGGCTGGGGATGTTGACGGCCGCCGCGCTACACGGCGGACGCTTCTGGATCGTAAGCCGACGATTGCGCGCCTGATCCGATCCCCCCCTGGCGGGGGAAGATCGAAAGATTCAGCGCGTCGATTCGCCTGCAAAGCTCAGTTCGAGGCGTTTCGAATTCGGCGGCACGTTCAGCGTGGCCGAGTTGAAATCGATCGCACCACCCGGCGCCAGCGTCCGCTGCTGCGGCGTGATCGTCCAGCTGTACACCAGCCGCCCCTGCGCATCGCGGAGCTCGGCGCGAATGTCGGGCACACGCTGGCGCTGATCGGACGGATTGGTCACCTGGCCGCTGACTGCGAACAGTTCGGAGCCGTTCTCCAGTTCGCGCCGCTCGATCGGATTGTCGCGCAGTCGCAACGGTGTCTCGTCGCTGCCGAGCCCCAGACCCAGCTTGGCCGCAACCCCCGGCGCACCGAGATAGACGATAGCGCCGGCCGCGATCAGCATCAGCAGCCCGGCGAGCACCGCCACGATCGTCCACCGCCGTGCCATATTGCGACGCGGGCGAAACGGTGGCTGTTCGACGACCGACTCATACCGGGGGGGCGGCTCGGTGACCGGCGCGTAGGACGGCGGCGCAGATGCGGTCGGCGCGAATTTTGGCAATGCGAATGCGGATGCGGCGAGCGACGGCTCGGGATCTGCCGGCAAAGATCGCTCGTCCGGCTCGGCGAGCGGCGTTCGCGTCAAAGGGGCGAGCGGCGGCGGCATGGGCGCGAGCGGGGCCGCCGGCACGTCGATAGCGGCCTCCGCCAGCGGGGCCGCAGCCTGGAACCAGCTATGTCGGCAATTGGCGCAACGCACGGTGCGTCCGTCGGCGCCGATTGCGCTGTCGGGGACCAGATAGCGCGTGCTGCACTCGGGACATTGGAGGATCATGGATACGCTTCACCAGCGGTCGCTGGAGCGCGACCGGTCTTGGCGACGAATAAGCACGCGGCCCGCATCTGTGGCAAGCTTGAAGCGGCGCGCGCTTTCATGGCAAAGCGCCGATACGGGCATTGGCACGGGCATCAAGCGGGCGAGAGCGGGCGCAACCACGTCATGGCGAATATCGTCCAATTCGAGAATGTCGGGCTTCGCTACGGCACCGAGTCAGACTCGGGGCCCGACGCCGGGCCGGAGACGCTGTCGGACGTCAGCTTTACGTTGCGCAGCGGTGCGTTCTATTTCCTGACCGGCGCAAGCGGCGCGGGGAAAACCTCGCTGTTGAAGCTCCTGTATCTCGCGCAGCGGCCGACGCGCGGCGTGATCCGGCTGTTCGGCGAGGATGCGGTGGTGCTGTCACGCGATCGGCTGCCCGGATTTCGGCGGCGGATCGGCGTGGTGTTCCAGGATTTCCGGCTCGTGCCCCATCTGTCGACCTGGGACAATATCGCGCTGCCGCTGCGCGTTGCGGGTATGCCCGAAGCGGATATCGAGCAGCCGGTACGCGAGATGCTTGCCTGGGTAGGGCTGGCGGACCGCGCGGATGCGCGCCCGGCGACGCTGTCGGGTGGCGAGCAGCAGCGCGTCGCGATCGCCCGCGCGGTGATCGCGCGGCCTGAGATTCTGGTCGCGGACGAGCCGACCGGCAACGTCGATCCGGACATGGCGGAGCGCCTGCTCCACCTGTTCGAATCGCTCAACAAGCTGGGTACGACGGTGGTTGTCGCGACGCACGACTTCCATCTGCTCGGGCGGATCCCTGGCGCGCAGATGATGCGGCTCGATCGCGGGCGGCTGCTCGATCCGACCGGAGCGCTGCGCTATCCCCCGACGCGGCCCGATTCATGATGGCTTCGAAGGCCCGATCTTCGGCCGAACGCCGCGTACTCGACGAAGCGGGTGGCCTGCGCGCGATGACGTGGGTGATGGCGATCATGCTGTTCCTGACGATGCTCGCCGCGGCGCTGGGGCTGGCGACGGCGGGAGCTGCACGGTTGCTCGACCGGCAGCTGGCAGGGCGGTTGAGTATCCAGGTCATCGATGGTGATCCGGTGCGCCGGGACGCCGTCGCGGCACAGGTGCTTGCAGCGTTGCGCAAGATGCCGGCGGTAGCCACCGCGACGCCGGTCGATCGCGCCGAGCTGACGCGGTTGCTGCAACCCTGGCTCGGCTCGGATGGCGCCGATCCGCAATTGCCGGTGCCGGCAATGATCGACGTCGACCTCGCCGATCACGACGAGGTAGCAGCCGCACGCGTCGCGGCCACAATGCGGCGTCTGAGCCCGGTCCTCCGCGTCGATCGCCACGAAAGCTGGATGTCGCCGGTCAACGACGTGATGCGCTCGCTAACCTTCCTGGCGCTTGCGCTCGTGCTGCTGATGGCGAGCGCAACCGCGGCGGTCGTCGTGCTAGCCGCGCGCGCCGGGCTGGAGACGCACCGCGCGACGATCGCGGTGATGCACATGCTCGGCTCGACCGATCTCCAGGTCGCCCGGTTGTTCCAGCGTCGCATCGCACTCGACGCGACGATCGGTGGGGTCGGTGGCGGCGTGGCGGCGCTGGTCGTGGTCGCGTTCATCGGTATCCGGCTGCACGGGCTCGGCTCCGAACTCCTTGGTGGGGTGACTCTCGGCGGAGCCGACTGGATGGTGCTCGCGCTGCTCCCCTTCGCGTTCGTCGTCCTGGCCACGCTCGCCGCCCGCGTGACGATCGTCCGCGCGCTGAGGCATATCCTGTGATCGTGCGGTTCCTTGGCATCCTGGGGCTCGCCTGGGCGTTCGGCTTCGCGGTGTTCATGCTGCTGTTGCCTGAGCCGCTGAACGGCTTCACCTCCGATGCGATCGTCGTGCCGACAGGCGGGGCAGGGCGGATCGATCGCGGTATCGCGCTGCTCCGCGATCATCAGGCTAGGCGGATGCTGGTGACGGGCGTTGCGCCGGGGGTGCGGCCGATCGATCTCGCGCTGGAATATCGGACGTCGCCGGCGTTGTTCGCATGCTGCATCGATCTGGGTGCGGACGCGGTCGATACGCGCTCGAACGCAGAGGAGACCGCGCAGTGGGTGCGCGTGCACAAATACCGATCGGTGCGGCTGGTGACGTCGGACTGGCACGTCGCGCGGGCCCGCATGGAACTGGCGGCGGCGCTCGACAAGAATGTCGTGATCCTCGGCGACGGCGTGCCGGGCACGCCGCGGCTCGGGACCTTGGTCAACGAATACAATAAGTTGATCCTTCGCCGGATCGCATTGTGGATTGGATTTGGCGGATGATCTGGCTGCGCAACTGGGCATTCATGCTCGTCTTTTATACCATTTCGGTGCCGATCGTTGTGACCGTGCCGATCTCGGCCCTGTTCGGATCGAAAGCGGTGATCAGGCACTCGACGATCTGGACGCGGTTCCACCGCTGGGCGGCGCGCGCGATCCTGGGGGTGCACATCCGCGTGGAGGGGACGCGGCCGACCGAGCCGGCCTTTTATGCATGCAAGCATCAGGCGATGTTCGAGACGCTCGAGCTGCAGGCGCTGCTAGACGGCCCGGCGATCGTACTGAAGCGCGAGTTGGCCGATATCCCGGCCTGGGGCTGGGCGGCGCGGCGCTACGGGGCGATCGTCGTCGACCGCGAGGCGTCGGCCAAGGCGATGCGCAGCATGATGCGCGAGGCGACCGCAGCCAAGGCGACCGGGCGCTCGATCCTGATCTTTCCAGAGGGTACGCGCGTAGCGCCCGGCGAGCATCCGCCACTCAAGCCGGGATTTGCCGGTCTCTATCGTGCGCTGAAGATGCCGACGGTGCCGATCGCCTGCGACAGCGGGCTGGTATGGCCGAGAAAGGGTCCGAAACTTCCCGGGGTCATCACCTTCCGGTTCGGAGAAGTCGTTCCGCCCGGCCTGCCGCGGGAAGAGGCGGAATACCGCGTCCATGCGGCAATGAACGCATTGGACTAAACTCGAAATGTTCCACGTGGAACAACGACTTAATCAAGTATGTGTACGGCCGAAATCCTGCACGTCGTCGTCCTGACCTTGCTCGACGATGCTACGGCGAATTGCGCGCGTTCGCGTAAACAGATCGAACAGTGCATCGCCGTCGCCCCAACGAATCGCCCGCTGGAGATGGCTCAGATCTTCCGAGAAACGCTGAAGCATTTCCAGTACCGCCTCGCGGTTGTTCAGGAAGATGTCGCGCCACATCGTGGGGTCCGACGCCGCGATCCGCGTGAAGTCGCGGAAGCCACCGGCGGAGTATTTGATGACCTCCGATTGCGTCACCTCTTCCAGATCGCCCGCCGTGCCGACGATCGTGTAGGCGATCAGATGCGGGAGATGGCTGGTGACGGCGAGGACGCGGTCGTGATGTTCGGGCGCCATCGTCTCGACCTGCGCACCGAGACGACGCCAGAATTCGGAGACTCGTTCGACTGCGACCGGGTCGGCGCCGTCGGGGGGCGTGACGATGCACCAGCGGTGACGGAACAGTGTCGCGAAACCGGCTTCGGGGCCGGATCGCTCGGTGCCCGCGACCGGATGCGCGGGGATGACGATCGCACCCGGCAGCGCGTCGGTCAGCGCGCGGACGATCTCGGCCTTGCAGCTGCCGACGTCGCTGACGACGGCATCTGCGGGGAGCTCTGCTGCGAACTCACGCGCGACGTCGCCCATGACGCCGACCGGCACGCAGAGGATCACGAGGTCCGCGTCGATCACTGCCGCCCCCGCCGAGCCCGCGACGTCGTCGCAGAACTGCAACCGGTCCGCCGTCTCGCGTACGGTCGCGTCGGCGTCGTAGCCGGTGACGCGGACGGTCGGCATGGTTTCCCGTACCGCGCGCGCCACCGACGAGCCGATCAGTCCCAGCCCGATAATCGTGACGCGCGCGAACGGCAGCATCAGGCGGCTTCGACCAGGTTGCGCAGCGCCGCGGTGACGCCGCGCGTTTCCTCCTCGGTACCGATCGTGATGCGCAGCGCGTTGGGCAAGCCCTGGCCCGGCAACCAGCGGACGATGTAGCCCGCCTCCATCAGCCCGTGATAGGCGGCGTCAGCGGTCAGCTTGCCCTCGAACAGGACGAGCACGAAGTTCGCCTTCGACGGCACCGTACGCAAGCCGGCATTGTCCATCTGCGCGATCTGCTCGACGAACCAGCCGCGCCACGTGTCGTTATGCGCGCGCGTCGCATCGACGAAGGCGGTGTCGGCGATCGCGGCGACCGCGGCGGCCTGGCCCGCGGTGGTGACGTTGAACGGCGCGCGGATGCGGTGCATCGCGTCGATGATCGGGGCGCAGGCATAGCCCCAGCCGATCCGCTCGGCGGCGAGACCGTGGATCTTCGAGAAGGTGCGTGTGACGAGCACGTTCGCCTCGGTCATCGCCAGCGCGAGGCCAGCATCGTCCTCCTCCGGCGACAGATATTCTGCATAGGCCTGGTCGAGCACGAGCAGCACCGACCGCGGCAGGCCGGCATGCAGCCGGGCGATTTCCGCACGGGGCGTGAAGGTGCCGGTCGGATTGTTCGGATTGGCGACAAAGACGACTCGGGTCCGCTCGGTGACCGCGGCGAGGATCGCGTCGACGTCGGTCGCATAGTCGCGGTCGTCGACGATCACCGGCTCGGCACCGACGCGGCGCGTGGCGATCTCGTAGACCGCGAAACCGTAGCGGACGTGGATGATCTCGTCGCCGGGGCCAGCATAGGCGCCCGCGACCAAATGCAGGATCTCGTCGGAGCCAGTGCCGTAGATCACGCGCGCCGGATCGAGGTCGTAATGCGCCGCCAGCGCCTCGCGCAGTTCGACCGCGCCTGCATCCGGATAGCGTTCCAGCGTGCGGTCGGCGGCGTCGAATGCGGCCTTTGCGGCGGGGCTGGTGCCGAGAGGATTCTCGTTCGAGGAGAGTTTGATCACCGTGCGGCCGTCGTCGGTCGTCGAGCGGCCGGGCGTGTACGGCGCGATCCCCATGATCCAGGGCTTCGGCGCGGGTGCGGGCATGATGTTTGTCATGGCCGCGGGGCATAGCGGTCGCGGTGCCGCGGTGGCAAATCTTTGTGGTGAATCCGGTGTGGTCGATCGCCCGGCTTCACGATCCTGCCCCGGCAAGGGGAGGTGGCGCCGAAGGCGACGGAGGGGGGCACGAAACGCCGGTCATCACTCGCGATCAGACTCCACCGTGCGACGCCTTGTCATCCCCGGTAGGGCCTCGTCATCCCCGCGGAGGCGGGGAGCCATAGGCTCGGAAGCTTACCGATATGGGTTCCCGCCTCCGCAGAGATGACGATTGCATGGTCGAAGGGCATCGTGGGCTTCCCCCTCCGTCGGGCAAGCGCCAGCACTTCCCCTTGGCATGGGAGGATTGAGATGACCTGCCTTCGTACCCATGCAGGAACCACGCTGGCATGACCGCCGCCGCTTATGGTAGCGCGCATCATGCTCGATACGCCTGCCATCGATCCCACGACCGACCAGCGCTTCGGCCTCGCGCGACGCGTAGCGCTGCCGGGGCCGCTCAGGCTCGACGGCGGCGTGCTGCTCTCCCCCGTCGACATCGCCTACGAGACCTACGGCACGCTCAACGCCGATGCTTCGAACGCCGTCCTCATCTGTCACGCGCTGACCGGCGACCAGCACGTTGCCTCCAATCACCCGCGCACCGGCAAGCCCGGCTGGTGGACGCGCATGGTCGGCGAGGGCAGGCCGATCGACCCTGCGCGGCACTTCATCGTCTGCGCGAACGTACTTGGCAGCTGCATGGGCACATCCGGCCCCGCGACGATCAACCCGGCGACCGGCCGCCCCTGGGCCATGAGCTTCCCGGTCATCACGATCCGCGACATGGTCCGCGCGCAGGCGATGCTGCTCGATCATCTGGGCGTCGGCGTGCTCCACGCGGTGGTCGGCGGCTCGATGGGGGGCATGCAGGCGCTAAGCTGGCCCGCGACCTTCCCCGATCGGGTGAAGGCCTGCGTCGTGATCGCCTCGACTGCGCGCCACACAGCGCAGAACATCGCGTTCCACGAGGTCGGGCGGCAGGCGGTGATGGCCGATCCGAACTGGCGTGGCGGCGAGTATCATGACGACGCGCCGCCGACCGCGGGGCTGGCCGTCGCGCGGATGGCGGCGCACATCACCTATCTGTCGGAAGCGGGGCTGACCGAGAAGTTCGGGCGGCGCCTCCAGGCGCGCGATGCGAAATCGTTCGGGTTCGACGCCGATTTCCAGGTCGAGAGCTATCTGCGCCACCAGGGGCTCGCGTTCACCGACCGGTTCGACGCGAACTCGTACCTCTACATCACGCGGGCGATGGATTATTTCGACCTGGCCGAGGAGCATGGCGGGCTGCTCGCCAACGCGTTCCGCGCGACCAAGTCGCGGTTCTGCCTCGTCAGCTTCGATACCGACTGGCTGTATCCCACGGCCGAGTCGCGTGCGATCGTCCAGGCGCTGAACGCGGCAGGCGCCCCGGTCAGCTTCGTCGAGCTGTCGAGCCCGTACGGCCATGACGCATTCCTGCTGGAGGCTCCGGACCTGAACCGGGTCGTCGACGGCTTTCTGAGGGCTGGGCGATGACGATCATCCTTTCGGACGACACGAGCAGATTGCAGATCGACCGCATCCACGGCTGGCTGGCGAGCAGCTATTGGTCACCGGGTATAGAGCGCGCCCTAGTCGAACGTGCGATTGCCGGGTCGCATTGCCTCGGAGCGTATCGTGATGACCTTCAGGTCGGGTTTGCGCGTATGATCACCGATCATGCGACCTTCGCATGGCTCGCCGACGTGTGGGTCGAGGAGTCTGGGCGAGGGCAGGGGCTCGGTCGGCGGATGGTCAGCTGGTTCCTGGAACACCCGGCGTTCGCGGGGCTGCGTAGGTTCGGGCTCGTCACCGCCGACGCGCATGGCGTATATGCCGATCTGGGGTTCCACCCGCTGGTCCGTGCCGATCGCTACATGGAGAGGCTCGCGCCTGGCCTCGCCGAGAAATTGCGAGATGCGCCATGACCCTTCGGACCGATCTTGCCGTTATCGCCGGGAACGTCGCGCAAGGCAGTCGCGTGCTCGACATCGGCTGCGGCGACGGCGCGCTGATGGCGGCCCTCCGCGATACCCGCGACGTCGATGCGCGAGGACTGGAAATCGATGCTCGCAATGTCGCCTCCGCGGTCGCCCGCGGGCTGTCGGTGATCCAGGGCGATGCGGACGTCGATCTGGAAGGCTATCCCGACGCCAGCTTCGATTACGCGATCCTCAGCCAGACATTGCAGACGGCGCGCGCTCCCGATCTGGTGCTTGACCATCTGCTGAGAATCGGGCGGCATGCGTTCGTCAGCTTTCCCAATTTCGCACATTGGCGCGTCAGGCTGTCGCTTCTTTGGGGTGGGCGAATGCCGGTGACGCGGCAATTGCCCGAGAGCTGGTACGACACGCCCAACATCCACCACGTCACGATCGACGATTTCCGCGCTTTCGTGAAAGTGCGCGGGATAACGGTGGAAGATGCCTGGTTTCTGTCGGGCGACAAACGCACCGGCGCGGGCGCAGCCAATCTGCTTGCCGAGCACGCTGTGTTCCTGCTCAGACGCTGACGCACCGCGATAAATGTAACACTATGTCGCGTTATACTGATCGAGATCAGGATCGGTGCGGAACCGATCGGTCGGCGACCGGTTAACACGCCGATGACCAAGACAGCCCTCATTGTCGAAGACGAAATTTTCGTCGCGCTCGACCTGGAGAGAATCCTTACCGATGCGGGCTATGGCGTCGCGGGAATTGCGGCGGATCGAGAAAGTGCAATTGCCGCTGCCCCCGGGTGCAGCTTCGCGTTCGTCGACATCAACCTGCGCGATGGACCGACCGGACCGGAGATCGCCAGACGCATGTCCGCCGAGTATGGCGTCAAGGTTGTGTTCGTCACCGCCAATCCCGCACAGATCGGCGATGCGGATTGCCTCGGTTATATCCGCAAGCCATTCAGCGACGCTGCGATTTTGGCAGCGGCTGCACTCGCCTGTGACGAACAGCCCATCCTTCACGACGATGTCATTCGCATCGTCTGAGGGCTACCTCCACCGATTGGGGTCTACCGGCTAAATGCAGCCTTCGGTATATCGAGTATCACGGTAAGACCCGAGCGCTTCCATTGACGTTCGACCTTACCCCCTAACTGACGCACTGCACTCATTTCGATAAGTTGGGTGCCGAAGCCGATCGGCGTGGTCGGCTCGGTCGCGACCGGACCGCCTTCCTCACACCATGTCAGCTGTACGCGGTCGTTCCCGGCAGCCACCGTGATACGCACCGTGCCCAACTCGGTCGCCAGGCCGCCATATTTGGTCGCGTTGGTGGCAAGCTCATGGAACAGCAGCGCGAGCGGCGTAGCCGAGCGGTCGTCGATCGCCACATCGTCGCCCGATACGGTGACCCGCATCCCATCGACGCGCTGATAAGGTTCGAACAGCTCCTGCAACAGACCATGCAGGCTGTTTTGCGCCGCTGCGGGACGCGAGTTCGCACTGTGTGGCCTGACGAAGTCATGCGCGCGGCCCAGCGCGGTAATGCGGTGGCGCAGATCCGTTGCGATCCCTGCGAACTCGGGCTTTCCTCGCGCGGCAAAGGCGATCAGCCCGGCGATCACCGCGAAGATGTTCTTGATCCGGTGGCTGAGTTCCTGGCTGATGACCTCGCGCTCTTCATAGGCGAGCTTCTGTTCGTGAATGTCGGTGCACGTCCCGAACCAGCGCTGGATCGCGCCGCTCTCATCGTGGACGGGCAATGCGCGGCCAAGTACCCAGCGGTATGTACCGTCAAAATGGCGTAGCCGATACTCGATCGCGTACGGCTCACCGGTGGCAAGCGAATGGCGCCACATCGCCCAGGCGCGATCCTGGTCGTCCGGGTGGAACATGCCGTTCCAGCCTTCACCATCGGTCGTGCCGGCGGGCGCGCCCGTGAACTCGTACCAACGTGCGTTGTAGTAATCGTGGAAGCCGTCGGGCTGCGTCGCCCACACCATCTGCGGCATGGTATCGGCCAGCGTGCGAAACTTGAGGTCACTCGCTTCCAGTGTACGGCGCGCTTCGGCCTCGGCAATCGCCTGCTCGCGCGCGGTGCGGCGATCGTCGAGGCGTCCCATGGCCGCCTTGGCGAGGATCGTCAGGCCGTCGCGCTGGAATCGCGTCAGGCCTTCGCGCGGGTCGGGTGCCAGCACGCACAGCGCGCCCAACGGTACGCCTTCGCTCGAAACCAGCGGTGCACCGGCATAGAACCGCACATAGGGCTCGCCGGTCACCAGAGCATTGTCGACGAACCGCAAATCCTCCAGCGCGTCGGGCACTTCCATCACGTCGTGGTAGTGCATCGCGTGCGCGCAGAACGACATGCTGCGCGGCGTTTCGGTCAGGTCGGTGCCGGCCCGCGCAAGGAACCGTTGATATTCTTCCTCGACCAGGCTCAGCAGGGCGACCGGTGCGCCGCACAGTTCCGCGGCGAACGACACCAGATCATCCAGCTGTCCTTTGGCACGCGCGCCGGCCATGTCGTAGGACGAGATCACGCGCGCGCGCGCAGCCTCGTCGAACGAAGTGGTCGCCGGTAAAGACGATTGCGTTGTCACAAGCCTTAGAACGGCACGTCGTCGTCGAGATCGTCCGAGAAGCCACCGGTCTGGCCGAAGCTGCCGCCGCGCGCGCCGCCGCCCGAGGGTGCGCTGCCACCACGACCGCCGCCGCCGCCGCCGCCGCCGTAACCGCCGCCGCCACCCGACGAACCGCCGCCGAAGTCGTTGCCGCCACCGCCGCCGGCCCAGTCGTCGCCACCGCCGCGGCTACCACCGCCGCCGCCTGCGCCACCGCCCTGGCCGCCGTTCGGGCCGTCGAGCATCGTCAGCACGCTGTTGAAGCCCTGCAACACGATCTCGGTCGAATATTTGTCCTGGCCCTGCGCGTCCTGCCACTTCCGGGTCTGGAGCGCGCCCTCGATATAGACCTTCGAGCCCTTGCGGAGATACTTTTCGGCGACGTTCGCCAGACCTTCGTTGAAGATCGCGACCGAATGCCATTCGGTCTTTTCCTTGCGCTCGCCCGACATCTTGTCCTTCCAGGACTCCGATGTCGCGATGCGCAGATTGACGACCTTGCCGCCGTTCTGGAACGCCTTGCTCTCCGGGTCGCGACCCAGATTGCCGACGATGATGACCTTGTTGACGCTGCCTGCCACGAACCCAGGACTCCACTAGTAAGGTTTGATTGCTCAGACGAGCATGAACGAATATACGGTAGCGGCGTAGGACCTGGGTGCAGATTACCCGGTGGAAGGGATGATCGCTTCTGGGGAGAAGGACCAGGACCTACGCCTTGAACGGATTTGGAGTCCGCTCAGTGGATCACCTACAAACCGGCGGCTACCGCCAGCCAGTATGTGATGCCAGCCATGATGTACGCGGCGGCGAACAAATAGCCAACCATGAAGGCCGGCCATTTCCACCCATTGGTCTCGCGACGGGTGACGGCGATGGTCGAGATGCACTGCGGTGCGAACACGAACCACATCAGGAACGCGAGTGCGGTGGGCAGGCTCCAGCGGCCGCGTAGGTTCTCGACCATCGCCTTGCCGCCCTGGTTGCTGTCGGGATCGTCGATTGCGTAGACCGTGCCGATCGCGGCGACCGCGACTTCGCGCGCGGCCATCGCCGGGATCAGCGCGAGGACGATATCGCGGTTGAAGCCGATCGGCGCGAACACCGGCGCGATGCCGTTGGCGATCCGGCCCGCGACCGAATAATCGACCGCCGAGATCTTCGGCGCGCCGGCGGGCTGCTCGGGCGGCTTGGGGAAGCTCAGCAGCACCCACAGGATGATCGTCGAGGTCAGGATGATCCCGCCGGCACGCTTCAGGAAGATCTGCGCGCGGCTCCACAGGCCGATGCCGACGTCGCGCCACTGCGGCCACTGGTATTTCGGCATTTCCATCATGAAGCCCGACGACACGCCCTTGGTCACCGTCCGGCGCAGCACGAGCGCGGCGACGAACGCGCCGACGATGCCCATCACGTACAGCCCGAGCATGACGATGCCCTGAAGCCCCACGAACGGCAGTATCTGCGTGTTGGGGATGAACGCGCCGATGATCAGCGTGTAGACCGGCAGGCGCGCGGAGCACGTCATCAGCGGCGCGATCAGGATCGTCGTCAGCCGGTCCTTCTCGTCGTCGATCGTCCGCGTCGCCATGATCCCGGGTATCGCGCAGGCGAAGCTCGACAGCAGCGGGATGAACGCGCGGCCGGACAGCCCGACGCTCGCCATCACGCGGTCCATCAGGAATGCCGCGCGGACCATGTAGCCGCTCGCCTCGAGCACGAGGATGAACAGGAACAGGATCAGGATCTGCGGCAGGAACACAATCACCGCACCGACGCCGGCGATCACGCCGTCGACCAGCAGCGAGCGGAGCAGCGAGGCGGGAAGTTCTGCGGTGATGAATCCCTGCAACGCGGTGAAGCCCGCGTCGATCGCGTCCATGAACGGCTGTGCCCAGCTGAACACCGCCTGGAACATCAGGAACATGATCGCGAGCAGCAGGATCGGCCCGGCGACCGGGTGCAGCGCGACCGCGTCGAGCATGTGCGTCCAGCGGCGGACGGTCGTCTCGGACACGGTCGCCGAGGTGGCGATCGCGCGCGCGCGGCGCTGGAGCGTGACGATGTCGTCCTGCACGCTGCCGTCGGATTTCCGCAGCCGCATCGGGCCGTTGACGACGATGCTTGAGAGTGCCGCCTTCAACTCGTCCAACCCACGCTTGCGCACCGCGACGGTCGGGATCACCGGCACGCCTAGCTCGCGCTCGAGGACTTGCGGATCGAGCTTCAGCCCGTCGCGCTCGGCGAGGTCGACCATGTTGAGCGCGACCACGACCGGTAGGCCGAGCGCGATCAGCTGGAGCGTGAAGCGGAGGTGGTTGTCGAGATTGGCGGCATCGACGACGACGACCAGCGCGTCTGGCAGGCGTTCGCCGTCTTGCGTGCCGGTGACGACGTCGCGCGTCACGCGCTCATCGGGGGAGGAAGGTTCGAGGCTGTACGCGCCCGGCAGGTCGACCAGTTCGACTGGCCGTCCGTCGTCGAGCATCAGCCGCCCGACCTTCCGCTCGACCGTGACCCCGGGATAATTGCCGACCTTCTGGCGCGCGCCGGTGAGCGCGTTGAACAGCGCGCTCTTGCCGGCATTGGGATTGCCGACCAGCGCAACCAGCGGTGCTGCGTTCATTCTAAAGGATTATTCGGCCGCGGCAGGCATGGGAGAAACCTGGATCGCACCGGCGACGGCACGGCGCAGCGCGACGGTCATGCGACCGATCCGGCAGGCGATCGGGCCTTGGCCCAGCGTCGCGCGGTGCAGCACCTCGACATCGACACCCTCGTCGAAGCCGAGTTCGCGCAGGCGACGCGCTTCCGGCCCCGCAAGCCGCGCCCACTCGATTGCCGCAACAATAGCGTGCTGCTTGCGCGGCAGGGTTTCGAGGCTGACGGAACGATCGGGGCGAGTGTCCATGATGCGAGTGATTATCAGTAACGCCGTTCGAAGGAAAGCCCTAACCGTCGTTAGTCGGCACTAGCTCAACGTCGCGCCGTTCGGGCGAAAGTCAGGATAGAGAGTTACTTAGCGGACTGGTCGCGGCTTCAGGCCGTCGGATAGCGTAGCCGGCCAACAAATCGCGACAGGCTGAAACCGTGCTCGGTGCGCTTGAGGAAACCGGCCTTGGCCTTTTCGAACTGCATGATCCCGTTGATCCGGCGACCCAGGAACGCGCGCGTCTCGGCAAGGCCTTCGCTCTCGTCGTCGAGGAATACCGTGATCGTCGACGCATACACGCCGAGCAGGATCGTCCGCTTGGTGTAATAATTATAATCGGTCGCGACATCGCCGGCCGCGCGCCAGATCGTGTCGACCGTCCGCCAGCCCAGCCGCGTCGCCTTCGCAAGATTCTGTGGAAGCGCGAGAATCGCCAGCGCGCGGCGGAGCGATTCGCGATCGATCGACGTCGCATCGAGTCGTGCCTCGACCAATGCGGTGATCTTCTCGCGGATCTTCATCAGCGCGAGCCGTTCGGGGGGCACTGCGGCGAGCATCACGACGTCGATATGCGCGAACCACGCGTCGATCATGTCGACCGGGCCATCCTTGAACGCCAGCGCGGCGACGTCGGTGTCTATGCCTTCCGCTTGTGCGGCCATGTCGCGCGCGGCGTCGCTCCAGCCGTCGAAGGCCGCGTTGGCGGCGATGCCGGGCGCGAGCAGGGCACGGATTTCGTCGAGCGTAAGGTCCTGGGTCATACCGTCTCCTGCCGTCCAAAATCAGGCGTATCAAGCGCGTCTTCAAGAGGTAATGCGGGGGGAGGGCCCTGACGAACGAGCACCAGCGCGACCGCGACCATCACGACGCCGACCAGATCCGCCGCGCCCAGCCGTTCGCCATACACCAGCCAGCCGACCAGCCCCGCCACCACCGGCTGGATCAGCAGCGCGATCCCGATCACCAGCGGCGTGAAGCGGCCAAGCGCATAGATCATCAGCCCCTGACCGAGCACCTGGCTGCACAAGGCGAGCCCGATCAGCGGGCCCCAGTGCGCCGGCAGCACGCGCTCGCCCATCGCCAGCGCGAACACCAGCAGCGGCACGATCCCGGCGAGCGTCGACAGCGTCAGCGCGGAGACCGGGGCGAGCGTCGCCCGGGCGCGCGCCATCAGGATGAAATAGACGGTGTAGAGCAGCCCCGCGAGCAGGCAGAACAGATCGCCCGCGAGGTTCTTCGCATCGAGCTGGTACGAGCGCCCGAGCAGCAACGCGCCACCCGCCGCCGCCAGCGCTAGCGCGAACCCTTGCGTCCGCGTCGGCCAGCTTCGCACGATCAGGAAGCCGTAGATCGGGAAGATCAGCGTCGCGACATTGCCGAACAGCGTCGCATTGGCGAGCGTCGTACGGAGAATCCCGAGATGCCAGGTGCCGAGATCGGCGGCGAAGCACACCCCGCCCGCGAGTAGCCCGGCCCATAGCTTCCACCCCAACCGCATCGGTCGCGCGCCCTGCTGGACCGCGAGCACGACCAGGAATGGCACCGCCAGCGTGAGGCGCCAGAACCCCGCGGCCACCGGCCCGACCTCTGTCGCACGGACGAACCACGGCCCGAACGCGAGTGCGACGTTCGCCACCACCAGCGCCGCGAACGCGATCAGGCCGGGGGCGGCGCCAGGCACGGCGCTCGGCACAGCGCCCGCTACACCGACAGTGTTCGCCTCCGTGGTCAAACCGTGCGGCGTATCGGGCACGCTAGATAATCTTTGCGGGTCGGGGCGATGCATGCCGCCCTGTAGCCTCCTATCTTCCGCCCGTCAGGCCAATAAGGAGCCCCCATGCCTAGCCTTTTCGATCCTATCACGCTCGGTGCCGTCGAAGCGCCCAACCGTATCCTCATGGCCCCCCTCACGCGTGGCCGTGCCGACAAGGCCGCGGTGCCGTCCGACCTGATGGTCGACTATTACACGCAGCGGGCGAGCGCCGGGCTGATCATCTCGGAGGCCACCGGCATCAGCCGCGAAGGCCTGGGCTGGCCGTTCGCACCGGGCCTGTGGACCGACGCGCAGGTCGAGGCGTGGAAGCCCGTCACCGCGTCGGTGCACGCAGCCGGCGGCCGGATCATCGCGCAATTGTGGCACATGGGGCGCCAGGGTCATTCGTCGGTGTACGAGACTCAGCCCGTCTCGTCGTCGGCCACCGCGACCGAAGGCCAGGCGCACACGTTCGAAGGCAAGAAGGATTTCGAGGTCGCGCGTCCGCTCGAGACCAACGAGATTCCGCGCCTGCTCAACGATTACGAGCTGGCGACGAAGAACGCGCTGGCGGCAGGCTTTGACGGCGTGCAGATTCACGCGGCGAACGGCTATCTGATCGACCAATTCCTGCGCGACAACGCCAATTTCCGCACCGACGAATACGGCGGCGGAATCGAAAACCGCGTCCGCCTGCTGCGCGAAGTCGCCGAGCGCGTAATCTCGGTCGCCGGTGCCGGCCGCGTCAGCGTTCGCCTCTCCCCCAACGGTGATTCGCAGGGCGTCGACGACAGCAATCCCGAGCCGCTGTTCACCGCTGCTGCCAAGGCGCTGTCGGATCTCGGTATCGCGTTCCTCGAACTGCGCGAGCCGGGCCCCGACGGCACCTTCGGCAAGACCGACGTGCCGAAGCTCAGCCCCGCGATCCGCAAGGTGTTCAAGGGCGTGCTGGTCGTGAACTCGGACTACACGACCGTCGAGGAGGCGCAGGCCGAACTCGATTCGGGCAATGCCGATGCGATCACCTTCGGTCGCACGTTCATCGCCAATCCGGACCTGCCCGAGCGCCTGCGCACCGGCGCGCCGCTGGCGAAGGACGACGCGAAGACGTGGTATAGCCAGGGCCCCGAGGGCTATGTCGACTACCCCGCGCTTGAAACCGCGAACGCTTGAACCGGGGGCCGGCTGTTCGAAAGCCGGCTCGATCTATCGCCGATACGCAAATCTCATCGCCCATCCGAAAAGCCGTCACCCCAGCGAAAGCTGGGGTATCCCTCGTGGTTCGCGACGTTCGCCCCACAGTGAGATCCCAGCTTTCGCTGGGATGACGGCGGGGGGGGGGGGGGCGGACGGTTGGGTGACGGCTTGGAGCCCCTAGTCACCGGTGCCGCCATCGCCTAGCAGCGCGCCTCCGCGTCCGTGGCGCACCGGTGACGACAGGATATGCAATGAGTGACGGCTGGCCGAGCGGCGGCAGGGGAACGGGGCCGCTCATGCCGGGCACCGCCGACCGTGCCGCAAAGCGGGCGGAGGAGCGCGCCAACGGCCGCGAGCAGCGCGCAAGGGAACGGCTCGCCGCGTCCGAACAGCGATCCGAGTCACGCGCCGCCCAACGTGATCTCCAGTCCCAGGAACGGGAACGCGCCCGCGAAAGTCGGCGGATCGAGGAAGATCAGCGGATCCAGGCGCGGCTCGATGCACCGCCGACGAACGACGTCGAAGCACTGAAGATCTCCAAACGTCGCCGCTCCGGCGCGCTCGCCCGCAGCGGCGACGAGAGCAAGAAAGACCGCGATACGCGCGGCTACAGGACCGTCGTCGATACCGCCCGCATCCGAACGCTCTCCGATCGCGGCGCCTCGCTCGCGGGGCTCGCAGGCGCGTTCGGCATCACGGTCGAAGAGGTCGAGGCGGCGCTCGCCGAGACCGCGTCACTGGATTGATCGCGTCACCGGCGAACCACCGTTTTGCCGGCCCGTCAGTCGGTGCCGGGCAGGTCGACATGCAGTCGCCGAAAGCGCGCCTCGACCAGGCTGTAGGCACCGAACAGCGCCAGCCCGATCCCGGTCAGCACGAGTAGCCATTTGCCGCCCGGCTGCGACCGGAGCGTCTCCAGCGCCTCGGCGACGCCGCCCGCGTCGCTTGCGTGCGAACTCCATGCGGCCAGCGCGAACAGCCCGGCGACGATCAGGAACACGAGCGCGCGCGCGCCGTAGCCGATCCGCCCCATCGTGCAGACATAGCCCGGTGCGGGGGCATCGCCGCGCAGATCGTGGATGAAGTCTCCGCGCCATGCCTTCTGCGCCTGCTGAAATCCCGCGACGAGGATCCCGATCGCAACCGCGCCGACCAGGAACCGCCCGAGCGGCTGCGCGAGCAGCAGCGCGGTCCAGTCGCGCGCGCTCTCGTCGCCGGGGGAGACGGCAGTCGACCCCTTGCCCAGATGCAACGCGAGGCTGGTCGCGGTCCAGGCGAGGATCAGATGCGCGATCCCGCTGACGACATGGCCGATCCGCCTGAGGCTACCCTTGAGATCATGGCCGATCTGCTCGGGATTGGCGGCCGCTTCGGTCAGCCGCCAGACCGCGTAGCCGAGCAGCCCCGCGGCGACGATCGCCAGCAACAGCGTTCCGAACGCCGCATCGGCCAGCGATCCGATCGCGCCCTGGTTGTCGGCGACTTCGCCGCCCAGCAACGCGGCATCTATCGCGAACCATCCGACCAGGATGTAGACCACGCCCCGTGCGGCAAAACCAAGCTTGGCGAGCAGTGTCGCATTCGCGTCCGAAATCATGAATGCCCCTTTGTTACGGACGCATAACGGCGCGCGGGTCTCGACGTTCCTGTGGGAGAGGGGATGATGTGGTTGCGGCGGGCAGCGGGAACTGGGCGGGGATGTTTTACGTCAGACTTCAACGATCCTCCCCCGTAAAGGGGGGCAGGCTTCAGCGTTCGCGAAGAGGACTGCCAGGATAGTGCCCTCACCTTCACCCGTCGCTGGCTTTGCCGTCTCGCCTTATTTCGATGGGCGAGGGAAAGTGCCCGCGACATCTTCGCTTTGGGGGAGAAGTTAGGTTATTCCGGGGGCGTGTCGGATGTGAAATTCTGGAGTTTGGCGCCGTCCAGCGTCTTCTCGGTCCGAGCCTTCTCAGCCGCAACCGCAGCCTTTTCCGCGGCAGTCCGCCCGAACAGCCTGCGGTTCCGATCCGCCTTCGACGAAGCCTCGTCTCGCGCGCGCTGCTTCCGGACGAGTCGCAGGTTGATCACGTCACCCAAGCCCTGATCTCCGCCCCCGCCAGTCGGCGGCGCTCTGGCCCCAATCGTCCACCGGCAGCGATTCGAGCGGCGGGGGGAGGGTCGTTCGGCCGCGATGGGTCGATCCGAGGCGTTGCGCGAGTGCGATCGATTCGACGTTGTCCGGTGCGATCGTGTGGATGATGTCGGTCCAGCCGAGCCCGTCCACCGCATAGTCGATCGTTGCCGTCGCGGCCTCACGCGCAAACCCGCGACCTGCGAACTGCGATGCCAACCCCCAGCCGATCTCGGTACCCGGCCAGCCCTCGGGGTGCCAAGGACCGACGCGGCCGATCCATTCGCCGGTATCGCGCAGCGTCACCGCGAACATCGAGAAGCCGCGAATGCTCCACGCACCCGCCATGGCGCACAGCCCGCGCCATGCGACGCTGCGCGACTGAACGCCACCAAGATGACGCATCGTCACCGGATCGGCGTGGAACGCATACCACGCGTCGGCATCCTCCGGTCCGAGAGGCCGAAGCAACAGGCGCTCCGTCAGGAGCACCGGCGCGGTCATGCGACCGCGGTCATGCGAGGAAGCGGTCCTTCAGCGCCAGCATCGCGAGTGCCGCGTTCGCCGCGCCGCCGCCCTTGTCGCCTTCGGTTGGACGCGCGCGGGTCAAGGCCTGCGCCTCGTTCTCGGTGGTCAGGATGCCGTTGCCGACGGCCAAGCCGTCCATCGTCAGCTGCATGATCCCACGGGCACTCTCGCCCGCGACGATCTCGAAATGATAGGTCTCGCCGCGGATCACGACGCCGAGTGCCACATAGGCGTCGAACGTCTCGCTCTCGGCCGCCAGCGCGATCGCGCCGGGGACTTCGAGTGCGCCGGGCACGGTGATCGTCTCGTGCGTGTGGCCGGCGGCTTCGATCGCCGCCTTCGCGCCCTCGACGAGCAGGTCGTTCAAATGGTCGTAGAAGCGCGCTTCGACGATGAGGAGATGCGCCATCAGTTGCTCTTTTCACTATCCAGGGAGGCAATCCGCCGCTCGCCGACGATCGACAGGCCGTAGCCGTCGAGCCCTACGAGGGTGTGGTGCGTGTTGGTGATCAGCACCATGTCGTGCACGCCGAGTTCGGTCAGGATCATCGCGCCGACGCCGTAATCGCGCAGTTCCTCCATGTCCGGGGTGATCTCCGCGCCGGCCTTCTTCATCACCGCCGAGGTGAAGGTGTTGCTGCGAGGGCGGTTGATGACGACGATGACGCCCGCGCCCTCGTCGGCGATCATCTGCATCGAGCGCGCGAGGATCCGGCCGCGATCGCCTGCCTCGCCGAAGATGTCCGCGAACGGCGACAGTGCGTGCATGCGGACGAGCGTCGGCTTGGCGGGGTCGATCTTGCCCTTGACCAGCGCGACCTGCTCGGTGCCGGTGGCCTTGTTCCAGAACGTCAGCGCGCTCCAGTCGCCGCCCCATTCGGAGGTGAACTTCGCCTCGGCGCGCTTCTCGACGAGGTGATCGTGGCGGCGGCGATACGCGATCAGGTCGCGGATCGTGCCGATCTTGACGTTGTGGAACTGCGCGAAGGTGACGAGGTCGTCCATCCGCGCCATCGTGCCGTCTTCGTTCATGATCTCGCAGATCACGCCCGACGGGTTGAGCCCGGCCAGCCGCGCGACGTCGACCGCCGCCTCGGTATGGCCGGCGCGGATCAGCACGCCGCCGTCGCGCGCGACCAGCGGGAAGACGTGGCCGGGGGTGACGATGTCCGGCTTGCCCTTGGTCGCATCGACCGCGACCGCGATGGTGCGCGCACGATCGGCGGCCGAGATGCCCGTCGTGACCCCCT
This sequence comes from Sphingomonas sp. SL1004, assembly GCF_057815015.1. Taxonomy (NCBI): domain Bacteria; kingdom Pseudomonadati; phylum Pseudomonadota; class Alphaproteobacteria; order Sphingomonadales; family Sphingomonadaceae; genus Sphingomonas; species Sphingomonas sp. SL1004. The sequence continues at coordinate 2,973,640 of NZ_JBYMUX010000001.1, forward strand.
CGAGCGCCTCGATCGAGACCGTGAACGCGGTCTCGTGCCGCGTGCCGTTGTTGCGGCTCATCAGTTCGAGCCCGAGCTCTTCGGTACGCTCCCTGGTCAGCGCGAGGCAGATCAGGCCGCGGCCGAACTTCGCCATGAAGTTGATCTTCTCCGGGGTAGCCATCTGCGCGGGGATGACGAGATCGCCCTCGTTCTCGCGGTCCTCGTCGTCGACCAGGATGAACATCCGGCCGTTGCGCGCCTCGTCGATGATCTCTTCGGGCGACGACAGATAGCCGTGCTTCAGACGGGCGAGTTCAGCTGGCTTTGACACGGTAATGTTCCATGCGTTGGAGATAGCGGGCGAGGACGTCGATCTCGATGTTGACCGACTGCCCCATCTGGATCGTCCCGAGCGTGGTGACCGCCCAGGTATGCGGGATGATGTTGAGGCCGAATTCGACCTCGCCATCGATGTCTTGAACGCTGTTTACCGTGAGCGAGACGCCGTCGATCGTCACCGAACCCTTGGGTGCGATGAACGGCGCGATGTCGGCGCCGGCGCGGATGGTGACGCGGTGCGAGCCGCCTTCCTCCGCGAGCGCGACGACGGTGCCGAGACCGTCGACATGGCCCGTGACGATATGGCCGCCGAGTTCGTCGCCAAGCTTCATCGCGCGTTCGAGGTTGAACTTGCGACCTTGCGTCCATTGATCGCGCGCGGTCCGGCTGATCGTCTCGCCCGAGACGTCGACCGCGAACCAGTTCGGCCCCTTGTCGACGACGGTCAGGCAGACGCCCGAGCACGAGATCGACGCGCCGAGATCGACGGTGGCGGTATCATAGGCGGTGCTGACGACGACGCGCGTGTCGCCTGGCGACTCCACGCTCGCGACAGTGCCGATGTCGGTGACGATTCCGGTGAACATTATGCCTCGTTTCGTTCGCGCTCGTAGACCTCGAGCCGGTCGCTGCCAAGTTGCCGCGCATCGACGATCGTCCAGCGACCATGCGCTTCGGTCAGGTCGGTGAGGCCGATGTCGCGGAGTGCGTGCTTGCCGCCGCCGATCAGGATCGGTGCGCGGTAGAGTAGGAGCCGGTCCGCAAGATCGGCGCCAAGGAACGCCGACGCTACGGCCGCGCCGCCTTCGACCAGGATGTGGTCGGTGTTGGGGAGGGTGGCGATGGCTTGCGGGGACGAGATGACGGTCCAATCGCCGCTTCCGTCACCCCAGCGAAAGCTGGGGTCTCCTGGTGAGGCTCCGTCGTGGTCACCAACGGGGATATTCCAGCTTTCGCTGGAATGACGGGGAGAGGGAGGGGTGGTTAGGGTTGTCGAAAGCAACACCCGCTTCGGCCCGCGGTCTTCCAGACCCGGCAACCGTACGTCGAGTCGCGGTGCGTCCGCCTCGTACGTCCCACGACCAACCAGGATCGCTTCATGCCGACCCCGCTCCAGATGCGCATGCGCCCGCGCCTCTGCGCCGGTGATCCAGCGACTCGATCCGTCCGCCATAGCGATGCAGCCATCGAGCGAGGTTGCCAGCTTCAAGGTGACGTGCGGCCGACCAAGAGCCCGCCGCGTGAGAAACCCGGCCATCGAGCGTCGAGCTTCGTTCGCGCGAAGACCGCTCGCTACTGCGATCCCGGCGGCGTCGAGGCGGGAGAAGCCTTTGCCTGCGGTGCGCGAGTCCGGGTCTTCGAGTGCGCAGACGACACGGGCGATGCCGGCTTCGATCAGCAGGTCGCTACAGGCTGGCCCTCGGGGGGAAACATGCGCGCACGGCTCAAGCGTGACGTAGCACGTCGCGCCGCGGGCACGGCTCCCTGCCTCGGCCAGCGCCATTGCTTCGGCATGCGGACGACCACCCGGCTGCGTCCAGCCTCGCCCGACGACGCGGCCGTCGCGTACGATGACGCAGCCGACATTGGGGTTGGGCGCCGTCCTGCCGCGACCGCGCTCGGCGAGCGTCAGTGCAGCCCCTATCCAGCGCGAGTCGGTCAGATTCCCATCGCCTTCAGCTTGTCATCGAGCCGCTTGAACGACGCGCGCTGTGCGTCCTCGCGTGCCTTCTGCTCGGCGAGCGCCTTGGCCTTGATCGGCGCGTCGATCTTCTGCTGCGCGAGGATCTGCGCATCGGTGCGATCCGCGGGCCATTGCTCGACATAGATGATCTTCGGGCGGTATTCCTTTTCGACGTACGAATCCTTCATGAACGCGTAGATCAGGAAGCTGGTGACGCCGAGCGCCGCCACGAGAAAAATCAGCTCGTACGGCCGGCGCTGGCTGAGGAAGAGCCGCAGGTCGCGATAGGCGACGATCGGCGCGAAACGACTGAAAAAGCCCATGCGCGCCAAGATAGGGTTGCGGGGCCGGCTAGGCCAGCCCCGCAACCCTCAAGCTTTAGTTCTGGAGTACAAACGTCAGCGACATCGATCGCCATGCCTCGACCGGAACGCCGTCGCGGGTTGCCGGCTTGAACCGCCACTTCGCCAGCGCCCGTTCGAGCGTCGCGCGGTAGAACGCGTCGGTGGTCGCGCTGACCCGCTCGACCTGTTTCACGCGGCCGTCGGTGCCGACCAGCACGCGCACGGCGACGCGACCCTCGCGCTCGGCGCGGCGTTCTTCGGACGGATAGCTTGGCTGGAAGTCGGCGGCGTAGCGTGGGTCGATGCCGGGCTGCACGAACACGGGTGCGGGCTTTGGCGGATCGACCGCCACGGTGCCTGTACCGGTGCCTTCGATCCCGATCGGCGGCGTGTAGGGGAGCGGATCGGGCGCGACCGTCAAGCCGTCGGTTTGCGGTATCTGCACTATTGTGATCGGCGCATCGGGACGTGGCGCGGGGCGCGGTTGCTGGCGGATCAGCGGGTCTGTGGGTGGCACCGGTTCGGGTGGCGGCGGCGGGGTGTACGGCACATAGGTTATGAGCGGTTTGTCGGGCACGAACGGCCGCACGTTAGGCGCCGCGAAGAACAACGCTCCGATCACCGCGCAGTTGATAGCCAGCGCGACGCCGAGGCTCCCGGGATTGAATCCGCCCGTCCGGTTTGGTCGATCCGCATACATTTTCCGTCTCCCCTGCTTCTCCTCGAGGATGGCGGCGAGATAGGTACCGCCGGTTGGGATGGTACATCATTACATTTGCGAGGCAAGGGGGTTGGTTGGGTAGGGACGTGGCGTACGCTGACCGATTGGCGTCTGATCGGCGCCGGTGATGTTTGCGGCACGGCGGACACGGCGGACACGGCGGACACGGCGGACACGGCGGACACGGCGGACTGGTCTGACGTGCCGGTTCGGCCAGTTGGGCAGCACGTATCGTCGATACATCCACCACCCCGGCGGAGGCCGGGGCCCAGTTGGGGGACGTTGCTAACTGAAGCCGGCGCTTCGTTACTACGACCTTTCCAACTGGGCCCCGGCCTTCGCCGGGGTGGTGGTTGGGGTGAGGGTGGAGCCTCTCTCGGCGCCGCGGGGGCTGCTGCGAGTCGTCCAGACGGACGGTCAGCCCGCCCCTCCTTGTTCTCCCGCGAAGGCGGGAGCCCAGACTGGACTCCCGCCTTCGCGGGAGAACATTCTTGGGACGGAACGACGTTCGGAACCGCGAGATCAGCGCGCCGCTAATCGCTCCAGCGCCCGCTCGCGGCCGATCAGCGGGAGCATCGCCGCCATGTCCGGCCCGTGATCGCGGCCGGTCAGTGCTCGGCGTAACGGCAGGAACAGCGCCTTGCCCTTTCGCCCGGTCTCCGCCTTCAACCGAGCAGTCAGCGCGTGCCAAGGATCGCTTGACCAATCGATCTCACCCGCCGCAGCCAGCGCCTGATCGAGATACTCGACCTCCACGTCACCTTCGACCGCGATCGGCCCCTCGATCACGCCCCACCAATCCGCCGCATCGGTCAGCGTCACGAGGTTCGGCCGCACCGCCTCCCACGCCGCCACATTCATACCCTCGGGCAACCGCTCGGTCACCGCCTCGAACGGCAGCGCATGCAAAATCCGCGCGTTCAATGCCGCCAGTTCCGCCTCGTCGAACCGCGCCGGCGCGCGCCCGAACCGCGCGAAGTCGAACCCCGCGATCAGCGGCGCGGCGTCGGCGATCGGCTCGACCGGGTCGCTCGTCCCGATCCGTGCGAGCAGCGCACGCACCGCCTGCGGCTCGATCCCGACCTCGCGGAAATGATCGACGCCGAGAGACCCGAGCCGCTTCGACAGCTTGCCCTCCGCGCCGGTCAGCAACGCCTCATGCGCAAACCGCGGCGGCGTGACGCCCAGCGCGTCAAACATCTGCAGCTGGAGCGCGGTGTTCGACACGTGATCCTCGCCGCGCACGACGTGCGTCACGCCCATCTCGGCATCGTCGATTGCCGACGGCAGCATATACAGCCACGATCCGTCGGCGCGCCGGATCACCGGATCGCTCATCGTCTTCGCCTCGAAATGCGCCGCGCCGCGGATCAGGTCGTCCCAGGCGATCGCCGAGTCGTGATCGAGCTTGAACCGCCAATGCGGGCGCACGCCGTCCGCCTCCAGCTTTGTGCGAGCCTCGTCATCGAGCGCCAGTGCTGCGCGGTCATAGATCGGCGGTAACCCGCGCCCGGCCTGGATCTTGCGCTTAAGGTCGAGCTCCTGCGTCGTCTCGTACGCGGGATACACGTGCCCGCTCGCGACCAGTGCCGCGAACCGCGCCTCGTACAGCGCGAACCGTGCCGACTGCCGCTCCTCCGCATCGGGCGTCATCCCGAGCCAGTCGAGATCGGCGCGGATCGCGTCGACGAAGCGCTCTTCGCTGCGTTCGGGGTCGGTATCGTCGATCCGCAGCACGAATTTACCCCCGTTCGCCCGCGCAAACATCCAGTTGTGGAGCGCGGTGCGGATGTTGCCGACGTGCAGTCGACCAGTGGGCGAGGGGGCGAAACGGGTGATCACGGTCATGCCGCCGCTGTAGGTATCTGCGCGCCGACGGGCAAACCCTCACTCTTCCCCCTCGCGCCACCTGCGCCTAAGGGGTGCGCGTGATCGAGCGGGGAAGACTTTCATGAAACTGATGACCGGCAATTCGAACCTGCCACTCGCGCAGGAGATCGCCGCCTATCTCGAAACGCCGCTGACCGACGTCAGCGTACGGCGCTTCGCCGACGAGGAGGTCTTCGTCGAGATCAACGAGAACGTCCGCGGCGAGGACGTGTTCGTGATCCAGTCGACCGGCTACCCCGCCAACGACAATCTCATGGAATTGCTGATCATGATCGACGCGCTCAAGCGTGCGTCGGCCCGCCGCATCACCGCGGTGATCCCGTACATGGGCTATGCCAGGCAGGACCGGAAGCCCGGCCCGCGGACGCCGATCTCGGCCAAGCTCGTCGCCAATCTGATCACCGTCGCGGGCGCCAATCGCGTGCTGTCGGTCGATCTGCATGCCGGCCAGATCCAGGGCTTCTTCGATATCCCGACCGACAATCTCTACGCGGCGCCGGTGATGTCCGCGGACATCCTCGCGCGGTTCAAGGGCAAGAATTTGATGGTCGTGTCGCCCGATGTCGGCGGCGTGGTCCGTGCGCGCGTGCTCGCCAAGCGACTCGACAACGCGCCGCTCGCGATCGTCGACAAGCGCCGCGAACGCGCGGGCGAGTCGGAAGTGATGAACATCATTGGCGAAGTCGAGGGGCGGTTCTGCATCCTGATCGACGACATCGTCGATTCGGCGGGGACGCTCTGCAATGCGGCGGCGGCGCTCAAGGAAGCGGGCGCCGAGGACGTCGTGGCCTATGTCACACATGGCGTGCTGTCGGGCGGTGCGGTGGCGCGCGTCGAGGGCTCCGAGCTGCGTGAGCTCGTGATCACCGACTCGATCGGCAATCACGACGTTATCAAGGGCGCACACGGAAAGATTCGTCACCTCCAGATCGCGCCTCTGCTCGGGGAGGCGATCAAGAGGATCGCGGACGAAACCAGCGTATCAAGCCTGTTCGACTGAAAAAGTAGTTTGTTTCCCCGCGAAGGCGGGAATCCAGTCTGGTCTCCCGCCTTCGCGGGAGAACACTCTAGCAGCTTACCGCTGCGACAGCGCCACGATGTGATCGAACACCGCGGGATGCAGCGGCTTGGCGAATGCGCAGCCGTATTTGAACTTGTCGCGCCACGCGACCACCGCTTCGAGGGCTGCCAGACCGGGTAGCGTCAGCCACACCACCGTCCCCGGCCATAACGTAAAGCTCGTCTCCGCGCGGAATCCCGAGAGCGACAGATCCGTCACCTCGATCTCGAACCGAGTCTGGCCCCGATCGCGCAGATGCGCGCGCATCTTGACGGCCTTGCGTAGCGCTTGACGGAGTTCCTCGCCCTTCGGTTCGGCGGGAGGAATGGGGACGGGCTGTGTCATGTCCGGGACACTGCTCCCCAAGTGGTTACCAATCTCCAAACGCCCTACGATTCGGTAGCTTGAGATGCAGCCGCCCGCGGTCGGACCGGAGCGCGAATCCCCGCACGCGATCGCCGCTTGAGTTCGGCCTTCAGATCCTCGGGCTTGGGCGCGACGAGGAAGCCGAAGCTGACATTGCCCTCCTTCGTCTCGACGACGTGGTGCAGCCGGTGCGCCTGGACGATCCGCTTCATGTATTTCGACTTGGGCAGATACCGGGTCGGAATGCGCTGGTGCACGATGATGTCATGGAATCCGAAATAGATCGCGCCATAGGCCGCAATTCCCGCCCCGATCCATGCGAAACCGGACCACCAGCCAAGCTGGACGCCGCCGAGCAACAATATGAACGACGGTACTGCGAAGATCGCCGCATACAGGTCGTTCAATTCCCAGTTACCATGACGCGCGCGGTGGTGGCTCTCATGCAGGAACCAGCCAAAGCCGTGCATCACCCAGCGGTGCGCGGCATAGGCGAACGCCTCCATGCCGATCACGGTGCCGAGGAACAGGAGGATGCCGAGCCAGATCGCCATCCGCTGCATATAGGCGTGGGACGGCGTTACCGCAAAAGGCGAATTGTCCTAGCAAAAGCATAGTGTAATCAGCAGCAACAGGCCTTTATTGCGAGCGAGACGCAAGTGCATATGCCTTAAGGGTGGATTTGCCGCTCGCCCTGTGCTTTACGCCCAACCAATTCCCGAGTTTCCTAAAAATTGCGTGGAGCCTTCCCGATGAACATCCATGAATACCAGGCCAAGGAACTGCTGGCCAAGTTCGGCGTCCCCGTCCCCGCCGGTTTCGCGGCGCTGACCGTCGAGGAGGCCGTCGAGGCCTCGAAGAAGCTTCCCGGACCGCTCTATGTCGTCAAGGCGCAGATCCACGCCGGCGGCCGCGGCAAGGGCAAGTTCGTCGAGCTCGGCCCCGATGCCAAGGGCGGCGTCCGCCTCGCCAAGACCGAGGACGAGGTTCGCGCGGCCGCGACCGACATGCTCGGCAACACGCTCGTCACGATCCAGACGGGTGACGCGGGCAAGCAGGTCAACCGCCTGTACGTCACCGACGGCGTCGACATCGACAAGGAATTCTACCTCGCGCTGACGCTCAACCGCACCACCGGCCGGGTGATGATGGTCGTCTCGACCGAGGGCGGCATGGACATCGAGGCGGTCGCGCACGACACGCCCGAGAAGATCCAGTCGATCGACATCGACCAGGCGACCGGCTTCATGCCGCATCACGGCCGCGCCGTCGCTGCCGCGCTGCAGCTGACCGGCGATCTCGCCAAGCAGGCCGCGAACACCGCGTCGAAGCTGTATGACGCGTTCATGGGCACCGACGCCGAGCAGATCGAGATCAACCCGCTCGCGGTGACGAACGACGGCAAGCTGATGGTGCTCGACGCGAAGGTCGCGTTCGACGGTAACGCGCTGTTCCGCCACAAGGACCTGCTCGAACTGCGCGACGAGACCGAGGAAGATCCCGCCGAGCTCGAGGCGTCGAAGTACGACCTCGCCTACATCAAGCTCGACGGTGACATCGGCTGCATGGTCAACGGCGCCGGCCTGGCGATGGCGACGATGGACATCATCAAGCTGAACGGCATGTTCCCGGCCAACTTCCTCGACGTCGGCGGCGGCGCCAACAAGGAGAAGGTGACGGCGGCGTTCAAGATCATCCTCGCGGATCCGAACGTGAAGGGCATCCTCGTCAACATCTTCGGTGGCATCATGAAGTGCGACATCATCGCCGACGGAATCGTCGCCGCGGCGAAGGAAGTGAACCTGTCGGTACCGCTGGTCGTCCGCCTCGAGGGCACGAATGTCGAGAAGGGCAAGGAGATCCTCGCGAACTCCGGCCTGGCGATTGTCCCGGCGAACGACCTCGGCGATGCGGCCAAGAAGATCGTCGCGGAAGTGCAGAAGGTTGCGGCGTAACCGCTGACGACTTCGCATACTGATTCTGTGAAAACGGGGCTCGGACGGAAACGTCCGGGCCCTTTTTCGTTGATCTCGCACGCTACTCGGCAGGTGGTCCGGCTGGCATCTCGTCGTGACGCCACGGCACAGCGATGATTCCGTACCGCACTTGCGAAAAGGGCTCGAAACGGCCATCTGTCCGGCCAACGCCGTAAGGCGAAAAAACGATATCGACCTTGGAAGGAACCCCGATGAAGGTGCTGGTGCCGGTCAAGCGCGTGCTTGACTACAACGTGAAGCCTCGCGTGAAGGCGGACGGAACGGGCGTCGATCTGGCGAACGTCAAGATGAGCATGAACCCGTTCGACGAGATCGCGGTCGAGGAAGCGATCCGTCTCAAGGACAAGGGCGTGACGGAGATCGTCGTCGTCTCGATCGGCGAGCAGAAATCGCAGGAAACGCTGCGTACAGCGCTCGCGATGGGTGCCGATCGCGCGATCCTCGTCGTCAGCGAGACCAAGGTCGAGCCGCTGGGCGTCGCCAAGATCCTCGCCAAGATCGTCGAGGAAGAAAAGCCCGACCTCGTCATCCTCGGCAAGCAGGCGATCGACGACGACAACAACCAGACCGGGCAGATGCTCGCCGGGCTCCTGAACTGGGGCCAGGGCACGTTCGCGTCGAAGGTCGAGATCGCCGACGGTTCGGTCAGCGTGACCCGCGAAGTCGATGGCGGTGCGGAGACCGACACGCTGAAGCTGCCCGCGATCATCACCACCGACCTTCGCCTCAATGAGCCGCGTTACGCCTCGCTGCCGAACATTATGAAGGCGAAGTCGAAGCCGATGGCGCAGAAGACGCCGGCCGATTTCAGCGTCGACGTAACGCCGCGCCTGACCACGCTGAAGGTGGTCGAGCCCGCCAAGCGCTCGGCCGGGATCAAGGTCGCCGATGTCGACGCGCTGGTCGGCAAGCTCAAGGAAATGGGAGTCGCCAAGTGAAGACGCTCGTCTGGGTCGAACATGACGGTCAGGCCGTCAAGGATGCCACGCTATCGGCGGTGACTGCCGCATTGCAGCTTGGTGAAGTCCATCTGCTGGTCGTCGGCCAGGGCGTCGACGGCGTCGCTGCCGAGGCCGCCAAGATCGCCGGTGTCGGCAAGGTGCACGTCGCCGACGATACGGCGTTCGCGCATGCGCTCGCCGAGAACGTCGCACCGCTGATCGTCGAGTTGATGGGCACGCACGATGCGTTCGTCGCGCCGTCGACCACGCACGGCAAGAACATCGCGCCGCGCGTCGCAGCCCTGCTCGACGTCATGCAGATCAGCGATATCCTGTCGGTCGAGAGTGAAGACACGTTCACGCGTCCGATCTATGCCGGCAACGCGATCGCGACCGTGCAGTCGTCGGATGCGAAGAAGGTCATCACCGTCCGCGGCACGGCGTTCGCCAAGGCCGCTACCGAGGGTGGTTCGGGCGAGATCGAAGCGGTTGCCTCGACCGGCGACAAGGGTCTGTCGACCTTCGCCGGCTCGGAGATCGCCAAGAACGAGCGTCCCGAGCTGACCAGCGCAAAGATCATCGTCTCGGGCGGCCGCGCGCTCGCGTCGAGCGACCAGTTCCACGCGATCATCGATCCGCTGGCGGACAAGCTTGGCGCCGGCGTCGGTGCCTCGCGTGCCGCGGTCGACGCGGGTTACGCCCCGAACGACTATCAGGTCGGCCAGACCGGCAAGATCGTCGCCCCCGAAGTGTACGTCGCGGTCGGCATCTCGGGCGCGATCCAGCATCTCGCCGGCATGAAGGACTCGAAGGTCATTATCGCGATCAACAAGGACGAGGACGCGCCGATCTTCCAGGTCGCGGACATCGGCCTGGTCGGCGATCTGTTCAAGATCGTGCCGGAGTTGACGGAGAAGCTGTAAGCCTAAGCGAGGCGTGCAGCACAGCAGCACGCCGTTGCGAACAAGCGAAGCGAGTTCGCACGCGAAAGGCCGGCCGGCGGCGCTCCAGCGCCGACCGACGACGCGGGATTTACGCCCGCGTCGCGCGCCACAAACGGGCGGCATGGCAAAGGCCACGCTGCCCGTTCTAATATCCGGCAACCGTAACACTTACCCTCGCCCATTGCCTTCGGCGTCTCCCCCTCTCCCGTCGGGAGGGACCCCGCGGCAACTTCGCTGTGGGACGGAAGAGGACGGTTCGAACTAGCGCGGCATCACCGTCCCAACCGCCCCCCACTCAGCACGCCCGCTAGTGCCGGCGCGATCCACATCATCGCCAGTCCCAGCCCAACCGTAACCCCCAGCACCAGCAACGGCTGCACCAACAGATACGCGGGATACGCCCCTGCTCCCAGCGCCCCGACCGCCAGCCCGATCGCCGGTCCGAACAGCCACAACAGCACCAGGTGATCGCAAAATGCGAGAAACCCGTATCGCTCGATGTGTTGCAGCCAGGATGCAACGCGGCTCCCCGCCAGCGTCCAGGCCAGCCGCCAGAACAGCAAGGCGGATACCAGCCGAAAGACGATGTCGAACGCCGCCATCGCATGCGAATGCAGATCGAAGAACGCGTTCCCCAGCAACGCCGTCCATAGCCGTGGGGCGAGCAATGCGAGGAACGGCAGCGCGCACGGGGCGAGGGGCCACCGCACCACCCGCTCCGCTACGTCAAACCGCCGCGCGGCGATCCCCGCCGTAAAGAACAGCAGGATCTGCGGGCGCAGCAGCAGCGGGAGATGTACGCCGGACACGCTCCACGCGACCGCCGCGACTGCGACCGCCGCCAGCCAAGCGCTCGACAGCCGCACCAGCAGCGGCGCGATCATCATGCAGACGAACAGATCGCGCAGGAACGGCATCTGCACGTTGATGTCGTTGGCGTGCACCAGCGGCACGAGTTCGTTCAGCGTCCAGCCGAGGCTTGTCGGCGTCGGCGCCTTCAGATCGCCGAACGTCGCCGCGGCTCCGACGAGGACGATCGCGATGGCGTTCCACGCCAGCATCGGCAGCAGGATCGTCCGCGCCTTGCCCAGCAGGAACGGGCCGTAAGTCTGGCGCGTCGCCGTCGAGACCACCAGCCATCCCGAGATCATGCCGAGCAACGGCACCGCGCTGCGTCCGAACAGTTCGATCAGCGCGGTCCGCAAGATTCCCTGTCCGCTGAACGCCGCCGCCGCCAGCTCCTCGGCGGTGCGCCCGGTCCAGGCATGGACATAGACGACCCCCAATATCCCGATCAGCCGCGCGATCGCGATCGCGGTGGAGAATTGACTGTCGCGCGGGCGCGCCGGTTCGGTCGATATGGTCTGCAAGTCCGGCCCTTCGCCCCGTTTTCGGACGCGCCTTACCGCGCTTGTCGCACGCGATCACCTCCTTCAGGATGGAGCGGACGCTACGGGGGACCAAGACATGATCGCCGCATTGCTGCTGATCGCCGCGCAGGCGAGTCCGGACGCCGCGCTGTCGCGTCGCGTCGAACGCGTGCTGGAACGCAGCCCGGTTATTGACGGGCACAACGATCTCGCCTGGGAACTGCGCGACCTGCACGAGGCGAAGGTCAAGGCTGTCGACCTGTCCGCAGACACGGCGCACCTGCCGAACCCCTTGCAGACTGACATTCCCCGCCTCCGCAAAGGCCATGTCGGCGGCCAGTTCTGGTCGGTCTGGATTCCTGCCGATACGACGGGGCCTCGCGCGGTCGAGATGACGCTGGAGGAGATCGACATCGTCCGCCGCGTCGTCGCGGCGAACCCCGCGACCTTCGAACTGGCGAGCACCGCCGCCGACATCCGCCGGATCGAGAAGGCGGGGCGGATCGCGTCGCTGATCGGCGTCGAGGGCGGGCACCAGATTGACGGGCGCTTGTCGGTGCTCCGCCAATATCGCGCGCTCGGCGTCGCCTACATGACGCTGACGCACGGCAAGAGCCTCAACTGGGCGGACAGCTCTACCGACGCACCGCGCGCGAACGGGCTCAGCGATTTCGGCCGGCAGGTGATCGCCGAGATGAACCGGATCGGCATGATCGTCGACGTCAGCCACGTCTCGGACGCGACGATGGCCGCCGCGCTCGCCGCGACCAAGGCACCGGTGATCGCCTCGCACTCCAGTGCTCGCGCGCTTGCCGATGCGCCGCGCAACATTCCCGACGACCTGCTGCGGGGCATTGGTGCGAATGGGGGTGTCGTAATGGTGAATTTCTACCCTTCGTTCCTCTCGAGCGAATGGCGCGCGTGGGACGCGGCGCGCTCGGCGTATGCGAAGTTGGTGGGCGTACCGGCGGGGGGGTACGGCCCGAAATCGCCAGCGCCGCTGATCGCGTGGGACAGCGCACATCCGGAACCCTCGGTCACCGTCTCCACGGTTGCCGATCATGTCGATCATGTCGCGAAGATTGCTGGCCGCGACCATGTCGGCGTCGGCGGCGACTTCGACGGGATTCAGGGGACCGGGCCGATCGGGCTGAAAGGCGTCGATGGCTATCCGCTGCTGTTCGTGGAGCTCGCGCGGCGGGGGTGGAGCGATGGCGACCTGGCGAAACTATCTGGAGGCAATGTGTTGCGCGTCATGGAAGCGGTCGAGGCGGTCGCGAAGGGCATGGCGAGTTTGCCGCCGATCGACGCAACCGATGCGGCGTCGCGGTAGAGGGGCGATCTTTCCTGGCCGGTCCTTCAACTGAATTTGCGGCCGATCAATTTCGGCACCCGGCACACGTCCATCATCAGCAACGTCTTTCACTGGCGACGTTCGTCATCGGCCACACCCGTCACCGATCACACCACCCACCGATCACACGCGCCGCCGGCCAAACGTCCGTCACCCCAGCGAAAGCTGGGGTATCCAGCCGCCGCGGGCCGCGCGTGCCACACCATGATATCCCAGCTTTCGCTGGGATGACGGCACTGGTTGGGACCACGGCAATGGTCGGGATTGCGGGATTAGCAGGGAGCGGCGCAGGGGCGATCGCTCGGAGTTGTTGAAGCCCGTAGGCGTAGCGCGAGTATCCTCAAGGATCCGGCATCCGCTGCGGCGCGGGCGGTTCCACCACCAGCGGCGGTACGGTGCGTAGCACCAGCCCGATCACCAACGCCGCCACGCCGAGCAGCAGGCAGAACGCGGTCACCCCCGGCCAGCCGGCATGCGTCCACGCGAACCCGCCGGCCGATCCCAGCACGCTCGACCCCATGTAATAGAAGAACAGGTAGAACGCCGCCGCCTGCCCGCGCGAGCCCTGCGCGCGGCGCCCGACCCAGGCGCTCGCGATCGAATGCGCGCCGAAGAAGCCGATCGTCACCACCGCGATCCCCGCGATCACCAGGACCAGCGGCTGCATTGCGGTCAGCGCGACGCCGACGATCAGCAGGACGACCGGCATCCAGAAGATCTTCCTCCGGCCAAGTCTCCCCGCCAGCGTCCCGAACTTCGCCGAACTCACCGATCCCAGCACGTACAGCAGGAAGACCCCGCCGACCGCCGCCTGGCTGAGACCGTAAGGCGGGCTCATCAGCCGGAAGCCGGCATAGTTATAGATCGTGACGAACACGCCCATCAGCAGGAACGCCTCCAGATACAGCAGTGGCATCGCGCGGTCGGTGAACAGTGCGCCGGCACTCCGCAGCAGCGCGCCCGGCCGTCCTACACTCGGCGTGAAATTGCGCGAGGGCGGCGCAAGCCGGCGGAATGCCTCCGCCATCACCAGCCCTGCAACACCGACGGCAGCCAAGGCCCACCGCCAGCCTTCGAGATCGGCGACGACGCTCACGACCAACCGCCCGGCCATCCCGCCGATCGCGCTGCCCGCGATATACAGCCCCATTGCCGCGCCTACCGAGCCGGCATCGACCTCTTCGGCAACATAGGCCATCGCCACCGCCGGCACGCCCGCTAGCGCAACGCCGGTCAGGAATCGCAGCACGAGCAGCCCGCTCCACCCTGGAACGACCGCCGCCGCCAGCGTCAGCGCGCCCGCCGCGAACATCGCCGCAATCATCAACGGGCGTCGGCCGACCCGGTCCGAGACGAACCCCGCGAACAGGATGCCGATCGCGAGAGGTCCGGTCGCCAGCGACACCGCAAGCGAGGCGCCTTCCGCGGTCAGCCCGAACTGCGTGGCGAACAGCGGCAGCAACGGCTGCACCGAGTACAGCAGCGAGAAGGTCGAGAAGCCCGCGAACAGCATCGCCAGCGTCAGCCGGCGGTAGGCGGGCGTGCCGATCGCGATGGGGGTCGGGGGAGCAGTCGTGGCAGGAGCGGGGGCCATCAACCGACCGGACGCTTGAAGTAATGGAACGGCAGCCATGACGATACGAGCTGCCACCCATGCGCCGCCATCGCTTCGGTATCCGGGCCGATCCCGACCATCCGGCGATACTCCCACACGCGGTCGGTCTGGACGAAGATCAGCCGGAACATGCCGGTGCCGACCAGTTCGCGACCGTTCGCGCCTTCCTCCGCCATGATCGCTATCTCGTTGAACGCGTTGGCGCCCTGGCGGACGATATGGTCCGAATCCTCGAGGTCGTCGGCACGGCCGCCGCCGAAGCGCTGCTGCGCCGCCTGTTTGCTGATCCCGATCAGCGCCCCGATCTCGGTCCAGCTCAGTCCGGCGCGGCGACTGGCATTGATCCAGCGGTGCAGCGCCAGCCGCGCCTCGTCGGCGACCACGTGAGCGGCCATGATCATCGGTGGATATTCGTGGCGGGCGGCGCCCGCGAACGGGGTGCGCTCCTCCTGCCACGCCAGCGCGAGGCCGGCGGCGCGTCGGCGAAGATCAGTTTCGTCGGACGGTGTCATAGCGGCCTCCCCGTCAATAATGTCTTGACGATGTGTCAATGGAAGCTTGACCGCATTTCGTCAATATTTTCTTGACAGCGTATCAAATCCCTCCAGAAACGCCGCGACGTTGTGCCCCAGGGCGTCGACCGCGTAACCGCCCTCCATGACTATCACGGTGGGCCACCCGCGCGCCGTGATGTCGGTGGCGAGCACCGCATAGTCGGGCGTGGTAAGCTTGAAGTGCGAGATCGGATCGTCCTCCCACGTGTCCGCACCGAAGCTGACGACGAGCAGGCCGGGATCGAACGCGGCGATCGCGTCCAGCGCGGTCGTTTGCGCGTCGCGGAAAGCTTCGATCTGCGTACCGTGGGGAAGGAGGAGATTGAGCGTGGTGCCGAGCCCTTCGCCTTCGCCGGTTTCGTCGGCGTGACCCCAGTAGAACGGGTAGTCGGTCTTGGGATCGGCGTGGACGGACGCGTAGAACACGTCGCCCCGGGCATAGAAGATGTTCTGCGTGCCGTTGCCGTGGTGATAGTCGATGTCGAGGATCGCGACGCGAGTGACACCGGCATCGCGCGCGGCCTGCGCGGCGATCGCGGCGGTGTTGAGGTGGCAATATCCGCCGCAATAATCCGCGCCGGCATGATGGCCGGGCGGGCGACACAGCGCGAACGCTGCGCGGTCGCCGTCGAGGACCGCGTGCGTCGCGGCGAGCGCGGACTGGGCGCTGCCGTAGGACGCGGCCCAGGTTTCGTGCGTGATCGGCGTGGTCGCGTCGAAACTGTGCGCGCCGACCAGCGCGTCGATCCGGGTCAGGTCGAGCGGACGGCGGCCGTGGATCGGGAAGGCGTAGGGGATCGCGTCGCCCTCCCGCCCCGCTTCGCGCCACAACCGCGCGGCGTCCTTTAGGAACGCGACATAGGGCGTGGAATGGACGGCGAGGATCGGCGCTTCGCCGCGATCCTCCGGCGTCTCGACCGGACCGATCGCGCGCAGGATCGCATCGATGCGCGCGGGCGTCTCGGCATAAGCGGTGAACGCACCGTTGTGGAGTTCGCGCGCAGGGGCGTGGGTTCGCTGGGCGTCGTCGAAGAACAGCCGCATGTTCGCTCCTTGGTGCGCGGTCACGAGGGTAGCACCAACCGAACGCGTCCGGGGTCCTACGGGATCGCGCGCGTTCGGCAAATCCGAAGGCTCAGAACAGCGCCAGTTGCCGATCGTCGTCGCCGGCCAGCAACCAGCGGCCGATCACGTCGTGCCGGGTCCGGCCGACATGGCTGTGGACCAGCACGAATGCGTCCGCGGTCCAGCCGATCGGCACGATGTCTTGCGTGAACGGCGCGCCGTCACGGTAGCCGAGCGTCATGTGGGGGCTCGACCGATACCCGGTACGGGCGCGTAACCCTGCCGCCTCGCGTGCTACGGCAATCCGCTGGTACAACGCGGCGAAGGATGCGTTCTTCCGGCGGGGGCGCATCGCGATGGAACGATCGCTGCCGATCACGGTATCGAACTCGATCGCGAACGGCGCGGCTTCGACCACATTGCCGATCGCCTTCAGGTCCCGCTCCAGCGCGGTCGAGACGCGGTCCTGGTCGTCGAGGATATCGATCGTGACGTGAAGATGCTCAGGGCGCAGCTTGTCCCCGTCGGTCTCGAACCACGACGCCGCAGCGGTGATCTGGCGCGCTAGCAGCAGTGGCGGGCGGATCGCAAAGAACAGGCGATGACGGGCGAGCGGTCGATGAAACATGCCGATCTCCGAATCAGGTGGGAAGTGGGCTGTTGCTAATATGTTCTATATTTCTTGTCGAGGTCGGGTGCGAAATTGCGTGATGGAAGTACCACCCCGGCGGAGGCCGGGGCCCAATTGGAAAGGTTGCAGTAACGACACGCTGCACCCCGTTATGCACGTCCCCCAACTGGGCCCCGGCCTTCGCCGGGGTGGTGTTTCCCTGCCGGATTTCTTTACCGTGCCAACGCCTCGGAGATCAGTTTCCGTGAGTTCGCCACCCCGTACAGCGCGATGAAACTTCCCATTCGCGGGCCCTGCTCGGAGCCGAGCAACGTCTCGTACAGCGCCTTGAACCAGTCGCGCAGGTTCTCAAATCCGCCGGTCTTGCCGATTTCGTAGACGATGTTCTGGATATCCTCCGCGCTCGCCTCCGCCGGCAGCGCGGCGAGTTCCGCGTCCAGCCGCTCAAGCGCTGCGACCTCGACACCTTCGGGCGAGCGGCGCTTTAACGTCGGCGCGACGAAATCGCGGCTATAGGCCAGCGCGTAGCCGATCAGCCGGTCGAGCTCGGGATACTTTGCCGCCGACGCATCGGGGACGTAGTTGGCGAGATACCCCCAGACCTGCTCCTTGCTCGCATCGCCCATCACACCGACGAGGTTGAGCAACAGCCCGAACGTCACCGGCAGTTCGCCCTCCGGCAGCTTTCCATCGTGGATGTGATGCACCGGATTGCCGAGCTTCTGCTTCAAATCCTGGCCCGCATAATTGCCGCGAAACTGCCAATATTCGTCCACCGCGCGCGGGATCACGCCCATGTGCAGCGACTTCGCCTTCTTCGGCTCGCGGTACGCGTAGAACGCCAGCGACTCTTCCGGGCCGTAGGTCAGCCACTGTTCGAGGCTCAGGCCATTGCCCTTCGACTTCGAGATCTTCTCGCCATTCTCGTCGAGGAACATCTCGTAGTTGAAGCCCTCGGGCGGGCGCCCGCCAAGCACGCGCGCGATCTTCGACGACTGGGTGACCGAATCGATCAGGTCCTTGCCCGCCATCTCGTAATCGACGCCGAGCGCGACCCAGCGCATCGCCCAGTCGACCTTCCACTGGAGTTTGGCTTTGCCGCCGAGGACCGATTGTTCGATCCGCTGGCCTTCGTCTTCAAAGGCAATCAGACCGGCCTCGGCATCGATCACTTCGATCGGGACCTGCAACACGATGCCGCTGGTCGGCGAGATCGGCAGTACCGGCGAATACGTCGCGCGACGTTCGGCCCGCAGCGTCGGTAGCATTACGTCCTGGATGCCCTGGAAGTGGCGGAGCACGCCCTTCAGCGCCTCGTCGAAACGCCCGCCGGTGTAATATTCGGTCGATGACGCGAACTCGTAGTCGAACCCGTAGCGGTCGAGGAATTCGCGCAGGATCGCGTTGTTGTGCGCGGCAAAGCTCGAATGCGTGCCGAACGGATCGGGAATCTGCGTCAGCGGCTTGCCGAGATGCTCGCGGAGCATGTCGCCATTGGGGACGTTGTCCGGAACCTTACGCAGGCCGTCCATGTCGTCCGAAAACGCGATCAACCGCGTCGGCGTGTCGCTCAAGGCGTGGAAGGCATTGCGCACCATCGTCGTACGCAACACCTCGTTGAACGTGCCGATATGCGGCAGGCCCGACGGCCCATAGCCGGTCTCGAACAGCACCGGCGCGCCTTGCTTGCCCTGCGGATAGCGCTTGAGGAGTTTGCGTGCCTCCTCGTACGGCCATGCTTTGGACTCGAGGGCGGCGGTGCGGATGTCATCGGTCATAGCGTTCGGCGATTAGCGCCTGCGCCCGCCCCCGTCACCCCACCGCCGTCACCCCACCGCCGCATACCCTCAGCGGCAGCGCTTCTTGGCGGTCATCGACCGGTCGATCGCGCGGCCACCAAGGGCACCCGCTGCACCACCGGCGACCGTGCCGAGCAAGCCGCCGCCGACTGCGTTGCCGAGCACGGCACCGCCGACGCCGCCTGCGACCAGCCCGGTCGTGCCGCTCGAATAGCGGCAGCGCTTCGCCTGGTAGCGACGGTTATGCCCGCGATACTCCCGCTTCGACCGTGCTTCGGCCTTGCCGGTCGGCAGTACGGCGGCCGCTGGAATTGCGAGCGAGAGCGCGCTCAGCGCCATGAGAAACTTCCGCATGATGATCATCCCTGTTGATGTAGATAAAGTTTGGTATCGATGAGTGCGCAACGCACACGAACCGTACCGGTTGCGTAACGGCAAGCCAGAGTAATGAGATTGCTGACGAGTCTCCCGGATCACCTCGTCCGCGGAACCTGGTTGCGTCATGATGTGGATGACGGGAGTGGGGAAGGGGGATTGCCGATCGGGAGTGTCTGCGCACCGCTGCCATATCACCTTCCACAAGAGGTTGCCCTTTCGTTCTCGTTGCAGCAAGGTCGTGTGGTGCTCCCCTATCCCGCCCTCCACGCCAGCCACGCCGGCATCTGGATCGCGAATGCCGAGGGCGCGCGGCCGATCGGGCGGGGCGAGGCGATCCGGATCGCCGCGGACACGCCGGTCATCATGCTCAACGCACCGCTGGTCGGGCAGCGGCTCGGGTATCCAGACCTGTCGGGACTCGACCTGCTCGAACTCTACGCGTTCCTCCGCCCCGCGCAGTTCGCGGTGCCGACGCCGAAGGGGATCGCACGGGTCACCGACCTGGACGTGCCGAGCGAGGATGCGGAGGTTGCGCCGTTTCTCCTCCGTGCGGCCGACGCGATGCTGGCGCTCACCGATGGCGACTGGCCAGAACGGGAGGGCGCCTGGACCGCGGCGCAGTCGCTGTTCCGCCTCCGGTGGCCTTGGGCGCCGGTCGTCGCCGAGCGGCTGAAGAAGCCCGCGGTCAACGAACGTTGGCTGTTTTCGTCGCTTCCCGAATGGGAGGAGCACGCGCCGCGTCCCGCCCCGCGTACCGTCACGATCGAGCCCGGCGATGCCGAAGCGCGACTTGTCGATCTCACCGGCCACGGTGCCGAGGAACGCCCCGGCCAGCGCGCCTATGCGGGCGCCGCCACCGCCGCCTTCGCACCGCGGGCGATGCGCGACACGCCTAACTTGGTTCTCGCCGAGGCGGGCACCGGGATCGGCAAGACGTTGGGGTATCTCGCCCCCGCATCGCTGTGGGCGGAGAAGGCTGGCGGCGCGGTGTGGATATCGACCTACACCAAGACGCTGCAACGCCAGCTGGGCCAGGAAACCGCGCGATTATATCCCGACGCCGCTATCCGGAAGGCCAAGGTCGTGACGCGCAAGGGCCGCGAGAATTACCTGTGCCTGCTCAACCTGGAGGACGCGCTGCAAGGCGGGTTTGCGGGCCGCGCGGCGATCCTCGCGCATCTGGTCGCGCGCTGGGCCGCCTATAGCGCGGACGGCGACATGGTCGGCGGCGACCTGCCCGGCTGGCTACCGACGCTGTTCCGCCGCAACGGCTCGACCGCGCTGACCGACCGGCGCGGCGAGTGTGTGTACGCCGGCTGCCCACACTACCGGAAATGCTTCATCGAGCGCGCCGCCCGCGCCTCGTCGGACGCCGACATCGTCATCGCCAACCACGCATTGGTGATGGTCAATGCGGCGCGGGGCCGCGAGCTCGCTACCCGGCCGACGCGCTACGTGTTCGACGAGGGCCACCATATCTTCGACGCGGCCGATTCGATGTTCGCGACCGCGTTGACCGGTGCCGAGACGATCGAACTGCGCCGCTGGATCCTCGGACCAGAATCGAGCGGCCGAGGGCGGCGCCGAGGGCTTGCCGCACGCCTGTCCGACCTCGCCAGCTATGACGAACAGGGGGCTAGGGCGATCTCCGACGCGGTGACCGCGGCGGGGGCGCTGGCGTCCGATGGCTGGCTGCAACGGCTTGGCGAAGGCGCGCCGTTCGGGCCGATCGAGACGCTGCTCGCCGCGGTCCGCGGGCTCACCTATGCGCGCGCCGAGCAACCCGGCGACGCGGGCTATGGCCTGGAAACCGAACTCGCCGAACCCGACGCGACGCTGATCGAGGCCGCCGCGCCTGCTGCCGCCGCGCTCGACGGACTCGTCCGACCGCTCGTCACGCTCGGCCGCCGCCTCGAAGCGGTGCTCGCCGAAGCGCCCGACTGGATGGACGCGCCCGCGCGAGCCCGAGTCGAAGGTGCGATCGCCTCGATCGGCTGGCGCGCGGAGACGGTGGCGTCGTGGCTGTCGCTGCTGGCGCGCGTCGGCGGGCCGGTCGATGGCGATTTCGTCGACTGGCTCGCGGTCGACCGGATCGAGGGGCGCGAGTTCGATATCGGTCTCCACCGTCACTGGCTCGATCCGACCCGGCCGTTCGCCGAGATCGTCCTGAAGCCCGCGCACGGTGCGCTCGTCACGTCGGCGACGCTCACGGGCGGCGGTGACTGGGAAGTCGCCGAAGCGCGCACCGGCGCCCCGCATCTTCTGCGTCCCGCGGCACGGTTCGAGGCAAAGAGCCCGTTCGACTACACCCGCCAGGCCGAAGTGCTGATCGTCACCGACGTCAAACGCGGCGACATCGGCGCGCTCGCCAACGCTTATGCGCAGCTGATCGTCGCGAGCCGCGGCGGCACGCTCGGGCTGTTCACTGCGATCCGCAGGTTGCGCGGCGTGCATGGCCGCATCGCCGATCGACTCGCACGCGAAGGCCTGCCGCTCCACGCGCAGCACGTCGATCCGATCGACACCGGCACGCTGGTCGACATTTTTCGCGACGATCCGGGGGCGAGCCTGCTCGGTACCGACGCGCTGCGCGACGGCGTCGACGTGCCCGGCGAGTCGCTGCGGCTCGTGGTGATGGAGGGCGTGCCCTGGGCGAAACCGTCCGTGCTGCATGCCGCGCGGAGGCTCGCCGGCGGTGGTTCGGCATATGACGACCGCCTCGTCCGCGCGCGGCTCGCGCAGGCGTTCGGCCGACTGATCCGCCGTGCCGACGATTCGGGGGTGTTCGTTATGCTGTCCGCGGCAATGCCATCGCGGTTACTCAGCGCGTTCCCGCCGGGCGTGCCGATCGCCCGCGTGACGCTCGAACAAGCGGTCGCCCGAGTCGCGAGCCGGCTTTCCTCACGGGCTCCAGTAGGGCATGAAAGCCGCGAACCGGCTTGAGGATTGCCATGAAGACGCTGACG
This sequence comes from Sphingomonas sp. SL1004, assembly GCF_057815015.1. Classification (NCBI taxonomy): domain Bacteria; kingdom Pseudomonadati; phylum Pseudomonadota; class Alphaproteobacteria; order Sphingomonadales; family Sphingomonadaceae; genus Sphingomonas; species Sphingomonas sp. SL1004. The sequence goes on from NZ_JBYMUX010000001.1 coordinate 2,995,640, forward strand.
CTGCTGCGCCACGCCAAATCCGGCTGGGACGATCCGGTCGCGCGCGATTTCGATCGGCCACTCAACGCCAAGGGCAAGCGCGCCGCGGCGATGGTCGGCCGGCATATGCGATCGCTGGGCTTGGCGTTCGACCACGCGATTGCCTCGCCTGCGGTGCGGGTGACGGAGACGCTAGAGCAGATCGAAGCGGGCTATGGCCGGACGATCGCGCCGGACTTGGATCGGCGAGTGTATCTGGCGTCGGCGGCGACGTTGCTCGACGTGGTGCACGGGTTCCCGACTGAGGCGGAGCGCGCGCTGCTGGTCGGGCATAACCCGGGGTTGGAGGATCTTGTGCTGATGCTGGTTGCGGACGGGGCTGACCCGCTGCGCGATGCGGTCGAGGACAAGTATCCGACGGCGAGCATCGCCGAGCTTCAGTTCGAGGGGGAATGGGGGGATGTTGCGTCTGGCAATGCGCGGCTGACCCGGTTCGTACGGCCGCGTGATCTTGATCCAACCTTGGGCCCCGACGCGGACTAAACTATGTTTCCCCGCGAAGGCGGGGATCCAGTCTGGGCACCCGCCTTCGCGGGTGAACAAGGGCGGGGGGATTGCGGCTTCTCCAACTGACCACCACCCCGGCGAAGGCCGGGGCCCAATTGGAAAGGTGGATGCAACTGCGGACCGCCCTACGTCACCATCCGCCCCCAATTGGGCCCCGGCCTTCGCCGGGGTGGGCGGGTTTCTGGGTAGGCTGATCATCAATGCGCGCTGGGCCGCGCCACCATTCACCCCTTCCCCGCCATCCTCGCCTTCAGATCCGAGAACGCATTCGCCGGCTGGAACTCGTCTTCGCTGATCACCCCAGCGGCCGCCAGCGCCGCCGCCGCGTTGGGCCCCCGCGGGAACGGGTCGATCGCCAACGCCAGCGTATCCGCCGCCGCCTCGCCCAGATCGATCGTGCCGCCCTGGATCGCCACCATGTCGAGCGCATCGTCGGACAGTTCGACCTCGTCGCCCTCCGCGATCAGTTGCTCGACGAACAGCAGCGCGACCGGCTCGTCGATCTGCGTATCGAGCGGCTCGTCGGTCACCGAACACGCCTGCACCGCGGCCCCCGTCACCCGGCCTTTCACGACGATACCGCTATCCGTGCGCTTGATGGCGAACCGCGCATCGAGTCGCGCGATCGACACTATCTGGAAGCGCTTCGCCAAGGCCGCGCGCTCGTCCTCGGTCGCCGCGATCTCGATCACGCGCTCGCGCTCGCCGATCGTGTCGAGGCGCTCGGGGCGGCTGAATTCAGGCTTCACGGTAGGTCTCCAGCAAGCAAAGTCGTCAGCGGCGTCGCGGCCAGCGCGGCATGAAACGCCATCACCGACTCGCGGACATGCCCCAGCGCCGCATCGTCGGGCTGGGCACCACGGTAAAGGTTGCGTACCAGCGCCGGTGCGATATCGCCCGCCGCCAGTCCGTCGCGATACGCGCCGAGGCGCCCGCCGAGCATGCTCATCATCTTGCCGATATGCTTGCCGACGATGATGTCGCCGATGCCGATCTCGCGCAGCTGCCCGTCCATGTCGTCGACGAAGCGCTCGGCCAGGCGCGCCGCGGGATCGCCACCTGCGGGCTCCGCTTCCAGCCGCAGCATCACGATGGCGAGCAGCGTCGCGATCATGTCGAACCGCCCGTCGACCGTGTCCGGCACTGCCCCATCCAGATACCAATGTTCCGCGCGTGCACGCCCCACGACCGCATTATAGAGCGGCAGCGCCTCGTCCGGCTTCTCGCCGAGCAGTCTTCCGAACCAGCTCAATCCGTCGTCCCTCGATCATAGACTGCGCTTCGGCTTGTTTGCCCGCGCATCCTCGCATATCGAGGCGATCGACGGCCGATGCAATCGCGTCGGACCCGTCACGTGTTTCCGCGTGCCCCGGTTGGGAGTTTATATGAGCGTCGTTTCCACCCGTATCGTCCAGGTCGCGGCCATCGGTCTCGTCGCGCTGGCGAGCGCGGGCTGCACCCAGCTGCGCTCGCATCAGGGCTATGTGGTCGACTCCGACCTCGTCAATTCGGTCCAGCCGGGCGTGGATAACCGCCAGTCGGTGCTCCAGACGCTCGGCAAGCCGACGCTTGCGGGCCAGTTCGACCAGGGCGACTGGTATTATCTCGCGCGCGACAGTCGTAACCTGGCGTTCCGCAATCCGCGCGCCAACGCACAGATCACGCTGCAGATCAGCTTCGACCAGCAGGGCACCGTCACCGCGATTCGTCGCGGCGGGCTCGATCAGGTCGCCTCGGTCAGCCCGTACGGCAAGAAGACCCCGACGCTCGGCCGCGAGCGTGGCTTCTTCCAGGATCTGTTCGGCAACATCGGCACGGTCGGCGCAGCGAGTGCCGGCGGCGGTGGTGCACCGGGCGGTCGCGACCAGCCGTAACGCCGGTTTGCGGTAGGTCTGCGCTGATTCTGGAGTGTCGAGCACGGGCTCGCCGGGCGAAGTCGTGTTTCGCGCGCCGGAAGATGCCAAACTGTCGGCTCGGTACTACCGCACGAATGCGCCAGAGCGACAAGCCTTGGCCGATGGTGGCGGCAAACATCCGAATCGGGCCCGACTATATCCGAAACGGAGACTGACTGCGCTACCCACCTGACGGGGGTGGCGCTTGGACGAGTCGCTGTGGATCATAGATGCCGTCGCGCGGGAGATGCTGCTGTTCGCTGGCGTCGGCCTGTTTCTCGGCGGCATCGACGATCTGCTGATCGACCTGGTGTTCGTCGCGCATCGGATCCGATCCGGGCGGCGGCCTCGGCTGAGCCTCGCGACCTTGCCGCCACCGTGCAACTCGGGCCGGATCGCGGTGTTCGTCGCTGCATGGGACGAATCGTCGGTGATCGGGGAGATGCTGTCGACGGCGCTCGATCGGTACGAGCATGGCGATTACCGGATCTATGTCGGCGTGTATCCCAACGATCGCGCGACGATCGATGCGGCGGCTGCGGTTGCCGAGCGGGACGTCCGGGTCCGGATCGTGATCGGATCGCGCCACGGGCCGACGACGAAGGCGGATTGCCTCAATACGCTATGGCACGCGCTGCGCCGCGACGACGCGCGCGACGATCTGTGGACCAAGGCGATCGTGCTGCATGATGCCGAGGATGTCGTGCATGCGCAGGAACTCCGCGTCTTCGACAGCCTGATCGACCGGTATGAGGTTGTGCAACTGCCCGTCCTGCCACTGGTCCATCGCGGCGCGCGACTGGTGTCCGGCCATTATGCCGACGAATTTTCCGAATCCCACGCCAAGCAGATCATCGTTCGAACGGCATTGGGCGCAGGTATGCCGCTTGCCGGGACCGGGTGTGCGATCGCGCCTGACGTCCTTGCCATGATCGCGCACGCGCGCGGCGGCGATCCGTTCGATGCTTCCAGCCTGACCGAGGATTATGAACTGGGCCTGCGACTCGCCGAACTGGGCGCACGTGGTATCTTCGCGCGGGTCGCGACGGACGATGCCGGCAGCGTCGTTGCCGTCCGAGCCTATTTTCCGGGAACGATGGCCGCGTCGATCCGTCAGAAGACCCGCTGGATGACCGGGATCGCGCTGGCCGGTTGGGACCGCACCGGCTGGGCACGGCCACGTGCATTCGCGGATCACTGGATGCGGATGCGCGACCGACGCGCACCGCTCGCCGTCGTGATCCTGGCCGTCGGCTATGTCGCAATCCCCATCTGGGGTCTCTCGCTGGCGCTGCATTGGGGGCTTGGCGAGACGATGCCCTATGCGAGGCTCCGTTACCCGATCGCGGTCTGGTTGCTCTTGGCCAATACCGCGCTGCTTGTCTGGCGGTTGGGTACGCGCATGATATTTACCGGGCGCAGCTATGGCTGGCGCGAGGCGATCTGGTCGTTGCCGCGGTTTCTGGTCGGTAATTTCGTCTCGCTGATCGCCGCTCCGCGCGCGGTGCTTCTCTATGTCGGCATGCTACGGGGAGCGCCGCCGGTGTGGGACAAGACGCGGCATGAATTTCCGGACCTGCCTGCCCCTGTCGCGTCCACAACTGCCGGGACGGGATGACAGGGGGGCGGCCGCTCCGATTCCTGGTACTGGCATTGGGCGGTTGGGTGATGATCCGGGTCGCGGTCCTGTTGCCGGAGATCGCATCGCTGCCTGCCGCCGACGTAATCCCGCGGCTGATCGAAGTCCTCGTCCCGACCGTATCCGCTGCGCGCTTCGGTCGATCGAGCACCGGACCACGGCTTCCCGGCGGCCTGATCGGAACGCCACCGATTCCGGTTGTCGAACCGCACTGGCGCGCAGCCCTACCAGTATTTTTGCAGGCTGCTCGCGTGCCGCCCATTACGGCGCCGCGTATCGAGATCGCGCTTCGTGTCGAGCGGATACCGTCCGCCCTCGCGCCACCTGCCGCGGTCTGGAGAGCAAGCCGGCTTAACGGCAGCGCGTGGCTGCTCGTCCGCGGCGGTCCGGCCGGAACGGTATCGGGTGGCCAGCTTGGTGCGTCGCAAGGCGGGATCCGGCTGACCTATGCACTCGACGCCCGCCGCCGGTTTGCGCTGGCCGCGCGCATCGCCGCACCGCTGAAGGGCGCAGGCCGAGAGGTCGCGCTCGGGGTGGAATGGCAACCGACCCGCTTGCCGATCCGGCTGATCGCAGAACAGCGCTTCGTGCTCGACGGCGGCCGTGGCGGACCGACGCTCGGCGTGATCGGCGGCTATGGCCCATCCGATATCGGCCCCGGCGTCCGTCTTGAGGCATACGGGCAGGCCGGTGCGATAGCGCGGGACGGGATCGAAGGTTTCATCGATGCATCCGCCCGCGTCACGCACCCTTTCGGCTCGGTGCACGGCGTCCGGATCGATGGCGGGGTAGGCGCATGGGGCAGTGCGCAGCGCGCGGCGGCCCGCCTCGACATCGGCCCGTCGATCGTCGCCACGGTGCCGGTTGCGGGCAAATCGTTCCGTCTGACACTCGACTGGCGCGAACGCATCGCCGGCTCTGCCCAGCCGGGTTCCGGACCGGCGCTGTCGATCGGCAGCGATTTCTGAGGCTGTCGCGGCGTACCTCCAGGCGACCATCTCGGACAGCCGTGAACAATGTCCACCGCGTCCCGACGCGACGCTTCATTAGCCTCGCGTCAAGCGTCTCGTCTGGATGGCACAACGTCTCCGATAGACGGAAGCAATCGATCCGTGTGCAGCCTAGCCCCGTGCGCGCAATCCGGTGTAACGCTGGTCGCGTGGATCTGTATCTCCCCGTCGCCAACCTATCGGTCAACGCGCTCGTCATCATCCTGCTCGGCGGGGGGGTCGGGTTGTTGTCGGGGATGTTCGGGGTCGGCGGCGGGTTCCTGACGACGCCGCTGCTGATCGTCTACGGCATCCCGCCGACCGTCGCCGCCGCCTCGTCGGCAAGCCAGGTGACCGGCGCGAGCGTCTCCGGCGTGTTCGCGCATTTCCGGCGCAAGGGCGTGGATACCAAGATGGGCGGGGTGCTGGTCGCGGGCGGTATCCTCGGCTCGTTCTTCGGCGCGTGGCTGTTCCGGCTGCTTCAGCAGAGCGGGCAGATCGATACGGTGATCGCGATCGTCTACGTCGTCATGCTCGGCTCGATCGGCGGTCTGATGGCAAAGGAATCGATCGGCACGATCGGTCGCGCGCGTACCGGACGCCCGCCGAAAGCCCGCAAGCGCCGCCATCACCCGCTCGTCGCCGCGCTGCCGCTGCGCACGCGCTTCTACGCTTCCGGGCTTTACATCTCGCCGCTCGCGCCACTGCTGCTCGGCTTCTTCACCGGCATCCTGACGATCCTGCTCGGCATCGGCGGCGGCTTCATCCTCGTCCCCGCGATGATCTACCTGCTCGGCATGGCGACCTCGGTGGTGGTCGGCACGTCGCTGTTCCAGACGCTGTTCGTGACCGCGGTGGCGACGATGGTCCACGCGACCACGACCAAGGCGGTCGACATCGTCCTCGCAGGATTGCTGTTGCTCGGCTCGGTCGTCGGCGCGCAGATCGGGGCGCGCTTTGCCACCAAGTTCCGCCCCGAATATCTCCGTCTTGCGCTCGCGGTGATGGTGCTGCTGGTCGGCGCCCGCATCCTGCTCGGGCTCGTCTGGCGGCCCGAGGAGATCTTCTCGGTCACGCTGTCGTGAGTCGGTGGATGATCCTGCTGCTGGCGCCGCTGCTGATGGCGCAGGCCAAGCCGGTGCTCGTCCCCGATGTGTCGCAGCGCAATATCGAGATCGCCTACAGCTTCACCGGTGCCGAACTGCTGCTGTTCGGCGCGATTCTCTATCCCGGCGGCCGCCTGCCGACCGGCGAGCAGCCCACCGACGTGGTCGTCGTCGTGAAGGGCCCGACGCAATCGATCCTGATGCGCGAGAAGGAGAAGGTCGCCGGGATCTGGGTCAACGCGTCACGGCTGCGCTACCGGTCCGCGCCCAGTTTCTACGCGATCGCTTCGTCGAAGCCGATCGGCCGGCTGGTCGACGATCGAACGCGCGCGATCTACGAGCTCGGGCTCGACAGCCTGCAATTGTCGCCCGCCTCCAGCGCGCCGACCGCCACGCAGGACCGTTTCCAGAAAGGCCTGGTCGACCTCAAGCGCCGCGCCGGCCTGTATTACGAGGCGCCGCGCGCGGTCGAGATCACCGACGGCGTCCTCTACCGCGCGCGCGTGACGATCCCGGCGCGCGTGCCCGTCGGTCGCTTCACCGCGGAGACGTTCCTGATCCGCGACGGCCGCGTGCTGGCGGCGGCGGTCCGCGATATCGACATCCGCAAATCGGGCTTCGAGCGGTTCGTCGCGCGTGCCGCGGATCGCTCGTCGGTGATCTACGGCCTCGTCGCGGTCGCGCTGTCGGTGTTCCTCGGCTGGGCCGCCGGCTGGATCGCACGCCGGGTCTAGGACTCCGCCGAAGTGATGTTTGCTCGCGAAGGCGTGGACCCAGTCTGGGCTCCCGTCTTCGCGGGAGAACGAGGAGGAACGCGCGGCCGTGCCACAGATTGGTTCAGCCTCGCCACGGTCGGATCCTTAACGCAATCCTCATCGGATATTTACGCCTTTCGTAGCACAGCTGCTCGGTGATGACTGGAGATCATGCGAGAATGAGCGACTTGTCGGGACATGACGCGTTCCTGCGGGCAGCACCGCTGACCGGCGGGCCGATGGTCGCGTCTGTCGAACCGGGCGCCGTCGCAGTGCCGATCGGCGTGGTCTTCGCGATCGCGGGCTCAAGCAGCCGGGTCCTCCTCGACCGCGCGTCGATCGGCGCCGTGTTCGACGATCCCGATCCCGTGGTCGCTGCGGCGGGCCAAGTCGGCAGCCAGATCAAGATGCGCGTCGGCGCGACTTGGCTGGTCGCCAACATCCGCTCGCTGAAGCTCGAGGATGCCGCCGGCACCTGCGTCGCGGCCGAGATCGACTATCTCGGCGAAGGCGACGAGGAGCAACTGACCGGCAAGCTCTTCCGGTTCCGCCGCGGCGTCACGCGCTATCCGATGCCCGGCTGCGAGGTATTCCCGATCACGACCGCCGACCTGAAACAGGTCTACGCCGCGGACGATCGCGCCAATATCGAGGTCGGCATGGTCTATCCGACCACCGATATCCGCGCCGCGCTGTATATCGATGCGATGCTTGGCAAGCATTTCGCGCTCGTCGGATCGACCGGCACGGGCAAGTCGACCAGCGCCGCGCTGATCCTGCATCGGATCTGCGAACTGGCGCCGCAGGGGCATATCGTGATGATCGATCCGCACGGCGAATATGCCGCCGCGTTCAAATCGAACGGCGCGCTGTACGACGTCTCGAATTTGCAGATGCCGTATTGGCTGATGAACTTCGAAGAGCATTGCGAGGTGTTCCTCACCAGCAGCGGCTCCGCGCGGCAGTTCGATGCCGACATCCTCGCCAAATGCCTGCTCGCCGCCAAGGCCAAGAGCCGCCTCGGCCAGGAGATCGCCAAGCTCACCGTCGACGCGCCGATCCCGTATCTGCTGAGCGACCTGACGACGATCATCAGCGCCGAGATGGGCCGGATGGACCGCGCCGGTGACACCGCGCCGTACCTTCGCCTGAAGACCAAGATCGACGAGATCAAGGCCGATCCGCGCTATGGCTTCATGTTCTCGGGCATGCTCGTCGCCGATACGATGGCGAGCTTCCTCAGCCGCATCTTCCGCCTGCCCGGCGACGGCAAGCCGATCTCGATCATCGATGTCTCGGGCGTGCCTTCGGACATCACCTCGGTAGTCGTCGCGGTGCTGGCGCGGATGACGTTCGACTTCGCGATCTGGTCGCGCAACGAGCCGCAGCGCCCGATCCTGCTCGTCTGCGAGGAGGCGCATCGCTACATCCCGGCGGGGCAGGAGACGAGCAGCTCGGTCGGTCGCATCCTCGGCCGGATCGCCAAGGAGGGTCGCAAATACGGCGTGTCGCTGGGCCTCATCACGCAGCGCCCGTCGGACCTCGCGGAGGGCGTGCTGTCGCAATGCGGCACGATCATCGCGATGCGCCTCAACAACGACCGCGACCAGGCCTTCGTCCGCGCCGCCATGCCAGAGGGTGCGCGGGGCTTCCTCGATTCGATCCCGGCGCTGCGCAATCGCGAGTGCATCATCTGCGGGGAGGGCGTGACGATCCCGATCCGCGTGAGCTTCGACGGGTTGGAGGAATCGAAACGGCCGGCATCGGGTGATCCGCTGTTCTCCGAGCTATGGCGCCACGTCGGCCATGAGGACCAGATCATCGGTCGCACGATCCAGCGCTGGCGGGCACAGGGGAAGTAGGGGCGTTTTCACATTGATGTCTGGGTCTGAACTGATAACGGAGTTGCCGCTTCAGGCGACAGCGGTGCCAAGCAGCCGTTCGCCATGCGTTACCGAGCGGTTCTACGACGCCGATAGACCATGAATGCCGACAACAAGCCCAATCCCAAGACCGAACCCAGCGCGCGAAGCCGCAAAAAATTCTCGGGTTCCGTCGCTGCATGCCCTCCAAAACTGCCGATGGCGAAACCGACGGCGAGAAACAGTCCCGCTATGGGGGCATGGTTCCGGTGGCCGAGCCACGCGACGACAGCCCACCCCAAAAGTCCGTAGATCAGGACATTCACGCAGACGATCGCAACGGGGAGCATGTGGGCTGTTTCCTCAAAACCGGAACGGGACAATACTCAGCCGATATACTGGCCTCAATCTATTCTTCGGATTCAAGAACTCGGGCGTCTGCACAGGGATCGCGATTCACGATCGCAATGTTTCAACGAACCGGTACTCTTCGAATCGATAATCGAGACCATCGGCGAGCGATTCCCGCGTCGTGTGAACAAGGTCTTCGCCGCCATAGCTGGCCGGGAGCGTCATCATGGCTTCGGCACGACCGTTACCAAGAATTCTGATCGCCGACATTGCGGGGGCGGGTCTGAAAGCGCTTTGGAGCTTTGCAAAGCGCTCCACGCCCTGCTGTGGACCTGCAACCGTAAGATGCTTTCTCACCGTACTGGTCGTGTGTTCATCGCGGCCACATCCGACCAGAGCCGTAGACGTTGCCAAGATCAATAGCATGAGGTGCTGCCGGCGCATTCCGCTCTCCCTGAAAACTCTATTCCGGAAGGTGTCAGTTAAGTGGAATGTCCGCAATCCGGCGGCCGGATTTGATCGCGATGGCGAGCTCCGAGCGACAGCGGAAAGACTTTTGGGTTTGCACCGCTCAACGGTCCAAACGTCTGGATGGGGAAGGAAAGCGGAACGGCGGTTCCCAGCGTGTTTGCGGCCGTCAAGGGGTGCGCGAAAGCGAGGAGATAGCGTTTGCACATGATTAGAGCTTGCGTGAGAAGCGTGACCGGACGAGCATAGATTCTCGATCCAAGAGGGTGACCATGCGGGCCTTGATGGTAGTTTCTATGATCGTAGCGGAGGTGCCAAACGCGACGAAGACGCAGCAGATTTGCGAAGTTGGGCGTGTCGCGCTTCGCGATTTGCCCCCAGCCGATTTGGGCGGGAGTTCCGACACCTACTATGAAGGCCCCGACGCGAACCACCATGGTCTGTTGGTGATGTGTCCTAAGCTAAAGGATATATTGCCCATGGGTTATCTGCTGGCAGACAGCGACGCGCGAAAGCGTGCAGCAGTCCACGTCCCCTCGGGAACAACCACGCGTCCGGCCAGCATCTACACGATCCAACTTCCAGAGATCAGCGCCGACCGGCAATCTGCTATCGTTCACTTCACTTATCGTTGCACGGGACTTTGCGGCGGTGAGTTCGACGCCCGCTATGTTCGAACGTCGAGAGGATGGCAGCGAGACGGCCCTGCACGGACACTCTCCGTATCGTGAGCAAAAGCGAACGGTAGGTTTTTGGTCAAGCATGAGGACACCTAATGTCCGCAAGTGGGCGTTACCCGCCGATCCGCACCGTCAGCAGTTGCGCGACCTTGGCCTTGAACGCGCGCAGTTTCTCACCCGATAGTTGCGCGACGCTGGCGAACGACACCGAGCGCGGGTTGATTGCTGCGCCGTTCTTCCACACTTCCCAGTGGAGATGCGGGCCGGTCGACATGCCGGTCGAGCCGACATAGCCGATCACCTGCCCCTGCCGGACGCGCGTGCCCGACGACACCGCGATTCGGCTCATATGGCCATAGCCGCTCGCCATGCCGCCGCCGTGGACCAGCTTGACGAAGTTGCCGTAGCCGCCCGTCCGGCCCGCGAACGCGACGATGCCGTCGGTCATCGCGTGGATCGGCGCGCCGTAGGGCGCGCCGATGTCGAGGCCCTTGTGCATCCGGGTGAAACCCAGCAGCGGGTGCATACGCAGCCCGAAGCTGGAGGTGATCCGCCCGATCACCGGCATGCCCGAGACGGCGCGGCGCTCGGTCTGGCCGTTCGCGTCGAACCAGCCGCCACGGCTTGCCCCGTCGTCGGGGTCCGTATTCGCGGCATCGGGGGCGAACCGTACGAGTTGCACTTTGCGCCGGCCCTGATCGATGCCGGCGAACAGCAGGTCGCCGATCCGCGTCTCGCCCGTGGCGGCGCGCTCGCGCTCGACGATCACGTCGAAGCTGTCCGCCGCGGTGACGTCGCGGCCGATCGACAACCGCGTCGAGATCGCCTTGATGAACGATTCGACCGCCTTCGCAGGCACCCCCGCCGCGCGCGCGGAACGGTAAAGGCTGGACCCGACAAGGCCCTGGATCCGAAGCGGGGTGGAGTCGATTGCGATCGGCTTGCGGTTCGCCGTCAGTCCGCCCGCACCCCGCGCGAGCGACAACGCCAGATCGAACCGCGCGCGGAAATCGAGCTTTTCCAGCGGCCGCGCCACGGTCCGGTCCGCGCGCCGGCCTAGCGTGAGCGCGATCCGCGTCCCCGCCGGGATCGCGCGCGGATCGACCGATTGCGCGACCAGTGCCCCGGCGGCTTCGGCATCGTTGCGGCCGACGCCGGCACGCATCAGCACGCGGTCGAAGCTGTCTCCATCGCCAAGCGTCGCGGAGAGGTCGACGCTCGGCCGTTCAGGCACTTCGGCGAGCGGCGCGACGAGATCGTTCGCCCCCATCCGCCGCCCTGTCGTCGCGCCCTGCGCCAGTGACGCGATGCCCTGCGCCCGCGTTTCCTCCCACTCGGCGCCCGCGAGCGGCGGCGGTACTGCGCCGACGAGCGGCCTCATCCCCGGCGACAGCATCCAGGTCGCGGCACACAGCGCGGTGCAGGTCGCAAGCCCGCGCCACCAGTCGAGACTGCCGATCCGCGAGCCCAGATCTGGCACCCAGTCGATCCGCGTCGTCCGGTCCCGCAACACGGCCACGCCAAATGGTGCGGAGGCAGGCATGACGGCGGGCGCACGGCCAAATCCCCGGCTCGCCGCGGCGCCGGCCAGTTCGAAGCCCTGATCGTTACGAAGATACACGCAAGGCCGCCCCGATGGTGCCGGTCCCCCGGCGTCAGGCGGTGGTTGTGATCGCTACGTGCTAAAGTCAAATTAACCGATGTGTACGTGCAGATCGCTTTGCGGCGAGATGTGCGCGGCCGGCGGCGGATCGTTAATGCCGAGGAAACTCTGGGCAGGTCATTGCGCCGCCACGCTTTACCCCCGATGTTGCTGCCATGAACGACGGCGCGAACGACGGGATCACGGCGGTTCTTGGCCCAACCAATACCGGCAAGACGCATCTCGCTATCGAGCGGATGTGCGCGCATTCCAGTGGCATGATCGGCTTTCCGCTGCGGTTGCTGGCGCGTGAGGTCTATGACCGGGTGGTCGCGATCAAGGGCGCGAACCGCGTGGCGCTGGTCACCGGCGAAGAGAAGATCGTGCCGCCCGATGCGCGCTGGTTCCTGTGCACCGCCGAGTCGATGCCCGATCGCGACGTTGCGTTCGTCGGGATCGACGAGGCGCAATTGGGGGCCGATCCGGAGCGGGGTCACGTCTTTACCGATCGCCTGATGCGCGCGCGCGGGCGCGAGGAGACGATGATCCTCGGCTCGGAGGCGTTGCGGCCGATGATCAAGGCGCTCGTCCCCAAGGCGGAGATCATCAATCGGCCAAGATTCTCGACGCTGACCTATGCGGGCGCGAAGAAGATCAGCCGGTTGCCCAAGCGGTCGGCGATCGTCGCGTTCTCGGCGGAGGAGGTGTACGCGGTCGCCGAGATGCTGCGGCGTCTGCGCGGTGGCGCGGCCGTCGTGATGGGCGCACTTAGCCCCCGCACCCGCAACGCGCAGGTCGCGATGTTCCAGGCGGGCGAGGTCGATTATTTGGTCGCGACCGACGCGATCGGCATGGGGCTCAACATGGACGTCGCGCATGTCGCGTTCGCCAGCCTCAACAAGTTCGACGGCAAGCGCCAGCGTCGCCTGACGGTGGCCGAGATGGCGCAGATCGCGGGCCGCGCGGGGCGGCACCAGCGCGACGGTACGTTCGGGGCGCTGTCCGACGACGGGCCCGGCGCGTTCCTGCCCGAGGAAGTGCTGGCGATCGAGGAGCACCGGTTTCCACGGCTCGAGAACCTCTATTGGCGGCAGGGCGAGCCTGATTTCTCCAGCATCGATGCACTGGTGGCTAGCCTGGAGGCGCGACCTCCTGCGGGCGTTCTGCGCGCCGCGCCTCAGGCACTCGATTTAGGGGTATTGAAGCGGCTGGCCGAAGAGGGCTGGGTGCGCGAGCGGGCGCGGCATCCGGCGATGGTCGCGCGGTTGTGGGCGGCGTGTGGCTTGCCCGATTTCCGGAAAGTCGGGCTCGATCCGCATGCGCGGTTCGTGTCGCGGGTGTTCGGGCATCTGAGCGAGGGGCGCGGGCATATTCCGCAGCAGTGGTTCGCGGACGAGATCGCGCGGCTCGATACGGTGGCGGGCGACGTGCCGGTGATCGCCGGGCGGATCGCGGCGACGCGGATCTGGGCATATATCGCGCAGCGGGCGGATTGGCTGGCCGAGCCGACCTTGTGGGCGGCGCGCACCGCGGCGCTGGAGGAGCGGCTGTCGGATGCGTTGCACGCGAGCCTGACGCAGCGTTTCGTCGACAAGCGCACGACCGCGTTGATGCGCCAGATCGGCGCGGACGCAGGCGCGCTGCCGGTGGTGATCGGGCCCGAAGGCGAGGTTATGGTCGAGGATCATCCGATCGGGCGGCTCGACGGGTTTCGGTTTACCGTGGCGGCGGATGCGCGGGCTAGCGACAAGAGGTTGCTGCTTGCGGCGGCGGAAAAACGGCTGACGGGCGAACGGTCGCGGCGCGGGCAGTCGCTGGTCGATGCGCCAGATGCCGACATCGCGCTCGACGATGCCGCGCAGGTCATCTGGGCGGGGCATCCGGTCGCCAAGCTGGGTGCGGGGCCGTCGTTCGCGCGGCCGAAGCTGATCCTCGATCGCTCGCTCGATTGCCTCGACAAGCCCGCACGGGAGCGGATCGAGGCGCGGCTGGCGCTTTGGCTTGGCACGATGCTGAAGCGCCGGATCGCGGTGCTGGTCCACCTCGCCGAACTGAGCCGGGATCCGAACGCGACACCGGCGTTGCGTGCCGTCGCAAGCGCGATCGAGGAGGCCGGCGGGATCCTGCCGCGGTTGCCGATGCGGCTGGCGCTCGACGCGATCGATTCCGAGGAGCGCAAACGGTTGCGCAAGATCGGCATCACGGTCGGCGCGCTCGATCTGTTCGATGCGCGGTTGCTCAAGCCTGAGTCGGCGCGCTGGCGGCGCATCCTCGCGGCGGCACGCGGTACGACGATCGCCGCCCCGCGAGATGGGGCGACCGTGCTGACTCGTGGCAGCGAGGGTGCGGTTCTGGAGGCAGGGTTCCGCCCCCTAGGGCTGCAGGCGGTGCGGGTCGACCTGATCGAGCGCATCGCCCGCGCCGCGCACGACTCGCGGCAGGGTCGCACGCCGTTCGCGCCCGATCCTGCGCTGGCGACGTCGATCGGCGTCGACCCTGCGTCGCTGGAGCGGTTAATGGCCGAACTCGGGTTCAAGGCGCTGGCTGGGGACACGCCACGCTGGGTCTGGCGTGGGCGGCCCCCGGCGCGGGCTGTAGCTCCGACGCCGATCGATCCGTCGCGGCAGAATGCCTTTGCCGGGCTCGCTGCACTGATCCGCCATGGTTGAAGGCGCGATGCGGATCGATCGGTTCCTGTGGTTCGTGCGGCTCGCAAAAACGCGCAGCGCCGCGCAGACGATCGCGGAGAGAGGCCATCTTCGCATCGACGGCCGGCCGATCGATCGTGCGCATTGCCCGGTACGGATCGGGAATGTGCTGACGTTTGCGGTGTCGGATCAGGTGCGGGTGATCCGGGTCGAGGCGCTGCCGGTCAGGCGAGGGCCGGCTCCTGAGGCGCAAGCGTGTTATCAGGATTTGATCGCGGGGAGGACGCCCGCCGGCACCGTCCGCGATCCTGCATCGGAATGACTCTTATCCTCCCCCGCTAGGGGGAGGTGTCGCCGAAGGTGACGGAGGGGGAGGATACCGAAGTTTTCTCTTCCTCCCCCTCCGTCTGGCAAGTGCCAGCCACCTCCCCCTGGCGGGGGAGGATACGAGAGCGACAAAGCCTGATAACGTCTCGCAGAAGGCTTGCTATGATTGACGCGACCGGCCTGCGCGCATAGTCGCTGGCGCGTTCGTCGCCGGAAAGGAATCCGGCCCAGGAGTTCTGCAATGACCTACGTCGTCACCGATGCCTGCATCCGCTGCAAGTACATGGACTGCGTGGAAGTGTGCCCGGTCGACTGCTTCTACGAAGGCGAGAACATGCTGGTGATCAATCCCAGCGAGTGCATCGACTGCGGCGTATGCGAGCCCGAATGCCCTGCCGAGGCGATCCTGCCCGACACGGAAAGTGGTCTTGAGCAGTGGCTTGAGCTGAACACGACCTTCTCGGCGCAATGGCCCAATGTCACGCGCAACGACAACCAGACGCCGCCGGACGCCGACGCGATGAAGGGCGTCGAGGGCAAGTTCGACAAGTATTTCTCGCCCGAGCCCGGCGCAGGCGACTGATAAGAGGCGGCGAATCCCGAAAAGGGCAAGCCGCCTGCCACGTTCGGCTGGTAATTTTGTTGCAAAGCTGCTAAATGGGTCCGCGACGGGCGCGATGATCTACGTCATCCGCTTGACGTGTAGACCTATCCCTCCCCCCGATGCAGCAGCGACGAGTCCTTCGTCGAGGCGTCGCGTGGAGGCCTGATCCGGAAAGGCCCCAAATGGCTGCCAAGGCACTGTCCTTCGATGTCGGTGATTTCGTCGTTTATCCAAAGCACGGAGTCGGCCGTGTGATCGAGCTGCAACGCTCGGAAATCGCCGGCATGACCCTCGAACTCTACGTCCTCCGGTTCGAGAAGGAGCGCATGACGCTCCGCGTGCCGACCAACAAGGCCGAAAGCGTCGGCATGCGCAAGCTGTCGTCGGACAAGACCATGCGGGAAGCCATGGACACGCTCAAGGGCAAGCCCAAGGTCAAGCGCACCATGTGGTCGCGCCGTGCACAGGAATATGAGGCCAAGATCAACTCGGGCGACCTGGTGTCGATCGCCGAAGTGGTCCGCGATCTGTTCCGTGCCGAGGACCAGCCCGAACAGAGCTATTCCGAGCGCCAGATCTTCGAAGGCGCGACCAGCCGCCTCGCGCGCGAACTGGCGGCGATGGAAGAGCTCGACGAGCCCAAGGCGCAGGAGAAGATCCTCGACATCCTCCGCGCTGCCGCGGCGATCTACAACAAGGACAAGGTGCCGGCGTAACTGCCGGGCGCTTTGCCGAGACGGAAGGGCGGTCCCGCGGGGCCGCCCTTTTTCGTTTTGGGGATCAGCCGCCGCGCAATCCTCGCCCGCAAGGGGGGGCATGGAAGGTGATGGAGGGGAAGGATACGGAGCAGCGGTCATCCCTTACTTCCCCCCCGTCTGGCAAGCGCTAGCCACCACCCCATGGCGTGGGAGGATTGCCGCGTACCCCTTCTACCACCCCGGCGAAGATCGGGCCCAATCGGAGAGGCCGGAGTAACGGAGCGCCGCCTCGAAATTAGCGACGTTTCCCAATTGGGCCCCGGCCTTCGCCGGGGTAGTGCAGGTATTCAAAGTATCTCTTGCGATATACGTCGTACGTTTCGCTAATCTGAACGTAACCTTGCCCCAGATTAAGAAAGCGACCGGCAGTATCGTTACGCTTGAAATCCAGTCGTAGACGCTGACGTGGACAACTCTCGCCGCACGGAGCGAACGTCTCGCCGGATATCGATTGTTATTCTGCCGACTCTCCGCTGACTGACGCCATCCATGTTTGGAAAGGTTAAGTCTATGCGTACGAATCTCCCGAAATACCCCACGGTCGCTTTGATCCTCATCGCCGGTATCGGCCTGAGCGGGTGCGCCACCAAGGGCTTCGTCCGTGAGCAGATCGGCGTGGTCAACACCCGGATCGACGGCATGGACGGCCGCCTGCGGACCGTCGAAGGCACCTCCGGCCAGGCTCTCGCCCAGGCACAGGCGGCCGCCGGCCAGTCGCAGCAGAACGGCCAGCGTATCGATCAGCTCAACGGCCGTGTCGATGGCCTCGACCAGCAGATGCAGCTGCAGGCCCAGCAGCGCCAGCGCAAGCCGCGCGGCTAAGTCATCTTCGCGAGCGCCTGCTTCGACGGACAGCCTTGCTGGACACTGTTATCATGATGTCCTCTGGGCTGCTCCGGCGCGCCTGCCGTAAGGGCATAGGCATGGGGCTGGCGCTCGCGCTCGTCGCACCGCAGGCCGCAATGGCCGGCGGTGCGACAAGCGGGGCGGCGGCGAGCAAGGCGGCCGTCTCCACCAAGTCGCGCAAGACGAAGGCCGCGAAGCGGTCTGGGACCAAGGCCGCCAAGCCGGTGGAGGCGCCCCCGCTGCTCCTGCCGCCGCAATCCGAGCCGACGAGTCGCATGATCGCCTGGATCGCGGCCGAACACGACAATGGCGGCCTGCCCTATGTCGTCATCGACAAGCAGGCGGCATCTTTGCTGCTGTTCAGCGGCAAAAGCGAGTTTCTCGGCCAGGCGCCCGTGCTGCTCGGCGTCGGCGTGGGAGATGACTCCTCGCCGGGCGTCGGTGTGAAGGACCTGTCGGACATCGGCCCGGCCGAGCGGACGACGCCGGCGGGGCGGTTCGTCGCGAAGTTCGGGCGCGCTTTCGGTCACCAGCGCGTGATCTGGGTCGATTATGCCAATTCGGTCGCGATCCACGCGGTGATCACGACTCACAAGAGCGAGCACCGCGTCGACCGGCTGTTGTCGCCGACGCCGGACGACAACCGGATCAGCTTCGGCTGCATCAACGTCGGCACCAAATTCTACACCCGGACGCTCACCCCGCTGTTCCAGAAGAAGGGCGCCGTGGTCTATATCCTGCCCGACACCAAATCGCTCGACGACGTCTTCCCGCGCGTGCGCCTGCTGCCCTATGTCGGCGCGGCCGTCGCCAGCTAGCACGCTGTCCGGCGCAAGGGAAAAACGATGATCCTGCTGATGCTTGCCACGCTCGCCGCGGCTGATCGACCCGCCGATCGAACCGCTGCTCGACCTGCCGCTAAAGGGCCCGATCGCCCCGTGGTGGTGAGTTCGCTGACGACCCAGCAGCTCCTGGAATTCTGCCAGGGCAAGGACGGCGATCCGACCGCCAATTTCTGCACTGGCTATATCCTCGGCGAGTTCGATGCCTTGTCGCTGGCGGGCGACATCTGCCCGCTGCCGGCGCGTGCCTCGAACATCGAGGTTGCCGCGGCGGTGCGGAAGTATCTGCGGGCGCGGGCCAAGAAGACAGGCACCGGTGCGCCGTCCTTCGTCGTTCGCGATGCGCTGCGCGACGCCTACCCGTGCAACGGTCGCTAGGCTCCTGCATCCTCCCCCGCCAGGGGGGGCTGGCTCTTGCCAGTCAAAGGGGGAGGTAAGCGACCACCCCCGTTTCGTGTCCTCCCCTCCGTCGCCTTCGGCGTCACCTCCCCCTGGCGGGGGAGGATACCCAAGCCATGCTCCCCTAATATTTCGCTTTGTTACGCTCCCGATCAGGTGTATTGTCACAACAACACACAGGAGGATGCGATGAACTTTCTTGCGCTCGGTCTGATCATTCCTCTCGCGGCCTGTTCGTTCAGCTGGAACGGCGACGACGAAGGCTCGGGTGCCGCGGCGTCCGGCTCGGGCACCACCCGCACCTACCAGGTCGCCGGCTTCAACGGCATCGACCTGCGCGGGTCGGACGATGTCGACGTCCGCGTCGGCACCGGCTTCTCGATCCGCGCCGAGGGCCCGAGCGAGCAGCTCGACCGGCTGCGGATAGGCCGCGACGGCGACACGCTCGACATCGGCCGCAAGAACGGGACGAATTTCGGCTGGAGCAAGGGCGCCAAGGTCAAGGTGTACGTCACGCTGCCGCGGCTGACCGAGGCGAACGTCTCGGGATCGGGCAACATGGCGGTGGACCGCGTCGAAGGCGGCGGGTTCAAGGGCGGGATTGCCGGATCGGGCAATCTCGACATCGCCGCGATCCAGGTCGACGATGCGCGATTCTCGATCGCGGGCTCGGGCACCGCCCGCGCGAGCGGTACCGCGCGCGACCTGAAGGTCGAGATCGCCGGATCGGGCGACGTCGATGGCGCCAGGCTCCAGGCGCAGTCGGCCAAGATCGAAATTGCCGGCTCGGGCAGCGTCCGCGCGATCGTCAACGGTCCGGCGAGCGTCGACATGATGGGATCGGGCGACGTCGATCTCGGCCCGAATTCGCGCTGCAAGACGTCGAAGATGGGCTCGGGCAAGGTGCGCTGCGGCGGCTGACTTGCGTGCCAGGGAGCTTGCGTGCCGGGGAGCTTGCGTGACAGTCGGGAAGCGTCGACGGTCGCGGGCATGAGATATCTGTTCGCACCGCTGCTGCTCCTGTGTTCGCCGGCCCTCTCTCAGGCGTCTGCGCAGAGCCGTACCGTGTCGGTCGGCAGCTTCGACCGTATCCGGGTCGAGGGACCGTTCGAGGTGCGCGTGACGATCGGCTCGCCGCGCGTGACGATCACGGGTCCACGGAGCAGTGACGATGTCGCGGTCCGGGTCGATGGCACGACGCTGTCGGTGCGCAAAGGCACCGGCGGCTGGGGCGAACAGCCGCGCGGCCGTGGCATTGGAGGTGGAGGGGGGCCGATCGTGGTCACGCTCTCGACCCCTGGCCTGACCTCGGCCAGCGTGTCGGCGGGCGGACGCATGACTATCGCCCGGATGCGCGGCATGCGGGTCGACGTGACGGTCAGCGGCAATGGCAGCCTGGTGCTCGCCGCCGCGGACACGGACCAGCTGAACGCGACGCTGATCGGCACCGGCCAGATGACGCTCGCCGGCCGGGCGGCCCGGGCACGGCTGATCACCAGCGGGCCCGGCATGATCGATGCGTCCGCGCTGGCGGTGAACGACCTCACCGTCCATCTCGACGGCGTCGGCGAAACCAAGGCAGCGGCGCGCTATACCGCGCAGGTGACGAACAGCGGTCTGGGGACGGTCACGATCACCGGTCCTGCGAAATGCCGCGTCGATGCGGCGGCGGGCGGGCCGGTGGTATGCGGGAAGCCGGGTGCGATGGCGCCTTAGATCAGGCGTCATTAGGCCCCGAGCCGATCGCCAATTTCCTGATCCTCCCCCGCCAGGGGGAGGTGGCGCCGAAGGCGACGGAGGGGGAGGACACGCAACAGACTTGGTCGCAAACCTCCCCCTCCATCAGGCTGACGCCTGCCACCCCCCCCCTGGCGGGCGAGGATCAGGCAGTCGCCCCGTCTCCACATCCGTAACCCCAGCCACATCCGTCACCCCAGCGAAAGCTGGGGTATTTCACGGGGCACGCGACGCTCGCCAAACGGAGAGATCCCAGCTTCCCCTGGGATGACGGGAGGGGCTGGGATGACGGGAGGGGATGGGATGACGGCCAGGGGTGGCGATCGACAAGATCGGCAACGCCCCCGATCCCCTACTCAGATCAGCGCCAGCTCCGCCAGCTTGGTCATCAATGCCGGTGGCATCACATCCAGCCCGGTCGCGTCGCCCCCCAGATCGAGCGGTGCATCCGCGCCCTCCAGATACCGCCATCCCTGATGCGCGCGCTTGGGCCGCGCCTGCACCAGCACCAGCTTCGGATCGATGTGGATCGCGACGCGCCCCTCTTCGGCCTCGCCGAATCCCAGTATCGGCGATCGGGCGATCAGCTGGTGCTTCAGGATCCAGAACATCGAACCCTGGCCCGCCACTTCCTCATGCCGCTTGGGCAGATAGCGCGTCGTCAGGAACACCGGCCCCTCCTCGCCGCGCAGGCGAAGCCGCTCGGCGAGATGGTCGACGCTTTCCGCGCCGAACGCGACTTTGGTGAGGTGGAGCGGCATGGCGTTGGAAATGGGCTCTAAATGCTGACGATCAACCGTGCAGCCCCCACAATGCCGCCAGCCCGAGGAACGAGAAGAAGCCCATCGTGTCGGTCATCGTCGTCACGAACACCGCGGACGACACCGCCGGATCGATCCGGAACTTGTCGAGCGTGATCGGCACCAGCACGCCGGCAAGCCCCGCGGTCAGATTGTTGGTCAGCATCGCCGCCGCGATCACGATGGAGAGATCGGTGTTGCGGAAGATCACATAGGTCCCGAGCCCGATCAGCGTCCCCAGCATGACGCCGTTCGCCGATGCGATGCGGAACTCGCGACCGATCATCCGCCGCGTATTCGAGCTCGTCAGCTGGTTGGTCGCGAGCGCACGCACCACCACCGCCAGCGTCTGAGTCCCCGCGTTGCCGCCCATGCCCGACACGATCGGCATCAGCACGGCCAGCAGCGCGAAGCTCGCGATCGTGCCCTGGAACAGCCCCACGACCGAAGACGCGACCATCGCCGTGCCAAGATTGACCACCAGCCACGTGAAACGGGTTCGCACCGTCAGCCGGATCGGCTCGTTAATGTCGCCGTCGCCCGCACCCGCCAGCCGCAGCGAATCCTCGCCTGCTTCTTCCGAGATGATGTGGACGATGTCGTCGACCGTGATCATCCCGACCAGCCGGCCGCCATGATCGACCACCGCGGCCGAGATCAGCGCGTATTTCTGAAACCTGAGTGCGACTTCCTCCTGGTCCATGTCGACCGGGATCAGCGTCTGCTCGCGCTTCATCACGTCGGCCATCGCGATTCCGCGCGGCGTGCGCAGCATCCACGACAACTGGCACGTGCCGATCGGCTTGTGCGCGGGATCGACGACGAAGATTTCCCAGAAATCGGTCGTCAGTTCCTCATGGCCGCGCAGATAATCGATCGCGTCGCCGACGGTCCAATGCTCAGGGACCGCAATCAGCTCACGCTGCATCAGGCGGCCGGCGGACTCCTCGGGATAGCTCAGCGCCTCCTCGATCGCCGCGCGGTCGTCCGGATCGAGCGCCCGCAGCACCGCGCGCTGCTCGTCCTCGTCCATGTCCTCGATGATAGCGACGGCATCGTCGGTATCGAGTTCGGACGCGAGATCGGCGACTTCGGTCGGCGTCAGCGCATCGATCAGGTCCTCGCGGACGTAATCGTTCATCTCGGCGAACACGTCGCCGTCGAGCAGGTCGGTGACCGCACGCGCCAGCGCAGCGCGATCCTCCTGCGGGGTCAGCTCGAACAGATCGGCGATGTCGGCCGGATGCAGCGGCTCGACCAGCGCGCGTGCCGCCTCGTCGTCGCCATTCTCGACCGCATCGAGCACCGCACGGACGAATTCGGGCCGCAGATGGTCGTCGCGATCGAGCTGGTTTTCGGGCTGGGTGTCGGTTTCGGGCTCGGGAAGCTCGAGTTCGCTCATGGCTGCCTCCCTTAAAAGATGGTCGGTTGGGCCCTAACGCGCCGCACGTGCATTTGCCAGTCGGAGTGCGGCTCCCTATCTGCCGCGCATCAATTCAGGAGAAGACTCAAATGGCCGATACCCCCGAAACGCTCACGCTGACCCTCGACGGCGGCGACGTCACGATCAAGCTGCGCCCCGATCTGGCGCCCAAGCATGTCGAGCGGATCGTCGAGCTGGCGAACGAAGGCTTCTACGACGGCGTGCCCTTCCACCGCGTGATCCCGGGCTTCATGGCGCAGGGCGGCGACGGCGGTCGCGGCGACGGCACCGGCGGGTCGAGCAAGCCGAACCTAAAGGCCGAGTTCTCGGCCGAGCCGCATGTCCGCGGCGTGTGCTCGATGGCGCGCACCAACCAGCCCGACACGGCGAACTCGCAGTTCTTCATCGTGTTCGACGACGCACGCTTCCTCGACAAGCAGTACACCGTCTGGGGCGAAGTGACCGACGGCATGGACTTGGTCGACAAGCTGCCGAAGGGCGAGCCGCCGAAGTCGCCCGGCAAGATCGTCAAGGCACGCGCTGCCTGAGCTGAAGGCTGCACCGGCGCAGCGCAGCTGCGCCGGAGACAGCCGAAGCCGGCCGGCGGAGCACAGCTCCGACCGACGGCGCGGCTTAGCCGCGACGCGCTTCGGGTTTGAGGTAGCGTCGCGGCGGCTGGTCTTACCTCGCAGCTCTGACCCCAACCCCCACACCCCACCCGTCATCCCAGCGAACGCTGGGATCTCCCAGTTCGGGTCTCAGCGCGTCCCAACCGGGATGCCCCAGCTTTCGCTGGGGTGACGGTAAGGGGAGCAGTGTTTGCGCCGCGGCAAAGCCGCGTCGGTCAGGTTCGCGTTGCAACCTGCCGTCCGGGTTTTCGCGAGTTTCGCGTCAGCGTGACGCAAGCCGCGCGTCACCTCACACTTCCGCCAAGGTCCGAATCAGCCAGTCGTGAAACAACCGCACAGGCTTGGTCTGCAGCGCCCGCGGGCGGCAGACGAACCAATAGCTGTACGGGCTCTCGACCTCGATATCGAACAGCCGCACCAGCCGCGGATCGTTCGCGTCCGCAAAATGACTTGCGTGCATGAACGCGACGCCAAGCCCCTGCGCGGCTGCCTCCAGCATCAGCGCGCCCGAATCGAAATGATCGATCGCCAGCGGCTCGATATCGTCCAGCCCCGCCGCCGTCCGCCACGCCGTGAACGTATCCGTCATATCGCGGTGCACCAGCGCGGTCAGCGTCGAGAGCTGTTCGGGCCGCGTGATCGGGTCCGCCCGCTCCAGCAGGCTGCGTGCGCCGATCACATACACCGAGTTCCGATCGAGCCGCCGCGCGTAGAAGGACGGATCGATCTCGCGCGACAAGGCGATCACCGCATCGAGCCCATCGCCAAGCCGCGACACCAGATGCGCCGCGGTATCGATATCGAGGTGCAGCTCGGGGTGCGTCGTGCGTAACTCGCCCAGCCGCGGGAACAGCTTCTGCGACGCATAGAGCGGCAGGATACCAAGCCGCAGCCGCAGCACTTCGGTCGTGCTGGTCAGCGATTCGACCGCATCGGACAGTGAATCGAGCACCGGCGCGATCTGCGCGAGCAGCCGCTCGCCATCCGCATTCAGCACCATCGCCTGATGTCGCCGCGCGAACAAAGGCTTGGCGATGAAGCGCTCCAGGCTCTGCACGCGCCGGCTGAGCGCGGGCGCCGACAGCGCTAGATCCTCGGCCGCGGCCTTGATAGACCCCAGCCGTGCGACCTGCACGAACGCCTCGATAGCCCCCAGTGGCGGCAGCCTGCGCATGATCCCTCTTTCGACTCGACGAGTGTGACAATGACCGCTGGACGCATTCATGCATGCGATTGCAGTTAGCGCAATCGTAGCTGATCCCTTCGCACTTGCAACACGAACCGTCTCGACGCAAAAAGACCTCGCCTTTCAGGCATCCTCTCCTAAAAACTTTCATGGGCTGGCCTTCATTGGCCGGCCCTTTTTTTGTGTTTTTACCGGCCCGCGTGCGGTTCAAGTCCTCGCACCGACGGAACCGGCTCCCCATCTCACACGCTTCGAGTTCGAAGGAATTGAGATGCCCGACAGCGAAGTGCCGACGCGGAAAATCCAGGTAGCCAATGCGCGTCCCGAGGATAGCGGCCGTGGCCTGGCGCATTTGCCGCGCGCATTGATGGCGACGCTCGGGATCGGCGAGGGCGACGTGATCGAAATCCTCGGCAAGCAGAACACGCCAGCGCGCGCCGTCGGGCCGTATCCTGAGGACGAGGGCCTCGACATCCTGCGCATCGACGGGCTCCAGCGCGCCAACGCCGGCGTCGGCTCGGGCGATTTCGTCGAGGTGCGCAAGGCTGAGTCGAAGCCAGCGACGCGCGTGGTGTTCGCCCCGGCGCAGCAGAACCTCCGCCTTCAGGGCTCGACCAACGCGCTCAAGCGCACCTTCCTCGGCCGACCGATCTGCCAGGGCGACATCGTCGCGACCGCGGGGCACCAGCGCGTCGGCAACATGCCGCCCAACGTCCAGCAGTTCATGAACGCGCCGGCGTATGCGTTGCAGGAGATCCGTCTCGCGGTGATCGCCGCCAGCCCCAAGGGCGTGGTGCACATCGACGAGAATACCGAGATCGAACTCCGCTCCGAATATGAGGAGCCGCAGGCCGCGCGCCGTGCCGACGTCACCTATGACGATATCGGCGGCATGGCGCAGACGATCGACCAGTTGCGCGAGATGGTCGAACTGCCGCTGCGCTACCCCGAGCTGTTCCAGCGCCTGGGTGTTGATCCACCCAAGGGCGTATTGCTGCACGGCCCTCCCGGTACCGGCAAGACGCGTCTCGCGCGCGCCGTCGCGAACGAATCCGACGCGCAGTTCTTCCTGATCAACGGCCCCGAGATCATGGGCTCGGCGTACGGAGAGTCAGAGTCGCGCCTCCGCGAGGTCTTCGAGGAGGCGGCGAAGGCAGCGCCTTCGATCGTGTTCATCGACGAGATCGATTCGATCGCGCCCAAGCGTGGCCAGGTGTCGGGCGAGGCGGAAAAGCGTCTCGTCGCGCAGTTGCTGACGCTGATGGACGGTCT
Source organism: Sphingomonas sp. SL1004 (assembly GCF_057815015.1). NCBI lineage: Bacteria > Pseudomonadati > Pseudomonadota > Alphaproteobacteria > Sphingomonadales > Sphingomonadaceae > Sphingomonas > Sphingomonas sp. SL1004. The sequence continues at coordinate 3,021,044 of NZ_JBYMUX010000001.1, forward strand.
CGAGTCGCGCGCGAACCTCGTCGTGATCGCCGCCACCAACCGTCCCGAGGCGATCGACGAAGCGCTGCGTCGTCCCGGCCGGTTCGATCGCGAGATCGTCGTCGGCGTACCCGACGAACGTGGCCGTCGTGAAATCCTCGGCATCCACACGCGGGGCATGCCGCTCGGCGATCGCGTCGACCTCGATGAGCTGTCGCGCACCACCTACGGCTTCGTCGGCGCCGATCTCGCCGCACTGACCCGCGAGGCGGCGATCGAGGCGGTGCGTCGGATCATGCCCAAGCTCAACCTCGAAGAACGGACGATCCCGCCCGAGGTGCTCGACGAACTGTCGGTCACACGCGAGGATTTCCTGGGAGCACTCAAACGCGTCCAGCCATCGGCGATGCGCGAAGTCATGGTGCAGGCGCCGACCGTGCGCTGGGCCGATGTCGGCGGTCTCGACGATGCGCAGATGCGCTTGAAGGAGGGCGTCGAACTCCCGCTCAAGAACCCGGACGCGTTCCGTCGTCTCGGCATCCGTCCGGCCAAGGGCTTCCTGCTCTACGGCCCGCCCGGCACCGGCAAGACGTTGCTCGCCAAGGCGGTCGCGCGCGAGGCGGAGGCGAACTTCATCGCCACCAAATCGTCCGATCTGCTGAGCAAATGGTACGGCGAGAGCGAACAGCAGATCGCGCGCCTGTTCCAGCGCGCGCGTCAGGTCGCACCGTGCGTGATCTTCATCGACGAACTCGATTCACTGGTGCCTGCGCGTGGTTCTGGCGCTGGCGAACCACAGGTCACCGAGCGCGTCGTCAACACGATCCTCGCCGAGATGGACGGGCTGGAGGAGCTGCAATCGGTCGTCGTGATCGGCGCGACCAACCGCCCGAACCTGATCGACCCGGCGTTGCTTCGCCCCGGCCGGTTCGACGAGCTCGTCTATGTTGGCGTGCCCGACAAAGCCGGCCGCCGCCGCATCCTCGGCATCCAGACCCAGAAGATGCCGCTGGCGTCGGACGTCGACCTCGACCGTCTGGCAGACCGTACGGACCGCTTCTCCGGCGCGGACTTGGAGGACGTCGTCCGCCGCGCCGGTCTGGTGGCATTGCGTAGGTCGATCGACTCAACCGACGTGACAATGGCCGACTTCGAGGGGGCGCTGAAGGAGTCGCGCGCCAGCGTCACTCCGGAGACCGAACGCGAATACGAACAGATGGCCGCCCGCCTGAAGCAGGACGCGACGGCGATCCAGCCAATCGGTTTCGCCTTTCCCGCGAAAGATGCGGAATGACTAGCGCCCCCCTCCCGGCGGAGGGGGGCTACGCATCGGCGATTTGTGTCTCCGCCTCTATAAGTTGACATTACGTCATACGGATCCGATGTAACTTCCATGTACGCTCCTGCGACATATAAGCGTTTCCGCGACCATTCCGGGCAACTCGCCGCACGTGGTTAGCCCGAGCTCGCGGCTATAGGCCGTTCGAGTTCGGGCTTTATTCGATCTGACCTTTGGGCCGTGCTCTGCACGCCCATGATCTCGAGTAAAACGGAAACCATATAATGTCAGACTCGGCCTCGAAATCCGGCGATCATCCGTCGGTGCGCCAGGATATAGACGATCATGCTCCTTCGCCTCGGCCCTTCTTGCGGATGCGGCCAAGGCATTTCTTTTCCAACAAGTTCGATATGGAAATCATCGAAGACTATTCGCAAGCGGATGCGGGCGAGCATTCCGTGCAGCGGCCGAAATGGCTGAACCGACTTATCCAGATGAACTTGTTGTTGATGATCCTGCTCATCGGCGTGCCGGTGCTTTTATACTGCATCATGGTTTCCGCAAAATAGCGGACGGTTGCGAGGCGGCAGGCCGGAACACGAGCGCTGCCTGACCGGGTGAAGGGCGCAAGCGTAACGATGACGTGTGCGCCCGAAATGCGTTTCGGGCCGATCCGTTCTAACTGTCCCTGGCATCCTTCAGCGACGCCCATGCATAAGCGATCATCACGACGCATGCGGCGCCCGCGACGAGGTACGGCAGCGAGTGTTGCGCCTCGTATAATCCGACGCCGATCGACGGGCCAAGTACGAAGCTGGCGCCGTTTATCGACGTCACCTTGCCCGCGACCGAGCCTTGCGCGTTGGCGCCGACGGCGAGCGACGAGCCTGCGGTGAAGCCCGGGCGCGTGAAGCCGAAGCCGAGGCTCGCCAGCGCGTAGGCGGTCGCGATCGTGTAGAGCGACGTCGCGATCCCGGTCAGCGCGGTGCCGGCCGCCGCCAGCACCAGTCCGGTCAGCACGAGCTGGCGTGGGGTCATGTTGAGGCGCGGGATGATGCCCCATTGCGCGAGCAGCGCGGCGCCGGCGCCCATCATCAGGACGATGCCCGTCGGCTCCAGTGCCATCGCGGGGGCGAGATGGAGGCGGTCGATCACGAGGAAGCCGATCGCCTGCCCGGTCATCGCCTGCGCGTGGCCCATCACCAGCCCGGCGATCATCCACGCGCGGATGCGGGGATCGGTGTAGCCGACATGCTCGACATGCGATCCGGTCGCGGCGGCCACCGACGCACCGGTCGGCGCGCCGCCGATCGAGGGATAGGCCGAGCTCGCGCCATGCGTCTCGTGCGGAGCGACTACGCGGTCGTCGGGCAGCATCCGTCGCACCGTGATCCACACCGCGACGCCGAACACCGCGAACAAGAACGCGGGGCCAGCCAAGCCGATCTCGACCCCGCCGATCGAGCCCAGGATCAGATACGGCGCGATCGCCGGCCCCAATATGGTGCCGAGCCCGAACGCCGAGGCGAGCAATGTCAGCGCCTTGGTGCGTTCCTCGCGCGTCGTCTCGCCAGCGACGAGAGCCTGCACCGCGGGTGGCGCGGCGGCACCGAAGGTCCCGTAGATCAGCCGCCCGCCGATGAAGCACAGGAACGCCGCGGTGCCGCCGATCCATGCGTTGATCCCGGCGAGCAGGAACACCCCGCACAGCGTGAGCGACACGCTGAACCCGCCAACCCCGAGCAGGATCATCGCGCGTCGGCCGTGCCGGTCGGATCGGTTCGCCCAGAACGGCGCGGCGATCACCCATAGCAATGCCGACACCGAGAATGCCGCCGCCACCGCGCTGTCGGCGACCCCGAGCGACCGCCCCAGCGCGGGCAGCACCGACTGCAATGCGGTATTCCCTGCCGCGATGGTCAACATCACGAGGAACATCAGCGCGAACCGCCGGTCGATCCTCGGGCCTTCGGTGACCGAGCCGCTCACGACCGCGGCCAGGCATAGGAGCGGTCGACCCGCGCGACGCTCACCGAATAGCGATCATACCAGTACGCGCGCCCGGATTCGCGAATCGCGGCATGTTCGGGATGATCGCGCCAGGCGATCGCCGCGGCATCGTCGGCCCAATAGCTCACGGTGATTCCCATGCCATCCGCCTCGCGCGCACTGTCGACGCCGCGATAGCCGGGTTGCGCGGCGGCGAGCGCGTCCATCGCCACGGCGGCCTCGCCGTATCCGATCGCGTCCTTCGCGTTACGGAACGACACGAAAATGACCGCTATCTGTCCCGTCCGATCGTCGTGCATGGCCGATGCTTAAACGATGCCGCGCGGTTGGCAAAGCGCTCGGAAATGCTTGTCGCGGCACGACTTCCACTTCGGTTCGTCGCCCGATGCAACTTGCAGCCCTTGAAACGCGTTCGGAATTCGTGCGACGGGAGGGCCAAAGCCTCGCCACTGTTGCGAGACCATTGATCGTAAGGAACGCGATGCCCAGTTCGACCACCGCCACCCGGCGTGCACGCAGCCGCCCCGCTGGCGTGCCGTCCCCGTGGCAGATGTTCTTTTCGGGGTTCCTGAAACATCCGGTCATGGTCGGGTCGATCGTACCGTCGTCCGACAAGCTGATCCGCAAGATGCTGGGTCCGGTCGACTGGGCGAACTGCAAGCTGTTCGTCGAATACGGCCCCGGCGTCGGCACCTTCTGTCGCCCGATTCTCGACCGCATGGCGCCCGACGCGACGCTGATCGTGATCGATACGAACCCGGACTTCATCCAGTATCTGCGCCACACGATCACCGATCCGCGGTTCATCGCGGTGCTGGGGTCTGCGGACGAGGTCGAGAAGATCGTCGCCGATCATGGTCATGAATCTGCAGATTACGTCCTGTCGGGCCTGCCTTTCTCGACGCTCCCCCCCGGCGTCGGCCCCGCGATCGCGGCTGCTACGCAGTCGGTACTGCGTACCGGCGGCGCGTTCCTCGTTTATCAGTTCTCGCCCAAGGTGAAGGACTTCCTGACACCGCATTTCGAGTCGATCGATCACGACATGGAGTGGTGGAACGTACCGCCCGCGCAGCTGTACTGGGCCTGGAAGGACTGACGCACGGCTGCGCCCGCGCTGATGCGCGAGCATAGCGCTACGTGTCGTCAGGCCCGGTCTGCGGGTCGGCTAAATAGCCGACCCTTTCGACGGCGGCTTTGCCATAGGTGCGGTGCAGTGACGAGAAGCTAGACTAAAGCTACCTCGGCCAACCACCGCTTGGCGTCAGTAAGCGCGAGGAACACGCGGACCCGAGGATGAACGAGCGTGCGCTCGGCCTGAACCTTGTTCAGGTGGCTGCCGACCACCACGGCTGCGCGGCCGCTGGTGTGTGCCATCCCGCCGCGCATGATGTTTATCAGCAGATCCGCGACGTCGATCGCCTGGACGGGAAAGTCCAGTGACTCGACGATGACGTCGAAATCCGTCCTGATCGCGATCACTTCCTGCACCTTGGCGCCCACGCATGCGGCGAACGCGGTGACGTCGTCCGGCTGCCAGAATCCTTCGACCGTCAGCGTCAGGAGATTGGTACGGGCGTGATACTCGACCTGAAACATGGGCTCTCATTCCGTCGCTGAAAATGCCAGGACTGCGGGAGCGGCCTTCTGGCATGCCATGGCTAACGAGACGTTAGCGATCGGGTCGCAACGTCCTTACTCGTCGATGCCGAAGTTCAGGCCGCGCGACAGGCTCGGATCCACCACCGCCACCACGAAATACGCGCCGAGTTGCTTCAGTCGCTGCAGCCACCCGGTATTGGCCTGGTACAGCGCCTTGGTGACCTCGGTCGACTTGGCAACCTCGCCATTGATATAGCCGCGAACATGCGCCGCGAACGCCGCATCATCGATCCTCAGCATCAGTTCGAGGTTGATGAACAGGCTGCGCATGTCGAAGTTCGCCGAGCCGATATGGACCGCGTCGTCGATCACGTAGAGCTTGGTATGCAATTTAGTCGGCTGGTATTCGAACAGCCGCACGCCCTTGCGCAACAGCCCCGCATAGGTGAACCGCGCGGCGGCGATCGTCGCGTTGTTGTCCGATTTGCTCGCGGTGACGATCCGGACGTCCGCCTGCCGTCGCCCGGCCTTGTCGAGCCGCCGCAGCAGCGCGGGGCTGGGCGTGAAATAGCCGGCGATGATGTCGATCCGCCGCCCGCGCCGCATGTCGTCGCGCACCGCGCGCGCCCAGGGCGAGAGCTTGCGCGTCGGGCCGCCGATCAGCCACCGGGTCGCGCCCTTGGTTTCGCTCCAGTGCGACAGCGCGGCGTTGAGCCGACGCAGCTTGTTCTTGGGCTCGTGGATCCAGTCCTTCAGCGCGTCGAAATAGCCGGCGAGCCGCCCTGCTGCCGGTCCCTCGACCAGCAGGCCAAGATCGCGCCATGCCTGCTCGGCGGCGGTGCCGAAATAATCGTCCTCGATATTGAAGCCGCCGATGATGATCCGCGCTTCGTCGGCGAGCGCGAGCTTCTGATGGTTGCGCAGGAGATAGCGGCGACCGAACCTTGCGGAGAACCGGCATACGGAGATGTTGGCGGCTTCGAGCGGTTCGAAGAAGGCATGCGACGCATCGTCGCTGCCGAAGCCGTCGACGATCAGCGCGACGTCCACACCGCGCTTGGCGGCGGCGATGAGCGCCGCGTTGACGCGTTTGCCGGACTCGTCGTCGGCGTAGATGTAATAGAGCACGCGCAAGGTCCGCTCGGCGCCGTCGATCAGCGCAAGCACCGCGTCGAGGCGGCGGGGGCCGGTATCGAGCAGCGTCATCTGGTTGCCGTCGACGGCGAATGTCGGCTGTTCGGTGGGATCGTCCATGGCGTGCGTGATGGACAAGCGGGGTACGGGTGGCAACCCGCGGCAGGCTCCAGGAAGCGGGGGCGGCGCAATTCTTGACTTTGCGGGCCACCCCCCGTAGGCGACGCATTCTCATTCTATCGTTGTTACGAAGGAAGCCGCATGGCGCGCGTTACCGTCGAGGATTGTGTCGACAAGATCCCCAACCGGTTCGACCTGGTGTTGTTCGCGGCCCAGCGTGCGCGCCAGATCTCGGGCGGCGCCGAACTGACGCTCGACCGCGACCGCGACAAGAACCCGGTCGTCGCGCTGCGCGAGATCGCTGACGAGAACGTCAAGCCGGCGCATCTCAAGGAACAGGTCATCCAGGGCTTGCAGAAGGTTCGCGTCGACGACGACGACGAGGTCGATGCCGTCGGCAGCCTGGCTGCTTCGGCCGAGGCTCTGCGGCTTACCGCCGCTGCGCCGCCGCGGAATCAGAATTTGGGCGCGGATTACGAGGGATGAGGCAGGGGATTAGCACTTGCTAATCCCCGTCTAGGCCGAATCCCCGGCCGGCGGGCATCGCCCGACCGACGACGCGGCTTTGCTGCGGCGCGCGAAATAGAGAGAGCCCGTGGACCCAAGTCCGCGGGCTTTTTCTTTATACCCTCTTCCTGAAGGGGAGAGGGTAGGGCCCCGCGACAGCAGTCGACCCGACCTACTCCCCTGTTCTCCCGCGAAGGCGGGAGCCCAGTCTGGATCCCCGCCTTCGCGGGGAAACCCCAGCCGGCGCTCTACGCATCACCCTAAGGCAGGGCGCCACGGCAAAGCCGCGTCGTCAGTCGTTGCTGCGCAACGCTGGCCGGGCTTTTGACTTAATCCGAAATAGCTGCGCTATTTCGGGTCTCGGCCTTTAAACCCCTGCGCTACCACGAACCACTCGACCGATCCCTTCCGGCTAGCCGGCGGCTTGGCATGCTTCACCGTCTTGAAGTTCCGCTTCATCTCCGCAACCAACTCGGAGTCGGCACCCCCAGCGAACACCTTTGACACGAAGGTGCCACCCGGCTCCAGCACCTCGCAGGCAAAGTGCAGCGCCGTCTCGACCAGCGCCATCGTCCGCAACGCATCGGTCTGCGGATGGCCGACCGTATTTGCAGCCATATCCGACAGCACCAGATCCGGTGCACCACCCAGCGCCTCAATCAGCTTGCCTGGCGCGGCATCGTCGAGGAAATCCATCTCGAAGATCGTCACGCCCTCGATCGGATCGACCGGGAGCAGGTCGATCCCGACCACCGCCGCCTTGGGTATCCGCCTGCGAATAACCTGTGCCCAGCCACCTGGCGCGATCCCGAGATCGACGACGCGCTTCGACCCGCGGATCAGCTCGAACCGCTCGTCGAGTTCGATCAGCTTGTACGCGGCCCGGCTGCGATAGCCGTCCGCCTTCGCACGCTTCACATACGGATCGTTCAGCTGGCGCTCGAGCCACCGCGTCGACTGCGCGGTCCGTTTCCGCGCGGTAAGGACACGCACATGCCCACCGGAGCCACCGCGACTCATGCCGCGATCCCCGATTTACCCGGTTTGGGCGCGCCCATCAGCCGGCGTAAAATCCCCTCGCGAATGCCGCGGTCGGCGATGCCGAGCCGTTCGGCGGGCCACAAATCCATGATCGTCTCCAGAATGGCACAGCCCGCGACCACCAGGTCGGCGCGCTCGTTGCCGATGCACGGCAGCTTGGCGCGCTCCGTGATCGACATATGGGAAAGGTCGGCGCTGATCTTCCGCATCGCCGACGCCGGCACGATTAGCCCGTCGACCACCGAACGGTCGTAATGGCTGAGCCCGAGATGCACGCTGCCAAGCGTCGTCACGGTGCCGCTGGTGCCGAGCAACCGTGGCCGCTCGATATGTCGGGGAAGGCGGGCTGCAAACCCCGCAAAGCTGTCCGCGACGACCTGTCGCATCCGCGCATAGGCGGCACGACGGCCGTCCTCGCCTTCGCCACCGCCCGCGTGCTCGGTCAGCGACACCACGCCCCACGGCGCCGAATGCCAGTCGAGCACGGTCGGGATCGGCGTCGACGTATCGACCAGCACGAGCTCGGTCGACCCGCCGCCGATATCGAACACGAGCGCAGGATCCTCGCCAGGCTCGATCAGCGCATGGCAGCCGAGCACCGCCAGCCGGGCTTCTTCCTCGGCGGAGATGATGTCGAGGTGGATGCCCGTCTCGGCAAGCGCGCGCGCAATGAACGCTGGCCCGTTCGAGGCCTGCCGACACGCTTCCGTCGCGACCGACCGCGCCAGCGTGACGTTGCGGCGCTGCAACTTGTCCGAACACACGCGCAAGGCAGCGATCGTCCGCTCGATCGCCGCATCGCTCAGCTTGCCGGTCGAGGCCAAGCCCTCGCCCAGCCGGACGATTCGCGAGAACGCGTCGATCACCGCAAAGCCGCCAGCCTGCGGTCGCGCGATCAGCAATCTGCAATTGTTGGTGCCGAGATCCAGCGCGGCAAACGCCTGCGCATCGGCCCACCGCCCTCGACCGGGCCGGGTCGCCGCCGGACGGGCAGGACTGCCCTGCCGGAACGGCATTCGGGCGGAAACATCCCCCATCGCCGTAAAACTCGCTATCTATGTCTGCCGCCGCGGGAAAATACCCGCCCGGTGCTTGACCACGAATGTAGCGCGGCGGCACGATTACGCAAGCGACGTGGCGCATCGGCAACATCTAGGGCGTTGACAGCGCCAAACCGCCCGCCTAGATCGCGCCCTCGCTGATGCCCCGTCGTCTAATGGTAAGACTGCGGTTTCTGATACCGCCTATTGAGGTTCGAATCCTCACGGGGCATCCAGCGCTTTATCCTTTGACATCGAAACCTGTCCTCCGTGACAGAAGCCTCTGTCGGCGTGGTTTGCCTTGATGGAGGGAAAGCGTGGTTCTGCCATTGAGATGGTGTTCCGCGCTGCTAGGTAATGCGTGAGGCCCTACGATGAGGAGGCGCTTCGTCTGTAGGCAGGGTGACGAAGCCTGAATGGGCTCGTATCGCTGAGCGACGCGTCATAAAGCGAAGATACGAGGCGTTGATGATCACAGGAGCAATCACGGCAATCAAGACCGCCCTTGCCATCTCGACGGCCGTTCTATCGATTTTGGCTGCCGGGCTCTGGTGGCGATCGGCTGTAGTGAAGGTCCCTCCCGCAGCGGCCAACCGGATGCGAGAAAAACATTTCGAAAAGCACGGCCGCTCGGGTTACGCGGCTTGGACGATGTTCGACGGCTCGGACATGGAGTTCACGTTGAAGCGCCAGAGTGAATGGAGCCGCTGGGCTGCAATCGCGGCATCAGCTGCCGCGTTCTGCCAGTCGCTTTACGTCGCGACCGATTGGATCCCGACCGAGAAGTAGATGCTTGGCTCAACCCAGGGCCGGACGCTCAGGGCACCATTGCCAATACCCAAAAGCAGTCTCTCGTTAAGCTCAGCGGCACGTCGGCATTTCAGTCGTCTTAGCTCTTCTTTGTTCGTAACCCTCGTTCCGGCTCGATAACTCGCAAGGTCCATGAACTAAGCTGGAGTGATGGGCAGTAGCTAGAATGGAAACGTCGATTGCCAGACGCCGGAGGAGCTGCAAACGATCTTCAATGTCTGTCGATAAATATGTGCACATGATTGGTAATGGTGGCCTTCTTTAGATTTACTAGATTGAATTATTTTAGCCAAGCTGTTCTAGCGGGAGTTGTTCGACGCAATCATTACCGAACAGTCTGACTGCGGTTGCCAAAGAAGTCGCCGAGAGCGTTTGGGTGGCAAGCACAGCCAGCTTTTTTCGGGGCCGGGATATGGCAACGTAAAAGAGATTTCGCGCTCGATAAAAGCCCTTAGTGTTCTGCTTGTCCAAGGCTTTTGTCTCGAGCAACTCTAGGAAGCGTGGCCAGTTGTAGTGGTTCCAACCGCCGCCCAGGACTACGAGCACATTATCAAACTCCGCGCCCTTAACGCTGTGCTGGGTTGCAAAGGGCGTTGATCCCTCGATAAATTTCAGAAGCTCAAGCACCTCAGCGTAGGGAACCTCACGAAGCTTTTGGTGCCGAAGCAACGACTCGTGGGCCTCGGGGGCCAGTTCCTCTTCCAAGGCGCTGAGATCGTCCTCGCGCTGGAGTACACGGGAGGGCAGCGGAGGTCGACGGCTTGCTTTTAGGTGGTCGATCACGTCGCCAATCGAGCCTTCCAAACGCAGCTTCACCAGCGCATCCATATCGGTCCGCCATGAGATCTTGTCCTCATGAGCGTGCAGCGTCGGGCCTTGACCGTAGGCGGTGAACATTTCGCCGTAGTTTGAGGCGGCGTAGGCAGCACACATGGGTTCGACGGTTTCGGCGAACATCTTAAGCGTGGGGTCTTCCAGCTTGACGAACTGATCGTTCCACCCCGCCGCGGCGGCGGCGATTCCTGGGTAGCCTTGCTCGGCCGCGAGGACGTTATGGGTGAGCATGAGGATTTTGGTTCTGGACCGATCCCAACCCTCACCTTCGAGACGCGACATGAGCTGTTCGCGAACCCCACGCGCCTGATCTGGCAGCAGGTCCAGTTTGGAATGAGCTGTGTTCGTGCGCTCGCCGTCAAAGGCGTTGGCATGGAAAAACCGGGCTTCGCCGGGCGCGTCGGGGTCGCTGACCGCCTGCTCCAGTTCGGGTCGGAGCGCGTTCAGAACATTGACGATCGGTTGCACCGATCGGAAATTTGAACCCTTGTCGATGGCTTTGATCGGATAATCCGCCAAATCGTATTCGCTACGGTAAATGGTTTGCCAGTGATCCCCAAACAGTCCGATGAGCGGTGCGCCTTCGGCGCCGAACATGTGGGCGTTGATCGCCTCCATGAAGTCGCGGTTCGTGTCCTGATACTCGTCGATGAAGATCACTGGAAACTGCTGGGCCAAGAGCCGGCGGAATTTCGGCAAGGCAATCAGTTTCGCCATGAAGACCGGCACATCGTCATGGTGCAGGGTGATCTCGTCGTCACGAACCTTGAAGTGACCAAAATCGTAGCTGACAGGCTTTTCTCCGACGCCGCCGCCGGCCTCGATCTTTTCGATGGTCTTGCCGTCCTTGGCGGCAACCAGCTTTCTCAAGGCTGGCTGGAACTGAGCCATGAAGGCCCAGCAGAAGGCGTGGATGGTCTGGACCAGGATTGCCGGATGGTCCTCAACCTCTTGCGCGATTTCATTGCGCGCCACCTCAGTGAAAGTGATGCAGGCGATCTGCTGGCCGGCCTGAAGGAGGGACGGACCGCGTTCGACGATGAGCTTTTTCAGGGCCTCGACGAGTGAATACGTCTTGCCCGCGCCCGCGCCGGCTTCCAGCCGGAAGCTCTCCCCGCTGCCCAGGCACGCCTCCACCTTCGCTTGGGCTTCCTTGGCGGCCTTGAGCGCAGGGCTGTCCGCTTGGTCGCTCATTCGCTGGTGCCAGGAACGGCCACAGGGCCTTCCATATCTGCGGGATCTTCCGCTTCAGCGGCGCCTGCAATGAGCGGCGGCGGGGCGGCAGGCGGAGGGGGTGGTTCAGACAGCCAGGTCAGGCCCTCCCGGATATATCTTGGGACAGCCCAGTCTTTTTCCTTGATCGCATAGCGCAAGGCGATGTCAGCTTTGGATTCGGTGCTCGCCAAATCTTCCGCCTTTTCCCAAGCCAAGCCGGCGTCGACGTCCTGGGACAGTCCGAAGTGTTCGGGATTGGCAAGGACGAGTGCGTCTTCGAAGCTGCGAGCGCAGTGCCCGGGATCCTCGATCTCCGGGATCTGATAGGCAATCCGGCGTGACCCCTTGGTTTTTCCCTTGCCGTCCATTTTGAGCAGTTCGTCCGGCTTGAACTGCGGCAGCTTGTCATCGCCCTCCGACTTGAAGAAGTAGCGAATGGCGTTGTTAGCGGTGCGCTCGCCTTCGGTAACCGGACATTTCACGTATCGGGTCGCGACCTTGCCGTTCTTGTCGGCCTTGGTAACGCCTTTGGTCGTATCAAGATCGGTAATGATGAGTGTCTTGAGCTCGAGGAAATCGACCAAGGGATAGAGCAGGTGAGCAAAGGCGCCCCCGACCTCGATCGTCGTCACATATTGCCTCGCGAGCTTATGACCGTCCTGCAGGGTCTCATCGACGAGTTCGCGCAGGCGCGGCATTAGGATGCGCTCGGTAGCGCCCTCCACCATGATGGCCTTGTCCGCGAAATAGAGGTCGCATTTGGTCAGGGTCATGTACTGGTGCAAAAATTCTTTGTCGGGGTCGGGGATGAAGGCCGCTCCCTTTTTGAAATCCTTCACCGTGGTGTGACGAAGCTCGCCGGCGTCGGGTGGATTGTTCAGAAAATAGCGGACGGCCTCGAAGGTCGCGGCGTTCGCGACGTGCGGCGAATGAGTCGTGATGACGAACTGGACCTTCCACTCTGGCTGGTCAGGGTATTCTTTGGACAGCTCCTTCACCGCCTTCTTCAGCTGTGCGATGAAGACCTCCTGCATCTGGGGATGGAGATGGGCTTCGGGCTCTTCTACAAAGATCAGATGGCTCGTCGGCCGCGGCTCCCTGGTTCGATACTCCTTGTGGAAGCTCTGGAGCTGTAGAAGCATGTAGATGAGGTTGCGGGTCCCCAGGCCGTTATAGCCCTCGGGCAGGTGAACTCCGTCGATGCTCCTGTAGACGACCTTCGTGTGGTCGTTCAGCAGCGCCTCCACCTTCAGCGTGGTCTCGGGCAAGAGCTTGGCATCGTTGGCGCCGGGAAACCCGAGGATGTCCATCGCCGGCAGGAGCTGATCCAGCAGCTGGTCGAAATCCTTCTGGACGCCGCGCTCGATGTCTTCGACTGACAGTTTCAGCCTGTCCGCGAGTTCTCGGTCAGAAACCGCAGCCGATGGAGATTTGGCCGTCTTGTAGAGCGCGCTCAGCAGCTTGCCAATGACATCGGCGTCGCCTTGGCTGGCATGATCCAGAGTGCGCTGAGCGCGCACAAAATTGGTTTGGAGCAGGGCGGAAAGCTTGGGCTCGTCGAGCTGACGGCGATTGTTCGAGTTGGTCGGATCTATGGCCCAGACTTGCACGCCGTAAGAACCGGGGATGGCGTCCTTCAAGTGCCGAAAGAACGCGTCCTTCCAAGGCGACGCTTGGTCAGCGGGGACAGCATCTGCTTCAACGTCGCCAATGACGGGTACGGCCGCGATGGCCTTCGCAGGCTCTGGGGCAGCGCCTTCTCCGTCCGCAAGAGGCATAGGTTCGCTTTGTCCGTCGGCGGCGGCGTCCGCCTCTCCGGGCAGCTCTAGCAACGCCGCTAGGGTTTTGAGCGACGGAGCATATTCAAGACGCGCTATGACCGAGGTCGACTCCGTATCGAGGTCGATCAGGAAGGGCGATAGTGGTCCGACATCCTTCGCGTCCTTTTCGTACGAGAAGGTCAGGGTGACTGCGATACGAGGAAGCATAGCCAGCACGGCGGTCGGAGCCTGACCGGCCTGGCGCGCCTTTCTGGCGTCAACGAACATGGCGCGATTGGCTGCGGAGAAGTCCTGGAAACGAAACGATGGGCCGTTGGCCATAAACCGATCGAAGACGTCAGTGAGCGAGGTTTTTCCACTATTGTTGCGGCCGACAATCACCGTTGATGAGGGCTCCATAAGGATCTCGATGTTCCGCAGCAGGCGAAATCCCTCGACTTGGATTTTCTCAATTTGCATGATTCCCCCCCCCCGGGCGATGTCTATGGGTTCGTATTCCTATGATAGCGCGGTGGGGCGCAAATACTACCAGAGGGGCGGTAAGGGTTTGGTTGCCCTTTCAACAGGAACATTAGCGCGTGCGTGGGGTGCCGGTGCCCGTTCCATTATCACGGATTGTGGTCAAAGCCCCCCTTCGCTCACCCCCATTAGTTTCCGCCCTGCGGCGCATTTTGGGGACGCGATGAAACGCGTTTTGATGGGATCGTAGTCCAAACCGTTTACGCGGCTTTCCGCCCAGTTACCGCCGTTCGGCAGCCTTTAGACGACGCTTACGACTTTGAACGCGATCGAACATAAGGCGACAATTCAGGACTTCAGGAAGCAGCTTTGCGTCGCGTCCATCGCGTCATGGGTCAGAGTGCGCGGGCAGCCCACCGCCGCCTCAACTCCTGCAAACGGCTATCCCTGCCGACGACGCTACCCGGCCTTCGACAGAGGGCCACGGGTCTTGATACCGGCCGTTCGTGGATCCTGCCGTGGTCCCAGCTCCCCATGTACCAAAATAATTTTAGAAAACTCACCAGCGAAGAGGGTCCAAGAAACCGCTTTCGCTAAGCGCACTGAGGAGCTGGACTCGCTTTTTTATTCACATCATTTGAATGCACCGTAAAGATATATTATCAATGGAAAATCATAATAATACGAAGCAGTCAAAGCGAGTAATAGAATAAGGTCTATTCTTGTCCTTGTTATATTAATTACTAGGGATATTACATATTAATAACCATATGCATAATCTGTGACATCTCCTATTTTTGTTCTTGAGTAATATCAATACATAACTTCGCTATGGTGGTATTATAGACGACATACTAAGTATGTCTTTGCCATATCATTTGGCGTCAACTTGACGGCTGTAACGATTCATGATTCGAATCGCATATAAGTCGCCGGGGCAAATAGCCGCTGTGACTTGGCGCAAATCACGTTCAAGGTGAGGCAGGCAATGGGCGGCGAAAAATGGCACGGGCACATCAAATGGTCGCTGGAGCGCCGTGGCACTTCGCTGTCGCAAATCGCCCGTGATTTGAGCGTCAGTCCCAGCACCGTCACCAGAGTTTCCAAAGGCCTCGTGCGCTCGCGCAGGGTGGAAGAGGCCATCGCCGCAGCGGCAGCCTTTACGCCTGCCCAGCTCTGGCCTGCGAATTATCCGCAACCAGCGGGAGGAGAACGATGATGTCGTAGCAGATGGCCGCGCGAACACGCGAAAACATTACCAAGCTACGGAAATGAAAAGGCCCCGCCGGGTGCAACCAGCGAGGCCCATAGAAGATCAAGGACCTTACTGCCCTGATCTCCTTCATTCCGTGAAACCTGTCAAGGTTCGGGGCCTCCCCGGATCATGCCCCCTCACGTCCATCGCATCCGGTTGCGAGATGGAAGGAACGATCAATGACATTCGATGCCGCAGACCACGATCACCTGCCGGAGCTATTGCTCAGCTCAAATGGCGACCCAACGCCCCAGTTCGCCCGCGACAAACATAGTGATGCGCACCATGTCCGAATGATCCGGGCTGACGATGGAGGTGCCCTGCGTACCTTCAACGGCGGACTCGCCCATGAAAATGGCTGGTACACAAGCCGCAAGGCCGGACGTGTTCTCCACTGGCAGGGTGCGGCGCAGTACGATTTCCTGACACGCGCCGAGGTGGAGTTCGCCGTGGTTCGGGTCGCATCGGAGTCGGTACGTTTCGAATTCACGCGACGAGGCAAAAAGCAGGTTTACACTATCGACGTCGAATTGGTTGCACCTGATGGCACCGTCACGCTCATCGAGATCAAGCGGGATGAGCGTGACCTTGCCGACCCGGAGTACCGCGCGAAGCTGACGGCGGTTCATGAAATTTGTGATGAGCACGGCATCCGGTTCAAGGTCATCCTTCGGCACCAGATCTGGGAAAGCCTCGTTCATCGTCGCAATGTGATTTTGTTTTGTTCACGAAGGTTCGTGACGATCCTACCGGATCATTTGGAGCGTCTGGAAGCTTACGAACGGCAGGTGGGCAAGGATGCTACCTTTGGAAGCGCCGCGAAAGCGATCGCCCCTAACTGCCCCCGCACCGGCGAAGCCGTGCTTCAGGCGCTGACGGTTGCTCGGCGCATTGAAATCGACCTTACGCGTTCGCTCTTGGATACGACGCCGGTGACCATTCACTGAGGCGCCGGTGTTTGCCCGGGATCAGATCTCCTCAATGGTCTGGGCCACTATCCAATCTCGATCCGAAGCGCGTGTCGCCGGCATCGTCTCGATGCCGGCCGACTCCCGGCGCGTCCCGAAAGGCTAGAATTCCATGGCGCATATACGCTTTTCTCCCGGCGCGATCGTTGATGTTCGCGGAGCCGAATATCATCCTGCTTACGCTCACGGCCGGGTGCAGCTTACCCACCTCATCACAGGCGAGATCCTCAAGTACGAGCAGAAGGACGGATCGCTCGAATTGCCGACCGTCGAGCAATTCCAGCTTATGCAGCACGGTGGAGATGCTGTGACTCGAACGCCGCGTTCATCCGAAACAATCCGCAATTACAACGATAGCGCAGAATGGACCCGCGATCAGGCGGGCGCGATCTCTTCCCGCGCTTTGCGTATGGCGACCGCTTGCCAAATGCTGGACGAACGGGGCGTTCCGCAAGGCACTGGTGCCATCAAAGCCGCCCTCGATGACTGCTGGACGCCCGAGTTGGCCCATCGATTCGGACAAAAACCTTCCGCATCGTCGGTGAAGAATTGGCGAAAGAACCGCGGCAGCATCGGAAATCGTCATCCTCGTCACATGGTTCCGCTGTCCGGCAGGCGCATCGTGCGTTCGCCGAACGGCGGCATCGAGCAGCAGCTCCTCTGGACATGCGTGCTCGAGGGCAGGAAGGCGGGGAGCCACGTCGCGGACATCCATGCCGATTATGCCTATCGGCTTAATCTGGTGAATGACGGGCGTCACCCGTCCATCGACAAGCCGCACGAGCCTTTTGAGGTCTGCTCAGAGCGCACCGTGCGACGCCGTTTCAACGAACTAGAGTCGGACAAGACCTTGGCCACCTCCATAGAGGTAGAGGCCGTCAAGCAGGATTGGTCAGGAGCCGGTAAACCGCTCGCGGCTGATTTCGTCATGCAGTATGTGATCGTGGATCACACCTGGCTCGACGTACATGTCGTGTGTCCAGCCCTTCAGATGGTTCTTGGACGACCGTGGCTGACACTCGCTATCGACGTCAAAAGTCGCGCCATCGTCGGCCATCTGATAACCTTCCAAGATCCGTGCCGATGGTCGGTCAGCGAGATATTACGGCGCATCGTGCTGCCCAAACGTCCCCCGCCAGCCATGGCAAGTCGGTATCCGGTTCTTGCCATGCTTTGCGGCAAGCCGGGCTGCCTGATCCTCGATAACGCCGTCGAATTTCGTAGCCACACGCTCGAAGCGGCAGCGCGGGACGCGGGATTTTCCGTGCGTTTCTGTCCGATTAAGCAGCCAACCTACCGAGCGATCGGCGAGCGTGCGATCAAAACCCTTAATGATCAAACAACCCGTCTGTTGCCAGGGCGAGCATTGACGCTGAACGATGCCAGACGTTGGGGTTACGACGCTGAGGCTCAAGCCATCGTCATGCTCGATGAGCTAGAGGCGATCGCGAACCAGATCATCGCATCATACAACGTCGAGCCGCATGACGGCCTGGGTAGCCAGCAACCCGCGCTTGTGTTCGAACGTGACATCAATCGCTTCGGCATCAACGACTTCGCGGACTTCGCATCGTTTGCGCGCGACGTGATGGAGGTGCGCTCGGGCGCGCAGCTTTCTCCCTCCGGCATCCGCGCTTTCAACCTGCGCTATCATGAGATTCAGGCGGTGCCGGAACTGTTGCGCGACCTTGTGCCCATCGAGCCGCGCCGCCAGCGGCGCAGCGATGCCACCGCGACCGTCGAGTTCCGCTACGACAGTATGGATATCAGTCGCATCCATGTCTGGAATCGCAAGACCAGGAAATATGTCGAACTGATGTGCGCCGACGAGAGGTACAGCAGCGGCATGCCCTTGTGGCTGCACGAGCAGATCGAACGCGAGGCGCAAAAGCAGGGGTTGGCGTTCAACACGCAGGAGGAGCGGATGAACGCCCGCGGGCATCTCATTGACGCTATCCGCAATATCAGCCCTGGCGACCTTGCAGCTTCACGAAAGCGCCTGGCCACCCTCATCGAAGTGCCACGCATAAGGCAAACTACAGGAAACATCGTTGATCTGGTCCACGCGGCGCCCTCTTCGGTCACGCTTGGTGATTTCATTGCCAACGACCGGGCAAGGTTGACCTCGCTCGACCAGGACATCCTCTCATCACGACCTGATCCGCGTACCAAACCGGCGAAATCGGCGCTCGAACGTCGCCGTGAGCACGCTGCAGCGGGGCAAATCGAACTCGACGCCCCGGCTCGCAAGCGCCGGCTGCCTATGACCAAGGGGGGCTACCAATGAACGGGCGGTTCAGCTCTGCACCCGAGCAAGAGACGACCGCCAGCGCAGCCAACCGCGTGGGCAACGCCAAGGCAAGGTTTGATGCGATTCGCGTAGATTACCCACCTCAAACGGCAGTCGTTGCAGCGCTTGATGAGATGCGCGTTGCGGCGATAGGCCGCCCGGCACACGCTCCTTGCGGCGGAGCCATGCTTGTCGCGCCACATGGTTGCGGCAAAACCGAATCCATCGTCACACTTCGCCGTCGTCTGGAAGTATCGGCCGACGAGGGATGCAAACCGTTGCTCCATGTCGAGACGGCTGGGGCAGGGACAACCGACTCTCTGCCAACCTCAATCCTGCAGGCTCTCGGAGCAGCTAGGCCGGATGTTGGCACCGAAAAGGCGCGCTGGCCAAGAGCGATCGCTGAGATGCGGCGCTGCGGTGTGCAGATCGTCGTCTTCGATGAGTTCAACCGCGCCGCACGTAGGCCCCGAATGAGCCGTGCTATCGCCACAGCGATCCGCGAAAAGATCATGGACGCAGGCGTCGCGCCCGTGGCCTTTGTTGGCTCGGAAGATGCCGGATCGGTGCTGGCTCAGGTACCTGAGCTGATGGAGCGGCTTGACGATGACATCGATCTGTCGCCGCTACGCTGGGACACGAAAGGGGACCGCGCCCTCTTCGTCAGCTTCCTGGCCGATCTCGACGATGCAATGGTATGCGCAGGCATTCTGGCTTGCCTGTCGGATCTCACGCACGAAAGTATTGCGCGGCCGCTTTGGGAGGCATCGGCGGGGCGGGTGCGGCGCATCTGCAAAATCGTGCGCGCCGCTATGGCGGTTGCCCTTCACGATGGACGGGCCTCCATCTATCGAAACGATCTTGCAGAAGCAGTCGATAGCTACTGCATCCCGCGCGATTTTTGCCAGAGCAACCCGTTTGCCAGGCAGCCTGGGGAATGAGCACCGCTCGTTCGCCATGGCGTGTGACGAGGGTTCTTCCGATAATTGCAGGGGAATCGTTGGATGGCTATGTCGCGCGCGTTGCGGCGGCGCATCACATGCCGCGAATGGCAAAGATCACCGAGGTCACGGGTGACATTCAATTGGATCGCCCTCACGCCTCCTTCTGCGACGATACGGGTTTGGAAATCCTTGCCGACTGTCTGGGCGTTAGTACTGAAATCACCCGGCTGCACTCCCCGCTATGGTCACCCGATGCAAGAATGCTCAATTTCTTCGGGACGGCTGTACCTCGAGAGTTTCTACAATTTTCCTATAGGCGCTTCTCACCCAACGCACTGGCGATGTCCGCACATCATCGTGGTCTATGGCAAGTCCGCCAACTCCCGATCTGCACCGAGACATGGGAGTATCTCGAAGAGCTCTGCCCAAATCCGTCGTGCCGTCGCCGCCAGATCTGGCGGCGTACGGCAGGGATCGACCTCTGCGACTACTGCGCAGAACCACTCGCGCGAGCGCGAGCGACGCCAGTGCCCGAGGGCTTACGTGATGGCCTTGAGAAGCTTGTAGGCTTAATCCACCATGATCCAGACCGGCAAAGGATCATCCGGCGTCATCTTCCGGCAGGCCTGGCAGAATTGAACGGTGGACATTTGCTCGAGCTCGCTTGCGTGCTCGCGCCCGTTATCGACCGACGGGTAAGTTCATTGCTTAACAGCAAATCTCTTTGTCTCGACATCGCTCGCGATCTTGTCGTTCCGGCTTTGGCGGCGACGTGGCCTTTCCTAGCTGGCTGGCCCGGCGCGATTGAGCAACATGTTGCTGAGAAGCTCAACCGTGGCGGCAACATGAAGGGTGGGAGCGCCCGCAGAGCTTTTTACAAAGTGCTTTGCGATTGCAACGATCTGCGATTGTCACCCGCTGTCCAAAAGGTGCTTTCCGAACTTGCTGATCGATGCCGAACAGCACGATCACGTGGTGTTACCATCGCCGAAATGACGAAATTAACCGGCGCGGACCGACTTACACTTTTCAAAATGCGCAAGGCTGGCAAGTTGCCTTCGTTCCTGGCACTTGACGGGATCAGGTTGAAGGTTCTCGTCGACCGAGAAGCCCTCGCGCCAATGCTTGCCCATAAAAAGCCTCGCCTACGTTTGATCCATGCCGCAGAAATGCTCGGTGTGCCAACGTACGCGATCTGCGAAATGGTTCATCTCGGTATTGTGGCAGCTGCATATGTACCGGCAGGTCGCGGAGATCATTTGCAGCTCGCCGTCTGTCGAGACAGCTTGCAGGCTTTTCGCGAAAAGCTGTGTCACCGATTATTTCAAAGATGTGACGCGCATCCTATCAGCCTTGCACAGGCACTAAGGAGGATTGGCGGCCGTCCAAAGCCATGGGCGAGAGTCCTCAAAGCAATCGTTGACGGCGAGTTGCAGGCCAGCCTGGCGGAGCGGGAAGGCCGCTTGGCGCAGCGTATCGCGATCCAATCAGAGGAAGTATTCTCGTTGCAGTGCTTCCAACCCACGAGCGACATGGACTGGAGCGACTGCATGGTAACGAAGTCAGACCTTGCCGAGATCATGAACATTAGTCCTCCGCATTTCACTCAGCATTCGAACTTGCTGCTCGGACCAGGGCCAGCATTCCGAGAAATATCTATGAATACAGCCAGACAGTTAGCCAATCGGTTTATAAGTACATTAGAGATGGGCGAAAAACTGAATCTCTATGGGCGTGCAATTGGCGCTTTTGCTCGTTCTCGTGGGGTTAAACCTCAGGCATCCGGCTTATTTAGCCGTGCTGAGGCCGAACGGCTTATCCCGGGTCTGCGCGGCAGCTGACGTGAGCGCGTGTAATTACGACGGCGTGATCGTTGCAGTCCATCGTGGCGAATGTTCTGACTTTGATAACAGCATGATGCCCAATGGCTTTGTAACCGTCGATGCTGATCAGTGCGGCGTATCAGCGCTACATGCCATCCGACCAAATGGCGCAAAACACCTGTTTGTCGCACATTGGAGAATGCGACAGTGTTTCCCGCCACGTCGACTGCCAAACGACGCCTTTTGGGACAAAGCGGTCACTAAAGTCGTCGGGGGCGAACAGCGGGATCGGATAGAAGCAGACACTCGCAGCGTGGGTCTCAAGACGACAAGCGCTCGGATGTGGCAGCCTCTGAAACACCGTTAGGGTAGGTGCGATCGGACCGATTTTCCGCTTTGCCCGTCGCTAGCAACCACTCGCGTTGGACTGTTCACCGGCATCCGTTTATTGAACACTCGCTCTGTCTAACTGTCTGGGAGCAAATGATTTTGCAGCATCTTCGGGGACGGGAAGCACCTGTACAGAAAACGTCCGTTTGTTGAACATACACGGACGGTGCTGCTGAGGGTGTTGTGTACATCAGCACCCGGCTTCAGGTTCGGGTATAGTCGTCACCCCATATCCGCCCAAGAGCGATCGGCATCTTTCCCAGTTTGCCATCAAAATCCGCAATTTCGAGAATTTCAAATTGGGAACAGATTTTGAGAAAGCGCACCCGTCTGCGGCTGTCAGCCGGATCGACGGGTCAGGTTTCCCGGTCAATGTTCCCTTTCGGGAACGGCGGATCGGCCGGAAGCGCCCAAAAATAGACATTCACGGTCTTCACCCCGCTTCCATTTGCAGACGTTCGTTCATCAAAGTGGAAAGGCGGGATCAGAATCTAGCATAAGTCGTTATCATACCATCCTTTTATACAAGGCGGTGTGTGTGTGGCAGATCACGTTCCGGAATACGAAAGAGCCCGAACCGCTGGGGTTAACGCCGCCAGTAGCGAAAAATTGGGATATGACGATTGTCCCTATGATGAAGATCACGAGCCAATCCTACAGGCCATTTGGCAGGACGGATTTTTGACAACAAAATTATACGGAACGGGATGATTTGACCGCACCACGGTACGACCCTGCGACCAGCGAGTAAGGAAGACGCCCCGATCCCGTAAGCGGAGCGTCTGCTTTCTCTGGTCTATTGCATTCGCTTTAACCCCGGCTGGATCTCGAGACCGCTGGCCGAAGCTTATCGGTGAGCAAAAGGCAGCATTTCCTGTGTGCACAAAGGATCATATGATGACCGACCAACACGTATGGCTAATCACTGGGGCCTCATCCGGCTTTGGAAGAGAACTCGCCAAGGCCGTCATCGCGCGCGGCTGTCGCGTTGTCGTCACAGCGCGCAACGCCGCTGACCTCGATGGAATCGGCGGCGCACCAGAGCAGGTCTTCCCGCTCGATCTCGACGTAACCAATTACGAAGCGATCACCACCGTTATTGCAGCCGCGACCGAGCGTTTTGGTCGAATTGACGTGCTGGCGAACGTCGCCGGCTATGGTTACATGTCGTCAGCTGAGGAAGGCGAAGAGGCGCGCATTCGCGCGATGTTCGATACCAACGTCTTCGGACTTTTCGCTATCACGCGCGAAATCTTGCCGATCATGCGCGCTCAGCGGAGCGGTCACGTCATCAGCATTACGTCGGTCGCCGGGATACAAGGTATGCCACGATCAGCATATTACTCGGCAACAAAGCATGCGGTAGAAGGATTCTCAAAGGCTCTGGCCGCGGAGGTGGAGCCGCTTGGCATCAGGGTAACCTGCGTCGAGCCTGGAGCTTTCCGAACTAACTTCGCCGGTAGCTCTGGGCAGACGACCAAAACAAAAATTAAGGATTACGCAGAAACCGTTGGTGCAAGCATGGACAAGGCCGCTCAGGGAAGTGGTAACCAACCTGGCGACCCGGCCCGCGCCGCGTTGGCTATGATCTCGCTGACCGAGGAAGATAACCCTCCACATCACCTTGTCCTTGGTGCGATCGGATACGAGGGGGTCGTGAATACAATCGAGAAGCAATTACAAGAGATTAGGTCACGTCGAGAGGTTGCGCTATCGGTCGATTTCTGAAGAAATATCTGATCTATTTAGAATATCTTAGTATTGATCATTATAACTTATATTTAACACCCCCCCCCCCCGGAAACGTTTATACCCCTTCCAGGGAGACGATAAACCCGCTCCTTCTTCCCAACTTAGAATCCAGACCGTGTGAAAACCTTGGTTCATAATTTTGTTAGGTAATTTAACTGTGCCATCCCCGATCCCGCACCACCTAAGGCGCTTAGGTGCGGCTCTGAGCGATACTATATTGCGAGCAACACGCTCCTATTGAGGTTGGCGCTGAGTATTCGCACGGTTTGGATCCTTTTCGGGAAAGGCTGCAGCGTCGGGCACGTCCGCCAGCGCTATCTGCCTTCCCAATAGCGGACGGTCCGCATTCCACCAAACCCGACCATTCCCAAAATTCGATCGCTTTTGAGAGTTGGTCAGTCGCTAGGCGCTACGCGGAAGGAGCAAGTGCTTCGATGATCCGGCAGTCGGCGACGGTGTTGCGGCTACAAGAATCTATCAGCGCGTCGAGTTCACCAGCAAGCGCGGTGAGGTCTGCGATTTTGCGCCTGATCGCGTCGCGATGTTGGTTGGCAACGACATCGACAGCGATGCACGACTGATCGTGACGGTCGGCAAGGCTCATCAACTCGCGTATCTGGTCGATCGAGAAGCCAAGATCGCGGGCGCGACGGATGAAGGACAGGCGGCGCAGATGCGCGCCCTCATAGGTCCGATAGTTCCCTGCTGATCGTTCTGGTGCGGGCAGCAAGCCAATCTGCTCATAGTAGCGGATCGTCTCGACCTTAGTGCCCGTCGCACTGGCGAGTTTTCCGATCGTCAGTTTCTCAGACATAACGCTTGACCCTCTAGCGGCTAGAGGGTGCATATAGGCTGTCAGATCGATTCTTCGAGGTGGCGAACATGGCCTGCACAAGCTGCGCGTCCGACAAGGCGGGTACTCTCAACGACCCCAGGTGGCGGCGCGCGCTATGGATCGCGCTCGCCATCAATGGCGGCATGTTCGTTATCGAGATCGTTGCCGGCATCACGGGTGGATCGAAGGCGCTGCAAGCCGACGCGCTCGACTTTTTCGGGGATACTGCGAACTACGCAATCAGTCTTGGCGTTGCCGGGATGGCGATAGCCTGGCGCGCACGCGCTGCGATGTTGAAGGGGGCGACGCTTGCTTTGCTAGGCGTCTATGTCCTGTTCGCAGCGGGATGGGGTGCGCTCCACGACGCAACGCCCCATGCCGAAATTATGGGCGTAGTCGGCATCGCGGCGCTGATTGCGAACCTTGTGGTCGCGGTCATGCTGTACCGCTTCCGAAGCGGTGATGCGAACATGAGGTCGGTATGGATTTGCTCGCGCAATGACGCGATCGGCAACATCGCCGTCGTACTGGCCGCAGGCGGTGTGTTCGGCCTCAACAGTGCGTGGCCTGATCTTGCCGTCGCCGCCTTGATGGCGGTGTTGGGAATATCGGGCGGTTTTCAGATCATGCGGCAGGCGCGCGCCGAAATGCTTAGCGAGCCCTCACCCGCCCCCGCTACTTACCAGCAGTCGTTACATGGCAGTCGGTAAGCTGCTAAGGCGCGGGCCGATGCACCGCCTGTCCACCGTGTTCCTTTGTCTCATGTTCGTGCTTATGCTCGGGCTTGGATCAGTTGCGCATGCGACCGAAGGCGTGACGTGCGTTGATACCACAGCGGTCAGCTCCCTCAATCATTGCGACGGCGATGCCGACCAAGTGCCGGCAGACGCCGACAAGGCGTATCCTCATCATCATGGCGGTTGTCACGGCCATCATGTCGGCGTGCCGATCGCGTCCGATCCAACCGGACCAACCAGCAGCGTTGGTATGACTGCATCGGTGTGGCGCGATGCGCCCAAGGCCCCGGTAGCGTCGGACCCAGCCCTACGACCTCCCCAAGCTTGATCGACGCCTAATCTCGCCGGGAAAGCCCGCGCGGATGCCCAAAGGTTCGTCAGGAGTCCGTTACCCATGCACCGTTTTATTGCGGCCTTATTGGCCGTGGCGTCATGCGCGTCGATCGCGCAGGCGCAGTCAGCCGATCCAACATCGACCAGTCCCCCGCTCACCCTTGAACAGGCGCTTTCACTTGCCGGAGCCAGCGCCCCCAGCCTTGAGGCCGCCACGGCTGGCGTCCGGGCAGCAGAAGCAGGCCGCACGGTTGCCGGCTACCGGCCGAACCCGTCGATCGTCGCCGAGACCGAGAACATTGCCGGCAGCGGTCAATATCGCGGTCTTCGCAGCGCCGAGACAACGGCAGGTCTGGCACTACCGATCGAACTGGGTGGCAAACGATCGGCACGGATCGCCGTCGCGGACGCGATTAGCAATCGAGCGCGGATAGGCACGGCGTTGGCCGAGGCTGATCTACGGCTTGCCATCACGCAGCTCTACATCGAGGCGACCGCAGCGGAACGCCGACTGGTGACCGCGCGCGAGCAGGCCGGTATCGCCCGCGAAGCGTCGCGCGCAGCCGGCGTCCGCGTTCAAGCGGGGCGAGCATCACCGCTCGAACAGCAGCGCGCCGATGTATTGCGGATCAACGCGGAGACGGCTGTGGAGCGCGCAGAGCGGCTTGCCGAGGTCGCGCGAAGTAATCTTGCCCGACGGATCAGCCAACCCCTCACGGGACCGTTGGACTTGGCGTGGTTCAATCGCGTCGAGGGCTTTGGTCCGGCACGGCCGATCGAGACCGCAGGGACGTTGGCATTGGCAGCGACCCGCGCAGACGTGACAACGGCAGAGGCACAGGTGCGGCTTGCCAGGTCGCAACGCATTCCCGACGTGACACTCAGCGCCAGCGCACGACGGCTTGAGGCTACGAACGACGTGGCAGCGGTGTTCGGGGTGTCGATCCCGTTTCCGCTGTTCAACAACGGCAAGGCGGCAGTGGCGCAGGCGCGGGCGCAGACCGATCAGGCGCAGGCGCTACGTCGCGTCGCCGAGCTGGATACCGCGCAGGATATCGCAAGCGCACAGGCAAACGTCGCGAATGCCGCGACGACCGCTCGTAACGCCAGCGGGCCGGCATTGGCATCGGCAAGCGAAGCCGCTCGGATTGCCCGGATCGGCTACCGGGAGGGCAAGTTCGGTCAGCTCGATTTGTTGGATGCAGAACGTACCCTGTCCGAAACACGAACCGCCGCGATCGATGCGCTCGCCACCTATCACGACGCCAAGGCACGCCTCGAACGGCTCGTTGCCGCAGCGCCCTCGACCGAGGAAACCAATCAATGACGAACACGATCATGCGGGCGCTCACGCCTGTGACCCTGGCTATCCTCCTTGCCGGATGCGGCGGGGGTGGCAACAGCGAGGCCGGTGAGAAAGCCGGAGCCGAGAAGACGAAAGGTGCCGAGGCCGGCGAAGCCAAGGAGGGTCCAAAGGATATCGTCACCCTGTCCGCGCAGCAGATCGCGGATGCCGGGATAGAGGTCACACGTCCTACAGTAGGCGGCGTGGCCGGAGCGATCGAGCTATCGGCAACGATCGAGGGCGATCCTCAAGGTGTGCAGGTTGTGTCCACCTCTGTAGGCGGTCGGCTCGTTTCCCTCACCCGCAACCTCGGGCAGTCAGTCAGCCGGGGAGACCCGCTGGCTATCATCGAAAGCCGGGAAGCGGCATCACTGAAAGCGGAGGTAGAAGCCGCGCGCGCGCGTTCCGCACTCGCCCAATCGAACCTTCGCCGCGAACAGCGTTTGTTCGCTGAACGGGTTTCGCCAGAGCAGGATCTGGTAGCAGCGCGAACGGCGGCAACGGAGGCCAACATTGCCCTTCGCCTGGCGCAGCAGCAGTTGTCAGCGACGGGCAGCGGAGGCGGTGCGCTCAACCGCATCGCGGTTCGCTCGCCGATTGCCGGCCAGGTCATCGCGCGGTCGGCTACACTTGGGCAGGCCGTCGCGGCCGATGCAGAGCTGTTCCGCGTTGCCAACCTGTCGAAGGTCACTGTCACCACCTCACTCGTCCCCACCGATGCCGGTCGGGTGAAACCCGGCGCGCGCGTCGAAGTGACGGCACCGGGGCGGCGTCAGGAGGGGCGCGTCACGTTCGTGTCCCCCATTCTGGACGCGACGACCCGGTTGGTGCCAGTGATCGCGACCCTCGACAACGCCGGCAGCACATGGCGCGTTGGTGAGACGGTCAACGTATCGATTCTGGTTCCTTCAACCGGGGACCGCACTGTCGCTGTGCCATCGGCCGCAGTGCAGATGATCGAGGACAAGTCGTTTGTGTTCGTCCGCACCGCGACAGGTTTCCGGGCAATCCCTGTGACCCTTGGCCGCACCAACGGCGGACAGGTCACGGTAACGGCGGGCCTTACGGGATCGGAGCGCATCGCTTCCACCAACAGCTTCACGCTCAAAGCCGAACTCGGCAAGGGTGCGGGCGGGGATGAGGACTGAGCCATGATCGGTCGCATCGTCACCCTCTCCGTCGAGAAGCGCTGGCTCGTCCTGCTTCTCACCATTGCGGCTGCATTGCTCGGGATTGGCGCGCTGCGTCAGCTTCCGATCGACGCCGTACCCGACATCACCAACAACCAGGTGCAGATCAACGTCGTTGCTCCTGCCCTGTCTCCCGATCAGATCGAGAAGCAGGTTGCGTTCACGATCGAAACCGCGCTCGCTGGCATTCCCGGGCTTGAATATACCCGCTCGCTAAGCCGCAATGGCTTTGCCCAGATCACGGCTGTTTTTACTGAAAAGTCCGATATCTACTTTGCGCGGGCGCAGGTCGCAGAACGCCTGCGAACCGCTGAGGAAGACCTTCCCGAAGGCGTGAATCCCGAGATGGGGCCGATCG
Organism: Sphingomonas sp. SL1004; assembly: GCF_057815015.1. Taxonomy (NCBI): domain Bacteria; kingdom Pseudomonadati; phylum Pseudomonadota; class Alphaproteobacteria; order Sphingomonadales; family Sphingomonadaceae; genus Sphingomonas; species Sphingomonas sp. SL1004. The sequence continues at coordinate 3,049,072 of NZ_JBYMUX010000001.1, forward strand.
CCACGGGCCTTGGCGATATCTTCATGTGGACGGTAGAATATCGCGAGCAGGATCAGGTTCGTCACCGCAACGGCGAACCCGGCCTGCAACGCGATGCCAGCTATATTACCCCCGAGGGTGATCATCTCGTCAGCGACGCCGACAAGGCGACCTATTTGCGCACGGTGCAGGACTGGATCGTCACGCCGCAGCTAAAAAGCACTGCTGGGCTTGCTGGCGTCGACTCCCTTGGTGGCTACACCAAAGAATACCTCGTCATTCCGGACGTACAGCGCATGGCGGCAATGCGGCTGACGCTTCAGGATCTCACCACTGCCCTACAGCGCAGCAATACCAGTGCGGGTGCTGGTGTAGTCAACCGCAACGGCGAAGGGCTGGCGGTCCGATCGGATGGGCGTGTCCGCAACGCCGACGAGCTGGCCCGTACCGTGGTTGCCACCCGCGAGAGCGTTCCGATCCTACTCAATCAGATCGCGACTGTTCGTACCGGGCAAGGGCTGCGAATGGGATCAGCGTCGGAGAACGGCCATGAGGTTGTCGTCGGGACCGCGGTCATGCGGATCGGGGAGAATAGCCGCACGGTATCGACGGGCGTTGCCGAACGGCTGACGCAGATCGGCCGCTCGTTGCCGGTCGATGTCGTCGTGAAGCCGGTCATGAACCGGACCGAGCTGGTGAATTCCACGATCGCCACTGTGGCCCGCAACCTTGCCGAAGGTGCGGTGCTGGTGATCGTCGTTCTGTTTGCGCTGCTTGGCAATTTCCGTGCGGCGCTGATCGCGGCCTGCGTCATTCCTATCACGATGCTGCTGACCAGCATCGGCATGTTGGAGGCGGGCGTTTCCGCCAATCTGATGAGCCTTGGCGCGCTCGACTTTGGTCTGATCGTGGATGGCGCGGTCATTATCGTGGAGAACGCATTACGGCGTTTGGGCGAGGCGCAGCATGGTCGGGGTGACGTGCTGACGATCGAGCAACGTCTCGGGATTGTCGCGGCATCGGCGCGCGAGATGATCCGACCATCGGTATATGGGCAGGCTATCATCATCTTGGTCTATGCGCCGTTGCTCACCTTCACGGGTGTCGAAGGCAAGATGTTCGAGCCGATGGCGCTGACGGTCATCATCGCTCTGGTGTTCGCCTTCATTCTGTCGCTGACCTTCATACCGGCAGCGATTGCGATCTGGCTCAGCAAGCGGGTTGAGGAGAAGGAAAGCCGCGTCGTCACATTCCTCCGGCAGCGCTATGAGCCGGGACTCGATGCGGCAATGCGCCGACCCACCCTCACAATCGGCGTTGCGATCGGCGCACTGGCACTCGCCGGGGCTGCTTTCACGACATTGGGGCAAGAGTTCTTGCCGCAGCTCGATGAGGGCAACATTCTCGTGCAGGCGGTCCGCATCCCCGGCACTTCGGTCGATCAGAGCCAGGCAATGCAATTCCAGGTGGAAAAGGCACTCGCCAAGGCTCCTGAGGTCCGGTTCGCTTTCTCCCGCACCGGCACGTCTGAAATCGCATCGGACCCAATGCCAGCGAACGCTACAGATACCTTCGTCATCCTGAAGCCAAAGAAGGAATGGCCGAACCAAGGTTTGACGAGAGAGCAGCTTATAGAGAGCTTCGAAAAGCGTCTCTCTACCCTGCCGGGCAACGCCTATGAGATCACCCAGCCGATCCAGATGCGGTTCAACGAGCTGATTGCAGGCGTACGCGGCGATATCGCGATCAAGGTATTCGGCGACGATTTTGGCGAGATGAACGCGACCGCAGATCGGATCGCCGGCATCCTGCGAAAGACGCGGGGTGCAGCGGACGTGCGGGTTGAGCAAACCGAAGGCTTGCCGATGCTCGATATCCGACCGAACCGCACTGCCATGTCCCGCGTCGGGGTAACGGCCGGTGACGTGCAGGACACGGTTGCCGCAGCCATTGGCGGCCGACAGGCTGGCGTGATCTTTGAAGGCGATCGTCGTTTCCCGGTCGTGATCCGGATGGCGGAAAGCTCACGATCCGATCTGACGGCGGTTGCTCAGGTCCCGGTACCGACCGGCAGTGGCGGCTTCGTACCGTTATCGACTGTGGCGGATATCGCCGTGGTCGATGGTCCCAACCAGATCAGTCGCGAGAACGGCAAGCGGCGTGTCGTGGTGCAGGCCAACGTGCGCGATCGGGATGTGGCCGGCGTTGTGGCTGATGCCCGGTCAGCCATCGACGCTCAGGTGAAATTGCCGCCTGGCACGTATCTCGAATGGGGCGGTCAGTTCGAGAACCTGGCATCCGCCCGCGATCGGCTCAGCGTTGTGGTGCCGATCTGTTTCGTGGTCATCATGTTCCTGCTCTACGGCGCGCTAGGCTCCGTCAGGGATGCGTTGATCGTGTTTACCGGCGTTCCGCTGGCGCTGGTCGGAGGCATCCTTGCGCTGGTGCTAAGAGGCATGCCGTTTTCCATTTCAGCGGCAGTCGGCTTCATCGCGTTATCAGGTGTCGCGGTTCTCAATGGGCTGGTCATGGTGTCGTCCATCCATGATCTGATGCGGCAAGGCATGGATCGTGCGGTAGCGGCGCATCAAGGCGCTCTGGCGCGGCTCCGGCCGGTTGCGATGACGGCGCTCGTTGCGTCGCTTGGCTTCGTGCCGATGGCACTTGGTCATGGTGCTGGAGCCGAGGTGCAAAAGCCGCTGGCGACCGTCGTCATTGGTGGCCTGATATCCGCAACCTTGCTCACCTTGTTCGTGCTGCCGACGCTCTACGCTCGTTTCGGACGGCGCGAGCTGCCAGCTCCATCAGGGGGAGACATCGAACTGCCGCCTTTGGCTCATGACAGCGTGAGGGTTTAAGCTATGCAGGCCGTTGCTTTTACGCTCATTCCCGTCGTCGCCGTACTGATCGGCTCGCTATTCGCGGTATCGAGACGGCCAAGCGATGCCTTCGTAAGCGCTATGCAGCACTTGGCGGCAGGCGTCGTGTTCGCCGCAGCGGCAGCCGAGATCCTGCCCCAGGTGATGCACGAAGGTTCGCCGATCGCGACATTCACAGGCGGCGCGCTAGGCATCCTCGTGATGCTGTCGCTCAAAGCCCTTGAGGGTCGCGCCAGTGGACCGATCGCCATGCTGGGTGCGGTTGCGGTCGATATCCTGATCGACGGGCTTGTTCTCGGATTGGCGTTCGTCGCTGGCGGGAAGGCCGGCGTGTTGCTGACGATCGCGTTGACGTTGGAGGTGCTGTTTCTCGGACTGACCGTGACGACCGAGTTGGGCGAGACGATCAAGTCCAAGGCACGGATCATCGCGATTACGATGGGGATCGCGTTGTTGCTGCCGATCGGTGCGGCGATAGCGACTCCCGTTGCGACGTTTCCACCCGTTGTCATCGCCGGGTTTCTCAGTTTCGGCTTGATGGCGCTGCTCTACCTCGTGACGGAGGAGCTATTGGTCGAGGCGCACGAGAAGCCTGACACCCCGCTTATCAGCGCGATGTTCTTCATCGGGTTTCTGGGATTGCTCCTGATTGAAGAGGTATTGGGCTGACTACGCGACGCGGAACACCTTGGACCGAAATTGACGACGGGGAGCTTCGGCGCCGCGTAGCGGCCAAGCAGGCTATTAGCCAGATTGCGCGCGAGATGAACCGAACGATGGACGCAATCCGTGGTAGGGGCACGACCTTGCAAATCATGCTTCGATTGTCGCAACGGGCGTGGCGGGATGGGGTGCCGAGGCGGCAGAAGCCTGCCGATGACGAGGCTGGCAGAAAGTAGAGGCGGTCGCCCGCCTCTACTTTAGCAACCTGAATCTTAGTCCAGACCCGGCTTACCGCGCCGGTTCCAGGCAAACCCAATTGCGATAGCTACCGCCATCAGGAGCTGAGCCAGCACGGATTGCCATGTGGGGAACAGACCTAGCATTGAAAGCCGGGGCACATCGCGAAGCGGCGCTATGTTGATGATGCCCGCCTCTTGCAGAGCGGACACCCCTTTCCCCGCGAGCACAACTGTCAGGATCGCCATGAGCCATGAGCTGTAGCGAAAGAATTGCGCGATTGGCAGTTTGCGGCTGTAACGGAGCATGGCCCACGCAATCACCGCAAGAACGAGAACGGCCGTTGCGGCGCCCGCAAGCAGCACGGGGCCATTCCCCTGCGACCAGAGTGCCGCATAAAACAGGATCGTCTCGAAGACCTCGCGGTAGACCACGACAAACGCGAGTCCGAACAGGAACCAGCCCGACCCTCCCGTAAGCGCGCGCGACATTTTCTCCCGGATGTAGCGTTGCCATTGATCGGCTTGCGCCTTGCCGTGCATCCAAACTCCTACCGAAAGCAACACGATCGCCGCGAACAGCGATCCGAACCCTTCGGTCAGTTCACGGCTCGCGCCACTGATTCCGATTGCATAGGTGGCGACAACCCACGTGATCCCGCCAGCGACAAGCGCACTGATCCAACCGCCATGAACATAGCGCAGCGCCTCTCCGCGCTCCGCCTTGCGAAGAAACGCGATCATGGCGACGACGATGAGCAGCGCTTCCAGCCCTTCACGCAGCAGGATCGCAAATGCGCCCAGGAACGTGGACGCTCCCGTAGTGGCATCAGGCGCTAGCGCTGCTTCCGCATCATCGAAGAGGCCGTCGAGCACCGATACCTTTTCTACGAGATCGTCAGGCGAGGCACCGCGGTCGATTGCAGCTCGAAACTCGCCCATTGCGCCTTCAATTCGACCCATCAGGGTAGCATCGCGCGCCGTGAGTGTTGGTTCGATCGGCTCGAAACCGTCGAGATATGCAGACAGAGCTAACTCCCTGGCCCCACGCGGGTCGCCGCGCCGCGCCGCGGCGACGCTTGCGGTAAGCTTGCCACGCGCGAGCGCGAGCGAGCCGGGCGCGTGTTGCACCACCTGATCGGGATGGCGGCGCAGATAAGCCATGACCGCATCGGCTTTGGCTTTTCCAATTGAAGAGGCGAGCGTAGCTGGGGTGAGTGCGACCAATGCTTTCAAGTCCGGTATGCGCTGGCGTAACGCTGGGTCCGACTTCCACAACCGTTCGCCTACAAGCGCCTGCTTTTCGGTGAAGGCGAAGCTGCCGGCGAGAAAGGCCGCAGCCCATCGCTGGTCGTTCGGACGATCCGCGAAGCTCTGCATCGCGGTTCCGTCGATTCCCTGCGTCACCACCTGATAGAGGGCAAAGACGCTCCGCTGACGCGCACGTTCGGCGTCGGTGAACGCGATCGGAGGCGTCGAGAGCTTGGCTGCATCGGGGCCATGCCCATCGCCTGTCATGCCGTGGCAGGCCGCACAGGTTTGCCGGAACAGGGCACGACCCGAAGCAAGGTCCGGAGCCTTGTCCGGCGCGAGCGGCACTGGATAGGCCTGCAGTAGATCGGCTGCGAGCCCGTGCGCTAATGATGCCACCTGTTCGGCAGGCCCCTTCCTAGCGATCACCATCTGAAGGTTGGCAGCTCTCTGGATCAGGGCCTGCTGTTCCGGCTTCGTTGGCAGGCTATGCAGTCGTGTAGAGACCGACGCGGCGAACTCGTTCATCTCGGCGTATTCCGACGTATTCTTGATCCGGCCAGCGGCAACGGCTCCGCCATAATCGACAGCCATATAATCGAGCAGTCGCCATGCGGTTTGCACGTCGCCGGGTTCCGCCATTGCCGCGGCGGGGATCAGCAACGCAGCAAACGTGGCGACAAGGCGGAGTGAGAGCACCATCCGAACCATTGCGAGTAGACGCATCAATATTCTCTCAGCTCGCGGGTCGCGTCAGTGACGATCTCATAAGCCGAGTGGAGGAACAGTAGAGCGATCACGCCGGCCACGGCGAGATCCGGCCAAGCGCTCCGCGTCCACGCCACAAGCCCTGCCGCTACTATTACCGCCACGTTGGCGAACGCATCATTACGGCTGAACAGCCAGATCGCGCGAACATTAGCATCGCCCTCGCGGAAGCGGGCAAGCACCAGTGCCGAAATGATGTTAATCGCAAGCGCGACAATGCCGATCGCCCCCATCAGTTCGGCGTCGGGTACGGTAGCATTGAGGGCGCGCCATATTGCGAAAGCAATCACTCCTACTCCCAGCGTGCCGAGAAACAGTCCTTGTGACAGCGCGACACGCGCCCGCGCGCGCGCCGACCAAGCAAGCGCGAGCAGGCCTATGAAACTAATCGAGCCGTCACCGATAAAGTCGAGCGAGTCGGCCTTGAGTGCTTGGCTGTCGGCTAGGAATCCACCGACCAATTCGGCTACCCCGAAGCCGAGGTTTAGCACCACGACGATCAGTAGGGCGCGACGATAAGCGGGATCGGTCTGGGCGCGTGCCGGTTCGCCAGCGCAGCCGCAGTTATGTTCGGAAGAGCTCATCCCTTCCACCTACATGCTACAGTAGCTATAGGGTCAAGCGGAATTTGCGACATGTTCGCATTAGTGGAGTGAATGATGACGAGCGCACCCCTGATGATCGGCCAACTCGCGCAACAAACCGGGACAAAGGTAACGACTATCCGCTTTTACGAGACGATCGGGCTTCTATCCATTCCGCCGCGCACCGTGTCCGGACGTCGCACGTATGGGATTGGTGACGTGCAGCGGCTTCAGTTCGTCCGCAACGGACGACGGCTTGGCTTCTCGATAGAAGAGATTCGTTCGTTGATCGGCTTGACGGAGAACCCTTCCCAAGATTGCAGCGCAGCCTCTGCTATTGCGAGCCGACACCTTGAGGATGTGGAGAATCGGCTGGCACAGCTCGCTTTGTTGCGAGACGAGTTGGCGGTTCTCAGCCAGAGCTGCACCAACGATCAGATCGCAAATTGTCGAATCATTCAGGCCATTGCCGAGACGCACGCTCCAGGCGCTCAGTAGTAATCGGCGAGCAGCAGTGTGCGATGCTCTCCCACAGTCGTTTCGAGCGTGATGGGCGTGCCAGCCGGGCCGAAACGCCAACGCCAGAGATCCCCGTGAGTATAGTCAGCATTGATCCCGTGGCCGTTGACCCTGACGATGCGCTCTCCAATCGCCCAGCCGCCCTTTTTTGCCGGGCTGTTCGTTGCCACATGAACAACTGTGAGTGCCGTTGCGGACGTAGCTAGCCCGAGCCCGCTCCGGTCCTTTAACATGGCAAGAGGACGCCGGGAGGCAGGCGGACGGAGCCAGACGAACCCGGCGGTCACATCAAATATCACATCGAATTGGCCGATCAGTGGCAGTCCGATATTCCCTACTGTGCTGGTTGGAAGCCAATTTCGGTTTTCCAAGGTGGGGATGTCCTGAGCCGAGAGCCCGCCGAGGCTCAACGTCGGGGTCGTGAAAACATCGACGGTAGCAACGCCTTCCACCCCTCCCAGCGCGGCGGTTGACGTCGCTCGTTCTTTGGTCAAACCGAACGTATCGACATAGCTCGATGACAACATGAGCGCCGCTGAGCTGCCGAGATCAATCATGACCGGCACCGGCCTTGATCCCGCGATCGATGCAGAAACGTACAGCTCTTGTTTTGCGCCACGGCCCAATGCGATGGCTGTCCACTCCCCGCCCCCGAGGAAACTGCCCGTAGGCGCAAACGCAAATTGCCGCCTGCCGAAGTCGAGAGCTATGCAGTTTTCGACGAACATATCGGCACCGAGCAGCATATTTATCCGTCTTCCGAAGGCGGCAGACAACGTGCTCAGGTCGGCAACCACGGCAAACGGCAAACGGCGTGTCCGATCTCCTAGCTGCACATCGACATCATGGATTAGGCGAACAGGCGCTTTCCCACCCAAACCGCTTATTGTGCGTCGTTCACCGTTCTCTATGCCAAGGGCTTGAGCTAGCGACAGATCGATGATGGATGCGCCGCTCCCACTATCCAGCACAGCTTTGACGGGCGAGCCTCCTACTTGGGCGTCCACCAGCAGCGTGTCGCCGGTTGCAACCTCCAAAGGTTTCCAATCGAGCACGAGCGGGCCAAAATCCCACTTCCCAACAGGCTTCGGAGTTACCGTTGCTAAGGCGCCTTTACTGACAGCCGCAGCCGCTCCGAATCCTACCAGGTGAGCTATCATCGAACGTCGAGATACGGGGGTGATTTGCAACGGGGGTCGCGGCACAAAGCTATCTCCGACCCTTCGCGATCGAAGGGCGCGAATATCGCATACAAGCTACAGCCACTGGAGGAGCAAGGCCTTCGGCATCTATCATTAAAACGAACGGCTTTACACACGATCCTAGAAGCGCTTCGAAAACCCGGCAGCTACAAATGGATGCGGTGGCGTGGAGCCAGCGATACCGGTGCCGACACTGACATCAAGCTGAATATCGTGCCCGATTATGTAAGCCATGCCCCCATCAACAATGACCGAGGCCTTTCCGCCTTTTTCTTCGGGCGCCTGGATGCCTGTATATGCGAAGAAGTTAATCGTCTTGCTTGGGTTGAAGTTAAGCGTGGCAGCAAAGAGCCCCGCCATATAACTACGGTTCGTGTCGTCCTGAAACACGCCGATACCGATATTGGGGTTTAACGACCACTTGTCGGCAAACCCCCAGTCAGCTGCTAGCCTGAAATCGCCAGTTGTTCGAGTATTGCGGAACTCACCTGATCCGGATGGTGGAAAGGGTGCGATAGCGCCAATCGAAACCTGCTTCGACCCCTCAGGTGCCTCGGCAATTGTATTTGAGACCAATTGATGTCGGAGCGAAACCGTCGCTATGCGATGTACCAGAAGGATCTTTCTGCCGCATCCAGGAATACGTGTTTCCCTCCACGCGGACCTCTACTTTGTCAGCGAAGCCGTACCGGAGCAACGTCGGGAAAAATATTGTGCGATCATGTTCCTCGCCATCATGGCGGAACTCGGTTTGGATAGCTGTCTCGATCTGGAAATGGCCAAGGCCCACGGTCGTGCTGCCGTCCGCAATTCCTGGTCGATCGGCGTTAATATAATCCTCGTCAGTCTGAGCACTCGCTGGCGCCGTAGACATGATGATGGCGATGCCGAAGGTCAGGGTTCCAATCAGAGATGGTAGCGACGAGCGTCGCATTAGCAGATTGGCTTTCGACGACGGAAGATCTGCTTGCTGTGACATGGCCAGCAAGGGGACAAGATCGGCACCTTGGATTTATTCGCTAAGCAGGGTTTGTCGGTGATAACGAACGCCTTGGGCCGATGATGACGACGCCGAGCTTTATCGGCGTATCAAGGCCAGGCAGGCTCTGGCGGTGATCGCACGCGAGCTGAGATAACGATGGATGCGGGGACGAGCCACAACCCTAAGGGTAACTCTCCGCTCGTCGCAGCGACCATGGCGGGAGGGGTGCCGCGGCGGGTAACGTAGCCTAACAAATAGGGGCGGTTGCCCGCCCCTATCCAGCTTTTAGCCGTGCTTCATGCCGCCCTTGGCATGATCGCAGCAGTCGGCAGCCTTGGCTTTTGCGCCATCCTTGCAGCAGTCCGCACCGTCCTTGCAGCACGCCATGTCGGCGCAGCAATCGGCGACAGCGGCGAATGCGCCAGTCGACAGGGTGAGGGCGAAGGCAGCGCTGATGAGCTTGAACTTGGTCATGATATTCTCCGAAATTTACGTGTGATGATGTTCGACGTCACACGGTTTGCGGAGGGGGTGTGGCCGGAGCGTATGCCATGCCTAAAAGCCCCGTCTGTGGAGCCGGCCAAGGCGATAGACGGGAGGACGGAACCAGCTCGATATGCTCGACGGTTTCGCCGGCAACCGCAACGCACGGTATAGCGCAGGCCGACGCAGGCGCCTTTTTGATGGGAGCGCCTGCTGATTTGCTGGCGCAGTCCATCTTCGCAGACGCAGCCGGAGGCGCGGCCATCGCCATCGTCTCGCAGAGCGGGCCAAGCCGGACCAGCAACATCACCGCCAGGACGAAAAACGCCATGGAATGCAATATCTTGGAGAGTGGGCGAGCCCGGCGTTTCATTGGATGCATCTAGAAGCACACTCAGTGATGCACAATGTCGTAGGTGGCAGCGGATGGCGCTAAGCCGGTTTTCCCCTTCTATCTCAGATTCCCGATTCACCATCCCTTCTGACAAAGGCAGGGCGAGGCAACCGGCATTTTTCAACAGCCCCGGCCGTTTTCCGAACATCGCATACGAGCCGTCCAGAACCAGCCCTTTCCGCAGACCAATGTTCATCAACCTGTTCAGAAAACAATGTGCAGAAAGGGCCACGTACGTCTGCTATCCGCACGGCGGTTCCCGATACTGGAATGGTCGCACCGCGCGTTGCGCTGGTCCGTTGGCCGTGCCCAGCGTCTTCAGTCAGTCGGTCTCAAGTTTGGCACCGAGGTCTTCCGGCAGGTCGGCGTAGCGCGCTGCGATCTCGATCGCCGAGGCCGCTGTCGGTAACTCATCGGGTTCAGTGCCCTGCCATTCGACCATGTCATCCTCGCCTTCCATGGTCGGGTGAGGACGCAAGACCTGGACGAAAAACGTCAAAAGCGGTCGATCCCAACCGATTGGGGTCGGTACATAGAACGGACCCAGATATACGCTAAGCGCCGACAGGTCTGCTTGGGTGTCCGAAAACACCCGTTTGTCGCGCATCTGCGATGGCGATAGGGTTTTCCGTCATCCCTGGTGCCTAGCGACGACTTTTGGGGCAAAGCCGTCGTAGCAAGCTCAGCCACATTGAGTCGATCTACGGGAAAGGCTGTCTTGCACTCGGCGCCTCTTGCGCGACGGCATGGCGATCGCTCCCCCCGTCTAGAAAGGGATAGGCTATCGAAAGAGTCTGGGTGACATCGTCCAGCCAAACGATCAATTTCGCTATTGATTTCATCATGGTAGGCCGCTTGCATGACCGCATCCGATCGCGCCGAACAGAATCTAATCCTCCGCTGTCCGGAGCCGCTCAATGCGGAAACGCCTCCGGATAAACTGATCACGTCCTTCCTGACGCCGCAGGCGAATTTCTACATCCGCAGTCACGGACCTACGCCGGAGCTGGCCGACGATCATCGTATAGCGCTGGACGGCTTGGTCGACCGCCCGCGCTCCTACACGGTCGCCGAACTTCAAACGGCATTTGCGACCCGGACAGTGACCGCGACCATGCAGTGCGCCGGCAATCGTCGGGCACATCTTCAAGACGTGGAAAAGACTTCGGGCGATCCCTGGGACGTGGGCGCGATCGGCAATGCGGCTTGGACCGGCGTCGCACTGTGCGACGTACTCGCCGCGGCCGGCATCCAAGATGGCGCGTCGTTCGTCGGCACTACGGGGGCCGACGACGTGGATGTCGATGGTGAGACGGCGCCGTTCGGTGCCTCGATCTCGATCGCCAAGGCGCTAGAGCCGGACGTGCTCATCGCCTGGGGCATGAACGGCGAGGTGCTGGCCCCCGAACATGGCGCACCGCTGCGGCTCGTCGTGCCGGGCTATGCGGGCGTTCGTAGCGCCAAGTGGCTGACGCGCATCGAGGTGCGCGATCGCCCGTCCGATGCGCCGATCCAGGCCAAGGACTACAAGCTCTTTCCGGCGTCGGTAGCGAAGGAGGACGCGGATTGGGACCGGGGCCTGACGATCGAGGAGATGCCGCTCAACGCTGCGATCTGCGCCCCCGTGGACGGCGCGCATATCGGCGCCGGCGCATGCGAAATCGCGGGCTATGCGGTCGCCTTCGGCCGAGCGGTCTCGCGCGTCGAGGTCTCCGTCAATGACGGCACCGACTGGCTGCAGGCGGAACTGACCAGCCAACCGGATTCACCCTGGAGCTGGACGCAGTGGCACGTCACGGTCGATCTCTCGCCCGGGCTCCACGTCCTGGTCGTGCGCGCCGTCGACGGTGCCGGGCAGATGCAGCCCGAACGGCCCGAAGCGATCTGGAACTTCGCCGGCTATCTCTCGACGGCTTGGCATCGCACCACCGTCACCGCCGGCTGATGGACGCGCCGCACGACGCCGATCGGGCCCATGCGAAGCTGGCGGAGAGCGCGAGCACGCTGAAGGACAGCGCAGTCCAGCAGGTGGACAGCGCTGATCGTCGCACGGAGCTTGCCGCAGACCGCACAATCCTCGCCGGTGAACGCACCTATGCCGCCTGGGTGCGTACCGGACTGGCGGCGCTCGCTTCCGGGATCGGCGCGCGCGCGCTGCTCAAGGACGTCGTGTTCCCGTGGCTGGCGACGGCGACCGGGACCATGCTGATCCTGTTCAGCGCCTTTTGCTTTGTCGCCGCGGTGTGGCGCGAGATGGGTGCCGGCGCCCCGCCGCCACGACCCGACATCAAGCGCCTGCCAGCGGCGTTGCTCCTGGTAATGAACGGGTTTCTTATGCTCGTGTCGCTGGCCGCGCTCGTCGGCATCTGGACGGCGCGCTCGTAGCGCAGCAGCGCTAACCACGCTACGGGCCGATCAGACCCGGCAGCGCATCGGCGGCTTTCGTGCGGTATCGCCCCTTGTGACGCAGCCCGAAAACGACGCGCGGGTCGAAACCGATCGGTCCCGCATGTAGCGTACCCGGGTCGGTCCATATAACGGGCTCAGATAGACCCTGGCGACTGACAGGTCCGAGCATTTGCCCGACCAACATGCCCATTGACGGTTGGGGCCAACGTCTCATAGATCGACCTCGGCAATGGATTTCTGCCGGGCAATTTGGCCGAACCGCTCTGACATGAGCTGATGATTCCTACTTGGCGCCGTCAGGCAGCAAGGAGGAATTGTGCGCGCTACCTTTCGCAATCTGGTCGACACGCTGAACGTTGCGGCATTCGTGCGCGATCGTCACGACCATGCGATCTCTGTCCTGCGCTGGGCGCTGATCCTGCTGCCCATGGCGGCACTCGTCGGGACGCTATGTGCGGCGTTCCTGTTGAGCCTCGATACCGTTACGCGACTGCGGTTCGCATCGCCCTGGCTGCTCTATCTGCTGCCGGTGGGCGGGTTCGTGGTCGGATTGCTCTACCATCTCACCGGGCGCTCGGTGGAGGGCGGCAACAACCTGATCGTCGAGCAGATCCACGAGCCGGGCGGCGGTGTGCCGCTGCGGATGGCGCCGCTCATCTTCTTCGGCACAGTGGTGACGCATCTTTTCGGTGGCTCGGCCGGACGTGAAGGCACCGCCGTCCAATTAGGCGGAAGCCTTGCCAGCGGTTTCGGCCGCGCGCTCCACCTCGATGCGGGCGGCACGCGCATCCTGTTGAAGACGGGGATCGCAGCCGGGTTCGGCGCGGTCTTCGGCACGCCGATCGCAGGAGCGGTCTTCGCGCTCGAAGTGCTGGCGATCGGCCGCGTTGAATATTCCGCGCTGGTGCCTTGCCTTGTTGCAGCGCTGGTCGGCGATTGGACGTGCCTCGCCTGGGGTATCCATCACGGTGTCTACCCGATCGGTGCGTTGATACCCGTCGATGCGCTGCTCGTGACGAAGGCAGGTGTTGCGGGGATCATATTCGGACTGGTCGGTCTGGCCTTCGCCGAAGCCAACCACGTGGTCGGGGGATGGCTCAAGCGTATCGTTCCCTATGGTCCACTACGTCCAGTGATCGGCGGGGCCGTCGTTATCGCGCTCGTCTTCCTGTTCGGCACGCGCGACTATCTGGGCCTGGGTGTCCTGGCAGCGGGGCCCGACAGCCTTACCATCGCCAGCTTCTTCGGACCGGACACGCATCCGTGGAGTTGGGCGATCAAGCTGCTGTTTACCGTCGTCACGCTCGGCGCGGGTTTCAAAGGCGGTGAAGTCACGCCGTTGTTCTTCATCGGCGCAGCGCTCGGTAACGCGCTGGCGCCTTTCTTGGGCGTGCCGACGGGCCTGTTCGCCGCGATCGGCTTTGTCGCGGTGTTTGCCGGGGCCGCCAATACCCCGCTCGCCTGCACCTTCATGGGAATCGAACTGTTCGGCGCCGCCTATGCGGTGCCGATCGCCGTCGCCTGTTTCGTGGCCTATCTCTGCTCGGGCCACAACGGCATCTACCTGTCGCAGCGCGTTGCGATACCCAAGGTGCCGGCAGACGGTCTGGCGCCCGATGCGACACTGCGCGAGACACGTACACGCCGCACAGCACTTCGCGCGCAAAACCGCGTGTCGTGAGTTGATGGCTTAACCTGATCCTCCCGATACGTCGGGCGCAGCCTTCGGATCGGGGTCCTGTGCCTTGCCCTTCGCGGCGCCCGGCTGCTTCGTGCTCATGGCAGTCAGATAGGCGACGATCGCCGGTACGTCGGCTGCGGCGACGGGTGCCTTGTAGACCTCGCGCATCTTGGTGACCTCCGCGGTCCACTGGTCGCCAGAGAGTGGTGGCTGGTTCAGCGCCATGCTCGCCGAATGACACGACGTGCAGTTGGCATTGATGACATCGGCATGCGGGCCGGCGGGATATTGACCTTCGTCGGTCGGAAGATCGACCGAGGTGGACGCCAGCGAAAAGCCGCGCGCCGAGACGCTTGGCGGCGGTGGTGCAGTCGGGGCCGCAGGCGGCGGGGCGACGCGGCTGTTCGGGGCACCGATCGCGAGCAGAAGAACGACGGTCGCGCCGACGAACCCGAACGACAGCGTGCCGATGGAAGGCGTTTTCATGCGGTGCGCTCCTCAGCCGACGACGATGTTGGTGGTTTCGATGTTGCCGCGCATGAACCCGCCCGGATTCCAGATCGGCGTCATCGGCTGCGCGATGCCGGCGGTGTTCCAGCAGCGCGACATCAGCTTTGTTGGGCCCGCATGCGTGAGCGGAACCTGCGCATCCCAGCGGCGGAAACTGTATTTGCCGTGATCGGGGCCGAGCGTCGTCTTGTACCAGGTCTTGCCGTTGTCGGTCGACACATCGACCTTGGCGACGCCGCAATCGCCCCCCATCGCAATACCGCCCAGCGGGATCGAGCGATCGAACGCGATCACCTGCCCCTCGTCGAGGCTCGTGACCCAGCTGCGCGGGATCATCTTGTTGATGGGGACGGTCGGAAAATCCTTCTGGCCAGGCCGCACGTTCGCGCCGGGCGTGGCGGGCACCTTGTACGCCTTGGCCATCCAGTAACCGTCGTCGGGCGCGGCAAGCACCTCGATGTCGTTCAGCATCTTGACCCAGTAGGTCGAATACCAGCCGGGTACGATCAGCCGGACCGGGAAGCCGTTGAGGAGCGGCATCTGTTTGCCGTTCATCCCGAAGGCGAGCATCACCTCGCCGTCGCGCGCATGGTCGATCGACAGCGACTTGGCGAAATCCGGTCCGCCCGCGACCACCGGCTGGTCGAGCGCACCGAACCGCACCGCGACCGCGCCCGGCTTCACGCCGGCGATATCGAGCACATCCCGCAGCCGCACGCCGAGCCATTTGGCGTTGCCCATCGCCCCGTGACGCCACTGCGCACCCGCCACCGGAGGCTGGAACAACGCCCGCGAATTGCCCGAGCATTGGTTGATTGCCGCCAACTCGACGCGCGGCAGCTTCAGCAGTTGCGCGAGCGAGATCGACAGCGGACGCGTGACCGCGCCGTACACCTTGATCCGGAACGCCTCGACATCGATCGCGGTTGGAATGTCGGCCCAGTGCCAGCGGACGAAGAACTGGTCGTTCGGCGTGAAGACGTCGCCATTGAACACGCTCATCGGCGTTTCCAGCAACGGCGGGTGGATACGCTGGAGGATCATGTTGCCCTTGCCGGGGAACGCGTTGGTCATGGGCCGTTCCGATGGGCCACCTGGCAGATGCAGATCGACCATGCTCTGCGCCAGCGCGGGCGCGGCGATCAGCGCGCCGCTACCGATCGCGGCTTCTGAGAGAAAGCGACGGCGGTTCGTCGCCTGCGCCAATTTCATATCCAGGCTGTCCACCAGCATTCTCCCTTCGATGTCATGCTTTTATGCGCGACCCGTCCGCCGGTCTGCCCGGTACGGGTCGATCGGATGCGACGGTTCGATCCGACAGGACGATCAGTTCGGCCCATCAATTGGCTTGGGCGATGCAGGGCGACACGAACAGGTTCCCGCGCCAGCCGCCCGCGACCGTCTTGGCGCCGACCAGCAGCCACATTGCTGCGAGCGCCACTGTGAGGACAGTGCCGACGATCCCGAAAAAGCCGAGCTGAAGCGTCGTGCCGAGCTTGAAGGTGGCGACCGTGTAGACGCCAAGCGGGAAGGTATAGCCCCACCAGCCGAGGTTGAACGGAATGCCCGCGCGCCAGTAGCGGATCGTGATCAGCGTCGCGAGCGCCAGCCACCACAGACCGAAACCCCAGAGCAGCAGCCCGGCAATCGTGCCAATCCCCTGCGCTACCGCGCCGATCTGCCCCAGGCCGTTGGCGGCGAGGATCGCGGGCGCGTTGCTGCCGAGCACCAGCATCCCAAGCGCGCCGGTGCCAATCGGACCGAGCGCGAGCCAGCTCGAGGCGGCCATGCTCTCGTGCGGCAGCTTGTGCAGTGCCATCCGCAGGATCAGGATCGCGAGGATGCCGAACGCGACCGGCACTGAATAAGCCCAGAGCACATACGACGTTGCGAGCACGACGAACTGGTGATGCGCGTCCGCCAGATGCGGGGCGAGCAGGCCGCCGCTCGCACCTGCGACCTCCGCCGCGACCACCGGCAGCAGCCACACCGCGGTCATGCCGTCGAGCGAATGTTCGTGCCGCGTGAACATGAGGTAGGGGATCGCCACACCGCAGGCGAGCGACATCGCGACGTCGATCCACCACAATGTCTCGGCGATCGGGATCACGCCCGCGCCGAACTGCGGCAGGCCGAATGCAAGACATCCGTTGATGATCGTCGCCAGCCCCATCGGGATCGTGCCGATGAACATCGACACGGTGTTGTGCCCGAAGATCCGCCGCGCCTCGTGTCCGAACATCGTCCAGCGCGCGGTGTAGAGCCCGGCGAACAGCGTGAAGAGCGCGATGTTGAAGTACCACAGCGCCTCGCCGACCGGGTGCAGCGATGCGCCGACGCCCGGCACCTGCGGCAAGGCGAGCGCGAGAATGCCGGTGCCCATCGTAGCGGCGAACCAGTTGGGGGTGAACTGCCGGATCATCTCGCGCGGGGAGTCGAGCCGGCTGAGGGGCTTCAGGCCATCGAGAACGGGTTTCAG
This sequence comes from Sphingomonas sp. SL1004, assembly GCF_057815015.1. NCBI lineage: Bacteria > Pseudomonadati > Pseudomonadota > Alphaproteobacteria > Sphingomonadales > Sphingomonadaceae > Sphingomonas > Sphingomonas sp. SL1004. Next base: position 3,066,091 of record NZ_JBYMUX010000001.1, read on the forward strand.
ATCGGCGGTCACTTGCCAGTCTCCTTGATGAGATCGGTCAGCGCATCGGCCGCCCGCGTTCGATACCGCTCTTTATGGCGCAGCGCGTAGAACGGACGCCGCGGCAGACCGAGCGGTAGATCGTGCAACGTGCCGGCCGCGATTGCAGGTGCGACGACATGCTGCGACAGCACCGCGACGCCCGCCCCGGCCTCGACCGCGCTACGTACCGCCTCGTTCGATGGTAGCATCAGCGCCACGGTGAGGTCCGACGGATCGACGCCGCGCTGGCGCAGCACCTCCTCGAACGACGAGCGCGTGCCCGATCCCTGCTCGCGGACGATCCAGCGTGCGGCGCGGATCCAGTCCTCGTCGATCGTGTCGGCTGCGCGGTCGCTTACCAGCACCATGCGGTCGTTCGCGACCGTCCAATGCGCGAGCGCGGGCTCGTCGATCACACCCTCGACGAAGCCGAGCTCGACCGCACCGTCGAGCACGCGCGCCGCGGCCCCCTCGGTGTTGTCGATCGCCAGTTCGATTGAGATCGCGGGGTAGCGCGCATGGAACGCGGCCAGCTGGCGGGGCAGCCAATAGCCCGCGATCGTCTGGCTTGCGACTAGCCGCAGAGTGCCGCGCTCCAGTCCTGCATATTCGGCCAGTGCAAGTTCCGCGCTGGCGGCACGGCCAAGCACTGCGCGTGCGTCGACCAGAAACATGCGGCCCGCTTCGGACAGTTCGATCCCACGGCCGACCCGGTGGAACAGCGGCACGCCGTGCCGGGCTTCCAGCGCGGCGATGGCAGCGCTTGCGGCTGACTGCGTCACATTGAGCGCTTCGGCCGCGCGCGTCATGTGCTCGCGCTCAGCGACACCGACGAAAATCCTGAGTTGTTCCAGGGTCATGCCCGATCTCCTTGCCCCAATGATAGGGAAAGGAGATCAATCGCACCAACCAAAGATTACGGTCATTCCAATCAGATATACCGATCGGTCATTTCAGAATGTCGATAACCGCCTCACGTTCATCGACCAGTTCGGCAATCGTGCGATCAAGCATCGTTCGCTGGAATGGATCGAGGATCAGTCCTTCGATACGCGCATACCCACCGCTTTTGCAGTGCACCGGCACGCCGCACACCAGCCCTTGCGGGATACCGTAGGAGCCATCTGACACCACGCCCATCGACACCCAATTGTCGCCTGCGCCGTGCACCCAATCGCGCAGATGGTCGATCGCCGCATTTGCTGCCGACGCGGCCGAGGACGCACCCCGTGCTTCGATGATCGCGGTTCCGCGCTGCGCAACGGTGGGGATCAGGGTCTCGCGGTACCAGGCCTCGTTTCCGATACGGTCGGCAAGCTTTTGGCCATCGAGTTCGGCATTCCCCCAGTCGGCAAACATCGTCGGCGAATGGTTTCCCCAGACGACGAGCTTTGTAATCGCATCGACACCGACACCCGCCTTGGCCGCAAGCTGTCCCTGCGCGCGGTTGTGATCGAGGCGGATCATCGACGTGATGTTTTCGGCAGGGAAACCCGGTGCGCTTTGCGCAATGATCCAGGCATTTGTGTTGGCGGGATTACCGACGACCAGGATCTTGGCGTCGCGTTTGGCCACTGCGTCCAGCGCTGCGCCCTGCGTCTTGAAGATCGCTGCGTTGGCAGCGAGCAAATCACGGCGCTCCATGCCCTTCGAGCGGGGACGAGACCCGACCAGCATGGCCGCATCGATGTCCTTGAAAGCCACCATCGGATCATCAGTAATGATCACATCTGCCAGCAGCGGGAACGCGCAATCCTCCAGTTCCATGACCACGCCGCGTACTGCGTCCAGCGCCTGCGGCACGTCGAGCAGTTGAAGGATAACGGGCTGGTCCGGTCCGAACACGTCACCCTGCGCGACCCGGAAGAGCAGCGAATAGCAAATTTGTCCTGCGGCACCGCTGATCGCGATCCTGACGGGGGGCTTGGTCATTTTGGAAAGGGCTTTCGTTGGGAGATTACAGACGGTGTGAGACCGATCAACGCGCCGCCAGGGCAAGCGCCGCATCGCGCCCGGATGGCACCAGATTGGCGAGACCTTTTCCTGATCTTACGGCACCAGGAACGTAGATCAGGCTCTGCGCATCCGTACTGATCGGGATCGTCGACACGGTGGTGTACGTCAGCGTGTCGATCCCAGCGACCTTGTTGGTTCCGGCCAGGCTGGCATAGATCCTCGTACCATCGCCCGACGGCCAAACCGCACTCGGAGCCGCTTGTAGCGGGACGGTTGCCACAGCCTCCAGGCTGTCGGTTCTATAGACCTTGATTGCAGGTTGATCGCCGCCAACGCTGACATAGGCAAAGGAATCGTCTGCGCGCTGGGCGAAGTTGACCGCGCCCGTTGCTGGACCAGTGTTTATCACTTCGCGTACCGCAAACGGCGGTTTGGCAGCAAAGACCGTGGTCGTGCCGCTCTCGCGGCGTGTTGCCCAGATCTGTTTGCCATCTGGCGAGACCGCGATTGCTCCCGCACCTGCACCGTTGCTGGCAACGTGTCCGACGACGCGCCGATGCTCGACGTCGACAACCAGGATGGACGGCCTTTCAGTAAGCGATACAAAGGCATAGCGTCCGTTTGGCGACAGGATGGTCGCGCCCGCTCCGCCACTTGCTGGTACGCGGGTGATCTCCCGCGCTGTCTTAGGATCCACGACCGCGATGGCATGTTCATCGCCGAGCGAAACCCAGAGTTCGTGCCCATTGGGCGTAAACGCGACGGCGGTAGGCGACGTCTGGAACACGGTCCGGCCCCGTTCCGTGTTCGTGGCCAGATCTACGAGCGTCACACTGTGCTGCGCTAATGCCGATACCGCCAGGGTCCGCCCGTCACGCGTTGCAGCCAGGTGCTGGACTTTGGGGCTGGAAAAGCTGGGCTCAGCTATCGCGCTTTTGGCGAGGTCGATCCGTCCCAGTTCGTTGCCCGCTGCAGGATCGATGACAACGATCTTCGTCGATGTAGGGTCAGACACATAGATCCGGTCATGATGGCTGAGGTCGATATCAGCCTTCGACCACGGTGCCTGAACCGCCTTGATATCGTAGGGAAAGTCGTCCGCCGCAGGTGCAGCCCAATAGGCCTGAGCGATCGCCGGGACTGGCGCTACGGAGGCCAACATCGCGGCAACCAGAACGATCGCAGCTTTCATCGTTTGATCCTTATCACGGACCCGGCGGGTGATCGTGCCGGTCCGATGCCGCTAGATCGACCGATATGTCCCTCGCGTCCAACGCATGGTCGCGATGATTTCAATACGAAAACGCGATTATAGATCGCCGACCGTTCCTGTTAAATGATTGGAATGACCGTGGTTATGCGTTGGACCGACCGCCCCGCCGCAATCATCTATCCTGTCACGCTCGGCATTCATCGAGACGCGCGGAGACTTCCTCATGGCAACACAGCCGATCTACGATCTCGCTACCGAGACACTCGTTGCTCCTAAGCCTGTGCGTCGACATCTCGCAATCGTGCCGGATGCAGGCAATTATGACGAGCTGGAAAGAACGGCTCCAGGCATCGCATCGCGCGGCGTCCATCCTGCCACGTTGGGCTTGCTCGTCGGCGTGTATGCAGCAATGTTGCTGACTTTCTGGACCTTCTTCGCACGTGATGCAGCTACGGCGCTCGTCCTGACGGTCGTGTCGGTCTTCATGATCCTGTATTTCGGTCTGATTGCTGGCGGCATCGTACTCAGCGATACTCCCGCCCCCGGCGAACCCCTCCGTTCGTTCTCGGAGTTCATCAAGGGCCCGGTCGATATCTTGACGGGCACGATCACAGGGCGCGAAGCGGCTATACAGATGCTCTTTCTCCCGGCCTGCATGGCCGTGCTAGCAACGATTATCGGCATCATCGCTCGCGTGTCGTAAACAGGAAAACTAGGGACAGGACGATGAGATCACGCATGACCTTGCTGATGGCGATAGGCTTGTCCGTATCGACCGCTGCTATCGCGCAAACGGACGGCTTCGCGTCCGCGATGGATGCGGCGATGACGCGGATGCACGGCGCGATGATGACCGGCTATTCAAACGATCCCGATCGCGACTTCGCAAGGATGATGATCCCGCATCATCAAGGTGCGATCGACATGGCTGAGATCGAGTTGCGTTACGGCAAGGACGAACGCCTGCGCCGGCTTGCGCAAGGGATCATCGTCGAACAGCGTCAGGAAATCGCGGTGATGCAGGGCATCCTATCCGAAGGCGGCGCGTTGCCACGTCACACCGGACCGACCGCGACTGGTCACCCCCATCACGGAGACCGTCCATGAAGCGTTTCACCCTAACCGCCTGCACCGCCTTGTGCTTTTCAGGCCCTGCGTTTGCCCAGCAAGTGCCCAATGCGACCCCCGACATCCCTGTCAGCGCGCAGGACCGGTTCTACACGTCGGACCAGTTCTCCAACACCGTGTCGGTGATCGACCCATCAACCAACACGCTGCTCGGCGTCATCAAGCTCGGCGACCAGACCCCCGCCAACCTCAGCCCGCTCTACAAGGGGCAGCTGCTTGTCCACGGCATGGGCTTCTCGCCCGATCGTAAGACGCTGGCGGCGATCTCGATCGGTTCGAACTCGGTGACGTTCATCGATACCGCGACCAATGCCGTGAAGCACACGACCTATGTCGGGCGCTCGCCGCATGAGGCGTTTTTCCGCCCCGACGGTCGCGAAGTCTGGGTCGCGGTGCGCGGCGAGGATTATATCCAGGTGCTCGACGGCAAGACCTTCGCGCCGACCACGCGCATCCCCGTCCCCAACGGCCCCGGCATGACGATTTTCTCGCCGAACGGGAAATACGGCTATGTCTGTTCGAGCTTCTCACCCGAGACCGTGGTGATCGACACCGCCTCGAAGAAGATCGTCGGTCGCGTCAAGCAGGCAAGCCCGTTCTGCCCCGACATCGCCGCGACGCCCGACGGCAAGCAGGTCTGGCTGACGCTGAAGGACGTCGGCAAGGTCATGGTGTTCGACGCCAAGCCACCCTTCGCAGTGCTGAAGACGTTCGACACCGGCGCGATCACCAACCACGTCAACATCGCCCGCACCAAGGCCGGCCAGTTCGCCTATGTGACGGTCGGCACCGAGAATGTCGTGAAGGTGTTCCGCACCACCGACTTCGTGCAGGTCGCGAGCATCCCGGTCGGCGCGCTGCCGCACGGTCTGTGGCCGTCGGGCGACGGCTCGCGGATCTATGTCGGGCTGGAGAACGCCGACGCTGTTGCGGCGATCGACACCGCCAGCAACACCGTCATCGCGACGATTCCGATCGGTCAGGGGCCGCAAGGCGTGGCCTATGTTCCCGGCGCGGTGCCGGTAGGCGAAGGCCGTGCAAACCTGATACCGCTCGCACAGGCCGGCATGAAGATCCAGCTGACCCTCGCCGGGACTGGCCGCAGCCAGGTCACGCTGTTCGATCAAGGCCAAGTCCAGATCCTGCAGGCGGCGGTTGCGGGCCTCAGCCCAAAGATGCCCTATGTCCTTGGGCTATCCTCCCGCGCTGATGGTGGCGGCGTGATCCAGCCTCTGGCAAAGTTCATGACCAATCCGGCTGGCGGCGCGATCGTCAACACGCTCGGACCGCTCCGCCAGATCGTCAGCGACGCGAAGGGCGACATGCGCCGGTACCTCGTCATTGCGTCAGGCGACCCGATGATGCCGAGCGCTGTCGTTCAGGTGCAGAAATGAGGGTTCAGGTGAACCCTGCGATCTCCTGTCCGTATCCAGTATCTTGGTCATGACGCCGGTATAGGTTGCCGCAGCGTCTTGAGACTGTCGGAAAACACATGATAGGCGACACCCCGGCGCCCGCTTTCGCTGGACCCTATCCCCTCTTAATTGATAACAGTCGACAAACCCTGTCGCTTTGTTATTTTGTTCGGAAACATACGTTTGAGGGTTTGTCGTACATGCTGGTCGGATACATGCGGGTGTCGTCGGTCGACGATCGCCAAACGGTCGATCTCCAGCGTGATGCGCTAGTCGCAGCTGGCGTCGATCATCGTCATCTCCATACCGACAAAGCATCAGGCGCGCGCGACGATCGGCCGGGGTTGAAAGACTGTCTCGACTATCTGAACGCGGGTGACACGCTGATCGTGTGGAAGCTCGACCGCCTCGGGCGCTCGCTGCCGCATCTGCTTACGATCGTCACAGACCTTAAAGTGCGGGGCATCGCGTTCCGGTCGCTGACCGAGCAGATGGATACGACCACGCCGCACGGCGAATTGCTGTTCTCGCTGTTTGGCGCATTGGCGCAATATGAGCGGGCGTTGACACGTGAGCGGGTAATGGCAGGTCTGGCCGCGGCCAAACGCCGAGGACGCCAAGGTGGCCGACCGCCGATGATCGAGGCCGAAACGCTCGAACGGATTACTGCCGCGTTGGAGGGAGGGGCCAGCAAGGCGTCAGTCTGCCGAAGCTTCAAGGTGCCGCGCTCGACCTTGCTCGGCACGCTTGCGCGGATCGGCTGGACCGCGCCGGCCAAGATTTAACCGAACGCAGCGACCCGACCTTTACCGCTGCCAGAACCGGGGCAACCAGGTCTTACATCTTCTGCTTCGGCCCAACGGGGATCGTTTATCAGTACAGATGTTGAAAACGGCTTAGGCGACGTCCGAGTAATGCCTCAGCTAGCATCCAGAGAGGTCGCGTCAACTATGGCTTGGAACTGGCTCATGATTTCAGGATGCCTTGACGTGATGTAGCTCGCGACTTTGTCGTTGCCGATCAACCGCTTCAGGTAGCGCGACGAAAGCACGAGTTCGAGGACGTCGTCGCCGAAATTGGAGTCCCGGGCGCGGAAATCGGCATTGAGCGTTTCGAGTTCACGTTCCATTCGCGCCATCTGTTCCGGCGTGACGCCGAGTATCTTCTTAGGCTGATCGGGTTTGGCGAGATCGCACTGACGGGTCGCGGCCAGGATCGCTCGAGCGTAGCTGGCGGTGAAGTTGTTCATCGCCGCCATCATCTCAGCCGCCGCAAACTGCTTCTCCGGCTTCAGCTTGCGGAGGATGTCGAAGACGACCGCGTTAACGTGCTTGTCCTTGAGTATCTCGACGGTATCGGAGGATATTCTGTCGAGCATGGTCCGTCGGCGGGCGACCAGCGTTTCGTCCATGCCCAGCGCCGCGGCAATCATGGCGGCCGGCACGCCACGATCGAGGGCACGCGTAATCATGTAGTGCTCCTGCACCGTAGCCAGACGGTTCACCCGCTTATTGTAGGTGAAGGCTTCGTCGTCGTCAGCGACGATGCACGGAGCCGACTCCACAGACGCTTCGCGCAGCGCATGCAGACGAAGATGGCCATCGAGCAGCATGTGCCGTCCGTTCCTATCGGCGACCGTGACGGCCAGTGGCTCGACGATGCCGATCTCACGCACCGAGGTCGCGATGCGGACATAGCGCTTTGATTCGACTATGCGGACCGTCATTGGGCGGACCGGCAGGATCGCGTCGAGACGAAGGTCCAACACCTCGCGAGCGAACGATATCCGGATCGGATCTTTCACGTCGGGTCTCCGGCGATGCCCAGGCGCTGAGCGACAGGATGAGGGAGACTGGCCAGCCCTTCGGCTCGAAGAAGCGTGACGAAATGCTCGTCCGCCAGCAGCTTGCCCATCGCGCCGACGATGAACGTGAGGCGTCCTTCCGTCAGCGTTGCCTTCTTCACCAGAAGTCGCTGGCGCTCGACCTCCTTTTGGTAGGCGCGGACGAGCGCAGCGGCGGTTGTGGGCTGGCTGCGTTTCGGTCCGGTTCGAACGGACTTGATGCCTTTGCCGATCAGGTTCCGCTGATCGACGATCCTCCGGATCGCGAGAACCTGAGCGCCCGGTAACGACCCCGCTTCGTACGCCTCCGTAAGGGACCGCTGCACCTGCGCGTCGTCGGCACGGGCGATCTCGGCCGCGATGGTGTGTGGAATGACACCACGTTCAACGGAGTCCAGCAGCCGTTCCTCGCCTTTCTCAAGCAGGAAGTTGATCGTCCAGACGTACTCGGGGCTGAAGCCGACCTTCCGCGCTATCTCCGTATGGCTGTAGCCGCGCTGCCGCAGCACGCCCACTTCGCGGATCAGCTCGAGCGGGGACAGGTTGCGGCGCGCCATGTTCTCGACGAGACTCATCACGTAGCATTCGTCGCGAGTGGCTTCGATGACGATGGCCGGGATCGCGGTCGCGCCCAACTTGACGAATGCCTCCATGCGACCTTGTCCGCAGATCAGTTCGAAGCCCTGGCCGTTTGGTGAACGCCTGACCATGATGGGGCGCTTGAGTCCGACCGCGCGTATGCTTTCGACGAGATCTTCGAAGACCTTCCGGTTGCGTACCCGGGGGTTCAGCACTTCGATAGAGGCGATGGGAATGTCGATGATGTCGGGCGTCACAGCGCGTACTCCACGGCGTGACGGCGCAGCAGGTGGTACAGCGGCGAGAGGTCTTCGGCGCGATAAGCATCGAGCATGATGCCGTTGTCCTCTCCCATGCCGAAACGCGGCTCGGCACCGAGATCGATCCACGGAAGGAGATAGTGGTCCCGCACCGTCCTGTTGTCGGGCGCGAGGCGAACGATGACTGTGATGTCGGGCCGCAGACCAGCGTCGAGGCGGACCCGCCAGCGTAGCGATCCGGCGGCGGTCGTCCGGCATCGAGCGATAACGAGCGCGATCGTCACCTCGTGGTTGACGACGAGCAGATCGGTCGTTCCGTCGACCGAGACATGGGCGCCGACCGCTTCGATGCCCAAGACGGTGCTGGCGACCACCTCGGGGTGCATCAGGCGAAGCTGGCGATTGGTCTCGACGTAGCGGAAGTCGCGGTCGGGGGTGTAGCCTATCAGCTGGTATGCCCGCAGCAGGCTGCCGAACCGATGTCTATAGGCAGCCGTTGATGGCATCGACTCGACCTCGTCGATGATCATGCCCGACAGGACGCCTTTGGCGGAGAGCAGGTCCGACAGCATGGTCAGGAGATCGGAATCCGAGAAGCGCCGGGCGCGCTCAGCGAGGATAGTCTGCGCGGCTTCGAACAGCCCCGGATCGACGATCGCCTCGAACGCACCGATCCGCCGGATCCACATGTCCGGTGGGTTCACCACGCGCTGCTTCTTCAGTTTAAAGGAGACGCGGTTGTAGACGTTGTTCCCGATGTACTTCTCGTTGCTCAGAATCTGCCTGACGACGGAGCGGGTCCATGACTTGCCCAGATCGGTGACGAAGCCTTCGCCGTTGAGGGCGGTCGCGATCTCGCGCTCCGACCTATGCTCGAGTACGAACCATCGGTATATCCGGCGCACCGTTTCGATCTCGATGTTCGGTCCCGGCACAAGGATGACGCGGTCCGTCTGGAGGCTCTTCTGTTCGCCGGCTGCGAGGAGCGTCTTTGGTTCGTTGCGCTCGTTCACGAGATGTCGACGCAGGCCGTATCCTGCGGGGCCGCCCTGCCGATAGCCCATAGTGATTAGGCGGCACTGCCCCGCGAAGACCTTCGTGGACAGTTCACGGCTGTATTCGCCGGCCATCATCCGTTTGACGGTCTTGATTACGTTTGCCTGGAAGCTGCCGTCGTTGTCGAACTGCTCCGCGCAGTAGTGGACGTGTATGCCGCGTTCCCGGCAAATGAATTCGTAGTAGGCGCTCTCGTCCGCGTCCTGGAAGCGCCCCCAGCGACTGATATCGTAGACGAGGATCGCGTCGTAGTCGGCCTTGCCGCTCTGCACGTCGTCGATCAGACGTCTGAGCGCATCGCGTCCGGCGATGTTCAGTCCGCTACGACCTTCGTCCGCATAGGTGCGGACAATTTCGATGCCCCGCCTGGCGGCATATGCCGCGATCGCTTCGGCCTGGTTCTCGGTCGAGTACTTTTGAAGGTCGGTCGACATGCGCACGTACTGAGCGGCCCGCACCAGCTTCATGTCCGGAGGTTCTTCCCGCACCGCTTTTCCTGACGCTTGTCACGGGCGTGTCGCTCCCGTGTCCGACTGACGTCTTTCTATTCGCGGGAGGATGGAATGTCGTTGTCGGAAAAGGACCGAAAACTTCGCGCGGGAGACGGAAACAAATTTCCCATTGATCCGGCCGCAGACACGGTGGCGTCATTCGCCAGTGTCATCGCCGACGCGCTGCGTCGGGATTTCGGCACATCCCCGGCGAAGGTGAAGCATATCGCCCGTCTTACGGGAGCGAATGCGCGGACGGTACAAAACTGGCTCTATGGGAGGAACGGTCCGAGCGGAGCGGGGCTGGTGGTGCTGATGCGCCATTCGGATGCGGTCATGCTAGCCGTTCTCGAACTCGCGGACCGGTATGAGATTCAACACGCAGCGAAGAGCGAGAAGCTCCGGGGGGAGCTGCGTTCACTAATCACAATGCTGCTGGAGTATCTCGGTCCGGAATGACGCGGATCCCGCAACGAGCATCGACGCACAGTCCTTGCCAATAGCATGGACTCAATTGCGGGACTGTCAGGTATGGATTGGTTGCAGCAAATTGTAGGTGGTGCTCGCTCGAAGGCGGACATCGAACCGCGCGGCGAGGCCAGTGGTCAAAGGAACGATGAAATTTGCGTCATTCGGTATGTTGACGGCTGAGGCGAGGGGAGTCCGATTCGGACGCCCGCCCAAGCTCAAATCTGATCGGATCGCGTTGGGCTAGCGCCGGCAAGTCGGTGCACGAATAGCCAAGCTTTTCGAGGGCCACCATGCCCGGCTCTACCGGTCCCTGACGGCTTCGACGGTGGCGGCATAATGCCGACCTTCCCACAACCGGCCTGTAGGATGGAATCCTAACTCAACCGCGCCGGACAAATCGGTGTCAAAATTCTCGCTGATCGGTCAAAAGCTTTGTCACTTGGTTTTGACAGATCACGATATGTTCTGACCTGAGAGGGCAAGTTTTCGTGTCAAAGGACACGCTTCCCTACATCTCCTGCAGAAATCGCAGCATCATCCCGACCGCCTCGTCGGTCAGGCCGATCGAGCGTATGGCGAAGTCGGCGTCGATCGGCCAGCAGGTGACCATGCCTTGCTGCTCCATCGCCAGCACCCAGCGGCGGACCGCCGCGATCGGCAGCGCGGTGGCGATGCGGATCGCCTCGACGCTCTGCACGCTGCCTTCCTCATGTGCCACGAACAGCCCGAGCAGGATGTCCCATGCGGGATCCTGGAACAGCGCGCGCACCGGGCTGAACGTCGCCGAGCGGATCTGGCGCTGGCGCAAGATCGCGCGGGCGCGCTCGAGTTCGCTCGGCTCGGCCGTATCCCGCGAATCGATGCCGTCGTCGGACACCGCGTATTGCAGGCGAAGCGTGCCGGTCATCGCCGTTCCCCAAGGATTCGCGGTCGGTGTCGGGGCGGGGTCATCGGGGTAATCCCACAGCGATCGACCAGTCCGGATCGTTGCCATAACATGCCTTTCTGCGGCGGTGGCGTTCGGTGCCGATGACGAGCAGCGCCAGCATCGGATAGGCAAGCTTGCTGACCGCAGCGGCGTACATCCACGGCACCAGGGTCGGGTCGTAGGCCTTCACCCCGTGGACCGCGATCGTCAGCAGGTGCAGCGCGCTGATCCAGATCGGCCAGAATCGATTCGCGCAGGCGGCGATCCCGACGAGGCCCGCCAGCAGCACGAGATCCATCGCGAACAACGCGCCGTCGACCGACTGGAACGCGTGCCGCATCGAGAACGCGATCAGACTGGAGGCGATCGCCGCCAGCAGGAAGGCGATCGCGACGATCCGCTCGGGCAATCCGCCACAGCGCAACGCGAACCAACACGTCGCAAGTGCTACCGCATAATAGAACAGGATGTGGATCATGCGGTCGCGCTCGTGATGATCAGGCTAAGGGGGGCAGGCTAAGGGGGGCAGGCTAAGGGATCAGGGCGTAAGGATCAGGCTGCCTGGGCGACGACGGAGAGGTGGCTGCCGTCCGCACCGGCGAAGAACGCCGCATCGGGTTTGGGCATGCCGTCGCCGAAGCCGACGAACTTGCCGATCCGCTCGGCGCTGCGATGTGCGCCAATCGCATGGCCTTGGGCCTGGGCGATCGCCGCCATCGCACCGCCGATTTCCTGGATGACCGGCTGCGCGATCCGCGGCGTCACGCCGGCCGTAGTGCCGAAATGAGTCGAGGCGACGGCCAGCTGCGAACAGATGCCGAAGGCGTCGGCGAGTTGCGCTTCGAGCCGGTTCAGCAGGACGCCGATGTCGGTGCCGGCCTGGGTAAGCTGTGTATCCATGGCAGAGTCCCGCCCGGGGGCGGCCTTCTCGATCGATTTAGCCGGACAGGTGCGACAGCCGCTCGATCAGGTCGGCGAGCACCTTGAGACCGCTCGCGAGCATGCCGAAACCGACCGCGAGGATCACTGCGATAGCCGGGATCCAGAGCAGCCGTGCCACGACCGGAAGGTCGTTGCTGCGCTGCCCGGGGCGCCTGACCGGAAGCAGTCCCGCAATGGAAAACGGCCGCGTCGAGCGGGCTTCCATCGGTGAGAACGCTTCCGGCTCGGCGACCGGCTGAGGTCGTCCTGGCATCGACGACGCCGGCTCGACCACCCATGGAGATTGCCCCCCAGATTGTCCGGGGGGCACATCCGGACGCGCCGGGTCGAATGAGGGCGTGTCGGTAGTGGGCGCGTGGGTAGCTGGGGTGGGCGTATCCGAAGGCGGCGTATCGGAAGATTCGATATCGCCCCGCATGCGCTCGTGCTTCGCGAGCATGCGCGCGGCTTCGCCACGATCGGTCGCGCCGAGGATGCGGACCGCTTCGGCGATATAGCCGTCGACCGTCCCCGGTGCGATGCCCAGGTCGGCCGCGATCTGCTTGGTCTTCTTGAGTGCCGCCACGCCGCGCAGCACGTCGCAGTGTCGTTTCGACAGCCGTGAGATGCGCGTATCGTCCATGTCTCTCACTTCCGGCTCGGCAGGGGCAACGCCAGATCGCGCGTTTCAAAGGTTCGCGTCCCTAAGCGGTCATCGAGTCTGCGATCAACCGCCGGGAATGCTTACGTACGCACTTCGCCCCCGTGGCAATTGGACGAAACGAACAGGCTACTCCACGCAGTTCCCGCTCGGCTCGTCTCATTCGGGCGGAATTCGATGTTGTTTGCACGTTTTGCCGGCATTCATGCGTTAGGACACGCGTGCCGGCCCGCCATCAACCTTTGGCTCGTCACCAGGGCGGGTCGGCACAACGGCCTTACGATGCCTCGGCGATCAGCGCGGTCGCAGCGGGCGTGTTCCATTCATAGCCGCCGGTCATCCGCCAGACTTCCTTGCCGGCCGAATCGTACAGGATCGTGGTCGGCAGGTTCGCCTGATAGGCAAGGCTGAGGCCGAGCTTCGGATCGAGATAGGGTTTCAGCGCGACGAACGTCTTTGCGGCGAAGAACGGCGTCACCTTCTCCGCGCCCTGCATGTCCTGGCTGACCGCGATCACCTGGACCTTGCCGGCGAGCGACTTGGCGGCGGCGTCGAGCGTCGGCATCTCGGCGACGCACGGCGCGCACCACGTCGCCCACAGGTTCAGGAGCAACGGCTTGCCCTTGAACGTGGCCAGCGTGACCGGCTTGCCGTCGGGCGCGGTGAAGGCGACCGTCGGTCCTGTCTCGCCCTTGTGGCTGCGGTCGAGCTTTTCCGTGCTTGCCGTGGGGCCGGTCGCCTCGTCGGGAGCGGGGCCGGCTGGCACTTCGTCCGCGGACGCCGTATTCGCCGCAACGACGTTCGCTTGCTCCGGCGCGGGCGATTTCCTATCGCAGCCGGCGACCAGCAGGCCCATCCCCATCACAGCGGCGATCGGCCCGGACTTTAACAGCGAATTGAACACAGGATTCGAGAACATGGACGGTTCCAATTCGATGTGGGGTGGGCGGTTCGCCGAGGGGCCGGCAGCGGTCATGCGCGAGATAAACGCCTCCATTCCCTTCGACAAGCGGCTCTGGCAGCAGGATATTGCCGGTTCGAAGGCGCATGTCGCGATGCTGGGCAAACAGGGTATCGTTTCGGCGGAGGACGCCGCGACGATCTCGGCGGGGCTCGACACGGTCGCGGCGCATTATGCCGAGCACGGCGTCGAGGAGGATCTGGTCCTCGAAGATATCCATATGCAGACCGAGGCGCGGCTGGCCGACGCGATCGGGCCGGTCGCGGGGCGGCTGCATACCGCGCGCTCGCGCAACGATCAGGTCGCGACCGATTTCCGGTTGTGGGTGCGCGATGCGATCGATCAGGCGCTGGCGGCACTCGCGGGGTTCCAGGCGGCGCTGCTCGCGCGGGCCGAAGAGCATGCGGCAAGCGTCATGCCCGGCTTCACGCATCTCCAGTCCGCACAGCCGGTCACACTCGGCCATCATCTGATGGCGTATCACGCGATGGTTTCGCGCGACGTCGGGCGGTTCGCCGATGCGCGCGGGCGGATGAACCGCTCGCCGCTCGGCTCCGCGGCACTCGCGGGCACCGGCTTCCCGATTGACCGCGAGATGACCGCTGAGGCGCTCGGCTTCGACGGGCCGATGACCAACTCGCTCGACGGCGTCAGCGACCGCGATTTCGCGATCGAGTATCTCACCGCCGCGACGCAGACCTCGCTCCACCTGTCGCGGCTCGCCGAAGAGTTCGTGTTGTGGGCGTCGCAGCCGTTCGGGTTCGTCGCGCTCAGCGATCAATGGTCGACCGGCAGCTCGATCATGCCGCAGAAGCGTAATCCTGACGCCGCCGAGCTGGTCCGCGGGCATGCCGGGCGCATCCTCGGCTGCATGACCGCGCTGATGGTGACGATGAAGGGCCTGCCGCTCGCCTATTCGAAGGACATGCAGGACGACAAGCCGCCGGTCTTCGAGGCGCACGACCTGCTCGCTTTGTCGATTGCGGCGATGACGGGGATGATCGAGAGCGCGACGTTCCGCACCGACCGGATGCGCGGGCTGGCCGAGAGTGGCTTTGCGACCGCGACCGATCTCGCCGACTGGCTGGTGCGCGAGGCGGGGCTGCCGTTCCGCGAGGCGCATCACGTCACCGGGCGCGCGGTGAAGTTGGCGGAGGAACGGAAAGTCGCGCTCGACGCGCTGCCGATCGACGACCTGAAGGCAATCGATGCGCGGATCGACGAACGCGTGTACGGCGTGCTGTCGGTCGATGCGTCGGTCGCCAGCCGGACCAGCTTCGGCGGCACCGCGCCCGACAATGTGCGCGCCGCGATCCGTGCGGCGCGAGAGACGGCAGGGTGAGGGACGGCATGAAACGGCTTCTGGGATTGGCGGGACTGGTGCTGGCCCTGTCGGGCTGCGGTGCGGCGGACGGCCTGGTGCCGGCGGAGGGCAAGACGCTCCCGGTCGCGCCCTATGGTGCGAAGGCCCAGCCGACCGCCGCGCAGCTGCTCGCGCCCACCACGCAGCAACGCCCACAGCGCAGCGACGAGCTGCTCACCACGTCCCAGCCGCGGCGCAGCGACGAGTTCGACCTGCCGCCGCCCAATTGATCGAGCCTAACCATGGACCATTTCGCCTATCGTGACGGCGTGCTGCACGCCGAGGACGTCGCCCTGCCGGCGATCGCCGAGGCCGTCGGCACCCCCGTCTACGTCTATTCGACCGCCACCTTCCGCCGCCACGCACAGGTGTTCCGCGACGCGCTGAAGCCCGCCGGCCGCGTCCACTTGGCGTACGCGATCAAGGCGAACCCGAACGTCGCGGTGCTGCGCGTGCTGGCCGACGAGGGCTACGGCGCCGATGTCGTCTCGGCCGGCGAGATGCAGCGCGCGCTGGCGGCGGGCATCCCGGCGTCGGACATCGTGTTTTCGGGCGTCGGCAAGACGCGACGCGAGCTGGCGCAGGCGCTCGACGCCGGGATCGGCCAGTTCAACCTGGAGCTGGAGGAAGAGGGCGAAGTGCTCGCCGCGCTGGCGCATGCACGCGGCGAACGCGCACCGGCAGTGCTGCGCGTGAACCCCGACGTCGACGCCGGGACGCACGCGAAGATTTCGACGGGGCGCAAGGAGAACAAGTTCGGGGTGCCGATCGACCAGGCGGTGGCCATGTTCGATCGCCTGTCGAAGCATGACGGTCTCGACCTTCGCGGGGTCGCGATCCACATCGGCAGCCAGCTTGCCGACCTCGCGCCGCTCGAGGCCGCCTATGCGCGGATCGGAGAACTCGTCGCCGAACTGCGTGCCGCCGGTCACACCATCAGCCGCGTCGATCTCGGCGGTGGGCTCGGCGTGCCGTACAAGCCCGACGACGTGCTGCCGAGCCCTGCCGAATACGGCGCGATGGTTGCGCGCGCGACCGCCGATTGGGACGTCGAACTCATGTTCGAGCCCGGTCGCGTGATCGCCGGCAATGCCGGCGTACTGTTGACTGAGGTGATCTGGGTGAAGCCAGGCGTTGTGAACCCCTACGTCATCGTCGATGCCGCGATGAACGACCTCGCGCGCGTCGCGATGTACGACGCGTATCACGATTTCGTCGCGGTCGAACCGACCGGCGAACGGATGACCGCCAACATCGCTGGGCCGGTGTGCGAGACCGGCGACACCTTCGCGATGGGCCGCGATATCGACGTCGTGAAGTCGGGCGATCTCGGCATCTTCCGCACTGCCGGCGCGTACGGCGCGACGATGGCCTCGACCTACAACAGCCGCGCGCTGGTGCCTGAAGTGCTGGTCGACGGCGACCAATTCGCGGTGGTCGCCGACCGGATCCACCCGGAAACGATCCTGGCGGCCGAGCGCGTACCGGAATGGCTCAAGCGGTGACCCTTCCTCCCTCGCTACAGAGCCTGCCGCTGTTCGTCAGGTTGGCGGGGCGCCCGGTGATCCTGCTGGGCGAGGGCGAGGCGGTGGAGGCGAAACGCCGGTTGCTCGATCGCGCAGGCGCGGACGTGGTCGGCGAGGATGCAGCAGCCTCGCTCGCGATCGTCGCGATCGACGACGAGGACGAAGCGCTGGCGGCGGTCGCGCGGCTGAAGGCGCGCGGCATCCTCGTCAACGCGGTCGACCGCTCGGCGCTGTGCGACTTCACCCTGCCCGCGATCGTCGACCGCGCCCCGGTGTTGATCGCGATCGGCACGAGCGGCGTGTCGGCGGGGCTGGCGGCGGCGTTGCGCCAGCGGCTCGAGGCACTCGTCCCCGCCGATCTCGGCAGGCTCGCGCTGGCGTTGCAGGCGGCGCGTGGCGCGTTGCGGAAGCGCTGGCCCGACATGGGCGAGCGTCGGCGTGCGCTGGCGACCGCGATGGGGGCAGGCGGCATGCTCGATCCTTTGTCGCCGACGCATGACGTCGATGCGTGGCTCGCCCCGACAGGTACGCCGGCTGCAAAGCGGGACGTGGCGATAACCCTCGTCCTGCTCTCAGACGACCCCGAGGACCTGACGTTGCGCCAGGCGCGCGCGCTGGCCAGCGCCGACCGCGTCTATCACCAACCCGACGTGCCCCCGGCGATCCTCGATCGCGCGCGTGCCGATGCCGCGCGGCTGTGCGCGGCGGTGCCGGCGGACCCGGGTACGGGCCTCACCGTCGCGGTCGAGATGGCGCGGTGAGCGGCTTCGCCTTCCGCATCACCGACGGCAAGGCGACCCGTGTCGACGTGAAGGAAGCCCTCGACTGCACCGCCGACCTCGTCTGGGTGCACCTGTC
Source organism: Sphingomonas sp. SL1004 (assembly GCF_057815015.1). Classification (NCBI taxonomy): domain Bacteria; kingdom Pseudomonadati; phylum Pseudomonadota; class Alphaproteobacteria; order Sphingomonadales; family Sphingomonadaceae; genus Sphingomonas; species Sphingomonas sp. SL1004. Next base: position 3,083,742 of record NZ_JBYMUX010000001.1, read on the forward strand.
GACCAACGCCGAACACGCGCAGACCTGGCTGCGCGACGAGGGCAAGCTCGACGATTACGTCGTCGATGCACTCACCGCGACCGAGACGCGACCGCGCTGCGAGGCGATCGGCGACGGCGCGTTCCTCAACCTGCGCGGGCGATCGAAGGAAGAACTCGACACCTCCGACCTGCTCGCCTCGCTCCGCATCTGGGTCGTGAAGGGCAGGGTGTTCTCGGTGACGCGAAAGCCGTTGATCGCGGTCACCCATGTCGAGACGATGGTCGAGCACGGCGAAGTCCGCGATCCCGGCGACCTGATCGCCGCCTTCGCCACCGCGATCACCGCCGATCTCGATCCCGACGTCGCATCGCTCGGCGACCAGCTCGACGATTGCGAGGAACAGCTCGACGCCAACCGCGTGTTCGAACTGCGCCGCACGGTGAGCAAGGTGCGTGTCGCGGCGATCGGCTACAAGCGCTTCCTCAGCCCACAACGTGCCGCATTGGAGAAACTCGCGGCATTGCCGGGTGACTGGCTCGCGGACGACGATCGCCTTCACCTCGCCACCGCCGCGGATCGCGCGGCGCGGATGGCGGAGGAACTGGAGTCGATCCGCGAACGCTCGGCGCTGATCCACGAGTCGCTCACCGATCTACGCGCAGAGCAGATCGACAATCGCTCGCTGATAATCTCGATCGCGGCGATGGTATTCCTGCCGCTCACGTTTCTCACCGGCCTGTACGGCATGAATGTGAAGGGGCTGCCCTATGCGGACGAACCCTGGGCGTTCGACGCGATCGCCGGTGCATGTGCGGCGTTGTCGGCGGGAATCGTGATCTACTTCGTGCAGCGCCACTGGTTTCGGCGGTAGGTAACGATCCTCCCCCTGCGGGGAGGACTGAGGTTACGCCGCGCTGGCGGTCCGCCAGGCTTGGGCGATCTCGTCGAGCATGTCCGCCGAGTCGCGAAACGGCTGCGGGTCATGGCCCAGCGAAGCGTTGATCACGGTCTTCCGCGCGCCGCCGTACAGCCGCGCGAGCGTCTCCGACACCTGCCCGCCCTTCTCGAAATCGAGCCCAGCCTCCAGCGCGAACAGGATCGCGGTGGCACGCGTGATGCGCTCGCTCTTGACCGCGAACTTGCGCTTTTCGCAGGCCCAGGCGGCAGCGCGCAACGCCGCCACCAGTTCCTTGTACAGCAGCTGCACCAGCGCCGGGCCGTCGGCGGTCGCGGTATGGCCGACCGCGTCGATCTGGCGATAGGTCGCAAACGGGTCGCGCGTGAGGGTGGAAGCGTAGGTCACGAGTCGCTCTTGTTCCAGGCTGCGATCTGGTTGGTGAGGAACGTCTGGGTCGATTTATACGCCGACACGCGCGCGTTCATGCTCGCATATTGCTGCGTCAGCCGGGTGGTCAGCTGCGCCGACTGATCAGTCACCTTGTCCTGTTGCTTGGTGACGTCGGCCTCCGCGGCGGTGTAGCGCACGGTCGAGGCGCCAAGCCCGGTCAGCGTGCTGGTCGCACTCGTGGTCAGTGCGGTCAGCGTTGCGGACAGGCCGAGCGCGTTGGTACCCGACGGCGCGAACATCGATTCGATCGTGTCGGGATACGCCGCGATCTGCTTGGCGAGCAATGTGGCGTCGACCCGCAACGTGCCGTCGGTATTGGTCGCCACGCCGATCTCCGACAGCGTCCGCGGAATGCCCGAAACGGCACCACCGACCAGCGCCTTCGAGCTCAGCGCCTTCATCGACCGCAACAACGACGTCGCGGCAGGATCGGAGCGCAAATTGCCGGTGATCGGATCGGTCTGTTCGGTGATCGCGGCCAGCACTTCGTTATAGGTCGCGACAACGTCGTTGACGGCCTGCGTCAGTGTATCGGTAGGCGTGCTGCTGCCGAGTGTCACCGGCACCGTCGAGACCCCGCTCAGCTGGAGCTTCACGCCGTCGACCAGATCGCTGATCGTGTTGCGCGATCGCTCGACCTCGATGCCGTCGACGGTCAGCTTGGCGTTCTGCGCGGTCGAGACGAGGCTGGTCTTGGTCGCGCTGCCACCGATATCGAGCGCATCGCCATCCGCGCCCTTCAGCGTGAACGCGTTGTCGGTCCCCGTCGTGCCCTTGACCGACAAAAACGCGCCGCCATTCGCATCGGTAACGACGGAGGCGGTGACGCCGCTTTTCGAGGCGTTGATACCCGCGGCGATCGCATCGATGCCGCCGTCGCCGATGTCGATCGAGACCGGCGTACCGCTACCTACCGTCAGCGTCAGTGCGCCGGTGCCGAGCGATGCGGCCCGGTTGGCGGATGCAACCGCGGTCGTCGAGCGTGCGGTCTGCGCGGTCGCGAGGCGCGTGACGGTGACGCTCGCCGACAATCCCGTCAGTTTCGCGCCGGTGATCGCGGTGGCCGACAGGACGCTGCTGTTCGAGCTGGCCGGCTGCGTCTGCAACGTGCCGCCCTTCACCAGATTGGCGAGCGCGGTCGAGAAGCCGGTGAGCGTGCTCTTGATCGTGCTGATCCCGGAGATCTGCGCGGTGAGCGTATCGGACTTGGATTTGAGCGCCGCGGTGCGCGTCGCGAACTGCGCCTCGACCAACGACGTGACCAGCGTTCCGGTATCGACGCCCGAGCCTGCGCTGAGCCCCGTCAGCAAAGCCTGCGTCGCGGTGTTGATCGCGGTCTGCGCGGCGGTCGTGGTGGCGGCGGTCGACGTCGTGCCCGTCGTGCTGGTGGTCGAAGTTACCATGCGAAAATTCCTGCACTGACGATCGGCGCGCGCTTATCCAGAGTAACGGCGGCGCGGCGCGAATCTTTAGACCTGTTTCATACCATTTTCGTCGAAACGGGCGTCCTTCGGCACGGTCACGAACGGCTGGAGTCCGCCCGCCGCTGCGTTCAGGCCGAACACGAAGGCGAGCACCGTGGCGATCGCGGTGTAGAGGTCGTCGCGGACCTCCTGGCCTTCCTTGCTGGTGTAATAGACCGCCCGGGCCAGGACCGGATATTCGAGGGTCGGCACGCGGCCTTCGCCGGCCAGTTCGCGGATCGCCAGCGCGGTCGCACCACGCCCCTTGGCGACCACCACCGGCACCTGGTCCTTGCCGCGATCATAGCGCAGCGCCACCGCGAAGTGCGTAGGGTTGGTAAGCACCACATGCGCCTCCGCGACCGATTTCCGCAGGCCGCCGCTCGCCATCGCGCGCATCTTCGCGCGCATCTGGCCCTTTGCCTCGCCGTTACCCTCGGTCGACTTGTGCTCGTCCTTCACCTCCTGCTTCGACATCCGCATCTTGCCCAACCGGCGGATGATCTGGATCGGCAGGTCGATGCCGGCGATCGCGCACAGCCCGAACGCCATCGCGATCAGGATGCCCTTGAAGATCCCGCCGAGCGTCGACAGCGCCTGGTTGAGATCGGCCGACGAGGCTAGTCCCATCGTCGAATGCGCGGCGTTCCACAGCATCCAGCCGCCGATCGTCCCGAGCAGGACGATTTTCAGCAACGACTTGCCAAGCTCGATCCAGCCGTTCGCACCGAAGATCCGCTTGAGTCCCGCGGCCGGATCGACGCGGCTGTACTTGGGCGCAAGCAGACCGCCGTTGAAGCCGAGCGAGCCGAGCCCCGCCTGGCTGAGGATCGCGGCGCCGATGCTGACGATGAACAGGGTTATGAGCGATGGCGCGAGCTTGCCACCGGCTTCCATCAGCGGGCGCCAGGGGGAGAAATCCTCGACGTCGGCATGCGTGAACTGGAAGCTTGAGCTCATGATCGCCTTGCACGCGGTGATCAAAGTCGGCCCTGCGTAGATAAGCCACGCGACGCCGGCGAGCATGCTCAGCGCGGTGGCGAAATCGCGCGACTTGAGGATGTCACCCTTCTCGACCGCATCCTTCTTGCGCTTGGCGGTTGGTGCTTCTGTCTTTTCGCCCGAATCTTCAGACATGGGCATCCTCCGACATCAGCCGAGCACCAGATTTTCGGTGGCGGCGAGGCCTTCGCGGACGATGACGAGCATGTAATCGCCCATCGTCGGGAACGCGATCGCCAGCGTGATGACGCCGACCGCGAGGCTGGCGGGCAGGCCGACCGCGAACAGGTTGAGCGAGGGCGCGGCGCGGCTCAGCATGCCGACGACGATGTTGAGGCAGAGCAGCAGGAACCCGACCGGCAACGCGAGCAGCAGTCCGGCGAGAAACGCATAGCCGCCGAAGAACGCAATCGCCTTCAGCCGCTCGACGCCAATCCACGCGGCGCCCGGGGGGAGGACGTCGTAGCTCTTCACGAGCAGGTCGATCAGGATCAGGTGGCCGTCGACCGACAGGAACAGCAGCGTCAGCATGATCGAGAAGAACTGGCCGAGGGCAGGGGAGGACTTGCCGTTCTGCGGATCGATCGAGGACGCGAAGCCAAGTCCCATCGCGCCGCCGATCACTTCGGCCGCGATCATGGGCGCAGCGAACGCGATCTGGAGAACGAAGCCGAGCGCGAGGCCGACGAGCGCTTCGGCGGCGGCGGAGAGGATCGTAGAGACCGCAAAGATGTTCTGGGGCGGGACGATCGGATGCGCGGCAAGCACGAGGAACCCGATCGCACCCGACAGCGTGACGCGCACGGTCAGCGGCACCGAGACGCTACCGAACACCGGCGCGGCGATGAACGTCGCCCCAATGCGGATCATCACGAACACGAGCGCCCACAGTTGCGGCTCGATCGAGAGCCCGAAGCCTAGCACTGTAAAATCCCCCTCCCGCTTGCGGGAGGGGTCAGGGGAGGGCGCGACGTACGTACCGGCGGCAGGTCGGTGAGGCACGCCCCTCCCCCGACCCCTCCCGCAAGCGGAAGGGGAGCAGCAAGTGCGCTCATTTTACGAGGTCCGGGATACGCTCGAAGATCCCGATCGTGAAATCGCTCAGCAACCCGAGGATCAGGCTCCCGAAGATCAGGATCGACACCGCGACCACCACCAGCTTCGGCACGAACGACAGCGTCTGCTCGTTGATCGACGTCGCCGCCTGGATCATGCCGAGGATCAGTCCCGCGAGCAGCGCTGGGATCAGGATCGGCGCACTGGCGAGCGCCAGCACCCACATCGTCTGATTGGCAACGGTCAGAAAATATTGCGCGTCCATGGCTTACAAAACTGCCGTTCGTGCTGAGCGAAGTCGAAGCACATGGGTCTCAGGCCCTTCGACTTCGCTCAGGGCGAACGGGCGGGCGGGGCGGTTCATCTGCTCTATGTCGCGAACGAGTTGGCGAGGCTGCCCATCGTCAGCGCCCAGCCATCGACCAGCACGAACAGCAGCAGCTTGAACGGCATCGAGATGATCGTCGGTGACAGCATCGCCATGCCGAGCGACATCAGCACGGTCGCGACGACCAGGTCGATGACGATGAACGGCAGGAAGATCAGAAACCCGATTTGGAACGCAGTCTTCAGTTCGGACGTGACGAACGCGGGCAGCAGCACCGAGAACGGAATGTCGGTAGGCGTCGCATAGGGGCCAGATTTCGCGATCTGCGCGAACATCGTGACGTCCTTGATCCGCGTCTGCTTCACCATGAACGCGTGCAAGGGCACGCCCGCCGTCGTGATCATCTGTGTTCCGGCGAGCTGGCCCGCGGCATAGGGCTGGATCGCGGTCGTGTTGATCTGACTGATCGTCGGCGCCATGATGAAGAAGCTGAGGAACAGCGACAGCCCGAGCAGCACCTGGTTCGGCGGCGTTTGTTGCAGCCCGAGCGCCTGGCGCAGGATCGCCAGCACGATGATGATCCGCGTGAAGCTGGTCATCATCAGCAGGATGCCCGGCAGGACCGTGAGCAACCCCATGATGATGAGGACTTGCAGCGACAGCGACAGCGAGCCGCTCTGGCCGGTGTTGCCCGCGGCTTGGCCGCCGAGCTGACCAAGTGCGCGATCGACCGCGTCGCCAACGGCAGGGTTGGTCGGGGCAGGGACGCCCTGCGCGAACGCCGGCATTGCCAGGAATAACGTGAGCAGAACCGCCAACGCGACCCATAGCCACGCGTTGCCGCGGGGGCGCGTTTTCGACGTAGAGGAGGTGAACAGCGAGGGGCCGGAGCCCTTGCGAGTAACGATCGGGCTCATGCGTCGACCTTGTCGATCAGGTGCACGCCGCCGCGACCAACCGAGACGAGCAGCCGGCGGCCTTCGAAATCGATTACCGCAAGGCGCAGGCCCGGCGATATCATCATCGTTTCCTTGACGCCGATCAGCCGGGTCGAGGGCTTGCCCGGGATCCGGCTCTCGAACTTGCGCCAAAGATACAGGCAGCCGAACATCAGTCCGCACACCAGCGGCAGCAGGATGACGAGCTTGAGGATATAGGTCCAGAGCATCGGGATCAGCCGCGCTTGTCTGGCGACACGAGTTCGGTCATCCGCACGCCGAAGCGCTCGCCGACCGTCACCACTTCGCCGCGCCCGATCAGCGTGCCGTTGACGAATACATCGAGCAGTTCGTTGGCCTGGCGATCGAGCTCGATCACGCTGGATTCGCCGAGCGCGAGCAGTTCGCGCAAGGTCAGGCTGGTCGAGCCGATCTCGACGGTCAGCTTGACGTCGACATCCTGGAGCAGCCGGAAATTGGCGGCCACCGCGGAGTCCACCGGAAACCCGCCGGTCATGTCGTTCATGCTGCAAATCCTTCGTCGAAACGGGTAATCGAGGTGAGCTGGATGGCCGCGAAGCCATTGGACGTGCCGACCGTGCCGCAGCCAAGCCGGTTGTTGCCGACCATCACCGGCACGTCGCCCGAGATGGTGATCGGGATCACGTCGCCGGGCTTCAGGTCCATCAGCATGGTCAGCTTGACGACCGGCTCGGCAAGCACCGAGCGGATCGGGAAGCGCACGTTCATCGCGGCGCGCGTCAACTCGTTGCGCCAGGCCGGATCGGGCTCGGCCGACTTGCCGACGACCTTCGCGGTCAGCGACGGCGCGTGCGGCTTCAACGCGGAGACGGGATAGACCAGATCGAGAAACACCGGCTTAGCGGCGCCCGCGGCGATCCCGAAGCGCGTGACGATCATCGCGTCCTCGCCGTCGAGATCGGCGATCATCGCCGGGTTGACCTCGACACGGGTCGGCACGAAGTCGAACCGTGCCATGGGCTCCCATGCGGTCTTCAGCGGCGCGGCGATCATCTGGCCGATCCGCGCGACCATCGCTTCGGCGGCTGGCGAGAACTCGGTCGGCAGCGTATGCGGCGCAGCACCCGTACCGCCGAAGAACATGTCGAGCATCTCGAGCACGAACTTGCCGTCCATCACGCACAGCGCCTGCGCCATGCCCGGTGTCATGATCATCGGCAGCCAGGCGGTCAGCGCTTCGCTACGTTCGGCCCGGTAGTCGGTGAAGCGCTGGACGACGAGCGGCTCGGCCCAGCTGCGCACTTCCTGCCGCAGCAGCGGTTCGAACACCGCGCGCAGGCCGCGTGCGAACCGGGCGGAGAGATGCTGCAGCGAATGCAGGTCGCCGAACGGATTGAGCTTGGCCCCGCCGAGCACGCCCTGATGCAGCACGCCCTCCTTGGGGGCGGTGGAGCGATCCCGGTCGCGCCGCTCGCGTGTCTTTGCTGAAGGCTCGTTAACCATGCCTCACTGAACAACGAAACTGGTAAAGTAAACGTTACCGATGCCGCCGAATCCCTCCTTCTGCTTCAGCGTATCGTTGATCGCTTTGGCGAGGCGGACCTGCAGCTGGCGCTTGCCGTCGCTGCTCATCACCTGCTCCTCGGTGGTGTCGCCGAGCGCCATCAAGATCGCCGAGCGGACCGCGATATCGTTGGTCTTCAGGTTGGTGATGACGGTGTCGTCGTACGGCGTGGAGACCGCGACGCCGACCTGGACGAAGTGCACCGAGTCCTGGAGATTCGAGGTAAAGTCCTTCTCCAGTGGATAGTAGGTCGAGGCGTATTTGTCGCCGCCCTGCCCTGCGGGGGGCTTCATCCCGTGGTTTTCGGGCGCAGCCTCCTCGCCGCCATGACCGCCGCCTTCGCCACCCTCGGCGGCATGCTTCTGCTCGCTTTTCGGGACGAGCTTGGGCTTGCCGTCATCGACTGCAGCGTGACCACCGCCGCCGATCAGTCCGGCGTTCGAGGCATAGACGCCCGCGCCGACGCCACCGCCGACGAGCACCAGCAGCGCGACGCCGCCGATCAGGATCGTCTTCATCTTGCCCTTCTTCTTCGGGGCGGCATCCGGCGTATCTTTATTGTCGCTCATGGTTTCGGGTTCCTTCGGTTCAAGCGATTCGGGTGTCGTCGGTGGCGGTGTCCGCGATCACGGCAGCGGCCGGCGCGGGGCGATTCGGAGTTTGCGGGGCGGCAGGGGCGCGCTGTTGTTGCGCGCTGCTGTCGCCCATCGATCCTTGTGCGAGCTTCAACCCGCGTGCCTCGGCCAGTTCGACAAGCCGCGGCTGCGCGTCCGCCAGCAACGTCCGTGTCGCGGCCTGCTCGGCATTGAAGTGGACGTGCACGGTATCGCCGTCCTTCTTGACCGACACATCGATCGCGCCGAGCGCGTCGGGAACGAGGCGGATGCGCGTATCGACCGCATCGGCGGCGTCGCGCAGCATCTCGATCCGCTCGATCATCGCGTGCGGCCAGCGATCCTGGCGCATGTCGAGCGGCGCCTGCTGTGCATCGGCGACCTTGATCTCGTGGGGCGCGGTGGCGCCGACCGGACTCAGCGGCGTATCGGACGGGGCGGCGGGCGTGTCGGGCTCGTCACGCTTCTTGGTCGCCGCCTGGATCGCTGCGCCGAACACCATCGCCGCCGACGCGACCGTGCCGAGTTGCGACTGGACGATATCCGATTGCGCGACGGCGAGGGTGACGGGCGCCGTATCGGGCGTAGCCCAACGCGGCGCGTCGGTCGTCGGCGTGTCCACCGGCGTCTGCACGGCCGTCTTTGCCGGTGGCATCGCTGCCATGATCGCGGCGGCGAGCTGCGTTGCGGGTGTGCCGCCGGCTTGGGGCGACGCGGAGGGCAGGGGTGGTTGAGGCTCTATCGGTGGAGGCGTGGCGGCCTGCGGCTGCGATTGCGCGAAGGTCGGGCGCTGCACGCTAGTTGGTTGGTTGCTGGTTGCATCAATGATGCGTGCAACGGGCAGGGTCGGCGAAGGCGTCGCGACGATCGGCTGCCACACTAACGCAGGATCGGGCGCGATGACTGGCAGCGGCAAGGCGTTGCCGGTCCCGGCGTCGTCCTGCCGGGGCTCGTCTTCCGGCGCTGCGGCGGAAGGCTCGGATTTCGTCTTGTCGCTAACCTGCTCGAAGGCACCCGCGAAATCGCCCGACTCGCCGCCGCTCTTCGCAGCGGGCGCGCGAGGGTGGAGAGGGACGGTACGGGAAAGGGTCGCGGTCTGGATCATTCGGGCACTCGCGTTCGGGCATCTGACCCTGTACTCAGCAAGGATCGTGCCGAACCTTTCGGAAGGCGGGTGCCTCCTCCATCGCGCGGATCGCTTTCAGCACCGCATCGGCGTCGGCACGCGCGAGCAGCTTCTCGACGGCGCTCTGGTCGCGCTTGGCGGCGCGGGTCGCCTCGGCGGCGCGTTCGACATGATATTCGGCCGCCTGCACGCGCTCGATCGCGGCGTTGGCGGATTGTTGCAGGCGGTCGCGGTAATGCGCAGCGGCGCCGAGCGAGACGGCAACCTGCGTCTCGTGCACCGGCGCAACCGCTTCGGCGAGCAGCGCGATACGACCCGACAGCGCCTGTTCGCTGGCGAACTTGTCGTGCGCGCGCGCTTCGTCGGCGCGGGTCAGGCCGAGCTGGAGCGTGCGGACGCGGTGGATGCGCGCCAGCGTCTTGCTGCGGGCATCCGCCACGTCAGCCGCCGAACACGCCGGTCAGTTCGGCGACCGCGTCGTTCAGCGATACGGTCTCGTCGGCGTCCTGGCGGATATATTCCATGACCGCCGGGTGGCACGCGATCGCCGCGTCGATCGCGGGATCGGCGCCGTGGCGGTAGGCGCCCATCAGCACCAGATCGCGGTTTTCCTCGTAGGTGGCGAGGTGACGGCGGAGTGTCCGCGCGGCCTTGGCGTGGTGCGCGGGCACGATGTCGGTCATCACGCGGCTGACCGAGGGGCCGATGTCGATCGCCGGATAGACGCCACGCTCGGCGAGCTGGCGGTTGAGGACGATGTGGCCGTCGAGGATCGAGCGGGCGGAATCGACCACCGGATCGTTGCCGTCGTCGCCGTCCGCCAGCACCGTGTAGATCGCGGTGATCGAGCCGCCGGTGTGGACGTCGACGCCCGCGCGCTCGATCAGGTTCGGCAGCATCGCGATCGCGCTGGGCGGATAGCCGCGTGCGGATGCAGGCTCGCCGAGCGCGAGGCCGATTTCGCGACCGGCATGCGCGACGCGGGTCAGCGAATCCATGATGAGCAGGACCTTCTTGCCCTCGTCGCGGAAGGATTCGGCGATCGCGTGCGCCCGGAGCGCGCCGCGGATGCGGAGAACGGGCGAGTGATTGGCGGGGACGGCGACGACGACCGAGCGTTTGCGCGCTTCGCCGGCGACCTTGGTTTCGAGGAAGTCGGCGACTTCGCGCGAACGCTCGCCGATCAGACCGATGACGATCACGTCAGCCTGCGCGGCGCGGACGATCATACCGAGCAGCACCGACTTGCCGACGCCCGAGCCCGCCATGATGCCGACGCGCTGGCCTTGGCCGATCGTGAGCAGGCCGTTGATCGCGCGCACGCCGACGTCGAGTGGTTCGAGCACGCGGCCACGATCGAGCGGCGATTGGAGCTTGCCGGCGAGCGGCAAGCGACCCGCGCCGCGGATCGGACCGAGGCCGTCGATCGGCTTGCCGGCACCGTCGACGACGCGCCCGAGCAGCGCGGCACCGACTTCGGCTTCTCCGGGAGGACCGATCGGCTTGACCGGCGCGCGCGGCAGGAGCGCGGCAGGGCCACCCAAGTTCATCATGAGCGTGCGGCCGTTGCGAAAGCCGATGACCTCCGCCTCGACGCTCGCCGCGCCTTCGCCGACTTGGCAGACCGTGCCGACCGGGAGGGTAAGGCCGACGGCTTCCATAAGGAGTCCGTCGAACGAGGCGAGGCGGCCGGAGACTTTTGGCTTTGCGACGAAATCGGCGTTGGAGAGGGTTTCGAGGTAATCGGCGGTAAAGCGGTTCAGCATTTGGGCACCGGCACCCGGTCGATCGCCTGCGCGAGCTGGTCGAGCCACAATTCCGGACCGTCCTCGACGATCGTCGATGCGCTTTCGAGCACGAAGCTGCCGCGTGCGACGTTAGGATCGCCGGCGGCGAAGATCGACTTGGGCAACCGTCCTTCGAGCAATGCGACGTCATCCGGGTGCACACGAAGCAGCGCGGATTCGGCGGAGTCGGACAGAAGCTCGGCGGCGGTCTCGATCCGGCCGGCGAGCACGTCGGGCGCGATGCCGACATCGCCGACCAGCTTCGACACGAGGAACAGCACCGTCTGGCGGAGTTGCGCCGCGACGCGCTCGCGGTCGACCCGATCGGTGCCGAGCGCGGTGGCGAGGTCGCCGAGCAGTGCACCGTCCCGGTTCGCGCTCTCCTGCGCTGCCGTGGCAGCAGCGGCGAGGCCTTCCGCATAGCCGGCAGCGTGTGCAGCGGCGAGCGGATCGATGAACGACGATTCGCTCAGCGGATCGAGCGGATCCCAACCGGCGGTCGGGTTCACGTCCTTGTCCGCCGGGCTGAAGTGACGCGGAGCACCAGGCTCGGCGGCAAAGTTCGGCGCGGCGAAATGCGAGGTCGGCCGAACCGTCGCGCGCTCGCGAATATCAGCGGCGGCAAAGCCCGATGGCGGCGCGAACGCGCTCGCCAGGATGTTCGCGGTCGTCGTGTGTCGCGATGCAAACCCTGCGGTGAATCCATTAGACATAATCGTCTTCGCCCCCGCCCATCTGGATCGTGCCGTCCTTGGCCAGCCCGCGCGCGATCGCGATCATCGCCTTTTGCGCTTCGAGCACCTCGGCGAGCTTCATCGGCCCGCGTGCTTCCATCTCGTCGCGGATGCCGTCGGCGGCGCGCGCCGACATACAGCCAAGGAAACGGTTGCGGATGCTTTCGTCGACACCCTTGAGCGACTTGGTCAGGATCTCGCTGTCGACGTTGCGGATCAGCGTGCCCAGGTTCTTGTCGTCGAGTTCGAGCAGATTGTCGAAAACGAACATCGCCTCCTCGATCGCCTTCGCCACTTCGCGGTCGATCTTGAACAGTTTCGGCATGACGCGCTGCTCGGTCGCCTTCCGCGCGCCGGACAGGATCTTGGCGGCCTCGCGCGTGCCGCCGAGCGTGACCCCTGCCGAGCCCGGCGCAGCGCCGGTGCGGTTGGCAAGCACCACCTTCAACGTCTCGACTGCCTCGGGCGTGATCGGCCCAAGCCGGGCGATACGGTGGAGGATGTCGGGCTGGACCGCGTCGGGCAGCAGCTCGAGAACCTGGCCGCCGATCGACGCGTCGAGATTGGCGATCAGCACGGCGGCGATCTGCGGATGCTCCTTTTCGATCATTGCGGCGATCTCGGGCGCGTCGAGCCAGTCAAGCAGTTCGAGTTCGCAGGCGGCTTCCGGCGGGGTGATGCGCGCTAGCACACTCTCCGCCTTTTCGCGGCCGAGCGCGCGGTTCATCACCGCCTCGATCTGCGGGCGCGGGTCGAAGCCGATCGCGGTGCGCTCGCGGGCGCGGCCGACGAAATCGTCGAGCACGTCCTCGACTTCCTGCTCGGAGACATCGGCCACCTTGAACATCGCCGCACCGAGCTGGCGCACCTCTTCGGGCTCCAGCTTCTGGAGGATGGCCGCAGCCTCCTCCTCACCGACGAGCATCATCAGCACCGCGGCGCGCTCGACGCCGGTATAGGTGCGAAGTGCGACCTCGCTCACTTGGCGTCGGCCTTGATCATGTCGCGCACGGCAAGCGCTGCGCGCGTGGGATTGTCGCGGGTGAAGCCGCGGACTGCACCGATCCGGTCGTCATAGCCACGCGTGTTCTCGAGCTGGTCGAGGCTGACCGGGGCGGCTACCGCCATGCCGTCTGCAGCCGCGCCCATCGGCTGGCCCAGCGCAGGGCGCGTGCCGGCGTCGTCGCGCTTCTTCATCAGCGCCTTGGCGATCGGACGGACGCCGAGCAGCAGCACGAGCAGCGCGATCAGGATCGCGGTACCGTTGCGCGCGAGCACCGGCAGCCAGGCATTGTCGTACCAGGCCGGGCCGGTTGCCACGGTGGCATCTGCACCCGCGAACTTGCGGCTGATCACGGTCACGTTGTCGTTGCGCGCCTGGTCGAAGCCTACCGCGCTCTTCACGAGATCGGTGATCTGGTTGATCTCCATCGCGGTCCGGCGAGTCTTGTCCGGATCCCGCAGGAGGACGGCGACCGACAGGCGCTTCACCCCGCCGGGAGTCGCCCGCGTGACCGACACTTCGCGACCGAGGTCGTAGGCGCGCTGATACTGGTCCGACTGTTTCATCGCATCGGGTGCCGCACCACCGGCGACCGGCTGCGCGGTACCTGGATTGCCGGTCGCGGCCTGCGGTGCCGACAGCGTGCTGGCGGACGGTGGCGTGTTGCTCAGCGCACCCGGGATACCACCCGGAGCACCGGCTGCGCCGTCCTTCTGGTTGCCGGTCCAGTTGCCCGTCTCGGCGCGGAGCACGCCTTGCTTTTCGTAGCTTTCGCGCGTCGCCTGGCTCTCGTCGAGATTGACGTCGGCCTGTACTTCCGCGGTGAAATTGCCCGCGCCGACCAGCGGCGTGAGCAGCGCGATCAACTGCGTGCGATACTTGTCCTCGACGCGACGCTGGATATCGATCCGCGCGTCGCTCGCAGCACCCGCACCGTCATTGCCGCCAGCCTTGGTGAGCAGCGCGCCCATCTGGTCGACGATCGTCACCGCCTCGGGCTTCATCCCGGGGACCGACGAGGCGACGAGGTTGATGATCGAGCTGACCTGCGCATCGCTCAGCGAACGGCCGCCCTGCAACTTCAGGATGACCGACGCCGACGGCGCGGCGTTGTCGCGCACGAACACGGACGCTTCGGGCATCGCCAGATGCACGCGCGCCTCGGCAACCGCGTCGATCTCCTCGATCGACTTCGCCATCTCGGATTCGCGCGCCTGGCGGAGGCGTTCGCCTTCGACGGCGCGCGAAACGCCCATCGGCAGCTGGTCGAGGATCGCATAGCCGCCGGGTGCCGCCTTGGGCAGGCCCTGGCCCGCCAGCAGCATCTTCGCGCGGCTGTAATCGTCCTCGCCGACTGTCAGTGCGCCGGTGCCTTCGTCGATATGGCTCTTGATGTTCGCCGTCGTCAGCGCGGACGTGACCGCGGCCTTGTCGGAATCGGGCAGGCCGCTGAACAGCGTCTTCTGCGTCGGCGTCGACAGGCTCATCCACGCAAGCGCGGCGGCGGCGATCAGGCCGACCATCAGCGCCATCGGCAGCGAACGGCGTACGGCCGGCTGCGCCATGACGCCCTTGATCTGTTGCAGGGGGTTGGCGAACCGTTCGGTCGCGCCGGATGTGGGGATGAGTGCGGTGCTCATGTCAGACCGGCATGCTCATGATATCCTTGTAGGCGGACAGCAGCTTGTTGCGGACCTGCAACGTCGCCTCGAACCCGACCGACGCCTGCTGGCGGGCGAGCATCACTTTCGCGATGTCGACCGTCTCGCCACGCTCGTAACTTTCGCTGAGCTTGGCGGCCTGGGTCTGGCCGTCGTTGACGCTCTTCAGCGCGGTTTCCATCGAATCGGCAAAGCTGGTCGGCTTGACGGTCTCGGTCGGTGCGACGTTGCCGGCGGCACCAGCGCGCGACAGCGCCTGGTTGCGTTCGAGGATCTGCGAGCGCAGCGCCATGACGCGGTCGACGCTCATCGCGCCGCCGCCAATGCCCGAAACGCCGCTCATGCGGACGCGGCCCAGTTAGCGTTGCCCCAGTTCTGGGCGCTGCCGATGTCGTCACCCTGCTCGCGCGCCTTGGCGAGGCGATAGCGCAGCGTGCGCTCGGAAATGCCGAGGCGCTTGGCCGTCTCGATCCGGCTGCCGTTGCACGCCTTGAGCGTCTCGCGGATCGCCGCGAATTCGCTCATCTGGACGATATTGCCGAGCGTCTCCGGCTCCGCAGGCGCTGCGACGGGCGTGATCGACGTCACTACCGCAGTGCGCTGAAACGTCATCGTCACCGGGCGGTCGAACACGATGTGGTTCGCCTCGATCGTGTCGCCGCCGCAGAACAGCAGTGCGCGCTGGATCACGTTCTCCAACTCGCGGACGTTGCCCGGCCAATCGTGCAACATCAGCTGCTCGATCGCGGCGTGGCTCGGCCAGGGAATGACGTTGCGGTTGCCGGCATGACGCAGGATCAGCGTCGCGGCGAGTGCGGGAATGTCCTGCGGGCGCTCGGCCAGCGACTTGGTCGCGAGCGGGAACACGGCGAGGCGGTAATAGAGATCGGCGCGGAACCGGCCTGCCGCGACTTCGGCGTGGAGGTCGCGGTTGGCACAGGCGATGACGCGGACGTCGATCGGCTGCGGTACAGAGGCACCAAGCGGCACGACCTCGCGCTCCTGCAACACACGCAGCAGTTTAGCCTGCAGCTGGAGTGGCATCTCGGCGATCTCGTCGAGCAAAATCGTGCCGCCATTGGCCGCGCGGAAGAACCCGTCGCCGCCCGACGATGCGCCGGTGAACGCGCCCTTCTGGTGCCCGAACAGCAGCGCCTCGAGCATCGATTCGGGGAGCGCCGCGCAGTTGATCGCGATGAACGGCTTGTCTTTCCGCGCGGAGCCGTTGTGGATGGCGCGGGCCAGGACTTCCTTGCCGGTGCCGGTCGGGCCGTTGATCAGCACGGTGATGTCGGCAGCGGCGACGCGCTCCGCGAGGGCGAGCAGCGCGAGTGATTCGGGGTCCGCGGCGGTTGGCATTTCCGGGCCGCCGATGAGGGCGCGCGCGAAGCCGTTGCCGACTGCGGTGTCCTCGGCGGCAAAGCTGATCCGTGCCGGCGCACCGTCACGCGATGGAGTCACCTGGCGGCCTTCGCAGCCGATCACGACGGTGCGGGCCGGGGCGGTGACGCCCTCGCCGTCCGCGACGAGGAACAGGTCGTTCGCGCCGGGCTGGCTGGTCTCGAACGAGCCCACGCCAAACCCCTGCGCGCGCAGCGACGAGACGAGCGCGTATTTACGCGAAGTGACTGCAGCTGACGGAAAAATCGAACGCATGGTGTTCCCCCTGGACGATTCGGGGAATGCACCAAGGGTGGTAAACGCGCGGTTAAACCCTGCCGCCGACCGGCAGATTATTTCCGGGCGCGTTCGCGCGGCCACACATGCGTGTTCGCGCGCGCGACCGGCCGCGCGCGCGCGTGGCGCGCCCGCATGTGAGGCCATTTTTTTCCTTAAGTCCGGTCCGAAGCGGCCGTTACCTCACTCGACGGATCGGCACTTCGCCATGGGGGCGGCGCGGATCGTCGAAGATCACGGAGATTTTTCATGACTGTCATCGGCACCAACATCTCGGCGCTTCGCGCCACGAATGCCTCGACCAAGGCCTCGAACCTGCTCGCAACCTCGATGGAGCGGCTTTCGACCGGCAAGCGGATCAACTCGGCCAAGGACGACGCGGCTGGTCTCGCCATCTCGTCGTCGATGACGTCGCAGATCAAGGGGATGAACCAAGGTATCCGCAACGCCAATGACGGTATCTCGATGGCGCAGACCGCCGAGGGCGCGCTCGACGAAGTCACCAACAACCTGCAGCGCATGCGCGAACTCGAAGTCCAGAAGACCAACGGCACGTATTCGGACAGCGACAAGGCCAACATCAAGTCCGAGCAGGACGCGCTCGCTAAGCAGATCAACAACGTCTTGAAGAACACGACGTTCAACGGCGTCAAGCTATTCGACGGCTCCGCAACCGGCAACACCGGCAAGGTCAGCATTCAGGCGGGTGCCAACGCGTCCGACACCATCTCGCTGGACTTGGGTGGCAATCTCTCGGGCGCCTATGTCGATGCAACCGGCACGACGGCCGCAACCGGTGGTCTTGCCAAGGTCGTCGACGTGACCACCGACGCCGCCAATCCTGCAGCCGTCGCAACTTCGACCACGATCCTGAAGGATTACGACAACGCGATCGCACTGGTTTCTAACCGTCGCGCATCACTCGGCGCCTCGCAGAACCAGCTGCAGTCGGCCGTCAACAACCTGACCTCGAACGCGACCAACCTGTCGGACGCCAAGAGCCGCATCGAAGACACCGACTTCTCGGCCGAAACGACCGCGCTCGCCAAGGCGCAGATCCTCAGCCAGGCATCGACCGCGATGCTCAGCCAGGCGAACCAGAGCCAGCAGAGCGTCCTGAAGCTGCTCGGCTAATCCGGCCTCCGGCGCCGGCACCGCCCCCCTAGGGTGACGGCGCCGATCGGAGCGGCTGCACATGCAGCGCTGCAATCAACGACCCCGGTGGCACCACGCCATCGGGGTTTTTGTCATGGATTGCGGCTGGTTGCCGGCAACATCCTGTAAACCATAGAAAAAAGCGGCAATATCTGGCCGGTCCGGCTTAAGTCCGGCGCAATCCTGCCGTTACCTAGAGTGGCGGCAAGGCCCTTCGCCACGGGGGCGGCGGGGATCGCCGAACTGGAGTTTTACAATGACTGTCATCGGCACGAACATCTCCGCGCTGCGCGCGACCAATGCCTCGACCAAGGCGTCCAATCTTCTTGCGACCTCGATGGAGCGCCTGTCGACCGGCAAGCGCATCAACTCGGCCAAGGACGACGCCGCCGGCCTCGCGATCAGCTCGTCGATGACGTCGCAGATCAAGGGCATGAACCAGGGCGTGCGCAATGCAAACGACGGCATTTCGATGGCGCAGACCGCCGAGGGCGCGCTCGACGAGGTCAGCAACAACCTGCAGCGCATGCGCGAGCTCGAAGTGCAGAAGACCAACGGTACCTATTCCGATGCCGACAAGGCGAACATCAAGACCGAGCAGGACGCCTTGGCCAAGCAGATCAACAACGTCCTGACGAACACCACCTTCAACGGCGTGGCGTTGTTCGCGGGTAAGACCGGCACGCCTGCCGATGCGAAGATCGTCACCATCCAGGCTGGCGCAAACAGCAGCGACGCGATCGAACTGAACCTCGGTAGCAGCCTCAGTGCAGCGGCTGGCGGTACGACCGCCGCGCCGACCGGTGGCGTTGGCTCGGTGGTCGACTCGACGGTATCGACCGCAATCGTGGCCAAGGGCTCGCTCGCAGATTACGACACGGCAATCTCGGTCGTGTCGAACCGCCGCGCGTCGCTCGGTGCATCGCAGAACCAGTTGCAGTCGGCGGTCAACAACCTGACCTCGAACGCGACCAACCTGTCGGACGCCAAGAGCCGTATCGAAGACACCGATTTCTCGGCCGAAACGACCGCGCTCGCCAAGGCGCAGATCCTCAGCCAGGCCTCGACCGCGATGCTCAGCCAGGCGAACCAGAGCCAGCAGAGCGTCCTGAAGCTGCTTCAGTAATCCGCTTGCCGACGCTGGCACCGCCCCCCAACGGGTGTCGGCGTCGGTCGGATACGCCTTGCCCCGCGCGAGGCGGCATGGAACCCCGGTGGCCCAGGCCGCCGGGGTTTTTTGCGTTCGGATGGGGCCGGGCGCCGACAAGTTCTTATAAACCATAAGAAAATAGATCGCGTGATTGCTTAAGTTCTACGCGCTGTTGCCGTTACTCCTGGTGACGGCTCGGCCTTCGCCACGGGGGCGGCGCGGATCGTCGAAGACCACGGAGATTTTCATGACTGTCATCGGCACCAACATCTCGGCGCTTCGCGCCACGAACGCCTCGACCAAGGCCTCGAACCTGCTCGCGACCTCGATGGAGCGCCTGTCGACCGGCAAGCGGATCAACTCGGCCAAGGACGACGCTGCCGGTCTCGCCATCTCGTCGTCGATGACGTCGCAGATCAAGGGCATGAACCAGGGCATCCGCAACGCCAATGACGGCATCTCGATGGCGCAGACCGCCGAGGGCGCGCTCGACGAGGTCAGCAACAACCTGCAGCGCATGCGCGAGCTCGAAGTGCAGAAGACCAACGGCACCTATTCGGACAGCGACAAGGCCAACATCAAGTCGGAGCAGGATGCACTCGCCAAGCAGATTGCCAATGTCCTGACCAACACCACCTTCAACGGCGTCAAGCTGTTCGATGGCAGCGCCGGCACCAATACCGGCAAGGTCTCGATCCAGGCAGGTGCGAATGCCAGCGACAAGATCGAGTTGAACCTGGGCACCAGCCTCACCGATGTCGCGACCGGCTCCGGCTCGGCCGCGCTTGCCGGCGGCGTCGGCACGGTGGTCGTTTCGACGACGACGGGTACCATACCGAACACGACCACCACGGTTGCGGCAGCGGGCACGCTGCAGAATTACGACGATGCGATCTCGCTCGTCTCGAACCGTCGTGCCTCGCTCGGCGCGTCGCAGAACCAGCTGCAGTCGGCGGTCAACAACCTTACCTCGAACGCGACCAACCTGTCGGACGCCAAGAGCCGTATCGAAGACACCGATTTCTCGGCCGAAACGACCGCGCTGGCGAAGGCACAGATCCTCAGCCAGGCATCGACCGCGATGCTCAGCCAGGCAAACCAGAGCCAGCAGAGCGTCCTGAAGCTTCTCGGCTAACCCACTTACCGACGTCGGCACCGCCCCCCCACGGGTGTCGGCGTCGGTCGGATCCGTCCCGCGTCACCGCGAGGCGGCATGAAACCCCGGTGGCCTCGGCCGCCGGGGTTTCTGTTTATAGGGCACCGCGCGTCGTGGTCGGCGCGGGCTTTCCGGTGCGGCTTCAAGCCGGTACGCTCGTCCTCATGTTGCTGATCGTTGGAACCGTGCGCCTGCCAGCAGACCATATGGACGCGGCGCGACCGGTCATGAAGCGGATGGCCGACGCCAGTCGCGCGGAGGACGGGTGCGTCGAGTACGGCTATGCGGAGGACGTGTTCGAGCCCGGCCTCATCCATGTGAAGGAGATGTGGACCGATCAGGCCGCGTTGGACCGCCATTTCGCGTCAGTACACATCGCTGCATGGCGTGCAGCCTGGTCGAGCCTCGGCATCGGCGATCGCAACTTGCGCGTCTACGATGTCGGCGAACCGCGCGGGACTTAAGCGTGCGCTACATCTGCCTAGCAAGCGCCTTCTTTAATTTTGCATGTGCGGACGCCTTGATCTGGCACACCCTCGCCGAGCCCACGCCGAAGACTTCGCCGATTTCCTCGAGGTTCAGTTCCTCGACGTAATAGAGCTGGATCACCTGCGCCTCGCGTTCCGGTAACGCGGTGATCGCGGCGATCAAAGCCTCGCGCATGTCGCTGTCG
The DNA here is from genome assembly GCF_057815015.1 of Sphingomonas sp. SL1004. Classification (NCBI taxonomy): domain Bacteria; kingdom Pseudomonadati; phylum Pseudomonadota; class Alphaproteobacteria; order Sphingomonadales; family Sphingomonadaceae; genus Sphingomonas; species Sphingomonas sp. SL1004. Next base: position 3,104,141 of record NZ_JBYMUX010000001.1, read on the forward strand.
GCGAGCTGCTCGAACGCATCCGGCGTGTCGTCGGCGAACCAAGGCAAGTCGTCCGCGTACATCTCGTCGATCGAATCGAAGCGGATCGCGTCGGCGGTGACGTAGTCGGTGCGGAGTTTCTCGATCGTCACGCCGATATGCTGCGCGATCATGTCTTCTCCCGGAGCTTTTCCCGTGCGGGCGGTCAGCGTCGAGATCGCCTCGGCGTACTGGCGACGGCGACGCATGGCGCCACGCGTCGATGTGGCCTGGCGGCGGAGTTCGTCGATCATGCTGCCGCGCAGGCGGGTGATGAGGTAGGTCTTGAACGGCATGCCGCGCTCGTCGAAATTCGCGGCGGCCTCAACCAGTGCGACCAGGCCGACCTGGATCAGGTCCTCGACCTCGACGCTGCTGCTCATGCTGCCGTGGACGTGCCAGGCTATCCGGCGGACGAGGGGGAGGTGCTGCTTCACCAATTGGTCCGCGTCGCCGCCCGGGCGTTGGTGCGGGCGGTAGGTGAGGGGCTGGCCTGCGAAGGGCTGGGCATCCGCGAACGCGCCACGCATCGGGAGCGCGCTCATGCTGCGAGCGCCTGTTGCGAGGCACCGATGACCGCGACGACTTCGACCGCCTTCTCCTCGGGCACTTCGAAGAACGACATGACCGGCGTATCGGGCAGGCACGTCCGCACCAGCTTGCGGATGGCGATGCGGATGGTCGGCTGGACGACCAACGCGAACGGTTTCGCCTCGGCGATCAGCGGTTCGGCGGCGCGTTGCAGCGCCTCGACGATGCGGCGGCCGAGATCGGGTTCGATGACGTGGCGGCGCGATTGATCGGCGCGCATCGCCTGGCCGAGCAGACCTTCCAATTGACCCTCCAACGTCATGACGCGCAGCGGTTCGCGCACGCCGCACAGTTTCTGGATGATGAGCGCGCCGAGCTCCGGACGGATCGTCTCGATGATCTCCTCGGCGTCCTGCGTACGCTGCGCCGCGACCGCGATCGCGCCTGCAATGCGACGGAATTCCTTGAGCGGGACGTTCTCGGCGAGCAGACCCTTCAGGACTTGCGTCAACGTCGTGATCGGCAGCGGCGCGAGCGCGGCGACTAGCTGCGCGGCACGTTCCTTGAGGCCGTCGAGCAGCGCCTGCACTTCGTCCTGGCCGAGCAGTTCGGAGGCGTTCTGGCCGAGCATGTGATTGAGGTGCGTCGCCATCACGGTGCCGGGGTCGACCACGAGATAGCCGGCGCCGGTCGCGGCATCGGCATCGCTCGCATCGACCCAGGTCGCGTCGAGCCCGAAGGTGGGGTCCTTGACCTTCTTGCCGAACAGGTCGCCGAACGCCTGCCCCGTATCGAGCGCGAGCATCTCGTCGGGCGATACTGTGTCCTCGCCGACGACGACGCCGTTGACCAGAATGCGGTAGACGTACGGGGCCAGGTTGATGTCGTCGCGAACGCGGACCTGCGGCACGACGAAGCCGAGTTCCTTCGACAGCTGGCGACGTACGCCGGTGATCCGGCTCATCAGCGGCGAGCCGCGACGCTCATCGGCAAGGGGGACCAGTCCGTAACCGATGTCGAGATTGACCTGCATGCCGTCGGTGACTTCCTCCCAGCCGATTTTCGACTGGTCGATCGTCTCGACGGGGACGACCACGACCGGGGCAGGGCGACGCTCGATCTGACGCAGCTTCCATGCGGCGAACCCGGCGATGGCCGCGGCGGGGAGGATCACCATGTGCGGCATGCCTGGCAGGATGCCGAGCAACGCGAGGATGACCGCAACCGGCGTCCAGGTGCGGGGGCTACCGAACTGGCCACCGATCTGGCCGGCGAGATCCTTGTCGGAGGTGACGCGGGTGACGATCGAGGCGGCGGCGATCGACAGCATCAGGCTCGGCAGCTGCGCGACGAGCGCGTCGCCGATCGCGAGCAGGATGTAGTTGTGCGCGGCGTCGGCGATCGTCATGCCGTGGCTGACGGGGCCGAGGATCAGGCCGCCGATGATGTTGGCGGCGAGGATCAGCATGGCCGCGACCGCATCGCCCTTCACGAACTTCGACGAGCCGTCCATCGAGCCGTAGAAATCGGCTTCGGTCGAGACATCGACGCGGCGTGCCTTGGCTTCATCAGGGGTGATGAGCCCGGCGTTTAGGTCGGCGTCGATCGCCATCTGCTTGCCGGGGAGGGCGTCGAGCGTGAAGCGCGCGCTGACTTCGGAGACGCGGCCGGCGCCCTTGGTGACGACGATCATGTTGATGATCATCAGGATCGCGAAGACGAAGATGCCGACGACGTAATCCCCGCCGATCAGGAACGTGCCGAACGCCTCGATGACGTGGCCCGCCGCGCTCTCGCCTTCATGGCCGTGGACCAGCACGATGCGGGTCGAAGCGACGTTCAGGCCGAGACGGAACAACGTCGCGAACAGGAGGACGGTCGGGAAGGCGGAGAAGTCGAGCGGCTTCTGTGCGTTGAGCGCGACCATCAGCACGGCGAGGCTGATCGCGATGTTCGCCACGAAGAAGATGTCGAGCATGAACGCCGGAATCGGCACGACCATGACCAGCACGAGCAGCAGGATCGCGAGCGGCAGGACCGACGCCCTGGCGTTGGAGAGGATGCGGTTCATGGCTTAGCCGCCCAACCTTGCGAGCATCATGTAGGCCAGGCGCGCGGTGTCGGGCGTCGGCCGTAGGATGCTGGCGGCGGCTTGCGTGGTACGGCCGGTGAACTTGTTCATCGCCGTGGTCGCCCAGGCAAGCGCGTCGTCGGCGCTTTCGTTGCTGCCGGTGATGACCGTGCTGCCGTTCATGTCGAGCGCCTGCGCAGCGTAGTTGGCGGGCGTCGCGGTCGCGGACGCACCGGCGGCGGCGCCACCGAGCTTGTCGGCGAAGCGGTCGTAGATCGCCGACAGCGTGCGCGGCTGGTTGTTCGAATCGTAGAAGACGTTGTGGTTCGCGCGCGCGGCGGCGGGGAACAGCGCCGCGCCGCTCGCCTGCGGGTTGGCCTGCATCGTCTTGAGGAACTTGGTCGCGCCGCCGAGGCCCATGAAATGCGCCATATAGAGGTCGGTGCCCGAGGCGGGACGGCCGAGCGTGCCTTCGAGCGACGCCTTGTTGTCCGAGGCGTATTCGGCGGCCATCAGCGAGGCGGCATTGGGATCGTTGCGCAGCGCGAGGATCGCCGCCTTGGTGCCGGCATCGCCGACCGAGAGGCGGCCGCTCGACGACTGGCCGATGCTGTCCGCGGCCCAGGCCATGCCGTGCTCGGCGCCGTGCTTCTTGACGACGGAGAGCCAGCTCTGTTCGATGAACTGATAGAGGCCCGATGCGCTCGACGTGCCGGCCTTGGCGTTGGCGTTCAGCCCGCTCTCGAGCTTTGCCTGGCCCAGCAGATAGTCGAAATCCACGCCCGTCTTGCTGCTCGCAAGCGCGATCGCGGACTGGATCCGGCCGGTAGTGATAGGATTGACGGTCATGCCCGTGTGCGGTGCCCCTGATTCAGGGGGTGCTGAGCAAGGGGCGTGCCAGTTTTGGTGCTTGGGGCTGCAACTAAGTCCGTCACCCCAGCGAAAGCTGGGGTCTCGTGCGGCAAGGGCGCGCTTTATTACGTGGATACCCCATGACGGATGGGTTGGGGCGACGCGTAGCGGCAGTATGACGGATTTTTGGGGAAGGGCGGCCGTGTCGGGCGCGCGCGATGTTACGCGTATGCCGCCCTGAGTCCCGGCCGATAGCCGGCAACGGCACCATCGCCGGTCAGGGTTTGCAGGCGGCGGCGAACATTTGCCGCCATCAAATTGGTGTAGATCCGGCAGGTCTCGTTGAGCCGGTTCGCCTCGTCCGCCAGCTCGCGGATCTCCGAGCCTGCAGGACCGGTACCGAGCAGGGCGACCTGTTCGATCCCGGCAAGCTTGTCGGCGGTCGCGCGCTCTAGGCTGGCGACGTCGTTCGACTTCAGCGCGGCGATCTCGGCATGCAGCGCGTCGATTACGCGGATCAGGGCATCACGCCGTTTCATTGGAATTCCACGAGAGCTTGAGCGCCATCAGCCGGTCGGCGATGGTGGCGGGGAGGATCGGGAAGGTGCCGCTGGCGATCGCCTTCTTGATCTCGGCAACCCGGCTCGCATCGATCGGCGGCGCCGAGGCCATCGACTTTGCGAGCGCGATCGAGTCCGAAACCACCGACGCAGGCGCCTTCGCCTGGAGCTGTACGGGCGTCTGCACCGTCGTCGTCGGCGTCGCGGCGGCGACGCGCGCGACGGAGCGATCTCCTGCTACTGACGGCTTCGCGCCGATCGAGTCCACCATGTCCGCATCCTCTAAATTGCGCTGACATCAGGAGAAACGGCCGCACGGCAAAAACCTTTAGGTAAATTAATCTGTTGACCGAAAATTAGTTCGACGAATTAGTTCGACCAGCCGGGCAGCGTCGCACGGCCGGCGTCGACGGCGATCGCCTGGACCGGCGTGCGGGTGTCGTCGACCTTGACCATGAAGCGCCCGCCGGGGGCCGCATCGCCCATCGCGACGCCTTCGCGACTGATCGAGAAGCCCTCGGTGCCAGCCTCGATCACGATCGGATCGCCGCGCTTGATGACCGGCGCGACCTTGGCAGCGGGCACGAACGACGCGGCGATTGCGGCGGGCGCGTTCGCCGGGCGGATGACCGGCACGAAGATCCGCCATGCCGGCCCAGCGCACGACACGACGACCGCATCATGCTGTTCGGATCGCCACGACAGCGACACGGTCGGGCAGGTCGCGAGCCGAAGCCGCGCGTCGACCGACGTGCGTGCGCCCCCCTCGGCACCGGTCGGGCGGCCGGTAAACGCGGCGACCGAGCGATCGAGCGCGGCGGTATCCTGGAAGCTCGCGGCCATGAGCAGGAACGGGATGATCATTGTGCTGTCCTAAGCGGTTCGCCGACAAAGGCGACGGAGACGATGGCGGCACGGCGGCCGGGCTTGGTGGCGGTGATGATGGCGACACGCGATGGCGCGACTGCGGCGAGTGCGGCGGCGACGGTGCGTGCGCGGTCGGCGGCGAGAATCGCGGCGCTGCCGGTGACGCGGTCGATATCGGCAGGCGTGCCGTCGGTCGAACCGGTGACGGTGAGCATCACGCGGGGGTCACGCGCCGCTTCCCGCGCCCAGGCGACGAGCGCGCCGGGGGTGGTCGGCAGGATCGCCGAGCCGGGTGCGAAATCGAGAATGCCCGCGGCAGCGACGGGCATCGGCGTCGGCTCGGTATCGTTCGCGCCGAAGCCTTCGCGGATGCCTTTTGCGAGGTCCTTTCCGCCGATATGCTGCGTCGCCTGCACCAGCACGAGGAAGCCGACCAGCAACAAGGCGAGGTCGGCGAGCGTGATCAGCCAGAGCGGCTTGCCGGTCGGCGCGTCCGGATATTCGCTGGCGTTCATGCGACGGTTGCCAGGGTCGGCGCGACATAGCCACGCGGCGTTTCGCGTTCGGCGAGCGCCACGAGCGGCGCTTCGATACGCGCGCGCTCGAATGCTTCGTTGCGGCCCTGCGCGCGCAGGCGGTTGGCGATCGGCATGAAGAGGAGGTTGGCGAACAGCGCGCCGTACAGCGTCGCGAGCAGGGCGACCGCCATCGCGCCACCGATCGCGCCGGGATCGCTCATCGTCGCGAACATCTGCGCGAGGCCGATCAGCGTGCCGACCATGCCCATCGCGGGCGCGACTTCGGCGGCGCCCGACCAGACGTCGGCGGCGGCGACGTGGCGTTCGATCCGCGCGCGACGGCGGTGCTGGACGAGCGTCGCGACGTCGCCTGCCGACGCACCGTCGACGATCGCGGCGATCGCGGCGGCGACGTCGGCGTCCGTGATGACCGAGCGATCGAGCGCCATCACGCCGTGACGCTTGGCGATGCGGGCGAGCGCAGTGATCTGGAGCAGCAGGGTGTCGGCGTCGAACCGTCCGCGGCCTAGCGTGGTGACGGCGGCGAGCGCGCGGCCGAGGTCGCGAAGCGGCGTGCGGAGGACGACCGCGAGGACGGTGCCGCCACCGACGATGGCGAGCGCTGCGGGGTCGAGCAGTTGGGCGAGCGTGATCATGTGTGCGGGGCGATGCAAGGGGCGGGCCAGTTGGGGACTGGTTGGCTTCGGCGTCATGCCGGACTCGTTCCGGCATCCACCGTTCCGCGTACTCGCTAGCCTCGAGTGTGTGGAGCGGTGGACCCCGGAACAAGTCCGGGGTGACGGAGTGGGTGGGGCGGGCGCCGTGGTCGTGCGCGCTTTTCACGAGCACCACCCCGGCGAAGGCCGGGGCCCAATTGGGGGACGTTGCTAACTGCGGACGCGCTTCGTTACTGCGACCTCTCCAATTGGGCCCCGGCCTTCGCCGGGGTGGTAGCTCTGATTTGGGAAGGGGACGCACGCCACTTTGGTGAACGGTGCTGCAAACATCGCAAGCGGCTTTTCCCACTTCCTTGTTCTCCCGCGAAGGCGGGAGCGCAGGCTGGATCCCCGCCTTCGTGGGGAAACAAGGGCGCGCGGGACAGCCGTTCGGTTTGCCGCCCCGGCCGAGCCAGCCGGCAACCGCCTTGCCGCCCACCCCTGCAACACCGGCAATCCATTGCCGTTCGCCTTGCCGCCCGCCTGCCTCCGACCGGCAAACCACCATCCCCCACCCGCGAAACGAAAACTGGCACGGCCATTGCTTATGTCCGGTTGCGCAATCGGTGCGCCAGGAGACGGGCTTGTGTCAGGCGACACGCTTTTCGGAGTTCACGGGGCGGCACTCGAGGTGCGGTCGCAGCGCATGGGTGTGCTGGCGTCGAACATCGCCAACGCCTCGACGCCCGGCTTCAAGGCGCGCGACATCGATTTCCAGGCCGCGCTCGCCTCCGTCGAGAATGACGGCAGCACGAACGCCGCGACCAAATACCGGATCCCGACGCAGACCTCGATGGATGGCAACACCGTCGAGCTGAGCCAGGAGCAGACCGCCTTCGCCGAGAACGCCGTCCAGTATCAGACGACGCTGTCGTTCCTGAACGGGCGGATCGGCCAGATCACGCGCGCGCTGAAGGGGGAATAAGATGTCCAACCAGCCCATGACGATCTTCCAGGTGGCCGGCCGCGCGATGTCCGCGCAGCTGATCCGGATGAATACGACCGCGTCGAACCTCGCCAATGCGGGCGGCACGACCGGCTCGGCCGAGACCGCGTACAAGACGATGAAGCCGGTGTTCCGCACCAGCTTCGACGCCGCGAGCGGCATGTCGACGGTCGATGTCGAGCGGGTCGTCACCGCCGGCGACGCGCCGACCAAGCGCTACGATCCCGACAATCCGATGGCCGACAAGGATGGCAACATCTTCGAAGCGGCGGTCGATGAAACCCGCGAGATGGTCGACATGATGGAGACCGCCCGCAGCTACCAGAACAACATCGAAGTGATGAACACCGCAAAGTCGCTCATCATCGATACCCTCAAGCTAGGCCGCTGATCATGGCAACCTCCTTCGATACCACGCTCAACACCCTCGGCATCACGCGCACGTCGACCGCCGCGGCGGCGACCACCACCACCAAGTCGTCCAGCTCGCTCGGCCAGTCCGACTTCCTGAAGCTGATGACCGCGCAGATGCAGAACCAGGACCCGTTCAACCCGGTCGACAACACCCAGATGGTCGCGCAGATGGCGCAGATCTCGACCACGTCGGGCATCTCCGAGATGAACACGACGCTGAAGGCGATGGCCGACAAGCTCGGCGTCACCAGCACCAGCGACGCGCTGTCCTATGTCGGCAAGACCGTGTTGACCGAGGGCAGCACCGCCTATGGCCGATCGGCGGGCGGTATCGCCGGGTCGGTCGAGCTGGCCGGCGCCGCGACCGACGTCAACGTCACGATCAGCGACGCGAACGGCGCGGTGCTGAAGACGATGTCGCTCGGCAAGCAGGCTGCCGGCACGATCGGCTACGACTGGGACGGCAAGGACACCGCCGGCGCGGATGCCGGCAGCGGCCCGTTCACGGTCGCGGTCAACGCGCAGAGCAACGGTACCACGGTCGGCGCGACGAGCCTGGTCTGGGCGCCCGTCCAGTCGGTGTCGACCACCACCGGCGCCGCCGTCCTCACGCTTCCCGGCCTCGGCGAAGTGCCCGCCACCGCCATCCGCCAGATCGGCTGAACCCAGACTTTCCAGGAGCTAAACCGCCATGTCTTTCTACACTTCGCTCTCGGGTCTGCAGGCGTCTCAAGCCGAGATGTCAACGATCTCGCACAACCTCGCGAACGTCGCGACCAACGGCTTCAAGAAGAGCCGCACCGAATTTGCCGACGTGATCGCCTCGAGCGTCTCGGTCGCGCCATCGCAGCAGATCGGCTCGGGCGCGATCGTCCAGGCCAATCGCCAGCAGTTCGCGCAAGGCAGCCTGATCCAGACCTCGAACAGCCTCGATCTCGCGGTGTCCGGCGACGGCTTCTTCGCGGTCAAGCCGAGCATCGAATCCGCCTCGATCAACTATACGCGCAACGGCGGCTTCCTGGTCGATTCGAACCGCTACGTCGTCGATTCGCAGGGTTCGCATCTGCAGGTGTTCCCGGTCGATGGCTCGAGCGCGGTGGTCGCGACCGGTTCCGATTCCGCGGTGAGCCTGCGCCTCCCCGAGACGAGCGGTACGCCGGTGCCGACCTCGGCGGTGACGATGACGCTCAACCTCAATGCCAATTCGGCGCTGCCGACGACGGCGACGTTCGATCGGTTCGACCCGTCGAGCTATAATCAGTCGGCGCAGACCACGGTGTACGATGCGAGCGGCAACGCGATGACGCTGACCAACTATTTCAAGCGCACGTCCGCGCCGACCACGACCGACGCGAACAGCACCTGGGAAGTCCACAGCTTCGTCGGCGACAAGGAGCTGACCACCGGCGGCACCGCCGGGACGTCGATGACGTTCGACTCTACCGGCAAGATGACCGCACCGACCGGTGCGATCGCCTATGACCAGTTCACCACCGCGAACTCGACCGATCCGCAGGCGATCGCCTTCACCTTCGGCAGCGGTACGACGCAGCTGTCGAGCGCGTTCAACGTCGCCTCGCGCACGCAGGATGGCAAGGCGGTCGGCCAGATCCAGGGTGTCACGGTCGACGAGAAGGGCCTCGTCAATGCGAGCTTCTCAAACGGCGACACGCAGGTGCTGGGCCAGGTGATGCTCGCCAACTTCTCCAATCCCGAAGGCTTGCGCCAGCTCGGCAGCAGCTATTGGCAGTCGACCGGCATCTCCGGCGAGGCCAAGCTCGGCGCGGCGGACACCAACGGTTTCGGCAAGCTGATGTCGGGGACGATCGAGGGATCGAACGTCGACATCACCGAGGAGCTGGTCAACCTGATCGCGGCCCAGCGCAACTTCCAGGCGAACTCGAAGGCGCTCGATACCGCCAACCAGATATCCGAAACGATCTTCAACATCCGCAGCTAAGCACAGACACGCAGGGGACCCTGAATGGACAAGCTGGTCTACACCGCGGCGACGGGCCTGCGCGCGCACATGGCGGCGCAGGCGGCGATCGCCAACAACATGGCGAACGCGTCGACCACCGGATTCCGCGCCGATCGCGTGGTGTTCGATCGGCTGAACCTGAAGGGCGACGGCTCGACGATCGAAGCGCGCGCGCCGACCTCGGAAGAGGTGACCGACGCCGATCGTTCGCCGGGTGCGATCCAGCTGACCGGGCGTCCGCTCGACGTCGCGATCACCGGCACCACGGCATGGCTCGCGGTGCAGGCGTCGGACGGGTCGGAGGCGTATACCCGCCGCGGCGATCTGGAGGTTGCACCGTCCGGCGTGCTGCAGACCGGCGACGGGCATCCAGTGATCGGCTCGGGGGGGCCGATCACCCTGCCGCCCTACCAGTCGCTGACGATCGCAGCCGACGGGACGATCTCGATCGTGCCGCAGGGTGGCGATGCGAAGAACCCGCAGGTGATCGACAAGCTCAAGCTCGCCGACACCAAGGGGTCGGACACGGTGAAGGGCCTCGACAATCTGCTGCGCGTGCGCGGCGGGGGCGCGCTGCCCGAAGACATGGACGCCAAGGTTCAGGGTGGCGCGATCGAAGGATCGAACGTCAACATGACGCAGGCGCTGGTCGACATGATCGAGAACCAGCGGTCCTACGAAGTCCAGGCCAACATGATGAAATCCGCCAAGGAAATCGACGAAAGCGGTGCATCTTTGATGCGCCTGCCGAGCTAGAAGGAACAGACCGATGTCATCCGCAGCCATGCATATCGCGCGCACCGGGCTCGACGCCCAGGACATGCGCATGCGCGTCATCTCGAACAATCTCGCCAACGTGAACACCACGGGGTTCAAGAAGGACCGTGCGGCGTTCGAGACGCTCGCCTACCAGACCATCACCACGCCCGGTACGCAGAGCACCGCCGAGACCAAATACGCGACCGGCCTCAACCTCGGCACCGGCGTCCGGATTCAGGGCACCGCGCGGATGGACACGCAGGGCGCGATGCAGACGACCGGCAACAGCCTCGATCTCGCGCTCGACGGCGACGGCTATTTCCAGGTGCAGATGCCCGGCGGCACGCTCGGCTATACCCGCGCCGGCAATTTCTCGCGCTCGGCGGAAGGCCTACTGGTCACCAGCGAAGGCTATCAGGTGCAGCCCGGCATCACCGTGCCCGAGGGTACGACCGGGATCACGATCGGTTCGGACGGCACCGTGTCGGCGACCGTCCCCGGCCAGACCGAGGCGAGCCAGATCGGCCAGATCCAGGTCGCGAACTTCCCGAACGGCGCAGGCCTGCAGGCGACCGGCGACAATTACCTGGTCGAGACCGCAGCGAGCGGCGCGGCCAATGTCGGCGTCGCGGGCCAGGACGGCCGCGGCAACATCAAGCAGGGCATGCTGGAGGCGTCGAACGTCAACGTCGTCGAGGAACTCGTCGACATGATCGAGACGCAGCGCGCGTACGAGGTCAATTCGAAGATGATCTCGGCGACCGACGACATGCTCAAATACGTCAACCAGAACATCTGATCCGGACCATGGCATCCAAGGCTCCCACTCCGTTCCGCTTTAGCGCGCACTGGATCGAGATCACGCTCGCCGCGGTCGCCGGTGCGCTCATCGTCGCCGGGCTCAGCCCGTCGTCGGCGGACGCCAGCCTCTTCGGCAAGAAGGCGCCGCCCGAGGATTTCTCGGTCGCGCGGCCTCTGCCGGTCCAGCCGGTGCCGGTCGTCGCGACGGGCTCGATCTTCCAGGCGCAGGACGGCTACGCGGCCCTCTATGAAGGGTGGCGCGCGCGGAAAGTCGGCGATCCCCTGACGATCGTGCTGGTCGAGCGGACCGCCGCGTCGAAATCGTCGGGCTCGAAGCTCGACAGCAGCGGGTCGGGCAGCATCACGCCGCCGACCACCGGGTTGCTCAATTTGTTCAACAAGACCGACGCGACGCTCAGCGGTGGCCGTACCTTCAACGGCACCGGTGCCGCCGACCAGGCGAACTCGCTGTCGGGCGAAGTCAGCGTGACGGTCGCGCAGGTCTATCCCAACGGCACGATGCTCGTGCAGGGGCAGAAGCGCGTGACGCTCAACCGCGGCGACGAGTTCCTGAAGATCAAGGGGCTGGTCCGCACCGCCGACATCGACGCGAACAACCGCATCCTGTCGACCCGTGTGGCCGACGCGCAGATCTCGTACACCGGCAAGGGCGACGTCGCCCGCGCCGGCCGCCAGGGGTGGCTCGGCCGCTTCTTCTCCGTCGTCAGCCCGTTCTAAGGCCTTGACCATGCGCTTCCTGCTCGCCCTTTTCGCATCGCTCCTGATCGCAGGCCCGGCCTCCGCCGACCGGATCAAGGATCTGGGCGGGTTCCAGGGTATCCGTTCGAACCAGCTGACCGGCTACGGCATCGTCGTCGGCCTGCCAGGCACGGGCGACGACAATCTCGAATACACCGTGCAGTCGTTGAAGGCGGTCGCGTCGCGCTTCGGCCTGCAGCTGCCGGCGACCGCGAACCCGGGCATGAAGAACGCGGCAGTGGTGATGATCACCGCCGAACTGCCGCCGTTCGCCAAGCCCGGCCAGCGCCTCGACATCACCGTCGCCTCGATGGGCAAGGCCAAGTCGCTCCGCGGTGGCAGCCTGATCATGACGCCGCTGCTCGGTGCCGATAACCAGATCTACGCGATGGCGCAGGGCAACCTCGCAGTTGGCGGATTGGGCGCAGAAGGTGCGGACGGGTCGAAGATCGTCGTCAACGTGCCCTCGACCGGCCGCATCCCCGAGGGCGCCACCGTCGAACGCGCGGTCGCGACCGGGTTCGACAGCGCGCCGACGCTCACCTTCAACCTCGCGCGTGCCGATTTCACCACCGCGCAGAACGTCGCGGGTGCGATCAACTCGAAGCTCGGCTTCGGCAGTGCGCAGGCGATCGACGCGGTGTCGGTGTCGGTCCGCGCACCGATCGGCGCCGACGTCCGCGCCACGCTGATGTCGACGATCGAGAATCTGGACGTCGTGTCCGCCGAACCCTCCGCCAAGGTGATCGTCAACGCGCGCACCGGCACCGTCGTCATCAACTCGGCGGTCCGCGTCGGGCCCGCGGCGATCACGCACGGCAAGATGACGGTGCGGATCGACGAGAAGCCGCAAGTCAGCCAGCCCGCGCCGTTCAGCCAGGGCCAGACCGCGATCGTCCCGAACAGCCGCGTCGCGGTCGAGGAGGAGCGTCGCCCGATGTTCCTGCTCGCGCCCGGCCCCAAGCTCGCCGACATCGTCAAGGCGGTGAACGCGATCGGTGCATCGCCGGCCGATCTGGTCGCGATCCTCGAGGCGCTGAAGGAAGCCGGCGCGCTCAAGGCCGAGTTGATCGTCCTGTGAGCGCGATCACGCCCACCCCGTCCGCGACACTGTCGGCGACGACGGCGACCACCGGCATCTCGACCGACACGAGTCGGCTGAAGTCGAAGGACAATCTCGAACAGGCGGGCCAGAAGTTCGAGGCGGTCTTCACCGGCATGATGCTGAAGAGCATGCGCCAGGCGAAACTCGCCGACCCGCTGTTCGATTCGAAGGCGATCGACACCTTCACCGACATGCAGGACGGGCTGATCGCGAAGTCGATGGCCGAGCACACGCCGCTCGGCATCGGCAAGGCGATGACCGATTTTCTCGCCAAGTCTCAATCCGATCTTAACCAGGGTGCGGCAGACTCGCCGCCATGAGCGATCTCCTTTCGATCGGCGCCTCGGGCGTGCGCGCGTATCAGACCGCGCTGTCCACGGTGTCGGAGAACATCGCGAACACCGGCACGGCGGGCTACACCCGGCGCACGACGAATCTTGCCGAAGTGTCGTCGGTCGGCGGTGGCCTCAACGCGCAAAAACTGGTCAGCAGCAGCGGCGTCACGGTTACCGGCATCGCGCGCAGCGCCGATGCGTACCGATCGCAGGCAGTCCGCTCGGCAGGTACCGATCTTGCCAAGACCGAAGCCGGTGTGACCTGGATGAACCGGATCGAGACCGCGCTGAGTGGCAACCAGCTTGGCGACCGGCTCACCAGCTTCTTTACGTCCGCGCAGAAACTTGCGGCCGATCCGACGTCGGAGCCAACTCGGGCGGTAATGCTCGAATCGGCGGGCACGGCCGCGGCGGCGTTTACCGCGACCGGGCAAGCGCTCGATACCGCAGTGGCCGATCTCGATTCGACCGCATCGCAAGCCGTGCAGTCGCTCAATTCGCTGGGCACTGCGCTCGCCAAGATCAACGACGGCATCGCGCGTAGCGCGCCGGGATCGACGACCGCGGCGCAGCTCGCCGACCAGCGCGACCAGGTGCTCGAACAGATGAGCACGATCACCGACATCAATACGTCGTTCGACGATCTCGGGCGGACGACCGTGCGGCTCGGCGGCGCGGCGGGCGCGGTGTTCGTCGCCGGCGGCGATAGTGGGCAGGTGTCCTATGCGCGCAATGACGAGGGCGTGGTGCAGTTCGCGGTCACGCGCGGCAACGTCACCTCCGCACTGTCGCCAACCGGCGGTGCGCTCGCCGGTTTCGCGGAAGGCGCGCAGCGAATCGATGCCGCACGCGAATCGCTGAACGCGATCGCCACGGACTTCACGTCGAAGATCAATGCCGTCCAGGCGCAGGGCCGCGATCTCGATGGCAATGCGGGCGCGGCGCTGTTCGCGACCGGCGACACGCCGACCGACATCAGCGTCGCGGTTGATGATCCGCGCGGCATCGCTGCCGCAAGTGCGACCGGTGGCACGCGCGATGCTTCCAATCTCACCGCGTTGCAGGCAGTCCGCACGAGCGGCGGCTTCGAGGCGCGCACCACGACGCTGATCGCCGGCAACGCCGCCGCGCTCGAACAGCGTAAGGTGGTGGCCGACGCCCAAAGCGCGATCCGCGACGGCGCGGTCAGTTCGCTCGCCTCCTCTTCGGGCGTCGATCTCGATAGCGAAGCGGTCGACCTGCTGCGCTTCCAGCAGGCCTATCAGGCGTCGAGCCGCGTGATCCAGACCGCGCGCGACACGTTCCAGACCATCCTCGATCTACGGTAACGCGCATGCAGATCGCCACCAGCCTCTTCTATGATCGTTCGACGACGGCGATGAATTCGCTCAGTGCGAAGGCGGAGGCGTTGCAGAACCAGATCTCGACCGGCGTCAAGCTGACGGCGCCATCGTCGGACAGCGCTGCGTATCAGCGGCTCGCCGGGATCAAGCGCGAGACGGTCAACGACAAGGCTTATGCCGCCAATCTTGGCACTGCCGAATCGGTGCTGAAGCAGGGCGACACCAGCCTTACCGCGATCACCGACCAGCTGCAGAGCGCGACCGAGCTGGTGACGCAGGCGAAGACCGGCACGCTGAACGCCGCCAACCGCAAGGCGATCGGCGAGCAGATCGCGGGGATCGTTGCGACGCTGACCAACCTCGCCAATGCCAAGGACGCGCGCGGCCAAGCGCTGTTCGGTGGTGGCGACGGCGCCCCCGCAGTCGCGACCGACGGCAGCTATGCGCTCGCCGCGAAACCCGTCTCGGGCATCCCGATCGGCGACGGACAGAGCGTCCAGGCGAACGAGACCGCCGCGCGCATCTTCACGGTCGGCGGCAAGACCAAGGCGGACGGCAGCATCGAGGGCGGCACCAATACGCTCGCCATGCTGTCGGCGATCGCGACCGCGCTGCAATCGGACGATTTCAAAACGAGTTCACTCGATACATCGCTCGCCGACATCACTGCCGCATCGGATCAGGTTTCCACGGTGCAGGCCTCGCTCGGTGCGCGTGCCGCCCGAGTCGATTTGGAGACGTCGCGGCTGACCGATGTCGCGGCTGACCGCGAAGCGACTCGGTCGGGGCTCGAAGATACCGACATCACCACCACGGTGGTCGAATTGCAGAAGACGATGACGATCCTGTCGGCGACTCAGGCGAGCTTTACCAAGCTGTCGGCGCTGTCACTGTTCGATTATCTTCGCTGAGCGATTTTATTGGCGCGCAGATGCGTCTTGGTAACCGGTTGGCTACGAAATCCGGTTAATTCTCTGGCTACGTAAGTTGCCGTTGTCGGCCCTGGGGGAATTTCGCACACCATGTTTCCGGTCATCGGCATCGTCGTCCTGCTCGTCATGGTGTTCGGCGGATTCGCCTTCACCGGCGGCGCGCTCGGCCCCGTCATGGAGGCCATCCCGCACGAGATGCTGATCATCGGCGGTGCCGCCGCCGGCGCGCTGATCATCGGCAATTCGGGCAAGGAGCTCAAAGGCCTCGGCGCCGGGCTGGGCAAGGTCTTCAAGGGCCCGAAATACAAGAAGCAGGACTATCTCGACGTCATCTTCCTTGTCAGCAAGCTGATGAAGATGCTGCGGATGGACGGGCCGATCGCGCTCGAGCCGCATGTCGAGGATCCGCAATCGTCGGCGGTGTTCACCGAATATCCCAAGCTGCTGAAGGACAAGGCGCTCATCAACCTGATCGCCGATACGCTGCGCCTGGTCGTGGTGTCGTCGGGGACGCTCGACGTGCACGCGGTCGAGGAGGTCATGGATCACTCGATCAAGACGCATCATCACGAGGAGGAGGCCGCGCACGGCACGCTTGCAAGCCTGGCCGATGCGCTGCCGGCGCTCGGCATCGTCGCGGCGGTGCTGGGCGTGGTGAAGACGATGGGCTCGATCGACAAGCCACCGTCGATCCTGGGGGCGATGATCGGCTCGGCGCTGGTCGGTACGTTCATGGGCGTGCTGCTGGCGTACGGCATCGTCGCGCCGCTCGCGAACCGGCTGAAGCAGGTGCTCGATGCCGATGCGTCGATCTACGACGTGGTGAAGCAGATCATCATCGCCTCGCTGCACGGCCATCCGCAGCCGCTGGTGATCGAGGCCGCGCGCTCGGGCATCGCGCACAAGAACCAGCCGGGCTTCGCGGAAGTCTTCGACGGCTTGCGCGGTAAATAGGGCATGGCCGCGCGCGCGCCCCACGGTACGAACCAACCGCCCAAGGTCATCGTCAAGAAGATCTATATCGAGGGGCATGGCGGCCATCACGGCGGCGCGTGGAAAGTCGCGTATGCCGATTTCGTGACCGCGATGATGGCGTTCTTCCTGCTGCTGTGGATCGTCGGCGCGACCACCGAGAAACAGCGCAAGGGTATCGCCGATTACTTCGCGCCGACCATCCTCAACACGCGCTCGCTCGGGATCGGCGGGGGCGGGCTGTTCGGCGGCGAATCCATCCTCGACAAGAATCGCATCGGGCCGAAGCCGGGGCAGACCAGCATGGCACAACTCGCGATTCCCGACGCGGGGCTGGGTGGACCGTCTGCTGGGACCGGGCCGAAGGGGTCGCTGAAGAGTCGCAACGCGCTGACCAAGGAAGACCAAAAGAATTTCCAGGCGCTGCGCCGGCGTGTGCTCGGCGAGATGTCGGGCAATGCGAAACTGTCGCGCCTGCAGAGCCATGTCCGCTTTGTCCCGACACAGGACGGGATGCGGATCGATCTGGTCGACGATGCCAATTATTCGATGTTTGCGAGCGGTACCACGGCGCTCGACCCGGAAGCAGCGGCACTGATCGGGATGATCGCCGGCTCGGTGCAGGGCATGCAGAACCCGATCATGATCCGTGGCCATACCGACAGCGTGCCGTACGGCGATCCGCGCGCGATGAACAACTGGATGCTGTCGTCCGGGCGCGCGGAAGCGACGCGTCGGCGCCTGCTGTCGGGGGGCACGCCAGAGCAACGCTTCGAGCGGATCGAAGGCGTCGCCGACCGCGAACCGCTGATCGCCAAGGATCCTGCCGATCCGCGCAACCGGCGCGTGGCGATCACGTTGCTTTACCGACGCGGCGTATTCGGGAAGTAGCGTGCCGGGTTGCGATTTCGCAACGGGTCCGGATGTGGACGGCGCGATGTACAGGACCGTGGTCGACTTCGACGTCTGTTCCAGGGCTCCTGTAACCTATGGTTGGGCAGCGCAGGCGCTCACGGCTGCTGTGTTTCCGGGGATCGCCCTACCGGTGATACCGTAAAACGGACGTCGTATCTTACGCGAAACGAAAAAGGACCGACGTCGCAAGACGCCGGTCCTTTTTCGTAGACGATAGCGCTATCGCTTACTCGGCGGTGGCAGCTTCCGTCTTGCGCTTGCGCGCCGCTGCAGGCGTAGCCGCTGCATCGGTCTTGCGCGGACCGGGCTTGCGACCCAGGCCGATCTTCTTGGCCATCGCACGACGGCTCTCCGAATAATTCTCGGCGACCATCGGATAGTCCGGCTTCAGGCCGTAACGTTCGCGATACTCGGCCGGCGTCATGCCGTGCGTTGCAAGGTGACGGCGCAAGGTCTTGTACGACTTGCCGTCGATCATCGAGATGATGTGATCCTTCGACGCGAGCGACTTCCGCGAGGATACCGCAGGCGTATATTCGGTCGCCGCTTCGACCGGTGCGGCCTCGGTCGATGTTCCCAGCAATGCCGAGACGGTGTCGTGCATCTTGCCCAGAAAGGCAGGAACGTCTTCGGCCGAACTGCGCGTATTCGGGTTCCCCAGCCAAGCAATCGTGAGCTCGGTTGCGAGTTCGACAGCGTTCAGGTCGGTGTTATCTTCGGCCATGTTCAACTCCATTGACTGCGGACGCCGTAACCCCCTGAGACATTACGATCAACCGCCCAAATGGCCGATACAGACGATAAATTGTAAAATCGAATATGACGGCATGTCCACGAACACACTAACTTCAGTTACATTGCTTTGGGTCACAGAGGAGTCCGCCGGTAACGGCGACAACGCAGAACGGCGTCGTCGTGTCCGCGTCGAACCGAAACATCGAGCTTATTCGGCAAAGATCTTTTGCTTGGACGTTCGGCAAGGTGTTGCTGGTCGTGCGTCCCGCAGCGACGTCGGGCGGGTTAGGTCAGGCTTGCGCGACCGCCAGCATGCCGCTCGAGGCGTCCGCCGAGCTCGAGTTCGAGCAACACCATCTGCACGATGGCGGGCGGCAGATGCGACTGGCGGATCAACTCGTCGACCGCTACGGGTACCGGGCCAAGCAGGGCTTCGATACGGCGGCGGTCCGTATTGGTGGCGTCTTCGGGTGGCGATCCTGCATAGGCGTCGATCGGGGAGCGGACCGAACGCGGGTCGAACGGGCGGATCTGTTCGAGGATGTCGGCGGCGGACTGCACCAGCGTGGCGCCTTCGCGGATCAGCAGGTTGCAGCCTTGCGCGCGGGGATCGAGCGGACTGCCGGGGACGGCCATGACTTCGCGGCCGGATTCGTTGGCGAGGCGCGCGGTGATCAGCGAGCCGGATTTGGGGACCGCCTCGACCACCACCGTGCCGATCGCGAGGCCGGCGATGATGCGGTTGCGCGAGGGGAAGTTGCGCGCCTTTGGCTCGGTGCCGGGGGGCTGTTCGGCGAGGAGGAGGCCTTCGCTGGCAACGCGTTCCTGCAGGCCGGTGTTGTCGGGCGGGTAGGCGATGTCGATGCCGCTGGCGATGACGCCGATCGTGGCACCGCTGGAGCCTGCACCAAGCGCGCCGATATGCGCGGCGGTGTCGATGCCGCGAGCGAGGCCGGAGACGATCGTCGTGCCTTCTTCGGCGAGTTGCAGCGCGAGTTGGCGGGCGAAGCGGCACGCGGCGGCGGACGCGTTGCGCGCGCCGACCATGGCTATGCAGGGGCGGGAGGCGTGGTTGATGTCGCCGCGGAAGATGAGCGCCGGCGGGGCGGTCTCGATTTCGGCGAGCAGGCGGGGATAGTCGGGCTCGTCGAGGAAGAGGTAGCGTGCGCCGAGTCTCGTGGTGGCGGCGATTTCGCGTTCGGCGAGGCTGGCGTCGGCGATCCTCGGAGCGCGGCCCCCACCTCGCGCAGCCAGCATCGGGAGCGCGTCGATGGCGGCGTCGGCGCTGCCGAAGCGGGCGATGAGCTGGCGATAGGTGACCGGTCCGATCCCGGTCGTGCGGATGAGCCGAAGTCTTGAGACCGTCGGGTCAGTCACTCGTTTTCCGGCTAGAGCCGATCCGCGGTTCGGTGCCGGAGAACAGGCGTTCGACGTTCTCGCGGTGTTTCCACAGCACGATCAAGGCGAGCGCGAGGAGCAGCAGGACGAGGTCAAAGCGACCGAACAGCGCTGCGGCAAATGGGGCGCTGAGCGCGGCGGCCATGCCGGCGACGGAGGATATGCGCAGACCCGCGAGCAGGCCGAGCCAGACGACCGCGTAGACCAGCCCGAGCGGCCAGTGCAGCGCGACGACGATCCCCATCAGCGTCGCGACGCCCTTGCCGCCCTTGAACTTCAGCCAGACGGGGTAGCAATGGCCGATGAACGCGCCAGCAGCCGCGAGCAGCGCGTTGCCGGGGAACAGGTATGCCACCAGCAGCACGGCGACTGCACCCTTGGCCATGTCCAGCAGCAACGTCGCGGCGGCGAGGCCTTTCCGTCCCGTGCGCAAAACGTTGGTCGCGCCGATGTTGCCCGAGCCGATCGTGCGCAGATCGCCTGCGCCGCCGAGCCGCGTGAGGATGACGCCGAACGGGATCGAGCCGAGCAGATAGCTCAGCACGAGCGATAGCGTGGGCGCGACCCAGAGAATTTCCGTCTGCAACTATGTCCCCCGTTCTGGAGGGGCTTATAAACGACCCGGGGCGGACGGCAAATGGGCGTCTCACGAGGTTAAGGGCCGGACCGCCAAAATCGCTTCGTCATGCCGGGCTTGTTCCGGCATCCACTGTGCCGCGTCCTCGGCAAGGCTTGGTTTGCGGCACGGTAGACCCCGGAACAGGTCCGGGGTGACGGAGCGTTGAGGAGTGGTCTCACGCAATCACCGAAGTCGGTCTGGCCTAGTTTGCGCCGGCTGATCCGTTCTAAGGACCAGACATGGACCAACGCCCCATCCTGTTTTTCGATTCCGGCGTCGGCGGGCTGTCGATCGTCGGTCCGGCTCGCGGGGCGCTGCCCGAAGCACCGTTCGTCTATGCCGCCGACTCGGCCGGTTTTCCGTACGGGACCAAGAGCGAGGCGGAGATTGCGGCGCGGGTGCCGGTGTTGCTGGGGCGGCTCGCAGAACGATATCGGCCGCGGTTGATCGTGATCGCGTGCAATACCGCATCGACGATCGCTTTGCCGGTAGTGCGCGCGGCGCTCGACCTGCCGGTGGTCGGGACGGTGCCCGCGATCAAGCCGGCCGCGCTGCTGTCGAGAACGCGAACGATCGGCGTGCTGGGGACCGAGGCGACGGTGCGGCAGGCCTATGTCGATGATCTTGCCGCGAGGTTCGCGGGCGATTGCACGGTGCTGCGCTACGGGTCGGCGGCTCTGGTCGAGATGGCCGAGGCGAAATTGCACGGCCGAGTCGTCGCGCCGGAACGCTATGCCGCGGTGCTCGATGGCTTGTTTTCGCAACCCGGTGGCGGCGCGATCGACGTGATCGTCAACGCCTGCACGCACTTTCCGCTGGTCGAGGCAGAGCTTGCGGCCGCTGCACCCGGCGTGCGCTTCGTCGATGGCGGACCGGGGATCGCGCGGCAGATCGTGCATCTCATGCAGGGCGAATCATGGTCGGGAGCGGGGGAGGGCGTTGCCGTCTTCACCCGGTTGGGCGACGAGGAGCGCGCGCTCGGAGCCGCCTTGGCGGCGCACGGGTTTGGCAGGATCGAGCAGCTTTAAGCGGTAACCTGGGACAATGTGCCACCTTGCGTCGTAGCCGCATCGTGGCAATGTGCTGCCAGGATGAGGAAAGCGATCACCGTAAGAGCGGTATTGCGCTGGAAACGAGTGAAAGCGAGGCGTAGTGCCCCAAGTCATGATTACCGACGGCAAAACGGCAACGGACGGCATCAGTGGTCCGCGAGTCGATTATTCGCGCGTGTTCACGCAGGCGATCGACCGGTTGCATGCCGAGGGCCGCTACCGCGTGTTCATCGACATCCTCCGCAACAAGGGCGCGTTTCCGAACGCGCGTTGTTTCGCCGGGCATAACGGGCCTAAGCCGATCACCGTGTGGTGCTCGAACGATTACCTCGCGATGGGCCAGCACCCGAAGGTGATCGCGGCGATGGAAGAGGCGCTGCACGACGTCGGTGCAGGCTCGGGCGGCACGCGCAACATCGGCGGCAACACGCATTACCATGTCGATCTGGAGGGCGAACTCGCCGACCTGCACGGCAAGGAAGCGGCTTTGCTGTTCACGAGTGGCTATGTCTCGAACGAAGCAACCTTGGCGACGCTCGCCAAGGTGCTGCCTGGCTGCATCATCTTTTCCGACGAGCTGAACCACGCGTCGATGATCGCGGGCATCCGGAATTCGGGCTGCGAGAAGCGGGTGTTCCGCCACAACGACCTGGCGCATCTTGAAGAGTTGCTGGCCGCGGAAGACCCGGCTGTGCCGAAACTGATCGCGTTTGAGAGCGTGTATTCGATGGAGGGTGACATCGCGCCGATCTCCGCGGTGTGCGATCTCGCCGACCGGTACAACGCGCTGACCTATTGCGACGAAGTCCATGCGGTCGGGATGTACGGCGCGCGCGGCGGCGGCATTTCGGAGCGGGACGAGGTCGCGCACCGGATCACGATCCTCGAGGGGACGCTGGGCAAGGCGTTCGGCGTGATGGGGGGCTATATCGCCGCCGATCGGACGATCGTCGACGTGATCCGGTCGTACGCGCCGGGGTTCATCTTCACGACCTCGCTGTCGCCGGTGCTGGTCGCTGGCGTGCTGGCGAGCGTGCGGCATCTGAAAAGCTCGAGCGTCGAGCGCGAGGGGCAGCAGGCTTCCGCGGCGATGCTCAAGGCGATGCTGAAGGATGCCGGGCTGCCGGTGATGATCGGCGATACGCATATCGTGCCGCTGATGGTCGGCGATCCGGTCAAGGCGAAGAAGATCAGCGACGTGTTGCTCGCCGAGTACGGCGTGTACGTGCAGCCGATCAACTACCCGACCGTGCCGCGCGGCACCGAGCGGCTGCGGTTCACGCCGGGCCCTGCGC
Organism: Sphingomonas sp. SL1004; assembly: GCF_057815015.1. NCBI lineage: Bacteria > Pseudomonadati > Pseudomonadota > Alphaproteobacteria > Sphingomonadales > Sphingomonadaceae > Sphingomonas > Sphingomonas sp. SL1004. The sequence goes on from NZ_JBYMUX010000001.1 coordinate 3,126,635, forward strand.
ATACCGAGGCGATGATGCGCGAGTTGACTGACGCGCTGGTGGAGATCTGGAGCCGGTTGGACTTGCGCAAGGCGGCGTGAGGCTCAGTCGACGACGATGACGATGTTCAACTCGGGGATCGCGATAGGCTGGCCGAACGGGATCAGCCGTTTGTCTTCGTAATCACCGGCGCGGGGCTTGGCCATCACGTGCGTCCGACGTGCGTTGATATCGACGACCCAGTAATGTGGCACGAACGCTTCGGCATAGTCGCTCCGTTTGGCGCCGAGATCGAGCGCAAGGCTCGTATCGGCGATCTCGACAGCGAGGAACAGCGCAATGCGGTCGAACAATGTCGCGCGCAGATCGGGGTCGCGTAGCACCGCCACATCCGGTTCGCGCAGCGTGTCGGCGGTCAGGCGGACGGTCGGTTCCTGCCCGACGATCCATTCGGTGCCGAGCGCGGCGAAGGCAGACTGCAAGCGCAGGAAAGCGATGCGCTGCGCGTTCCAGTGCGGTACGTTTGCCGGCGACATCCGCATAATCTCCCCGTTTACCAGTTCGACCTTGCCCAGCCAGTCGGCGATCGGCGGATGCCGGACGAGTTCCATGAACTCGGCGGTGGTGAAACGCGCGGGCCCGGAAGCCAATTGAGTGATGTGTTCGGCAACGCTCATGGTGTCAGTATAGCATTTTCCGCACCCGAGTCACAGCATAGCCGCCAGCATCGTCAGGACGCCGAGGCCGAGCGACAGGGGCATGCGCAATGCTATCCAGCCGGGTGGCGCAATGCCGGCGCGGACCAGTGCGCGGTCGACGAGCAGCGCGGCGATCAGGCCGATGCCGAGCACGACCAGCGACGGGCCGGGCCAGCGTAGGCCGACCATCCAGGGCCAAGCGGTGACCAGCGCGATCAGCGACGGCGCGACGCTGGCGAACCAGAGCCAGCGCGGCGGCGAGTCGGTGCGCGCGGCGAGGCCCCACCAGAGGCCGCCGAGGAAGCTCAGGATCAACGCGGCATAGGCGTAGGCGATCGCCAGCGCGGAGTAGCGGCTTTGCGGATCGCCGCTCAGCAACAGCGCGACCGCTCCGAGTTGGGGGAGCAAGCCGCTGAGGCCGAGCAGGCGCGCGATCGGCGGGATGCCGCCCGTCGCGGCGGGTCGCGCTGTCATCAGATCGGCATCAGACGCGCGCGACCACGCCGGTGGCGACGACCGGTCCGGTCGGCAGGCCGGTCGGTGAGCCGCCGAGCGGTTCGACCGAGATCGCGAGCGTTGCGCCGGGGGCGATGCGACCGCGGTCGACGCCCTTTGGTGCCAGCACGGTCGGACGGCCCGACAGCAGGCCGAGCGAGTGCGGTACGCCGTCGCCGCCGATCACCCAGAGTTCGGCGACACGCGCGTTCGGCACGCCGGGACCTGCCGCGACCCGCAGGCCACCATTAGCGGGATCATAGACCGCGGGGATGGGCGACTTCGCATCGCCGAGCATCGCCACGAGTACGCTGGCCGGTCGCGGAACCGCGGTCGGTTGCGACACAGGCACGGTCGGCTCGGGGCGGAGCATGACGAACAGGAGCAGACACGCCGCGATCGCGCTGGTGAAGGCAGCAAGCGCTGGCCACGGGAAGCGGCTGGCCTTGGCAGGCCCCGTCGTGCCGATCGTCGTGGTGCCGATCGACACGCCGTCGAGACTGGCCTCGATCCGCGCGGCTATGTGAGACGGCGCAGCGCGTTCGGGCCACAGGTCGAACAAAACGGCCAGGCGCGACCGCCACCATTCGACCTGCGCGGCGAAACCGGGCTCGGCGAGAACGCGGCGCAGTGCTACACCGCGCTCTTCGCCTTCGAGCAGGCCGAGCGCAAGTTCGGCGGCGGCAACGTCCTCAGGCACGCCGGTGTCGGTGGTCGGATCAACCATCAAGGCAATCCTTCAGGCGGGCGAGGCCGCGGCGGACCCAGCTCTTCATCGTGCCGAGCGGCACGGCGCGCTTGATCGCGAGTTCGGCGTAGGTGACGCCGTCGAAGAAGGCGGTGCGGATCGCGTCGCGCTGTTGCGGTTCGAGACCGTTCAGACACTCGATCAGTTCGCGCGATGATTCGCGCGCCAGCATCCCCGCCTCGGCGCCCTCGCCGGGGTCCGCTACGTCGGGCGCGTCGTCGAGCGGGCTCGTGCGGCGAACGCCCTGCGCGCGCTGCCAGTCGATGGCGCGGTTGCGTGCGATCGTCGCCAACCAGGTTATCGGGCTCGCGCGGCCGGGTTCCCAGGCGCCGGCGCGTTTCCAGATCGTGAGATAGACCTCGTGCAGCACATCCTCCGCGGCTTGGGCGTTGCCGCAGATACGATGGGTGATGCCGAAAAGCTTCGCGCTGGTCAGCGAATAGAGCTCGCGAAATGCGTCGCGGTCCTCTTGCCCGGTGCGCAGGAGCACCTCGGAGAGATGCGCGCGCGCGGCGTCCGCATTTGAAAAGGCCATGGTCACGATCCGGAACCTAGCGGCTAAGTCGCTCGCGGCAATAGCCTTCGCCGGGCTTGACGGTGAGGCAGTCGGTTTGGCCGGAGAGATATTTCAGCCCGGTCGCGTTGCCGTTGGTCGGGCGCAGGGTTTCGCGGATGCCGCCGCGATCGAAGGATATGGTGTCGCCGGTCGCGATGCCGTCGAACTTGCCCTTGTTGTCGAGGTCCCACTGCATGGTCAGCGCGTAGTGGCCGGGGGTGGCGGTCGGCGCGACGTCGAGGACCATGCCTTCGACGCCGATCCAGCGGCCGGTAAAATTGGGCGCTTTGGGCTTTGGGGCAGCGACCTTGCTCTCGACCGAACCGGCGGAGGTCATGTTGCCGTCGCTGCTGGTATCGGGGGCAGGGCCGGAGCAGGCGGTCAGCGCGGCGGCGGCGGCGAGCAGGGTTAGGGCTTTCATAGCGCTTCTCCTTGGGGGGCGAGGTGGACACTCAATCTTTCGATCCTCCCCCGCAAGGGGGAGGTGGCGCCGAAGGCGACGGAGGGGGAGGGCACGGAACAGATGTTGCGCTTACCTCCCCCTCCGTCTGGCGAGCGCCAGCCACCTCCCCCTGGCGGGGGAGGATCGTTGTGTTCGGAAGGCTAACGTCGCGAACAGGTGTGGCAAATCCGCGCTCGGGTCGGTATGGGGCTGGGCACCCGATCCCCCGTCACAGGATTACGCCAGGTGCGCATCGCCATCGCGTCCGATCACGCCGCCGTTTCGTTGAAAGCGGTGCTCGCCGCCTGGCTGCGGGAAGCGGGTCACGACGTGCTCGATCTCGGGCCGGAGGGCACGGCCAGCGTCGATTATCCCGATTATGGTTTCAAGCTCGCGTCGGCGATCGCCGATGGTCGCGCGGATCGCGGTATCGCGCTGTGCGGCTCCGGGATCGGCATCTCGATTGCCGCCAATCGCAACCCCGCCTGCCGCTGCGCGCTTGTCTCCGAACCGCTGTCGGCGAGCCTTGCGCGCGTGCACAACGACGCCAACGCCATCGCGATGGGCGCGCGCCTGATCGGCGAGGAAATGGCCAAGGCGTGCGTCGAAGCCTTCCTGTCCGCCGAATTCGCCGGCGGCCGTCATCAACTCCGTGTCGACAAACTTTCCACAAAGGTCCCCGCATGAGCACTCAGCCCCGCGAACTCCACGACGTCCAGCCCGACGGGTTTTTCACGCGCGGTCTGGCCGATGCCGATGCCGCCGTGTTTGCCGGCGTCGCGGCCGAACTGGACCGCGAGCAGACGCAGATCGAGCTGATCGCGTCCGAGAACATCGTCTCGAAGGCGGTGCTCGAGGCGCAAGGGTCGGTGTTCACGAACAAGTACGCCGAAGGCTATCCGGGCAAGCGCTATTACCAGGGCTGCGCGCCGTCGGACATCGTCGAGACGCTGGCGATCGAGCGGGCGCGCGCCATCTTCGGCTGCGGGTTCGTCAACGTGCAGCCGCATTCGGGTGCGCAGGCGAACGGAGCGGTGATGCTGGCGCTGGTCAAGCCCGGCGACACGATCCTCGGCATGAGCCTCGATGCGGGCGGTCACCTGACGCATGGCGCGAAGCCGGCGATGTCGGGCAAGTGGTTCAACGCCGTTCAGTACGGTGTGGATGCGACCACGCATTTGATCGACTACGATCAGGTTGAAGCTTTGGCGGTCGAGCATCAGCCGAAACTGATCATCGCGGGCGGCTCGGCGTATCCGCGCGTCATCGACTTCGCGAAGTTCCGCGCGATCGCGGACAAGGTCGGCGCGTATTTCATGGTCGACATGGCGCATTTCGCCGGGATCGTCGCGGCTGGCCTGCACCCGACGCCGTTCGGCCACGCGCATGTCGTGACGACCACCACGCACAAGACTCTGCGGGGCCCGCGCGGTGGCATGATCATGACCAATGACGAGGCGATCGCGAAGAAGATCAACTCGGCGGTGTTCCCTGGGCTCCAGGGTGGGCCGCTGATGCACGTGATCGCGGCGAAGGCGGTCGCGTTCGGCGAGGCGCTGCAGCCCGACTTCAAGAGCTATATCGCCGCGGTCGTCGAGAACGCGAAGGTGCTGGCGGCGACTCTCAAGGAGCGCGGCTCGGATGTCGTCTCGGGCGGCACCGACACGCACCTCGCGCTGATCGACCTCACCCCGCTGGGGATCACCGGGCGCGATGCGGACGAGGCGCTGGAGCGCGCGGGGATCACCTGCAACAAGAACGGCATCCCCAACGATCCGCTGCCGCCGGTCAAGACCAGCGGCATCCGCGTCGGCTCGCCCGCAGGCACGACGCGCGGGTTCGGCCCGGCCGAGTTCCGCGAGATCGGCAACATGGTCGCCGACGTGCTGGACGGCCTCGCGAAAAAGGGCGAACACGGGGACCCGGAAGTCGAGGCGGACGTTCGGACGCGTGTTCGTGCACTCTGCGCGCGCTTCCCGATCTATCAAGGATAAGTAGCATGTCGAAGATCGATGACCTTCAGAACGACATCAAGGCGACCCCCGGCCTCGGCAAGAGCATGGCCAAGTGGAGCGCACTCGGCGCGGTCGTGGCGATCCCGGTGCCGGTGATCGGCCCGATCTTCGGCGCACTCGCGGGCGCGGGCTACGCGTACTACAAGGGCAAGAAGAAGGTCTGAATGCGCTGCCCCTTCTGCGGACATGAAGACAGCCAGGTAAAGGACAGCCGCCCCACCGAAGACGGGGCGGCGATCCGGCGCCGGCGGCAATGCGAAGGGTGCGCCGCGCGTTTCACGACGTTCGAGCGCATTCAGTTGCGCGAGCTGTTCGTGTTGAAAAGTGAGGGCAGACGCGAGCCGTTCGACCGGGAGAAGCTGCTTCGGTCGTTGTCGATCGCGACCAGGAAGCGGGCGATCGAGGCGGGGCGGATCGAGAAACTGGTGAGCGGGATCCAGCGGCGGCTGGAGACGCTGGGCGAGAACGACGTCACGTCGAAGCGGATCGGCGAAATGGTGATGGACGGGCTCAAGGGGCTCGATTCGGTCGCGTATATCCGGTTTGCTAGCGTGTATCGGGACTTTAGCGAGGCTAAGGACTTCGAGGCTTTTGCCGGGAGTGTGGAGGAGATTGGGCGGGCTGAGTAATCTTGGCTTGTCTCGCGGCCCAAGCGAGGCACCCTTCGACTTCGCTCAGGGCGAACGGAGGGGGGTAGGGCGGGCGTGATGGCCGTCCTCGATAGTAATCCAGCTCCCAACCCCGTTCGTCCTGAGCGAAGTCGAAGGACTTGTCTCAACGCCACACCCCCGCGTAAGCCGAGAGCATGACATTCTGGGCCTATGTGGTGCGCTGCGCCGACGACAGTTATTACACCGGACACACCGATAACCTGGAGCGCAGGATCGGACAGCACAACCTCGGCGAGATATCGGGATACACGCAGACGCGTCGCCCGGTGACGCTCATGTGGTGCCAGGATTTCGGCAGCCGGCAGGAAGCGCTCGCAGCGGAGTTCCAGGTCAAGGGCTGGTCGCGGCGGAAGAAGGAAGCGCTTGCGCGTGAGGATTGGGCGGATCTGCACGATGCGGCGATCCCCCCGCGGGAGCGAGCCCTTCGACTTCGCTCAGGGCGAACGGAAGGGGGGGAGGGCATCCCTTCGGAAGAGGGGAGGCACGTCATCTCGGGTGGTGAGACCCACGACCGATCGGAAGAGGGGAAGGGGCCCCCATCTCCCCCTCCCGTTCGTGCTGAGCGAAGTCGAAGCACCTTGGCGGAAGAAACCCCACCCCCCGTCATCGTCCTGGTCCGCCCCCAACTCGGCGAGAACATCGGCAAGGCCGCACGCGCCATGCTCAACTTCGGGCTCACCGAGATGCGCCTCGTCTCCCCCAGAGACGGCTGGCCCAACCCCTCCGCCGGCCCGGCCGCCAGCGGTGCCGACATCGTGCTCCAGAACGCAAAGGTGTACGACAGCGTCGCCGCCGCCACCGCCGACTGCGGACAGGTCTACGCCAGCACGGTCCGCAAGCGCGGCGTGACCAAGCCCGTCGTTACCCCGGAACAGGCTTCGACCGAGATCCACGCCGCCCCCGGCCGCTCCGCGATCCTGTTCGGGCCCGAGCGTTCCGGCCTCGAAACCGACGACGTCGCGGTGGCGCGGACGATCATCACGGTGCCGATCAATCCGGAGTTCGGGTCGCTCAACCTCGCTCAGGCGGTGATCCTGGTCGCGTATGAATGGTCGAAGGGGCTGACCGCGGAACGAGGTTTGTCGCAGCCGTCGATCAACCCGATCATGCCGCCCGCACCGCAGGAGGAGCTCGACGGGATGATCGGGCAGCTCGATACGATGCTGATGGGGGCGGGATTCTTCCATCTGCCCGACAAGATGCAGTCGACGCGGCGGACGCTGCGGACGCTGCTGACGAAACCGGGCTGGTCGAGCCAGGAGATCCGGACTCTCCGCGGGGTGCTGTCGTCGCTGGCGGGGAAGAGGCCGCGGGTCTAAGTTTCCGACTGACCCACCAGCCTCCGTTCGCCCTCTTTCCGTTCGCCCTGAGCGAAGTCGAAGGGTGTGCCCCAAGCAAAGGTGCTTCGACTTCGCTCAGCACGAACGGGTGGGGTTAGCGGCGGTCGAACGCAGCTAGCTCATACGCGATCGAGGCTTCGACCAGCGTCTCCCACAAGTCCGCGATCGCCGCGTCGGGCAAGCCGAGCTTCATCGCCTCGGCGCGCGCGTTCTCGATCACCTGCGTCTTGCGCGCTTCGTCGCGGACATGCCCGCGCTTGGGCTTGATCCGCGCGGCGGCGTCCATGTACGCGAAACGCCTCGCGAGCAGCGTGACCAGGTCGCGGTCGAGCGCGTCGACGCCTGCGCGGACCTCGGTCATGGTCATACAGTCTGGGCCGGATAAGATGGTCATGCGCCGCCTCTTGCCGAGCCGTTTGCACCCTGTCCAGCTTGACTCTCGGCCCCTCTCCGTCTAGGCGCCCGCCTTCGCAATGGCCCTGCACCCCGGTGAAGCGGTGGCCCTGCCTTGTCCGGACCTTGTGTCTCACGACGACCAGCAGAGCGATACCGGGACCAACGTTGTTTGCTTTTGCAAAGGTTATATTATGTCGAAGCGTCAAAGCGCGAAGTACAAACTCGATCGCCGTATGGGCGAGAACATCTGGGGTCGCCCCAAGTCGCCGGTCAACAAGCGCGAATACGGCCCGGGCCAGCATGGCCAGCGCCGCAAGGGCAAGGTCAGCGATTTCGGTATCCAGCTGCGCGCCAAGCAGAAGCTCAAGGGCTATTATGGCGACGTGACCGAGAAGCAGTTCCGTGCATGCTACCACGAGGCTGCGCGTCTGAAGGGCGATACCTCGCAGAACCTGATCGGCCTGCTCGAGCAGCGCCTCGACATGATCGTTTACCGCGCCAAGTTCGCACCGACGATCTTCGCGGCACGCCAGATCGTCTCGCACGGCCACATCCGCGTCAACGGCGTGAAGTGCAACATCGCCTCGCGTCGCTGCTTCGTCGGCGACGAGATCACGCTGGGTTCGAAGGCGCAGGAAATGGCGCTGGTTATGGAAGCCCAAAGCCTCGCCGAGCGCGAGATCCCCGACTATGTCGCCACCGACGGCGCGGCCAAGGTCACCTTCACGCGCGTCCCGACGCTCGACGAAGTGCCTTACCCGGTGAAGATGGAACCGAATTTGGTGGTCGAGTTCTACTCGCGCTAATCGCGAGGAACGAAGAACCACCAAACGGCCGGCGGTGCTCAGGCACCGTCCGACGACGTAGCTTTGCCACGGCGCGGTTTGGAACAGAAAAGGGCGGTCCCGTTGGGGCCGCCCTTTTTCGTTGCCCCTTTTCGCCTCGTGGACATGCGCGCCGGCCTTTGCCAGAACGCGCGCAACCAAACGGGAATACGACCATGCGCGCTGCCATCCTGCCTCTCCTGCTACTTGGGACAGCCGCGTCCGCGCAGACGTCTTCTTCGATCTCGGTCGAGACGCTGAAGACCGTTACGCAGGTGCTGTCGTCGGACGCTTACGAGGGTCGCGCACCGACTACGCCTGCTGAGGCAAAGACGGTCGCGTATATCGTCGAGCGGATGAAGGCGGCGGGACTGAAGCCCGGCAACAAGGGGTCGTGGACGCAGGACGTGCCGATGGTGGAAATTACGGCCACGAACGTGCAGCCTTACGTGTTCACCGGCGGCAAGGCGCCCGTCAGCCTCGCCTATCGCACCGACATGGTCGCGGGCACGTACCGCGTGGCGCCGAAGTCCGCGGTGGCGAACAGCGACGTCGTATTCGTCGGTTACGGCATCACCGCGCCCGAAAAGGGCTGGGACGATTATGCCGGCACCGACGTGACGGGGAAGACCGTGGTCATCCTCATTAATGACGCCGATTGGCAGACGATGTCGCGCGAGGGGCCCTTCGAGGGCCGGGCGATGACGTGGTACGGGCGCTGGCCGTACAAGTTCGAGAATGCGGCGAAGCACGGCGCGGCGGCGGCGATCATCGTCCATGATACCGAGCCGGCGGCGTATCCGTGGGCTGTCGTGCAGTCGTCCTGGACCGGGCCGCAGCTCGAGCTTGACGAGAAGGGCGATCATCTCGACCAGTCGCAGATCGTCGGCTGGATGCAGCGCGCGGCCGCTGAGCGCGTGTTCGCGAGCGCGGGCAAGGATTACGCGACGCTGGCGGCCGCGGCCAAGGTGAAGGGGTTCAAGGCGGTGCCGCTCGGACTGAAGCTGTCGGGGGGCTTCACCAACACGATCAAGCGGCAGGCGTCGGAAAACGTCATCGGCGTGCTGCCGGGGACGGCTGCTCCGAACGATTACGTGATGTATTCTGCGCATTGGGACCATCTCGGGCTCTGCGATCCCGTCGATGGCGACGACATCTGCAATGGCGCTGCGGACAACGCGACCGGTGTTGCTGGGCTGATCGCGCTGGCCGAGGCGCAGGCTAAGGCGGGCCCGGCCAAGCGCTCGATCGCGTTCCTCGCGGTGACGGCGGAGGAATCAGGGCTGCTCGGCTCGCGCTATTATGCCGAGCATCCGATCTATCCCCTCGCGCATACCGTCGGCGGCGTGAACATGGACGTGCTGAACGTCGACGGCCGCGCGAAGGACTTCGTACTGACCGGCGCGGGGAAGTCGGAGATCGAGGATCTGGTGAAGCCGTTCATCGCCGCGGAGGGCCGCGTGATCGGCGTCGAGGCGAACCCGGAGCGCGGCGGTTATTACCGCTCGGATCACTTCAGCTTTGCCAAGCTGGGCGTGCCGATGCTCGATGGCGGCAGCGGCGAGGACCTGGTCGTCGGCGGGGCGGCGGCGGGGCATGCTGCGCGCGAGGATTATGTCGCGCACCGCTATCACAAGCCGGCGGACGAATATGACGCGAAGTGGGACTGGTCCGGTGCGGTCGAGGACCTGACGATCTATTACGGGCTGGGCCGCAAGCTCGCGGACGATACCAGTCTGTGGCCGAACTGGTATAAGACCGCCGAATTCCGCGGCATTCGTGACCGCGATCGCGCAGGAGCCAAATAACGTGACGACCACCACCCCCGCCGAATGGGCGCACCACAAGGCCGTTTGGATCGGTTTCCCGAGCCATGCGGACCTGTGGCTGGAAGATCTGGAGCCGGCGCGGGACGAGGTCGTCGCTTTCGCCAAGGCTGTGCATGCCGACGGCAAGGGCGAGACCGTGATCCTGGTCGCCGCGGACGTCGGTTCCGCGACCACCGCCAAGAAGCTGGCGCCGTTCGCGGATGTGGTGGTCGAGCCGTTCGGCGATATCTGGCTGCGCGATACCGCGCCGATCATCGTCGGCGACGGCAGTGCGCGCGACTTCCGGTTCAATGGCTGGGGCGGGAAGTACGACCTGCCCGGCGATGATACGATCGGGCAGCGACTGGCGGCGAGCCGGCACAAGCGGGTCGAGGCGTGTGACTGGGTGCTCGAGGGCGGTGCGATCGATGGGGATGGCACTGGGACGGTCGTGACGACCGCGCAATGCCTGCTCAACCGCAATCGCAATCCGTCGCTGAGCAAGGCGGAGATCGAGGCGCGGCTGGCGTCGGATCTCGGTTACACTCGAGTAGTCTGGCTGGGCGACGGATTGGTCAATGATCACACCGACGGCCATGTCGACAACCTCGCGCGGTTCGTAGGCGAGGGGCGCGTGGCGATCCCGAAGGCGACCGACAACGATCCGAACTGGCAGGTCTATCAGAACGCGGCGCGGGACGCCGAGGCGGCCGGGCTGGAGGTCGTGACGATCCCGTCGCCGGGCCGTGTGCTGCGCGACGAGGAGGTCGTGCCGGCGAGCTATATGAACTTCTATATCGGCAATGCCGCGGTGGTGGTGCCGTTGTACGGCGCCGAGAACGACGCCGCGGCGGTGGCAGCGATCCAGGCGCTTTTCCCGGACCGTGAGGTCGTCGGGCAACGTGCGGATCATATCCTGACGGGTGGCGGGAGCTTCCACTGCATCTCGCAGCAGATCCCGGAGTAAACACCCACTTCCGTTCGTCCCGAGTAGCCATCGAGTAGCTCCGCAAGGAGCGTATCGAGACGGCGTATCGAAGGACAGGTTGGCGCGCGGAACCTGTACCTCGATACGAGCCGTCGATACGCCCAAGCGGGCTACTCGGTCTCTACTCGGCACGAACGGTATAGGAGTTGCCGGGTTTGTCCCGTGCCCTAAACCAACCACCACCCCGGCGAAGGCCGGGGCCCAGTTGGGAGACGTCGCCAATGGAGGACCGGCCTTCGTTACGCCAACCTTTCCAATTGGGCCCCGGCCTTCGCCGGGGTGGAAGTCAAATAGGCAGGCTCAGCGGCTCCAGCGCGCCCAGATTGCGGTGGGCAGCGTCAGTCCGCGCGCTTCTTCGCGGACGCCGAGTTCGCCGACTTCGACCTTGCCCGGCAGGTCCGCGAACACCTGGTTCAGCAACTCGCCGATCGCGAGCGCAGACATCCGCACCGCGTAGACCGTCAGGAACAGGAACCGCGAGTTCTCGTCGAGCAGCTTGCGGCAGTCGGCGATCAGCTTGGGCAGGTCCTCTTCGAGCCGCCACACCTCGCCCTCTGGCCCGCGGCCGTATTTCGGCGGATCGAGCAGGATGCCGTCATACCGCCGCCCGCGGCGGACCTCGCGCGCGACGAACTTCGCCGCGTCGTCGGTCATCCAGCGGATCGGTGCGTCGGCCATGCCCGAGAGTTTCGCGTTGGCCTTGGCCGCCTCGACCGACTTCTTGGACGCGTCGACGTGCACCATGCGGACGCCCTTGGTCGCCATCGCCAGCGTGCCGACGCCGGTATAGCCGAACAGGTTCATGCATTCGGGCGAATCGAGCCCGGCGACACGCTCGCGCATCCAGCTCCACACCGGCGCCATGTCGGGGAAGAAGCCGAGATGGCGGAACGGGGTGGTCTGTGCGGTGTAGGACACCTCGTTCCACTTTAGCGTCCAGCCTTCGCGGGGGACGGGTTCCGAAAATTCCCAGCGGCCGCCGCCGTCCTCGTCCGAACCGGGGACGAATTCGCCCTGTGCCGTCCAGTCGGTCGAGGCGGGCGCCCACATCGCCTGCGGTTCGGGGCGGATGAAGCGGAAGCGGCCATAGCGTTCGAGCTTCTTGCCGTGTCCGGAGTCGATCAGGCCGTAATCCGCCCAGGGTTCGCCGATGAGGGTTTCGAGTTTCATGCCGACGGCTTCGCGCGCTCGGTGATGTAGGCGGTGATCGCGTCGAAGGTCGCGGGCAGCGTGGCGTAGCGCTCCTCGCGGTCGAACAGGTCGCCGACTCGCGCGGGCAGAGAGGGACGCACGCCAGTAGCGCGCTCGACCGCATCGCCGAACTTGGCGGGGTGCGCGGTGGCGAGTGTGACGATGGGAACGCCGGCGGGGACTTCGGTGCGCAACGCGGCGGCTAGGCCGATCGCTGTGTGCGGGTCGATCACTTGGCCGGCGTGCTCATGTGCCCAGCGCATCGCCATCGTCATGTCGTCGAGGTCTATGCGCTCGCTCTGGAACAGCGCCGAGGCACCCTGCGACTGGGCGTTGGTAAGACGCATCGCTCCTGAGGATTCGAAGCCGGCCATCTGAGCGGCCAGCGCTGCGCCATCACGGTCGCCGAGGTCGAACAACAGGCGTTCGAAGTTCGAACTCACCTGGATGTCCATCGATGGGGTCGGGGTCTGCTGCACGCCGCCCTTCGAATAATCGCCGGTGCTGAGCGCGCGGTGGAGGATGTCGTTGACGTTGGTCGCGACGACCAGCTTGGCCACCGGAAGCCCCATCTTCGCCGCAACATAGCCGGCGAAGACGTCACCGAAATTGCCGGTCGGGACCGCGAACGCGACCTCGCGGTCGGGCGCGCCGAGGCGGACGGCGGCGTAGAAGAAATACACCACCTGCGCCATCAGGCGGGCCCAGTTGATCGAGTTCACCGCCGACAGCGCGAACTTGGTCGAGAAGGCGCGATCGTTGAACATCGCCTTCACGAGCGCCTGCGCGTCGTCGAAGCTGCCTTCGATCGCGATGTTGTAGACGTTGGGGCTGAGCACCGTGGTCATCTGGCGGCGCTGCACGTCGGAGATGCGGCCGACCGGGTGGAGCATGAAGATGTCGATGCCCGCGCGCCCGGCGACCGCGTCGATCGCGGCCGAGCCGGTGTCGCCGCTGGTCGCGCCGACGATCGTCAGGCGCTTGTCCGTGCCGGCGAGGAAGCGCTCGAAGAACAGCCCGAGCAGCTGGAGCGCCACGTCCTTGAACGCGAGAGTCGGGCCATGGAAGAGTTCGAGCAGCCATTGGTCGTGGTCGAGCTGCACGAGGGGGACGACTGCGGCGTGCGAGAACCGGCCATAGGCCTGCTCGCAGAGCGACTTCAGTTCCTCGCGAGTCATCGCGTCGCCGACGAACGGGGCCATCACCGCGACGGCGGTGTCGACGTACGACAGGCCCGCGAGTGCGGCGATCTCGTCGCGGGTCATCGTCGGCCAGGCATCGGGGAGGTAGAGCCCGCCATCGGAGGCGAGGCCGGCGAGCGTCGCGGCTTCGAAATCGAGGACGGGGGCCGAGCCGCGGGTGCTGATGTAACGCATGGCCAAGCCGGTTAGCGAATGGGGGAGAAGGCGACAAGCTTTCGGGCGAGTACGGTGGGCGATCCCGTCAGTCCCCAGTCCCCAGTCCCCTATCACCAATTCCCAGTCGCATACCTCAGCCGGCAGTCCGTTGCCCCTAGCCCCATTCCGTCACCCCAGCGAAAGCTGGGGTATCTCACGAGCCAGATGACGCGTGCCACACGGGATATCCCAGCTTTCGCTGGAATGACGGTGGTTGGTTTGCCGCGTTATCGAACGTCTGGCCCGGTTCGGGACCTACGGCGCAGCGCGAGGGTGTAGATGATCGCGGCGATGGCGGCGAAAAAGAACCATTGGCCGGCGTAGGCGAAGTGGTTGTTTGGGACCGAGGCGATGTCGGGCTTGCCGTTTGGTGAGAGGCCAGGCCCCGTAAGATTCGATGGCGGCGTGTCGGCGACCAGCATCAGGCGCTGCGGGGTGTGATCGAACAGCGATCCGATCAGCGATCGGCCGTCGGGGGCGTGGCTGACAAAGCCGGACACCTTGCCGCCGGGCCAGTTCACCTTTGCCATCGGATCGCGCGTCGTGCCGAGCTGGACTACCATGCCGGGGCCCTCCGCGCCGGTCCTGCATTCGGCGATGGCGCGGAAGCCCGATTTGCCGGCGCCGGCGAGTTTTATCTCGGTCGGCTGGAGGCAGAGACCCGAGGCGCGGCGGAACAGGAGCGTTTCGTCGGGGAAGCGCGGGAAGGCCATTGGCGGCTTGGCAGGGTTGGCGGCGAGCTGGGCGAGGAACGCTTCCTTTTTGGGGAGGCGGTCGAGGAGTTGCCACAGGCCGAGGCCGATCATCGCCGCGATCGCGAGCGTGACGAGGATAGTGGGGATGACGGGGATGCGTCTGGTCACGGGTCGATTCGGCCTTCGCGGGCTGCGTTGCGGTATTCGGCGGACATCAGCGCGCCCTTCGCGGCGCGGAGGGACAGCACGACTCCGCCGGCGGTGAAGGGTATCCAGATCAGCATGTGCAGCCAGAGCGGCGGGTGGACCTTGAGTTCGAGCGTGATCGCGAGGATCACGACGAGGGCGCCGAGGATCAGGGTGAGGAAGGCGGCAGGGCCGTCGCCGACGTTGAACTTGGTGAAGTCGAGGCCGCAATTTGGGCAGCGGTCGGCGAAGTTGGACCATTTCGCGAAGAGGGTGGGCTTGCCGCAACGGGGGCACAGACCTTTTAGCGCGACCTGGGCGATCGTGGGGGCGTTGGCGAGAGGGTATTCTTCGGTCATGGGGTCAGCGCTCTCCCTTGTTTCCCCCGCGAAGGCGGGGATCCAGACTGGGCTCCCGCCTTCGCGGGAGAACAAGGTTAGGGCGGAACCCGCAATTTGTGCCAGTCCCGTATCCCAACACGCCACCACCCCGGCGAAGGCCGGGGCCCAATTGGGGGACGCCGCTAACTGTGGACAGCGCTTCGTTACTGCAACCTTGCCAATTGGGCCCCGGCCTTCGCCGGGGTGGTGGCCGCAGTGGTGGCAGTGGATGGAGTGGTAAAAGCTCACCCCCCGTGGACGGGTGCGCCCCAGCCGCCCCAGACGTAGACGGTGACGAACAGGAACAGCCACACGACGTCGACGAAATGCCAGTACCAGGCCGCCGCCTCGAAGCCGAAATGCTGGCGCGGCGTGAAGTCGCCGCGGTACGCGCGGACCAGGCAGACGATGAGGAAGATCGTGCCGATCAGCACGTGGAAGCCATGGAAACCCGTCGCCATGAAGAACGACGCACCGTAGTTGATGCCCTTGAACGGGAACGGCGCGTGGACATACTCATACGCCTGGATCGAACTGAACAGCGCGCCGAGGATCACCGTCAGCCACAAGCCCTTAAGCACGCCGTCGCGGTTGCCGACGCCTATCAGGCCCCAGGCCCCCGTCTTCTCGCCGCCGCGCTGGTTGTGGATCAGCGCGTGGTGCGCCCACGTCACCGTGGTGCCCGAGGTCAGCAGGATCAGCGTGTTGAGCAGTGGCAGTTCGAACGGGTTGATGACCGTGAGGCCCTTCGGCGGCCACTGCGCGACGATCGCCGCACCGCCTTCGACGGCGCGCGTGACGCTGCCGTCGGCGTAGGTCATCGCGGTCGGGAACAACGAGAAGTCGAAGAACGCCCAGAACCAGCCGACGAAGAACATCACTTCGGAGGCGATGAACAGGATCATGCCGTAGCGGAAATGGAGCTGGACGACCGGCGTGTGATCGCCTGCGTGCGCTTCCTTGATGACCTGCGCCCACCAGCTGTAGAAGGTGAAGAGCAGCCCGGTCAGGCCGATGAAGAAGATCCAGCCGCCGCCGTTTGGCTTGTCGATATGGCCGCCGTGCATCCACATGATGCCGCCGACCGCCATGATCAGCGCCGAGAACGAGCCGACCAGCGGCCAGATGCTCGGCGGCAGGATGTGGTAATCATGGTTCTTGGCGCCGGCCATCGGTACTCCCCTATTTTCTTTGGCGACGTTCTAGCTGGCTGTTTTCGCAGAATCCACCGGGTAAAACGTATAGCTGAGCGTGATCGTCTGGATATCGGCCGCGTCGGGGTCGGTCAGGATCTTCGGATCGACGAAGAAGATCACCGGCATCCGTGCGGTCTCGCCGGGTTTCAGCGTCTGCTGCGTGAAGCAGAAACACTGGATCTTGGTAAAATACTTGCCGGCCTGTGCGGGCTGGACGTTGAACGTCGCGGTGCCGGTCAGCGGCTTGTTCGACGTGTTGGTCGCGGTAAAGAACGCCATATCGCGCGCGCCGATATCGATCGTGTCCGAGCGATTTTCGGGGGCGAACTTCCATGGCAGCTTCGGGCTGACGTTGGTGTCGAAGTCGATCCGGATCTGGTGGTTCACGGCGCCGGGGGCGACAAGGCCACGGTTTGTAGTGCCGTTAAGCCCGGTCGCGGCGCAGAACAGGCGGTAGAGCGGCACGCTGGCCCAGGCGAGCCCGGTCATGAAACAGATGAAGAGCACCGCGAGCGCCGCCGTGCGGTTGGTCCGCGACATGGCCCTCCACGTGGCCATCAGTGCGGCATCCCCGCGCGGATCTTGGCGATCGAGATGGCGAAGACGAGGATGACGAACGCACCGAGCAGCAGCGCCATGACGCGCGCGCGACCGCGCTGGCGGCTGCGGATCAGGTCGGGATCGGGCAGGCTCATGCGAACCACCGGTCGACGACCAGCGCGCCGAACATCACGAACAGATACAGGATTGAGTATTTGAACAAGGCCTTCTCCGGCTTCATCAGGTCGTCGGCATGCGTGGTGCGCTTGGCGACGCGAACGGCGAGCAGCGCGAACCAGCCGGTGAGCAGGACAGCCGCGACGCCGTAAATCGCGCCGGTAAGCCCGAGCGGCCAGGGTAGGATTGCAACGGCCGCCATCGGGATCGTGTAGAGCCCGATCTGCGTCCGCGTGGTCCGCTCGCCCGAGACTACGGGGAGCATCGGTACGCCGGCGGCGGCGTAATCGCTCTTCATGAACAGCGCGAGTGCCCAGAAATGCGGCGGCGTCCAGAGGAACACGAACAGGAACAGGAGGACGGGGAGCAGCGCGATGTCGCCGGTCGCCGCGGCCCAGCCGATCAGCGGCGGGAATGCGCCCGCGGCACCACCGATGACGATGTTCAGCGGCGTGCGGCGCTTGAGCCAGACGGTGTAGACGAGGACGTAGAACAGGATCGATACGGTCAGGATCGCCGCGGCCACCGCGTTGACTGCGAATCCCATGAACAGCACCGAGAATGCACCGAGGCCGACGCCGAAATGCAGTGCCGCCTGGCGTTCCATGCGGCCATCGGGGAGCGGGCGTTTCTGCGTGCGGCGCATGACCGCGTCGATGTCCGACTCGTACCATTGATTGAGCGCCCCCGCCGCGCCTGCGCCGAGCGCGATGCAGAGGATCGCGGTGAAGCCGATCACCGGGTGCACCGACGTCGGTGCGGCGAGCATGCCGCACAGGCCGGTGAAGACGACGAGCGTCATCACGCGCGGCTTGGTGAGCGCCAGGAAATCGCGCCAATGCGCCGGTGGCAGGAGGGGGGTGGCAGGAGTCATGGTTCGGGTACGCTATACGCGTTGGAAAGGCTTGAGGAAAGCGGCGTGGCTTGGTGGCGCGCGCATGATCGTCGTCGCGTGATTGCCTACCACCGTCACCCCAGCGAACGCTGGGGTCTCCCGCGTTGGGCGATACGGGAGTCCCACGATGAGACCCCAGCTTTCGCTGGGGTGACGGAAGGGGGGTGAGCCAAGTGAGTCCCTCCTGCCTCCTTGCTCTCCCGCGAAGGCGGGAGCCCAGGCTGGGTTTCCGCCTTCGCGGAGACACATGGTCTGGCTTGAAGGCGGCACTTCAACAAAAAACGCCCCGGGTTTCCCCGAGGCGTTCTCTGGCTTGGCTGGCCCCGACACGGGAGTAAATCCCGTGTCGTCGGACGCGGCGTTGCCGCGCCGGCCGGTCGGATGCGTGCGGCTGGGCCGCACCGGCGCGTAGCTGGCGCTACGTCGCCTCACATCCTCAGTCGATCCGCGGCAACGTCTCGAACTGGTGGTATGGCGGTGGCGAGGAGATCGTCCACTCCAGCGTCGTCGCGCCGTCGCCCCAGGGGTTGTCGCCCGCCGGCTTGCCTGCGACGAGCGACCAGATCAGGTTGACGAAGAACACCACCATGCCCGCGGCCATGATCATGTAGCCAACCGAGGCGACCGTGTTCCAATGCTCGTACTGCGGCGTGTAGTCCGGGATACGGCGCGGCATGCCCTGGAGGCCCAGGAAATGCATCGGGAAGAACATCACGTTCACGCCGATAAAGAACACCCAGAAATGCAGCTGGCCGAGGAACTCGTTGTACATCTTGCCGGTCATCTTCGGGAACCAGTAATAGAACCCGGCGAACAGCGAGAACACCGCACCCAGCGACAGAACGTAGTGGAAATGCGCCACCACGTAGTACGTGTCCTGCATGTAATCGTCGATGCCGCCGTTGGCGAGCACCACGCCGGTCACGCCGCCGACGGTGAACATGAAGATGAAGCCGATCGACCACACCATCGGCGTCTTGAAGGTGAGCGAACCACCCCACATCGTCGCGATCCACGAGAAGATCTTGATGCCGGTCGGCACCGCGATGACCATCGTCGCCGCGGTGAAGTACATCTTGGTGTTCACGCTGAGCCCGGTGGTGAACATGTGGTGCGCCCACACGACGAACCCGACCACGCCGATCGCGACCATCGCATACGCCATGCCGAGATAGCCGAAGACCGGCTTGCGGCTGAACGTCGAGATGATCTGGCTGACGATGCCGAAGCCCGGCAGGATCATGATGTAGACTTCGGGGTGGCCGAAGAACCAGAACAGATGCTGGTACAGCACCGGATCGCCGCCGCCCGCCGGATCGAAGAAGGTCGTGCCGAAGTTGCGATCGGTCAGCAGCATCGTGATCGCCGCGGCGAGCACCGGCAACGCCAGCAGCAGCAGGAACGCGGTGACGAGCATCGACCACACGAACAGCGGCATCTTGTGCAGCGTCATGCCCGGCGCGCGCATGTTGAAGATCGTCGTGATGAAGTTGATCGCGCCGAGGATCGACGATGCGCCTGCGAGGTGGAGCGCGAGGATCGCCATGTCGGTCGACGGCCCAGGCTCGCCGTAGGTCGAGAGCGGGGCGTAGAGCGTCCAGCCGTTACCCGCGCCACCGAAGAACGGCGAGGCCAGCAGCAGCGTAAAGGCGGGGATCAGCAGCCAGAACGACACGTTGTTCATGCGCGGGAACGCCATGTCCGGCGCGCCGATCATGATCGGCACGAACCAGTTGCCGAAACCACCGACCATCGCCGGCATGACCATGAAGAACACCATGATCAGGCCGTGCGCGGTGATCAGCACGTTCCAGAGATGGAGCGATTCGTCGAGGCTGGCGGGACCGCCGTGCAGCATCGACGCCCAGCCCTGGAGATACTGGATGCCGGGATGCGCGAGCTCGGCGCGCATGAGGCCCGAGACCGAGCCGCCGATGATCCCCGCGACGATCGCGAAGATCAGGTACAGCGTGCCGATGTCCTTGTGGTTGGTCGACATGAACCAACGCGCGAAGAAGCCGGGTTTGTGATCGGTGTCGTGGTGGTCGTGCGATTCGTGCGCGACGAACGCCGACGGATGGAGAGCGGTGTCGGTCATCTTACTGTCCCGCGTTGCCGGCGCCGGCCGGGTTTGAGGTGGCGCCCTGCGTCGTCGCGGGGGCTGCGGTTGTCACGTTTTCCACGGGGCCGGTGGCGTTGGCGGTTTCCGCGGCCTCCTCGACCTTCGCCGCGGAGCCATCGGCGCCGGGCTGCGGGATGACCTTGTCGGACGCCTTGCCGGGGGTCGGCATCGTGCCGCCCTTGGCCTTGACCCAGGCCGCGTATTCGGCGGGCGGAACCGCCTCGACCGCGATCGGCATATAGCCGTGGCGCGCGCCGCAAAGCTCGGAGCACTGGCCGAAATACAGGCCGGGCTTGTCGATCGTGAAGCTGGTCTCGTTCAGACGACCGGGGATCGCGTCGAGCTTGATCCAGAACGCGGGCACCGCCCAGCTGTGGATCACGTCGTTCGAGGTGGTGATCAGGCGGATCGGCACGCCGACCGGGAGGACGATGCGGTTGTCGGTGGCGAGCAGCTTGGGGCCGTCGGCATCGGTGCGGCCACGCTCGCCCGCGGCGACGTCAGCCTTTTCCTTCAGCATGTTGGCGGTGATCTCGAAGCCGCCATTGTCCGGATACTGATAGGTCCAATACCATTGGTTGCCGATCGCCTTTAGTGTCACGGCACCCGAGGGGGCCGGTTTGAACTGCGCTTGCAGCAGCCCGATCGACGGGACCGCGATCAGGACGAGGATCACGACCGGTGCGAGCGTCCAGAGGATCTCGATCGCGGTGTTATGGCTGGTCTTCGATGCGACCGGGTTGCGCGCCTTGCGATAGCGGAACGACACCCAGAAGAGGAGCGCGAGGACGAACAGCGAGATGATCGTGATCGTCGGCACCAGGATCGAATTGTGCATCCAGTGCGCGAACTGGCCGTTCTTGGTCACCTGTGGCTGGAGCCCGAACAGGCCGTCGGTGGGCTGGCCGATCATCGGCTTGACCGTCATCGCGGGGGCGCCGTCCATCGCCAGCTCCGGGCTGGACGGGTTGGCGGTCGGCGTCGCGGCCGATGTGGTCGGCGCGGTGTTTGACACACCGGCGGGTGCGGCAGCTGCCTGCGGTGTAGGCGTGGCAGCCGGCTGGGCCGCATGCCCGGCGACACCACCGAGACTCGCCAGTGCGAGCCCCGCTGCCATCGCAAATCCTCTCATCCCCATCTTGCGCATCGTTTTTCTTGACCCCGGTTTATAGCGAACCCGATTCCGGACGCGCGGATGTCTGCTTATGATTTGGGTAGAGCTATACCCAGCGGGGGGGCTCGCCTCAAGCATTGTCTGACCTTGAGCGCCGGCTGGCCCGATCCAGGCATTCCGTCATGCCGGACTTGTTCCGGCATCCACCGTTCCGCAAGCTCGAGAGGATTGGGTTTGCGGAACCGTGGACCCGGAACGAGTCCGGGGTGACGGAGTGGGTGGGGAGCGTAGGTGTACTTCGGCGCCGGTTCTCGTTGCACGTGGTTTCCCGCGCTCGTATCAGCGCGGGCAGACCATTTGGAGCGATGACCCGCGATGACCGAAGACGACGTGCTCGCCGAATTTCGCGCTGCCGAAGCGTTGCTCGAAGGGCATTTCATCCTGTCCTCCGGCCTGCGCAGTTCGCGCTACCTGCAATGCGCGCGGGTGTTGATGGATCCCGCGCGTGGCGCCCGGTTGTCGGAAGCGCTGGTGGCGTCGATCCCGGCCGAGCTGCGTGCGCAGATCGATATCGTGGTCTCGCCGGCGATGGGCGGCGTGATCGCCGGCCATGAGATGGGCCGCGCGCTTGGTGTCGAGGCGGTATTCCTCGAGCGGCCCGACGGCGTGTTCGAACTCCGCCGCGGGTTCCGCTTGGCGCCGGGCCAGCGCGTGCTGATGATGGAGGACGTCGTCACCACCGGGCTGTCATCGCGCGAGGCGATCGCGGCGATCGGGCGCGCGGGCGGCGTGACCGTGGCGGCGGCGGCGCTGGTCGATCGCTCGAACGGGACGGCGGATCTGGGCGTGCCGTTCTTCCCGCTGATCCGGCTCGACGTGCCGACCTATCCGGCGGATGCGTTGCCGCCTGAGCTGGCAGCGATCCCGGCGATCAAGCCCGGCAGCAGGGCTGCGGCATGAGCCCCTCCAGCAACGACCACCTTCGCCTTGGGGTGAACATCGACCACGTCGCGACGGTGCGGAACGCGCGGGGGGCGGGGTATCCCGATCCGGTGCGTGCGGCTCTGGTCGCGGCGGCGGCGGGGGCGGACGGGATCACCGCGCATCTGCGGGAGGATCGCCGGCACATTACGGATGACGACATCGCGCGATTGTCGGCTGAACTGACGATCCCGCTCAACCTGGAGATGGCGGCGACCGACGAGATGCTCGGCATCGCGCTACGCCACAAGCCCCATGCCGCGTGCATCGTGCCGGAAAAGCGCGAGGAGCTGACCACCGAGGGTGGGCTCGACGTCGCCGGGCATTACGACCGGATGGCGCGGCTGGTCGATACGCTGGCCGAGGCGGGCATCCGGGTGTCGCTGTTCATCGAGCCGGATGCGCGGCAGATCGAGGCGGCGGTGCGGCTCAAGGTCCCGGTGATCGAACTCCACACCGGGCTGTACGCGGAACTGTCGGGCGACGCGCGGACGACGGAACTGCGGCGGTTGACCGACGCAGCGGCGCTGGCGGCGAAAAACGGCATCGAGGTGCATGCGGGGCATGGCCTGACCTACGACAATGTCGCGCCGATCGCGGCAATCCGGCAGGTTCGGGAGCTGAACATCGGGCATTTCCTGGTGGGGGAAGCGCTGTTCGTTGGGCTTGGCGAGGCGGTTCGGCTGATGCGCGAGGCAATGGATGCGGCGCGGTAATCCTCCCCGGCACGGGGAGGGGGACCATGCGCAGCATGGGGGAGGGGGCCCACCGCGAACGTATCGCTCGTGGAGCTCCCCCTCCACCCCGCCGCTTCGCGTCGCGGTCCCCCTCCCCGTGCCGGGGAGGATTTCGTGATCATCGGGCTCGGGTCCGACCTGTGTAATATCGAGCGGATCGCGGCGTCGATCGAGCGGTTCGGGGAGCGGTTCGAGCAGCGGGTGTTCACCGATGTCGAGCGGGCTAAGGCGGCACGGCGGCCTTTTACCAAGGCGGGGACGCTGGCGAAGCGGTTTGCTGCCAAGGAGGCTTTTTCCAAGGCGGTGGGGACCGGGTTTCGGGCGGGCGTGTTCATGCGCGACATCGGCGTGGTCAACGCACCGAGTGGCGCGCCGACGTTGGCGTTGACCGGGGGTGCCAAAGCGAGGCTTGACGCGTTGACCCCCGAAGGCCACGCCGCGCGCGTGCATTTGACGATGACCGATGATCATCCGTGGGCGCAGGCCTTCGTGATCATCGAAGCTATACCTCTGATATCCCCGGACATGCGCCAGGATACGAATCGATGAAGGACGCGGCGTTGGACGGCAACGAGTTCCAGGAAAAGCCCCTCGTGCAGACCACCGCGGCGGATACCGCGCCACTGGCCGGCACCACACCGGAAACGACCCGCCGCCGCGGCACCGATTGGTGGGGCGAGGTGAAGGGCATCTTCTGGCTGATCCTGGTCGTGCTCGGCTTCCACAGCTTCATCGCCAAGCCCTTCTATATCCCCAGCGAATCGATGCTGCCGGGGCTTCGGATCGGCGACCGGCTGGTGGTGACCAAGTTCGCGTACGGCTGGTCGTTCGTGTCGCCGACGATCCCGAATCCGGTCGCGATCTTCAAGGGCGTCGTGCTGCGCCAGCAGGAAGACAGCTGGAGCGTGTCGCTGCCGTTCATCCACGGCCGCCTGTTCGGCTCGCTGCCGACGCGCGGCGACGTGGTGATCGTGACGCCGCCGGGGACGCACAACGACTATATCAAGCGCGTGATCGGCCTGCCGGGCGACAGACTGGCCGTGCGCGGCGGGATCGTGTTCCTCAACGGCGTCGCGGTGAAGCGCGGCCCGCGGCACGACACGCTGATCCCGGTCGACACCAACAGCCCGTGCAGCGAGATCGACTATCCTGGCGCGCGCGCGACGCTGCCCGACGGACGCGAGATGTGCCGCCTGCCGACTTATACCGAGACGCTGCCGAACGGTCGTCGCTACGAGACGATCGATCTGGAGCCGGACAGCCAGGGCGACAATTTCGCGGAGATCACGATCCCTACGAACCATGTCTTCCTGATGGGCGACAACCGCGATCGCTCGGCCGACAGCCGGTTCGCGCTGAGCCAGCTCGGGCTTGGCGGACCCGTGCCGTATGAGAATCTCGGCGGCCGTGCGGAGTTCATCACCTTCAGCCTCGACGGCGATGCGACGTTCAATCCGTTGAGCTGGTGGGGCTCGCTGCGCTCGGATCGTGCAGGTACCTCGCTGCACCCTGCCAAGGTCAACTGAGATGGCTGAGACCAAGACCGTCGACGAGCTTAGCCCGGTCGAAATGCGCGATCCGTTCCTGCGCAAGGAACTGAAGCGTGCGATGATCTGGCTCGGGCTCGCCTGCGTGATCGCGCTGCTGATCGTGCTGGTACAGCCGTTGCTGATCATCTTCGCGGGCGTCGTGTTCGCAGCGTTGCTCGACGGCGGCGTGCGGCTGCTTGGGCGGGTGCTGCCGATCGGGCGCGGTTGGCGGTTGCTGATCGTCGTGCTGCTGACGTTCGCGTTCCTCGTCGGGACGTTCATTCTGACCGGCGTGCAGGTGACCGAACAGGTGACGCAGCTGCGCTCGACGCTGGAGTCGCAAGCCAATCGCTTCACCACTTATCTGACCTCGCAGGGGCTGATGCCGGGCGCGTCGGACGTCAACGGGATCGTCAAGCAGGCGCTCGGCTCGGTCGGGCGGGTGACATCGTGGGTCGGCACCGCGATCGGCGCGATCACGAGCATGTTCATGATCCTGATCCTCGGGCTGTTCATCGCGATGGACCCGGGGACGTATTCGCGCGGGCTCCAGTGGGTGGTGCCGATCGACCTGCGTCCCGAGTTCGCCAGGACGCTGGTCAAGATGGGCGAGACGTTGCGCAAGCTGCTCGCGGGGCGCCTGCTCGGCATGGCGGTCGAGGGTGTCGCGAGCGGCATCGCGCTGGCGGTCGGCGGCGTGCCGATGGCGATGTTGCTTGGCATTATCGCGGGTATCCTTGCGTTCATCCCCAACGTCGGCGCGATCGTGACCGGCGTGCTGATGGTCGCGGTCGGGTTCAGCGCGGGCGTCGATACGGGGTATTGGGCGATCGGGACGTATCTCGTGGTGCAGACGATCGACGGGTATGTGATCGTGCCGATGGTGGCGAAGCGCACGGTCGACCTGCCGCCGGCGTTGACCTTGGGCGCACAGATCATGGCGAGCGCACTGTTCGGCATCCTCGGCCTCGCGCTGGCCGACCCGATGACGGCGATGATCAAGACCGCGCTAGAGCGGCGTTCGGAGCGCGAAGAGGAGCAGGTGGAAGCTGGTGAGGCTACGGCCTGACCTGGTTTGACGCCCCCTTCCTCTTAATCCGGGTTCATAGCCCACCCCCGTCATCCCCGCGGACGCGGGGACCCATACTGGCAAACCCCTGAGGATATGGGTCCCCGCGTCCGCGGGGATGACGGGGGTGGAGAGCTACCGCCTTACCAGTTGGTCGAAGAGCGTCAGGTAGAGTTGGGCTGAGTCGGCGCCGGGTTGCGCAACCGGGCTTGGTCGCTGCCGAACCGGGACAAGCCATGCGTCCAACGCTGCAACGAGTGCTGATACATCCTCACGAGGTACAACCGTGCCGCGGTCGGGCCGGTCGATGATCTCTGCTACCGCCGCGCTCGAGTCGGTCGAGATTACCGGCGTGCCGACCGACAGCGCCTCGCGCAACACGCCCGGTACGCCCTCGTAGTCGGAGGTCAGCGCCAGCACGGTCGCGCGCGCCATCACCGGCAGCGGATCGCTGCTGTGGCCGAGCAGGAGGACGCGGTCTTCCAAACCCAGCGTGCGAATCCGAGCCTCGATCGCTCCCCGTTCGCTACCCTCGCCGAGAATGACGAGCGGTGTCGCCTGGTCCACCAGCAGCGGCAGCGCGGCGATCAGGCGGTCCCAGCGCTTCTGTGGTTCGAGCCGGCCGACGCCAAGAATGAAACGCGCGGGCAGATCGGGTAGCGCGCCGGGGACCGGCATAGCGGGTGGGTTCGGAATGACGCTCGTTCGCCCGACCATGCGGGTTGCCAACGCGGCCTCGGCTGCGGTTGCAGGAGTCATCGCGACGAGATGGTCGAGGAAGCTTCCGTGCCGTGCCAGCCAGATCTGGTGCGCGGCGTGCATCACCCGGCCATGATCCGCCCGCGCAGGGGCATTGGACATCTTGGCGACGATCGGCGGACAGGCCTTGCCGAGCCGCAGCCGGGTCCAGGCGGCGATGCCGGTGTAAAAATTGCCCGGGCAGAAGATCACGTCCGGCGCGAGACGGCGGACGACCCCCGGCAACGCGAGCAGCTGCGACGGCGCGATGATCTCAAGTCCCTCCGGCAGTTCTGCCGCCAGCGGCCCGGAAATATCCTCGATCGCCAGTGTGACGCGCCGCCCTGCCGCCAGCCAGCCCCGCGCGAGGCGGAGCTGCGCGCGTTCGACCCCGCCGCCGCGCAGGTCCTCGGCATAGGTCAGGATGTGCCGCGCGGTCGGTGGTCCGCTCAGGAGTGACATATGGGGGTCATCATGATGCGCGATTGATAGAGCGGAGATCGCGACCGAATGAAACCGACTTTGCGTGCACGCGTGCCGACGGGCGGCTATTGGGCCGATCGAGGGGCGACGGAATGGCTTGAGGACCGGCGATTGAACATGCGTGCGAAAACGGCTGACTCTGAAGGCTATGCGGATATCGCGCGTGCGGGGCTCGAACCGCTCAAGACGATCGGCAGCCGCTGGCCGGCGATCATCGGTGCGGTGCTGACGCTGGCGATGATCGCCGGGCTGGGGCGCGAGCTGCTTGGGCATGGGTTGGTGGGACTCACGCGCTCGGTGCCGCACGATCCGCGCTTCTATCTGTGTTTCGCACTGCTCTACATGTCGCCGCCGACCGGGGATTACGTCATCTTCCGCCGGTTGTGGGGCATCCCGCTCGGTGGCTTGGTCGCGCTGATCAAGAAGCGAATCGCGAACGAAGTCGTGTTCGGGTACTCGGGCGACGCGTATTTCTATGCCTGGGCGCGGGCGAAGGCGCGGATGGTGGCGTCGCCGTTCGGCGCGGTGAAGGACGTCACGATCTTGTCGGCGATCGCAGGCAACGCGATCACGCTGTTGCTGGTGGCGATCGCGCTGCCGCTCGGTCGACATCTGCTGACGCATGATCAGTTTCGGACGGTGCTCGGGTCGGCGGGCGTGACGTTGCTGATCTCGCTGCCGTTCCTGATCTTCTCGCGCCGCGTGTTCTCGTTGCCGCGGGCGAAATTGTGGTGGGTGTTCGGGGTCCACTGCATCCGGTTGCTGTGCGGATCGGTGCTGATCGCGTTCGCGTGGCATTTCGCGCTGCCGGGGGTGCCGATGGGGATGTGGCTGTTCCTCGCCGCCGGGCGCCTGCTCGTGTCGCGCCTGCCGCTGGTGCCGAACAAGGACCTGTTGTTCGCCAATATCGCGATCCTGCTGATCGGGCAGGATCAGGCGCTGTCGGAATTGATCGCGTTTACGGCAGCGGCGACCTTGCTCGTGCATGTCGGTCTGATCGTGCTGTTCGGCATCCACGCGGCACTCGATCGGATTCGTGCATGATTCGCTATGGCTTGGCTCTGGTTGCTTCGGTCGTTTTGGTGGGATCGGCGGGCGCGCAGGTTCTGGGCAGCGATGCGGCGGCGTGCCGGCCGGGAGAAGGGCCGGCGATCGCGGTCGAGATCACCGGGTTGAAGGACCGCACGGGCGAACTGAAGCTCGAACTCTATCCCGGCGAGGAGGCCGATTTCCTGAAGGACGATCGCGCGCTGATCGCGGCGGGCAAGACGTTTCGGCGGGTGAGCGTGCCGACTCCTGCGGCCGGACCGACGACGATGTGCATCCGGGTGCCGCGGCCGGGCAACTATGCGCTGTTGCTGACGCATAACCGCGACGGGAAGAACAAGTTCAGCTTCTGGACCGACGGCGCGGGGTTCGCGAGCAACGTGAAGCTGGGACGATCGCGGCCTAAGGTCGAGCAGGCGCTGGTCGAGGTGGGCGCCGGCGTGACGACGGTGCGGATCACTGCGCAATATCTGCGCGGGCTCGGCGGGTTCGGGCCTGTCACGCCATGAGGGCCGAGAGGTGAGGATCGTCGACGTCAACGAGTTCTACTCGCCGACCGGCGGCGGCGTGCGGACCTATGTCGACCGGAAGATGGGGATCATGGCGGATCTCGGCCATGAACTGATCGTCGTTGCACCCGGCAAGGAGGACCGTGTCGAGGAACGGCCGGGCGGCGGGCGGATCATCTATCTCAAATCGCCGGGTATGCCGTTCGATCGCAACTACGGGCTGTTCTGGGATCGGTCGGCGGTGCACCGGGTGCTCGACGATCTCGATCCCGACGTGGTCGAATGCTGCTCGCCGTGGCGGCCGGCGTGGTTCGTCGGCGACTGGCCCGGTTCGAACGGCACGCGCGCGGTGAAGGCGTTCTTCATGCACAATGACAATATCGCGGCGTATGCGCAGCGCTGGTTCGCGGGCGTCGCCAGCCATGACCAGATCGAGCGTGGGTTCGCCTGGTACAGCCGGTACATGAACCGCTTCCTCGAGAAATACGACGTCGTCGTCACCAATGGTCCGGCGCTGGAGAAGCGGTTGCGCGCGCGCGGCGTCCGGATCGATGCTGCGATGCCGCTGGGGATCGAGCGGGGGCATTTCTCGCCCGACCTGCGCGATACGCGGTTGAGGGCGGCGTTGCTGCGGCAGTGCGGGTTGCCGGAGGACGGCATGCTGTTGCTCGGGCTCGGGCGGCATCACGGCGAGAAGCGCTGGCCGCTGGTGGTCGACGCGGTGGCGCGGGCGGGCGCGAGCCTGCCGGTCGGGCTGGTGCTGATCGGCGCGGGTGCGCAGACCAAGGCGATCCAGCGGCGGATCGGTGGGTCGCCGCATATCCGGATGTTCGCGCCGGTATATGATCGCGAACGGCTCGCGCGGATCATGGCGAGTTGCGATGCGCTGATCCACGGGTCGGAGGCGGAGCCGTTCGGGTTGGTTGCGTCGGAAGCGATGGCGTCGGGCCTGCCGCTGATCGTGCCGGATACGGGTGGGTGCGCCGAGGTCGCGGACCGCCACGCCAGCGAGCTTTATGCGGCGCGCGATGCGGAGAGTGCGGCGGCGGCGATCGGGCGGTTGTTCGTGCGCGACAGAGCGATGCTCAGGCGGGCGGCGGCGGTGGCGGCGCGGCATGTGCGCAGCGACCGCGAGCATGCGGTCGAACTCATGGACTATTATGCGGGGCTGGTCGCGGCGAAGCAGGGGCGCGGGCTGGCGGCGTGAATGCGGTGAAGCGCGTGCCGGGGAT
This sequence comes from Sphingomonas sp. SL1004, assembly GCF_057815015.1. Taxonomy (NCBI): domain Bacteria; kingdom Pseudomonadati; phylum Pseudomonadota; class Alphaproteobacteria; order Sphingomonadales; family Sphingomonadaceae; genus Sphingomonas; species Sphingomonas sp. SL1004. The sequence goes on from NZ_JBYMUX010000001.1 coordinate 3,155,813, forward strand.
CGGGATCGGGTCGTAACCGGCGTGGCGTGCTGCGGTGGCGAGTGCGCGGTCGAGGCTGGCGTCGCCGCTGGTTGCGGGACCCTCGCCGCCGGTGAGGATCGTCGATCCGTCGAGTTGCAGGCGTGCTCGCGAGATTAGGTGGAGCGCGTGTTCCTGGGTCGCGTCGAGCAGGTGCGTGCTGCGGAAATAGAAGGGGCCGGTGGCGAAGGCCGGGTCCGGCAGGCGATTGGCCGCGGGCAGGATTTGTGGGGATAGCGTTGCGATCGGGCCTTCGACTCCGTGTTGGTCGAGCGTGCGGCCGACCGCGTGGCCTTCGCGCAGGGCGTGGGTGAGCGACAGGCCGTCCGAGTCCGCCAGGGCCGCGACCGAGGGGGCGAGGCCGGCGGTGGCGAAGATCGCGACGGCGATCCGCCACGCGCGGCTCGGGGGTGGGATCAGCGACAGGCGGACGAACAGGGCTGGCAGGGCTGGGAGGAGATATTGCCGCCAGGTCGGGAACGGCAGGAGGGCGGCGATCAGCCCGGCGAGGATCAGCCAATCGAGGAGTCCGACCGTGCGGCGGCGCCAAGCGTCGCGGGCGACCAAGGCTAGTGCGGGCAGCGCCGCGCCGAGTGCGAGGAACTTGAGCGTGTCGATCGCCTTGGCGGGGAGCGACATCTTCCAGGGGCGCAGCGCGTAATATTCGGCGGGGCCGCGGGCCGGGAAGGTGACGGTGCCGAACACGAACCCGGCCGGGCTGCTGGCATAGGTCCATGCGACGAAGGCGACGACCGGGAGCGTGCCGAGCAGGATCGCGATGGGGCGGTGGCGGCGGTGGACCAGCGCGTAGAGGCCGTAGGCCAGCGCTGGGAACGCGTAGGAGATCTTCGCGGCGGCGGCGCTGGCGACTAGGAGGCCAGCGAGCGCTGCGGTGGCGCGCGTCGTGGCGGGGCGGACGATCAGGGGGAGTGCGGCCGCGAGCAGCGCGGCGGGGAGCGCGTCGTTGCGCGCGGTGCCGATGCTGAAGAGGAGGATGTCGCAGGTGGCGAAGAGCGCTGCGGCGGTGAGGGCGGCTTTGGGTTTGGCGTCGAGGGTTCGGGCGGCGGTGTGGACGCAGACTATCGTCGCGACGCCGAGCAGGGCGTTGAGGATGCGGAGCGCTGGCCAGGTCCAGCTTTGGGCCAGGGCTGCGATGGGGGCGAAGAGATAGGGTTGGAGCGGGGTCTGGAGGTAGGCGAAGTCTCGGTAGGGGAGCAGGCCGTGGGCGGTTAGCGCGGCCGCGGCGACGTATTGGGATTCGTCGTGATCTACCGGGCGGAGAAGGGCGAGGGTGACGAAGAGGATCGCCAGCGCTGTTAGCATCAGAAGTATGTTCACCCGCGAAGGCGGGTGCCCAGGCTGGGCACCCGCCTTCGCGGGCGAACAAGGTTGGGGAGCGGCGTGCTCCATTACTCGGCCCCACCCCGGCGGAGGCCGGGGCCCAATTGGGGGACGGTTATGAGTGAGGACGGCGCCCCGTTACCTTGGCCTTCCCAATTGGGCCCCGGCCTTCGCCGGGGTGGTGTAACCGTGGGCAAGGTTAGGCTTTCACCGCGGTCAGAAAGTAATCGAGGTTCGTCGAATCGCCGAGTGTGAACCCCGTCGCCGGCGAGAAACTCAGCCCCCGCGTATCCGTCACGCGGAGACCTGCGTCCTTCAGTAGCGCGGTGAGCTCCTCGGGCGTGAGGAACTTGTTCCAGTCGTGCGTGCCCTTGGGAATGACGCCAGCGCCTTCCGCCACGGTGATTATCGCCAACCGCGACAACGGCGTGCGGTTGGGCGTCGACAGGATCAGCAACCCGCCTTCGGCCAGCGTCCGCGCTAGGCCGCGGACGAAACCGGCGGGGTCGCTGACATGCTCGATCACCTCCAGGCTGGTGACGAGATCATACTGCCCGACCAGCCCCTCGACTCCCCCCGCGCGGTAATCGATCACCAAACCGCTCTGGCCTGCATGTATCTCTGCAACCGCGATATTCTCTGGCGCTGCATCGATCCCCGTCACCGCCGCGCCGAGCCGCGCAAGCGGTTCGCACAGCAATCCCGCGCCGCAGCCGACGTCGAGCGCGGTCTTCCCCTCCAACGGCGTGAAGCTCGTCCCATTCCCGGACCAATGCGCATCGACCTGCTCGCGGATGTAGCGCAGCCGCGGCGGGTTGAGCTTGTGCAGCGGGGCGGACGAGCCCTTCGGATCCCACCAGTCCTTCGCCATCGTGCCGAAATGCGCGGCCTCGCGCGGATCGATTGTTGCGCCGTTTACGGTGTCACTTGCCAGTATCATGCGCGCTACCTATCAGGGCCGCCGCTTCGACCCAAAGGGATTTGCGCTGCCAATGGCCCGTATCGTGATGAAATTCGGCGGGACGTCGATGGCTGGGATCGAGCGTATCCGCAACGTCGCCGCGCGCGTGAAGCGCGAAGTCGATGCCGGCAACCAGGTCGCCGTCGTCGTCTCCGCGATGGCGGGCGAGACCGATCGGCTGGTCGGCTTCTGCCGCGAGGCGTCGTCGCTGTACGACGCGAAGGAATATGACGTCGTCGTCTCGGCCGGCGAGCAGATCACGAGTGGCTTGCTTGCGATCGCTTTGCAGGCGGCCGGGTGCAAGGCGCGGAGCTGGCTCGGCTGGCAGTTGCCGATCAACACCTCGGACGCGCACGGATCGGCGCGGATCGGCGAGATCGACACGGCCGCACTCGACGCGAGCCTAGCAGACGGTGTCGTCGCCGTGATCCCGGGCTTCCAGGGCGTCGCGGACGGCCAGCGTGTCACCACCTTGGGTCGCGGTGGATCGGATACGTCGGCGGTGGCGATGGCGGCGGCGATGAAGGCCGACCGCTGCGACATCTATACCGACGTCGACGGCGTCTACACGACCGACCCCAGGATCGTGCCGCGTGCACGCAAACTGAGCAAGGTCACGTACGAAGAGATGCTGGAACTCGCCAGCGTCGGTGCCAAGGTGTTGCAGACGCGGTCTGTGGGCCTGGCAATGAAAGAGAATGTGCGTGTGCGCGTATTGTCCTCGTTCGAGGATGGCGACACCAATGATGGTCACCCCCTAAGCGGACAACGGGGCACGTTGATCGTGGGCGAAGAGGAAATCGACGATATGGAACGCCAGCTCATCACCGGCATCGCGCACGACAAGAACGAGGCAAAGATCACCCTGACGCAGGTCAGCGATCGGCCCGGCTCGGTCGCGGCGATCTTCGCGCCGCTCGCCGACGCGGGGATCAACGTCGACATGATCGTGCAGAACGTCGCGCATTCGACCGGCTCGACCGACGTGACGTTCACCGTGCCGGCGGCGGATCTGGCGCGCTCGCTCGACGTGCTCGACAAGGCGAAGGACGCGATCGGCTACGCAACGATCGTCCACGACACGCGCGTCGCCAAGGTGTCCGTCGTTGGTGTCGGGATGCGTAGCCATGCGGGCGTGGCGGCGACGATGTTCACCACGCTCGGCGAGCGCGGCATCAACATCCAGGCGATCGCCACGTCGGAGATCAAGGTCAGCGTGCTGATCGAAGAGGATTATACCGAACTGGCCGTGCGCGTGCTGCATACGGCGTACGGGCTCGATGCCGAGGATGCGGCTTGAGCCGCAACACCGTCACCCCATCCCATGCCGTCACCCCAGCGAAAGCTGGGGTCTCCCGCGGCAAGGGCGCGCGCTATCACCGGGAGATCCCAGCTTTCGCTGGGATGACGTATAGAGTTGGGATAGCGGACGTGATTGCAACGACAAACAAGGTTGCGACGACGGGGATGGATGCATGACGATCGGTACTGAGCGGCTGCAACGCCGGATGACGCGCGGCGCCGCGTTCCTCGGGTCGGAGGTCGCCATCCTCGGCGGCGCGATGTCCTGGGTGAGCGAGCGTCACCTCGTCTCCGCGATCTCGAACGCCGGCGGGTTCGGCGTGATTGCGTGCGGGGCGATGACGCCCGCGTTGCTCGACACCGAGATCGCCGCGACCAAGGCTCTCACGACCAAGCCGTTCGGCGTGAACCTGATCACCATGCATCCCGATCTGTTCGAGCTGATCGCGGTCTGCGCCAAGCACAAGGTCGGCCACGTCGTGCTCGCCGGTGGCCTGCCGCCCAAGGGCAGCATCGAGGCGATCAAGGAAACCGACGCCAAGTTGATCGCGTTCTCACCCGCGTTGGCGCTGGCGAAGAAGCTGATTCGCTCTGGCGTCGATGCGCTGGTGATCGAGGGCATGGAGGCCGGCGGTCACATCGGTCCGGTCTCGACCAGCGTGCTCGCGCAGGAGATGCTGCCCGAGATCGCCGAGCAGGTGCCGGTATTCGTCGCTGGCGGGATCGGCCGCGGCGAGGCGATCGCGGGGTATCTCGACATGGGCGCGGCGGGCGTCCAGCTCGGCACGCTGTTCGTCTGCGCGACCGAGTCGATCGCGCACGCCAATTTCAAGAAGGCGTTCATCCGCGCGTCGGCGCGCGACGCGATCGCCAGTGTGCAGATTGATGCACGGCTCCCCGTCATCCCGGTCCGCGCGCTGAAGAACGCGTCGAGCGAGTTGTTCACAGCGAAGCAGCGCGAAGTTGCCGGGCATCTCGATGGTGGCCGCGTGGAAATGGCCGAGGCGCAGTTGCAGATTGAGCATTACTGGGCGGGTGCGCTGCGTCGCGCGGTGATCGACGGCGATGTCGAGCATGGCTCGGTGATGGCGGGCCAGTCGGTCGGCATGGTCAAGCGCGAGGAGCCGGTGGCGGACATCATCGGTGGGCTGATGGCGCAGGCGGCGGCTGCGCTGGAAGCGCGCGCGGTTTGACTCTTGACCCTCCCCCGCAAGGGGGAGGTGCAGGCTCTTGCCTGACGGAGGGGGCGGTAAGCACCAGCCTCTGTTCCGTGTCCTCCCCCTCCGACGCCTGCCGCGCCGCCCCCCCCCCCCGTTACGGGGGAGGATCGAGGGGGTAACGTCTTCGGCACCACCTCGGCGGAGGCCGGGGTCCAATTGGGGTACGTCGCTGACAGAGGTTGCGCTTCGTTACTGCGACCTTGCCAATTGGGCCCGGCCTTCGCCGAGGCGGAAGTCCCCCGGGGTAGGTGCAGTCCCTCCAGCAGACGGCTTCAAACCCCTCTTCCTCTCCACTCGCCGCAAAACCCGTACGGCTTACGCCTCGTTAACCTTCCGCGTGCCAGACATGTCCCGTCGGGGGACGTTACGAGGTGTTGCGATGAGTCGTCGGTTTGCGTTGCTGTCTGTTACCGCGCTGGGTCTGCTGGCCGGGTGCACGTCGAAGCCTCGGACCGTGGCGGCGGTCGCGCCGCCCGTGATCATGGTGCCGGTGCCTGCGCCCACCATGCCGAAGGGTGCGTCGCCGACCATCGTCATTCCGGTCGCACTGGCCGATGGCACCTATCCCACGCCGAATCGCAATCTCACCACCGCCGCCAAGGTCTGGCATCTCCGCGCTGCGCTGAACGTCGCCGCGCTTGCGTGTCGCGGGCCGCAGGAGGTGGTGATCGTCGCCGGCTATAACGCGCTGCTGGCGGCGCAGAAGCCGGTGCTCGCCAAGGCCGAGGCGACCTACGCCAGCGAATACAAGGCGGGCGGCGGCGATTGGCAGGATCGCTACGACGATTCGATGACGCGGCTGTACAACTTCTTCTCGCAGTCGACGGCGCGCGACGACTTCTGCACGGCGGCAGGGACCGTCCTGGCGCAGAGCGCAGGCGTCTCGGCCGAGGCGATGCCGATGTTCGCCGCCCAGAACCTGCCCGCGCTCGAGCGGCCGTTCACCGATTTCTACCGCGCGGTCGATGCGTGGCGCGGTCGCACCGTGCGTCCGGTTCAGCCTCAGCTGGCCGTCTCGCGCCAATATGCGTCGAACATGCCCGTGCAGACGATCACGCAGGCCCGGCTCCAGCCGATCTCGCAACCGGTGCCGCCGGCGCAGCCCCGCTTGAAGCTGGACCCGAGCGTCTTCCAGTAATCAGGTCTTGATGGGCGATCCGATCGACCAGTTGTGGCCGAACGGATCGCGCACCTGGCCGTAACGATCGCCCCAGAACTGGTCGGCTACGGGCATCGTCACGATCGCCCCCGCCGCGACCGCGCGGTCGGCCCAGGCATCGGTGTCGTCGACCCGCAGATGCAGGGTGATGCCGGCAGGCTCGGGCTCGTCATGACCGCGCCACTCGGGAAATTCGTCGGACAGCATCAGCCAGGCGTCGTTGATCCGAAGGCTGGCCTGCATCAGCCGGACGGTATCGTCCGCGAAGTTCGTCTCGACGATGGTCGCGGCGAACGCATCCTCGTAGAACGCCAGTGCCTCGCGCCCGCGCTTGCCGCGAATGACGAGGAACGGCGTGATTCCACCGGTGGGACGATCGGCCATGCGAGTCTCCTGCGTTCGATGCGCCGAGACTAGGCGTATCGTCCTTGGCTCGCCAGCGATCGTGACGGCAATGGTTGGCGTCATGGCAAATGTTGCGTTAACAGCCCCGTCAATGGCAGAGGATCTAGATCGACCGGCGGAAGGCCGCTTCGACGGGCGGGAGCACCGGTTTCCGGTGCGCGTGTACTTCGAGGACACCGATCTGTCGGGCGCGGTCTATCACGCCAATTACCTGCGCTACATGGAGCGCGCGCGGTCGGACATGCTGCGGGTCGGCGGGATCGACCAGCGCGCGGCGTTCGAGGCGGGCGAGGGTTCCTATGCGATCGCCAGCGTTGCCATCCGGTATGCCGCGCCGGCCAGGCTCGACGACGCCTTGCTGGTCGTCTCGCGGATCGTGCAGGTGCGCGCGGCCGGGGTCGCCATTCATCAAAGAGTCATGCGCGACGGGCTTGTCTTGGCCGAGGCGGAATTGGTGGCGGCATTGGTCGCTCCCAATGGTCGCCCACGCCGCCAGCCGCGCGCCTGGATCGATATCTACGAACGCCTTGTCTGGCAGGGGGAAGCATGAATCCGGTGTTGACTATGGATAGCGCGACGCTGTCGCCGATCCACTTGTTCCTCCAGGCCGACTGGGTGGTGAAGGGCGTGATGATCGGGCTGCTGCTCGCCAGCATCTGGACCTGGGCGCTGATCGTCGCGTTCTGGCGGCGGATCGGCAAGACGCGCAAGGGCATGACCCGGTTCGAGCGCGATTTCTGGAAGGCCGAGGATATCGACGTCTTCTACAAGGCGGAGGGCGAGAACGACCTGCCGTCGGCGCGCGTGTTCGCGGCCGGCGTGACCGAGTGGCGGCGCTCCACCGCGGGTGGCACGATCGACAAGAGCGGCACGCGCGAGCGGCTGGCGACGACGATGGGCGCAGCGGTCGCGGGCGAGATCGACAAGCTGTCGGACCGGCTGAACGTGCTGGCGACGGTCGGCTCGGTCGCGCCGTTCGTTGGGCTGTTCGGCACGGTGTGGGGCATCATGCGGAGCTTCACCAGCATTGCCGCCGCGCAGAATACGTCGCTGGCGGTGGTGGCGCCGGGGATCGCAGAGGCACTGTTCGCGACCGCGATCGGCCTGTTCGCGGCCATCCCGGCGGTGATCGCGTACAACCGGTTCTCGCACGGCATCAACCGGATCGAGGCGAGCCTCAACCGCTTCGCCGACGGCTTCCACACGACCCTCTCGCGCCAATTGGACGGCTCGCGATGAGCGCCGCGCAGATCCTCCCCGGCACGGGGAGGGGGACCGCGACGCGCAGCGGCGTGGTGGAGGGGGTTCTCCCCGCAGCACAGCGCTTGTGGAACGAGATACTCCACGCACAGCAGCGTCTGACGCACGCCCCCACCACCAGCTTCGCGGGTCCCCCTCCCCGCGTGCGGGGAGGATTTTAGGTGGCGATGAATCTTCCCTCTTCCCGCGGGCGCGGCCGGCGCGCGCCGATGGCGGACATCAACGTCACGCCGCTGGTCGACGTGATGCTGGTGCTGCTGATCATCTTCATGGTGACCGCACCGCTGATGACCGCGGGCGTGCCCGTAAACCTGCCCGACGCGCGCGCGAAAGCGCTCGATCAGGAGCAGAAGCCCGTCGAGATTTCGATGGACGAGACCGGCGCGCTGTTCATCGATAAGGATCAAGTGACCGACGACGCGCTGCCGGTGCGGCTGGCCGCGATTGCTGCCAGCCGCGCGGTCGGGGACGAGCCGCAGGTGCTGCTCCGCGCGGACCGGAAGCTCGATTACGGGCGCGTGATGCGGGTGATGGGCGAGCTCAATCGCGCCGGGCTGAACCGCGTCGCGCTGGTGACCGTCGAGGGTAATCAGAACTGATGGCGCTGGCCTGATGGATCGTTCGGAGAAGATCGGCTTAGGCGTCGCGGTCGTCGGGCATGTCGTGCTGTTCGGCCTGCTGTCGCTCGGCTTTCTCAGCGCGCCCGAACCGCCGAAGATCCAGCAGCAGCCGATCGACGTGAGCCTCGTGCCCGACGTAGCGCTGGAGGCAACCGCGCCGCAATCGACCGAGGCGCCCGCGCAATCGATCGCGCCGGACGAAGGCGCGCCCGAAGATGCGGCGCCGCCCGCTCCGCAAGAGGCCGAGCCTGAGCCGAAGCCCGATCCCGTACCGCCTGCGCCGCAGCCCAAGCCCGCGCCGCGGAAGCCTGCGCCCAAGCCTCAACCGGCGCCGGAACCCGTGGCCAAGCCGCAGCCCAAACCCAAGCCTGCGCCACCAAAGCCTGCCGCCAAGCCGGCGCCGGTCGCGAAGCCTGTCGTGAAGCCGCAGCCAGCACCCGCCAAGGCGAAGCCGACCAAGGCTGCGCCGGCGAAATCGGCGCCAGCGAAGACTGCGACGAAATCAACGGATACGGCCGCCAAGTCGTCGTCGAGTTCGGCCAAGCCTGCGAAGCCTTCCACGACCAAGGGCAGCGGCTCGACCGCGGAGGCCAAGACCTCGCGGCCGCGCGGCTCGCGGCTCGGCGACAATTTCCTGAAGGGGCTGTCGGCCGATCCTTCGCCGAGCAAGTCGGAAGCGCCCAAGGCGGCCAAGCTCGGCGCGCAGGCGGCGGCGAACATCGGCTCGGCGATCCTGCGCCAGGTGCAGCCCTGTGCCAACCGCCAGGTCACGCCGGGGCCGGGCGCCGAGCGGATCCGCGTGACGATCAACCTGAAGCTCAACCGCGACGGCACGCTGAAATCACGGCCGACGATTAGCGGCCATGCCGGCGTCGACGACGACAACCGGCGCTATGTCGACCGCGTCGACGATCTCGCGATCGCGACCTTCGTCGGGTGTTCGCCGCTACGCGGTTTGCCCGACGACCTGTATGACGTGCAGAACGGCTGGAGCAATTTCAGCCTGCGCTACAAACTTCCCGGCTGAGGATGTCCGTTATGACTCGATCGATCCTGGGGTTCTTCCCTTCGCGCCCAACCCCGATTGAAGAATACCACCCCGGCGTAGGCCGGGGCCCAATTGGGAAGGCCAACGTAATGATGCGCACCGCTCTCTCAGCAGCGTCCCCCAATTGGGCCCCGGCCTTCGCCGGGGTGGAGGTTGTGTTGGGTGGGCGTGTGGCTCGATCGGTTCTTGCTTCGGTTGGGCTGCTCGCGTTCGTTTCCGGCAGTGCAGCCAGCGCACAGGACGCACCCGCCCCGGCACCACAACAAACCCCCGCCGATCCAGCTGCCCCAGCCCCCGCAGGTGATCAGTCCGGCGGGCTCGTGGTCGACGTCACTGGCGGCATCTCCGCACCGATGCCGATCGCGATCCCCGTCATGCCGACGTCCGCCGTCGTCTCCACCCCGGCAGGCTCGACCGACGTGCTCGGCCGCCAGCTCGCCGACATCGTCACCAACGACCTGCGCAACTCGGGCTTGTTCACGCCGCTGTCGCCCGGCCAGCTCCGCCCGATCACCTTCCCCGAAGTCACCGCACCCGGGTTCGATTACTGGGGCAGCACCGGCGCGCAGGCGCTGGTGCAGGGCTTCATCCGCGCCAATGGCGACGGCAACCTGACGGTCGGCTGCTACCTCTACGACGTATCGTCAAAGGCCGAGCTGACCCGCACCGGGTTCGTCGTGCCGCCGTCGGACTGGCGTCGCGCGGGGCATAAATGCGCCGACATGGTCTACACCCGGCTGACCGGCGAGGGCGCGTATTTCGATAGCCGCGTCGTCTACGTGTCCGAGACCGGCCCCAAGGGCCACCGCATCAAGCGCCTTGCGATCATGGATCAGGACGGTGCCAATCACCGCTTCCTGACCAACGGCCAGTCGATCGTGCTGACACCGCGGTTCGCGCCGAACCAGCAGTCGATCGTCTATATGAGCTATCTCAACAATCGCCCGGCGATCTACGTCTACGACATCGGTTCGGGCAAGCAGCGGCTGGTGGTGGCGAACGCGAACCTGACGTTTGCGCCGCGCTTCTCGCCGGACGGTCGCAACATCCTGTTCTCGATGGCGCAGGGGGGCAACACCGACGTGTATCGCGTCTCGTCGCAGGGCGGCACGCCGCAGCGCCTGACCAACTCGCCGGGGATCGACACCGGCGGCAGCTATTCGCCCGACGGCTCGCGAATCGTGTTCGAGAGCGATCGTTCGGGTGGCCAGCAGATCTACGTGATGAACGCGGACGGCTCGAACCAGCAGCGGATCAGCTTCGGCGGCGGGCGCTATGCCACTCCGGTGTGGAGCCCGCGTGGCGACTTGATCGCGTTCACCAAGCTCGGCGGCGGCTTCCGGATCGGCATCATGAGCCCCAGCGGCGGCGGTGAAAAACTGCTCACCAACGACTGGCAGGACGAGGGGCCGAGCTGGTCGCCGAACGGTCGCGTGATCAACTTCTATCGCTCGGGACGCGGCAGCGGCGGCAAGGCGGACCTCTGGTCGGTCGACCTGACGGGTGTGAACGAGCGGAAGATCCCGACGCCGCTCGACGGCTCGGATCCGGCCTGGGGCCCGCTTCGTCCGTAAACCTGCTATGGGGGCATAACGGGGAAACGTGATTTTCTACGGGAGACTATCTATGTCGAAGCTTTCCAACATCTTGCTGGCGTGTACCGCGCTGATCGCGGTTTCGGGTTGCGCGAAGAAGCGTCCCGCCGTGTTGCCGCCGGCGCCGGTCGACAACAACGCTGCTGTCGATCCCAATGCGGGCATGAACAACGGCAATGTCGGCGGGGCGATCGTGCCGGGGTCGGATGCCGACTTCCAGCGTTCGGTCAGCTCGAACACGGTGAATTTCGGGCTCGACATGTACGACATCGATCCGACCGCGCGCGCGATCCTCGACAGCCAGGCGCAGTGGCTGGCCAAGTTCCCGAACCAGCGCATCACGATCGAAGGTCATGCCGACGAGCGCGGCACGCGCGAGTATAATCTCGCGCTCGGCGATCGTCGGGCGAACGCGACGAAGAACTATCTAGCGGCAAAGGGCGTGTCGTCGTCGCGGATGACGACGATCAGCTACGGCAAGGAGCGCCCGGTCGCGATGGGCTCGGACGACCAGAGCTGGGCGGCGAACCGTCGCGCGGTCACGGTTGTGTTGAACTAAGTTTGTTGCGGCGGTCCCTCTCCCCTTCGGGGAGAGGGAAGGAGGAGCCGCTGGGCGACGGGAGGGTGAGGGGCTTTGGGACGGACGGTCCGAGCCTCAAGCCCCTCACCCTCCCACGTGCAAGAGCCCGCGGGCCCCTCCCTCTCCCCGGAGGGGAGAGGGTAAGCGGTTTACCCCAGCGCCCTGTCGAGCAGTTTCGCTAGGCGAATACCCCCGCGGCGGACCTCTTCGCGCGACACCGGCACCATCCTGGCGATCGTCGCATCGTCCATCTTCACCCGCGCCGGAACAACACCGCACGCGTCGCCACCAAGCGCCGCTGCATACGCCGTATGCGCGGCTTCCCAGCTCTCCCGGCTCCAGTCGGTAACTGTGCCCGCCCCGATCTTCGCGCGCTCGGCGGCCGGATAGCGCCTTACCAGCGACGGCGGGGTCGAGATCGCCCGTTCGGCAAGCGGCCCGTCCCAGATCGAATGCAGGTTGAAGCGCGCGGGACCATAGATGCCATAGTCCGCCTTCACGTCGTTGCCACCCTTGTCGTTGCGGTCGCCCGCGTGAAGCGGCTGGTGCAGATCGCCGACGAAGTGGATCAGGAACGCCAGTGCCTGGACGCGGTCCTTTGGCGCGGTGGCGCGATCCCGCAGCAGCTTCACGTCGCGGTCGATCTGGACGGAGACGCAGTTACCGTCCTTGCACGCGGGCGTCAGGTCGAACGGTGCGCAGACGTCGGCATCCTGGAAATGCCACGTGTAGGCGAACCCGAAGCGCGACTTGCCGTCGGCGGTCTTGAGCGGCTTGATGCAGTCCGCCCAGACGCTCGCCTGCTCGATCGTGCCGGCCGGACACTCGGGCGTGTCGAGCAACGCCTGTTGCGCGAGCAGCCTGCGGATCGCAGCCTTGGTCTTCGGTGTGACGTTGGCATAAGCAATCTGCGCAACGGTCTGATGGCCGTACTCCCAGAACGCGGTGGCGGGGGAGGCGATGCCGAGCATGGCCAGAGCGGACGATGCCGCGGCGAGGAGATGGCGCTTCATGCCGGCTCGTTAGCGTAGATCGCGACGGTCCGGCTACCCTCGGACGACGCGCGTCCGCGGTACATGCCGACGGTGTTGAAGCCCCAGGCCATGTCGCCGTCCGGCCCCGCGACGATCACCCCCCCGGTGCCGCCGAGCGCCTTCACTTCGGCGAGCACCGCGTCGGCTGCGACCTGCAACGAATCGCCTGCGAGACGGACGCGCGCGGCGATCTCGTGGCCGACGCCGATGCGAAGGAAGAACTCGCCCGAGCCGGTGCACGAGACGGCGCACGCGCGGTCGTCGGCGAAGGTACCCGCGCCGACGACGGGCGTATCGCCGATCCGGCCCCAGCGCTTGCCGGTGACGCCGCCGGTCGAGGTCGCGGCGGCGACATGGCCGTGCGTGTCGCAGGCAACCGCGCCGACCGTGCCGTATTTCATGTCGACGTCGAACCCGCCGCCATCGGCCTGGAACTCGGCGAATTGCCGGCGGCGTTCGTCGGTTGCGAACCAGTCTGCGTCGGCTTGCGGAAGGTCGTGTTCGAGAGAGAATGCATCCGCACCCTGGCCGGCGAGGAAGACGTGGCGACCGTCGTCGAGGATTGCTCGGGCGAGGCCGACCGGATTGCGCGTCGCGGTGGCTGCGGCAACGGCGCCGGCGGCCCGGGTGCGGCCGTCCATGATCGCGGCGTCGAGCTCCAGCGTGCCGTCATGCGTGAACACCGCGCCGCGCCCCGAGTTGAAGTGCGGATCGTCCTCCAGCACGCGCACCGCCGCTTCGACCGCATCCAGCGCGCTGCCGCCGTTCGCGAGCACCGCCGACCCTGCGTCGAGCGCTCGCGACAGACCGGCGCGCGCGCCCGCATCCTGTTCGGCAGAGACCATCTCGCTGTCGAGTTTGCCGGCGCCGCCGTGGATGACGAGGGTCCAGGTCATGCTAAGTCTTTCAGAGGATGGAAGGCGTAGGACGAAGATGCAGGCGTAGCCCGATCAGCGGGCGCAGCGGGGCGATCGCGCGGCCGACGCGGTAGAATATGACGCAGCCGGCGACGGTCGCAGCGAGCAGGCACATGAACTCTGCCCAACCAGGGAGTCCGGCGGGGAGCAGCGCGTACATCACGAGGACGATGATCGTCTGGTGGATCAGGTAGAACGGGAACACCGCCTCGGTCAGTGTCCTGCGCCAGCGATGGTCGCGGTTCCAATACCGTTCGGCGATCCCGATCAGCGCGACGATCGCACCCCATTGCTCGAACGCATGCGCGACGCCGTATGCGGGGTAAATCCACCGCGGCGCGACGATGTCGCCGGGCCATTCCAGTTCGACGGCGATGATCGCGACATAGCCGAGGACGGCTGCGACCGCCGCGACTTTCCACCAGCGTGCGACCGCCGCCATTGCCGGTTCGGAACGGGCCAGGCCGAAGCCGAACAGGAAAGCCGGGAAATAGGTGACGTGCGCGACCCAGTCGCCGTAGAGTTCCTGGGTCTCGGCGGCCATCTGGAACCACCAGCCATGCACGAAGACGAGCCAGGCGACCGGCAGGACAAGCACGGGGATACCCTTGAGAATAGGGCTCCCGAACACCCAGTCGAAGGCGCGTTGCAGCCAGCCGCCGCGAACGATGATCAGGCCGAGCGTCAGCGCGACCGTGTAGACCCAGAGATAGACGACGAACCAGAGGTGGTTCCACGTCGGCACCATGATCCCGGCGAGCTTGCGGAAGCGGAAATAATCATGGCCCCAGAAGGTCCAGTAGCTGCCGGCATAGGCATGCTTGGTGACCAGCTCCACCCAGGACTGCGGCGGTACGATTACCGCCATGCCGAATATGAGCGGCACGAGCAGGCGGTAGCAGCGATTGCCGAAGAACCCGGCCGTCCCGCTCGATCGCGCCAGGAGAGCACGGCTGGCGTACCCGGAAACGACGAACAACAGCGTCAGCCGCCACGCGTTGCTGGCGAGCATCGGCAGCCGCACCCAATCCTCGACGTGGAGCGACTTCACGTGGAAGTTCCACGGCACGAAGACCATGCCGATATGATAGACGATCAGCAGGGCGAACGCGCCGATCCGCAGCCAGTCCATGCCGTAATGCCGGGTCATCGTGCGGCCCTAGGGGGCGGGGGGCGGTGCCGCAAGCTTGCGACCGGTGAGGTGGTGTTTGGGACCGGTCGGAATCTTGGTGATCCTCCCCCGCCAGGGGGAGGTGGCTAGCGCTTGCCAGACGGAGGGGGCGGTAAGGGAAACCGCTGTTCCGTGTCCTCCCCCTCCGTCACCTTCGGCGCCACCTCCCCCTTGCGGGGGAGGATCGAATTATCGCAGCGCCTGCGTTCAGTTCAAACCTTTATGCGCGGCGAGCCCATGAAGTCGCGCTTGCCGATCGGGACGCCTTGCGCGCGTAGGATCGCGTAGGCCGTGCTGGCGTGGAAATAGAAGTTGGGCTGCGAGAACGAGAGCAGGAAGTTCGCGCCGGTGAACGGCATGACGAACGTGCCGAATTCGAATTTCGTGTCGTTGTCGGCAAGCGCGTCGAACGCCTCCCGGTCGATCGCGTCCAGCGTGGCGATCGCGTCGCGCAGGACGGCGTGAAGCCCCGCGAAATCCGTCGGCCAGGCCGATCGGTCGGGCGAGAAGGTGCCGCAGCGGACGCCCTCGATGCCGCCGACCGAATGCGCTGCGCACGACTTCACCTGATAGCCGAACGGCAGCATGTCATCGGCGAGCTTCGCGTCGATCAGAACTGCGGGTTCGATACCTTTTTCGACGGCGAACGCTTCCGCCTTGTCGAGCAGCGCGTCGACTGCGCGGAGGATCTGGAGATTCGAGGGAATCGTCGCATCGTACAGGGACAGGGTCATCGCGTTCGCTCCTAAGGTCGTGCGTCGCTATGGCCGACGTTCGCTACTCCGGCCAGCGATGTTCCGTTCCGCCGCGCAAGTCGCTATATACGCCCTCGAACTCCCGAGGAATCCCCATGTCCCTTCGTCCCTGGCGCGATATCACCCGCCGCAAGAGCCGCCAGATCATGGTCGGCAACGTCCCCGTCGGCGGCGATGCGCCGGTCACGGTGCAGACCATGACCAACACGCCGACCGACGACGTCCGCGCGACGGTCGACCAGATCCGGCGCTGCGAAGAGGCCGGCGTCGACATCATCCGCGTCAGCTGTCCGGACGTCGAATCGACCACGGCGCTCAAGCAGATCGTCCGCGCGAGCCGCGTGCCGATCGTCGCGGACATCCATTTCCACTACAAGCGCGCACTCGAAGCCGCTGATGCGGGGGCTGCGTGCCTGCGGATCAATCCGGGCAATATCGGCTCAGCGGCGCGCGTGAAGGAAGTCGTCGATGCTGCCAAGTCCAATGGCTGCGCGATCCGGATCGGCGTCAACGGCGGCTCGCTCGAGCGGCATCTGCTCGAGAAATACGGCGAGCCTTGCCCCGATGCGCTGGTCGAGTCGGCGCTCGATCATATCAAGCTGTTGCAGGACCATGATTTTCACGAGTTCAAGGTCGCGGTGAAGGCATCCGACCTGTTCCTGGCGGTGGCGGCGTACCAGCAGCTCGCCGAACAGGTCGATTGCCCGCTCCATCTCGGCATCACCGAGGCGGGCGGATTCGTCGGCGGCACGGTGAAGTCGGCGATCGGGATGGGCAGCCTGCTCTGGTACGGCATCGGCGACACGATCCGCGTCTCGCTTTCCGCCGAACCCGAGGAGGAAGTGCGTGTCGGCTTCGAGATCCTGAAGTCGCTCGGCATCCGCAACCGCGGCGTCCGCGTCGTCTCGTGCCCATCCTGCGCGCGCCAGGGCTTCGACGTGATCCGCACGGTACAGGCGCTGGAAGAACGATTGCAGCATATCCGCACGCCGATGTCGTTGTCGGTGCTCGGCTGCGTGGTGAACGGCCCCGGCGAAGCGCGCGAGACCGATATCGGCATCACCGGCGGCGGCAACGGCAAGCACATGGTGTATCTGTCGGGCGTCACGGACCACCACGTCCAGGACGCGGACATGGTCGATCACATCGTCAGGCTGGTCGAGGCGAAGGCGGCCGAGATCGATGCGGCTGACGAGGCAATGGCGGCGCTAGTGCCGGTGGCGGCCGAATAGGGGGTGTGGTAGGGTCACACCTCGCTGGAGGTGATCATGACCTATCATGCTAAAGTCGTCAGTGGGCAGATCGCCCTGCCTCCCGAACTGCGCCGCGATGCTGGCATTGAAGATGGCGACTCGCTGGTCGTCGAGCTCAACCCGGACGGCGGCCTTACAATGAAGACCTACGCGCAGGTCGTGCGCGAGGTGCAATCCGAGTTTCGGTCGATGGCCAAGCGTGTCGATCGTAATCTGGTGGATGAGTTGTTGGCGGAACGTCGCACCGATGCTGTCCGCGAGAACACCGAGATCGAGGACTGGCGGACACGGCATACCGCGTGACCGTCGTTTTCGACGCGTGCACCAAGTGGACGAATTTATCTCACCTTCCGTCATGCCGGGCTCGTTCCGGCATCCACGGCGCCGCAAACTCGATAGAATTTGGTTTGCGGAACAGTGGACCCCGGAACAAGTCCGGGGTGACGGAGTGACTTTGGAGGCTGTTGCGACAAGGATAAATGTCGATGCGGTGATCACGCCCGTCACCGCAACGCTGGCGATCGATCAGGCCGCGACACTGTGGACCGGGGACAGGGATTGGGTGACGCTCGGCCTCGATCTGGATATTCGCCTGTTCCGATGACCACGCGCACCGTTTCGCCTGCCCTGGCCTTCGCGATCGCTGCGTTCGGCATCGGACTGTTCTCCATGATGGGCGCGGTGATGATGTCGCTCGTCCTGGCGATCGGCGTCTACAACGCGCTGCTCTGGCGGCAGATGATCAGCGTCGGACTGGGCGCGGTCGCGTGGAAGCTCGGGAAGAGCGGGCGACCGTCCGGGCGGGCGTTGAAGCTGCATCTGGCGCGCGGGTTGGTGACCACGGCGATGGCGGTGCTCTTCTTCTGGGGGCTCGCGCGCGTGACGATGGCGCAGGCGATTTCGCTGACCTACATCGCGCCGATTCTCGCGCTGCTGCTTGCGGCCGTCACGCTGGGCGAGCGGGTCGGGTGGAAGACGTTCGTCGCGTCGATCGCGGCGCCTGGCGGCGTGCTGGTGGTGATGATCGGGCAGGGGCGCGAGGTGCCTGGACCCGAGACCTTCCACGGGACGCTCGCGATCCTCGGCTCGGCGGTGCTGTATGCGGTGAACCTAGTGATCGCGCGGCTGCAGAGCCAGGCGGCGCGGCCGGGCGAGATCGCGTTCTTTCAGGCGCTCGTCATCACCGCGACGCTCGCGCTGGCAGCACCCTGGTTCGCGGTGGTGCCCGAGGCGGCACAGTGGCCCAAGCTCGTGCTGGCCGCGGGACTCGCGACCGCGTCGCTGTGGCTGCTTGGCTGGGCGTATGCGCACGGGGATACCGGGTTCCTGGCGACGACCGAATACACCTCGTTCGTCTATGCCGCGGTGCTGGGTTTCGTCGTGTTCGGCGAGCGGGTATCGGCGTTCACGCTGGGCGGTGCGGCGATCATCGTCGTCGCGTGCCTGTATGCAGCGCGGCGGCGTGATATCGCGCAGACATCGATCGAGGCAAGTGCATGACCCATATCCGTTCCGCAACTCCGGCCGATGTCGGCACGATCCTGCGTTTCGTCCGCGAGCTTGCCGCGTTCGAGCGCGAGCCGGATGCGGTCGAGGCTACCGAGCCGATGCTGACGGAGGCGCTGTTCGGGGAGCGGCCAGCTGCGGAGGCCTTGATTGCGGAAAACGCGGATGGCCCGCTCGGGTTCGCGCTGTTCTTCCACAATTTCTCGACCTGGACCGGCAAGCGCGGGCTGTACCTAGAAGATCTGTACGTGACGCCGGACGCGCGCGGGCAGGGCGTCGGGGGGGCGTTGCTGGCGCATCTGGCCGGCGTGGCGCTCGATCGCGGGTGCGCGCGGTTCGAATGGTCGGTGCTCGACTGGAATGCCGATGCGATCGCGTTTTATCGGAAAGTCGGCGCGATCGGGATGGAGGACTGGACGATTCAGCGGATGTCGGGTGATGCGCTGGTTCGGTTGGCGGGGCGGTAACTGGCCGCCGCCGCACCGAACGCGTCCCGTCAGATAGTACCTCCCCGGCGCAGGCCGGGGCCCAATTGGGGGACGGAGGTAACAACGGATGATGCTCCGTTACTTCGACCTTTCCACTTGGACCCCGGCCCGCGCCGGGGAGGTAAATCTGGAACGTTTCTGGGCCGATCGACCCACATGAAGTCAGATCAGCGACCTGCGGCGTCGTCCGAATTCATCGGCTCTTCGCCCTTCGCCTTCTGGGCTTCGTAACGCTCGATCGCTTCGATCGTCACGCGCTTGGCTTCGTCGGCATCGCCCCACTTGCCGACGCGGACCCACTTCTTCTTTTCCAGGTCCTTGTAGTGGGTGAAGAAGTGCTCGATCTGCTCGAACACGATTTCGGGCATGTCGCCGCGCTCGCCGATATTGGCGTAGTATGGGAACACCGAATCGACGGGCACGCAGACGAGCTTCTCGTCGCCGCCGGCTTCGTCTTCCAGGTTCAGCACCGCGATCGGGCGCGCGCGAACGACGCAGCCGGGGATGAACGGCGAGCGTGCGATCACGAGCGCATCGAGCGGATCGCCATCGGGGCTGAGCGTGTGCGGCACGAAGCCGTAATTCGCAGGATAACGCATCGGCGTGTGCAGGATGCGATCGACGAACAACGCGCCCGACGCCTTGTCGAACTCGTACTTCACGGGCTCGCCGCCGGTCGGCACTTCGATGATGACGTTCAGGTCCTCGGGCGGATTCTTGCCGGTCGGGATGAGATCGATACGCATGGCGGTCCTTTCGAATATGACGGTGCCGGCGCTCCTCGTCTGGGGAGCGGCCGGCACCGATAGATTTCAAAGGCTCAACGCGGCGTCAGCAGCTTGTCGAGCCCGCCGTCACCTGTACCCACCTTCTGGAGCCGCGGATAGCGCGGGCCGTCATGGTAATCGAGCGTGATATCCCGGAATCGGTCGTTGTTTTTCACAGTAAGACGGATCGGCACCTTGGTACCTTGCGCGGCAAGGATCGCGGCCTTGATCCGGTCCGCCGAATACGCCTCGCTGTTGACCGCCTCGATCTCGGTGCCGACGTCGAGGCCAGCCTTGAACGCGGGGCTGTCCCAGATCGACGACGTGACGACGCCTTCCTTGTTGATCACCATGCCGAGCGAATAGCTGACATCGGTGCCGCGGGTCTTTTCCGCCTGCTTCAGATACGGGCTCTGCTCGGGGCCGTAGACCAGCTTGTAGCCGTTCATCGCGAAGCCGTTGATCGGCGCGGGCTTGCCCGTCTCGGTCAGGCGGGTGTTCAGGAACGTCGCCCAGTCATAGGGGACGATGCCGTTCAGCGTCTGCGCGACGTCGGCGAAGGTGTAGGTCAGCTCGCCGTAATCGCCGTCGCGAACACCGAAGAAGGCGCGCGCGAAATCGTCGATCGATTTGGTGCCGTTCGATTTCTGGCGGAGCATCGAGTCGACCTCCATCCAGACCATCAGGCCCTCGTTGTAATAATCCTCCGACCGCTGCCAGCTGGTCCAGCCCTTCGGCTTGCGCGCCGAGATGACGGGATCGTTGGTGGTGTCGATCAGCGGGCGCCATTCGCGACCCTTCGCGGTGTCATAGATGCCAAGGATTGATGCGTATCCGTCGAGCGTGTCCTGCTTGCTGACCAGCCCCGAGCGCGCCTGGAGCACATAGCCCCAGAACTGCGTCTGGCCTTCATAAACCCACAGCAGCGAGTCGCGCATCGGCGTGCGGAAGTCCGGCGTCCACAGGTCGGCGCCGCGCCGGAACTTGCCGTCCCAGCTATGCGTGTATTCGTGCGGCAACAGGTTCCGCGCGGCGGCGCCGGTTTCCCATTCGGTAAAATAGCCGGGACGGACGCCGTTCTCGGAGCTGCGATGATGCTCCAGGCCGATCCCGCCGAGCTGGTCGGTGATCGACAGCAGGAATTCGTAGTGATCGTAATGCTGCGCGCCGAAGGTCTTCACCGCCTGGTCGACGAGCCGCTTGTGCGCATCGATCTGTTCGGGCTTGGCCGCGAGCTGGTCGGGGCTGTCAGCAAAGACGTTCAGGTCGACGCGGGGGGAGAGTGGCCAGACCTTGCCGTATTTGCCCGCGAGTGTCGGCGAGTCGACGAGGATCTCGTAGTTGGTGGTGTCGTAGGAGTAGGTCGAGCCCGAGACCTTCGCCGGCACCGCACCCGCGGCGGTCCAGCCGGCCGGGTAGGTGACGGTCATCTTGATCGGGATCTGGCGCGTGAAATACCCTGCGGGGTACAGGCTGACGAGGTTCGGCTCGAGGCTGACCATCGTCGGCGTCATGACGATGCGGCCCTGGTCGCCCTTGGTCGCGGAGATGAACTGGAATTCGGCCACCACCGACTTCGCGCCAGTCGGCACGTCGATGTGGAACGCGAAGACGTCGACCGGATCGCGCGTCCAGGGGACGATCTTGCCATTGGCGCGGATCACGAGGCCGGCGAGCTTCTCGATCTCGCCGCGTGGGGAATGCGCGCCGGGCAGCCACTTCGGATACAGCAGCGCCATCGGCCCCGACTTGGCGACCGGGATCGTCTGCTTGACGCGGAAGATGCCGCGCTCGGTATCGGTCGCATCGACATCGAGCAGCAGCGTGCCCGGATAGGGCGTGTCGACCGCGTCGGGGATGGTGTCGACGAACGGCACCGGCTGCGGCGCGGTGTTGCCGGCGGGGACCTGCGCAAACGCAGGGGCGGCGGACGCGAGCAGGGATGCGACGAGAAGCTTGCGGATCAAGGAAGGGCCTTCCGGCTGAGAGACGATGACCCGAGGTGTAATCGCGATAAAGGGCAGCCGTCCAGTCCTTTACCGGGAATCCTCAACCGCTCCCGAGCACGTTGATCGTGAACGCCAGCACGCCGATGTTGAACACGAAAGCCGCCATGCACTGGCCTAGCGCGGCTTTCCGCACCCGGCGCGAGGTGATCTGCACGTCCGACGTCTGGAACGTCATCCCCAGCGTGAACGCGAAATAGGCGAAGTCCCAGTAATCGGGTTCGTCGCAGCTTGGGAAATCGAGGCCCTTCGCATCCTTCCCGTCGGGATCATCGACATAGAACAGATGTGCATAATGCAGCGTGTAGATCATGTTCGAGAACAGCCACGCGAGCGCCAGCGTCGTGATCGTCAACGCGATCCCGACCGCGTCGTTCTTGCCCTGCAATTCCTTCGCCACCGCGACCAGGATGACCAGCATGATCGTGCCGCTGAACCCGAGCAGCACCGCGCGGTTGGCGTCGTTCTCTTCCGCCGCGCGGCGCATCCGGGCGGCGGTGGCGTTGCGGAACAACGTCGAGACCGCGATCAGGAACACGACCGCTGCGACGTCGAACGCCGCCATCGTGCCCCGCCCGAGCCCGAAGCGCGGGATCATCGCGGCCAGCCCGATCGCGAAGACCAGTACGAACAGGATGAAGCGCGGCGGGGCAACGCGCTGGCCGAGGCCCCAATATCTGGCTTTTTCAGTCATGCCACAGCGCTAGCGCTTCGCGGGCACGTCGCCTAGATACGCGCGCATCATGGCTAAGACAGAAACCCCGCGCCGCATCCGTGGCACCCAGGACATTTTCGGTGACGAACAGCGCCGGTTCGCGCATGTCCTGTCGACGTTCGAGCGCGTGCGGGCGCTGTATTGCTTCCAGCGCGTCGACATCCCGGTGTTCGAGTCGACGGCGGTGTTCGCGCGCTCGCTCGGCGAGACGACCGACGTCGTGTCGAAGGAAATGTACACGTTCGAGGATCGCGGCGGGGACTCGCTCACGCTCCGCCCCGAGTTCACCGCCGGCATCGCCCGCGCGTACCTGACCGAAGGCTGGCAGCAGTTCGCGCCGCTGAAGCTCACCACCAGCGGCCCGGTGTTCCGCTACGAGCGCCCGCAAAAGGGGCGGTTCCGGCAGTTCCACCAGATCGACGCCGAGGTGATCGGTGCGGCTGAACCAGCGGCGGACGTCGAGCTGCTAGTGCTCGCGGATCAGTTGCTCCGCGAACTCGGTATTTCCGAGGGCGTGACGTTGCAGCTCAACACGCTGGGCGACGCGGCGACGCGCGACGCGTGGCGCGAGGCGCTGGTGGCGCATTTCGAAGCGCACTGCGGGGAACTGTCCGAGGACAGCCTGACCCGCCTCGAGAAGAACCCGATGCGGATTCTCGACTCGAAGGACCCGCGCGACCGCCCGATCGCCGACAGCGCGCCGGATATCGACGCGTATCTGACGCCCGAGGCACGCGCGTTCTTCGAAGCGGTGACCGCCGGGCTCGACGCGGCGGGCGTCGCGTGGGAGCGCAACGCGCGGCTGGTCCGCGGGCTCGATTACTACCGCCACACAGCGTTCGAGTTCGTGACCGACCGGTTGGGCTCGCAGGGGACCGTGCTGGCGGGTGGTCGGTATGACGGGCTGATCGGCTCGCTCGGTGGGCCCGAGACGGCTGGCGTTGGCTGGGCCGCGGGTGTCGAACGGCTGGCTATGCTGCTGGAGGAGCCGACTGACCAGCGTGCCCAAGTCATCGTCGTTGCAGAGGACGACGACTCAAGTCTCGATGCGATCGCCCTGATTTCCAACCTCCGGCGAAATGGATTTTCGGCTGATCTGGTTGCGTCCGGTTCGCCGAAAAAGCGCTTCGACAAGGCCGTCAAGGCAGACCCACGGGCGATCGCGAGCGTTCGTCGTATCGACGGCGAAGTCGTCCGAAAGTTGAAGATGCTCGGGTCGGAAACCGAAGGTCTTGAAGCCCAATTGAAGACGCTGCTGTCGTGATGGCTCATCCGCAAATCCTCCCCGGCACGGGGAGGTGGCAGTGCGCAGCACTGACGGAGGGGGGGCTCCGCGTCGCGCAACACGTCGCGCAACACCTGCGGCCCGCCCCCTCCACCCCCCTTCGGGCGGTCCCCCTCCCCGTGCCGGGGAGGATTTCATGACCCAGATCTCCCCCGACCGCATCCGCGCGATCGAGGCGCGGCGTGACGAGCTGCAAGCGCTGATGTCGACCGGCGATCTCCCCTCCGACCGCTTCGTCGCGGTATCGAAGGAATATGCCGAGCTCGAACCCGTCGCGCAGGCCGCCACCGAGGTGCGCCGGTTGCGGCAGGAGGCCGAAAGCCTCGCGTTCATGGCCGAGGATGCCGACGACGAACTGCGCGCGATGGCGTCGGACGAGCTGCACGAGAACCGCACGCTGCTCGAGACCGCCGACCGCAAGCTCGCGCTCGCGCTGTTGCCGCGCGACTCCGCCGACGAGCGCTCGGCGATGCTCGAGGTCCGCGCCGGCACCGGTGGCGACGAGGCGGCGCTGTTCGCGGGCGACCTGTTCCGGATGTACCAGCGCTATGCCGAATCGCAGGGCTGGCGGGTCGAGATGATCTCCGGCTCGTCCTCCGACGCGGGCGGTTTCAAGGAAGTCGTCGCCAGCGTCACCGGCCAGGGCGTGTTCGCCAAGTTGAAGTTCGAAAGCGGCGTCCACCGCGTCCAGCGCGTGCCGACCACCGAAGCGGGCGGCCGGATCCACACCTCGGCCGCCACCGTCGCGGTGCTGCCCGAGGCGGAGGAAGTCGACGTCAAGATCGACGACAAGGACCTGCGCATCGACGTCTATCGCTCGTCGGGGCCGGGCGGCCAGTCGGTCAACACCACCGACAGCGCGGTGCGGATCGTCCACATCCCGACCGGGCTGACGGTGATCCAGCAGGACGAGAAGTCGCAGCACAAGAACAAGGCGAAGGCCCTCCGCGTGCTCAGGACACGCCTCTACGAGGCCGAGCGCGACCGGTTGCATGCCGAACGGGCGGGCGCGCGGAAGTCGATGGTCGGCTCGGGCGATCGCTCGGAGCGCATCCGGACGTATAATTTCCCGCAAGGTCGCGTGACCGATCACCGGATCAACCTGACGCTGCACCGCCTGCCTGAGATCGTCGCGGGCGAGATGGACGAACTGATCGGCGCGCTGGTGGCGCAGGACGAAGCGGACCGCCTGGCGCAGCTGGATGGCTGAGCCCTCCTACTTCCCCCCCTCCCGCAAGCGGGAGGGGGCCGGGGGGTGGGCTCGCGGCTGGTTCCAGACGGGCGGGTCGCTCAGGTCTTCAGACTTATCGCCGATGGTGCGTCCGCGGTGAGCGCGTGCCCACCCCCCAACCCCCTCCCGCAAGCGGGAGGGGGAGTCAGCGCAGCGCTTGCCACCGCCGCCGCGCGGTTCGCCTTCTCCGCCACCCCCCGCCTCGACGCGGAACTCCTCATGGCGCACGCGCTCGGCGTCGAGCGCAACGCGATCCTCCTCGACCCGGATCGCTACACCGTCCCCGACACCTTCGCCGCGCTCGTCGAACGCCGTCTCCGCCACGAGCCGATCGCCTACATCACCGGCACCCGCGGCTTCTGGTCGATCGACCTCGCCATCGGCCCCGGCGCACTCGTCCCCCGCGCCGACAGCGAAACGCTCCTGATCGCAGCCCAAGCGCACTTTGCCGGCCGAGCCCCCGCAACGATACTCGACCTCGGCACCGGCCCCGGCACATTGCTCCTCGCCGCGCTCGACGAATGGCCCGCGCATGGCCTCGGCGTAGACTATTCCCCGCAAGCGCTCGCCTACGCCCGCGCCAACGCCGCAACCCTCGGCATGACCGATCGAGCCCACTTCATCCACGGAAGCTGGGCCAGCGCGATCGTCGGCCAGTTCGACCTGATCCTCGCCAACCCGCCCTACATCGCCACCGACGAGCAACTCCCGCCCGAAGTCCAGAACCACGAACCCCACGCGGCACTGTTCGCCGGCGCGGACGGGCTCGACGACTACCGCATCCTCGCCGAACAACTCCCCGCCTTGATCGCCCCCGGCGGCGCGGCGGTGATCGAGATCGGCTCGACGCAGGCTCCCCCCGTCACCGCGTTGCTCGAAGCGCAAGGTCTGCACGTCGCGCTCCACCACGATTATGGCGGCAACGCGCGTGCGTTAGTGGCAACCCACGCCCCCGCGACTTGAACAATATGGCGCTAAACCTCACATTTCGCTTGTAGTAGGTCCCTTGCGGACGCTATCACGCGGGCAGGGGCACGCACTCTCGACGATTGGTCGGTTTAGAGCGATGACCCGCATCCTTCGCTTTGAGGTCGCTGCAGTCCGGCGGCCCTGGCAAGTTCGACGCACCGATCTCGTGTAGATCGTCGGTGCGCGACGGGGGGTTTGCACCGCATTTCGGAGCACGACCAGATTTTGGTTCGACGACTGAGGACACAAGCTTGATCAACAACCGGCAAGCCGGCCGCCGTCGCGGTCGTGGCAACAATAATAATGGCGGCGGCGGTAGTGGTGGCGGTCAACGCCAGGGTGGCGGCGGCGGAGGCCAGGGTGGTCGCGATACCGGCAACCGCATCGACAGCCGCGCGCGCGGCAACGCGAGCCAGCTGTACGAGAAGTACAAGAACCTCGCGCGCGACGCGCAGCAGCAGGGCGACCGCGTCAACATCGAATATTACCTCCAGTTCGCGGATCATTATTTCCGCGTCCTGAGCGAAACCCGCGCGCGCTTCGAAGAGAGCCAGCCGCAGGCGCAGCAGCAGCCGCGCCGCCAGCAGCCGTTCGATCTCGACGGCGACGACGATTACGGCGACGAGGGCGAACCGATCCGCTCGGGCGAGCAGCAGGGTGGCCAGCAGGTTTCGGCTGAACAGAACCGTGGCGAGAATGGTGGCCAGAACGGTCAGTACCAGAACGCGCCCCGCCAGAATCGTGAGGGCCAAAACCGCGACAACCAGAACCGCGAGGACCGCCCACTGCGCGAAGAGCGTCCCCGGTACGAGAATAGCCGCTACGAAGGTCAGCGTAACGAGGCTCAGCCCCGTAACGATGGCCAGCGCGAAGATCGCGTTCGTGGCGACGGCCAGCGCAACCAGCGAAACGCCCCCCGCGATGCGCAGCAGCGCGACGAGCGCAGCACCGAAGAGCAGGGTCAGGCGCGCGAAGCACAAGCCCGCGAGAACCAGCCCCGCGAGAGCCAGGCCCGCGAGAACCAGGCCCGTGAAAATCAGGCTCGCGAGAATAGCCGTGAGGAGCAGGTGCGCGAGCCCCGCAGCGACTACCGGGATGCGCCGCAGCGCGAGACGATCCGTCGCACGCCCCGCGTGAGTGCACCGGTGGCCAACGCCAACCAGGATTCGGAAGCCGACACGCTGCGTTCGGCGACTGAGACCGCTCAGCCGACCAACGATCAGGTCGCCCAGCCGGCCGAAACCTCCGAGGCCACGGCGCCCGTCGCCGCAACCGAGGAGCAGCCCCGTCGTCGCGGTCGCCCGCGCCGTGATCGCAGCCTCGATGCACCTGTTGCGCAGGACGAGGGCGCACCGACTGCGTTCGACGCAGATCGCCTGCCACCCTCGCTCGGCATCTCGGCCACCGTCGCACCCGCGCCGGTGTCTGCGCCGGCAGCCGAAGCAGCGCCTGCCGAGGCCGCTCCCGAGGAAAAGCCCCGCCGCCGCCGCGTTCGCGCGGTGCCGGATGAAGTCCAGGCAGGCTGATCCTATCATCCCGCACTGCTTCGGGATTATCAGGTGAGACGGAAAAGCCGGTATCGCATCACGCGGTGCCGGCTTTTTTCGCCTTGGCGTGCACCACAGATGTCGTTCCCCCGGCGAAGGCGTTGGCTCAGGCCAAGGCAAGGTTTTCGTGTTTAGCGAGGCTTCCGCGTCGACGAGCGATCGGCAGCCGACCAGAATTCTGCTTTCCCGATCCCGCTCAATCGATCCGCGTCACATCCTCGTCGTGCCCACTGCCCGAACTGAGGAATACGAGTCCCATCAGCAGCCCGGCCATCATCACCGATCCGCCGACTCCGCCGATCACCGCGAGCATCGTCACGAGATGCAGCGGCCCCTGCAGATGCGCCATCGCCGCGATCACCGCCGCAACGCAGATCGCCGCGGCCAGCATCATCCACGCCATGATCTCGCGAAACCGTGCCCACGCGAACGCGGCATAATCGGGGTCGTCGAGTCCCGCTGGCCGTTCGGCCGAGTCATCAGGCAAGCGATCGGTCATCGCTTCCCATTGCCGCGCAAACATGGTTTCCTCAAGCCACGCGCAACAGACGCAGATGAGGAGAGGCGAAGATGACGATCGCAGCGATCCTGAAGGGCAAAAGCGGCACGGCGATATCGTCGTTGCAGCCCGGTTCGACGGTGGCGGAGGCGGTGGCGCTGCTCGCAGAGAAGCGGATCGGCGCGGCGCCGGTGCTCGAAGGTACGCGGCTGGTCGGGATATTCTCCGAACGCGATGTCATCCACTGCCTGCAATCGGATGGCCCCGCGGCACTCGAACGCCGGATCGGCGACGTGATGACCACGGCGGTAAAGTCGATCGGGCCCAATGAGTCCGCGATCGGTGCACTGTCGTTGATGACCCAGCGTCGGATCCGCCATCTACCGGTGATCGACGGCGACACTTTGGTCGGCTTCGTCTCGATCGGCGACTTGGTCAAATACCGGATCGACCGGATCGAGGCGGATGCGGCGGCGATGCGCGAATACATCCAGTCGGCCTGACATAGCGCGACGGCTCAGGCGGAAACCGGCTGCTTTCGCGCGATCGCAAGCAGTTCGCGAATGGTTGCCCGTGCGAAGACCAGCATCCAGGCCGCATAGACCATAGCACCGACGGGTACGAGCACCGCGAGGCGCCAATGCGCGTCGAGGGGGGGGAGATTTCGGTCAACCAGTCCCAGGACGAGCGCCATCGCGATCGCGGCGAGCGCCGGCGATGCCACGGCAGTCGCCACGTCTCGTGCGCGCACGCCGATCACCGGCAAGGTCCGCCATGCGCTGATCCCCAGGTAGAGTGGATATACCGCGATCCAGGCGAGCCCCATGCCGGTCGGTCCCCATTTCACCGCCACCAGGAACGCCGCGATCAGGATGACCGCCCCGGTTGCGCCGTTCTGGACGCCGATCCCAGGCCGTCCGCGCGCGTCGGAGGCCGGCGTGAACAGCACCTGCAACGTCATGAACGGCATCGCCAGTGCCAGCAGGTGGACGACCGGGCCGGTTTCGCGCCATTTCTCGCCGAGTACGGTCAGCACCAGCGGCTCGGCGGTTGCGGCGAGCCCCATGTAGAACGGCATCGCGACGATCATCACCATCCGTACGCCCTTGACGAACGCGCGGCCGATCGCGTCGGGATCGCCTTGCATCCGCGCATAGGCGGAAAAGGCGACTTCGTTGAGCGGCGGCACGAACTTCGCCACGAAGATCTGCGTCAGGAACAGGCTGGTAGTATAGATACCGAGCATGTGTGGCGAGAAACTGCGCCCGGCGATGAAGACGTCCGCCTGGCTCTGTAGGAACCAGAACAGCTGCCCCGCCGCCATTACGCCGCCATAGCGCGCGATCGTCCCTGCGCCGCGAAAGTCGAAGCTCGGCCAGACGAGCGACCGCGCCGACCATGTCATCATCGCGCCGCGCACGCTGAACAGCACGATCGGCGCCAGCACCAGCGTCCATACTCCGAGACCATAGAGCGCACCGCCGAGCGCAGCACTGGCCGAAGCGATCGACGCGGTGATGTTCGCTTTGGCCTGGT